>CP048469.1:0-2700000 GCA_025559845.1 Agrobacterium tumefaciens
ATGAAGCACGATGCGCTGTTTGAACGTTTTAGCGCGCGGCTCAAGGCACAGGTCGGTCCCGAAGTTTACGCCAGCTGGTTTGCAAGACTTAAACTCCATTCTGTTTCCAAAAGCGTTGTTCGCTTTACTGTTCCAACGACCTTTTTGAAGTCGTGGATCAACAACCGTTATATGGATCTCATCACCAGCCTGGTGCAGAGCGAGGATGCGGATGTTCTGAAGGTCGAGATCCTCGTCCGTTCGGCAACCCGTCCGGTTCGTCCTGCGCAGGCGGAAGAGCGCATGCAGCCCGTACAGGAAGTCGGTGCGATCCAGCGGAACAAGCCATCCATTCCGCAGCAGCCGGCTATAACGCCGTCGCTTCAGTCTGCTACGGCGCAGCCTACAGTGCGGCAGGGAAGCTCTGGTCCATTGTTCGGCTCTCCGCTTGATACACGTTTCACCTTCGATACCTTCGTTGAGGGCTCGTCGAACCGTGTTGCTTTGGCGGCGGCCAAGACCATTGCAGAAGCTGGTGCTGGCGCTGTGCGCTTCAACCCGCTGTTCATTCATGCAGGCGTTGGCCTAGGCAAGACGCACCTGTTGCAGGCTATCGCCAATGCAGCCATCGACAGCCCGCGCAATCCGCGCGTCGTCTATCTGACGGCTGAGTACTTCATGTGGCGTTTTGCAACGGCGATCCGTGACAATGATGCACTGACGCTCAAGGACACCTTGCGCAACATCGATCTGCTCGTCATCGATGACATGCAGTTCCTTCAGGGCAAGATGATCCAGCACGAGTTCTGCCATTTGCTGAACATGCTGCTGGACAGCGCCAAGCAGGTCGTTGTCGCTGCCGATCGCGCCCCTTGGGAGCTGGAATCGCTTGATCCACGCGTCCGTTCGCGCCTTCAAGGTGGCATGGCCATCGAAATCGAAGGCCCTGATTATGACATGCGTTATGAAATGCTGAACCGTCGCGTCGGCTCAGCCCGTCAGGATGATCCGTCCTTTGATATTTCGGAAGATATTCTGACGCATGTTGCCAAAAGCGTCACGGCAAGCGGGCGCGAGCTTGAGGGTGCCTTCAACCAGTTGATGTTCCGCCGCTCGTTCGAACCGAACCTGTCTGTGGATCGCGTTGACGAACTGCTGTCGCATCTCGTCGGTACGGGCGAAGCCAAGCGTGTTCGCATCGAAGACATCCAGCGTATTGTTGCCAAGCATTATAACGTGTCGCGCCAGGAACTTGTGTCCAACCGTCGTACACGCGTTATCGTCAAGCCGCGTCAGGTTGCCATGTATCTGTCGAAGATGCTGACACCTCGTTCCTTCCCGGAGATCGGCCGTCGTTTCGGTGGACGTGACCACACGACCGTTCTGCATGCGGTGCGCAAGATCGAGGAACTGATTTCGGGCGACACCAAGCTCGGTCACGAGGTCGAACTGCTGAAACGTTTGATCAACGAGAACAACGCATAAAAAAAGCGGCCTTCGGGCCGCTTTTTTATTTATCAGTCAGAGGCTTGAAGTTCAGTCAGCAGGCCAGATCAGCGACGACGGCGTCCAGAATGAGCATGCCGGCAGGCGTGCAGCGCAAGCGAGAATTGCCGAGCCGTTCGACAAAACCGTGTTGCAGCAGGAAGTCTTCCTTTTCCGGATCGAGTTCACGACCTGAAAGTTCGCTCCACCTGGCAAGATCAACGCCTTCCCGAAGCCGAAGACCCATCAGCAGCAGTTCGTCCGACTGTTCGTCAACGCCCAGAAGCTCCTGGTCGACCATGCCGTGCCCGTCGCGTTCCACGGCTTCGAGCCAGGTTTCCGGATGTCGCTGGGTCGCGGTCGCAAGCTTGGACGAGCCCTTTGTCAAACGCCCATGGGCGCCAGGTCCGATGCCGGCATAATCTCCATACCGCCAGTAAGTGAGATTGTGTCGGCTTTCCGCGCCGGGACGCGCGTGGTTCGACACTTCATAGGCGGGCATGCCGTAACGCTCGGTGATTTCTTGCGTTGCCTCATAAAGAATAGCCGAATGTTCACCGTCCGGCACAATGAGTTTGCCTGCTTTGTGCAGACCGTAGAAGGGGGTGCCTTCCTCGATCGTCAACTGGTAGAGCGACAGATGATCCACGGCGTAGGAGATCGCTTCTTTCAGTTCCGCGTCCCATTCCTCCACCGTCTGTTTGGGGCGGGCATAGATCAGATCGAAAGACATGCGTGGAAAGATCTCGCGTGCCAGCCGGATCGCTTTCAAGGCATCGGCAACATCATGCAATCTGCCCAGGAATTTCAGGTCACGATCATTGAGGGCCTGCACACCGAGTGACACCCGGTTGACACCCGCCGCCCGATAGCCGCGAAAACGCTCAGCCTCGACGCTGGACGGGTTGGCCTCCATGGTAATCTCGATGCCATCTGGCACATGCCAGAAGCGTGAGACGCCATCGAGGACAGCGCCAACCGTCCGTGGGTCCATCAGCGATGGTGTGCCGCCGCCCATGAAGATGCTGGTGACGACGCGAGGACCACTGATGGCCCGCATGCGCTCCATTTCTTTCAGGAAAGCTGCAGTAAATCGCTCCTGATCCACGGGTTTGTGGCGGACATGACTGTTGAAATCACAATAGGGACACTTGGCCGCACAGAACGGCCAGTGCAGATATATACCAAACCCCGGATCACCCGTATCCGGCAGAAGCGATGTGCCGGGGGCAGAAATCTGATGCTCCCCGTTCATCGGGTTCAAGCCTCCAGGCACGTTTCTACGAATTTCTTGAATGCACGCGCACGGTGCGAAAGGGCAAAATCATCGCCCGGTTTCCAGCCGTGTTTTTCCTCGGCGGTCATTTCGCCGAATGTCGCCTCATAGCCTTGCGGCTGGAAAATCGGATCGTAACCGAACCCGCTCGTTCCGCGTGGCGGCCAGGCAACAGAGCCTTCAACCTCTCCACGGAAATACTCGAGATGACCATCCGGCCAGGCAAGGCAGAGCACGCTGACGAAACGGCAGCCTCGCTCGGCAGGAGTTGCAGCCCTGCGCTCGGCAAGTGCATCCTCGACCTTCTGCATGGCCATCTGGAAATCGCGCGTGCCGTCAGCGGTTTCCGCCCAGTTGGCCGTATAGACACCAGGTGCGCCATCAAGAGCATCGATCACCAGACCGGAATCGTCGGAGAGGGCCGGCAGACCAGACGCTTTCGCTGAGGCAAGCGCCTTGATGGCAGCATTTTCCTCAAACGTCGTGCCGGTCTCGTCCGGCTCGGCGAAATTGAGTTCCGCCGCCGATTTTGCCGAAAAGCCGAACGGTCCGATGAGGTCGGCGATTTCGGCAATCTTGCCCTTGTTGTGGCTGGCGACGACGATCGTGCGGGTATCGAGCTTGCGCATGGCGTATCCTATCGGCTCAGGCAATTGCCTGCTTCTGCAGGGAAACCAGTTCAGCGCATCCTGTCTTGGCAAGACCAAGCAGCGTCAGGAACTCGTCTTCGGAAAAAGGCGTACCTTCCGCCGTACCCTGGATTTCGACGATACCGCCTGCACCGGTGATGACGAAATTGGCATCGGTTTCGGCAGAAGAGTCTTCCAGATAGTCGAGATCGATGACGGGCTGGTTGGCAAAGATGCCGCAGGAAATCGCAGCAACATGGTCTTTGAGAACCTTGTCGACCTTGATCATGTTGCGGGTTTCCATCCACTTCAGGCAATCGTGCAGGGCAATCCATGCGCCGGTGATCGAGGCTGTGCGTGTCCCGCCATCTGCCTGGATCACGTCGCAGTCGATGCTGATCTGGCGCTCGCCAAGTGCCTGCAGATCAACGACAGCGCGAAGCGAGCGACCGATGAGGCGCTGGATTTCCTGGGTGCGGCCACCCTGCTTGCCAGATGCAGCTTCTCGCTTCATGCGCTCATGCGTGGAACGTGGCAGCATGCCATATTCTGCTGTGACCCAACCTTTGCCGCTGTTGCGCAGCCACGGCGGCGTCTTTTCTTCAAGGCTCGCGGTGACAAGCACATGCGTGTCACCGAATTTGACAAGACAGGAACCTTCCGCATGTTTCGAGAAATTACGCTCGAAGGAAACCTTGCGCATCTGGTCGGTTTTTCTGCCTGAAGGCCGCATCTCGTCACTCTCCTTGTTCGTTTCAGCCTTCTAGAGCGTTTCCCGGTGAAATGGAAACAGTTCTGTGGGTTCTGAGGGGATTATATGTATGCGAATAGCCTGCATCGTTGCGATCGCATTCGGACAGGGCCCTTCATACCGATGGATCGTCCACATCAATTGCCTTCGGCGAGGCGATGAAGAAGCGCCTTGTGTTACGCCAATTTCCGTTTTGCCGTGGCCGCACGACGCATTATATTGACGCAGAATAATGACGATGAAAAAGAACGGGCAAAATGGGTTTTTCGGCGCCGCTTTCAAGAGATCAGGCATCGTTGCTGGACGAACGCTCGCGGGAGATCTTCCGGCGAATTGTCGAAGGATATCTGGAGACAGGTGAGCCCTTGGGCTCGCGCAGTCTGTCCCGATTGTTGCCGATGTCGCTTTCGCCTGCCTCAGTTCGCAATGTCATGAGCGACCTGGAAGAACTGGGCCTGATCTATTCGCCGCATATCAGTGCCGGGCGCCTGCCGACGCAGACGGGTCTGCGGTTTTTCGTTGACGCCTTCATGCAGGTCGGCGATCTGCCGGAAGATCAGCGTGCCAGTATCGACCGTCAGATCGGCCCCATGTCGGGCCAGGAGCAGCCGCTCGACGGATTGCTGACCGAAGCAAGCCGCATGCTATCTGGCATGTCGCGTGGTGCCGGATTGGTGTTGACCGCCAAAAACGACGTCATATTGAAGCATGTCGAGTTCATACGGCTTGAGCCGACGAAGGCGCTTGCCGTGCTGGTCGGTGATCACAACCAGGTCGAAAACCGGATCATCGAATTGCCGGCGGGAATTTCGTCCTCGCAGCTCACGGAAGCCGCAAACTTCATCAACGCCCATCTTGGCGGGCAGACATTGCAGGAACTGAGGAGCCAGTTTCAGATCCACAAGGCGGAGCTCCAGACAGAGCTCGGCCAGCTCGCGCAGGATCTGGTCGAACGGGGACTGGCGATATGGGCTGGTGATAATGAGGATGGCAAGCTTGGCCGTCTCATTGTTCGTGGCCGCTCCAACCTGCTGGAGGGCCTTGCGGGGGAAGAGGATATCGATCGTGTCCGCATGTTGTTCGATGATCTCGAGCGCAAGGAAAACCTCATCGAGATCCTCAATCTGGCCGAGAGCGGTTCGGGTGTGCGTATTTTCATTGGCTCGGAAAACAAGCTCTTTTCGCTTTCCGGCTCGTCGCTGATTGTCGCGCCTTATCGCGACGAGGAAAACCGGGTTGTTGGCGCGGTTGGCGTTATCGGCCCGACGCGGCTCAATTACGCCCGCATCGTTCCCATGGTGGACTACACGGCACAGATTATGGCCCGCCTTTCCAGGAAAACACGATAGGAATTGGTCTAATGACCAGACAATTGCGGCAGGCTTTTTGCCGCAAGCCTTGATTTTTGCCGACCAAAGCTCGATATCGGGCGCAAACAACAAAGTTAATCTTCCAATCTGGAGAACGTCATGACCGACGATACAAAAAAGCCCGGACCTGACGCGGACGTCGCCGAAGAAGTAATCGACAGTGCGCTGGCGGGTGAAGAAGCTCTCGAAGACATCACCGCAAAGGCAGCAGAACCCGATCCGATCGAGGTTTTGAAGGCCGAAAATAGTGATCTGCGTGATAAATTCCTGCGTCTTGCCGCAGAAATGGACAATCTTCGCCGTCGCACAGAACGCGAAGTCAAGGATGCGAAGCTTTATTCCGTGGCAGGTTTTGCGCGCGATATGCTGGCTGTATCAGACAATCTGCGCCGTGCGCTGGAAGCTATTCCAGACCATCTCAAGACCGATGCGGAAGCCGGTATCAGCGGACTGATCGAAGGCGTTGATATGACTGAACGCTCGATGTTGTCTGCGCTTGAGCGCCACGGCGTCAAGAGGATCGATGCTGAAGGTGAGAAGTTCGATCCGAATTTCCATCAGGCAATGTTCGAAATTCCGAACACGACTGTTCCCAACAACACGGTGCTTCAGGTCGTTCAGGCGGGCTATACCATCGGTGATCGTGTATTGCGCCCCGCCATGGTTGGCGTTGCAAAAGGTGGTCCGAAGCTGGAAGCTGTTGCGACTGCTGAGCCGGGCACAGGCTCGCTCAATGAAAAAGATGCCTGAGACAACAAGTCTCCGGAAGAATAAAAAAACGCGCCTCGGGGCGCGTTTTTTTTGTGTGAATGTCTTCCCGAACGTTAGCCGCTCTCACAAAGGCTCGCGCCGTCAGGCAGCGGTTGCCTGCTCCTGATTGAGAAATGCATAGATCGCCGTGTCGGAATCTGTTGCACGCAGCTTGGCCACAAGCTCCGGGTCACGCAGCGCACGCGCAATGCGCGACAGCGCCTTCAGATGGTCGGCGCCGGCCCCTTCGGGGGCAAGAAGAAGAAACACCAGATCGACAGGCTGATCATCCAGCGCTTCGAAATCGACCGGCGTCTCAAGGCGCGCAAAGACGCCGGTGATCGCGTTGATGCTGCTGAGTTTGCCATGCGGAATAGCGATGCCATGCCCCACACCGGTCGAGCCGAGCCGCTCGCGCTGGAGGATGACGTCAAAAACTTCCCGTTCCGACACTCCAGTAATTCTGGCCGCTTTCGCCGCCAGTTCCTGGAGCAGTTGTTTTTTGGAATTCACCTTGAGGGCGGGAATAATCGCATCTTGTTGCAGCAAATCTGCCAACGCCATTCTATTTTTCCTTCATGCCATCGAGACGGTAGGGAGGCAAATTCGCTGTTGCGGGGATGCCTCCCACGTCTTGTCAGACTGTTCAGCTCTTGATCGTCGCTGCGTCGATCCAGCCTATATTGCCGTCGTTCCGCCGGTAGACGATGTTGAGATATTCCTTACCGGGGCTGCGAAACACCAGAACCGGTTCGTCCGTCATGTCGAGGGCCATAACGGCGCTGGCGACGGACATGGTCTTAATCTGTTTCGAGCTCTCGGCTACGATGGTGGGTGCGTAATCTTCCGGAACTTCGTCGTCCGCGTCCGAGATTGCATCCATCACGGTATAAGCAATTTCCTGTGTGCCGCCGTTGGAAGCAGAACCGTTGTGGTGGTCCTTCAGCTTCCGCTTGTAGCGACGCAGGCGTTTTTCAATCCGTTCCGCAGCAGCATCGAAGCTTGCCTGAGGATCATTGGCCTGACCTGCTGCGTGCAAAACAACACCCGTATCGAGGTGAATTTTGCAATCTGCAGCAAAACGCGGCCCGGATTTTTCAACGGTCACTTGTCCTGAATACCCCCCATCGAAGTATTTGGTAACCGCCAGACCTATGTTGTCCTCGATCCGCTGACGGAAAGATTCGCCGATCTCCATATGTTTACCAGATACACGCACACTCATGGAATTTTTCCTTTTTGTAGTGATTTGCGAGTACCAGCTTACGTCAAGCTGCGCGCGCATCCAAGCGTTTCGAAGACCTCTTTGGGCCTCCATTCCAAATTTACGCCTCTGGACGGTGGAGATGAATCCGTTACAAACAACCTTGCTACCGTGTGCGGCGGGCTTCTAGCCGTTGCATCGGTAAGAGTCAATGGGATGCCGGAAAACCCTAGAAAACGTGATCTCTGGGGTCCTTAATAGGTCGACAATTTCGCCATCGCCTTTTTCTCGCGACGTCTTTGAACGGAGGAGGGGATGTTCATCGCTTCACGGTATTTTGCAACCGTGCGGCGTGCGAGATCGATACCGCTGCTTTTCAGATTATCGACAATATCATCGTCGGAAAGAACAGCATCCGCGGCCTCCTGAGCGATCATCGTCTTGATACGATGGCGGACCGCTTCTGCGGAATGGCTGTCGCCACCCTCGACGGAGCTGATCGACACGCTGAAGAAATATTTCAGCTCGAAAACCCCGCGAGGTGTCAGCATGTACTTCTTGGACGTGACGCGGCTGACGGTGGATTCGTGCATCTTGATCGCATCGGCAACGGTCTTGAGGTTCAACGGCCGCAGATGGCCAACCCCATTGACCAGGAACGCATCCTGCTGGCGCACGATTTCCGTGGCGACTTTCATGATTGTCTTGGCGCGTTGATCGAGGCTTCGCGTCAGCCAGTGCGCGGTCTGCATGCACTCCGACAGGAAATCTTGATCCTCGCCTTCCCGCGTCTTGTGTTTCGAGACCTCGGCAAAATAGGTCTGGTTGATCAGCACCCTTGGCAGGGTATCGGGATTGATCTCCACCAGCCATCCACCTTCGGACGACGGGCGCACGATGATGTCGGGCACGATCGTCTCGGAAACAGTCGACTCGAAACCGGCACCTGGTCGTGGGTTGAGCGTTCTGATCTCCGAGAGCATATCGAGGAGGTCTTCTTCATCCACACCGCAAAGTTTTTTTAACGTCGCAAAATCGCGTTTTGCCAGGAGTTCCAGGTTGTCGATGAAAGCCCGCATAGCCGGATCGAGCCGGTCTTTCTGGGCAAGCTGTATGGCCAGACATTCGCTGAGTGAGCGCGCAAAAACACCAGGTGGGTCAAATCCCTGAAGTGCTTTCAGGACGTTTTCCGCTGCAGCCGTTGTCGTTCCCAGCCGCTCCGCGGTCTCCTGCGCCGCATCGACGGCAATATAACCGGTCTCGTCGAGTTGGCCGATCAGTGCGTCCGCAATCAGGCGATCTTCGGCAGAGGTAATGGCGAAGGGTACTTGCTGGTTCAGATGGTCATGCAGGCTTGGTTTGGCGGCGACAAAATCGTCAAGATCGTAGCTTTCGCCAGCTTCCTGGCCCGGCATTGAGCGCCACTGGCTCAGAAGCTCCGGCGCATCGGCCTTCCGCGGTTCCGCGTCGTCAGGGAAGACGTTCTCGAAGCTGGTATCAAGCTGTTCACCGAGATTAGCGGCGCGGTCCCCGTACCAGTCGTCCGAATCGGATGTGACGGAAGGCGTTTGCGCGCTGGAAAGATCGTCATCTCCATCGTTGAAGTTTGCTGCATTTTCAGGCGCAGTCGTGCTTAAATCGCTATCGTTTGCTGCAATTTCCAGCAGCGGGTTTCGCTCGACCTCTTGCGCGATAAACTGCGTCAGCTCGAAATGCGTCATTTGAAGCAGCTGGATCGACTGCATCAATTGAGGTGTCATCACGAGGGACTGGTTTTGACGCAGCAAAAGGCTGGCAGACAATGCCATGGCGGACGCGAAACTCCCCTTACAGCTTCCTCACAGCCTCATTTTCCAGAAAATTCACGGAGACAATGAAACTTGGCCCAAAAATTGCTTTTTTATCTCATTTGGTCAAGCGTCAGAGTGGGGCGAGGTGAAGAATCTTTCGCGTCCAGCCGTCAAAGGCTAAAATTATTGCCGAGATAGAGGCGGCGTACATCGGGATTATTGACGATGTCATCCGCACGGCCATGAGTCAGCACTTCGCCCGCATGAATAATGTAGGCACGGTCGATCAGGCCAAGCGTTTCCCTCACGTTATGGTCTGTAATCAGAACGCCGATCCCACGGGCAGTCAAGTGCCTGACAAGATTCTGAATATCGCTGACGGAGATTGGATCAACGCCGGCGAAAGGCTCATCGAGCAGCATGAAGGTTGGGTCGGTCGCAAGCGCGCGGGCAATTTCAAGACGACGGCGTTCACCGCCCGAAAGGGCAACGGCCGGAGACTTGCGCAACTGCGCGATGTGAAACTCTTCCAGCAACTCATCGAGCTTGTGGTTGCGTTTCTTGGCGTCCGGTTCATGCACCTCAAGAACGGCCTTGATGTTGTCTTCGACCGTCAGTCCGCGGAAAATCGACGCTTCCTGCGGCAGGTACCCTACGCCGAGGCGGGAACGACGATACATAGGCATGGAGGTAACGTCGTTGCCGTTAATGGCGATCTTGCCCGTATCAACAGGTACAAGACCGGTAATCATATAAAAGCAGGTCGTCTTGCCGGCGCCGTTCGGGCCTAGCAAGCCCACGGCTTCGCCGCGGCGTACAACCAGCGAAACACCATTGACGACGCGTCGCGTATTATAGGTTTTCGTGAGGCCGTGCGCGATCAGCGTGCCTTCGTAGCGTGCCTTGTCAGCACCAGACGCCGCTTCATCGGAGCGGCCCGGCGTGCCGCCGAACATATTTGAGAACGATGGTATCTTCACGAGGAAAGACTACTGTTTCTTTTGCGACTTGGGGTCGAGCATGATCCGAACCGGACCACCACAGCTTTCAAGCTTGGCCTGTCCCGTGTTCATCAGCACCGTCAGCTTGCAGCCGGTGAAGACATTGGTGCCTTCAGACAGAACGACCTGTTTGCCGGTCAGGATGAATGTCTGTGCCGCCATGTCGAACTCGCCGTGATCGGCGGTTGCTTTCTGGGTTCCGGATGTCAGGAAGACGTTGTTGTCGACGAAGATCTTTTCGATATTCGCGTCACCGCTCGTCAGCGACGAACCTTCACCCTTGTAGTTCACAGTCATCTTGCCGGACTGAAGGGTGGTCGTTCCCTGAACCACTTTCACATTGCCGGTGAAATAGGCCTTGCGCTCCTGATCCCGGATCTCGAGCTGGTCGCTTTCGATGGCGATCGGCTGGTCACCGGAAAGTTTGACGCCCTGCATGTTGCTGGTCGTGTTCTGCGCCAGCGCGGTGGAGGCGAAACAGACAGCGGCGATCGCAAGATAGGCCGACTTGCCGAGGAAAACGGGACGGGAAATGTGCATCATCTGGACCGGGCTCTCACTTGCCTTCATTCTTGATATTGGATGCAGCGATACGTGCGCGTACCTGCCCCGAAAAAGTGATTGTTTTGCCATTATCGGCGATATGAATCGATTGCGCAACAATGGAGCCGTCCTTTGTCTTAATGGAAACGGGCTCTTCGCTGCTCATTTTTCCGGCCTTCAGATCGACATCCGCAGACTGGAACTTTGCTTGTATGCCATTGCTGAGATTGATGTCAAAAGGTGCAGTCATCTTCAGCGAGTTTGTCGAACGGTCGAAAATGCCTTCCTGTGCGATAACCTGTGCAATGCTGTCATTGACCGGCACTGCGGCAAGAACCTTTTCAAGCGTCATGAGATTGGGGTTTGCGATGTCCTGAAGCGCGCGATCGGCATTCATGGAGTAGTCGATGCCCTGCTCGTTGCGGCCTGCAACAGCAGGTTTCTCCATCACGATCTTGCCGTCTTCAATGCGAGCGCTCTCGAGCGAGACTTCGTCCGGGACCCAGGTTCTGACAAGCGAGACGCCAATGAATGCGAGCGAAACCACAATCGCGCTGACCGGTAGAATGATCTTCAGACGCTTGACCAGCACGGAATGTTTGAGCGCACGTTCGTAGGCCGCGGCCTGACCGTTCGGCAATGAAAATGCGGGCGCTGGTTCGCGAAGTCTTTCAAGCATGTGAGTGGGTCCGGTCACTTCGTGCGCGCCATTCATGGTCCGCAGCGGAAGTTTTTTGTTCATCCTGATGTGTTTGGCACGTGTGCCTTGCCCTGCCAATATGGTTTTTGTCTGGAAAGGTGCAAGAGATGCGCTAATTTTATGATTATTCGGTTTACGCATTGCTTCCTTGCAGCTTCACGCTAGAACCACCACATTGCGCGTTGCATGCGGCATCGCTTGCTCAGGACCGCCGAGGCAGAGGTTTTCATGGATCAGATGGCGATAGCGGATCGCAGGCAGTTGCGCCGAAAGCTTACATTCTGGCGGGTTGCTGCCGTTTTCCTGTTGATTGCAGGCCTCTTTGGACTTTACCGGGTTTTCTGGACAGCGCCGCAACAAAGCGAGCGCCCGCATATCGCCCGTGTCGAAATTTCCGGACTTATCCAGGACAATACCGAGCTTCTTGAGCGCCTCGCCAAAATCGAGAAAAGTGACAATGTGAAGGGGTTGATCGTTTCGATCTCGTCTCCGGGCGGCACGACCTATGGCGGTGAACGCATCTTCAAGGCACTTCGTGCTGTGGCGGAAAAGAAGCCGGTGGTTTCCGATATCCGCACTCTGGCTGCTTCGGCAGGATACATGATTGCCGCGGCTGGCGACACGATCGTTGCAGGCGAAACCTCGATCACCGGCTCGATCGGCGTGATCTTTCAGTATCCGCAGCTCGGGCCGTTGATGGAAAAGCTCGGTGTCTCACTGCAGGAAATCAAGTCATCTCCGCTGAAAGCCGAACCGTCGCCGTTCCATGACGCGCCCGAAGAGGCGAAGACCATGATAAGGGCCATGGTGACGGACAGCTACGACTGGTTTGTCAACCTTGTGGCGGATCGTCGCAAGCTTCCGAAAGAGACCGTTCTGGCACTGGCGGATGGATCGATCTACACGGGCAGGCAGGCGCTGGCCAACAAGCTGGTGGATGCTCTGGGTGGTGAAAAGGAAATCCGCGACTATTTCCAGACACGCGATGTGGCAAAGGATTTGCCGATCGTCGAATGGCGCGCGCCGTCATCGAAATCGCCACTTTCGCTCTTCAGCATTGCCGGGATCGCAAGAATACTCGGATATGAGGATTTTCTACCGCTTGCAGGGGCTGGTCAGATCGGCGCGGACAAGTTGTTTCTTGACGGTCTCGTTTCGGTTTGGCAGGTTGAGCAAAATTAAAAACCCAATTTTTTCAGGGGGCAACCGTGATAAAGTCTGAACTGGTGCAGATCGTTGCTGCGCGTAACCCGCACCTTTATCACCGCGACGTCGAAAATATCGTCAACGCGGTGCTGGATGAAATCACGGATGCGCTGGCTGCAGGAAATCGTGTCGAGCTTCGCGGTTTCGGCGCATTTTCCGTGAAGAACCGACCTTCCCGCTCAGGCCGGAACCCACGTACGGGTGAATCGGTTTTTGTCGAAGAAAAGTGGGTGCCGTTTTTCAAGACCGGCAAGGAATTGCGCGAGCGCCTCAACCCCGGCATGGGTGATGAAGAGGACGATTGATCCTCTCGGCCTTCAAGGTCGGACCCAGGCCCGCCCGCCAAGATGGAGTATTGCGGATGTCGAAAAAACTCATCAACCTCATCATCCTGGTGCCGCTGGCAATTGTGCTGATTATTCTGTGCGTCGCCAATCGACAGTCGGCTACGCTTGCGCTCAATCCGTTCAGACCTGAAGACAGCGTTCTTTCTTTTACTGCGCCGTTTTTCGTGTTCCTGTTCCTCGCGGTCATTTTCGGCGTTTTGCTGGGCTCGGCGGCGACCTGGTTTTCGCAAGGGAAACATCGAAAGCGCGCCCGTGCCGAAGCAAAAGAGGCGGTGCGCTGGCATGACGAGGCAAACCGCCAGAAGGCCGCCGCAGCCGCGCAGGTTTCGCAACTCCCGGCAAAGTGATATCGCAGACATTCGTGTGGTCTCTATGCGAGCGCCGCATGGAGTGGTATTTGCTGCCTGATAACGAGTTGGGCAGAAGCGGAAAGATTTCCATTGAAGAAAAAAGACAGCCGGCCGGGCAGTAAGGTTCGTGCCGGGAGCGAAAAAAAACAGGCTTATTCTGCAAAGTCGCCAAGACGCCCGGAAACCGCGCTGAAAAAGCGTGAGCCCGACGCCGTAAGGAGCGCGCCAAAAGCTGCTGCCAAAGAAAAAGTTGCTGCGCCCCTTCCCGTAGAGCAGGTCCCGACCCGCGCGCTGAAGACCCGGATCGGCGATCTGCCGACGGAACAGGTTCCGATCATTCTGGAATCGAGCGGTGCAGGCGATTTCCATCTGATTGACAGCGGTAACGGGCTGAAGCTCGAACAATATGGCGATTACCGGATCGTTCGCCCGGAAGCGCAGGCCCTCTGGCGGCCGACGCTGCCAGAGCGCGTCTGGCAGAATGTCGACGCGGTGTTCACCGGCGATACCGATGAAGACGGGATGGGCCGCTGGCGTTTTCCCAAGGCAGCACTTGGTGAAACCTGGCCATTGTCGCTTCTCGGTGTTGATTTCCTTGGCCGTTTCACGGCGTTTCGTCATGTCGGTGTCTTCCCGGAGCAGATCGTGCACTGGGAATGGCTGAAAAACACGATCGAGACCGCTGATCGGCCGCTGAAGGTGCTCAATCTGTTTGGATACACTGGCGTTGCATCGCTGGTCGCGGCGGCTGCAGGTGCGGAAGTCACCCATGTCGATGCCTCCAAGAAAGCAATTGGCTGGGCAAAGGAAAATCAGGCCCTGGCGCGACTGGAAGAGGCGCCGATCCGCTGGATCTGTGAAGATGCCATGAAGTTCATTCTGCGCGAGGAACGACGCGGCAATACCTACGACATTATTCTGACCGACCCGCCGAAGTTCGGCCGTGGCACGCATGGCGAGGTCTGGGAGCTTTTCGACCACTTGCCGCTGATGCTGGACGTGTGTCGGGACATTCTGTCGCCAAAGGCAGTCGGGCTTGTGCTGACCGCTTACTCCATTCGGGCCAGCTTCTATTCCATGCATGAATTGATGCGCGAAACGATGCGCGGTGCCGGTGGCGTGGTGGCCTCAGGCGAGCTTGTCATTCGCGAGGCCGGTCTTGATGGCAAGACGCCGGGCCGGGCTCTTTCCACTTCACTTTTCAGCCGCTGGGTGCCGAAATGACAAACGATATGCGCGAAAGCGGCGCGCGCCGCGTTGGGCAGGTCAAGGAAGTAACCAGCCTTGCCAACCCGATCGTCAAGGACATCAAGGCTCTTACCCAGAAGAAGGGGCGTGAAGAGACCGGCACCTTCCTGGCGGAGGGGCTGAAACTGGTCATTGACGCCGTCGAACTGGGCTGGACGATCAAAACGCTGGTTTATGCCAAGGCTGCCAAGGGCAAGCCGCTGGTGGAGCAGGTTGCGGCAAAGACCGTGGCTTCCGGTGGCCTCGTGCTGGAAGTCAGCGAAAAGGTTATCTCTTCCATCACCCGACGTGACAATCCGCAGATGGTTGTTGGTATTTTCGAGCAGAAATGGAAGCCTCTCAGGGACATTCGCCCGCTTAAGGGTGAAACCTACATTGCGCTCGACCGGGTGCGCGATCCTGGTAATCTTGGCACCATCATTCGTACCGCAGATGCCGCAGGTGCATCCGGCGTCATTCTGGTTGGTGATTGCACCGATCCGTTTTCACTGGAGACGGTCCGAGCCACCATGGGGTCTATTTTTGCAATCCCGGTCGCACGAGCCAGCGTCGAGGAATTTCTGGCCTGGAAAAAAACGGCTGACGTCAGTGTCGTTGCGACCCATCTTGCCGGTTCCGTCGACTATCGGACCATCGATTACGCAAAAAAGCCGGTCGTGCTGTTGATGGGCAACGAACAATCCGGTCTGCCGCCGGAACTCGCCAGCAAGGCGGATCAGCTTGCGCGTATTCCCCAGCAGGGGCGCGCCGATAGCCTGAATTTGGCCATAGCGAGTGCTGTCATGCTTTTTGAAGCACGTCGCCATCTCCTAGAGCTTGCGCCGGTGAAATGATGCAGAACACAGCCGTCTTTTCGAAAACCGTTCCCGCTGTTGCTTTGATCGTCGCCGCGCTGGTGCTCGATCAAGTCGTCAAGCTACTGGTAGAAGCCTACCTGCCATTGCAGGAGATGGTGCCGGTGATGCCATTTCTGGCACTATACCGCACCTACAATCTCGGTGTTGCCTTCTCGATGCTGGCGGATATGGAGGGCTGGTTCATCGTTGGCATGCGCCTCGTCATCGTCTGTTTCGTCATCTGGATGTGGCGCAAGACGGAGCCGAACCGAACCTTCGCACATCTTGGTTTTGCTCTGATCATCGCAGGCGCGGCAGGAAATATTTTCGACCGTTTTCTGTATGGGCACGTGATCGATTATATCTTGTTCCACACGCAAACCTGGTCTTTTGCCGTTTTCAATCTTGCTGACAGTTTCATAACGATCGGTGCGGGCTGCGTTATTCTGGACGAGTTTTTGCACGCGAGAGCGGCCAAAAAGTAAAATTTTAGAGTTTCGTCGAAAGATATCAAAACCGTTGCTGTGCTAGCGGTTTTGTATGAGCGAACTTGCGAAACGCCGGGAAAAGATTGCGGACGATTTTGATGCTGCGGTTGCTTCAAAAAAGCAATCGTCGGTGGCTGAAGACGTTTCACCGCATTTGGGTCGCCAGAAGCACTCTTCGCAGCTCGCCCGCCTTGCCGATTTTCCAACATCTGTTGTCTTCCTGGCGGCTGTCGCGCTGGGATTGTTGTTCGCGCTGGCCCTGCCATTTGCTGCGACAGTTCTGGTCGCTCTTTCAGCGGCAGTTGCTGCGGTCGCATTTTTTGTACGGCATCGTTTCTTCGCTTCGAAGGTGTTGGATGCAATATCCATGCATGAGGAGGATGGCATCTCCGCACGACGTATGGAGAACCGCTCTATCGTTGCAGACATTCATGAGGTGATGGGCGATATTGTCGTGATCCGCGACATGGATCGCCGCATTGTTGAGGCCAATGCGATTTTCCGCGACATGACCGGCTGCGTTGCTCCCGAAGGACGGACATGCGAAGAAATCGGCATTGCATTTCGGCCTGGGGACCGGGCGCATGCCTATGACGTTGAAATCGCGACGCCTTTCGGGCAGCGTATTTTCGTATGGCAGGATGCCGTCACGCGGGATATTGGCAGCAGCCGACTTCTCATCAGCAGCATTGCACGAGATGTGACCGAGGAAAGGTTCGCAGTCGCGACACGCGAAGATGCGCGTGCCCGAGCGGAAAAGGCCGATGCCGACAAGGCGAGGCTGCTTGCCACTGTCAGCCACGAAATCCGTCTTCCCTTGTCGGGCATTCTGGGCATGAATCACCTTCTTTCGCAGACAAGGCTGAACCAGGAGCAGCGCAACTACCTTGATGGCATGAGACAGTCGGGCCAGTCTCTTGTCCAGCTTGTCGAAGATTTGCTTGATTATTCGACGATGGAGGCGGGCCGCTTCACGCTCAATCCACGGGCTGAAAATCTGCGGCAGTTGATCGAGAGTGTCGTGGAAATGCTGGCGCATCGCGCCCATGAAAAAGGCATCGAGATAGCGTCTTCGATCTCCGTCGATGTGCCGGATTATCTCGATTTCGATCCGGCGCGATTGCGCCAGGTTCTGTTCAACCTGATTGGAAACGCGGTAAAATTCACGAAAGAGGGTGGCGTTGTCGTGCGCGCTGATTTCGCGGATGGGGATTTGCGCATCGCCGTTGAGGATAGCGGCCCCGGCATGACCAAAGCGGAACAGGCACGTATTTTCGGCGAGTTCGAGCAGGCCGGACCTCTGACACAACGCAGCGCCGGAACAGGTCTCGGATTGGCGATTTCTGCTCGCATCATGCGTGAATTTGGCGGCAAACTGATGGTGTCTAGCCGTAAGGGCAAGGGTAGCGTCTTTACCCTGTCATTTCGTCCGGGCTCGGTCGGCGCAGGCAAACGAACCAGCGATCGCAGGCGCTGCCTCGATCACACCAATGTCCTGCTTCTCGCGCCGTCAGGCGTCGCATCCGGCACGATGGCGAGCGCGATCTCGGCATTTGGTGGCAGGTGCAAACATGTTTACAGGCTCGACGATCTCACGGCATTACTTGAAAGCCCCGCTAACTATCTCGCCGATATCACTGACGTCATCGTTGACCAGCGGATCGCCGATGATTTCAAGGAAGTATTGCGAAACGCGGCCGTGCTCAACGAAAAAACCGTTCGTCGCACCTTGCTGGTTAGTCCCGAGGAGCGTCCGTCGCAAATGCATGGCGATTTCGACGCCTGGCTCATTCGGCCGCTGCGCGAAAAGTCGCTCATCGATGTGCTGTGTGGGCGCCTGCGCGGGATTGAGCGGCGCGATGCCATAAATGACAATCATCCCGATGTCGGCCTGTCGCCACGCATGACAAGTGGTTCATTTGGTATCGATGTCCTTGTCGCCGAAGACGATGCCGTTAATGCGCGCATCATTGAAGCAGTGCTTCGCAAAAGCGGCTTTTCGCCCCGACTTGTTTCGGATTTCGACGCCTTGAGGTTGGCGATCGCACCGGGAGCGGAAACCTTGCCGGATGTCGTCATCTCTGACCTTAACATGCCTGGTGGTGACGGTCTGGAAGTGTTGCCGGCGCTTTTCCAGTCCCGCAAGGGCGAAAGGCAAATTCCGGTGATCGTCCTCACCGGAGAGACAGACCGCAGCACCGCTGACCGGCTGCTGGAGGCAGGGGCTGGAGCGGTGCTGACAAAGCCGGTCGATCCGAAACGGCTGATCGAGGAAATCCGTCGCCTGCTCGAAGGAAAACGTCTGTTTCTGTCCTAGGTCAAATCGACGATTGCATCGTCGCCACGGTCGCGAACGGTAATTTATTACGGTGGCATATTGTCACTGTTCTGTCGTCAATTGGTGATTTATGACAATGAAATCCTTTGGCGGTGGAGCGATTCCCCATGGTTGCGGAAATCCTGAATCACGACGTTTGTGAAAACGATGGTGCCGTCAAACCCATCTCGGGTTTGAAGCCAAACAATGAGGGTGTTCTCGGCCGGATTGGCACGCTGGAGACGAGGCTTGCCCGAACCGACCGCGAAATCGATGCTGCCCAGTCCGTCCGTTTTCGGGTTTTCGTTGAAGAGATGAAAGCACGGCTTCCCGCCGATGCCATGCGACGCAAACGCGATATCGATGCCTGGGATAGTGTGTGCGACCACCTGCTTGTTCTCGACAATGCAATCGAGGGTGACACAGAAGATCAGATTGTTGGTACGTATCGCCTGCTGCGGCAGGATACGGCGGTCGCAAACAATGGATTTTATTCGGCCAGCGAGTTTGATATCGCCGGCCTGATCGCGCGTCATCCAGGAAAGCGTTTCATGGAACTTGGTCGTTCCTGCGTCCTTCCGGAATATCGTACCAAGCGCACGGTTGAACTGCTGTGGCAGGGAAACTGGGCCTATGCTGTCAAGCACCGTATGGACGCGATGATCGGCTGCGCTTCGTTCCCCGGTGTTCAGCCTGAAAGCCATGCGCTTGCTCTTTCCTTCCTGCATCACAATTGCATTGCGAAAGGTGAGTGGGCTGCGGAGGCTCTCCCCGAGCTTTATCGTGAAATGGATTTGATGCCGGCCGAGGCTGTCAACGCTCGCAAGGCGCTGAATTCCATGCCACCCCTCATCAAGGGTTACATGCGCCTCGGTGCGATGTTCGGTTCGGGTGCCGTTGTGGATCACGCCTTCAATACCACGGATGTGCTGGTCGTCTTGCCGGTGTCATCGATTGCCGGCCGGTACATCACCTATTATGGCGGCGGTGAAGCGCAGCGCTTTAACGGCTGAGTGGCGAAATTCTCAAGCTTCCTGTGGGCAGGCTGTTTGTGCGTGTTGTCCTTGCGTGATGGGGTCGCTAGTCTCTGCGCTCCTTTCCCGTAACACGAAACCGATACGATCAGGCCATTGACGGACGTTCATTCCACTGCCTCGCTGATTTCAGAGGAGAGCCGCGCTTCGGCCACTCCGATGATGGAGCAATTTATCGAGATCAAGTCGAACAATCCCGGTTCGCTGCTGTTTTACCGCATGGGCGATTTTTACGAATTGTTCTTTGAAGACGCGGTGGAAGCATCCCGTGCCCTCGGCATCACGCTGACGAAGCGCGGTCAGCATATGGGGCAGGACATCCCCATGTGCGGTGTGCCGGTTCATGCTGCGGATGATTACCTGCAAAAGCTGATCCTGCGCGGTTATCGAGTTGCCGTCTGCGAGCAGGTGGAAGACCCCGCGGAAGCCAAGAAACGTGGATCGAAATCCGTTGTCCGTCGTGACGTGGTGCGGCTGGTCACGCCCGGCACGCTGACCGAAGAAAAGCTGCTGTCGCCAACGGAATCCAACTACCTCATGGCACTTGCCCGTATTCGTGGCAGTGCCGAAGCGCAGTTCGCCTTGGCGTGGATCGACATTTCCACTGGCGTATTCCGCCTGGCGGAAACAACGCTGACCCGGCTTCTGGCTGATATCTGGCGGATTGATCCGCGCGAACTCATTGTCGCCGATAGTCTGTTCCATGACGAGGAACTGAAGCCGGTTTTCGACGTGCTCGGCCGGGTCGCGGTGCCGCAACCCGCCATTCTTTTCGATAGCGCCACCGCCGAAGGGCGTATTGCACGCTATTTCAATGTTTCCACGCTCGACGGCTTTGGAACATTTTCGCGTGTGGAAATGGCTGCTGCCGCAGCGGCCGTTGCCTATGTCGAGAAAACCCAGATTGCCGAACGTCCAGCACTTGGCAGCCCTGAACGCGAAAGTTCCGCCAGCACGCTTTTCATCGATCCGGCAACCCGCGCCAATCTGGAGTTGGTGAAAACTTTGTCCGGTGACCGCGATGGCTCGTTGCTGCACGCCGTCAATCGAACGGTGACCGGCGGCGGTGCCCGTCTTCTGGCCGAACGTTTGATGTCGCCTCTGACTGATCCGGAGAGGATCAATACGCGCCTCGATGCGGTTGCCTATCTCATTGATGATGTGTCCTTGTGCGAAAAACTGCGGGATGCCCTGAAGCAGGTCGCGGACATGCCGCGTGCGCTGTCGCGTCTTGCGCTGGAGCGTGGTGGTCCTCGTGACCTCGGTGCGATCCGTCAAGGGCTTTCGGCCGCCGCCCACGTTGCGTCAATTCTCGACCAGGGGCTCCTGCCGGATGAGCTGGCGGCTGCGCTTGCCGATCTCAAGGCGCTGCCTGGCGATCTGGAGGCCATGCTTGCAGCGACACTCGCAGACGACATGCCTCTTCTCAAGCGCGATGGCGGCTTCGTGCGGGAGGGCTCCAATCCCGATCTCGATGAGGTGCGTGCGCTGCGTGACCAGTCACGGCGTGTCGTTGCAGGATTACAGCTAAAATACGCTGACGAAACCGGCATCAAGTCACTGAAGATCAAGCACAACAATGTTCTGGGCTATTTCATCGAAGTCACGGCTGGCAACGCCGATGTCATGACGTCGACGGACGAGGCGAAAGCTCGTTTCATTCACCGCCAGACGATGGCGGGCGCCATGCGCTTTACGACGACGGAGCTTGCTGACCTCGAAAGCCGTATTGCCAACGCTGCTGCGCAGGCGCTGACAATGGAGCTGGATGCGTTCGAGCAGATGGTGAAAGCCGTCGTGCAGCAGGCCGAGCCGATCAAGGCAGGTGCTTTGGCGCTGGCGGTGATCGATGTTGCCGGAAGCCTGGCCCATCTTGCTGCCGAACAGGCCTATTGCCGGCCGATCGTCGACGCATCCATGACCTTCGCCATCAAGGGTGGGCGCCATCCGGTTGTCGAACAGGCGTTGCGGCGCCAGTCGGCTGGCCCCTTCATCGCCAATGACTGCGACCTCTCCGCTGTCAATGGTGGCAATAACGGTGCGATCTGGTTGCTCACCGGCCCGAACATGGGCGGTAAATCGACGTTCTTGCGTCAGAACGCGCTTATTGCCATTCTGGCGCAGATCGGTGCCTTCGTCCCGGCGGAAGCCGCCCATATCGGTGTCGTGGACCGCTTGTTCTCCCGCGTTGGCGCTTCGGACGATCTGGCGCGCGGACGCTCGACCTTCATGGTTGAGATGGTGGAGACGGCCGCCATTCTCAATCAGGCGACGGATCGATCTCTCGTCATTCTGGATGAGATTGGCCGTGGTACGGCAACCTTCGATGGCTTGTCGATTGCCTGGGCAGCGGTGGAACATCTGCACGAAGCCAATCGCTGCCGCGGACTTTTTGCCACCCACTTCCATGAACTGACAGTCCTTTCCGAAAAACTCGGCCGCCTTTCCAATGCCACGATGCGGGTCAAGGAATGGGAGGGTGATGTCATTTTCCTGCATGAGGTCGGGCCGGGCGCTGCCGATCGTTCTTACGGCATTCAGGTGGCCAAGCTTGCTGGACTGCCTGCCTCGGTCGTGGAGCGTGCCCGTGAAGTGTTGACGAAGCTGGAGGATGCCGATCGCAAGAACCCGGCAAGCCAACTCATTGACGATCTGCCGCTGTTTCAGGTTGCCGTCCGTCGCGACGATAGCCGCAAGAGTGGGCCATCCAAGGTTGAGGACAGCCTGAAGGCGATGAACCCGGACGAAATGACGCCGCGAGAGGCACTGGACGCGCTCTATGCGCTGAAGAAAGAACTTGGCAAGGCTTGATGCGTAGATTGCCTGTCCATTGCCTTCGAAACTCGATATAGGACAGTGCCGACCGAAGGGTGGGCTGCCCGCAAGACATGGATACCGGCATAGATGGCCATCAGCGACCTCGATTTTTCTGCAATCCTCGATGTTCCGGCACTCAAGCAGGAATGCGACCTGGTCTTTAAGGGGGAAGGCAAGCGCATTTCTGACGTCCGGTCCGAATTGCTGCCGATCTTCCGTAAGGCCAGCACGGAAGGCCGCCAAAAGGCCCGGGATCTGTTGAATGCCGATGGCAGCGGTATCGATTGCGCGCGACGGATCTCCTGGCTTCAGGATCGTCTTATCGAAGTGCTCTACGATCTCACATGCCAATACGTCTATCCGCAGGATGCACCGCAGATTGCAGTGACTGCTGTTGGCGGTTACGGTCGCGGCACGCTGGCACCGGGATCGGACATCGACCTCCTGTTCCTGATGCCGGCTAAAAACACGCCTGACATGCACAAGGCGGTGGAGTTTGTTCTCTATCTTCTTTGGGATCTCGGCTTCAAGGTTGGTCATGCGACCCGCACC
The DNA here is from genome assembly GCA_025559845.1 of Agrobacterium tumefaciens. Taxonomy (NCBI): domain Bacteria; kingdom Pseudomonadati; phylum Pseudomonadota; class Alphaproteobacteria; order Hyphomicrobiales; family Rhizobiaceae; genus Agrobacterium; species Agrobacterium tumefaciens. Next base: position 22,674 of record CP048469.1, read on the forward strand.
GTCGATGAAAGCATTCGTCTTTCCAAGTCCGACATGACGATCCGGACGGCTATCCTGGAAGTTCGCGCGATTTGCGGCAAGAAGGCTTTGACGGACGATCTTGAAAAACGTTTCGAGTCAGAAGTCGTGACGGGAACCGGACCGGAATTTATCGCCGCGAAACTTGCCGAGCGCGATCAGCGCCACCGCAAGGCTGGCGATACGCGGTATCTGGTCGAGCCCAATGTCAAGGAAGGTAAGGGCGGCCTGCGCGACCTGCATACCCTGTTCTGGATTGCCAAATATTATTACCACGTCCGCGATGCTGCCGATCTCGTCAAGCTCGGTGTTCTGTCGAAGCGTGAACTGAAGCTTTTCGACAAGGCCGACGACTTCCTCTGGGCTGTGCGTTGCCAGATGCATTTCATCACCGGCAAGGCGGAAGAGCGTCTGTCGTTCGACATCCAGCGAGAGATTGCCGACGCGTTAGGTTACCAGCCGCGTCCCGGCCTCTCTGCTGTCGAGCGCTTCATGAAGCACTATTTCCTTGTCGCCAAGGATGTCGGCGATCTCACGCGCATCGTCTGCGCTGCCCTGGAAGACAAGCAGGCGAAGGACGTTCCGGGCCTGACTGGTGTTCTGAGCCGCTTCGCACGCCGTCTGCGCAAGATTCCGGGTTCCGTCGAGTTTGTGGAAGACAGGGGGCGGATTGCGCTTGCAAAGCCTGAAGTCTTCAAGAACGATCCGGTGAACCTGATCCGGCTGTTCCATATCGCCGACATCAACAATCTCGAACTGCACCCCGATGCCTTGCGCGTCGTCACCCGATCGCTGTCGCTGATCAACAACGATCTGCGTGAAAACGACGAGGCCAACAGGCTGTTTCTGTCGATCCTTACCTCACGTCGTGATCCGGCCCTGACGCTGCGGCGGATGAATGAAGCCGGAGTTCTCGGCAGGTTCATTCCCGAATTCGGCAAGATCGTCGCGATGATGCAGTTCAACATGTATCATCACTATACCGTCGACGAGCATCTGATCCGTTCCGTCGGCATTCTCTCTGAAGTCGACAAGGGTGTTGCGGTTGATGCTCATCCGCTCGCCAATCAGCTCATGCCGAGCATTGAGGATCGCGAAGCGCTCTACGTTGCGGTCTTGCTGCACGACGTCGCAAAGGGGCGGCAGGAAGATCACTCGATCGCTGGCGCACGTGTTGCCCGCAAGCTTTGCCAACGCTTCCGGCTGACCGGCAAGCAGACGGAAACGGTGGTTTGGCTGATCGAGCAACACCTGTTGATGTCCATGGTCGCACAAACCCGCGATCTGCACGATCGCAAGACCATCACCGATTTCGCCGATAAGGTTCAGTCGATGGAGCGGCTGAAAATGCTGCTCATCCTTACTGTCTGCGACATACGCGCGGTTGGACCCGGCGTATGGAATGGCTGGAAAGGGCAGTTGCTCCGTTCGCTCTATTACGAGACGGAACTGCTGCTTTCAGGCGGGTTCTCGGAAGTCTCCCGCAAGGAGCGCGCCAAGATTGCCCGTCAGGCTCTTGACGACGCGCTTGATGACTGGGGGCAGAAGGCTCGGCGGAAGTATACCAAGCTTCACTATGAGCCTTATCTGCTGACAGTGGCGCTGGAGGATCAGGTCAGGCACACCCGCTTCATTCGAGAAGCGGACAAGCAGGAAAAAGCGCTGTCGACCATGGTCAGGACCCATTCGTTCCACGCCATTACCGAAATCACCGTCTTGGCACCGGACCATCCGCGTCTTCTGTCAATTATAACGGGCGCCTGTGCCGCTGCTGGCGCCAACATTGCCGACGCGCAGATCTTCACGACATCTGACGGCAGGGCTTTGGACACGATCCTCATCAACCGGGAATTCCCGATCGACGAGGACGAGATGCGCCGTGGCAACAACGTGGGCAAGCTCATTGAGGAGGTGCTCTCCGGCAAGCAGCGCCTGCCGGAAATGATCGCGACCAGAACCAAGAGCCGGCGCAAGAAAAGCGCCTTTACGATTCCGCCATCGGTCATCATCTCCAACGGCCTTTCCAACAAGTTCACCGTCATCGAGGTGGAATGCCTTGACCGTCCGGGTCTGCTCGCCGACATGACGGCGGTGCTGGCTGATCTTTCGCTAGATATCCACTCTGCCCGCATCACCACTTTCGGTGAAAAAGTCATCGACACCTTCTACGTCACAGACCTGTTCGGTCAGAAGGTGACCAACGACAATCGTCAGGCGAATATTTCCGTTCGGCTGAAAGCTGTCATGAGCGAGCAGGAAGACGAGTTACGAGACCGTATGCCGAACGGCATCATCGCGCACCCCGACGTGGCCGCATTGCCGGCTGCAACGACGGCAAAGGCCTGATGTCATGAGCCTCATTGGCAAGTTCGCCACGGTGGGAATGGCAACGCTTGGCAGCCGTGTTTTCGGCTTCATGCGTGAAATGCTGATGGCAGCCGCTGTCGGCACGGGTCCGGTCGCGGATGCGTTCAATGCCGCGTTCCGCTTTCCCAACACCTTCAGGCGGCTGTTTGCCGAAGGGGCCTTCAATTCGGCATTCGTGCCGCTTTTCGCCAAGGAAATCGAGGCGAATGGGATGGAAGGCGCGAGGCGCTTTTCCGAAGAGGTTTTCGGTGTTCTATTCACCGTACTTCTTGCGCTGACGATCCTGATGGAATTGTCGATGCCGTTCATTGTTCGGACGGTGATTGCTCCGGGCTTCGTCGATGATCCGGTAAAGTTCGAAAATACCATTCATCTCGCGACGATCATGTTCCCCTATCTCGCCTGCATGTCGCTGGCGGCAATGATGGGCGGCATGTTGAATTCGCTGCACCGATATTTTGCCGCTGCGATCGCTCCGGTTTTTCTGAATATCATTCTGATCGGCGTTCTGGCTCTGGCCTGGTGGAAGAACTACGACCCGCTGCAGGTGGGGTATGCGTTGTCCTGGGGGGTCATGGCAGCCGGTCTCGTGCAGCTTGCCATAGTCTGGGGTGCGGTGCGCAATGCGGGTATGAAGATCGGGTTTCGCCGTCCTAGGATGACGAAGAACGTCCAGCGGCTGCTTGTCCTTGCTCTTCCGGCTGCGATCACCGGCGGCATCACGCAGATCAATCTGCTCATCAACACCAACATCGCCTCCGGTGGTGAAGGTGTAATTTCTTCTCTGGCCTATGCCGATCGCATCTATCAATTGCCACTTGGCGTCGTCGGCATTGCCGTTGCCACGGTGCTTTTGCCGGAACTGGCGCGCGCCTTGCGGGGCGGGCATATGGTGGAAGCTGGCAGTCTGCAGAACCGCTCTGTCGAGTTCGTCCTGTTCCTGACGTTGCCGGCTGCAGCCGCACTTCTCGTCATGGCTGAGCCCATCGTGCGCTTTTTGTATGAACGTGGAAACTTTGCGCCATCGGCGACTGTTACGGTGTCGCAAATTCTCGGTATCTACGGCCTCGGTCTTCCGGCGTTCGTGCTGATAAAGGCTTTCATTCCGGGTTTCTTTGCCCGTGAGGATACGCGTACGCCGATGATCTTTGCGGCGATCTCCGTTGTTGTGAATGTCTCTATGGCACTTACTCTGTTTCCGCGTCTGGGCGGACCAGGCATTGCGATCGCCGAAATTACAGCCGGCTGGATAAACGCTGCATTGCTGTTTGCAACCTTGATGTGGCGCGGCCATTGGCAGATCGATATTCCGCTGCTGACCCGCATTCCACGACTGCTGTTCTCGGCTGCCGTCATGGCTGTTCTCATTCACTACGCTCTGGCGTATCTGACCTTCGAACTGTCTTCTGCATCATCCATCCTGGTGCGGGCAGGAACCATCATGGCACTCGTGTTTGCTGCAATGCTGGTCTATTTCGGTCTGGCTTTCCTTTCCGGCGGGGCGGATATCGGCATGGTTAAAAGGGCGATCAAGAAACGCGGGAAAAAGACCACACAGACGGAGAGCAACTGATGTCCTTTGCCGAAAATCGCCGCGTTGCCATCGTCACCCTTCTGGTGGACGAGTACGATCGTGCCAAAGCGTTTTATTGTGGGGTTCTCGGCTTTGAGTGTCAGGCGGATCAACCGCTTGGTGATGGCAAGCGTTGGCTGGTGGTCAAGCCGAAGGGACAGGAAGGCTGCGGCCTTCTGTTGGCTGAAGCGGATGGCGAGGCGCAACGGCAGGTCATTGGTGGCCAGACGGGAGGGCGCGTCGGCTTCTTTCTGCATACCGATGATTTCGCCCGCGACCATGCGGCTTTGCTGGCGCGCGGTGTGCGCTTTCTGGAAGAGCCCCGCCACGAAGTCTATGGCTCTGTCGCCGTGTTTGAAGATCTCTATGGAAACCGCTGGGATCTTCTTGAACCGCGTGGTTGATATCCCCTGAAAGCCCTTGATTGCCAGTGCTTGCGGGTGCATAAGCCCGCCTTGCAATTCCAATCACGGGGCGGGGCCCTCCACAAGCCTTTTCGAGGACGACAATGAACGCATTCAAGCCGCTGGTTTTCTCGGGCGTCCAGCCGACCGGCAATCTGCATCTCGGTAATTATCTCGGTGCGATCCGCAAGTTCGTGGCATTGCAGGAGGATAACGACTGTATCTACTGCGTCGTGGACATGCACGCGATCACCGCGCAGCTCGTCCATTCCGACCTGAAGGCGCAGACGCGCTCCATCGCCGCCGCCTTCATCGCCTCCGGTATCGACCCGGTGAAGCATATCGTTTTCAATCAGTCCGCCGTCCCGCAGCATGCGGAACTGGCCTGGGTGTTCAACTGTGTAGCGCGCATCGGCTGGATGGAGCGCATGACCCAGTTCAAGGACAAGTCCGGCAAGAATGCCGAACAGGTCTCGCTGGGTCTGCTTGCCTATCCGAGCCTAATGGCCGCCGACATTCTCGTCTATCGCGCCACCCATGTGCCTGTCGGTGACGACCAGAAGCAGCATCTCGAGCTTGCCCGTGATATCGCCCAGAAGTTCAACATCGATTTCAGCGATCACATCCGCAAGGCCGGTCTCGGCGTCGACATCACTGTCGGCGATGAGCCTGTACACGCGTATTTCCCGATGGTGGAGCCGCTGATCGGTGGTCCGGCGCCGCGCGTGATGTCATTGAAGGACGGCACCAAGAAGATGTCTAAGTCGGACCCGTCCGACCTGTCTCGCATCAACCTGATGGACGATGTGGATGCCATCTCGAAAAAGATCAAAAAGGCAAAGACCGACCCGGACGCGCTGCCGAGCGAAGTTGAGGGCTTGAAGGGTCGTCCCGAGGCGGAAAACCTTGTCGGCATCTATGCCGCGCTCTCCGACAAGACCAAGGCGGACGTATTGCAGGACTTCGGCGGCCAGCAGTTCTCGGCTTTCAAGCCTGCCTTGATCGAGCTCGCCGTGAACGTTCTGGCACCTGTCAACAACGAGATGCGCCGTCTGCTCGACGATCCAAGCCACATCGATGCCATCCTCAAGCAGGGTGGCGAACGTGCTGGCGCCATCGCCGAAAAGACGATGAACGAAGTGCGCGATATCATCGGCTTCCTGCGGTAACGAATTGCCGCCCGGCATTCGTTGCCGGGCGGTTTGCGCCCGCCGTGATTTGATATAATCTCCGCCCGAACCGTCGGGCGGCTTTTCGTTTCATGGCGGAAACAGGGAGTGCAGAATGGTTTCAAAACGGCTGTCGCGTCTGGAAGGGCATCGGCGCAAGTTTCTTGCAGTCATCGATGGGACACCGGAATGCGAAAGGGCCGTGCACTACGCCGGTCGTCGCGCCAAGAACTCCAACGGCGGGCTGGTCCTTTTGTACGTGATACCGGAAGGCGATTTCCAGCAATGGCTGGGTGTCGAGCAGATTATGCGTGCGGAAGCGCGCGAGGAAGCGGAAGCCACGCTCGCGAAAATCGCCCAGAAGGTTCGCGATACAATCGGGATCGAACCGGAATCGGTGATCCGCGAGGGCAGCGCAACCGAAAACATTCATGGCCTGGTCGAAGAAGATCGAGATATTGCTATCCTGGTTCTGGCGGCGGGATCGACAAAAGAAGGACCGGGGCCGCTGGTGTCTTCGATCGCTGGACGTGGCGCGGCTTTCCCCGTGCCTGTCACCGTACTTCCCGACACGTTGACGGATGAGGAAATCGACGCGCTTTGCTGAGAGGGACGTTTTCTGATGGGCGATAACATGCCCTCGGCTTGCGGACGTCGATCGGCTATTGGTGATTTCTTGAATGTAATTATCATGTCAGGGCTTGAAGTCAGACTTCGCCGGGCGTATTTTTTGGAAGAATTCTAAATTGCGGGGCGTGAACGGCGACCTCGAAGGAGATGCGAAATGTTCATTCAGACGGAAGCCACGCCAAATCCGGCAACGCTCAAGTTCCTTCCTGGCAAGGTCGTTTTGGAAAGCGGCACGGCTGAGTTCCTCAACCCTGCGCAGGCACAGGCATCACCCTTGGCTGAACGCCTGTTCGCTATTCCCGGTGTTACCGGCGTTTATTTCGGTTTCGACTTCATCACCGTCACGAAGGACGATGCTGAGTGGCAGCACCTGAAGCCTGCGATTCTCGGCTCCATAATGGAGCATTTCATGTCCGGTCGCCCGATCATGGGTTCTGCGGTTGCAGCTGAACTTTCCGACGAGGAAGATGAGTTCTTTGAAGCCGGCGATGAAACCATCGTCGCCACGATCAAGGAACTGCTGGAGACCCGCGTTCGTCCGGCCGTTGCGCAGGATGGTGGCGACATCACCTTCCGTGGCTTCCGCGATGGAACGGTTTTCCTGAACATGAAGGGGGCTTGCTCCGGTTGCCCGTCCTCTACTGCCACGTTGAAGCACGGCGTTCAGAACCTGCTGCGTCATTTCGTGCCGGAAGTGCGCGAAGTCGAAGCTGTCTGATTGTCTGGTTGAAGCATGATTGTTCTGGCGCTTGACACCTCTGGCGTTGATTGCTCTGCCTGCATTTATGACAGTGCGGTGGATCGCGTTCTCGGCGAAGTCACCGAAAACATCGGCAAGGGTCATGCGGAACTGCTGATGGGCATCATCGACGTTGCGTTGACGCAGGCGTCGATGACATTGCGCGATGTCGAGCGGATTGCCGTCACGATCGGTCCCGGCTCTTTTACTGGTATACGCGTCGGGGTGGCGGCAGCACGTGGATTTGCGCTGTCGCTTCACAAGGAAGCGGTGGGCGTGACCACGCTCGAAACTTTGGCCCTTGACCACTTGCTGAGGCATCCTGGCCAGCGCGTTGCCGTGGGCTTGGATGCGAAACGAAGCGAGGCCTATCTCCAGATTTTTGGCGCAGATGGCCTGCCGTCAAGTGATGCCGCGTTGCTGCCTCTGGAAGACGCGAAGGCGACGCTCACGGGCTTTGACGGCGTGGTGATCGGCTCTGCTGCACCGCTGTTTGCAGGCGAGGAAACGGGTTCCGGACCGGATCGCTTCCCGATCGCGACAGTTGCACGCGCTGCGGCACGCAAGCCGGAGGGGATGCCGAAACCCGCGCCTTTGTACTTGCGCGGTCCGGATGCCCGACCGCAAACGGGTTTTGCGCTGGAACGCCTCTCGGTTGCCTGATAGGTGGCGTCCGTAAGCGATGACGGATGATTCCCTGCAATGTTTGACGATTACCTGAGCTGGAAACCCTATTTCGAAATCGTGCCGATGCAGCACGAGGACTGCGCGGCGGTGGCGGATATGCACGCCCTGCGCTTTCCGCGCGCCTGGAATGACGGCGAGTTCTCAAGCCTCCTGACGCAGTCATCGGTTTTCGGTGCGGTGGCACGCCAGACCAATGCTTTTTTCAGCAAACCTCTCGGCGGCTTTGTTCTTGCCCGCGAAGTGGCGGGTGAGGCGGAAATCCTGACCATCGCCGTGGGTGAAAAATTTGCACGGGCCGGGCTCGGTTGGCGTCTGATGCAGTCCGCGACCCGTGAAGCAATGATGCGTGGCGCTGAGACGATGTTCCTCGAGGTGGACAACGCCAATACATCGGCTGTAGGGCTTTACAGGAAGCTCGGCTTCAAGACCGTCGCGGAGCGCAAGGCTTATTATACCGCCCGGGATGGATCGAAGTCGACGGCGCTTGTCATGCGTCGCGACTTTCGCTAGTTCCGAATTCTGTAATATGTTCGGCGCATGCAGCGCCATTCCAACGGAAGAATCTGAAGGCCAGAAGACGTGATAGACCTTTCGAAAACGCTGGAAGAACTTTGTGCCGAGCGCGGCATGCGGATGACGGACCAGCGCCGAGTCATCGCCCGTGTCCTGCAGGAATCCGACGACCATCCCGATGTGGAAGAACTCTATCGTCGGTCTTTCGCCGTTGATCCCCGCATTTCCATTTCCACGGTCTACAGAACCGTGAAGCTTTTCGAAGATGCCGGTATCATCGAACGGCATGACTTCCGTGACGGCCGTTCGCGCTATGAGACTGTGCCGGAGGAACATCACGATCATCTGATCGATCTGAAGCATGGCGTCGTGATCGAATTCCATTCTCCAGAAATCGAGGCACTCCAGGAAAAGATCGCGCGTGAGCATGGCTTCAAGCTCGTCGACCATCGGCTGGAACTTTATGGCGTTCCTCTGAAGCCCGACGAACGCTGAGACCCCAGTGGTAAAGCGGGCGGTGCAATCGTGATGTGGCTCCGGGCAACCTATATTGCGGTCGTTCTTCTGATCGTCACGCTCGTCTTGCTGCCACTTCAATTGCTCGGGCTTGCATTCGACTGGCGTCTTCGCCGGCGTATCCCGCGTATCTGGCATCGTATCGCGTGTCGTGTTCTCGGTATCCGCGTCCATGTTCACGGAGAGATCGAACGCGCCAAACCGCTGATGCTTGCCGTCAATCACGCCTCCTGGAAAGACATTCTCGTTCTTGGCAGCATTGCAGATGTGGTGTTCATCGCCAAGACAGAGGTGCGCGACTGGCCGGTATTCGGCTGGCTGGCACGTCTGCAGAAAAGCATCTTTGTTCAGCGCGAACAGAAACGCAGCACCGGTGACCAGGTTGGCGAGATCGCCAGCCGGATGGCGGATGGCGAGATTGTCGTTCTGTTCCCCGAGGGGACGACATCAGACGGAAACCGCCTGCTGACGATCAAGTCGTCGCTTTTCGGTGCGGCCTCCACAGCTGCGGAACAGGTGCCGGGCAAGCTGGTCTATGTGCAGCCGGTGTCGATTGCTTATACGCGAGTTCAGGGCATGGCGATGGGGCGTTATCATCGCATTATCGCCGCCTGGCCGGGAAGCATAACCTTGGTGCCGCACCTGCTCGGCGTTATCAAGGCGGGCTCCATTGATGTCGAGGTGACATTTGGAGACAGTGTCCCATTCCACAATACCGATAATCGCAAGCGGCTCGCCGCGGATATCGCTGCGTCTATTCGCTCGATGCTGGCATTCAGCCTTAGAGGCGGATGGCGGAAATAGTGGCGCGATAAACCGATGAGTCTCCTGATGCGCCTGTCACGCTTTCGCAAAAACGGGATCGATTTTCATACCGATGCGTGGCGGTCCCGGTATTTTTCTGTTTAATCTGGCGTTGAAAAACACTAGATAGCCGCCATGACCCAGGAAACGCTAGGCCTAGACGCCGCCGAGATCACTGCCCGTGAGGGTTCGAACAGCCGTAAAGTCTTCATCAAGACCTACGGCTGTCAGATGAACGTTTATGATTCCGTCCGCATGAGCGATGCGTTGGCGAAGGACGGTTACGTCCAGACGGAAGACATGGGCGAGGCTGATCTGGTTTTGCTCAACACCTGTCATATCCGCGAGAAGGCAGCTGAAAAGGTCTACTCCGCGCTTGGTCGTCTGCGCGACATGAAAAAGTCGCGCGAAGAGCAGGGTCGCGAGTTCATGATTGGCGTTGCCGGATGCGTTGCTCAGGCCGAAGGCGAGGAAATCCTGCGTCGCGCGCCTGCCGTCGATGTCGTTATCGGCCCGCAGACCTATCACCGCCTGCCGGATGCCCTGAAACGTGTTCGCGAAGGTGAGCGTGTCATCGAGACCGAGTACGCGGTGGAAGACAAGTTCGAGCATCTTCCCGTCGCGGAAAAGGCAAAACTTCGTTCCCGCGGCGTGACTGCGTTCCTGACGGTGCAGGAAGGCTGTGACAAGTTCTGTACGTTCTGCGTCGTGCCCTATACGCGTGGATCGGAAGTGTCGCGCCCGGTTCGCCAGATCGTTGATGAGGCGATGAAGCTGGTCGACGCCGGTGTGCGCGAGATCACGTTGCTTGGTCAGAACGTCAATGCCTGGCAGGGCGAGGGGCCGAAGGGCGAAAAATGGGGTCTTGCCGAACTGCTGTATCGGCTTGCTGAAATTCCGGGCCTTGCGAGACTGCGTTATACGACCAGCCATCCGCGCGACATGGACGATCGCCTGATCGGTGCGCATAGCGATCTGCGTATCCTCATGCCGTATCTGCACTTGCCGGTACAGGCAGGCTCGGATCGTATTCTGAAAGCGATGAACCGCCGCCATACGGGCGCGGAATATATCCGGCTTATCGAAAGAATTCGCGCGGCTCGCCCTGATATTGCCATGTCGGGAGACTTTATTGTTGGTTTCCCTGGCGAAAGTGATCGCGATTTCGAAGACACGATGGCCATCGTCGAGGAAGTGAAATACGCACAGGCGTTCTCCTTCAAATACTCGACCCGCCCGGGCACGCCCGGTGCTGATCTGACGGATCAGGTTGAGGAAGAGGTGAAAGCGGAACGGCTTGAAAGATTGCAGGCGCTGTTGCTGAAACAGCAGCAGGAATTTGCGCAATCTCTCGTCGGAAAGACCATGGATGTGTTGCTGGAAAAGCCCGGTCGCATGCCTGGACAGTTGATAGGTCGCTCGCCGTGGCTGCAATCTGTGAATCTTGATGCAAAGACTTTGAAAATCGGTGACATTGTTAATGTACGAATCACCGCAACGGGTCCAAACAGCTTGTTTGCCGAGGTGGCAGAGAGTTAGAGTGAGGATCAGTAGCTGACTGGGACAGGAGCCTGACCGCTTGAACGCACACGAATTGGTATCACCTTCATCGCGCCAGCCACGCTCAGCCGCGACCGACGCCAATCACTTCGTCCTAACGTTCGAGAATAACAGAATCGCTGGAGAGCTATTCGGTCAGTTCGATCAGAACCTGAAGCTGTTGGAGCAGCGTCTCAATATCGACGCCCGCCCGCGTGGCAACTCCGTTGCAATTACGGGCGACGTGGTATCCACCAATCAGGCCCGACGCGCGCTGGATTTTCTCTACGAACGCCTTTTGAAAGGCGGGACGGTTGAACTTTCCGATGTTGAGGGCGCGATCCGCATGGCCATGGCTGCCGACGACCAACTGACCTTGCCGACGATGGAGCGCAAGGCGAAGATCTCGATGGCGCAGATTTCCACGCGCAAGAAGACCATCGCTGCCCGCACTCCGACGCAGGATGTCTACATGCGTGCGCTGGAACGGTCGGAACTGGTCTTTGGTGTCGGCCCTGCCGGCACTGGCAAGACCTATCTGGCGGTGGCGCATGCCGCGCAATTGCTGGAGCGCGGTGCCGTCGACCGCATCATTCTTTCGCGCCCTGCCGTTGAAGCGGGTGAACGTCTTGGCTTCCTGCCGGGCGACATGAAGGAAAAGGTCGATCCCTACCTGCGGCCACTTTATGATGCGCTCTATGACATGATGCCGGGTGATAAGGTGGAGCGTGCCATTCAGGCAGGTGTGATCGAAATTGCGCCGCTGGCATTCATGCGTGGCAGAACACTTGGCAACGCAGCGGTCATTCTGGACGAAGCCCAGAACACCACGACCATGCAGATGAAGATGTTCCTGACACGTCTTGGCGAAAACGGTCGTATGATCGTGACCGGTGACCCAAGCCAGGTCGACCTTCCGCGTGGCGTGAAGTCCGGCCTTGTCGAAGCGCTCCAGATCCTCGGGGATGTGGAAGGCGTGTCGGTTGTTCGCTTCAAGGATGTCGATGTGGTACGTCATCCGATGGTGGCGCGCATCGTGCGTGCCTATGAGGCACATACGGCCGTGCCGGACGACAGTCTCGTGAAGGGCGATTGACGCAATAGAATGACAGCACTGGATATTCAGATCAGCATCGAGGCCCAGGGCTGGGCCTCGGAAGAAGAGCTTTTTGCATTTGCGCAAAAGGTTTTGGACACGGCGGTCGATTTTCTACGCCGGGAGGAAAAGCAACCCTTCCCGAAAATGCCGATAGAATTGTCACTGGTTTTCACCGATGACGAGCAGATTCGTGAAATAAACGCCGAGTGGCGTGACAAGGACAAGGCGACAAATGTGTTGTCTTTTCCAGCGTTTCCGCTCGAACCCGGCGGCATGCCGGGGCCGATGCTGGGCGATATTGTGATCGCTCGCGAAACGGTTGAGCGGGAAGCCCTTGAACTTGAGAAGAGTTTCGAGGATCATCTGACTCATCTTCTGGTCCATGGATTTCTCCATCTCTTCGGATATGATCACATGGACGAGGAAGAAGCGGAAGAAATGGAGTCGCTTGAGACTCGCATTCTGGCGGTGCTTGGCCTATCTGATCCGTACGCGGGACAGGAACCGCTTTAATTATAGTCTGGAGCCATGAACGAACATTCTGCACGACCTGCCAATGAGGGCAGAGAGAACGGCGAGCAGTCCTCCTCGGAGGAGGGCAGTAGTCAGTTACGTTACGATTTCAGCGCGAAACCGAGATCGACAATCTGGTCGCGCATCGCACGGTTGCTGAAGCCGTCGCAAGGAGAGCGTCTGCGCGAGGATATCACCGACGCGCTGATGTCAGACACCGAAATCGGTGCTGCCTTTTCGCCCGAAGAACGGGCAATGCTCAACAACATCCTGCGTTTCCGCGAGGTTCGCGTTGAAGACATCATGATCCCGCGCGTGGATATTGATGGCATCGACCAGAACATGACGATCGGCGAAGCGCTGATCCTGTTCGAAGAGACCGGCCGCTCCCGTATGCCTGTCTATGACGAGAACCTCGACAATCCCAAGGGCATGATCCACATCCGCGATCTTCTGTCCTATGTTGCAAAGCAGGCTCGCAACAAGCGGCGTATCGGAACGAGAATCGCTCTTGATACCGAAACGAACGCGGCCCGTACGCCACGGCCGAACTTCGATCTGGCGCGTGTTGATCTCGAAATCTCCGTCGCCAATGCCGGCCTGGTCCGCAAGATCCTTTTCGCGCCGCCTTCGATGCTGGCGTCGGATCTGCTGAAGACGATGCAGGCGCAGCGAACGCAGCTCGCTCTCGTCATTGATGAATATGGCGGCACTGACGGTCTCGTCAGCCACGAAGACATCGTCGAAATGGTCGTCGGTGATATCGATGACGAACACGACAAGGACGAGGCCATGTTCTCGCGCCTCTCCGCAGATGTTCTGGTGGCCGATGCGCGCGCCGAACTCACGGAACTGAGCGAGGCCATTGGCCCGGAGTTCGATGTTCGCGAGCACGTGGAAGAAATCGACACACTTGGCGGTCTGATCTTTTTCGCGCTCGGCCGCATCCCGGCGAAAGGCGAAACTGTCAGAGCGATTCCTGGGTTTGAGTTCCAGATTCTCGACGCGGATAGCCGTCGCATAAAGGGCGTTCGGATCGTGCGCGATCATGGGTCCGAAGGGCAGGATGACCGGGCTCCAGATGATGCTGAGCCCGATGAGGTGATGGCTTTGCCGGCACCCGAGACGCGCCAGATCACACATTGATAGAACGCAGAATGACAGATCCCGGCAGGTTACCTGCCGGGTTTTTCTTGTACCCGTCTTCTGCACGGCCTGCTTGCAGGCATGGTGTGGACGACGAATCTTTTTTCCATTACGTCGAAGAATAACGGGAAACACGTCGCACCATGCGGTGATGAGGTGTGATCCTTCCGGCTGAACGTGAACGGAGATCGTATGGAGCGTCTCGCAGGCAAGGTGATGCTGGGCGGCAGATTGAGCCGCGCCGTCATAGCGATCGCAGCAGGGGCATTGGGAGCGCTGGCTCTGCCGCCGTTCGGTTTCTTTGCTTCGCTTTTCGTTTCTTTCACCCTGCTCGTCTGGTTGGTGGATGGCTGCACGGGCAAGCCGGGGAGCGGTTTCTTCGGTCGCCTTTGGTCGAGCTTCGGCATAGGCTGGTGTTTTGGTTTCGGATATTTTGTCGCCGGTCTCTGGTGGCTCGGCAATGCCTTGTTGCTCGAGGCTGACGAGTTCGCCTGGGCATTGCCGCTTGCCATCCTGGGCCTGCCGGCTGTCCTGGCGCTGTTTTACGGCTTCGCGGTTGCGCTTGCGAACCTCCTCTGGTCCGACGGTCTCGGCCGGATTGCAGCGCTTGCTGCAGCTTTCGGGCTTTCGGAATGGCTGCGCAGTTTTGTCGCGACCGGCTTTCCATGGAATGCCATCGGCTATGGCATGATGCCGGTTCCGGTCATGATGCAGTCGGCAAACCTTGTGGGTGTGCTCGGGGTGACCGTTCTTGCCGTCTTCATTTTTTCGGCCCCGGCTCTTATCGGCACGAAAAAAGGGATGTGGCCGGGTCTGGTTCTGGCCGGACTGCTTCTCGCAGGTCATTTTGGCTACGGCCTCTATCGCCTCCGAATGCCGTTGGAAACACCATCGGATGCCCTGACCGTCAGGATTGTTCAGCCGTCTATCGATCAGTCGCGCAAGATGCTGAATGCCGATCGTGCCGATATCTTCAATGAGCACCTGCGTCTGACGGGATTGCCACCGGCGGAGGGGAAAAAACGTCCGGATATCGTGGTGTGGCCGGAGACTTCGGTACCGTTTATCTTGACGCAAAATCCGGATGCGCTGGCCGAGATTGCCAAAACGCTGGAAGATGGCCAGGTGCTGTTCACTGGTGCGGTCAGGATGGAGGATGCGGGAGCCGGTCGTCCGCCACGCTACTACAATTCTGTCTATGCGATCGACAGCCAGGGCCAGATCATTGGCGCAACCGACAAGGTTCACCTCACGCCATTCGGTGAATACGTGCCCTTTGAAGACGTGCTGCGCAGATTTGGCTTCGATAATGTCGTCAGCTTGCCCGGTGGGTTTTCGGCGGCTGCATCGCGCAGCGTCCTGACCCTGCCTTCCGGAAAAACCTTCTACCCTTTGATCTGCTACGAGATTATATTTCCAGGCGAAATGACGCCCTCTCCGGCAGGGTCGACGGCCATTTTAAACGTCACGAATGATGGTTGGTTTGGGGACACGCCCGGCCCTTATCAGCACTTTCTGCAAGCCAGAGTAAGGGCGGTCGAAACCGGATTGCCAGTGATTCGCGGTGCCAATACAGGCATTTCGGCGGTGATTGACCCCTATGGGCGAATAATTGACGGACTTGACTATGGTCAAATTGGAATTGTTGACGCTACTCTGAGTGGCGCTGCTGACAGCGCATTTACCTACGACATACATCGGACGTATTTCTGGTTGATTTTTTCAATCATGATGAGTGCAGCGGTAGTATCGTGCCTGAGTTTCATGCGGCGCACGAATTGACCAAAAACCCCTAGAATTGCATAGTGAATAGGTCAGTCGTAAAACAAGTTTCTGTGCCAGCCGTAATATCGGTTCATTTTCGTGGGTGAATAATGAACCGAAATATCAACCCTTTCCGAGTGTCAGGACCGCATGATGACCGAAAATAAAAAGAAGCCTAACCCCATCGACATTCATGTCGGAAGCCGAATTCGCCTCCGCAGGACCATGCTCGGCATGAGCCAGGAGAAGCTGGGCGAGAGTCTCGGGATCACCTTCCAGCAAATTCAGAAATATGAAAAAGGCACCAACCGTGTCGGCGCAAGCCGCTTGCAGAACATTTCGGCAATCCTGAATGTTCCGGTTTCCTTTTTCTTCGAAGATGCCCCGGGTGAGCAGGTTGGTGGCGCTTCGGGCATGGCCGAAGCTTCCAGCTCGAACTACGTTGTGGATTTCCTGTCTTCGGCAGAAGGTCTGCAACTGAACCGCGCTTTCGTGAAAATTGCCGATCCGAAGGTTCGCCGTCGTATCGTTGACCTCGTCAAGGCTTTGGCTGCCGAAGGCGACGCCGAGTAAACGGCTCCTGAAATCCTCGCGTGCGCTGATGATCCGGCAGCACGCTCTCGACGGCCCGCAAGGGCCGTTTTTTTTGGAAATTTAGAAAGGAATTCTCACATAAAGATATATTTATGTGGTTGTGTCCTTGTCTTTTTGGGCTGAAATGACTAACACACACGAAGACCGTTCTTTGAGGGGAATCCCGCATGCGTGCCAATTATCTGTTCACCAGCGAGTCCGTGGCCGAAGGTCATCCGGACAAGGTTTGTGACCGTATTTCCGATGAAATCGTCGATCTGATTTATCGCGAAGCGGCCAAGACCGGCGTCGATCCCTGGACCGTGCGCATCGCGTGTGAAACGCTCGCGACGACCAATCGCGTCGTTATCGCCGGTGAAGTGCGCGTGCCGGACACCCTGTTGAAAAAAGACAAGGAAGGCAACGTCCTCAAGGACGCATCCGGTCATCCTGTCATCAATCCTTCGAAGTTCAAATCTGCGGCCCGCAAGGCCATCCGTGATATCGGCTACGAGCAGGACGGCTTCCACTGGAAGACGGCAAAGATCGATGTGCTGTTGCACCCGCAGTCGGCGGATATCGCGCAGGGCGTTGATAACGCATCTGACAAGCAGGGCGACGAGGGCGCTGGCGACCAGGGCATCATGTTCGGTTACGCCTGCCGCGAAACGCCGGATCTGATGCCGGCGCCGATCTACTACTCGCATCGTATCCTGCAGCTTCTCGCAACAGCGCGTAAGACGGGTGAGGGCGATGCTGCAAAACTCGGCCCAGACGCCAAGAGCCAGGTCACGGTTCGTTACGTTGACGGCAAGGCGGCAGAGGCAGTGTCCATCGTGCTGTCGACGCAGCACCTTGATGCAAGCTGGGACTCCAAGAAGGTTCGTGCTGTCGTCGAACCCTATATCCGTGAAGCCCTTGGCGACCTGAAGATCGCTGACGATTGCCAGTGGTACATCAACCCGACCGGCAAATTCGTCATTGGCGGCCCTGATGGCGACGCAGGTCTGACCGGTCGCAAGATCATCGTCGATACCTACGGTGGCGCAGCGCCGCACGGCGGCGGTGCATTCTCTGGCAAGGATACGACGAAGGTTGACCGTTCGGCAGCTTACGCAGCGCGTTATCTCGCCAAGAACGTCGTTGCTGCCGGTCTTGCTGACCGTTGCACGATCCAGATTTCCTACGCGATCGGTATCGCCCAGCCGCTGTCGATCTATGTTGATCTGCATGGCACCGGCAAGGTCAACGAAGATCAGGTCGAAGCGGCAATTCGCAAGGTCATGGACCTGTCGCCATCGGGCATTCGTCGTCATCTCGATCTGAACAAGCCGATCTACGCCAAGACATCTTCCTATGGTCACTTCGGCCGCAAGGCTGGCCGCGACGGTTCCTTCTCCTGGGAGAAGCTTGACCTCGTGAAGCCGCTCAAGGAAGCTTTGGCAGCATAAGCCTTGTCATTCGGCGGCGTTTGAGAGATACCGTCAGCAGTTTTGTAACCCGCACAGCGCCGCCAACAGGCGTTGTGCGGGTTAAATCTATTTGTTCTTGAGAGTATGACATGACGGAAGAGCGGCGCTCGCGTGCAACGGAAGCGTTTTTTGGCAGACGCAAAGGCAAGCCATTGCGGAACCAGCAGGTCGACACGATCGAAAACCTGCTGCCATTGCTGAAGATCGATCTGGGAAGCCAGCCGCCGCAAAATCTGGCCGCCCTTTTCCCTGCAGACGTGAAGTCGATCCGCCTCGAGATCGGTTTCGGTGGCGGTGAACATCTGGTTCACCGGGCTGTCGAAAACCCGGAAACCGGTTTTATTGGCGTCGAACCCTTCGTCAACTCCATGGCCAAGCTGTTGGGCAGTGTTCGCGAACGCGAACTGATGAATATCCGTTTGTACGATGATGACGCGACACAATTGCTCGACTGGTTGCCGGAGGCCTCCATCGATCACATCGATCTGCTCTATCCCGATCCCTGGCCGAAGAAAAAGCACTGGAAACGCCGCTTTGTGTCCGACGTCAATCTGGCCCGCTTCCACCGTGTCTTGAAGCCGGGCGGCAAATTCTGCTTCGCGTCGGATATCGACACCTACATAAACTGGACGCTTCAGCATTGCGCCCGGCACGGCGGTTTTGAGTGGACTGCGAAAAGTGCCGATGACTGGCGCACGCCTTACACCAACTGGCCGGGCACGCGTTACGAGAACAAGGCGAAAAGAGAAGGCCGAAGCTCGGCCTATCTCACATTCATCCGGACCTGATTGCCAATCATCAGACTTGGGCGTCTACGTCCCGAGCATTGGGGATGGACGGCTGCGCACCTGCACGCGTGCAAGCGAGTGAGCCTGCCACGGCGGCACGCTTGAGAGCTTTCTCGAAGTCGAGCCCCTGATCGAGGCTGGCGGCAAGATATCCGCAGAACGTGTCGCCTGCACCGACCGTGTCGACCGGCTCGATCTTCAGGCCGGCGGCCCTGAAAACCTTACCGTTACGCATGGCGATCACGCCGTCCGCACCGAGAGTAACGATCAACGTCTGGCCGGTCTCGGCATGCAAGGCCTTTAACTCGTCTTCGCGTTCGCTGGTGGAAAGACCATTTTTCCCGATCAACAACTCGAACTCCGTTTCATTGGCAATCAGGATATCGGCCAAACGCGCGATCCGCGGCGCATCCTGTGTCAAAGGAGCGGTGTTGATAACGGTGGTGATGCGTTTTGCCTTGGCGGCCTTAAGTGCAGCCTCGATCGCGGGGGCGGGGATTTCAAACTGCAACATCAGAATATCGCCTGCGGACATCTCGGAAACAGCTCTGGCAGCATCGGCTTCCGAAACTTCGCCATTGGCGGCGGGAATGACCGAAATCATGTTCTCTCCGCCTTCGCCGATCAGGATCACGGCTGTGCCGGTGGGGGTCGCAACTGTCTTGACCAGCGACAGGTCGGTACCGGCATCATGTAGCAAGGCCAATGCAGGTGCCGAGAAGGTATCGTCGCCGGTCGCGCCCGCCATCTTCACGCTGGCACCCGCCCTTCGCGCTGCCAGTGCCTGATTGGCACCCTTGCCGCCTGCGGCTGTCGAGAAGCTCTCGCCGGTTACGGTTTCGCCCGGTTTTGGCAGGCGTTTTGCAGTGGCGACGAGGTCCATGTTGATGGAGCCGAAAACAGTAATCATCGGGGCATGTCCGTGTGAAAATCAAGCAAGGCGGCGACTTTGCCCGAGACGGTCACTCGTCGTCAACTACCCTGAGCTTGGTCATCCCCGCTCTGTTTTCAACGAAGCGACGCGGCTCGGTTTCCGGCCGCGATATTTCCTTCTCCTTCGGGGAAAAATCCAACCCTTCAATTTTCTGGCCGCGCGCCAGAACCTTGTCCGAGGATATCAGCATCATGTCGATGTCTTTTTGGGCCAGCCCGAAATGCGCCTGCAGCTTGCGCGTACGGTCATCCAGACGCCGCACGTCATCCATCAAAAGTGCGACTTCACCCTGAATGAGATGTGCTTGCTCGCGCATGCGCTGATCCTTCAGCACGGACTGAATGACCTGAACCGACAACATCAGCAGGGACGGCGACACGATCACGACGCGTGAGCGATGGGCACGCTGCACCAGATATTCGAAATGCTGGTGGATATCCGCAAAGATCGATTCCGAGGGCACGAAAATGAACGCCGTATCCTGAGTTTCTCCCCGAATGAGATATTTCTCGGCCACATCGCGGATATGCACTTCCATATCGCGGCGAAACTGCTGGGTGGCCAGACGCTTGGCATCGGGAGATTCATCGGCCTTGATGGCGTTCCATGCTTCAAGTGGAAACTTCGCGTCGATTACAAGAGGTGGCGCGTTATTCGGCATCTTGATGGTGCAGTCCGGCCGGTAACCGTTCGATAGCGTCGGTTGTAACTGGTAGGACCCATCCGGAAGCGCGTCGGCAATCAAGGCTTCCATGCGTGCCTGTCCGAAAGCGCCGCGAGTCTGTTTGTTGGAAAGGATCGCCTGAAGTCCGATCACGTCCTTCGCGAGGTCCTGGATATTGCCCTGCGCGGCATCGATTACGGCCAGTCGTTCCTGCAGGCGGCTCAGATTTTCATGGGTGGACTTGGTTTGCTCGGTCAGAGTGTCACCAAGCCGTTGCGACATGCCGTCCAGCCGCTGGTTTAGCGTCTGGCTCATTTCGTTCTGTCGCGCACCCAGTGTTTCGCCCATGGCTGCGATGCGGCCGTGCAGTTCCGCCTGCGTTTTCAGGAGGTGAGAAATCTCGTCATTCTGCGACGTTCCTTTTCTACGGCCGGAAGACAGCAGCCAGAACATTGCCAGCCCCAGCACCAGCACGACAAGCAGGGCGCCGAAGCTGATGTCGACGGAACCGGCACGCAACGCTGGGGCGAGTAGAACGGAAAGATCGAGGTTCATAACCAAATCTAGCAGGTTTCTTGTGATTCGTAAGATCAAAACAAGAACATTCCTGCGGCGAAAATGAGTCTTCCGGTCCTCGCGGATGGTAATGAAATGGCGTGTTTTTTATTTCCTCTGCGCACGAGATACGTTATGGGAAGCCATGAGCATCAAACCACTTATCATTTTGCCAGATCCCGTGTTGCGCCAGCAGTCGAAGCCCATCGAACAGGTGGACAGCGACGTGTTGCGCCTTGCCGACGACATGCTGGAAACCATGTATGATGCGCCGGGCATTGGCCTCGCTGCCATTCAGGTCGGCGTGGCGCGGCGCATGCTGGTAATCGACGTTTCGCGTGAAGACGAAGAAAAAAAGCCGATCGTTTTCATCAACCCTGAGATCCTCAAGGTTTCCGACGACATCTCGACCTACGAAGAGGGTTGCCTCTCTATCCCGGATTACTACGCCGAGGTTGAGCGCCCCGCTGCCTTGACGGTTCAATATGTCGATCGCGATGGCAAGCAGCAGACGGTCGAGGCCGATGGCCTTCTGGCGACTTGCCTGCAGCACGAGATCGATCACCTGAACGGCGTCCTCTTCATCGATCATATTTCGCGCCTGAAACGCGACATGGTTATCAAGAAATTCACGAAACTGGCTCGCGCCAAGGTGTGATTCCGGCTTTTCGCCGGACATCGCAGCAACGATTGCGGGCAGGGGGCGATCATGGCTCTACGCATCATCTTCATGGGAACACCGGAATTTTCCGTGCCGACTTTGCGGTCGCTGGTGGATGCCGGTCATGAGGTCGTTGCCGTCTACACGCAACCGCCGCGCCCCGGCGGTCGCCGTGGCCTTGATCTTCAGAAATCGCCGGTGCATCAGGCCGCTGAACTGCTTGGATTGCCCGTCCTGACGCCCTTGAACTTCAAGGCAGAAGAAGACCGTCAGCAGTTCCGCGATTTTCAGGCTGATGTCGCGGTGGTGGTTGCCTATGGGCTGCTGCTGCCAGAGGCGATCCTGAGCGGTACCCGGTTGGGCTGTTACAATGGTCACGCCTCGCTCCTGCCGCGTTGGCGCGGTGCTGCCCCCATCCAGCGCGCAATCATGGCGGGTGATGCCGAAACCGGCATGATGGTCATGCAGATGGAAAAGGGGCTCGATACTGGCCCGGTTGCCCTGACGGCAAAAGTAGCCATCGGTGAAAACACGACCGCAGGTGAATTGCACGACAGTTTGATGCTGGCGGGTGCGCGTCTTATGGCGCAGGCTATGGAAAAGCTGGAAGCCAACGAACTGCCGCTGACGCCGCAGGCGGAAGACGGTGTTCTCTACGCATCGAAGATCGACAAGGGGGAAACCCGCATCGACTTCTCGCGGCCATCGGAAGATGTTCATAACCATATACGCGGCCTCTCACCGTTTCCTGGCGCGTGGTTTGAAATGCAGATTGGCGGCAAGGCGGAGCGCGTCAAGGTTCTCGCCAGCGAACAGGCATCAGGCATGGGAGAAGCCGGCTCGGCATTGGATGACGCCCTGACCGTCGCCTGTGGCAGTGGCGCGGTCCGGTTGGTGCGCCTGCAGAAGGCTGGCGGAAAGCCGATGTCGGCGTCTGACTTCCTGCGTGGAACCCCGGTTTCTGCCGGGACGAGGCTTAACTGATGCCACGTTTCCGGATGACCGTCGAATATGACGGCACGCCCTATGTCGGCTGGCAGCGGCAGGATAATGGCCAATCGGCGCAAGGAGCCCTGGAAGGGGCAATCCTGTCGTTGACCGGCGAAAAAGTGTCTGTGCGTGGTGCAGGTCGTACGGATTCTGGCGTCCACGCCATGGGGCAGGTCATCCATGCTGATCTGTCGCGTGAATGGCAGCCCTACAAGCTTCGCAATGCCCTGAACGCGCATCTTTCCATGGCAAACGAGGCGGTGTCGGTTCTCGATGTGATGGAAGTGACCGAGGATTTCGACGCCCGTTTTTCCGCCCTTCGTCGGCACTATCTCTATCGGATCATCTCGCGGAAAGCCCGGCTTGCGCTGGAACACAAGCGCGCTTGGTGGGTACCGAAAGACCTCGATCACGAACGTATGCATTCGGCGGCGCAGATGCTCGTCGGCAGGCACGATTTTACCACTTTCCGCTCAGCACATTGTCAGGCGAACAGTCCGGTCAGAACGCTTGATCGTCTGGATGTCACGCGCAATGGCGATCTCATCGAAATACGCGCGACGGCGCAGAGTTTCCTGCACAATCAGATCAGGTCGTTTGCAGGCACGCTGAAACTGGCCGGCGAGGGGACGATGACGCCGGAAGACGTCCGTTCAGCCCTTGAGGCGCGTGACCGCAAGGCTTGCGGCCCCGTGGCTCCTCCTGACGGACTTTACTTCATGCAGGTGGACTATCCCGATGTGATTCCGCCGCGCCGCCGATCTGAAGCTGAAGCTGAAGCAATCGACGACGGCGAGTGATCTCAGCTCGGATAAACGCCGAGAAAGCGTTGCAATGCTTCAGACAACAGCATTCCTGGCACAAGCAACGTCATGACGATGGCTGAGACCAGCAGGGGTTGGTCGCGGATAAAGAACTTCACGATCCGCGAAAATGCAAAAACCAGCGACAAGAGAAGCGCCAGCCAAAGAACCGCAATCACGCCCTGTAGCGCTGGGATGAAGAACGCAATCAAGATCAACGCCGCATAGGCGTAGGAAAACGGAACAGACAGCCAGTTGACTGTCACCACCAGCGGCGGAAACTTCTCCCGGGCTCCGAAGATCAACAGCAACGCTCCGATCAGAAGCAGTGGCACGATCCAGCAGATCGCCTCCACCAGAGCCAGTCGAACGAAGAACAGCGCGCCTGTTCCCGTGCCGGGCGGGTACCCGGCGAGAAAAGCTGCCCGCAGCCATAGCCAGGAAATCAGCATGGCCGGCAGGCACCAGAGAGCGGAATAGAAAGAACGGGCCATGCCGCGATCCGTCAGGTCTAGATAGCGCGCACCTTCGTGGTTGCCTAGCAGCAGCAGCCACAATCCTCGAATATAAAGGCTTATCTCACTTGCCGTCGGCATGGGCGAACCAGCGTTCGATGAAGGTTTCGTAGATCCGCGTCAGCGTTTCCAGATCGGCAACGGCAACACGTTCGTCGACCATATGCATGGTCTGCCCAACCAGGCCAAACTCGACCACTGGGCAATAATCCTTGATGAAACGCGCGTCAGAGGTGCCACCTGTCGTCGACAGCTTCGGTTCGTTGCCGGTGACCTCCGCCACGGCGCCAGAGAGTGACGAAATCAGCGCGTTGTTGCGGGTCAGGAACACATGGCTGGGACGATCCGCCCAGACGATGTCGTATTTCACCGGCGAACGGTCGGGCCGTAACTGCCCCTCGGCTGCTGCAGCATCAAGGCGACGGAGGATGTCCGCCCGCAGGGTTTCAGCAGTCCAGGTATCGTTGAAACGGATGTTGAATGCTGTCGTCGCCTTTGCTGGAATGACATTCGTGGCGGCATTCCCGGTGTCGACGGTAGTTACCTCCAGATTGGAGGGCTGGAAGTTGTCCGTTCCGTGATCGAAGGGCGGATACATCAGGGCCTGCGTCAGTTGCAGCAGCCCGCGAATGGGGTTGTCGGCCAGATGCGGGTAAGCGGCATGGCCCTGCACACCATGAACGGTGATACGGCCCGAAAGCGAACCACGCCGGCCGATCTTGATCATGTCGCCAAGCTGGTCGGGATTGGTTGGTTCGCCAACCACGCAGGCATCCCAGCTTTCGCCATTGGCTGCGGCCCATTCGAGAAGTTTCGACGTGCCATTGATCGAAGGGCCTTCTTCGTCTCCGGTAATCAGGAAAGACACGGAGCCTTTTGGAGCCCCGTGTTTTTCGATATGGCGTGCAATCGCCGCCACAAAGCAAGCTATGCCACCTTTCATGTCCACCGCACCGCGCCCGAACATTTCACCGTCGGCAATCTCGGCGGCAAAGGGAGGGTGGCTCCATGCCGCTTCGTCGCCAACGGGGACAACGTCCGTGTGGCCTGCAAACATCAGATGCGGACCGTCGGTACCGAGCCGGGCATAGAGGTTTTCAACGTCCGGCGTCCCGGCTTCCGTCGCCATGACACGATCCACCTTGAAGCCGAGTGGCGAAAGCAGCGTGTCGAGCAGTGAGAGCGCACCGCCCTCTGCGGGCGTTACCGAAGGGCAACGGATGAGGGCGGCGAGATTGGCAACGGGATCGGTGGCGTTCATGTCGGTTCTACTTCGTATCAGTCGCGCAGCAGTTCGTTGATGCCGGTCTTGGAGCGGGTCTTTTCATCGACGCGCTTGACGATGACAGCGCAATAGAGGCTCGGGCCCGGCTCGCCGTTCGGGAAAGGCTTGCCCGGCATGGTGCCAGCGACGACGACGGAGTAGGGCGGTACTTCGCCATAGGTGATTTCACCGGTCGCACGGTCGACGATCTTCGTCGACTTGCCGATGAACACGCCCATGCCGAGCACAGCGCCTTCACGGACGATGCAGCCCTCGACGACTTCCGAACGGGCGCCGATGAAGCAATTGTCTTCGATGATGGTCGGCCCGGCCTGAAGCGGCTCCAGAACGCCGCCGATGCCGACGCCGCCCGAGAGGTGAACGTTCTTGCCGATCTGTGCACAGGAGCCAACCGTCGCCCATGTGTCGACCATCGTGCCTTCATCGACATAGGCGCCGAGATTGACGAAGGATGGCATCAGAACAACGTTCTTGGCAACATAGGCGGAACGGCGCACAACGGCGTTTGGTACGGCGCGGAAACCTGCGGCGCGAAACTGGTTTTCGCCCCAGTTCTCGAACTTCGACGGTACCTTGTCCCACCAGCTCGATTCGCCCGGGCCACCGGTAACGATTTCCATGTCGTTCAGACGGAAGGAAAGCAGAACGGCCTTCTTCAGCCACTGGTTGACCTTCCAGTTTCCATCAGCCTGCTTTTCGGCAACGCGTGCCTTGCCGCCGTCGAGAAGCAGGAGTGACGTCTCAACTGCGTCGCGGATTTCGCCTTTGGTCGATACGTTCACACTGTCGCGGTTGTCGAATGCGCTTTCGATGATGGTTTCGAGTGAGGTGAGATCGGCAAGGCTCATAGGAATTCCTTAAGGTCGCTTGTGGTCGTTGGTCGCGGATAAGGCCCGCGCCGCTGGAAGGCTATGGTCATTTGCTCTAAGGGAGTGTTTTAAGGGCGTCAACGTGATTTGGCGCGTGAGACGAAAGGCACGGAAATGGCAAGACTGAAAAACGGCAAGTTGCGGCGTAAAGATGGGGCATGGGACCCCCTGAAGCGCAGTGACGCGGACAAGCAGCAGGCCGAGGTGACGCCCAAGACACCACAGTCGGATTCGCCGTCCTATCGTCTGGCCTACGCGGACATGGATTTTCTCTGCCGCGAAGAATTACGCCCGGTAAGGCTTCAGCTTGAACTTCTGAAAACAGAGATGGCCCTGACTGAACGCGGCATCACCTCCACGGTGGTCATGTTCGGCGGCGCACGCATTCCAGCACCGGGAAACGATGCCTGGGCGGCACGCAACGAGACTCAGAAGCGCAACCTGGAAGAGGCGTCCGTCTATTATGACGAGGCACGAAAGTTCGCCCAGATCTGCACCAGTTACGGCGAAAAGTCCGGCCACCGCGAATATGTCGTCGTGACGGGTGGTGGGCCCGGCGTGATGGAAGCCGGCAATCGTGGCGCTGCGGATGTCGGTGGCCCCTCCATCGGCCTGAACATCGTTCTTCCACATGAGCAGGCGCCAAACGCCTATGTGTCGCCGGACCTCAGCTTCAACTTCCACTATTTCGCCATCCGCAAGATGCACTTCCTCATGCGGGCAAAGGCTGTGGTCATCTTCCCAGGCGGCTTTGGTACGCTCGACGAACTCTTCGAGACGATCACTCTCATCCAGACCAAGCGCATGGCGCCGATCCCGCTGATCCTGTTCGGTGAGAAGTTCTGGCGTACGCTCATCAACTTCGAGTTCCTTGCTGATTTCGGCACCATTTCCCCTGAGGACATGGAGCTTCTGCACTTCGCAGAGACGGCGGATGACGCTTGGAAGATCGTTGCGGAGCACTACGAGCATTGACAGCGTGTTAACGCGGCATGGCAATTTTTAGCGGTTCATTAGCAAACACCGACTAGAGTTGCCCCGTCGCGTTGCAGCGCACTGTCCGTTTGGGCAGGCCTCCATGACGGAGAGAAGCAATCCGTTGACGCCGGCGTCTCAGGGCTGGCGATTTGATCGAGGCCAAAATGCTCAATTTCAAAGTGAGGTCGCTTGCGACCAAGCTGATCCTTGTGACTGGCTGTGCAATAACCGCTGTTCTGGTCGCATCCAATTCCTTCCTCATTTCCCAGACCAGTGATCGCGTCCACTCCCTGACGATGGATCAGGCCAATACCGAGGCGCGGGCGATTGCAAGCGTCATCGCGGCCGACGTCGGCGAATTGGGAAGTGCTGCCCGCTCCATGGCGGGCGTAATCGGGAGAGCTCACGAAGCCAAGTCGATGGATCGTCCGGGCATCGTCAATGTGCTCAAGGCGAATGTCGAGCAGAACGCTTTCGCATTCGGAAGCTGGTTCTGCGAGCAGATTGGCCTGTTTGACGGCCAGACGACCGAGATTGCCAACAGACCTGAACTCGGCACCAACGAAAATGGCGCCTTTGCTCCCTACTGGTCGAAGACACAGAAGGGGGAAATCCAGTTCTCTACATTCAAGAACGACTATACGGCGGAGTGGTATTCGCTCGTCGCCAAGACTGGGAAAGGCGCGATTACGCAGCCTTATCTGGCCGAAGGTACGGATGTCCCCACAACCATGACCTCGCTTGCCTATCCGGTCATGTCCGGTGGCAAGATGATCGGCGTTGCGGGTGTCGATATTTCGCTCTCGTCCCTCTCACAGAAGCTTGGCGCATTGCGCCCGTTTGAAACCGGTCGTGTGACCCTCGTTTCTCAAGGTGGACAGTGGCTCGTGCCACCGACGCCGGAGCTGAACATGAAGGCCTATGACGGCGAAGGGGCAGGCACCGTTCAGGCCGCCATCACTTCCGGCAAGCAGGGGTTGATTGAAAATCTGGGCCTCGATACCGATACACCCTACAACCGTCTCGTCTATCCGTTTGCGGTGCCGGGGCTCAATGCCACCTGGGTCGTTCTGGTGGATGTTCCTCATCAGGCTCTCAACGCCCCGGTGCATGAGCAGACTTACATGATGATTGTCGGCGCGCTCGTTATCCTCGCTGCCGTCATCATGGCGCTCTACTTTGCTGTCCGCCACTTCGTCCGCAATCCACTTGCCGCTCTGGTCTCCGATGTCAAAACGCTGAGCGAGGGTCGTTATGACGTTCCCGTGTCAGGTCAGGAACGTACCGACGAGACGGGCGCTGTCGCATCTGCGCTGGAAGGGTTCCGGGCCAAACTTGCCGGAATCCGCGAAGTCGAGGCAGAGGCGGCGACACAGCGTGGGAATGCGGAATCCGAGCGCCAGCGGTCCGAGATGGAGCGCAATGAGAACAATCGGATGCAGCAGCACATCGTTGCGGTACTCGGTTCCGGCCTTAATGCGCTTTCCAACGGCAATCTTACCTATCGCATCAAGGAAGAGTTTCCCGGCGAATACGAGAAGCTGCGCAGTGACTTCAATTCCGCGCTCGCGAGCCTCGAGGAAACGGTTGCGACGGTCAACGCAACGGTCGTCAGTATCGGAAATGGCACAGGCGAAATCACCCGCGCCGCAAGCGATCTGTCGCACCGCACAGAACAGCAGGCTGCAAGCCTTGAAGAGACCGCTGCTGCCCTCAACGAGTTGACGGCTCAAGTCAATTCCAGTGCCGAAAACGCCGCACAGGCGGCAGGTGCGGTCAGCCATGCCTGTGACGATGCCGGCAAATCCGGTGCCGTCGTACAACAGGCTGTCAATTCCATGGAAGGCATCGCCCAGTCTTCGCAGGAAATTTCCCGTATCATCGGTGTCATCGATGAGATTGCATTCCAGACCAACCTTCTGGCTCTGAATGCGGGCGTGGAAGCAGCGCGTGCCGGGGAAGCAGGCAAGGGCTTCGCCGTTGTTGCGCAGGAAGTGCGTGAACTGGCACAACGTTCCGCGACGGCCGCCAAGGAAATCAAGGCGCTCATCAATACCTCTTCGACGCAGGTCGGTGAAGGCGTGGAACTCGTTGGCCGCGCTGGCGAAACGATGAAGAAGATTGCCGATCAGGTCATGCAGATCAATCATCTGATCCGGCAGATTTCCGCCTCTGCGAGCGAACAGGCCGTTGGTCTCAAGGAGATCAACGCAGCCGTCAACCAGATGGATCAGGTCACTCAGCAGAACGCGGCCATGGTAGAAGAGACCACGGCAGCGAGCGTCACGCTGAATGGCGAGGCGGAGAGCCTGAAAACCCTGGTTGCAGGTTTTGAAGTCTCCGGCAGCCGATCCGGCCAGCAGCTGCGAAATGTTGCGGCCGTCATGCGGACGCCTGCGGCGCCTGTCGCGGCGCAAACCCGCACTACGCCTCGTGCCCGTCCACAGACACATGGTGCAAATGCGCTTGCTCAGGACGACTGGACGGAATTCTGAACCGTCTTTTCATTTAGAAAAGGCCGCCGAGATTCTCGGCGGCCTTTTTTGTTTTTTACCAGAGCTGGTTAGAGGCGCGCGAAACGCTCGGTCAACAACTCGAAGAATCCATCGGAATCGACGTTGCGGATCACCAGGGCATTGGGCTCACGTTCGGTCACCCGCCACCAGTCAACAACCGTCATGCCCATGGTGAGCTCGGAGTTGACCTCGATCTCCACATTGCAGTCACGCCCCTGGAACAATTCAGGTTTCAGAAGGTAGGCAATGACGCTTGGGTCGTGCAACGGGCCGCCGTCAGAACCATATTTTTCGACGTCGAAACGCTCGAAGAATTCCAGCATCTCCGCCATGGCAATTGCCGGCTTGGTGCCGATATCGTGAATGCGGGCAACACGGTCTTTCGTCGTTAGAAGCTTGTGTGTCACGTCGAGCGGCATCATGACGATCGGAATGCCTGAGCGGAAGACGATGTCAGCGGCCTGCGGGTCGACGTAGATGTTGAATTCAGCGGCCGGAGTGATGTTGCCACCTTCAAAGAAGCCGCCTCCCATCATCACCAGTTCCTTGACGCGCCCGGCAATTTCCGGTGCCTTCTGTAGCGCCAGCGCGACGTTGGTCAAAGCGCCCAGTGTGCAAAGCGTCACGGTTCCGGCCGGTTCGCGCAGCAGCGTCTCGATCATGAAGTCGACGGCGTGCTGCGTTTGTGCAGCCATCGTCGGCTCATCGAGAACCGGACCATCAAGTCCCGTATTGCCGTGAACGTGTTCGGCAGTGATCGGCTTGCGCACCAGCGGCTTTTCCGCGCCCTCGTAGACGGGGATGTCGGTTCGGTTGCACAACTCGCAGATGATGCGAATATTGCGACTGGTCAACTTCAGCGGAACATTGCCCGCAACCGCACAGAGCCCGAGAATTTCCATTTCGTCCGGACTGGCGAAGGCAAGCATGATTGCTGCGGCATCGTCCTGACCAGGGTCTGTGTCTATGATGATTTTTCTGCGTTCTGCCATTTTTTCCGCCTTTGGAGGTAAGGCGCTTTTGTCGAGCGGCAGACGCGCACTTGTCAAGTCTCAATGCTTGGGGTGCGCACGCTGTCTTGCGTTTTGCTGTTCGCATTCCCATATTGCTTTAGCCGATCAATTCAATCGGCAAGGTTGCCGGTTTCGGGGCCGAAAACGTCGCTTGGTTGCAAGGACAGATCGAAATGAGCCGCATGACGCCATTCACTCACCCGCTTCTGCTGGGTTTCGATGCCATGGAGAAAACGCTTGAGCGCATGGCAAAAGCCAACGACGGCTATCCCCCCTATAATGTCGAACGCCTGCAGGGCAATGAGGTGACACCGGAACGCCTGCGCATCACCATAGCGGTTGCTGGTTTTTCGGAAGATGATCTCGATGTGAGCACGGCGGACAACCAGCTTATCATTCGTGGTCGACAACAGGATCAGGAAAAGGACAAGCGCGATTTTCTCTATCGCGGTATCGCTGCACGGCAGTTCCAGCGCGTTTTCGTACTGGCTGACGGTATGCAGGTGAAAGACGCGAGCTTGCGCAACGGCCTTCTCTTCATCGATCTCGTTCGCCCGGAAATCTCCAACGTAGTGAAGAAAATTAATATTTCCGTCTCAAAGTAGAACGTGAACGCCGGATTCGGACTTTCGTACGGTGTGAAGAAGGAGGCTGAAATATGCTTTTGAAAGAAGCGCATGCGCGCCTTACCCAGTCTCAGCTCGCCCATATTGGCGAAGGAGAAGTGGGATATATCCGCAAAATTCGGGCTGAAGACGTCAGCCGCTGTTTCCCGGAGGCGCCGGATCTTGATCCGCAGCTCGATCTCTGGGCGCTGTTTGGCGCGGATGGTACGCCGATCCTTTTGACTGACAATCGTTCCAGCACCTTCTTCAAGGCGGCTGAAGACGAGCTGACCACCGTCAGCCTGCATTAAAGCGCCAGACGCTTTACCACCGATTACGTTCAGATTTCTGGCGGTACGTTGGAAATTGAAAAGCCCGCCTTGTGAGCGGGCTTTGTCGTCTGTGGCTTAGAGGAACGGGCGGTCCGGCATGTCGTCGATCGAGATGACGCCGTCCTTGTTTCGGTCGAGACGTTCAAACATTTTCTGGCCAGCGCCGGTGAATTCGGTTTTGCTGAGCTGACCGTTTTCGTCGGTGTCGGCCATGCGGATCAGCGCAAAGCCTGCACCCTTGCCGCCGTGTTTGCCCCAACCGTGATGGCCGAAACGACCACCCTGTTCGCGTTCCGCATGGTGTTCAGGACGCTTGTCGTCCGCCTTGGCGTTTTCGCGCTCAGGGCGCGGGTGCGCGGCGCGGAATGCTTCCATTTT
Organism: Agrobacterium tumefaciens; assembly: GCA_025559845.1. Taxonomy (NCBI): domain Bacteria; kingdom Pseudomonadati; phylum Pseudomonadota; class Alphaproteobacteria; order Hyphomicrobiales; family Rhizobiaceae; genus Agrobacterium; species Agrobacterium tumefaciens. The sequence goes on from CP048469.1 coordinate 54,086, forward strand.
CGCCTGACGGTATTCGCGCATTTCCTTGGGCGTGACGGTGCCGTCCTTGTCCTTGTCAAGTTCGGCGAACAGACCATCCTGGCGGGCGGCGAACTCTTCCTTGGAGATCTTTCCGTCCTTGTTGGTATCGGCAACCTTCAGCAGATGAACGAAGGCCGCTTCCTGGCGGATCGGCATGCGGTCACCGGGGCCTTTGCCCGGAGCGGGTGGAGCGGCAAAACTCGTCGTGACGGCGGTACCGAGAATGAGGGCTGCGCCGAGAGCAGAGAGGGTGATGTTGCGTTTTGATGTCGTCATAACCTTGTCTTCCTTTGGTGTGTCCCTGAAGAGAAGGTAGTGGCGGGCTGGCCCGCCTGCCACTTAAACATCCGTAAGGTGGATGAAGAAGTCGTAATGTTTTACTGCAGCACTATTTTGCTGGCGCCCGTTTGTCCGTCGTCAGGCCGGTCAGAAATCCGGTCAGATCGTCGGTAATGTAGTCGATGTGTTCATCAGTCTCCGCCGGAATTTCCCAACGCTCCATGATGACGCCTTCAAGGTTCGACGGGACAAGCAGAACCGTTTTCATACCAAGCGTTTTCGGGGCGACGAGATTGCGAGGCAGGTCCTCGAACATGGCCGCGCGTTTCGTGTCGAGCTTTGCGAGTGCTGCGAACTTTTCATAGGTAGCGCTCGCGGGTTTCGGCAGATATCCCGCCGCGACGATATCGAAAATATCCTCGAAATTATCGAGGATTCCGAGTGCTCCTGCTGCAGCCTGGGCATGCTTGACGCTGCCATTTGTCAGGATGAACTTGCGACCGGGCAATGCCTTGATGGCATCGCCGAGTTCCGGATGAGGCTGTAGTGCCGAATAGTCGATGGCATGCGCACGCTCCAGAAACTCATCCGGGCTGATGCCGTAGTGGATCATCAGGCCCTGCAGTGTCGTTCCGTGCTCGTGGTAATAACGCTTCTGCAAGGCACGTGCTTCGTCAGTGTCGAGTTGCAGCAACTCGGCGACATAAGCGGTCATGTTGCGATCAATCTGTGAAAACAGATTGATGTGATGCGGGTAGAGCGTGTTGTCGAGATCGAAGACCCATTCTGTGACATGGGAGAAATCGGGCAGGTTTTTCGGCTTCTTGTCCATCGTTGTTTTATGCAACGGCTTGGGCCGAAAGAAAATCAAAAAAGCAGGCCAGATTTCCGCTTTCCCGACCTTGGGTGCCCTTGCCTCGCATGCTAGCGCATTGTCCATGGAACTCTGGATACCCATCACCATCGCTGCAGCTTTCATGCAGAACCTGCGCTCTGCCCTGCAGAAGCACTTGCAATCGTCGCTCGGAACGCGCGGCGCCAGTTTCGTCCGCTTTGGTTACGGCTTTCCGCTGGCAATTCTCTATGTGGTCTTTTTGCGCTTCGGCTTGGGAGAGATGTTCCCAACCTTCAGCACCGGTTTTTTCGTATGGGCTGTGATCGGCGGATTGGCGCAGATCTTTGCGACCATGATGCTTGTGCATCTTTTTTCGCTGCGCAATTTTGCTGTCGGCACGGCCTACTCCAAAACGGAGCCGGTGCAGGCGGCGCTTTTCGGATTCATACTGTTGGGTGAGAAGCTGACGACGGGATCTGTTATCGCTATCGTGGTTGGCGTCATCGGGGTGATGATTATTTCCATGGCGCGCATGCCTCTGTCCTGGCGCAACATCGCCGTCGCGATGACCAGTCGTACGGCTCTTCTCGGCATCGCCTCCGGCGGCGTTTTTGGCATTTCAGCCGTAGCCTATCGAAGTGCGTCGCTGTCTCTGGAAGGAGCCGGTCCCATCATGTCCGCGGCGGTTACGCTTGCCTGCGTGACCACGTTCCAGACAGCATTCATGCTGGTCTGGATGCTTTGGAAAGACAAAGGCGAAATAGTGCAGGTCCTTGTCACATGGCGCTCATCGGCGCTTGTCGGGATGGCAGGCGTTCTGGGATCGGCCTGCTGGTTCACGGCCATGACATTGCAACAGGTGGCCTACGTTCGTGCGCTGGGCCAGATTGAACTGGTCTTCACCTTCATGGCGTCATGGTTCCTGTTTCGCGAACGCATCAATGTCATGGAGGCCGGAGGATGCCTGTTGATCGTCACAGGCATCCTCGGTTTGCTGTTCTGGTAGAAGCGCGCGCTGATCTCGTCACGCTCAACAATAAACGAACGTTCCCTATCAGGGAACGATGAGCGTGCCTGCGCCGCCTTCGGTGAAGATTTCCAGCAGAACGGAGTGCGAGGCCTTGCCGTTCAGAATGACTACACCCTGGACGCCCGCCTTGATGGCGTCGATGCAGGTTTCGACCTTGGGGATCATGCCACCGGAAATCGTGCCATCCTTGATGAGCGCACGGGCCTGCGACACCGTCAGTTCCTTGATGAGTTCCTTGTTCTTGTCGAGAACGCCGGGCACGTCGGTGAGGAACAGCAGACGCGTTGCATTCAATGCTCCGGCAATGGCGCCCGCAAAGGTGTCGGCGTTGATGTTGTAGGTCGCGCCGTCACGGCCCGGAGCAACCGGTGCGATGACAGGGATCATTTCTGATTTTGCCAGAAGGTCGAGCAGGGTGCGGTCGACCTCGACGACTTCACCAACGAAACCGAGATCGAGAACGCGCTCGATGTTGGAATCTGGATCGATCACCGTCTTTTTTGCCTTTTCGGCGAACACCATGTTGCCGTCCTTGCCGCAGAGGCCTATTGCCCACTCACCGGTCTGGTTGATGAGGGCAACGATCTCCTTGTTGATGGAACCGGCAAGAACCATCTCGACGATCTCGACGGTCTTGGCGTCGGTAACGCGCAAGCCACCTTCAAATTTCGATTCGATACCCATCTTGTTCAGCATGGCGCCGATCTGCGGGCCGCCGCCGTGAACGACGATCGGGTTCACGCCAGACTGCTTCAGCAAGGCAATATCTTCCGCAAAAGCTTTTCCGAGCGTGGCGTCGCCCATGGCGTGGCCGCCATATTTTACGACGATGGTCTTGTTCTCGTATCGCTGCATGAAGGGCAAAGCCTGTGCAAGCAGCCGCGCCTGTGTTTCGCTTTCGGAAGCAGTCATGAAAAAACCCCGGTCTGTAATTGCGGCCTTCAGATCGTCACCACGACCTGGAACCTCTCAACGCTCTAAAGCAAGTTTTTGACGGATGAAATAACGGCCGGGCGTTATTGTGGCGATGGAGCGTAAAATTCTGACCGAGCCTGCGGTTCGACGCGTAATATGATTGACATATAACGCCAATCGGACCAGCCTTGTCCGTGGAAGGGGAGGGGTTATTCAGCGGGGCGACAGATAACGCTGCCCGTCGCGACGCTGCGGCGGCCTGAACGACCGAGGAGTTCGAAAACATATGACGGTCCCGGATCGAGACAAGCGGAGTGGCCTGCGAGACGAAGTTCTCGCTGGCGAATACGTGTTGGGCGTCTTGCCTCCGGACGATATGGCGGAACTTGAAAGACGTGTCGGAAGCGACCGTCAATTTGCGGCGATGGTCAAACGCTGGCAGGAAAATCTGGCAGAAACCGCATATCGGGAAAAAGCCGCGATCGCCGTTCTGTTGAAGGATGATCCGGTTCGGCAAAAGCTTGTGTCCAGAGGGATGCCAAGCGGCAAGCGTGCGATGCTCGCTGCCATTTTGACCGAGGTCTGGAACTCGGTCCGGTTCTGGCGCCTGTTGGCGCTGACGGCGATGCTGTGGACCGCCGTCCTGCTTTTCTCAATCGCCTGATGCGTGGCGTTTCTTAGAGAGTGACCGTTCTCACGATCTCGGCGCGCAACGCATCGAGACCAGAGGATTTTTCCGATGAGGTCGCCAGCACTTCCGGGTAGGCGGCAGGGCGCTTGCGAATTTTTTCCAGCGTTTCGTTGATGAGACGCGGGATACCGGCTTCCTTGATCTTGTCGGTCTTGGTCAGCACGATCTGGTAGGATACCGCTGCCTTGTCGAGAAGGCTCAGGACCTCTTCGTCGTTCTTTTTGACGCCATGACGGGAATCGATCAGCACATAGACGCGCTTCAGGGTCGCGCGGCCGCGCAGATAGTCGAAGACCAGCTTCGTCCAGGCGTCGACTTGATCCTTCGGCGCCTGTGCGTAACCATAGCCTGGCATGTCGACCAGCGCCATGGGCGGCAGGTCGCCAGCTTCGCCGGAATAGCCTTCAGGGACGAAGTAGTTCAGTTCCTGTGTACGGCCCGGTGTATTCGACGTCCGGGCAAGACCCTTGTGGCCAACCAACGCATTGATGAGCGAGGATTTGCCGACATTGGAGCGGCCTGCAAAGGCGATCTCCGGCGGTCCCTCGGGCGGCAGGAATTTCATCGCGGGCACGCCGCGAATGAAAATCCAGGGACGCCCGAACAGGGGCTTTTCGTTGGCCACGCCGGTCTGCGTCATTTCGATTGCACCGGCTTTCGTTTGAACAACCCCTTGAGATTGTCAAACAGTTCTATCTTGGCACCGTGGCGCTTCATGATGACAGCCTGCTGCGTAACCGACAGCGTGTTGTTCCATGCCCAGTAGATGACGAGACCTGCAGGGAAGGAAGCCAGCATGAAGGTAAACACCAGCGGCATCCAGGTGAAGATCATGGCCTGGGTCGGATCTGGCGGCGTCGGGTTCATGCGCATCTGAACGAACATGGTGATGCCCATGATAAGCGGCCATACACCGATCATCAGGAAGTGCGGAACGTCGTAAGGCAGCAATCCGAAGAGGTTGAAGAGCGATGTCGGATCGGGCGCGGAGAGGTCGTGAATCCAGCCAAAGAACGGCGCATGGCGCATTTCGATGGTGACGTAGATGACCTTGTAGAGCGCAAAGAAGACCGGGATCTGCAGAAGCATCGGCCAGCAGCCGGCAACCGGGTTGATCTTCTCTTCCTTGTACAGCTGCATCATCGCCTGCTGCATGGCCATGCGGTCATCGCCATGCTTGGCTTTCAACTCTTCCATCTTCGGCTGAACGCGCTTCATGTTGGCCATGGAAGCGTACTGCTTGCTTGCCAGCGGGAAGAACAGAAGCTTCACGACAATGGTGGTGAGCAGGATGGCGACGCCGAAGTTGCCAAAATAACGGAAGAAGAAGTCCATCATTTTGAACATTGGCTTGGTGATGAAGTAGAACCAGCCCCAGTCGATCAGGAGGTCGAACTTCGGAATGGCATACTGCGACTCGTAACGGTCAACCAGCGGCACTTCCTTGGCGCCGGCGAAAACGAGGCTCTTCATTTCGATCGACTGGCCGGGCTCGACCGTCAGAGTGTCGGCCTTGAAGTCGGCCTGGTAACGCGGCTGGCCGTCGGTGAAATGCGAATAACGCGCTTCGAACGGCGTCGTCTGCGGCGGAACGATCGCTGCCGCCCAGTACTTGTCGGTGATGCCGAGCCAGCCGCCAGTTGCCTTGGCAACCGTAACAGGTGCTTCTTCGACATCCTTGTATTTTTCTTCCGTCAGGCTGCCGTCGGCGCCGGAGACGCCGAGAAAGCCTTCGTGAATAACGAACACCGACGGCGTCGCAGGCTTGTTGTTGCGTGTAACGCGGCCGTAGGTGGCAAAGGAAACAGCTTCCTGGCCCGGGTTCTCGACCTTGTCGGCGACCGTGATCATATAATGCTCATCGATCGAGATGGTGCGCGAGAACAAAACGCCCTTGTCGTTTGTGTAGGTCAGGGTAACAGGCGTGGTTTCGGTCAGCTTGTCGCCGCTGGAAAGCGTCCAGACCGTCGCCGGTCCAGGCACAGAGCCAATCGCCGTACCGGCGATATAGCCGAGCTCGGCGAAGTAACCGTCCTTGGAGTCGGATGGGGAGAAGAGCGTGATGATCGGGCTCGAGTCATCTACGGTCTCATGGTATTCCTTGAGCCGGATGTCGTCGAAGCGTGCGCCCGTCAGGTTGATCGAGCCGGAAACAGCATTGGTGTCGATCGTGACGCGCTGGTTCTTGGCAAGAGATTCTTCGCGGGTCGCGGTTGCAGCCGGCTGAGCGGCGGAACCAGGCAGAGTCCCCTGGGCAGGCGCGGTCTGCGTACCGGTCTGCTGTGCACTTTGCTGCGTTGTCTGCTGCTGCGCCTGGCGAGCCTCTTCGGCGCGGCGCTGCTGCTCAATGCGTGGGTTCATGTAAAGGAATTGCCAGGCAAGGACGATGACAACCGAAAGGGCTATCGCGATGAAGTAATTGCGGTTCTTTTCCATCATTCTTTCCTGGAGCGGGTCTCCTGGGACCGTTTCGGTTTCGCCGTTCCTTCAATCCGCTCGATCAGGAGCGACTGGAGTTTCGGGAAGGTTACATCAAGAACATCCCGGCGGGCGACAATCACATAATCATGGCCGGGCTTCATTGCGAATCCGGCAGAAAGCCTCACGGCCTCTTTCAGGCGGCGGCGCATGCGATTTCGCTCGACCGCGTTTCCCTGCCTTTTCGTCACGGTAAAGCCGACGCGTGGGTCGGTCTCCGGGGATTGGCGATTGAGCACTTCCATGAGGAAGATACCGCCGCGCCTTTTTTCTCCCGCCTGAACGGCAAGGAAATCCGACCGGTTTTTCAACCGGTCGGGTCTCTTTTTACATTGCGTCATGTGCCCGCGACTTTCATCGGGCCACAGGGCGGCAATTAAGCCGACAGACGCGCGCGGCCACGCGCACGGCGGGCTGCGAGAACTTTACGGCCGCCAGCAGTTGCCATGCGGGCGCGGAAGCCGTGACGGCGCTTGCGAACAAGCTTGGACGGTTGGTAGGTACGCTTCGACATTTATTTAATACCGCGGTGTGCGGCCCTTCTTGAATTTGCACTATTTGCAAGAGCGTTTCGTTTTTTGCACGGCTGATCCCGCCTGGGCGAGCTTTCAAAGGCCGAGCGTGCGCGGCTTATAAGGGCATAGGGCAAGCAAAGTCAATCGCTGAAGGGGTTTTGGCGGATCACCTCTTCGGGAAAATGCGATTCCTGTCGTTCATCTATGAACCGTCCCCGGCAAGAGATTCGGGCACTGGAGGAAAGATAAAATTCGAAATTCTTTCTTAACGCTGCATTGATAGATCTTGTAGCGAGAAAGGTTATGCCAGCTTCCTATTTTCTGAGCGGCTGGCATTTTCGCTGAGGGGGAATGATTTTGAGAATTCGTGGTCGTATCAATCTTCTTGTCGGGCTCATGAGCCTGGTCGCCTGCACGATTGGCGGGCTTTCCATCTATGCGGTCAGTGAATTCCGGGTCAGGACGGCAGAATTCGAAAGTGCTGCGGAACGCGCCTACAAGGGTGAATCCCTCAATCGTCTGGTGACCGCCGTCGTCATGGAAGCGCGTGGTATCTATGCGGCGCCCGATGCTGCAACCGCGGCACCTTTCGCGGAAGGCATCGTCAAGAACCTCGATGCCATGGAAAATCTTATCGCAGCCTGGACCCCGCTCGTTCCGGCGCAGCAAAAAGCGGCATTTGACAATCTTGTCAGCCGTTTCAAGGAATTTAAGGCGTTCCGTCTGGAGACTGCGCGTCTTAGCAAGGAGGTCGGTCCTCAGGCGGCGAACCAGCAGGGCAACAACGACGCGAACCGCGCTAACCGCAAGGCCTATCAGGCGGAAATCGATGCCGTCGTGAAAAGCGACATCGCCGAACTCGGCGTCATTGAAAAGGGAATGGTGAGCTTCGGAACCATGATGTTCTGGGCCGTCGCCATCGTAACGTTCATCGGTATTCTGATCGGTGCGGCTTTTGGTCTGTACATTGGCACGCGGCAGCTCAGCCAGCCCATCCGCAAGGTCTCGGACGTCATGAGTGCGGTAGCGGATGGCGACCTGGACGCTGACGTGCCTTACCTTGGTCGCAAGGACGAAATCGGCGAGATGGCCGCTGCCGTTGAAGTTTTCAAGCAGAACGGTCGCGCAATGCGTGACATGAATGCCCAGGAAGCGGCCATGCGGGCGAAAAGCGATGATCTGCAGGCCGGGATGGCGGTGGTCGTTGATGCCGCTGCTCAGGGTGATTTCCGCCGTCGGATCGAAAAGGATTACGGTGACGAAAACCTCAACCGTTTTGCACAGAACATCAATGCTCTACTCGTCGGTGTCGATAACGGCGTGTCCGAAGTCAGCCGCGTTATCGAAAGCCTTGCCCAGGGCGATCTGACGCGCTCGATGGAAGGCGATTTCCGCGGCGTTTTCGCCGGGCTGCAGTCAAACGTCAATCAGACGCTTCTGAAGCTGCGCGAAACCATGGGTGAGGTGCGCAGCAGCACCGAGGGTATCAGCGGCAACGCCAACGAACTTCGCTCCGCCGCAGACGATCTGTCGAAAAGAACCGAGCAGCAGGCCGCAGCCCTTGAGGAAACGTCTGCCGCGCTCGACGAGATCACCGCTGTGGTTCGCAATTCCACCGACCGTGCGCAGGAAGCCAGCCAGATGGTTTCCGAGGCAAAGGAAAAGACCGAGGAATCCTCCAAGGTCGTCGGCGATGCGGTTTCAGCGATGGATCGTATCGAGCAGGCTTCACGGGAAATCAGCCAGATCATCAATGTTATCGACGAGATCGCTTTTCAGACGAACCTTCTGGCGTTGAACGCCGGTGTGGAAGCCGCGCGTGCCGGTGAAGCCGGCAAGGGCTTTGCCGTCGTCGCTCAGGAGGTCCGTGAGCTTGCCCAGCGTTCTGCAACCGCTGCGAAGGATATCAAGGCGCTGATCACCAAATCCGGTGAGGAGGTTGGCCGTGGTGTCTCGCTGGTTCAAAAGACCGGCAATGCGCTGAGCGAAATCGAAACCCGTGTTCTTGCGATCAACGAGCACATCCATTCCATTGCGACAGCGGCCAGAGAGCAGTCCACGGGCTTGCAGGAAGTCAGTACCGCCATCAACCAGATGGATCAGGTCACACAGCGCAATGCCGCCATGGTCGAAGAGACGTCTGCAGCAACGCACAAGCTGAGCAGTGAGGCGGGCCATCTGGTAAGCCTCGTGGCACGCTTCAAGCTGGGTAGCGAAGACGGTCAGGCTCATCTCCGCTTCAAACCTCAGTCGCGCCCGGTTGCCGTATCGGAGCGCTCAGCACCAGTGCCTTCGCCGGCACGCAGACTGGTCAGCAGTGTCGGTCGCGCAATGAATGGTCAGGCGGTTGCACAGGTGGATGGCGACTGGCAGGAATTCTGAGCAGGGCATAACCAATGCATCTCGTTGGAGCGCCGCCTTTTCGGGCGGCGCTTTTTTGCTGGCCGACGGCTTTGCCGACGCATTGGAAAAATGTTCGTTTGCTCCTATGATTGTATCCGCATTTGAATGAGCCGTTCCAAGAAACCGACGGCGGATACAGGACTGGCCCGGTTGTTTTCAAAAGGCGTAGACAGTTTGAAAGGTGAGGAGAGCGAGCCCGGCCCGGGTATAACGGGACTGACGGCAGGTCTTTCCGGTCGCCTGCTCTTGTTGACCGTGATCTTTGTCATGATTGCCGAAGTGCTGATCTTCGTGCCATCTGTCGCCAACATGCGCCTGTCCTGGCTGCGTGACCGGCTGAACACGGCGGCCGCCGCCGGCGCCGTGATTGATGGCTTGCAGGCGGAGCTGCCGCAAAGCGTTCAGAACGACACCTTAATGGCGACAGGTGCCAAGCTCATCGCTCTGCGCAAGGATGGCACGTCGAGGCTCTTGGCTGCGGCTGAAACGCCCCCTGGTGTGGATGAGCAGTACGATCTTTCCGATGTCTCGCAGTTGACGGCCGTGCGGGACGCTTTCTCCACGCTGCTCTTCGGCGGCAACAGGGTAATCCGGGTTTTTGATGTCGTCGGAGACAGTGACACCATTATCGAACTGGTGATTGGTGAGTACAAGCTGCGGGCGGCGATGCTCGCTTATGCGCGCAACGTTTTCCTGATCTCGATCGTGCTGTCGTTGATAACGGCGGTGCTGATCTTCGTCTCCATAAACCGGATCATGATACGCCCCATCCGCCGCCTCACGCTCGGTATGCAGCGCTTCTCGGAAGACCCGGAAAATCCGGCCGGAATATTCGTGCCCGAGGACGGAAACGACGAATTGTCGGTTGCGGGTCGCCATCTCGCAGACATGCAGACACAGTTGCACAAGACCCTGCGGCAGCAGAAGAACCTTGCCGATCTGGGGCTCGCCGTCTCGAAGATCAATCACGACATGCGCAATATCCTGTCCTCTGCCCAGTTGATGTCCGACCGGCTTGTGGACGCGAAAGACCCGATTGTCCGAAGCTTCGCGCCGAAGCTGTTGCGGACTATCGACCGTGCCGTGGCCTATACGGGGGAGGTCCTTGCCTATGGTCAGGCGACCGAGGCCGCACCACGGCGCAGAATGAACAATCTCAGCGTGCTGGTGCAGGATGTTCGAGACATCCTGGCGATTGACCCTGAAAGCGGAATTGAGTTCGAGGATGATGTTCCCACGGATCTGATGGTGGATGCGGATGCGGAGCAGCTTTTCCGCGTCGTGCACAATCTCTGTCGAAATGCCGTTCAGGCCCTGCAGTCGGAGCCGTCGCTTGCGGCCTCGGCGCGGCTCTCCATCTCTGCACGCAAGACCGGGGGTGTCGTCAGTATCGTGATCGATGACAACGGCCCAGGGATGCCGCAGAAGGCGAGAGAGAATCTCTTTTCGGCGTTCCGGGGGTCGGCGCGTTCCGGTGGTACGGGACTTGGCCTGGTCATTGCCCGTGAGTTGGTCCTTGCCCACGGCGGCACGATTGCGCTTGTCGAAAAACCTGGCTCTGGAACCCAGTTCCGTATCGAAATTGCGGATCGCCCTGCTTCGGTTCAGACCGCTAAAAGCGCCTGAGAAAGCGGGGTTTTGCCCACTTCAAATGGGGCTTTTGGCCGTGCCAAAAATAACGTCGTGAACCCCTCAAAAATTCTCGGAAAAGAAAAACCATTTAAAATCAAATAGATAGAATTATTGATACAGGAAAATGACAATTTCTCAGCAAAATCGCTTGCATTCGGAATGAGGACGTTTTAGAGGATCGCCACGCCACCGGAAACGACCGGAACGGCACGCACCCGTAGCTCAGCTGGATAGAGCACCAGACTACGAATCTGGGGGTCAGGAGTTCGAATCTCTTCGGGTGCGCCATTTCTCTTTCTCTTAAAAATGACTTGTTTGGCTCGCTGACTCACAGCTTGAGACCAGGAAGTTTCGTCGAGAGAAATCTCTTCCTGAATCTGATACAGCGATTTACGAAATGCCCTTGGCGCGGTTCCGTGCCGATTTTTCGTTGCCCGAATCGCTCTCTCCCATGGACAAGCTGCAGAGGCAAAATGCTTCCTTGAACCTGTCGCATTCGTGCGCCAGTCGCAACAGGGGAATATGCCTTGCAATATTCTTCGTGCATGGCTTGATCTATGTCAGTTTCCACGCCGCAAGACCGCGCGACAATCATCACGGTGTCGGAGAGCCGTCATCGTGAACGCATATCAGGGAGAAGAGCATGCTCGAGGAGCGCATCCGCAACGCGTCGTTGTTGAAAAGGATTGTCACGGCTGATGAGGCCGCAAGCCTTATCAAGGATGGCATGACCGTCGGCATGAGCGGATTTACCCGCGCGGGTGAAGCGAAGGCCGTACCGCTGGCGCTTGCTGAGCGTGCCAAGACCCACCCGATGCAAATCACCCTGATGACAGGCGCCTCGCTTGGCAACGACCTCGACAAGACCATGGTCGAGGCGGGCATGCTGGCGCGTCGCATGCCTTTCCAGTCTGATCCGGCTTTGCGCAAGGCAATCAACGACGGCAAGGTGATGTTCATTGACCAGCACCTTTCCGAAACGGTCGAGCAGCTTCGTGGCGGGCAGATTCATGGTGTCGATATCGCTATCGTTGAGGCGGTGGCGATCACCTCGGATGGCGGCATCGTGCCAACCACATCGGTCGGCAATTCGGCAAGCTTTGCCATCCTTGCTGACAAGGTAATCGTCGAAATCAATCTTTCGCAACCGGCCGTCCTTGAAGGCCTGCACGATATTTTCATTCCGGCCAAACGACCGACCCGCATGCCCATTCCGGTCGTCGCCCCTGATAGCCGCGTCGGCCTGCCATTCATCCCAGTCCCGCCGGAAAAGATTGCGGCGATCGTCCTGAGTGACAAGTCGGACAGCTTTTCGACCGTGCTGCCGCCGGACGCCGAAACAAAGGCGATTGCCGGCCACCTGAGCGATTTTCTGCTGAACGAAGTCGCGCAGGGGCGTATGGGCTATGAACTTCAGCCCTTGCAGGCAGGTATCGGCACAATCGCCAACGCCGTGTTGCACGGTTTCATCGATACGCCGTTTCACGATCTCAAGATGTATTCCGAGGTTCTGCAGGATTCGACCTTCGAACTTTTCGATGCCGGAAAGCTGGTTTTTGCGTCTGGCTCATCGATCACGCTGTCGTCTGAAATGAACGACCGCGTCATGCCGCGACTGGGTGATTACAAGAACCGGCTGATTTTGCGCCCGCAGGAGGTCAGCAACCATCCGGAAGTCATTCGGCGGCTTGGCATCATCGGTATCAACACGGCGCTTGAATTTGACATCTACGGCAACGTGAACTCCACCCATGTCGGTGGAACGCACATGATGAACGGCATTGGCGGTTCGGGTGATTTCGCACGCAATGCCTACATGTCGATCTTCGTGACAAAATCGATTGCCAAGGGCGGTGCGATCTCCAGTGTCGTTCCTATGGTCAGTCACGTCGATCATACCGAGCATGACGTTGATATTCTGGTGACGGAGATGGGGCTCGCAGATCTTCGCGGGTTGGCTCCACGCGAGCGTGCGCCGGTTATCATCGCAAACTGTGTACACCCGGATTACCGCGACGCACTCATGGATTATTACGAACGCGCAGCGGCACGTGGCGGACACACGCCACATCTCCTTGAGGAAGCATTTTCATGGCATGTCGCGTTGCGGGAGCATGGAACGATGTTGCCCAAAGGTTGAGACGATTGGGTCTCTTTGGACACACCGGACAGGAAATGCGCCGGGGGACGGCCCCCGGTTGCTAGCCTAAATGGTCAGCCTTGGGTAGAAATCCTGGACGCTTGGCCGTTTTCCGGCTGCTTGTTGGTTGTGGGAGAATGACCTGATGCCCTTTCGCTTCGTGGCCATGATCGCCATCGTTGCTTTGCTTGCCGGGTGCGGCGGGCGGCCCATTGGGGTAATGACGCCAACAGGAACGACTGTGGCAGGTACGACTCCGGTCAACCTTCTGGTCGCGACGACACGCGCGCCATCGGATGATGCGGCTATTCTCTTCGGTGGCGAACGCGGTACTGGCCTGAAGGTCGATGCCGTTACCGTGTCGATCCCGCCTGACGCCAATCGCAAGGTGGGCCAGGTGCAATGGCCGAAAAAGCTGCCGCCCGATCCGCTGAAGGATTTCACGACAGTCGCGGTCGAACCGATCCCGTCGGAAGCGGCCACGAGAAGCTGGATCGGCCGACATATCCAGAAGGATCGTCGGGTTCTTGTCTTCGTTCACGGCTTCAACAACCGGTACGAGGAATCCGTTTATCGTTTTGCACAGATCGTGCATGATTCCGGCACGGACGTCGTTCCCGTGGTCTTCACCTGGCCGTCCCGCGCCAGCATTTTCGACTACAACTACGACAAGGAAAGCACCAACTATTCGCGTGATGCTCTGGAAGAGATGCTGACGCGTCTGGCGAAAGACAAATCCATCAGCGAAGTCACCGTCATGGCGCATTCCATGGGGACCTGGCTCGCCGTGGAAGCATTGCGCCAGATGGCAATCCGCAATGGTCGCGTTGATCCGAAAATCAGCAATGTCATTCTGGCTGCGCCTGACCTTGATGTGGATGTTTTCAGCCGGCAGTTCGCAAGTCTTGGCAAGACGCCGCCCAAGTTCACACTGTTCGTCTCGCAGGATGATCGGGCACTCAGCCTGTCGCGTCGCATCTCCGGCAATGTTGATCGCCTGGGGCAGATCGATCCGTCCGTTGAGCCCTATCGCAGCGAACTGGAAAAAGCAGGCATCACCGTTCTGGATTTGACCAAGCTTCAATCCGGCGATCGCTTGAATCATGGAAAATTCGCCGAAAGCCCGGAGGTCGTGCGGTTGATCGGTGATCGCCTGATCGCCGGACAGACTGTGACGGATTCGGATGTCGGTTTGGGCGAAGCCTTGGGCGCTGTCAGTATCGGCGCTGCACAAACGGTCGGAACGGCTGCCAGCGTTGTGGTCAGCGCTCCGATCGCCGTCTTCGATCCGCGTACACGCGAGAATTACGGTCGCCAGGTGGAACGGCTTGGCCGGTCGGTTGAAAACACGGTTGGCTCCGTGGGCGATACGGCTGGCGCCGTGGTGGATGAGGACGCACTTCGCGCCTCCGGCCTCAACTGCAATGCGGCTGCCAACCGCAACAGGGCCGAATGCCGTAACCGCTGATATCTTTGTGTACAGTTTGTATTTTTGTGGATATGGTCCGGTTCAGACGTAAACTTCCGGAGTAAGTCCCATGCGTTGGAAACGCACCCTCCAGCTTCTCGATGTTCATTGCGAAGGCGAAATCGGCCGTGTCGTGACGGGCGGCGCGCCGAAAATTCCCGGTAATACGGTTGCCGAGCAACTCGACTGGATGAACACCGATCCCAAAGGGCACGCGCTTCGCCGCTTTCTGACTCTGGAGCCTCGTGGTACGCCGATGGGCTCGGTCAATCTGTTGTTGCCGCCGAAGCATCCCGATGCGCACGCTGCGTTTGTCATCCTTCAGCCGGATCAGGCCCATGCGAGCTCAGGCTCGAACTCCATCTGCGCCACCACGGCCTTGCTGGAAAGCGGCATGGTGGAGATGCAGGAGCCGGAAACCGTCGTCATGCTGGAAACAGCGGCCGGTCTGGTCAAGGCAACTGCCACCTGCCGTGATGGGCGCTGCGAGAAGGTGAAGCTCACCATGGTGCCATCCTTCGTGCACGAACTTGATGTCAGCATCGACACGCCCGAATGGGGCAAGGTAACGATGGACATCTCCTACGGTGGCATCTTCTACGCGCTGGTTGACGTCCGCCAGATCGGCCTGACGATCGACAAGGCCAATGCCGCGAAACTGGTTGCGGCGGGCATGGCGCTGAAGGACATCGTCAATCGCGAAGTGAAGGTCGTTCATCCGGAAATTCCGGCGATCTCTGGTGTTGCTTATGTGATGTTCCGCGATGTCGATGCCGACGGATCGATCCGCACCTGCACGACTATGTGGCCGGGACGCGCAGACCGTTCTCCCTGCGGCACGGGTAACTCCGCCAATCTTGCGACGCTTTATGCGCGCGGCAAGGTCAAGGTCGGAGATGAATACAAATCGCGCTCCATCATCGGTTCGGAATTCGACGTCGGGCTTTCCGCCGTCACCGAGGTAGCGGGTCGCCCCGCCGTTATCCCGACCATTGCCGGTCGCGGTTTCACCTTCGGGCTACATCAGGTCGGTCTCGATCCGTTCGACCCGCTGGCGGATGGTTTTGCCATGACCGATGTCTGGGGGCCGCAGGCCGGCGGCATCTGACACCTCCGAAAAAAATGCCATCAACAGCCGCCGATTTGTTTCAGCGGCTGTTTTCTTTTGATGAAAGATGCTAAGCGGGCCGGACTCCAGAAAGCTGTCGGTCTTGTTTTACGCATGTCGTGATCGCAAAACCGCAGCATATTTTGCGCGACATGCTTTAGAGGTTCCCACGATGAAGTCGATCACCCTTCGCCGCCCCGATGACTGGCATCTGCATTTGCGCGATGGCGCCGTTCTGGAAGGTGTGATTGCCGATACAAGTCGCCATTTTGCGCGCGCCATCATCATGCCGAACCTTGTTCCTCCGGTCGTAACGACGGCGGATGCTCGCGCCTATCGTGAGCGTATCGTCAAGGCCATTCCGGCTGGTGACCGTTTCGAGCCGTTGATGACACTTTACCTGACCGAAGGCACAAATGCTGACGACGTCGAGGAAGGCAAGAAAAGCGGTCTGATCCATGCCGTCAAACTTTACCCGGCTGGTGCCACCACGAACTCGCATGGCGGTGTCAGGGACCTGACCAAGGTCGCGCCGGTGCTGGAACGCATGGCGAAAATTGGTCTGCCGCTGTGCGTACATGGCGAAGTCACGACGCCGGAAGTCGATATCTTTGACCGCGAAAAAGCCTTTATCGACACCGTTCTGGAACCGCTTCGTCAGCGCCTGCCGGAACTGAAAGTGACGATGGAGCATGTCACGACCAAGGATGGCGTGGATTACATCAAGTCCTCCAAGGCAAATCTCGCTGGTTCCATCACCACGCACCACCTGATCATCAACCGTAACGCCATTCTGGTTGGCGGTATCAAGCCGCATTATTATTGCCTGCCTGTTGCCAAGCGTGAGGAACATCGTCTGGCGTTGCGCGCTGCCGCCATCTCCGGCGATGCGCGCTTCTTCCTCGGCACGGACTCCGCCCCGCATGTCGATCCGTTGAAGGAGTGCGCCTGTGGTTGCGCCGGTATCTATACATCGATCAATACGATGAGCTGCCTTGCCCACGTATTCGAACAGGAGAACGCTCTTGAGACGCTGGAAGCCTTCACCTCGCTGAACGGCCCGGCATGGTACGGCCTGCCGCCAAACGAAGACACCATCACCCTGGTCAAACGGGAGGAGCAGGTCAGCTTCCCCGACAAGATCGAGACCGGCGCCGGACTGGTGACGGTGTTCGATCCGATGTTCCCGCTTCACTGGGACGTCCAATAAATCCTTCAATTGCTGCCGGATTCTCCGGCAGTTTTTATATGCACTGATGACGAAAAGAGGAAAACGCCGATGTCCCAGTTCACATTTACCGATCGCGCCGTGGTGGCGGAGCTTGTCGCAAAGATGCTGTGGGAGATAAAGGCGGTTCATTTCAATTCCGAAAGCCCCTACACCTTCGCATCGGGCATGAAGAGCCCTGTCTACATCGACATGCGCAAGCTGATTTCCTATCCGCGTATCCGCTCTGCGGTGATGGACTTCGCGGCGGCGAAGATCGTGGCCGATGCGGGCTTCGAGAAATTCGATTGCGTGGCCGGTGGTGAAACGGCGGGCATTCCTTTTGCCGCCTTCCTTGCCGAGCGCCTCGGTCTGCCGATGATCTACTGCCGCAAGAAACCGAAGGGCCACGGCCGTAACGCGCAGATCGAAGGCCATATGCCCGAAGGTGCACGCGTTCTCGTTATTGAGGATCTGACGACAGCCGGCGGTTCGATGTTCACCTTCATCGACGCCATTCGTGCAGCCGGTGGCATCGTCGACCACGGCATCGCGCTGTTTTACTACGGCATCTTCAGGGAAGCCGAGGCGCGCTTTGCCAATGGCAATGTGGCGCTGCACTACCTCAGCACCTGGCGCGATGTTCTTGCTGTGGCGCGCAAGGAAAAACTGTTCGATGACAAGACCTTGTCCGAAGTCGAGGCCTTCCTCGACAACCCGCTGCCGTGGTCGGCAAAGCATGGTGGCGTCAGCGAATTGCCGCAATCGTAATTTGGGATGGCGTTTGGCTGGCCTTTTCGCCAGCCATCGTCTAAATCGATTTAAGTCCATTTGATTTTATGGTTTGAGGAGACCGTGATGATCCTGTGTTGTGGTGAAGCCCTTATCGACATGCTGCCTCGGCAGACAACGTTGGGAGAGGCGAGTTTTGCCCCTTACGCAGGTGGTGCGGTCTTCAATACGGCGATTGCGCTCGGTCGCCTCGGTGTGCCCTCGGCTTTTTTCTCGGGCATTGCCGATGACATGATGGGTGAAATTCTGAAGGATACACTGAAGGCCAGCAAGGTTGACTTCAGCCTGTGCGCCTTCTCCAACCGCCCGTCGACGATCGCCTTCGTCAAGCTGGTGGACGGGCACGCGACCTACGCTTTTTATGACGAAGGTACCGCCGGACGTATGTTATCGGAAGATGATTTGCCGGCACTTGGAGCAGATTGCGAGGCCATGCATTTCGGTGCCATCAGCCTCATTCCCGAGCCATGCGGCAGCACCTATGAGGCGCTGTTGGCACGCGAGCATGACAAGCGCCTCATCTCGCTTGATCCCAATATTCGCCCCGGCTTTATCAAGGACAAGCAGAAACATCTCGAGCGCATCAGCCGCATGGCGGCGATGTCCGACATTGTGAAGTTCTCCGACGAAGATCTGGCCTGGTTCGGTCTGGAGGGTGATGAAGATACGCTTGCCCGCCATTGGCTGCATCATGGTGCAAAACTGGTTGTTGTCACTCGTGGGGCCAAAGGTGCGGTCGGTTATACATCGAACCTGAAGGTTGAAGTCGCATCCGAACGCGTTGAGGTCGTCGATACCGTTGGTGCGGGTGATACATTCGATGCCGGCATTCTCGCTTCGCTGAAAATTCAGGGTCTCCTGACAAAGGCGCAAGTCTCTGTATTGACGGAAGAGCAGATCCGCAAGGCGCTCGCCCTTGGCGCCAAGGCTGCTGCGGTAACGGTTTCTCGCGCCGGTGCAAATCCGCCATGGGCGCATGAGATCGGGCTCTAAATCTATAGGGCACAATCTCTGAAACAGCGTGTCCGCGACCGGCTCGCTGCGTCGTAGTTGTTGTTCCGCGACAGACCGATTCAACCAAGACCTTGAATGAGAAAAGCCGGAAGTTTCCTTCCGGCTTTTGCATATGATCGTGTCAGTGTTTTTTTACTTCGCCAAACCTGCCAGCGTCGCAACAAGACCCTGAGTCGAGCTGTCATGGCCGGCAGCGCTTTCCTTGCCTTCGACAACGGGCAGCAGGCCGGTTGCAAGCTCCTTGCCAAGCTCAACGCCCCACTGGTCGAAGGAGTTGATGCGGAACAGGACGCCTTCAACAAACACGCGGTGCTCATAGAGAGCGATGAGGCGGCCGAGCGCGAATGGCGTCAGCTTGTCATAGACGAAGGTGATCGAGGGGCGGTTGCCGGTAAAGACACGGTGTGGCGCGATGAAGTCGGCCAGTTTGTCTTCCATTCCCTTGGACGTGAGCTGAGCCTTCGCTTCTGCCAGCGTGCGGCCCTTCATCAGTGCTTCGGACTGTGCAAGGCAATTGGCGATGAGAAGCTGGTGCTGGTGGCGCAATTCAGGCTCGAAGCCGTTTGCCGCGATCATGAATTCAGCCGGAATGACGCTCGTGCCCTGGTGGATGAGCTGGTAGAAAGCGTGCTGGCCATTGGTGCCGGGTTCACCCCAGACGACAGGGCCAGATTGACCTTCAACCGGCGTACCGTCGATGGTGACACCCTTGCCGTTGGATTCCATGTCGAGTTGCTGCAGGTAAGCCGGGAAGCGCGACAGGCGCTGATCATATGGCAGGATCGCCCGTGTCGGATAATCGAGCACGTTGCGATGATAGAAGCCGATAAGGCCAAGCAGCATCGGCAGGTTTTCGCGGACTGGCGCTTCGCGGAAGTGCTTGTCCATGGCGTGCGCGCCATCGAGGAACTTGCCGAAGTTTTCCGGACCAATGGCAATCATCAGTGGCAGACCGATGGCCGACCAGATCGAATAACGTCCGCCGACCCAATCCCAGAAACCGAAGACGCGGTCGCTTTCGATACCGAACGCCGAGACTTTCTCAAGGGCGGTGGAAACCGCCGCGAAATGATGCTTGACGGCGCTTTCACCGAGCTTGTCGGCGATAAACTTGCGGGCCGTTGCCGCATTCGTCATCGTCTCGATCGTCGTGAACGTCTTCGAAGCGATGATGAAAAGGGAAGTTTCCGGGTCGATCAGCTTCAGCGTATCGGCAATGTGCGCACCGTCGATGTTGGAAACGAAATGCGCGCGTGGGCCATCGTGGAATGGGGCCAGTGCCAGCGTCGCCATCACAGGGCCGAGGTCGGAGCCGCCGATGCCGATATTGACGACGTCGGTGATTTTCTTGCCGGTCGAACCCTTGAGAAAGCCCGAGCGGATTGCATCGGCAAACTTGCCCATCGACGCCAGAACGCTGTTGACGTCAGACATCACGTCCTTGCCGTCGACCAGCACTGGCGTGTTCGAACGGTTGCGCAATGCGGTATGAAGAACGGCACGGTCTTCGGTGAAGTTGATGGCCTTGCCGGTAAACATTTCTTCGCGCTTGGCTTCAACGCCGCCTTCGACTGCCAGCTTCTCAAGCAGTGCAATGATGTCGTCGTTCACGGCGCATTTCGAATAGTCCATCAGCAAGTCATCGAATTTTGCGCTGAAACGGCTGAATCGCTTGTCGTCGGCCGCAAAGGCGGCACGAAGATCGGTTGCGGCAGTGCTGCTCGCCGTTGCTTTCAGTTTTTCGATGATGGCCTGCATTTTATGCTCCTCGGCTCCGTGGAAGGATGAGGAAACTATTCTCTTTCAGTCGTCCAAATCAAGGCGACTTTGACAAAAGAAAAGAGCCGGTCTCCCGGCTCTTTCGGATCAGTTGAGATTGCGCAATTCGCGCCGCAAAATCTTCCCGACATTCGATTTGGGAAGTTCGGTGCGGAACTCGATGATCTTCGGTCTTTTGTAGTTGGTCAGGCTTTTGGCGCAGAAGGCTTTCAGGTCGGCTTCGGTCAAGGCGGGGTCTTTCTTGACAACGAACAGCTTGACGATTTCTCCAGAGTGTTCGTCGGGAATGCCAATTGCGGCGCATTCCAGTACACCCGGATGAGCCGCAGCCACTTCCTCAACCTCGTTCGGGTAAACGTTGAAGCCGGAAACGAGAATCATGTCCTTCTTCCGGTCGACAATCTTGGTGTAACCGCGATCGTCCATGAAGCCCATGTCGCCGGAACGGAAAAAGCCGTCCGCGGTCATGACCTTGGCAGTCTCGTCCGGTCGCTGCCAATATCCGGCCATCACCTGCGGTCCGCGAATGCATATTTCGCCGATGTCGCCCGACCGAAGGCTGTTGCCATCTTCATCACGAATATCGATTTCCGTAGAGGAGATCGGCAGGCCGATCGTGCCGCTGAATTCTGCCGCATCCAGCCGGTTGACGGTCGCAACAGGCGACGTTTCCGAAAGACCGTATCCTTCTGTGATCGGGCAGCCGATCATCGCCAGCCAGCGCTCGGCAACCGGTCTTTGCACCGCCATGCCGCCGCCCAGAACGAGGATCAGCGACGAGAGATCGAGCTTGCGGAAATCCTCATTGTTCATCATGGCGTTGAACAGCGTATTGATACCGGGGAAGATATGCGGCCGGTAGTGCGACAGCTCCTTCACGAAGCCCGGAATATCGCGAGGATTGGCGATCAAGAGATTATGGCCGCCGAGAGCAATGCCCATCAGCGAGTTTACGGTCAGCGCGAAAATGTGGCAAAGCGGCAATGCGCAGACGAAGTTCAAAACCTCGGGGCGGTTCTTGGTTGCGAAGGCTGCATCAAGCCACAGGCTGATCTGCATCTTGTTGGCCAGGAGATTGGCATGGGTAAGCACCGCACCCTTCGAGATGCCTGTCGTACCGCCCGTGTACTGCAGGAAGGCGATATCCTGCGGCCCCAGCGCAGCCGGCTTCAGCTTGAGGTTTTCTCCTTCATGCAGTGCCGTTTTGAATGTCACTGACGCGGGGATGGCATATGCCGGAACCAGCTTCTTGACCTTGCGCACCACAAGATTGACGAGATGCCCTTTCAGCCCCAGAAGGTCACCCATGGCCGCAATCACCACATGTCGCACGGCGGTTCTGGGAACGGCCTGTTGCGCGACATGCGCGAAGTTTTCCAGCACGAACAGTGCCTTGGCACCGGAATCCTTCAACTGGTGCTCAAGCTCTCTGGGTGTGTAGAGCGGGTTGACATTGACCACGATCATTCCCGCCCGCAGAATGCCGTATACGACAACAGGGTTTTGCAGGATATTCGGCATCATCACCGCGACGCGGTCGCCTTTTTCCAGTCCACGCGATTGCAGCCAGGCCGCAACAGAACGCGTCATCTGGTCGAGTTCCCGATAGGAGATCGACTTTCCCATGCTGGAAAAGGCTTTCCTGTCGGAAAACTGCGCGCAGCTTTTCTCGAGAAGGTTGACAAGCGAAGCATGGCTTGGCGCGGGAATCTCTGAAGGGACACCCGGCGGGTAAGACGCCAACCAACGTTTTGCTACGTTGGCATTTTCCTGGTGGCCCAGGGTCATTTCACTCATGCTTCTCCTCCCAGAGTCTCCGTTGCATCCGGCGTTCTTAATCAACGCCTCGGACGCATCAAACTGTTTTCATCCGCAAATGCCGGGCGATCAATCCCAATCATAGACATCAATGCGGTGCCACCGGGTTGGCCGCTCCTCCTGCTTTCCGGTGACGATGATAGACGTGTTGCGACACATCGTCCATCAGTGAACAAAACGTATTTAACTCTAACGTAAACGTCAATATTGCTGCCAAGAATGTTGTGCGCCTTCACTGAGGCGTGTGCGGCGGCGAGATTTTGACTTTAATCCTGATTTGAGCGATCAACATAATCAGTGACGAGAAGGCAGGACTGGAAATGGCAGGCAGTGCAGCGCTTGAACTGAAGGCGGTTGGAAAAAGCTACGGCGGCACGAATGTGCTGTCCGATATCGACCTGACTGTTGAGCGCGGCGAGATCATCTGCCTCGTTGGCCGCTCTGGCTGTGGAAAATCGACGCTGCTGCGAATTGTTGCGGGCGTGGAAACACCGGAGCAGGGCGCCGTCTTTCTTAATGGTACCGAGGTTGCCGGTCCTTCCGTTTTTGTGGAGCCCGAAACGCGCAACATCGGCTTCGTGTTTCAGGACTACGCGCTTTTCCCGCATCTGACGGTCGAACAGAACGTGATGTTTGGCCTTAAATCTCTGCCGAAAGCGCAAAAGCACCAGCGGGCAGAAGAGATGATCCATCATGTCCACCTTCAGGATCTGGCCAAACGCTACCCCCATACGCTTTCGGGAGGGGAGCAGCAGCGTGTTGCGCTGGCGCGTGCGCTTGCGCCGCAGCCCAGCCTTTTGCTGATGGATGAACCTTTTTCCAATCTGGATCGCGGTTTGCGAGACAGCGTGCGCGAAGAGACGCTTGGGCTGCTTCGCCAGTTGGGAACAACCGTAATCATGGTCACACACGATCCGGAAGAGGCTTTGTCTGCCGGCGACCGCGTCGTGTTGATGCAGCGTGGCCGGATCGTGCAGGTCGGTACGGGTTATGAAATGCACGACCATCCCGAGACCCGCTACGCGGCCGACTTCTTCTGTGCCTTCAACAAGATCGATGGCACGGTCAGCCAGGGCAAGGTTTCAACGCCACTCGGTCTTATAGGCGATGCCTCCGATTTTTCGGAGGGGCAGGCGGCCATAGCCTACGTCCGTCCCAATGCGATTTCGATCCTTGAGGACCATGACGTCAAGGACGGTATTGCAGGGGAGATATCGAGCCGCGTCTTCCTTGGCGAAATCGAGCAGCTCGGAATTGCCGTGCCCGGTCTGGCGCACGATCTTCGCGTCAGGACAATGCGACGCACCCCCACCAAAACAACGGCGGTCCGTTTCGGTATCGATCCTTCGGGCGTGTTGATATTTACCACAGGTTGAATAGAGAGTTTTTGCCTCGCCTGTCGGGCTGATTTTCAACTTTTGGTGATCGTAACGGCTGCCTGAACGTCCAGATAAAACTTGATTTGATGCATCAGGTATGATGTCTGCTGCCCATCTTGTGTGACGTTTAAGAGGGAGTAGACGATACCATGACAAAGCTTTCCAACATTGCCCTGCTAGCAAGCACGGCTGCTTTTGCTGCCGGCACAGCCGCTGCGGCCGAATTGAACATCTACACAACCCGCGAGCCCGGCCTTGTCCAGCCGCTTCTCGATTCCTTTACGGCATCAAGCGGTATCAAGGTCAACACCGTGTTTTTGAAGGACGGTCTTGCAGAGCGCGTGTTGAGCGAAGGAGCGAGTTCGCCAGCAGATATTCTTATGGCAGTTGATGCCGGCAATCTTGTCGACCTGGCTGAAAAGGGCGTAACGCAGCCGGTGGAATCCGAGGTTCTGACCAAGGCAATTCCGGCGGAGCTTCGCGATGGAAAAGGCAACTGGTTTGCCTTGTCGATGCGCGCACGCGTCCTCTATGCGGCTAAGGACGTCGACTTGACCTCGTTCAACTACGAGGATCTGGCGGACTCCAAATGGAAGGGCAAGGTCTGCATCCGCTCTGGCCAGCACCCATACAACACCGCGCTTTTTGCAGATTACATTGCCCACCACGGTGCTGAAGAGACCGAAAAGTGGCTTGCAGGTGTGAAGGACAATCTGGCGCGCAAGGCTGGCGGCGGTGATCGCGACGTTGCCAAGGATATTCTCGGTGGCATTTGCGATATCGGTATCGCCAATTCCTACTATGTCGGCCTGATGCGCTCCGGCAAGGGCGGTGAGGAACAGGTCAAGTGGGGCGATGCGATCAAGGTAGTTCTGCCGACCTTTAAGGACGGCGGTACGCAGGTCAACATCAGCGGCGCAGCCGTCGCCAAGAATGCACCGAACAAAGCCGAAGCCGTCAAGCTACTGGAGTATCTCGTTTCGGATGAAGCCCAGAAGATCTACGCCGAAGCCAACTATGAATATCCGGTCAAGCAGGGTGCTGCTCTGAACGAGATCATTGCCTCTTTCGGTACCTTGAAGATCGATAACAAGCCGCTGACGGAAATCGTCTCCCATCGCAAGCAGGCGAGCGAGTTGGTCGACAAGGTTGGCTTCGACAACTAAACGTCGAATTCACAATGAAAAGAGGGCGCTCGCTGATGCGGGCGCCTTTGCCTGTTTGTAGAAAAGCGCATGATCTCAGACACCATTCAGCGACCAGTAGCGCGCACCGGGACAAGGTTTCGCTCCTCGTTCTGGTGGCTCTGCCTGTCGTTGCTTGCCGCGATTGCCTCGATGGTTCCGGTGCTGGCGCTGGTTTCGCAGGCCATTCAGGGCTCTGAGGGGCTCTGGGCACATTTGCGATCGACCGTTCTGATGACGGCGCTGCCGGAAACGGTTGTTCTCTTGGCGGGTGTCGGCCTGTTGGCGGGGGTGGTCGGAACCTGTTCCGCCTGGCTTGTCACCGCTTATGACTTTCCAGGGCGAAAAATGTTGGAATGGGCGTTGCTGTTGCCGCTTGCCATGCCGACCTACATCGTCGCTTATGCCTATCTGGATATTCTCCACCCGATTGGCCCCGTGCAGGGTGCTGTCAGGTGGCTGCTTGGATACTCCAGCCCTCGGGAATTCCGCCTGCCGGATATACGCTCCATGGCAGGCTGCATCATTTTTCTCGGTTTTGTTCTCTTCCCCTACATCTACATTCCTGTCCGGGCCATGTTTCTGACGCAGGCCGGCAATCTCCTTGAAGCGGCCCGCATGCTTGGCGTCTCGCGCCATGCCGCATTCATGAAGGTTGCAATTCCCTTGGCGCGACCGGCCATCGCCGTCGGGGTCAGTCTCGCCCTGATGGAGGCGTTGAATGATATTGGCGCTTCGGAGTTTCTCGGCGTTCGCACCCTCACAGTCTCCGTCTACACCACCTGGATCACCAAATCCGATCTGCCGGGTGCCGCGCAAATTGCGCTGTTCATGTTGTTTATCGTTGTCGGTCTGGTGGCATTGGAGCGGTGGGCTCGGCGCAAGCAGCGATATGCTTCTTCAGCGCAGAAAAACAGAGAACTGGAACCGGTCAGGCTTTACGGCCTGAAGGCCTTGGCAGCGCTTGGCCTCGGTATGGTGCCCGTCGTCATCGGCTTTATTGCACCCGCCACCTATCTCGTGGTTGAGGCCTGGAAGCGTTTTCAGTTCAATGGTCTTTCGGCACGCTTTGCCAGTGAAGCGCTCAACACCATCGTTTTTGCTGGTATCGCAACTCTGATGACGGTTTTCTTCGGACTTGTCGTGGCCTATGCCATGCGGCTTGCTCCTGGTCGAGCTTCGCTCTGGTCGTTTCGGTTTTCAACGGTAGGATACGCAGCACCAGGAACGGTAATTGCAATTGGTGTGCTGATTGCACTGGGCGGCTTCGACCGTTTTCTCGATGCAAGCATGAAAGAGATTTTTGGCATTTCCACCGGTCTGCTGATGATCGGCAGTGGTGCAGCCCTGATTTATGCCTATACGGCGCGCTTTCTGACCATCGCGGCGGGTGGCATTGATGCAGGATTGAGCCGCATTCCCCTGTCCTTCGACCATGCATCCCGCACCCTTGGACGCTCGGCCACTCAGACCTTTCGACAGATTCATCTGCCGCTATCCAGAGCATCTCTGGCTGCTGCAGGCCTTCTGGTCTTTGTGGATTGCGTCAAGGAATTGCCCGCAACGCTGTTGTTGCGACCGCTGAACTTTGAAACCTTTGCTACCCATCTTTACGGGGAAGCTGCGCGCGGCACCTATGAGGAAGCATCGATTGCGGCCTTGGCAATCGTCTGTATCGGGATTCTCCCTGTCATGTTGCTCGCAAGGGTGGGCCGGCGCAGAGCGTAAGGTTGCGTCGCCTTGCGGTCGTGTTTTGCGGCGCAAGAGGCCAAGAAGCTTCAAATCCTGCCAGAAATGAACAAGCGTTCCGCCTTATTCCTGATGTAAATACTCATCTTAATGAGGTGTTGCGGCTTGTCGAAATTGTGACTGCCGCCGGTATGTTTTGGGGCATGTCTTGAAAAATTTGAACGTGGCGTTTTTGAGCCGCCTGGCAACAGGCTCGGCAATCGCAATTTGCATGCTGCCTCTGTCGGCGAATGCGCAGGACACAACTGTTCTGCAGCAGATTACCGTTGAGGGGCAGGGAACGCAAAACGCCACGGGCCCGGTTAGAGGTTATGTTGCGAAAAAAACCGCGACTGGTTCCAAAACCGATACGGACACCAAGGACATACCGCAGTCTGTCTCGGTTGTCGGACGCGAGGAGATGAACAATCGCGGCGTCGTCACCAAGGTCGACGAGGTGCTGCGCTACACGCCTGGCGTCACGGCCGAGCCGTTCGGTACCGATCCCGATACGGACTGGTTCTATATCCGCGGTTTTCAGGCAACTCAGACTGGCGTCTTCCTGGATGGCCTGAACCTGTTCAGCTACGGTTTCGGCGGCTTCCAGATGGATGCATATGGCCTGGAACGTGTCGAGGTTCTGAAGGGACCGGCTTCTGTCCTTTATGGCGGCGCGAACCCTGGCGGTATCGTGCAGATGGTCAGCAAGCGTCCGCAGGACGAACCGATCCGCGAAACGGAAATCGGCATCAACAATTTCGGCAATGCCTTCTTTGGGTTCGATCTTGGCGACAAGGTCGATGAACAGGGTGTGTGGAAATATCGTGTGACCGGCAAAGTCTCTGGCGGCGACAACTACACCAATTATTCTGAAGATCTGCGCGGTTTCATCATGCCGCAGGTGACCTTCGAACCCGATGCGCAAACCAGCGCGACAGTCTATGGATATTTCTCGGCGCTCGATCAGACCCATGTTGGTAATGGCTTCCTGCCCTATGTCGGCACGGTTGTGGATGCGCCCTTCGGCAAGTTGAGCCGCGAAGCATTTTATGGCGAACCTGATCTCGACAACGGACGTGTTTATCAGTCGATGGTCGGTTACGAAGTCAGCCACGAGTTCGACAATGGCTGGAAGCTGAGCCAGAACGCGCGTTATGGGCATCTCTACAAGCGTGAAACCGGACCCTACACAGGCGGCTGGGCGAATGCGGATGCGAACGGTCAGCCGATCCTTGACGCAACCACCGGCGACTACATGCTGACGCGCTTCGGTTATGACGGTCTTTCCAAGGTGGACAGCTTCGGCATCGATAACCGTGCCGAACGCGAGTTTGACACCGGTGCGATCAGCCATTCGCTGCTTCTCGGTCTCGACTACAAATATTACAAGCTCGATCAGGTGCAGAAGTGCTGCGGGTCCAATCCGATCGGTGCGCTCAATCCTATCTACGGCTCAACACAGGGCACGAACTTTACCTACGCCGACAATGTCGTGACGCAGCAGCAGATCGGTATCTATGCGCAGGACCAGTTACGTTTCGGCGATGGTTGGCTGGTAACCTTGAACGGTCGATATGACTACGTCGATACGGAACTCAACAATCGTCTGCCGTCCGGCGTGTCGCGCCGTTCCAATGATGACGCCCTGAGCGGTCGTGCTGGTCTTGCTTATGAGTTCGACAATGGGCTGACACCCTATGTCTCGGCAGCGACATTCTTCAATCCGCTGATCGACACGCTGGCCGACGGTAGCGCCGCAGTGCCGGAAGAGGGGCACCAGTTCGAGGCCGGTTTGAAATACGAGCCCACCTTCTTTGATGGCAGCATCACCGCTTCCGTGTTCAAGCTGGTCAAGCAGAATGCCATCGTGTCTTACACAGCCGGCGGTATCACCACCAGCGGCCAGTTCGGCGAGGTGGAATCCACCGGCTTCGAGCTGGAAGCGAAGGCCAATCTGAATGAGAACTGGAAGGCGATTGCGTCCTATTCTTATACGGACCTCGACATTGCCAAGGATGCCAACCCCAACCTGATCGGCAAATCGCCTTGGATCGTGCCGAACCATGCGGCGTCGCTGTGGCTGGACTACGCCTTCACCAACGATGCGCTGCAGGGTCTCAGCATTGGTGGTGGCGTGCGTTATCAGGGCAAGTCCTGGGCTGACGCGGAAAATACGCTGCGTGTTCCCGATGCGGCTGTTTTCGATGCGGCTATCCGTTACGAAAAGAATGACTGGACCGCATCCGTCAACGTGTCGAACCTGTTTGACAAAGAATACGTCAAGAGCTGCGGCGGGGCTTCCGTTTGCGGTTGGGGTGACAGCCGGACGATCACCTTCAAGCTGTCGAAGAAGTGGTAAGCTAGAGCCGACCGCGCTTTGATTACCAACTCTTCATTTGAGTTTGCCTTCCCGGGCCCATAAAAGATGACTGTAAAAGTCTTGTTGAAATATCCCGGGAAGGAAACGCTTCATGCTGGAAGCCAGAGCCGAATTGAAAACCGAAAGCGGCAGCAAATATCTTGTGCAACTGTTCAAGCATTTCGCTCACAAGATCGAGGTGACCTATAACGAGGCACATGGTGAGTGCCAGTTTGACTTCGGTGCGGCAAAACTGGATGCAGAGCCTGAAAAATTGATGATCTTCGTTTCCGCACCCGATGCCGAGAAACTGGACCGCGCGAAATCGGTTGTCGAAAGTCACCTGCTTCGGTTCGCGTTTCGTGAGAAGGTCGAAAGCCTGAGCTGGCAGTAAAAACTGCAAAAGGCGGCTGCTGTTGCGGTCGCAACTTTTTGCCGCTATAAACATGAATATTGAACTCATGTTTATAGCGCGTAATCGCGCCTGTCGGGATAGAGACGCGATGGCATTCCGCGTTCGCATGGAAAATGAAATCGAGGGTTTTGCCGTTGTCGGCGGGCCGCGCTCGCGCATGTGGAACGGTATTGTCGCCGATCTCTGGGACGTTCGCTGCGCACCCCGCGCAGGCGGTCGTTATGTTGGCAAAGACCCGCGCTTCGTTTTCTTGCTGGATATGAATGGGAAGGACGACAGCCGGTTCATGATGAACCGCTGCCGCCGTGACAGCTATACGGCGTCACACGCCAACAGGATTTCTTTCGTTCCTGCCGATGTGGACGTCTATGGGGAGCTGAAGGACGTTTCCTTTGTGCGCCATCTCGATCTGCATTTCGATGCCGGATTGCTGGGGACGCGATTGTCCCAAGGGTTTGACCCGGAGGCGCTGCTCGATCCGCACCTGATGTTCGAAGACGAGCGCTTGCTGACGCTCGCCCGGCTTATCGCGGCCGAGTGTGACAATCCCGATCCGTTGCATGATCTCTACGGCGAAAGCCTGGTGTTGGCCCTGTTGACGGATTTTCTCAAGGTGAAACGCGAACCTGCCAGAAAGCGCAGCAAACTCGCTGCCTGGCAGCTCAGGGCCGCCACCGATCATATTCGCGAAAACTGCCTTCGCTCCATTCGTCTTGAGGAACTGGCGGAACTGACCAACCTGTCACAATCGCATTTCAGCCACGCCTTCAAGGCATCGACCGGCTTGCCGCCGCACCAGTGGCAAATGCAGGCGCGTATCGATCGTGTCAAAGAGTTGATGGCAAAGGCGGAGATGCCGCTGACCGACATCGCCGTTGTCGCGGGGTTCGCGGATCAAGCGCATTTTTCACGCGTATTCCGCAAGATGGTTGGCGTTTCCCCATCAGCCTGGCAGCGAAGCCGCCAGTAGGCGCCGATAAAAAAAGCCGGAACGATTTCCGGACACATGGGTTTACCAGACGTGACACCAGAGAGGAAAAATCGAAAGGAGTTACGTCATGTTGCATAACGAACCCCGCGCCGGACAGGACCCCTATGTCAAGGATACGCCGAGCCTTATCGCGAGCGATAAGGTGGAAGGCACCCGCGTTTACGGTGCCGACGGCAAACATATCGGTTCCATTCAGCGCGTCATTCTCGAAAAGCATGGCGGGCGCGTCGCTTACGCGGTCCTCAGCTTCGGTGGCTTCCTGGGAATTGGCGATGACTACTATCCGCTCCCGTGGGAAAAGCTCCACTACGATGAAGAGCTTGATGGCTACCGCATCGATCTGACCAAAGAGCAGATTGAAAACGCACCGCATTTTGCTGAGCTCGACGATGCAGCGCTTCTGAATGCCAAGGACCGTAAGGTCTACGACTACTACGGCGTTTCGCCATACTGGATGTAGTGGTTACGGCAGATCGTCGGATACATGAAGAAAACGGCCCGAATGGGCCGTTTTTTATGGGTTGTCTTCTCATCAATGGGTCTTGTTTTGAACTTCAGACACCGCATCGGTGAAACATCTGCGGGCTTCCTCTGGAGACTTGCGTCCATCGAGCGCAGCTCTGCAGGCGCTTCGCGCTTTTACGAAGCTGAGCCCGCGTGTATTCGGCCAGCGCTCCGTCAGTAGTGCCAGTGCTTCCAGCGGACCAACAACCGTATTCTTGCCGCAAGCCTCAAGGTTGACTTCAACGGGTTCTGTCCATCTTTCGTTCTTCATCGTGCACCTCCCAGAGCAACGCGACACCGAAATTCATTCACAGCAACCAAAAAAGGGAACGCCGCCTTCAAGCGGGCTCCTCTTTTTAAGAATATTCGCAACTGCGCGAATTGACAACGATGTCTAGCGAAATCCGAAAAACGACAATATCGCCAGCACGATGACGACGAGACCGACGATGTAAATGATCTGGTTCATGGCGTATCTCCCTTGATGCTGACTAGTAACGTGCAGGATCAAAGGATGTTCCCGGAAAGGCATAAGTCATCACTTTCTCGCGCAGGGGAACGCGAGAAAGAGAGAGGCAGTTAAATGCTCATTTTCTCAGGATCACCCAGATCGCGTGGATGATGCCCGGCACATAGCCGCAGATCGTCAGAAGAATGTTAATCCAGAAATGCACGCCAAGGCCCACCTGGAGAAAGACGCCAACGGGTGGCAGGAGAATGGCGATAAGAATTCGAATAACGTCCACGATAAACCTTTCATGTGAGCGCGTTTAACGATCAACGCATGCAGGTCATATGTGGTTTCACAGGTCTGCGAAGCAATAACGCGTAACTTGAAACAATGGAATTCTGGGGGGAGGAAGAAATGGTGCCGCTTACGTGACTCGAACACGTGACCCCATCATTACGAATGATGTGCTCTACCGACTGAGCTAAAGCGGCCCGACTTGCAATCCGAAATGTCTCGGATCAGCGTCATGGCGGGCTGATACAGGCAATGCTTACGGATTTCAAGTCTTGAATGCACGAGTTTTGAAAAATCCGCAAAAGCCTTGCCTGTTCCGATGTTTAAATGGCGAGCTTTCAGGCTATCGCGCAAAGGCGCTGGCGGGCGGCATGGTATTCGCCGACCAGTCGGTCAACGAGACCTGAGACGGGTTCGATGGCCCTAACGGCGCCAATGCCCTGTCCCGCACCCCATATATCCTTCCAGGCCTTGGCGCCCCCAGTGGCCGTTTCGAAGTCCATTTTCGAGGGATCGGCTTCCGGCAGGTTGTCCGGGTCCATGCCCGCCGCGACGATCGAGGGTTTCAGATAGTTGCCGTGAACGCCCGTGAAGTAATTCGAATAAACGATGTCGTTGGCGTGGGCCTCGACGATTGCCTGTTTGTAGGCATCGGAAGCGCGCGCTTCCTGCGTGGCGATAAAGGGTGAGCCGATATAGGCCATATCTGCCCCCATCGCCTGCGCGGCGAGGATGGAGCCGCCGTTGGCGATCGCGCCGGCCAGCAACAATGGTCCGTCGAACCAGGTGCGGATTTCCTGCACAAGTGCGAAGGGCGAAAGCGTACCCGCATGCCCGCCAGCACCAGCCGCAACCGCAATCAGGCCGTCTGCACCTTTGCGAATGGCGGATCGGGCGTGCCGGTCATTGATGACATCATGCAGCACGATGCCACCATAAGAATGCACAGCCGCGTTGACCTCTGGCACTGCCCCAAGCGAGGAAATCACGATAGGCACCTTGTATTTGACGCACAGACCGAGATCGTGCTCCAGACGCCGGTTCGACATGTGAACGATCTGATTGACCGCGAAGGGGGCTGCGGGTCGATCCGGATTGGCCTTGTTATGGGCAGCCAGTTCCTCGGTGATCATGGCCAGCCATTCGTCGAGCTGGCTTTCCGGCCGGGCATTGAGGGCCGGAAACGCGCCGATGATACCCGCCTTGCATTGCGCCAGCGTCAGTTGCGGATGTGAAATGATGAAAAGCGGCGAGGCAATGACCGGAAGACGCAGATTGTCTTTCAGTACGGACGGTAACATATTTCCTCCCATGAATTACGTTTACGCGCACGTAAGCATTATCGCGCTCGATCAGGGAATGAAAGCGAAAACACAAACGGCATGGTGATTGTCGAACATCTGCGGTCACCACGCCACAATGAACGGTTTTTCCCATTCCCTTTCGACCTTTATCCCAAAGGGTGCTTGCGGATGCGACACTTAGACGTTACCGAATCCTGAATAGAATGGCGCAATGCCGCAAATTTTTGCAAGGCAGCAGAACAAGGATCGGGCGTGAGCGGACTCGAAACGGCAATCAGAAATGCTCTGGAGAAATCGGACAGATCGAACGCCGAAGTTCGTGCGCGGATTTATCAGTCCTCAAGGCAGGCACTTGAGGCAGGTTTGCGCAAGCAGGGCATAGACGACCCGCAGGTGGTAGCCCAGCAGCGCCAGCGCCTGGAAACGCTTATCCATGTGATCGAAAACGAAGAGCGCAATCGCCTTCTCGATGCTGTTGAACGGCAATTGAAGCCTCAGCCGCATGATCATGATAATGCAGCGCATGCCAAGCCGGCCGATCAAGAGCAGCACGACGAGATTTCGGTTGAGCCGGAACTGCGCGGCGAAACGCGGGATGCCACACCTGTTGCTCCGCATGCGGAGACGCTCCGGGCGGAACCGCGAACGGCAGCATCTCCGGTGAAAAACACGCGCAAGGGCGATGGTTCGCTTGCCTTTCGGCCAGAGGGTGCTGTACCGCGCAAGAAACGGCGTGGATTTTTTACGAAATTTTTCGTGATGGTGACGCTCCTTGCCTTTGTCGGCATGGGCGCGTGGTGGGTATATTCTTCCGGTCTGCTGTTGTCGCCGGAGCAGCGGGATACGAGTGTGCCCAACCCGCCGGCAGAAGTTCAGTCGGAAGATTTTACCGGCACGGAACCGGCGCCAAGTCTTTCCGCGGGTCGTGGTTTTTCAGATGACTGGGTTGAATTGTTCAACGCAGAGCGCGGTGCTGCCGGCATTCAGGCAGGCAGCAGGGCCGGTATCGAAAGTATCGCCACGCCTGCAGGCAAGGCGGTACGCGTGACATCCAGATCCACGTCGCAGGACGGCAGTGTCAGCGTCGAGGTTCCAGTCGAGGTGCTGAGAGATATGGCGGGCAAGTCCTCGACTATATCGATCACCATGCAATCGTCCACCGACCGGCAGACCCAGGTCTCCATTGTTTGCGATTTCGCAACCTTGGGCGATTGTTCGCGTCACCGCTTCACGGCAACGGCAGAGCGGGCCGACATGCTGTTGAATGCGACCTTCGAACGGTCTCTGGCCCCCAACGCACCGGGACGTATCTTCATCAACAGCGACATCGACGGCAATGGCCGGTCGATCAACGTCTACTCGGTCCGTATTCTGCCAGGTCAATAAGAGAAAAGCGCCGAACGGCGCTCTTTCGCTTTGCAAGCTTGGCTATTTCAGAAAGCCCGGTCCTGATCCGAGGATTTTGCCGTCGATCTCGCCGATCGCTTTTTTATCTTTGCCGTCATAATCAAGCGCGCTCAGAATATGACGGATGAGATTGACGCGGGCCCGCCGTTTGTCGTTGGCCCGTACCACGGTCCAGGGCGCGACATCCGTGTGGGTCTTTTCCAGCATCTCGTCGCGTTTGGCCGTGTAATCATCCCATTTTGTCAGCGCGGCAATATCCATGTCTGACAGTTTCCAGCACTTCAGCGGGCTGTGCCGGCGATCATGAAAACGGTCGAGCTGTGTTTCGCGGCCGATGTCGAGCCAGAATTTGAACAGATAGATCCCCTCATGGGCGAGCATCTTTTCCATCCGTGGCGTTTCCTTCAGGAACCGCTTGTACTCATCCGGCGTGCAAAAGCCCATCACCGGTTCGACACCGGCGCGGTTGTACCAGGATCTGTCGAAGAGAACGAGTTCACCAGCCGTCGGGAAGTGCGAGATGTAACGCTGGAAGTACCATTGCCCACGTTCTGTTTCCGTGGGTTTTGGCAGCGCAACCACGCGCGCATAGCGCGGATTGAGGTAGGAGCGGGTGGCGAAGATCGCCCCGCCTTTTCCGGCCGCATCACGTCCTTCAAAAACGGAGAGAATGCGTTTGCCGGTCGCCTGTAACCAGAACTGAACCTTGACGAGTTCTATCTGTAGCGCTTCGAGCGTCTCATCGTATTCGTCCTGCTTCATCTTCTTGTCGTAAGGGAAGCCGCCAGATGAAAGCTTTTTGCTCTCCACCCAATCCGGGAGGACGGGATTGTCGATATCGAAGACGCGTGTCTTTCCGTCAATCGTCAGTTCGACCGACCGATCTTTCACTTCTGTTCCCATGCTCGCTCCCTTCATCGCACTATGAATGCTTTGTCCGGCAATGAGTTCACATTCGCACACGGAATTCAAGCGCGGGGAGCGGGATATGTTGCCGGCTTAATTTCGTGGATATAGGCTGTGAAACACGTGTCGTGATGAATATCTGTCATAAAGCTGGCATATGAGATTTCGATTGCGTCGTTGAGCGAGAATCGGAAAGCAGGCGAAAATGGCATCTATGGAAGGTGAGGAGAGGGGCGGGCATTTGTGGTGGAAGTTGCGCCATAGCTGGATGCCGATCCTTATCGTCACGATGCTTGCCATCGTCGCCCTTTTTGAGCTGCATTCGCCATATCTGCCTGCCGCATTGTGGCTTGGCGCCGTCATTGCCATCCTGCTTGTCGCTAAAAGCAAAAAGCGCGACCTTGTCATCGAAGAGGAAGCCCCTGTTGTCGAAGAGCGGGAAGAGGTCGGTGAAAATGTCATTGCCGGTGTAAGGGCGGGTTTGGCCGTTCTCGATACGCCCATTTTTATTTTGGACAAGAACACGGCTATCCTGTTTCAGAACGGGGCTGCGGAACGGGCTTTCGGTGCTTTGCCTGTTGGCGCGCATATTTCGGCAAGACTCCGCTCACCTGGTCTGCTTGACGCCATCCGCGAAACCGTGGCGACCGGTCAGCCGAACCAGATCGAACATTTCGAGCGGCTGCCGTCCGAACGGGTTTTCATCGCACGGATTGCCGTTGCCGATGTGCAAAAGGGTGTTGGGCCTGTATTCTACATACTCTCGTTCCGCGATGTCTCGGAACTGCGTCGCATCGACCGGATGCGCAGTGATTTTGTCGCCAATGCGAGCCATGAGTTGCGCACCCCGCTGGCTTCTCTGCGCGGTTTCATCGAAACCATGCAAGGCCCGGCGCGCAATGATCCCAAGGCCCAGGAACGCTTCCTTGCGATCATGCTGGATCAGTCCACCAGAATGGCCAGATTGGTGGACGACCTCATGTCGTTGTCGCGGCTTGAATTGCGCGCCAACATCGCCCCCGATCAGAAGGTCGATCTCGTGTCCGTCATCGGCCATGTCAGGGACGCACTCTTGCCTCTGGCGAAAGATCTCGACATGACCATCAATCTGCACCTGCCGGACCATCCGGTTGAGGTGGATGGTGACCGTGACGAGTTGGTGCAGGTTTTCCAGAACCTCGTTGAAAACGCTTGTAAATATGGTCAGGAAGGCAAAATTGTCGATGTCTGGTTGCGTGCCGAGCCGGGAAGCCCGGTCGAGGTAAGCGTTGTCGACAAGGGGCCGGGCATTCCGGCTGAGCATGTCCCGCGACTGACCGAGCGTTTTTATCGCGTCAGCGTTGCTGACAGCCGCTCGAAAAAGGGGACCGGGCTGGGGCTTGCCATCGTTAAGCATATTCTTACTCGCCACCGTGCCCGCCTCATTATCAAGTCCGAGCTGGACGTCGGAACCGACTTTACCGTCAGATTCTGACATAAAAGACGCCGCGATTGTTGGTGTATTCAGGAAAATCATTAAAATTCAAAGATATAGTTTGTCACAAATCTTTTATGCAAATGACATAAAAGGATGTGGCTACGGTGGTTAAGAAGAGGTCGCCGAGCGCAAGCTACGAGCGAATGCCGCTATCGGCTGCGTCCACAAACAAGCCCACGATGGGAGAGACAAATGAATATCGTTAAATTTTCCGCAGCAGCCCTGGTGGCCTCTGTCGCCTTTGCTGGCGCCGCCGCTGCTCGCGACCAGATCCAGGTTGCTGGTTCTTCCACAGTTCTGCCCTACGCAAAGATCGTTGCTGAAACCTTCGCTGAGACCTTCCCGAACTTTAAGGCTCCGGTTGTTGAGTCTGGCGGCACGGGCGGCGGTCTCAAGGCATTCTGCTCGGGCGTTGGCGAAGGCACGATCGACATTGCCAATGCTTCGCGCGCCATCAAGGCTGACGAACTGGCTGCCTGCAAGGCTGCTGGCGTGACCGACGTCCAGGAAGTCAAGATCGGTTACGACGGCATCGTTTTCGCCATGGACAAGTCCAACCCGGACGTGAAGCTTGAGCCTAAGGACCTTTACCTCGGCCTCGCTGCGGAAGTTGTGAAGGACGGCAAGCTCGTTGCCAACCCTTACAAGAAGTGGTCTGAAATCAACAAGGAACTGCCGGATGTAGCGATCGCTGCTTACATCCCTGGCTCCAAGCACGGCACGCGCGAAGTCTTCGAAGAGAAGATCATGGCTGACGGCTGCAAGGAAGCTGGCGCAACCGACGTTATCAAGGGTCTGGTTTCCGACGCCAA
This sequence comes from Agrobacterium tumefaciens, assembly GCA_025559845.1. Lineage (NCBI taxonomy): Bacteria > Pseudomonadati > Pseudomonadota > Alphaproteobacteria > Hyphomicrobiales > Rhizobiaceae > Agrobacterium > Agrobacterium tumefaciens. The sequence continues at coordinate 91,422 of CP048469.1, forward strand.
GCAGGCTGCCGCCAAGTGCGTAGCTGTTCGTAAGGACGGCGCTGCTGTTGATATCGACGGCGACTACACCGAGACCCTCGCTCGCATCGACGCCAACAAGACCGGCCTCGGCGTATTTGGTCTGGCTTTCTACGAAAACAACGCTGACCGCCTCAAGGTTGCGACCGTAAGCGGTGTTGTTCCGTCGACCGAGACTGTTGCCAGCGGCAAGTACCCGGTTTCGCGCCCGCTGTTCTTCTACGTGAAGAAGGCTCACCTCGGCGTTATCCCTGGCCTCAAGGAATATGTTGAGTTCTTCGTTTCGGACGAGATGATCGGCCCTGACTCTCCGCTCGCCAACTACGGCCTGGTTGCAGCTCCGGACGCAGAGCGTGAAGAAATCCGCTCGAAGTTCGGCGCCGGCTCCACGATGTAATAAGGCCGAAGGGCGCGGCTTGTCCGCGCCCTTCGCTTCGTTTGTCCTCGGTTGACAGTTCCTATTCATCATTGCGTGCATGATTTCAGATGGATAGGACGTATCAACCTTGACGTCTGTCCGGCTTTCCTAGAGGGAGGCGGCAGGCTTTCAAAGGATGATCCAGCAGTCTCCTTTTTGATGACTTTAAATTTGCCCGATATCGCACCGTGCCTTTGAGGCACGCCGAGGGAACTCTAATGAACACATCCATTCTTTTGCTGGTACTGGCGCTGATCGGCATCGGCAGTTATCTGCTTGGCAGTCGCCGGGCCGTTGCGCTTTCTGGGGGGCGTCCCTCCAGCATGCATTCCCGTGCAGGCTATCACGGTTCTTACGCTGTCGTCTGGGCTGTTTTGCCCGCAGCGCTCATCCTCGCAGTCTGGCTTGTGATCAGCCCATTGGTGGTCACGTCAGCCGTGCGTGGCGGATTTCCTGAAGATGTGCGTGCGCAGCCTGAAGCGCAGCAGAGCCTGACCTATGGCATGGTAACGTCAATTGCACGTGGTCTGCAGAGATTGAACACCGAGGAGCTGGCGCAGGTCGAAGCGGATACTGCCGCTACCCGTCCGTTGCTGGCGTCCAAGGGCGTCGCGATTGCTGGCGACCCAGAGCGCTACATGATCGATGCCGCACACACACTCAATGGCATGACGTCGACCAGCCGGTTGGCGATGATCGTTGTGGTGCTGGCAGCAGCATTGGCTGGCGGCGCATATGCGCTTCGGTCCATCGCGCCGCGTTTCAGAGCGCGCAATCAGGTCGAGAAGGTCATCCTTGCCTCCTTGCTGGTTGCCTCTTCGATCGCCATCCTGACGACAATCGGCATCGTACTTTCGATGCTGACGGAAGCCATCCAGTTCTTCACCATGGTCCCGGCGCACGAATTTTTCTTCGGCACAGTCTGGGACCCGCGTTTCGCCGCAGCTGGTGCCACGGATAGTTCCGGTCAGTTCGGTCTGATCCCGCTGCTCGCAGGCACACTTTATATCGGCTTCGTCGCGATGCTTGTCGCCGTTCCGGTTGGCCTGTTCTCGGCAATCTACATGTCGGAATATGCCGGACCGAAGCTGCGTTCGGTCGCAAAGCCCTTGCTTGAGGTTCTCGCCGGCATTCCCACGATCGTCTACGGCTTTTTTGCCCTGACGACGGTCGGACCGTTCCTGCGCGATATTTCCGCACAGATCAACGGCCTTGCCACCGGCAACTACACGAACTTCATTCAGGCGCAAAGCGTTCTGACGGCCGGTTTCGTCATGGGCATCATGCTGATCCCTTACGTCTCGTCCCTGTCGGACGATATCATCACCGCCGTGCCGCGTTCGCTCCGTGATGGTTCGCTGGGGCTCGGTGCGACCCGCTCGGAGACGGTCAAGAAGGTTATTCTTCCGGCTGCTCTTCCAGGCATCGTCGGCGCGCTTCTGATGACGGCCTCTCGCGCCATCGGTGAAACCATGATCGTGGTTCTCGCCGCCGGTGTTGCTGCCCGCCTGCAGATCAATCCTCTTGAGCCGATGACCACTGTCACCGTGAAGATCGTCAGCCAGTTGACGGGTGACCTTGAGTTCACCTCGCCACAAACGCTGGTCGCCTTCGCGCTCGGCATCACGCTTTTTGCCATCACGCTATGCCTCAATATCTATGCGCTCTACATCGTGCGCAAATACCGGGAGCAGTATGAATGACCGACATCGTTTCTCCCGCAACCGGCGGTGCCACAAGTGCACCGGCCCGGCGTGATATCGGCATCAAGCGCCGTTATGCCGCAGAACGTCGCTTCCGTGCCTATGGAATGGCAGCGATTTCCTTCGGTCTGATCTTCCTGTTCCTGCTTCTTTGGTCGGTTGTCGGCAAGGGATACACGGCTTTTCAGCAGACGATGATCACTGTGCCGGTGGAATTCTCCGAGCAGATCATCGATCCCAAGAACGAGCGTGCGACCAATCCGGCGAAGCTCATGACCGCCAACTACCCAGTGATCGCCCGTGATGCGGTTGCCAAGGTTCTTGGAGTGGCACCGACGGACCGCACGGGTCTGCGTGCTGTCAACGCCATGATTTCTGACAGCGTCCGCACCCAGTTGCGTGACATTGTCACCGCTGATCCCTCGATCATCGGCACGACGCGGAATGTGACGCTGCTCGCTTCTGGCGATGTCGACAGCGCCTTCAAGGGTCAGGTTGACCTGACGGTGGATGAAAACAACCGCCGCGTTTCGAACCAGCAGCTTGGCTGGATGAACCAGCTCGTTGAGAGCGGCCAGCTTGCCAAACATTTCAACACGGGCATCTTCGTCAACGGCGCGTCGAGCCGTCCGGAAGCTGCCGGTGTCGGCGTGGCGCTGATCGGCTCTTTCTACATGATGATGATCGTTCTCGTGCTATCGTTGCCGATTGGCGTTGCAGCCTCGATCTATCTCGAAGAATTTGCACCGAAGAACCGCCTGACGGATCTTATCGAGGTGAACATCAACAACCTCGCGGCTGTTCCTTCGATCGTTTATGGTCTGCTTGGTCTTTCGGTCTTCATCAACTTCATGGGCTTTCCGCGCTCGGCCTCGTTGGTCGGCGGTCTCGTCCTGACATTGATGACGCTGCCAACCATCATTATCGCGACCCGCGCTGCCCTCAAGGCCGTGCCGCCGTCCATTCGCGCCGCTGCCCTTGGTCTTGGCGCGTCGAAGATGCAGACGATCTTCCACCACGTGCTGCCGCTTGCCATGCCTGGCATTCTGACCGGCACGATCATCGGCCTCGCACACGCCCTTGGCGAAACGGCGCCGCTGCTTTTGATCGGCATGGTGGCCTTCGTTGCGAACTACCCGACGACGCCGCTCGATCCTTCGACGGCACTGCCGGTACAGATTTACATGTGGGCGAACGAAGCAGAGCGTGCCTTTGTCGAAAGAACATCTGGCGCTATCATCATCCTGCTCCTGTTCCTCATCGTCATGAATGTTGGCGCAATCCTGTTGCGTCGCCGCTTCGAACGGCGCTGGTAAAGGGAGCTAGAAAGCTATGAACATGTTGTCGGAAGCAGCAGTTGAAAAGGCGCTGGACAAGAAAATGAATGAAGTTTCGTACAAGATGATTGGCAAGGACGTTTCGGTTTTCTACGGCGAAAAGCGTGCGCTTTACGACGTGAACCTGAATGTCCGCGAAAATACCGTTACTGCACTTATTGGTCCGTCCGGTTGCGGCAAATCCACCTTCCTGCGTACCCTGAACCGCATGAATGATACGATCGATGGCTGTAAGGTCACCGGCAAGATCACGCTCGATACCGATGATATCTACGATCCGGCAATCGACGTGGTGGAACTGCGTGCTCGTGTCGGCATGGTGTTCCAGAAGCCGAACCCGTTCCCGAAGTCGATCTACGAAAACATTGCTTACGGTCCGCGTATCCATGGCCTCGCCCGTAACAAGGCGGATATGGACCAGATCATCGAGTCCAGCCTGCAGAAGGCCGGTCTGTGGAATGAGGTCAAGGATCGCCTGCATGAATCCGGTACGGGTCTGTCCGGCGGTCAGCAGCAGCGCCTTTGCATCGCACGCGCAGTTGCCGTGTCCCCGGAAGTGATCCTCATGGACGAGCCTTGCTCGGCCCTCGACCCGATCGCTACCGCCAAGGTCGAGGAACTGATCCATGAGCTGCGTGCCAACTTCACGATCGTGATCGTGACCCACTCCATGCAGCAGGCCGCTCGCGTCTCGCAGCGCACCGCGATGTTCCATCTTGGCCATCTGGTCGAGGAGAACGAAACGGACAAGATGTTCACCAACCCGGATGACCAGCGCACGCAGGACTATATCATGGGCCGCTTCGGCTGATTGCCCGCTCAGCGCCTCAGAGAAACCGAACAAGTTTGGCGCCTCCGTTCTGCCACCCGCCATCGGCGGGTGAAAACGGAAGGCAAAGCCCAGGGACGAGATCATGACACAGACAACGACGCATTCGCATATCATGTCGGTTTACGACGACGAGTTGAAATTCCTCAGCCGCCGGATTGCCGAAATGGGCGGCCTGGCGGAGCAGATGTGCGCGGACGCCGTTCGCGCCCTTGTCAATTCCGATGCGGCATTGGCACAGAAAGTGATTTCCGACGACGCCATCCTTGACCATGCCGAGCGTGAGATCGGCGACAAGGCCATCGTCACCATCGCCAAGCGCCAGCCAATGGCTGCCGACCTGCGCGAAATCATCGGTACGCTGCGCATTGCGGCGGATCTGGAGCGCGTCGGCGATCTCGGCAAAAACACCGCCAAGCGCGTGATTGCCGTTGCGGGAACCGGTGTTCCACGCAAGCTGGCTCGCGGCCTCGAACATCTCTCCGAGCTTGCCCTGGTACAGCTCAAGGAAGTTCTCGATGTTTATTCGACACGTTCGGCTGAGAAGGCGCAGGCCATCCGCGAACGCGATGAAGAAATCGACGCGATGTACACCTCGCTCTTCCGCGAGCTGTTGACCTACATGATGGAAGATCCGCGCAACATCACGACCTGCACGCATCTTCTGTTCTGCGCCAAGAACATCGAACGTATCGGCGACCACGCGACCAATATCGCCGAGACGATCTACTACATGACCACCGGCAGCCAGCCGGAAGGTGAGCGTCCGAAGGACGATAGTTCCAACACTCTCGGTTCCGTGACCGAGTAACAGACCGGCAGACCTGCGGAGTTCAGTATGGTACCGAAGATTGCAGTTGTTGAAGATGAAGAGGCGCTGAGCGTTCTGCTTCGTTACAATCTTGAGGCTGAGGGTTACGACGTCGACACGATACCGCGTGGCGATGAGGCCGAGATCAGGTTGCAGGAGCGGGTTCCCGACCTCCTGATCCTGGACTGGATGTTGCCTGGCGTCTCCGGTATCGAACTGTGCCGCCGGTTGAGGATGCGGGCGGAAACCGAACGTTTGCCGATCATCATGCTGACAGCGCGTGGCGAAGAAAGCGAACGCGTTCGCGGTCTCGCCACAGGCGCGGATGACTATGTGGTGAAACCCTTCTCCACGCCGGAACTGATGGCACGCGTCAAGGCGATGCTGCGTCGCGCACGCCCGGAGGTTTTGTCGTCAGTCCTGAAATGCGGCGACATCGAACTGGATCGGGAAACACACCGCGTGCATCGCAAGACGCGTGAAGTGCGCCTGGGACCGACCGAGTTCCGTCTTCTGGAATTCCTGATGACGTCGCCGGGTCGTGTTTTCTCCCGTTCGCAGTTGCTGGATGGCGTCTGGGGTCACGATATCTATGTGGACGAACGGACCGTTGACGTCCACGTTGGCCGTCTGCGCAAGGCGCTCAATTTTTCGAACATGCAGGATGTCATCCGCACGGTACGTGGCGCCGGTTATTCCATGGAAGCGGCATAATCCAACATCAAATACCAGAAACGAAAAACGGGCCTTAAGGCCCGTTTTTTTATTCCGTGTTGTTCCACTTATGCCTTGCGGCGTTCGCTGACAGGCTGGTAGGCGAGCTTCGCGTGGAACTTGCAGTAGGGCGAAGATTCCAGGGCTTCGCAGCCACAGAAATGGAAGTCGTCCTTCAGCGGGTCGCCAACCGGCCACTTGCAGGTGCGCTCGGTCAATTCCGTCAGCGTCAGGCGGCGCGAGGCCGGCGTAACGATATCGCGCGAAGGAACGTATTCGAGCACCTGAGCTGTCTCGATATCCATCTCTTCGTGAAGGGCTGTCGCAACGCTGGCGCGTGCCACGGTCCGAACCGGCGTGGTGTTGACGCGGGCGGTGTAGGTTGCCGTACGAGGTGCCGCTGGTGCCGTACGCTTCGGTGCAGAGCGCGCCGATGTTACTGTTCCGCCAGCCTTGGCGCGGCCCGGAAGATTGAGACGGTGAACCTTGCCGATAACGGCGTTACGGCTTACACCACCCAACTGTGCCGCTATCTGGCTGGCACTGAGGCCCTCGGACCAAAGTTTCTTGAGTTTTTCGACTCGTTCATCCGTCCAGTTCATGCCGCTTCTCCGCTCGTCGCGTCTATTTCGGCAGAATCCTTCTCCATCTCGCGAGCGCACTCCGAGTGTCAATTCCGCCGGATTTTTGGTGACTAGTTCCGCCGCAATGCAGTCTAGTAATTGACGATTAACCTAGTGTGAGGCTGACTCCGTGGCAAGAGTCGCGGGAATCATCTGGAATCGATTTTCCGGTTTTCCCCAACTTGCTGTTCAGGAGAGTCCGAAAGGCAACACCTTGTGGTTCGGTCACGTGTTCCCACTATGACTTGGGAACGCCGGAAAATGAGGACTTTTGTTGACATCGGCAGTTGAAGTGACAATAGTGCCCCAGCCGCCGCAAGGCGGCATTTTTGATTTTCAGGCAAGGGATAACCTTGTCCACCTATTGACAACGATATGAAAGCGCATTTGCGCAAGGAGTGATGCAGCCATGGCCGAAGCCAACGCGCCATTGTTTGATACGTTTTCAAGAGCGCCGCTGCGTTTCGAACGCGGTGAGGGCGTCTGGCTGTTCACGGAAAGCGGCGAGCGATATCTCGATTTTGCGGCCGGTGTTGCTGTCAATTCTTTGGGCCATGCCCATCCGCATCTTGTCGAGGCTATCAAGACGCAGGCTGAAAAGGTCTGGCACGTTTCCAACCTTTATGAAGTGCCCGGACAGGAAAAGCTCGCAAAGCGCCTGACCGAAGCAACATTTGCTGACAAGGTGTTCTTCACCAACTCCGGTGCTGAGGCGCTGGAATGTGCCATCAAGACTGCACGCCGTTATCACTACTCCAAGGGCCACCCGGAAAAGTTCCGCATCGTCACCTTTGAGGGTGCGTTCCACGGCCGTACGCTGGCAACAATCGCTGCGGGCGGGCAGCAGAAATATCTCGAAGGTTTCGGCCCCAAGGTTGAAGGTTTCGATCAGGTGCCGTTCGGTGATCTCGAGGCCTTGAAAGCCGTTGTCACCAATGAGACGGCAGCCCTGCTGATCGAACCGATCCAGGGCGAGGGCGGCATTCGCGCGCCCAGCAAGGAATTCCTGCAGACGCTTCGTGATCTGTGCAACGAACACGGCATGCTGCTGATCTTTGATGAGGTTCAGACGGGTGTTGGACGTACCGGCAAACTGTTTGCCTACGAGTGGACTGGCGTTGCGCCTGACATCATGGCTGTTGCAAAGGGTATTGGGGGCGGCTTCCCGCTCGGCGCTTGCCTTGCGACGGCTGATGCGGCTTCCGGCATGACCGCAGGCGTGCACGGCACGACCTATGGCGGCAATCCGCTCGCCATGGCCGTCGGCAATGCCGTACTGGACGTTGTTCTTGCAGACGGCTTCCTTGAAAGAGTGCGTGATGTCGCGCTGGTGTTCCGTCAGGGGCTTGCTTCGCTCAAGGATCGCTTCCCCGACGTGATCGAGGAAATCCGTGGCGAAGGTTTGCTTCTCGGCATCAAGGCGCGCGTACCATCAGGCGAATTGCTGCAGGCGATGCGCGCAGAGCATCTGCTCGGCGTGCCTGCAGGCGACAACGTGGTGCGCCTTCTGCCGCCGCTTGTCACCACGGCGGAAGAAGCGCGCGAGGGTCTTTCGCGTATCGAAACGGCTGCCGCCTCTCTGACAGCGGCAAAGCAGGCGAAGATCGCCTGACAAGGGTTAAGGCGGACCTGCTTTGACAGGTCCGCAAGCATTGGGACAGGGTAGCATGGCTTCACCAAAACATTTTCTCGACCTCTCTGCCGTCGGCTCAGAGGATTTGCGGACAATTCTCGACGATGCGCGGGTGCGCAAGATCGCCACGAAAAACGGTACGGCAGAAAAGCCGCTTGCCGGCAAAATGCTGGCGATGATTTTCGAAAAGCCTTCTACCCGAACCCGTGTTTCCTTTGACGTCGGCATGCGCCAGCTCGGCGGCGAAACGCTTTTCCTCTCCGGTACCGAGATGCAGCTTGGCCGCGCCGAGACCATCGGCGACACTGCCAAGGTGTTGTCGCGTTATGTGGACGCGATCATGATCCGCACCACGGATCACACCCGCCTGCTCGAACTTGCTGAACACGCAACCGTGCCTGTCATCAACGGCCTCACAGATGACACCCATCCCTGCCAGATCATGGCGGATATCCTGACGTTCGAAGAACATCGCGGTCCGGTGAAGGGCAAGACGATTGCCTGGACAGGCGACGGCAACAATGTGCTGCATTCCTTCGTGGAAGGCTCCGCACGCTTTGGCTACCGGATGAACATGGCCGTGCCGATGGGCTCGGAACCGCACGACAAGTTCCTGAACTGGGCCCGCAACAATGGTGGTGACATAATGCTCTGCCACGATGCCGACAAGGCCGTTGCCGGTGCGGATTGCGTGGTCACCGATACCTGGGTCTCGATGAACCAGGAACACAAGGCGCGCGGCCACAACATCTTCCAGCCCTATCAGGTCAATGAAGCCCTGATGGCAAAGGCCGACAAGGATGCAGTCTTCATGCATTGCCTGCCGGCTCACCGTGGTGAGGAAGTGACCGACGCAGTCATCGACGGATCGCAATCGGTCGTTTTCGATGAAGCAGAAAACCGCCTGCATGCGCAGAAGTCCGTCATTGCATGGTGCATGGGCGTCATCTGACGTTCTCCGCACCGCTTGCATGCGGCATCCAGCAGGTTCTTGAACTTTGCTGCGCCTATAACCATCTGAGGGACTTCAAACGGCTCGCCGGATATTACTGGCGGGCCATCGTCACGTTTTGCACGATTTTGTCTGGCAGTGGTTTCTCTCTCCGGCAACGTGTGCGACAAGCAAAAAAACGAAAGTCGGAACGCCGGGCATTGTCCGGTTGCGGCGCATTTGGCTGCGCCAAGGAGTATGGATATGGCAGACGCAACAGTTGAACTGGATGATCTCGATTTTGCCGGCGACGATAAGGTCGTGCCGTTTCAGGTCGAAGGTCTGGACGTGCGCGGTCGCGCCGTTCAGGTGGGGCCGCTGCTGAATGCTATTCTTGAGCGCCATAATTACCCCGAGCCGGTTGCCCGCTTGTTGGCAGAGGCGACGGTCCTGACGGCCTTGATCGGCACCTCGCTGAAGTTTTCCGGCAAGCTGACGGTTCAGACGAAGGGTGATGGCCCCGTCGATCTGCTTGTCGCGGATTTCTCTGCGCCTGAGAGCATGCGCGCCTATGCGCGGTTTGATGATGAGCGACTGGCGGAAGCCACGGCTGCTGGCGCAACCTCGCCGGAGCAGTTGCTGGGAACGGGCATTCTGGCCTTCACCATCGATCAGGGTGCGGGCATGCAGCCTTATCAGGGCATCGTGCCGCTCGACGGTTCTTCGCTTGAAGAGATTGCCGGTGTCTATTTCCGTCAGTCGGAACAGCTTCCCACACGGGTGCGGCTCGGTGTGGCGGAGTTCTTTGACCGTGATGCCAACGGCAAGCCACGCCACGGCTGGCGGGCAGGGGGCGTGATTGCCCAGTTCCTGCCGCAGGCCCCGGAACGGCTTCGCTCGCGTGATCTTCATGGCGGTGATGGCGACGAGAACGGTCATGGTCATGTCGAAGACGATGCATGGACGGAAGCGGTGACCTTGCTGGATACGGTGGACACCGACGAGCTCACCGACCCGCAGGTGCCGGTTGAGCGACTGTTGTACCGTCTTTTCCATGAGCGCGGCGTGCGCATCTACGAACCGCAATCGGTCGTCGATCGCTGCAATTGTTCTCGCGAAAAGATCAAGGGTGTGTTGAGCGGCTTTACGGCGGAGGAGATTGAGGTAAGCCAGGAAGACGGTGCGATTGCCGTGACCTGCGAGTTCTGCTCCACCACCTATCGGTACGACGTCAGCGAACTCGAAAACGCCTGACAAAGACAGCAAAGCCGCACCGGTCCTCTGGTGCGGCTTTTTTCAAATCTTAGTTCAGCACACGCAGAAGTCCTGGCGAATCCAGCGAAAACGCAGGTATCGTTACAGTGAACACTTCGCCGCTGTCTGCTTCCATTTCATAATGGCCAAACATCAGTCCCGATGGTGTGTCCAGCGGACAACCGGATGAATATTCGTAGGTGTCGCCCGGTTTCAGATGCGGCTTTTCACCAACGACGCCAGGTCCGTAGACCTCATCCACCTGTCCATTCTGATCGGTAATGTGCCAGTATCGGTTCACGAGCGTCACTGACAGGTCTGAGTTGTTGGAGATCACGACTTTGTAACCCCAAACATAGCGGTCGTCATCCGGATCGGATTGTTCTTCGAGATAATACGGATCAACCGTCACCTCGATGTCCCTTGTCAGAGCACGGTACATACGCGCCACCTCGAATATTATGCCTTGTGCCTGCATCCTACACTATAGGAGCTGCTTATCGTTAAGAAAATGAACGACTTGCGGAGGTCTTGGTGCTCCAGCCGCTCGGGTTTCGTCCATTAGGGATAACGATAAAGGTAAATTTCGGTTGCCCGAACCAGGCAGTTAAAATCTGAAACCCAATATGTGGACCCTGGCCTGACGTTGCCGCCGGGCCAGGGCAGGGGCTTAGGCGGAGACCGCTTCGAGAGCTTTCGCGAAGTCTTCCAGCAGATCGTCGGTGTCCTCGATGCCGCAGGAAAGACGCAGCGTGCCGCCGGAAATGCCGAGTTCAGCGCGCGCCTCATCGGTCAGGTTCTTGTGCGTCGTTGTGCCCGGATGCGTGATCAGGCTCTTTGCATCGCCGAGATTGTTGGAAATCTTGACGACCCCCAGCGCGTTCTGCAGTGCGAAGGCCGCATCCTTGCCGCCCTTCAGTTCAAACGCCACCAGCGTCGAGCCGCCGGTCATCTGCTTTGCAATGATGTCAGCTTGCGGGTGATCGGCACGGCCTGGATAGATGACCTTCGCAACCTTGCTGTTCCCAGCCAGGAAATCGGCGATCTTGCCTGCATTCGCCGTCTGTTGGCGTACGCGCAGCGGCAGGGTTTCGATACCCTTCAGCAGCGTCCAGGCGTTAAACGGCGACATCGCCGGGCCTGTATGGCGGAAGTAATCCTGCAGTTCCTCTTCGATCCACTTCTTGTCGGAAAGGATGACGCCGCCGAGGCAGCGGCCCTGGCCGTCAATGTGCTTCGTCGCGGAATAGACAACGATATGTGCGCCGAGTTCCAGCGGCTTCTGGAAAAGCGGTGTGGCAAATACGTTGTCGACGACAACCTTCGCGCCAATCTGGTTGGCAAGCTTGGCAACACCGGCGATGTCGACCACCTCAAGTGTCGGGTTGGTCGGGCTTTCGAGGAAGAACAGCTTGGTGTTCGGCTGGATCGCCTGTTCCCAGTTGGCCAGATCGCGGCCGTCGATCAGGGTGCACTCGATGCCGTATTTCGGGGCAAGTGTTTCCACCACCCAGCGGCACGAACCAAACAGTGCGCGCGCTGCAACGATATGATCGCCGGCGCGAAGCTGGCACATGATTGCTGCGGTGACGGCAGCCATGCCGGAGGCAAGCGCGCGGGCGTCTTCGGCACCTTCCAGCAGGCACATGCGCTTTTCGAACATGTCGTTGGTCGGGCTTGCGTAACGTGCGTAGATGAAGCCGTCAGTCTCACCCTTGAAGCGTGCTTCCGCAGCCTCGGAGTTTTCATAGACGAAACCCTGCGTCAGATAGATCGCCTCAGACGTCTCACCGTACGGGGAGCGTAGCGTACCGCCGTGAACCAGTTGGGTTGCCGGGCGCCATTTATTGCTCATGTGATCACCTTCAAAACAAAAAAACCGGCCGCAAAAGCAGACCGGTTACAAGCACCCGGTCTTTTTAGCCACTTGTTTAACGTGGCTGCAAGCCGACCGGCCAAATCACCACGGGATAAGCTTGCCTTACTGCCGTTACTGGCTTGCGTCAATGCTTTCCTTTTGGTTTTGTCGCCACAAAAGGGATGATGAAAATGACGAGAACGACAGGCATACTGGCAGATGGCGCAATCAAGGCATTGTTTGCCAGCGGTAAGCTGAAAAGCGAAGCGCCTCTGGATGCCGATCAGGTGCAGCCTGCCAGTCTCGATCTCAGATTGGGTTCGAAGGCTTATCGCGTTCGCGCCAGCTTCATGCCTGGCCCCGGCACACCGGTACTCGACAAGCTTAATCGCCTGAGATTGCACGAAGTCGACCTCAGTGAGGGGGCGGTACTGGAAACCGGCTGCGTCTATATCGTTCCCCTGATGGAGAGCCTCGCTTTGCCTGCCGACATGTCGGCATCGGCCAATCCGAAAAGTTCGACAGGCCGTCTCGATATCTTCACGCGCGTCATCACCGACAATGCGCAGGAATTCGACAAGATCCCGGCTGGCTACACTGGCCCTCTCTACCTCGAAATCAGCCCGCGCACGTTCCCGATCGTCGTGCGCCGCGGTTCGCGCCTGTCGCAGATCCGCTTCCGCATGGGGCAGTCCCTGCTCAACGAAAGCGAATTGCTCGGCCTTCATGCCGCAGAAACGCTGGTTGCCAGTGAAACCCCGAATGTTACGGGTGGCGGTATCGCGCTTTCCATCGACCTCAAAGGTTTCGGGGATGATGGCCTGATCGGTTATCGCGGCAAACACCATACCGCGGTTATCGATGTCGACAAGAAAGCCCAGCACGACGTTCTGGATTTCTGGGAGCCGCTTTATGCACGTGGCCGTGCCGAACTGATCCTTGACCCCGATGAATTCTACATTCTCGTGTCACGCGAAGCAGTGCATGTGCCGCCGCTTTTCGCGGCAGAAATGACACCGTTCGATCCCCTGGTCGGCGAATTCCGCGTTCACTATGCCGGCTTCTTCGATCCGGGCTTTGGTCATGCACAGGCGGGCGGCACGGGTAGCCGCGCCGTTCTGGAAGTGCGCAGCCATGAAGTCCCGTTCATTCTTGAACATGGCCAGATTGTTGGACGCCTTGTCTATGAACATATGCTGGAGAAGCCGGAAGGCCTCTACGGTTCCGGCCTCGGCTCGAACTATCAGGCACAGGGCCTGAAGCTCTCCAAGCATTTCCGGGCCGCCTAAATAGATCCAGTACCGCTTGACAGTTTTTACGAACTGTCGGAATTGTTGTGCAGCAGGCGGGTGTAGCTCAATGGTAGAGCAGCAGCTTCCCAAGCTGAATACGAGGGTTCGATTCCCTTCACCCGCTCCAATTTTGGTTCTGTAGAGTTCCACTGAATTCTGCAAGCCATTGAAAACAGGGCCGAAAGGCCCTTTTTCATTCCAGTGACGTCCACTGGAAACCGCCAACATCCGGGACTTTTAAGTCCATTTTTAAGTCCATGAATACGGATGAGGCGCTTTCCGGATTGTTGCTGGAGGAGCGAGGCCAACGAGACAAGCATCTAGTCCTGACTCATAGTTCAGGAGCTGGAGCATGGCACTCTCAGATATGGCCGCCCGGAACGCCAAGGCGACCGGCAAGGCTTACACCGTCAGCGATATCGACGGCCTCTCCCTCGCGGTCTCTCCGACCGGAGGCAAGACCTGGCACTACCGCTACTACTGGGCCGGCAAGCAGAAACGCATGTCACTGGGCACGTATCCGGAGGTTGGCCTTCGGGAAGCGCGCGCTCTTCGCGATGCGGCTCGCGCGTTGCTGGCCAAGGGCATCAATCCCCGAGCGGATCGCAAACAGAAGCGCCAGGCTGTCCGTCTGGCCGACGAACACACCTTCCAGGCCGTGTTCGACAAGTGGGTCGAGCACCGCAGGCTCGTCCTCAAGGAAGGGCGTCAGAGCACTCTGACGCAGATCCTTCGCATCTTTAAAAAAGACATCCTGCCCACACTCGGGAAACGCCCCATCTACGAAATTCAGCGTCCGGACCTTCTGGAGGTCGTAGCCAGGATTGAGCGTCGGAAGGCGCTCAGCGTGGCGGAGAAGGTGCGTACCTGGTTCAGGCAGATGTTCCGATACGCGCTGATCATCGTGCCTGGCCTGCCGCAGAACCCGGCGTTCGATCTGGATGTGGTGGCGTTGCCGATGCCGCCCGTTCGTCACAACCCGTTCCTGCGAATGGATGAGTTGCCGGCAATGCTGTCACGGCTGAGAAAGTACCATGGTCGGCTTCAGACACAGCTGGGGCTTCGACTGCTGCTCCTGACCGGCGTGCGTACGGGGGAGCTTCGGCTGGCGACACCTGATCAGTTTCATCTCGATCAGGGTCTATGGATCATCCCCCCGGAGGTTGTGAAACAGTTGCAGCTTGAGATGCGCAAGGAGGGCAAGCGGCCCGGCGACATTCCTCCCTACATCGTTCCTCTGTCGGCACAGGCCATGGAGATCGTTCAGCACATGCTGGAGCAGTTCAAACCTGCTCAGCGCTACCTGTTCTCACATGGCTGGGACCTGAAGAAGCGCATCAGCGAGAACACACTCAATCAGGCTCTCAAGCGCATGGGCTATACGGATCAATTGACGGGGCATGGCATTCGGGCGACGATTTCGACTGCACTGAATGAAATCGGCTATCCGAAAGTCTGGGTGGACGCGCAGCTTTCGCATTCAGATCCTGACAAGGTGAGTGCCGCCTACAACCATGCGGAATACGTGGAGCAGCGCCGACGCATGATGCAGGATTGGGCTGACCGGCTCGATCTGTTCGAACAGCATCAGGTGGAGGCCGCGAGCATGCACCTGACCGTCCATCTGGAAGGTGTTCCGGAGGTTCCTGATGAAGTTCCAGAGGGGGCGGAGGTCGCCATTGCACCTGCCCCTATCGTGTTGGTCTCGAAGCCTGGAGCCGGCATGCCTGCGCTGCCGGACACGGTGCATCGACTGTCCGCGATCACGGGGCCGCGTACACCACCGGTCTTGTCGGAAAGCCAGCGCGAGCAACTGGAGCGGTTGGATATCTTCAATTCGCCACACCTGCTTTCTGCGGCCGATTTTGCAAAAATGGCTGGCAAGTCGCGGCGGTGGATCAGCTACGAGATCAGCGGACGCAAGATGTTGGCGCTGAGCCTCGGCAACCTCGGTCAGCGCGTCCCGGATTGGCACTTCACGCCCCTCAGGCACAAGCTGATACAGGCGGTTCTCAAGTTCGCGCGTGATGCGGACTCGTGGGAGATCTACCGCGCGCTTTCCGGGCCGCACGATGACTTCAAGGGGCTTGCCCCTATCGAAGCGGTGACCGCAGAGAACCTGCACGAAGTCGTTATGGCGGTGTGTTTTTCGCTGAAGGACAGCCAGGCGATGCTTCGGCTGGCGTAGTGGCCTGCTGGCAACGCCGTGTTGAGGCCTGGCGGGCTGCGCTCAAAGTCAGGCCATTTAAGAACTTGCGGCGGTCAACTAAGTGATACCGACTGATCGAGCTTGCGCGCTCGCTCGATCAGCCGTTCGGTGAATGGTGAAGGCGCGTTTTGAGCGCGTAGCAAATACGTGCTCAGATCGTTCGGCGATCCCGCCAGCGGCCGCATCACGATGCCAAGCTTTCGTGCCGTATCGATGCGTGATTTTCCCGCGAAGCCGATTCCGTAGCCCGCAGCGACCAGAACGGCCATCAGTTCGAAAGATTTCGCGTGGTCGACCACGTTGAGTTTCGACGTGGCCGAGCTCAACAATTCCATGATCTGATGGCTAAGGGGCTCACAGTGCTCTGCTGACCAAAGCACCAGGGGGTACTGCACGGCCTTTTCCAGCGTGATTTCTGGGAACTCCAGCAGCGGTGAGAGCGCTGGAACCGCCACGGCAATCTCATCATGCCACAGCAGCTCGTTTTGCAGCTCGGCCTCAGCGGGCGGTGCGACAGCAAATCCAAGATCGTAACGACCATCCTTCACCCCGCTGACCTGCTCGGAAAACAAAGTCTCGGTAAGGCATATCGCCGTGCCGGGCTCCTCTGCGCGCTGCTTCGCCAAGAGGTGCGTCAATGTTGCGGTGAAGGCTCCGAAGGAGACGGCGATCCGTACCGATTCAGGGGGTTGCTGGCATTGCATGGCTGGCTCTCCTGTAAAGAAGGATGCGGTAGACAATGCCAGATAATAGCAGTCCGCGTTTAATTAAACGTGGTTTAATTTATGCTCTTATTTCACGCTTTTGTAGATGCAAAAGCGTGAAATAAGGCGAGGCCGGCCTACAGGCAGTACAAGTTTTGAGGCGGAGCCGGCCAAGGCGTTTGGCATGGCGGTAAAGGCGTTGAGGACGGAGCGCGGAACGGCCCAGGAGGCACTGGGAAACATGGCCGGAATCGAACGGGCGCACATGGGCAGAATCGAGCGGGGTGAGCACATGCCCACCCTGGCGCTGATCCTGCGCATTGCAGATGCGCTGGAATGCAGCGCGGCTCTGCTTATCGAAGAGACAGAGAAGTACCTGAAGCTTGTTCGCGCAGGCGTCATGGCGAATGAAGAACAGGCCGATCGCGTTTGATGCTCGCCATCAGATTACATCGGTGGCATCTACTCGACATTCTTCCAGGCGGATGCGGGAACTTTGTCCCATAGTTGACCATGAGTGATTTCTGCGCGGCGATGGTCGCATGCCCCTTCAAATTCTCCCAGTTCAGAAGATGGAACGCGGTCTTTCATATGACTGTAGACCTGTTCCAATGTGTGCAAGGTCTGGCATCTTCTGAACTGCATTAAATATTTTTTTCTTATCATTGATTGTCGCTTGCATTTATCCGAATTGACAATTGAGGGGTATGCTTCCGGCGTGGGGTTTAAATATAACTCGGTGAAAATTGTTATTGGAATGTGCTTAAAGATTATATTTTCGTGAATGCATTCACAACGAATTATTGACGTGTGCTTATAAGATTTTCAGGTTTCGATTTAAGCAGGATTTACGTTAGACGGACGACATAGGTGGAAGGCAAATCCCGCGGCAGGTATTTGCCTCAATGTGATGGTCTACAAGGGGCGCTGGAAACGATCCAGGTTGCAGCCGAGATCCGAAATTCCTCGTTCTGCGATTTTCCAGGAGATGGGCGCTGGCTGCGCCTTTGGATATCTTCATCCGCTGGGCATGGAAGGCCGCACAGCATGCAGAGCTTGATTACCGTACCTGAAAAAAGGTAAATTTCGCCAAACTCAATTGGCGATCCGTATTCCTGCAGCAGGATCACCACGAATAACGACAAGAGACCGCGATCGTAGTGGTCCTTACATCGTTGCCAACGATCCCGTAACCGGCCGCCCCATAGCGGCAACTGCCTGCCATTGTCACTCCAAGCAGCGGTAACTCGGCGCTTTCTGGCGATGAAATTGGGCGTGTCCGTTGTTCGGCTCGCTCTTGAACCTTTTTCTGGACATTCCGTACGGCGCCCTTCGAGGTTCGGCCTCGGAGTGCTCATGGTGCCGATGCATGCGGAACAATCAGCCAGTAACCGACCGCGAGGTCACCTATTCAAGCGATGTGCGACTGATCACGACCACTGATCTTCAGGGCGATATCACGTTCGTCAACGACGACTTCGTGAACGTCTCGGGCTTTTCCAGAAAGGAATTGGTTGGGCAGCACCACAACATCATCCGTCACCCCGACATGCCGTCGGCGGCATTTCAGGACATGTGGCAGACGATCCAATCCGGGCGTTCATGGAAGGGCTTGGTGAAAAATCGCTGCAAGAACGGTGACTATTACTGGGTAGACGCCTACGTCACGCCGATCATGAAGGACGGCAAGGTCATCGAGTACCAGTCCGTGCGAACCTTGCCTGACGATGCCGCCAAGGGCCGCGCTGAACAGGAGTATCGTCGTTGGCGCGATGGTAAGCGACCGGCTACTGATGGCAGGATCAGGTTGTCCTGGCGTTCAAAGCAGATGCTGATTGCCGGGTTGCCATCGCTGCTGTTGGCCGGCATGGCACTCACTCGTGCTGATCTTCCGTTGGCTTCTTTCGCCGGGCTACTCGCTTTGCTGGCAACAGGTGTGCAACTGGCGCTCCTGAAACCCTTCGGACGCCTGGTAACGGATGCCCGTCAGGTCATCGGCAGTCCTGCGATGGCGTATCTGTATAGCGGTCGTAAAGACGAATTCGGCAGTATCCAGAATGCTCGGCTCACTAAAACCTCGGAAATGAAGGCGGTAATTGCCCGCCTTGAAAACACCTGTCATTACCTGGATCGATCGAAGAGGCGCAGCGACGAGTTCATCGAGCAGTCCAATCGGGCGATCGAGGGACAAGGCCATCATGTCGAGGAGATATCCAGTGCGATGGCCCGGATGCTCGACAGCCAGACCCAGGTTGCCGAAGCATCGGCGCGCACCGCAGATGCTTCGAACGCCTCGCGGGAGGCGACGGTGCAGGGTCGGGATCAACTGGAATGTATGGTCGGGTCAATCAACCAGCTCGCGCTGTCACTGGAGGACACCCGTGCTACGGTGTCGGCACTGGCGGAGCGCAATACTGATATTGGCAAGGTTGTCGACGTCATCACGGCCGTCGCAGATCAGATCAATCTGCTGGCCTTGAATGCAGCGATAGAAGCCGCACGCGCAGGTGAAGCAGGACGCGGCTTCGCCGTGGTGGCCGATGAGGTGCGAAACCTCGCACAGCGTACCCAGCAATCAACAAGCGATATCCGCGGAATTATCCTGGGACTGGAAGAAGATACCCAGGCCTGCGTAGCGGCCATTGAGAACGGGGTGGAGGTATCGCGGCGGACCGTTGATCTCGCGGGCGCGACGGACCGCGCGTTCGGCGTGATCCTGGAATCCGTGAATCACATCTATGAGCTGGCTGGTGATGTCGATACCTCAATGATCGAACAGTCCAGCATCAGCGAGCAAACAGGCAAGCAAATGACGGTTCTTCGAGACAGCGCCAATGAAGCAGTGAAAGCCAGCGGGGCGGCTAAACATGAAGCTGATCGGCTCGGCTGGCAGATAGACAACCTGAATGTGTTGGCCAGTCACTTCAACGCGGGCCTGAGCCGATAGTCTAAAGCTCGCTACTGCAATTCTTCCCCCGTTTCGTCAGCCTTAAAGTGAATCATCCCATGGTGCGCGCTGCCATCGGTCGAGAAGAAACTCGCTGAATACGGTCAATCTGTGCGGCACGGGTTCTCTACGTGCCCGCACAAGGCTGATTTTCGAGGCTGCCCCCTCCCAGTCAGGCAAGACGCGAACCAGTTGGCCGCTGCGTAGCTCTTCATGAATATCCCAGGTCTCTCGCATTGAGATTCCTAGTCCGGCGAGGCACCACTCATGTAAAACGTCGCCGCTGTCGCTGCACAGCGTGCCGCTGACGGTGACGGGTTTCTCCCGCCGCCCCTTGCGCAGCGGCCAAGTGCTTTGCAACAGGCCCGGATAGGCGAACACCAGGCAGTTGTGCTGCGCCAGGTCTTCCGGCTGAGCAGGCTGTCCATGCACTTTCAGGTAGGCCGGCGACGCAGCTAGGATGCGCCGGTTGTCGGCCACACGTCGCGCCACCAGCCGCGAATCGGCCAGCTCGCCCATGCGGATCGCCAGATCCAGGTCGCCGCTATACAGATCCTGCACCTGATCGGACAGGCGCAGGTCAAAGCCGACCTCGGGATGCAGACGGCAGAAGTCGTGGATCGCCGGTGCCACGAACTTGCGACCGAACGGCGTGGGCGCGGTCAGGCGGATGGTTCCGCGCAACGCCTGATTCGCGCCGGTCGCCAGTTCCTGCACTTCTTCCAGCACGCCCAGCGCCACGCGCGCCCGCTCGGCAATGGCGCGGCCTTCATCCGTGATGCGCAGGTTGCGGGTGTTGCGCTCGAACAGCGTGGTGCCCAGTGCCTGCTCCAGCCGGGCGATCTGTTTGCTGACCGTCTTCGGTGCCAGATGCAGGTCGCGCGCGGCGGCGGAAAAGCTGTGCCGCTCCACCACATGCACGAACACCGCCAGGTCATCCAGATTGCGCAATGTCATTTGGGTCATTCCGTAGAAAGTGTTTGTCTATTTTGGTCATTTAAAGGATATACTGATTTGCCCACACTGACACTCTTTGTCCCCCATGCTGCCGTCGCCATGCTCCCTTTGGAGGTGCGCCCCGCAGCGCATCCCGACAGGAGTTTCAGATGAACCAGCGCATTCTTTTTGTCCTCACCAGCCACGACCGCAAGGGGCTGGCTGATGCCGCCGACGCGGCACCCAGCGGCTTTTATCTCTCCGAGGTCACGCACCCGCACCGGGTACTGGCCGATGCTGGCTACGCCGTCGATTTCGTCAGCCCCAAAGGTGGCAAAACGCACGTGGATGGCCTCGATCTGGACGATCCGGTCAATGCCGCGTTCTGGAGCGATGCGGCGCTGCGCCGCGCCACCGAAACCACGCTTTCGCCGGCGCAGGTCGATGCCGACGCCTATGCCGCGATCTTCTATGCCGGCGGCCACGCGACGATGTGGGACTTCCCCGGCAGCACCGAGCTGGCCGCGATTGCCGCTCGCATCTATGAGCGTGGCGGCATCGTTGCAGCGGTCTGCCACGGCCCGGCCGGGCTGGTGAACCTCAAACTGTCCGATGGCCGCTATCTGGTCGAAGGCAAGGACGTGTCGGCCTTCACCAACGACGAGGAGCGCGCGGTCGGTCTGTACGACACCGTGCCGTTCCTGCTGGCCGATGCCTTGCAGGAACGCGGTGCCCGCCACGTGCCCGCGCCGAACTTCCAGGCGCAAGTGGTGGTGAGCGAGCGACTGGTCACGGGCCAGAACCCCGCTTCTGCCAAGGGCGTGGGCGAAGCGATGCTGCCGCTGCTGGCATCGGCAGGACGGGCCTGAACCATGAACGAGCGCATGCCTTTCGTCATCTACGTGTTCGCGCTCTGCGCGTTCGCCCTGGGCTTCACCGAGTTCGTCACCATCGGCCTGGTGTCCACCATTTCCTCTGACCTGCATGCCAGTGTCAGCCAGGTCGGCACGGCGGTCACGGCCTATGCGCTGGGCGCGGTGATCGGCGCGCCGGGCCTGACCGCGCTGGCCACGCGCTGGCCGCGCAAGCGCCTGCTGCTGGTGGCGATGGCGCTGTTCACGCTGGGCAACGCGGTGGTCAGCCTGTCCGATGCGCTCACACCCATGCTGGTGGCCCGCTTCGCCTCGGGGCTGGGGCATGGCGTGTTCCTGGCCGTGGCGTCCAGCGTCGCCACGCAACTGGCGGGACGGCATCGTGCCGGTGCAGCGGTGGCAGTGGTGTTCGGCGGCCTAACGCTGGCCCTGGCGCTCGGTGTGCCGCTGGGCACCTACCTGGGCAGCGTGTTGAGCTGGCAGCTCATCTTCATGGCCGTGGCTGCGAGCGGCGCCATCGGCTTCCTGGGCCTGCTGGCGCTGATGCCGACAGATCGCAACGATGGATCGGCGCAGGCCAATGCGATGGATGGCCTGAAAGCCATGTTCAACCCGCGCCTGCTGGCCGGGGCCGGCATCACCGTGCTGGCCTATGCGGGGTCGTTCGCGCTCTACACCTACATCTCACCCATTCTGTTGCAGGTCACGCACGTCACCGAGAGCACGGCCAGCCTGTTGATGCTGGGGTATGGGGTGATGGCGGCCATCGGCAACGTGTGGGGCGGACGGCTCACCGACCGCAAGGGGGCGGATGCAGCCGTGATGACCGTGCTGGTCGGCCTGGCGATGGTGCTGCTGGCGATCTGGCTGTCGGCCTCATCCCTGCCGCTGATGGTGTTGTTGACCGGCGTGCTGGGCGCGCTGACCTATGCGGCAGTGCCGGCCTTGCAGGCGCGGGTGATCGGCCTGTCGCACCTGCATGCGCCGCAGGCACCGGCGGTCGCCGCCGGGCTGAACATCGCGGGTTTCAATGGCGGTATCGCGCTGGGTTCGCTGCTGGGCGGCGCCAGCCTGGAAGCGATGGGGCTGACCAGCACGGCGTGGGTCGGCGCTATTGCCGTGGGTCTGGGGATCGTCTGGATGCTCTGGCAGATGCGACGACCGGCCTTCCTAGGCGCAAGACTTGAAGGGTAGACAAGCGACGGCGCTACGGCATTTGCGTTGTTTTCTCGCTGTTACCGAAGAATTGCGCTCCGCCGCGTGCCTGAAACAATGCGAGACTTGTCCTGCCGATCGTCTCGCTATAACTTGATCTGAATGGCACTGTAACGTTTCAGCAGGAAAAATCGACTATCCGAAGTTTATCCCTCCCTCCAATAGTTCGAATACCTGATCAAGAACTTCTGAATAGGCTATGGTCTGGGCGGGATAATTTTTCCAAGCATCGTAAGCAGCGCTAGATGCGAACTCTAAAACTTCTGCAACGACTTTAGGTCGAAGGTCCTCGTCAGCTTCGACGTTGAGCCTCTTAGCAATCACGGATACCAAAGCATCCTTTCGGTTTTTTGCTTGCTCTAGGCTACGAGCCCGGATGAGGGGATGTGTTCGGATTAGGGAACGCAGAGTACGAAATCGATCTCCATCAACTCCGTAAAATCCTTCCTCGCAACCTTTTGTAACCTCCACCGCGGCATGTCGAAGCGCTGTGATGATAGGTTCGTCTGCTGCACGTCTTGCAAGGGCTGTGACAATTTCCTCATGCTCAACTGCATCATAATCCAAGACTACATCCTCTTTAGAAGCGAAGTATCGGAAGAAAGTCCTTGTTGAAACATCAACCTTATTTGTTATGTCTTCGATGCGAGTTTCGTCGAAGCCCTGCTTCTCGAAAAGTTCGTACGCTGCATCTACGAGCGCCAGTCGCAGTTCAATCTTCTTTCTTTCCCTGCGGCCGGTTTTATTCATTTTCTCCACAGTTGAACATTTCCTCAGTTAATCTTGGATTGTATGGAAATTCGCTGATTGAAATTATTCAGCGCATTATCTGTTTGCTTGCAATTCTTATACAGCGCGCTGAGGACATATCTTTTAGCAAGCATCGCGCAACGTACTTCAAAGCAAGCACGATTGAGAAATGTGATTTTTGCAGGAGAGTATGTCATAAATAAAGCCTTATGGTTCCATTCATATGGTTTCTTGGCTTTCCTTGTGGCGCTTGGGAAAAGAGCAAAAATTAAAACAGTTGCCAATACAGCTGTGTGCCACCCGCATCGCATGGAGCGAGTGTTCGATATGGGAGGTGACATCGGGTGAATTGTGCTTGGTACATTCGAGCCAACTTCAACCAGACAGATGGTCTCACGAATGCCCCAAAAAGTTGCTTTGGACAGGTGTTTCCACAGCGTTCCTCTCTGAGTCCGATAGCGTGCGCCATACGCCTTAAACCGTAGGTGCGCACCTTCAAGGGCGTTACCCGGGAACTGTCGGCGCTTTGCAACGAACTCAAGTCCTCCTGCGTGCAGCACGGGACCATGAAGGCGACAGCCATCTGCTGGAAGCCAGTGTGGCACATCCATGAAGGCCACTTCGAACGGGCGCTGGCAAGCGCTACGCAGGTTAAGAGTACCCATAGCCAGATGCGCGCGAGCTTCTTGCTCTAGAGCGGCAATCAACAAACACAGTTCCACTGCGCCTGCGCTCGACGGAGCCTCAAGGAGGGCTTCGTAGTCATGCCCACAGCGGCTGGGCGCACGGTGCTTGAAGGTCTCCAATGACGCTCCTCGGGCGCTGCGAACTTGTTCTGCTGGGACACCAACAGGGCTGACCGCCGCCTGCACCAACTGGTCGGCTGCCATGTCTCTGCCGTGCCGTTCAGATTGGACAACGACTGTGACCATCATCCCTCAACTCTGCAAAAAGTGTCATTCAATGACAAAATACACTTGACGACATACGTTACTCAGTGCCATATTTCAGGCGTACTTACAGAAATTTGCGGTCTCTTGCAACCCCGTCACTTCATTGATGGCTGGGCGGGGAGACATGTGTCTGGTCTACGGTTTTCACGAGGACGTCATGAGCGCAATACCGTCAATTGCATCCTACTCACTTCCCTCACGTGACAGTCTGCCCGCAAACGTTGCGCAATGGCAGGCAGAGCCAGATCGAGCGGTTCTATTGATCCACGATATGCAACGCTATTTCATGGGCTTTTTTGCTCCTGAATTGCGCGCCTTGTTGATCCAGAGAATCGTGCAACTTCGGCAACAGAGCATCGCTCTTGGGATACCCGTCGCATACTCTGCTCAGCCAGGTGGGATGAGCGATGAGCAACGTGGCTTACTGAAGGATTTCTGGGGCCCCGGAATGAAGGTCGATCCAGAGGAGCGGAGTGTCGTAGACGAGCTCACCCCGGGACCCGACGACTGGCTTTTGACGAAATGGCGATACAGCGCATTCTTCAGGTCTGATCTACTTGACCGGATACGGGCGGCGGGCCGCGATCAGCTCATTTTGACGGGCGTCTATTCCCATGTCGGAGTTATCGCAACTGCGGTCGAAGCATTTTCGAACGACATACAGCCATTCCTAGTCGCGGATGCCACCGCAGATTTTTCCGAAGACCTCCATCGCTCTACCCTAACCTATGCGGCCAAACGGTGTGCCTATGTCACCGTTGCTGAGGGGGTTTTCAAATGAGTGGAGGAGCGCAAATTCAAGACACCCCGTCCAGTATTCTCGATGCAATTATATCCAACACACCGCCGTCGTATGCACTAATTCGACGTAATCTCGCCGATGGTGGAGCTGATCTAACTGATATCTTGGTTGGAGACGCGGTAGCTTTAAATCAGCTTGCTGATCTGGCGTCTATACCGCTTTCCCAGAACCAAACTCATCCTGAACATGGTGTACTGCTCCTACTGCCTTTCCGGCAAATCCACGAAAGAGGATATGAATGCATCGATGATGGTGAAGCGCTTCGGGCGCTCAGCATCACTCAAAGCGCCCAAATCTCCTCCGATGAGCTTGCCCACAAGCTCCCGCAAAAGAAGATCATCATTAACGATGAACGATATAGCCTCTCTGACGAGGGCTATGCGGAGATAGCGCGAAAAATTATTGCGGACGAAATAGGCGGCGGCGCTGGGGCAAATTTCGTTTTGAGCCGCTCCTATCTTGCCACCATTGACGGCTTTGACAATATCACTGCTCTTTCGCTATTCCGAAGTTTGCTGATGCTTGAAACCGGAGCCTACTGGACGTTTATCGTTCACACTGGTGACCGAATATTCGTCGGCGCTTCGCCAGAAAGGCATGTCAGCCTTTCCCATGGCATTGCCGCCATGAACCCTATCAGCGGAACCTATCGCTACCCCTCGTCTGGCCCCAGCCTTGATGGCCTGCGCTCTTTTCTGACCGACAGCAAGGAGGCTGACGAGCTCTACATGGTCGTTGATGAAGAGCTAAAGATGATGGCGCGCATCTGCGATAACGGCGGCACTGTCTATGGGCCAACCATCAAGGCTATGGCTCGGCTCGCACATACCGAATATCATATAAAAGGCGCTTCCAGTCTTCGACCGGACCAAATACTGCGAGAAACGTTATTTGCTCCTACCATTACTGGTAGCCCGATAGAAAATGCCTGCCGCGTTATCAAAAAATATGAGTCGAGAGGGCGAGCGTACTATAGTGGTGTTCTAGCTCTAGTTGGCCGCGATAGCGCTGGCGGCCATGCTCTTGACTCAACGATCCTTATTCGAACTGCTGATATCAATATTGAGGGCCAGCTTCGCATTGGTGTTGGTTCAACACTCGTACGCAAGTCGAATCCGGCCTCGGAGGCGGAGGAAACCAAAGCCAAGGCATCTGGCCTGTTGCAGGCATTTAAGAACATCGAAGTTGGTCAGATCAACTACTCTCAACGATCGGTGAGCCAACTTGTCGAACGGTTTGCCGAATTCCAGCGAGATTCCGATGTCAGCAAAGCCCTCGCATCTCGTAACAGCGATCTTTCGCAATTCTGGCTCAAAGACAACCAGTGCCGAATACGAAGTCAACCGGACCTTGCCGGGCTGAATACGCTAATCATTGATGCTGAAGACACATTCACATCTATGATACAGCACCAACTGCGATCGCTGGGCCTCAGGGTAGTCGTACGACACTACGACGAGCCATTTGACTTGGATCAGTTCGATCTTGTCATTTTGGGGCCAGGTCCAGGAGATCCCCAAGACTTCAATGATGCCCGCATCGTATCGTTGAACAGGCTTGTTGAAAGTATGCTGATCGAGAACCGGCCTTTTCTGGCCGTCTGCCTGAGTCATCAGATACTTTCCCGAAAGCTTGGTCTAGATGTTGTTAGGCGAGCGCAACCAAATCAGGGAACCCGTCGCACGATCGATTTATTTGGTGTTCGGGAGCTTGTCGGCTTTTATAACTCCTTTACCGCCGTCTGTGGGGTCGACCAAATGACAGCGGCAGGTGGGTACAAAGTCGATATTAGTCGGGATAGGGAGACGAACGAAGTATTCGCACTTCGCTCCGACTTTTTCGCATCATTCCAATTTCACGCTGAATCTGTGCTCACGCAGGATGGAGACCGGATTTTCGCGTCTCACTTGCCCCGCCTTGTTCGCACACGAGGGTCTCTGCCTCGCCAAATAACTTTTATGAACTCGACTGACAATGGGCTGGACATTTATGATGAACACTGCCGTTAAAACCAAGACAAGCCGTCAAGCGTGGCTAGGTTTGCTAACCGTTCTCGGCCCGGTACTCCTAGTGTCGATGGATGGGTCTGTTCTGTATCTGGCAATGCCGCGTGTGACATCAGCAATCACGCCGACGGCCGATCAAGCACTATGGATTCTCGATATTTATGGCTTCGTAGTTGGCTCTCTGCTGATCGCTTTTGGCAACATTGGAGATCGTTTCGGTCGCCTAAAACTCATTGTCGCTGGTGCTATCCTTTTTGGCATAGGATCTATAGGCGCAGCTTTCTCGCCAAATCCTGAAAGCCTGATCGCGTCTCGCGCCCTCATGGGGCTTGGTGGGGCGACCTTGCTGCCGTCCGGATTGGCAATTGTCGCAGCACTGTTTTCTGATCCCCGTGAACGTGCGCAGGCGATCGGAATATTTGCTGCGACATTCGCGACAGGATTCGCGATCGGCCCGATGGTCGGCGGGTTTCTGTTGCGCTCTTTTGAATGGTGGGGAGTCGTATTCCTAATCAACGTTCCGGTCGTCGTGGCATTTGTGTTAGTGGCTCCCGTTGCATTGAAGGAAGTGCGGTCAAGCGGTTTCGGTCGTATTGATCTCCTGAGTCTATTTCTTTCGTTCGTTGGAATTCTGCTATTCACTTATTCGATAAAGCGCGCAGCCGCTGTCGGTATCTCGGGCGAACAGCTTCTTGCCGGAATTATCGGCGTTATGGCGATAGTTTGGTTCATTCGGCGCCAGGGCAGCATTGAGTACCCACTCGTCGACTTGAGCTTGTTTCGCGACCGTGTGTTTACAGTCGCAATTCTGGCGGGGCTTCTTTCTCTCGTTGTGTGGGCGGCGGCAGGTTATCTAACGGGCATCTATCTTCAGACTGTCCTGGGCTACGATGTCCTGACTACTGCATTTCTAACCCTCCCGGGGGCGGCGACTCTTACCGCGACTTGCATCCTTACCCCTCGCTTTGTCGAACGGGTTGGCAAGAAGGTGGGTCTAGTTGCCACCTACCTGCTGATCGGGATTGGCGTGGCGCTACTACTGTTCACTACCGACGAGTATGGAGTCGGATTCGTGATCGCCTCTACGATTGTCGCTGGTGTGGGATACGGCTTTTCATTCAGTCTTGTTGCCGAGGTCGCGGTATCCGCGGTGCCGGCCGAGCGGGCAGGAGCGGCTGGTGCTATTGCGGAAACGAGCAATGAGCTCGGCAACGCGCTTGGCATCTCGCTCCTTGGCTCGGTGGCCGCCTTGGTCTTTCGCCTTAATGGACCGGGACTCGCGGGGACGCTCAACGAAACACTAGATTATCCCGGCATTGATCGCGAAGCGGTCATGCAGGCGAACGGAGCGTTCGTCGCAGGCTTGCATACGGCAATGGGCATTGCTGCAGCGATCATGCTCCTCGTTGGCTTATTAGCCATTCTCTGGCTCCCAAAGAAGCTGCCCGAATAATCCTCGGAAGCCCCCCTCGTTGTTAACAGAGTTGGGGACCGCCCCTATAGAAAGGATGACGAAAATGCGTCTCGCTCGAACGGTTGAAGAAGTGATGTCTAGGTTCGCGGATCGCCCAGCAATCGCAGAGCGACCCAAAATCTTGGTCCGTGACGATGTGTCATTGAGGATGACGATCGAGTACGAACGATCATACTCAACGATAACGTACCGAGAACTCTGGAAGCGAGCGAACAGCATCGCTGCGGAACTCAAGCAAAACAAGGATTACTCCGTAAGATCGGGAGAAAAGGTTGCCTTCCTCGCGTTTACCAGTGGTAACTATGCGACTCTTGATCTTGCATGCATCCGGCTGGGGGCCGCCACCGTTCCGCTTCAGTCCACATCGACCGATGCGGAACTTGAAGCGATTCTCACGGAAACCGAACCCGTGATTTTCGCGGTTAGTCCGCAATACCTCGAAAGGGCGACGAAGCTTGCACACCGGACTCCTTCAATCCGGTGCATTGTGTTGTTCGATTTCGAACCCGACATGGACGACCATCGAGAGGCTTTCCAAGCAGGCAAGGACTTTCTAGACCAAAACGCCGGTCCGTTCCTGTTGCTGCTCACGGACATCCTCGACAAGGGAGAAAGATTGGCGGACGTCGAATGGCCTTTTGAGGATGAAGACGACGATCCGTTGGCAATGCTCATCTACACCTCGGGCAGCACCGGTTCGCCCAAAGGTGCGATTTATACCGAGAGCCTCGCGGCAGGGATGTGGGGCGGTTCGTGGTCGCAGATATTCTCAGATGTGCGCCCGATGAGCATTCACTATATGCCTATGAGCCACGTCGCCGGGCATTCCTCTTTGAAGAACACCTTGGCGCGCGGAGGTACATGCTATTTCACGGCGAGCAACAATCTCTCCAGTCTTCTGGAGGACATCGCATTGGCGAAGCCGACGGAATTGTCTCTAGTGCCGCGCGTTTGCGAAATGCTCTATCAGCGGTTTCACAGCGAACTAGCTAGGCGGCTTCTTCAGGGAGGAGATGAAACCACTCTCTATGCGGCGATCATGGATGAGATGCGCACGGATGTACTCGGTGGACACGTGCAATGGGCAAGCTGCAGTTCGGCGCCGCTCTCACGTGAACTCAAGAGCTTTACTGAAAAACTTCTCGGTATCGAACTCCACAACGTCTACGGATCAACCGAGGCAGGCGGTATCTGGGTTGACAATATGCTTTTAAAGCCCCCTGTCACAGACTATAAGCTTGTCGATGTTCCGGAGCTTGGCTATTTTCGCGGGGATCAACCTTTCCCGCGCGGTGAGTTACTTCTCAAGACCACATCAATCATTCCAGGATATTATAGGCGTCCGGATCTTTCGAAGGATTTGTTCGATCCTGATGGTTTTTATCGTACCGGTGACATTGTTGCCGAGACTGGCGAAAATGAATTGCATTTTGTGGACCGACGCAAGAACGTCATCAAACTATCCCAGGGTGAGTTCATCGCAACGGCCAAACTGGAAGTGCTCTTTACCGCAAGCCCCCTCGTTCGCCAGATATTCATTTATGCACGAAGTGAATGGTCGAGTCTTTTGGCTGTTGTCGTTCCGGCAGCTCATATTCTCGACCAGTTTCCAGATGTCGAACACGAGTTAAAACGCTTGATCAGCGAATCGTTTCGAGAGATCGCGAAGAAAGAGCAACTCAAGCCCTACGAGATTCCACGCGATTTTATTGTCGAGCGATATCCTTTTAGTCAAGGGAATGGCTTGTTGTCGGATCATGGAAAACCGATGTGGCCGAAGCTCCGGGTGCGGTATGCCGGCGATCTAGACCGACTGTATAACGAGATCGCTTCGCGTGAAATTCAGGAGTTTCGGGACATATATCGGAAGCGGGGAGAACAGACCGTAATTGAGACTGTCCGGCAGGCTGTTCGAAGTATTGTCGGTGGCTCCGACATTGAGGTAAAGCCTTCCGACCGCTTCCGTGATCTCGGTGGCGATTCCTTGTCAGCCGTTCAACTGTCTATTGTTCTTGAAGAAGCATTTGAAACACGCGTTCCGATCGATATGATCATTAGTGATGGATCTGATCTCCAAAGTCTCGCCGATTATATTGAACGGAAGCGAGGCAATGTAACCGAACGGCCCACGGTTTCCTCTATCCATGGCATGGGAGCGACCGCCTACCACGCTAGCCAGTTGACGCTCGATAAATTCATAGATTCGACGGTGCTGGATAGAGCTGGCGTCCTTACTCGCCCTGCTGACGGCCCGCGCACAGTTCTTCTCACTGGTGCAAGCGGCTTTCTTGGCCGCTTCCTGTGTATGGCGCTGCTCGCTGACCTCAAAAAGACGGACGGCAAACTGATTTGCATCGTTCGGGGAAAGGATGATGCCGCCGCATATAAGCGGCTCGCAAGTGTGTTCGAAAAGCACGACCCACGCCTTCGGCAGGAGTTTCTCCAGCTTTCCACTCGTTATCTGGAGGTCATCGCCGGCGACATCGCGCTTCCACGCCTCGGACTTGACAACGACACGTGGGAACGGTTGGCGGGAGAGGTCGATGTCATCCTGCATGCTGGCGCCCTGGTCAATCACATCTTGTCGTATAGCCAGCTTTTCGATGCGAACGTGCTCGGTACGGCGGAGCTAATCGAACTGTCGCTGACCGGCCGCCTGAAGGAGTTCGTCTTCATTTCGAGCATCGCGGTCGCTACGCCGTCCGAGGGGCGAAATTCTGTTGACGAGGACAGCGATATCCGTCTCGCCATCCCGAACATGGTAGTAGGCAGTGATTATGCGAACGGCTACGCTACGAGCAAATGGGCTGGCGAGGTGTTGTTGCGGGAAGCGAACGAGAAATTCGGCATCCCTGTTACTGTATTCAGATCGAGCATGATCCTCGCCCACCGCGATTTTGTGGGGCAGCTCAACGTGCCGGATGCATTCACCCGCCTGCTGGCCAGCGTCATACTCACCTCCTTGGCTCCAGAAAGCTTCTACAAAACCGATCATGCAATCCCTCCGTCTGGGGCGCATTATGACGGCTTGCCTGTCGACTTCACGGCGAAGGCAATCATAGCCCTGGGTGTAGGTCATCAGGACGGATACCGTACAAACAATCTAGTAAATCCTCATGATGATGGAGTTTCTCTTGATACTATTGTCGATTGGCTTGTAGAGCTTGGTCATAATATTCGTCGCGTCCACACGTACGAGGTCTGGCTTCAGCAATTTGGTAGCGCATTGCAGTCTCTTTCGGAGATCGATAGGAAGAATTCAGTGCTTCCCTTGCTTCATGGTTACGAAGAACCACTTGAACCAGTTTCTGGATCGCTAATATCTTCGGTGAAATTTCAGACGGCTGTGAAGGCAGTTCGTTTGCACTTGGACGTTATCCCGAAAGTTGACAAATCTCTCATCGAAAAATATGTATCCGATTTGGAATATCTTGGTATCTTGCCGAAGCGAAAGACGTTGGAAAGCAAGCCTGGTCATTCATTCGATGTCGTGTGAATCGAAGTTTTGAATATGCCGACGATAGATACGTGGTCGCTACCCTGACGTGAGTGATGCTGTTAATACGGTTAGATAGGGGTTGTTCGGCGGCACATCAACGAACACTCGCCTGGGGTCTTCAAGCAGATAGCCATGCAACCGCCGCGACTTCCGCGGCCCGGTGACTTCGCAAGTCCAGATATTCAGGCCGCTATCCTGCTTACGATGTAGTTGCAGTTTTTCGAACGCTTTCTGAATCCATTGCCAATCCGCAACGTTTTCCTGCTTTGCCAGAAATGCCGTTTTGGGATGCTCTTGTGCGTAGCGCTGAAACAATCCTGGGCTGACCAGGTAAACGGTATCGGAGACGGTATGCACCAGGGCTTTGGCGTCGTTGATAATCAGCTTGCGGGTGCTGATATGCTGACGCAGCCAGGCGATGAAGTGTTCGCCAGATGGATGCACCTGAGTTTCGTTTTTCACTTCGGCAGTTGAAGGAGCGGCAGGCGGCAGCTCAGGCTCCTGATCCTGCGTGGTGCCTGTCTCGGTGGGTTCGTTCGGAGATGCTGTGGTCGACGGCGGCGTCACGTCCGGTGTCCCGAGCAGATCGAGCAACGCATCGACGCCATCCATGTTGGCCGCTTGCGTACCAGGTCCGGGAGCGGAGAGCGCTGGAGCGGCTGCCAAGCC
Organism: Agrobacterium tumefaciens; assembly: GCA_025559845.1. NCBI lineage: Bacteria > Pseudomonadati > Pseudomonadota > Alphaproteobacteria > Hyphomicrobiales > Rhizobiaceae > Agrobacterium > Agrobacterium tumefaciens. Next base: position 123,879 of record CP048469.1, read on the forward strand.
GGTGGACGGCAAAGGCTGCTCCGCAACGTTTGGTGAAGCGGGGGATGCATCCGCCGTAGCGGTGTCATCCTGCACCACTTCCACAGTTCCCTGAAACGCCGGCGGGCGTTCACTGCCTTCCCATATCAACGCTGGTGCAAGCCGAAGCAGAGTGAACGTGTGGGTCCAGCCAGTGTCGCTGGTGACGACCGCTTTCCAGATAGCCTTGTCATCCGGCGTGGCCTGGAGCATGCCGTGGTCCTGCAGGATATTGAAGACGGCCGTATTGTTGGCCGGAATACCCTCGATGCCCTGAGAGAGCAAATGTGCGCGCAGCTTGTCCGAGACAGTCTTGGAAACGAGCCACAAGGCATCCTGCGTCAGCCAACCGTCCGACGCCTGTGGTTGATTCAGTTTCAACTCTTCCTTGAGCAGGTAGCGAAGCCCCTCCAACAATTTGCGCTGCAATGCATGCTTCGGTGCAGCCATCGCCTTGGCGGGATCTCCGCCGAGTTCCTGTGCCACGGAAGCGCGGTCGGCATTCGTGACCAGTTCGCCCAACACTCCCGCGTGCTCATGCTGGCCGGCCAGAACATAAAGCAGCGCCGCCCACAGTTCGGGGTAGCTGCTGAGCCAGTCCAGTATCTCGCGATCGAGCACACGGTTGTAAAGCAATCCACTCGCGGCGTTGTGCAGGCGGTACTCGCGATCCTTCCGATAGCGAAAGCGGTATGGATGCTGCAACGGTCCATGCCAAGGGTGCCACAAACTGCCGTCGTTCATCTCGACGTGCAGATCGACTGCAATTTTGCCGATGTCATGCAGCAGCGCGGCATAGGCTGTAGCGGCTGTCCAGGCCTCGGCTTGCGCGGCTTGATCCTCCGGTGTCGCTCCGGCCGGGAGAAGGTGGGACTGTCGCAGCTTGAGCGCATAGGCGACGATCTCAAGCCCGTGGTCAAGCAGGCCGCCGGGATAGGCGTGGTGGTGCGATTCCGACGCTGGAAACTGTTGGACCAGCTCGGCGTACCGCTCCAACGGGCCGAGATATAGCACTGCGAATTGCTGACGCGAGAGTGATGTACGCTGCCATATGTGCTCCAGCAGCTTCTGCCGGCGCGCGGTGGCCAGCAGCGATGCGGCCGGTTCCGGTCGCATCAGCCCTTTGGCCTTTGTTGCAGTGGCGGGCGCTGTGGTAGCGGCCTGCACGGGTCGTTTTCGTTGGAACAGCGCGAACATGAAAGCACCTGAAATTGCGGTCGGCGGGGAGCCTTTTCCTTTTCCGGATAGGCCCATTCCCCTTGGGCCCCATTCCCTTGCCCCTTGACGACCTTTTGCCCTTGCCGAAACCCTTTGATATAGCCCTCTGGGCCAGTTCCAGCGAGCAGGAATGCGGCACGGATGCCGTCCCTTTGTCGTCGTCCGCGACGCACTCACACGACAGCTGCAGGCTGTGGCGGAATTTGGCCTTATCTAGCGGAAAAAATTGATCTTTTTATTGCTCCAGCAAATTGCGATGTGCAATCCTTGCGGTGCGCCACTCATAGGCGCCGGGTGTGAGAACCCGAACTTGATACCAGCGGGTCGCGTTATGGCGATCCGTAGGGCAGACGTTCGCGTCTGGCCGGTCTGGTATCAGCCGGTTTCTCACCCCTGCGGGTCGCCGCCATCTATCGGATTCCATTCCGGGCGGCGCAGGGGAACAAGGCCACGGAGGGGACAGCATGGATCATTCAGACAATAACGGCGGAACCAGCATTCACGCGCAACGGGCTTATGCACTCATTATGTCGGGCGTGGCGGAATGCGATACGGCATTGGACCAGAGACTATTGCTCGACTCTCTCATCTGCCAGTGTGCTGTGTTCACCCGCATTCTGGGGGGCGAGAGCCAATTTTATGATCTATTGGAAAAGCTGAAGCGGATCGATCTTGGTGAGGTCGGCGATTTGATGTCGGCGACGCAGCACTGACGTGCGGTAGGAATTTTGTCGTTTTTATTCATGCTTTATTTGCGCGTGATCGTGCTGCATAAAAATAAAATAATTTATCGATAACAAATTCCTGCGATCTGCCGATACCTAATGAAATTACATTAGGGGATCGTTTATATGCTTAAAAGGTATTCATTGGAGAATGTCGCGGTAACCCGGAAGTTATCGCTTGGCTTCGGGTTACTGCTGTTTCTGTCGCTGATCCTTTGTATCACCGGCTTTCGTGGTCTGAGTAGTGCCGAACAGTCCATGCGGAGGGTTGGACAGCTTGGTTCCATATTCGACAGCAGCGTTGCCGCCAAGGAAGCCAACTTCTCCTATGCCTTGGGTAATGACCCCCAGTTTGTTGAGAAACACAACCAATCCGTCGAGGCCATAGCATCAGGCCTCCGGGGGATTTTGGATGAGATGAAGGCAGATCGATGGCCGGCAGAATATGCCGAAGAAGTGGCGCATATCGATTCCAAATTGAATGCCTATATCCGTATCTACAAAGCGGCCTTTGAGGATAAGTCGGTCGCAAGGGATGAATTGCTCGCGCTCCAGATGCAGTTGTCGGAGATCCAGACGGACATCAACAAACAGTATGCCCACGAGGAGGCTCGATCGGCCCACTCTATTGCCGAGAGCCGTTACCTCCTGGCTGGCGTCACGTTTGCGGTCTTTGCTCTTGGCGTACTGGTTGCGATGGTGATTTCTCGCCAGATCGTCAGGCCGTTGGCTGAGGCGCTTCATGCCGCCGAAGCGATCGCCGATGGCGATCTTACGGTGACGCTTTACAGTCAGCGGCGCGATGAGTTGGGGCAACTGATCCGAGCCATGGCGATGATGAACGGCAATCTGAATGAAATGATAGAGGGGATTCGTGTCAGCGCTGATCAGATCGCTACGGCTTCAGGCGAGATCGCCGCGGGCAATTCTGACCTTTCGTCCCGGACAGAGGAACAAGCCGCCGCGATTGAGGAAACCGCCGCCAGTATGGAGCAGTTGACCTCGACGGTTAAGCAGAATGCCGATAACGCTCATTTTGCGAATGATCTGGCAAGTACCGCCTCGAAAATCGCAGCCCAGGGCGGAGAGCAGGTCACCAGCGTTGTCCAGACCATGACCAGCATCGAACATGGTTCCAGGCGCATCGCCGAGATCACCTCGGTGATTAACAGCATTGCTTTTCAAACCAACATCCTCGCTCTCAATGCCGCCGTGGAGGCGGCCCGAGCTGGTGAGGCTGGTCGAGGCTTCGCGGTGGTTGCCAGTGAGGTGCGGAACCTGGCGCAGCGTAGCGCGCAAGCTGCCACGGAAATCGAAAAACTCATCGGTGAATCTGTTTCACAGGTTGGGGACGGCGCCGTCCTGGTGGAGAGCGCGGGCAAAACGATGCTCGACATCGTTGAATCCGTCGCCAAAGTGAACTCCATCATGGGAGAGATTTCTGTGGCTTCCGACGAGCAGAGCCGTGGCATATCGCAGGTTGGCAAGGCGATTGTCGAAATGGATGGTGTCACCCAGCAGAATGCTGCATTGGTTGAACAGTCCGCTGCGGCCGCGGCTTCCCTGGAAGAGCAATCCGCAACGCTGTTGCAGGCAGTGTCCGCGTTCCGGCTGTCACGAGCGCCCTCGAACCAGCTTGTTTCGGTGGGGTGATGTGGTGCTTAGGAACGATTGCGCGCATGCGTAGCCGCTGACCCAACTGCCGCGCCTTGAAAGGCGCCGGAATGTCCTTACGTGAACTGGAGCGGCATTGGATCTGTCTGCCATCAGATTTGGTCCAGGCCGGCCTGAAGTGCGTTAGCTTGGGCTTCAAAGTCTTCGGGACGACGCTTGCGGAATGTCTCCAGGTTGCTGAGCTTCCATCGCAAGGCAGGCAGTTCGGCAGCATGCCGACATTGCAGCAGTGACCAGTCGGGTTGCGCGTGCGCAAGGCCTGCCAGAAACTGCTTGTGCGCTTCGCTCAGTCTTCCCGGTAGGTCTCTGCGAAGCCGTGAGCGGGCATCGAGTAGGGTCTCCAGCGCGCATGGGGCTTCGCTCATACCGACGAAGGCTCGTTCGTACTCGGCACTGATATCCTTGTCGTTGCCGAACAGCACTTCGTGGGTTGGCCGGTTGTGCCCGGCCAGATAAACGACGAAGCACTCGACCATACCCTCGGTGAGGCCCCCGGTCTCGTAAAGTTGCCATACATCGAAGAGGTCCCGTGGATGCTGGCGATCCAGGGCGGCGACAAATTTGCCAGCGTATAGCTCGTCAGGGGCGAGGATTGGCGCGTCCAGCTCGACACCGAACAGTTCTCCCGTTCTGGCGCTTACGGGTCTTCGCTCTACGGGAAGCACCGTGCCGCGGAACACGACATTGACTTCGACCTTTACCTGGCTTGTTGCGTTCTCGATGATCACCTTGGTATCGCCGAGATCCTTGCTCCGGATAAGACGCGTCTGCACGCCAAGCGGAGCCAGGCGCTCACCAATCGCTGCCAGCTCCAGATTGATCGCTTGCAAGGCTTCATCACGGGGTGTTGCCCACGGCAGATACACCACGTCGATATCGACGGACAGCCGCGGCATGTCCTGTACGAAAAGGTTGATCGCGGTGCCGCCTTTCATGGCGAAGATGTCGTTGGCGAAGACGTCGGGTGCGACGGTGAGCAGAAGGCGAACGGTGTCCGCGTAGACTTTATCCATGGGGTTTCAAACTCAGTAATGTTCCGTCATCGAGCCGGCTCATCCAGCGTTTATTGCTGCCGGTGCGGATCGGGTGTTGTGCCAGAAGAGCGTCGATGTCTGTGACGTTCGTCTCTCTCGCCCAGGTCAGGAATAGCCGGACAGCCTTCACGCTGGTGCAGCAGGACAGGAGCTGCCCCAGAACCTCTTTGCGAGGGGAGCGCAGTCCGTCGAAGAGGTTGCGGGCTTCCTCCAGGCTTTGCTTTACGCCGACCTCGTACAGCAACTCCAGGATTGCGCGTTCCGGAACGGACACCCGCAGTCCTTCAGGCATGCCTGGCGGGGTGGTAAGCGTCTTCTCGGCCAGTTCGGTATCGGGCCACTCGAACAGCTGGGCGTTGACATAGCGGGCAGGAAATCGCGAAGAGAACCACGCTGGCAATGTGTAGCGGGCATCTCCCCACAGGACCAATGTTTCCCGGCTGCCCAGGTTGTGTCGGACACCCTGCACGGCCAGGGCGCTTCTGCCGCCGAGATGCAGGCCGGGCACACGACGCTGGAGGAACATGACTGCTTTGTGGACACCGAACTCATCGTTCGGAAAGGCATAGACGCCCTGGCCCAACCGCACGAGCCAGCCGCTCTCGGCGTATCGGGCGGCGAGCTGCGGCGACACCCCGAACTGGTTGAGGGTGGAGAGGTCGAACGGCGCTCCCCGCGGCAAGTCAGCTTGCAGTCGCTTGATTACCTGATGACGTACTTTTCCGCTCATGATATAAAATCTACACACAATCAAATCAGCCGGAGGTGGCTGACAGAAGTGTGGCATGAAAAATAGCTTCATGGTATATTTTTCTTGCAAAATCTAATCGGATTGGTTCAAGTCGCAATTTCCAGTGCGCCGATCAAGCCGTCCTGCAACGATTACCAGCCGTCGAGGTCTAAGTTGATGCGGCTCCGGGCAACAAACAGGGGCTTCTCTGATATACCGTTGAACTGAGGTAGACCGCCATGACAACCGATACGCACAAGGGGAAATGGGCTCACCGTCTGGGCCTGGCTGCTGGCCGCACGTGGCGCAGCTATGCCCGTGGCGAACGGAAAGCTACGGGCTGGCTGGTTGCGCGTGGTGCTCCCGCAGCAGTAGCCAAGGTTATTCTGTGGCTTGCCAAGCTCGTGCTGCTGGGCGTTCTCCTCTACGCAGCGTTCTGGCTGGCCTTGCTGCTCCTGTTCGCTGTCGCAGTTGCATGGTCAGCCGGGCATAGCGAGTTGGCCGACGAAGATGAATGGCCGTTTATCAGTCTGGACGAACCAAGAAAGGCGCACGGATATGACCCCGTGCCCTATAACGACTTCGACCACCCTGACTATCCGGACGAAAAGGACCTTTGAGAGGTAAGTCACTTCAGCTTGCTGGAAATGGCCCCGGCTCCCTTCGAGCCGGCTTGGGTGGCGCCCTTGGTTCCTTCTGAAAGCCCCTGAAGCGAATAGCCCGCACGAATCCCAACCCAACTGAGTCCCGTAAGCCAGAACCCGGGCAACACCAGGAACATCGTCGCCATGACGAAGTTCAGCAGCAGATCCCCGAACGCGTTGTTCAGCCCCATCACCGGATCGAAATTGGTCATGGGGCGGTTGTAGCCCCATCCCCATCCATAGAGCGCGTCCAGGATCGTGGAATCCACCCACCTCGCGAGTTGGAACCAGAAGTCGACGAAGAACAGGGCGAACTGCACAACGCTGACCGTCACCAGCGTCTTCAGGTCGTAGGTGCCGATCACCAGGACCAGCGGAATGCAGATGACCAGTGCCATCTTCAACAGCGATAGCGTCATGGGCAACGCTTGACGCATAACATCCATAGCCGGGAACAGGCCTATAGCGCCGACAGCCATCCCGACATCACCCGCGGCCCGGGTAACGACATTCGGCAAGGTCTTGTCGATCTGGCCGCCGTAGTCGGTGTAGACGGCGCCCTGGTTCAGTTTCTGTTGCCGCGGGGCCGCGATGGCGCGGATCACGGAATCGTCCAGCTCGGTCCTGGAGATGAAGCCAGCCCAGTTCGCCATGCGCGAGAGCAGATTGGGGTCGACCTGAGCCAGCAGGCGGGCGCGCAGGCCGGTTGAGCCATCCGACCACCATTCCCGGCAGTTTGGGTAACCGGCGCCGCTAGGCACCTCGGTCAGCCCCGCATCACGGCTGTCATCGTAGGGCCATGACTCGCGAGGCGTGCTTGAGCGATAAGTGTCGTAGTAGCCGGGCGTGTCGACAAAGTAATTGGAGCCGATCCAGCTGACGTCCGCCATCTGCTCTTCGCTCAGAGTCGGCCGGTTCATGAACAGCTTGGCTCGGGCGGGACCGTAGCAATTGAGCGCGAAATCAGTCACTTCCTGGGCCAGCAAGGGGTCGTCGATACGGGTGTTGTCGATGTCCATCCTCATCTGCCGCAGGTCGGTTCCGCACGGGATCGCCGCGACGGCGGCGCCGGTGACGGCCCTGGAGATCGAGTGCATGAAAAACCACCAGACCGGCACCTTGGCCGACTGGTTGTTGAGCGTGGTGAATGACTGGCCCCAACCCGTATCGCTGGGCGCGGGAACGTTCACCTGGCACTGGCTGGAGCGGGACTGATCGAAACTGATGGTATTGAGATCCACATCGATGAACGGAATGCCGGCGAACATGATCACCACGATGGCGACGAACACCCGGTTTTCGATCCGCATCGAGGAAAGCACGCCCTTGTTGCCCTCGTCAGCTCCCTCCGCGCGTGCTTTCAGCCATTCCTGAATGACGATCGCGATAAACGGGAGCGCAAACAAGCCGCTGGCGACCAGGACTGACCAGATTCCGTTATGAACGATCCACCCAACCAGTGTCAGGTAATACTCCAGATAATCGGACGTATAGAGCGTCATCGTGTCCTCCGCTCCTCAAGTGGATTGCAGCAGCAGGCTGCCTTCCAGAACGGCCAGAGCCACCACGCCGGCGATTTCGACACGGATGAGGCGCTGGTGTGGTTCCGTACCAGGTTCGCGAGCCAGGACCCGTTTACGCATCCAGAGCCAACCCCAGGCGAGGCCCGCATAAAGCAGCAGACGCCAGGCCAGGAAATAGCCCGTATGGTCGTCCATCCAGTGCTGCCAGCCTTCGATACTGCCAAGCACACGGATGCCAATCAGGTTGATGGAGATCGCCACAACAAGCAGCAGGATCGTCCACAGCAACGCGAAGCCGACACGGCGATTGAACAACCACCGCATGCGAAGCCAGGCCGGGATCATGGATTGCTACCTCCCGATTGCGAGCGCTGCAATTCATCGAGGCGATTGGGGATGGGATCGCCCTGATACACACCCCGCGAACCCGCAGCCCGGGTGCTGTGGCGCTGGATGATCTGCATTGGGGAGTTGTTGGCCAGCTCACGGCGCAGTTCGAGCTCGGTCTTGAGGTTGTTGATCTCGCGGTCGAGAATGTTGCTCTCCTGCGTGACCGCCTCCTGGGCCATTTCGTTCGCTGCCACATTCGGCTCCATCCGCCCGGTCAGCAGCGTGCGCTGAAGCAGCAATGCTTTTTCCAGCACGCTGGCGAGCGCAACCTCGGAAGCGAGACGCCTTGCGAGGATGTCCTGATCGGGTTCATCACGCAGCGCCTCGATCACGCCACGGGTAATCGGCAACGAGGTGCTGCTGGCCGCCTGCAGGTTGTCGAAGCTCATCGACTTGCTGCCCGAGATCAGTTCCTGCAAGCTCTCCAGCTTGGTCTCGTACTCTTCCTGAATGAGCGGTGTCAGACCGACGCCGGGCGTGGTCTGCGTCTTGGTGCAGCTCTCGCAGGTGCGTTGTTCCTGCTCGCCCAGCACACGCGTAGCCCAGGTGACGGCAGCCTGCGGAGAGGTCCAGGTCTGGCACGCCAGCCGGTCGCCGCAACTGCCGGAATCGATGGATGAGGTGTCATCGACGCTGCGCCCGTTGACCAGGTTGTAGCCGGCGCGCGTCACGTCAGCGACCACGCGGATAGGCGCCTGGCCCGAGCCGCCGGCATTGTCGCCTCCGACCCAGGGCACGCCTTCATTGCCCTTGCTGCTTTCTGCCTCCTCGATCGCGGAAACCGCATCGGTGCTGGCAACCGCCTTCTTGAGCGCCATGCCTTCTGCGAGCTGGTCCCAGCCGAGCTGGCCACCGGCCATGTCGGCCATCCTGTTCGCGATCGCCCTGCAGGTGAGTTTCGAGCGGTCGAAATCGAGCCTGGCTTGCAGGACACCGTTGGTGAGCAGGTTATAGAGACCGGGATCAGCGCGCTGGATGATCAGCGCAGGCAGCGAAGCCACCGCACTGGTGGCGTTCTGGATCACATTCGACATGATGGTCTGGAACCCGTTGGTGATGCCGTTCAACTGGTTCTGCAGCGTGGTGGTGAGGCTCATGTCGCCGCAAATGAGGTTGCTGTTCCAGCCAACGCCGACGCCGATCGAGCGCATGTTTGCCGCGCCCGTCATGGATACCGCCCGTCCGCCGCCGATGCTGTACAGCACATCGTCGCCAATGACGCTGCCGCGATGCTGCAGGCCATATTCGTTGACACTCGTCTGGGCGACAGCACCAGAGCATGCCGCCGTCAGGGCGCAAACAAGCAGGCCCCGGCGGAAGTGCTTGCTGAGTGCGAGAGTGGAGGATGAAGTCATCGTGCGCTCCCTCCGCTAAAGTCGACGCTGCCGAGGAAGGTCTGTCCGCGGCGCTGGCAGCAGCTGTAGGGCCGCCAGAGCGCCCAGGCATAGTCGCCTTGCTGGGCCTGGACGCGCTGGTTCGAATGGGGAAAGACGGCGCACGAACTGGACATCGTGGGCGTGAGTTCCTGCCACTTGCCCGTGGAGGCGTCGCCTTCGACGAGTTCGCCAGCCGGCCAGTAGCCGTCGCGCGCTGTGGCGAGCAGAGGCTGGTAGACGTGAATCTGGCCGCGGCGGGTGACGATATCGCCGGCGCGCTGCGCGACGACGGCACCGCTCTTGTAGTCATCGGTCTGATGCAGGAAACCGCCCCTCGGGTAGACGGCGCCCCACAGGTTGAGAGAGGTCCGCGCCCCGATTTCGCGCATGCCAGGGATCAGTGCTTCCGGATATACGGCCTCCGGAACGTTGTAGCGCCATGCCACCGTGTCGAGCGTGCTCAGCAGGTATGGCATGAAGGCCGTGCCTGCACCTTCGCAGGAATAGCCCGAAGCACTGGCGAGCTGACCCAGGACAGCCCCGCCGGGGTGGCCGATCACGTCAGCGTTTTTGAACTTCGACAGGTTGTTTTCATGGTCCTGGTTCGTCGTGCCATCGCCGCCGGCCTGTGCCGTGGTGTTCGGCATGCTCATGGCACGCACTTCTACCCACGGGTTCTCGCCAGTATTGGCGTAGCTGGAAACCACGGCATCGGGCACGTAATGGCTAACTTTCACCGAGGTCCGCACCGAGCAGCCGAAGGTGGTGCAGAAGAGCCAGTAGCAGATCCCGACGACCCGGTATTCGAGGCAATCGGGGGATAGGGCCGAGGCTGTGATCGATGCGGTGTTGAGCGCGAAGGCCGACGATGCGGTTCCAAGCATCAGGGCCGCGATTGCGGTGCGGAGACGACGGGCGCGCTTCATGGCTGCGCCCTCCGGTATGCCTCGATACGGGCTACCGCCCTGGCTACGTCCGGCTCACCGTAGATGACATAGCGCCGGTCGACCACGACTGCGGGAACGGTTGAAACGCTGAGGCCCCAGGCATCGGCCACGCCCTGCCAGGCGGAAGCAAGGTCGCGTTGCAACTGGGCGCCGCCCTGCTGAAGGCGTCCCTGGACGATGGCCTGGGCACGGCGGGGATCGGCGGGTAGATCGGCCGCGAGGCTGGCCTCGATTTCCTGTGCTGCGTCGAGATGGACGACATTGGCGTTATCCGCCGATGTCAGCGTGACGGATCGGTCGGTGAAAACCGTCACTTCTGCGGCGCTGGCCGCCTGACTGGCCAGGCCCAATGCTACGCACAAGGCGCTGGCTACCGCCGATGGAAAGCGTATCGGCCCGGATTGGGTGCGAAACGGGTTGAGCATGTCCGGACTCCTGAAACAGATTGCTGTTGTGGAGTCTCAAAGTTCATCCGGAACGTGCTCGCGGGTCAGTCAACAATCGGAAACCCGCCGTGTCCGCATTGTGCTCGCTGCGCAAACCTACATATTCATCGTCAAGCCCCCTACGGCCCAGGGAGTCGTGGAGTAGTGCTTTCTTATGACGGAAGTGATGTCAGCCTGAAAAAGTCCTCACGGTGTCGGAGCCTGCCCCGGCACCGCGACAGGACGAGGCTTGTCAAGCAAGACGCGGGATGCATGCATCTGGTGGAAACCCCGAAAAGCCGACCTTCTCGATGATTTCGGACAGATGCTCTACCACGGTCAGATCCTGGGCGGCCGTCATTGTCACTGGCGACGGGCGAACCAGAAAACCTTCGTGAGCCAGGCGCAGCATGGCAAGGTCGTTGAAGGCGTCACCCGCGGCCAGAACGTGGCAATTCTGCTTCAGCAAGCGGGCGACATGTTCTTCCTTGCCACAGCGGTCGGCCCACGCACAGTCGGTTATCCAATTTTCCGGATCAGTAACCAGCGAGTGGCAAAACGCCTCCGGCGAACCCAACGCATCGAGCAAACGGTCTGCCAGTTCGTAAAAGCAATCCGAAACGATGTGTACCTGATAACCACCGTACTGTTCGAGCTGGCGAAGGAAATCACGGGCTTCAGGGTATGGCTGGATATCCGCAAGGATGGCCTGCACGTCACGAAGGCGCAGGCCATGTTTTCGCAGATGGTCGATTCGCCAGCGCATCAGCGCCGGATAGTCCGGCTCCTCCCGCGTTGTGATGGACAGGGCCTCAATGCCGCTGGCCTGCGCGATCCGTGGCCACAGTTCCGGGATCAGCACGCCTTCTAGGTCGATACAGGCAATTCTCATCGCATCCCCCTCTCAAGCGCTGACATTGGTAAAGGCGAGTGACGCGCCGAGCGCGATCAGGGCGACCCCGATGATCCTGTCGACCGTGAGTTGGTGGTTCAGCAACCTGCGGCGCATGGCGGGAGCCGCGAAGAAGAGCGCCACGATGCTGAACCAGACCCAGTGCGAAACGGACATGAACAGGCCGTAGGCGAAGTTGTGGCTCATCGGGCTGCCGGCATGAACCACCTGCGTGTAGGTAGCGACAACGAAGAGCATTGTCTTCGGATTGAGCGCATTGGTCAGGAAGCCCATGCGGAAGGCCGCCAGCGATGATGGCGCGGAGCCGGACGCTTCCTCCAGCTTCAGCTCCGTTTTGTTGGTGAGGGACTTGTATCCGAGATAGATCAGATAAGAGGCCCCCAGCACTTTCATGCCAAGGAACAGCAGGGGCGAATTGACGATCACCACAGCGATGCCCAGCACCGTGTACATCACATGGACCTGCACGCCGCAGGCTATGCCGAATGCTGAAATCAGGCCCGTACGCGAGCCGAACGCATAGCTGTTTCGGGTGACCATCGCGAAATCGGGGCCGGGACTGATGACCGCCAGAATGGTGATGGTGGCTACTGCAATCAGTTCATTCATAGGTTTGGAACTCCATCGGGAGGCTGCGGAACGATCGGATCGTTCCGCAGGCGGTCTCAGCGCTTGTTGAAGGTGATGACGAGGACGTCGCGATAGCCCTGTCGGGCCGGGTCATCCGCAAGGATGGGCGTTACCCCATGCATCGTGCGTTCGTCGTTGACGATGGCAGCGTCGAGAGGATCGGCCAGGGTGTAGCGGGCGAGTTCCTGGCGATCCCTGTCGTAGATGCCGGTCTCGCCATTGAGGACGTTGACGCGGTTGACCAGCATCATGAAGACGAAGCTCACACCGTCGCGGTGAATGCCTTCAGGCGTGGGCAAAGCTTCTGCACTGGTGGCAATGATCCGGAACTGATGAACTTCGATATGCCAATCGTAGAACGGTGCCAGACCGCTGAACGTGGCGCGACACAGTTCCAGCGCGGACATCAAAACCTTGCCCGATGCGATCGACGGTTCGATGGGTGCGAAATGCCGGGCAATCCCGCCGTTGAGGGTGTTGTACGTGACGCTCTGGTAGTGAGGTTGCGGCGGCTCAAGCTGAACGCCGGAAGCCGGCGTCGCGCTGTAAACGCCATGACGTCGAAACCGATACGTCCCGCCGTCCTTCATGAACTGATCCTGCTCCAGCCGGTTCCAGCTCTCCTGAAACTCCGCCCAGTCGTCCAATGCGTCTGCATCCTCGGCGGAGAGCAGAGATCGGACTGTTGCGGACGGCAGTATGATGTAGTCCGTTTTGGCGATGATTTCGCACAGATTGTCTATGCGATTGCTGCTGGCGGCCTGCTTCAGTTGCGGTTGCAAAGTTGCGGCTTCAGACGTCGATTTCTCCATATCTCACCTCGGAAATTATGTTTTCATTGGGTTCTCGTGTTGTGCCGATTGAATTATTGAGTGCTTGTGCTGGAGAAAAAAGCGATTTATCTTGAGAGAAATCTGTCAGATTTCATCGTGTATATGAAACTTCCATCATTGGCTTCATTCCGCTTTTTCGAAGCGGCAGCGCAAACCGGCAGCTTCGTGAAAGCTGCCGAACAACTGCATGTGACCCACGGAGCGGTCAGCCGACAGGTGCGGCTGCTTGAGGAGGCGTTGGGCGTCGAGCTGTTCGAGCGGCGCAACCGTGCGATCTTCCTCAACGCGGCCGGACGCTCGCTGCATGCGACTACCTTCGCGGTGTTCGAGCAGCTAGAAGGTGCCGTATACCGTTTGCAGCAGTCGGCCCGTGAAGAGGTGCTGGTCTTGTCCTGCGAGCCGACCATCGCCATGAAATGGCTGATCCCGCGGCTGCCCGCGTTCCACAAGCAGAACCCAGACATCAACCTGCATCTGGTCGCCGCCGGCGGACCGATCGATTTCGCCCGGGCGGGTGTCGATCTGGCGCTGCGCCGCGACGATTTCCATTGGGGTCAGGACGTTCACGCGGAGAAAATCTGCGACGAGTGGATGGGGCCGGTCAGCAGGGCGAAGAAGAGCCGCAAGGAGCAACTGGATGGCGTGCGCCTCCTGCACTCGGGGACGCGGCCAAAGGCGTGGTCGACCTGGCAGCGGCTGTCAGGGGTTTCCACGAAGGGGAGCATCAGGGTCGACTACGAGCACTTCTACCTGTGTGTTCAGGCTGCGGTTTCGGGCCTCGGGATGGCCATGGTTTCATTCCTGATGGTGCAGGACGAACTGCAGAGCGGGCAGTTGCATGCTCCTTACGGCTTCATTCAGGACGGCTCGGGCTATTGCCTGCTATCGCCTCAACCACTTGACCAGGATGAAAAGTGCGCGCGTTTCAAGACCTGGTTGATGGGAGAGGCGGCTGCGAGCCTTTCCGCTATCAGGGAGTGAACCGGCAAGACCGGGGTCTTCCTTGTGACGCCCGGTATTGCCGGTTGGCGCTATACCGCCTGCTGGTGCCGGTTCTGTTCGAAAACGTGAATGGTGCTGGTGAGCATTGCGGTATGAGCGAACAGATCCCGAGCCGAGTCGGATGATTCTCCAACCAGTTCCGCGTTCTGCATGGCGATGCGCTCCAGGTCGACCACGGCCCGGCTGATCTGGGCAACCCCCGTGCTTTGCTCCTGCGCGCTGGTCGATATTTCCGCTATCAGCGTGTTGACGCGCTCAACCTCCGATACGACATTTCCGATTGCGGTGCCGGCCTGCGCAGCAAGCCTCGAACCTTCGGCGGTCTGTTGCACGCTTTTGTCGATCAGGGCCTTGATGTCTGCCGCTGCGACTGCCGAGCGCTGTGCCAGACTGCGGACTTCTCCTGCCACGACCGCGAAGCTTCTTCCCACTTCCCCCGCACGTGCCGCCTCGACGGCTGCGTTCAGTGCCAGGATATTCGTCTGGAAGGCGATGCTGTTGATCAGGTTGTTGATCTCGCCGATTTCCGCCGATGCGGCCGCGATACCCTCCATTGACTGAACAACCTTGTCCACGACCTCCCTGCCTTGTTCGGCGGCATGCCGGGCGCCGGTCGACAGGTCACTGGCCGAGCGCGCATTGCCTGCGCTTTGCTCAACAGCAGCCGTGATCTGCTCTGCGGCGGCGGCAGTCTCATGCAGTCTGGCCTGCGTATCGCCAACGCGCTTGGCAAGATCCTCGTTGCCGTTGGCTACCTGCTCGCTGGATTGATGCAGGCCGCCGGTTTGTGCCGCCACATCGTCCACGAGTGACCGCAGGTTCAAGCCTGCTTGGTTGACCGCGCGCATGATCATTCCGATTTCATCGACTCGGTTCATGTTCATGTTGGCGCCGGGTTGCCCGGCTGCGGCGGCCTTCGCCTGATCGAGCGCTGCGATCAGTGGTTTGGCGATCCGCTTTTCCAGCCAGAGGCCGGCAAGGCATGCGCCAGCGGTGGCGGACAAAGCCGGCGTCAGCAGACTGTCCATGCCGCCGACCATCAGGCTACCTGCCACGGTCGATGCGACGACGCCTGCGAGGCCGAACCTGAGCCGCCAGCGCACCGGCATGATCTGCCCCCAGCGCGTGAATCCCAGCAGACCGGTGCGAACGATCAGGCCCTTGTGGAACGCCAGTCCGCGGGCAGCGCCGTTGGTAAACCGTCTGTACAGCGATGATGCTGCCTCGATCTCGGCTCGGTCGGGGCGTGTGCGCACCGACATGTAGCCGACGATCCCGCCGTCGCGCCTGATCGGGGTGACGTTTGCCCGAACCCAGTAGTAGTCGCCGTTCGCCCGGCGGTTCTTTACCAGCGCTGTCCAGGCATCCCCGGCCTTGAGGGTCGCCCACATGTCGGCGAAGGCCTCTCTCGGCATATCCGGGTGCCGCACGATGTTGTGGGGCTGGCCCAGCAGTTCATCGCGGGAGAAGCCGCTGACCCGCAGGAATGCCTCATTGGCATAGGTGACGTAGCTGCTCGTGTCGGTGGTGGACATCAGCGTCACGTCATCGGGAAATTCAAACTCCTGCTGTGTGCTGGCGTGCGTTGCATATGCATTGATCGAATTTTGTTTCCAACCCGCCGTTTTCGGCACCGGCAGAGAGTGCTGTGTATCTAAAGTAGTTATTTTTTTGTCCTCTGGGGCAAGCAAACAAAAGAACAACAACGGCCCGCCATCGGTCTTTATCAATAACCGGGCTGGGGATCGTTGGGTTCGGATATCGGGCTTATGGGGCGGCGCGCGAAGGCAGACGTTCTGGTCGTCTGATCACACCTCTATTATGGGCGCCCAGTCTTGATATCGGTGGACGCAATTCTGTCAATAAGAATTGAGTCACAGCCGTTTCAGCGTGAATTTTAATTTCAACAGGTCATGATGATCAACGGATCATCGAAATAAAAATCAGTTTTTTTGTCCGATTTAGTTAATGTTGTCTATGTTATAGGGGAAATACTCAGTGTTGCCACTGCTTTGCTCGTCGCTGGAAGTTTGCTCTCGTTTTTCCGAAGAGATCAGGAAAAGTAGCGGAGCGGAGGCGATGATTGGATGATAGCCGAACCGCGTTCAAGATCTCCAACACCTGGCCGATACATTATTCAAGATCGAACACCACGTGATCTTTTATGCTCTGTCCATGAGGGGCATGCGCGTATTTGGGGGCAAGCTGGCCGCGATATCCGAGCGGAGGTGCCTTACTCGAAAATCAACCTGCAGAGCCTGGCCATGATGACCGCGGTTCCGACGAAACACGGTCGCCTACCGCAGACGGGGCCAGGAGCCACTGCTGCCGGCTTGTATGAAGGATGTGACGATGAAGATGGAGAGCCTGGTTCCTGACGGCAATCCCATACTGCTTCCGGCGCTGGAGCAGTCGATTGTGGCAGCAGTGCTTGTTGACGAGAACGATTGTGTCCTTTTCTTCAACCAGGCTGCGGAGCGGCTTTGGGGGTACGAGCGTCACGAAGTGCTGGGCAAGAACATGCTCCCTCTGCTGCCGGAAAGCCTGCGCGGGGTTCATGGCGGCTACGTGCGCAAGAACCGTGAGGGTGGGTTGCCGAAGGTTGCTGGCATGAGCCGTGAAGTGCTCATGGAGCGCAAGGATGGCCAGCAGGTATGGGCCATGTTCTCGCTATCGAAGATCGACGTTGAGGGGCGAATCCACTATCTGGCGCTGGTGCGCGACGTATCCGATGAAGTTGCGATGCGAGAGCAGAATCGGATGCTGCTGATTGCCGTCAACAATACCGACCGTCCGGTGCTGGTCCTGAATGCAGAGCGACGGATCGCGCACGTCAATCGCGCGTTCACCGAACTTTGGGGATATGAGATGGATGAGGTGCTGGGGCGGGAGCCGTCTTCCTTCCTGACCAGCCCGAACATGCCCGTCGACGAATTCAGGCATTTTCATTCCCGGCCTTGGGGACAGCAGCGATTGCAGGACGACGCCCTGGTCGTTTCGAAGGATGGCAAGGAAACCTGGATTCGCGTGTCCAGTACCCCCATTGCCGGCCACGACAACGATGGCTTTCGCGGGTACTCCGTCGATGTCATCACCGATATCACCGAGGAGCGGCAGATCCGTGATCTGGAACGTGACGTCCTCACTGCGCTGACCAGCAGCTTGTCGTTTGAGGAGCTGGGTGATTATTTCTGCCGGAGGATCGAGTCGATCGCATCCGGCGTACTTGTCTCGGTCTGCCGCGTGGCGGAACGCAAATTGCGGCCCTGGGCGGCACCCAGCTTCCATGCGTCCTATGGTCCCGACTGGGAAGGTGTCGAAATCGGAGAAGGCGTGGCTGGTTGCGGGACTGCGGCGCATCGCGGCGAAGCGGTGATGATCTACGACATCGAGACTGATCCGCTTTGGGCACCCTACAAGCATAAGATATTGCCCTACGGCTACAAGGCTTGCTGGACCTACCCGGTCAAGCGGCGCGATGGCAGTGTCGCTGGAACGTTTGCGTTCTACTTCCGCCGGGGTGGCCAGCCGGATACGCATCTTGAACGGATTGCCGATGCCAGTGTCCACCTTTGCGCTCTGGCGATCGAGCGGGAAGAAAACCAGCAGCGGGTCAACCAGCTGGTGCGGTACGACATCCTTACCGGCCTGCCGAACCGAAGCCTGCTGCGTCAGCATATCGATGAATTGCTCACGTCCAATCCTGACCAGGAGATCGCTTTCTTTTACCTGGGCCTGGACCGTTTCAAGGACATCAACGACACACTGGGGCACGCGTCGGGCGACCTTGTGCTGGTGGAAACGGGCAATCGGCTGAAATCTCATCTGGACGATGGCCAGTTCCTTGCCCGAGTCGAGGGCGACATGTTTGTCCTGGTCGTGCCCGATTGCGATGTGCATCGGGCTGCACTGGTGGCCGCGCACCTCCAGCGGGTCGCCGGCGAGCCGATGGAGATTTCCGGTTTCTCCCTGGACCCGACGGTCAGTATCGGCATCAGCCAGTACCCCGAAAGCAGCCGTGATCGCGATGATCTGCTGCGTAACGCCAAGAGCGCGATGGGCCAGGTGAAGGTGTCAGGCGGTGGCGAGTATCTGTTTTTCAGTGCGGGGATGAACGAGGTCGCCCGCGATCGTCTTTTGCTCGGGACGGCGCTGCGCCGGGCAATCGCCGGGGACTGCCTGCGCCTGGAGTACCAGCCACAGGTTCGACCGGACAGCGGAGAGCTTTATGGGGTGGAAGCTCTGGCACGCTGGCGCGATCCGGAATTCGGGGTTATCCCGCCGGGCCGGTTCATCAGCCTTGCCGAGGAAATCGGCGAGATCGAAGCCATCGGCCGATGGGCGCTGCGCGAGGCATGCCGGCAGATGGCCGTGTGGCGTGATGAAGGTGTGCAGGTGCCGGTCGTATCGGTGAACCTGTCGCCCCTCAGTTTCCGGGGCGCCGATCTGCCGGACTTCGTTGCCGGTCTTCTGCAGCAATATGCGTTGCCCGGTGAATGCCTGACCATCGAGATCACCGAGAGTGCCGCCATGGCGCTGACTGCCGGCATGCTGGAGGTCATCCACGGCATCCGTGCGCTCGGTGTCGGCCTGTCGGTGGACGATTTCGGTACGGGCTTCTCCAGCCTCTCCAATCTGGCGAACCTGCCTGTCACCGAGGTCAAGATCGACCGCAGCTTCATCGATAAGTGCTTGCAGGAAAGTCGCCTTCAATCTCTGGTGATGGCGGTGATTGGCATTGGACAGAACCTGCATCTGACGGTCGTGGCAGAAGGCGTGGAAACCGAGGCGCAGCGTGAACTGCTCAAGGCCCATCATTGCCCGGTGATCCAGGGCTATCTGTTCTCCCGCCCGCTGGCTCCGGCTGACATTCCCAACTGGATAAAAAACGCGGCCGATGCCCCGGTGCGGGGCTAAAGTGCAAGACGTCACGGCAATCTGAGGGGCAGGCAGGCGACCGGTGCCTTGCGCCGGAGAACTGCGCGTCTCATCAATGCCTCGTTGGGTGGCCCTCGCCTGAGCGTCCGCCGCCGCCTTCATCATGCGCGTCGTCCCCCGGCCAACGGCTGAGGCGGGGCGAAAGTGCAACCAGGCAGAAAGCCGCAGGCTTCCAGCCTGTTGCGGTTGCACAGTGCATAATAAAACAGTATCGTTTTGTAAGTATCAATCTGCCATATCGGAACCGCTGATGCCCGCCGTTATCTCGGCCCCCGGCGAAAAATCTCGCACGGGGCGTCCCTCTGTCTTCTCCGAAGAAGAGCGTTGCAAACGCATCCTTGAGGCGGCTGAGCGGGTGTTCGCCCGCGTCGGCTACGGGGCGGCAACGATGGAGGAGATGGCTCGCGAAGCTGGCATGTCCAAGCGGACGCTTTACGCCTTCTACGCGGACAAGCGCGAGTTGTTCACAGCGGTGATTGGCGACGTGGAAGGCTTTTCGGGGAAGCGTCCACACGTTCCTGCGACGGCCGGCCGGGATGCCCTGATCGTCGAACTGCATGACCGTCTCCTGGAGATGGCTCGGTTCGCGTTGTCCGAACGGCAGGTCAGGATCACGCGGCTGATCGTTTCGGAGGCCGGGAACCATCCGGAACTGGTCGTCGATTTCTGGTCGCGGATCGTCATGCGGGTGCAGGCCTACCTCGCAGATGGCCTGAAAGAGCTACAGCGTGCCGACGAGAGATTGCTCGCGTACGACGCGAATTGGCTGGCCAGCGCGATCTTTGGGGCGATCCTGAGCGATCTGCATTTGCGGGCCCTTTTGGGCCGACAGGAGAGCGATGGGTTCGAGGGTCTCACCGCTCATGTGGCCGACACACTGGCCTTGATGGGGTTGGATCTGCCTTCAAAGCACTCGCCAGTTCGTCCGACGCGCAAGCATTCCGATGGCAGGCGGCCGCATCGGAACACCTGAAATAACATTGAGAGAAACGGGCGGGGATGAGCACCAAGAACTACTATGACACCAATGTCTATGATGCGGCCAAGGCCCGTATCCGGCTGATCTTCGAGAATTTCGAGCGCGTATGCGTGGCCTTCTCCGGAGGCAAGGACAGCTCTGTCACGCTCCACCTCGCGCTCGAGGTCGCCCGTGAAATGGGTCGCGGACCGGTCGATGCGCTGTTCATCGACCTCGAAGGACAGTATCAGGCGACGATCGATCACGTCGAGGAGATGTTCAGCCGCGATGATGTGCGGCCCTGGTGGGTTTGCCTGCCGATCAATCTGCGCAATGCCTCCAGCCTGCAGGAGCCTTACTGGTGCGCCTGGGAACCGGGGCGCGAGGCGGACTGGATCAGGCCGATGCCAACCCATCCGGCCGTCATCAACGATCCCGCCCGGTTTCCCTTCTACCGCCATCGCATGGAGTTCGAGGAATTCGTTCCCGAATTTGACGAGTGGCTTGCCCAGGATGTGCCTACCGCCTTTCTGGTCGGCATCCGATCCGATGAATCGCTCAATCGCTTTCTGGCGGTCAAACGCCGCGCCAGGGTGAAGAAGCGCGCCTGGACGCCGCCTGGTTCGCATACACCGGTCCAGTGGAGCGCAAAGGACCAGCCGGACAGCCGCGCCGTTACCTTCTTTCCCATCTACGACTGGCGGTTCGAGGACCTCTGGCGGTACGTCGCTGATCATGGACATGCCTACAACCGGCTCTACGATCGCATGCATCTGGCGGGCGTGCCGTTTTCGCAGATGCGTATTTGCCAGCCTTACGGAGACGACCAGCGCAAGGGACTTGATCTGTTCCACAAGCTGGAGCCCGAGACCTGGTTCCGCGTCGTGCAGCGTGTCGCCGGCGCGAACTACGCCGCGCGGTACAGCCGCCAGCGCTTCCTCGGCTATCGCGGCGGGATGGGGCTGCCGCCGACTTTCGATACCTGGCGGCAATACTGTGAATTCCTGCTGCGAAGCATGCCGGGGCCGCTGCGTCAGGTCTATCAGCGCCGTATCGGGGTCTTCATCGACTGGTGGGAGAAGCACAATTACCCGCTGTCTTCCTGGCCCGATGCCGGTATTCCCGAGCTGGAGAACCGCAAGGCCCAGCCCTCCTGGCGTCGTGTCGCCCTGTCGCTGCTCAAGCAGGACATGGCGCGCTCACTGTCCTTCGGTTTCGCTCGTCAGGACATCGACACGCTGGCGCTGATCGAGGGGCAATCATCATGAAGCCCTTCGCAAAATACGAATTCGCCCAGATACGCTCGGCCGATGGCGAGGCGGCGTTCTTTTCCCATATGGGCTACTTCTTCGCCAGCCCAAGCGTGCGGCGCGAATGCGGAGGCTATCCGCTCAACGATGGGCCGCTGTACCGCTGGTTCATCGTCCGCCGCAAGGGCGAGGCTCGCGTTCTGGGCTTCATCAGCATCGAGCAGCGCTCCGATATCGTGCGCCTGCGCGAAGGCTACCTGCGCGCCGAGGCGCGCGGCCGGGGTTTGTTCGGTGAACTGCGCCGCCAGGTTCTGGAACATGTCGATGGCCTGGGTCTGATCTGCACGGCGCGCGTGCAGCAGACTGCTGCAAGGTTCCTCGAACCGCACGGATTCAACGTTCAGTCCTCCCGCGGAAGCTGGGTGACTTTGGAGAGACAGAAATATGCCACAAGTAATCAACCTGACGAACCGGGCCGAAGCCCTGTTCACCGAACTGGACAGCCTGCCGCTGGCGAGGCGAGTCGAAGCCATCAACCAGATCCGGCTGCGGCTGCACGAGCATAGCCCGTTCGCCGATGAGCCGGTGGACTGCGTTCAATGGGTCCGGGGCGAACAGGTTGAGGCCAATGACTACAACCCGAATTCCGTCGCGACGCCGGAAATGAAGCTGCTCGAATTGTCGATCGACGCCGATGGCTTCACCCAGCCCATCGTCACGCATCGCGAGCAGGAAGAAAGCCATGTCGTGGTCGATGGTTTCCACCGTCAGAAGATCGGCAAGAAGCAGGGGCCGATCAGGAAACGATTGCACGGCTACCTGCCGGTGGTTTCGATCAGAAGCGGGCGCGCGGCAACGGCAGACCGGATCGCCGCCACCATCCGTCACAACCGCGCTCGCGGTGTCCATTCCGTGCTGCCGATGACCGACATCGTGGTCAGGCTTCTGCAGACAGGATGGACTGAGGGCGATGTGGCCCGCGAGTTGGGCATGGATGATGATGAGGTGTTGCGGTTCAAGCAGGTGTCCGGCCTGCCTGGTCTGTTCAAGGACCATGACTATTCGAAGTCATGGGATTAGATCTCGCTTTTCCTTGAGAGCCGCAAGCTATCTGGGTGCGTTGCCAGCGCCGTCGTCGGGTGTCCCGGCATTCTTTCCCTGGCCGGTGTCGCCATCGCTTGATAGCAAATCCAGGGCTGACAACAGTGCGTCGCCTTCGACGGGACCGGGCAGGACAAGTGTATGGCCGCTCTGGTTGTCGCTGAGCTTCAGCGTCGGGGTCGCGGTAACCCCTTCACGCGAACCTTCGTTCGCCTGCGCCTGAATGATTGCCTCGGTGCGTGTGCTGTCCAGGCAGGCCTGGATTTCCGGGGTGAGTGCCGGGTATTGCATGTTTTCAGGTATGCCAGCCCCGTCGCTGCGGGTTTGTTGATAGATCCAGGTGACCGCCTGCCAGAACGCGGCGTGCCCCCCGGCCTCTCCCGCGCATTCGGCCAGCCGGGCCTGTCGTGTTGCGGCTGGCTCGTGCATGGGGAGCGGCAGATGGTGCCATTGCAGGTTCGCCTCGGGGTTCCGGTCGACCCATGCCCTGAGCAGCGGGTAGTAGCTCTTGCAGTATGGGCATTCCAGATCGGCATACAGCACCAGCGTAAAGCGCGCGTCGGCCTTGCCGTAACGCCATGGCGGTCCCGCTTGAAAACTTTGCGAGACGGCGTTGTCTGCATTGGTCTTTACAGATGAGCCGGATTGGCTCGCCAAATACCAGGTCGCCACAAGCAACAAGGTGAGTGCGAGAGCCATCAGGGGCCCCAGCATGCGGCGAAGGTGCAAACGAGAGAAAAGAGAAGATTGCATGACAGGTTCCTGATCGCCCACCGCGAGGTCGGGTTGCTTCACACCGGTTCGTCACCACAGTCGAACACAACCGTCCCGTTCCTGATGCAAACAAAGCGAACTTGACCGAACCGGGTTGTTGGTTGGCCCGGTGCGTCTATCTGGTCACGATGCAAAAAGCCGATGCCCAAATGGCTCGGTGCCGCTGTCTCCGGGTCAGGCGTCGATGCTGTCTGACTGGATTGCGCTGCGATTCAAGTTCGGGCCGAACCAGTCGATATATTTTGAATATCCAGTTCCGGTCATACGGCCTGGCGGCGCTGAAATCCGACAACGGCGAGGAGGGAAAAACGGCGCTGGGAAGCGCGACCGCATCTTGGGCGGTGTGTGATGAGAATCACCTGTTCTTATTATTATAACACTCAGATGGCTGGAAATGCACTTGGTTGGTGCTCGATCCCTTCTTAAAGTGGAAGACTTTGTAGTGGCATTACGGAATTAGTTGAATTGCCGTGATGAATTAATTTCAAGAAGGGGAATTATTTAGATGCTTGATGGCAGCTATGACAGCCTATTAGTGCTGTTCTCGTTGGCGGTTGCCATATTGGCATCCTATACCACACTGGTTGTTGCAGGCCGTATCGCGACATCTTCCGGTCGTCCCGCCCGATGGTGGTTGGCAGGCGGTGCCTGCACCATGGGGATCGGGATCTGGTCCATGCACTTCATTGGCATGTTGGCCTTCGATCTGCCGATGGACCTCGGCTACGATTTGCTGCTCACGCTGTTGTCACTCCTGTTCGCAGTCGCCGCCTCCGCCTTTGCTCTCTGGATCGTCACGCAAGAAACGTTGACCCTCCGGCTACTCGCCGCCGGCGCCCTGGTGATGGGTGGCGGGGTAGCGGGCATGCATTACATCGGCATGGCGTCCATGCGGATGATGCCTGGCATCGTTTATGACACGACGCTGCTCGGACTGTCTGTTCTCGTTGCTATTTGCGGGTCTGCAGTGGCGATATGGTGTAAGTTCGTACTGCGCCATCGTTTCACGAACGCCACTCAGCTTCGCCTCCTCGCGGCAATCGTCATGGGGCTGGCGATCGCGGGCATGCATTACATTGGCATGGCCGCCGCGAACTTTCCTGCAGGCAGCATTTGCGGCGCGGCGCAAGGCGGTGTGCATGCACACTGGCTCGCCCTGACCATCATTCTCGCGGTGCTGGCCGTACTGGCCATCGCGCTGATCGTCTCGGTGCTCGATCAGCGCATGGAATCCCGGACGGCATTGCTGGCGAAAGAACTGGCAGAAGCCAATCAGGAGCTGACGTACCTCGCCCTGCACGACAACCTCACCAAGCTCCCCAATCGCGTCCTTCTTGAGGATCGACTGAACCAGGCCATGGAGCGGGCGCGCCGCGAGAAAAGCCGCTTCGCGCTGATGTTCATGGATCTGGACGGCTTCAAGGCGGTCAACGATGCCTACGGTCATCTGCTGGGCGATATGCTCCTTGTCGCAGCTTCCGGACGCATTGTGGAGAACACCCGCGGCAGTGACACCGTTGCGCGCGTCGGCGGTGATGAGTTCGTCGTCCTGGCTCAGGTGGACGAACCAACCGATGCCGGAGTGTTGGCCAGCAAGCTGGTGGCGGCGATCGGAGAACCGTACCTGGTGAAAGGGCATGAGCTTCATGTCTCGACCAGCATCGGCATCGCCATCTATCCGGGCAACGGCGAAAACCAGGACGAGCTGCTGACCAATGCCGATGCGGCGATGTATCACGTGAAGGGGAAAGGTCGCGACGACTACTGCTTCTTCGAGGCGTCGATGACCGCCAATGCGCACGGTCAGGTGCAGCTGCTGCAGGACTTGCGTATGGCGCTGAAGCGCAACCAACTTGCTCTCTACTACCAGCCCAAGTTCACCGCGCCCCACGGTCCGATTACCGGCCTGGAGGCCCTGCTGCGCTGGATGCATCCCGCCCATGGCATGCTCGGCCCGGCGAGCTTCATTCCGCTGGCCGAGAAGACAGGTTTGATCGTGCCGATCGGCGAGTGGGTGCTGAACGAGGCATGCCGGCAGATGGCCGCGTGGCGGGATGAAGGACGTGAGGACTGGACTATCGCGGTCAACCTGTCTGCGGTGCAGCTCGCGCATTCGGGCTTGGTGGACGCAGTGCGCGGCGCTCTGGATCGCCATGGGCTGGAACCGCACCGGCTGGTGCTGGAAATCACCGAGTCGACCGCCATGCGTGACGTCGATAGCAGTCAGGCGATCCTTCAGAAGCTGCATGACATCGGCGTCCGCATCTCCATCGACGATTTCGGAACGGGCTATTCCAGCCTGCTGTACCTCAAGCGGTTGCCGGCAACGGAACTCAAGATCGATCGCTGCTTCGTACACGACCTTGCTTGCGGCACAGAGGATGCCGCCATCGTCTCGGCCATCGTCGCCCTGGGACAGACGCTTGATCTTCGGGTCGTAGCCGAAGGCGTGGAGACGGCCGAACAGCAGGAATTCCTGACCAGTCTCGGCTGCGATACGCTTCAGGGCTATCTGCTGGCGTACCCCATGCAGGCGGATGAAGTGATTGCCCTGCCGGATATCGGCAAGGTGTCCGATGACAGGCCCGCGGCACCGGATGAAATGGAACTGGTCTGACAGACTGTTCCAGCCGGAAGACGCCAGCCACTTCCCGGTTTAGTCCAATGCGTCCAGAGGCAAAGAGTTGATGCCGCGCGCCCGGTCGATTTTTTCCGCGACCTTGAAGGCGGCATCGAGTTCGCTGATGCCGAACTGCTGCATCAGCTGGTAGCGCTCGGCTTTCTCTTCCGGCTCCGTCATGGCAAGCGCCAGGTACAGGCTGGGCGGGACGGCGCGGAACAGCAGTTCCATCGACTTGGACAGGATCACCCCTTCCGTGAACTTGCCGGCCTCCTTCCTGGCCGAGAGCATCAGGGCTTTCTGTGACGGGTTGAGTTCGCGGAAACGGGCGATCTTCTCTACCTCGTCGGGTGGCATGCTGAGGCAGATCCACCATTCAATCATGTTGAGCATGGGCTCCGCCGCTTTCGGCAGGTCGTCGAGGTTCTGTGTAGCTAGCCAGTACCAGGCCCCCAGCTTGCGCCACATTTTTGTGATTTTCACGACATAGGGCGCGAGCAACGGGTTCTTGGTGATGATATGGCCCTCATCTGTCACGTTGACGATGGGGCGGCCGAGGAACTGATCGCGTTCGGCGATGTTGTTGACCGTGTTGATGAGGCTGATATACGCGATCGAAAGCTGCGCGTTGTAGCCCTCGCGCGCGAACGTCGCCAGGTCAACGATGGTGATGTCCGCCTCCGGCCACGGAGTACCGGGCCGGTCGAACATTTCGCCGTCGATCCCTTGACAGAACATATCCATCGCATCCGACATTTCTAGTAAGCGCGTGCGGCGGGTTTCAGGCAGCGTGGAATCACGGCCGCGCTCACGCAACGCATCGCGCACGTCGCGGGTCAACACCGTGCGCTTCTCCGACACGCAACGCTGTGCGGCCTCAAGAATGCACTGGCGGATCAGGCTGCGATCGGCCCGCGTCATTCGGGCTTCCTCTTTGTCCTCGCCGCCTGTGATCATGAGCCGCGCAGTGATTTCCAGTTCCCCGAGCACGTCACGCTGTTCGTCGCCTTCCGCCAATTCCTCTTCTGCGGTGTCGTCGTCCAGCGCATCCGCATCGAGCGTCTGCACCTGGCTTGGCGTATCCACCAGTCGCCAGGCATCGGCAAACGGTGCGAGGCTCACGCCAGCGCCGGGCGACAGCTTGACGCGATGCACGGTGAGGCCCAGCCGCGCCGCGAAATCGCCGAACAGGCCGAAGCTGTTGCCTGCTTCCACGATGAACATCCGCGGGCGGTAAATTGCGGTGATCTGGTTGAGGATGTTGTTCAGGGTGGCGCTCTTGCCCGAGCCGGTGGGTCCGAACAGGAACAGGTGCGCATTCATCTGCCGGTCGAGGCGGTTCAGCGGATCGAAGGTGACAGTGCCGCCGCCGCGATTGAAGAAGGTGATGCCGGGATGGCCTGTTCCCTGGCTGCGACCCCAGACCGGGGCCAGATTGGCCGCGTGCTGGGCAAACATGAGCTGGGTGTACCACTGCCGTTTGTCCTTGCCGGGGTCGTAGACGCAAGGAAGCCAGCGCAGGTAGCTGTTGAGCGGAGCAACTTCGTCTTCCTCACGCACGGGCTGCAGGCCCGCATTGAGCAGGACATTGCCGAGCTGAAGGCCGCGCATATCGAGATCGGCCAGGTCGCGGCCGCGCAGGTAGAACGCCAGCGAAGCGCGGTAGAGCTTGTGCGAACTGCCGATCAGACCGCGTGCCTGTTGCACGTCCTTGAGCGCCTGCTCCGATGCCAGGGTTTCGCCGACCGCTTTTTTTGCCAGATGGTTCAGATGGGCTTCGAGAATGTCCTGCGGCGTGATCACCAGGGTGAGGCACATGGTCGTGTCTTCGGGCATCTGGTCGAACAGGGCATTGATGGCGTCGCCCCCCTTGCGGGTTTCGCCGGTCAGATGGCCGGTTGCCGGCGGCGTGCGCAAACGGTCGAGCACGATGGTGCGATGGGGCATGCCGTCGAAGAACCAGAGGCCGTTCTCGACATCGGATCTCGGCTGGCCGAAAAACAGCCGCTGCGCGAAGTCAGTGCCGCTGGCAAGTTCCAGTTCGCCTTCTTCGGTGTCTTCAGGATAGGAAGCCAGGCGATAGAACCGCTCGCGGTCTTCGTCTGTCGGACCCAGCAGCGCCGGTCCTGGATTGAACCAGGGCAGCAACCAGGCGTGGATCGCGGCGGCATCGAGGCGGTGCGCCTGCACACCGGCATTAGCGAGGCCGCCAGCCAGGCGTTCGCAGACGACATTCAGCGCCTGTTCGGGGGATTGCCCGCGCCGGGCCGGCGCATTGCCTACGCGCCGATAGACGACCAGCCGGACACGTCGCGTCTGCCCGCGCCAGGGCAAGCGAGTGACCGTGCGGTCCTCGAACAGCCCTCCCTGCCGGGAGACGGCGCGCAGATGGTGGCCGAAGAAACGGAGATAGAACTTCGTGAACTCGCTTTCCCTGGCCCGAGGCTGAAGGTAGTTTTCGAGCGTCGAAAGATAGCGGTTCCAGTCGGCATCATCCTGGGCATACAACTGCACCACCCATGGGGACTCGTCCAGCTCGTCGAAACTGTCCTGCAGCGCGTTTTCCAGCGCGTCCCGGACCTGAGCCAGCCAGGATGCTTCCCGTCCTTCCGTGCCGATCGGCATCAACTCGAAAAATGCCGCGACGGAAATACCGTCCTCCAGAAGCATGCACCTGGATTCCGGCAGATACTCCACCCACGGCAGCAGGTCGGCAAAGGACGGCGACACGTCGTAAAGCGCCTGCTCATCGGCCAGTGTCGCTGGCCTGTGCCTGGCTGTGTCCCGCTTGCCGGGTTCAGGGATTCCGTGTGCCTCCAGTGACGCGAGATAGCGAGCCCAGGCATCCGATGGAGCATCTGGCGAGGAGCCGCTATTGACCTCTGTCGCCGTAGCGCGGCGTTTGAAAAACGGTCCCATCAGTAGTCCTCGGTCCGTTCGCCCGGCATGGCGTATTGCACGCGCTGGTACAGCGGGAAGACAGTGGTGTAGCCGGGAATTGGCACCGGATCGGTGCCTGCGAGATGCGGAAACACGTACAGGGTGAGATCGGGGTTCGGCAGGCGCTGGAACTGCCGGTAGATCTCGTTTTGCGCCGTGCGGGTATAGCTGGCATTGACCGCAGGTGCGGCCTTCACATCGACTTCGGTCAGCGGACGGCGCAGCGATTGTCTGGCGTCGAGCAACTGCCGTGCGGCCTGACCGCCGCGGGCGCTGCCGCCGGTTTCCTCGTTCCAGATGTCCATCATGGTCTGTCCATCGTGGGGCAGCAGTTTTTCCTTGCTGGTCGAGCAGCCGCCAAGCGCCACGGCAATGGCCAGCACCGCCAGGCCGTTAATCCAGATCCTGTGCATCAGAAGCACCTCCGAGACGATGATCGACCTTGCGCCCCTTCGGGTCGTAATCGATGGTGAGGGGTTGTTCGAGATGAACCGCGACCCTGGCGCCGGGTTTGACGTACACCGCCGCGAACGCCTGGCCATAGAGCTTGTTCACCCACTGCGACATGTCCTGGACGCCACCGGCGAGGATGCGGCCCATCGCTTCGTTGCCGGAAATGCCGACCGTGCCGAGCGAGCCGTTGTTGTTGGCGACTACCGCTACGCTGCCGTTGTCGGATTTGATCAGCGATGCCGCACCTGCCCCGGCAGCGGTGATCAGTGCCTGAGTGCCGAGATACTGCTGGGCATTGCTGCGCCGTTCACCGCTCACGCAGGGAATGCCGTAGGGATCGCTGATCCAGCCGAGGCCGTCCTGCATGCTGTTGCCGTTGGCGTTGTTGCTCTGCTGGCGGTTGCCGCCACGCTCGCCATCCTCGGGCACCGTGCGGATGGTGCCGTCATGGAACACGAAAGTGACCGAACGGATTTGCCCGCGCACGCAGGAGAGCGTCCAGTCGCCCGACGCTGTTCCGCTGACGACCGCACCGGCGACATCGGGAATGTCGATGCCATTGGCGGTAAGGTTGTCCGGGCCGATCAGGACCTTGAAGGGGTACGGATCGTTCACGGTCCCGTCGATCGGTACACGCCCGATCAACGCCGTCATCGAAATCGATCCCATCAACGTGGCGTTCGTAGGTACGGTATAGACGGGCTTCGCCGTGGAGACGCCGGTCGCTTTGCTGCCGGCATCGACGACTGCATCCCTCGTCGTATCCAGCGTTTTCTGTGCCGGGCCGAAACTGGTCGGGAATGTGAAGTTCCCGGCTGTGCCAGGGGTACGGCTTTTGCCGTCGCTGCGGGCATCCTCCGGCTCGATCCAGCGCACGCCATCGGCTCCGGGGCCGTCACCAGGCTCCAGTCCCAGCCCGACCGGCAGATCGGCATGTCCGCTCTTGTTGCTCAGGTTCTCGAACTGGCGTTGGAGATCCTGCAGCAGACCCTGAGTTTGCTGGCGTTCGCTGGCAACCTGCTCGCGGTCGTTCTTCAACTGATTGCGCTCGGTTTCCAGGGCGCTCTGGATACGGCGATCGATGGCGCCCTCGCGTTGGCGCAGGCGCTCGTTCTCCGCTTTCTGGGTCTTGTTGTCGGTGAGTGCGGTTTGCAGTTCGGTGCGCAACTGCCGGACCTGGCCGACCAGCGTCGCCACCGTATCCCGTGGCGTGTCGCCTTCGATGCCAAGGGCCCTGGCTTCTTCGGGCGTGAGCTGGGTTCCGCCATCGCGGCCGGGCTGGCTACCTCCACCGGAAAACAGCTTCACGCCGACAAAGACCAGCAACAGCGCCATCGGGATCATCAGCCACTTGAGCAGGCCATTACCTTTCATGACGGCCTCCATTCTTGTCGGTCGGTGCCTTCGGCTCCGGCAGGTTCAGCGCCGCGTTGACGGGACTGATCGTTGGCAGCAGCGATTCAGCCAGGCCGTGTCCTTTGGTCACCAGGTAAACCACCGACGTGTCGTCGGGCGTGCCGGCCGGCCCCAGCGTGTTGTGCTGGAATGCTCCGGTCATGAAGTCGCCTTGCAGATCGCGTGGGTCGAGAGACAGCCAGCGTTTCGAGGTGTTGGTGAGGCGCACAGCCGTGACCCAAAGGCCATCGAGCCGCCAGGCAGCGAGCGCACGGGTGCGTACCGGTAGGGTCGGCAGCAAGGTATCCAGCGGCAGGTTGCGTTTCAGATTGACGCGCGTGATGCCGGATACCGGTTCGACAGTACGCAGGGGCGCATAGAGGTTCTGGGCGGCAAAGCGTGTCAGCACTACGGGCACCGGCGTCTCGCGAGCTGTACGGGACACCGTATCCTGCGTGTCATCGTCAGCCGTTGCTGCCGCTGTCAGGTCGCCGTAACGGGTGGGCGCACCCTCGGCCTCGACAATGCGCACGGGCTCCAGCGGTGCCTGACCTGCCGGTGCAGCTTCGGCGGCAATGTCCAGCAGGATCAACGCACCGCTATCGGCATCCTGCAATTGCAGTCGCGTGGGCTCGATCGGTTCGCTGGCACGCAGGTAGATCGCGCCACCGGCACTCTGGACACGCAGGCGGCCGGCCAGCGATGCCGGGACGCCGACACGGACGTTGCGGTCGATAAAGACGATGCGCTCCTGATCCACATGCAGGGACACAGCCAGCGGCAGTCGCTCCCAGCGCAGGATTTCCAGCGCCTGGACCGCAGTGGGCAGTCCCGCGGTGACCAGGATGCCGAGGAGATAGAGGACGTGTTTCATGGCGTGTCTCCCAATGGGCCGCCGAGGCCGCCGGATGTCGCTCCGGTCGGGGGCACAGGGTCAGGGGTGGTGATGCGCTGCGGCGCGCCGCTGTAGCAGTCGATGGCCAGACCGAAGGGGTTGCGTTCCGGATCGACATCCGAGCGCACGACCTTGAGGGGGTAGCGCACCAGCGCGCGCTTGACCTGTTCGGAGCCGTAGTATTCGTCTGCTGTCACATCCAGCGTGACGATCCAGTCGCGGTCCGAGACGGCCTTGACGCGCAGCGTGGGGTCTTCTCCGTAGCCCCGGCCGGGGATCTCGTAGATACCGCGCACGCGCTGACGCAGCTCGCCGGCCGTGCGGCGATATTCGTAGTCGTGGCGCAGGAAGCTCTGGCAGGATGGCGTGAAGTAAGGCGACAGCACATGGATGTTGCGGGAATAGTCTTCATCGCCATTGACGGGCCAGCGCTGGAGTTGCTGCCAGATATAAAACGAGAACGAATAAACCGACTCTGGCGGCACTTCCCACCATTTCCTGGTGCTGCCCGAGCGCAGGTCCGGCGGCACGTGAATGGTCAGGTCGCGCGGCGCATTCCACCAGCCGATCCCCATGACCAGGGCCACCAGCAGCAAAGCGCCCGCGCCCAGGCGCAGGGTCTTGATATGCGCCTGCAGATGGGTGATCTCGTTCTTGAACCGGCTCATGAGGTGGCCCTCCGCCTGGTTGTCCAGTAGCCCGAGCGGGTCACCAGGTCCCGCCCGCCGACGAACTGGGCAATGCCCGGATGCCGTCGTGCGATCCACCATTGGATCTGCCGGTAAAGCCAGGTGTCGGGCCTGCCGCGTTTCTGGCGGCGCAACATGCCGCCGCCGGCAAAGACGCCGGCGGCGATGCCGAGCACGATGGCAGTGGGCGCGATGGCGATCATCGAGAAGACAATCGCCAGCGGAATGCCCACCGACAGGCCGGCCGCGCCCGACAAGCCTGCACACACCCATAGTTCATCGGCCGTGAGGCCGCGAACGACCACGGGATGGCGGTTGAGGCGATGCGGCAGGAACGCTACCGTTCCGTCAGGCCGGACGTCCTGATGCTCAGGCATGCTCGTACCTCACAGAACGCCGGTGGCTTCGGTGAGCAGCCAGATGCCGACGACCAGGAGGACGGCGCCTACCGCGACTGTCAGACCGAACTGGCCCCACGTTTTGCGGCCCGTGTGGATTTCGGCATAGGTGCCGTAAGCGTGATAGCAAACGCCGACGAACATCGATGCGACCACCAGCAAGGCGATCAGCATCACGATGTCGTAGCCGTAGTTGCGCAGCGTATCCATGATGCCCGAGCCCGTGCCGCGCGACGGGTCTTCAAGCGTGGGCAGGCCCTGGGCCTGAGCGAGCGAACTCAGCATGGCAAACGCCGGCAGGGAAGCCAGGGCGGCGATGCGTGCGGAGCGGAAGGGATGCGAAACCGGATTCATGATGTGAGCCTTTGCGTTACGAGAGGAGGAAAAAAGTCAGCACGACGTACATCGCGACAAAACGCACCGCGACGCCGAGGAACTGACGCTGGGAAATCCGCTGCTCCGACCAGCCGACATAGGCGGTACGCAGCGCCCACACGCCCCACAGCAGCAGGACCGCGAACACAGCGCCGACCAGCACGACGGAGACGGCGGATGGGGTGAAGCCGCCGTTGGCCTGAAAGGCGGTGATCTGGCTGGCATTCATTTCTTCGGCTCCTGTTCGGAGTCCTGTCGGTAGTCGCCCTGCAACGCAGCGGGGTCGCGCGGTTGGGCGCGCTGTGGCGTCAGGTAGTCATTGATGCCGGTCCGCATGCGCTGCAGGTCAGCCGTGAGGCGGGTGTAGTCGAAGTGATAGCGGGCGCGCTCCTGCGATGCGGTCGCAGCGGACTGCTTCGCGAGACGATCGAGCAGGTCCAGCTGGCGAACGACTGCCGCCAGGTGCTCCTTCTCAGTGCTGTCGTCGGCCGCGACTGCCGGTAGAGCCGTCGACAGGCCGACGATCAGCAGCGCTGCGAGCGTGCTGCGCCTTGCAAGTGCCGGGCGGTAGGACCGTGCCATCGTGCATTCCCCGTTGATGTGTAATGGCTTGATGCTGCGGCGGTGAGCGTGTGAAAGCCGCAAACAATGAGAACTGCCGGCTCACCACATTCTTGGGATGCGGGGGATGTGCCTGTCCGGACGCGCCCACGAGGTATCCGCCTCTGTCGGCTGTGGGTGCTCGCTGGGGGGCACCAGGGATCGAATGCGGCGTGTTCGCTTGCGTCGGAACCGCTTGCGCAATGCCAAGGGAAAGGTGCTTTCACCGAAAATAAGCATCCTGATAGGAGTGCCAATCGGACAATTGCGCTCCCCTGAGAGCGGTTATTGAAAATTCGGCGAAGGAGTGCAATAATCCGCCTCATGAAAACACATAAACCAGATAGTCACTCCGTTGAGAGTGATAAAGTAGATGTTCCATTGCCGCTGCCTGTCGAGCGTGCCATCCGCAAGCTCGGCAGCGACGTCGCGCTGGCACGCAGGCGCCGCCGGATTTCGCAGGCCTCGCTGGCCGAGCGAATGGGCGCATCCGTGTCCACCGTCCGGCGCATGGAAAAAGGTGATGTGCGCGTGCCCATCCATTTCTTTGCCCGCGCACTGCATGTCTTCGGTGAGATACAGGCGCTGGCTGGCCTGCTGGATACGTCACGTGATGACATCGGCCTGACGTTGATGGACGAAAACCTGCCCCAGCGCGTGCGTAGCAAGCCGGGCAAATCGGGGGCGCTATGAAATCGGCTGTTTCGATACGTCAGCAGATTCAGGTCTGCATCGGCAAGGCGGGCACGCCCGTCGGCACCCTCGTCTACGTCAAGCAGGGCCGCCGCGAAAACACCACCTTCGCCTACGACCAGGACTGGCTGGCAAACCCGACCGGCTTCAATGTGTCCGCCGATCTCGGTCTTCACGCCGGGTATCAACCGCGCAGGGCACCCTCAGCGCATGATTCGGTCTTTCACTTCGCCCTTGCCGATACGGCTCCGGACGCATGGGGACGCAGGGTCATCGCGCGGGACCACGCGAAGCGCCGCAAGGACAACGCAGCGCTCGCCCCGTTGACCGAGCTGGACTACCTGCTGGCGGTTGACGACTTCAGTCGGGTTGGCGCCTTGCGTCTGCGCGACCAGGATGGCCGCTATTGTCGGACGGTGGAGGACGGCAGGCGCAGCACACCGCCGCTTCTGGAACTGCAACGCATCTACAGCGCCAGCCGTGCGGTTGAGCAAGGCCAGGAAAGCACCGAGGATCTGCGTTACCTGCAGGGCAAGGGCACGTCTCTTGGCGGCATGCGGCCCAAGAGCACTGTGGTCGACGAGGATGGCGCGCTGGCCATCGGAAAATTCCCGAGCGTGGGGGATACGCGCAGCGTGACACGCGGAGAGGTGCTGGCCCTGTGCCTGGCACAACGTGCCGGCATCGACGCTGCGCCTGCCCGTATCGTGGAACTCGACGGCATACCGGTCGCGATCATCCGCCGCTTCGATCGCGATGGTGCCGACGGGCGCATACCGTATCAGTCGGCCGCATCCCTGCTCCAGGCTTCGCGCGAAGAGGATCGAAGCTACACCGAGATCGCGGACGTTATCCGCTCGCTGGGACATGCACCGACCGCCGATGTACAGCAATTGTGGCGGCGCCTGGTCTTCAACCTGTTGATCACCAATGTGGATGACCACCTGCAGAACCATGGTTTTCTGCATGTCGAACGGGGGCTCTGGCGACTGGCGCCGGCCTTCGACGTCAATCCCTTCCCCGACAAGGACAGGGAATCCAAGACCTGGCTGTCAGAAGAGGATGGGCCGATCACCGATCTTGAGATGCTGCTGGCCCGAAGCGCGTATTTTTCGCTGAGCAGGAGCGATGCACTGGCCGTTCTGGCCGAAGTGCATGCAGCCGTTCTGGATTGGCGGAAGGTCGCGCTCAGTGCCGCGGTGGGGTTGCGCTCGAACGAGCTGGACGATTTCGCGCCTGCCTTCGAGCATGAACAGATGTCGCTTGCGAAAACGCTGCTGGGTTGATCGACCCACGAACTGAAAAGAGAAGCAGGCGCAAAATTGCGCCTGTATTCATAGCTTCTGTCTAATAGAGGTTCTTTCCAGAAAGAGCCGAAACTCTTTCGCCGTGAATCCGGTCATAGATTTCCTCTCTATGAACATTCACGTCCTTCGGCGCAGAGGTTCCGAACTTCACCTGCTGGCCTTTGACCCCCAGGACGGTGACGGTGATATCGTCCCCAATACGGATGATTTCACCGACGCGGCGCGTCAGAATGAGCATTTGCCCTCCTTGCTGGCGTTCTTTTTGTCTGCCGGAAAGGCCATCAATGGCCGGAGGGAAAAGCCCGCCAATGACAGCGCGGGCGGATTTCCATGGTGTTGGTCGCTATTCCACTCCGGGCTCCCTATCTTTGAAGTACCGGGTGTAATTTCATCATGGCAGAAGTATTTCGTTTTTCATAAATGTTTTTGCAGATCAATAATTGAATATTGATCGTTATTGCCGATCAATATTCGAGGGAGAGTTACTGCATCATGTGCGCAGATTGTGCAGAACGATCCATCACGCTCATGAAACAGGGAACATATTCAGTGCCAGCGGAATGGTTGCAAGCGCGAGGAGCAGCGAGACGATTATGGATAGTGAAATGACGTCCTGCTGATAGTCGTATTTCTTGGCAAAGACGTACACGCCTGCACCAATCGGCTGAGCTGCCATCACTACGGCCGCTGCCAACCAGAGGCCCTGGTCTTCACGCATTCCGAAAACGTAGAAGGCTGCTGCGAAGGTAATGGCTGGCTGCACGAAGAGCTTCAGCATGACCATCGGCAGAACCGTCTTACCTACCGTGACGTTGAAATGCTCCCTGAAATTGAGCCGTGCAAGTCCCAACCCGAGCGCGAACAATGCTGTTGGCCCGGCAGCGTTGCCGAGGAAACTGGCGAACGACTCAACGAAGGCGGGCACCTTGATACCGAGCAGGACAAACAGCAGCCCGGCCAAAACCGAGAGCGTCAGGGGGTTCTTGATGGTGGTCAGTGCAGCGCGCCACACGCTCTGAAAAACAGGTATCTGTTCGCCGGATGAGCGCTTCGAGAACATATCCCAACTGATGATCACGGCCATAATCGCCGGTATGTTGTGCAGTATCGTTGCAATGGCGGCCGGCAGCGCGGCCTGCTGGCCATACACGGAAATCAGGATCGGCACGCCCATATAGCCGGTCGTGCCATAGCAGGCGCCCATGCTCAGGATGGAAGATTGAGGCAGGCCGATTTTCATCGCTTTCGCAATCAGGCTGGCGATCACATAGGAAGCGGCAATTCCGATCAATGTCGACAGGATGAAACCCCATTGCTTCAATTCACCAATGTCGGCGCGAGCAATGGCAAGAAAGAGCAACGCAGGCAGGGCAACATACAGAACATAGTCGTTGATCAGTTTGTCTGCGCCACCGCTATCAGGCCTGAATCGCCCGTAGCAATAACCCACGAGTATGACCAGAAAGATGGGGGCGACGATCATGAACATTTTGTATCCTTGTTTTCTTTCTTGTTCAAAAAAGGCCCCGGAAGTCATTCCAGGGCTTCCGGGAGTTATTGGATAAAGCGTCTCGCGAGCTGCCCTACGGTCGATGCATAGACAACATCAGACGCATAGAACTGGACCAACTCGTCGCGCATGCGCTCAAACTCGGAATGCTTCCTGGGGTAAGTCGCGGTCAGGATCGCATCGAGCTCCTTCTTGACCTGTTGCACGACTGCGGGGTCACAGGATTCGTCTTCAAGCCCCTCATCCAGCAATATCCGTTGCACGGTTGCATCATGGAGGCCCGTGCTATTCAGGAAATACGGAATCTCGCGCGCCGCCCCCAGGAAGGCAGGGATGTTGGCGACTCCCATGTTCTCCTGGTTGACGATGTGGCCGCTGATCGGCCGATACAGGTCGGGCATGGAAAGAAAGGTGCTTTCCGACAAGCGAGCGGCGTCAATGACGGCATCCGTATCCAGAGAATGTCCGTTGATGCGGATGTTTCGCTCGCGAAATATCAGCTCCAGAATTTCGATCGCCGGAAGGCCCGAACGATTGCCTGTTCCAGCAAAGCCACCTTCGATGATGTTGAAGCCGTGATACAGCGAAGCCAGCGCATTTTGCAGGCCCAACCCCCGGTCGTTGTGAGCATGCAGGCAAAAGTCGGTTCGTGGATATTGATGGCGCAAATTGGCGGCAAGGACCGCCATCGCTTCCGGATAAAGAGTTCCGAGCGAGTCGTTGACGCGAACGGTCTGTATATCCATCGCAAGTGAGCGATCGATGTCTCCGGTGATCTTCTCGTAAGAGCCCTCATCGATTCCGGTGCTGAAGTTATTCAGCAGGCTGACCCTGAAGCTTTCGAAACCCCAACGCCGAAGTTGTTCGGTCGTGCGCTCGAACAGTCTCTCGTCTGCCTTGTGGGAAACCATGCCAAAGCTGATCGTTACATACTTCTTCAGGGCATCCGGGAATGACTCGAATTGCGCCATGATCGGTTCGTGGCAATTCAGTAGCATGATGAAGGAAAAACGTGCATCTGCCGGCAGCGCGTCATTCTCGATCAGATCATCGATGGTTTGAAAAAGGTGCGTGGGGTCGTTCGGACCGGAGCCATAGACAATATCCCGAACCCCGGATTGAAGTATCTTGGAGATGAGAGGGATTTTATCTTTGGCCGGGACGGAGAAAGCGCAACGTTCGGCTCCTTCTCTGAGAGTTTCGTCCAGGATTCCGTCAATACTGAAATCGGAATAACGAGGTTTGTGATTATCCGGAAACTTTAGTAGGGCCATCTTCACTTACTCCTTTAAGGGGGCATGTTTCACCTGTGTTGTAGCGATTTGAAGATTGATGCTTGTTCAGTGTGTTGGATGGCCGGTGATCTGTTAAATGAATTATGGCGCTGCTATAATCGACTGAAGCGATAGCCGGGAGGGAGGTCCTGATGAAGCTGGCAGCGCAAGTGGATCGGATCGAAGGTCGAGGCATCACGCTGGAGCAGTTGCGTGCGTTCGTGTTCATTGCCGAGTTCGGCGGCTTCGGTCGTGCCGGGGAGGAACTGGGGCGGACTCAATCAACGTTGAGCGCTGGACTTCGACGGCTGGAAGAGGATGTTGGTTGTCGCCTCATCGAGCGACGCCAAGGGCATATCCTCGGCCTGACGGAGGAAGGCAGGCAGCTACTGCCGGCTGCCCGTGACATCCTGCAGCGCACTAAC
Organism: Agrobacterium tumefaciens; assembly: GCA_025559845.1. NCBI lineage: Bacteria > Pseudomonadati > Pseudomonadota > Alphaproteobacteria > Hyphomicrobiales > Rhizobiaceae > Agrobacterium > Agrobacterium tumefaciens. The sequence goes on from CP048469.1 coordinate 162,556, forward strand.
AGGGCCATCGGAGCCCTCAAAAAACACCACCTGAAGGGGCGGGTCGCCCTCGGCGTTCCGGATGATTTCCAGGTGAGGAATCTGCACGGCATCATCTCGATGTGTCTGGAGGAGAATCCGGGACTTCGGGTTGAGATCACCGCGGCTTCATCGACGGTTCTGTCGGCCATGGCCGCGCAACAGCAGTTGGATGTCGTGATTCTCAAGGGCATGGCCGGACAGCCCCTGGTCTCCGAAACCGAACGGGTCTTGCGCGTTGAATCACTGCACTGGGTAGGCTCTGGAGCATCCCATTTCGGTGACATGGATGAAGTTCCGCTGGTCACCTTCCCGGATGGCTGCGTTATCCGCAAATGCGCGGTCTCGGCGCTGGAGCATGTCGGCCGCCGCTACTTCTTCTCCTACGTGAGCGGCTCCTTCGACAATATCCGCAGCGCGGCGGCGAGCGGGCTGGGCATCGGGCTGCTGCCGCAAAGCGCGCTATCTGACGATTTGTACGTGCTGACCCCGGAAGATGGCGCGCCCAGTGTTCCGGCCATTCAACTTGTGCTGAGCGTGACGCGACCAGGCAAGCTCTACAAGCTCTTTACCAGCTACATCGATCGGGGATTGGGCTCGGCAGCATGATCCGGCGGAAATCCCCTGTAAGGCGCGCAAGTCGCACGCAGTCGTCCCAAGACACGGGGCAATTTCATGCTGAGGGACAAACCTTATGAACAACTATCAATTTGCCTCAACCGAGCGGCTCGACATTGCCTACCTCGAATGGAATCCGCAGGGCGCGCGAACCGCCGTTCTGCTGCACGGCTGGCCCGATAGTCCCGAGTGCTGGAAGGCTGTGGCCCCGACGCTCGCCGATGCCGGCTATCGTGTACTGGCGCCTGCGCTACGTGGCTTTGCTCCGAGCCGATTCCGCGAAGCTGCCACGCCGCGCAGCGGCCAATTAGCAGCTCTGGGACGTGACCTGCTGGACTTCATCGATGTGCTCGGACTGACCCGGCCCGCACTGATCGGCCATGACTGGGGTGCGCGTGCAGCCGCCAACGCCTGCGGTCTGCAGGTGGATGTCGCCTCGCACCTGGTGTTGCTGTCGGTGGCCTACGGCAGCAACACACCGGACCAGCCATTGGCGCTGCAGCAAGCACGCGACTATTGGTATCACTGGTACATGGCGACGCCGCGCGGCGCGCAGGCAGTTCGCGATGATCGCGAAGCCTTCGCCCGCATGATGTGGGACACGTGGGCACCCACAGGCTGGTACGAACCGGCCGATTTCGATGAGGCAGTGCGCGCATTCCAGGGGGAGGATTGGGTCGAGATCGTGCTGCACTCCTATCGCCACCGCTGGGGCTTCGCCGAGGGCGACCCGGCCTATGCCGAGGATGAGGCATGTCTGCATCCTGCGCCCGTCCTGACTGTGCCGACGCTGGTGCTGCATGGTGGTGCCGATACTTGCAATCATCCCGACGTATCCAAGGGGCGGGAGAAGTTCTTTCAGGGCGGCTATGAGCGGCAGGTGTTAGATGGCGTGGGACATTTTCCACCACGGGAAGCGCCCCAGCGCGTTGCCGAGGCCGTTGTGCAGTTTTGCCGGAAATAAGTGCCAGCCCCGGAGCGCGTAGCCCAACGCTGTGTATTCCTCGCCATGTGTCGGATGTGCGAAGGACTGCACAGCGCTACAAGTATTTCTTGAAGCTTCCGGCGGCGATGTCCGTTGCCAGTCCCAGCAGCACCGCGCTGGGCAACAGGATGAGCAAGGGACTGATACTCACTGGAAGCGCCAGGTAGATCACCCATGGCAGCACCGCCAGCGGCATCAGCGATGCTTTGGCACGATGATAGATGAAGCCGGATTCGCGTCCGGCGCCGAAACGGCGGATGTCGCGGCGAACGAGGCCGTCGACCAGCCCGACGAAGGCCGCCATCAGGAACAGCGGCAAGGTGAGCACCAGCACCATCAGGCGCACGATGAACACCAGGGTCGTGAACGCCGCAGCGATCAGGTAGCTTTCCACCCAGACATAGGCCTGGCTGATGTAGTAGCGAAAATCCCGCGCTGCGCCATGGCTGGGAGCGCTGGCCTGGTTCGCCGCATTGCGCATCCATTCCAGCAGGCCAGTTTTGACGAAGATCCACTCGTAGGCCTGTTCGACCAGCCAATGGGCGGTGCGCCCCGGCTCCTGTACGAGAGCGCTGCGGGTGAATTGGCCGGAGAGCTGGGTCAGCTCGTAATCCAGCATTCCCTGTGCGTGCCGCCATCCCTGTTCCGGCCAGAACAGGTGCATGCCCACGCACTCGATGACGATGCACAGAAGGAGCGAGCCGCACAGTACGCCGAAGAGGCGAAACGGCAGCGTGATGATGCCGGCGATCAGCCCCTGCTGGCGGTTCTGCTGGCGTTGCGCTGTCGCGGCCGGATCGCTCATGGCAGTGCCGCCTCGTCTTCAACGGTGGCAATGTGCCGGAAGCCGTCGAGAAGGTCGTCCGGCAGAGGCTCATCCTGAAGGCCGGGAAGTCCCTGGTTCTCCCACCAGTCGCCGGCTTCGACGTAGTGCTGGCGCATGTAGCCTGCCAGTTGCTGCAGATCCTTCGGCATCACTTCGTCCGGGTCCGGCGCCGGCAATGGCATGCGAACCTTCCACAGGTTCCCGCCCTCCAGCAATGCGAACGCCTGGCCTTTGGGCAGAGACACCACATGCGCGGGTTCGATCAACGGCACGCTTGTGGTGGTGATGCGATCCTGGGTGTTGCTGGTGAAGTCCGTCTGGCCGCGAATATCCGAGCTATCGGTGGCGCCGCTCATCAGCGAAGTCGTGTAAACCTCGACCTTGGGAAGCTGTTTGGTCAACAGCTCTGCCGTGGCCGTTTCGCGTACCCGCAACATGAAGAGATTATTGAAGTTGCCGACGACCTGGCCAGCCTTGGCGCGGTTGCCGATGCGTGCTTCGATATCGCTCAGCGTCTGGGTATAGGCCGTGACCTGGAGGCCCGCTCCGCCGCCTTTGTTGACCATGGGGATGAACTCATCACCCATCAATTCATTAAATTCATCCGCGTGGACGTTGATGGGAATTTTCACCCCGGTAGCCGCGCCGGGAAGGCCGTCATCAATCCCGAATTTGTAGATGTGTCCTGCGACGGATACCAGATCGCTGAACATCGAGTTTCCGACCGCCGCCGCGACTTCCGCATCCGACAGGGCATCCAGGCCAACGTAAACAACCGCCCTCTTGCGGATGATCTGCATCCAGTCGAAGATCGGCCGCGGGTCGTTCAGGTCGGAATAGTTGGGGGCGAGCAGCTGTGCGGTTTTGCCGGTGGTGAGCTTCTCAAGCAACGGCAACAACGACGCGACGATCTTGTCGAAATAGGTGCGGTCATAACGCACTGCCGACCGCAAGCCATCAAGCACGGGGTCGTACACGCGCACCTGAGACAGATACTGTTCGAGCGCCACCACGCGCTTCTCCCTGCCCATCATGTGCCGGGGCGTGTTCTTGTCGTTGATCCGGCCCTCCAGCTGAACGATGATCTCCCAGGCCTTCGGCTCATGGCTTGCGAAGTAGCGTTGGGCATATTCGATGAACAGCGCGTCGATGTTCACGACATGTCGCTGGATCAGCAGGTAGTCCGGCCGCTGCCCCAGCTCCACCAGGGCCCTGGCGATGATGTTGACGAACCGCCATGCAAATTCACGGAATGCAGCGCTATTGCCTTCCCCGGAAAGCTGCCCGGCGATGCGGGTCGCCACTTCACTGATGCGGCCGAAGCGTCCCACAGCGTTGTAGCGGGCCGAAATGTCGGGCCATCCGAGATGAAACACATAGAATTCGCCCTCACGCCCGGCGCGTTTGGCCTCGACGTACATCCGCTTCAACAGGTCTGCGTCACCCTTCGGATCGAAGACGATGACCACCTCATGTTCACCGGAGGCGTTGCGCCGACGGATGTCCTGGGTGATGAACAATTCCGCGAGCCTGGTCTTGCCAACGCGGGTGGTTCCCAGCACAAGCGAGTGGCCGACGCGTTCGCCGAGCGGCAGGGTGACGTCGATCTCGTGCGGCTCGATGCCGTGCAGGCGTGGCATGCCTCCCACCGGGGGCAGCGGCCGCGCGGGATTCAATGGGCTGTCCCATGCAATCACCCGGGCGAGTTTTGAAAGCGGAAACGGCGCGAACTCAAGGCGCTCTTCGACGCGCCGGGCAAGGCGGTAGATCGGCGTGGGTTCGACGTAGCGCCGAAACTCCGGTCGATAGGTCTGCATCAGCCGGTGGGTGTGGCGTTGATCCCAGCGAAAACCGCGGCCGATAAACAGGCGTTGCCGACTGACCGGCACCTGCCGGCTGGTCATGACATAGCGAGGCAGGCGGCGGATGTTGCGGCGGTATCGCAAGATAGCCATCGCCTCGCGCAAGCGGATGCCGCCGAACACGAGGAATGCCAGAGCGCTGCCGAAGCCCAGCAGCGGGCTTAACGCCAGCGACCAGGGTGCCACCATGCACACCAACGCGGCGCCGGCGCAAACCGCAACGGTGTATAGCTCCACCGCTGGCCGCAGCAGCACTTCCACCGCATGAGGCTGGGCCATGATGGCGCACTCACTGCTCGATGCCGGTGGCGGTGATCAGGACCGGGTAATGCCGCAGTCCCAACCGCTGCGCGAGGTCGTCACCCGATACCGGAGACAACGTGAGCTCGGGAGCCAGCTTGCGCAACCCAGCAAGTGTCTCCGCCGATCCGACATTGACCACGAGACCGATGGCGCTGATTTCGTGCAGCGCCGCTTTGCGCTCAATCAACCAGGCGCGAGAGCGTTCGTCATCACCGATGAGGAAAACGGGGGCCAGGCCTGGTGCCTGGATCACCCTGCGAGGTTCATCGCCGGGCGACAGCCGCTCCGAGCGCACGGGCAGCATATCGGCTTCGCTGAAGGTCTTGCCTGCGGACGGCGGCACAGAGATCTGCGGCGGGTTCGGTTGGCCCTGGCGTGGTGGCAGGTCCAGCGCCTGGTAGTAAGGCAAGGCCGACCTGCCTCCATGGTCCTCGACCACCACGAGAGGCGGTTGGCCTGCCAGGGCTGGCAGACCACCGGAACATAACAGGGCGCAAACAATCGGCCTCGCGGCAACGGCAGTGAAGGTAGGCTTCATGGGGTATTCCTCCTGGTGGAAGCGTCAGCACGGGAAGGACCCACCACACGCGCCAGGTGCTGACTGACGCTGCGCCGGTAGCGCGCGGCGGGGGCGCCGCCAGCCGGGCGGTGATAGCGACCGATCGCGAGCAACCAGTCTTCGCCCGGCGTATGCTGTTCACGCAGGATTTCGGCCGCGATCGCGAGGTTGCGATATGGATCGAGCAGGTCGCAGGGGTGGCTGTAGCGATGCTTCTGGTAACCCAGGTTGATCTGAGCCAGTCCCGCGTCGATACGAGTTGGCGGCACTTCGCGCAACGCTTTGTTCAGCCCGCTGCATGCCTCGGCGTGGCTGCCGAAACGGCGGGCGGTTCCAGCGACGTTCAGGGTCCAGGGCCATGGGACCAGTCGGCCACCACGCCGCAAACCGCTCTCCTGCAGCGCAACGGCATAGAGCACCGGGGACGGAATATCCGCACGCTGCGCCGCGACCTGGTAGGCAGGAGGCGGTATCTCCTGTGCCCTGGCGAGCGCGGTTCCGGCGATCGAGACGGCCAGAACTGCAAGCAGGCGCGCATAGCGGTTCATTGCCTTTGCCATTCGCCGCCGATCTGCCGCACGACGGCTGGCAGATCCCCTTGCAGGCCCAGCGACAACCAGCGGCCTGCATCATGGTTGAGGGTGATGGAGCCGCTACGAACACGGGCGGGGTCAATCCGGGCACGCTTGGCCCAATCGCGGATGCGGGCATCATCCTGGCGGCTGCCGACCATGTAGAGGTCGAATTCGGCCCCGGAGGTCTGCAATTGCTGGACAAGCTGGCCGCATGGGGCACAACCGTCCTTTATGAATACGGCCAACCGGTTCCCATCGCCCGGCACGCCGGTTGCGCTGGAAGTCTGGTTGGCCCCCGGCAGATTGACGCGCTGCATGCCCGGATGCAGGCGTTGCCAGGCAGCGTCATAAGCACGCTGGTAAGCCAGTGTTTTCTCGACACGGCGCGCTTCGACCTGAACCTGCAGTTCGGCGTAGCGCCGGCGCTCTTCATCTGAACGCGCTTCGATGCCGAGCGCGGTAAGCGGATCGAGATTGGGAGAAAAAATGCCCAACGGACCACGCATCACCTCCCGGTAACGTGTCCATTCCTCCAGGCGCAGCCCCCAGTCGCGAGCGTTCTGCTCCTCGCTGTTGCTCGCTGTTGTCGCCTGTTCCTGACCAGGTACAACAGGTGACGTGGACGTGCGGGTGTTCTGTGCTGATACGGGGGAGATGACGCCCACGGCAAGGTTGGTAGCTAGGGCAAGCGAAATGATCATACGGTTCATCTGGCCCTCCTATGGCGCTAGCACGCGAAGAACCTGACCGTTGTTCTGGAATACGGCGGTACGGTCTTCGATGGTTTCCAGCCGCCAGCCAGCCTCTGATTCACCGGGCCGCAATACGCCGGTCAGTAGCGAGGAAGCTCCTCCCGCGGGCTGGATCGACAAGAAGCGTTCACCGCCCCGCATTTCGAGACCGACAACCTTGAATGGAGGAACCGCCGCTTTGGTCCTGGAGGCCTGGCTCTTCCGCGTGCGGGTTGGGGTGGGCACGACCTGAGCGGCTTTCGCCAGGCGGGCTTCCAGTTGCTCGATGCGGCTATGCAACGGGGCAAGGCTATCGGCCGTCAGCCGTTCGCCGAGGGCCTGCCCGATCCTGGAAACCCGTTGCTCGATGGCCTGACGCTCGGTCTCGAACTGTGTGGTCGTCAACGCGGCAGGCTGCTGACGCTGCGCTTCGAGCTGCTGACCCAGTTCTGCCAGCCGGGCCTCCAGGGCTGCGACTTGCGTGCTCTGTGCGCTGCCGCCTGCCTCGGTGGCAAGGTTGGACAACGCCACGTGATTCACCACTGCTCCCGTGCTGATTAGCAAGACCCAGGTGATGGTGGCCACGCGCAGCAGCGGTACGCGCGAGCGACGGGGAGAGCCAGGGATGTTGGTCATGGCCGCACCTCCGTTGTAAGCGGACGTCTTTCGACATGACCGGTCGCCTTCAAGGCTGACTGCGGAGTCGATTGGGCCTGACTTGATGACGGCTGCTGAGCGCGGTTGAAGCAAATCCGGCGAGCGCCATCATCGACTTTCAGATCCCACGCAGGACCTGCCAACGTCAGCAGAGCATCGCGCAGCAGCATCGGCCCCAGCCGATAGTGAGATGCGGGCAGCGGCAATGAGTTGAGCGCGGTGATGTCGCCCACAGAGCAAAGTTGGTAGCCGGAACGCAGCAGAACGTGACGCAGCGCATCGCCTACTGTCGCGCTGCGCGTATCGGGTATGGCGACATCGACCACCTGCAGCAACAGGTCTTGCTGTGCCGATGCCGGCGCCAGTTCGACCAGTGTGTAACGGCCATAGCGAACGACGGGTACGAATTCCGGCTTCTGTTTTGCCGGCGCGATTGCCGGCTTCTCGATCGGGGCGGTCTTGGGCGGAGGCGTTGTCGTCGCGCAGCCGCTCATCAGTACGGCGGCGATCAGCAGGCCGCAGCCCGCTAGACGGCGATGAAGGTGGCTGAATGGTTGCATGTGTCGGTTCTCTGGGACGTTGAACCGACACCATCGCTGTTGATGGCAGGAGCATCAGCAAACAAAGGGATTTGCTGGCTCCCCTTATTTCTAGTTTCAGAAAACCGGAGCGCGCCACGGCGCGCTCCTATGACATCAGTGAAATGCTCGGCAGCAAGACACGGGCGCTATCGATGCCGTAAAAGCCGCCCATTATCTAAATCAGCAAACGCCTCACTGCGACGGAAGAAATGTGAGCCAAAACCAAAAATGGGCAATTCGCTACGTTAAGACGCGATCACTCTCTCCGGAACGAATGTATGGGTTAGCCATGGCTGGCAGGATCGCGAGAATTGCTAGGGCTGCCATCGCCACACCGAGAAGTAGAGTCGAGTGGAGGCCATATTTATCCACCAATGCTGAGCCAACCGCGCTGCTGATAATAATGCCGAGAGTAATAAAGGATGAGTGAACGGTATTCACTAGGGGGGAAGCGTTTCCTGCGCGCTGTACTCGGATTGTCATCGCCGGATTCATTGTGACGCCTACGAGGCCGATTGCGATCATGAAAATCAGCGCGACAGGGGCGATTTGCGTCCATATCGCCAGTCCGGCTAGAAACAACGCATTCAGGATAGTTCCTCCGAGAAGGGTGACGACAGTATGGCGATCAGCGAGCCGAGCCACTATGCTATTTCCGATCACCGTGGCGGCACCGTAGGCAAACAGTAGCCATGGAACGGTGCCCAGGGCAAATCCAGAGAGTTCCGTGAGAATTGGAGTAAAGAAGCTAAATGCCGCAAAAGTGGCCCCAATGATAAGCGTGCTTGAGAGAAGGGCAAAGATCAGTTGAGGGCGCATGAAGACTGCCGCCTGTTCCTTGATTGACAGCACTGACTCCGGAGTATCACTTTCGGCCGGTGGGTTGTGAACGAAGAATATAGTTAGGATACCCGCCACGGCGGTAGCAATTGCAATTGCCCAGAAGGCCGACTGCCATCCGAACCGTGCGCCAATAAGCGTGGCAGCAGGAAGGCCTAGAAGTGTCCCAAGCATGAGCCCATTCATTGCGACCCCAATGGCCCGCCCGCGCATTTTCACGTCAACAAGACGCGCGCATAGGGAGATAGCTACCCCGAAGAACGCTTGCGAAGCCACGCCTGTGACCACTCGTGCCACGACCATAACACCGTAGCTGGAGGCGAAAGTAGCGATGACGTTTCCAATCAGAAAAATCGCAAGGATTATGAGAAGACTGGTCTTTGGTGATAAGCGGTGCAGGAGGAAGACAAGCACAGGCCCGCCAACGGCCATAGCGACAGCGAATACGGTGACAAGATAACCAATCTGGGCGATTGTCGTATCAAGACCCTCTGCGAGTTGTGGCATGAGCCCTGCGACTGCAAACTCGCTCATAACCATGGCAAATATCCCGATTGCCAAAATATACACGGCACCGGGGACTTTCTTAGTTTCTAGTGAATTCTGCATTTGTTGAGTTCTCTCTCGTCGTCTTATCCAGATTGATATTTGGGATTGGAAATCTCGCTACTGCAGCAAGGAAATCCAACCTCTACACGGTCATGTTCAACTGCGAATTGAGAGGGAGTGGCGGAAAATATTCGCAGGGTCCCATGCTCGCTTGACCTTCTGGAGTCGTGGATAGTTGTTCTTGTAATAGAGGTCATGCCATTGGTACGTTGACGTGTTGTACCTGGCATCTGCGAGATCACTATCGGGGTAATTTATGTATGCCCCGTCCGTAACTCCGCCGATCGCCGGTACTCCATCAGTCTCGGCGAAGGTGTCGGCATAGAAGCTCCTGATCCAATGCAAATGCGTTGCATCGTTGGTGGCATCTGACCAAATATTCTGGAATAGTGCTTTAATAACGGAATCGCGTTGCGCCGACGAGGTTTCTTCATCCGACTTCGAATTGATGGCTCCTCCATATGAGAGAAGGATGATTGATGCGTCAGGATTTCCGTAGTTCTTGTCGCTGAGATACCGATAAATTGCTGAGAGTTGTGTATCGGTAAAACGGCTTCGGAAGTAGGCAGATTTGATGCCAACGCGAGCATCAGGGTTGAGGCCGATAATATCGGGTGCCCCCGTCATTCGGACTGCCTGCCACCAAGGAATCTCTGTGGTCTTGAACAGACGTGGCATGGGTCCAAGCTCTCCGCTTCCAACCGTCATGGGCTGCGGTTCGATCACGCCGGAACTCACTGTTCGAACGAAGTCCTCAACGATCGCATGAGCGCTTGCCACGGATGCATCAATCTGAATGAACATGCTGACATGCCCATGGGCTATGGAATTGACGTTGAAGAGAGTGCTCAATTGAGAGTGCGGCGTGCCGGGGCTACTGTTCTCCTCATGCCAGGTACTGTAGTTCGTTAGGAGCCGCTTGAAACGATTCTCGTCGAGTGCATTCCAAGCAAAATCGATGGCTCGTACGAGAACCGTACTTGGTGGTTCTACAAGTCCGCGCTCGGTGTTTGGAGTGTGGAACCAGTAGCGAGTGACAATTCCGAAGTTACCGCCACCGCCGCCGGTGTGAGCCCACCATAGATCATAAGCAGGATCACTAGGATCATTTGTCGCGATAGTTGTATTGACGTTTCCACGAGCATCTACATGAGTTATCTCGACTGCACGTAGGTGGTCTACGACCAGGCCAAATTGGCGGGAGAGAAATCCGTATCCACCGCCTGCAACATGCCCGCCTACACCAACACTGTGGCATACACCACCAGGAAGGGTGACACGATGATTTCGATAAAGGGAGTCGAATACTTCGAATAGTCGTGCCCCTGCACCGACAACATAGGCATTTCGATCAGAGTCGAAATCAACGATGTTTAACGGCGAAAGATCGAACAACATACGAATTCCATCGTGCGCAATGAAATCGGATGCACAGTGTCCCCCACTGCGCACCCCCACACCGAAACCTCTATTAACAGCCTCTTGCAGGCCTCGTGCCGCATCATCGGCATTCCGCACGAGCTTAACGACATCTGGGTGTCCTACGAACCTGTTGTTGATACCCGACTGGAAGGCTGAGTATCGAGGGTCGTTGGGATAGATTTCTTTGGCGTCGACCGTGGGAGCTATGAAGTTCTCTCGTCTAGGTTGAGACAGAGCGGACCCCGCTGCTGTGATGCCTACACCGAGAGCTGCACCGGCGGCTCCCACAAGAACCGTTCTGCGTGTGACCAGATTGTCCAGTATGCCGTTTAAACCTACGGAATCTTTGCTCATGTGTTCGTACCTCCATCGACAGCGAGAGTGGTGCCGGTGATGTAGGAGGCCTCATTGCTAGCTAGGAAAACAGCAACGCGCGCAATTTCGGACGGCTCGCCATATCGGCCCAGAATCGTACTGGCCCGCTGAAAGTCAGAGGACGGCCCATTTTGGGGGTTCATATCAGTGTCAATTGAGCCGGGAGCAATCTCATTGACCCGAATCCCCCGGGCCGCCATATCGCGGGCGAGGCCTCGGGTGAATCCGGTGATAGCAGCTTTGCTGGTCGCGTATGAACTGAATCCTGCCGTCGGTACGCGTGAACCGAGGCAACTGCCAATGTTGATGATCGAGCCTCCCCGGGGAATGTGTTGAACGACGGTCTGTGTTACGAGGAACGGACCAACGATATTTGTCTGGAATGTTCGCGTGAGGATTTCAGGCGAGATCTCGGTGAACTCGGGCGCGCTCATGTCGGCATATCCGGCGTTGTTCACGAGTACATCGACAGTGCCCCCCAATGCCGTGATCGCCTCGTTGATTGCAAGAGCAATGGTGTCTGCGCGCTCCAAATCCAGATGAACGGCGTGAGCCTGACAACTCGGGGAATTACGTTCAATGTGACGAACAGTGTCCTCGGCTTCCTTCTGTCCATTCCGGTATGTGATCGCTACGTTGTAACCCGCAAGCGCGAATTGCGCGGCGATGGCCGCCCCGATCCCGCGATTGCCGCCGGTGATGAGGGCTGTCCTACCTATAGTGGTGGCGGCAGTCTCGGGGCGTATGGTTTGAGTCATATTTTCACTCCTTTCCTAGTTCGGGTTCGTTGACGTTGTGAGGCGCCCTCCAAGGGCGAATTTTCAGTTTTATCGGCCCGTCTGCGGTGCTGGATGAAGGCTGTATCGCAATCCGATTTCCGCTGCTCTGGCGTTTTCTTCACCAGTAGCTATGGGAATGGGGTAAGCCGCTTTGGCCGGTGTGCCTGCTTCTCTGAAGAACTCCTCTGTTCCGGACGGAGTGAAGAGAAATTGCAGATGAGCCGGTGTAGTGGTGTGGTTCAGAAAGTGGTGTACTGTCCCGGGAGGAATGACAGCAGCATCACCTGCGGCCGCTGTTTCGTGGCGTCCATCCAGTTCGACAGTTATGGCTCCGTCCAAAACAACGATGATTTCCAGCGCATCGACATGAATGTGCGGGGGCGGTCCACCACCCGGCGGCACCCAAGCGTCGGTCACAGAGATCACTCCGCCGGTTACCGCTCCCGGCACGGTTATGGTGTAAACGTCACTACTGAGCCAGACCTGCGTGGCCTCGTTCTGTCGAAGGATCTGTGGTGTCCGAGTCCCAACTCCGTCATTGTTCTTCGTGGTCATCGTGTGCCCCTAGATGATTGGACCGGAGGCTTCGCCCCCGAGGATGCGATTACCAGCAAGGTCAAGAAGTGACTCTTGCCCGACCGCGTGCTGGGCCATGACGTTGAGGTCGCTCAGTCGAGCGCCGAGATCCCCTACTGCCGTGTAGACGGCTTGGGCGCCGAGGAGGTCGCCGGCTGCAATCACGAGGGAGCGAGACGTCTGGAATGAGCGTTGGCGGATCGCCGCAGTAGCGACAAGAGCGGCGTTCCGCTCGTCCGGAGTAGTGCCCGCTTCCTTATAGATATTCCACGCGGATTGCAGTGTGCTGTAGACGGCAGACCGGAGCGCAACCAGTTCGGCGGTGAGTCGTCCGATTGTGTTCAGCACACGGTCGTTGGGATGCTCTCTGGCAGAGCGCAGCTCAGCTGTTTTCCTGCCAACTTCTGAGGCAACTGCCGAGATGGCGCCCACGGCGACGCCAAGTGGGATGCCAGCCATCTTTCGCACAATGGCGTCGTGTGGCCGGTTCAGTGGGCCTTCGACTTTAGGGTCAAGCAGCGTGATGGTGCGTTCGAGTCGGACGATCACGTTGTCAGCGCGGTAATGCTGACTGCCCGAACCTTGCAAGCCCCAAGTGTTCCAAGATTCCTCAATCTTTATATCCGCTTTGTCCAGAATGACGATCCGCCAGGTCCAGTCGTCGGAACCCTCTTTGGTCGCGAAACGGACACCACCGAGAATGACGTCGGCGTGGTCGATACCAGACCCGAATTGCCATCGGCCGTTGACCCGGCAGGTGCCGTTACCCAGGTCGATGGCTGACCCTTGCGGATGAATCCATCCTGCGCTGATAATCCCGGCATGCGGAAATATCTCGGTACGGATCGCAGGCGATAGGAAACCTTGGTAGATTCCAGAATCCATACCGATCATCACGCACCACGCGATGCTAGCGTCGATCGTGGCAAGTTCTTCAAGTGCGCGTGCTTGTGCCGCTGATGTCAGTCCCTTACCTCCCCGCTCGACATTAAGTGCGAGGTCGAACAACCCACCGGAGCGCAAGAGTTCTACACATGCCAGTGGAAGGCGTGCCTTTAGTCGTGCTTCACTTCCATAGCGACGTAGCTGGTCGGCATGGTTTCGAATCCATGCCAGAACTGAAATCAAGCGCTCGTCATCAGCGAAGAAGTAGTCGTCTTGCTGCTGCAAGATCGTATTCAGCATAGGGTTCCTCTCCAGCCCGGTTGAGGGTCTATTAGGTGGCGCGAGTTGGCCAACGTCTTCATCGTGAGTCATTTGCCGAGCTCCTCGTTGCATTCGGTTGCTCGGGGACTTTGTGTTCTGGCTCACGAGAGATTTCTGCATCCAGAATGCGCGTATCTGCCACGTAGCGGTTGGGAGCTAGTACGCCGCAGGGATCGAGCAAGCGTTTGACTTGTTGGGCGATTACGGCGTCAAGGCCTCGGCCGCGATCGGCGTAATCGGCACGTTCATGCCGGCTGTCCACCCGGTAGGGCACATAGCCGGCGGTGACGAGTTCAGAAACGATACGATCGAAGGCAGTATGGGCTGCTGCGGAACCTTGCGTATCACGGTGGAAAGAGATGGCGACTACGAGATCGACTGTGTCATGGTCGAGTACGTTGACGGTTGTGCCCGCACGGGCAGTGCTCCCGACAACACCCTCTCGGACGATTCGGATCGCCTTCTCCACGTCGTCTCCACGCATCGGGACGAAAGGCAACGCAAATATCCAGCCGTTGCCGTGCTCGTCGGCCTCCTCTGTGGAGGCGTTCAACGCGTTGCGGACGATAGTCTCGCTGCTGCGTGTGTCACCGTCATAGAGACGGGCGACAGCTGACATCAGTGGATCATCGGTAACAAGCTCTTTCGACACACGTTGTGGGTCGACATCTTTGAGGGTGTGCCAGAGCACTTCAAGTTTGGCTTTGGCGATCGGCACGGGGCCGTCTATGCAAGTGTGGATAGCAATCCGCGCCTCGCGCGCACCATAGATAGCACTCGATTCTTGGTCGTAAATCTTCGTGACGCCACTGAGTACGCCATCTCGTATGAGGTCTCGCAAGTGGTCGATGATCGTGCGAATGGTCCCTGGTTCGACCGTGAAAGTGACGACTTCCCGCTGTGATGGCTTGGGCCGCAGACGTATGGTGGCGGCAGTAACGATGCCAAAGTTTGACTGGGTGAATAAGTGGAGAGCCGATGGGCCGAGCCCCCAGGGGTTGGCGGCTAGAGAGCCGACCCCTGGCCACCAACCTACAGTACCGACTCGCCCGTCGGGCAGGACGACCTCGATTCCGAGTAAGTCATGGGTTCGCTGCCCATGCAGACCAACGCCCCGGTCCATGATGTTGCCAATGATCGAGGTCTTGGAACTGGATGCCGTGCAGTTCAAGTATCGGCTGCTTCCCAGGAGAGCAGTAGTCAGTTGCTCCTGAGTTACTCCTGCCTCGATGACGGCATATCCCCTGTCTACCTCAATTTCCCGGATAGAGTTCAGGCGGTACAGACTAATTAAGTCGGTCACTGGGCCGGGGGATGACGCCGAGCCTAGTCCCCAGTTGTAACCACTTGATACTACTCTCAGCGGTCGGCTTGGTACTTGGGAGCGAGACTTGATGATTTGCTGAACCTCGTGCAAGGCGGTGGGCTCAAGAATCTCTCCCGGCGCCGAGTATTTGAATTCGCTGACATTGCTGCCCGTGAGGTGGCTCATGGCTGATACCTCCAGACACGTAGGTGGTCTGCCTTGAGTGCTACATACGAGTGCTCGTCGTCGAAGGACCCATCAGCGTTGCGCAATCGAGATCGTCGAACGGACTCTAGGCGGTAGCCTGCCTTTAGGGCTGTAGATACGGAAGCGGCATTGCCCGGCTTGATGCCAAGTTCGATCCTCTGAACGCTGGAAATGCTGAAGGCCCACTGTGTGAATAGTCTCAGGGCGTATGTGGCGTAGCCTTTTCCACGATGAGCGCTTATCGTCGCGTATCCGACATCCAAAACCCCGGGCGGAACCAGGCGACGGATCGATAGCATCATCAGAGCCGGCCCATTGAAATCGCCACGTCCGATCAAGAACGTCGAATCTCCGAGTCTCCAGCCCGCATACGCACCGACGATCTTGGACTCCAGTGCAGCCAACGAAGTTGGCGGGAAGATCGCGTGGCGCCGGACTTCATCGTCACGATCATTCTCAGACAGGCTGCCGGCATCGCCCAGAACTGGGTAGGTCAGGACTAGACCATCGCCGCCAATGCAGCCTCCCGACAGAGGCGGGAGAAAAGTTTGCGGTTCAACAATACGTTGTTCTTTTAAGTCAGAAGAGGCTGCCGCTGCCGCCCAGCACTGGCCCCCAACGTACTTCCAGCCTTGAGTAATCAACTGCTCAATCTGACCGTGATCTCGGTAGTCAACCACACGTGTGGCTAGATCACTGTCTCCTTGGATGGGATATTCCTGCAATGCCATAGGTTGCCTCCGATCAACTTGATGTCTCTGATCAACTCGATGTCTCCAGGCGGTTCCTAGCCCACTCTGAGTAGAACCAGCAGAACCGAAATCCTCGTTGCTTCGTATTGTACTCTAGAATACAAAAAATCCATGTGCAACTGAAACAACCCAGTTTTTTCGTGGGTCTTTCACTTGGATGCCCCACATGGCTCTCTCGGCTGGGCGAATATTTCTTTTGAAAACAATGGTCTTATCGGGGTTGTCTATGCAGGCAGAACACTGTCGATTGGTGTGATGTGCTCGTGCCACACTGGCAATTCCATGTCAGTGGATGGCCGAGCATCTGGTAGATGGCGTGTGTCCAGCGAACAATGAACTGGATTTTAAAATTCAAAAATCGTAGACTTCGCCGACTGAGCTATGAGGCCTGGCGTGGGCTGCTTGGCGGGCCGGGAGGCGACCACGTAAAGTTGGTTCAGCGAGCGGCGATGCGGGATTACCCGCCGACTGGCTGGTGTGAGTCCCACATGATTGCAAGCTGCCCTATGGTCGTCAGCTGTGGACGAGCGTGGTCAGCGGCGAGCAGCCAAGCCGAGTCGTTCTGGCCTATAGGTTGGGGGCAGCGTGTGTGTGGTCATACGCGAACTGACATCGCCGGTTTCAGTCGGTGAAAGTCCGATCGGGGCAAAAGAATCAGGTCCCTTAGCCTGGGAGACGGCGGAGGAACCCTCTGACACAATGATTAGAAATGAGCTAGCGCGGATGCAACCGCAGCCTGAGTGCTCAGGCTTTGGGCAGTGCCTATGTGCGGTACTGCCTCCAATGAGGCGCTCCCACCCAGTCGCGATCTGATGGGCGAACGCACGGCCTTCCTGATGACGTCCACGATAGTGGCGTGACTTATACCAGCAATGAGCCTCCCGCTAACACGGGAGGTTCATTCTTAGCATGATGATGTGGATCAGACCAGCGTCGCCGCGAGGCTCATTCGCGCGACCCTGAGCAACTGCGCCGGCTCTGCACCGGTCTGGGCGGTTACCCGCAGGCCCGAAATTACGGTGACAATCAGCGTAGCCACGTCTTCGGGCGACGACTCGGGGCGTACGCTGCCGTCGAGCTGCCCAATCTTCGCGGCCTGTGTCAGCAGAGAGATACGACGATCCAGATCACGGTCTAGAATCGATTGCACCCGGGGGTCGCTCTGCCGCATATCGGGAGACATGAACGTATGCACTGTCATGCACCCAGCTGCATGGCCCTCCTTGTGTGCCGCGAACTCTTCCGCAACAACCATTTCAACGATCCGCCACAGCCTCGTACCGCCATCAAGTTCCGCATTGGTGAGTACCGTCTCCTGCCGTAGCGACACGACTTCGGCGTATCGCTGCAACGCTTGCACAAACAGTTCTTCCTTCGAGGTGAACGTGTTGTACAGACTGCTGCGGCGCACGCCTGCTGCTTCGCACAGTTTCTCTGTGGAAGTGTTGGCGAAGCCGTGAACGCGGAACTCTGCCGCCGCAGAGTCCAACACCGCCTCTGTATCGAACGAACGTGGTCTACCCATGCATTGATCTTAGCATATTTCGGATTATAATATACAGAATTTTGCGGTTGTCGATAGTATCCGTTTAAGCTCGCCCAAGCGAGAACGCGAATGGCATGTTTGGACTTGCCACCGGGTGGGACGCGGCAACTCCGCACTGTTGCAAGGAGGTGGTTCGTAATGCAGGCCCTAATTTTCCACAACGGCCGGTTCGAGATGACAGAAGTCTCGGCTCCGCATCCAGCCTCAGCTGAGGCTGTTCTTGTTGATGTTGAATTTATCTCACTCAATCGTGGAGAAACCACGGTTCCGTGGGGCCAGGACGAAGTCATCGGCTGGGACGCGTGTGGGACAGTTGCGCAGACTAGTGCTGACGGGCACGGTCCCGCGGTTGGAACTCGGGTGGTGACTTGGGGATACTCCGGAGCTTGGGCGCAGAATCGGATGGTTTCCCACCGAAATCTCGCTGTCGTTCCTTCCGGAATCACGGGTGCAACTGCCGCTGCATTGCCTGTCGCCGGACTTACGGCACTCCATGCGGTTAAGGCTGCAGCTGTAGCTTCAGGTTCGCGGATCGCGGTTACGGGAGCTACCGGTGGCGTGGGACATCTTGCCGTCCAACTCGCCGCTAATACGGGGGCTCACGTTCTTGCAATCACTCGTGATCCACATCGCGCTGCGGCTTTGAATGATGCCTTCGCAGGCAAGAACATTACGGTGGCCACGGTCGAGCAAGCGAAGCAAGAGGAAATTGACGTAATCATCGATACCGTGGGTGGTCCAATCCTAGCAACTCTCATGGACAAGCTGAGCGGTGGAGGAAAAGTGATTTTGGTGGGAGCCGCTTCCGCTCAGTCCACGGAAATCGACACGGCCACACTCATCGCGAAACACATCAATTTGCTTAGCGTCGTGATCCCCACACCGGTCGGTGGCGACTTAGCTACGTTGCTTGAGCTCGTTAGGCTTGGCCAATTGACTGTGAACACTGTCGATGGGGGAGCATGGACACGATTGACTTCTGAGGTTCCAACCGGCGCGTTGGGCTTGGGCAAGACCGTTTTTCATATGACAGCCCTGGAGGCGGATACCATCCGCAAATTGTGACCAGCTTGATTGGGAATGATACGGCACTGATCGCATCAATGTTCCTCTGCCGTGCTGTCTCCTTCTGGTGTGGCGGAAAAGCCGCCCTTGAAGTGGAACAGGCGGCGAAAAGTTGCCATGCCACCGTGCTACGTCCGTATGAGAGCATCCAGACCGGACTACGGCGCGTTCCTCGACACTTTCTGCGAAACAACGATCCTCTTCGCCGTCAGCAACCTGCACGTCTGCGTCGTTTCTGCACAGCCGAGAGGGTGATTTTCGCGACCAACTTCCGAAGCTCTGTGCCACAACACAGAAAAAGGCCCCGAATCGGGGCCTAATGAGGTTGATGCGCCGTTACCGCATCAATCCTTATGGACAGAGCCTAGCTTTTGCGCGGCGGACAGGATGGCGTCCTGTTCTGTCGCATCGAAGCAGACGAATGGCTCTTCATATCCGGCTTCTTCGGCTAGGTCTTTGGCCTTGTCGTAATGAACACCCAGGTCAAACTCCTCCTGGGTGATCTTGACGCTGAAGATCGGCATGTCGGACATGCCGGAAGCGTTGACGCAGGCGACCGCGATCCGCATCTCGAATTCAGCATGATCCGGAGGATCGGCCGATACAGCAACAGTGGCCTGTGCTTCGAGATCATCGCCGTCATCCATGTCCATGCGTTCACGCATTTCGGAGACGAATGCTTCGGGGGGCATCAGACCGTAACGCACAATGCGCACGGGGATGTCTTCCGCGTCGAGGTTTCCGTCCTCGATACGCTGTCGCATGAAGGCGGCGATCTCGGCTTCGTGTGCTTCACTGACGACTGCCGAGGGCGAAAGGGAAGCGTCGATTGACCAGGTGTCCACTTCCGCGGCGGTCTCGCCGGTCAACATGCCTTCGCCGATAGCGCGCTCGCACAGGCCGCGCAGGCGTTCCAGCATTTCCGATGCGGGCTCTCCGTTGAGCAGATAGATCACGTCCAGCGTCAGGCGAGCGTTGACGATTTCGGACGTAGCTTGGGTGTTGGTGTTCATGGAAATCTCCTTGCGATGAAAAAGAACACAGTCATGCCCACGAAGAACGCGGGCATGACTGCAAGGTGGAAGAAACGAGAAGGCCGGCGACCCGATGGGACGCCGGCATGGGGAGTTGAATCAGGCGGCGACAAGTTGCCTTGCCATCGCCACTTCTACGGAATCGCCATCCGTGTTGAGGGCATCCAGACCGGACTCCGGCACGTCTCCTGACGTGCTCTGCGAGACGAGGATCTTCTTGGCCATTAGCGACAGGCACGTCATTTGCGACGTGGCCGCATAGCCGAGATAGATGACCTTCACGGCCAGCTTCTGGCCGATCCGCCATGACCGGCGCGAGGCCTGCTGAAGCGTGTAAACGTTCCATCCCGACTGCATGAAAACAATCGTTGGGAACTCCAGCAGATCCAGGCCCGTCTTGACCAGTTCGGGATTGGTCAGCAGCACATCAATGCCACGGTCGAGCTGCTCGGCGATCCAGTCTTCGCGTCGTGAGGTATCCACGCTTGCGCGCAGCACCGCGACCTTCAGGCCTTCCTGCTCCAGCAGAACCTTCAGCCTCGACGTGGTGTCCCGCGTCCCGGTGTAGACGGTATAGGCCAGGACCTTGCGGCCCTCGGCTTTCTCTGCCTTGCAGATGTCGATCAGTTCACGCTCTTTCGGCGTGATTTCCAGCTCGTTGAACTGCGACGGTGTGAACGCCAGCAATTCCCGCGTGCGGGGATGCGTGACCGTCTCGGGACGGAAGCACGTGTCTGGCCAGGCCAGAAGCACGTTGAGGACCACGCCAAGAAGCGTCGTATCCCGCTTGCGCAGGGCTTCCTTGAGAGCTGCCGTGAGGCGGCCGGCCAGGTCACGATAAGCGATGGCCTGATCGGCCTCCATCGCGACCTCACGAAACTCCTCCTCGTAGGGAGGAAGCACGTTGCCGCCAATGTCCCTGAGTTTCAGGAACACGGTGAACGGCAGCACGCATCGCAGGATGCCCTTCGGCCCGAAGCCAGGCGCTTTGACGGTGCGCACCGTGATCTTGGTGCCCCTGGCCGTCTTGTGCGCCGTGCCGGTGCTTTCGGAATAGATGTCCTTCAAAACGCCGTGTTCGCGCATGAAGGCCATCGCCGCCGACGTCATGCTGCCAGTCCTGGAGGGCCGGTAGCCGTCTTCGATCATCCGCCCCGTCAGCGTCCGGAACAGCAGCGCGAACAAATCGTCCGCGTAGCCGCCCATCAGCGTGCCGGTCAGCAGCAGGGTCCTGCGAGCCTTGGCGGCAAGCACGCCCATCGCCTGTCCCTGTGCGGAACCCGACCCCTTGTACTCATGGCCTTCGTCACACACGAGGAGATCGAAAAAGCCCTGCGGAAGATACCGTTTGATGAACTCACTGGCTTGATAGCCACCTTCACCAAAGCCAAATTCCATGGAGGCCATTGCACGTTCCATGCGCTGGGCCTGCCGGTCGGAGAAGACAAGATCACCGTTCTCATCCATCAGGTTGATGAACTCGAACAGGTTGTCGCCCAGGAGAGATACCAGGAACGACTCGCCGAACTTCTTCATCAGCCGCTGGGCCGTGGCCTCCCCGATGGTGGGAATACGCTTGAGCGCCTTGATCACTGCCGAGGACTGGTCGGTGGATGAAAGAGACCGCGGGCGCATCAACGTCCACAGCGCGGATGCGCAATGGCTGCACTTGCGCCGCGACTCCTCGGCCTCGAGCTCGATCGTGTTGACCGGCTCGCCATCGAGATCGGTGATGACGTGACCGCAATGCGGGCATGCGCCGACGAAGCCGCCAGGCGTGCGGCGACGGGTGAACACGGGCTTCCAGTGGAAGCCCATGCGCATCCTGACCCTGCCAAGAACAAAGAACTCCTGGCCGGTGGCCGGTACGCCGAGTTGCTCGCGCAACTTCAGCAACTTGACCAGCGTGTCGGGGCCGTTGAGCACCCACACTTTTGCACCGGGGATGGTTTCGAGGATTTCCCGCCGCCACTTGTAGACCAGGTGCGGCGGCGACAGGACCAGCGTGCGGCGGTAGCCTTCGGCGTTGAGCACTGCGGCGACGGCAATTGCCATCAGCGTCTTGCCCGTTCCCATTTCCGCGTTGATGATTGCGGCACGTTCACCACGATCGATCAGCAACTCGCTGACAGCGTGGATGACTTCGGCCTGCGCGGGGAACGGCTGCCGCTTGAGACGCGACAGAACCCCTTGCCGATGTGGGCGCGCTTCCCCGGTGTAGACCGGAGGATTGGCGCGGTTGAGGCTTTCCAGCAGTTCGTCACCGAATTCGGAAACGAAATCGTTGAGGCTGATGGTCAGAGGTGAGGACTCTGCTTCAGGCAAATCGCCCTGCACGGCAGAATCGGGGATGGTTTCAAGATCGAGGGACATGGTGATGCTCCAAAGAAAACGGGGCATGCACCTCCCCCTGTGGGGCGATGGACATGCCCCTGGGTGGGAAGATGAGAAGTGGCGGCAGCCGCCGGATGAAGATCAGTATTCGTCGGGCAACAGCAGCGTGGTGACGCTGCGATCCCATTCGGTGATGATCCAGAGTTTCAGGTCAGGCTCGACCTGGTACGACGAAAACAGGCGGTCCTCGCCGGTGCGCAAGGCAGTATCATTGGACTGCCAGTCGCTGTCGTCGAGATCGCCCCAGTCGGCACCGAGATGGCGCGCGAGATAAGGACCTGGATTGAGCCGACCCTCGCGGACCAGTTCATCGACGCCGCAGGTCATGACCAGGTGCCCAGTCAGGAATCGCGGTTGCGGGACAACGCTAACGAAAAGTGCTTCGTGTGCCATGGTGGTGACTCCATAAGAAATGAAGGGCCATGGCACCCGATCGGGGTGAATGGCCCCGTTGGGTGGATGATGCAGGCGACAGAGGTTACTGGGCTGCCGCGGTGAAGGAACGACGCATTGGTGCGTCAGGATTCGGAAGGCAGCATGACATGCGTTGCGCTGCGGTCTGCTTCGGTGAAGATGCGAATGGTGAGTTCGCGGGTGACGATGTAAAGCGAACCGAGAGGCTCACCGGACGTCAGGGCGGCATTGTTTTCCTGCCACCTGAGATCCGTCACATCGCCCCAGTCGCCACGGATGTGACGCTGGAAGTAAGGCATCGGATCGAGCCGGCCTTCCCGCATGAGACGGTCTACGCCTTCGCTGAAAATCAATGCGCCGATCGGAAACAGCAAACGGCGGCGATCACTGGACCTTTCGTTGGATGTCATCGTTTTTCTCCTGATTGTTGAGCAGGGTCATGACACCCTGGCGGGGCAGCATGACCCCATTGGGTGAGAAAACTGACGATGTTGGTCGTCAGAGGGGCCCGTTTTCCTCGGGCAGTTGGATCACGGTCTGGCTGTGGTCCGCGTTGGTGGTCACCAGCAGGGACAGCCGCGGCGTCACCTGGTAGCGCGAAGTCACTGCGCCTTCGGAGCGAAGAGCGGCATCGTTCGCGCGTCGTTCGGTGTCGTCGAGATCGCCCCAATCACCACGCAGGTGGCGATGCAGGAAACGATGGGGATCAAGCAGCCCCGTGCTGTCCAGCCATTGCACCCTGGCGCTGAGCGTCAGGGCACCACTGGAGAACAGAGGAATGGAGGCCGGCGCGGTGCGCTGGCGTGGGAACAGTTTGAAGGACATGGATTGCTCCTGTTGCGTTGATGAAAAGGCGAAGCCAGCACCTGACCAGGCGTTGGTTTTCGGGGGATGAGGGATCAGCGGATGGTCAGCACTTCTCCCCGAGTGGGGGAGCCGGGTGTCATGTCCCATGCGCGAATGACCGGCACGAACTTGTCTGTGAGGATGCGCGTTTCAGCGATCGAGCCGTCGTCGCGTTCGTTGTATTCGACCGCGGCGGACTTCTCTTTGTGGGTATCGCCTTTGACGACCATCACCTTGCCGGATCTGGAGTGCACGACACCCGAAATCGCACCGGCTGCGAGCGCCAGGGCGAGATGCCAGTGAGACAAGGCACGGGCCGGCGGCCGCAACGATTGCTGCGAAGCGCCGAGGTGCGTATCGAGGGAAGGCCACAGCCCTTGCAGGCGATGAACTTCGGCCGCGAATTGCTCCGGCTCCATGGTGACCCGGTAGAACTGTTCCGGCTCGGCCTGTGTGGTCGGGACGGAATACGGGAGGAACGGCCATTCGGCTGGCAGCTCTTCCGCTTCGATATCGCCTGACCCGATCTGCAGCAGCCGGTTGCGGATGGCTTTGGCATCGCTCGCCAGATCGCGCTGGCGTGAGCGAGTGCCGAAGATCACCACCTGCCTGAACTGCTGCTCGACCGCACGATAGATGCGCAGTCCGGTGAAATGGCGTGTCAGCCAGCCCACCATTTCGGCATCCAGCGTGTAGCTGGGAATGATGAAAACGAGCACGCCACCGTACTGCAACAGCGGCAGGACGCGCTGATAGAACAGTTTCTCCAGCCTGGCGCGGCCCTGTCCCTGGTAGCCAATGTTGCCATCGGCATCCCTGGACAGATCCCCATAGGGGGGATTGAGCCACATCAGTCCGAAGCTCTGCCGGCTGATCAGCGTATCCATCAGGTCGCTGTGCAGGCAATGGTCGACAAGCCCTCGGGCATGTCTGGCGCGCTCTTCGTCGAACTCGACGGCATAAGCTGACACCAGATCACGGCCAAGCGCATGCGCAGCTTCGGCGATGGCAACGCCTTCGCCCGCGCAAGGGTCGATGATGGCGACTTGACCAGCGGCCGGCGCCAGCGCGTTGAGCGCCCGTTCCAGCGTGGGTTCGTCTGTTGGGTAATACCCTGATTTCGCAAAATTGCGGGCAAGCCTGGGGAACATGAGAGCCATGTGAATCTCCTGATTCTGGTTGGGAAAATGAGGGGCATGCAGCTTGTGCATGCCTTTGCGAGACTTCAGGCGACGCGCCGTAAAGGCATGCCGGAAGCCAGTTCATGCGCCGTGGCGCTGAGGGTGCCGTTACGGATCAGATCGCCGAGTGCCCTGGTGAGCACAGGGACATCCAGTGCCAGGCGATGCCCTTCCAGCGGCCCGTAAGCCATGGGAAGACGTGCCAGCATGGATTGCTCCGTCAGGAGTTCCAGCACGATGTCGCGCCAGTGATCGAGCAGTGGCAATGGGCAGGTTTCCTGTACCAGGGTCCACAAGCGATCAAGCCGGTGGCCTGAGTCCCTGGGCAACAGCGTCAGCGCGCTGGCGTTAGCCTTGTCGGGCTTGACGCAGCGCTGGTCGAAGAGCCACAGGTTGACCATCGAGCCGAACAGCGTGCGGCGGAAAAGGCGCGTGGAGCGCTTCTCCAGCCTGTCGACGTTACCGACGAAAACCGGCACGGAGCCGCCTGCGTCGGTGATGAGGTGGAATTGATCCAGACCATCGTCGTCACGACCCAGCGTGAGCCGGGCCAGAAACTGCTGAATGGCTGTATCTCGTGCCCATACGGACAGGAATATCAGGTTGCCGCCTTCGTCGCCGATGTAGCCGTCGGCCATCAGGTCGGGGCATTCGTCAATGCGAAGAAGCGGTTGCGAAGATGTTGTATCGGGCATGGTCGTGTCCTTTGAAAGGTCCAGGGACAGCACCAGCCCGTGAGGCTGGTACAGCCCCTGGGGGTGAGGAATGCTCCGTCAGGAGCGATGGGTGAAAGCCGCAGGCGTTGCCCGAAATGGGCGTAGTCCGCGAAGATCAGCTTTTGAGTTGCCGCAGACCTTCGGCCAGCAGCCACAGCGCGCGATTGAGGCGGACGTTCTGATCGATGCCTTGCACAGCGCGCGTGCGTTGATGACGGCCAGTGGCAGTCCGACCGGACAAACCTCCTTTGACGAGGTTTTCCTGTACCCGGTTGAACACCGACCACAGATCCGGGCGATTGTCATCGAACCGGCGTGTCGCCAGAACCTGGCTTTCAGTGATCGGCAGCACCTTGCTTTCGCTGTCATATTTGAGCGTCAGGGCCGACCTTGCGAAGACTTCCGCCTCGCCATCATCGAGCGTGATCGCTCGCATGGCTTCGCGGGAGTCCTGCACCTGGTCGAATCCGCTCAGGACCTCGTAGGCGCCTTCGATTACATGGTCAGTGACATTGCCCTTGTGGGGCACACGAACGTCACCGACGATATCGCCGCACACCAGACCGTTCTGGCACACGAAACGGAACATGCCGGCCAGCATTTGATAGCTGCTGGTGCCATCATGCGAATTAAGCAGGATGATCTCATTCGCCTCTTTGCCGTTGATCTGGCTTGCATGGCGAAGGCGGAGCATGTGTTTCGTGAACTCGCGACGGTCTTCATGACGCACGCGGGTCTGGCACACCATGAAGGGCTCGAACCCTTCATTGCGTAGTTTCGCCAGA
This sequence comes from Agrobacterium tumefaciens, assembly GCA_025559845.1. NCBI lineage: Bacteria > Pseudomonadati > Pseudomonadota > Alphaproteobacteria > Hyphomicrobiales > Rhizobiaceae > Agrobacterium > Agrobacterium tumefaciens. The sequence goes on from CP048469.1 coordinate 188,324, forward strand.
ACGGCGGATGTCGGTATGTAGCTGTACCGTTCGGAGCGGCTTCCATGCGGTGTATCCGCGAAGATGGAGGGAGCGACTGCGCGAATCTGGTCATCCGACAGCGGATGATCTGCACGCAGAATCGGGGAACGTGATGCGAAACGAGATGCGAGTTGCATGTCTATCTCCTTGAGGATTGGGCAAGCGGCATCGACGGCCGGCACAAGGCCGGACGCGCGCGCATGCGTGGAAAACCTGCAATGCAGGGGCAGTCCGAGGACTGGTGTGAGGAATTTCAGGCGACTGGAACGGCAGATGCCGAACGCGCTATACGCCTGTGATCGTGGTACGCCCGTACACCCGCTCGCCATTCCGGCGATTGAGTGGGTGCGCGTTCCAGATAGCTGAGCGGGCAGCTGTAGTAGTAGGGATGAACGGATTCATCCATCGACTTGTAGCCCCACTCGTTGCGGTAGCGTTGCAGTAGCGTGCAGCCGATGTAGGTGAAGGATTCACCGGCAGCGAGGTTGAGCCTGTTCGGCTCTTTCGCCGTTACTTTGACCACAGACCACAACACGTTGCCGCGAAGGGTATAGGCCAGAGTTTCGACATATGCGGCCTGGCAATCCTGCGACTGCACCAGATGATGGATCAGTTCGCTACGTGAGCGACGGGAAAAAAGCCAACCCATGAGAAGGTCTCCTGAAGAAATTAACGGGGACCTTCCCGGCGGGAAAGACGCCCGTCGGGGATAAAAGAACGTGGGCTTTTCAGCGCCCCAGTTCGGTGAATGAACCGTCTGCCTGATGCCTGACGAAGCGGTTGCCGACATTCCTCTCGGCGTCGGACAGGACCTCTCTGAACAGGCTCTCCGGCACGATGATCTGAAAATGCCGCAAGACCTCGCGGTAGTAGTCCAGGTCATGACCGAAAGGATCGGTCTCGTGCATATTGCTGTACAGGAAGCGGTCATCCTCGACCTGCATGGCGTCATCGATCAGCTTTGCAGGCTTTTCGATGGTCAGGAAAAAATATTGCATCGGCCGATCCCAGCCGAGCACAACGATGATGGGAAATCCCTTGCGGGACGTGTCGAAGCAGTGCCGACTCATGATGAAGCTCCTCGTTTGAAATCATCGGAAGCTTGCCCATCGGGGAAGCGCCCCGATGGGTGATGGATCAAGGTCGATCAGGCGCTGGCGAGGTGCCAGTCCTGGGAGAGCGGTTCAAACCGATAGCCCATCGCATCGAGCCGGTCGCGCTGCTGACGCAGGACGCGGCGGTCGACGGTTGCGTCGAGTTTCACGGTTTCGCTCAACGGCCAGAGCATGCCGAACAGTGCGGCATCGTCTTCCTCGGCCGAGGCGTTGGAGGATGATGCAGCCGCTGGTTCGCTGCCGAACGGCGTGGTGTCGACCAGTGGATCGCGCGTGCTGCGGGCCTTCGTCCTGGCTGGAGGCCTGGCCGCGGCCGCAGGTGCCTGCGTTTCCTCATCAATGGGATCGACCTCCTGCGGACTCAGCCGCTGGGCTTCATCCTTGCTCAGTCGATCGATGTTCGAGAGGGTCATCCCGCCCAGGTGGGCGCGGATTTCGATGACCATCCGCCCACTGGTGTTGTAGGTAGAGGGTCTGATTTCGGTGATGACGAAATCACCGTCGTATTTGCCTTCGTCATACTGGTCCAGCTCGGCATTCTTGATGACGAACTCACCAATGCTGGTCGAAAGGCGGCCGACATTGAAGTCGCCATTCCTGCCGTGGATGGTCTTGATGGCCAACTGGCCCGGGAGGGTAATCATGGAGTGCTCCTGGTGATGATGAAAAGAACAAGGCCCCTGTGAGGGGGCCTTGCGGATCAGAACGACTCGGCCAGTGCCGGTGCTTGCGCATCAGCGGCTTCGTCGGCAGGTTCGGCGATCGGCTCGGATACTTCCGGAACCGGCTTTTCCTGCGGAGCAGGAGCAGATGCAGCGGATTGTTCCGCAGCATCCTGTTCGGACTCGGCCGGCTTGGGTTCGGCCTTGTACTTCAGGACGCCATCGACCTTGATCCAGCTGACGAACAGCAGGCGGGCCTTCAGGCTGACACCCTGTTCACCGGCGCGCTTCCCCTTGGAATAGGTGAAGGTGTCGGTCCACAGGTCGCCCAGGCGGAACCCGATCATCACTTTCTTCTCTGCCTCGACGGCATCGATGCAGCGACGGATCAGGTGCTGGGCATCGGTGCCCGAAACGCGCGTATCAAAACGCACGTACGAGACATCGTCGCTCGGACCATTGAGCGCTGCGATATCGCAGGCCAGGAACGGCTCACCTTTCTTCGGCTTCACTTCGCGGATGCGATTGAGATAGCCGAGGCCAGTGATGTGCAGGTCGAAAAAGGACTTTTCGGTAGAAGTGGTCATGGTGAATCTCCAGACTTGAGGACAAGAATGCGGAGACACACCGACCCCGTACGGGAGGTGTGTAACCCCCGCGCGGGTTGATGGATCGTGAGATCCGGCAACAACTAGGTTGGCATCACCGCCGATTGCTCGACGGTCGTTCGCGCTGGGATGCCGAGTGCGAACTGGTGTGATCACGCGGACGGAACCGCGCCGTAGCCTTGAAGATCAATGGCTACCTGGGCATGTTGCTGACCGGGGTCAGCGCAACATGGCGGTAGCGTGGCATCCACTGCGCCGGCCGGCTATCCGGAATCGGTACTGGTTCGCAGCCCTATTGTTCGGTCGAGGCACTTGAGCGGGTCTCGCGTGCGGAACTCCGAACAAAAAAAAGCCCCCCATCAGGGGGCTTCGCTGGATCAGTGTGGTGTCATGAACCGCAACCGGCCGGGCAACATCCCAGCTCGATTCCGTGTGTGCAGTAGCCGTTCTCGGCATTCCAGTCGTCGGTTTCCTGCCTCTCGGCAGGTGTTGCGTAATCCCAGTCCTGCGCGATCTGCAGAGCTTGTGTCCGTTGGCTTTCGGGCAGTCGATCTACGTGTCGTTCAATCTCCGAACTGAAGCGTTCGACGTAATAGTCGTGAGACAGTCCGCAGCCGTTGTGGGCTTGCACGGCGACCTTCTCGCAGACAGCCCGCCAGGCGGTTTCATCAAACGAGATGCCGGTATCGCTGATAGGCTGTGAGGATGTGCTGCTGGTGATTGCTGGCATGATGAATATCTCCAGAAAGAAACCGGAGTCCTCCCACGCAGGGACAGGACCCCGGCGGGTGGATGAAACGTCGCTGCTGCGTACAGAGCGACCGGTTCGTCGTTCAGTCGTCGCCCTGGGTGGGTGAAACGACTTGCAGGAACAGTTGTGTCGGCGTGGCGGATAGTTCGAGATCGTCCTCGCTGCTCAGGATGCGTGCGAACACGCTGTCCCGCAGTTCGAAATGCTCTGCGAAATCATCGCCACCCAACTCGGTTCGGGCGCGTTCCCACCAATCATCGAACGGGTCGATGTCAGGGTTGCAGCCGATGGCGTAGGCCAGCAGCTTCTGACGCCCCTCTGGCGTTCGCTCACCTCGCTCGGCAAGGAAGTAGACGCCGTGGTCCTTTACCAGGACGACGCGGCATTTGTTCGCCTCGGCCTCGGCGAGCACGGGGCGCAGGTCGGCACCTTTGAAACGTAGTGACATGGACGGAATCTCCTGTGTGGAATAGAGAAGGCTCCCCAACCTTCTGGATGGGGAGCCGCTGCGGTACATGACCGGTTGATGGAAGGACTGGCGGTCTTGAGGTCAGCCGTAGAACTGTTGAGCCTCAAGCCAGGGAACGAGCCGCGCGTCGTGGCCGACCGATATCGGAAGCATCGCGTCACGGGCCTCATCGGTCGTGAAACACGTCGCATGGTCGAGGGGGACCCAGCCGAACTCGTTGGACCAGAAGCCAGCACTGTCGCTGACGGCCGACTCGTTGGGCGAATACACCACCCAGGAGTCGCTGGCCGTGAAAGTCACGCAAGCACCGCCTGGCGTCGCCGGGCGGGCTTGGCGTCGATCACGCTCACGTCGATCAGGCGCCAGCGCCCATCGTCGATGAGCCGCTCCAGCACTTCGCCGAGCATGTCGAAATACACCTCGTCGTGCCGATCGACCAGTTCGCCATCGCGATGCAGTTCCACCACGTAGGTGTCACCCGCGCGGTCATAGAGGATCGTCACCCGGCCCTCGAACTTTCCGGTTGAAACCGCGAAGCTGATTGCCGGAGGCGTCTCGATGATGCTGGACGGCTTCGGATCGACCCAGGTGAAGTCACGGGCACCAGCATCGACCAGCATGTGGGTGATACGCCGGAAACCATCGGGCGCCGGCATTTCTTCCAACTGCTGGATGAGCTGGCCCAGTTCCAGGCACTGTGGCTCGGGGATGGGCAGCTTGGCCGGCGCGGAACCAAGGACGTGCGTCTTGACCGTGTAAGGAATGCCGTCAGACGTCATCTCGGTACGTTCTTCCGGGGTGTCAGCGCGCAGGCCGTCGAAACGGCGCCGTGCGTAGGGTTGAACATGCACCTTGGCCCCTTCGTTCGGGACAGAGGACACCAGATTGCGGTCGAGCACCGCGAATTCGGTGGGCTTGACCTTGACAACAATGGCATCGCCACTGGCCGCGACCACTTTGCCGTCGAAGGCATCGGGATCAATGGCGAAGCCGAATGCAGATATCTGCGGCTGATCATCGAATACGCGATACTTGAAGCCTCGTGCGTTACGAGGCACGTGACCTGCGACCAGCGAAGGCATCAGGGACTTGATGAGGGAACGGTCCATTGGGATCTCCTTGAGGAAAAGCAAGGGATTCCCGCCACAAGGGAGGGGTCCCTTGTGGGTTGAGTGAGTGGCGCGGTATGCGCCGATAGAACAGGCCAACCAGTGCAATACAGCACCGCAGTCTCGAAGGTCTCGACTGCCTGGGCATGCAGCCGGCAACGCCAGCAAACATGTGGTCAGGTTGATCCATGACGGTGGAAATTGTTAGCGCCTATCGGGGCCAACACTTCACCGTATTCGGGTGTCGTTATCGGTCAGCGATCTTCGTCCCGCAGGTGTTTCCGGCGAGCCCGCATCCAGGGGAATAGCAGGCATGCGACAAATCCCCCGACGCCGCCGGCGAGCAGAAGCCGGGCCTGGCCATCCCAGGGCTGCGGCAATATCAGGCTCAATGCCAGTCCGCCCAGGCATATCGCGCCTGCGCAGGCGAGCCATCTCCATCGCACCTTCAGCGGGCCTGCGGCCAGAATTTCAAAGAGATTGAGTTCGGTGAACGTTTCTTCGGCGTTGTTTTTCAGGATACGGATGCGAAGCTGCTCCAGGTCGACGTCCTGACCGATCTCCAGGCGAGGCAACCTCTGCTGAAGCACCTCGGCGATCATATGAGGCGAAGGCAGATCCTGCGGCCAGCGGCTGGCGGGAGCCACTCCATAGGCCGTCAACAGTGCGTGGGTGAGTTGTGGCAGCAACAAGCGCCTTGCCCGGTGCTTGTCCAGTACGCACCAAAGCTCTTCCCTACCCGAGATCGCCAGATGGTAGAGAGCCAGCCGTTCAGCGGCAGGGTAATCCACGGTTGTCACCAACGCAGGCATTTCGGTTGCGCCGCCGGAGCGCAGGAAATGGACCCGGTTTTTGCCTTCGTGGGCGAACCACAGTCCCAGTGGCGCGATCTCAAACACAATGGCCTGGTCGCGGTCGCCGGGCAGAGAGCGGTCATCGTCTAGCAGATAGTCGGCAAGCGCGGTGACGGAGCGGCTTGACGATGATGGCTGTCGCCACCGCCAGGACTCACCCAGCAAACGATCGAGAGGGACGCGGGCACGTCGGGGATGAAGCGAGTGCGCCAGGTCCAGAAACGGCACCACAGCCCTGGTGAAGGCGGAGACATCGATCGCGGAGCTTGCAGCATTGCGCAGCTCGGGAGGAACAAGGACTGATGAGGCTGGCGATTTCAACGCGGCGTCCAGTGCGTCTTTCGCCGCCACGATGTTCCTGACGGCACCCCACAGCATTCTCTCGGCAGAAGTCGCTGCTGTCTTTATTCCGGTCTCCGATGCCATCGTCGCAAAGTTGTCCTGAAATTAGGAGTTCAATTGACGACAACTATAAAGAAAAAGAGCCTCACTTGGAGGCTCAAAATTCAACTCGTACTTACTCTTCATATTGAGGCAGGTCGTCCAGGGCCGGAGCATCAGCATCAAAGATCAGGATGCGGATATCGGCCAGTGCGGCCAGATGAATGGTGTCGGCCAGAGCTTCCGGCATACCTTTTTCCAGATGCTCCTGCCGCAATTGCTCTGCGGTTATGCCCTCCACGTGCAACAGGTTTTCATCTGTCCACGGTGTCGCAATCAGTTTGATGCCGATCGCCGGGCTATATGGGATGCGGAATGCGATGAACCGGAACCCGGTCGGTGTGGCGATATCTGCCAACTCGGCCAGATAGTGGAAAGATTCCTCGGTAATATGCGCTGTGCTGATCTCCCAGCACCGGCTATAAAATCCGGTGTCGAAACTCAGCCGATGGATCACTTCCTGCGCAGCTTCCCGAGAATAGCAGTCGCCTACGTGAACGGGATGGCCGAAGTCATCGCCGGTAATGGCGTAGACAACCGTTCGTACCAGGCCGGAAGTCTGGCATTGTGCCTCCAGGTCTTCCGGTATTTCCTGGCCCTCGGTGATCAGCGCATAATCGCTGGACAGAAGGCAGGGGAACTGTGCGATCTGATCGTCAGGCAGATGCGCCTGACTGGGATGCAAAGGCCGCCAGATCAGCGGGCTATCGTCTTCGTGGCTGATGCAAAGTGTTCGGACAAAATGCAGGTTCTGATAGCCGCGAATAAAAGGATTGAGTGTCTGGGACATGGGATTTCTCCAGCGAGTTAAGCGGAGCGACCCCGCCGGGGATAACGCCCCGGTGGGTGGATAAGATGCGTAGTTTGTGTCGAAAGCTCAGTCCTGACCTTGGAGCAGGCTTTCTGCCACGCGCTTCCGCAGTGCTTTGCGGCTATTCGAATCCTGGATGCCGGCAAGAAAACCTGCCGTTGCAAAAGTGATGCGAGCGGCTGCTTCAGTGATATTTCCCTCCTGCAAAGCCCGGTGCAGATCCTTTCCGAGTCTCAGCATCTGGGGCGTGTCGCTGAACAGGGAGATCTCCCGGCTGATGAAGCATGCGTGACCACCAAACTCGAACAGCCGCGGCTTGCTGCAATACCAGCAACCCTCGAACTGAATAGAGACAAGGTTATGGCCATCGTCGAAGCAAGATGCGATGAAGAACAAGACTTCAAGGTCTGCATCTCCTTCGAACGAATGATGCTCAAGCAGGTTTTCGAAAGCTTCGTCCTGATCGGCATGGAAGTGTGCGGCCAGTTTTTCCAGGACAACGACAATTGTGGCCTCTGCTTCTGCATTCGGCGAAATGCCTAGCTGCTCGGCCAGACCAGTCAGACCTTCCAGCACATCATCCCATTGCGGATCATTGGTTTCGGCAATCCTGGCGATGTAAGCACGACCGCTGCCTGGATAGTTGGCGTCGAGATGGAAGGCGCCGAACAGCGCGACGATGACAGGCGTCACGCGCTCCAGCGATAGAAGACCGGTCGCTTCGTAGTAGTTGTTTGCCATGATGATGGCTCCCTTTGAAAAAAGAGCGGAGCCATGCCCCAGCGGACATGAGCATCCGCGTGGGAAGAACAGTGAGAAGCCCCAACCAGGGTCGAGGCGTCCCTCATGAGGTTGGTTGGGGAACGATGAAACCGGCTTACCAGCCGCTGTAATTGAGCACCAACTGCGCGATCACCTGCCTGCGTTCCAGATCGAGCCCGCCAAGATCAGCGAGCCCCTCGAAGCCGATACGCTTGAGCATCGCGGCACCCTCGCGGGCGTTGTAGAAGCTGACCATTGTCGAAAGGAAAAGCCGCTGTCCGCCGCTCAGGACACCCAGGGCATCGTTGAGCAGCAGCAAGTTGGGCCGTAGATCCCATTTACTGGTGGCATTCAGAAATCCCTCGCGGGTGCCGTTGCCGAACCACTCGACGCCGGCGATTTCCACGCCACGTTTCCAGGCGTGAAAGAACGCAGCGGGCGCCAGTAAGAAATGGGCTTCCTCACGTGCGATCTGATCGATCACATCTTCGGGGAGAGAAATACTCAGGTTCATGACTATGACTCCTGTGGGCAAACGATCAGGGATGCGAACGCTGTTCCCACTGACCTGTTTCCAGGGCCGTGGTGGCTGCTTCACTGCTGGGGAAATACTCGACGGACTCGCGTGAAACGGGACCTTCTTCATCGGTTGTGCCGATGTAATAACCGGCGGCGCTTCTCAGCACGCGCAGGGGAAGGCGTTTGCCTGTCCAGTGCAGAGCCAGGCGGCCTGTGGCGTCGGCTTGCAGGCTGCCCCTGGCCTGGGGATGGGACACGAAGGACATGGTGTTCTCCTGATGGTGGTGGAAAGCACCACATCCCTTCGGGAATGGAGGCTTCCCGTGGTTTGTGGAAAAAGCATCGACGCCGGAATGGCGTGCGTCCGCGAAGATGATGCGAGGCGGACTGGTGGGTCGACGCGGAGAATTCCGCGGCACAGCCGGCAAGACCCTGGCTGCTGGCATGGCGCTGACAACATCAGCAACACATGCGGCAAAGCATTGAGCAGGACGCCCCCCTCGTCATGCCGGAATGAGATACCGGCCAGCCCCCGATAGGCGACGCGAGCAAAAAAAAGCCCCGCAAAAAATGCGAGGCTTCGTGATGGTGTTGAGAATTTTCAGGCGATCTGCAGACGGGCGATCGGGGGGTGTTCCCGGTGTACAGCTTGCCAAAGATCGTATGCGGCCTGCTCGGCAAGATACTGGCGAGCGCTACCGAGTCCTGCAAGTTCGAGGCGATGGGCAAGATCGGCGGAGATTGCCGCATGTCCATTCAGGACAGTGGACAATTGCCCCCGCGAATACCCGATGTGCCTGGCCAGTGCGGCCACACTCATGTTGATGGCGGGCAGCACGTCTTCGCGCAGGGCTTCCCCCGGATGGGGAGGGTTGTGCATAGGCATCATGGCCTCCTAGTGATAATCAAGATAGTCGACAAGCTCCACATCGGAACCGTCGAAGCGAAAAATGACGCGCCAGTTGCCCGACACTGCGACCGACCAGAAACCGTCGAGCTTCCCCTTGAGAGGATGCAGTCGGTTGCCGGGACGATCCATATCGTTGGGAGCCTGGGCGACATCCAGGGAAGCCAGCAGGCGCCGCAGGCGGGCGATGTGATCGGCACGAACGCCCGATGTATCGCCACGCTGGTGCAGAGCCCGTAGCCCCTTGTGCCTGAAGCTCCGGATCATGTTGATGAGAGTGTAAGGTGTGGCCTTACGGTTTTCAAGAGGGGTTGGACCAATTGCATGGAAATCTCCTGTTCAAATAGGACCCTATGGGACTGAAGGATCGGTGTTCTCGCGGCTATGACCGCCAGCGGGCAGTCAGGACGCAACATCGTTGCCGGTGTGCTTTTTCCAGAGTGCGAAAGCCTCATCAGGGGCGAGCTCGGCGAGGATGACGATTGGCTGCTTTTGCGCAGCCCGCAGCCTGGCGAAGTAGGCAGGTCTGTCGGTGACGGTCTTGAGCTTGGCGCCCTTGAGGAACAGTAACTTGCCGTCCTTGACGAACAGCACCTTGTTGCCGATATCACGATTGAAGGCGGCACGGATTTTCTTGTCCGCGTGCATCGTGTTGGCAAGGTCATCGACCAGGTAATCCAGCGTGATCTGGATGGTGAATTTGCGGGAGCTATCCAGGGGATCGTCATAGTCGGTGACGACTGCCGGCAGGCTTGCGGCAAATTGCTCAGCTTCGGAGAGCTTCGACTGTTTGCCGTCGCGGGAACGGACGAAGGTCATGCCACCGTGGCCGTCATTACTGGCATCGGCGACAGGCTCGCCGTCGAACAACACGACAGCGGTGAAGCAAAGTGTTTCCTCGCTGGCGAAGTCGGCAACCTTGAGGCTTTTCAGGGTGATGCGCTGTTGATGAATGGTCATGGGAATTTCCTTTGGAATGAGGCGGGAACAGCCACATCCCGGCAGGACGCAGCGTGTGTCCCGAAGGGGTTGAGGAAGAATTTGCATCAACGCCGGTTATGGCGTGCATCCGCGGACCTGATGCGAAGCGGACTGGTTCGGTCGGCGCGTGGGAACCGCGGCGCAGCCTGGACGACCGTAGCTGCTGGCATGGTGCTGAATCATCAGCAACGCATGAGAAGGAGCGTGGCGTTTCCGGGAGGCTTCGTCCTGCTTCAATCGGAATGCTGACGCCGCCCTATTGCCAAAAAAAACGCTCCCGAAGGAGCGTTTGTGAGAAATGGATCAACCGGTGATCGTCTGCAACTTTCCTTCATCATCGAAGACCAGCCGTACCGTCGCACCGGCCAGCCTGGACTGCGGCGTGTAGCGCAGCGTGTCCGGAAGCAGGGCACCGATGACGTGAACGGGGTCCTGCGAGCAGCCGACGGCGATGAAAGTGCTGATGGTCCGGCCATCCTCCTCTTCGCTGGCCTCCTCGTAGCGGTCATTAAAGATATAGTCCGAGACCAGGCGGGTGACGGAATATGCCTCCGTGGTGAGGTAGAGCGTGTCGGCCCTGCGCACTGCGGCTACCGGATACTCGCCGGGCTCACCTTCCAGGCTGACGCATAGACCTTCGACCAATACCAGGGAGACCGAGCCGTCTGCCAGGACAGTGTGACGGTCTTCATACAGCGTGGCTGCATGCTGGATCACCACCTGCGCGGAGTCGATCGTTCTGACCATGGACATCAGCCAGTGCCCCGCATCCAGCCGCGTCTCCTCCAGCAAAAAGCCTTCGCGAGCGCTCAGATAGACCTCGGCAGCAGTTTCATCATTGTCCTCGCCGTTGGCGATGCGCCAGACGCCAGCCTCGTTCAATGCCTCGCTGGCCGATATGCCGGTGCGCAGATAGCGTTCCCAGAAGCGGACATATCCGGGGGGAACACCGTGCCAGTCACGGAACCATGCCAGCGGAACAAAGTGGATATCGTTCAGCAGGTCTGCATTGGATGAGGAAAGGCACCTTTCGGCATACTGCTCGATGAACTCGCTGGCCGGCAACCGCTCCCTGGTTTCGATCAATGCCTGGCGGTAAGCCTGATTGATCGCGTCCCTGATGCGAACACACTCGTCAGCTTCATTGAGAAGATGCTGCCGATCGGGAAGCCGGGCGATCATGTCGTCGCGCAACACTACTACGTGATGTTTTGACACTCTGGGAGAAAGCCCGATGGGAAGTCCCTGCAAGAAGCTCTGCCACTGGACGCACGATGCCTCCAGGTTGAGCAGAATCCGGCCGACAGGCGTTTCGCGCCAAGGCAATGACGGATCGGTCAGTGGTCGAGCCAGTTCCATGCCATTGAGGAAGACAGGCACCGGAAAGGCTTCGCACAACCTCTTGAGCTGCTGTTCCGCCCAAACCGGCAGATTGACGCCGGCAGTCGGAGATTGCACGCCGTCGAGACGAATCTCCGTGCCGATACGAGGCTTTTCGGCGTAGACCTCAATGCCGTCGCCGCGGATGATGGTCGCGGTGCTGGCACTGAACGCCTGCGTGCCCGAATGCACCGACAGATGCCTGGAAAAATACAAGGTTGAAAGCACGCCCATACCGAAGGCGTTCTCGCGCGCCTGTAGTTCCGGGTCCCAGCCGGATTCGGCGATGTGAATGAGAGATTGCAGGTCGGCGATGCCGGAACCATCGTCGCAGACAGTGATCGCGTCGTCGTCCACGGTGATGTGGACGTGCTTCGCGCCGGCTCGCCGTGCATTCTGCAGCAGCTCGCCGAGCATGGATTGAGGATTGAAGGCATGTCGAAGATTGGAAATCAGACGGTGCTGGTTCGTTTTGAGACGAATAGTGCCCATGGGGGCCTCCTGACAGTCATGCGCCGTAATGGGCGCGAAGGATGAAAGCGCGAGCGAAGACATGCCGCGGCTGGCCGGTAGGCGCCGGGCATGAATTGGAAGAGCGTGATCGCGCGGGGACGAGATGCATCGACGCCGGCTGTGGCGTGCGTCCGCGAGAATGATGCGAAGCGGACTGGATCGGTCTACGTGGTTGTTCCACGGCGCAGCCTGAAGACCTGGCTGCTGGCATGGCGCTGATCGGGATCAGCAACGCATACGGCAAGACTTACAGCGAAGGACGCTTATGTCCCGCTCCAATCCGCGAACAGCAGCTACCTCGTTACCGTCATGGTCGGACTGGAGTTTGTACGCCTGTTGTGCTAACATGGCGTACAATTTCAACTCACGGAGGCACTCCTATGGGGACTTCAGCAACGAAAACCGCACGGTTCGGACTCCGCGCAACGCCGCAGCAAGAAGCTGTGCTGCGAAGGGCGGCCGACGTCGCGCATAAGTCGATGACGGACTTCATCCTCGACAGCGCCTATCAGGTGGCGGAGCAGACGCTTCTTGACCAGCGCCTGTTCGTGGTCTCGGGCAGCCAGTCGCATGCGCTTCTGGATTTGCTGGATCGGCCAGCACAGGACAATGCAGGGCTCAAGGATCTGTTCTCACGCACTGCACCGTGGAGTAGCTGATGGCATTGACGGGGCCATCAGCTCTGGCCGCATTTCATGTGGTCGATGAATTCGATTGCGGAAAACACAGTTTGAACGACTGGCTGGTTCGGCATGCCCGGCAGTCGCAGTCCAGCGGCTCTGCGAAAACTTATGTCGTAGCCGACGACCAGCGGGTCGTTGGGTATTTCAGCCTGACCGTAGGCCAGATCGATACGCTCGAAGCGCCCGACCGTGTGCGAAAAGGCATGGGGAGCTATCCCGTTCCCGTTGTCATTCTGGCGCGGTTGGCTGTCGACCAGCGGATGCACGGGCACGAAATTGGTGTGGGGCTGCTGCAGGAAGCCATTCGTCGCACGGTCATCATTTCGGAGCAAGCTGGAGTGCGGGCCATGCTGACGCACCCGATTGATGATGAGGCTGCGCGCTTCTACCTGCGCTTCGGCTTCGAGGCATCACCCGTACGGGAGCAGCAGTTATTGCTGTTGCTAAAGGATGCACGCAAGCTCCTGTTGCCTCAGACCGGGCATACCTGATCAGCGACGACTAGCACGGGTACGCTCGCGTACTCCCGGTCAACTGGTGCGCGCGCGTGCCGCAACACAAGTCTGTTGAATGCCCCTGAATCGCATCCATCGCGACCACGCGGCGCATTTTTCTGATGCCAGGATCAGCAATTTTGTACAAAAAAGGAGATCGCCGGATGGCAGGAAAAAAACGGATCGAGGAGAAAGCCCGGTATCGTCACCTTAGCGAACTGGGCGGTCTGGAGATGCTTCAGGCGCGTTATGTTCGCCAGCGCTTTCCGCGGCACGTACATGAGACCTACTGCATAGGCGTGATCGAGGACGGAGCCCAGCGGTTCTATCGCTCCGGAGGGGAGCATGTGGCTCCCAGGGGAGACATCATTCTCGTCAATGCCGATGATGTGCATACCGGATGCTCCGAACTGGAAAACGGCTGGGCTTACAGGGCCATTTATCCTCATCCCGATTTGTTCCGGTCTATATCCAGGGATATTCGCCAGCCGGAGGGTAGTGTTCCGTGGTTTCCTGACGCGGTGCTGCATGATCCGGGCCTGGCGCAGCAGCTTATGATGACCTTTACGTTGCTTGCGCAGCCGGGAAATACGCTGTTCAAGGAAACGATGCTGATGTCATCGCTGACCTGGCTAATGATGCGTCATGGCAAAACGCGGCTGACACCGCGTGAACTGCCATCCGCAGAGCACCGCGTCATGGCGATCAAAGAACTCATAGACAGTTGCCCTGAAAGGGATGTGTCCCTGCTTGAGCTCGCCGAAATAGCCGGATTGAGCCCGTGGCACTTCCTGCGGCAGTTCAAATCGGTTGTCGGCATCCCGCCGCACGCTTACCTCGTTCAGGCTCGGGTCCGGAAGGCAAAAGAGTTGCTGTTGAAAGGGCATCCCATTGCCACTGTGTCCACCCTATGCGGCTTTACGGATCAAAGCCACCTCAGCCGCCACTTCAAGGGGTCGGTAGGCATCACGCCGGGCGAGTTTGTACGAGGCTTTTCGTAATTGTTTCGGTCGGCGAGCTTGTTGCAAAAAATAGGATGAGGGAAAGACTACCCCGGTAGCGTCAGACCTCATTTCCGCCGTTCCGTGCGGAAGAAAACCAGCTGCATGTCCTGACGCCGGGAACATCCAGTCGGGCGCTTTTCTGCGTGGCAATTTGCTGCTCCGTAACCAGCCGCTAAACCTGCTGGAAGTTCAGGCGCGACCGCGGATGTGATGAGCAAATTCATCCAATACCCCGCCATTCCATGTTGTTAGCCTCAGTCAACTTCAAACTTTCTGACTGACAAGCAAGCAATGGAAAAAATAATACCTGATGAACACTCATCACGGCATCAGCATACATGGCGACGGGATTTCCTCACCGGTGTCGTAGAGATGCTGCCGCTATGCGTGTCCGTGATTCCATGGGGAATACTCGCGGGCTCGATGGCGGTTCAATCCGGTCTCGACTTTTGGCAGAGCGTCGGCATGTCTGCGATTTTCTTTGCCGGCGCGGCCCAACTGGTCACTTTGGGACTGCTGATGTCGGGAGCAAATGCGCTCACGATCATCATTTCGGTGTTTTTTATCACATCGCAGCATCTCATTTACGGCCTGAACCTCCGGCGGTTTGTTTCCACTCTTCATCTGAGGTTCCGGTTGCCAATAGGTTTCTTGCTGACCGATGAATTATTTGCGTTGAGCAGCAAGGAGGATCGGAAGCGTGATCTGTCGGCCAGTTATTTGCTGGGCGCAGGAATTACGTTCTATATCGGTTGGGTTGTGTTCAGCCTTATGGGTATCGCGATGGCGACATCCATTCCAAACCTCGATCAATACCACCTAGACTTTTCAATCATCGCGACCTTCATCACGATCGTCGTGCCAATGATCAAGAACATCAGCACGCTCGTCGGCGTCATTTCCTCGCTCCTGCTTTCCATGCTGCTCACCTATCTGGACGTGGAAGGTGCAATTGTGATCGCAGGCTGCGCCAGCATGATGGTTTCAGTCTTTGTGTCCCGTATCGCGAAGGAGCGGCAATGACCTGGGCTCTCTTATTGACCTTGGCGGCAATTGTCTTCGTCAATCGTTACGTTTTTCTCGACCCAAATACCCCGGTGAAAATGCCGCAGGTGTTCCATGACGCTTTGCGGTATTCCGCGCCGTGCCTGCTAACGGCCATTTGCGGGCCGATCATTCTAATGGAGAACGATATCGTCAGAGCGTTCCCGGGTAATCCGTATTTCCTGGGATCAATCTGCGCTGTGGTGATCGCCATCTTCATCCGGCAGATGGTGGTCTCGGTACTCACGAGTTTGCTGGTGTTCTACGTACTCGTTTATGTGTTGTAACTGAAGAAATCCAAGGGAGGCGCCATGGAGACATTAATAAAGGGATATGATGAATCTACAGAAATAAGAAGATCTTACGAAAGACTGCCGTTTCAAGGAGTATGGACGTGGTTGACGGGAAAGGAAATTCTCAATCGGGATCAACTCTGGCGCTCAAGCTCTGCGGAAATGGTTTTGTGGTCGTTGGCCTGGGTTGCCATAGGTGTTTTCCTGACCGCATTTTCGCTTCGTGGCAGTCTTAATGTTGCTGTTGCGGTCGCGCTGTATTCCGTCGGCGTGATATTTTCCGCATCAGGCGCACGATACGTGGTCGCAACGATCATTCATCACGGCGTTCACGGACATTTATTCAGGAATAAGCTTGTAAATAAAGTTCTGTGTGAAATCCTGTCAACGATATTCATCGTGCAGCCGTATGAACCGTATCGCAGGTTCCATGTCTACGAACACCACGGCAAGGACTTCTCTACATTTCAGGACAAGGATCTGGCCGCTATCTACAAGCTCGGCTTCACTCCGGGGAAAAGCAAGAGAGCGCTATACAGAAATCTCCTCCTGACGCTGATCAATCCATCTTTCCATCTGTCATACCTGTGGGGTCGGGTCCGGTCCAACTACGCCGATGTGGCTCTTTACCGCCGCGTCATGTCGCTGGTGTGGACGGCGTTCCTGGTCGGCGTCGGGGTGAAATATGGAGCACTGTTCTTCACCCTCGTCATTCTTGTGCCTTTTGTCGTCGTGTACCAGATGGCTTCATTGCTGCACCTGTTAACCGAGCATGTATGGCTGTTACGGAGATCGGACGAGACCGTGCGTGATAGCCATGTGAAGAATTGCCTGGCACGTTTCTGTGGTTCCCGATGCCCGGCCGATTTCTCTCTGGGAAACAGCGGCCGCTGGATAAGATGGGGGCTTGTGCATCTGTTCTTTCATTTGCCATGCAGGATGCTGATCGTCCAGGGATCGTTGGTTTGTCATGATTGGCATCACCGCTTTGGAAGTGCTCGTGAATGGTATGCATATGCCCAGTTGAGGGAGAAGGATGCTCAAAAACTGGCACGCCGGGGAACCTATGACTATGTGGATATCTGGGGGCTGCATCAGTGTCTCGATTACGTATTCACGATGATCAGCAATGCAGACCCGGTAGATATCCATGAGATGGAATACCGTCTCAATTGACGATGAAGTCCGACTGACGGCCCCGGATGTTATGCGTTCATGACCTGGGCAAGCCTTTGCCCGAGCCATGCAACGCAGGGGACCGCCATCGAATTGCCGATCGCTTTGTAGCGCGGCGCATCGGCTGCAGGCTTGCCGCGATATGGCACCAGCGTGTAGTTGTCTGGCATCCCCTGAAGACGCTCGCATTCCAAAGGCATCAGGCGCCGCACGCGCCAGCACGCCCACTGCGCCCAGCCACTTTCGTCTTTTGGGATCAGCTCGCCATGGAAATAAGCCTCCAGCGAGGGCAGCAGGACGTGGGGTTTATCGCTGCCGCCGTCGCTTGCGCGCAGGGCGTCAGCCACGGCGCCGCCCAACTCGGCCGTCGCGCCGCCCTCCCGCCCACGCACAGCGACGGAGCGTGCAACCAGATCCGGGCCGAGGATCGTGTCCGGGTTTTCCTGCCGCTTGCTGTAATGGCTGATCAGCGTGCCGGATATCTCGTAGTTGAAGGTCGCTTGCAGCGTTTTGAAGGCGATCGCCGGCATGACGCCGGCATTCGGATGACTTCCGGCGTGGCCCCCCGCGCGGAGGGTTGGGGCCAGGTTTTCGAGAGCGTCGGCGCCGTAGTCCTTGGCCGTGAAACCCAGGATGGGTGCTTGCTGCCCGCCCGGACTTACCGGTGCGGCGTATCGGGCAGGCGCGTACGCGATCGCGGGAAATCCCTGGCCAGGCTTTCCACCACCAATCGACAGCGCGCCCGCGATTTGCCCGTCACCGCCCTCAAGGCGAACCTCGTTGCGGCTGTTTTGGGAGAAGGCGACAGGCATTCCCGGCAAAGGCGCTTTATGCGTGACGATTGGCACGCCGCGTCCGGTCCCGTCCTCGCTGCTACCTTTGCCGCCGTTGGCGGTGTTCAGGGCGTGCGTCCGCTGCCCGGTGACCGACTGGGCCGCGAAGGTTTCAACCTCGAAATCGCACTTGTGTCCCCGCGCGGTCAGGCAAGCCGCTGTATCTATCGGCCCTTGCCTGTTGCCGCCTCCGAAGCAGACGGTGACGGATACCCGTTCGTAGGCTCCGGCCATAGATCCGGAAAAGCCGCCTGGGCGATGAGAGCTGCTTCCAGGAGAGCCGGCAGTGATTTGCCACGCTTGCTCGCCCGCCGCAGAATCCCCGTGCAGGCGATCGGGCTCAAAAAGTACCTCTGCGGGATCGAATCCATCACGACCACTTGCCACAAGAAACACGCGCTTGCGCCGTTGGGCGACACCGAAATATTGGGCGTCGAGTACCCGCCACGCGACGCGGCGGCGGGGTCCAGACACACAACCTGCGTGCGTCCATTTGGTCCCTGGTGGTTGCAGTTCGCGGCTTTCTCCGGCCAGTGCGCCCAAAAGGCATCCGAAGGCGTTGGATTTGTCGGAGAGGACGCCGGGCACGTTTTCCCAGACGATGACAGAGGGTGGCTGGTGCAACTGCTGGCGGGTTTCATCGATGACATTTGCAAGCTCCGTATATTTCAGGGTGAGCGCGCCGCGCGGGTCGGCGAGGCCTTTCCTCGCACCGGCAACGCTGAAAGCCTGGCAAGGCGTGCCGCCGACAAGAATGTCGGGTGCGGGTGCGGTTCCGGCGAGTACCTGGTCCGCGATACCCGTCATGTCGCCCAGATTCGGAACATCGGGGTAGTGATGGGCAAGCACCGCGTTCGGGAACGGCTCGATTTCCGAAAACCAGGCCGGATGCCAGCCGAGCGGCTGCCAGGCCAGGCTGACGGCCTCGATGCCGCTGCAGACGCTGCCGTACTGAAGGTTGGGATGGTTCATGTCGCATCTCCTGTTCTGGTTGGGGCGCAAGCGCCCATGACCGCGCGATCCGAGGTTCGGCGGGGGCAAGGTGAGGAAGGAGAGGAACAGGGACGCTGGAGGCTGAGCGCCTCCAGCGAAAGACAAGGAAACCACCTGTGGGCTGCCGCAGGGACCGGGCCGTCGTCATAGCCTGTCGCTGAGTCAGCGATCGCACCCGACCCGTTTCGTGGCTGGGGCCGG
Organism: Agrobacterium tumefaciens; assembly: GCA_025559845.1. Lineage (NCBI taxonomy): Bacteria > Pseudomonadati > Pseudomonadota > Alphaproteobacteria > Hyphomicrobiales > Rhizobiaceae > Agrobacterium > Agrobacterium tumefaciens. Next base: position 206,948 of record CP048469.1, read on the forward strand.
TATCGTTCGGCGCACATCCGCGCACAAAAGGAACCCGTTGTTTCACCGGCGGGCACCGGAATCGAACACCATCGTCCCCGAAGGGTCTCCTGGCACCTCGCACGCAAGGCGCCAGGAGACCCTTCGGGTCGGACGCAGAAATCGCTGATCAACAGGCTGCGTTTATGCAGCCGGGCAGGAAAACACCTTCATCCCTCCCGGCGACACGAACCGCTGGAGGGGAACATGCCTTTGCAGAAGGCGGAGACATGCTCGGGATACCCCGCCGCTGGCGGGGCAATGCCTGACAACCGCTGGAAATCGCGGTTTGGGCAGGACGTGTCTGACTTCAGGACCTCTTGCGGGGCGCGCGCCGCTTGCGGGCGGGCGGACGTTTGCCACCGGACGATTCGATCGCCACGGTGCCCTTGCAATCGGGATAACGGCTACAGGACCAGAAGACGCCGGTCTTGCCGGTGCGCTGCCGGGTTGCGGCGCCGCACACGGGACAGGCCGGACCCTCCGGAACCTGGATGGCCAGTCTGGTGCTGCCATACTGCTGGATCAGCTGAGTGATCCAGATGGACTGCTTCTCGATGAACGTGTCCAGGGTCAACTGGCCAGCTTCAATCATGTCCAGCGCCTGCTCCCACACGGCGGTCGTGCCGGGATCGGCAATGGCGGACGGTACAGCATCAATGAGCGTGAACGCGGCATCCGAAGCGCGGATGGAGCGGCCTTTCTTGAGCAGATAGCTCCGGCCGAGAAGACCGTTGATAATACTGGCGCGCGTGGCTTCGGTGCCGATCCCCGTGGTCTCCTTGAGTTTCTGTTTCAGCCTCGGGTCCGTCACCAGTTTGGCGACACCTTTCATGGCCTTGACCAGCTCGCCCTGGGTATAGGGCTTGGGCGGCATCGTTTTCAGCGCCTTCAATTCCACCTGCTCGACGCCGCATTGGGTGCCATTGCTCAGCGCGGGCAGGATCTGGCTGCGCTGAGATTGCTCCTCGTCGCCCTCGGGGCTGACCGGACGCCGATCGGCAAGCGCCAGCCGCCAGCCTGGAACGACCACCTGTTTGCCGTTCGCCTGCAGCGACTGGCCGCTCGCGGATAACAGCGCGACGGTCCGGTCGAACTCGTGGTGGGGCATGAACTGCGCGATGAAGTGCGCGCGGATCAGTCCATAGACGGCTCGTTCCTTCTCCGACATGGCCGAAAGATTGCAGGGTTCCAGCGTCGGAATGATGCCGTGGTGCGCCGTCACTTTCGCGTCGTTCCAGACGCGTGAACGCTGATTGCGGTCGAGCTGGTCGATCAACGGGCGCAGGCTGGGATCGGTGGCCACAATGGCATCGAGCACTGTCGGCACTTCGGCAAACATGCTTTCCGGCAGATAGCCGGAATCGCTGCGCGGATAGGTCGTCGCCTTGTGCGTCTCATACAGGGCCTGGGCAATGTCCAGCGTTTCCTGAACGTCGAGGCCGAACTGTCTGGAACAGGTTTCCTGTAGCGTGCCGAGATCGAACGGTAATGGCGGAGCTTCGCGAACGCGCTCGGTTTCCACCGATTGCACCAGCGCCTTGCGGCCATCACGTATTTGATCTGCCGCATGCAACGCCACGGACTGTTGCAGACATCTGCCGGCATCGTCCGTGGAGCCTTCGGGCGGCACCCAACTGGCGGAAAACGATTGGCCCGCATGGGACAGCTGCACGTCGACAGCCCAGTACGGCACTGAAACGAAACGCGCGATCTCCCGATCGCGGTCAACGACCAGCTTCAGCGTCGGTGTCTGCACGCGGCCAACCGACAGCACGCCCTGGTAGCCGGCCTGACGACCAAGCACTGTAAACAGGCGGCTGAGATTCATACCGATCAGCCAGTCCGCACGCGAACGGGCGAGTGCCGAGTAGTACATCGGCAATGTCTCGCTCGACGGTTTCAGAGCATCCAGCGCCTTACGAATGGACGCATCGTTAAGCGCGGACAACCACAGCCGCTGAATGGAGCCGCGGTAGCCGCACAGGTCGATAATCTCGCGGGCGATCATTTCGCCTTCGCGGTCGGCGTCGGTGGCAATCACCAGTTCGGTGGCCTGTCCGAGCAGTTGCTTGACCGTCTTGAACTGCGTGGCAGTCGAGGCCTTGACCTCGCTGCGCCAGCGCTCTGGAATAATGGGAAGCTGTTCGATGGACCAGCGTTTGTACTGTTCCCCGTATGCTTCCGGTGGTGCCGCTTCGACCAGATGCCCGATGCACCAGGTTACGACGATACCGGGTCCGTTGTAGCAGCCGTTACCACGCTGCCTGGCACCCAGCACTCGGGCGATGTCCTTGCCTTGCGAAGGCTTCTCGCACAGATACAGTCGCATGCAGCCTCCCCGAAAAATGGCATGGTGATCGTCGAATGAGCATCAGCATGTCGGGGGTAGCAGCGGCAGGCAGCAAACAAGGGGAACTGGATGCTGACCGGCTTTTTGCGCTCCGGGAGCATCGTTGCGGCAGTGAGTAACGATCGCGGGAAAGGGATGATGTACTGAGGCTTCGCCATCGGTGCGCGCGCGGACCTCAGTGGAAGACAGTGGACTTCGCCGTCAGGGATCGGCCCGAACGTGGCTGCTGCAGGTGCAGGCTGGAACCGTCGCAGGGCGGACGTACTGGCGCATTGAGGGCGCATGTTGATTGCTACAGTCGCCCCCGCAAGACCTGCTCCCTGCGAGAACAGCAAAGATTGAGGGCGGCTGCGGGATGGCGCAGCCGCCCTCGGTGCTGCCTGTTCTTACGCCTTACCCTGCTTTGGCTCCTTCTGCCCCCTGGTCTCCTTCGGCTTCGTCTCCGCTTCGCCCTCGATCTCCTGTGGCTTCGCGCCGAGCGTCACGGCCTCGACCCGATAAGGAAGGATGCCGATCCGCCGCGCCTCGATCTTGAAGGTGACGCGCTCGTTTTCTTCCGCATCCTCCCACTCGTCGCGAACGGCGCGGCCTTCGACCAGAACGCGCATGCCCTTCTGGTACAGGTCCTTCCAGTGCTCGGCATCGCGGTGCCAGATTTCCACGGGGGCCCAGAAGCCACCGCGATCCTCGAACCCATCCTTGGTCGGAACCGGGTTGTCGAAATAGACATTCAGGCGAAGAAGCCTGCGCGGCTCGTCGTTCCCGTTCGGAAACTCCCGATAGTCTGGCGCAGAACCGATATTGCCCTCGCCGTAGTAGTGCGTGCTCATAGTGAAACTCCTTGCTGGTGGGAAATACCTGAACCGATGGGCATCAGTGCAGGTGTTGCAGGTCGATGAACGACCGGTTCAATTCGCAGCCGATGAAATGCCGTTGCAGGCGTAGTGCTGCCACGGCAGTCGTGCCGCTGCCCATGAATGGATCGAGTACGGTGTCGCTGATGCGGGAGCCGGCGAGAATGCAGGGCGTCACAAGCGTGTCGGGGAACACCGCGAAATGCCCCCCGCGGAATGGTTTGCTGGCGATGGTCCAGACATCCCGCCTGTTGCGGGTGCTGCGCGCGCCGATCTTGTGAAGGCTGCCGCGCAGGTTTGCGTTGCTGCCGGAAGCGCGTTCGCCGGGCGGTGCGCTGACCGGGCGGATGTTTCCGGGGCCGCGTGAATCGGCTGAGGGTTCGCGGATTGCGTCCTGATCGAAGTAGTAGCGGCGATTCTTGGCGAGCAGAAACAGGTATTCATGCGACCGGGTGCAGCGGTCAGAGACGCTTTCCGGCATCGGATTGGGTTTGGCCCACACGATGTCCTGGCGCAGATACCAACCGTCCCGCCGCAAGGCGAAAGCAAGCGCCCAGGGAATGCCCATCATGTCCTTGGGTTTGAGCCCGTCGCCGGTTCGCATGCCTCCGGCGCCCTGTTGGGCAGCGGCGTGTTTGGGGCCGCCGCGGGTACTCGGTGCCTGCCATGTCCGGGTCGCGGCGTAGGTGTCGCCGATGACGATCCACAAAGTTCCGTCATCGGCCAGCACCTCGCGAACTGCGCGGAATACTTCAACCAGATCGCGGATATACGCGCGGGCCGTGACCTCCCGCCCGATCTCCAGGTGCTTTTCCGGATGGCCGTCCTGCAGGTAGCTGCGCAGGCCGAAGTACGGTGGACTGGTCACGCACATCTGCACCCGCACGCCGTCCTCGTGCATTCGCTTCAACAACTGGCGGCAATCCCCGGCGTGGGTGCGGTCGAGCCAGTGTGCTGCATCAGCGGCAGGCCCGTTCATGAGGATGGCCCGTCAGTCGATGGACCAGTACCGGTCCCGCCGCCGGCCCTGCGCTGGTGAACGGCCTGCGCGGACGCCAACTTGCTGGCGCATTCCATACCTTGCCGGGCAATGGTGTGGCACAGGCTGATCTGCATGTTGATCACGATGCGCTGCTGTTCCAGTGCAAGGAGGTCGTCAATCAGGCCGGCCGGCGTGGCGGGGCTCGCAACCAGTTCCTCCCACAGCGCCACACCCATGCTGGAACGATCGAGGTTGCGCCAACGGAGGAAGGTCGTTCCTGCGCCAGTGTTCTGTTGGGCCAGTTGAACGGGGAGCAGGTTGAAGGGGTGGCTGCGGGCCTGCGCCAGCACCCTGCGCTGCGCCAGGCCAATCAGGTCGTCCCGCAGCGCTGTGCTCTGGCTGGCCCAGGTCGCGAGCTCCCCATTACCTTTAAAGGGTTTCAAAAGGCCTTTTAGGTAGGCTGCGTGTTCCAGCTTCTGGAAGTCAGTCTGTTCCAGCGCTTCGAAGCGGATCGTGTCGCTCATGATGAGGCATCCTCTTCGTCCGACGACGCGGATGCCTCATCGCCGGCCCCCTCATCGGAAGCGGCTGGCGCAGTCTCTTCGGTATCGCTGGCCGGGGCGACTGCCGGGGTTGCGGATCGGGCTGTCGCCGACGCCAGTGGCGAACGCCGGATGAGCGGCGGTGCGAAGCGGGAGCGGCGCTCGCCTTCGAGCACGTCCTGCGGCAACTCACCATATTTCTCGACGGCTGCGCGTGCTGCGGCGTTGTTGGCAGCGAAATCGTCACGTTTCGTGCCGGAGTAGCGGTACTGCTGCGCCAGGCTGAACAGGCTGCGCAGGGAGTGCGCACCTTCGCCCAACCAGCGTTCAAGCGTGCTGCGATCGATCAGGGCGGTGTGATGCGCCAGGATCAGGCGACGGGCAAGATCGTCATAGTCGGCCAGAAGGTAGACCGCCATGAAGCCCAACTGGGAGGAGACGAACAGCGGCAGCTTGACGGGCTGCACGTTGAGATTTTCACCGAGGCTGAGCGCCTGCGGAATGTCGGCCAGCGCCTGGTCCACCTGCTCGCGCAGGGTTTGAAGCTGCTCCTTGGTCGTGCTGAGCTTGTCCTCGATGCGCAGCATCCACCAGTCCGAATAGGGGTCGTCCTGCTCGGCTCCGCGCTTCAGCTTGTTCATGATGGCGACAAAGCCGTTGAGGCCGATGATGCCGGGCTTGCCTTCGGATGGCGTGCGCCCGTGCCAGATGCGCGACGCATGGTGGGTGTGCAGCGTCAGCGACATCGCGCTGCGCAAGGACCCAAGGTTCAATTGCAGAGATTCTGTTTCGTTGGCCATGTTGACGACTCCCGGTATTGGAACGAGAGGCCAGCATCGCCATTGGCCGGAAGGCCGTCAGTCATCAAACCGCACCGAGGCAGCGCCTGTTTGTGGGCAGGTGGCGGCACGACCGGGCAGTTCCGGAACCGGGAATCTGTTCGCGGAAGGGAGGGACCCGAAATCTGCCGGCATCGGGAAGGCTGTGTGTTGCGCTATACCCGGGGTATAGGCGTCCACAGCTCTCAATGGACGTTCGGCTTCGTCAGCCAGGGCAACGGCCTGCGTGCCGTGGCCGGAAGGCAGTGTGTTGCGCTATACCCAGGGTATAGGCGTCCATGGCTCTCGGTGGACGCTCAATTGTTGAGCCGCCGTAGAGTGCATGCTGACCTGTGGGGGAAGGCTTCATGTTCCGCTATACCCGGGGTATAGGCGACTATGGAACTGAGTGGAACCTTACATCATGGTCGACGGCGGCGATTGGCCTGGCATGGGCACGACCGCGCGTTAATAGATGCAAGCTCTAGGACAAACGAAGCATTGAGCGGAGCCGGGCGATATGGGCCTGCGCCACTTCCGGATCTACGGGTTGTCGTGGTGGCTCGGGTTTTGCGCCATTCGCATCGGGTGGCGTTCTCTGCCCGGCCCACGCACGGAACTCGCCGCGCATGGCTTTCTGGATAATGCCAAACAGGTAGCCGGCCGGATTGCGCACGCTGCTCGCGCGGCAGCGGGCATCCCATTCATCGAGAACAGCCTGATGCAGGTCGGGATCGACCGGCTGCAATGCGGCCAATGCGCCCGATTGCTGTTCTGCCTTGAGCGACATGAAGCGCTCGGGAAGACGAAGCATGCCCAACCCACGCGGTACTGTACGTACTTCTTTTATTTCTTTTTCTTTACGTACTGTACTATCGGTCTTCGGAATCCGAAGTGAGCCGGTTTTCCGCGTTTTTCCGCCCACTTCGGATTCCGAAGAGGGTGTGTCACGATTCCGAAGAAGGTCGGTTTCACCGTCTTCGGAATCGTAATTATCCCCAGGCTGTGGATAAGTCCTGGCTTCGGTCCATCCCTGCGCGGCCAGACGCTGCGATATCACCTGCAACCGGCTCGGCAGTTCTCTTCCGCTGAGCAGCGGGTCGTCGATCATTTCCCTGAGCGTATGGACGCCGACGCGCTGGATGGATTTGCTGGCATGGGCCAGCGACTGGCTGACCAGTTCCAGATAATCGACATCGAGCTGGATGGCTTCGTAGGGAGTGAGAGGTTCGTCGTGCAGGACATAAAGGTTGCCCTGGATGCGTCCTGTCCTGGGGTCGCGCCGGCGCCTTACCAGGCTGATCCAGCGTGTGAGCCGTAGCAGGGTCAGGGCGCGGGCGACCGTTTCATGTGAGGCTCTGGTGGCGCACGGCATCGAAGCCAGCCAGGGCGCAAGCTGGTCGTAGGTCGGTAGAGCGGTGATGCCATCGTCATTGAGCAACAACCGGAACACCTGCCACGCATTGCGTTCCAGCGGCGTCAGGCGATTGTCCGTGAGCAAGGCGCGTGGCACGGAGTCATGGCGATTGCCGCTGAAAATGAAACCGTCATTCTGGCGGGCTGGGGCTGTCTGGACAGGTGCTGGTGGCGGTTGCTGAACCTGCATCCGCTGAAGAGCCTGATCGAAGAGGTCGCCCAGCGATACGGGACCGCTTGATCGGCGTGGGCTGTCCATGCTCAAACCAGCCCTTCATCGATCCACCTGCCGATGGCGCTCCAGATGACTGAGATGGGAAGCCCCATGCTTTCGGCAAGGTCTGCGGCGATGCCAAGCATCGCCGTTTCGTCGGTCAGCGCCACACCGCGCTCTTTCACGGTTTCCGACCAGCGATTCCACAAATCGCAATCCTGCTCTTCTGTGAGGACAGGGTGGCGCCCCTTGCGCTTGGGGAGCCCGAGGACGCCGCGGCGCACAGCGATTTCCTGATGGGTCAGTCCATAAAAACGACTGATCAGTTCAGTGCTGGCGCCCAGGGTCAACAGGCGATCAATGACGTGGATTTCCTTTTGAACATTGTCCCATTGGTGCAGCAGGCGTTGCACGACATCCCGATTGACTGTCACAGAGCACCAGGAGACCAGGGCATTGGCCAGCACGCTGGCCATGGCGGGATGCTTGAGCGCATCGAGATCCTCATCCTCGAATCCCATGGATTTGGCCCTCCTTAGCTGACCGTTGCGAAGGTCATGCAGGGCCTGCGCGATCACTGCCTGATTGAGAGGATGGGGATTCGACATGGCGCCTCCCCTCATGACCCGGGCATGGCGCCGTCGCCACCCATGATGCCTGCCTCGATTTCCAGCAGGCGGCGCGCGAGCCGGACCAGCCGGAACAGTTTCACCAGGCCGTTGTCGCTCAGGACATGGGACTGGTTCCGGGGCGGTGTGATCGACGGTGCCAATCCCAGGAGCAGGACGCCCAAATCTCCAGCCAGTCGTGAAGTGTCGATACGTGCCGGAGAGGAACTGGCCGACAGATAAGGCGCGCTCAGGACGTGCAACAACGTCAGAATTGCACCGGGGTGCGCCATTGTTCCGGCAGAGTCCGAACGCTCGATACGGGACGCGCATGAAAAGCCGATGCCATCATCGGACGGCACGATATGCTCTCCCACGCCGGCTTCACTGGCGATTTCCAGTGCGAACTGCGCAATATGCGTACGCAGGCGTTCGGGTTCGTCCAGTCCAGCGTCGATGTGCCATACGTCCGAGATCGGATAAAGGCCGCCGACCTGCACGGGAATGGCTTGGAGGACGTTGCTTTCGAAGTCGTTGTGCGCCTCTCCAGTATGGTCGGCAATGAGCCGCTGGATCGACTGGAGGCGATCGGTCGTTGGCGCAGGAGAGACGATGTGCTCCTGCAGCAGCGCAGACCGTTGGTTTTCATCCTCCGGCTGATCGTCAGATGCGGGAGGCTGCGCCGGGGCTGGCTTCGTCTGCGTGCGGGACTCTGGTGCCGGCGCTGGTGTCTCACCAGTTCGCGGCGCTGTGGGTGTGGGCGGAGAAAGCTGCGTCGGCGCGGTCTGCGGCGAGGTTGCGACGGAAGGCGTAACCGTCGGTGCCGCGACAGGTTCACTGGTCAGAATTTGCCAGCGTTTTTCGGAGTCGACGATTTCGAGGGCGAGCGTGTCATAGACCACACCGAGCAGGTCGGCCATCTGGCCGATCAGTTCGTCCTGAACGCGCTGGATGTTGAAGTTGCCGGGTGTCCCGTCGAAGACGGCAAGAACGTCCTGGAACAGTGTGGCGAAATCAACATCCACCTGTCTGGCTGCGGCGCGGGCCTCCCAGATTCTGGCGCCCGCCCGCCGCAAGCCGGTGAGTTGCTCGACCTGGTGGCGCCCCAGCCCTCCATAGAGAACGTTCGGGATCGCCGGCAGCAGGTACTGGATGGCCTCCTGCATGCGACTGATGTGGGGCTGAGGCACAGGATAGCCATCGGCTTTGAGTCGTCTGGCAAGCTCCGATTGCGACAGCGACTTGCCATCTTCCTGCTCATAGAGCTCGCGTACTTTCTCGACGCCGAGGGCGCGCTCGATGAACGACAGGCTGCCGTGCAGTTCGTTCTCTGCGAGGTGCCCGGTCAGAGCAACAATCTCGCCGCGCTCGGGCCAGGGGCGGAACAGGCAACCGATACGGAAGAACCGCTCATCCCTGGTCTCGGCCCACAATTCACGCAATATGGCCAGCCGGGTGTTGCCGCCGTTGCGGATGATGTAGTGGTCTGAACCCGGCCTTCGGGTGATGGGCGGCGGTGCATCCAGGCCGCGTTCGCGGATCGAGGCCTTGATTTCATCATAGAGCGGGTTGCGGGTAAGGCGCGGATCAAGCTCGTACGGACGCAACTCATCAAGGGTTACGACCATCGGGGTGTCTGCGACCGGATCGGTCAATGCGCCGGCCACCGGACCTGTGCGGCCGAACCCGTCGCTCATCAACTTGGCAGCCATTTCCTGTTCGGAGATATCAGCCATGGCCGGTCTCCTTTCCAGCAGGCTGGGCTTCGGCGCTCTGGCGCTTCGCGCGGCGCAACATGGCGCGGGCGTTGCGCCCGGCGCGGTGATCGCTGGCCGTCGAACTCGTGAATATCGGCGGCAATCCCGGTTTGAGGAATTTGAGATGACCGCCTGCGGTGCGGGAAACGGTCCATCCTTCGCTCAGTGCAAATTCAATGAGAGGCAGGAGTTGCTTGTGGCCTCGTGCAAGCTCATGGGCGTTCGACATGAGAATGTCTCCTCCCGATCTTGCCTGTGACCAGACCGAAGCGCTCATGCCAGTGCGGGCATAACTCGGTCGCCAGAGCCCGAACGATGTCCAGTGCGGCAGGGGCAATCCTGCCTGTCGGACGCCGGTACTCGACGCGATGAGCAGGCATGCTCTGCGTTGCCGCTCGCGGGAAGGCTTCGATTGCCGGGACCTCAGTATCCAGAACCTGGACGCCCGTCTGCTCACGGAAGATCCGCCGCAATGTCTGTCGGATCAGGCGGGCATTGGATGAGACGGCCGGCACCCGATTGATCAGCAGCTGCAATGGTGGCGGTTCAATGCCGAGATGGCGATATGGGGCGATATCCTGGATGAGCTGCAGGGTGCCGCGCCGCATTTCCCGGGCGGCGAGAATTTCGGGCGTGACCGGCGAAACCGCCAACCTGGATGCCAGCACGGCCATTTCGAGAAGCACGCTGCGGGAACCCTGGGTGTCGATCAAAACCAGGTCATAGTGCGGCTCGAACGCCGGCAGGAGGTTGCGCAGCCGCAATCTGCCATCCGGTGCATGCAACAGCAGGGTGTTCAACTGGTGATGCTGATCGTTGGACAGAATGACGTCCAGGCGTTCGACGGCCGTACGAGAGGCCAACTGCGAAATGTCGCGCTCGTTGAATGCCAGCAACTCGTAGATGCCGCCGGGTGCGCGATGAGCCAGCTCGTAGTACGACGAAAGCGTGGGCTGTATGTCGAGATCGAGAAGCAGCACCCGCAGTCCGGCGTCGGCGATGAAGCCTCCGAGATTTGCGGCGATTGTCGTTTTACCGACCCCGCCTTTTGTAGAGATGACAGAAATCACCTGCATGACGTGCTCCTCTTCGTGAAGGAAATGGGGAGCAGGGTCAGACGCGCTCTTTAAGGCGGTCGGTGATCCATTGGTCGATCTCGGCGGAATCCCAGCCCACGGCGCGAACGCCAAGTCGCATGGCCTTGGGAAACTTGCCCTCTTTCATGAGGCTGTAGATGTGGGCGCGTTTGAAGCCCGTCTTTGCCTCAACTTCTGCGCGACGCAGTATGCGCCGCTCCGGTGCCGGAGCGGGGTTCTGTTGAAACATGATGGTCACTCCTTGATGCTCGGTGGATCTTCTTGGGTCTGAACCGCATTAGAAGAGCGCCACCGTCAGAACACATCAAACAATAGGATCGTGCTGACCACCGCATTCATGGGTTGTAATTAACCTGGTGATATTTCAGAACTCATCGCTGCCAACTCGATCCCTGGAAATGCCAATATTCTGAAATGTGACAGCTTGATAAAGGGGAAGGACAGCGGATATCACTCTGCTTATTTATTGTGCAGAGAAGATCTGGCGTTTTTTGTCCTGAAGGTGACCCAAAAAGTCCGACAAAATGTTCAGGCAGGTCTTGACATGCGGGTGCTGCGCTTCCGTCCTTGAAATGACGTGGCTTATGTCAAGTGCCTGCCTTGCTCCTGGCTTCCTGCTACTGACGGAAGTGACTTTTTTGGTCGGGTGGCGGACAAAAAAAGCATGACGCCATTGATGGTGTCATGCCTTACGGTGCAGTCCTGAACATCAGCTGATACCGCTTCTGCCAATTTCTTGTGCTCGCTTTATGAAGCGCTCCAGTTCCTTGGAAGCGGTCTTCTCCGGCACCACAATGAACGTCGCTGTATTGGGAACCTCGTCCGCAATCGGTCTGATGATGACATCCGGGTGGCTGTAGAGCGCAATCTGCGACTCCAGTCCTATCCCAATGCCGTATCCCGCTGCGACGAGCATGATCATCGGTTCGTGACCTGAAACATACTCTGCAACAGACGGTGAGGGCAATGCGCCATCATTAAACCAGCGACGAATGACATTATGTCCACCTGCGCATCGTTCTGGATGGCAAAGAATCAAGGGATAGCGGAGGGCTTCGCCAACGGGGACCTTATCGAAGGAGAGCAACGGATGGTGGGTGGGGATGGCAATCGCAGGGCGCTCGGCCCAGACCATCTCCTTCACGCATCCATTGGTGGCTTCGCCATCTACTGTGAAGCCAACGTCAATCTGATCATGACGAAGAGCCTGGAGCATTTCGTTGACCGTCATTTCGGCGATCCGGACCTCGGTACGAGGCTCTTCCTCGCGGCAACGGGCGAGCAATTGTGTGAGACGCGGTTGGGCGAGGCTATCGGCCAGGCCTATTCGCAGTCTGCCGCGGTAGCCCTGTGAGGCTGAGTTGACGCGGGTCTGGGCGTTGTCCATGAAAGCGAGCATGCGGCGCGCTTCTTCACGGAAAACCTCTCCAGGCCAGGTCAGCCGTATCCGTCCTTTGGCACGGTCGAGAAGCCTGACGCCAAGCTGGGTCTCCAGCTCCTTGATGGCGCGTGACAGCGGCGAGGGTTCGATGTGGACCCTTGCAGCAGCGCGAGCGAAGCTCTGCTCTTCGGCGACGATCAGAAAATAGTGCAGGTGTCGTATCCTCATGGTGTGTCTTCCTTTGGTTGTTGGAATGCTTCTCCGGCAGCGGACAGAACACTGTTATTCGAGCTTGAAAACGAACCGGAAAGAACACCATGTCGTGAAGGCCTCCCATGCTTGGGTACTTCCATCATTGACGCCCGATCGTTGCTCATGCCTGCACATAGGACCAACGAATCGGCCTGCCTCCTGGACGATCGTACGACGGTTGATCGTCGTTGCCACGAGGCGAAGGTTCACGTGCATACGCAGTCACCAGTCGACCATTGATCTGGTGTTCGCGAACGGCAAGGCTCGTGCAGAGGGCCTGTCTTGGGCAGGCCCTGCGTGTCGCGTTCAGAAGCGCGGCTTTGTGGGGCGGGCGGGCGCTTGCCTGGCTTGTGCTCTGCCCGGTTGATAGCGGACCGGGCTGGTTGTATGAGCGTAGCTTGTACCGGGCGTTCTTGGCACGATCACCCTGATTGGTGCTGAGGGCTCTGGGGGAGACACCAGATGTTGATGGACGTCAGCAGCCTGCGGTAGAAAAAAAGTTGGCACAACACTTGCCATCGCGAAAGAATAAGTCCATAATCGTGTCCATTCCTGTTGCGGGAAAAACGAAAACTCTTTTCTAATCAAAGAGTTATGGACAAGGTTCTGGTCCCTTCACCCGCTCCAGCATCTTTTCACTGAAATCAACAAGCAAAAAAGCGCTGATTTCTCAGCGCTTTTGTTTGTCCGCGGTCACCCGGAATGGCAACCAGATGCCATTCCGAGTTTCGCGTTCTGGCTTCGGAGCACCCTGGCCGTCAGATCAGGTCGCGAGCGAAGCGCTCGTCCCACGCTTTCGTTTTAACGGCAACGCCATTTTCGAATGCCGACAGTTCCCCCGTCAGGTAGAAGTTGTCTTTGTCCGAGCGCATTTCGGTCCGGCTCTCGATCCTGATGCGCCATCCATCCCGGCCCATTTCATAGGTCTGGGTCAGAACGTATTTTGCGGAGAGTGGGTCGTTGTCGCGGATGGTCAGTTCCCGGCGCAGGCTGTGGCTGAGTTCGGTATCGATTTCGTCGAACCGCAGCACGCCCTCGCCGAACAGTCCCCCCACGCCTTCCGTGACATAGGTGTTGATACCCGTCTCGTGATCCTGTTCGGTCCAACGGCGGACCGAGCCGGGATCAACCTGCGTGATGGGTGTTGAGGGACCATGGGCGGGCGCCTCAAACCGGACGGGCATACCGTCTCCTGCAGCCCGCACCGGCAGGTCGAGCGCGCTTTCCGCAACGGAAACGCTCAGTGTGGCGTCGAAAGGCGATGTCCAGACCATCGGCCAGTAAGCAGTTGCGATGGCAAGCTGCAACTTGTGACCCTTCGCAAAGCGATATCCGCAGTCATTGAGCTTGATCGCGACATCATAAAATCTGCCGGGCTCGAGCGCTTCCGGATTTTCGTGGCTGTCGCGGTGCGTCAGATTGAACACCTGATAGCTGACGCGCGTGACACGTCCATCCGGCAAGACATCGTTCAGGCGCAGGGAAATCTGCGCAACGGGGCTATCGGCGGAAATGCGCAGCCGTGCAATCGGTGCACCGAGAATGTCGAGGTCGTCTTCGAGGCACGTTGTTTCGAAAACCAGTGCACCACCATTGTCCAGCCGTTGATCGGTCGGATGTTCACCCGGGCAGCCGGTTGCCATCCATTCGCCGCCGGCCTTGCCGTGGCTTTGGGGCGAACGGATGTTGAGAACCGCAGGTTTGCCTGCGGCGTTGCCGAGTTCCTTGCCGGCACCAAGATAAAGTGACCTGGTGGAGATTTGCGGTGAAGGCCATGCTGCTTCGCCCACCCAACGGCCTTGTGTCGTCGTTCGTGTCCCGGTCGGCTCGATCGTATCGCTTACGAAAGCGCGCATCATCGGCTCGTCCATGACGCCGGTGTCCTTGCCCTTCAGCCAATGATCCCACCAGCGTGTTGCTTCCTGCAAGAAACCGATCGCCGGACCGGGAACACCGTCCTGCGGATAGATGTGGCCCCATGGACCGATGATGCCGCGTCGCGGAACCTGAAGGTTTTCGAGAAGCCTGGAGATGGGGTTGGTGTAGCTGTCTGCCCAGGCGCCAATGGCAAGGACCGGGCACTGGATCGCGCTCCAGTCCTCGCAGACCGAGCCGTGTTTCCAGTACTCGTCGTAACGCTGATGTTCGAGCCACAGCGCAGGGAAGAAAGGCAGTTTTTCCAGCCTCTCGATCCAGCGGTCACGCCATGCGTCGCCAACGATCTTCGGGTCGAGCGGGCGGCTCTGATAGGCAAGCATGATGGTTCCCCACCACAGATTGTCGTTCAGCAACAAGCCACCCATGTAGTGGATGTCGTCCGTATAGCGGTTGTCGGTCGAGTAGGCGGTAATGATGGCTTTCAGGGCCGGTGGACGTCGGGCGGCAATCTGCAGGCTGTTGAAACCGCCCCAACTCTTTCCCATCATGCCGACATTGCCATTGCACCAGGGCTGGCGGGAAATCCAGTCGATGACTTCCAGAGCATCGTCCTGTTCCTGCTTCAGATATTCATCGGCCATGTGGCCATCGGATTCACCTGTGCCGCGCATGTCCACACGGATGGCGGCGTAGCCCTGGCTGGCAAAATAACCATGCATCGGCTCGTCACGTCCGCGCGTTCCGTCACGCTTGCGGTAAGGGATATATTCGAGAACGGCAGGCACCGGCGATTGCTCGGCGTCTTCTGGCAGCCAAAGGCGCGCACCAAGGCGCACGCCATCGCTCATGGGAATCCAGATGTGTTCTTCAACATGCACGGTCATTTGGGAGATTCCAGTCAGGTCATTCGGTGCGGGTATCACCGCACGGGGCATTAACAACAAGGAGGAGGTGGCTCACATGCAGCGATGAGCCACCATTGAGATCAGGCGGAAACACCGCGTTTTGCCAGCACGCCATCCAGCCAGTCGCGGCGCAGTTCCGGAACCGAGGTGATGAGCTGTTCGGTATAGGGTTGGTAAGGCGGCGCAAAAACCTGCTCGGTCGTACCGGTTTCGACAATACGGCCGTGCTGCATCACCATTGTCCTGTCAGCAAGCCTGCGCACCACGCCGAGATCGTGGGTGATGAACAGGTAGGAAACACCGAGTTCATCCTGCAAGGAGCGCAAAAGCTTGAGAATTTCCTCCGCCACCAGAGGATCAAGTGCAGATGTCACCTCATCGCATATGATCAGGTTGGGCCGGGCGGCAAGTGCGCGGGCAATACAGACGCGCTGCTTCTGTCCGCCGGAGAGCGCTTTTGGCAGGCGCTCTGCAAAGTCCCGTGGCAGGCCAATGAGGTCCAGCAATCGATTGACTTCGGACGTGCGTTCGTCGTCGTTCATTCCGAAATAAAACGACATCGGACGGCCGATGATCTCGCCCACGGTATGACGTGGATTGAGTGCCACATCGGGAAGCTGATAGACAAGCTGGATGCGTCGCAACTCCTCGCGGGAGCGCTTGGTGTAACTATCGGCAAGCCGGTGCCCGGTGAGTGAGATGACGCCGGACGAGTGTGGCGGCAGGCCGGCAATGACGCGGGCCAGCGTGGATTTTCCGGAACCGGATTCCCCCACAACAGCCAGTGTTTCGCCCTTGCGAATTTCGCACTGAATGTTGTCCAGCACCTTCTTGCGGCCGTAGTAAGCTGTGACGTCGCGGGCTTCGAGCAGAACTTCTCCACCCTTGTGATGAACGCCTTCACCCGACATGCTGGCTTCGCGTTCGGACACGAGACGGCGTGTGTAGTCTTCCTGCGGCTGCTCCAGAACCTGCTCCGCAGAGCCAGCCTCTACCTTTTTTCCATGACGCAAAACCATGATGCTGTCGGCGATCTGCGCGACGACGGCAAGGTCATGTGTGATGTAAAGCGCGGCTGTATCATAACGCTGGATGAGGCTGCGCAGCAGCGCAAGCACTTCGATCTGCGTTGTGACATCAAGCGCCGTGGTCGGCTCGTCCAGCACGAGAATGTCAGGCCGGCAAGACATCGCCATCGCCACCATCGCACGCTGCAATTGACCACCCGATACCTGATGCGGATAACGGCTGCCAAAGTTCTGGTAGTCGGGAAGCTGCAACGCCTGCAACAATTCCAGCATCCAGGCCTGAGCTTCCTGCCTGTTCATGATGCCGTGATAGAGCGGCCCTTCCATGATCTGTTCGCCGATCTTCATGGCTGGGTTGAAGGCAGCGGCAGCACTTTGTGCCACATAGGCAATACGTGCGCCACGTACCGCTTCGCGACCGGCACGGTCGACCGTCATCAGGGATACGCCGTTGACGATGATTTCGCCCCCGACGATGCGGCAGCCATTGCGGCCATATCCCATTGCTGCAAGGCCGATTGTGGATTTTCCGGCGCCGGATTCGCCGATCAGACCTTTGACCTCGCCGCGTTTGAGGTCGAGATCGATACCGTCAACCAGGATGGCGCCATTGGGAGCGGCAACTTTCAGGCCGCGAATTTGCAAAACCTTGTTTTCGCTCATCGGTCGGCTCCCTGAATTGCACTGCGGCCAGCAAGCAGCCAGTCCACGACAAGATTGACGCCGATGGTGAGAATGGCGATGGCGGCGGCCGGGTAAAGCGGAGCATAGAGGCCGTACAGAATGGCTTGCTGGTTATCCTTCACCATGCCGCCCCAGTCGGCGAACGGGGGCTGAATGCCAAGGCCCAGGAACGACAGGCCGGCCACGAACAGGAAGGTGAAGCAGAAGCGCAGGCCGAATTCCGCAATCAGCGGCGGAAGGGCGTTGGGGAGTATTTCCTTGAACACCAGCCAGAACAGGCCTTCGCCGCGCAGACGCGCCGTCTCGGCATATTCCAGAACATTGATGCCCTGGGCCACGATACGCGCCAGACGAAACACGCGCGTGGAGTCCAGAAGCGCAATCGTCACGATCAGGACGGGAATGGACGAGCCAAGCGCCTGAAGCACAACCAGCGCCGAAATCAGCACCGGTATGCACATTACCGTGTCGACGATGCGCGAAAGGACCATATCCAGCCAGCCGCCGAAAATCGCGGCGATGAAACCGAGCGTGATGCCGATGCTGAAGGACAGCAGCGAAGCGGCCAGCGACACGCCGATAGACATTTGTGCGCCAGCCAAAAGACGCGAAAGCATATCGCGACCGTTCTGATCGAGGCCGAACCAATGGGCGGCGGACGGTGGATCGAACGGCGATCCAACAATTTCCTCCTGTCCGAATGGCGCAATATGCGGGCCAGCGACAAACAGGATGATGTTGAGCGAGATGATGAAAAGACCGACCCATGCGGTCGGGGTGATGGAACGCAGCATTTTCATCGGGGATGCCTCAAGCGCGGATTGAGCGCGATTGCCGAAACATCGGCGATGATGTTCAAAATGACATAGGCTGCGCCGAACACGAGGGCTGCGGCCTGAACCAGTGGAAGGTCACGTTTTGAAACGGCGTCGACCATGAAGCGGCCAAGGCCGTTATAGTTGAAGATGGCCTCCACCAGCACGACGCCGGTAATAAGATAGGCGATGTTGAACGAGACAACGTTGACGATCGGTGCTGCGGCATTGGGAAGCGCATGGCGAAGAACCGCACGTTTTGTCCGCAATCCCTTGAGATAGGCTGTTTCGACATAGGCCTGATCCATGACCGCGAGAACTGCGGTGCGGGTCATACGCAGCATTTGTGCTACCGTGACCAGGACCAGGGTAAGGGCCGGAAGCGTGGTAGCTTTGAGCCAATCCGCAAAGCCCATGCCCGGATAGGTGTCTGCGAGACTTGGCAAGAGATTGTAGTGAACGGAAACGAAGAGGATCAGCAGAAGCCCAAGAAAATATTCCGGGAGAGAGACAAAGCCGAGAGCCGCGATATTGATGACACGATCAAACAGGCTGCCACGCCAGATGGCGCTGAACAAACCGAGGAGAACGGCGATCGGAACGGAAACGGCTGCGGCATAAAGCGCCAGCGCCATCGTGTTCCAGAACCGTGGCCAGAGAAGATCGGCGACGGGCTGACGGTTTGCGAGTGAGTTGCCGAGGTCGCCGGTTACGAAACCGCCAAGCCAGGAGAGATAGCGTTGCAGAATGGGCTGGTCGAGACCGAGATCGGCGCGCAACACGGCGAGGGATTCAGGCGTCGCATTTTGTCCGAGTATTGCTGACGCCACATCACCGGGAAGAAGCTGTGTGCCGGCGAAAATAAGCGCCGACACCAGCAGAAGCGTCAAAATACCCAAAGCAACGCGCTTCAGGATAAGCTTAGTCATTATGCGTCCAACCACACCTTTTCAGCGAGACGGGCACCCATGAAGTTGAACATCGGATGCGTGGTCACGCCCTTCAGTTTTTTGGATGTTGCATCGAGGTAATCGCCGAACATCGGGATCATGGCGCCGCCCTCATTGGAGATGAGCGCTTGCAGCTCGGCGTAGATTTCCTTGCGCTTTGCATCGTCGAGCAGCGCACGTGCCTCGGTGAGCTTCTTGTCGAAGGTTTCGTTCTTCCAGTGCGTATCGTTCTGCGCTGAGGTTGACTGGTAGGCGATGGTCAGCATCTGGTCGGCTGTCGGGCGGCCGCCCCAGTAAGACATGCAGAATGGTGCCTTCATCCAGACATTGTCCCAATAGCCGTCGGCAGGTTCGCGCTTGATCGAAACGTCGATACCGCCCTTTGCCGCGCTCGTCCGGAAGATCGCTGCGGCATCCACCGCGCCAGAAAAGGCTGCGTCAGAAGAGGAGATTTCGATTTTCAGCGTGTCGAGACCAGCCTGCTTCAGATAAAACTTGGCTTTCTCTGGATCATAGGGACGCTGCGGCAAATCTGCGGCGTGGAAACGATCGGAACTTGGTATCGGATGGTCGTTGCCGATGCGGCCGTAGCCACGCAGAGCGGTCTTCAAAAGCTGTTCGCGATCGATGGCGTGCTTGATGGCGAGACGGATATTGTTGTCCGTATAGGGTGCCTGCGTGCAATCCATCAGGAATGTGAAGTGCTGGCCGCTGGCCGATTGTACGATGTTGAGATTGGGGTTGCGGCGCAGCAGATCGACTGTCTTGAAGTCGAGCTGGTTGATGGCGTGAACCTGTCCCGACATCATGGCATTCGTACGTGCGGCAATGTCGTTGATGACGATCACTTCGACAGCGTCAACGTGAGCGGCATTGGCTTTCCAGTAGTTTGGATTGCGGGTAAAGCGTGAGCGGACGCCAGGGTCATAGCTTTCGAACACGAAGGGTCCGGTGCCGACTGGCTTGTTGAAATCCGTCCAACCTTCCGGAACGATAAGGAAGTGATAGTCGGAAAGAATGTAGGGGAGGTCGGCGTTGCCGCTTTCCAGCACAATCTTGATCTCGCTGTTGGAGACTTTCTCGACCGCCTTGAGAGCAGAGGCAACGGAGCGTGCTGCAGATGTGGTGTCTCCACGGTGCAGGTTGATAGAGTAGATAACGTCTTCCACCGTCAGCGTCTTGCCATTGTGGAACGTAACACCTTGGCGCAGCTTGAAGGTCCACTCCACTGCGCCCGGCTGGGCTTCCCAGCTTTCGAACAGTTCCGGCACGGCGTTATTGTTCGCGTCGATCTCGACAAGGCCGTTCATGATCATGAACGCCTGATTGACGGGAACCCAATCCTTCAGAATGCGCGGGTCCAGATTGTCTGTCGTGCTGCCGCCGCCAATACCAAGCTTCAGGACGCCACCCTTTTTCGGAGTTTCCGCGCTTTGCGCATTGGCGTTGGTGATGAAGCCGGCGGAAAGTGCCGTCAGACTGGCCGCGCCAGCAAGGAAACGTCGCCGATCAAGCGAAAAGGAAAAAGGGGAGGATGTCATATTGGGGGTTCCCTGTTTTTATCGGGGCCAGAGGAGGCTCGGCTGGGGGACTGGCCTATCGTACTCGGCGGTTCGGCACTAGGTCTCGAGCGGGATACAGGGGTATGATTTTTGTGCATGGGGCCATGAAATCTGAGCGCGTCCGCTTGTTCGAGAAGCGGAGTAAAGGGGCGTGGCCGGACCAGATCCGGTTTACCCAAGCCCGCCGAGCGGGCGCGTTTATGGAGTGAACACAAATGGGGCTTGCGGACATTGTCGGCCTTGCGGGAGCCTTTTTTTATCTCTTTGCCTATGCCCTGTTGCAGTTACGCGTTCTCACCATTGATGACGGGCGCTACACGCTTCTTAACGTTCTGGGCGGCGTATCGCTGATCTATTCGCTGATATGGAATTTTAATCTCGGCTCCCTGATCTCGCAGGTCGCCTGGCTTCTGTTCACTATCATCGGCTACGCGCGCTTCATGCTGGATCGCCGTCGCAAGGCACCTCCGGCACAGGCCTGACGATTGTCAGCGCGCGGTTTGCTGATTGTTGGCAATGAGCCAGTCTGAAACCTCGCGCACAATCCTTCGCTGGTGGCGATCGGCCGGCCGCATCAGGTAAAATTTGCCTTCTGAGCGCATTGTATGGGAATGGACCGGGACAAGGACCCCACTATCAAGCTGATCGCGGATCAGCCATGTCCATCCAAGTGTTGCGCCAAGCCCTTGCGACGCCGCCGCAACACAGAGGCCGTAGTCTCCCAGCTTCCACTGAATTGCGTCCTGCGGTGGCGACAATTGTGATGACCGCCACCAGTCACGCCAGTCCTGCCATTCTCGCATGGAATCTTCGATCGAGATCAGAACCGGCGCTTTCTGTTCCATGAGGTTGGCCATGCCTGCCGCTGACACGGGAATGACCTCTTCCTGGCCGAGTTCGGAAAGCCAGACGCCAATTGGTCGTTCCCTGCGATAGAAGATAGCAAGATCGAATTCGTCCAGACGCAAATGGGCCACGTCATCGGTGACGCGCAACCGCAGTTCGATGCCGGGGATGTCGCGTTTCAGGGTCTGAAGGCGCGGCATGAACCATTGATCGGCAATCCCGCGCGAACAGGCGATGGTGATCTGGCTGGGGCCGGTCCAGGAGCGTACGCCGTCCGTGACGCTTGCGATGTCGAGGATGAGCCGCGAAACGTCGATCGAGTAGTTCTCTCCGATGGTTGTTAATCGCACACCTGTCGGCACACGCTCGAAGAGTTTGGAGCCGATAAACGCTTCAAGTTTGCTGATCTGGCGGCTGACAGCGCTTTGCGTCAGACCAAGCTCATTACCCGCCCTGGAGAAACTGCCCAGCCGCGATGCAGCCTCGAAAACAACAAGCGCCTCCAATGGCGGCAATCTAAATGACGGTTGCATCCCGGTTCCCACAAAACAGTCTGCGCTCCGATACACCTACGCCATAAACTCTTCAATTTTTTTGGAATTCGATGCTGTGGTAATCACGCAATTTCCTCGTCCAAAAGGGTCGTCGGACATGATTCTCGTGTATAGTCGCCGACAAATTTGCATCCTGCCGCTATCATCATGGTAGCGCTGCCGTGACCTAAGCGGATTATTGAGATGAGAATGCCGGTTATGAGATCAAACCCTGGACGACTTTGCATCGCGGCAATTTTCGCGATTCTGGCTGGCGGCACGGGTGTTTCACCGGCACAGGGCCTGTCGGATGGTGGCAAGATGCCGGTGCTTTTCGATGCGCAGGAGCGGTTTGCCGGCGGCGATCTGTCTTCGGTGCCGCGTATCCGGTTCTTGATGTCTGTCGATTTTCCGCCCTTCAATTTTACCGATCAGGAAGGGCGGCTCGCAGGTTTTCATGTCGATCTGGTGCGGGAAATCTGCGCGCAATTGAAGGTCGAGAGCAAATGCCAGGTTCAGGCATTGCCGTTTGATGAGCTGGAAGCGGCGCTGGAAATGGGGGAGGGCGAGGCTGTCATTTCCGGTATCGCGTCATCATCGGACTTGCGAAAGAGCTTCACCTTCTCACGTCCTTACCTTCTCTTGCCGGCACGCTTTGCAGTCAACAAGGCGGTAAAGCTCGAAGGGACGATGATCGATGCTCTCTCCGGCAAGAAGGTAGGGGTTCTGACCGGTTCGCGCCATGAGCAGATGCTCAAGGCATTTTTTCCGAAAGTGGCGGCCAACGGCTTTGATGGCTATGACGCCATGTATGATGCCCTAAAGACCGGCAAGGTGGATGCCGTTTTCGCAGACGGCCTGCGTCTGCCGTTCTGGGTGTCGGGCACTGCCTCCGAAGGCTGCTGCGCGTTGTTCGGTGGACCTTATATGTCTGATCGTTTTCTGGGCGAAGGCCTGACGATCATGGCCGTCGACCCGGACAACGTTCTCGTTCCGGCTTTCGATCAGGCGCTTGCGGCTCTGTCACGCAATGGCCGGCTAGAGGAAATCTACCGCCGCTATTTTCCTTATGGATTATACTGAACGGTGTTATTGGCTTGCCCAGATAATCCGGGCAATCCATTCTACCTCTGCCATGTCGAAACTGCGGTTGGGATGTTCCGGATTGAGGGAGAGTAGCTCAATGTTCTTGGGGCTTTGCCGCGCGAGAACCTTTGCCATAACCTCACCATCCCGGCTTTTCACTACCACGCGATCGCCTCGGCGTACCTGTGCGCCGGGCTCGACGATGAGGATGTCGCCATCACGATAAAGTGGCATCATGCTTTCGCCCTGCACCTCCAGCGCATAGACACCCTGCTTGCGGTCCGGGGAGGACGGAAATTCGATAACGTCCCACCCTTGGCCGGCCGGAAAGCCGCCGTCATCGAAAAAGCCACCGGAGCCGGCCTGAGCGAAACCGAGCAGCGGAATGGCATTGTGTGCATCGGCAGGCTGGGTCGCCTGTCCGGTTTTTCCGAACGCATAGCCAAAAAACTGGTCGATACTCGCGCCGGTCGCCTCCAGGACTTTCGAGACGGATTCCGTGGAGGGCCAGCGTTTGCGACCGTCCGGACCGAACCGCTTCGACTTGTTGAACGATGTCGGATCGAGGCCTGCGCGCTTGGCCAGCGCCGAAGGCGTCAACTGGTGACGTTCTGCAAGCGTATCGATCGCGATCCAGATCGTTTCGTGTGAAAGCATGATTAAAAGCCCGCAGGTGGAGCCCGTGGAGGAAAAAGCTCCTGTCAGTAGAGGCTGTAATCTAGACTATATTCAGCCTGGAGTAAAGAAATAAGGAATAAAATCCTCTTCCTCAGGCCACCATTGCCGGACTGTTGATCTTGGAAAGTTGGATGACCGCCTGTGTGCGGCTATCGACCTTGAGTTTCAGCAGGATTGCTGACACATGCGCCTTCACGGTCGCTTCGGAGACATTCAGTTCATAGGCGATCTGCTTGTTCAGAAGGCCTTCGGCCAGCATGCCGAGAACGCGGCTCTGTTGTGGCGTAAGGGTCCTCAACCGCTGAATAAGATCAGCCACATCAGGATCTTGTTCCTTTGCGCCTCTGTGGCTGGCCGGTACCCAGACATCGCCTTCTAGAACGGCACGGATGCCGTCGCGAATATCGTCGATGCCTGACGATTTGGAGATGAAGCCGGAAGCACCCAGTTCGATTGCGCGGCGCACCGTGGTGGCGTCATCAGTGGCAGAGACAATGACGATAGGCAGGCTGGCGAATTCCGCCCGCAGCGCCATCAGCCCTGAAAATCCGCTGACACCAGGCATGGAAAGATCAAGAAGCATCAGATCCGCGTCGTTCCGCTCGGCGGCGGCCTTGCGGGCGGCTTCGAAATCCCCGGCCTCTATGATGGTCTGCTGGCCCTCAATGCCAGATACTGCCTGCTTCAGGGCTCCTCGAAAAAGCGGGTGATCGTCTGCAATGATGATGGCAAGTTCCGACATTGTGGCCCCCTCCCAAGGGCGTTGATGCGGTTCTTTTCTATTTTCTAACGTCTGCCTGCCGCTTGTCGAAAACGACTCCAGCGCCTCCATTCCCAAAAGTGCGCCAATCGATTGCGCATTACAAGGGAAAGCTTTTCACAGAAACAGCCTGAGACCATCCGACAGCAAAAAAAACCGGCAGAAACTGTGGACAATCGCACGGCTTTGCTGCAAACCCCGCTCTCAGAACACCCGTCGGAGACGCCTATGCAGGAACAGCCCGCGATCATTTACAAAATCGTCCCGGAGACGCTTTGGGCTGCCGCTAAGGTCAAAGGCGTTTTTGAAGGCGCGCCGATCGATCTGGCCGATGGTTTCGTTCACTTCTCGACGGCCAAACAGGCAATGGAAACCGCATCGCGGCATTTTGCTGGACAGGCCGGTTTGTTGCTTGTTGCCGTGAGTGGAGAGGCTCTCGGCGAAAAGCTGGTTTATGAGCCTTCGAGAGGCGGCGATCTATTTCCGCATCTCTATGCCTCTCTCCCCATGACCGCCGTGCTCTGGGAAAAACCTCTTGTCTTGGGCGAGGACGGTCGCCATCAGTTTCCGGAGAACCTGTCATGAACGGATTTTTTTCCTCTCTCGGCCGTAAAGGCGTGTTCCTGATCGATCCGGAAAAGGCGCATGGACTATCGGTTACGGCGTTGAAGAGCGGCTTTTTGCCAACCTGCATGGTACCGCATGATCCGCGCTTGCAGCAGACGGTGGCCGGGCTCGTCTTCCCCAACCCGCTCGGCCTGGCGGCTGGTTACGACAAGAACGCCGAAGTGCCTGGACCGGTCTTGCGGCTCGGCTTCGGTTTCACCGAAATCGGCACTGTCACACCACGCGCGCAGGTGGGCAATCCCAAGCCGCGCATTTTCCGGCTCGTGGAGGATGAGGGTGTTATCAACCGCCTCGGTTTTAACAATGAGGGGCACGCCGCTGCACTTGAACGCATGAAGGCCGCCTCGCTGCGCGGCATCGTCGGCGTCAATATTGGTGCGAACAAGGACAGCGAAGACCGCATTGCCGACTATGTGAAGGGCATCGAGACCTTCTATTCGGTCGCGTCCTATTTTACTGTCAACATCTCGTCGCCCAACACGCCGGGACTGCGTGATCTGCAGGCACGTGAAAGCCTCGCCGCCTTGCTGGCAGCCGTACTGGAAAGCCGTGAGGCGGAGGCCTCCCGCTCTGGTAAACGTATCCCGGTATTCCTGAAGATCGCTCCGGACCTGACGGAAGAAGGGTTGGATGACGTTGCCGAGGAGGCATTGGCGCACGATCTCGATGGTCTGATCGTCTCGAACACCACGCTCTCTCGCGATGGTTTGCGGGCTGGTCCGAACAAGAGTGAGTCCGGCGGGCTTTCAGGAAAGCCGCTTTTCGAGTTGTCGACCACGGTTCTTGCCAAGATGCGCAAGCGCGTTGGCGCAAACCTGCCGATCATCGGTGTCGGTGGTGTCTCATCGGCAGAAACGGCGATGGAGAAGATAAAGGCGGGCGCAGATCTCGTGCAGCTTTACTCCTGCATGGTCTATGAAGGTCCGGGGCTGCCGTCTGCCGTGGTCAAGGGACTGTCCAAGATTGTGGAGCGCGAGCGCGTGGACAACATCCTCGATCTGCGCGACAGCACGGTCGACCGTTGGGCCGACCGTAAGCTCGGCTGATTGGTTCAGGCGCAGAGTACCATCGCCCAATAGGGGCGGTTTCGGTTTGCGGCATCGTAAGCGACGGCCACGCCAAGTCCGTTATATGACCCCAGCATGTTCTCGAGATGGTGGGGAGAGGTGATCCAGGCCTTGACGACGCGTTCAACGCTATCCTGACCGCTTGCGACGTTTTCTGCTGCGGGCAGAGGAACTTTGCCGTCCTTCATACGAATGAGGAAGCTGTCGGTCAGGCCGATCAGATGCGCCATCTTCTGCGCCTTGACCATGCGATCCGCCTGATAGGCGGCGGCGGTACTGGCTGCGCTGTTGACGGAGAGAGATGAAAGCCCTTTGGAGCGCCGCAGCTCATTGACCATCGGCAGCGCCGCAGCGGTTTCATCCTTGGTGCCCGAAGGGACGCCCTTGTTGGTTGGCATGGTAACGCAGGCTGATAGCAATGAGCCAGCGGAAACCAGCACGAAACCGCGCCGGGAAAACGTAATAAGCGATGTTTCGGTCATATCAGCGGCGGTAGCTCAGGAGGCGCAGGATGATGAAGACGGGAATGACGATCGTTGCGCCAAGGATCAGGTAGTCGCCGATTGCGCCAAGCGCGTGGAAACCGCTGCGCCACAGATCAACCACGAAATCGCGCGCACCATAGATGATGTTCCACGGCGTCAAGCCGAAGATCGCCATCAGAAAGCCGACGAGCAATGAAACCACCAGCAGTTTCACAACCGTACGGGCCACCGTATCACCCAGCATTTTGTTGACCTCACCGGCCATCAGCAAGTCTCCTGTTTCCTCTCACATATGAAGCAGGCTGCTTCGATGCAAGTTTCGGTGCACTATATCGCGCTATAGTCGCCGGTGCCATGAAATAGGACTTGAGTTTTTTTATGGCTTGATAAATGAGAGCCGACATCTTCTCAGGAAATCATGAATGGCATCAAACCAGTTTTCTTCCGGTGACGTGATCGCTGACCGCAGGGCAGATTATGCCCGCATGTTGGCCGAGAGCGGCGATCATGCCGCGGCTGCCGAACTGATCGAGCAGGCGCTCGAATTGACGCCATCATGGGCAGCGGGCTGGTTTCGTCTCGGTGAGTATGCCGAGAAGGCAGGTGATGAGGAAAAGGCTGTTGCCGCTTTCGAGAAAGTTGCCGGGCTGGATTCCGAAGGTATCTTCGCTGCCGAGTTGAAGCTTGCGATCTTGGGGGCTGCCGAAACCCCTGAGCAGCCACCAAGCCGCTATGTCGAAGGATTGTTCGACGACTATGCCGAGCGTTTTGAAACCTCATTGGTGAAGAAGCTTGACTACAGCGTGCCGCAAAAATTGGCCGCGCTGATCGAAAAAGCACATCCGGCAAATGGCAAGTTTTGCTGCATCGTTGATATCGGCTGCGGTACGGGTCTGCTGGGAGCGGAAATCAGCGACTGGGCAGAACGGTTGGAAGGTTTCGATATCTCCACCAACATGCTGGCCAAGGCTGAAGAGAAGGGCGTCTATCACCATCTGGCCCAGGCCGACTTGTCACGGGATGTTGCAGCCTCCGGTCTTTTCGACGGTCGTCTAGCTCAAGGCCGCGCCGATCTGGTGGCTGCGGCCGATGTCATGATGTATCTCGGCAGCCTGGAGACGGTGATGCCCCTGGTCGACGCGCTCCTGGCGCCGGGAGGTCTGTTCGCCTTCTCGGTCGAGGATGCGGGCGAGGAGGATGGCTTTGTTCTGCAGCCGTCATTGCGCTACGCTCATTCCGAACGCTACATCCGTGGTCTGCTGGCTGCGCATGACATGGATGTGCTGGATATCGTCAAAACCACCATTCGCAAGGATGCCGGAAAACCCCTTTCCGGCATTCTTTTTCTTTCCAGGAAAGAAGGCTGATCTTTTCGTTTCTTGCCATTTTGCCAATAGGTCAGCCATGCTTACATATCCGTATTGAAACGCTGTCTTTTGCAGTGCAAAATATGCTCGTAAAGCCGAACCGCGATGAGAAGTCGTCGGAAACCGGCGAAGCATTTTCACGACAATTCTGGCAGATCTCTTCGGGGGTAAGGACATGGCATTCACGAGAAGCGTCTATGGCATGTGGAGTGCCGATCCGGCAAAACATGCACCGGTGGAAGATGTGCAGGGCATTGTTACTGGCGCGATCGTTTCGGCGCTCGGTTTTTACCTGCTGAACAAGGTGGGCCTTCTGACCGGGGGCACGGCGGGCGTTGCGTTCCTTATTCACTACGCATTCGGCATCAGCTTTGGCCTTCTGTTCTTCCTCGTTAATCTGCCATTTTATTATCTCTCTTTCCGCCGTCTTGGTCTCGCATTCTCGCTCAAGACCTTTATCGCCATCGGCCTTGTCTCCGTGCTGACCGAACTGGAATCCCGCTGGATGGTGGTCGACAGCATCAATCCGCTCTGGGCTGCGTTGCTGGGTGGCCTGTTGCTGGGATATGGGCTGCTGGCGCTTTATCGCCACCGCGCCAGCCTCGGCGGTATCGGTATTCTGGCCATTTACATCCAGGATCGCTTTGGTGTCCGAGCGGGCCTTATCCAGCTTGCCTTTGACGCCTGTGTCATGGTTGCCGCCTTCGCGGTCATCGACCCCGAAACAGTTCTCTATTCGATTGTCGGCGCGTTCGTCCTCAACATGTTCCTCGCCATCAATCATCGCTCCGATCGTTATATCGTCGTGCGCTAACGCTTGAATTTTCAGGCGCTGAGGCGCAGAGAATGAGCCGGGAAAACGGGAAACGACCATGAGCGAAGTTGCCGAACGCAAGCAGGCCAGATTTTGGGCTTCCACGCCGGATCGGCATTCGCTGCTGGAAGACATTCAGGGCGTATTGGCAGGCAGCATGCTGGTCTCGCTTGGTGTGACGCTGTTTTCATCCGCCGGGCTTCTGACGGGTGGTACGGTCGGTTTGGCCTTCCTGGTCCATTACGCCACGGATGTGCGCTTCGGCGCGGTGTTCTTCCTCGTCAATCTGCCTTTCTATTATCTCGCGTTTCGACGCCTCGGATTGGCCTTTACGGTAAAAACCTTCTGCGCGATTGCCATGACCGCGGTCTTGTCGGATTACATGCCGGGGCTGTTTGCATTTGAGAGCATCAATCCCGTTGCCGCCGCACTGTTTGGAGGGCTGACGGTCGCAGCCGGTATGCTGGCACTGTTTCGTCACCGTACCAGTCTTGGCGGTTTTGGCATTCTGGCGCTTTATCTGCAGGACCGTTTTGGCTGGCGCGCCGGATTGGTGCAACTCGCCTTCGATGGCATGGTGCTCGTTGCATCCTGTTTCATTGCCACGCCTTTCGTCATCATCTGCTCTGTTCTCGGCGCATTGGTGATGAACCTGACATTGGCGATCAATCACCGCAACGACCGCTACATAGCCATGTAACGGTCGCTCGGCCAAGGTGGATCGAGATCACGCTGCCTTGGCGGTGGCGTCGACAGGATGTTGCGAGCGGAAGCCGACGGCAATGCGGTTCCAGGTGTTGATCGTGCCAATCGCAACCGTCACCTTGACGATATCCTCATCGCTGAAATGCGCCTTCAGCGCCTCATAGGCATCATCCGGTGCGCCGGTCTCGGCAATCTTCGTCACCGCATCGACCCAGCCGAGCAAGGCCCGCTCCTGCTCGGAATAGACGGTCGATTCCCGCCAGACACTCATCAGGTTAATCCACTGTTCCGACAGGCCGTCCTTGCGGCTTTCCTTGACGTGCATGTCGACGCAGAAAGCACAGCCATTGATGATGGAGGCACGAAGCTTGATGAGGTGAATGAAGCGGTGCTCCAGTCCGCTGTTTTGAACGTAGGTCTCCAGAGCCATCACGGCTTTGAAGGCTTCGGGAGATGCTTTGGCGTAATTCAAACGGGTTTTCATCGGTGTTTTCCTTTTTCGGATAGGTATCAGGGCATGCGTCATCGATCCGAAAAGCGATGTGGCTTTCCGGTGTCGTATCGGAATGTCGTCAGTTCAGCGTGCGGACTTGCGCTCGTTCATTTCAAGAAACGCGCAACCACGCGCGGCAATGCCGCCGTCGTCATTGGCGGCGAGATCTCCCAGAACATCGGCTATGGTGGCTTTGGCCAGTTCTGCCCGATAGACTCTTTCAGCTTTCAGCATCGCGGCATTGATGCCGCAAGGTTTGGTAAAATAGCGTTTTGGCAAAGGATTTGGTCCCCGCTGGCGGATTTCCGCACAGCGAAAAGCAGGCTCTGGTCCCTCTACTGCCAGAACGATATCGAGCAATGTGATTTTGTCGGTCGGTTTCGCAAGTCGATAACCGCCCTTCGGTCCGGGAACGGTGGCGAGAATACCGGCACCGGAAAGAAGTTGCAGGTGTTTCAGGAGGTAGCTGGTGGAAACACCATGAAACTCCGCCAGCGCGGCGGCCGAAAGTACGCCACCATCGGAAAGCCCCGCCAGCATTCCCACGCTGTGAATGGCCTGTTCCACGCCGTCGCCCAGTTTCATCGCATAAGCTCCTTTATCATGGATTAAAAATATCCATGATTAGGATTGCTGTCAAGGCGAGCCTTCATGCCCTTCTTTTTCGCAGCTTTTTCACTACCTTGAAGAGATGAAACTTGCCGAGTCGTCCATTTCCGGCATTCAAGTCGGCGCCTTGCCTCTGCCGTTCCAGAAATGGTTTGCGCAAAAGGGGTGGCAGCCGCGCGATCATCAGCTCGAGCTTGCCGCCCGCGCGCATGGCGGCGAAAACATGCTTCTCATCGCGCCAACCGGTGCGGGCAAGACGCTTGGCGGCTTCATGGCATCGCTGACAGACCTGGCGGAGCGCGGTAAGGTGCCGCCCGGCTCGGGTTTTGTCGGTGTGCACACCCTGTACATCTCACCTCTCAAAGCGCTCGCCGTCGATATCGAGCGCAATCTGATGAAGCCTGTTTCGGAAATGGGACTGCCGATTTCTGTTGAAACCCGCACGGGCGATACGCCACAGGGCAAGCGACAGCGCCAGCGAATAAAGCCACCGGATATCCTGTTGACGACTCCAGAACAGGTCTCTCTTCTTTTGGCCAGCAAGGAAGCCGAGCGGTTTTTTCGCGACCTGAAATATGTGGTGCTGGATGAGTTGCACTCACTGGTCACCTCCAAGCGAGGCCATCTGCTGTCGCTGGCTTTGGCCCGCATCCGTAAACATGCTCCTGCCATGCGAACGATAGGCCTTTCCGCGACGGTTGCGGAACCGATGGATTTGCGTCGTTATCTCGCACCGCAGGTGGAAGGTTCCAAACCTGCCGGTGTCATCACCGTTGAGGGCGGTGCAAAGCCTGACATTTCCATTCTGCAGACGGATGAGCGTATCCCGTGGTCTGGTCATTCGGCACGTTATGCCATGCAGGATCTTTATAAGGCACTGAAAGAGCATCAGACGACGCTGATCTTCGTCAACACCCGCTCGCAGGCGGAGCTGATCTTCCAGGAACTCTGGACCATCAATGATGATAATCTGCCGATCGCGCTGCATCACGGCTCACTGGATGCCGGGCAGCGGCGGAAGGTGGAAGCCGCCATGGCGGAAAACAAGCTGCGCGCTGTGGTCGCCACATCCACACTCGATCTCGGTATCGACTGGGGTGATGTCGATCTGGTCGTCCATGTCGGCGCGCCGAAAGGTGCAAGTCGCCTGGCGCAACGCATTGGTCGCGCCAATCACCGTATGGACGAGCCATCAAAGGCCATTCTCGTGCCCGCCAACCGTTTCGAGGTGATGGAATGTCGTGCCGCGCTCGATGCGAATTATATCGGGGCACAGGATACGCCGCCAATCGCCGAAGGTGCGCTGGACGTTTTGGCGCAACATGTTTTGGGGATGGCCTGCGCCGAACCGTTCGATGCGGATGAGCTTTACCAGGAAGTCAGCAGCGCTTCGCCTTACGCGACCCTCTCACGCCACACCTTTGACCGGGTGGTGGATTTTACCGCGACCGGTGGCTATGCGTTGCGAACCTATGAGCGCTATGCCCGTATCCGCCAGATGAAGGACGGTCGCTGGCGTGTCTCAAACCCACAGGTCGCCCAGCAATATCGACTGAATCTCGGTACCATTGTCGAAGCCGCTGAACTGAACGTTCGAATGGTCAAGCGCAACGCCAAGGGAACTCTGGGCCGCGGTGGCATGTCGCTTGGCAAGGTTGAGGAATATTTCCTCGAACAGCTCGTGCAGGGTGACACCTTTCTGTTTTCCGGAAAAGTGTTGCGGTTTGAAGGGATCAGGGAAAACGAATGCCTTGTTTCCCAAGCTTTCTCGATGGACCCCAAAATTCCATCTTACGCCGGCGGGAAGTTTCCGCTTTCTACCTATCTCGCCGATCAGGTGCGCTCGATGCTGGCCGATCCGCAGCGTTGGCACGCGTTGCCGGATCAGGTGCGTGACTGGCTGGCAATCCAGAAAGAGAGGTCGATCATTCCCAAACAGGATGAGTTGCTGGTGGAGACCTTTCCCTTCCGGAAGCGTTTCTTCATGGTCATGTATCCGTTTGAGGGTCGCCTGGCACATCAGACACTCGGCATGCTTTTGACGCGGCGGCTGGAAAGAGCAGGCGCCAAACCCATGGGCTTTGTCGCCACAGACTATTCCTTGGCCATCTGGGCCATGGATGATATCGGCAGACGCCTGAAATCTCGTCGTCTCTCGCTGGCAGACCTTCTCGACGAGGACATGTTGGGTGACGATCTGGAGGCGTGGTTGGACGAGTCATTCATGCTGAAACGCACCTTTCGCAATTGTGCGGTCATTTCCGGCCTGATTGAGCGCCGCCATCCAGGCAAGGAAAAGACCGGGCGACAGGTGACCGTCTCGGCCGACCTTATTTATGACGTTCTTCGCAGCCATGAGCCGGACCATATCCTGTTGGAAGCGACCCGTCGCGATGCCGCTGC
Source organism: Agrobacterium tumefaciens (assembly GCA_025559845.1). Lineage (NCBI taxonomy): Bacteria > Pseudomonadati > Pseudomonadota > Alphaproteobacteria > Hyphomicrobiales > Rhizobiaceae > Agrobacterium > Agrobacterium tumefaciens. The sequence continues at coordinate 239,535 of CP048469.1, forward strand.
AGGGCTTTTGGACATTGGCCGACTTGGGGATATGCTGAGACGGATCAAGGGCCACACCACCCATTGCGCATTGGAGCATGTCTCGCCGCTTGCCGTGCCGGTAATGCTGGAAATTGGACGCGAAACGGTAGCAGGTGAGGCGCAGGACGATGTCCTTGCTGAAGCCGCAGACGAACTCATCGCCGACGCGATGTCTTGACGAAGGAAATGAACGTGCTGAGCCGCCTTGCCCTGAGCGAGAGATTCTCAACCGGCTTCGAGTGCCTTGGCTCGGAGATCGACGTCAACGGTGTTGCCGCCTGGTGCGATCCCCTGGGTGGGCTGTTTTTGCCCGATCTGTCGCTGTTGGTCGTGTCCGATCTGCATCTCGAAAAGGGAGCGGCTTTTGCCCGGCGGGGAAGACTGCTGCCGCCTTATGACACCATTGCCACGTTGAAAATCCTCGCTTCGCTGGTCGCCCGTTATGATCCCAAGATCGTCGTTAGTCTGGGCGACAATTTTCACGACCGTGTTGGCTCTGAATTCCTGCCGCTGCCCTTGCGCGAAATCATCAAGGAGATGGCGGCGGGCCGCGAATGGATATGGATCAACGGCAACCATGATCCTGATGGCACAGTCGATCTTCCTGGCTCCTCGGTGGATGAGATGTTTTTCGGAAACCTCGTTTTCCGGCATGAGCCCAAAGCCAGGGCTGCGGACGCAATTGGGGAAATTGCCGGCCATCTCCATCCTGCGGCAACGGTTCGTCGCCGCGAAAAGACGGTTCGCCGTCCCTGTTTTGCGACTGATGGCGCGCGCCTGCTGATGCCGGCTTTTGGGGTCATGAGCGGCGGTCTGGATTTGCGACATAAGGCCATGGCAGGCCTCTTCGATCGGAATGCGCTGGTTGCGCATCTCCTTGGTCGGGATCGAATTTACGCTGTAAGGTTCTCGAACCTTCTGGGGTAAGCGCTGCCCTATTGCCGATAGACCAGAACCGGAATCTTCGAGTTTTTCAGCACTCTTGCGGTGACGCTGCCGAGCAGCATTTCCAGAAAACTTTTGCGACGATGTGAGGCCATGGCGATCAGGTCGCAGCCGCTCCTGTTTGCGGTTTCGATGATTGCTTCGTCAGGGCGGCCGGCTCTCGCCAGGAGGGCGTCGCATTCCAGCCCCATCGATACGGCGCGTTCTCGCGTGTTCTTGAGCAGGTGCTCAGCCTCCTCGCAGCGGTGGAATTCCTCTTCGGCAATGGCGGCGATGTCGTCGACATCGCTGGCAATCACATGAAAAGGTTCGGAGACCGTGACCACAGTCACTTTCGCGCCCGCGTCCTTTGCAAGGGCAAAGCCATTGTCGACCGCAATCTGCGCCAGCGGCGAACCGTCGGTGGGAATGAGAATGTGCTTGAACATGACATTTCTCCTTTTCATCCCGGTTACAGCCGACGAGGCGACACCACGTGTCACCGCGGCCGTAACGCTTTGAATTTTACTGCAAAGCGATAAAGGAAGCGAATGCTATCTTTGCGGCCGAAGCCTGATCAGTCCTTGCGGAAGATGATGCTGGCACCCCAGCCGGTGATGACGGCAAGCAGGACGCACAATGTGCCGTAGGCCAAAGGTGTTTCATGCGCGGCATTGGTAATGGCCTGCTCCATGCCTGTCTTGACGACGCGCAGTTTCAACTCGCGTTGGGCAATGAAACGCCCGCTCTTGAAGAGGTAGGCATGGGCGGTATGTACACCATTCGGCACATTGGCGGGAAGGCGAAGGGTTGCCCAGAAAAGTCCTGTCCGCTCCAGACGCACACCCGTCGCGTCGTTGCGATAGATACCGCTGGTGAGCTTGAGCCGCCGGTAAGCCTCCTGGAAATCGAACACGTTGTCGGGCACGCCGGAAAAGGCGGCGCTTTTGAGCGGCAGGTGATCGACGCCGAGCCCCATCGCCCGTAGCGTGCCGGCAGAGGCGATGGAATTAATGTCGCGCGTGCTCGCCATCGAATAGGATTCTGGCAGAGGCGTGAACGTAATTGCACTGGTATTGATCCATATGCCCGCAACGCGATCCTTCTTGCGCACGGTCATGTAGTCGTTCGGCCCCTCAAGCGTGACGATGATATCGTATTGACCGATCGCCAGCAGCAACTGGTCGGTGTTGTTCAACGCGCCAAAAAGCGTGAAATCCGCGCCGCGAAAATCCGATGTGATGGGAATTTCCGTTGTCGATGCGCCGATTTCGATGTTTTCCTGCAATGGCCCCTGCTGCGGAGCGATCGGGATTGCAAGTGGCGGCGTCTGGGCCAGAGCCGTGCCGGCAAACAAGGGTAAAAGCAGGCCAAGTATCGCGGCAACAGGGAGACGGCAAGTCAATAGCCCAACCCTCCCACGGCAACCGAAAACAGATCGTCGGGACGGACGACCAGCGAGACGGCAAGGCGAAGCGCCACCGCGAGCACCAGCAGTGCCAACAATGCGCGCAACTGTTCGCCACGTAGCTTCTGCCCGACGCGTACGCCATATTGCGCGCCAATAACGCCGGCAACCATCAGAATGAAGGCGAGAACGACATCGACCGAATAGTTCGTCGCAGCCTGCACGATCGTCGTATATGCCGTGACGAAAATGATCTGAAACAGCGACGTTCCCACGACAACATTGGTCGGAATACGCAGGAGATAGATCATTGCCGGGACCATGATAAAGCCGCCGCCCACACCCATGATTGAGGTGAGGACGCCGATACCAAAGCCGAGCGTTATCACGGGGATGACGCTCAAGTAGATCTTCGATTTCTTGAACCGCATTTTCAGCGGCAGCCGGTGCACCCAATTGTGTTGGCCAGGTCTGCGCAGCACCACGCTTTCGTTGCGGGCGCTGCGGCGAAGCGCCGAAATGCTCTCTTTCAGCATCAAACTACCGACCGTGCCAAGCAGAATGACATAAAGCAGCGATACGATGAGGTCGAGCTGTCCGATGCTTCGCAGGAATGAGAATACCCAGACACCGACCGTCGCGCCTGCCAGACCCCCGACCAGCAACACGCTGCCGAGTTTCACGTCCAGCGTTCCGCGCCTGAAATGGGTGATGGAGCCGGATACCGATGAGGCAACGACCTGGTTCGCGCCGGTGGCGACTGCGACGACAGGAGGAATGTTGTAGAAGATCAACAGCGGGGTGATCAGAAATCCACCGCCCACACCGAACATGCCGGACAGAAAACCGACAGCCGCACCCATGCCGAGAATGATGAAAATATTCACCGACAGTTCTGCGATCGGCAGGTAGACAGTCACGGCTCGGACCTCGGGCGCATGGTTCCGGGGCGGCATCGTCTGTCCGGGTGGGCAGCCGCGCCGCGATTTACATTTTCTGTCTGAAAAGGCCGCGTGTAACGACCTTCTCACCTCATGCCCGCGAGGACTTGAGGTGTCAACATTCAACGGGAAATACGTTGATATTTTGGAAAGATAGAGGAGGTGTGAAGGCGCAATGACAAACAGTCATCCGCAAAACAGGGAAAGCGGCCCACTAGGCCGCTTTCTGTTGTTCGCTCGTCTTACTTGTTGCGTTCCAGCAAAGCCGTCACCAGTTCGTTGGTGATGCGACCATCGGGTGACTGCCCGACTGACTTCTGGAAGTCCTTGATGGCGGTAACCGTGTTTTTGCCGAGCTTGCCATCGGGCGTACCGGCATTGAAGCCATTGTTGTTCAGGATGGCCTGAATGTTGCGGATCGCCTTTTCCATGTCGACGGATGCGGTTTTGACGCCTTCTTTTCCAGCCCATTCATCGGGCGGATTAACACCATTCGCATCTTCGTTCAGCGGCGTGGCCTTCCAGGCGTCAACCTTTGCCTGAGCACTTTTAAGCTGCTCAGGGCTCAGAGCCCTTGCCACTTCATCGCGTTTCTGGCCGGCGTCAGCATCGCCATCCTTGGCGGCAATCGCGAACCACTTGTAAGATTCCTCGATGTCCTGCTTCACGCCGCTACCGCGGGCGTAAAGGATGGCCAGGTTGAACTGGCTGTCGCGAACGCCGAGTTCCGAAGCCTTGATGAACCATTGCGTCGCAGCGGCGAAATCCGGCTGACCGGCGGCATCGGAGGCGAGCAGAACGGCGAGATTATGCATTGCGCCGGCGTTCCCCTGTTCCGACGCCATGGTGTAGTAGCGCTTCGCTTCAACAAGGTTACGCTCAACACCGTTCGCCTTTTCGTACATGTTGGCGAGGCGGTATTGCGCGGGTGCAAGGCCGCGATCTGCGGAAAGTTTGTACCATTTTGCCGCCTCAGCACGGTCTGCGGTAACGCCGCGGCCATCTGTGAAGCGTACGGCAACCTCAAACAGCGCGGTTGCATCACCTTTCGCGGCGGCATCGGCAAGCGAGGCTGGCTCGATACCGGCAGGAACGGCGATCGCCTCCTGTGCCTGGGGGGGCGCTACAACAGGTGTTTCGGTCTGCTGTGGTTGTGCTTCAGCGACCGTGTCGGCGGTTGCGGCATCGACGGTTGGCTTCTCGGCAACAGGGGCCTCTTCCGGCAGCGGTGCGCCGCCGACCACGCGTTCATCGATGACGTTTTCCGGCTGACCAGCGTTTTCAAGGCTGTCTGCGGCTGTCGCCTCTTTCTGGTCGATGATGAGGTCGGAGGGAATGGTCACGCTCTGTTCGGCGCCATCAGGCAATGCGGAAACCGGAGCTTCGCCGGTCTTCTGTTCGATTGCTGCGGGAGCGGGAGCGTCTCCACCGCCGATCATCGACTTGACAAGCGGCATCGCCATCATCGCGAGAAGAATGGCACCGATACCAAGCAGGAGCGGACGACGATAACGGGAAAGTGCCGAAGCACCCGACTTGCCCGCTTTTTTGCCAGTCTCATTCTTTTCCGGGGCCGTTTCCATGGCGGCAGCCTGCGCGGCGCGGCGAGCGGCAGCAATGAAGTCGGTACGGCTGTCGGCATCAACCGGCTTGCCGCTGGCGGCGATCTGATTTGCCCTTACCCGCTCAAGGATCTTCTTGATATCGGGTGCGCCGGAACCCGGCTCCAGCAGTTCGTTTTCCTGACCGGCTGGAAGAACGTCGATCGGGTCGAGCGACGGTGCCGGTTCGACCTGCGTGCGGCCGGAGGTAGCAGGTACTGCCTCCTCTGAAGCGGTCGGAGCCTTCGCCGTGCCGGAGCGGAAGCGCTTCGTCAGACCGGCAAGCAGGCTCGTTTTTTCCTTCTTGGCGGGCTTGGCAGCTGCTGGCGGCGCAATCGTTGCCGTCTCTGCGTCGGTATCGGCAAATGCTCGCGTATCGTTGAGGATCGCCTGTTCTTCGGCGATATAGCCCTCCTCAGGGAAGACTGCTGCCGGCATTTTCACATCGTCGCGAGCCGCCTGCGGCTCGGCAACAGGCGACATCATCTGCTGCGCAATGTTGCGAACAGGGTTTTCCTCGGCATAGACGGGCGAGTGCGCAGCCCTGCGGCCGAAATCACGCCCATTGTCACGACCCAGATCATGATTGTCGAGATTGTCCAGGCGCCCGGCGATCTGCACCAGAGTCTCGTGCAGCGCCTCGAACGTCCGGTGCGTCCGCTCCTCGGTGTTTCGGCTCAGTTCTTCCAGACTGCGCAGGTCATTTGCGAGGTCGTTCAGAGCCGTCACGTCGGTCAGGCTGGTGCTCGAAGCGAGATTGTTGCGCGTATAGGCTTCCAGCACGGCCTCGGCCGCCTGTCGTGCTGCCTCGATGATATATTCGTCGTTCGACGACATGTAGTCTTCGATCGCCGCCATGCGCGCGTCGAGTTCCGGCGAAAGTGCAATTGCTTCCGTGCGGCTTGGCTGGCTGACGAGAGAAGACAGATGTGCGATCTGGCTTTCAAGGCTGAGCAGCGCATTGTTGTCGGTCGGTGCAGCGTAGGAGCTTTCGTCCAGGCGGGCGGCAATGTCGCCAAGCCGCTCTTCCAGGCGCAGGAAGGCGCTGTCATCGAATGCCGCTGCCGGCTGCTGCTGGCTGTAACGATAGTCGAGGTCGTCGATCCGGCGGGCGATCCCGTCGAGCCGCTCAGCCAGTCCGTCATTGATGGCGCCGTGGTCAAGCGCTTCGATTTTGCGGGAAATGTCGTTCAGGAAAGACGTCAGTTCGGCCTGCTGTGACGGGCGCTGCGAATGCTCCAGCAGCAGGGAGAGCTGATCCAGTCGCTCATGCAATTCGGTGGCTTCGCGTGCTCCGCCCAGCTCGTCGATCTTGCCGGCCAGTGTTTCGAGGCGAGCCGTCAGTTCGGAGGTCGGATCAGGTCTTGCCGCGAGGCGATTGATGTCGTCAAGTTGCTCGGCGAGGCTGCTCAGCCGGGTTTCCAGGCGCTGCGCCAGCGCAGTGTCCATGGCCTGTGTGTTGGAACGGTTGCCAGCGGCGGCAATGGCACGGCTGATTTCGTCGAGCCGTTGGTCGAGGCCTGAAAACTGCTCGGTAAACGCCGCCTCATTCGGCCGCATATGTTTGCCAAGTTGTTCGACTGCACCGGCAATGGCAATCAGCTTGTCTTCGAGAACGCGGACGGCAGGATTGTTGCTCATGCTGCCGAGTTGCGTCTTGATGTCGTCCAGACGATAGGCAAGCGACACGATCTCGTCCTGGAGGGACGCAGCATCGAAACCGCGCAGGCTGTCTTCGACGTTGTTCCAGCGGCTTTCGATCCGGTGAACGCTGTCTTCACGGGCAAGCTGATCCATCAGCAGGCGCAGTTCCTCGAACTCGCCTCTTAGTTCCAGAGCGTCCGTCGGTGCGAGGCCGCCCAGTTGGTCGATACTGCTTGCCAGTCGCGAAATGTCGTCACGCAGATCGCCTGCAAATTGCTGGTCTTCCGCAAATGAGCGAATGTTGCGGATTTCAGCACGAAGGCTGTGCATTTCGCGGGCTACACCCTCGGAAATGTCGTGTTTCAGTTCATGGCGCAAGTTGACGAGGGCCTGTGCAATATCCTGCAAGGCACCGTCATTCTGCTGCGGCTGCGGTTCAGCCAACGGGCGCTGACGGGGGGCTGGGCGAGCTGTATCGGAAGATGCGTCCTGTCGCTGGGATGCCTGAACAAGCGGTCGGCTGATCGTGCGTTCGGGACGTGTCACGGGCTCTTGCGCGCGTTGAAAACGTGCCTCCAGCATGCGCTGGCGCTGGCGGATTTCGTTAACGGGATCGAGCTGCGGCGGTGCGACCGGGAGGCGCTGCTCCGCTTGTGTCGGATGCACTTCGTTTCTTGCTTCCAGGGCCGCGCTGCCGGCCCGCTGTTCGCGCGGAAACTTCTGGCTCATCAATCCTTCGATGCGGGCTTCTAGGCCCTCAATGGTGCGATTGAGCGCATCAAGAGACGATCTGTCGCTTGGCTGTGGAGTTTTTGATCGCAATCCGTTCATCTTCTCGCTCGCTTCGCTTACCGTCCGGCGTATCCTGCTGGATGTCGTGATGGTGACCCATTGGCCGCGCCATCGCAGTGACATCAAGGAGTTTTCAAGCCGAGTCCGCCTATTTGGGGTAAATGCACCGATTCACGAAGCAGTCACCTTTCGGGGAACAATTCACGAAACGTGGTAAAGAAGTAGTTAACTATGGTGAGAATTTTTTAACTTTTGCGGCAGAGCCGTGTCCTTCGGCCAATCGCGTACCTGAGGTAGAATTTTCGAGCTCGAATAAAGCAACCAAAATTATTTGACGTTTACGCGCACGTCAAATAATGTGCGTGCATTGCGCCGGATTGTCTCCGGCTTTCACGATGCGGAGGAACATCGGTAATGCCTGTTTACAAGGCCCCTGTCAAAGACACGCTTTTTATCCTGAACGACGTGCTCGGCCTGGAGCGATACAACAATCTGCCGGGCTTTGAGGATGCAACGCCTGACATGATCGAGGCGATTACCGGCGAGGCTGCCAAGCTTGCAGAGGAACAGCTTTTCCCGCTTAATCTCTCCGGCGACCAGCAGGGTTGCAAGCGTGCAGACGATGGGTCCGTTTCCGTTCCCGATGGCTTCAAGCAGGCCTATGACGCCTATTGCGAAGGTGGCTGGACAGGTCTTGCCGTCCCGGCGGAATTTGGCGGTCAGGGGCTTCCCTATACGCTGCATGCGGCGATCGGCGAATACATGTCGTCTGCAAACCTCTCACTGATGATGTATCCGGGCCTCACGCAGGGCGCGATTGCCGCCATTCTCGTTCATGGCACCGATGAGCAGAAGAAGACCTATCTGCCGAAGATGGTTGAAGGCACATGGTCCGGCACGATGAACCTGACGGAGCCGCATTGTGGCACCGATCTTGGTCTGTTGCGGACGAAAGCCGTTCCGCAGGGCGACGGTTCCTACAAGATTTCCGGCCAGAAGATCTTCATCTCGGCTGGTGAGCACCCGATGACGGACAATATCGTTCACCTGGTTCTCGCCCGCATCGAAGGCGCTCCGGAAGGCACCAAGGGCATTTCGCTGTTCATTGTGCCGAAGTTCCTTGTCAACGGCGACGGTTCGCTTGGTGCCCGCAACGGTGTTGTCTGTGGTGCGATTGAGCACAAGATGGGTATTCACGGCAATTCCACCTGCGTCATGAACTACGATGACGCGACCGGGTATCTGATCGGCGCGGAGAACAAGGGCCTTTCGGCCATGTTCGTGATGATGAACGAGGCTCGCCTTGGTGTTGGCCTGCAAGGGCTTTCGATCGGTGAAATCGCCTATCAGAACGCTGCCGAATATGCCCGCGACCGCATCCAGGGCCGTTCGCTCACCGGTGCGAAAAACCCGGACAGGAAGGCCGATCCGATCATCGTTCATCCGGATGTGCGCCGTACATTGATGACGATCCGCGCCTTTAACGAGGCAGGTCGCGCTTTCCTGCTTTGGACGGCGTTGCAGTCGGATATCGCCCATCGCTCACCGGACGAGAAGGAGCGGCAGACGGCGGACGATTTGCTCGGCCTGGTCACGCCGATCCTGAAGGGTGTGTTGACCGACAAGGGCTTCGATCACGCAGTTGCAGCCCAGCAGGTCTTTGGTGGCCACGGATACATCGAAGAACATGGCATGAGCCAATATGTTCGCGATGCGCGTATCACCATGATCTACGAAGGTGCCAACGGCATTCAGGCGCTCGATCTGGTTGGCCGCAAGCTCGGTCTCAACGGTGGCCGTGCCGTCATGGCGCTCTTCAAGGAGATCGGCGATTTCTGCGAGGAGAACCGTGCGGATGAAAGCCTGGTGCTTTACACCAAGGGTCTGAAGAAAGGCTTGAACGACCTTCAGGCTGCGACCATGTGGTTCATGCAGAACGCCATGGCCAAGCCGGACAATGCCGGGGCCGGTTCGACCGACTACATGCACCTCTTTGGCCTTGTGGTTCTGGGCTATATGCACGCCCGCATGGCAAAGGCTGCGCAGGCAGCGCTCGCGTCCGGTGCCGCATCGGACGAGCAATACCTCAAGAACAAGCTTGTCACAGCGAAGTTCTTCATGGAGCGTATCCTGCCGGAAACGGTACTGCGCAAGGCCCGCATTGAAACCGGTGCCGATACGACGATGGAACTGGCTGCCGAAGCATTCTGATAAAGCTGGCGCCCGTGCGCCGCAGGGAGATTGAGAAATGACCGAGGTTTATATTTACGATCACGTCCGCACACCGCGCGGACGCGGCAAGAAGGATGGTAGCCTGCACGAAGTGCCGTCCGTTCGCCTTGCCGCCAAGACGCTCGAAGCCATCCGCGACCGTAATGGACTGGACACGACCACCGTCGATGACATCATCATGGGCTGTGTTGATCCAGTCATGGATGCTGGCGCCGTCATTCCGAAAGCCGCAGCTTTTGAGGCCGGCTATTCGACCAGGGCACCCGGCATGCAGATCTCGCGCTTCTGCGCGTCGGGTTTGGACGCCATCAACTTCGCTGCTGGAAAGGTTGCAGCCGGTTCCGACGATATCGTCATTGCTGGCGGCGTCGAAAGCATGTCGCGCGTTGGCATGGGGATGTCTGGTGGCGCCTGGTACATGGACCCGTCGGTCAACTTCCCGGCCTTCTTCATGCCGCAGGGCGTTTCCGCTGATCTCATCGCCACCAAATACGGTTTCAACCGTGATGACGTGGACGCCTATGCGGTGGAAAGCCAGAAGCGCGCCGCCCACGCCTGGGAAAACGGCTACTTCAAAAATTCCGTCGTTCCTGTGAAGGACCGGAACGGCATCGTCATTCTCGACCGGGATGAGCATATGCGCCCGGGCACGGATATGCAGGCGCTTGCTTCGCTCAATGCATCCTTCCAGATGCCGGGTGAAATGGGTGGCTTCGAAGCTGTGGGCATCATGGCGCATCCGGAAGTCGAGCGGATCAACTACGTCCACCACGCTGGTAATTCTTCCGGCATCGTCGATGGCGCGGCGGCAGTGCTGGTCGGCTCGAAGGCCGGTGGTGAATCCATGGGCCTGAAGCCGCGAGCACGGATCAAGGCGTTCGCAAATATCGGCTCCGATCCGGCTTTGATGTTAACGGGTCCTGTGGACGTAACGGAAAAGCTGCTGAAGAAGACCGGCATGTCGTTATCGGATATCGACCTGTTCGAACTTAATGAGGCCTTTGCGGCTGTCGTGCTGCGCTACATGCAGGCCTTCGATATCAGCCACGACAAGATGAACGTCAACGGTGGTGCAATCGCCATGGGTCACCCGCTGGGTGCCACGGGCGCGATGATCCTGGGCACGGTGCTGGATGAACTGGAACGCCGTGATCTCAACACGGCGCTGGTCACGCTCTGCATCGGTGCAGGCATGGGCACGGCAACCGTCATTGAGCGCGTTTGATTTCGGGAGGAAACCGATGAGCTATACCAATTTCACCGTCGAAACCGACGCAGACGGCATTGCCCTTGTTACCTGGGACATGCCGGAAAAATCCATGAACGTCTTTACGGCGCTGGTCATGGAAGAGTTGAATGCAATCGTTGACGCAACGGTCGCGGACACTGCCGTAAAGGCCGTTGTCTTCACCTCCGGTAAAAGCACCTTCTCCGGTGGCGCTGACCTTTCGATGATCAAGTCAATGTTTTCCTTCTACCATGAGGAAAAGGCCAAGAACCCGGATCAGGCAGCGCAGAAGCTTTTTGATCTCGTCGGCAAGATGAATGGACTGTTCCGCAAGATCGAGACAAACGGCAAACCCTGGGTCTCTGCTATCAACGGCACCTGCATGGGCGGCGCATTTGAACTGTCGCTGGCCTGCCATGGCCGTGTGGCCTCGAACGCCAAGAGCGTCAAGATCGCCCTACCGGAAGTCAAGGTTGGCATCTTCCCCGGTGCTGGTGGCACCCAGCGTGTTCCCCGTCTGACAGATGCACAATCCGCCCTGCAGATGATGACGACAGGCCAGTCCTTGACCGCGCAGCGAGCCAAGGCCATGAACCTCGTACATCAGGTCGTGGAACCGGATCAGTTGATCGTGGCTGCCAAGCAGTTGATCAAGGACGGTCTGAAGCCTGTTGCTCCGTGGGACGAAAAGGGTTTCAAAGCCCCCGGCGGCGGCATCTGGACACCGGCGGCCGCGCAGCTTTGGCCGGCAGCCCCAGCCATCCTGCGGCGTGAAAGCGCCGGCAATTATCCGGCAGCGCTTGCCATCCTCAAATGCGTCTATGAAGGCCTGCAATTGCCCTTCGATACGGCATTGAAGGTCGAGCAACGCTATTTCACGGAAATTCTTCGTTCCAACGAAGCCTTCGCGATGATCCGCTCGCTGTTCATCTCCATGCAGGAGCTTGGTAAAGGCGCGCGTCGTCCTGCAGGCCAGCCGAAGAGCGACTTGAAACACGTCGGTGTTGTTGGCGCGGGCTTCATGGGAGCATCGATTGCTTATGTCACAGCCGTTGCCGGTCTCGATGTCACATTGATTGACCGTGATGACGAAGCGGCTGCCAAGGGCAAGGTGACTTGCGAGGGATTGGTCAAGGACAGCATCGGCAAGGGCCGCATGACACAGGAGGAGGGTGCTGCCATCCTCGCTCGCATCACGCCGACCTCTGATTACGCTGCTCTGAAAACCGCTAACTTGGTGATCGAAGCTGTGTTCGAAGATCGCGATGTGAAAAAGGCGGTGATCGAGCAGGTGGAAGCGGTACTGCCGGAAGGGGCAATCTTTGCCTCCAATACGTCAACCCTGCCGATCACCGGTCTTGCAAAGAATTCCAGGCGTCCGCTTGATTTTATCGGTATCCACTTCTTCTCGCCCGTTGAGAAGATGATGCTGACGGAGGTTATCCTTGGCAAGGAGACTGGCGACAAGGCTCTGGCTGTCGCATTGGACTACGTTGCGAAAATCAAAAAGACACCGATCGTGGTCAACGATACGCGTGGCTTCTTCGTCAATCGCTGCGTTCTGCGTTACATGGCGGAAAGCTATGACATGCTGATCGAAGGCGTTCCTGCCGCAATGATCGAGAACGCCGCGAAGTTCGCGGGCATGCCGGTCGGTCCGCTGGCGTTGAACGACGAGGTCGCCATCGACCTCTCCTACAAGATCCTCAAGGCCACCGTTACCGATCTGGGTGAAAAGGCTGTCGATCCGCGTCATATGGAGCTGGTCAGGAAGCTGGTGGAAGACGAAGGGCGTTTTGGGCGCAAGAATGCCAAGGGCTTCTACGACTATCCGCCGAAGCCTGCGAAGAAATCTCTCTGGCCGGACCTGAAGACGCTTTACCCACAAAAGAAGCCGGAAGATGTGGACATGGACGTGCTGAAACAGCGCTTCCTGGTCACGGTTGCGCTTGAAGCGGCGAGAACGGTCGAAGAAGGCATCGTCACCGATCCGCGTGAAGCCGATGTCGGCTCGATCCTCGGTTTCGGTTTCGCACCCTATACCGGTGGCGCCTTGTCCTACATCGACGGAATGGGCGTGAAGACGTTCGTGGCTCTTGCTGAGAAGCTGGCGGGCATCTATGGCCCGCGCTTCCAGCCAACGCCGCTCCTGAAGGACATGGCGGCGAAAGACGAGACCTTCTACGGCCGGTTCGACCCCTACGCCGATGCCGCCAAGGCAGCGTAATAAGATTGCTGATAAAACACACAGGCCCTTCGGGGCCTGTTTCTTTTTCAGGATGTTGCACAAACGCGCGATGAGAGCCTTGGGAGGATATTTTATTGCAAGTGGCTGGTTTGATTTATGTTTGAGAAAGGAACGAGTGGGTTTCACCAACCGAAAGACAGCATTTTTTCAGCCGTGAGCAGGCTCTCCGGGGCGGATATTATGGTCATCCACAGGCTGAATAAAAAAACTGTCAAAAAAGTTCGAAGGGGTGCTTGCCATGTTCGAACAAGATGTTATAACCCCGCTCACTTTCGGGGCAGCGAGCTGCTTCAAGTCGCGAAAGCGAAGGTTCTTCAAGAGCCTAAAGTGCCCGGATAGCTCAGTTGGTAGAGCAGCGGATTGAAAATCCGCGTGTCGGTGGTTCAAATCCGCCTCCGGGCACCATTTATAATTTCTTGTCTCAGATTTCTTTTGGTGCGGAAAAGTCAATCGACTGTTCCGCCTGTATTCTTCGATATGCTTTCGGGTCGTTCGATAGGCTTCCGTCTTCTGACGAGAGGTTGTCAATTTCAGTCGTTTGCAATGCGTATGATACACTAAGTCGGCACATCAGTTCTTCCATGAGCAGCTTTAGGCCGGAGAGGATCTCAAAACAAAATGGCTGCAAGAGGCGGAAGTGATAACTGAAAATGAAGTAGAAAATTGGCACAGTACGGTAGGGCGCCATTATGTTGTGCACTACTTAACGTCTTGAAATCCTAACGCCTTCTTAATATTAGCGATCACTGAATAGCCTTCGGGCGCAAATGTGTTACAAATTCGTCACACGGCCAAAGCGTCGTATCACGGATATATAAGTACATTAGCAAATACGATTGCAGTTTTGTCTGACTTTCTGTCTCCTGTCGAGGAGCGCAGGCCTTGGCGGCGGTAACCTGACGTCCAAGATCTGCGTGGGTGGAAAATAAAACTTTGACTGGAGGTCAACATGAACATCAAGAGCCTTCTGATCGGCTCCGCTGCAGCACTTGCAGCAGTATCCGGCGCACAGGCTGCGGACGCTATCGTCGCTGCTGAGCCTGAGCCCATGGAATACGTTCGCGTTTGTGACGCTTTCGGGACCGGCTTCTTCTATATTCCCGGCACCGAAACCTGCTTGAAGTTCGGCGGTTACGTTCGTTTTCAGACGGACTTCGGTCGTAATGAATCTGGCACGTCCGACTGGAACACGTTCACGCGTGCCCAGTTCGAAATCGATACCCGCACCGACACCGAACTCGGCGCTCTGCGTGGCTTCATCGGGTTCCGAGGCAATGCCGACAATGGTTCGTCCAGTGACAGCTCGGTATTTGTTGACCAGGCTTTCATCGAACTCGGCGGTCTGAAGGTCGGTAAGTTCTACAGCTGGTGGGACGATGGTCTTTCCGGCGAGGCGGACGTTCTCTCCACCAACGCTCTGTTTAACTCCATTCGTTACACATACGATGCGGGTTCATTCTGGGCTGGTATTTCCGTTGATGAACTCGAGGGGACTTGGGATCAGTTTGCAACGATCACTGGGCCGGCCGATCCCGTCACCGGTGTCTTCCCTGTATCCTATGAAAACGACAATAACGTTGGTATCGCCCTCGGAGTAGGCGCAAAGCTCGGTGCGGCCTCGCTGCAGCTGATCGGCGGCTATGACACGGATCAAGAAGAAGGTGCCATTCGTCTGATCGCAACGGCTGATCTGGGCCCGGGTACACTTGGCTTGGCTGGTGTTTGGGCTTCCGGCGCAAATGCTTACTACGCAGAATCCGAATGGGCTGTTGCTGCTGAATACGCTATCAGGGCAACCGACAAACTAACCATCACCCCTGGTGCTCAGTATTTCGGTAACGTCGCTGACACGATTTCGGTGACGGGCATTGGCACGTCTTTCATCACCAACGACTGGTCGAACCGAGACGCTTGGCAAGCCGGCGTGACTGTTGACTACAAGTTTACTGAGGGTTTGTCTGCCAAGGTCGCTGTGAATTACTTCGATGAAGACGATCTTGATACCGAAGAATGGAACGGTTTCGTTCGCCTTCAGCGTTCGTTCTAATATAATTTAGCATCTGTGAGCGAATGAGGCCCCGGCAGCACTGTCGGGGCCTATTTATTAGAAAATAATAATAAAGACATGT
This sequence comes from Agrobacterium tumefaciens, assembly GCA_025559845.1. Taxonomy (NCBI): domain Bacteria; kingdom Pseudomonadati; phylum Pseudomonadota; class Alphaproteobacteria; order Hyphomicrobiales; family Rhizobiaceae; genus Agrobacterium; species Agrobacterium tumefaciens. The sequence continues at coordinate 254,703 of CP048469.1, forward strand.
TCATCGATTGCTTGTATTGTTTGCTTGATGTTCTGGCGGAGATCCACAGCCGGAAGGCTTTCGCTAGTTGATCCCAGTCAATCCCCTCGGCCTGTCCCTGGGTCGAGGGGGGCGGACGAGAGAACGATATCTCCCAAACTCTCCAAATCCTGTGCCGTCATACTGGCGACGGCAATTCTCTGTTTATTTAGGTCTTGCTGATATAAGCGACGCATGTTTCAATTCAGTTGCCTCTGTGGGAGGGGCAATGCTCGGACCTGTTCGCTGCCTCCAGCTGCGAGCAGGTCTCCGGTCTCGAGTCGGTTCACAATCAGCGTATAACTGGTTCCGACGGACATTATTATTTACGCGTTAAGCGTATCTTCCTTATTTCGTGGTGGGATGAGCCCTTAGGTTGTAATTTCAACCGGTGCGGATAAGAAGCAAGAAAATTTGTCTGTACTTTATTGATTCTTATTCCGCTTCAGAACTGAAACATGTCTGAACTGTCCAGATGGTGTCTGCCTGGCAATCGGACAGGGTTTGGCCAGCAATCACTCATTCAAAACCGCGAGGTGTTCGTGTCGCACGTCGAATCGCATAATCTGGAAGACGCAATCCGTCTTGATCAGTTGTATGCCGTGCGTAAAACGGTTTCGATTTCGATACCGGTCAACATCGTTCTCGGGATCGCTGCCGTTGTCATTGCAATCAACTCCGGCCGGACGACAACCGGTTTGGGCTGGTTTTTTGTCTCCTCTCTCGTCAATGTGTTCCGCTTCGGGTTTTGTCGTTATCCGATCAACACCGATAACGCTGGTCGTGTGCGCCTGCCGCAACTGAGCGTCAATCAACACCTGGTAATGCATGCTGTTTTCGCGCTGGCGTCGGGCATCGTTTGGGCCTCCATCCCCATTCTGTCTGACGGATACACCACCCCGGAAAGCCTGTTTTATTTGATCCTCGGCTGCGGTATCACGGCTGGTGCGGTGACCTACGGTTATTCCTTCGCCCCTATCGCGATATCCTTCATCACCCCTCCGATCCTGTCGGCTGTTGGCTGCTTTATCTGGGCGGGCGGGCTGGAGAGGAACTTGCTTGCCGCGACGATGGTGCTCTATCTCGCCGCGCTGGTTCGCGGCGCGATCGTCGGCCAGCGGCTTGTCAGAAGTGACAGTCGTCTGAAGCACGAGGCGACGCTTCTGTCTCGTTCGCTGGAGGTCGCCAATGCCAATGCGATCAGTTTTGCCAGCCTCATGCAGCAGAGGGCTGTCCACGACCAGCTGACCGGTCTTCTGAACCGCAGAGGGTTTTCGGAGGCGCTTGAGCTTTTCGTTCCGACCAGGGAGCGTGGGTGCTTGATGCTGCTCGATCTGGACGGCTTCAAATCGGTCAACGACGCCTTCGGACACAAGGCGGGAGACCGTGTTCTGATCGAAGTCGCAAGACGATTACGCGCCACGGTCCCGGATGACATTCTTGTCGCCAGATTGGGCGGAGATGAATTTGCGGTCCTCTACGATGACAGGAGCGTTGAAGAAGAGCCGGAAATTCTGGCGACACGATTGATCGCCGCCATCTCCATTCCCTTTTCGCAGCTCGATGCTGGCCGCGTCGGTGTCAGTATCGGCATTTATCAGGGTCGGACGCAGGATATCGACGAGATGCTGATCTATGCCGATACAGCGCTCTATTCGGCGAAGAAGGAGGGGCGAAACCGCTTCCGCATGTTTGATGAGGAACTGCGCCGACAGGCATTGATAAGGCGGGACATCGAGCGGGATCTGGCCACTGCGCTTGCGAAAGAAGAACCGGAAATCTGGTTCCAGCCGATCATGCGGGACGGCGGCAGGAAGCTAGATACGCTGGAAGCACTTCTGCGGTGGAACCATCCTGAACATGGTTGGATTGACCCTATGGAGATCGTCGGCACTGCTGCGACATCAGGACTTTCCGAGACTCTGACCCGGTTCGTCCTGCGTGAAGTTATCAACATGATCCGTGTCCTCAAGGCACTGGGCATGACGGATGTCAGGGTGGCGATGAATGTGTCGCCGCGCGAAATGGCACAGATTGCCATCGATGAACTGGTCCTGAGGAAGCTTAAGGAAAAGGGTGCGCCTGCATCCATGCTTGAGCTTGAGATGACCGAGGAGGTTGCTGTCAATCCGCGTGCGGTTCAGGAGAAACTTGCCCGACTGAAAGCCGCCGGTGTCAGCCTCGCCATCGACGATTTCGGATCGGGTTATTCGTCACTCGGTTTGCTGCAGCAGTTTCATGTTCACCGCGTCAAAATCGACAAGTCCTTTATTGCTGGTGTCGCGGGCTCGGAAAAGGACCGCTCGCTGGTAGGCGCGGTTCTGGGTGTATCGAGAGCCTTTGGCTTTGATGTCGTCGCTGAAGGGGTAGAGCGCGAAGAGGACGTGGAAGCGCTTCGCGAGCTTGGCTGCTCGTTATTGCAGGGGTATTATTTCGCCAAACCCATGTCGTTCGAACAGGCTGTAAACTGGGCGAAGCGTCACCACGTCGGTAAACGGAATGGCGCTGCGCCGGAAACCTGAGCGCCTGATGATATCAGAGATGCTCGCGGTTTTCGGTGTTTTGCTCGGAGCGATCACGATAGAGCGCGGAACGGCCGAGAAGCATCAGGGAAACCGGCGTTGTCACGGTCATGAAAATCCCGATGAAAATTTCATGGAAAACCAGGCGGTCGCCGGAGATCGAAAAATAGATCATCGAGGCCATGACGATGCCGCCCGTGCCCCAGCTCGTGCCAAGCGTCGGCGCGTGCAGCCTTTCGTAAAAGCTGTTCAGCCTGGCCAGGCCGATCGTCCCGATCAATGTCAGAGATGCGCCAAGCAGAACGAAGAACGCCACCAGAAGGGCGCCCCAGAGCGGAAATTCAGCAGCGTTGCTCATTCAATCACCTCGCCACGCATCAGGAACTTTGAGAGCGCAACAGTCGAGACGAAGCCGAGGATCGCGATCAGCAGCGACGCTTCGAAATAGATGTCGTTGCCGGTGCGAAGGCCGAAGGTCAGCAAGAGCAACATCGCGTTCACATAAAGCGTGTCGACTCCGAGTACGCGATCTTGCGCGCGTGGCCCGATGGCGATCCGGTAGACCGAGATCGCCATGGCGATGGCAAGCATCAACTGTGCGAGTGAAAAGGACCAGAAAAGGATAATCGAACTCATTCGAATATCTCCATCAGTAGTTTTTCATAGCGGGTCTTGATGAGGTTGATCCAGGCGGTTTCGTCAACGTCATCCAGAACGTGAATGAGAAGTGTTCCCTGGCTGGAATTGAATTCGAGCCATGCGCTTCCCGGCGTGGAGGTCAGGATTGTAGCCAGTACCGCCAGACCCATCGGATCACGAATTTCGAGTGGCACTGTCAGGAAGCCTGATTTTCGATTCTTTTCCCGTTTGAAAAGAATGATCGTCATCACCGAGATATTCGACCTGATGATGTCGTAGAGCACGATCACGATCAACTTGACGAGAAGATGCCAGTTGCGAATGCGGGGTTTTGCCGGCCGCAATGATGCCATCGACCGCGAGGCAATGAGGGCAACCCCCGTGCCGAGCAGCAGATGACCGGGCGAAAAGCTGTTGATTGTCATCCAGAAGATCACCAGCGAAGCGGTCAGCAGTGGGTAGGGCAGGATACGACTTATCATGGCTGCGCCTCCGGATCGCTACCGGCACGTGGGGCAGAGATCACACCCTGGATGTAACTGCCGGGCAGATCGAGAATGCGTGCGGTCTCCTGCATGTAGCGCATGATCGAGCCCGCCTGCACAGTCATGGCAAGCGTGAGGAAGAGCAGGATCATCACCGGCGCGATTTCGATCACAAGAACGCGCGGCACAGTGCCCTCGATCGAGGCCCAGAAGGTACGGATGCCTGCACGCGTCATGGAAATCAGAGATGCGAAGCCGGAGAAGACGATAAGGAAGACGAGCCACCACGACAGTGTCGAAATGCTGTCATTGGCGCCCAACCCGGATGGGTTGAGAATGGCTGAGAGCATCGAAAACTTGGCGATGAAACCGGAAAGCGGCGGCAGGCCGGCCAGCAGGATGCCACATGCGGCAAAACATGTGCCGAGTACTGCCATGGTGCCGGGCATGGTCGTGCCGACTTCCTCTTCTTCTTCCTCTTCGTCGAGATCGCCATAGGCTTCCATCGTAACGGCAAGAACGTTGGCGCCTGCGTCCTGTCCGCGCTCGACCAGTTCGATCAGCATGAAGAAGGCGCTGATCGTCAGCGTCGAACTGACCAGATAATAGAGCGCACCCGCGGCCACCATCGGATTTCCGGTGCCCATGGCAGCAAGCAGTGTACCGGAAGACACAAGAACCGAGAAACCCGCCAGTCGACCAAGTGCCTGCGAGGCGAGCACGCCGATCGTGCCGAAGATGATGGTCGCAATACCACCGACGAGGAGGGCGTCATGGCCGAACCCGGCGGATTCTCCAGCCGTCTGGCCGAAGAGAAGGAAAGACAGCCGAGCAATGACGTAGATGCCGACCTTGCTCATGATCGCAAACAGTCCGCCCACGGGCGCGGATGCCGCGCCATAGGCGGATGGAAGCCAGAAATTGAGTGGCCACATGCCGGCTTTCACGAGAAACGCGACACCCAGGATCGCCGCACCCGTTTCAAGCAACATTCTCTGGTCGGTATTGAGCCCTTCGATACGATGGGCAAGGTCGCCCATGTTCAGAGTTCCTGTTACACCGTAGATCAGGCTCACGCCGATCAGGAAGAACAGCGCTGCAACAAGATTGATCGCGATGTAGTGCAGGCCGGCCTTCACGCGCTGCTGTCCGGAACCGTGCAGCAGAAGTCCGTAAGATGCCGCCAGCATCACTTCGAAGAAGACGAAGAGGTTGAAAAGGTCGCCGGTCAGGAAAGCTCCGTTGACGCCCATCAACATCATATGAAACAGCGAATGGAAGTGCGCACCCGACTTGTGCCATTTCGCCAGCGCATAAATCAGCGATGGAATGGCCAGCAGCGATGTCAGCAGCACCATGAGACCGGATAGCCGGTCGGCAACGAGCACGATGCCGAAGGGGGCTGGCCAGTTGCCGAGAAGATAGACACCGGTCGAGATGACAGCCGCAATTTCGGTATTCACCGTTGAGTTCACATCGATGAACAGCAGCACCGCGACAATCAACAGGATGAAGGTCGAAGCCAGGCTGATGCCCGCCTTTATCGCACGCTGGCGCTCATCGAAGAACAGCAGAAGCGCTGCGGTAATCAATGGCACCAGAATGGGAGCGATGACGATGTGGAAGGGGAATGAGCTCACTTGCTTTCCCTCCCGTCAACATGGTCCGTTCCGGTCAAACCACGCGCGGCAAGCAGCACGACCAGGAACAGCGCGGTCGTTGCAAAACCGATGACGATCGCCGTCAGGACAAGTGCTTGCGGCACAGGGTCTGCTAGGGTCGAGATGTCGGCACCGGTATTGAGCACTGGAGGGGCATTGGTCTTGATGCCGCCAACGCCAAAGATGAAAAGGTTGACTGCATAAGACAGCAGAGAGAGACCAACGATGACCTGATAGGTTCTTGGGCGAAGCACCAGCCACACGCCTGAGCCGGTCATGATGCCGATGCCGATTGCAAGAATAAGCTCCATTACGCGTCCTCCGCTCGTGTCGCTTCAGGCGTGCGAACGCGGTAGTTGCGCAACGATTGGTGGGCGATTGCTATGAGAATAAGAACAGTCGATCCGACGACGAGAGAAAATACGCCGAGATCGAACAACAAGGCCGAGGCTGTCGGCATTTTGCCGATATAGGGTATTTCCGTATACTGGAAATAGGACGTCAGGAACGGATAACCGAAGTACCACGATCCAATCCCCGTCGCCGCTGCCATCAAGAGTCCAAAGCCCATCCAGCGTAGCGGAAGAATGCGGATACGGTCTTCTGCCCAGCGTGCACCGCCCGCCAGATATTGCAGCAGGAAGGCGATCGCCATGGTGATGCCGGCGGCAAATCCCCCACCTGGCTGATCGTGGCCACGCATGAACAGGAAGATCGAGAAGGTGATGATGACGGGGAACATCCACTGCATGACGATCGACGGCACGTAGAGATAGTCACGGACCGTATCGCCCTTGCTGCGCTCTGGACGTTCCGAATCGAAGGCGTTCTGCAACTGCTGCTGTTCGGGCAAGCCGATGCTTTCATGCGCCGGACGGAAACGTCTCAGAAGCGCGAAGACCGTCAACGCAACGATGGCCAGAACGGCGATTTCACCGAATGTATCGAAGCCGCGGAAATCGACCAGAATGACATTGACGACATTGGTACCGCCACCTTCCGAATAGGCACGCTCCAGGAAATAGGTCGCGATGGCGTTGGGCACCGGAAGCGTCATCACCGCATAAGCGATGACAGACATGCCGATACCGCTTGCTGCAGCCACCAGAAAGTCTCGGGCGCGGCGAAGCTGAGCGGGAAGCTCATTGTTGTTGTCGACCTTTTCCATACGCTTCGGCAGCCAACGCAGGCCGAGCAGAATGAGAACGGTCGTGACGATCTCGACAAGCAACTGCGTAATGGCGAGATCCGGTGCGGAGAGCCACACAAAGGTCAGGCACGTGACGAGGCCGGAGACACCGAGCATGACGAGGGCAGCAAGGCGGTGATATTTCGCCTGCCAGGCTGCTCCGAGCGCGGCGATCATGCCGATAAGCCACAGGATCGCGAAGATCGGATCGAAGGAGGTGACGCGCGGTAGCGTCAGCGAGAATTCCGAGAGGAAGAGGGGTGAGAAACCAGCCAGCAATGCCACCAGGATAAGCAGCCTGAGCTGCGGCTGAAGGCGGCGTGTGCCAAGCGTATTCTCAAGCCACCGCGCCCACTTCCAGGACACGGTGACGAGGATGCGCTCGAAAATGCGCTGTCCCCGCAAGTGCCTGAAGATCGGCGGGCCATCCTCGCATCTGGAGAAATAGCCACCGAGGGCTGCATAGATCGCCACACCGCCGGCCAAGGCCACGATGCTCATGATGAGAGGCAGGTTGAACCCGTGCCAGATGGAAAGGCTATAGGTTGGTGTCTGCGGTCCAAGAACCGATAGCACCGCCGAATGCAGGAAAGGCCCGATCGACAAACTCGGAACAATGCCGACCACGAGGCAGGCAAAGACGAGAAATTCGATGGGAAAACGCATCCAGCGCGGCGGCTCGTGGGGATGCGGATTGGGCAGGTCGACAGGCTTCGGACCGAAGAAGACGGTATGGATGAAGCGCAGCGAGTAGGCGACCGCAAAAGCACCCGAAAGCGTCGCAACATAGGGCAATGCCCGATCCAGCAACGAATCCGCATGGGTTTCGACCGCTTCGGCAAAGAACATTTCTTTTGACAGGAAGCCGTTGAACAGCGGTACCCCGGCCATTGCGGCACTCGCGGCCATGGCGAGCGTGGCGGTAGCAGGCATGTAGGTGTAAAGCCCGCTCAACCGGCGCATATCGCGTGTCCCGGTTTCGTGGTCGATGATGCCTGCCGCCATGAACAGCGATGCCTTGAAGGTCGCGTGGTTCACCATATGGAAGATCGCTGCGACAGCCGCCAGCGGGCTACCGAGGCTGAGCAGGGTGGTAATCAGGCCAAGATGACTGATGGTCGAATAGGCGAGCAGACCTTTGAGATCCTGCTGGAACATCGCGAAATAGGCGCCAAGCAGAAGGGTGATGATGCCGGCAGCCCCCACCAGCCAGAACCATTCCTGTGTGCCGGCGAGAACCGGCCAGAACCGCACCAGCAGGAACACACCAGCCTTCACCATCGTCGCGGAATGGAGATAGGCTGAAACAGGTGTCGGCGCTGCCATCGCATTGGGCAGCCAGAAGTGGAACGGAAACTGCGCGCTCTTTGTCAGTGCACCGCCCAGAATGAGGATAAGCGCCGGGAGGTAGAGCGAATGCGCCCGAATATCAGGGCCGGCGGCAATGATCTGGTCAAGATCGTAACTTCCGGCCATATGGCCAAGGATCAACAGGCCGGCGAGCAGGCTGAAGCCGCCAATGCCCGTCACTGTCAAAGCCATGCGCGCACCGTCGCGCGCTGCGGCGTTCTGGTGCCAATAACCGATCAGCAGAAACGAGAAAACACTCGTCATCTCCCAGAAGATCGACAGCAGAATGACATTGCCGGAGACCACCACGCCCAGCATCGATCCCATGAAGGCAAGCAGGAAGGCAAAAAAGCGTGGAATGGGGTCTTCTGCCGACATGTAATAGCGGGCGTAAAGAACGACGAGCAGCCCGATGCCGGTAATAAGGATTGCAAAGATCCAGGCAAATCCATCCATTCGCAGGGTGAAGTTCAACCCGAGTTGTGGCAACCATTCCACATGATACCGTAATACGCCGCCGTCGCTGACCTGGCTATACAGATAGAGGCTGCTGACGAGCCCAAAGAGTGAGACAGCGCCTGCGACAGAGGCAGGAATGGCGGCCGCGCCGTCGCGCGGCATGAATGCCGTTACGATGGCGCCGATGAACGGCAAAGCGACGAGAAACGGTAAAATAGTTGCGACGGTCATATGCGGTGGCGGTTTTCTTTCAGGGTTTGAAGCGGGCGGTGATTTTCCGACGACTCCAATCCGCAGGGCTCCAACAGGAACCGGTGGTGAGGACCGTCAGATGAACTACCAGATAGTGCGTGGTGGCGCTCTTGGCGCGGCACCGGAGAAATCTCGAGAGACGTGTAGCGTGACTGCAACAGCGACGATGGCAGGTCCTACCTCGTCAAACGAAAAATCGTTTGCGAAATGTGGCTCTACGCTGATCGGGCTGTTTACAGGGCTGGTCTTGCAATCATTGCCCAGGCCGTCTGTGCAGTCCTGGCGGTAGGGAGACAAAGGGTTCCGCGACAGGTCGGCTGTCTGTAACCGCTCAAGCCGGTTTGTCTTGGAAACGGCCTTGATGCTCGACGGCGTCTGAAAGCCGACCATGATAAGCAGGCTCGCAACGACAATGCCGATCAGAACTTGCGGATGGCGCGCGGAACAGCGGCATTTTTCCATCCATTGCAAGTTCGCACCTCCCTTTTTGCATAACTCTCGTTAAATCATCACCGCGCAGCGAATATCTCGTTGATTTGTTTTAGGGGAAGGCCATCGCGCTTGTCCAGCGCATCGGGTGGAAAAACCGTGCCGATGCGGCATTTCGCGCATCGAAAGTCTATTTCGGGTGTCGAAGCGAACGCATCAGTTAAAAGATTTCGCAAATTTTACCGTTTGACGCCGTGCCTGAGTTTTCTTAACTTTCAAGCAAGGAATTAACCATAAAGATTGATGGTATTTCCACGGCGGAATGGGATTCTCATCTCCTTCCAGGCATGACGCCGCACTGCCGTACCGGGACCGATCCGGTATGCTTCGTTTCTTGGTTCAAGAAGGTCTGGCAAGCGTCGATGCCGCATCGCAAGCGATGTGCATGTTCGTTCAATAATCCCCTCTGGGTGCTGGCGTTCTGAACCGGGCCATTGACCGGTGGACGCCGGTTGTCATGTTTTTGGGGATGTCGGTGGGGCAGGATTTGCCATCGGATCAAACGCGTAGAGCCCCAGGCGGAAGCCTGGCGGGGCGATTGCGTTTTGCCGGCCTCGAACAGCCGCAGACGGATTTCCTGCGCAACTACCGCAGCATGCTGGAGCCTTATCTGAAGGCCGGTCTTCGCGATGTGATGAACCGTTTCCAGTCCATGCCAGACTGTTCGCCATCATTCGAAAGCGAAAGCCAGCTCGACCGCCTGCACGATTTGCAGACGTCGCACTGGAGCGTCCTGACAGACGCGCGGTTCGATGCGCTTTATGCTGAACGTGTAAAAGTTCTGTCAGACAATGCCAGCCGTATGGGACTGGACCCGCGCTGGCAGATCGCAAGCCATGCGGTTGTTCTGGAACATATGCTTGGCGGCCTGGTCACCGAGCACGCACCGCGGTCGATTTGGCCTGGCGCCAAGAAAAAGAGCCGTGAACTTGCCGACGCCGTCAAGAACGTCGTTCGCCTTGTCATGGTCGATACCGAAATTGCCGTATCCCTACGCTTCAACGAATTACGTGTTCGCCACGGCCGCGAACTGGCGGAACAGCGTCAGAATGACAGGTCGGAAGCAGCAACGCTGCTGGGCAAGGCTTTGACCGCTTTTGCCGCTGGTGATCTGAAGGCACGTATCGGCCATGATGTCCCTGAAGCATACCGGGATATCGCCATTACGTTCGACACCGCGTTGGACAGGATCGGCACATGCCTGGTTCAACTGACGCACAGGATCAGCCAGGCTGGAGGTTTGAGCGCCGCTTTTGCCGATAAAGGCAATTCGATCTCGCAACAGGCGCACCAGCAGGTAGAGGCGTTTTCGGGTACCACGCGTACGCTCGATGGCATGATCGACGATGTCGTGGAAAATGCGGCCCTGATATCCAAGGTCGAGACGGCTGTTTGTCGCGCCCGCGATGCGGCAATGGAAAGCGGCAAGGCGGTCGGTGAAGCGATTAACGCCATGTCGGATATCGAGCAGTCTGCCGAACAGATCGGAAAGATCATCGGCACGATCGATGAGATTGCCTTTCAGACCAACCTGCTCGCGCTGAACGCGGGAATTGAAGCTGCACGTGCGGGTGAAAGCGGACGTGGCTTTGCGGTCGTGGCGCAGGAGGTCCGTGCACTCGCGCAGCGTTCGGCTGATGCCGCACGTGAGATCAAGAGTCTTGTCGGCACGACGAAGGCTCAGGTCGAAGGCGGTGTACGGCTGGTTGATCGCACCCAACATGCAATCGGGGACGTCGTAAAGCAGGTCTCGGGCATTAACGAAGCCGTTGTAGAGGTCTCTCGCCGCACCTCGGCGCATGCTGCCGGCCTGCGTTCTGTTGCCACAGACCTTGGGGATATGGAGCGGCAAGCCGGACGGATTGCCGGAGAGATCGCAGACGTCTCCACAGAGGCCGCCAGCCTTCACACAGTTATCCTCGAACTTGGCCGCACGGTCCGAGAGTTTCGTGTTGCGCGCCGGGATGAGGAAAGCGCGCGCATGGAAACGGAACATCAGGGTTTTTCCTATACGACCCATGAAAGCGAGCAGACGCCTCGCGGAAATGACTATCAACAATTCAGACGCCAAGGAGTGATGTGATGGCAGCCAGAAAAGCAGCCGAGGCGACGCTGAAACTGTCACCGGTTCTGGATCTCAACGAAGCGTCGGCGCTGCATGCCAAGCTGATGACGATGAGAGGAGCACCGTTGTCGGTGGATGCGTCCGAGGTGGAACGTGTCGGCGCTCTGTGTGCTCAGGTTCTGATGGCCGGTGCAAAGTCTTGGGAAGAGGACGGCAAGGCATTCGGTTTTGCGAAAGTATCCGATGCATTCGACAAGACCATGAAATTGATAGGCGTCAACATCGATCATTTGCTCCCCAAGGAGATGCAACAGTGAAGAAAAAAGTCCTTACAGTCGACGATTCCCGAACCATCCGGAACATGCTCCTGGTGACGTTGAACAATGCCGGTTTCGAAACGATCCAGGCGGAAGACGGCGTCGAAGGTCTTGAAGTGCTCGAACAGAGCAACCCGGACGTGATTGTCACCGACATCAACATGCCGCGTCTCGATGGCTTCGGTTTCATCGAAGGCGTGCGTCGTAACGAAAAGTATCGCGCGATACCCATCCTCGTTCTGACGACCGAAAGCGATGCTGAGAAGAAGAACCGTGCCCGTCAGGCAGGTGCTACCGGCTGGATCGTCAAGCCGTTCGATCCTGCCAAACTGATCGATGCCATTGAACGCGTAACCGCCTGATACGGGACATTTCACGATGGATATGAACGAAATCAAGGAAATCTTTTTCCAGGAATGCGAGGAGCAGCTCGCTGAATTGGAATCGGGGCTTCTTAAATTGAACGATGGTGACCGGGACCCGGAAACCGTCAATGCCGTTTTCCGAGCCGTTCATTCCATCAAGGGCGGAGCAGGCGCTTTTGGCCTAGACGATCTCGTCGCCTTCGCGCACGTCTTTGAAACGACGCTTGATTGCGTTCGCTCCAACAAGCTGGAGCCCACGCAGGATGTTCTCAAGGTCATGCTCAAGTCGGCAGACGTGCTCGCAGACCTCACCAACGCTGCCAGAGATGGCGGCAGTGTTGATGAAAGCCGCACACGCGGACTGGTGAAAGAGCTGGAAGCGCTGGCGAACGGAGAAGCGGTTCACGCTTCCGCACCGGCTCCGGTTGCTGCAAAAGCGCCTGTGTTTGCCGCGCCTGTACCGACGGATGACAGCGGCTTTCAGCCGATCCCGTTCTCATTTACCGAGTTTTCCGACGACGAGCCGATGATGGAGACACCGGCTTTCCAGGTCAGCTTCAAGCCGCGCTCATCGCTGTATTCCAAGGGTAACGAGGCAGCGTTGCTGCTGCGTGATCTGTCGCGTATCGGCGAGATGAGCATCAATTGCGATCAGTCGGATCTGCCGTCTCTCGACAAGCTCGACCCTGAAGCTGCCTATTTCTCCTGGACCGTTTCGATCAAGACCGACAAGGGCGAAGAAGGCATTCGCAGCGTCTTCGAGTTTGCCGAGTGGGATTGCGATCTGGAAATCACACCGATTGCTTCGCAGACTGTGGAAGACGAAGAACTTCCAATGATTCCCGTTCCGTTCGACCTCTCCATTCTTGGTGGAGATGACGAACCTGCCGTGCAGCCTGTTTTCGAAGAGGCGTCTGACGCCGTTGTTGCTGTCGAAACGGCCGTTGCCGCAACGCAGGTCACGAAAAGCGTCAATGCTGCAATCGAAAAGCGCGAAGCCGCAGCTCCCGCTGCCGCAGCCGCCCAGGCCAACAATGCCGCAGCCAATGCGAGCGCCGGCCAGACGATCCGCGTCGATCTCGACCGCGTCGATCGCCTGATCAACCTCGTGGGCGAGCTGGTCATCAATCAGGCCATGCTTTCGCAGAGCGTCATCGAAAACGATGCCAGCGGAACCTCTGCCGTCAACATGGGGCTGGAAGAGCTCCAGCAGTTGACGCGTGAGATTCAGGACAGCGTTATGGCGATCCGCGCTCAGCCGGTGAAGCCGGTATTCCAGCGCATGTCGCGTATCGTTCGCGAAGTGGCTGACATGATCGGTAAGCAGATCCGTCTGGTCACGGAGGGTGAAAACACCGAAGTCGACAAGACGGTGATCGACAAGCTGGCAGAACCGCTGACGCACATGATCCGCAACGCCGTCGACCACGGCGTCGAGACGCCGGAAAAACGCGAAGCTGCGGGCAAGAACCCGGAAGGCACGATCAAGCTTTCGGCCAAACACCGCTCGGGCCGCATTCTTATCGAACTCCAGGACGATGGCGCCGGTATCAACCGCGAACGCGTACGGCAGAAAGCCATCGACAATGATCTGATTGCGGCAGATGCCAATCTGACCGACGAAGAAATCGATAACCTGATTTTTGCTCCGGGCTTCTCCACAGCCGACAAGATTTCCGACATTTCCGGCCGCGGCGTCGGCATGGACGTGGTCAAGCGCTCCATTCAGGCGCTTGGCGGTCGTATCAGCATCTCGTCCCGTCCCGGTCAGGGATCGACCTTTACGATGAGCCTGCCACTGACACTCGCCGTCCTTGACGGCATGGTGGTGACGGTCGCCGGCCAGACACTTGTGGTCCCGTTGACGGCAATCGTCGAGACCTTGCAGCCGGAGGCGAAGAATATTCACTCCTTTGGCTCCAACCAGCGGCTGATCTCGATCCGCAACTCCTTCTGCCCGCTGGTGGATGTCGGGCGTATTCTGAATTTCCGCCCGGTTCAGGCGAACCCGGTAGAAGGCGTAGCGCTTCTGGTGGAATCCGAAGGCGGCGGTCAGCGCGCCCTGATGGTCGATGCGATCCAGGGGCAGCGTCAGGTTGTCATCAAGTCGCTGGAAGCAAACTACACCCACGTTCCGGGTATTGCGGCTGCCACCATTCTTGGAGATGGCCGCGTAGCACTCATTCTGGATGTCGACGCGATTGTCAGCGCTTCGCGCGGGCAGCCGCTCAAGCAGGAAATGTCGCTCGCAGCGACGGGTTGAAAGCGGATAGTCAATGGCAGCACTTAGTTTCAGCGATCAGCGTCAATCTCCAGACGAAGTTCTCGCCAGCGGTGAATACCCGCTGACCCGGCGCGATCTGTCCGAAATTGCTGCGATGATCTACGCGGATGCGGGCATTTACCTGAACGACACCAAGGCGTCGCTGGTCTATTCGCGACTGTCGAAGCACATTCGCAATCTCGGCCTGTCGGGTTTCCGTGAATATTGTGCATTGGTGTCGTCACCGGAAGGTGCACCCGCACGGCGCGAGATGCTGTCGCATCTCACGACCAACTTCACGCGGTTCTTCCGGGAAAACCATCATTTCGAGCACCTGCGCGACCACGTTCTTCCTGGGTTGGTGGCACGGGCCAAGGCGGGGGGGCGTGTCAGAATATGGTCTGCGGCCTGCTCTGACGGCCAGGAGCCATATTCGATTGCGTTGACCGTGCTCGCCATGTTTCCGAATGCGGCCGATTACGACTTCAAGATCCTCGCAACCGATATTGACCCGAAGATATTGGCGCAGGCCCGCGCTGGTATCTACGACGAGAACGCGCTGGAAACCGTTTCACCCGTCATGCGCAAGCAGTGGTTTACGGAAGTGGATGCGGGCGGTCGCCGGAAGTTCCGCATCGACGATAAGGTGAAACGCCTCATCACCTTCAACGAACTGAACCTGATGACGCAGTGGCCGTTCAAGGGCAACTTCGACGTCATCTTCTGCCGCAACGTTGTGATCTATTTCGACGAGCCGACCCAGGTCCGCATCTGGTCCCGTTTTGCAGGATTGCTGCCGGAGGGTGGTCATCTTTATATCGGTCACTCCGAACGTGTCTCGGGCGACCCGAAGAACCTCTTCGATAATACCGGCATCACGACCTATCGCCTCATCGGCCACAAGTCGGGGAGAAACGCATGAGCGTGCCAGCACGGGTACTCGTCGTTGATGACTCTCCCACGATGCGTGGACTGATTTCGGCTGTCCTCAAGGCTGACCCGGAGGTCGAGGTCGTGGGGCAGGCGGGCAACGCCATGGAAGCGCGCGCCGCGATCAAGCAACTCAATCCCGACGTCGTCACACTCGATATCGAGATGCCGGAGATGAACGGTCTCGAGTTTCTCGAAAAAATCATGCGCCTGCGTCCGATGCCGGTCATCATGGTCTCGTCATTGACGCATCGCGGTGCCGATGCCTCGCTGGCGGCTCTTGAAATCGGCGCATTTGATTGCGTTGGAAAGCCGGCGCCCGGCGATGCACGCCCGTTCGGCGATCTGGCTGATAAGGTGAAGGCAGCGGCCCGATCGCAAAGGTCGGGTTTCCGTGCGGCGAGACCCGAAACGCCCGCGACACCGCAACAGGTCGCTGCAGCCGAATATCGGGCAGGTCGCAAGGTTGTGG
Source organism: Agrobacterium tumefaciens (assembly GCA_025559845.1). Taxonomy (NCBI): domain Bacteria; kingdom Pseudomonadati; phylum Pseudomonadota; class Alphaproteobacteria; order Hyphomicrobiales; family Rhizobiaceae; genus Agrobacterium; species Agrobacterium tumefaciens. Next base: position 270,179 of record CP048469.1, read on the forward strand.
CGATCGGTTCGTCCACGGGTGGCGTCGAGGCGTTGATCACCGTGCTTCAGAAGTTCCCCGTCAACTGCCCGCCGACCGTCATCACGCAGCACATGCCGCCGACGTTTACGAGAAGTTTTGCTGAAAGGCTCAACCGCATCTGTGCGCCTGTCGTCGAAGAGGCGACGGACGGTGCGCGTCTGCAGACAGGCAAGATCTATCTCGCACCGGGTGGCGAGCGCCATCTTCAGATCGCCAATCGTTCTGCGCCCTGCTGCAGACTTGTCGAGCGCGACCCTGTCAACGGCCACCGTCCATCTGTGGATGTTCTCTTTGATTCCGTGGCTGAGCTCGCCGGGCGCAATGCCGTCGGCGTCATTCTCACCGGCATGGGGCGCGATGGCGCGGCCGGTCTCTTGAAGATGCGCCACGCTGGCGCGCGAACGGTCGGCCAGAATGAAAAAACCTGTGTCGTTTACGGCATGCCCAGAGTGGCCCACGAACTGGGTGCCGTCGAACAACAATTGCCGTTGGGCTCCATCGGCGAAGAAATCCTGAAACTAACCACCGCCCGTAAAGAAGGTTCTGAATAATGTCTCTCGCAGAAAAAATTAAAGTTCTGATCGTTGATGATCAGGTGACCAGCCGGCTGCTGCTGAGCGATGCCCTGACACAGCTCGGCTTCAAGCAGATCACCGCCGCTGGCGACGGCGAGCAGGGAATGAAGATCATGGAGCAGCAGCCCCATCACCTCGTCATTTCCGATTTCAACATGCCGAAGATGGATGGTCTGGGTTTCCTGCACGCCGTTCGTACCAACCCGAACACCAAGAAAGCCGCCTTCATCATTCTGACCGCGCAGGGCGACAGGGCTCTGGTTCAGAAGGCAGCCCAGCTTGGTGCCAACAACGTTCTGGCCAAGCCCTTTACGATTGAAAAAATGAAGGCTGCCATCGAGGCTGTTTTTGGATCGCTGAAATGATCGAAACTGCGGCCAAGCGCGTTCATATTATACAGGGTGAGTATAAGGTCATCAGCGATCCCGATGTGGTCCTGACGACGTTGCTCGGTTCGTGCGTGGCTGCCTGTTTGAGAGATCCCGTTGCCGGTGTCGGAGGAATGAACCATTTCCTCCTGCCGGGAACCGGGGGCACGACGGGCGGAGATGCGACGCGCTATGGCGTGCATCTCATGGAGCTGCTCATCAACGGGCTTCTCAAGAAAGGTGCGCGCCGAGACCGGCTGGAAGCCAAGGTCTTCGGTGGGGCGAAAACGATCGCCAGCTTCTCCAATGTCGGAGAGCAGAACGCTGCCTTCGCCATGCAGTTCCTGAAAGACGAAGGCATCCGCGTCATCAGCTCCTCGACGGGCGGGGAGCATGGGCGGAAAATCGAATTCTGGCCTGTTTCCGGACGGGCAAGACAACATCCGCTGACCGGCGCGGAAGCTCAGAAGACGGTTGCCCTTGAGACACGTCCGGCTCCTGCGCCCAAGCCGGTCGCGAATGACATCGAGTTCTTTTAGTGCGGAGTTATTAATGCAGATTGCAGACCACCTGGTTTCCACTCCGTTTGAAGAAGCGTTGCCGGACGTCCTGATGCGTGTCGTGTCGGAGCTGCACGATGTCGCCTACCTTATCGAACGCATCGAACCGCAATTGCTTGATCTGGCGGATGGCGCATTGTCTGCAGAGGGCGTCAAGCTGCTGCAAGGCATCGATCTTGCCGTGCAGAAGACCCGCGGGCTTGCTGAATTCATCGATACGGTGACCGGCTCCATTCCCGGAGACTGGATCGTCGACGTCAGCACCGCGCTCAGCCTCGTCAAACTTGCCGAAATGCAGAAAGCACTCGGTTCAACCATCCGTCATGGTCATTCGCAGCCGCTCGACAAAGCTGCCGGAGACTTCGATCTCTTCTGAAGCCTTCCACAATATCCTGTTTTAAAGCTTTCTAATAACACGCGGTAAGGCAACGCTCGCGCAAGCTTCGCATCCTAATGTGATGACGGGACCATAAGGTCTCGGACTCTATGAATGACGGTGCGGAACAGAATGAATCTGTTAAATCAACTCCCTCAGGTCTTGAAGAATTTCGCGGCACTGGGTCAGACACGGCTGCTGATGCTGGGTGGCGTGGGCATTTTGTCCATGGCGATCATCCTTGCAGCAGCGCTTTATGTGAACCGCCCTGCCTACGAGACCCTTTATGTGGGGCTTGAGAAAAGCGATCTGAACAAGATCAGTGTTGCTCTTGCTGAAGCCAACCTTGATTTCCAGGTGGGCGCCGACGGCGCAAGCCTGCAGGTGCCGGTGGGTGCGACGAGCAAGGCGCGTCTGCTTTTGGCTGAGCGTGGCCTGCCGGACAGCGCTAATGCCGGTTACGAACTCTTCGATAACGTAGGATCGCTTGGCCTGACGTCCTTCATGCAGGAAGTCACCCGTGTTCGCGCTCTTGAAGGTGAAATTGGACGGTCCATTCAGCAGATCGACGGAGTGGCTGCCGCACGTGTTCACATCGTCTTGCCGGATGTCGGCAACTTCCGCCGTGGCGAACAGAAGCCCACGGCCTCTGTCATGATCCGCGCCAGCTCGTCTGCCGGCCGCAAGGCTGCTGCCTCCATTCGTCACCTCGTCGCCTCGGCTGTTCCCGGCCTTGAAGCCGATGACGTGACACTGCTTGATTCGACCGGGCAACTGCTCGCCTCTGGCGACGACGTCACCAACGCTGCCATGAACCGGTCGTTGACGCTCGCGCAGAACGTTCAGCAGGAAATCGAAACCAACATCGACAAGGCACTGGCGCCTTTCCTTGGTATGGATAACTTCCGTTCCAGCGTGACGGCACAGATCAATACCGACAGCCGTCAGGTTCAGGAGACCGTCTACGACCCTGAATCGCGCGTCGAGCGTTCTGTCCGCACCACCAAGGAAGACCAGAAGTCTCAGGAAACGCAGCCCGACACGGCCGCGACAGTAGAGCAGAACGTTCCCCAGGCCGCGCCTCAGGGCGGTGGCGGCGGACCGCAGTCTTCCGACGAGTCGGCCAAGAAGGAAGAGCAGACCAACTACGAGATCAATTCCAAGACCGTCGCGACTGTCAAAAACGGTTACACGTTGGAAAAGGTTTCGGTCGCCGTTGTCGTCAACAAGGGTCGTATTGCGAAAATGGTTGGCGAGCCTGCCGATCAGGCAAAGATCGACGCCTATCTGGCGGAAATGCAGAAGATCGTTACCTCTGCCGCCGGTATTTCTTCAGATCGCGGTGATGTCATCACGCTGACGGCCATGGACTTCCTAGAAACACAGCTTCTCGACGAAGCTGTGGCAGGACCGGGCATCATGGAAGTTCTCAGCCGCAATTCGGCTGGCATCATCAACTCGCTTGCCTTCGTTGCCGTCGCATTCCTGGTCATCTGGCTCGGCGTCCGTCCCCTGGTCCGCACCGTGGCAGGCAATGGCTCCTCGGTCAGCGAACTCAGCCAGGATGCCGCTGGTCTGGAACTTCCGGATTTCGCACCGGCACTGGAAGCAGGATCGGGTGGTCTCATGGAAGGGTTCGGCGCCGACTTCGGGTTCGACAGCACCGACGATCTTCTGGCAGGCGACGACGGCGATGGCACCTTCAATCGCCGGGTTCGCGAAGGACCGGAACGCCGCCTGTCCCGCATGGTGGAAATCAGCGAGGAAAGAGCAGCGAAGATCCTTCGCAAGTGGGCCTTGGAAAAAGCTGCATGATTTTGACAAACGGTCGGGTAACCCCGGCCGTTTTCGTTTTTGGGCCGATCGGTGTTACGTTGCGTAGGGGGACACGGATTTTCGTTTTGGGACGGCGTTTACAAATTATTCAGCAACGTTGCACTTTGCTGGGAATAGTCCGAGAATGACAATTATGAATATGCCAGCTTTTCAGTATGTTTTCTTGGAATGGACAGATTCGGAAATGCGTGGAAATGCTGGGGCCAAGGAATAGCAATTCCGCGTCGGTTCCATAGAATGAAGTGATTCGGTCTCCGGGGGCGCGCTGTTATGGTGGTGTGTTTCTTGAATGGAATGATTCCATCCCGATGTATAATCTCCCGCTGGGAGCAAGAGGGCGTAGGCGATTGAAAGTCGATGTTGATATCCGCAGGCTGTCGACCAGGCCTATGGAAGGCATGGGGAAGCCGTTGCCGCGTGATCAGCTTGCCAAAAATGTTGCGGCTTCGGCCGCGGCCGGAAACGTTGCAGGTGCTCTGGACCTGCTCGTAACCTATGCAGGTGCATCCCATTATCTTCTGGCACGGGACGATTTGCTCGAAGAGACCGGGTTGAAGTTTATCGTCACCTCGGATTGGCCTTTCGATCTGGTTCGCAGATTGGGCACTGAGCTTGCAAACAGCCAGAACCGATCCAGCGAGATGGAAAAATGCCTCTCGCTGCTGAAGCCGCGATTGCTGCTGCTGCCGGACGACGTGTCGATCCCTTCTGGAATTGACCGGCAATATTCTGCCTTGTCGTTCTGTGTCGGCCGTATCCGCCTGTCGCTGTTGCTCCTGTTTCCGGAAGATGCGGTACCCTTGCCGGAGCGGTTGCGTGAAATCGCTCTCCTGACAGGTTATTGCGTCAGCTTCGGCATTGCCAGCGAAGCCAAGACGGTCCGTGATATCGACCTGACGGAGCGCGAACTCGAATGCCTGTTCTGGATTGCTGAAGGCAAGACCAGCGACGAAATTGCGATGATCCTTGGAATTTCGCGAAATACGATCAATAATTACATCACTAGCGTCATGCGGAAAACCGCGACGAAAACCCGCTCGGAGGCGATTGCCTACGCCGTGCGAAACAATCTCGTATAACGGTTGGACGATGGTACAGATGAAGGGCAGTGAGGGTATGGGACAGGCAGGGCCGTTTCACCGTGGGCCAGCGGTGACGAGCAGGTCGGATCTTTTTCCGAAACTCGTGTCCATGCAGAAAGTGCTCGGTGCTCGCAACTTCGTTGTATCGAAGGCTGCGGCCTCCGGTTTCCCGAACAAGAAAAAAATGACATGTGAGCTCGAAAACTGGGGCATGAATGCCGCCGAGCAAAGCACACAGTTCATTCGCTCTGTCGGCGATATTCTTCTCGATCATATTGAAACGTCGCTTTTGCCGGTGATCTGGCGAAACAAGAACGGTGGCGGTTTCGCGGATCTCCCCGATGTTCCTGCGTTGCTGCGCCGGATCGAAAACGACACCTTGCCTTATGCGGGTCTCGCGATGCCCGTCCGGCTTGGCACGATCGGCAATGGGTATATCGTTTTCTGCGGCAGCAATCTTGTCCTCGACAATGAGATTGTCATCGAACAGCACATCAAGTGCTGTGAGATCATGGTGGACATGCTGGCACTGGATGAGCGTAAGGCCGCTCCTTCTGAAGCGCTCAGTGAACGAGAAATTGCGTGCCTTCAACTGGCTGGCGACGGCCGTATCAGCGAAGAAATCGCTGTGAAGCTTGGCCTTTCTGTTCACACGGTCAACGCCTATCTGGGATCGGCAACGATCAAGCTTGATTCCGTCAACCGCATCCAGGCAATCGCAAAGGCGATCCGGCTCGGCTACATCCACTGATAGACGCCGACAGGGTTTGTCGACATCCGCCATCGGCCACGACAGCCGAGGGGCCGCACTTTTTGCGCTTCGTCAACTTCGCCAAATTTTAACAGTTGCCCATTAAAACTATTTCAGTTTTGGCTCTGGGGAACTGTTTTCATGAACAACCGGCTCTTTAAGTCCGTTGCAGGTCAGGTGGTCGCTCTCACGATAGGCTTGATAGCGGTTGCTATCGCCGCGGTCGGCGTATCGACGTACCTGCGGTTGAAAGACAACATCATGGAAACGGCACTGCTGGATACCCGCGGGTCGCTTCGCAGCATGGCCATTCTCTACGAGATGAAAGTGGGTGGCGTGACCCTCAAGATGAACGAGGGCGATCTGACCACGGTCAATCGCGCCAGCATCGGCACTCTTCTCGATCATGATCTTGTTGACCGCACTGTGGCTGCCAATGGCGGCGTGGCGACGATCTTCGAAACCAAGAGCGGCGAATATGTTCGCATTTCCACGAACCTGAAAAATGAAAAGGGTGAAAGAGCTGTTGGCACCAAGCTTGCCAGCGATCACCCGGCTTTCGCGAAGGTGGCCAAGGGCGAGCCCTATTTCGGTGCGGCAAATCTCTTCGGCAAGAGCTATATGACAGGCTACATGCCGGTTCTCAACAAAACCGGTACGACAGTTGGTATTCTCTTTGCTGGCGTTCCGATGGACGTCTATAACGCCCAGATGGATGGCCTGCGTGATCTCATTCTGCTCTGTGGAGCAATTGCGATGATCGTGATGGGCGCTCTGGCCTACTTCATCATCAAGCGCACGTTGCAGCCTCTCGGCAAGCTGACCGAAACCGTCAAAGCCCTGTCGGAAGGCGATCTGGAAGCGCAAATCCCTTATACCGGCAACAAGAACGAGTTCGGCAACATTGCGCGCGCACTTGGTATCTTCCGGGAGAACGCCCATGAAAAGCTCGTCATCGAAGGTCGCAGCGTCGAGGAACGCGCCGCCGCCGACGCCGAGCGCAACCGGAATGATGCTGAACGCCAGGAGACCGCGCGTCAGATCGAATTTGCAGTAACCGAGATTGCATCTGGTCTCGGCCGACTTTCTCGCGGTGACCTGACCCGGACGATCGAGACACCCTTCGAAGGCCGCCTTGACCGGCTTCGGGTCGATTTCAATGAATCCCTCCTGAATCTGCGCGATGTTCTCAGCCAGATCCATGATCGCACGTTGGTCATTCAGAACAGCGGTTATGAAATGCGCCAGTCCTCCGACGATCTGTCGCGCCGAACCGAGACGCAGGCCGCGTCGCTGGAAGAAACGGCTGCTGCTGTCGAGGAAATCACCGTGACAGTAAAATCCTCGGCGGAACGCGCCCGTGAGGCTAACGAGGCTGTCCGACTGACGAAACGCAGTGCCGATGATTCCGGCTCGGTGGTGAGCAATGCGGTTGAGGCGATGGAGCGCATTGAAGATGCGTCGCGCAAGATCGAACAGATCATCGAAGTTATTGATGACATCGCGTTCCAGACCAATCTGCTTGCACTGAACGCCGGTATCGAGGCTGCGCGTGCTGGCGAGGCGGGTAAGGGCTTTGCGGTTGTGGCGCAGGAAGTGCGCGAGCTTGCTCAGCGCTCTGCAGACGCCGCGCGCGAAATCAAGCAGCTCATCAACCAGTCGACGCAGGAAGTCAGCTCCGGCTCGATGCTGGTTCAGGAAGCCGGCAAGGTCTTGTCCGCCATCAGCCAGCAGATCGTCACCGTCAGCAAACATGTTGAAACCATTGCCACAGCCACACAAGATCAGTCGTCTGCGCTGCATGAGGTCAATGGCACCGTCAACCAGATGGATCAGATGACCCAGCAGAACGCAGCTATGGCCGAAGAGTCGAGTGCCGCCAGCCAGGTTCTGTCCAATGAGGTCGAGGCACTTCTTGAGCTCGTTCAGCGCTTCCAGATGGAAAAGCATGCCGAAAGCCATGCTGATCGTTTCGGGCGTGCAGCCTGACAATCAACGGCTGACGGCGTTTCCAGACATAATGCCGTACAGCGTTGCGAGCGTCTGCGCAGCCGATATCATTCGGCTGCGGCCCGAGGCGGGCCGGATGCCTGACTGAGATAGGCACGCAACGCAGCCGGCTTGAGCGGCTTGTGCTGAACGGTAACGCTGTATCGTTCAGCCTCGCTGCGCACTTCCGGGCTGCGATCCGCGGTGATCAGAAGAGCTGGGATGGTTTTGCCGTAGAACGCCCGGATAATCCGAATGGCGCCAAGCCCGTCTCCATCATCGAGGTGATAGTCTGCAACGATGATGTCAGGCGCTGCCGAGTGGCTAAGGAAAGGTTCGTCGAGCATGGCGACCGAACTCGCCGGCAGCACTTCGCAGCCCCACCCATTCAACAGCAGCGTCATGCCCTCCAGTATTTTCGGTTCGTTGTCGATGCACAGGACACGAATGCCTTGCAGCCGCTCCTGACCTGCCCGTGCAAGGTCGTTACCAGCGGTTTTGACTGGCATCACACGATCTGCTTCGCGCTGCAGGTGGATGCGGAATGTCGTGCCTTTGCCCGGTGTCGAGATCAATTGCACCGGATGATGGAGGATACGCGACAGTCGATCGACGATTGAGAGACCAAGGCCAAGACCGGAGGCTGTTTTCGCGCCTTCGTCCAGCCGGGCGAATTCCTTGAAAATCGTTCGGAATTTCGACGATGGTATCCCGATGCCGGAATCCGTCACCTGAATGATAACCTCGTTGCCTTTGCGCCGTGCTCCGACGACGACTTTGCCGGAGAGCGTATACTTGACGGCATTTGACACCAGGTTCTGGATCAGTCGGCGCAGCAGATTTGGGTCGGAGCGCACCGTCAGTGACGTTGGCATTACCACAAGATCAAGGTTCTTCTCTTGTGCCATCGGTGCAAAGTCCGTCTCGATCCGGCGCAAGAGGTCATTGAGGGGCACCGATGTCATGCGTGCCTTCATCGAGCCTGTATCCAGCCGGGAAATGTCGAGAACCGCGCCGAGGATCGTCTCGACCGATTCAAGCGCGGAATCGATATTGTGAACGAGGTCTCGCTCCCCGGATGCGCCAAGCCGTTCCACCAATGAAGAGGAATAGAGCCGCGCCGCGTTCAGGGGCTGGAGAATGTCATGTCCAGCCGCAGCGAAGAACCGTGTCTTGCCGATATTGGCTTCGTCCGCCGATGCTCTCGCTTCAGCAAGCTCCCGGTTGACGCGGGTCAGCTCGGCGGTTCTTTCCACCACGCGCTGCTCCAGCGTCTCGTTCGCCTGCTTCAAGGCCTGATCGCTTGCCACGCGTTGTGTAATGTCGGTGAACGTCGCAACGATGCCTTTGTCGGGAAGCGCGTTGGAGCGGACTTCGATAATGCGTTCACCGCCGGAAAGAACGAGGGAGAACGGCATGTCCATTGTTAGAAAACGGGCAATCAACTGACCTGTTTCTCCGGCCGGCACATCGCCACGCTGTTGCAGCATCACGACGATATCGGTCAATGGCAGCCCGACCTGACCGAATTGTTCGGGCAGGTCCAGCAACGTCCGGAAGCGCCTGTTCCAGATGGTGAGCTGCTGCGAACTGTCGAAAACGGCGATGCCTTGATCCATCTGGGCAAGCGCTGTCTGCAACATGTCCTGATTGTATTGCAGCGCCTCGCTCGCCTGGTCGAGCAGCCATGCCGTGTCGGCGCTGGTGTCTTCGGCCTTCTGAAGAATGATCGACAACACCAGCCTGGCCGAAGACGAGCCGATGGCACTGCCAAGCAACTGTTCGGAAAAATGGATCAGGGCCATATCCGCTGGCTGTTCGTCGTTCAGCTTTCTGCCCGCGGTCTTCTCGTAGGTCGCCAGCGATCGCAGCATCCGCTCTTCGCCGAGATAACGGGCAATGGCGCTTTTCAGGTCACCGACGCTGACGCGGGTCTTCCAGCCACGTGTTGCAAATTGCGATTTAGAGTGGCGTTTGACGAAGATGCCCGCCTGAATACGCTCTATGGGTCGCGGATTACGCGACAGAGACCCCAGGACAAAAGCCAGGCCATTGACGAGCAGGCTTAACAGTACGGCATTGACGAAAGGGTCGGCCTGCGGGCCGCTGAAGACGGTGCTGCCGGAGAACAGAAAACCAAGCACGGTCGCTGCGATGTGGGAATTGTCCGGCCCGCCAAGGCTGGGCAGAAACAGCAGATAAGCCCAGACCAGAAAGCCGGAACTCAGTCCCGCAATCGCGCCACGCGCATTGGCGCGTCGCCAGACAAGCCCGCCGAAAAGCGCCGGTGCCATCTGGGCGATGGCGGCAAAGGCAAGCAGGCCGATGGAGGCAAGGCCGGACGTTGCATCGGCTGCTCTATAATAGCTGTAACCCAGCAGCAGCACGGCAAAGATTGCCGTGCGCCGGATATTCAGAAGAGTTTTGGCGAAGTCGTCCCGATGTGGAGAGCGGTTCAGAAGTTTCTGCCGCAAAAAGATCGGCATCACGATGTCATTGGAGATCATGATGGAAAGGGCAACCGATGCCACGATAACCATTGCCGTGGCTGCCGAAAACCCGCCAATGAAGGTTATCAGCGAAACGACGGGCATTTCGTGGGTTAGAGGAAGCTGCAGCACGTAGAGATCCGCATCTCCGCTTCCGCCGAGTTTCAGAATTCCGGCGACGGCAATCGGCAGAACGAAGATGTTGATTGCAATGAGGTAAAGAGGCAGCAGAACGCCCGCCATTCGCAATTCCTGCGGCGTGCGGTTTTCCACAACGGTGACATGAAACTGGCGCGGCAGCAGAATGATTGCAAAACCCGATAGCAGGGTCAGCACGATCCAGCGACTGATGGGCGTCTGATAGGAAATGGCGTGCATTGCCTGCTCGTTGGCGGAAGCGAGTTCCCACAGATGCGCGGGGCCGTCGAACAGGATGAAGACGACGTAGAACCCGACGGTACACATTGCGAGCAGTTTGACGAGCGACTCCATCGAAATCGCCAGGATCAGCCCGTCCTGATGTTCTGTCGCGTCCGTATGACGGGTGCCGAACATCACGGCAAAGCCCGCCATGACAAGCGTGACGACAAGCGGCAGGTCGAGGAAATACAGGTTTCCACTGCCGATACCGTAGTCGCCAGGATCGACCATGGTCGCGACGGAGCTGGAAACGGCCTTCAGTTGCAAGGCGATATAGGGAATGGCCCCAACCAGGGCGATGATGGCTACGATCATTGCGACGGTGGAGTTTTTGCCATAGCGGGCGGCAATGAAGTCCGCCACCGATGTCAGCTTCTCGGCTTTCGCCAATTCGACGATCCGGCGAATGACAGGCATACCAAGCGTGAAAGCAAGGATCGGCCCGGTGTAGATGCCGAGAAACTCGAGCCCTTTGTCAGCGGCAAGCCCGACGCCACCAAAATACGTCCAGGAGGTGCAGTAGACCGCCAGGCTCAGCGCATAGACAAACGGGCGCCCTTTTTTCGGAGCGTTTCTTTTTCGGCTGTTTCTGTCGCCATAACTTGCCACTGCAAACAGCAGCAGAATGTAGGCGAATGCCGAAACGAATATGATCCATCCAGGAAGCACGCATCCTCCCCATGCTGGAACTCCTTGATCACAGCATAGGGGAATTTCAGGCGGTTGAGAATGAGCGCGGTCTGAGCATAAAGTTCAACGTCAGCCTGAAATAATCCAATAAAGACAATCTTAATGGATTCCATACAACGCGCGGACGCTGTATCGTTCGTACCGTAGGGACAGTCACATAGCTTCAGCCTCAGAAGCCGGAGAGAGGGACAATCTGGATGCTTAACGAATTTAAAACGTTCATTGCCCGCGGCAATGTCATGGACCTTGCCGTCGGTGTCATTATCGGTGCCGCCTTCAGCAAGATCGTCGACTCCGTCGTCAACGATCTCATCATGCCAATCGTCGGTGCGATCTTTGGTGGTTTCGATTTTTCGAACTACTTCCTGCCGCTGAGTTCAAGCGTTACTGCTACGTCGCTGGCTGCCGCCCGCGATCAGGGCGCCGTCTTCGCCTACGGTAATTTTCTGACGGTTGTCATCAACTTCCTCATTCTGGCCTGGATCATCTTTCTGATGGTCAAGGGCGTAAACAGACTCCGCGCTTCGGTGGAACGTCAGAAACTCGCGGAGAAGGCAGAAGCTGCTCCTCCACCGGAAGATGTGAAACTGCTCACGGAAATCCGCGATCTGTTGAAGACGCGCTAGGGCTTAAACGATCCCTGGTCGGGCAACATGCGTCCGTTGAAACGGACCGATTGCCGACCGGGGAGCAATCCATAAAGAAAATCCATCTTCGCCTCACGGAATATCATGCATATCGGCCGTTCGATGCGATAAGACGACACCAAACGGAGTGTCTTGAATGTCCATTTTGAACAGCCTGAGCGCGCGCGCTCTGGCCGCTCCCGAGAGCGGTATTGTCGAAGTCATGAACTACGCCCGCGGGCGTGATAATCTTTTGCCGCTGTGGGCCGGTGAAGGCGATTTGCCAAGCCCGGCTTTTATCAATCAGGCTGCAATCGATGCGTTGAACAATGGCGAGACGTTTTATACTTGGCAGCGCGGTATCCCCGAACTGCGTCAGGCTTTGAGCCGTTATTACACCCGCCATTTTGCCGTATCGCTTCAGGAAGAGCATTTTTACGTCACCGGTTCCGGCATGCAGGCCATCGCGCTCGCCGTTCAGGCTCTGACGTCGCCTGGCGACGAGATGGTGTACCTGACCCCGACGTGGCCAAATATCGTCGCCGCGATCGGCGTTGCTGGTGCCAAGGCGGTGGCCGTCGGCATCGATTTCCACGACGGCGGCTGGCATCTCGATATCGGCAAGCTTGAAAGCGCCATTACGCCAAAGACCAAGGCACTGTTCATCAATACCCCGTCCAACCCGACCGGCTGGACAGCAACGCATGACAATCTGCGTGACATTCTCACGCTCGCCCGCAAGCACGGCCTGTGGATCGTCGCGGACGAAATCTATGCGCTCTATCATTACGCCGGGGGGCGTGCGCCGTCGTTCCTCGATGTGATGGAGCCGGATGATCGGATCATTTTTGCGAACTCCTTCTCCAAGAACTGGTCGATGACCGGATGGCGGGTCGGCTGGCTGGTTGCACCCCCGGAAATCGGTCAGGTCATTGAAAACCTCGTTCAATACTCCACATCCGGCGTTGCCCAGTTCATGCAACGGGGCGCTGTTGCTGCGCTTGATCACGGTGACGATTTCATCAGGGAGAATTACGAGCGGGCCCTGACGTCCCGAGACATTCTTTGCGATGCCTTGATCGCGACAAACCGCGTCGAGACCCTGAAGCCCGATGGCGCCCTCTACGCCTTCCTGAAGGTGGATGGTGTCACAGATAGCCGCAACACGGCGCTCGACATTGTCGACAAGACCGGCGTCGGCCTTGCGCCAGGAACGGCCTTCGGTCAAGGCGGTGAACTGTTCCTGCGTGCATGCTTCCTGCGCAATCCGACACAGATAGAAGACGCGGCCGATCGGCTCGCCTCCTACATTCTCGGTCGATAAGCGCCAAGGCGCGGTTTCCGCAGCAGACCGACCCAACATCACATCGACCTGAGGTTTTTTCAACTTCAGGGCGATGTGTTGCGCCTATATCATCGACGGCTGGAACCTTTTGTGGTATTTGTCTCGATATTGCGGTTTTGACTGCCTTTTCAGCCAATCAATAAAATTCTCCCTATTGCCATAACCAACTGTAAGCCACGTCTGCAAACAGGCGGACGCGGGCCAGCGGTTTCGCTGTGCAAGTAATCAATGATGAAGAATTATTGGATTTGATGACTGCAACAAAAGACAACAGGGAAGAGTGTCATGAGTGTTCTGGTCACAGGCGGGGCCGGTTATATAGGCAGTCACATGGTGTGGGCTTTGCTCGACGCCGGGGAGGAAGTCGTTGTCGTGGACCGGTTGTCGACTGGGTCACGGTGGGCGGTTGCGCCACAGGCGCGCTTCTATCTCGGCGATGCGGCAGATAGCGCCCTGCTTGGCCAGATTTTCGAAGAGAACCAGATCGACGCCATATTCCATTTTGCGGGATCTTTGAGCGTTCCCGACTCGATCAGCCGGCCCCTCGAATATTATGAAAATAACACCGGAACCACGCGAGCGCTGGTCAGCGCTGCAGTGAAATATGGCATTCGTAACTTCATCTTCTCTTCGACGGCCGCCGTTTATGGAACGCAGCCAACGGAAGGGCCGGTCCCGGAGACGGCGATCCTCAGCCCCGAAAATCCGTATGGCATGTCCAAACTCGCCTCTGAAATCATGCTGCGCGACGTCGTCCAGGCACATGACTTCAACTACGTTGCACTGCGTTACTTCAACGTCGCGGGTGCCGATGTCGCGGGCAGGGCAGGGCCGTCGCCGACCGGTGTGGCAAATCTGATCAAGGTTGCCTGCGAAGCCGCTGTTGGACGACGTGACCGTGTAGAGGTTTACGGAACCGATTATCCAACAATCGACGGTACTGGCGTGCGCGACTACATCCATGTGAGCGATCTCATTGATGCGCATTTGCTTGCCATGAAGCACCTGCGTGCTGGTGGAGAAACGAAAACGCTCAATTGCGGTTACGGTGTTGGTTATTCGGTGCTGGAAGTTCTGCAGGCTGTGCAGCAGGAATCGGGCAAGGATTTTCCGGTCGTTCACTGTGAGCGTCGTCCAGGCGATGTCGCAGCCATGACCGCGGATTCCACGCGCATTCAGTCGGAACTGGGTTGGCGGCCGCGTTACAACGATCTGCGGACGATCGTACGGACTGCTTTGCAGTGGGAAGAAAAGCGCGAAATCCGTCGTAACGAGATCATGCAGCCGGTTCGGCGCAAGCTGGCGGCTATCGGCTGATATCTGGCCGTGTCGAGTTGCGATGGATCAAGGGCGAGGAAAACCGGAATTCCGGTTTTCCGATAGCGGCGGCACTTCGTAGCCACCTGGTGTCGTCAAAAAACGCGCGTGCAAGTTCCAGTTCGCGTGGTTTCTCTACTTCGAGCAACAGCACATTGAGCCGATGCGGAGCACTTGGCTCAGGTTTGCTGGAGGCAGAGATTCCGAAACGCTGCTCCTGATAGACCTGCATCCGGCTTGCCAGATCCGGCAAGCTTGAGAAATCACTCCAGTGGGTCGCGCCCACGATCAAGGCAAGGACGTCACGCAGGCGCGATCGTATCAGATCGCCGTCTGGCGTTTGAGGCGCAATAGCCTTGATGCGAATGGAACGAATCTCGCCCGCAGCATTGCCACGGATATCCAGGAAGAGCGATGCCTGCTCGCTTTCAGCACTCGCGTCGCTCTGCTTGAAGTCGGCCATGCACTCAAAGCTGCCGCCGTTAACAGGGCTGGTGTTTCCATCCTGCAGGCTGACGAACCCTTCGGCCAGGAAGCGCTCACACAATGATGCGCCGGGCAGCACAAAGCTGCGCACAAAGAATGTCGGCGGGACAGATTGCTCGAATTTCAAGAGATATGCCGGGACATTGACGTCACCGGCGACCAGAGGCTTGCGTCTGATGCGTGTCATCTTCGGCGGATTGTCGATCGACTTGACCACGGGTGCGACACCAAAGTGCTGCAGCAAACTTTTGAGGTGTCGTTTGTCATTGGCCAGAAGCACTGTTGCGGCAATTGCCAGGCACACGCCCAACACTGCAATCAGCGGCGCTATTTTGCTTCGTCTCTCCTGTAGACTTGCGCTCATTCGCAAGACCCTATCACGGCGGGAAATACGCCCGGTGGCCTCTGTGCTTCATGATTTTTCAAGGCATGAAGCCGGAAATCAAATAAAATGCGGGCAACTGCCCAAAAACAATAAATAATCAATTCATATCAAAGCCACCGCTCTGGGTGGCCAGGGTACTTCAGTCGCTTGCGTTCTTGTCGTTACTTGGACGGTCAGGGCTGCTTTCGTCGTCTGCTACCGGAATAGCGTAAGAGCCTTTCAGCCATCGTGCGAGGTCGAGAGAACGGCAACGGTCCGAGCAGAAGGGGTAGTCTTCGCGCGTCGAGGCGCGGCCGCACTCCGGGCAAGGCTGTGATTTCCGAAGTGGTGTGACCTTTGACGTCTCTTTCGGTGTTTCCGCCATGATCCTATCCTTCGAGCCAGCCCGCCGTCACATCGAACCCCTCGCCAGCCAGCAAGGTCGATGTTTCGTAAAGCGGCAGACCGACAACGTTGGTGTAGGAGCCGGTCAGTTTCTGCACGAAGCAGCCTGCAATGCCCTGAATGCCATAGGCACCCGCCTTGCCGCGCCACTGTCCAGAGGCAATATAGCTGTCGATCTCGCGCGTGGACAGCCGCTTGAAGCGAACCTTCGTCTCTGAGACCTTCTGGCGAACCTTGCCGCCCGGTGTAATCAGGCAGATGCCGGTATAGACCCAGTGGCTGCGGCCTGACAGCAAATGCAACGCTGCCGAAGCGTCTTCGGTATATTCCGCCTTGCCGACGATGCGGCGGCCAACTGCGACCACCGTATCGGAACCCAGTACGTAGGCATCTTTCCAGCCAAGCTCATTCTTGGTGACGTCGCGCGCAGCCTCGGCCTTTTGCAGGGAAAGGCGGCGGCAAAGCGTGCGCGGATGCTCCAGCTTTGCAGGCGTCTCGTCAATATCCATCGGCATCAGGCGTGCCGGCTCGATGCCGATCTGATGCAGCAGTTCGAGACGCCGCGGCGAGCCGGATGCCAGAACGAGCTTTTGTTTGTGGTCAGTCATGCCGCTGATGCCGAAACGGATTACTTGAAGCGGTAGGTGATACGGCCCTTGGTCAGGTCGTAAGGCGTCATTTCGACCAGAACCTTGTCGCCAGCGAGAACGCGAATACGGTTCTTGCGCATACGGCCAGCCGTATGAGCGATGATTTCATGTTCGTTTTCAAGCTTGACGCGGAACGTTGCGTTCGGCAGCAATTCGGTTACGATGCCCGGGAATTCGAGGACTTCTTCTTTTGTCATGTAAGAGTTTTCTTCCTGTTGATGGTGCCGGACGTCTCACGTCCGGGAAAATTGCGCGGAAACTACACAATCCCCGCACATTTGTGAACCTCTAGACCGCCGCTAATTCGTCAATCTTTTTGGAGCGTGTCGGGCGCAGGCGCTGGTCGTCTGGGCAGCCGCTCGGAAATCAGCCTGGTCAGATGATCCCGCACCTCGCGGTAGGCATCGAGAATTTGCTCTCGCGTACCGGTAATAACGGTGGGGTCCATGGTTGGCCAATAGACCACATCCAGTGAATTAGACCGGGTCAGCTCCAGTGCCGTGTGATGTGCTTCCGGTGTTAATGTAATGATCAGATCGAAAAAATCATCCTCGATCTCATCCAATGTGCGCGGTTTGTGTTTGCCGAGTGAAAGTCCCTGTTCTTCTAGCACCGCATCCACGAAGGGGTCGCGCTCACCTGCGCGCACGCCGGCGGACTGGATATAGATACCGGGAGCGACCAGCCGTTTTGCGATGACCTCTGCCATGGGGGAGCGGATGGAATTCATGCCGCACATGAATAGGACCGATTTTGGCGCACGCGCTTCATTCGGAATTGCGGCAGGATCACTCATGCTCAACCCCGCCAATAGAGCACGCAGACCAAGGTGAAGAGTCGGCGCGCCGTATCGAAGTCGACCTTTATCTTGCCGGAAAGACGATCCATCAACGTTTGCGAGCCGTCATTGTGAATACCACGTCTGCCCATGTCGATCGCCTCGATCTGGCTTGGCGTGGAAGAGCGTATCGCCTCGTAGTAGCTCTCACATATCAGGAAGTAGTCCTTGATGATGCGGCGGAACGGTGTGAGCGACAGGATGTGGGTCGCCACATCCGTCTCGTCTTCCGTTCTGATGGAGAAAACCAGTTTGGAATCGACCAGCGATAGCGAAAGCCGGTAAGGTCCGCCGTCATGCCCCACGGGTTCGAAACTGTTTTCCTCGATCAGATCGAAGATCGCAACGGCGCGCTCATGCTCGACGTCGGGTGTGGAACGGCCAATGCTCTCGTCCAGCACCACATCGCAGAGCTTGAACTCGCCTGATGCCATCTTTTATCCTTCCGGATTGAGGCGAATGGCGACCGAACGCGCATGGGCATCCAGACCTTCGGAGTGGGCGAGCGTGATGGCAGCAGGAGCAAGCTGACGAAGTTGCTCGGGACCGAGACGCAGGATCGACGTACGCTTGACGAAATCCAGCACTGAAAGACCGGAGGAGAAGCGGGCGGAACGTGCCGTCGGCAGGACGTGGTTCGAGCCTCCGACATAGTCCCCGATGACTTCAGGCGTATGGCGGCCAACAAAAATCGCGCCCGCATTGCGGATTTTTGCCATCAGCACGTTGGGATCGTTGACGGCAAGTTCGAGATGCTCAGCGGCAATCCGGTTGGCAAGCGGGATGGCATCGGCGAGAGCGTCAACCAGGATGATGGCACCGAAATCGGCCCAGCTCGCCGCCGCCGTTTCCGAGCGTGACAGACGCTTGAGCTGCCGTTCCACGGCGGCTTCGACCGCCTTGCCGAGTTCGGCATCATCGGTGATCAGAATGGATTGCGCACCACGATCGTGTTCCGCCTGTGCCAGAAGATCGGCAGCAATCCAGTCCGGATCGTTATCCTTGTCGGCAATCACCAGAACTTCGGAGGGGCCGGCGATCATGTCAATGCCGACGGTACCGAACACCTGCCGTTTGGCCGCCGCCACATAGGCGTTGCCGGGGCCGACGATCTTGGCAACCGGTGCGATCGTTTCGGTGCCGTAGGCCAGCGCGGCAACAGCCTGCGCGCCGCCGATACGGTAGATTTCCTCAACGCCGGCGATTTTGGCAGCCGCCAGAACCGCTGGGTTGATCGCCCCACCATTAGCCGGCACCACCATGACGATACGGTCCACACCGGCCACCTTGGCCGGAACGGCGTTCATCAGTACCGAGCTTGGATAGCTCGCAGTACCGCCCGGCACGTAAAGACCAACGGCCTCGATTGCTGTCCAGCGTGATCCAAGCCCAACGCCGATATCGTCTTCGTAGATATCGTCCTTCGGCATTTGGCGGGCATGGTGTTTTTCAATGCGTTTTGCGGCCAGCTCGAGGGCATCCAGAACGGACTTGTCGACAGCGGCGACAGCGGCATCGATTTCCGCAGCCGTGACGCGCATCGGAACCTTGGAAAAGTCGAGGCCGTCAAACTTCAGGGAGTAATGGGCAAGAGCTGCATCGCCACGATGGCGAACGTCGTCGATGATCTCGCGAACCGTTGCGTTGACGTCTTCGGAAACTTCCCTTTTGGTCGTCAGGAAGGCCGCAAATTTCTGTTCGAAATCCGCCGATGCCCGCTCCAGCCAGATTGCCACGTCTTTACCCTTTCACTTTCCCCGCAACGGTTTGCGGGGGCACACGATGTGCCGCAAAAAACATTTGCGGCTCTGGTAAGTGGCATAAATCGAAACAGGCAGGAAAGGCAACCGTTCCGAAGCGCGGTAACGTCGGTTAGGCTTCCGGATGATGTGGTTTTGCGGCAGTTTCCCACGCACCGCTGACATCGACGAGCTGCGCCTCGATGCATTCGACATCGAGGGCGATTGCGCCTCCGCCGGAAAGGGTCAGTTCCACCGTGCCGTCAGGGCCGTCCTGCTTCTGCTCGAAACGGATCGCCAGCAGGGATAGCACCTGCTCTTTATCCATGCGGTTGACGTTGTGCGAGCGGACAGAGGAAACGCGCTTGAGGACGAGAACGCTGCGGCAACGCTCTGGCGGCGTGCCCTTCTTGCCTGCTTCTTCCCAAACGAAACGGTTGGCAGAGAGGCTGAATTGTCCGTGTTTCGGTTCGAAGGATGCGTCTTTCAGTTTAAAGACGCTGTCTTGCATGTGCGTCGAGATGACGGAGAGATCTTCAGTGTCCAGCGCGAGCAATTTGAGGCCGCTCATCATTTTCTTCCTTTTTTGCGGTGCGGGCCGCTATTCCCTTTACTTGTATAGGAAATAGGCAGTCTGAGCCCGCTCTGCAACGGCAGAGAATGGATGAGCGGCAAAGAAGCGATTAATCGCTGACGCGTTCGACCAAAGCGCCGCAGCGCGTCAGTTTTTCTTCGAGACGTTCGAAACCACGGTCGAGGTGATAAACGCGGGAAACCATCGTTTCACCCTCGGCAGCCAGACCGGCAATCACCAGCGACACGGAAGCGCGAAGGTCGGTTGCCATGACAGGTGCGCCCTTCAAGCGCGATACACCCTCGATCCGTGCCATCTGGCCCGAAAGGGAAATCTTGGCACCCAGACGCGCCAGTTCCTGCACGTGCATGAAGCGGTTTTCGAAAATCGTTTCGGTAATATGCGATACACCCTGAGAGCGGGTCATCAGCGCCATGAACTGCGCCTGAAGGTCCGTCGGGAAGCCCGGGAAGGGTTCGGTGACGACGTCGACCGGCTGGATGCCGTTGCCGTTGCGAACAATGCGCAGACCGGTTTCCGTTTCGGTGATTTCAGCGCCTGAGAGCTTCAACGTGTCAAGCGCGTTGTCGAGCAACGAACCATTCGTGCCTTCCAGAACGACGTCGCCGCCGGTCATGGCAACGGCCATCGCATAGGTTCCGGTTTCAATGCGGTCGGGCAGAACGCGATGGCGGGCGCCAGAAAGCGACGTTACGCCTTCGATGGTGATCGTCGATGTGCCGGCACCTTCGATTTTTGCACCCATTGCGGTGAGGCAGCGGGCAAGATCGACAACCTCAGGCTCGCGCGCTGCATTATGGATGACTGTGGTTCCTCTGGCGAGGGTTGCTGCCATCAGCATGACGTGGGTCGCACCGACGGAAACCTTCGGGAAGGTGTACGTCGCGCCGATCAGGCCGCCCTTGGGCGCCGTCGCGTTGATGTAGCCGCCATCGATTTCCATGTTGGCGCCGAGTGCCTGAAGACCGTCAATGAAGAGATCGACAGGACGGGTGCCGATGGCGCAACCACCCGGCAGCGAAACGCGGGCTTTTCCTTCGCGGGCAAGCAGCGGGCCGATTACCCAGAAGCTGGCGCGCATCTTTGAGACCAGCTCATAGGGTGCGGTCGTGTCGACAATGGTGCGGCAGGTAAAGTGAATCGTGCGGGAATAGGCTTCGCCCTGGCTTTCACGACGACCGTTGACGGAAATATCGACGCCGTGGTTGCCGAGAATGCGAACGAGCTGCTCGACGTCGGCCAGGTGCGGCACGTTTTCCAACGTCAGCGTATCGCTGGTCAGAAGCGAAGCGATCATCAACGGCAGTGCGGCGTTTTTGGCGCCGGAGATCGGGATGATGCCGTTGAGTTTGTTGCCACCCGTAATTCTGATGCGATCCATTCGTCCTACGGGCGTGCGCCCGCCTTTCTCTACGTGCCTTTTGCGGAAAATTGAGCCGTCCTTAGCCGAAATTCCGCGGCGTTTCAAATTTTGCTTGTCTGTTCTCTATGACGATGATTCGTCCGATTTTGCGGCGGGAAGGCCATCGGTCTCATCCGCGTCGCCAGCGCGCCGCGCTCGGGCCTGCTGCTTGCGCCGCTGCAGGTTCTCGCGCAGCTTTTTCGCCGCACGGGCTTTTCTCTCCGCTTCGCGCTGTTTTGCCGTTTCGCCCGGGCCAGCCTGCCGCTTTCCACTTTCTGCTGCTTCAGAATGCGCGGCGTCCGCATCATCGTGCGGTTCGGTCTCTATCTGATTGTCGTTCATGGGCTGAGCAATAGCCGAAAATTGGAGTTTTCAACAGAGGGAGACGTTTTTTGTCCCTCTGGATGATTTAATGACACTTTGCGACTTGCACTCGTCAAAAAGCTATGGCAATAGGCGCCACGCTTGATGTTGAAGCAAACGCTTCGGCACCGGATGCTGCTATAGCTCAGGGGTAGAGCACTCCCTTGGTAAGGGAGAGGCCGAGAGTTCAAATCTCTCTAGCAGCACCATTTCTCCAGAATATTCAATACCTTGTTGAGTTTTCCGCAATTGCGGATGTCGTGTGGTGTGATGCATTTCGCAACGCCCATTACGATTATTCATCTGTCGCTTTCCGCGAAGCGTGGATGCTTGCATCGTTTTTGATCCGCGCCGGAACGGCTGCCGGTCTGTCGCTTTTCCTGCGCGCTGATGGCGTTCATCCCTCCAAAACGCGAAAACCGCGCTTGTGGGAAGCGCGGTTTCCGTAACCGAGATAGTCTGCTGCTGCCAGAGCGGGACGAAACCGCCCGTAGCCATTGGGCGCCGCTTACTGGCGGAATAGCTGCAGAATGTTCTCGGAATTGGTGTTGGCGATGGAGAGCGACTGGACCGCAAGCTGCTGCTGAGTCTGCAGCGCCTTCAGGCGGGTCGATTCCTCGTTCATGTCGGCGTCAACAAGGCGGCCGATACCGCTGTCGATCGAGTCGGTCAGCTTGGAGACGAAGTTTTCCTGCAGCTCGATGCGCATGGCGATCGAACCGAGTGCCGATGCTGCACTGCTGAGGTCCTGGAAAGCTTTTTCAACGTCAGTCAGGACATCATTGATGCTGTAGGCTGGCGGCGCCGCATCATCGAAGACGTTAAGGTCCAGTTCGAACAGGGAAACGGTTGATGCGTCGCCTGGTCTGCCGATAATACCGGTTGTGGTGTCGATGACACCGGCTGCATCCGTTCCGAACAGCGTGTTGGCGGGGCCGTCCGCGTCCTCGGCGTCCTTCAGGGTGTACTGCGTCTGCGTGACCGAGACATTGCCGTCGCCATCGCGGGTGAAGCCCGAAACGACGGTCTTTACGCCCGCGCCGATCAGCCAGTTCTCGCCGCTGAAGGATGCGCCTTCGGCAATATTCTTGAGCTGCTCCTGAAGCTGATCGATTTCTTCCTGGATTTTCGACTTGTCGACGCCTTCTTCGGTCGCAGCTACGACCTTGGCCTTGATTTCTTCGACGACGTCAATTGTGCTTTCCATGGCGGAGTAGGCAACGTCGATCTTGGCAGCGCCGAGGCCGAGTGCGTCCTGGACTGCGGAGAGGGCCATGTTGTCGGAGCGCATGGTGGTCGCGATCGACCAGTAAGCGGCGTTGTCGGCAGCAGTGCCGACGCGAAGGCCGGACGAGACGCGTCCCTGGGTTTCTTCCATGCTCGCATCGATGGTGCGAAGGGTCTGGAGCGCGGCCATGGCGGCGGTATTGGTCAGAATGCTGGTCATTGAATTTGCCCCTACTTGGCTGAGGAAAAGGGACATCCCGGATGGCGGGGAAGGACGTAACGGCGTGATGCCTGTTAACCTCTTTTTCGTCTTGGTTAACCGATCCTTTCGATGGCCTCAGTTAAGGTAGGAATGGTTAACAAAGATTAAATGGAATTTACCGAAGTTAACAAGATGTGGCGGGTTAAACGAAAAAAGGCCGCGCAGATGCGCGGCCTTCTTCGATTTTTTGTTTTGTCGGTCCGATTAACGGAAGAGCGACAGAACGTTCTCGGAGTTGGAGTTGGCGATCGACAGAGCCTGAACGCCGAGCTGCTGCTGCGTCTGCAGAGCCTTGAGGCGGGTGGACTCTTCGTTCATGTCTGCGTCGACGAGGCGGCCAACGCCGGAGTCGATAGCGTCGGAGAGCTTCGTTGCGAAGTCTTCCTGCAGGCCGATACGCATGGACAGCGAACCGAGCTTGGCAGCGGCGCTGGTCATCTTCGTCAGAGCTGTTTCGACGGAGTAAAGCGCGTTGTCGAGATCATTGGCCGTGACGTCGAGGTCGAGAACAGAAATCTGGGTGTATGTTACGGCACCAACGGTGGTGGTTGCACCGGTAGCGTTCAGGATGCCAGAGTTTGCATCGATCGTGCCAGGTGTGCCTTCCGTGTAAAGCAGGGAGTCAACATCCAGTTCGTAGGTCGTGGATTTAACGCTGACGTTGCCGTCGCTGTCACGAACGAAGCCGGACACAACTGTCTTCGGGCCGGCTGCATCGGAAACGAGCCAGTTTTCGCCGCTGAACGACGCGCCCGTGCCGATGGACTTGAGCTGCTCGAGAAGCTGCGTGACTTCTTCCTGGATCTTGGACTTGTCGACGCCCTCTTCCTTGGCAGCGACAACCTTTGCCTTGATTTCCTTTACGACTTCGATCGCGGATTCCATACCGGCATATGCGGTATCAACCTTCGAAGCGCCAAGGCCAAGGGCGTCCTGGACGGCGGAGAGAGCCATGTTGTCGGAACGCATGGTGGTCGCGATCGACCAGTAAGCAGCGTTGTCCGAAGCTTCGCCAACCTTCAGGCCGGAAGAAACGCGGCCCTGTGTGGTTTCCATGTCCTGACCGATCGTGCGAAGGGTCTGGAGAGCGGACATAGCGGCGATATTGGTAATAATGCTCGTCATAGTAGTGTGCCCCTTGAATGGCTGATTAAAGAAGGGACATTCCGGGTTCACCGGGAACGGCGCGCAGCGTCATGCTTGCTAACTGGCTGATTTTTAATGTTAGCTCGCCGTTTCAATGAGCTTAGGTAACGCCAGGTTGGTTAATGAATTGATAAGTCAGGAAGACAAATCTGTTGTTTTGCAAAATGAAATTGCAACCTTCGCGCGTGCGCGCGCGTAGTTCGAAATGTTTAAAAAAAAGATAAGGCCGCATCCGTATTCGGGATGCGGCCTCTCTTGTGCATTCAGTCCGATTCAGCCTCTCGGACTTGTATGCTTTCTGTCCGGATATGCATTTGGTCAGCCCCCGAATGCATATTGGAAGAAATGGTTCCCCCAGCCCCGAAGGACTATGAGATGCTCGGCTCTTAACGGAAGAGCGAGAGAATGTTCTGCGAGTCGCTGTTGGCGATCGACAGAGCCTGGATAGCGAGCTGCTGCTGCGTCTGAAGAGCCTTCAGCTTGGTGGACTCTTCGTTCATGTCAGCGTCAACGAGACGGCCAACGCCCTGTTCGATGGTGTCGGACAGCTTGTCAGCGAAGTCGCTCTGCAGATCGATGCGCGAAGACAGCGAGCCGAGCTTTGCGCCAGCGCTGGTCATCTTCGTCAGAGCGGTTTCGACGGAGTACAGAGCGTTGTCGAGGTCGTCGGTGCCGACGTTGAGATCGAGAACCGAAATCTGGGTATAGGTCTTTGCGCCAACGGTGGTGGTTGCGCCGGTCGCGTTCAGGATGCCGGAGTTGGCATCGATCGTTCCAGGCGTACCTTCCGTGTAAAGCAGGGAGTCTGCATCCAGAGCGTAGTCCGTCGTCTTGACGCTGACGTTGCCATCGTTGTCGCGAACGAAGCCGGAAACAACCGTCTTGGTGGCGGCTGCGTCGGATACCAGCCAGTTTTCACCGTTGAACGATGCGCCCGTGCCGATGGACTTGAGCTGGTCGAGAAGCTGCGTGACTTCTTCCTGGATCTTGGCCTTGTCAACGCCTTCTTCCTTGGCGGCGACAACCTTTGCCTTGATTTCAGTAACGACGTCGATTGCAGCGTCCATACCGGCGTATGCGGTATCAACCTTGGCAGCGCCCATGCCCAGCGCGTCAGAAACAGCGCCAAGAGCCTTGTTGTCAGAACGCATGGTGGTCGCGATCGACCAGTAAGCAGCGTTGTCCGAAGCTGCGCCAACCTTCAGGCCGGAAGAAATACGGTCCTGGGTGGTCGACATGTCGGAAGCGATGGTGCGCAGGGTCGAAAGAGCGGCCATTGCGTTGGTGTTGGTGAGAATGCTCGCCATAATAAATGTGTCCCTTGTTTTTAACGAGATACTGGAGTGGGGACATTCCGGACTCGTATTACCGGCCACAACGTTTCGGCTTCATGCCAATCGGTTCAGAAATACTTGTTTCCAGAAACCAAATCCGCTGCGTGTGATCGGAATTTCGCAGCGAAAAATTGCGCAATTATTAATTTGGTCGTTAAGAAATACTCGAGAATACTTATGGTTACTGTTAAGTTTACTTAAATGGTAAGTTTTTAATTTAAAACTATGGTTATCCAGCCCCTAGAGAAATTGGTAAGCAAGCCGTTAAAATGCAAAAACCCCGCAGCACTGGGGCTGCGGGGTTAAGAAACAGGGTTAATGGGTGTCAGTTCGGCACAGCGGCCGTTAATTGAACGATCTTACCAGGCTGCCAACAAGCAGGTTCCAGCCGTCAATCAGCACGAAGAAAAGAATCTTGAACGGCAGCGAAATCGAGGTCGGCGGAAGCATCATCATACCCATGGCCATGGTGATGGTCGCGACGATCAGGTCGATGACGAGAAACGGCAGAATGATCAGGAAGCCGATTTCAAAACCGCGACGAATTTCCGAAAGCATGAACGCCGGAACCAGCACGCGGTAATCGATAACGTTCGCCGTCATCACTTCCTGTCCACGCTCACGGGCGATATCGACAAAAAGTTTGAGATCCTTGTCGCGGGTATTGGCGGACATGAAAGTACGGAACGGCTCAGCGATCCGCTCTACGGCTTGCTGCTCGTTGATCTGGTTCTGCAACAATGGCTGGACACCATCCGTCCATGCTTTGTCGAAGGTAGGCGACATGACGTAGAAGGTCATGAACATCGCCATCGACAGCAGGATCATGTTGGACGGTGTTGATGCGAGGCCCATGCCCGAGCGCAGGATCGAGAACGCGATCACGAAACGCGGAAAGCTCGTGACCATGATGAGAATGCCAGGAGCGACCGAAAGGACCGTCAGAAGTCCGAAAGTGCGGATAATCCACGCCGCCACCGAACCGTCGATCTGTGTGTTGAACAAATCAGACGGAAATTGCTGGGCGTTGGCAAGACCCGGCAAGGCGAGAAGGACGGCGAGGGTTACAAAAAATCGAATCATTCGATGACAAAGGTCCGGAACATGACCTTGGATACGCGCCCCTGTGAGCGCAGGTCAACTCGTTCCTGAATGTCATCCTTAAGATATTGAAAGCCGCGTGGCCCTTCGAGTTGCTGGAGAGACACAGTCCTTACATAGGCGAGGATATCCTGATGGATATCTTCCGCCAGACCGACTTCGACAGGGCCTTTGAACATGAGAGCCACTTCCAGCCGCACCCAGTTGGTCGAGGGGTAGGCGAGGTTGGTGGTGATCGGGTCGAGCTGGACGATGCCGTTGGCTTCCGCGGGAATTTTCGGGATGCCTTCTTCCTTGCTCTCGCCATGCCCGCCTGCTGCGGCCTGCTGATGGGCAGCGGCTGTAGCGCCGGAGATCTTCGGCGCCATCATTCCGCCCAGCACCCAGCCACCACCGCCGCCGAGAACGGTCAGGATGGCAAGGCCGACGATGGTCATGACCAGAGGCGACGACTTTTTCTTTTCCTCTGCCTGTGCATTGTCCATGGCTTAGGTCCGCTCCATCAAGACAGCATCAGATCGGCGAGAACAGGTCGACGACCTGCTGGCCAACCGGAGGCTGCTGAACCTCGGTCAGGCGACCGCGACCACCGTAAGAGATGCGAGCCTCGGCGATGCGCTCGTAGGAGATCATGTTGTCGGCGTTGACGTCCTGCGGACGTACGATACCGGCGACGTTCAGAATGCGGATCTCGTGGTTGACGCGGACTTCCTGCGAACCGCTGATGATCAGGTTGCCGTTCTCCAGGATGCCGGTGACCACGGCTGCGACGAGCAGCGTCAGCTTTTCCGAGCGCTTGGTCTTGCCCTTGCTCTGCGTATCGGTGTCCGAGCCATAGTTGATGCTGGAGTCCGCCTGCGGGTTCCAACCCAGAACCTGTGCATTGGCTTTCCAGTTCAGGCCACTGGAGTTGGTGCGGTTGCGCTCGGTCTCGTTGTCGAAATCGGCCTTGTCATTGATCTGGATGTTCACCGTCAGAATGTCGCCAATGTTGAGCGCGCGCAGATCCTTGAAGAGCGCGCCCTGGGTATCGCTCCACAACGAGTAACCGCTTGCCATATGTTTCGGCTGTTTCGGATACATGCCCATCTGCGGCGTCTGGCTGAACTGCAGACCGCTGCCGATCGGGCTCATCGAAGGCGCGTTGCCGATTTCCTTCAGGGTCTGGTTGTTCTGGCAGCCGGCAAGCAGCGCGAGCGGCAAAAGGAGGGCCGGAATACGAGAGGTCATGAAGGGTCCTTCGAGGTGTTCGGGTCGGTAGCTTGCGACATGATGCCGGCGACAAGGGCTGCCTTGGCAGCATCCATCTCGCTGAGGATCAGGCCCGACTGACGGGGTGGTAGCTGCATGATGATCGCGGCTGCAATTTCCTCATGCATTTTCTCAAGCTGAGGCGCTGCCGCATCGGCCTTCATCGTTTTGTAGACGTCGACCAGATTGGCTTTTGCCTGATTGAGGAAGTGATTGCGGCGTGCCAGCCAGTCTTCGTATTCCGCCTTGCGGTTTTCAAGAACGGTGATGCGCTCGTTGACATCAGCCTGCAGTTTCTCAAGTTCCTGTTTCTGCAGCAGGTAACGCTGATCGCGGGCCGCGTCGGCAATGTTGGTGCAGAAGCGCTGGATTTCATCCTGCGTACTGAGTTCGGAGACGACGTTCTGCTGGCTTTCCGCCGTTGCGGCGGGAAGCAGGAACAGCAGAGACGCGACTGCGGCAAACCGGCAGAGGTTATCGGAAAGACTGCGGGTGCGTTGAACGTTCATCATTGCAGCACGAGCTCCGCTTGAAGGGCACCGGCAGATTTGATGCCTTGCAGGATGGCGATGATGCCGTCTGCCTTGAGGCCAATGCTGTTGAGGCCGGCAACCAGTGTGCGAAGGTCAGGACCTTCCACAATGGCGACATTGCTGCCTTCCTGCATGGCCATGATGTCGGTCTGCGGCTGAACGGCTGTCTCGCCGCGTGAGAACGGTGCCGGCTGGATCACCTGCGGCGTTTCTGTAACCTGCACGGTCAAGGTGCCGTAGCTGACCGCTACGCGGGAAATACGGACATCCGCACCGATCACGATCGTTCCCGTGCGCTCATTGATGACAACCTTGGCCGGCGTGTCGGTCTCGACAGTCAGATTTTCGATTTCGGCCATCAGGCGTGTCAGATCGGCGGTACGCGGCTTCTGAACACCGATTTCCTGCGAATCGCGCGGTTCGGCAATCGCGTCGCCATATCGGGCGCGGGCGAATGCGTTGACGACATCGGCCACCCGGACGGCGGTCGAGAAATCGGGGTTTCTCAGTTGCAGGACGAGATTGACCGAATCCTTGAACTTCGAAGGCAGCTCACGCTCGATGATTGCGCCGTTCGGCACGCGGGCGGAGGTCGTGACACCCTGCGTCAGTGTCGCAGCATCACCCTGCGCGGAAAAACCGTTGACGATCAGGGTGCCCTGCGCAACGGCGTAGATCTGACCGTCCGCGCCCGAAAGCGACGTCATGATGAGGGTACCGCCGCGCAACGAAGAGGCGTCGCCGAGCGAACTGACGGTCACGTCAACGCGGCTGCCGGGGCTCGCAAAAGGCGGCAGGTTCGTCGTGACCATCACGGCCGCGATGTTCTTTGCGTTCGACTGGCCGCCCTGTGTTGTAATGCCGAGGTTCTGCAGCATGGCGCGCATCGACTGCTCGGTGAACGGCGATGAGCGCAGACTGTCGCCCGTGCCTTGCAGGCCGACGACGAGACCGTAACCGATGAGCTGGTTGTCGCGACCGGCCTGCAGCGAGGCAATGTCCTTGATCCGCGACGTATCGGCCTGAACCGGGAGCGCGGAGAGAAAGGGGAGGGCTGCGGCCAGAAACGCCGTGGCCAGAATACGCAAACTTCTCATTTCGCCATCACCTGGATAGTGCCGTCCTGCATCACGGTGCCATTCACAATGACGCCGGAATCGATATTGCGCACGCGCACCACATCGCCCATCGAGCCATCAGTCATTGGGGTGCCGGATGCCATGAGTGTCATATTGCCGATCGTGAAGACGAGCTTGACGTTGGTTCCTCGTGTCACCAGCGATGGAACACGCAGTGCCGCGATCGGGATGGTGCGCCCGGGAAGCAGGGTTTGTTTCGAAACCATGCCATCCACTTCGCTGACATGGCTGGCGTAACCCGACGAGAGATTGGGGTTGGTCACTTCCACCGGCTTGACCTGGTCGGGCGTAATGGTTTCGCCCGGATAGATCGTGCGCGTCGGAACCAGCGCCATCGGAGACTGCGCCGCAGCGGCGAAGGCCGTCAATGAAATGGCGGACGTCAGGAACAAACGGACGAGTGCCGTTCTGTAGCTGCTATTTCTCTGGCTAAACGTCATGTTCGCCCGCCTTTCCGTTGTTACTTCAGGTTCTTGCTGACAATCGATGCCATTTCGTCAGCCGTGGTAATGACCTTGGAGTTCATTTCGTACGCACGCTGCGCCGTGATGAGATCCGTGATTTCCTTGACGGCATCGACGTTGGAGCCTTCGAGATAGGATTGCTTGATGTATCCGTAGCTCGGATCATCCGGCACGCCGATCACGGCATCGCCCGACGCCGGTGTCTGTGCGAAGAGGTTATCGCCGAGCGGCTTCAGGCCAGCCTCGTTGGCAAAGTTCGCAATCGTCAACTGACCGAGTTCGGTGAACTCCGTTGCGTTACCAATACGTGCCGTCACCTGCCCGGTGCGGGTGATGGTGATGTCGGTGGCGTCAGTCGGAATGTTGACGTTCGGGATGACGTTATAGCCATCAATCGTCACCAGATCGCCGTCGGCATTCTTGTTGAATGCGCCGGCACGGCTGTAAAGCGTCGAGCCGTCGGCGGCTTCGATCTGGAACCAGCCCTGGCCGATGATTGCAACGTCGAGATTGTTTCCGGTCTCGATCAGGTTGCCCTGGGTGTGAATATTGCGGACAGCCGATGTCTGCACACCAAGACCGATATTGGCGCCTTCCGGAACGATCGCCTGGTTGGCGCGGTTCGGCACGCCCTGCATACGCTCAGTCTGATAAAGAAGGTCGGTAAACTCCGCACGTGCGCGCTTGTAGCCGGTGGTGTTGATGTTCGCGATGTTGTTGGCGATGACTTCCAGGTTGGTCTGCTGGGCGTCCATACCGGTCGCAGCGATGGCAAGAGCTCTCATGTCTTTACTTTCCTGCTGGTGCTAGATCTGCATCTTTGTGATGTCGAGGTAAGCCGTGACGATCTTGTCGCGGAGCGCGATTGCCGTCTGCAGCGACTGCTCGGCGGACAACATTGCGTCGACCACTTCGCGGGTGTTTGCTTTGCCCTGAATGCCTTCGAACGACGCCACTTCCGCTTTTTTCAGATTGTTCATCGCGTCGACGGACATGTTGCCGAGAACGTTGGCGAAGCTCATGCCGGTCTGCTGGCCGGGTGTCGTCTGCTGGCTGCCGAGCACGTTTTCCGTCAGGGACGAAACGCTGTTTGCACCACGCGTCAGGGAGAGGGAGCTGAGCTGTTTGATACCGTCAATCATTGTGATGCTTTCAGAAGGTCGATGGTGGAGGCAACGAGGTCACGCGTCTGGCGGATGACCTGAAGATTGGCGTCATAGCTGCGGTTTGCTTCGCGCATGTCTGCCATTTCGATCAGGATGTTGACGTTCGGCATCTTCACCATGCCGTTGCCATCGGCTGCCGGGTTGCCGGGATCGTATTCGTGGGTGAAGTCACCCTTGTCTTCGCCGAGCTTCTTGACCGTGACGCGTTCGACGCCGCTGGCGCGATCCAGCTCGGAACCGAAGGTGACGGTCTTGCGGCGATAGGGATCAGCGCCAGGTGTGTCGCCGGTCGACCGGGCGTTGGCGATGTTTTCCGAAACGATACGCAGACGCGTGGACTGCACTTCCAGTCCGCTGCCGGCGATCTTGCTTGCCGCGCTCAAGGGGTCCATCAGTTTACCTCTTTACCGTCATCAACATCATGCGATGGAAGGATTTGACGAGATTGGCGTTCAGGTCGTACTGACGCTTGATCTCACCGGTCTTGGTCATTTCAGATGCCAGAGCGACCGTGTTGCCGGATTCCTGAATGCCAATTTCGTTGTTGGCCTCCGTATCGCGGACCTCGACGTTTTCGCTGAGATTGCTGGCACCGAAATGGGCAGGATGAGTCTTTGCCATGCCAACCTGCTGATCGGTTGACTGCATGACAGCCTCAAACGGGCTGATATCCTTCGCGCGGAATTTGGGGGTGTTGGCGTTGGCAATGTTGGTCGCCACGACTTCCTGCCGCACGCTCAGCCATTCCGCTTGGCGGGATGCCAGTTCGAACAGTTGAATCGGTTGCATAGACTTCTCCATTTCGTATGGCCGGAACCTACGGGACCAATCTTGCGTCAGACTTACGGAAGAGGTCGAAGATGGAAAAGACGCAGTTCCCTGCCGATTGGCGAGCGTGACAAACAAAAAAGCGCGCCGTTTCAGGGCGCGCTTTTGTTTGAAAATTTAAGGGCTTAGCGTTCGGGGTAATATGTCTTTCCGGCCGATGTCTCGATCAGCCATTCGCCGTCGCGCTGCTCGATCTTGGTCAGCAAAGCGTTGTCTGGAAGTGTTGAACCGATCCGCACCATGTAGAGGCCCGAACCATCCTCGATCAGTGCACGACCGTTTGCGACATGCAGCAGCCGGAACGAGGTCTTGCCCGGGAACGGCTGATCAGCTCGTCCTGCAGCAAGATCGTTCTGTTTCTCCTTGCCGTCTTCACTGACGGTCGCGGTGGTCAGCATATCAGGCAGCTCTACCGGTGGCATATCTGCCTTGTTACGGTTGGTCATTGCCATCGGAGAAACGCTGAACACTTCACGTGGTCCCGTATGCGGCAGGTCTCGTGTGCGGTCACCACTTGCGACCTTCATGCCGAACTTGTCTTCATTGAAAAAGACGTACCAGGGAAAGAAGGCAGCCGCTGCTGCAAGCCCGATACCGGTCCAGGCGAGGATGCGATCGGGGGTGAAAAAGACCTTCTTTGGTAGGTCCGTGCCGTTGTCGATAGTGTTTTTCTGTTGGCGTTTCACGGGTCAGACCCTTCTCTGGTTGGCCTGCGCCTGCATGCCGCCACGCAAGGCGGTTGCCAGATCGGCATAGGCGTCCTCGGCTGCCGGATCGCTCGGAAGCTGTTTCAGCGTTTCGTAGATAATGGGAACCTGTTTGACCGCCATATCGAGATCAGGATCGGTTCCCTGCCGGTAGCCGCCGATGAGGCGAAGATCGCGTGTCTCTTCGAAGCGGTGCACCAGCGCCTTCAGGCGGGATACCAACTTCTCCTGATCCGGTGTCCATGCCTTCTTGGCGAGACGCGAGATGGATGACAACGGGTTGATGGGCGGATAACGCCCTTCTTCGGCGAGGCTTCTATCCAGTACGATGTGGCCATCGAGAATACCGCGGGTGGAGTCGGCGATCGGGTCATTGTGATTATCGCCGTCGACCAGAATGGAAACGATTGCGGTGATGGTGCCGGTGCCTTCGGCGCCAGGACCCGCACGCTCCAGCAGGCGCGGCAACTCGGTAAAGACCGACGCCGGGTAACCACGTGCCACGGGCGGTTCACCAGAGGCAACCGCCACTTCACGGATCGCATGTGCAAAGCGCGTGACGCTGTCGATGATGAGAAGAACGTTGTCCCCCTTGTCGCGGAAATGCTCTGCGATGGTGACAGCGGACAACGGCGCCATCTTGCGCAACATCGGGCTCTCGTCACTCGTCGCGACGACGGCGATCGACTTCACCATATTGTCGCCCATCGTGTCTTCGATGAACTCGCGCACTTCACGTCCGCGTTCGCCGACAAGGGCAATCACTACCTTGTCGAAGGCATCGGCCTTGGCCAGCATCGAAAGCAGGGTCGATTTGCCGACGCCCGAACCGGCGAAGATGCCGAGGCGCTGACCCAGGCAAAGTGGCGAAAAGATATCGATTGCCCGAACACCTGTCTTGAATGGTGTTTCGACCCGCTTTCGCGTCATGGACGGAGGGGCATTGTTGGAAATCGAGCGTCGATCCGTCCCCGAGGACAGGGGGCCGCCGCCATCGATTGGTTCGCCAAGCGCATTGATCGTGCGTCCGCACCAGCTATCGTCGGGTGCAACGCGAAAAGCCCCCTTGCGGATCACCGTGTCGTGGATACCGATAGGCTCGCCCGGCTCGATAGGGCAGACATAGCAGATATCCGGTTCGACACGGACCACTTCGCCGAGATGGATTCCGGTCGCACTGCGATGCGCGACGAACTCGCCAAGCCTGACATGACGCGAAAGACCGGAAACCGTGTAGTGTCCGGCTGCAATTGTCCGCACATGACCGCCCGGAGCAATCGAAAAATCCGGGTTGGCATAGTGTTCCGCCAGACTGGCAAGCTGGGCGAGTTTGGGTGAAATCGCCTTGGCCGAAAGCAGGGAGTCCTGCGCTTTCATCCGTCAAATCCTCAGCGGGCGCCGCCCAGTGTCTTGATGCCTTCAGCGAAGGTGGATTCCGTGTCGCGCATCAACGAAGAGATGCTTTCGAACGCACGGTTGACCTGGATGAGCTGCGTCATCTGCGAAATGCCGTTGACGTTGGACTCTTCGACATAGCCCTGAACGACACCGATCTCGTGATTGTTGGCAACGGGAACGGGCTGTGCGACAGGCTTTACGCCGCTGTTTGGATGGCGCAGGAAACCTTGAGAAAGATCTGCCTGAAAGATGCCGAGCGTTGCGGCGATATTGTCATTCTGGCGGATTGCTCCATCGAGACCGACAGTGATCGGGCCGCCATTCGGGTTCAACTGGATGGGGCCACCGCCCGCGTCGAGAACCGGATACCCGTTTGAGGAAATCAGCGCGCCATCCGGGCGCATGCTGAAGCGGCCATCACGGGTCAGCACCTGGCCATCGGGCGTGTCCAGCGAAAACCATGCGTCGCCCTTGATGGCGAAATCGAAAGAGTTGCCGGTCTGCTCGAAAGCGCCCTGTTGCGTGGAAAGATAGTCGTTACCCTGCGAAACGAACGCGATCTTGGCGTTCATGTCATTGCGGGTCTTGGCAATCATCTCATCGAATTTGACCTCGGAGCCGCGAAAGCCGACCGTGTTCACGTTCGCCATGTTGTCGGAGATGGTGGTGAGACGACGCTCAAGCGCGATCTGCGAGGAAAGGGCGACGTAAAGTCCGGATTGCATATCATTTGCCTCCGAGTTTCAGGGAATTGATGGAAAGCAGCAGGTCCGGCGAGATGCCGTAGCCGCTGGAAGAGCCGAAAACGGCGAGTGGGTCGTATGTTGTCGAAGGATTTTCCATTTCCCACATGATGGTGAAGCGCTCGAGGAGCTTTCCCACCTTCTCGGGGTCTTGCAGATCCTTGATATTGATCGTTTTTTCGATGAGGGCCGACTGTTTGTCGACATCGGTCGCGGCGAACTCGTCGGGCAGGTTGAAAGCCGTGCGGAAGACCTGCGCCAGCGCGTCATCCGCCAGAAAATCCATGCCGGAGGTGATCGTCGGCGCCATCCGCTCGAAATAAAGCGCGAGCCGCACGCCGGTATTGTCGTCGCCGGCCGATTGTTCCAGCGTCGTGCGGTTATATTTGCTGACGACGCCGGATTTCGCCGCGTCCGTCGAGGTTGCCGCTGCACCGTCCGCAGCAAAATTCAGAGATTTCGCCAGGTCGGCATAACGGCTGTCTGACAGCTTGTTGGCAAAGGCGTCCTTGTTGTCCACGCCCTCCGTCAGAACCTTCCGGATGAAGGCCTTGGCATAGGCCATGTCTTCCAGGCCGTGTGCCTTGAGGGCGTAATTATAAAGCCGCGTGTCGGCCATGAAATCGTCGATGGATTTCACGTCCGATATCTTTGACAAATAGTATTCGGTTTCCCGCGCCACATCCGGTTGCTTGGACACGCGGTCGAGCGATTTGCCGATGTCTTGGCTGATCAACTGGTAGCTGGTGTAGGTCGACGTCACGGGGAATA
Source organism: Agrobacterium tumefaciens (assembly GCA_025559845.1). Classification (NCBI taxonomy): domain Bacteria; kingdom Pseudomonadati; phylum Pseudomonadota; class Alphaproteobacteria; order Hyphomicrobiales; family Rhizobiaceae; genus Agrobacterium; species Agrobacterium tumefaciens. Next base: position 305,536 of record CP048469.1, read on the forward strand.
CCGTTCTCTTGTTGATGCAAGGCACAAATCTGCCTTTGCACCCATTGTGGCGCCGGTTGCTTGCGCGAAACTGTTTGCCGCAACGGTGATGAACGCGGGCCGCGGACAGGTTCACGCAAGCCACATTTTCTAGAGATGGCCGCATGGAACACTGTTCGGGCGTGGGCGATCAATGAATATTGTAATTGGACTTGTAATCACCTTCGGCTGCATCATCGGCGGCTACATGGCGATGGGCGGTCATCTGGACGTCCTCGTTCAGCCGTTTGAATTGGTGATCATCGGAGGCGCAGGCCTCGGCGGCTTCATCATGGCAAACCCGATGAAGGTCGTGAAAGATTCGGGTAAGGCGCTGGGAGAGGCTTTCAAGCACTCGGTTCCCAAGGAGCGCAATTATCTCGACGTTCTCGGCGTGCTCTATTCGCTGATGCGCGATCTGCGCACGAAGTCGCGAAACGAGATCGAAGCGCATATCGACAACCCGGACGAATCCTCGATCTTCCAGGCGGCACCCTCGGTTCTGAAGAACAAGGAACTGACCTCTTTCATCTGTGACTATGTGCGCCTGATCATCATCGGCAACGCGCGTAGCCACGAGATCGAGGCGCTGATGGACGAGGAAATCGAAACCATCCTGCACGACAAGCTGAAGCCCTACCATGCGATTACGACCATGGGCGATTCCTTCCCGGCCATCGGTATCGTCGCGGCGGTTCTGGGTGTTATCAAGGCCATGGGCAAGATCAACGAATCGCCGGAAGTGCTTGGCGGCCTGATCGGCGCGGCGCTCGTCGGCACCATGCTCGGCATCATTCTGTCCTACTCGATCTGCAACCCGCTCGCATCGCAGGTCAAGATCGTCCGCACCAAACAGCACCGTCTCTATATCATCGTCAAGCAGACGCTGATTGCCTACATGAACGGCTCCGTGCCGCAGGTGGCGCTGGAATACGGCCGCAAGACGATCTCCAACTACGAGCGTCCTTCGATCGATGCCGTTGAGCAGGAAATGATGAATCCTGGCGGCGAAAACAAGGCGGCATGACGATGGCACAAGCGGCACAGCAACACGCACCGACAATCGATTCCGCACTGCTGGCGAAACTCACGGGCGGTCTGTCCGACCGCAAGACGGTCGCCAAGATCGGCACGGACATCGGTCGCCTCTACAGCGAGTTCCTTCCGGATATCTTCCATAGCGAAACCGGAATCGCCATCGAGGTCGAATATGTCGGCTCCGAATCGGGACTGATGACCGATCTGATCGCAAATGTCGGCGAGAATTTCTCGGTTGCCGATTGCTCGCTACGCAACTGGTGCCCCAACTTCATGATGGCGCTCGGCAATGGTTTTGTCATTGCCTTGATGGAACGCATGCTCGGTGCCGCTCCCGACACCATCGGCGAGCCTGATGAGCGCAGCCTGTCGCACATCGAAATTGATCTTGCCGCAATGGTCATGGGTCGCATCGCAGGCGTTCTGCGTTCCGGCGTGAACGCACCTGGTGGTTTTGAGGCGACGATCGATCCGCCTTTCAATTCCAACGGCAAAAGTGCCTTCGATGAGCAACTCGCCGGCCTTTATGGCATGACGATCCGCATGAAGATCGTCATCGGCAAGGTCGCCTCCGAATTCGTTCTTATCGTTCCGCAACGTCCGTTGCTCAAGACGTCCATTGTGGCTCCCAAGCCTTCCGCCCAGGCGTTGAAGAAGCAGGAAGAGTGGATGGACATGATTTCGGAGCAGGTAAAGCGATCGCAGGTCACGCTCGAAGCGCGAATCACGCTCGAGACGCTGACGCTGAAGACGATCTCGAGACTGATGGTGGGCGACGTCATTCCATTCCAGGCCGCAAAACAGGACGATATCGGTGTTGAGGTGAGCGCCAATGGCTCGAAGCTCTACAATTGCGAGTTCGGCAAGTCCGGTGAGCGCTACATGGTTCGTGTCAAAAACAATGTCAGTACGGATGACGAGATCCTACGACATTTGATGAGTTAAAACTTGGCCTACCCTTCGCGGGTTTTGGGCAGGCTGACGCAAGTTTCAAAGGGAATAATCAGCGCATGGCTACGAAGAAAACACCTGTGACCGACGATACGACGCTGCCGTCACTTGATGACGGCAACGATATCGATCAGGCTATCGGCGATCTGCGCGGCGTTCTGAAAACGGACGCGGAAGGCTCTCTTTCCGGTTTTGGCGACTTCGGTGATTTCGGAGACGCAGGCGATGCAGCGCAGGATACGGATCTTTCAGCTTTCGGCGGTGGCGCCGGGAGCTTTGCAAGCGACAGCTTCGCAATGGACGACTTTTCGGCAACGTCCGATGTTGCTGGCGTCAAGGCGCCACTCGGCAGCGGTCTGTCGGACAATCTCGATCTCATCATGGACATTCCGATTGATGTCCAGATTGTTCTCGGCACAAGCCGCATGCTGGTGTCGGGTCTGATGAGCCTCGAGGAAGGCGCAACCATCGCGCTCGACCGTAAGATCGGCGAACCCGTCGAGATCATGGTCAATGGTCGCCGCATTGCGCGCGGCGAGATTACTGTTCTTGAAGATGACGATACGCGCTTCGGCGTAAAATTGATTGAAGTACTGAGTACGAGAAAAGCCTGATCCCTGTGGGGACGGAGAGGAAAGACCATGATGGACTTTGAGGATTTCGGTAACCCTGTGGCGGGGAAGCCGTTGTCTCAGGCCGACAAGGCGGCCGCTGTGCTTCTGGCCATGGGAAAAGGCGTCGCAGGCAAGCTGCTGAAATTTTTCACGCAGCATGAACTGCAGATGATCATTTCCTCGGCCCAGACGCTGCGCGTCATTCCTCCCGACGAGCTGGCTCAGATCGTTGCCGAGTTCGAGGACCTGTTCACGGAAGGAACAGGTCTCATGGACAACGCCAAAGCCATCGAAAGCATTCTCGAAGAAGGGCTTACGCCGGAAGAGGTGGACAGCCTTCTCGGCCGTCGCACGGCCTTCCAGGCTTACGAAGCGTCGATCTGGGATCGGCTTCAGGATGCAGAGCCTGGTTTTGTCGGAAAGTTCCTGCTGCGCGAACATCCGCAGACCATCGCTTATATCCTCTCCATGCTGCCATCTTCCTTCGCGGCGAAGGTTCTTCTGACAATTCCCGAAGAACAGCGTGCCGATATCATGAACCGAACGGTCAACATGAAGGAAGTCAGCCCGACGGCCGCTCAGATCATCGAAAAACGTGTGGTGAACCTCATCAACGAAATCGAGGCAGAGCGGAATGCGGGTGGCTCCACGAAGGTCGCGGACCTCATGAACGAACTCGACAAGCCGCAGGTCGATACCCTGCTCAGCTCTCTCGAAACGCTCAGCAAGGAAGCCGCCAACAAGGTCAAGCCGAAGATCTTCCTCTTCGACGACCTCATGTTCATGCCGCAGCGCAGCCGTGTCATGCTTCTCAACGACGTTTCCGGCGATGTACTCACCATGGCGCTGCGTGGCGCCACGGCCGAGATCAAGGAATGTGTCCTGTCCAGCATCAGCCCGCGTCAGCGCCGCATGATCGAATCGGACCTCTCCGTTCCGCAGGCATCGATCAACACCCGCGAAGTTGCCATCGCCCGCCGCGCCGTCGCACAGGAAGCCATCCGTCTGGCGAATTCCGGACAGATCCAGCTCAAGGACGTTGCCGAAGCCACCCAATCGGCAGCCGCCTGAGCGGAAGCCGGTTGATAACCCGGCCGTGTACCGGGAAGGGCGTTGCGATCCGCAACCCTGATCGTTAGTTTCCTGACAACGGGCCTGCCGGTATCGGTGGGCCCTTTTTTATCGCGGGGAACGGGCCGTGTCGGACGAGGACAAGGACAGTAAAACAGAAGCCCCCACGGAGAAAAAAATCCGTGATGCGGCCGAAAAAGGCAATCTTCCGTTTTCCAGGGAAGTGCCGATCTTTGCATCCTCGCTCGCCTTTTACTGCTATCTCGTCTTTTTCCTGCCTGAAGGTGCCGGGCGCATCGGCGAAACGTTGAAAGACCTTTTCGGTCAGCCGGAGCAATGGAACCTGAGTGCCAGCCCGGATGTAACGTCCCTGCTGTTCTTTCTCGGCATGGCAATCGCCAATCTGCTCTTGCCGGCCATGTTGCTGTTCATGGTTTTCGGTCTGGCTTCATCCATTTTCCAGAACCTGCCGTCACCGGTGCTGGAACGGGTACGACCGCAATGGTCTCGCGTGTCCCCGGCGGGAGGGTTCAAACGCATCTACAGTGTCCAGGGTTTTGTCGAATTCGGGAAGTCTCTTTTCAAGATCCTGATTGTCTCGATCATCATGTTCTTCGCGCTGCGCGGAGAATATTACAACATCATCGATCTGATGTTTTCCGACCCTCAGGTCATTTTCGTCAAGCTGATCGAGGTCGTCAAAAAAATGATGATCGTCATTCTGCTGTCGACGGCACTTCTGGCGGCGGTTGACCTGTTGTGGACGCGCCATCACTGGTTCAGCCAGTTGAAGATGAGCAAGCAGGAAGTGAAGGACGAATTCAAGCAGTCGCAGGGCGACCCGGTCGTCAAATCCCGCCAGCGCTCGATTGCCCGCGATCGTGCTCGCCGCCGCATGATCAACAATGTCCCACGCGCCACGCTGGTGATCGCCAACCCGACGCACTTTGCGGTGGCACTCCGTTATGTCCGCGAAGAAAGCGACGCGCCGATCGTCGTCGCCAAGGGGCAGGACCTTATCGCATTGAAAATCCGTGAGATTGCGGAGAAGAACGATATCCCCGTTTTTGTCGATCCTCCGCTTGCGCGCTCCATGTTTGCGCAAGTCTCGACCGATAATGTGATTCCACCAGTCTTTTACAAGGCTGTGGCTGAACTCGTGCATCGGGTTTACGCCAGGAAATCACCGAAATTACGGGTTCAATAATTAGATGAAAAAATGCCCTTATTCTGAACAGCGAGAAATGATCGTAGCAGAGGCTATCAACCCTGTAGCGACGGAATTGCGCCTGCTCGATCCGGCTGATTTGATTTCATTGCTCCGTTTCGAGTGCTACGGCAGTATCGCCGACCTCGTGTCTTCGGCTGCGGAGCTTTATTACCATCCCGGCACCATCAATTTCGGTGCGGGTGGGGAATATAAATTAGAATGGGAAGGCGTTCCCGAAGTTGTTATCGATCTGGAATTGAAACCACGTGGCGCCACTGTCTATGCGCAATTGACGCTCGCCGCAGAACATGCGGCAATTGAAATCAATCATATTTCCTTCCAGAACCCATCGGATAATCCGGACGAGAATACGGAGTTTCTGCGTCGCAGCTTCCGCGAGGCACGTTTTGTCTCCAGTCGTCAGGGCGAGGCGGCCTGATTCTCTTCAGGTTGTATGGTGAAAAAATGCTGCGCCTGCCGCGTGTGTCAGGCGCAGTCTTCGTTTGTGGAGCGATTTCTGCCTCACCACAGGCTCTAGCTTGCCTGAAACCTTCGGCATTGATTGAATCTACTAACGAAAATTAAGGAATGGCTTGCAAATCGGCTGAGTTGTTTGTTACGTATCGAATTAACGATTTGTTAACGAACGACAGGTCGCGATGGCGGTTTCAAGCCATCGCTGATGCGCATGATGCTTCTGGTCGTTTCCGGCAAGGCGCCGGATTTTCCCTGACAGTACGAACTGAGCGGAACTCATGACCAGCATTTTGACCAATGCGGCAGCTATGGCTGCGCTGCAGACCCTTCGCATGATCGACAAGAGCCTTGAAACGACGCAGGCGCGCGTTTCCTCGGGCTATCGCGTCGAAACGGCGGCCGACAATGCAGCCTACTGGTCGATTTCCACGACGATGCGGTCCGACAACACAGCGCTTTCCGCAGTGCAGGACGCGCTCGGTCTCGGCGCGGCGAAGGTCGATACCGCCTACGACGCGCTTGAAAGCACCATCGAAGTCGTCAAGGAGATCAAGGCAAAGCTGGTTGCCGCCTACGGCGTCGGCGCTGATCGCGGCAAGATTCAGGACGAAATCGAGCAGCTCCAGGAACAGCTGAAAAGCATTTCCGAATCGGCATCGTTCTCCGGCGAGAACTGGCTGCAGGCAAGCATCAGCGATGGCGGTACGCCGCCTTCCGAAACGCCGATCACCAAGAAGGTTGTCGCGTCCTTCACGCGGACCGGTTCTGGCAGCGTTGGCGTCACGACCGTCAACTATGTGCTTGATAGCAGCGCCGTCCTGTTCGACCTCAGCGGTGGAAAGTTCGGCATTCTGGACAAGGACGCGGTTTTTGTCGCCAACGACGAATATCAGGTTCACCAGACGTCCACCGATACCGGTGTCACGTCCTCCACCGGATACGTCGTTCCGAAGCTGACGGATGCGCAAATCGGCGCTTTGGGCACGACGGACACCAATACCGATCCATCGGTTTATAGCGATGGCACGAACAATTATCTGCGTCTGGCTGAAAATGTCTGGGTTCCGGTGACCACCACCGATCCTTCAAGCGGCACGGCAACCGTGTCGCCGGCCTACACGGATACGGGTAACACCGCGTGGTTTTACGATACGTCTGCGGCCTCGCTTTCGTCCGATCGGACGCTGAGCTTCTCCGTCTCGACGATGTCTCTCGACAAGCTCGATGTCGTTGCCGCAGCCATGAGCGCATTTACCGGCGGCACTGTCACCTATACCGACGCAGACGCGATCGATGTGATGATGTCCTTCGTTGACAAGCAGCTTGAGGCGATGACCAGCACGGCCTCCAGCCTTGGTTCTCTGCAGAGCCGTATCGACATGCAGGAGAACTTCGTTTCGAGCCTGATGGACGTTATCGACAAGGGTATCGGTCGTCTCGTTGATGCTGACATGAACGAAGAATCGACCCGTTTGAAGGCGCTTCAGACGCAGCAGCAGCTCGGTATCCAGGCTCTGTCGATCGCAAACGCGAACGCCGAAAACATTCTTCAGCTCTTCAAATAAGCGGCTCGCGCGCGGGCAAAGGCGCCAGCGCGTGGCTGAACTGAGAGCCAGAGGAAGGAAACGGCCTCATCTTCATCCTCGCACAAGTTTGGACACCTAACGTCATTGCAATGTCGAATAGGCCGCTATGTGCGAACTGGCGGGAAGTGTCGTTGAAGAGACGGGCAAGGTAGCAAGAATGACGGTGATGCCGCTGAACGGCTTTGATCGCAAACAACAAGATGAATGCCCGTCCGCCGGCCTGATATCCGGAGGTCGGGCATGAGTGCTTCGATTTCGCGATATCTGAAGGACTTTGGCGATACCCAGCCAAGCAGTCTGCCTTTTGCCGATCACGCCGCAGATACGGACGGTTTCCCGGATTTTCCGGAAATCTCGTCGGATTTCGGAAGCTCTGAAACGGTTGATCCCGAAAGTGAAAAGCGTGACGCCTACGCCAAGGGTCACGAGGACGCGACCCGTGAACTGACAGAGAAGATGCAGGCTGAGCGCGATGAACTTGTCGCTGCTCACGCAGCCGAGCTTGAGACGCTTCGTTCAGCCTATCTCGAGGAATTGGCCGCCCGTATCGATTCGCGACTGCGTGAAGGCATCAATGCCATTGCTGCAAATCTGAGCGAGCAGACAGCCGGTATTCTGGCACCGGTTCTTTCCGACAAGCTGTCTTCGAAGGCAGTTTCGGCATTGGCGGACGTCGTTCGGACCTCGATGCCGGATGGTGAGGCCGTCACGCTTGTCGTCAAGGGACCGAAGGTTCTGTTCGAGACGCTGAAAGCGCAACCGGGTTTTGAAGAAGTCGGGATGAAGTTTACCGAAACCACAGATGTCGATCTTTCTGTCGAGGTGGATGAAAGCGTCTTCGTGACGCGCATGTCCGCCTGGGCCTCCAGCCTTCGCAAGGTGATGAAATGAGTGAAGGCGAAAATCACCACCACGGCAAGAACGAGATCATCATCGTCAAGCGTCACAAGGGTGACCATGACGGCGCGCATGGCGGCGCCTGGAAGATCGCTTATGCCGACTTCATGACGGCGATGATGGCCTTCTTCCTTGTTATGTGGCTGGTCAATGCCGCAAACGAGGAAACCAAGGCTTCTGTTGCGAGCTATTTCAACCCGATCAAGCTTTCGGATGAAAAACCAACCTCGAAGGGGCTGGAAAAGCCGGTGGACAAGGCGGAAGGCGTTGAGAAAAACGAACGCTCCGACACCAAGGCCGAGAAAGTCACGAATGGATCGTCTGCAGCGACCGGTGAGGATTTGACCTCGCAAACCGGCGAGCAGGCCAACTACTCGGAAGCGGACTTCTTCGAAAATCCATATTCGGTTCTTGCTGAAATCGCTCAGGAAGTTGGCCAGCAGGCAAATGTCAGCGCCAAGGGCGAGGGCGGCGCTGCCGATTCCGGCCCTGCGACCGGCGCCAGTGGCGGCGAGGCTTATCGCGATCCTTTCGATCCGGACTTCTGGACGCAGCAGGTCAAGATCACCCGGGCCGAGCAGCAGCCGCCTCAGCAGCAACAGCAGTCTGAGCAGCAAACTGAGCAGGCCGAAGTGTCTGTTGCCGAGAAGCCTGCAGAGAATGTTGCGACGAGCACGGATGTGGCCGCGGCGCATGACGAGCAGCAACAGAAGGTAGAGGGTGAAAAACCTGTCGAAATGGCGGTCGCCGTGCCCCAGCAAAGGCCTGACACGGCCGAGCAGGCTGAACTTGCCAAGGAAGACGCGGCCGCTCAGCCTCCGGCAACAGCCGAACAGCAGGAGAAGGCGGATGATCTGCGCGAAGAAATCGAGAAGCAGATCTCCGGTGTCACCGGTAGGCTTGCTGAAGGACTGGTGGTCACTCCTGCCGAAGGTGGTTTGTTGCTGACAATCTCCGATCAGGCGGAAACGCCGATGTTCAATGTCGGATCTGCTGTGCCGAAGCGCGAAATGGTGCTTGCCATGGAAAAGATTGGCAAGCTCCTTCAGGAACGTGGTGGCAGCGTGGTCATTCGTGGTCATACCGACGGGCGTCAGTTCAAGACCGAAGCCAATGACAACTGGCGACTTTCGATGGACCGTGCCCACAGCGCCTATTTCATGCTGGTTCGCGGTGGCTTGACGGAAGAGCGCGTGAAGCAGGTCTCCGGCTTTGCGGATCGTCGCCTGCAGGTGCCGGCCGATCCTTTGGCGGATGCCAACCGGCGCATCGAGATTCTGCTTGAGGCTGACCGGGGGTGAGTGTGACCAGATCCTCGAAACACTGGCTTCTTCTGGCGACCGTGCTCTGCGGTCTTGGTACTGCGCCTGCAAGGGCGCAGGCACCGTCGCAGGACAATCTCGCGCCATATTCGATGATGCGATCCCTGCAATTCGTGCAGGATTCGGTCGCAATGGGCGACCATTCTGCTACCGAAATGCAGCGTTTTCTGCTCCAGACAATCGATGAGCGTCTGAAAAGCGCGCCTGCGGCCATATTCAAAGATCCGCGCAACGTTGACGCAGCTCTTGTCTACGCCATGAGCGGTGGCAACCCCGCGACACTGGAATTGCTTGTCGCTCGCGACGTGGATGGCAATTTTGACAGCCGCGTTGCCGATGTGCTGCGCAAATACCTGTCCGGCAAGGGCACGCTCGTGGCGCATAGCATTGCGGCGATGATACCCGAATATCGTGGTACGTCTCTGGGTGCCTATCTCGCTCTGATCGGCGGTAACGTCACGATCCCGAGAGATCCTGTTGCCGCTCTCGGCTTCTACGATATCGCCCGGCTGGAAGCGCCTGGGACGATTGTCGAGGAGGCGGCGTTGCGCCGTTCGCTCGCCATTGCCGTCGAAGATGGTGATGCGAGGAGAGGTTTTCTCTATGCCCAGCGTTACGCGCGTCGGTTCCTTCATTCGCCCTATGCGAGCCAGTTTGCGGACCTGTTGGTCTCGTTGGTGGTAAAGCGATCGGATTCGATTACGGAGACGGAAATAAAGGAAACCTTCGCGCTGATGGATGCCGAGCGGCAGAAGGAAGCGTATCTGCGTCTTTCGCGGCTTGCGGCCATCAGCGGTAAGGATTCGCTCGCGCGTATGGGCGCGCTGGCAGCGAAGTCCTTGTCTCCGGTCATGCCTGATTCACCGGAAGCGCAGGCCAATCTTTACGAAAGCCTGTCGAATATCGGCACACCCGACGTGGTGAGTGCGATTGAGACAATCGGGCAGATCCCCGAAGCGCAGCTTTCCGAGCGTGACAGGGCGTTGCGAGACGCCGCGAAGGCGATTGCCGAGCAGGTGGTGCGCCCACCATCGATAAACGATGGGCGGCCGCAGGCAAAAGCGGCGGACGAAGAGGTGGTTGCCAAACAGGCGGGCGAGCAGGGCGCTCCGGAAGCCGGTTCGGCGGACGCTGCAGCCAAAGGTATATGGCGCAGTGGAGAACACAAGGCGGATGATCAGAGCGAAGGCGTCCGGCAACTCGTGACGAGTGGCCGAAGCAAGCTCGATGAAATCGATAGCCTGTTGAAAAAAGGCGAGGGGGCCCCATGATCGAGGCAAATATCAACGCGATAATGAACGCACCGTATTCCGATCCGCGGGCCGCCAATTCATCGGCGAAAGAGGACGGAAAAGGCGGTAGCTTCGGTGACGCCCTGTCGACGGTCAAGGATGACCGCCCCACGCATAGCTCACACGCGAAGCCCGAGACGGATGCCAAGGCGTCGGAGCGCCCGCAAGGCGAGACGGATGATGCTGCGGAAAAGCCGAATGCTTCAAGCCGACGCCCCGCCAGCTTTCTGGACGTGATTGCAAACGAGCAGGCAACCGAGGGCAAGGATACGCGCCTGGCCGTTGAGCTGCAGAAAGCGGCGAAGCCTGACCGCGCGTCGCAGGAAAACGGCAAGACGGGCAAGAGGGACAAGGAAAAGTCCGAGAACGAAACAACCAAAGCAGAGGCGAAGAGCGCCCACGCGGATGTCGCTGTCCCCGAGATCCTCGTCATACCGAACGCCAATACAGCCGCAACAAGAAGCCCTCTCGACGATATTGCCCAGGCGCTGACTGGCAAGGTGGATACTGCCAGGTCCCAGAAGACGGGCAAAGGTGACGACGCCAGGGAAAAGGCCGATCCTTCCCTGAAGGATCTTTCGGCTGCGCTCAAGGTTGCCGGCAATGATGAGCAGGCCGATACAGATAACAGTGGTGAGACTGGCGACTTCCGCTTTGCCTCCTCCAAGTCTGGGGCGGCGCGATCTCTGGACATGAGCACGGTTCAGCGTGATGCGCGGGTTGATTTCGACGTCAAGGAAAGCAGCGGCAAGTCAGCGGAGACGGTGACCGTGCTTGATTCACGGCGTTTCATTGGCCTCGCACCCTCTACCAACGCGTCGGCTTTGACAGGTCTTATCGCCAATGATCCGGAATGGGTCAGCGCGATGCAGCCTGGATCGTCGCTTTCCAACGCGGCGGCACAGTCCAGCACCGGTCAGGTCGTGCATACGTTGAAGCTTCATATGACGCCGATTGACCTCGGTTCTGTCACGATGTCGCTGCGTCTGTCCGGCGATGAGCTCGCTGTTCACATGACCGTCGACAGCATGGCGGCCTATAAAAAGCTTCAGGACGACAGCAAAAGCATTCTGGATGGTCTGAAAGCACAGGGACTGACGGTCGATAGCATCTCGATCAGCATCGCTTCTTCCGACAAGAGTGACCAAACTGGCACACAATCCAACAATCAGCAAAATCAGCAGACGCAGCATCAGGGCCAGCAGGCCGCAGACGGTCGCAACCGTGGCGAGTCTGGCGCCCGCGGCGGACAGCAGGGCGACAGAGATTTTTCGGGGGTGCGCAATGAAGGTATGGATGGCTCTGCGGGTTCTGCCCGTGCTGCTGGCGACACTGGCGTTTATCTCTGACGACGCCCACGCTTCGGCGACATCGGGTGTATGCGAAAGAGAAATTCAATCCGCTGCCCACAAGTACGGGGTGCCGGAAGGTATTCTCTATTCCGTTGGCTTGACAGAAACGGGTCGAAAGGGCCGACTCGACCCTAACGCTATGAATATAGAGGGGAAAACGGTCTTCGCCGGCTCAACGGAAGAGGCTCTGACAACGTTCGAGGCGGCAAAACGGTCCGGCGCGAAGCTGATTGATCTTGGCTGCATGCAGATCAATCACTATTTCCACGGCGAAAATTTCACCTCGCCGCGCGACATGTTCGATCCGAAACGTAATGTGGAATACGCGGCGATGTTCCTGCGCAATCTCCACAACAGGCATGAAACCTGGACCATGGCAGTGGCCCGTTATCACGCCGGGCCGAACAACGACCCTGCTCAGAAGAAATATGTCTGCCGGGTGATCGCCAATCTCGTGGCGACGGGTTACGGAAAATGGACTCGCAATGCGAAAGATTTCTGCGACGGATAACAACCATTGATTGTCTTTTTGGGGTCCTGGTCCGGTAACCCTCAATGTGGCGACAGAAAGACAAAAAAATGGCGATGCAAGTCGCATTTTAATGAATTTTGAATTTTTTACACAAAAATTTTGTACCAATATTGGTTAATGGCTACTATATGTAGATCAAATCGGGACGAAATGGTTAATCAATTATTAATTTCTGCAGATGATTTCCTACAGTTGTCGCTGAATCCCTCGATTCGTACGAATGCCGCATCGGAAAACACCACACTGATTCGGAGGCGGACGAATGATCGTAGTGGTTGATGAGCGCGAGCTCGTTAAGGACGGCTATACTTCTCTATTTGGGCGCGAGGGCATTCCCTCGACGGGGTTTGACCCTGTCGAATTCGGGGAATGGGTCTCGACAGCGGCAGAAAGCGACCTCGCAGCAGTGGAGGCGTTTCTCATTGGTCAGGGCGACAGGGACTTTTGTTTGCCTAAGGCGATCAGAGATCGCTCGACGGCGCCGGTGATTGCAGTCAGCGATCAACCGTCGCTCGAGGCAACGCTGGCACTTTTTGACAGCGGCGTTGACGATGTAGTTCGCAAGCCTGTGCACCCACGTGAAATCCTTGCCCGTGCGGCGGCGATCCGTCGGCGGCTTCAGGTTATTTCGAACTTCACGGATGCAGGTCCGATCCGGGTATTCTCGGACGGTCGCGATCCGGAGGTGGGCGGCGAGGTCTTCCCGTTGCCGCGCCGCGAGCGTCGCATTCTGGAATATTTGATTGCCAATCGCGGTCGTCGCGTTTCCAAGGCGCAGATCTTCAATGCGATCTACGGCATCTTTGATGATGACGTCGAAGAGAACGTCGTAGAAAGCCACATCAGCAAGCTTCGCAAGAAGCTGCGCAAGAAGCTCGGCTACGATCCGGTCGATTCCAAGCGGTTCCTTGGCTACAGCATTGATTGGCAATAATTTTCACTAATCGCCGTGGTCTTCCTGAAACGCGGCGTTTCAGACAGCTTCACGCAAGCCCCAAGCTATACCTTCTCCCTGAAAGATGACCACGAGGGTTTTTGAATGAGTATTTTCGGCACTATGCGGACTGGCGTGTCCGGTATGAATGCGCAGGCAAACCGTTTGGGGACGGTTGGTGACAACATCGCCAACTCCAGCACGGTTGGCTACAAACGCGCTTCTACGGCGTTCTCGTCGATGGTACTCCCATCCTCGGCAGGGAACTACAACTCCGGCGGTGTTAGCTCCAACGTTCGCTACAGCATTTCGGAACAGGGCGGTTTCTCCTACACGTCCTCCCCGACTGACCTAGCGATCGATGGTGATGGCTTCTTCATCGTCACTGCGTCGAGAGACCCTGACGCGCCGCAGTACCTGACGCGTGCTGGTTCCTTTACGAGAGAGACTGTGGAAGAGCCTGCAGGCTCGGGTATCTACAAGACCTTCCTCAAGAACTCTGCTGGTTATTACCTGTTCACGCCATCGCAGGCGACAGCTTCGAACAACCGTTTCCCGGGCAGCGTGGTCGAAATTCCCGGAGACGACATCCAGGCAACGCCGTCGACATCGGGTGCACTGTCGCTCAACCTGAACAACGAGACGGCCGTTGGCGGCACCTTCAAGACCTCGCTCACCGGCTACGGTTATCAGGGCAAGGAAATTGTCTACGACGTTACCTACACGAAAACCGGTGACAATGCCTGGACCGTATCCGTTACGGACACGGGCACCGGGACTGAGGTGATTCCTGCGACGCCAATCACCTTTGATCCTTCGACGGGTGCAAAGGTAACCGGAACGAACGACATCCTGACCATTCCTGCGGTTGCTGGCCGTAACGCTGCGATCTCGCTCGATATCAGCGGTGCCAAGCAGCTCGCTTCCAAAAGCGACATCATCTCCGGCGGCTTGAACGGTAGCGGCGCTGCCTCGGTCACGGAAGTCGTCTTCAATGAAGATGGCAGCATCGACCTGAAGTATGACAACGACGCCATCGTTTCGACAGGCAGCAGAATCATGCTCGCCACGGTTACGAGCCCTGACAACCTCGTGCCGATCAACGGTAACGCCTATAGCGCAAGCAACACGTCGGGTGTTCTGATTGCCAATGATCCGGGCTCCAAGGGCACCGGCAACCTGCTGATCAGCACGCTCGAGACCTCCAACGTCGACATCGCGAATGAACTCACTGAAATGATTGAGGCGCAGCGAATCTACTCCGCCAACTCCAAGGTTTTCCAGACCGGTTCCGAGTTGCTGGACGTGCTGGTCAATCTGAAGAGATAGTAATTCCCAAGAGGACAGATGAATGTCGCTCATGTCAGCAATGAATACTGCGCAGTCGATTTTCAATAATACGGGTAAGCAGACGGAAGTAACTTCGAAAAACATTGCCAATGTCGGCAATGCGAACTACGTCAAGCGAACCGCCATTCTTGGCACGACTATGTATGGTGCGAATATTGTCACCAATGGCCGTGCCCAGAATGAGAGCCTTCTTAGGCAGACAATCGCCAGCTCATCGCTCGCTTCGGGGCAGTCGACCGTTCTCGGTGGGCTCGAGGAGATGAAGAGCATTTTCGGTGGCAACGACTACGAAAGCTCGCCAGCAACCTACATGAGTGCGTTGCTGGAAAGCCTCGAAGGATACGCCGCCAAGCCAAGCGACTCCGCGCTGGCCGCGACGGCGGTAACGTCGGCCATTGATGTTGCCAACTCCCTGAACAAGGCTTCCCAGGAGCTGCAGTCAATTCGCCTGCGCGCCGACAAGGAAATCGTCCTTCAGGTCGACAAGCTCAACAGCCTTCTCTCCGACTTCGAGACTGCCAACAATGCGGTCAAGGGTGCAACGGCGTCTGGCCGTGATCCGAGCGATGCGCTAGATCAGCGTGATGCGCTTCTGAAGGAAATCTCCACGATCGTGGGTGTTTCCGTCGTGACGCGCGACAACAACGACATTGCTCTTTACACCTCGCAGGGTACCACTCTGTTCGAGACGATCCCGCGCAAGGTCACGTTTACGCCGCAGACGGCGTACGACGCGAACACGACAGGCAACTCGATCTTCATCGATGGCGTTGCGGTCAAGGCCGGTGATGGCAGCAACACCACGGCGGCGGGTTCGCTGGCCGGGCTTTTGCAGATCCGCGACGATTACGCGCCGACCATGCAGAGCCAGCTTGATGAAACGGCGCGCGGTCTTATCACCATGTTCGCTGAGAAGCCCGCCGACTCCACGAGCGGTCTTCCCGATATGCCGGGCCTCTTCACCTACGGTTCTCCGCTGGCAACGACCATTCCGGCTGATGGAACTGTATCGCCTGGCCTCGCAGCCAGCATTACCGTCAACCCCGCGTTAATTATTTCGCAAGGTGGCAACCCGGAATTGTTGCGTGATGGCGGTATTAACGGTACCGATTATGTCATCAATACTTCGGGCACGGGTGGAACCGGGTTTTCCAAGCTGATCGACAGCTATGTGACGGCCTTCGATGCACCGATGAACTTTGACGCGTCGACGCGTATCGATACCAATACCAGCATTCTGAAATACGGCACCAATTCAATGGGTTGGCTGGAACAGGAGCGGTCTGGGGCGACTTCGGCATACGAAGCAAAGAGTGCGCTTTATGAGCGTTCTTCCACGTCCTACTCGAACAACACCGCAGTCAGCCTGGATGAAGAACTCTCGCTGCTGCTGGATATCGAGCAATCCTACAAAGCCGCGACGAAACTGGTGAGCACCATCGACGAGATGCTTCAGTCGTTGATGGATATGGCGAGGTAAACGATGAAAACGTCCTTCATTTCATCGCTGGCGATGCAGAACAGCATGCGCAGCACCATTCTCAAGGCTCAGCTTGAGATGACCAACCTCAACACCGAGCTGACAACGGGCAAGCATGCGGATATCGGTTTGGCGCTTGGCGCCAACACGGCGCGCAGCCTTGATCTCAACCGCGATGTCGCACGTCTGACATCGATTGCAAGCGTCAATTCCATCGCAACCCAGCGTCTTGAAGCGTCGCAGGCGGCACTCGACAGCATGGCCAAGGCCGCTCAGGAGATCCAGAGCGTTCTGGTGCCGAACACCAGCGCCGAACCTCCGACACTTTCGACGGTTGTGCAGACCATTTCGAACGCGTTCAACAACTTCACCAGCTTTGCCAACACGGCTGTGAATGGCGAATTCCTGTTCTCTGGCATCAACACCGACGTGAAACCGGTCGACGATTATTTTGCCGACGATTCGAAGCTGAAGGCTGCCTATAACGTCGAACTGAATGCGTTCATGGCGTCGCAGACGCCGGCAGTTGGCAACATTGCAGACCTGTCCAAGGAACAGGTCAGCGAGTTCATGACCCACATCGAAGGTGTATTCGCTGGCACCACGACGGTCACCAACCCGCCGCATACCGACCTGACGGTCGGCCAGGACTATGATTTCTGGACGACGTACGGTTCGCAGGCGAGCGACACGAACATGACCAGCCGTATCACTCAGAATGAGGTCGTGGAGACATCGACCAACAGCAATTCCGAGGGAATGCGTTATTTCGCGATGACGGCAATCACGTCCATGACCTTCCTGGACGAGAACGTTGACAGTGAAATTCGCGAAATGGTCGCTACGCAATCTGTCACGAACATCAACAAGGCCATCAGCGGCATCAATCAGCAGCAGAGCAAGCTCGGTCTCTCGGAAAGCCGTGTTTCCAAGGCAAATGATGCTCTGGCAGCCCAGAAAAAAATCATCGAGACCCATTTGCTGGATCTCGAGGGGATCGACACCTACGAGGCGAAAACCCGTCTCGATCTCCTCCAGCAGCAAATCGAAATCGCATACAGCCTCACGTCGCGTCTGCAGCAAATGAGTCTGGTAAACTATCTCTGATGATCAGAGGTGGCGGCAGATAAAGGATACATGAATGTACCAGTTTTCCTACGCCGAAATCATGGAGGATGGTGTCGCCGACGCGAAGGATCGCGAGCGGCAGGCGTTGACCAAATCGATCGATCTGCTGGCAGAGGCAAGGGACTCGACCTCGCAGCGGCATACGATCGAGGCGCTGTTTTACACGCGCCGGGTCTGGATTCGCTTCATTGAAGATCTCAAGCAACCAGACAACCAGTTGGCAACCGAACTCAGAGCCAATCTGATTTCAATCGCAATCTGGATTTTGAAAGAGTGCGAACTGATCCGGAAGCGCCAGTCTAAGAACTTCCAGGGCATAATTGACGTGACAACCATCATCAGGGATGGACTGAAATGAAAAGTACACTTCGAATTTCGCTGAAATCGGGCGAAAAGATTTTCATCAACGGCGCAGTTCTGCGTGTTGACCGCAAGGTAGCGCTGGAATTCCTGAACGATGTCACGTTCTTGCTTGAAAACCACGTGTTGCAGCCTGAGCAGGCGACGACGCCGCTGCGTCAGCTTTACTTCATAGCGCAGATGATCCTCATCAACCCGGAAGGGCGCGAGCAGTCTACCAACATGTTCCGCAAGTCCGTGAGCATGCTGCTGAACTGCTTCCAGCACGAAGAGGTCCTGGCGGAACTCAAGCGTATCGACGCGCTGGTTGCGACCGGCAAGGCGTTCGAAGCGCTGAAGGCGATCCGCGGTCTCTACCCGATCGAGGAAAAAATCCTCAGCAATCAGGAAATGGCTCCCGCAACGATTGAACAGATTCGCAAGGAGATCGCACCATGGCGGTAGATGCAGTTAGTTCGACAGCGTCGAACCCCTGGGCCAACGCCGGGGCAAGCAGTTCCGACAGCAGCGCAGCGTCGCTGAACTACGACAGCTTCCTGAAGCTTCTGATCGCCCAGATGAAAAATCAGGACCCGACCGAGCCGATGGATGCGAGCGCGCAGATGTCGCAGCTCGCAAGCTTCTCGCAGGTCGAACAGTCGATCAAGACGAACACGCACCTGAAGAGCATGCTGCAGGCTGAAGCGTTGACGCGTGCATCTGATCTCGTAGGCAAGACCGTCAAGAGCGCCGACGACAAGGTGACGGGCATCGTCAAGGAAGTCGAAGTCTATGCGGATGGCGTGATCGCCATCACCGAATCCGGTGATAAGGTTCTGATCCAGGCGGGCGTCACCTTCTCCAACACTGCAAGCAGTAGTACAACAACGGAGACCGAATCGGACACTTCGACCGATTCCTGATAAGTGAAGGCGGCAGGACGCCGCCTTTTCGGAACAAAGGATGCGACGATGAACGAGGCCGATGCGCTTGATATCATGCAGGCGGCAGTCTGGACGGTTCTCGTCGCGGCCGGTCCCGCCGTTTTGGCGGCGATGGTCGTCGGCGTCGTCATCGCCTTTATTCAGGCTTTGACCCAGATCCAGGAAATGACGCTGACATTCGTACCGAAGATCGTCACGATCATGGTTGTTCTCGGGGTCGCCGCTCCCTTTGTCGGCGCTCAGATTTCACTGTTTTCCAATCTCGTCTTTTCGCGCATCCAGTCCGGCTTCTAAACCGGGCAATGCGCTTGTGCCATTTTCGCGCAAGCTTCAGCCGCTAGTGATGCTCTGAAGCATTGGCCCGAAAAGCGTGAATCGTTTTCCGGTTCTGTGCTCTGGAAACGTGCGACGGCTGTCCCGTCGCCCTTCTCATGAAGAGACAGGACGAGATTTATGGCGCAACCACCAGTCATATCATTGCCGAAGGTAAGCCCGAGCACCCGGGATATCGGCTTCGCACTGGGTATCATCACGATCCTCTGCGTGCTGTTCCTGCCGATACCTGTGGTCATGGTGGATATCGGACTGGCGTTCTCCATCGCCTTTTCTGTTCTTATCCTGATGGTAGCCCTCTGGATTCAGCGGCCACTGGATTTCTCGTCCTTCCCGACGGTGCTGCTGATTGCGACGATGATACGATTGTCGCTGAACATTGCCACGACACGTGTGATCCTGACCCACGGGCATGAAGGCCACAATGCCGCCGGCGGTGTGATCGCCGGCTTCTCGAGTCTCGTCATGTCCGGTGACTTCGTCATCGGTCTGATCGTCTTCATGATCCTGATTACGGTTAACTTCATCGTTATCACCAAGGGCGCCACCCGTATCGCCGAAGTTGGCGCACGCTTCACCCTCGATGCGATCCCCGGCAAGCAGATGTCGATTGATGCCGACCTGTCCGCCGGCATCATCGATGAAAAGGAAGCGCAACACCGCCGCCGCGAACTTGAACAAGAGAGTTCGTTCTTCGGTTCGATGGACGGTGCGTCGAAATTCGTGCGCGGCGATGCGATCGCGGGCCTTATCATCACCGCGATCAACGTCTTTGGCGGCATCATCATCGGCTACTTCCGCCATGGCATGCCCATCGGCGAAGCGGCTGACGTGTTCGTCAAGCTGTCTGTTGGTGACGGTATCGTCTCGCAGATCCCGGCGCTGATCGTTTCTCTTGCTGCCGGCCTTCTGGTATCGCGCGGCGGCACGTCAGGGTCGACCGACCAGGCCGTTGTCAACCAGCTCTCCGGTTACCCGCGTGCGCTGATGGTCTCGGCTATGCTGATGGGCTTGCTCGCGGTCATTCCGGGCCTTCCCTTCCTGCCGTTCATCACCCTCGGCGGCATCATGGCCTTCGGTAGCTGGTATATTCCGCGCCAGACCGAAGCTGAAAATGCGCTGCTTCGTGAGCAGGAAGAAAAGAAGGTCATGCAAAACTCGGAAGCCGAAAAGGATTCCGTCAAACAAGTCCTCAAGACCTCCGAGATCGAACTGGCACTCGGAAAGCAGGTGTCCACGCGTCTGCTTGGTGCGCATCAGGAACTGGCCTTCCGTGTCGGAAAGATGCGCAAGAAATTCGCGACGCAGTACGGTTTCGTCGTACCCGAGATCAAGGTGTCCGACGACATCATGATTCCCGAAAAGGCTTACCAGATCCGTGTCCACGGCACGACGATCGCATCCAGCAATCTGCGTGTCGGTGATGTCCTCGTGGTAACGGGTGCGGGGCGGAAGCCAAGCATTCCTGGCGACGAGATTCGCGAGCCGGCTTTCGGCATGCCCGCAGTCTCGATCCTCGAAACCTTTACCGAGGATTTGAAGCGCGAAGGTTTCCATCCGATCGACAACGTATCCGTCGTTCTGACGCATTTGAGCGAAGTGATCCGCAACAACCTGCCGCAGCTTCTGTCCTACAAGGACGTGAAGATCCTCATCGACAGGCTGGACCCGGAATACAAGAAGCTTGCGGACGAGATCTGCTCCTCGCACATGTCTTACTCCGGCTTGCAGGCAGTGTTGAAGTTGCTGCTCGCCGAACGTGTTTCGATCCGCAATCTCCACCTCATCCTTGAAGCGGTTGCCGAACTTGCACCTCATGTTCGCAAGACCGAACAGATCGTAGAGCATGTCCGCGTTCGCATGTCGCAGCAGCTTTGCGGCGATCTGGCCGACAATGGCGTGTTGCGTGTCCTGCGTCTCGGCAACAAATGGGACATGGTGTTCCACCAGGCGCTGAAGCGCGATGCCAAAGGCGAAATCGTCGAGTTCGATATCGATCCGCGCCATCTGGAAGAGTTTTCCGAGCAGGCCTCCAAAGTTATCCGTGAATTCATGGACCGCGGACTGCCCTTTGTTCTTGTCACGTCGCCTGAAACGCGGTCCTATGTGCGCATGATTATCGAGCGACTCTTCGCGACCCTGCCGGTTCTTTCGCATGTCGAACTGGCAAAGGGGCTGGAGATCAAGATTCTGGGCGCCATTTCATGATAACCGACCCGCAAGGGACAATTATCGCATTGTTCCTTGCAATTTGCCGTATCGGCGCCTGCTTCATGACCATGCCGGGCTTTTCCAGTTCGCGTATTCCCGGACAGATACGCATACTGGTCTGCGTTGCCGTGACGATGGCGCTGTTGCCGGTCTTGTGGGGAGCCATCTACCCAAATGTGTCAGGCGCAAGCCAGGGTACGATTGTCGGCCTGATCTTCACGGAAATTCTGATTGGTGCCATGTACGGCCTGATTGCGCGTTTTTACACGCTCGGCCTTCAGTTCACCGGTGCCATCATTGGTGCTTCGATCGGCTTCAGCGCGCCGGGCGGTGCTGATGTCATTGAAGATGTGCAGGAAAACCAGATATCGAATTTCATTACATTCGGTAGCCTGCTGGTTCTCTTCATGCTGGATTTCCACCATGTCGTTTTGAGAGCCTTGGTTGATTCCTATACGGCAACTCCGGTCGGGGCTTTGATCAGCAGTCAGAAGATGCTGATCACGTTGACGGATACGCTGCGTGCATCGACCACCATTATGCTGCGGCTCGCCAGCCCCTTCATCATCTACGGTTTGATGTTCAACGTTGCGGTCGGCCTCATCAATAAGCTCGCTCCGCAGATCCCCGTCTACTTCATTTCCACGCCCTTCGTTCTCGCGGGCGGATTGTTCATGCTTTATCTTTCCGTCGCAGCACTCGTCCGCCAGTTCGTGGACGGTTTCGGCCCGGTCTTCATCGGTTTTTGAGCAGAGGAAAGTCTTGATGGCTTCGGATAAACGATCGGACAAGCTCAAGCGGCTCACCGCCGTACAACGCCACATGGAAAAGATGGCCGAAGTCGAGTTGGCGGACACGACGCGTGCCCGCTCCGAAGTGACGCAGGCCATGGATAATGTTCTTGAGGCGATGACGTCTATGGAGCCTGTCCATCAGATGTTTTCCAAGCATTACTCGGACCGTTATGGTCGTCTGGTCGTTAAAGACCGCCAGCTTACCGGCGCTCAGCAGTTGCAGGAAAACAAGGTGCTGCGGGAAAAGACCAAGGCGGACAGACTTGAAGAAAAGATGCTCGGTGCGCGCGATCTTGAAGATCGTGAGGCCGACGACAATGCAATTTATGATCTTCTGGAAATCATCAGCGTTACTTCGACACCAGCCTCCAGCAAGGTTGGCAATTCATAGTCTCTCTCAGTGTTGCACCGGCGCCGTTTTGAAAACGTCGTTTGCGGTGTTTCTGGATTGAGCGAACGGGTTGCAGGTTGTTCCGCAGTCTGTTCGTCAGGACGGGAGATCAGAACGTGGCGATATCGGTAATTAGTGATCTGGTAATGGATGTGGTTCGCGCTGCCGACCCGCAACAGGTTCAGGTTGCCCAGGAAAAACTCAAGGCCAACAAGGCAGCTTTCGCCGCCACCAGCCTGGCCGACGCCGGCAAGGGTTTTGGCGCAGCTGTCGATGTGCTCGATTCGGCCGCCTCCAAGGCCGGTCTTGGCGATACTGACATTCGTGCCAAGCGCACGGAAGTTCCCGAGACCTATCGCAAGTTCGAAGCTTCGGTTCTTCAATCCTTCGTTTCCAGCATGCTGCCGAAGGAGACCGAGGATGTCTACGGCAAGGGTAACGCCGGCGAGATCTGGAAAAGCATGATGGCCGAACAGATTGCGGACGTCATTTCCAAGGAGGGCGGCGTCGGCATTGCCGAGCAGGCTTACAAGGATGCCTTGCGCAAAGTTGAGTCAAAGGGACTGACGGATGTTTCCGCAAACGACAAGGACCACAATGCCGCTATGCGCATGGTGGCCGAGTTTGAGCGGCAGGTTCTTGGCGTTTCCAATGAAACGACTGACAAGGCTTGAAAATGAATAATTACAAAGAGGAGACAAGCATGGATCTTATGTCGAACGACCACCGTATCAAATCCGTTCTCGGCCGTCTTGAAATGATTATCGACAACGAGAACGAGAATATCGGCAAGGACCCGAAGTTCGATTTCAAGGTCTCCAATGCACACAAGAGCCGTTGCCTCTATGAACTGACCATGCTTTTCCGCGATACGCCGCGTGAAGATATTGCTGCCGGACATATGGAGCAGGTTCGCGGCATCAAGGGCAAGCTTGCGACCAATGCCAGCCGCGTTGAGGCACATCTGAACGCAGTCCGTGCAGTCGCCGATCTGCTCAAGAACGCGATCCAGGAAGCCGATACTGATGGCACCTATTCGCAGGAACAATTTCTCTACGGCGCCGCTGTCTGATGTTGAAACTTCTTCTTACCGGCGTTTGGGTTTGCGCGGTCACGCTTGGCGCGGTGTATTTCTCCGTTCAGATGGCGACTGCACCCGCGCCGGTGGATGAAGCGGAAGCGAAAAAGGCCAATCTTCAACTGGTGAAGGGTGAGAGCATCACCATTCCCGTCATCAACGATGGTGGCGTGAATGGATATTTCTTGAGCCGCATTTCGCTCCGGGTAGACAAGCAGAAGATCGCCAAGATCGAACTGCCTGCGACGCAACTCGTCACCGACGAACTCTTCACGTTGCTGGCCGGTTCCTCGATGGTCAATATCGCCAATGTGTCGACCTTCGATCCGGAGGCGTTCAAACAGCACATCCGTGAAGGCCTGAATGGCAAGCTTGGTGAGGAGATCGTCGAAGACGTTCTCATCGAGCAGCTCGACTACCTCTCAAAGGCCGATATCCGCGCTCAGACCGGCAATGGCTCCCCACGTTCGATCAAGATCGTCGAAGGGGAGAAGGTCGAGGCCGAACCTGCTGCTGCGGCGGGCCACTGATGCGCCCTGCAGGCATTGGTTCGGTTAACGTCCGGTAACTTTGCCTCAGAAGTTTAGAGCGATTGCTTTCAGTCTAATTTCAACCCTCTCGTGTATAAACCGCAACAAGAGTTGATCGTCCCAAAATCTGGATGAGCAACATTTTTGCCGGGTTTGGGGAGCGGGGAAATGAAACGCGCTGAAAGTTTTGCATCGTCCGGATCGCAAAATCAGGTTTATGGGCTGCCTGTCTGCGATCTCGACTGGACCGGTGCGCTGGATCTCGTCAACGAGAAAGCCTGCGTGCTCGAAGGTTATACGTTTCTCTCCTTCCTGACACGCGAGAAAGCCAAGCGTTCGCAGGTCGAGCCAAACTACCGCGAAATTCTCGAAAGCTGTCTGCTTCTGCCACAGGGTAAGGCCATGAACGCGGCGTTAAGAAAACAAGGACAATCCATGCCCTCAGGCATGGACGAAATGTCTTTCGTTATGGCGCTGTTGACCTATATGGCGATACCGAAGCGCATTGGTGTCGTCGGTGACAACGCTGCTCAGGTCAGCGAAACACTTGCCCGTTTGCGCAACCATGCTCCCTGGCACGATTTTGTCATGATCCATAAAGCGATGCCCGATACCAAGGTTGACGTGCTTCTGGCGGGCATGCTGAACGAGGACCAGGACGAGTGGCTGCATGCACATGTCAGCCGTGACACGGCGCGTGTTGTCATCGCTGTCGGCCCGTTGTTCAAGATCCTGTCATCGGAAATGTCGGGCATGCCGGAGATTTTTCGAAAGCTGCACATGACGTGGCTTTATAGCCTGTGTGCCGAGCCCTGGCATATTGCCATGGGCAAACACTGAAAAAGACGGATTCAAACGCGTTAACCATTTGTTTGCCACGATCCTTTAACCTCTCGTAAGGATTTGGGAGCTGGCCCTTTCGGGCTGCGATCAGTGTGGCAGGCGGCTTCGAATGGTTGAGCGCGATTCAGATTTGATGGCAGAAAGCCGTATCTCAGGCGACGTGGCAGCACCGCCTGTCGCCGAATGGCGCAAACGCGTTGCACGCCTTGTAACAGTCGGTTGCGTTGCCGCTGCCACTGCAGTCGGCGCCGGGCTCCCTCTCTTTTTGAGCAACGCAGGTTTTCAGGGCTACGTCTCCGAAGCGCGTGTCGAAATTACCCAGACAGGATATGAGGCGCCTGATTCGGGACGTTTCCTGACGATGGCACGCAGGACGCTGCTGTCACCGACGGGGCTGGACCGGATTGCAAGCGATCTGAAGCTGAAGCCAACCGATGTGATCGGGGTTCGCAACCAGGGCGAACTCGGCCTTCTCTATGACCTTCTGACCGGCGCCGATACGCGGCCGGTGTCTCCGCGAGAGGCGCTCAATATTGCCGTTGGTGAAGCAATCAGGCTGGAATTGACGGCCGATGAAAGCACGCTTGTGGTTACGTCGACAGCCGCGACAGCGGATGCGGCGATGCGACTTGCCGATTACGTTTCGATGCGCGTCATGGCCGACGGCAGGGCAGGGACCATGACGCCCGCTATGCGGCAAGCCGAAAGGGCGCGTACTGCATTCGACAAGGCAGAAGCCGCTGTTAGCGGCTTTCAGATGCGCCACGGCGATACGGCGTTGCCCGAAGTCCAGCAACTCGAACAGCAACTTCATGACCTTGAGAGCGTGGGCTTGAGCACACGTCAGCGGCAGCAGGCCGTCGAGGCCGATCTGGCATCCGCCTCTGCCCTGAAGGCAAATGATGTTCTGGCCAACCCTTTGCCGGGAAGCTCCGCGTTTTCGGGATTGGAAGACCTTCGGCAACGTTACGCGGCTGCCGGTATGACCCTGGCCAATATATCGATTGACTATGGCGCGAAGCATCCGCGCCGTATTGCTGCGCAGAACGCTGTTGATGATATCCGTGCGCAGGTCACCCCTGCGCTGCGTCAGCTTGTCGACGGATTGAAGCGCGACAGTGCCCGAATCGCTGCAGAGCGAACAGCGGCTGAAGGCGAACGGAAAAAGCTGCTTGACCGGCTGAATAGCCTCGGAGTTGTTCCGGGAGAATTCTCGAAACTTCAGGCTGAACTGGAAACGGCGAGAAATGCTTATCTGGAAGCGACAGCGAGACAGGATGCTGCCGTTTCAGCCACACCTCTGATTGAAACGAGCCTCGCGAAAAAAGCGGGCCCTGGTGAATTGTCACGCGACATGCTGCAGGCCGGCTTGATGGCAGGCGGCGGCGCGTTGGTCGGCTTGCTCGGCGGCCTTTATTTGCTCAGTTATCGCAGGCATGACGACGAGGATGAGCAAGGCCTGACACTTTATGACGGTCAGTATGCGCCTTCCTCACTCGAAGTGGATATGGTGCCTCTCCAGCCGGAAAACTTCGAACCCATGGCACCGGCGATCTTCGATGATATCGATATCCCGGCCGAGGCTGCGGTCGATGATGACGTCTATGACGATGAGGCGCAGACGGATCGTTACGCGGATTATTATGCCGAAGCCGCAAATGATGGTGACGACATGCCGCTCGACGAGCGCGTCCGTCAGGTCCTGATGGGCAACCGTACGGTTCAAAACACAGAAAATGAAGACGGCCAGCTTCCACCGTTGATGGCCGATGCGCTTTCCGGTCAGTTCGAGCACGAGCAAGCCGAGGCGGAAGAGCTGCTCGCACTACGCCGCGAACTCGCATTGCTGCGGGAGCATCTGGCCGACTATGCCGATCGTCGGGACATCTACCGTAAAACCGGCTGACCCGCCGTTGCCCAAACTGCATTTCCTCTTGCATTCCTGTGAGCCTCGCACCATACGGGGCTACCTAATCCAGCAGGAGCAGAATGCATGGCAGTTGTGATTGACGGTAAAGCGAAGGCGGCATCCGTAACCGAAGCGGTGCGCATTTCCGCGGAAGCTCTTGAAGCGGCCACTGGCGCCAAGCCGGGTCTTGCCGTTGTCATCGTCGGCGACGATCCTGCCAGCCATGCCTATGTGAACTCCAAGAGCAAGATGGCCAAGCAGTGCGGTTTCAACTCCATTCAGCATACGCTGCCGGAAGAAACGACGCAGGCCGATCTCCTTTCGCTCGTGGCCGAACTGAACGCCGATAGCACCGTTCACGGGATTCTGGTGCAATTGCCCTTGCCCAGGCATTTCGATTCGGAAGCCGTGATTCAGTCGATCCTGCCGGAGAAGGATGTGGATGGCCTGAGTGTGCTGAATGCGGGCAAGCTGGCTACAGGCGACCTTGAAACCGGGCTGATTTCCTGCACCCCGGCCGGCGCCATGCTGCTCGCACGCAGCATTCACGGTGACGACCTTTCCGGCCTGAACGCCGTGGTGATCGGTCGCTCCAACCTGTTCGGCAAGCCGATGGGACAACTGCTGTTGAACGCCAATGCCACGGTCACGATGGCGCACTCCCGTACCAAGGATCTCGCAGCCATCTGCAAGACGGCTGATATTCTTGTGGCAGCGGTTGGCCGTCCGGGCATGGTCAAGGGCGATTGGGTCAAGCCCGGTGCAACGGTTATCGATGTCGGTATCAACCGCATCCCAGCGCCTGAAAAAGGTGAGGGGAAATCGAAACTGGTTGGCGATGTTGCCTATGACGAGGCAAGTGCGGTTGCTGCCGCCATCACACCCGTACCGGGCGGTGTTGGTCCGATGACAATCGCCATGCTGATGGCAAACACTGTCATCGCTGCGCATCGCGCCCTGGGAAAGACGGCTCCAAAGTTCTGAGCAAACCGCTAGTCTTTCGGTGCGGGTCCCGTTGAGGCCCGCACAACGAGTTCAGCTTTCCACAATTCCTGATGCGGCTGCGTTTCGTTAAACTTGATGCGGTTGATGAGGCGTTGGCCGATACGCACCCCGGCTGCTCTCAGTGAAGAGCGCGTGGTGGTAAGTGGTACGGAGAAATTGTCGGGCTTCAGCAATGGAAGAACGTCGTCGTGGGCAATCAACGAAACGTCCTTTCCGGGTTTTAGGCCGCGCTGATTGAGCGAACGGACGGCGCCCAAGGCAAGCGCAGTACTCGCGCAGAGAACCGCGGTCGGGCGTTCAGCCTGCGAAAGCAGTGCCTCCATACCCAAAAAACCTTCCTCGTCGGTCATGCTGCCGTAACGGACATGCTCTGTTCGGAGTGGCAGACCATGAGCGGCAAGGGCGCTCTCGACACCGAGAAAGCGTCTGAAAGTGAAATCGTATCCTTCTGGTCCATTCAGAATGCCAATGCGCCGATGACCAAGCTGCAGCAGCAGATTGGTTGCGTCCTTGAAGGCGCCTTCGTTGTCGACATCGAGAAACGGATAGTTTTCGTCCAGGCCCCAGGAGCGACCATGGACGAGGAAGGGGATGGATAGCGACTGCATCATCCCCACACGCGGGTCGTTTTTCTTCATGTAGGCGAGGTAGATGCCGTCGACGCTGCCGCTGGCGGCCAGTCCGCGCAATGCTTCCTGCTCTCGCTCCAGTTCGGTGGGCATGATGACGAGGTGAAAGCCGTTGCGGGCTGCCTCTTCGCCAAGTCCGCTCAAAAATTCTCCGTAGTGGACGTCCGAGCGGTGGTGCGCGCCGATCGGCATGACAAGTCCGATGGACCCGACCTTGCCGGTTGCCAGTCGTTGTGCGGCGGCATTCGGCCGATAACCGGTTTTTTCGGCGGCTTCCATGACGCGGCGGCGCGTTTCCGCGCTCACTTCAGGATATCCGTTGAGTGCCCGGCTGATCGTCGTCTGCGAAATGCCAAGCAATTGCGACAGTTGTTTCAAGTTCATGTCGCTTCTTCCTCCATGCAATTGCTTTGGCAACAAAGGCGAAACGCCCCTCCTCAAAAGTTCCAAAGCGCTTAGATTTTTATCAGCGCTGTGGATTTATCTCAATGGAAAACAATGGACCAATTTTCACGAATTGCCTCTTGCTCGATTTACTGTAACGTTTCCGTGCAAAGAGTCTCTTGACTCGCTCTTGCAGTCGATGAGATGAATAGGCAGCCAAAGCGCTTTGATTAATTTTTGAAAGTGTTCAGCGGTTGATGTGATGGGAGGTAAATCACATGCATAAGACTTTTTTGACGACGGTAGCCGTGATGTCGCTTCTGTCGGGAGCAGCCTTCGCTGCTGATCTGAAGTTTGCACCTGGTCAGGATGCCAAATTCAACTGGAAAAGCTACGAGGATTTCAAAACGGCGAATGCTGACCTGAAGGGGCAGACGCTGACGATCTTCGGTCCGTGGCGCGGTGAAGACGAAGCTCTGTTCCAATCCGTTCTGGCCTATTTTGCCGATGCGACGGGTGTGAACGTGCGTTACTCCTCTTCGGAAAACTACGAGCAGCAGATCGTTATCGACACGCAGGCGGGTTCGCCGCCGAACATCGCCATTCTGCCGCAGCCTGGCCTGCTGGCAGATCTTGCCGCCAAGGGTTTTCTTGTTCCGCTCGGCGATGAGACCGCCAGTTGGGTCAAGGAGAACTATGGCGCCGGACAGTCCTGGGTCGATCTCGGCAGCTACAAGGGCAAGGATGGCAACAAGGCCTACTTCGCGTTTCCCTTCAAGGCTGACGTGAAGTCGCTGGTCTGGTACGTGCCGGAAAACTTTGAAGAAGCGGGCTACGAAGTTCCGCAGACGATGGAAGACCTGCTCAAGCTGACCGACCAGATCGTTGCCGACGGTGGCACGCCCTGGTGCATCGGTCTTGGTTCGGGTGGCGCAACCGGTTGGCCAGCGACCGACTGGGTAGAAGACCTGATGCTTCGCACGCAGCCGCTTGATGTCTACCTGAAATGGACGACCAACGAGGTGAAGTTCACCGATCCTGCGGTTGTTGGAGCGATCAACGAATTCGGCAAGTTCGCCAAGAACGAAAAATATGTCAGCGGCGGTGTGGCTGCCGTTGCCTCCACCGACTTCCGTGACAGCCCGAAAGGCCTCTTCGACATTCCGCCGAAGTGCTACCTGCATCATCAGGCATCCTTCATTCCTTCCTTCTTCCCGGAAGGCACGAAGGTCGGAACGGATGCCGACTTCTTCTACATGCCGACCTATGCATCGAAGCCGGATCTCGGCAAGCCTGTTCTGGGTGCTGGCACGCTGGTCACGGTCACCAAGGAATCTCCGGCGGCCAAGGCTTTTATCGAGTTCTTGAAAACCCCGATCGCGCACGAAGTCTGGATGGCGCAGTCCAGCTTCCTGACGCCTTACAAGGGTGTGAACGTCGATACCTATGCCAACGAGCAGATGAAGCGTCAGGGTGAAATCCTCACCACGGCAACAAGCTTCGGCTTCGACGGTTCGGATCTGATGCCGGGCAAGATCGGTGCTGGTGCATTCTGGACCGGCATGATCGACTTCGTCGGCGGTAAATCCGCTGATCAAGTTGCGGCCGATATCCAGAAGGCCTGGGACGGCCTCAAGTAACGTCAATTGGACTTGGCCCGGCAGAGCAAATTTGCCGGGCCTTTTCCCAACGGAACGGCTCCGGCGATCGCTGACAAAAACAGGGCGACGCGGATAAGGAATCAAGGGAGGGGAAAATGGCTGCCCAACTCGTTTCGGCGATCGGCGTCATGGTTGCCGGCGTTTTTGCCTGTGCTGCCTATTACTGGCTGTCCGATAAACTGCTGCAGGTTATCTTTCCAGTGCGATCGGGTGACGTCATTCATGCGTCCCGCAACCTCAATCGCCGCGCAGCGGTCAGACCATGGCTTTTCATTGGTCCGGCTGTTCTTCTTCTTCTCGTCTATCTCGTCTACCCTGTCGTCGCGACGCTGATCCTGTCGTTCCACGACCGAACGGGCAATGAATTCGTCGGCCTTGCCAACTATCGTTGGGCACTGTCTGACGCCGGGTTCCGTCAGTCGATTTTCAACAACATACTCTGGCTCGCCGTCGTTCCGGCTGCCTGCACCTTCTTCGGACTGGTCATCGCTGTGATGACGGACCGTATCTGGTGGGGCAACATCGCCAAGTCGATCGTCTTCATGCCAATGGCGATCTCCTTCGTCGGTGCCTCCGTCATCTGGAAGTTCATCTACGAGTATCGCGCCGAAGGGCAGGTTCAGATTGGCCTGTTGAATGCCATCGTTGAGTTCTTCGGTGGCAACCCGCAAGTGTGGATCTCCATGCCGTTCTGGAACAATTTCTTCCTGATGGTCATCCTCATCTGGATTCAGACCGGCTTCGCCATGGTCATCCTGTCGGCGGCGTTGCGCGGTATTCCGGAAGAAACCGTCGAAGCGGCTGTTATCGATGGCGCCAACGGCTGGCAGATTTTCTGGAAGATCATGGTCCCGCAGATCTGGGGCACCATTGCAGTTGTCTGGACGACGATCACCATTCTTGTCCTCAAGGTGTTCGATATCGTGCTGACCATGACCAACGGGCAATGGAACACCATGGTTCTGGCCAACCTCATGTTTGACTGGATGTTCCGTGGTGGTGGCGATAGCGGCCGAAGCGCCGTGATCGCGCTGATCATCATGGCGGCCGTAACGCCGATCATGGTCTGGAACATTCGCCAGGCCAACCGCGAGATGGAGGGGCGCTGACATGGATATCGTAAAGCGCATCCGTCGCGTCGGGCTACCGCGCCTCATCGTTCACGCCAGCGTTCTCTTCGTTGTCCTGCTCTGGCTCCTGCCGACACTCGGCATTCTGGTCAGCTCGCTGCGCGACAAGGATCAGATTACTGTCTCGGGCTGGTGGACGGCTTTTTCCAGCTCTGAACAGACGGCTGCTGTTCGCCTGGCCGACGCTTCGGTTCAGAAACAGGATGGCAACAGCTACGTCATTTCCGGCAGTGTTTTCGAAAATGGCGCTGGTGGACAAGTCGCGGCTTTCGGTGTTCGCGTGCAGGAGCCGCGAGCCTTCAAGGCGGGCGAGGCTGCCGATATCGGTGATGGTGAAACCCTGCTCATCAATGCCGATGGCACCTATGAATATAGCAAGGCATCGAGCTTTGAGGGTGCGCGCGGCAAACGCGTCTACATTTCCGTCGCCACACCGCCGGTCTTTACGCTCGACAATTATCGCACCGTTCTGACATCCGAAGGCATCGGTCAGTCCTTTGTCAATTCGCTGACGGTTGCCGTGCCGGCGACCGTGATCCCGATCCTCATTGCTGCATTCGCTGCTTATGCGCTGTCATGGATGAGCTTCTCCGGACGCAATCTGCTGATTGCCATGGTGGTTGGTCTGATCGTTGTGCCGTTGCAGATGTCCCTGATCCCGCTTCTGAGGCTCTACAACGAGATCGGCAACATTTTCGGTGTTCCATCCAAGACTTATGCGGGCATCTGGCTGGCGCACACCGCTTTCGGTTTGCCGCTCGCCATCTATCTGTTGCGCAACTACATTTCCGGTCTGCCAAAAGAGATCATTGAAAGCGCGCGTGTCGACGGCGCCAGCGACTTCGAGATTTTCGTCAAGATCATCCTGCCGCTGTCCTTCCCGGCGCTGGCTTCCTTTGCCATCTTCCAGTTCCTGTGGACATGGAACGACCTGCTCGTCGCCATGGTCTTCCTTGGCACGCAGAAGGATGAGCTGGTTCTGACTGGCGCGCTGAATGCGCTGCTCGGCTCGCGCGGCGGCAACTGGGAAATCCTCACCGCCTCGGCCTTTGTCACGATCATTGTGCCGCTGCTCGTCTTCTTCGCTCTTCAACGTTATCTCGTGCGCGGCCTGCTTGCAGGCTCCGTCAAGGGAGGCTGACAACCATGAACGCCCATACCAAACAGGATTCGACAATGACCGCTTCGGTGACTTCCGCTCTGACACCCAACAAGGATTGGTGGCGCGGCGCTGTTATCTATCAGATCTATCCGCGTTCCTATCAGGACTCGAATGGCGATGGCATCGGCGACCTGAAGGGCATTACCGACCGCCTGGAATACATCGCCAATCTCGGTGCCGATGCAATCTGGATCTCGCCATTCTTCACCTCGCCGATGAAGGACTTCGGCTACGACGTATCGAACTATGTCGATGTTGATCCGATGTTCGGCAC
This sequence comes from Agrobacterium tumefaciens, assembly GCA_025559845.1. NCBI lineage: Bacteria > Pseudomonadati > Pseudomonadota > Alphaproteobacteria > Hyphomicrobiales > Rhizobiaceae > Agrobacterium > Agrobacterium tumefaciens. The sequence continues at coordinate 338,405 of CP048469.1, forward strand.
GCTTGCCGATTTTGACGGTCTGATTGCAGAGGCGCATCGCCTCGGCGTTCGCGTCATGATCGATCTGGTGATGTCGCACACATCCGACCAGCACCCCTGGTTCGTCGAAAGCCGCTCCAGCCGCAACAATCCAAAATCCGACTGGTATGTCTGGTCCGACGGCAAACCGGACGGCACACCGCCAAACAACTGGCTGTCGATCTTCGGTGGTCCAGGCTGGCAGTGGGACCCGACCCGCATGCAGTATTACATGCACAACTTCCTGACGTCGCAGCCGGATTTGAATCTGCACAATCCGGAGGTCCAGGAAGAGTTATTGAAAACCGTCCGGTTCTGGCTGAAGCGCGGCGTCGATGGTTTCCGCCTCGACACCATCAACTTCTATTTCCACGACAAGCTTCTGCGCGACAATCCGGCATTGGCGCCGGAACGCCGCAATGCCTCGACAGCACCGGCCGTGAACCCCTACAACTTCCAGGAACATATCTACGACAAGAACCAGCCGGAAAACATCGAGTTCCTGAAACGCTTCCGCGCCGTGCTGGAGGAGTTCCAGGATATCGCCGCCGTGGGCGAAGTTGGCGACAGCCAGCGTGGCCTTGAAATTGTCGGTGAATATACCTCCGGCGATGACAAGATGCAGATGTGCTACGCCTTCGAGTTCCTTGCTCCGGACGCGCTGACGCCACAGCGTGTCGCAGACGTTCAGGCCGATTTTGCCAAGGCCGCTCCCGAAGGCTGGGCCTGCTGGGCCTTTTCCAACCACGACGTTGTGCGCCATGTCACCCGTTGGGGCGAGCACGTCGAGGACAAGGATGCCTTCGCCAAGGTGCTGTCTGCACTGCTGCTGACGCAGCGCGGCTCTGTCTGCATTTATGAAGGCGAAGAACTCGGTCTTACCGAAGCGGACATCGCTTTTGAGGATTTGCAGGACCCTTACGGCATACAGTTCTGGCCGGAATTCAAGGGCCGTGACGGTTGCCGCACTCCGATGGTGTGGGATGCCGGTCATGCGCAGGCTGGTTTCTCGACCTCCGAGAAGACCTGGCTGCCAATTCCCGTCGAGCATAAGCAGCGTGCCGTCAGCGCCCAGCAGGGCAATGATGCGTCGGTTCTTGAACACTATCGACGTTTTCTCAGCTTCCGTAAGCAGCACGCGGCATTCGCCAAGGGTGGTATCGAATTCCAGCCTGTCGAGGGCGAGGTGCTGAGCTATAGCCGTAAACTTGGCAATGAGACCGTTCTTTGCCTCTTCAACCTGTCAGCAAGTGCGGCAACCGCCGCTCTTCCTGAGGGGAACTGGGAGGTGCTGGAAGGGCACGGCTTTGCGAGCAGCGCCAATGGCAACAAAGTTGAACTGCCGGCCTGGGGCGCTTTCTTCGCCCGTTACGCCTGAGCAGATAGGGAGGAACGCCGCATGACAAGTCTCGTTCTCAAGGATATTCGCAAATCCTACGGACAGGTGAAGGTTCTGCACGGCATCGATCTGAAGATCGAGCAGGGCGAATTCGTCGTTTTCGTTGGCCCGTCGGGCTGCGGTAAATCCACGCTGTTGCGCATGATCGCCGGTCTTGAGGAGATTACTGGCGGTGAAATGTTCATTGACGGCCAGCTCGTCAATGAAATTCCGCCGTCGCGTCGCGGCATTGCAATGGTGTTCCAGTCCTACGCGCTCTATCCGCACATGACTGTTTACGACAACATGGCCTTCGGTATGAAAATCGCCAAGGAAAGCAGGCAGGAGATCGACCGCCGCGTTCGCGCTGCTGCCGAAATCCTGCAGTTGACGCAATATCTGGAGCGGCTGCCGAAGGCGCTTTCGGGTGGCCAGCGTCAGCGTGTTGCTATCGGTCGCGCCATCTGCCGCAATCCGAAAGTCTTTCTGTTCGATGAGCCATTGTCGAACCTCGATGCTGCGCTTCGTGTTGCCACACGTATCGAGATTGCCAAGCTGTCGGAGCAGATGTCGGATACGACGATGATCTACGTCACCCACGATCAGGTGGAAGCGATGACGCTGGCGGATCGTATCGTCGTCCTCAATGCGGGTCGCGTCGAGCAGGTTGGCGCGCCACTTGAGCTATACGAAAATCCCGCCAATCTTTTCGTTGCGCGTTTCATCGGATCGCCTGCGATGAATATTCTCGCTGCAAAGGTCGCGGCGACAGGTGAGCGGACCACAATCGAATTGGCAGGCGGCAAGTCTCTTGCCATCAACGTTGCAACCGCTGCGTCGGAACAGGGCAAGGCTGCAAGCTTCGGCGTTCGTCCGGAAGATTTGAATGTCGTTACCGGTGACGACTATCTGTTCGAAGGCAAGGTCGCGATTGTCGAAGCACTTGGTGAGGTAACGCTGCTTTATCTCGAGGCGCCGAAGGGTCAGGAGCCGATCATCGTCAAATTGCCGGGCATTGTCGCGGTACAGAAAGGGGAAACGCTACGCTTCGCTGCCCCCCAGGCAAAGCTGCATCTCTTCGACGCTGACGGCAAAACCTACCGGACGTAAGCCGGAGCACTAGGATAAAACGAGGGGCCCGGAACAGCATCTGTTTCGGGCTCTTATTTTAGTGCGGGATATGCCGCGCCGATATGAATTGTTAAAGACTGCACGCTACTCTCTGAGCCATGAATTGCATACGGGGGTATGGAAGTTGCAAAGCGGTGCGAGCAGTTTCAAAAATAGCTATTTGAGCAAGGAAGAATCTTTCATGTATGACCGCGAAGGGCGGTTCCGCATGGAGGACACGATGAACGCGGCGCGCATCGAATACACCGAAAAGGCTGTCATGCACATGGCGGCACGTCGTTGTGATGTGATCCGTATTTCTCAGACGGAAGCAGTGCTCGCGCTGTTGACGCAGTATAATCTGCCGAACCAGTTTTACCTTGATATTCCCGACGCCCGTATCAGCAAGATCGGCTGCATGCTCTTGCGTGTTAACGCCAACAACACGATCCACGTCCGTTTCCTGCGCATGTTGGCGCAGAAGGAACTGGACCGTATTTTCGTATTCAGCACGCATCCAGCACACCGGGACCGCAAGCTCGATATCCGCTCTTTCTGAGCAACCCCGGACTACGAAGTGGCGCGCAACCATCACGGTTGCGCGTTTTGTATTTGAGGAACTGAAATCGGGCGACGTGCCGCCCTTTAAGTCAGGCTCTCAAGCACAATCTGCTTCAGCTTGACATCGGGAAGCTCGGCGAATGTCAGGTCGCTGCGGCCGAAATAGGATTTCTGGTTCATGGCCGACCAGTCGTTGCAGACGAGCTTGTAGCGCTGCTTCGCTTCAGGCTCTTCAGGCATCGCATAGAGATAGTCGCCGGTACGCTTGGAAAGCGCAATGTCGCCATCCTGATTGCAACGCGTGAGAATTTCCGCAAGAACGGTACCATCGACCTCTGTGACCATCAGCTTGCCGTCGAAACGCAGCGAGGCGTTGAAGTCGTAGCGACGAATGTCGCCCTTCGGCAGACCTGCACCGAACGAGGTATGGCCGAGAAAACCGATGTCCGAGCCCGTCTTCGTGGCAATGGCCATGGCGGCATGCCGTCCGGCCTGGTCGACCGTCAATGCCGCTGAAGATGTGCCAACGACCGTTTTTTCCTCGCCAGTCAAATGCTTTTCCAGCGTCTGTGTGATCAGTGCCCTGAGTGCGGGTGAAGCCGGAGCCGTGTCGTCGATGGCAATAGCCTCGATCGTCGGCGCTTTTCCGGGGTAACCGAATGTCGCAACGGTCATGGATGTGCACCAAGAACCGGTGTGGACATAGCGCGTGGCGTTCTCATCATGGACAAAGTTCAAGTGGTCGTGGCCACCGACGAGCAATGTCCCATCCGGCAAGGTTGGCAGGATATCGCGATCGGCAACGACGCCGGCGTGGCTGAGGATGATGTTGAACGCATCCTGCTTCACGATGGCTGGAAGGTTATTTCTTGCCCACGCTGTTGGCTCCGGAATATCCAGCGTGTCTCGTGTGGCCTTAGGGTAGGTGTTAAGCGCATTGGTCGCGACACCTGCTACGATTACCTTCTGTCCGCCGACACTTATATCGGCATGGGCTGGAGCGTAGGGAGCGCCGCTACGTTTATCGACGATGTTGCTGAGAACCGTAATGCCGAGTTCGCTGGCACGGCTGACGAAATGGGCCAGGTCGTTGTCAATGTCGGGCTCGTGGTTGCCGATGTTGATGACAGTCGGAGCAAGTTTTGCGAGCGCGGAGAGAAAGGCCCATTCGATTTCACCGGCCGAGCGCATTGCCACGGCGTTGCCGCTTTCAAACAGGTCGCCATTCAGCAGAATGATGTGCGGCGTCTTGTCTGAGGCAATACGGGTTTCGATCGCGGCAAGAAGCTGACCGATACGCTCATAGGCGGAGTGCAGGTCGGCAATCACGATGGCGCGCAACGCCGTTTCTTGCGCGACTGCGGACGTGACAGCGACCATCATTGGAAAGATGGCTGTCCCCGCCATCAGCTTCAGAACGTCGCGGCGCTTGCTGGAAAAAATCGTCATGTCGTGTCCCATTCCGTCCAGCCGCCTGATCATCTGCGGCCAGTTGAGGAGGGGACTATAGGGCAATCATCACAGTTGCATGACAAGTTTTTTGCTCCGGCCATGAAAGGCCGGAAGCAGGAGGATGATTGCTCGACTGAGAAAATGTCGGAAGCCGACGGCTTCCATCATGATCCCTTAGTGGAAGACGCTGGCGCCCTGGTCGGCAGGGCCGGCATTGCGGCGGAAGGTTGCGAACAGTTCGCGGCCCATACCCCATTCATTGCCGGAGAGGTCAGCTTGAGCCGGTTCGCGTTTCGCCAGTTCGGCGGCAGAAACCAGCACTTCCAGTGTGCCGGATACAGCATCAAGGCGGATGATATCGCCGTCGCGGATCAGCGAGATCGGGCCGCAGTCGGATGCTTCCGGTGTCACGTGGATGGCGGCAGGCACCTTTCCCGACGCGCCGGACATGCGGCCGTCGGTCACGAGCGCAACCTTGAAGCCGCGATCCTGAAGGACGCCGAGCGGCGGTGTCAGCCGATGCAGTTCAGGCATGCCGTTGGCTTTAGGACCCTGGAAGCGGACAACGGCGATAAAATCGCGCTCAAGCTTGCCTTCCTTGAAGGCGTCCTGAAGTTCCTGCTGGTCGTGGAAGACGATTGCCGGTGCCTCGATGATGTGGCGTTCCGGTTTTACGGCAGAAATCTTGATGACCGATTTGCCGATATTGCCGGTCAGCATCTTCAGACCGCCCGTTGACTGGAATGGCGTTTCGATGCTGGCGAGAACCTTCGGGTCGTGGCTCTGCTCTGGCGATGGCTGACGCGCCACCGCGCCATTTTCGCCGAGCTTCGCGTCAACGGTATAAGCCTCCAGGCCATGGCCGAAAACAGTGCGAACATCGTCGTGAACGAAGCCATGTTTCAACAGCTGCTTGATCAGGAAGCCCATGCCGCCGGCGGCGTGGAAATGGTTCACATCGGCCAATCCGTTGGGATAGACGCGGGCAAGCAGCGGAACCGTATCGGAGAGATCGGAAATATCCTGCCAGGTCAGAACGATGCCTGCAGCACGCGCCATGGCAATGAGGTGCATTGTGTGGTTCGTCGAGCCGCCGGTTGCGTGCAGTCCGACGACGCCATTGACGACCGAACGCTCGTCGATCATTTCACCGGCCGGCGTAAACTCGTTGCCCTGCGCCGTAATGGCCAGCGCACGCTTTGTCGCCTCGCGGGTCAGCGCATCGCGCAGCGGCGTATTCGGATTGACGAAGGACGATCCTGGCATGTGGAAGCCCATGATCTCCATCAGCATCTGGTTGGAGTTAGCCGTACCGTAGAACGTGCAGGTGCCTGGGCCATGATAGGACTTCGATTCTGCTTCGAGAAGCTCCGCGCGGCCGACCTTGCCTTCGGCATAAAGCTGGCGGATGCGCGACTTCTCATCATTCGGCAGGCCTGATGTCATCGGGCCTGCGGGAATGAAGACGGATGGAAGATGACCGAAGGACAGGGCTGCGATCACGAGGCCCGGCACGATCTTGTCGCAGACGCCGAGATAGACGGCTGCATCGAACATGTTGTGGGAGAGGCCGATACCGGCTGCCATGGCAATTGCGTCGCGCGAAAAAAGCGAAAGCTCCATGCCCGGCTGTCCCTGGGTGACGCCGTCGCACATGGCCGGAACGGCGCCGGCCACCTGTGCCACGCCACCTGCTTCCTTTGCGGCATCGCGAATGATTGCCGGAAAGGTTTCGTAGGGCTGATGGGCCGAAAGCATGTCGTTATAGGCGGTGATGATGCCCAGATTGGGAACCCGGTCGCCGGCAAGGAGATCCTTGTCGGCGGGGGAACAGACCGCAAAGCCGTGTGCAAGATTGCCGCAGGAAAGCACCGAGCGATGCACGCCCTTGGAAACCTGTAACCGAAGCCGCTCCAGATAGGTTTCGCGGTAGGGTTTGGAGCGTTCGACAATGCGGTCAGTGATAGCCTGAATGCGGGAATCGGCGGCCATGGGCGTTCATCCTGTTCGTTGGTCGGCAACCGGCCCCTCCTTGGGAGGTGAAAGGCCGGTCGTCGTGTTTCTCTCTTACGTCGCTTTGGGCGCCTGGGCGTGCTGCGATGAACGCAGCCTCAGGCTTAGGGTGCCCAGTAAATGTCGACGGGCGTGTCTGCGCGGTTCAACACGGCGCGGATTGGCATCTCGTCTTCGTCTTCGCCCGACTGTGCTTTTTCAAGCGTCGCCTTCTTGGCCGCACCTTCGATGTGCAGCACCAGAAAACGGGCATCGGCAAGGCTGGAGAAATTGAACGTCAGCCGTTCTTCTCCGGCATTTTCAGCCGCCATCGTCAGAACGCCACGCGGTTCGTCGAGGTCGAGCGCTTCCTCGAGATTGTCGCCGCCCGGGAAAAACGAGGCGGTGTGGCCATCCGTTCCCATGCCGAGAATGACAACATCGAAGGGATCGCAGATCGCTTCGGTCTTTACCGTTGCCAGCGTTGCTGCATCTTCAGGCGATGCGGCAGGCTGGAACAGCGGAACGAAGTAAGCCGCTTTCGCTTCGTTCTGAAGCAGGTTGTCCGCGACAAGCTTGTGGTTCGAACGATCATTGTCGGCAGAAACGAAACGTTCGTCGACAAGGGTGACGCTGATATTGGGCCAATCAAGCGCATGGCGGGAAAGCGCCTGGAAGAACAGCTTGGGTGTCGAGCCCCCGGAAACGGCAATGCTCGCCGTTCCCCGTTCTTCCGTCGCGCTTGCCAGACGGCTGGCAACATCAGCTGCCAGCGATGATGCCAGATCGGCGGTGTTATCGAAGACATGCATGGTTTCAGTCATGTCAAACCACCCTCAGTCGGCATCGTGCCAGGTGCGACCATCGCGCTCGATCAGCGCAATCGAACCGCTCGGACCCCACGTGCCTGCAGTGTAACCCTGCACGCCCTGACCGGTTTCTTCCCAGCTCTTGAGGATCGGGTCCACCCAGTCCCAGGCAGCTTCCACTTCGTCGCGGCGCATGAACAGCGTCTGGTTGGAGCGGATCGTGTCCATCAGCAGGCGCTCGTAAGCATCCGGGCTACGCACATTGAAAGCCTCGGCAAAGCTCATGTCCAGCGAAACCTGTCGCAGGCGCATGCCGCCCGGACCTGGGTCCTTGATGAGCAGGGACTGCTTCACGCCTTCGTCCGGCTGCAGGCGGATGACGAGCTTGTTGGCTTCGATCTTTCCGGCTGCGTCGTCAAAGATCGAGTGCGGGATCTGCTTGAACGTGACAACAATCTCGGACACGCGCGTTGCAAGACGTTTTCCCGTGCGGATGTAGAAGGGAACGCCAGCCCAGCGCCAATTGGCGATCTCAGCCTTGATGGCGACAAAGGTTTCGGTGTTGGAAACGCCGCCTTCGAGTTCTTCCAGATAGCCACGGACGGGACCGCCGGCAGAAGCGCCAGCGCGGTACTGGCCGCGAACCGTCTGCTTTTCGACATTGCTTGCATCGATCGGTTTCAGCGAGCGAAGCACCTTGAGCTTTTCGTCACGAACAGCTTCCGCATCCATGGATGCCGGCGGCTCCATCGCGACAAGGCAAAGCAATTGCAGGATGTGGTTCTGCACCATGTCGCGCAGCGCACCCGCCTTGTCGTAGTAACCGGCACGGCCTTCCAGACCCACGGCTTCCGCCACGGTGATCTGCACATGGTCGATATGCGCGGAATTCCAAAGCGGCTCGTAGAGCGCGTTGGCGAAACGCAGCGCCATCAGGTTCTGTACGGTTTCCTTGCCGAGATAGTGGTCGATACGGAAGATCTGCTCTTCCTTGAAAACGTGGCCGATGGTGTCGTTCAGTTCCTGCGCAGACGCAAGATCACGACCAATCGGCTTTTCAACCACGATGCGGGTGGATTTGGTGATCAGCTTGTGTTCGCGGATCTTGTCGGCGATATCACCGAAGATGCCGGGTGCAACGGCGAGGTAAAAGGCGCGAACGCGTTCCTTGCCTTCGTCCAGCAGTTTTTTCAGCGTGTCCCAGCCATTATCGCCCTTGGCGTCGACCGGTACGTAGAAAATCCGCTCGATAAAACGGGCGACCTGTTCGTCGTCGTACTCTCCGGCCTTCAGGTGCTCCTTCAGCGCATCCTGCGCGAATTTTCGATATTCCTCATGGCTCATTACTGAGCGGGACGCACCAATAATGCGGGTCGGCTCGGTAAACTGACCTTCGATCTGGCGATGATAAAGGGCAGGAAGCAGCTTACGCTCTGCCAAATCGCCTGTGCCGCCGAACACGACACAATCAAAGGGGTCAACGGGAATGATCTGACTGCTCATCTCGATTCTCTCGATCTTTAGGGTTGGGGGCATCAATAATCTAATCGATTTAAAAATGCCAGTCTCAGTGAAGCGAATTCTGAATTTTGATTTTTAGCCGGTGCCGCGCACGGCGCCCGGCATTCTGCAAAGTGGTTCCTAGAACCTGTCTCGAAGTGCAAACCACGACAGCGCAAGGAATAATAAGGGTGCTCTGAGCGAAACCCCACCCGGGAAAGGAGGCACTTTCAGCCGTGCGAACGGGGCAAGCAGATCCTGGCGTCCCAGAACCATGTCGGCATAGAGTTTGCCGCAATAGTTTGCGAGCATGACACCGTGCCCCGAGTAACCGCCAATCGACATCACGCCAGGCATGACTTCGCGCACGAAAGGTTGCCTTGGCATGGTGATGCCGACAGAGCCTCCCCAGGAGTGGGTAATCTCAACATCTTTCAACGCCGGATAGATTTCTGCGATCTGCTTGCGGATATGCACTGAAATATCGCGTGGTGTATCGGCCGTGTAAGCTTCGCGTCCGCCAAACAGCAGCCGATTGTCATTGGTCTTGCGGAAATAACGCACTACGAAACGGGAATCCGCAACTGCTTCCCGGCCGGGAATGACATGCGGATGATTGTCGAGGGGGGCTGTCGCGCCGATGAATGAACGGATCGGCATGATGTGTGCGGCGGTAACCGGCTCCAGGTTGCCGATATAGGCATTGGTGGCGATCAGAACGCGCTTTGCTGTCAACGTCCCGAAAGGTGTCTCGATGATGGTCTTGCCGCCCGATTGCCGAATGGATTTGGCAGGCGTCATTTCGAAAATATCGGCACCCGCTGATCTGGCGGCCTTGGCAAGTCCGACCAGTAGCTTCAAAGGGTGAATATGCCCGGTGCCGGTGTCGCGTGTGCCGCCGAAATAATGACTGGAACCGACACGTTCGCGCGCTTCCGCCTGCTCCATGAAAGAGATGTGCGGATAGTCGTAGCGTTCATTCATCGCCGCGACACTTTTGCGATAATCGTCTTCGTACGCCGCCTTATGCGCCACATTGAGTTGGCCCGGCAGATAATCGATGTCTATGCCATGATCGCGGGCGAAATCGAGAACGTAATGTTTCGCGCCTTCGGCAATATCGAAAAGAAGCTTCGACTGTTCGAAGCCGACGATATCCTCAAGCTCATCCGGCCAGGATCGTTGGCCGCTGCCGAACTGCCCGCCGTTACGTCCCGACGCGCCGTCACCAAAGCGGTTTGCTTCGATCAGAACGACCGGGACCCCGTTAGCCGCGAGATTGCAGGCAGCTTGAAGGCCGGTATAGCCGCCACCGATAATGGCGACCTCCGTATCCCTGGGGCCGTCCATGGACGGATATTCCGGTCGCTCACCGACAGTCGCCTGATACCAGGAGATGCCCGGTGCGATCGGGCTTTGCCATGCCATGTGAAAGTCCTCACACGTTGAGAAGCAGGAATTCCCGCTCCCACGGGCTGATGACCTGCATGAAGGTTTCGAATTCCCCCCGTTTCAGTCCGGCATATAGCCCGACGAATTCATGACCGAACACCCGGTCGAACTGCGGTTCGGCCTCGAGAAGTGCCACGGCTTCGAGAAGGCCGCGCGGCAGGTCGATGGAACCTTCATTCGCCGTTTCATAGGTCGGCTCGGTCGGCTCGATATTGTTCATGATGCCAAGCCAGCCGCACCCGAGCGATGCCGCAAGCGCAAGGTAGGGATTGGCATCGGAGCTGGGCAGACGGTTTTCCACGCGCCGTGCCTGCGGTCCGGAGATCGGTACGCGGAAAGCCGTCGTGCGGTTGTCGTAACCCCAGGCATTGTTGACCGGGCAGGCCATGTCAGGCGTCAGACGTCGGTAAGAGTTCACATAAGGCGCCAGCATGACCAGCGCGTTCGGTACGTAACGCTGCATGCCGCCAACGAACGAGAAGAACTCCTTGGAGGCGCTGCCATCCTTGTTGGAGAAAATATTCCGGCCGCTGTCGATCTCGATGACCGACTGATGGATATGCATCGCCGAACCTGGCTGGCCCTGCATCGGCTTTGCCATGAAGGTAGCGTAGATACCGTGCTTCAGGGCAGCTTCACGGATCGTGCGCTTGAACAGGAACACCTGGTCGGCCAGTTCGATCGGATCACCGTGACGCAGGTTGATTTCAAGCTGAGCCGGTCCCTCCTCGTGGATCAGCGTATCGATCTCAAGTCCCTGCTTTTCGGAGAAGTGATAGATATCGTCGATCAGTTCGTCGAATTCGTTGATGCCGGCGATCGAATAGCTTTGACCGCCAACAATCGAGCGACCCGAGCGGCCTTTTGGCGGATGCAGCGGATAATCCGGGTCATCGTTCATGGCGACGAGGTAGAACTCGATTTCCGGGGCAACAACCGGCTTCCAGCCTTTCTCCTTGTAAAGAGAAAGGACGTTTTTCAGAACGTTGCGGGGCGTGTAGGGAACGGACGCGCCTTCGGCATCGACCACATCGCAGATCACCTGCGCCGTTGGATCGCTTTCCCACGGAACAACGGACAGCGTTGACAGATCGGGCACCAGCTTCAGGTCGCTGTCGCGCGGCTCATAACGGAAATTCGCCGTTTCGTCGGGATACTCACCGGAAATCGTATGGCGGTAGAGTGCCGAGGGCAGTGCAAGCGACGTGTCGCCGGTAAATTTCGCCGTCGGCATCATTTTGCCGCGCGGGACGCCGGCAAGGTCCGGCGTGATGCATTCGATGTCCTCGATGCCGCGGGCCCTCAGCCATTGGGAGGCTTCGCGCCAGGAGGAAACACCACGGGGGGAGGAAAGGTCGAGAGGGGGTGTCTTTGCCATGGTTGCCGGCTTTTTGGGGCGGAGCATGGTTTTCTTGGGGGGCATGTATCACCGGGTCTCAGTTTCGACTGGCGGCATCATAACCAGAGTTTGGCAATTGGCGAGGGGGAAAGCGCCATTGACAAGAGCCCGCGGTTCGAAAAGAGGAAGGAGATGGAAGCGGGGATGATCGATGGCCGAGAAATGTGATGTGCTGATTTTGGGTGCTGGTGCTGCCGGCATGATGTGCGCCATCCGTGCCGGACAGCGCGGTCGCTCGGTGATCGTTCTCGATCACGCCAAGGCGCCGGGCGAAAAAATCCGCATCTCTGGCGGCGGGCGTTGCAACTTCACCAATATTCACGCCGGCCCTAAAAATTATCTGTCGGCCAACCCGCATTTTGCCAAGTCGGCGCTCGCCCGCTACACGCCGAAGGATTTTATCGCTCTCGTCGAAAAACACGGCATCGCCTGGCATGAAAAGACGCTTGGCCAGTTGTTTTGTGATGATAGTGCAAAGGACATCATCCGTATGCTGCTTGCTGAAATGCAGGCAGTGGGTGCAAAGCTTCGGTTGCAGACCGACATATCGGCAGTTACGCACGACGGGCATCGTTTTCGTGTAACAACATCGGCAGGCACGATCGAGACCGAAAGTCTTGTGGTCGCGACGGGTGGGAAATCGATCCCGAAAATGGGCGCCACCGGCTTTGCCTATCAGATCGCAGAACAGTTTGGTTTGCCGCTCATCGAACCTCGGCCTGGCCTTGTACCGCTGACGCTTGATCCGGCCCAGTTGGAAAAGCTTGCGCCTCTCTCCGGTGTTGCCGTTCCCGCCGAAGTATTTCATGGAAAGATCTCGTTCGTAGAGGCGTTGCTGTTCACTCATCGCGGCATCAGCGGGCCGTCGATCCTGCAAATATCGTCCTACTGGCGCGAGGGCGATACGATCCGGCTGAAGCTGGAGCCCGAAGTCGATATGCTGTCGCACCTGAAGGACGCGAAAAAAGCAAACGGACGCCAGTCTGCGCAAACCGCTCTTTCCGAGATATTGCCTAAACGGCTCGCCCAGCATGTCGTCGACAGGGCTGCGATGACAGGCAATCTCGCCGATATGTCCGACAAGGCGCTGGCCAAGCTGGCGGCGGAGGCGCAGGAGTGGCACATCAAGCCTGCCGGCTCCGAGGGCTATCGAACCGCCGAGGTGACGCTTGGCGGCGTCGACACGACACATCTCGATTCCCGCACCATGGCAGCCAAATCCATACCTGGCCTGTTTTTCATCGGCGAGTGCGTGGACGTGACCGGCTGGCTTGGTGGCTACAATTTCCAGTGGGCTTGGGCGTGCGGCCATGCGGCGGGCGAGGCTGCCTGAAGTCAGCCACGTTAACCCGAAATTGGCTCCCTTTAACATTGTGTTAACAGGCATGGAGTCATGCTGGCCGAATGCCAGCGAAGTCGGCCCATGGTTGCCGTCTTGCACATGATGTCATGCTGGAAGCCTTCGGAAGAGGGCATGGATCGGTTGAGTATTTCGTCAGGAAAACCGCGTATGAACAGATCCGCAAACCGCCGTCCCCGCGCTATTGCCCTTGCTAGAGTTGCCAGTGAGACCGCGCAGATAACTCTGCGTCTGACCATGATTACAGCCGGTGCTCTGACTGCTCTCGCCGCGCTTCTTTTCTAGGTCTCGGCCTTTTGACCTTATCGTTTTGGCAATTGCCTTTAAAAACCGCCAGAGCCGCGACGCTTCCGCCATGTCGGCATAGAATTTTTCTTCCTGTCTGATGGCTTCCCGCCGCGTGCGCGGTTGCTGGTTTTCGATGATCGCCAGAGCTGAATAAAACGCGTGCATATCTCAATCCTCCTTGAGTTCGGAGGGCCATGATGCACGCCGTTTTTTGTTTTCTCTGCGCAAGATATTGCGCTATGTTTTTCACTGATGAAAAACATCACTTGGGATTCCTACCAGCTTTTTCTTGACGTGTCACGCAGCGGCGGCCTGACGGGTGCTGCGTCGCTGACGGGTCTCAGCCCCGCGACCGTCGGTCGGCGTATGGTTGAACTGGAAGAGCGTATCGGCAAGACACTCTTTCAAAGAAGCCAGACGGGATACACGTTGACGGTGGAGGGCAGGGCATTGTTCGACCGCCTTCAGGCGATGGAGAACGCCGCCAAAGAGGTGGAAGGCTGGCAGAAGTCTTCAGCCGGGTCATCGCTCGTGCGCATCGCTCTCGGAACATGGAACGCCTGGCTTTTGACGGCAAACTTCGCTGCGATCTGTACCGAGCGGGACGATTTTCGCATTGATCTTTTTATCGCCGAGCAGAGGGCCGCGCTGGCGCACCGGGAGCACGACATCGGCATCCGTGCGTTCGCGCCGGAGGAACGCAATCTTGCGGCGATCAGGACGGGAGACGTCGCTTATGCGCCTTATCGGCTGCGCAATGCCGCGACCTCGGTCGCTGACCGCTGGCTGGCGGTGTCCAGAGAGCAGGCAATCTCGGCTTACCTGCAATGGCCCCATGCCAACCGGTCTGATCGTCTGGTCGTGACCGTGAACCGACCGACAGCCTTGTTGGATCTGGCGTTGTCTGGCGCCGGGGTCGCTATACTCCCCTGTTTCGTTGGGGATACGGATGCGCGGTTGATGCGCGAAGGTGGGGAGATCGAGGAACTGCGGCATTCGCAGTGGATCGTCATGAACAATGACGATCGCCACCGTCGCGATATACGGACGGTGGCGGACCGTATGACCCGTCTGATCAAGGGGCATTCGGATTTGTTTGCCGGGCGCAACAGTCGCCCGGCTTGAGGTTGTGGGCTTTTTCAGGCCGCAGCGCTTCCCTGCGCAACGATGACAGGGATCAGCAGATCGCCCCAGTTTCCTCCGCCGCCATGGTGGCGCGCCGAGCGAACCAGCTCGACGGAGACACCGGCTTCGACCGCTTTCATAACCGACTGGTTGAGCCGGTGCAGGTCGTTTGCCAGCATGCGGATCGCAGCCTGCTGGTCCTGGTTCATGGCAGAGGATTGTTCGTCTGCCCGTTCTCTAACTCTCGAAATCGAAGCCATTTTTTCCTCCGTTAAGCTGGCTTTTTCATTCATTCCGCAGCCGGGCGGAACTGGTCATGCTCGGTCGATTCTTTCATGGCGGTGGTCGAAGACGTGCCGCCGGAGATCGCAAGCGATACGGCATCGAAGTAACCGGTGCCGACCTCTCGCTGATGTTTCGTCGCGGTGTAGCCGTTGGCTTCTGCCGCAAATTCCGCTTCCTGAAGCTCGGAATAGGCCGACATCTGTCGATCCTTGTAGCCGCGCGCCAGCTCGAACATGCCGTAGTTCAACTGGTGGAAACCGGCAAGGGTGATGAACTGGAACTTGTAACCCATCGCCCCCAGTTCACGCTGGAACTTGGCAATTGTCGCGTCGTCGAGGTTCTTTTTCCAGTTGAACGACGGCGAGCAGTTGTAGGCGAGCTTCTTGCCCGGATGGACCTTGTGCACGCCTTCTGCGAATTTGCGCGCCTGCTCCAGATCCGGTTTCGATGTCTCGCACCAGATCAGATCGCAATAGGGCGCATAGGCGACCGCACGTGCAATGCAGGGCTCAAGGCCGTTCTTCACCTGGTAAAAGCCCTCGACCGTGCGGCCGGCGTCATAGTCCACGAACGGGCGGTCGCGCTCGTCGATATCTGACGTCAAAAGCTTGGCAGCTTCCGCATCCGTGCGCGCGATAACCAGGGTCGGCACGCCCATGACATCTGAGGCAAGACGTGCGGCCGTCAGGTTGCGGATATGCGCCGCCGTCGGGATCAGAACCTTGCCACCCAGATGGCCGCATTTCTTCTCGGATGCGAGCTGGTCCTCGTAGTGAACACCGGCGGCACCCGCTTCAATGAAAGCCTTCATGATCTCGAACGCATTGAGCGGTCCACCGAAACCGGCTTCGGCATCTGCAACGATCGGGGCAAACCAGGTGTCGACCGACAATCCCTTGCCTTCTGCCGTCTCGATCTGATCAGCACGCTGCAAGGTGCGATTGATGCGCTTGGCAAGCTCCGGTGCGGCATTGGCCGGGTAAAGCGACTGGTCGGGGTACATGGCCGACGCGGTGTTGGCGTCCGCGGCAACCTGCCATCCGGAGAGATAGATCGCCTTCAACCCGGCACGAACCATCTGCATGGCCTGATTGCCGGAAAGAGCACCGAGAGCGTTGACGAAATTTTCCTCATTGATGAGTTGCCACAGGCGGTTCGCACCCATTTCCGCCAGCGAGTGCCTGATGTTGACGGACCCACGAAGTCGCTCCACATCCGCTGTCGTGTAGCTGCGTTCAATGCCGTCATAACGACCCTGTGGTGCGCCTGGAACAAGTTTGTAAAAATCCGTCATACTTCTCTCTCCCTGTGAATGCCTGTTTGGAAAGGCGCCTTTTCCACTCCGTCTGAAGCGCTTTTCTGTGTGACTACATTTACATTCTCGGGATTGATGACGCCAGAATAAACATAAAAACAGTGACTTGAAAGAGGTTATCCTGTAGTATGTATGACAGGGTGGAACTGTAAATTTGTAAATATTGTAAAAGTCTGGGCTCTCTAAAATTGTAACAGGTTTGTAAAGGTGAGGCGTGTCGGAGAACAAGATTTTCGCGGGGCCGCGTGTGCGTCGCGTTCGCAACGGGTTGAGCCTGACCCAGACGGCCATGGCCGAGGCGCTGGCGATCTCGCCTTCCTATCTCAACCTCATTGAGCGTAACCAGCGGCCTTTGACGGTTCAGCTTCTGCTGAAGCTCGCCTCAGTCTACAGGGTCGATCTGGATGATCTTCAGGGTGAAAGCGCGGGATCTGCCGGGCAATTGCGAGAGGTCTTCGCTGACCCGCTTCTGGCGGGGGAGGTGCCGTCGCCGCAAGAACTGGTGGAGGTGGCCGACGCTGCGCCGAATGCCGCAAGCGGCGTCATCAAGTTGTACCGTGCTTACAGGGAGCAGGCCAAACGTCTCTCCGACCTCTCGGAGCTGCTAGCACGCGAGGGGCATGAGACTGCGCTTTCGGCAACCCGTTTGCCGATCGATGAGGTCCGGCATGTTTTTGAAAACAGGCCATACTATTTTCATGTGATCGATGTGGCAGCGGAGGCTTTACACAAGGAGCTTGCGGCGGGTGACGACCTGGCAACAGGCTTGCGGAGCTGGCTGCAGAAAAACCACGGCATCGTCGCTCGAACCCTCCCGGTTCATGCGATGCCCAATCTGCGTCGACGTTATGATCGCCATTCTATGCGGCTGTTCATTTCAGAACGGCTTTCTCAAGCCGATCAGCTTCGGGAAATGGCAATGGAGGTCTGTCTGCTGGCGCTACGCGAAGCCATAGATGGCGAACTGGAAGGGCTTGGCCTGGCAGGGGGAGAGGCACGCCGTATCGCCCGCTTCGAGATGGCACGCTATGCTGCACACGCCTTGATGATGCCTTACGGCGCGTTTCTGGCTGCGGTGCAGAGAGCGAAATACGATCTTGATGTCTTGCGTTCCCGTTTCAACGTGTCCTTTGAACAGGCGGCAAACCGCCTTGTTACGTTGCAACGACCATCGGTTGGCGCCATTCCGTTTTTCCTGATGGAAATCGACAATGCCGGTAACCGCTTCCGTATGGCGGGAGCGCAGGGGTTCCCTCGTGCCCGCTTCGGCGGGCTCTGTCCGAGGCTCAACATTCATGCCGCTTTTGCACAACCAGGTCAGGTCCTCGTGGAAACGGCACAGATGCCGGATGGTGATTCCTTTTTGACCGTTGCGCGGACGCTGGAAGGGCCGCAGGCGGGCTTTGGCGAACGCATCAGGCGCACGGCACTTATGCTGGGGTGTGATGCGGGACTGGCGGGCGAAACGGTATATGGCGCGGCGGTTGGGGCTGGGACCGTTGCCATCCCAATCGGGCCTTCCTGTCGTCTGTGCGAAAGGCAGGGCTGTCTTTCGCGCGCCGAAGCGCCTCTGACACGGCCCCTCGGGCTGGATGAGATGGTGACGGGGCTCAGCGTCTTCGACTTCCAGTAGTTTTTTACGCTGATTTTTTTAGGGTCGAACACATTCAGTTGAAAATGCTGTGGTGCACATTTCCCGCTTGCTACCGTCAGTTTTCCTTTCTAGTCTCTCCTCAAAAAAGGGGATAACGCTCCCGCAACGAGGATGCGTAAACAGGAGATATCATGAATTACCGTTCGCTCCGCATGACCTTGGCCATGACCTCCGCGCTTGTTGCAGCGGGCTCTGCTATGGCTCAGGAGAAGGTCGTCCACGTTTATAACTGGTCCGATTACATCGACGAATCGATTTTGACCGATTTCACCAAGGAAACCGGCATCAAGGTCGTTTACGACGTTTTCGACAGCAACGAACTGGTTGAAACCAAGCTGCTGGCCGGAAGCTCCGGTTACGATGTCGTGGTTCCCACAGCGCCGTTCCTGGCCCGTCAGATCACTGCTGGCGTTTTCCAGAAGCTTGATAAGTCGAAGCTGCCGAACCTGAAGAACATGTGGCCGGAAGTGTCTGAGCGTCTGGCGAAGTATGACCCCGGCAACGAGTATGCCGTCAACTACATGTGGGGCACGACCGGCATCGGCTACAACGTCGCCAAGGTCAAGGCTGCTCTTGGCGATGTGCCGGTCGATAGCTGGGATATCCTCTTCAAACCGGAAAATGCAGAGAAGCTGAAATCCTGCGGTATCAACATTCTCGACGCTTCGGATGAAACCTTTGCGATCGCCATGAATTATCTCGGCAAGAACCCGGACAGCAAGGAAACGGCTGATCTGGAAGCCGGTGGCGAGGTCTATATGAAGATCCGCCCCAACGTGAAGACCTTCAATTCCTCCGCCTACATCGATGAACTGGCGAACGGCGATAGCTGCATCACCATCGGCTGGTCGGGCGATATCCTGCAGGCCAAGAGCCGCGCTGAGGAAGCCAAGAACGGCGTGGAAGTGAACTACGTCATTCCGAAGGAAGGGACCTACATGTGGTTCGACAACCTGGCGATCCCGGCGGATGCAAAGAATGTCGATGAAGCACATGCCTTCATCAACTACCTGATGAAGCCGGAAGTCATCGCCAAGGCTTCCAACTATGTGCAGTATGCCAACGGTAACCTTGCCTCTCAGCCACTGATGGATGAATCGGTGTCCAAGAACCCGTCAGTCTATCCTGACGAGGCGACGATGAAGAAGCTCTTCACCATCTCGCCTTACGGACCGAAGGAACAGCGCGTTCTCAACCGCGTCTGGACACAGATAAAAACCGGTAGCTGATCTATCCGCTCGCTGGTTGAGGAATGGCCGGCGGGCGCATTCCTCGACAAATGCCTCAGCCAGCGGACGATTGATCCGCTGGCAGTTTGCCCGCCTTTTTCAGACAAAGAATTTAAGGGTAGGGCGAATGGCGAAAACTTTGGGACCGGTGAAACGGAAATTCAGTCCTTGGAACAGTCCCGATGCGGTTCCGTTTATCCGTTTTGAAAATGTCACCAAGCGCTTCGGTGACTTTGTCGCTGTCAACGATCTGACCCTCGATATTTATGAACGCGAGTTCTTTTCGCTTCTTGGCCCTTCCGGCTGCGGAAAGACGACGCTGATGCGCATGCTGGCCGGTTTCGAGGACCCGACGTCGGGTCGTATCTTGTTGCAGGGAAAAGATATTTCCGGCGTGCCGCCCTATAAGCGCCCAACCAACATGATGTTCCAGTCCTATGCCCTGTTTCCGCATATGAGCGTTGAAAAGAACATTGCATTCGGTCTGGAGCAGGATGGACTGCCCAAAGCGGATATTGCCAACCGTGTCGCGGAAATGCTGCGCCTCGTCAAACTGACCGAGTTTGCCAAACGCAAGCCCAGCCAGCTTTCTGGCGGCCAGCGGCAGCGTGTGGCACTGGCGCGTTCGCTCGCCAAGCAGCCTAAGGTTTTGCTTCTGGATGAACCGCTTGGCGCGCTTGACAAGAAGTTGCGCGAAGAAACCCAATTCGAGTTGATGGACTTGCAGCAAACGCTTGGCCTGACCTTCCTGATCGTCACGCACGATCAGGAAGAGGCGATGACCGTGTCCGACCGGATCGCGGTCATGGACAAGGGAATTGTCGTTCAGGTTGCGACACCTGCGGAAATCTATGAGGCGCCAAACAGCCGCTACGTCGCGGACTTCATCGGTGACATCAATATTTTCGACGCGACTGTCGCCTCCAATGACTCCGCCGCTGGAAAACCCGGGGCCGTTACGCTGGATTGCGACGGGCTAAAGGTTTCCGTCGAACAGGAATGCTCGGCCGTTCCCGGCAACAAGGTTGCCTTCGCCATTCGTCCAGAAAAGGTCCGTATTTCGCTCGACCAGCCTGCGGACACCTCAGTGAACGCCGCCTATGGCGAAGTCTGGGATATCGGCTATCTCGGCGACTTCTCGATCTTCATTGTCAAACTGGCAGACGGGCGTGTCATTCGTGCGGCCCAGGCCAACGTCTCGCGTCTCGTCGATCGCCCGATCACCTTCGGCGACATGGTCTGGTTGAAATGGACGCCGGATTCCGGTCTGGTTCTGACGCGTTGAGGAGGGCTGACATGGCAACCACCACTCCAGAAAACCGGCAAAGCCCCTGGCGATGGCTGGTCGTTGCGGTTCCTTATTTCTGGTTGCTGCTGTTTTTTGCAGCGCCCTTCTTCATTATTTTGAAGATATCGCTGTCCGATACCGCGATTGCCATGCCGCCCTACACGCCTGTTTTCGAAGGGTTTTCGAAGCTGGGCGAATTTTTCTCCCAACTGGATTTTGAGAACTACATCTTCCTGACGGAAGATCCGCTTTACGTGGACGCCTATCTCTCCTCGTTGCGAATAGCACTGATCTCCACCTTCCTGCTGTTGCTGATCGGTTATCCGATGGCACTCGCCATGGCACGGGCGCCTTCAAGTGTGCGACCGACTTTGGTGATGCTCGTCATCCTGCCCTTCTGGACATCGTTTCTGATCCGCGTTTACGCATGGATCGGCATCTTGAAGCCGGAAGGTCTGCTGACAGTTCTCTTTCAATGGATTGGTCTTCTCGGGCCTGATCAGCAGGTCAATATTTTCCGCACAGAGACGGCGATCTTCATCGGCATCGTTTATTCCTACCTGCCATTCATGGTGTTGCCACTCTATTCGGCACTTGAAAAGCTGGACAACACCCTGCTGGAAGCTGCGGCAGATCTCGGCTGCCCGCCTTGGAAAGCCTTCTGGAAGATCACCTTTCCACTGTCCTTGCCGGGCGTGATCGCCGGGTCGATGATCTGCTTCATTCCGATTACCGGTGAGTTCGTCATCCCGGATCTTCTGGGCGGCGCACAGACCCTGATGATTGGCAAGACGCTCTGGACCGAGTTCTTCGGCAATCGCGACTGGCCTCTGGCTTCTGCCGTTGCCGTGTTGTTGCTGCTTTTGCTGGTGGTGCCTATAGCCATCTTCCAGAACCAGCAGAAGAAGGTGGGGTGAAGCCATGAAGCGCGGCAAATTCGATATTACCGTTCTAACGCTCGGTTTCGCGTTCCTCTACATCCCGATCATCATTCTGGTCGTCTACTCGTTCAATGCTTCCAAGCTGGTCACCGTCTGGGGCGGTTTTTCATTGCAATGGTATTCGGCGATGTGGTCGAACCAGGGCTTGATGGATGCTGCCTGGGTTACACTTCGTGTGGGTATTCTCAGTGCCACGATTGGTACGATCCTGGGAACCCTTGCAGCCTTGTCGCTCACGCGGTTTGCGCGCTTTCCGGGGCGTGTGCTGTTTTCAGGAATGATCTATGCGCCGCTGGTCATGCCGGAGGTAATTACCGGCCTGTCGCTGCTGCTGCTGTTTGTCGCCGTCGGTGTCGACCGTGGTTTCTGGACGGTCGTTATCGCTCACACGACCTTTACCATGTGTTACGTGGCAATCGTGGTGCAGTCGCGGCTATTGACCTTCGACCGTAGTCTGGAGGAGGCCGCACTCGATCTGGGTTGCCCGCCGGTCAAGACCTTCTTCCGCATCACCCTGCCGCTGATTTTCCCGGCGGTGATCGCCGGCTGGATGCTGGCCTTTACGCTCTCGCTGGATGACCTTGTGATTGCAAGCTTTGCAACCGGTCCCGGCGCAACGACGCTGCCGATCAAGATTTATTCGCAGGTCCGTCTTGGCGTCACACCGGAAATCAACGCGATTTGTACGATCCTCATCGGCCTCGTCACCATTGGGGTGATCGCCGCGTCGGTCGCCTCGAAGCGCACTGAACTGCAGCGTATGAGGGACGAACACGTGGCGGCCAGAAACTGAAAAAAGGCGTCTGGCAATCGAACCTTTCCGCATCGCTTGATTGTTTCGGAACGGGAGATTGTCGCAATACGAGACGCCGTACGGTATCGAAATAGGATTTTTCGTCGGTAATTGATCGATCGCAGTTTTAACTGCTTGTTAAGACGGGTTGGCGGAAAGTAAATCCAACGCAGGGTCGTCCTTCTTGTGGCGACCGGGGCTCATGATTTTCGAATTGCGAGACTATTCCCCTCACTCTCGTTGTAAAAGCACATCTTATACAGGCGGTCGAAAGACCGCCTTTCTTTTTGGTGTCATTGGCCTACTTCAAAAAATGCTATTCGGGGTGGTCCATCGACTTCGAAACGAGCAAGACTGGCACCAGTCCAGCGATAATGATGATGATCGCCGGAATGGCGGCATCCTGTACCTTTGCGCGGGATGCATCCTCGTAAACGAGGGTCGCCAGTGTATTGAAGCCGAAAGGCCGCAGCAAAATTGTCGCCGGCAGTTCTTTCAAGGATTCGATCAGCACCAGCAGCGATGCCGTCAGTGCTGCGGGGCGCATGTTGGGCAAAAGTACGCTGACCAGCGTTTGCAGGCGGTTACGACCGAGCGTTCGCGCCGCCATGTCGATATGCGGCGACAACTTGTGAAAGCCGGCATCCAGCGTGCCCTCAGCCATCGTCATGAAACGCACGGCATGGGCATAGATGATCGCGAAGGCGCTGCCGGATAGAAGCAGCCCACTCGAGAAACCGAAATGCGATCGCAAAAAGCCATCGACCTGGTTGTCGAACCCGGCCAATGGGATGAGCACACCAATCGCAAGCACGGTTCCAGGTACGCCATATCCCATGGACCCAAGGCGCGCTGCCACCTTCGACGTGGGCGAACGGTTGACACGCAAGGCGTAGGAAAAAACGAAGGCCGCAACAAGCGTAACAAGCGCCGCTGAGA
Organism: Agrobacterium tumefaciens; assembly: GCA_025559845.1. Lineage (NCBI taxonomy): Bacteria > Pseudomonadati > Pseudomonadota > Alphaproteobacteria > Hyphomicrobiales > Rhizobiaceae > Agrobacterium > Agrobacterium tumefaciens. The sequence continues at coordinate 361,293 of CP048469.1, forward strand.
CAGAGACCTGGAAACTATGTCCCAGCGCTTTGAGAAGGCGCGGTGCCAGAAACATGTCCAGCCGTTTGACCGCGTAACCGCCCAGCACGCTGACGGGAATGAAAAAACCGCTCAGTATTGGCAGGACACAGAAGAGTGGCGCCGCCCAACGGCGCCAGCCCTCAAGGGTTTTCAGCGCATGCCGCTGCGCCATGTTCGTGGCTTTTGGCGAGGAGAAACGCTGTTTTTCCCGCGCGTTTCGCTCGATGACGATCAGCGCGCCGACAACCACAAGGATCACGGCGGCAATCTGTGTCGCATTTGCCAGGTTGCCACGGTTGAGCCAGGTTTCGTAAATCGTGAAGGTCAGCGTTTGCACGCCAAGATATTCAACCGCGCCAATATCGTTCAGCGTCTCCATCAAAACCAGCGACAGGCCAATGGCGATGGCGGGACGGGCCATTGGCAACTGCACCGACAAGAAGACGTTAAACGGTTTTGCACCAAGCGTTCGCGCGGCTTCGGCGGCAAAACGTCCCTGCATGGAGAAGGCGGCACGGGCGGAAAGATAGACATAGGGATAGAGGACGGAACTGAGAACAAGAACTGCGCCGCCAAGCGAGCGGACGTCAGGAAACCAGTAGTCGCGAATGCTGTGATAACCGAAAAGGGCACGAATAGCGCTTTGCACCGGTCCGGTGAAATCCAGAAATTCACCAAAGGCATAGGCTGCCAGATAGGCAGGAATGGCAAGCGGCAGAACCAGCGCGAAGGAAAACACGCGGCGTAACGGAAATTCGAATGTGGTAACAAGCCAGGCGCAGACAATGCCGAAGAAAGCAGTAGCCAGAGCCGTCATCGACAAAAGAAGGAAGGTTCGCAATCCGGCACGTGGCAGCACATTGACCAAAAGATGATGCCAGCCATCGGTACCGCCGGTAAGTGCCAACCAGAAGATCGCCACGATAGGCATGGATGCAATGGCTGCGACAACAACGGTTGTGACGGGCAGCACCGTAAAACGCTTCGCTGCCGGAAGGGAAACCGCCATGGATGTGCCAACCTGTCGTCTTGCCAAAACTTCGATGAGCCGTAGCGGCTCATCGTCTGGCTAGCTAACGCGCCTCAGCCCTAGTTCGCAAGGACGCGCTGTGACGGAAACGTGATTTCCACCAGCGTTCCTTCGTTTGGGGTGGACGTGATGGAGAAATTGGCGCGGTTGGCGTCCACCATCGCCTTGGTCAAGGGAAGGCCAAGTCCCGTGCCATCGCCGCGAACGCGTTTGCCTGAGGAAGCGACCTGACGGAACGGCTTCATGGCCTGATCCAGTTCCGCACGCGTCATGCCGATGCCGGTATCCCTGATCCGCAACGTCACGCTGCCGTTTGCCTCATAGGCTGTGGAAACGACGATCTGTCCGCCCGACGGCGTGAAGCGAATGGCATTCGACAGAATGTTGAGCACGATCTGTTTGATCGAGCGCAGATCGGCAACAATTTGCGGAACGGACTGCGAAAGAGCAGTTCGGATGATGACACGTTGGTTGTTCGCCTGTGGCTGAACCAGCGATACGGCTTCTGCTACGGTTTCATTCAGCGCAACCGCGACAAAGTCGACGTCCATCTGACCCGCTTCGATCTTGGAAATGTCCAGGAGATCGTTGACGATATCGAGAACGTGACGACCGGAGCGCCCGATGTCGTTCGAATATTCGACATATCGCGGGTGGCCGATCGGACCAAAACGTTCCGTTGCCATCAGGTCGGAAAACCCGATAATCGCATTGAGCGGTGTGCGGATTTCGTGGCTGACACGCGCCAGAAAATCCGTCTTGTGGGCGTTGGCCGTTTCCGCCGCCCGTTTTGCGTTTCGCAATTCCTCTTCCGTCCGCTTCCACTGGGTAATGTCGCGGATCACGGCGCAGTAGCCGTGCGAGGATTTAAGGCGTCCGATGGTCATGAACAGCGGCAGGAACCCGCCGGAGGCTTCGCGACCAATCACCTCACGCCCGTCATTCAGCACGCTTGCGACGCCATTGTTGGCAAGCCCGGACAGATAATCGAGCACGGCGCGTTGGCTTTCATGCGCAAACAGCGTCACGAACGGCTTTCCGGCAATCTCGTCATTGTCGTAGTTGAAAAGTGCGCTGGCAGAGCGGTTCAAAGAGCGGATTTCACCCTCGTCACCCAGCAGAACGACACCATCCGTTGCCGTTTCGAGGATTGAATGAAGCTCTTCCACCTCGCCCTGCAGGGCGGAGAGAGATTCGTCTTCCGTTTCCGCTGTGTTTTCGGTCGCTGCAATGCTCGCGACGGCCGGCTCCGCGGTGGGGATAAGAGAAAGCATCAACGCTGTCGTTTCTTCCCAGCGGATCGATTGCAGACGTGCCTTGACCGGGATCACGTCGTTCTCGGCATTCACGATGACCATCCCACCTTCATGGCCGGGCATGCCCTCCAGATCCTGTCGCTGCAACAGCGCGTCCAGTCCGCCGACCTCTTCGAGCTCGCTGGTGGAATCATAGCCTGTAAGGCGCAGGAAATCTGGATTGGCGTGGATCAACCGCTCGCCAGCATGGACAAGCAGTGCAACGGGCATTTGATCCAGCGTTTCCGCAGTGAGTGAATCAGACGAACGTGTGCGCGATGGGCTCACCTGTGCGGCAACATCCGTTGCAGGTGCCACAGCGGCCTCGTCTTCAGAAGCTTCGACATCCGTTGCTGCCGTCGTGACGGCAGGCTGTTCGCCGCGCACGTAATCGGCAAACAGATCCTCTTCTTCGGCCTCGACAGCATCCTCGACCGATGTCTCAGACTGTTCCGTGCTTGTTGCCGCAACACCGGTATCGATTTCAGGTTCGGTGGGTTCGCTCACCGCACTTGCCGCCTCTTCCTCCCTCGCAGGAACGGCCTGTTCCTCGTCAGAATGGTCGGTTGGCGCAAGCGTTCTGCCGATTTCCCGGAAGGCAGCCTGTTCGCTGGCGCTCAACGCCTCCCGAGACCGTGCGCGCCGCTCTTCGAGCTGGACCACCTTGTCGGAATAGCGGCGCCCAGGTGTGGGTGTAATGTCCAGGACCGGGACTTCAAACTCCGGCGGCGTATAATCGCGGCTTGTGTCTTCGATCGGCGTATCGTCCGCCACGTCAGCGGGCGCGTCATCTTCAAACGCCGCTGCGCTGTTTTCTTCTATCACATCGACGGTTGCTTCGCCGACATCGTCTTCCTCGGGCAACGCCAACAATGTTTGGCTTTCCTCATCGGCGGCAATTGTGGACGGCGCAGTCGGTGCCTCGGTCTTTGTTGCGAAAGTCAGGCCGATAGCATGCGGGTCTTCCACTGCATCTGCCAGACGCACAATGCCGAACCCACGGAAACCATCGAATTCGCGTGAGCGGGTGTAGGTAGGCAGGGCCGCAAGATCGATCGGCACGACGAGCGAGGTATTTTCCACCGGCCAGTAGATCGTCTTGCCGGACCAGGTATCGCGGCGACCGAGAAGCTCACGGATTTTGCCATCTGTGTCGAGATTGAAGAGCGCTGCGACGTCAGCGAAGTTCATCCCGTCGACTGCAGCCGCTTTAGCACCAACAGCTTCGGCAAACTCATGCGATATGGAGCTGAAGCGTCCCTCGGCATCGATTTTCCAGACGAAACGTGACGCGCGTGATGTCGGATTGAAGACGAAAGAACTCACCGCGTCAGTCTCGTCTCCGACAACGGCATCGGGGTCCAGTGGTGAAACAGGAGACATCTTTGTCTCAACCGTCTCGATAGGCGCTTCCGTCGTTTCGGTTGCCATTTCGGCAATCTCTACATGCTCAACGGTGTGACGAACTTCGTCTTCGGCCTCTTCGGTCGGCAGTATCAATTCGGCCTGCTCATCCTCCGAATTTGAGATGGCGATCGACGGTGTGTCGTCGCTTTCCGTCGGATCGGCTGAAAACTCGAAGTCCTGAGCCGTATCTGAGACGACTGTATCCTCGTCGACGTCCACGAACTCCTCGACATCATCCACATCCTCGATGTCGGCGACGGCATCGAGGATCGATGCAAAGGATGTCGTTTCAACCGTCGGCGTGGCGACGTCTTCTACCGATGCGACAGGAGACGGAGGAGTGATGGTTTCCAGTGGCTGGTCATCGCCAAAATCGCTGACAGGGTCGAGCCTGCCAAGCGCGGTTTCAACCACGAACAGCAGGTTCAGTTCGGGCGACTGCGTAATCTGCCCGGTCGCGGCGGGCAGGTAGCCCTTGCCGGTCGGCACTGGGCGTTTCACCAGACGCCCCGACTGGCCGGAGGCCATGCTTACAAGCGTTCTCGCGGTGCTTGGCGTGATGCCGAGTGCGGAGAAACCGGTTGATGCCGCGATAATGGCGGATCTGTCATCCAGCACGGCCATATGGATGTCAGGGTCGTCAAAGCCCTCGATCATGCGGCGGGCACACTCGGCCATATCGGGGGGTGTCTGATCGGTAAAGGCAGAAAAAAGAATGGCGCTTTGACCAAGCTCAGCTTCAATGACTTCTACCTTCGCCCGGACGGGCAGGCTCTTGAAACCCGAATTGATTCGAATGGTGACGGGCAGGCTCTCGCCGATCCCCGAAAGTCGGGCTGCAGTCGCTGACAGTTGGCGGAATGTGACGTCCTGCCGTTTTGGTCCCTGCTCGAGAAAGTCGTAGACCATAGGCGTGCCGAACAGTGCTGCTCCGCGTCCGTTTGCCCATAGAACGGTTTCCAGATCCATGGAAAACAGCGCCATTGCCTCACCGCGGCCGAAACCTTCCCGCACACGTTCATGCACTGCGATATCGATAAAGGGATATTGAACGGCGGGCATGTCGAAACCTATTCTGGCACTACCGGACCTCGTGCGGTTTCGTCGCTTCCTCATGAAGCCGAAATCTGAACCCGCACAGGCACCACGTTAACAGAATTTTAAATAACTTCACAGGGCCGCACGGTCCATCGTCTGGCGCATTAATCGCCAAACAGAGTTAACATGAACAGGTGCGCAGAAGGAGACGGAAACTCAGTGCGTCACCATAATTGGAAGGAAAGCTCCACAGAAAATCCCTTGCCTTTCGAAAGCTTTTTCCGCAAAATTTAAACTGGGTCTTGCAAATCGGGAAAACACCTTTTATTGGACCCTCCACGACGGCGCTTCGGCGCGTTGGTGTGCGGTTGTAGCTCAGTTGGTTAGAGCGCAGGTTTGTGGCACCTGAGGTCGGTGGTTCGACCCCACTCAACCGTACCACTCTCCCCTCCCTGAAAGTTCAGTCATGATTATGGACTTCCAAGGAGGGGAGAGAATTTTCTCCCATAGTTTTCCGTATTGTCTATCAGCACGATTTTTCGGCTGCACTCTCGTGTGCGCTTCGGTCCGGCAAAAACCAGTTGGCTAAAATGACTTGCGCTGGTATTGTCGCGCCAACGAAACCTAATGAAAGCCTGCTGCATAGCGACAACGCTTGTGCGCGGCGAAATGGACAAGACAGTGATCGACCCCGGAAACGGCCCAAAGCCGTCGGACCAAGGGGCGTCGGTGGTTGACAAAGGGAAGGCGAAGCGTTCCCGTCGCGGCAAGAAGAACAGGCGTCACGGTAAGCCCCGCGACGTTGCTGTGGTGTCGCATGATGTTGTCACTGATGTTCCGGCCGGTTCCCACTATGCATCGGCTCTCGAGTCGAACGAAGAACCGCGCAAGCGCAAGCGTCGCAGGCGTTCACGCGGGAAGGGCACGTCCCAGCAGGCAAGTGCTCCTGCCGCGGCCGCAAAACAGTCTCCTGATATCGCAATTCAGGCGCCTAACCCGAGTGGTGTTCCTGGCGGCAGCCGCAAATCGCGCAATCGCAAGCGGGTGCACCGCGATCCGCAGGGTCGCCCTCTTGTGCCTTCTCACGCGCCCAAGCATGTAGCCAAGCCGAATGGCCGTGGTCACGGTGCGGCCGTTGCGGAGCAGCAGAAGAAGCACGAGGGCGCGGGCCGCCATGCGTCGAAATCGCATGACCATGCTGATGCTGGCGCGGACATGTACGCGGCACTGGATCTTGGCACCAATAACTGCCGTCTTCTGATCGCGCAGCCGACGCGTCCCGGCCAGTTCCGGGTCGTCGATGCATTTTCGCGCATAGTCCGCCTGGGTGAGGGGCTGGTATCGAGTGGTCGCCTTTCCGACGACGCGATGGATCGTGCTGTGGAAGCGCTGAAAGTCTGCGCGGCGAAACTGTCCGGGCGTCCGATCAGGCGTATGCGACTGATTGCGACGGAAGCCTGCCGTGCTGCCGCCAATGGCGAGGAGTTTCTGGCCCGCGTCACGCGCGAGACAGGCCTGAGGCTCGAAATCATCAGCCGCGAAACGGAAGCACGCCTTGCCGTCTCGGGATGTGCATCTCTGGTCGGTCGTGAGGCCCGCTCTGTCGTACTCTTCGATATCGGTGGCGGTTCTTCTGAAATCGCTGTCATCAGGGTCGGCGAGAACCGTTCCAACCGGCTTGCCAATCACATCACCCACTGGACGTCGCTGCCTGTCGGTGTTGTCACCCTGTCTGAACGTCACGGTGGTCGCGATGTGACGCCCGATGTCTTTGCCGCCATGGTGCGCGAGGTTGAGGGCCTGCTGGATGCCTTCCATTGCCCACCGGTTGTTGTGCAGGCCGCCCATGAAGATTTCCATCTGATTGGTACATCCGGCACCGTTACGACACTTGCGGGTGTGCATCTTGATCTTCCACGCTATGACCGCCGCAAGGTCGATGGCCTGTGGCTTTCGGATGCAGAAGTGACGGCCATGCAGGACAAGCTGCTGGCCTGGGATTTTGCCGGTCGTGCTGCCAATGCCTGCATCGGGCCCGACAGGGCGGATCTGGTTCTGGCCGGTTGCGCCATTCTGGAAGCAATTCGCCGCCGTTGGCCCGCACGCCGCATGCGTGTCGCCGACCGCGGCTTGCGCGAGGGCCTGCTGACGGACATGATGGCAGATGACGGTGCGTGGCGGCGCAACCGTATACGGCGCATGCAGACGGCGCGGCAAGAACGGACAGAAGGTTTGACATGAGCAAGGCGCCGACAAGCAACAACCGTACCGGACGAAAGATTGGCCAGAAGGTCAAGAAGACCAAGCTCAAAGCGTCTTCTCGTCGCTGGCTCGAACGTCATATCAACGATCCCTATGTGCAGCGCGCCAAGCTCGAAGGCTACCGCGCCCGCGCGGCTTTCAAGCTGCTCGAGATCAATGATAAGCACCAGATCCTGAAGGATGCACGCCGCATCATCGACCTTGGTGCAGCACCAGGAAGCTGGTCGCAGATTGCCGCCAAGGTGACGGATTCCACCGAGGACGACATCCGCGTCGCCGCAATCGACTTCCTTGAACTCGATCCTATCCCGGGTGTGAAGATCCTGCAGCTCGACTTCCTCGACCCGTCGGCACCTGAAAAACTGATGGAAGCGGTTGGTGGCACGCCTGATCTGGTTCTGTCGGACATGGCGGCGCCGACGACCGGCCACCAGAAAACGGACCATATCCGCACCATGCACCTGTGCGAAGTCGCGGCCGACTTCGCTATCCAGGTTCTTGCGGAGGGTGGCCATTTCCTCGCCAAGACCTTCCAGGGCGGCACGGAAAAGACGCTGCTCGACATGCTGAAGAAAAACTTCAAGCAGGTCCTGCATATCAAGCCTGCGTCTTCACGCTCCGAATCCGTCGAGATGTTCCTGCTGGCCAAGCACTTTAAAGGCCGCAAAGCGGAGCCGCAGAGCCGGGATGATGAAGATGAAACCGTCGCCGGCGAATAAGCTATATTAAAGAAAGAAGAAGGGATCGGCTTTGCTGATCCCTTTTTGTTTGCACGGGTCAGGCGTTGTCCGGACCGTGTCGCGTGATCCAGTCTTGTGACATTACTCTGCCGGTTGCGAGACCTTGCCGCGATGGCCTGAAACCGCCGCTCCCGCATTGCCATCCATGCGAATGATCGGGAAGATCGCGAAGAGTGAAACGGCAGCGACGATTGCAAAGGCAATGTGGAAATCGGCAAGCTGCAGGTGCGAACCCGAGATCATTGCGCTCACCTCCAGGATCGATGCGGCGAAGGCGACACCCAGGGCAAGGCTGATTTGCTGCAACACCGATGCCATCGAAGTTGCCTGGCTGGCCTGACTGTCCTCGATGTCCGAATAGCTGAGCGCATTCGAACCTGTGAAGAAGAACGAGCGCGCAAAACCTGCGGTCACGAGGAAGATCATGATCAGCGGGTAGGGCGTTTCGGGGGTGAAGAAGCTGTTGGCGAGCGTCGTAAAGGCTCCAACAATACCCGCGCCGATCAGCGTCGTCCGGAAGCCGGTCGTCGCAAATACACGCTTGGCAATGAATTTCGTGGTGATCGCGCCGATCGCCCCGGCAAAGGTGATCATGCCGGATTGGAACGGGTTAAGCCCGAAACCGATCTGCAACATCAGCGGCATAAGGAAGGGGATGGCACCCGTCGAAATGCGGAAAATCGTGCCACCCACCGAGGCTGCGCGGAATGTCGCATTCTGGAAAATACGGAAATCCAGAATGGGTGCGGGATGGTTGGCCGCGTGCCGCAGATAGAGAATGCCGCTGATGAAACCGATGATCGTTGAAGCAATGCCGATGGCTGGCGGAAGTGCGGGAAGGCTGACCACGGAAACGCCGAACACCACGCCCGAGGCTGCAACGCCGGACAGGATGAAGCCTTTGCCGTCCATTGGCGGCGGGTTGGTTGTTTCTATTTCCGGTAGAAAGATTGTCGACAGCCAGATCCCGATAATGCCGATCGGTACATTGATCAGGAAAATCCAGTGCCAGGAGAAATAGGTGGTGATGAAACCGCCGATCGGTGGGCCGGTCAGGGGCCCGACCAGGCCGGGGATCGTCAAAAGCGCCATGGCAGAGACAAGCTCGCTGCGCTTTGTCGTTCGCAGGAGAACGAGACGACCGACCGGCGTCATCATTGCACCGCCCATCCCCTGCAGGAAACGGGAAACAACAAACTCGAAGACAGAAGAAGACACCGCGCAGCAGATCGATCCGACGACGAAAACGCCGATGGCGATGCGGAAGATTTTCTTGGCGCCATATTTGTCCGCCATCCAGCCGCTGATCGGGATGAAGATCGCCAACGCCACCATATAGGCGGTCAATGCAAGCTTCAGCGTGATCGGGCCGACATTGAGGTCGGCGGCAATCGCGGGCAGCGATGTTGCGATGACGGTCGAGTCCATCTGCTCCATGAAAAGAGCGACAGCAAGGATCAATGGGATAATGCGGTTCATAGGCTGCCTGCGGCGTTGCGCTGCGACAAGGATGCTGGCCTCCTCCTACGCCTGATAAGCGGGCTTGCCAACTGGATATTTGTTAATTTTAGTCCATGTCATCAAACCTGCGTGAGACCCCGTTTCCTTGTAATTTTCTTGGCTTATTGTTCGCGGGCACGAATTTGGGCCCTCAACGATATCGGAGAAAGATCATGACGCAGTTTTTGCATATGAGCAGGCGCGGCCTTATGGGAGCGGTCGGCGCCGGCGCTCTCGGTGCGCCTTTCTTGATGACGCGGGCAGTCGCTCAGACGGCACAGCCGCAAACCTCCATGGAGATCGATCACGCCATGCCTCCGGAAACGAATCGCTTCAAGCTCGGCCAGTTCGAAATTTTGGTCGTGAAGGACGGCGCACGCGCCGCCCCCAACCCGGGAGAAACCTTCGGCACCAATCAATCTGCCGAAACGGTCGGCGCATTGCTGGAACGGAATTTTCTGCCGAAGGATCAGTTCGTCAACTCGTTCTCTCCCGTTCTGGTGAATACAGGATCTGAACTCGTCCTGTTCGATACCGGCTTTGGTGAAGCTGGACGCGGTTCTGGTAACGGCCGTCTGATCGAAGGCATGGCTGCGGCCGGTTACACGCCGGAAGATGTGACGGTGGTTGTGCTCACCCACATGCATGGCGATCACATCGGAGGCCTGATGGAAAAAGGTGCTCCGGCGTTTCCAAAGGCACGCTATGTCTTCGGGCAGGCGGAATATGATTTCTGGACAGATGAAAAGCGTGTTGGCACGCCTGCTGAGGGTGGCCACAAAGGCGTTCTGGCCAGCGTCAAGCCGCTGGCGGAGAAGGCAACCTTTATCGGTGACGCCGCAACTGTGGTACCTGGCATTACCAGTGTAGCTGCTTTCGGCCATTCTCCCGGACATCTGATTTTCCAGGTCGAGTCGGATGGCAAGCAGCTGGTCCTGACGGCCGATACCGCGAACCATTTCGTGCTGTCGCTGCAGCGCCCGGAATGGGAAGTGAAATTCGACATGGACAAGGCGGCGGCGGCTGCGTCGCGCAAGAAGGTGTTCGACATGATCGCAACGGATCGTCTTCCCTTCCTCGGCTACCACATGCCGTTCCCGGCAGTTGGCTATGCGGAAAAGCAGGAGACCGGCTACCGGTTCGTGCCGAAATCCTACCAGTTCGACATCTGATCGTGCTGCAATGCAGCAACAGCGAAAGCCCGGAATCGCTTTCCGGGTTTTTTCTATTCCCTTCCTGTCATGAACGTGTTACCAGCCCTCGCCAACTTCCACGCAATCCTTGCAGGACCGCCGGGGTGAACTAATCGTTCCGGACCGGCCATGCATTTTCAGTCTGAAGGAATTTGGCCATGGCACGCATCATTCAAACACCCACTGGTTTGGACGCTCTCACATTTGACGATGTGTTGCTGCAACCCGGACATTCGGAGGTCATGCCTGGCCAGACGAATATTTCCACCCGTATTGCCCGCGATATTGACCTGAACCTCCCGATCCTTTCGTCCGCTATGGATACCGTGACCGAAGGTCGTCTTGCCATTGCGATGGCACAGGCCGGCGGTATTGGTGTTATCCACCGCAACCTGACGCCGATCGAGCAGGCTGAGGAAGTTCGTCAGGTCAAGAAGTTTGAAAGCGGCATGGTCGTCAACCCGGTGACAATCGGACCGGATGCAACGCTGGCTGAAGCTCAGGCGCTGATGAAGGCTCACGGCATCTCCGGTATTCCGGTGGTCGAAAACGGTGGGGCCGGCGGTCATAAGAACGGCCGTCTTGTTGGTATCCTCACCAACCGCGATGTGCGTTTTGCGTCTGATCCGCAGCAGAAGATCTACGAATTGATGACCCGCGAAAATCTGGTCACGGTCAAGGAAAGCAGCGTTGACCAGCAGGAAGCGCGGCGTCTGCTGCACAAGCATCGCATTGAAAAGCTGCTTGTTGTCGATGCGAAGGGCAACTGCGTTGGCCTCATCACCGTCAAGGACATCGAGAAGTCGCAGCTAAACCCGAATGCAACGAAAGATGCGCAGGGCCGTCTGCGTGCCGCTGCCGCAATCAGCGTTGGTGCTGACGCCATCGAGCGTGCCGAGCGTCTGATCGACGCCGGCGTTGACCTTCTGGTCGTCGATACGGCGCATGGTCATTCGCAGCGCGTTCTCGACGCCGTTGCCCACGTAAAGAAAATGTCGAACTCGGTTCGCATCATTGCCGGTAACGTCGCGACGGCTGACGGGACCAAGGCGCTGATTGATGCGGGTGCGGATGGCGTAAAGGTCGGTATCGGCCCGGGTTCGATCTGCACGACACGTATCGTTGCCGGTGTCGGCGTCCCGCAGCTTGCCGCGATCATGGCATCGGTTGAAGTTGCCAATGCTGCCGATATCCCTGTCATTGCCGATGGCGGCATCAAGTTCTCCGGCGACCTTGCCAAGGCAATTGCCGCAGGCGCATCCGCCGTGATGATCGGCTCGCTTCTCGCCGGCACGGATGAGAGCCCCGGTGAGGTCTTCCTCTATCAGGGTCGCTCCTTCAAGGCTTACCGTGGCATGGGTTCCGTTGGTGCCATGGCGCGTGGTTCGGCAGACCGTTACTTCCAGGCGGAAGTCCGCGATACGCTGAAGCTTGTTCCGGAAGGCATCGAAGGTCAGGTTCCGTATAAAGGTCCGGTCTCCGGCGTTCTGCACCAGCTTGCAGGCGGCCTGAAGGCTGCCATGGGTTATGTCGGTGGTGGTACGATCAAGGAATTCCAGGAACGCGCTACCTTCGTGCGCATTTCCAGCGCTGGCCTGCGCGAAAGCCACGCGCACGACGTGACGATCACCCGCGAAAGCCCGAACTATCCCGGTTCGGTTTGATCTTTCGAAGCGAATCCGTAAAAAGGTTCTCTGAGTATTTGGCGCTCTCCGATCCGTGCCGGGTCGGAGAGCGTTTTCGTCATTGAAGGAGAAAGCATGTCACCGACGACCGCAATGTTCTGGCCGATGATTGCCCATGTTCTTCTCGTTTTCGCGCTTTATGCCCTGCTTCTTGTTCGGCGCCAGAAATACACCTTCGTCGATCGCGACGCTGTCATGCGTTACAAGGACAGCGGCGAAGAAGCGCGCGAAAGCCGCCTGGTAAACCGGAACATCGCCAATCAGTTCGAACTTCCGGTGCTGTTTCACATCGCCTGCCTGCTGCTTTACATCACCGACGCGGACAATATCGTCACGGTCGTGCTGGCATGGATGTTTGTGCTCACGCGTTATGGCCATTCCTTCGTTCATGTGACCAGCAACAGCCTGCGCTACCGGGCCCCGCTTTTTGGATTGGGTTTTGCCGTTCTGGTCGCTCTCTGGGGCTGGCTCGCTATCTGGCTGGCGCTGGAATAAAACAGCTGCGCCTTGTTGCCTCATAAGTGAGACAGTCGGTCGGCTAAAATGCCCCAATTTGCTCTAGGTCAATTCCATGACGTGCTTTCCTCGTTAATCTCTCCATCGTGAGTTGAGATTTAGGGAGTATGTCATGGCAAAAACAATGAAGGCGGCTGTTGTCCGCGCATTTGGAAAACCGCTGACGATCGAGGAAGTGCCCATTCCTGATCCCGGTCCGGGCGAAATTCTCATCAACTACAAGGCAACGGGTATTTGCCACACGGACCTTCATGCCGCGACAGGTGATTGGCCGGTCAAGCCGAACCCGCCTTTCATCCCCGGTCATGAGGGTGTTGGTTACGTTGCCAAGATCGGCGCTGGCGTCACCGGCATCAAGGAAGGTGATCGGGCCGGAACACCATGGCTTTATACGGCCTGCGGTTGCTGCATTCCTTGCCGAACGGGATGGGAGACCCTTTGCCCGAGCCAGAAAAACGCCGGTTACTCGGTGAATGGCAGTTTTGCCGAATATGGTCTCGCCGATCCGAAGTTCGTCGGACGCCTGCCGGATAATCTCGAATTTGGTCCCGCCGCTCCCGTTCTTTGTGCAGGCGTCACCGTCTACAAGGGCCTGAAGGAAACCGAGGTGAGACCCGGCGAATGGGTTGTGATCTCCGGCATTGGTGGCCTCGGCCATATGGCCGTGCAATATGCCAAGGCCATGGGCATGAATGTTGTCGCAGCCGACATTTTCGAGGACAAGCTGGAGCTTGCGAAAAAGCTGGGCGCCGATGTCACCGTCAATGGGCGCGCGCCGGATGCGGTCGAGCAGGTACAGAAGGCCGTCGGTGGCGTACATGGCGCCTTGGTCACGGCGGTCTCTCCCAAGGCCATGGAGCAGGCTTACGGTTTCCTTCGTTCCAAGGGTACGATGGCACTGGTTGGTTTGCCGCCGGGCTTCATTTCCATTCCGGTTTTCGACACGGTGCTGAAACGCATTACCGTGCGTGGTTCCATCGTCGGTACGCGGCAGGATCTGGAGGAAGCACTGACCTTTGCGGGTGAGGGCAAGGTCGCAGCCCACTTCTCCTGGGACAAGCTCGATAACATCAACGATATCTTCCACCGAATGGAAGAAGGCAAGATCGAAGGCCGCATCGTGGTTGACCTTGCCGCCTGATGCACTGCGACCAAGGGTGGTGGGACTTCACGCAAACGTGTGCCGCCGCCACTATTTGACATCATCGCGGACGATGTGATCTGCGTTATCCTCCCTCATCATGAGTTGAGGGAGGATACGGCGATGGATAAGCCGAAAATCACGCAGGCAATGATCGATGCTTACGATGAATATACGCATCTCAGCCTTGATCGCCGCAAGTTCATGGAAAAGCTGAGTTTGCTTGCCGGTTCCGGAGCGGCTGCCGCAACGATTGCGCCGCTTCTTGCGGCCAATAGTGCAAAGGCTGCGGTTGTCGCGGCTGATGACGACCGTATTGTTGCGGAAGAAGTAGCCTATCCGGGTGCGTCCGGTGAGATGAAGGGTTATCTCGTCACGCCGAAATCAGCATCCGATCCATTGGGATCGGTGATTGTCATCCACGAAAACCGGGGTCTGAACGATCACATCCGCGATGTTGCACGTCGAGCTGCTCTGGATGGCTTCCGGGCACTCGCCGTTGATTTCCTGTCGCCCCAGGGCGGAACGCCCGCCGATGAGGAAAAGGCGCGCCAGATGTTCAGCGGTCTCGACATGGATGCGACTGTGGCCAATGCCGAAGCAAGCCGTGTATGGCTCGCGGCGCGGCAAGGTGCAAACGGCAAGGTTGGCGCGGTTGGTTTCTGCTGGGGCGGCGGGCTCGTCAATCGCTTCGCCACCAAATCGGAAGGGCTGAATGCCGGTGTTGCCTATTACGGCCAGCAGGCACCGGCAGCCGATGTTCCGGCCATCAAAGCGCCGTTGCTGCTGCACTACGCTGGCCTGGATGAACGGATCAACGCCGGAATAGACGCCTACAAAAAGGCGCTGGAGGAAAACGGCAAGACGTTCGAGATATTCATTTATGACGGCGTCAATCACGCCTTCAACAATGATACCTCTTCAGCCCGTTACGACAAGGCGGCAGCAGATATTGCCTGGAGCCGGACGACGGAATTCTTCAAAAAATATCTCGCCTGAGCCGAGACGCCATCAACAAAAAAGCCGGGGCGTGTGCTCCGGCTTTTTTAGTCGTGAGAGGTTCTACCAGCCAGGCAACATATGCCCCGCTCTCAGACGGGGTAGCTTCGGGTAGGTCTTGACGTCGCTGTCCATTTCGTCGGCCACGCTTGCCGGTGAAATATTGTCGAGGCAGGCGGTGATGTGGTCGGTAATGGCATTGACGAGCGACGGCGACAGACCGGGGCGCTTCATCAGGCCAATCTGCACTGGAGGCAAAGGCGGGAAGCCATCTGCGGAGGTCAGTACCTTCATGCCGGTGCGTAGAGCCGATTCCGGCAGGACGGAAACCGCCATGCCTGCAAGAACGGCGGCTGCAACGACCGTGGACGACCAGCTTGTGAAGAGGATTTGATAGTCGCGGCCATCGGCGTCAAGCGCGGAGCAGGCGAGCTGCCTCCAATGGCAATCGCGGCGACCAACAGCAAGTGGCACCGGCGCGTCGTCCTTGAGCGGATGGTTGGCGGAGGCGACCCAACAGAGAGGCTCCGTGCGCACGACATCGGAAGAGCGGGCGCGGGGGTTATGAGTGACCAGTGCGATATCCAGTTCGCCGCGTGCCATTTTCTCGCCGAGACTGACGGAGGGCTCACAGACGATGTAAAGTTCGACATTCGGATGGGTTTTTGCAAAACGTCCGATGATTTCGGGCATGTAACGATCGGCATAGTCGTCCGGTGTGCCGATCCGAAGCGTACCTTCCAGTCGATTGTCATCGAAGGCTGCAATCGCCTCGTTGTTCAGACGGATGATGCGACGGGCATAATTCATCAGCTTCTCGCCTTCCGCCGTCAGGCGGTTACCACGCCCATCCTTGGCGAAAAGCTGTTTGCCGATCCGCTCCTCAAGTCGTCGCATCTGCATGGAAACGGCCGATTGCGTCTTGAAAACGCGATCCGCTGCTTTCGTGAAACTTCCGGTATCGACGATGGCGATGAAAGTGTGAAGCTGATCTATGTCGAGGGGTGCGGACATGGATATTGATCCATAAGAGCTATTGATACCTTACATTAGAAACATTCGTTGGACTGATCAATAGTCTTGCGACATTTTGACGCCAGCAAATCAACTCAACCCCGAGGCAAGCATTCAGCTTCGCCTCTCAGCAAAGGCAGCTTTCCGCGCGTGGTGCGCCGGAGGCGGTGCCGCATCGTGCCGTTACGAAAGGATAAGTGTTATGCGCACGGCAGAACGGAGAATGGAACTGGAACTCGCAACCACCAGGCAGAGCGAAACGTGGGTTCGCGTCGCCGTGCGTGCGGCCTCGTCTGTGAAAACGTTTCTGCGGCGTATTGGCAATCGTATCGCAGCCAATGAATTGACGGAACTCGATGATCGCCTGCTCGCCGATGTCGGGATTGCCCGCTCGGATGTCATGAGGGCACTCGACAGCGGCCTGCTCGAGGACCCGACCGAACATCTGACGCGCGCGGCGAGATTGCGCGCTGTATCGAGGTTCGAGATCCGTCGTCCGGACTAAGGCCTCAGATCGAAGAGCGTACGCGCCTTCGCTTGACCGATGTTCACACTGACCTGGGTTGCGGCAAACGAGGTTGTGCCCCCGCCCAGTATGATTTTCCCCGCAGGGTGATTTGCCAATAGCCCTGCCTTTGCCCGGTGTACGGCCAGCCCGGCCGCACCGGGCTTTTTTGTTTTCAGTTGGCGCGGCCTAATACCGCGCCGCCCTCATCAATACTGGTATTCGTCGAAAATCGGCAGGACTGACCCGTTCCAGCGGCCGTTGTAGAGCGACAGCAGGTCTTCAGCGAGCGTGGTTTTCTTGGCAAGAACCTCGTCGAGCGATGACAGGAAAACGCTTTCGTCCTGTCCGTCGCCGTTCAGACGATTGCGATTTTTCAGGCCGCGGCGAGAAATATCGACGACCTCGCGGGCAACGCCTAAGAGCGAGTTGCCAGCGATCCCGGCATTCAGACCTTCGACCGGTACGGCATCGCGCAGTGCGAGAACATCGTCGTAAGACCAGTCCGCTGTCAGAGCGTCTGCTGCCGAAAGAGCTTCGCGATCATAAAGAAGGCCAACCCAGAAAGCGGGCAGGGCGCAAATGCGGCGCCATGGCCCGCCATCGGCACCACGCATCTCCAGGAAGCGCTTCAAGCGCACGTCCGGAAAGAGCGTCGACAGATGGTTGGTCCAGTCACCCATGGTTGGTTGCCATTCGGCAACCTCGCCCTTCAATGCGCCGTTCATGAACTGGCGGAAGGTCACATGCGTGCAATCGTGATATTTGCCATCGCGCACGATGAAGTACATCGGCACATCCAGCGCCCACTCCACGTAATCCTTGAAACCGAAATCCTGCATGAAGGTGAAGGGTAGAACGCCGGAACGCTGGTTGTCCGTGTCGCGCCAGATATCGCCGCGCCAGGAGAGCAGACCATTCGGTTTGCCTTCTGTAAACGGTGAGGACGCAAACAGTGCCGTTGCCAAAGATTGCAGCTTCATCGAAACCCGCATCTTCTGGCGCATGTCCTCTTCCGAGGAGAAGTCGAGGTTCACCTGAATGGTGCAGGTGCGATACATCATGTCGAGACCCTTGGTCCCGACTTTCGGCATATAGCGCGTCATGATCGCGTAGCGCGATTTCGGCATGCGTGGTGTGTCTTCAAAGCTCCACAGAGGGCTGCCGCCAACGCCAAGGAAACGGATACCCATGGGTTCGGCGACCTCGCGCAAGGTCGCCAGATGCTGGTTCGATTCCTTGCAGGTCTGATGCAGGTTCTCAAGCGGTGCGCCAGAAAGTTCGAACTGACCACCGGGCTCGATGGAGATCGCACCCATGCCATGCTGTTCGCCAAGGCCGATGATGTTTTCACCGTCCATGATCGGTTCCCAGCCGAGCTTCTCCTGCATGCCCTTCAAGAGGGCCGAAATGCTGGCATCGCCGAAATAGGGAACCGGCGTATTGTCCTTGCGGAAGAACGCGAACTTTTCATGTTCGGTGCCGATGCGGAAGTCCGCTTCAGGTCTGCAGCCACCGGCCAGATAGTCAGTAAGCTCCGTGACGGAGGAGAGGGGTGTCTGGTCGGTCGTATCGCGTGCCATGGCTTACCTTGTTATGCGGTCTCTGTTGCGGCGAGGCATATGATTGGCAGATAGGGCCGGATACTACGCCGAGGCAAATGAATTTCTTTTAAAGATGGATGAAGCGCAAAATTCGCGCCCCGATGTCGGTTACTTCCAGTCGCCGATTGCGGCCTGGATAACGGCCAGAGCGGCGACTGCGGCCGTATCGGCCCTGAGGATGCGGGGCCCAAGCGGAATGGGCGTAATGAAACTCCTGGCGCGCAAAAGCTCTCGTTCCTCTTCCGAAAAACCGCCTTCCGGGCCAACCAGCAGTGCAAGCTTCGTCTCGGTGATACCGCAAAGAATGGGAAGAGGGTTTTGACCGGCGTCGCCCTCATCGCAATAGATAATCCGCCGATCCTGAGGCCATGTATCGAGCAAATCCTTGAGCTTCACGGGCTCAGCCACTTCGGCGATGGACAGGATGCCGCATTGCTCGGCCGCCTCGATGGCGTTGGCACGGAGTTTTTCGGTGTTGTGGATTTTGCCCTGAACATGCTGGGTCATGACGGGCTGTAGCTGTCCCGCGCCCATTTCCACTGCTTTCTGCACGAGGTAGTCCATCCGTCCGACTTTCAGCGGTGCGAACAGATAGTGCAGATCGGAAGGAGTGGGTTGCGGCCTTGTCTGCTCAGATGGGGTCAGAATGATTTTCTTGCGGCTGGGGAAAGAAACGGTGGCCTTCCATTCGCCATCGCGCCCGTTGAACAGCAGGATTTCGGAACCATCGCTCATTCGCAGCACATTGGCGAGGTAGTTGAACTGTTCAGCATTCGCCTCGCACACCGCTTCAGCGTGTAATGGGACGTCGATAAACAGGCGTTGCATCCGGAAATTTGCGCGCATGAGGGGTCTTCGGTTCTCTCAAATAAACAGGGTATACATAATCCAATACAGCAGGGCTGCAAGCAATGCGCTGGACGGAACCGTAATCAGCCAGGCCGCAATGATCGTCATGAAGTGCGAGCGCCTGACCAGATAACGGCGACGCACCTCTGACGGATTATCCTGAAATTTGTTGAATTTTCCGCCTGTGGCGATAGTGGAGTGAATGACTTCCTGTCGTCGCCTTGACGTGCGCGTGTACCATTCGCGGAAAAACCCGACGCCGAAAACAGCACCAATTGCCGTGTGCGTGGTGCTGACCGGGAGGCCGAAACGGGACGCTACAAGCACTGTCAGGGCCGTTGCCACAGAAACGCAGAATGCCCGCATGGGATTAAGCTTGGT
The DNA here is from genome assembly GCA_025559845.1 of Agrobacterium tumefaciens. NCBI lineage: Bacteria > Pseudomonadati > Pseudomonadota > Alphaproteobacteria > Hyphomicrobiales > Rhizobiaceae > Agrobacterium > Agrobacterium tumefaciens. The sequence continues at coordinate 380,473 of CP048469.1, forward strand.
AATCTGCTCGCCAACGAGGCGGATGAGGCGCGGACCGTAGAGAAGGATACCGCACGAAAGCCCGAATGCGCCGATCAGCATCACCCACAACGGCGCTCGCGCCGAGGTGCTGACGGCCTCGTCATGCACGGCGCGTACGATTGCCACCACTGGGCCGATGGAGTTGGAAATGTCGTTGGCACCATGTGCGAAGGACATCAACCCAGCGGCCAGAATGAGTGGCCACTGGAAAAGCGTCCTCAACGACTGGTTACGATTTTCCAGCCCGTCCGACTGCTTGCGAATGACGGGAACGCATATGCGCCAGGCAACGACGCCGGCGATTAGTCCCAGCCCACTCGCAGAGCCAAGCGATATATGGAAAATCTGCCGCAGACCAACCCATATCAGGTAGGCCGTAAAAACGCCTGTCATCATGCCGATCAGAACGGGAACCCAACGCCGTGCAGCGTCAATCTTTTCCTCGCGATAGATGATGAATTCCTTGATGAATGCGAGGATGGCGATGGCAATGGCGGCTGAGATGAACGGCGCAAACATCCATGCAAAGGCGATGCGGCTCAATGAAAGCCAATCGACAGCACTGACGCCATAAGCCGCCACGCCGGCTCCGGCGACACCACCGACGACCGTGTGCGTGGTGGAGATCGGCGCCTTTGTCCAAGTCGAGACGTTGACGAGAAGGCCCGCTGCGAGAAGGGCCGACAGCATTGCCCAGGAGAACGCCGTTCGGTCTGGAATGGTGTCGATGTTGATGATGCCGCTGGAAATTGTCTCCACGACATTGCCGCCAGTGATCAGCGCGCCGGCAATTTCGCAAATGGCGGCGATAACGAGGGCAATTCCAAGAGGCATCGCCTTGGCGCCAACGGCAGGACCGACATTATTCGTCACGTCGTTCGCGCCGATGTTGATCGCCATATAGGCGCCAACCATCACGCCGGCGATGATGATAAAGGCGTTGGGATCACCGGTGACGAAAGTGCTGGCGAAAAACGCCGCTAGGACGACAAACATGAAGCCCGCACCAACGCCGGCCATTTGTCGGGTCACGTGCAGGGTCGCCTCTTCGACGCGAGTGATCTTGTCGAGATCCTTGTCGAGAGTCGGTTTCATGTTCGATGGCGGTTTTGTTGCCATTCAGACCTCGGTTGCCAGAATTCCTTTTCGTCCGGCAGTTTTGCGGGCTGAAGGTAAGATACAGGAGGATTGTTCCATCTCTTAGGGCCTTGGGAAAAGAAAGGCCAGAGAGACAGCTTCGTGAAGGTTGGCAGTTTTCAGGTGATGAGGCTATTTCGATTGCGTCATCTGTTGGCCGAAAGTCTGCATCAACGCTTTAAGCTCCGGCTCGTTGACGCGCAACGCAGCTTCCTCAGGCGTGACCCACTCCAGGGTGCGACTGCCTTTCTCACGGAAATCGTCTGCAAGTTCGGCCACTTCGAGCAGATGCACTTGAACGCGGCACTGCACGTTCACGCCGCTATTGAGCTTTTTCCGATACTCGTAGAACCCGAATGGCGACTTTTTGGCCTTGCCGCGAACGCCAGCTTCTTCGAAGGCTTCCTGTTCGGCGACAGCATGTGCTTTTTTTCCACCCATGGGCCAACCCTTGGGAATGACCCAACGTCCGGTATCACGGCTTGTCAGCAGGAGAACGTCCGGTGTGGCGCGCTTGTCAGAGAAACGATAGCAAAGCGCAGCATATTGCTGCCGCGGTGGTCTGCGGAGCATCAAGCTGACTTCTGTTGCCAATCGATCCAATATGTTCAACCCTCGAGAACCTCTCTCTATTAACGTGCGTAAATACTAATATAAGGTGTTTGCGGCCAGGTCCAATGGTGTCCCTGATCGCAATACACGCTTGATTCGATATTGTCTTATTGCTTTTAGGCACCGTCAATATAGGTGGGCTTTATACATGCGCTGAAATTAGCGCTGCCTAGCGATTGTGCAAACCCCAGTGCAAACCCCAGTGCTGCAGTCCGTCGATCACACCATCAGCCTCTGCTTTTCCGGAGAGAAAGACACTGTCCATCGTCGGTGCGAGTGCACGCAGTTCCGGAAGGGCATTGTCGACCACAATGCCTCGCACACCGCTCAATTCGAACATGGCGCGGTCATTGCCGGTATCGCCGGCGACAGCCGTTTCGTTCAGGTCGATGCCGAGCTGATGGCAGAGCCAGCTTATGGCGGCACCCTTGTCTGCTGCTCTCGGCAGGATATCGAGGTCGCGACTGCTGGAATAGACGATGCGGGCGTCAACGCCTGCTCGTGCCAGTGCGGTTTCGACGTCACGCAGTGCCTGTTCATCTGCATCGTGTAAAAACCAGCTCGATTTCAGGCCGTGCTGATATCGATCCGGCTGCATGGTGACGCCGGATATCCGGGTCATGACGCTTTCTATCGCGTTCGCATCGAAGCCGCTGCCAAGCGAGTTGGTATAAGCCGTCTCCAGATCTGCTTGGTCGCGGGTGTATAACATCGTGCCTACCCCGCCAAGGATGTAGTCGGGGCGGGGCAACGGCACGTCTTCAATCAAGGCCAGTTGATCATCGATCAACCTGCCGCTGTTGAAAACCAGGAGCGGTCGCGTTTCGTCCGGCAGCGAATACCAGAAATCGCGGAAACGCCGTGTCGCGTCATTGTTGCCAACGACGGTTCCGTCGAGATCGGTGGAAAAAAGGCGCAGCGGTCTCAATCGCCGTCGTTCCATGGTTCGGCCCAGTCTGATTCTTCCAGCACGGGCATCATTGTCCTGCCTTCGACCAGTGCCAGCAACTGCTGGGCAATGCCAGTCCAGGTGAACAGACTGCGAGCCTTGTGCGCGCCCATACGGGAAAGCCTGCCGTAAAGCCGCTCATGCTTGAATGGCTTCATCATGGTGATGCCGAGATCTTCCTTGTCGAAAGGATCGGCAAACAGTGCGTGACGACCATAGCTGATGGCGCGGAAAAGGCCGCCATGGATCGTCACGACAGTTGGTGTGCCGCTGGCCATGGCTTCGATCGCCGTCATGCCGAACGGTTCGTAGCGGCTCGAGAGAACGAACAAATCCGCTGCGCGGTACATGTCCGGCAGGTCTTCGTCCGATACGTAACCGGAGAAGGCGACCCTGTCTTCAAGCCCAAGCGATTTCACGCGCTCCTTAAGCTGATTGAGGATCGTCGTTTCCTGCTCGTCCATATTCTCGCCGCCGACGGCGAGATGAAGGCGGGCCTCGGGCTCGCGTTGCGCCAGAACCGAAAAGCCGTCGATCAGCAGATCGTAACCTTTGTTGGTGGCAAGGCGTCCGAGTGCCAGAACGGTTTTACCTTCAAAGCCGAAACGCTGACGGATCATCTGGCGAGAGGCGTCCGACACCGGGAAGAAGCGGTTGTCGTCGTAGCCTGGCGGAATCATATGGATATGTTTGCGCTTGAGGCCGTAATCCTCGATCAGAACATCCAATTGAACCGGCGTCGTCGCAATCACCATGTCGCAGCTACGATAGATGATGAGTTCGTGCTGGATGCGTTCCTTGAAATTGAACTCCAGTTCGAACGTGTCGGCCTTTTCAGGATAGTCCGTCTCCATCTGGCGTTTTTTCCAGATGCCGATCGAATGCGGCGTATGCAGATGCGGGATTTTCAGGGCTTCAGACAGGCGCTGACCGGCAACGCCGGCGTCCCAGTAATGGCTGTTGATGAACGAGTAGGTCAGATCATTTTTTTTGATGAAGCGCAGTGTGTTCTCACACCATTCCATCAGATGTCGGTGCAGATACTCTTTCGGGATGAAATCGCGCCCCCCACAGGGAATGCGTACAACGCGGACACGATCATCCACCTCGTCAAATTCCGGCTGGTCCTCGAAGCGGCGGGTGAAAAGGTCGACCTTGTAGCCGAGTTGTCCAAGCTTGCGCGCGAGTTCGAGGACATAAACAACCTGTCCTCCGGTATCGGCAGCTCCCAGAGGCGGGTGCGCGGCGACATAGCCATGCGTCGATATGAGAGCTATCCGCGGATAGCGTTCAGTTTCGCTCGTGGTCGTCATGGGTCCCATCTTGGTAAATTTTTTCAATCAACCAGATAAAAATGCCCTTTGACCGGAAAGGTTCCAAATAAAAATGATTAAAAAATTTACTGAGAGCGCCGTTGCGCGTTTTTTAAGCGTTGCGGTGTATCTGCCTCAAACGTGAGATCCGGTCCCATTCTTTCGCCTGATGTGCTCTGGCCGTTGTTTCGACAATGAAATCGATGTGTGCTTGCGCTGCGGCCCGGGCCGCCGCCGCGTCGCTTCTGTAGATTGCCTCCTGAATGGCGATGTGCTGCTGCAACACGGTATCATGCGCACCGGGGAGCGAGAAAATGAGATGGCGGTTATAGAAGATGTCGTCGCTCAGCAGACGGTAACAGGAGCGGAGCGTGTGCATCAAAACGATGTTATGGGCGGCCTCGCCAATGGCGTTGTGAAACTCCACATCACTTGCCAGTTCATCTTCAAACCTGCCGGTCATATGCGCTTCCCGCATGGTTTCGATGATTGCGGCAAGATTGCTCTTGTCCGGCTCGGTCGCGCGCTGCGCAGCGAGTTCGGCAGCCATGCCTTCGATGTACCGACGATATTCAAGGAAATCACGCGTTGCGCGACTATGACGGGTAATCAGTGCGCTCAAGGGATCGGAAAACACCTCGCCGACGATATCGGCAACAAAGGTGCCGCCGCCGTGCCTGCTGACAAGCAGGCCGCGCGTTTCGAGTTCCTTCAGTGCTTCTCGTAAAATCGGCCGCGAAACGTCAAGTCGCTCGGCAAGGTCTCGCTCGCCGGGCAATCGATCGCCGTCACGCAAAACGCCGTCGAGAATGAGTTCCTCAAAGCGCAGCACCACTTCCTCGGAGGTGCGTGTGTGCTGTATCTGCGCAAAAAGCGTCTCGTCCATCGCAGCATTCTCCAGCAGAAACCTGCCGGAAACTATCAGTGAAGCGCCGCACTGGTCAAATATTCTGTCCAGTTGGTGCGAGCTGCCTGCGTCAACTCGGCATCTGCCCTTTCAAACTGGCTTTTGTTAAAGCAGGCGTGACGTCAGCGCAGTGCGATTTCTTTCTGGAAGTGCCTCAAAACAAAGACAGGTTGTTTCCGTGACGATTTTGCCGGCGTGTTGGATGATTTAAGCCGGACTTTGGATAAGGCAGGAGGCGGGATCGCAATGGCCAAGGGTAGATTTGCATTTGCGAGTGCGCCGGAACGGGCACTTGCGCTCGGCGAAGTCCATGCCAGACCGACGGTGCTTCTGGCGCCGTCGCGCATCATCATCCAACTCGCCTTCATGATGGATGGCGGAGCCTCGGTCCATCACGCGGTCATCGCTCAAATGTCGCGCAGTCGTGGTATCGCGCCACCGGAACGGGACGCTCGCCACCACGCAATGCCTTGGGGACAGGGCACGTTGCGGTGGGAGCAGCACACGGAATTCTCAACCTGGTTCTGGGATGGTCCTGCACCTGATGCATTTGGTGGAGATGTCATCGGTGATCCATTCGGTGACGGTTTCTCGCCGCCTGGGACCCTGATATCGGGTGTACGTCTGGAAGTCCGGCCTGATGTCGGGGCGACGACGGATGCGGAAGCGGTTTTTGATCCGACGAGCCTCTGTCACAGTGATGTGCGCGGCGGCGAGGCCACCATCCTCACCGATTTCCGACAGGACCGCGATGGCCTGACGCAGATTCTGGTGATTGACCGCGGTTTGAGCAGCCATGGGCGCGGCGCTTTGGTGCAGAGGCTGCTAGACATCGAAACCTACCGTACGCTTGCCATGCTTGGCCTGCCGATGGCGCAAACTTTATCGCCGGAAATCCGCCGCATCGAAGATGGATTGACGGCGATTACCCAGCGCATGAAGAACGGTGCGCGGGATGAGGCAGACGCCTTGCTTGCAGAAATGACCCGGCTTGCCGCCGAACTGGAGGCGAACGCTGCGCTCAGCCTTTATCGCTTCGGCGCCAGTCGCGCTTACGACGGTATCGTGCGGGAACGCATCCGGGCACTGGCGGAGACGCCGGTACAAGGGCATGAAACCATGGGCAGTTTTCTGGAGCGACGCATGGCGCCCGCCATGCGCACCTGTCAGTCTGTTGAGGAGCGGCAGGCGAACCTGTCGCGCAAACTCTACCGCGCCACGGCACTTGTCAGAAGCTGGATCGATGTTGAACTGGAACGCCAGAACACGGTGCTTCTCAACACCATGAACAAGCGTGCTGCCATGCAACTGCGTCTGCAGCAGACGGTGGAGGGGCTTTCGGTTGCCGCCATCTCCTATTACGTCGTTGGTCTGGTCGGATATCTCACCAAGGCGATCAGCCATGATGTGCTGCCCGTCGATCCAGCAGTTTTGACGGGTCTTTCCGTTCCCGTAGCGGTTTTGGGTGTCTGGTGGGTGGTGCGGCGCATTCGTCGCTCTCATGCCGAGGGCGCACACTGAACCCTGGAGCATCGGATCGAAACTGTCCGATGCTCCAGCAATTGTGTCAGTCGCGCTCCCAATAGGGTGTCGGACCATAAAGCTCAGCCAGAAAGTCGATGAACAATCGCACCTTGGCAGGCAAAAACTGACGGCTGGGATAAACCGCAGACAGCGTCACGTTCTTTGAACCTTCGTATCCAGGCAGCACCTGTACCAGCTTGCCGCTGCGCAATTCGTGGCCGATATCCCAGGTTGAACGGAGCGCAATGCCGAGGCCGGAAATCACGGTTTCGCGGATCACCTCGCTGGAATTGGTGGTCAGCATACCTTCAGGACGAATGCTGAATGCTCCACCCGGCCCCTCCAGCCGCCAGACATCATTGTTGTGCGCGGGCAGGCAGCGGTGGCGCTTCAGATCTTCAATCGTCTCAGGCATCCCATGAACTGCAACATAATCCGCGGAAGCGCAGAGAACGCGCCGGACCGGTGCAAGCCGCCTCGCCACAAGGCTCGAAGAGTTTAGATCGGCAATGCGGATCGCCAGATCGTAGCCGCCTTCAATGATGTCGATGAACTCGTCGCTCAGAACCAGATTGATCGATAGCTCAGGGTGTCGCTCCATGAAGGTCTTCAGATGCGGTGCGATGTGCATGCGACCAAAGGACGTCGAGGCGGAAATTTTCAGGGTGCCGTTGACGGTATTGGCGCGGCCCGAGACGAAATCCTCAGCATCTTCCAGCCCTTCGAGAACCGCGCGCACGCGCTCGTAAAATCCCTGTCCCGCCTCAGTCAGAGATATCCGGCGTGTCGTTCGCTGGAAAAGTCTAGCGCCCAGCTTTTCCTCAAGCCGTTTGATGCGTTTGGAGATGACGGCTGGCGAGTAACCAAGCTCCTTGGCAGCATGCGACATGCTTCCGGACGCAGCGACGCTCGCAAAGACTTCCAGATCGCCGAGATTGGTCACAGTTGGGCTCCTATTCTTTCCAAAACGGAAAAAATCCATAGCATTTGCCTGAGTTCAATCAAAGTGGTAAAGAAAGAATACCACTTTGAGGATAGTGCAGCGGGAGGAACGATGACGCAGCCGATCCGGTTTCTGGAACCGCGCCCTGCGGTGCTTTCACGGCGTGAGCAGATTATTGCGGGCCTGGCCGACATCTTGCCTGCCGACTGTCTTGTGCAGGAGGCGCGCGAACTCGTTCCTTTTGAAACGGACGCCTTCGTGTCCTATCGGCGTCTGCCACTTGCGGTAGCCCTTCCGAAAACCACCGAGCAGGTATCCACGGTTTTGAAATATTGCCACGAAAATGGCGTGCCCGTCGTACCGCGTGGTGCCGGCACGTCGCTGTCTGGCGGTGCGATCCCGCAGGAAGACGCTGTCGTGATTGGCCTTTCGAAGATGTCTTCGATCCTCGAACTGGATTTTTACAATCGCACCGCGCGCGTACAGGCGGGTGTCACCAATCTCTCCATTTCCGATGCTGCCGGTGCCGAAGGGTTTTTCTATGCTCCGGACCCAAGCTCGCAACTGGCCTGCACCATTGGCGGCAATATCGGCATGAATTCGGGTGGTGCGCACTGTCTGAAATACGGCGTCACCACCAACAATCTGCTGGGTGTAAAGCTGGTGCTGGTGGATGGCACGGTGCTGGAACTGGGCGGCAAACATCTGGATGCCGCCGGTTATGATCTTCTTGCCCTCGTCTGTGGTTCTGAGGGGCAATTGGGCATCGTCACGGAAGCGACAGTTCGGTTGATCGCCAAGCCGGAAGGCGCTCGCCCCGTTCTCTTCGGTTTTGAAACCTCTGAAGAGGCCGGCTCGTGCGTGGCCGATATTATTGGATCGGGCATCATTCCGGTCGCGATCGAATTCATGGACAAGCCTGCCATCGAGATTTGCGAAGCTTTCGCCAAGGCGGGATACCCGCTCGATGTCGGTGCGTTGTTGATCGTCGAGGTCGAGGGTTCTGAGGCGGAAATGGATGCGATGCTCGCTGACATCGTTGCCATCGCCAGAAAACATGCGGTGAAAACCGTGCGAGAATGCCAGTCGGCCATGGAGGCGGCAGCAATCTGGAAGGGTCGGAAGTCGGCTTTCGGTGCGACCGGTCGTATTGCGGATTATATCTGCATGGATGGCACGGTGCCGCTGTCGCAACTGTCCTATGTGCTCAAAAAAACAAGCGAAATCACCGACCGGCTTGGCCTGCGCGTCGCCAATGTCTTCCATGCGGGCGACGGCAATATGCACCCGCTCATTCTCTTCAATGCCAATGATCCCGAGGATGCGGCAAGAGCGGAAGAGGCGGGCAACGAAATACTGAAACTTTGCGTCGATGCTGGCGGATGTCTCACCGGCGAACATGGTGTCGGGATCGAAAAACGCGATCTGATGCGCCACCAGTACAGCGATGCCGATCTTGCACAACAAATGGCAGTTCGCGCTGCCTTCGATGGGGCCTGGATCATGAACCCTTCCAAGGTATTTCCACTGGAAGGGCGGAAGAGCGTATGACGGATATTTTGACACCGGTTACGGAGGAAGAGGCGGCCGACATCGTCCGCGAGTGCTCCACCAGCAAAACGGCTTTGCAAGTTGCGGGCGGCAACACGCGCGCGGGTTTTGGAAACTCTGTCGCGGCCGACGCAAACCTCTCATCGCTCGGCCTTTCCGGCATCGTCAGCTATACGGCGGCGGAAATGGTCATGACCGTCAGGGCTGGAACAGCCGTGTCCGTTATCCAGGCGGCTCTTGCCGAAAACCGCCAGATGATGGCTTTCGAGCCGATGGATCACCGCGGCATCATGGGCACGACGGGAGAGCCGACCATTGGTGGCATTTTTGCCGCCAACGTCTCCGGTCCGCGTCGTTATGTGGCGGGCGCAGCGCGCGACAGTCTGCTTGGCACACGTTTCATCAACGGTGCGGGAGAGATCATCAAGGCCGGTGGCCGGGTCATGAAGAACGTCACCGGACTTGATCTTTCGAGGCTTCTTGCCGGATCTTACGGCACGCTCGGTCTTTTGACGGAAGTGACCTTCCGCGTTTTGCCGAAGCCTCCCGTCGAAAGAACGGTTGTGATTTCAGGTCTGGACGACGAGGCTGCCACAACGGTCATGGCCGGCGCGATGGCGCTGAGTGTCGAAGTCTCTGGAGCGGCGCATCTTCCCGAAAGCGTTCGCTCCCGTTTCCTGGGCGGCGCTTTGCCGGAGGGACCGGCGACGATCCTTCGCCTTGAAGGACTTGGCCCGTCTGTTGAGGCACGGGCACAGAAGCTTCTTTCTGTCATGGACAGGGTAGGGCCGTGGGTGGTGCTGGAAGATGAGGAAAGCAATCTGCTGTGGCAGCAGGTCCGGGATGTGGCCCCGTATCATGGGCAGGCGGCGAAACCGCTCTGGCGCGTTTCGGTCGCTCCAGGTGCAGGTCACAGGCTGGTTGCTGCACTGCGGATGGAAGCCGGTATCGATGCCTTTTACGATTGGCAGGGCGGGCTTGTCTGGATGCAGATGGAGGCAGATCCGGAAGCGGATCTGTTACGTGGCGCAATCAGGGCTTTTGGCGGCGGCCATGCCACCTTGCTGAGGGCTGACGATACCATGCGTTCGACCATCGACGCCTTCGAACCGCGTGCTGCCGCTGAAGCGCTTCTTTCGGTACGCATCAAGGAAAAGCTCGATCCGGCGGGCATCTTCAATCCCGGCAAGATGACAAGGGCGGCTTGAACCATGCAGACATCATTTACGCCTGAGCAGCTTGCCGATCCGCATGTGGCCGAATCCGAAAAAATCCTGCGCAAATGTGTGCATTGCGGGTTCTGTACGGCGACCTGTCCGACCTATGTCACCCTTGGAAATGAGTTGGATAGTCCGCGTGGGCGCATTTATCTCATCAAGGACATGCTGGAAAACAGCCGGCCTGCGGACAAGGAGGTGGTGACCCATATCGATCGCTGTCTGTCCTGTCTGGCCTGTACCACAACCTGTCCTTCGGGCGTGGACTACATGCACCTTGTCGACCACGCCCGCGCCCACATTGAAAAGACCTACAAACGACCGCTGGCCGATCGGCTGATCCGCAGCCTGCTGGCTTTTGTTCTGCCTTACCCCGCACGGTTCCGGGCTGCCTTGCGTCTTGCCAATATGGCGCGACCCTTCGCGGCCTTGTTTGCAAAAACGCCTGCATTCAAACCGCTCGTATCGATGCTCGCGCTCGCACCGACGCAGGTGCCCCCGGTTTCTGCCTCCGTCAAACCTGGCACACGCGGCGCCGAAGGGACAAAGCGTGCGCGTGTCGCGATCCTCAGTGGTTGCGCACAGCCTGTGCTCGACCCCGCCATCAACGAGGCGACGATGCGCCTTTTGACGAGGTTCGGTGTGGAGGTGGTCGTTCCCAGGGGCGAAGGCTGTTGTGGTTCTCTGGTTCATCACATGGGGCGAGAGGAGCAGGCGCTCGCCGCCGCACGGCGCAATGTCGATGTGTGGACGCGAGAGATCGAGCAGGGTGGCCTCGACGCCATCATCATCACGGCTTCCGGTTGTGGCACGACGATCAAGGATTACGGCCACATGCTGCGGCTTGATCCTGTCTTTGCGGAAAAGGCGGCCCGCGTTTCATCGCTGGCCAAGGATATTACAGAATATCTGGCGACGCTCGAATTGCCTCAGCGTGACAGAAACGGACTGACAGTCGCCTATCATTCCGCCTGTTCCATGCAGCATGGCCAGAAGATCACCATGGCGCCGAAGCTCTTGCTGAAAGCCGCGGGCTTCACCGTTCGCGATCCGGCAGAAGGGCATCTCTGTTGCGGATCGGCCGGAACCTACAACATCATGCAGCCGGAAATCTCGGCCCAGTTGAAGGCGCGCAAGGTAAAGAATATCGAAGCAACGAAAGCCGATGTGATTGCCACCGGCAATATTGGCTGCATCACCCAGATCGCAACCGGAACCGACATGCCAATCCTGCACACGGCGCAATTGCTTGACTGGGCCTATGGCGGCCCCAGACCCGCAGAGCTTCCTGTCTAGACAGTGCAGACGGCTTTGCACGAAACGAAAAACGGGTGGCCAAAGACCACCCGTTTCAAGGCCGTTCCATCATCCCCCTGAGAGAGGTCTGGCGCCTGGCGTCCCCCGCCAAGTATTTTTCAGTGGTTTTTCCACCGTCCGTTGAACTGTAGCGTTCGGGTGCATCGTTTCAAGCGAACAGTGCGGTTTTGTACTGCCGCGCAGTTGCGGAATACTGTGACCGTTGCCGTCAGATCACAATCACCGTCGTCCCGACATTCACGCGCTCATAGAGATCGGTGACATCTTCGTTGCGCATGCGGATGCAGCCGGAGGAGTTGTTGCTGCCAATTGTCCACGGCTGGTTGGTTCCGTGAATGCGATAAAGGGTGGAGCCGAGATACATGGCGCGCGCGCCCATCGGGTTTGCCGGGCCGCCCTCCATGAAGGCTGGCAGGTAATGTCCCTTGGCTGCTTCTCGCGTAATCATCTCTTTCGGTGGGGTCCAGCTCGGCCATTCGGCCTTGCGGGTCACCTTGTGCGTCCCTGCCCATTCGAATCCGGGTTTACCGACGCCGACGCCGTAGCGGCGTGCCTTGCCGTCGGCCATGACGAGGTAAAGAAAGCGGTTCGGCGTATCGATGACGATTGTGCCGGGCTTTTCATTCGTTTCGTAATTCACGATCTGCGGCAGGAACTGCGGTGCAATCTGCGAGCGAACCGGTGCGTTGGGCCGCACGGCGGCTGCCTGCACCCGCGCGGGGCGCTGCGAGGTGACGCCGGAATTCGGGCGCTGTGGCATCGCGGCCTGCTGCTGCCGGTAGATCGGCTGGCGGGCGGCCGGCGGGCGCGGATAAACAACGGGGCGGACATTGGCGCCACCGAGCTGCGTGACCCATGGGGCGGAAAGATCAGGGCTCACAACAACAGGCGGACGCTCCCGATAACGGTCGTTGGCCATGGCGGCAGGGGCTGCGAACACAGAAAACAGGCTCAACGCCATAAAAACGGATTTCATCGTCATCGGGTGGACTCTTTTTACATGACACCGCAAGAAGGGACACGGGAACCATAGGCCCGCATTTGCAGGATAGGTTCGCACCTTGGGACCAGCGAATGGTAAACACCCATTCATGAAAAGACGCAGTTTTAGCGAAAGCTGTCGTTAGGGTTAGCGCACGGTTTTGAAACATGGTGAATCAGTGGTAAGTGCCGAGCTGACCAGTCTTTGACCGTAATGGAAGGTAATCGCCGCATGAGCGAAACGGGACTTCAAACGGGTATGGACGGCAAGATCCGCTGCTCCTGGCAGCAGGGCCTTGAAGACTACAGCCGCTATCACGACGAGGAGTGGGGTTATCCGGTCACGGACGATCGGCGCCTTTTCGAGAAGATATGTCTAGAGGGCTTTCAGTCCGGTTTGTCCTGGCTGACGGTCTTGCGCAAGCGGGAGGCGTTCCGCTCTGCTTTTGCAGGCTTCGACTTCGACAAGGTGGCTGAGTTCGGTGATGCGGACATAGAGCGCTGTCTCGCCGACAAAGGCATCATTCGTCATCGCGGCAAGATCGTATCGACCATCAACAACGCCCGTCGTGCCGTGGATTTGAAGCAGGAATTCGGAACGTTGGCGCGCTATTTCTGGGGTTTCGAACCGGCCGCCGCAGAAAGGCCGCAAAAGCTGGACTATGCCACTCTTCGGGCCAACCCGATCACGGCAGCATCGACTCGTCTTTCGAAGGACCTGAAGAAACGTGGCTGGACCTTTGTCGGCCCGACGACGGTTTATGCGTTCATGCAAGCGATGGGCATGGTCAACGATCATATTGAAGGCTGTCATTGCCGGCAGCCGATCGAGGCGTTGCGGCGGGAGTTTATACGTCCATGAAGATATCGGCTGCTCTTCTGGCTTTTATTATGGCTGTTTCGGCGCTGCCGGTTCAATCCTTTGCAGAAAGCCGCAACGTCGACGGTATCTGGCTGGACGATGGTGAGCGATTGAAGGACGTCGCAATGCCACAGACCGGCCCGTTGAGGCTGGACGGGTGGACAAGGCGTGGGCGCGGGGAGGTGTACCGCATCAAGGTCAAAGCCGGACAAACGGTCAAGATCGAACTCGCCTCATCCAGCGAGTTCGTGCTGATGGCGGTCTTCGATTTTTCGACACCGGAAGAGGATGCAATCTTCTTCAGCGATGCGGAAGGCAAAACAGCGGTTCTGACCCCGAAAACTGACACCGACTGGCTGATCCGCCCGACCCTTATTCTCGGTTCGTCGCGCCGTGGCCTTGGCGCTCATTACACATTGACGGTCAGCACGCAAAAATAAGGCCTGGGCCTTAAGCGCCCAAACAAAAACGGAGCAGCGAGGCCGCTCCGTCTGTCTTCTGTCGGTCCCCGGTTCTCAGACTGTTTGCGTCAGTGCAATCAAGCCAAGGCTGAGTACGCCAAGCAGAACGAGCGACAGGCTGGCTGCGGCAATGACCCGGCCGCCTGCATGGCGAAGGCTGCGGATGTCAACCGATAGGCCAAGGGCAGCCATCGACATGATGGTCAACACGTTGGACAGTGTCGCGACCGGGCCGAGCAGAGCCTGTGGAATAAGGCCGAATGACCGAGCCATGATCATCAGCACGAAGCAGATGATGAACCACGGAACCATCTGCTGCAGCTTGAGACGTCCTGTACCCGACTGCCCATGGATGAGCGACAGCGTTGCGATAACCGGACCCAGCATCAGGACACGGATGAGTTTGACGATCGTGCCCGTTTGCACGGCGACGGTGCCGAGCGGTGCCGTGGCAGCAAGAACCTGAGGAACCGCGTAGACAGTCAGGCCCGCAAAGATGCCGTACTGGGTGGCATCAAGGCCGAGAAGGCTTGGCAGAAATGGCATCAGCAACACGGCGGCAACGCCGAGAACTGCGGTGAAGGCGATGGAGGCCGCAACATCTTCAGGTTTCGCGCCGATGGCGGGTGCCGCCGCCGCGATGGCCGAGTTGCCACAGATCGAGTTGCCGCAGGCAATCAAAGTCGCCAGCTTCGGTGGCAACCCCAGCATGCGTCCGGCGAAATAGCTGACAACAAGCGAGAGAGCGACAATCAATGCGATGCCACCGATCAAAAGGCCGCCCGCGCCTTTCAGGATGGAGAGGCTGAGCGATGCCCCAAGAAGCGCCACCGCAATCTCGAGCAGCGTTTTGGCACTGAACTTGATGCCGGCAGATGCGACGGCGGGCAGGGTTATCAAGGAGCGCAATGCCGTGCCGAACAGGATCGCCAGAACCAGATCGCCAAGCCAGGCATGACCGACCAGACGCGCCTGGAATGTCTCGGCCAGAATTGCAGCACAGCTTACGGCGGCGCACAGGAGAATGCCCGGCAGGAGCGGCGTCAAGCGGCGGAGAGAAACGTGAAAAGGCTGTGTGGCGGCGCGATGATGTTGCATGAGGCGACAATGGCGGATGGGGCTGTTTTATTCTATCAAATAATATGGCATAAATCGTTCGATTGAATCGAATGAAGAGCCATGACCTTTGAGCAGTTGAGAATATTTGTTGCAGTTGCCGAGCGCGAGCACCTCACGAGAGCGGCAGAAGCCATCGGGCTCACCGCCTCCGCCGTCAGTTCTGCGATCAAAAATCTTGAGGCATTTTACAATGTGGAACTGTTTCACCGGGTCGGGCGTAACATCGAATTGACCGAAAGCGGCCGGGTCTTTCTGGGCGAAGCGAAGGCGACGCTGGCTCGCGTTCGCAATGCCGAACTTATTCTGTCCGAGATGGGCGGTTTGACGCGTGGCGAAATTACCATCTGCGCCAGCCAGACAATTGCCAGCTATTGGCTGCCACCCATCCTGATGCAATTCAAGAAGCTCTATCCCGGTGTGACGTTGAAGCTCGATATCGGCAACACGAAAACGGTGACACAGGCGGTCCTCGAAGGTCTGGCAGAGGTTGGGTTTATCGAAGGCGTGATCGATGAGCCCGCCTTGCATGTCCAGCCCGTCGTTGCCGACAAGCTTTTGGTCGTCACCGGCTCTGCCCATCCCTTTGCCGATGGTCGCCACCTGACTGCACTTGATATGCTTTACGGTACGGCTTGGGTGCTGCGCGAACAGGGGTCGGGAACCCGTTCAGCGTTTGAGTCCGCCGTGCGGCAGATGGGGGTCGATCCGGACGATCTGACTGTCATGCTGGAACTGCCGTCCAACGAAGCGGTCGTGACAGCTGCACGCGCCGGTGGCGCTGCGACGGCCGTTTCCGCATCCGTCGCCTCGCTGTTCCTGCGACAGGGCATGCTTGTGCGCGCGGGTATCGATCTGCCGGCTCGCAACTTCGCGCTTTTACGTCACAAGGAACGGCATACCAGCCGTGCCGCCATGGAACTTGAGCGACTGAGCCGTGCTGCTTCGGAGGATTACAAGACGGGTCTTGCCGGTCTTTGAGGCAAATGAGGGAGCGCCGTCACCGGCGCTCCCGTTTTGAGCTTAATGGCCGTTTGACTTGAGCCAGGCTTTCATCATGGCGATTTCGCCTTCCTGCGCCTTGATGACCTCTTCCGCCAGTTTGCGGATTTCAGGGTCCTTGCCGTATTGCAATTGAACCTTGGCCATATCGATTGCACCCTGATGATGCGGGATCATGCCTCGCACGAAATCCACATCGGCGTTACCGGTGTAGTCCATGGACATATCGCCGTGCATCTTCTTGCTGGCTTCCATGAAAGCCTTGGTCGATCCGGTTTCTGTTGCTGCACCCTTCGACATGTCGTGTCCGGCATGACCGCTCGCATCCTGTGCGAGCAGGGGCATAGCGGTTGCTGCTGCGGCAAAGACGGCGCCGATGACTGTAAGTTTGATGGACATGAGGTATCCTTTCCGTGTCTCACGGAGTGTTTCGATAAGATTGAAGAAAAAACCGAAACGTCAGACGCGGGGCGGCGGAAGCGGCGGTGCGGGAACATTGCCAACGAAGGCGGTTCCAAGATCGGGATGCGGATAGGCGTAGAGCATTTTGCTCGCCTCGGCAAAATCCACCTGCGGAATCACGACAACGCAGGCCGCGCAAAAGGCTGCATGGCCTATATTGCCTCGATGTGGGCAGGGATCGCCAATACTCACATGCTGCTGCAGCGCAGGTTTGACTGCGACGGGTTCATGGTGGCCGTGTCCATTCTTCTCCACCATTAATCCATGCGCTGTCTGTCCTACGGCAGGCACGACGCTCAGCGCTGCCTGCGCCGGCATGTAGGCGTAGAGCAGGCAGGAAAGAAGCATCAATGTGCGGATCAACAAACGCATGACGGCGAGTTTACAACCGCGATTGTGAAAGAACAAAGGCGATCACGTCAGTTCTTTCGCTATGACGTGATGAACGATGCGATAATCCCGGCTTTCTTCACCGAAAGGCGCAAGCGGCCAATCCCAAGTGGCTGCCGGATTGGCAATCTTGACGCCGTGCAGCAGGTCATCCTGTTGCTGGACCGTCCCGTGCTTGCCTATCACCTCAAAGGCGATATCGGTCAGAAGGCACGTCTTGCAGGGAAGGCCCGAAAGTGCGTCGAGATGTGTTTCTACGAGCCTTGGCAGCAAGTTCTCAGGGACGTTTGCCGGGTTTTCGCGCTCCAGCCTGTTGCGTGCGCCGGTCGCGATCTGAGAAAGCAGATTGGCAGATACGACCAGGTCGAGATAAGGCACGCGTCTTATGAATTCGAGCGGCTCCGCTGTTCGACCGGCCAGGATCTCGTCGTAACCCGAGAGATCGCGGTTCGAAATGCGAACGTTTTTCTTGGCATTGGCCCGCATCTTGAACTGAACACTGGCAAGATGCACCAGATCGACAAGCACAACGGTATCGAACATTCCGACCAGTGGTTTGTAGGGTACATCCCGCAGCAAGCCTGAGCCGAGAACGACGGCGGTTCGTCGCTGTTTCAGTCTTCGCGCCGATTGCAGGATGAATTGCTGGCTGTTTCGTTCATGCTCGGCCCAGTCCGAAGCGCAACGATTGGCCCGCGACCAGAGGTTTACGGAGTATCGTACATAGGGCCGAAACGCCTTCGGTGTCATCGCACGGGTTACGGCATACTGGAGGGCTTCGAGAATCATGATGCCTTTATCGTGATTTTGCAGGCGGACGGAAAGGGCATGTCGAGAATACCGCGCTCAAGCGGAGCGCGGTATCGCATCAGGCGCGATAAGGGGCAACAAGGAACCCGACGATCCTGCGCACCAGCGGCAAGACAAGAAGAAGCGTCGGGAACGCGACCACCCAGGAAAGCCCCCATGCGGACATCCACTCCCGAACTGAAAAATCGCTGAAGCCGACAGCCTTGAAGGTGGCGATCAGCGAGACAATGAAGGTCATGATGATGGACAAGATCAATGGCGTCAGGATCGCGGCATATTTTGCGGGCAAGCGTGACAGTTTCATAAAAGCTTCGCTTTCTGGAAAATCGTCTTCATGGACAGCACCTTTGTCAGCGCCCTCCGGAAAGACGAAGGGTTAGGTGCGTTGCTTGACGTCAGACGCTTACGGTTGCGAGACGCAACGGACAAGCGACTAACAGATGGTCCGGTGGTTCGCAAGCGCGAAGGCTGCCTTTGCGGCTTGCCGCACAGGGCTTCATCCTCTAAGACACCGGCATAATTTCAGGAAAATATCGGACCGGCATCATGAGCGAAAAAGCAAAAAAGCCTCAGAAACTGAAAGCCCGCCTGCCGCGCGGCTTCGTGGATCGTTCGGCTGCCGATATCCATGCCACCAATGAGATGATCGAAAAAATCCGTAAGGTTTACGAACTGTATGGTTTCGATCCGGTGGAAACACCGCTGTTTGAATACACCGACGCGCTTGGCAAGTTTCTGCCCGATAGTGATCGCCCGAATGAAGGCGTGTTCTCTCTGCAGGACGATGACGAGCAGTGGATGAGCCTGCGTTACGATCTGACCGCCCCGCTTGCCCGTCACGTCGCCGAAAACTTCAACGAGATTCAGCTTCCCTATCGCACCTATCGTGCCGGTTACGTTTTCCGCAACGAAAAGCCGGGCCCCGGCCGCTTCCGCCAGTTCATGCAGTTCGACGCCGATACGGTCGGTGCGGCTGGCGTGCAGGCAGATGCCGAAATGTGCATGATGATGGCGGATACGCTGGAAGCGCTTGGTATCAAGCGCGGCGATTACGTTATTCGCGTCAACAATCGCAAAGTTCTGGATGGTGTCATGGAGGCCATCGGTCTCGGTGGCGATGAAAACGCTGCGCGCCGCCTCAATGTCCTGCGCGCCATCGACAAGCTCGACAAGTTTGGTCCTGAAGGCGTCCGTCTGCTGCTTGGTCCGGGCCGTAAAGACGAGTCCGGCGATTTTACCAAGGGTGCGGGCCTCGGCGATGAGCAGATCGAAAAAGTTCTGTTTTTCGTAGGTATCAAGGACTATGCGGTAAGCGCCGACGATCTCGCCAAGCTGGTTGCCGGTACGTCCAAGGGTGAAGAGGGCGTTGCGGAACTGAACATCATTGGCGCACTGGTATCAGGTGCCGGTTACGATGCAACGCGCATCAAGATCGATCCGTCCGTTGTCCGTGGTCTCGAATATTACACCGGCCCAGTCTACGAGGCTGAACTGACATTCGATGTCACCAATGAAAAAGGCGAAAAGGTCGTATTCGGCTCCGTCGGTGGCGGTGGCCGTTACGATGGCCTCGTTTCCCGCTTCATGGGTCAGCCCGTTCCCGCAACCGGTTTCTCCATCGGTGTGTCGCGTCTGATGACCGCTCTGAAGAACCTCGGAAAGCTCGGTCAGGCAAAGCCGCTCGCTCCGGTTCTCATTACCGTCATGGACGGTGACGTGGAAAGTATGGGCCGTTACCAGCGCTTCACGCAGGCGCTGCGTGCCGAAGGTATCCGTGCCGAAATGTACCAGGGCAACTGGAAGAAGTTTGGCAATCAGCTGAAATATGCAGATCGTCTCGGATCGCCGATTGCCATCATTCAAGGCGGCGACGAGCGTGCCGAAGGTGTGGTTCAGATCAAGGATCTGATCGAAGGCAAGCGGCTTTCCGGCGAGATCGAGGACAATGCCACATGGCGTGAGGCGCGTGTGGCGCAGATTACGGTGTCGGAAGCCGATCTGGTTGCGAAGGTTCACGAAATTCTGGCGCATCAGGCAGAGGACGTTCGTCGCGCCGCCGAAGGGCAGTAATGGCATGGCTATACTCGCGCTCGATCACGTTCAACTGGCGATGCCGGCGGGCCGGGAACAAGAGGCGCGAGCCTTCTATGCCGGTCTGCTCGGACTTGCCGAGCAGACGAAACCAGCCAATCTGGTGGGACGAGGCGGTTGCTGGTTTGCCCTCGGGGCGGTGAAGGTTCACCTTGGCGTCGTGCAGGATTTCGTTTCGGCGGGTAAGGCCCATCCCGCCTTTATCGTCGATGATCTGACGAAACTTCGAAAAACACTTGAAACCGCAGGCTGCCATGTGGTTGAGGATGAGCCGTTGGAAGGGTATCACCGGTTCTATGTCCATGACCCCTTCGGTAACCGCATCGAAATGATGCAGCCGCTCGCACCGTGACGAAAAGTACCGTTTCATGCCCCTGATCGACATGCCGGAATTTACCGGAGAGCTTCTCGAAGAATTTGCCGCGCGCCGCACCAGTCGCGTGAACACGCCTGTTATTCAGCCGGCGGAGCCTTTCCTTGATATGGCTGGCGAGGATTTGCGTCGCCGTATCTTCATGACGGAAAGCGAAACGGGCGAGAGCCTGTGCCTGCGGCCCGAATTCACCATTCCGGTCTGTCTGCGCCATATTGAAACGGCGACCGGCACGCCGAAGCGGTATTCCTATCTCGGCGAGGTGTTCCGTCAGCGCCGCGAAGGCTCGAACGAATTTTATCAGGCAGGGATCGAGGATCTCGGCGATCCGGATATTGCCGCTTCCGATGCCCGTGCCGTCAGCGATGCAACCGCTGTGTTGAAGCGACTGCTGCCCGGCCGCACTTTGACTGTTACTCTTGGAGACCAGCAGGTTTTTGAGGCCGTCGTTGCAGCACTTGGGTTGCCGCTTGGGTGGCAAAAGCGCCTTGTACAGGCGTTTGGTGATATGGCGCAGCTTGAAGCGTTGCTCGACAGCTTGGTGCATCCCAAACCGATGACGGGACTTGATGCACGTGTCGCCGGTCTTCTCGCAACAGGTGAAGAAAAGGTGCTGGTCGATTACATCGACAGCGTCATGCAGGAAACCGGTTATTCGACCAACGCCAGCCGCTCGCCGCAGGAAATTGCCCGTCGCCTGCGCGAAAAACTGGCGCTTGCCGCGACCCGTCTGCCGGATGAAAGCTTTGGCCTGTTGAAACAGTTCTTGTCGCTGCAGGCACCTTTGCCGGAAGCCTCGAGGACGCTCGCCGATTTTGCCGAAAAAGCGAAGCTGAAACTTGATGGTGCTCTGTCTGCATTCGACAAGCGCGTTGCCGCACTCGCCAATGCAGGCGTAGCACTGGAGACGGTCACTTATCGCGCGGCATTCGGCCGCCCGCTTGATTATTATACCGGCCTCGTTTTCGAAGTGGTGGAAGCTGGCGGTGATAGTGTTCTGGCAGGCGGCGGTCGCTTTGACCGGCTGCTGACGCTTCTCGGCGCGAAGGAAAAAATACCGGCGGTTGGCTTTTCGCTATGGCTGGATCGCATCGAAGCGATACGCGGGAGTGACGCGCTGTGATTACCATTGCACTGCCCTCGAAGGGCCGCATGAAAGAAGATGCCTCCGCCGTTCTGGAGCGCGCCGGGCTGAAGGTTGCAGCGATCGGCAACGACCGCTCCTATCGCGGCCGCGTTGAAGGTCGCGACGATATCGAGATTGCTTATCTGTCGGCTTCGGAGATCGCTCGCGAGATTGGCGCGGGTACGGTTGATTTCGGTGTGACCGGCGAAGATCTGGTGCGGGAAGGACTGACCAATGCCGATGGGCAGGTCGAATTCTGCGCCCGCCTTGGTTTTGGTCATGCGGATGTCGTGGTTGCTGTTCCGGAAATCTGGCTCGATGTCGATAGCATGGCCGATCTCGGTGACGTTGCCTCGGAGTTTCGTGCGCGTCATGGCCGTAGATTGGCTATTGCCACAAAATACTGGCGGCTGACGCAGCAGTTCTTTTCGCGTCAGCACGGCATTCAACTGTATCGCATTGTCGAGAGCCTTGGCGCGACAGAAGGTGCTCCTGCTGCGGGTCAGGCGGATATCATCGTCGATATCACCTCGACCGGTTCGACGCTCAAAGCCAATCACCTGAAAATTCTCTCTGATGGCATCATTGTTCGCTCAGAGGCCTGTTTTGTCCGGGCCCGTAAACCGGAACACGACAACAACCCGGTGATCCTCGAGGTCGCAGAACGCGTAAGGTCGGCGCTGCAGGCCTGAGATATCGGGGAGGGGGCGCGATATTCTGAAAGCAGATTCAGGTCTCGTCTTCGCGACTTTGAAACATAAAAAAAACCGCCGGATCGCTCCGGCGGTTTTTGTTTAGGCTTCGCTTGTGTCAGGCGTGGGCAACCGCGGCGCCACGCTTTGCATCGACCGAGTAGGCACCTGCGCCGAAAGCGACGAGCAGAAGATAGGCACCGGCAAGCGTGATGTTCTTCATCAGCATGATGCCGTTAAGCGCGTTGATCCAGCCAAGTGCCGGGTCAGGCCAGCCAGGAACGGCAACGGTGCCGCTGTGGAAGACGAGGCCGGTGAACACGCAGAATACGGCAAGCGCGAGTGCAGCGACCTTGGTCTGGAAACCGACCAGAATAGCGAGACCGGTGACGAGTTCGAACAGGCCTGCAACATAGGCAAGCAGGGTCGCGGCAGGAAGACCGGCGCCGGTGATCATACCTGCGGTGCCGGACGGGTCGGTCAGCTTGCCGAAACCGGAATAGATGAAGATGAAGGAAAGCAGAATGCGGGCGATAAGAACGAGAACGTTCTGGCTGTTGGACATGGTTATCTCCAGTAATTGAGCGGCGCGTTTGCCGTGGCTGTATGGCGATGTCTGGAGATATTAATGACGCAAATAGCGCTCCGCAGAAAGATGAACAACGGAAGACAAATTGTCTCCATTAAGTGAACAATTGCTGCCCAAAAATGCTGGCGCAGATTGCTCGCCTTCCATTATTCAGGCGGCGAAACGCATGTTTTCAAAACGCGGAAACAGGAAGAAGCCGGAAATCTGCCCATGCCGCCCTTCATCGAAACCGGAGGATTCACCCATGCAGATTACCGGTTGCTGAGCGGCAGCCGGCGTCAGCAGATTGGTGGAGAAGCAGAAGCGTGACGGTGCTGTCGATGCCTGCTCAAACAATTCCAGGACCTTTGCGTGGTGACTGCGATCGTAACAGCGGATCAGGGTCAGCAGGCCGCACTCGCCATGCGGCAACCCGTGCATGAAACATGCGTGTTCGCCGAGCATGATGACGCCACTCGAGAGGTCACTGCTCCACGCTTCGGAAATGAAAAAATTGGACAGGCTTTGGCCCACGTCGGGCTGGTTTGCTGGAAACGCGGCAAGGGCGTCGTGGCGTCTTGATATCTTGAACAACTCGCTCCCCGCATGAATCCTGGTTCAGCTTCCGTCTGTCGGGACGTTTGACTGGGTTGAATCCGATGTCGCCGCATCCGCTTTCAGCCAATGTCTCCATGGAGAAATATCCACGGCTCGATGGCACCGTTGCGGTTTTTATGCGGGCTGACTTATAGTTTCTTTTTCGTATACAACAACAACTTAATCGCGAAAAAATTTAGAATAACATGTATTTTTATATCAGATTTGCCAATTGCCATCAAAAACAATCAATATGTGACGGCATTCGATAGAAGTGAGCCGAAAATACCATGCAATGTGACGCGATTCGCGCGCTTAATGCGAGCATCACCTTCATTTAAAACAAAATGCGGTGCGTCAAGGCTCTCCATGTCTCAAAAAGAAACAATATAGAGCGCGTGTGGGTTTTGCGCGAGATTTCGACCGTCAGGGCCAGATAAAGGTCGATTGAGCTGAGCGTCCCGCTTGAGTAGACGCAACAAAAAAAGGGCGATCCGAAGATCGCCCTTTCTTGAGACTGTCCGGAGACAGGACTTCTTAGAAGTCCATGCCGCCCATGCCGCCCATGCCGCCGCCTGGAAGCGCCGGAGCGTCCTTCTTCGGCAGTTCAGCAATCATGGCTTCCGTCGTGATCAGCAGCGAAGCAACCGAAGCTGCGTTCTGCAGAGCGGTGCGAACAACCTTGACCGGGTCGACGATGCCGAGCTGGATCAGGTCGCCGTATTCGCCCGTCTGAGCGTTGTAGCCGTAGTTGTCTTCGTTCTTCTCGAGGATCTTGCCAACAACGATGGAGGCTTCGTCACCCGCGTTATCAGCAATCTGGCGAACCAGAGCCTGAAGTGCACGGCGAACGATGTTGACGCCAGCTTCCTGATCGTCGTTTTCGCCCTTGACGGAGATCTTCGTGGAGGAACGCAGCAGGGCAACGCCGCCGCCCGGTACGATACCTTCCTGAACAGCAGCGCGCGTCGCGTTGAGAGCGTCGTCGATGCGGTCCTTCTTTTCCTTCACTTCAACTTCAGTCGAACCGCCAACGCGGATAACGGCAACGCCGCCAGCGAGCTTAGCAAGGCGTTCCTGCAGCTTTTCGCGGTCGTAGTCGGAAGAGGTTTCTTCGATCTGAGCCTTGATCTGGGCAACGCGACCTTCGATGTCGGACTTCTGGCCCGAACCGTCAACGATCGTGGTGTTTTCCTTGGAGATCGAAACCTTCTTCGCCTTGCCGAGCATGTCGAGCGTGACGTTTTCGAGCTTGATGCCGAGGTCTTCGGAGATCACGGTACCACCGGTCAGGATGGCGATGTCTTCGAGCATGGCCTTGCGGCGGTCGCCGAAGCCAGGTGCCTTGACAGCAGCGATCTTGAGGCCGCCACGCAGCTTGTTGACGACGAGCGTCGCAAGAGCTTCGCCTTCTACGTCTTCAGCGATGATGACGAGCGGCTTGCCGGTCTGAACGACAGCTTCGAGAACCGGCAGCATAGCCTGGAGGTTCGAGAGCTTCTTCTCGTGGAGCAGGATGTATGCGTCTTCGAGGTCCGCAATCATCTTTTCCGGGTTGGTAACGAAGTAAGGCGACAGGTAACCGCGGTCGAACTGCATGCCTTCAACGACTTCGAGTTCGGTTTCAGCGGTCTTGGCTTCTTCAACGGTGATGACGCCTTCGTTGCCAACCTTCTGCATTGCTTCAGCAATGTCGAGACCGATCTGACGCTCGCCGTTAGCAGAGATCGTGCCGACCTGTGCAACTTCTTCCGAGGTGTTGATCTTCTTGGCCTTTGCCTGCAGGTCCTTGACGACTTCTGCAACAGCGAGGTCGATACCGCGCTTCAGGTCCATCGGGTTCATGCCGGCAGCAACTGCCTTTGCACCTTCGCGAACGATGGCCTGTGCCAGAACGGTCGCGGTGGTGGTGCCGTCACCGGCGATGTCGTTGGTCTTGGAGGCAACTTCGCGAACGAGCTGTGCGCCCATGTTCTCGAACTTGTCTTCCAGTTCGATTTCCTTGGCGACGGAAACGCCGTCCTTGGTGATGCGCGGTGCGCCGAAGGACTTGTCGATAACGACGTTACGACCCTTCGGGCCGAGGGTGACCTTTACAGCGTCAGCGAGGATGTCGACGCCCTTGAGCATCTTTTCGCGTGCGCTGCGGCCGAATTTTACTTCTTTGGCTGCCATTGTTCAAAACTCCTGGTTTCGAATGACCGGAACGGTGTCCGGCATAAATTTAAGGAAACGACGGGTTCGGCCAGATCAGCCGATGATGCCCATAATGTCGGATTCCTTCATGATCAGAAGGTCTTCGCCATTGAGCTTGACTTCGGTGCCGGACCACTTGCCGAACAGAACGCGGTCGCCAGCCTTGACGTCGAGAGCGACAACCTTGCCGGACTCGTCACGTGCGCCAGAACCGACAGCGACGATTTCGCCTTCCTGCGGCTTTTCCTTTGCGGTATCGGGAATGATGATGCCGCCCTTGGTCTTTTCTTCGGACTCAACGCGACGAACGACAACGCGGTCGTGCAGCGGGCGGAAATTGGTGCTTGTCATTGTCTAATCCCTCGATCAAATGACTTGGTGCGGTTTTGAACGCACATGATGGTTGTTAGCACTCACCTTGCTGGAGTGCCAGCCAAGCCGAGATAAGGAGGCCTTCTGTCCGAGTCAAGGACGGCCCCCTGGAAAAATTTCCTGCCTTATGGTTAGCAGCGCTTCATGACAGAAATTTCCGCTCGCAAAAGGTGATCTGTGCTCATCATTCGACAGTGTTCGAAGACCTCGCCCTGCCATCTGTTGTGGTAATGGGCTGCAGCTTGTGTGTCCTTGAGCGGTAAAACGGTGCTTCCACGTATTTCTGCGTAAGATAGGCAAAAGGGATGGCTGTGGCGAAGGTCAATGTTGCAAGCAGGGCAAAATAGGTCGCCTGATCGAGCCCCTGATTATTCAGGAGATACATCCAGCCATATAGCGGGATCATGTGCAGCAGGTAGAGTGGATAGGACACCGTTCCGAGAAACGTCATGGCCGGATGTTCGAGAAAACGTGTTACGGGCCCTTTCTGACGCTTCTTGTCGCGAACCATCAGTGCGCCGCCAAAAATGAAGATCCATGCGCCCATGGCAAGATCAAACCAGCCGACGACGGCTGCGAGCGGAATGACGATCAGCGGTGAAAGCAGCGGCTGATTTTTCCAGCGCATGTTCCAGAGATAGTAGCTGGCAATGCCGAGCGCGAAGTAGATTGCGTAGTTGGCAAGAATGGCAGCATTCGGCCAGCGTTTGAGATACCAAACGGCAACAACGGTAAAAACCGTAAAGGCGATCCGCAACGCCTTGCTTTGATGATGCAGGAACCAGAACACAATCGGCGCGATCACATAGAACTGGAACTCGGTTGAAATATTCCATGCCTGGCCGAGGAATGCGTAAGCGCCGAGCGGCAGCCAGCTATCTGGCACAACGCCATGCAGCATGGTGACATGGGCAAGGCTGTTCCACTCCCAATCCGCGAAGCTGTTGTTGAGGATGGCAATACGCCCGGCATTGCGGGCGCTCTGGAAATCGGCCTGGATCAAGGCTTCATAGGCGATCCAGGCAAAGGCAATCGAAAGGACGAATGCAAAGATATAGGCTGGATAAATCCGCTTCAGGCGGCGGGATATGTACGTCGTGTAGTCTTCCGAGAGCGACGACATCATCACGAAAATCACGAAGCCGCTCATGATGCAGAAAATCTGCACCCGGATTTTTTCGTTGATGAGCGGTTTGAAGACGCCCATCGCATCAGGATCGATCCCGGCTGCCGGCAAAAGATGGACAACCACGACCCATGCCGCCAGCAGTCCACGCAAGCCTTCGAGCTGATCTATTCGCTTCATGGCTCATCCTCCATATGAGCCAGCCCCGCGCACATAAAACCATCTCGATGCCGCGATCACAACATGTTGCATTGCAAAAATTCAAAATGCGGCTCTCGCGGCAGCGCACCGTAGGTATTCTTTTTTTCTTGCCATCGCTGCCGGGCTTTGCGATGTCAGCCCTGTCTCCTTCAGCATCTGGAAAGCGTATCATGGCCCATCGCATTGCAACCCTCGGCGAAATTACCGCGGAGTTTGACGTTGTTCTCTCCGACGTCTGGGGCGTTCTGCACAATGGCGTCGCGGCCTTTCCCGATGCGGCCAAAGCACTGCAAGCAGCCCGCGAGGCCGGCAAGACGGTGGTGCTGATTACCAACTCACCGCGTCCGGCCCCCGGTGTCATTACGCAGCTGCGTGCGCTTGGTGTATCGGATGAAGCCTATGATCGGATCATCACGTCTGGCGACGTTACGCGCGGCCTGATTGCTGAAGGCCCGGAAAAAGTGTTCCTGCTTGGTCCTGAGCGTGATCTGCCGCTGCTCGACGGTCTTGCCGTTGAACGCGTCGTTGAGGCTGAGGCGCAATCGGTGGTCTGCACCGGATTTTTCGATGACGAGACGGAAACACCGGAAGATTACACCGACATGCTGAAGGGCTTTATCGCCCGCAAGGTGCCAATGATTTGCGCGAACCCCGATCTGGTGGTCGAGCGCGGCGAGCGTATCATCCCCTGTGCCGGGGCGATGGCCGCCTATTACGAACAGCTTGGCGGCGAGGTCCGCATTGCCGGAAAACCGCATTCGCCGATCTATGATGCCTGCCTTGCCGCAGCCAAAGACGTTCGTGGTGATTTCGACAAGGCACGGGTGCTTGCAATTGGTGATGGCATGCCGACCGATGTGAAGGGTGCGATTTCGAGCGGTCTGGAGCTGCTCTATATCAGCGGCGGTATCCACGCCGCCGAATACACTCTGAACGGCCAGACGGATGAGGCATTGTTGAATGCCTATCTGAAAGGACAGGGTGCAGCACCCGGCTGGTGGATGCCGCGTCTGGCGTAAGGGTGGGCTGTCATGACCGTCTTTCATCGCAATGAGAAAAAAGAGCCGCTGCCAGAAAATCTGCGTGGTGGCGTCATCGCCATCGGCAATTTCGACGGCGTGCATCGCGGTCATCGTGCCGTTCTGGATCGCGCGTTGGAGTTGGCGGAAGCGCGCGGTGTTCCGGCGCTTGTCTTGACCTTCGAGCCGCATCCTCGTTCGGTGTTTCGTCCTGACACTCCGGTTTTCCGCCTGTCGCCAGCCCCTTTGAAGGCGCGACTTCTGGAGGCGATCGGTTTCCAGTCCGTCATCGAATATCCGTTCGATCGTGCGTTTTCCGAACGGTCTGCCGACGAGTTTGTCAAATCCATCCTCGTCGACTGGCTGGGCGCCAGTGCAGTGGTGACCGGTTTTGACTTTCATTTCGGCAAGGGCCGGGAAGGTGGCCCGGCATTTTTGATGCAGGCCGGCAAACGTTATGGGTTCGACGTCACGTTGGTTGATGCCTTCCGGGATGAGGGAGCCGATGTCGTCTCGTCCAGCCGTATTCGCGATCTTCTGTCTGATGGCGATGTCTCCAACGCGGCGGGTCTGTTGGGATATCGCTTCACGGTCGAGGCCGAAGTCATCGGTGGTCAGAAGCTTGGTCGCACACTGGGTTTTCCGACGGCCAATATGTCGCTTGCTCCCGAAACTGAACTGAAGGCTGGCATCTATGCCGTTCGTTTCCGCC
This sequence comes from Agrobacterium tumefaciens, assembly GCA_025559845.1. NCBI lineage: Bacteria > Pseudomonadati > Pseudomonadota > Alphaproteobacteria > Hyphomicrobiales > Rhizobiaceae > Agrobacterium > Agrobacterium tumefaciens. Next base: position 409,121 of record CP048469.1, read on the forward strand.
GGCCGGATGGAAGCCTTCATGATGGTGTCGCGAGCTTCGGTTATCGTCCGACGGTGACCGAAAACGGTGCTGCTCTGCTGGAAACCTATGTCTTCGATTTTTCCGGCGATCTCTATGGTGAAGTCTGTTCAGTGTCTTTCTTCGGCCATTTGCGCGACGAACTGAAGTTCGAAGGCTTGGAGCCACTTGTCGCCCAGATCAGGCAGGATGAAGAGGAAGCGAGAGCGCTGCTCGCGGGCGTTCGGCCATTAACCGAGCTGGACGCGAAAATAGCCTTTTGACGTAGCAATTGCATGATTTGTCGGCGGCTGCGTCATACAAAGCCATGCAACATCATACAAACAACTTCCTTTTTGCCCGGAAAGGTCTTAAACAACCGGTCATGCACCAATATCGGTCGACGTTCATATCCCGAATTATTGGCCCGGCCTTCCGCCCGCTCTGAGAGCCGGAAGGTCCGGGATTTTGGTGCTTGTCAAAAGCACCCTCCGTTTTGCCCTCTTTGTAGTTAAGACGGCGCGGCCCTTCGGGGGCGCCGCGACAATGGTACGATCATGAACGACACCGCAGAAAAAATCGATTATTCCTCAACGCTTTACCTGCCGCAGACGGATTTCCCGATGCGCGCTGGTCTGCCGCAGAAAGAGCCGGAAACGGTCAAGCGTTGGCAAGAAATGGGCCTCTACAAGAAGCTGCGCGCTTCCGCCGCCGGCCGCGAGAAATTCGTGCTGCATGACGGCCCGCCCTATGCCAACGGCAACATCCATATCGGCCACGCGCTCAACAAGATCCTGAAGGATGTCATCACCCGCTCGTTCCAGATGCGCGGTTACGATTCCAATTACGTTCCGGGCTGGGATTGCCACGGTCTGCCGATCGAGTGGAAGATCGAGGAAGCATATCGCGCCAAGGGCAAGAACAAGGATGAGGTTCCGGTCAACGAATTCCGCAAGGAATGCCGTGAATTTGCCTCGGGCTGGATCAAGGTTCAGGCTGAGGAATTCAAGCGCCTCGGCATCGAGGGTGACTTCGACAACCCATACACGACGATGAACTTCCACGCTGAGGCTCGGATCGCCGGTGAATTGCTGAAAATCGCCAAGAGCGGTCAGCTTTATCGCGGCTCGAAGCCCGTCATGTGGTCCGTGGTCGAGCGTACCGCGCTGGCTGAGGCGGAAGTCGAATATGCAGACGTAGAGAGCGACATGATCTGGGTGAAATTCCCGATCCTGGATGGCGCTGCTGATCTCGAGGGTGATTTTGTCGTCATCTGGACGACCACGCCCTGGACCATCCCCGGTAACCGTGCCATCGCCTTTTCGTCGCGTGTCGAGTATGGCCTTTATGAAGTCACGGAAGCCGCCAACGATTTCGGTCCGCGGCCGGGTGAAAAGCTGATCTTCGCCAAGAAGCTGGCCGAAGAGGCCGCAACCAAGGCAAAGCTGACCTTCAAGCTGGTTCGTGACGTGAAAGCGGAAGAACTGGTCGCCATGACCTGCGCCCATCCGCTGGCGTCGCTCGGTTACGATTTCGCCGTGCCGTTGCTTGATGGCGACCACGTCACGGACGACGCCGGTACGGGCTTCGTTCACACAGCGCCGAGCCATGGTCGCGAAGACTTTGACGCATGGACCGGTCATCAGCGCGTCATCGAAGCGCGTGGCATCTCTTCCAAAATCCCGTTCCCGGTCGATGACGCCGGTTTCTATACCGAGGATGCTCCCGGTTTCGGCCCATCCGCCGAAGGCGGTGCTGCCCGCGTTATGGATGACAACGGTAAGAAGGGCGATGCCAACGAGCGCGTCATCAAGGCGCTCATCGCGACCAACACACTGTTTGCGCGTGGCCGCCTGAAGCACAGCTATCCGCATAGCTGGCGCTCCAAGAAGCCCGTGATCTTCCGCAATACGCCGCAATGGTTCGTCTACATGGACAAGGAACTCGGCGACGGCACCACGCTCAGGTCGCGTTCGCTTTCGGCCATCGACCAGACGCGCTTTGTGCCGGCTTCCGGCCAGAACCGCCTGCGCGCCATGATCGAGGGTCGCCCGGACTGGGTTCTGTCGCGCCAGCGCACCTGGGGCGTGCCAATCGCTGTATTTGCCGACGAAAAGGGTGAAATCCTGGTCGACGACGCTGTCAACCAGCGCATCATCGATGCTTTCGAGGTTGAAGGTGCCGACGCATGGTTTGCAGAAGGCGCCAAGGAACGCTTCCTCGGTAATGACCACGATCATGCCAAGTGGCTGCAGGTCATGGACATTCTCGATGTCTGGTTCGACTCGGGCTCGACGCACACCTTCACGCTGGAAGATCGCCCGGACCTCAAGTGGCCGGCGGATGTCTATCTCGAAGGTTCTGACCAGCACCGCGGCTGGTTCCATTCGTCGCTGCTGGAAAGCTGCGCGACGCGTGGTCGTGCGCCTTACAACGCCGTTGTCACCCATGGTTTCACCATGGACGAGAAGGGCGAAAAGATGTCGAAGTCCAAGGGTAACGTCGTTTCGCCGCAGGAAGTGATGAAGGATGCCGGTGCCGACATTCTTCGACTGTGGGTCATGACCACAGACTACTGGGACGACCAGCGCCTCGGCAAGGCCATCATCCAGACCAATGTCGATGCCTATCGCAAGCTGCGCAACACCATCCGCTGGATGCTCGGCACGCTCGCCCATTATGAAGGCGAAGAAATTGCTTACGCCGACCTGCCGGATCTGGAAAAGCTGGTGCTGCACCGCCTTTCCGAACTGGATCAGGTCGTGCGCGACGGTTACGACAGCTTCGAGTTCAAGAAGATTGCGCGTGCGCTTGTCGATTTTGCCAATGTCGAGCTTTCGGCCTTCTACTTCGACGTCCGCAAGGACACGCTCTATTGCGACGCGCCGTCGTCGCTGAAGCGCCGTGCGGCTCTGTCGGTCATCGCCAAGCTGTTCGATTGCCTCGTTGGCTGGCTTGCGCCGATGCTGCCCTTCACCACCGATGAAGCGTGGCTGTCGCGTTACCCGGATGCCGAATCCGTGCATCTCGTTCAATTCCCCTCCGTGCCTGCGGAATGGAAGAACGACGCGCTGGAAGCGAAGTGGGAAAAGATCCGCAAGGTTCGTACCGCTGTTACCGGCGCTCTGGAAATCGAACGCCGCGAAAAGCGTATAGGCTCGTCTCTCGAAGCGGCTCCAGTGGTCCATATCGCTGATGCTGAGCTTCTGGCCGCACTCGAGGGCGAAGACTTCGCCGAAATCTGCATCACCTCGGCGATCTCTGTCGTCGCGGGTGAAGGCCCTGCCGATGCCTTCCGCCTGGCGGAAGTATCGAAGGTTGCGGTTGAGCAGAAGCTGGCGGAAGGCCGTAAATGCGCCCGTTCCTGGCGCATCACCACCGATGTCGGTGCCGATCCGCAATATCCGGATGTTTCGGCGCGTGATGCAGAGGCGCTGCGCGAGCTTGCCGCTCTCGCATGATGAAAATGGCCGGATGAATTGCGCTTTGCGTCTTCATCCGGTACATCTGCCTGAAAATGGCCGGATTTTCGCGGCAATGCGGGCTGCCGCGTGCTAGTGGACAAGTGGTCTGGCGAAACGGGACGGACGGCTGGAAGGGTTTCGATGAAGACGATGCAGGGTAACGGGCAGGGGTTTGGCATGTTGCGAACGATTGCAGGCATCACGGCTATGGGCATGTTGCTCGGCGCGTGCACCAGTCCGACTTACGGAACCGGCAAGTCTGCCGCAGAACAGCTCGTTGATGACCTTGGCAGTGCCACTTCCATCACTGGCGACCAGACCAAGCGCAACCTGAAGTACAATCCGCGTCCTGGTCTTGTCGTTCCTGCGCAGGCGCGTGCCGAACAGCTCGCTGAGCCGCAGCAGAATATGGCAAGCCGCGAGACCAACCCGCAATGGGTCGAATCGCCGGAAGAAACCCGCGAGCGTCTGCGCGATGAAGCTGACGCCAACAAGAATAACCCGAACTATCGTTCGCCGCTTCTGGCTGGCAACGGCACAAACGGCCAGATGACCGAGACCCAGAAGTGGGAAGCGTTCCGTCAGGCCAAGGCTGATGCCAAGGGTGGCTCTGTCGTTAATGCCCAGCGCAAATTCCTGACCGATCCTCCTGCGGAGTATCGCAGCGTACCGCAGGACCAGCTGACGGACCTCGGCGAGCCTGAGCAGAAGAAGGACAAGCGCCGCAAGAAGGAAGCGGCAGTTGCCGGTTCCGGCAAGAGCTGGTGGAACCCCTTCCAGTAAGCTCTTAAGACCATGTGACGGAGCGCAGAATTGATGTCTTGCTCCGTCATGTCGAGTTCCAGGCTGAAAATGATGTGATGGATGTAAAGGCGGAAACGATGATCCGCCTATTTTTCAAATAGCGTCATCAATCCGTTTCTGCTGAAAGAATTGCCGTAAAATCTCGGCGCTTTCGCGTTCTGCGAGGCCTGAATAAACGTCCGGCGCATGGTGACACGTTGGCTGGTTGAAAAAGCGGACACCGCTGTCAACCGCACCGCCTTTGGGGTCTTCCGCGCCGTAGTACAGCCGTCGGATACGGGCAAAGGAGATCGCCGCAGCACACATGGTGCAGGGCTCCAGCGTAACGTAAAGGTCGGCACCCGGCAGGCGTTCCTGACCCAGCGCTTCGCAGGCCATGCGGATGACTGCGATTTCTGCGTGCGCTGTTGGATCGTTCAATGCGCGGGTCTGGTTGCCTGATCGGGCAATGACTTTGCCATCCAGGACCAGAACGGCGCCGATCGGAACCTCTTCACGTTCGGCTGCGGCACTGGCTTCTTCCAGTGCCAGTTCCATGAAATGCGTCCTTTCGGCCATTGCGTCTCAATTTCCTCTTAACCCTTGTGCTTGGACCTGATAGGACAGCCCAAACAACAGGCAAACAGCAAATGACTTTTAAAGACAAGCCGAAGCGTGACGGCGGCAAGACATTTAGCCGCGACAAGAAGCCGAAGAGCGCCGACAAGCCGGCCGTTCATCGGGAAAAGAAGCCGTCGGTGGCGAAAGCCGAGGCGGTTGAAGCCACTGCCGTTATTGGCGCGAAGCCGGAGCGTATCTCCAAGATCATGGCGCGCGCCGGTGTGGCGTCGCGTCGCGATGTCGAGCGGATGATCATGGAAGGTCGCGTGTCGCTGAATGGCGTCAAGCTGGACTCGCCGGTCGTCAATGCCACGCTGTCGGACAAGATCGAAGTCGACGGTATGCCGATTCGTGGCGCCGAGCGTACGCGTCTGTGGCTCTATCACAAGCCTGCCGGTCTGGTGACGACCAATTCCGATCCGGAAGGTCGCCCGACGGTCTTTGATAATCTGCCGGGTGAATTGCCGCGCGTTCTGTCCATCGGCCGTCTCGATATCAATACCGAAGGCCTGTTGCTTCTGACCAATGACGGCGGTCTTTCGCGCGTCCTGGAACTGCCGACCACCGGCTGGCTGCGCCGTTACCGCGTGCGCGCCCACGGCGAGGTCGATCAGGCTGCGCTCGACAAGCTGAAGGACGGTATTGCTGTAGACGGCGTCCTTTACGGCGCGATCGATGCGACGCTGGACCGTACGCAGGGTCATAACGTCTGGATCACCATGGGTCTTCGCGAAGGCAAGAACCGTGAAATCAAGAACGTGCTCGGCGCGATTGGCCTTGAGGTCAACCGCCTGATCCGCATTTCCTACGGTCCTTTCCAGCTTGGTGATCTGGCGGAAGGCAAGGTGCTGGAAGTGCGCGGCCGCATGTTGCGCGATCAGCTTGGCCCACGTCTCATCGAGCAGGCTGGTGCCAATTTCGATGCGCCGATCTATGATGTGCCTGTCGACGAAGAGGAAGAAAAGCCAGCCAAGTCCGAATGGGCTAAGAGCGATACGCGTGAAGGCAAGCCCCGTTTCGACAAGGGTGGCAAGCCTGAAGATCGCCGCGAACGCGCACTTGGCCGTCTGGACACGAAGCGCAGCGACAAGCCCGCTGGCAAGTTCGGTTCGAAGCCCGCCGGCAAGGGCCGCGACGATGAAGAAGATGATCGCCGCAGCAATCGTCCCCCGTTGGGCAGCAGCCGTACCGCCAATGTCTGGATGGCTCCGGGCGCCAAGCCGACACGCGATGGCAAGGCGCGCAAATCTGTCCGCGCTGAGGCTGAAAGTCTGTTCAAGAAGCCATCCGCGCAGGCCGAAGCACGTCGCAATGTCGTGCGGCATGCGGATGACGAGGGTGAATGGATACGCTCCGATTCCACGCGCGAGGAAGATCGCGGCCGTGGCGAGCGTCCTGCCCGTGGTGACAGAGGTTTTGGCGACCGTCCTGCACGGGGTGAAAAGTCCTTTGGCGATCGGCCGTTCCGCGATCGTCCTCGCGAAGAGGGTGACCGCCCGCGTGGCGAGCGTCCGGCTCGTGGCGAAAGAAGCTTTGGTGACCGTCCCGCACGGAGTGAGAAGCCCTTCGGTGATCGTCCATTCCGCGACCGGCCCCGTGAAGAAGGTGATCGTCCGCGTGGCGACCGGCCTTTCGGCGACAAGCCCAGAGGCGGAAAACCCGGCGGTAAGCCCGGCGGAAAGCCAGCCTTCGGCAAGTCGGGTGAACGTGGTGAGCGCTCGGGTTTTTCGGGCAAGGGTAAAGGCGCTGGCGGCAAAGGCCCCGGCGGCGGCAAGCCGGGCGGCAAAGGTCCGGGTGGCAAACCTTCTGGTGGCAGGGGAATGACACGTAATGCGGATCGTAGGCGGTGAGTTCCGCGGCCGAAGCTTGGCCGCGCCGAAAACCAATTCCATTCGTCCAACCATCGACAGGACAAGGGAAAGCCTTTTTAATATTCTGAGCCATGCTTATCCGGAAAGTCTGGATGGTACGCGCGTTCTGGATGTTTTTGCCGGTACCGGCGCTGTTGGCCTCGAGGCTCTGTCGCGCGGCTGCCGTGTGGCGCTCTTCGTCGAGAACGGTGTTGAGGGCAGGGGCCTGCTCTGGGAAAACATCGATGCGCTTGGCCTGCACGGTCGTGCCCGCATTTTGCGGCGGGATGCGACCAAGCTTGGCGGTGTCAACAACATCGAACCGTTCGATGTGCTGTTCGCTGACCCACCCTATGGCCATGGCCATGGTGAAAAGGCTTTTTCTGCTGCGCATGTCGGCGGCTGGCTGGTGCCGGGCGCTCTTGCGATCCTGGAAGAGCGTGGCGATGTGGTCGTGACGGTCGAGCCGGTTTTCAAGCTGCTCGAAAGCCGAACCTTCGGCGATACCAAAATGCATTTTTACCGCTACGAACCCTGACAGGACGGTTTTTGCCGTCTTGCCATGGCTCTGTCGTGTTTGCGCAATAGGCAAACATCTCCTCTGGAGCGAAGGTGGTTGCCGGTATGGAGCAAGGTGCATACGAAAACGTCGCGGCCGCAAACGGGGCCGCGGACAGCCGTAGCGATGACGGTGAACCAACGTTCGGTCTAGCCCTCGGCGGGGGCGGCGCACGCGGCATATGCCACATCAACGTCGTCGAGGCATTGGATGAACTTGGCATCCGACCGGTGATGATTTCCGGCTCTTCCATCGGCTCTATCATCGGCGCGGGCATGGCGGCCGGTATGACCGGACGCGAGATTCGCGACTACACACTTGAACTGATGGGCCGGAAGGGATCGGTTGCCAACCGACTCTGGAGCCTTGGTCCGGCCTCGATGCGCCATGCGGTTGATGGCTTCCGCCTTGGCCAGTTCAACCTCGAACTCATTCTGCACGCATTGATGCCGCAGGCCCTTCCCAAGAACTTTTCTGATTTCTCCATTCCGATGAAGGTCATGACGACCGACTACTACGCGCAGACGGAAGTGGTGGTCGAGAATGGTGAAGTGATCCAGGCGCTTGCGGCCTCAGCAGCGATCCCCGCCTTGTTCATGCCCGTGCGAATGAACGGGCGTATCATGATTGACGGTGGCATTTTCAATCCGGTTCCCTACGAGCATTTGCTGGATCATGCCGATATCGTCATTGGTGTCGACGTGGTCGGTGGACCGGAAGGTGACGGCGCCACCATGCCGAACCGGCTCGACAGTCTGTTTGGCGCCAGCCAGTTGATGATGCAGGCTGCCATCGCCCTGAAACTTCGGCTCAGACCACCGCATATCTTCCTGCGCCCGCCGGTCAACCGGTTCAGGGTGCTGGATTTTCTCAAGGCGGATGAAGTTCTGGCGGCATCCGCCGCTATCAAGGATGACCTGAAGCGGCAGATTGAGATGCAGGTTGAACTGTTTCACCGGGGACGCGGCATCGAAGCATGAGGTCGGTGGTCAAGCGACGATCTCTGCATCTCCATCTTCCGGCTCGTCTTCCTCTTCGCGTTTTTCCACCTTGTTTTTTGGCTTCATCAACGGCTCAGGTTTGACCTCACGGACAGGCTTGTTGTGCAACATCTGCCGGCCGGCGGCCAAGCCTTCAACGGCCTGTAACTGCAACCGTTCCTCATCGCGTTCACGTATGTCGTCGGCAATCGAGATTGCGCGCTCGCTGTCCATATCCAACCCCTCCAGCATCCTTCGTCCGAAGACGAGGCCCGATTCCAGCGTTTCACGCAGTTCGTACTCGATGCCTTTTTTCCTGAGGTCGATCGAATGGATACGGTCATAGGATCGGGCAAAGATGCGCACGGACGGAAACTCCGACTGGATCATGTCGATGATCCGGTCCGTGGTTTCCTTTTTGTGGGTGCAGACGGCGACGATATCGGCGCGTTCGATGCCGGCGGCAATCAGAACGTCCTTGCGCGTGCCGTCACCGAAGAAAATGCGGAAGCCGAAACGGGCTGCCTGACGCACACGATCGGCAGAACTATCGATCACTGTGACGTCTCTCCCGCCTGCCAGAAGAATCTGCGATGCGATCTGGCCGAAACGCGAAAAGCCGATCATCAGAACATCGGCACCCGCGCCGTCGAAATCCTCTTCAAGCGCGTCTTCGTCCGCGTCTTCCGCAGTCAGACGGCGTGACACGACGGCGAGAAGCGGGGTCAAGGCCATTGATAACGTGACAATGGCAACCAGTATCGATGCTGTCGCCTGTGGGAACAGCCCGGACGCTGCGGCCGTGGTGAAGAGTACAAAACCAAATTCGCCACCTTGTGCCAGAAGCAGGGCGATACGGCTCGATGCGTAACGCGACGAGCCTGCGATACGGCAGAGGGCGTGAATGAGTGTCGCCTTGACGAGCATCATCACCGGCACGGCAACCAGGATCAGGACGATGTGCTCATAGACGATGCGGATGTGCAGCGACATGCCGACCGCCATGAAGAACAGCGCCAGAAAAAGGCCGCGAAACGGCTCGATATCGGCCTCAAGTTCGTGTCGATAAGACGATTCCGACAGCATCAGGCCCGCCAGAAGCGCGCCCATACCCATGGAAAGACCGACCATTTCCATGATCGCTGCGGCACCGATGACCACAAAGAGTGCTGCGGCGATCATGACTTCGCGCGCTCCGGTCCGGGCAATGATCTGGAACATTGGGGTCAGCAGATAACGCCCCGCGAGAACCATGCCGCCCACCGCCACGACCGAGGCGACGAGGTCCGAAACCATCGAGTCGGTCGGCACTTCCGGACGATTGGAAAGAATAGTGACGAGAGCAAGCAAGGGGACGATCGCGAGGTCCTGAAACAACAGGATCGAGAAAGAGCGGTTGCCGTGTTTGGTATTCATGTCGCCATCATCTGCGAGGATTTGCAGCGCAAAGGCAGTTGAAGAAAGCGCAAGTCCGAAACCGGCCACAAGGCTGCCTCGCCATTCGATCAACCCTGCCCACCAGGTAATTGCCGCAAGCGTACCCCCGGTAACAAGCACCTGTGCCAGCCCAAGACCCAGAATGTCGCGCCGCATCTGCCAGATGCGTGACGGCTTCAGTTCAAGGCCGATGATGAACAGCAGGAAAACGACGCCGAGTTCGGAAACGTTGAAGATGTCTTTCGCATCCGTCACCAGATGAAGAAACGGCCCGATGACGATGCCCGCCACCAGATAACCTAGGACGGTTCCAAGTCCGAGCTTGCGAAAAATGGAAGCTGCAATCACCGCACCGGCCAAAAGCAGCAGGGGTTCGGTAAAGAGAGCGTCGTGCTCAGTCATGGTGGCAGGCTTTCGAATATGAGGGTGAGATCGCCATTCGGGCAGAGAATGCGGCTTTCACCCTTGATGCGGGATAGTTGGCACAATAAATGGAACAGGAATGAAAGGCCAACTCATGTCTTCGGAAATCGATTCTTCTAAGCTTCTCGATCGTGCCAGCCAACTTGTCGACCTCGCCCGCGCCGCCGGTGCAGATGAGGCCGATGCTGTTGTGGTCCGGTCCCGTTCTCAGTCCATTGGTGTCCGGCTCGGAAAAGTGGAAAACACCGAGTCCTCTGAAAGCGATGATTTCTCGCTCCGTGTTTTTGTCGGTCGGCGCGTTGCAAGCGTGTCCGCCAATCCTGGTTTCGACCTGAAGACATTGGCGGAGAGAGCCGTCGCGATGGCGAAGGTTTCCCCTGAAGATCCCTACGCCTGCCTGGCGGACAAGGATCGGCTGGCAACGTCTTATGACGACCTCAAGCTTTTTGATCCCACCGAAGTTCCCGCTGACAAGCTGAGCGAAGCTGCGCTTGCTGCGGAAGAAGCCGCTCTTGCGGTCAAGGGCGTCACCAATTCCTCCGGCGCTGGTGCGTCGAGCGGTATGGGCGGTCTTGTTCTCGTCACATCACATGGCTTTGCCGGCAGCTACATGGGCAGCCGCTTCAGTCGCTCCGTCAGCGTCATTGCAGGCGAAGGCACGAAGATGGAGCGTGATTACGACTTCGACAGCCGTCTCTATTACGCCGATCTGGACGCGGCCGAGCTCATAGGCCGTCGTGCCGGAGAAAAAGCAGTCGAGCGTGTCGGTCCACGTCAGGTCGACACCGGCAGCAACATGACGGTTGTTTTCGATCCGCGCATTGCCCGCGGGTTTGTTGGCGCCATTGCCGGTGCGATCAACGGTGCATCCGTTGCGCGCAAGACAAGTTTCCTGCGCGACAAGATGGGCCAGCAGGTGCTGAAAAGCGGACTTAACCTCACTGATGACCCGCAGATCGTGCGCGGTCCATCTTCCCGTCCTTTCGATGGGGAAGGGGTGAGGGGCGAACGCATGGTGATGATTGAGGACGGTGTGCTGAAGCACTGGTTCCTGTCAACCTCGGCGGCGCGTGAACTCGGTCTGGAAACCAACGGGCGCGGTGTTCGTGGCGGTACGTCGGTTTCGCCGGCATCAACCAATCTGGCGCTCGAGCCCGGCGATATTTCTCCCGAGGATTTGATCCGCCAGATCGGCACAGGCTTCTACGTCACCGAACTCATCGGCCACGGCGCCAATATGCTGACCGGTGAATATAGCTGTGGCGCCAGCGGTTTCTGGATCGAGAACGGTGAAAAGTCCTTCCCGGTTTCGGAAGTGACGATCGCCTCGAACCTCAAGGACATGTTCATGCGGATAACGCCGGCGAACGACATCGATCGCAAATACGGCATTGCTGCTCCGACCCTTGCAATCGAAGGCATGACGATCGCGGGCAAGTGATCTCTACTGTCGATTGCTTTCGCCGGTGGTTCGTGTGCAAGTGCGAATGAGATAAGCGCGCGGTTTGCGCGCGCGGAAAAGACGGCACGATGAAAGATATGGCTGAAGCCCGCTGGGCTTCCGATTTGGCGCTTATTCTTGAAGCTGCGCGCAGAGCAGGGGAGACTGCGCTCGGTTTCTTCCGCAAGGACCCCGATGTCTGGTGGAAGAATGGTGGCCAATCCCCAGTCAGCGCTGCGGACTATGCAGCGAATGAAATCCTTGCAAACATCCTTCGCTCAGCCCGTCCCGACTACGGGTGGCTGTCGGAGGAGACCGACGACGATGCTGTTCGACTGACAAGAGACACCGTTTTCGTCATCGACCCAATCGATGGCACACGCGCGTTTATTGGCGGTCGCGATACATGGTGTGTCAGCGTCGCCGTCGTCCATCGCGGCAGACCTGTGGCCGCCGCGCTTGTTGCCCCGGCGCTTGCAGAAGAGTTCACTGCAGTCGAAGATGGTCCCGCGTTGAAGAATGGTCAGCCCATTGTGGTGTCCAGCAGAAATGAGGGCATCCTGCATCTGGCTGCACCGGAAGACGTGATCGCTCATCTGTCTGCCGATGTCCGTGCCGGTGTGAAACGCATTCCGCATGTGCCGTCACTCGCCTACCGGCTGGCAATGGTGGCGGACGGCCGTATCGACGGAACACTGGTAAAGGCGAACTCACACGAGTGGGATCTCGCAGCCGCGGACCTTATCCTCGACAGGGCGGGCGGGCAGCTCGTGGGCCTCGATGGAAAACCTCTGATGTATAATCGTGTGCAGGTTAACCACCCGGCATTGTGCGCCGCAGCAGAATATGCGCTTCAAGAGCTTTTGAAAGCATTTTCACATCTGTCCAACGGTTGACGTTTACCCGGAAATCCAGCAGATGAAGGGCTCTCTCAGACATATAGAAAGAGACAAAGAGATGACCGAAACCGGCAAACCGAAACAACTCCTGCACCTGGTGTTTGGTGGCGAACTCGAAAACCTTCAGGATGTTCAGTTCCGGGATTTGAACGCGCTCGATATCGTCGGCATCTACCCTGACTATGCAACGGCGCTGACAGCGTGGAAGTCCAAGGCTCAGTCGACCGTCGACAACGCTCATATGCGTTATTTTATCGTGCATATGCACCGTCTTCTCAATCCTGACGAAAAAAAATAACTACTTTTGCCCTTGCGTTGTAATATTATCGGGAAACAGCACTTTCCCGATGATTCTTGCTCGCAGCATGCAAACAGGCGTCTGGGCGCGAAAAAGTGATCGTGCATACGCCTGCTGTGACAAAAAATGACGCAATTTGAGAAGTACTAGGCGGCGATAACTCGAGTTACAGGGAAAAGGCATTGCGCGGAACGATCAAGGGCAGAATGTCATGAGCAGCCGTATCGCACGCTTCGCTCTTTCCGGTTACAGAATTGCCGGCATTGCCGCCTACCCTTTTGCCAAGCCCTATCTTTCTTATCGGGCAGCGAAGGGCAAGGAAGACAGGCGCCGCCGCCTCGAGCGGTTTGGCTACGCCAGCGCCGAACGTCCGCGCGGGCCGCTTGTCTGGTTCCACGCAGCAAGTGTTGGTGAAACGCTGGCGCTCATTCCGCTGATCCGTGAAATCCGCAAGCGCGATATTTTCGTTCTGTTGACGACAGGCACGGTCACCTCCGCAGAGCTGACCCGTACTCGCCTTGGCGACGATGTGATCCATCAATATGTGCCGCTCGACATCAAGATCGCTGTCAATCGTTTCCTGACCTACTGGGCGCCCGATGCCGCCATCACGGCCGAGTCGGAAATCTGGCCCGTGACGATGATGGAGCTGGAGCGTCGTCATATTCCGCAGATCAGGGTCAATGCACGCCTTTCGGACCGTTCGTTCGGTCGCTGGCGGAACCGCCAGGATATTGCGGAATCGCTGTTTTCCAAGCTTGCCCTCGTGGTTGCACAATCTGACCTCGATGCAGAGCGGTTCCGCGATCTCGGTTCATGGCCCGTTGTCATTTCCGGGAACTTGAAAGGCGATACAGATCCGCCGCCGTGCGACGACACAGTGCTGGAGCGCTATCGCCAGCAAATCGGCAACCGCAAGACCTGGGCGGCGATTTCCACTTTTGACGGGGAAGAAAAGGCTGCTGCCACCGTGCATGCCGCGATCAAGTCCCGCAATGGCCAGTTGACGATCATCGTGCCGCGTCATCCGGAACGCGGTGATGATGTGGAGGCGATGCTCAAGGGCATGGGGCTGACCGTCGCTCGCCGAAGCCGGGCTGACATCATCACCCCTGAAACAGATATTTTCCTGGGCGATTCCATTGGCGAGATGGGGCTTTATCTCCGTCTGACGGAGCTTGCCTTCGTTGGTCGCTCACTGACTGCCGAGGGTGGGCAGAACCCGCTGGAACCGGCGATGCTTGGCTGTGCCGTGCTTTCCGGCGCGCACGTGCAGAACTTCCGTGAAGCTTATCAGAAGCTCATCCGTGCCGGTGGGGCGCGTATCATTCGTGATGTCGAAATGCTGGCCAAGGCCGTGCACTATCTGCTGGTCAACGACAATGAGCGTTACAAGATGATAGATGCGGGCAACCGTGTCATTCAGGATATGCGTGGCGCACTTTCAGCCACCGTCAAGGCGCTCGAACCGTATATCAATCCTTTGACCGTCTCGGCCAAACTTCAGCCGCGCAGTGCGGTTGGCTCATGGTAACGGATATGCCGGACCAACAGGCACACTCAATCGCTGCTGTTCTGTTCGACAAGGACGGGACGTTGCTCGGTTATGATGCAAGCTGGGGGCCCGTCAATCGCGAGCTTGCGGCGATTGCAGCCAAAGGCGATCCAGATCTCGCCGATCGACTTCTCGCAGCCTGTGGCATGGACCCGGTGACGGGCCATGTCGTGGCGGACAGTCTTCTTGCGGCAGGCAATACGGCAGAGATTGCGGCCGGGCTGGTGGCTGCCGGTTCACCTTGCGATGAAGTGGAGCTGACGACGCGGCTCGATCGGCTTTTTACCGAGGCTGCGGACAAGTCGGTTCCCGTGACTGATTTGAAGGGCTTTTTTACTCGCCTCAAGGCGCGCGGTTTCAAACTCGGCATCGCGTCCAGCGACAATGAAAATTCGATACGCCGACTGGCGGAACGCTTTGGTTTCGAAACCGATATTGATTTCTTCGCCGGTTATGACAGCGGTTACGGCACAAAGCCGCAACCGGGCATGGTGCTTGGCTTTTGTCAGGCGACGGGCATTCCGCCTGAACAGGTCGCTGTTGTCGGTGATAACAATCACGATCTGCACATGGCGAAAAATGCCGGTGCCGGCCTGCGCATTGCCGTTTTGACCGGGACCGGGTCGCGTGAAAGCCTGGGCAGGGACGCCCACTATTGTTTTGACGACATCACGTCTTTGGAAGACCTGTTGCCGGCACGCTCCGTTCTGGAAAGCGCCTGAAATTCCGGGTGCCGTTTTGCAATCCTTGGTTTTTTCTGGCACATACCACCTTTGATAAGACGGATTTCAAACCTCAAACCGCAGGATGTGCGGCGGGAGCGGGCATAGATGGTATCTGAAGCGCCGCCTTTCTGGTGGCAGAAGGCTGGGTGGCAGGCATGGGCTCTGTCGCCGTTTTCGCTTCTCTATGGCAAGATTGCCGGGCGCCGGATGCGCACCGCAAGACGAGCAAGCGTTTCTGTTCCCGTTATCTGCATCGGTAATTTTACGGTCGGTGGGGCTGGCAAGACACCCACGTCTATCGCGATCGCAAGAGCCGCGAAAGAAAAAGGGCTGAAGCCGGGCTTCCTGAGTCGCGGCTATGGCGGCTCGCTCGATGTCACGACACTGGTAGACCTTGGGCATCATCGCGCAGCTGCAGTCGGCGATGAACCCTTGCTCCTTGCACGCGAGGCGATGACGGTCATCTCCCGCAAACGGGTGGAAGGAGCCGAGAGGCTGGTGAAGGAGGGTGCTGATCTCATCATCATGGATGACGGCTTCCAAAGTGCCAGGTTGACGCTCGACTACGCGCTCGTCGTGATCGATACGATCAGAGGTGTCGGCAATGGCTACCTTGTTCCCAGCGGCCCGGTGCGCGCGCCCCTTCCTGAACAGATGCGGCACATGACCGGACTTCTGAAGGTCGGCAAGGGACACGCGGCCGACGCCATCGTTCGTGTCGCTGCAAAGGCCGCCAAGCCTGTTTTCGTCTCCAGCATCCAGCCGCGCGAACTATCCGAAATCGACGGAAAACGCGTCCTCGCCTATGCGGGCATTGCAGACCCCGCCAAGTTCTACAGGACCGTCGAAGACTTGGGTGGCGAGATCGTCCAGCAGCGATCGTTCCCGGACCATCATCACTTCAGCGATGATGAAATTGCCGACTTGCTGCTCGATGCGGGGAAGCAGGACTTGCTACTTGTAACCACGGCAAAGGATGCAGTCCGTCTCAACGGCCATCAAGGCCGGGCGGAGGAATTGCTCTGGAACAGTCTGGTTGCGGAAATCGACATGGTATTCGACGATCCGAATGCAGCTTCGACGATCATCGACCAGGCCATCGAACACTGCCGCCTTCGGCGTCTCAAGGAAAGTGCACATCCCGCCGCGTGAAAACCGCCGGGATGTGCTTTTTGCATCATTTCGGCAGAGTACCGGCCTTCGTTTCTGCTTCCAGTGAAGCTGCCGCATCCACATAGGCTTCCTGCCGTGCAACACTCCAGTAGCGCAGTTCGTCGAGCGGGATGATCTTGCCCGTTACGGCGCAGATGACGTGAGAGCCAGTCTGCACGATCCGGAAATCGCCATCGAGATAGTCGATGATCGCGGCGCGGTTTCCGCCTCCCTCAAATCTGTTCATCCGTTTTCGTCTCCTGCCATTTCCAATGAGTGCATCCAGGCCCAGACGGCGTAGCGTTTTTCTGAACAATCGGGATGCTCCAGTTCCTTCGAGTTATACCGCCCGGCATCCCATAATGCCAGACCGCGCTTGCCCTGGCATCAACTGCGCCCAAAGAGCCGCTCTATATCGGAGAGCTTCAGTTCGATGTAGGTGGGGCGGCCGTGATTGCATTGCCCGGACCCAGGCGTATTTTCCATCTGCCGGAGCAGCGCATTCATTTCTTCTGGCCGCATGCGACGCCCCGAACGTACCGAACCATGGCAGGCCATTGTCGCGGCGACGTATTCAAGCTTGTTGGCAAGCGAGGATGCTGCGTCCCACTCGGCAATTTCATCCGCCAGTTGCCGGATAAGACCCTGTACGTTGACTTCGCCCAGCATCGCCGGCGTTTCTCGAACCGCAACCGCGCCGGGACCGAACCGCTCGACCACAAGTCCTAACGCATCGAAACCACCAGCATGTTCCATCAACCTGTCGCAGTCTTCCTCGGGCAGGTCGATGATCTCGGGGATCAGCAAGACCTGCGAGGAGGGGCGTTTGGCGTGCAGGGCATTCCGCATCTCTTCGAACACCAACCGCTCATGTGCGGCATGCTGATCGACGATCACCAGGCCATCGTCAGTCTGGGCGACAATGTAGTTCTCGTGAAGCTGTGCTCGTGCGGCGCCGAGCGGATGGCGCAGTGGTTCAGGTGATGGTGCCTGCGTTGGCTCGTTGTAAGGCTCAGCGATCTCCGCCCGGGCCGTCGGCATGGTGATGTCTGTAAACCGTGACTGCGCCGGTTCGGCAAAATGCATCTCGCCGGAATATGCAAGCGGCCGGGAAGGTGAGGTTGCGGGAGACCAGGCGGGCGACGGGAACGGGCGCACGGTGGATGGGCTATACCCAGGGCGAAAGGCACTCATCATCTGGCTTGCGCCTGTGGTCGCAGCCCTGTCGCCATCGCGCGTCAGGGCCTGGCGGATCGCTCCGATGATAAGGCCGCGGATCAGGCCGGGGTCGCGGAAGCGGACATCGGATTTGGCTGGATGAACGTTGACGTCCACCAATGCGGGATCGAGCGTCAGTGACAGCACCGCGACCGGGTAGCGTCCATGCGGCACGGTTTCCGCGTAAGCTGCGCGAATGGCGGAAAGGAGCAGTTTGTCCTGCACCGGGCGGCCATTGACGAACACATATTGATGCGCTGAGTTGCCGCGGTTGAAGGTCGGTACCCCGGCAAAGCCGGTCAGTGTCACATCCTCGCGCTCGGCATCGATTTCGATGGCGTTGTCCTTGAACTCCGCGCCGAGAATCTGCGCCATACGGGCAAGGTGATCATCACCGGTGGCGGGGATCTCAAGCGTCGAGCGATCGGTGCCGGAAAGCGCGAAGCGGATATGCGGAAAAGCAATGGCCATGCGCTTGACGACTTCGGTGATCGCGGCAGCCTCGGCCCGTTCCGTCTTGAGAAACTTCAGTCGGGCTGGGGTCGCAAAAAACAGGTCACGGACCTCGACGATCGTTCCGGCGTTTGCCGCAGCTGGACGGACTTCGGAGACCTTGCCGCCGCTGACGGAAATCACCGAGCCTTGTGCCGCACCCTGCCGGCGGCTGGTGATCGAGAGTTTGGCCACCGATCCGATGGAAGGCAAAGCTTCACCACGAAAGCCGAGAGTGTGGATATCGTCCAGCGTGTCGGAAATTTTCGAGGTGCAATGCCGCCGCACCGCAAGCTCCAGATCCTCGGGTGTCATGCCTGAACCATTGTCAGTCACACGCACAAGACCTTTGCCACCACCCGCCGTGGCGATTTCGATGCGCGTCGCACCTGCGTCGATGGCGTTTTCGACCAGCTCCTTGGTCGCGCTCGAAGGGCGCTCGATGACCTCGCCGGCGGCGATCTGGTTGATGAGGGTTTCGGAAAGTAGTTTGATGACCATGATGGCTATTTTCGCGGATTCGCAGGACGTTCGGAAGTAAAATCGGTTTCTGGCGGAAATATGCACAGTTTTGCGCCTTGGCACCGCTTCCGGCATTGCAGTTTTTGCAACGTTAATCGCCCTTTAATCGGCGGGCGTTATGGTCGGCCGACTTGAAATGAACGCGCGAATGAGGTCTTCCTTACTGGAAGGTGCGACGGCGAAACGGGTAGCCGTCATCTTTTCCTCAAGACTGCTTCAAGCGGCAAACCCTGATGTTTCTTTGTCCGGAATCTCATGATTCCAACAGATGCATAAGCCTGAATGAGAAAACAGGTGGGGGTTTACTGGTGAGCGATTTGGCGCCTTCCGGCGCGGGCATTTATACAGCGATGCTTGATGCTCTTTGCGACGCGCTTGGCGCGGCGGTTGTCGTCTATGACGGCAATGATCGCATCGTTTTTGCCAGTCGCAAGATTCTGTCGATTTTTCCTCTTCGCGAGGAAGCAATTTCTCACGGCGCCCGCCTGCGCGATTATCTCGGCGCTCTCTACGATTGTTGCCTCGAAGACACCGGAAATCCGGCGGTAATGACCGGACGGCTGGGGCGCGAGGAATGGATTGGCGAGCGTCTGGCGCTGCACTGGCGCGAAAGGTCTGAAAAGACGGAGCGACACAAGGGTGAACGCTGGCTGCGTTTCGTCATGAACAGGTTGCCATCAGGCCTCGGCATCAGTGTTGTTGCGGATATTTCCGAGCAGAAAAAACGTGAAGAGCAGTGGCGACTTGACCTTGAACGGGCGCAATTGGTTGAGGATATTCTCGACAATCTGCCGTTCTCGATCATCGTCAAAGACCGCAACGCCGCTTATGTCGCCGTCAACAAGGCAGCTTGTGCTTTGCTTGAAACCAACGCCGAAACCATCCTCGGGCGCACAGTTTTCGATCTCCATTCCCGCAATCTTGCCGAACGGATAGACATTGCTGATCGACAGGTTATCGACAACGGCACATCAACTGTCCTGCCAGAGCGAGTGACACGTCTCAACGGCGAGGAAATATTGGCGATCACCCGCAAACAGCGGGTAGGTCGGTTGGGGCGCTATTTTCTGGTCACGACGATGGAAGATATTACTGCGCTTGCCACAAGGGACGAGCACGGTACGCCCGTTATACCCACACTCGAACATCTCTCCTTTGTGACGTCCACCTTCGGGAAGGCCAGGGAAGAGATGAGGGCCTCCAACCTGGACCAAAGTGGCCTGAAAGAGAAAGCAGTTCTTCTCGTGACTGCCAATCCATCCTTTGCAAAGGTCGCCGGCCAAAAGCTCATCGATTACCAGGTTGAACACGCCGTTGTTACGAGCGAGGAAGAGCAACGCGACTTCATTGATATTGCCCGCTCTGCCGGTGTGACAATCGATATCGTTGTTGTTGACAACCAGATGAGTGTTGCGTGCCTCGATCATGCCGCCGCTGGGAACCTTCCCGTTCTCGCCATCGATGAAGATCAGATCGCCGCAACCTTGTTGCACAAGCTGATCTCGGCTCTGGAAACATCCGAGCGCAGCGCAGACGATGACAACGACCAGTGGGAAATTGTCACCGAGGAAACACCTGTGGTTCTCGAGCGCGGCGGTCCCGGCGATGTCCTGCTTGTCGAAGACAACAAGGTCAATCAGATCGTCTTTTCCCAGATCCTTGAAGGATTGGGCCTTGGCTGGCGGCTTGCGACCTCCGGTGAGGAAGCGTTGCGGCTTTTTGCCGAACAACGTCCCTCCGTTGTGCTTCTCGACACCACGCTTGTGGACATTGACGGTTTTGAAGTCGCTCGTCGAATGCGGGGGCTGGAAGAGGAAGCGCCTGTTCCCATCGTTGGCGTCATCACCCACGCCTTTGAGGGCGATCGGGACAAATGTCTGTCGGCGGGCATGGACGACATGCTGTTGAAACCTGTCAGCCCCGACATGGTAGAGGGCATTTTCCAGCGGATTTTTGGAAAGAGGGATGCGCGGGAGCGCGCCTGATCAATCCCGTGACTGATGATATTCAGCGCCGATGAGTGGTAGGTTTTGTCCATTACACCAATGGAGATATGGTTTTTTTAATACTTGCCCTGCATTGTGAGCGCGGTCGACAGGCGATTTACAGGGAAGAGGCATGAAACGGGCAGAACCGCACATGTTGCAGGTCAGCCAGAACGAGTTGCAAGCCATGGCGTATAGCGATCCGCTGACGGGGCTTGGCAACCGCTATCGCCTGCGTGACAAGGTTCGCATGCTCGCCAGCGAACGTTCCAGCGACCCCGCACCATTTACAGTTGGCATCGCCAACATCGACGGCTTCAAGCCGATCAACGATCTCTTCGGCGCACAGGCCGGCGACGAAATTCTCTGTCAGGTCGCACATCGCCTGAAAGCCTGCATTCCCGACGGCGCTGTTGTCACACGCCACGACGGCGATGAGTTCGCTTTCGTTCTGCCGTTGGTTTTCGAGCGAACCGGTGCCGAGCGCATCGGCAACATGATCAAGGACGTGCTGTCGGCGCCCTACGATCTGGGCGACCGCAATGTACGGCTTTCCTCGTCCTTCGGTTTTGCGATCTATCCCTTCGCCGGCAATGAATTCGAAGATCTTCTGAAAAGCGCCGAAACGGCGCTCTACCGTTCCAAGCGACGCGGTCGTGGCCAGATTACCGTCTATTCGCGCGAAATTGCGCAGGAGATGAAGCGGGCGACGCAGCTTGAGCAGGCGTTGAGAAACGCCATCATTGCAGATGCCATCGACGTCCATTTTCAGCCGATCGTCAGGCTTGAGGAAGCGAAAGTCGTCGGTTTCGAGGCGCTTGCCCGCTGGAATGATCCAGATCTCGGTTTCGTTTCGCCAGCTGTCTTCGTGCCACTTGCCGAAGAGAGAGGGTTTATCGATGCCTTGTCGGAAACCTTGCTGAGAAAGGCTGCGGAAGCAGCACTGTTCTGGCCCCGCGAGTTGTTTCTGTCCTTCAACCTGTCATCAGCACAGTTGATGGACCCCGGCACGGCCGACAACATCCTGTCCATTCTGGCTCGGGTCGGCCTCGATCCGCACCGCGTCGAGCTGGAAATCACCGAAACGGCCGTGATGACATCGGCGGACACCGCCCAGCGGATCATCAGCGATTTGCAGGCCGCCGGTGTGCGCATCTCGCTCGATGATTTCGGTACGGGCCAGTCGAGCCTTGGGCGACTGCGTGATTTTACCTTTGACAAGGTGAAGATTGATCGGGCGTTCGTCTCCCGCATCAGCACCGATCGTCCGTCGGAGCACATCATCAAGGCGATTGTCGCCATGTGCGAAGGGCTTGATCTGGAAGTTGTGGCCGAAGGGATCGAGGAACGGGTGGAAGAGGAAAAGCTGCGCGCCCTCGGCTGCGCCATGGGGCAGGGATATTTCTACGGCCGGCCGGCCGATGCTGCCGCCACCCAGCGTTACCTCCACGAGAACTACCGCGAGATGTCGGCGGATATGCCCTGACGATGTCTACGGGCTGACCGCATAAGGTCATGCGATGTCCCAAAACGAAGCCCCGAAACGTTGAGAACCATTTCGGGGCTTTTCTGATAGTTCGACGTGACGATCAAACGCCGTCAAAGACGATAGGTCGGCTCAAAAGCGCCCTGAACCTCGATGCCCAGCTCAAAGGTCTGTCCATGCGATGGATTGGCGGCGATCGCCGCATCGTCCAGATGTTCGCGCGCGGACGTGACGAGAAGACGCGATGCGTCGGGACCGATAAAGGCCGGGCAGGTTGTCTGTCCTGCCGGGACCATGTAGCGCTCCACGTGGTTTCCCTGCGGGTCGTAACGGTCCACGGCCCCGATGCCCCAACGTGCATTCCAGATATGGCCTTGCGCATCGCACACCGACCCATCGATACCCCCGGCTACGCCGGATGAATCGACGAATACCGTCGACGGGCCAACCGGCAGGCCGGTTTGAGGGTCAAGCGGCACCTTCATCAGTTTGTTGACTTTGGTGTCGGTGTAATATCCGGTTTCGCCGCCCGGCGAAAAGCAGATAGAATTGGGGATACTGATCTCGGGAAACAGCTTCGTCACATGGCCTTTGGCGACGTAATAAATACTGCCCGCGCCGGTCTCCGCCGTTCTGCCCATAGTCCCGATCCATAGGGCACCGGACGGATGGACCCGCCCATCATTTGAGCGGTTGCCGGGAAGATCCGTTTCAAGTTCTGCATGAAGGGAAAGAACGCCGGTTGCAGTATCGCGAATGAACAGGCCATCGTCGGATGCGATGAGTTGCTTGTCATCGTTGATCCTCGCAAGTGCGCTTCCCATGAAGGGCAGGGCATGCACGGTTTTGCGACCGGACGCGAGGTGCAGTTCGTGCAGCTCGCGTTCGAGAATGTTGAACCACCAGGCTGTGCCCGTAACGGGATCATAGGTCGGTCCTTCGCCGAGCATCAGCGCTGCATCATCAAGCACGGTTCCGGCGAAGGCGTGGGTCGTTGTCATCGCACTATCCTCCGATGGCGGCATCGTAAGCCGCAAGGGTCACGACCGCACGCTCACGGACCTCTGCTGCCGTCATGCCGGGCTTGTAAAGGCTGGTCCCGAGACCAAAGGCGGTGATGCCTGCACTGGTGTATTCGGAGAAGTTCTTGTCTGAAACGCCACCCACAGCGGCAATAACAAGATCCTTCGGCAAAATTGTGCGGATGGCATTGATGCCGGACGGACCAATAATGCTGGCCGGGAAGAATTTCAGACCCGTTGCGCCAGCCTTGGCGGCAACGAGAGCTTCGGTCGGTGTCAGGACACCAGGCATCGTTACCATGCCCTTCACCCGGGCCGCGACGATGACATCAGGGTCTGCATTCGGGCTGACCATAAGTTTGCCGCCGGCCGCATCGAGTTGTTCAACTTCTTCGGTCGTCAGTACGGTGCCGGCACCGATCAGGCAGTCGGCCGGTGCCATTTTCGCGGCGATTTCAATGGAGCGGAACGGCTCGGGCGAATTCAGCGGAATTTCGATGGCACGAAAACCGGTTTCGATCAGGGCGCCGACGACGCCTTCCGTTTCCTCGGGCTTGAGGCCGCGTAGAATCGCGATCAACGGGTATTTGATGGAAGGAAAGGGGATACGCATGATAGTCGTCCTTATGCCCAGATGGCGTTTGCGGCGGCGAGCAATCCGCGCCGTACGGCCTCGTCTGCGTCGATGACCGTATAGGGAATGGAGAGCGCTCTGAAGGCGCCCTCGTAGAGAGCGGAAAGTGGCCCGGAACCGATCAAGACAACCGGCGTATCTTTCGAGGCGATGGCGTGCGCGCCGGAAATCTCGAGTCCGATCATAATGCCGGAGAGCTTGGCTTTTGCGTCCGTCGCCGAAAGTCCATGCAGCAGCTGACCAGAGCGGAGGGTGAACAGCCGGTTGGTCGCCATTTGCGGGCGCTCGTAGATATCAGCCACCGCTGCCTTGAATGCCGCGTGGTCGCCGGTGAAGCTTTCCGCTTCCGCCAGTGCATGCGACAGGATCGTCTGCTTGGAGATGACGTCGAACAGTTCACCGGTCATGAAGGTTGCAAACCCCGTGACCTGTTCACCACTGACAGTTACCCACTTGGAATGCGTTCCGGGCATGCAGACCAGTTTTTCGCCTCCGCCGGCCGAGGTCAGTGCACCCAGCAATTGGGTTTCTTCGCCACGAATGACATCGGGCGCGGTAGCTGCACGCTGGGCAAGGCCTGGCAAAATGCGAACGTCACGTTCCTGCCCCGGTACACGCACTGCCCCATTCATCACCGAGGAAAGGGTGGCGGGCACGTCGATGTAGCCGGCTTCAACCCAGCCCTGGCGTGCGCCGGCCATGCCGCAGACGAGAACCGGAAGGCCTGCCGGGGCCTGAATGGCATCGAGATGGGTTTGCAGCACCTCCGCGAAACCGGTACGCATGGCGGTCGTCATACCTTCCGCGCTGCGTCTTTCGGCAAGCACCTCGCCCGATCGGCTCATCAGCCAGAGCCGGAAACTGGTTGTTCCCCAGTCGACGGCGATAAAAGCGGGTTCGGACATTATAAAAGGCCTCCGTCTACAATAATGGATTGCGCCGTGATGGCACGTGATGTCGATGATGCGAGAAACAGGCACGGGCCCGCGAGATCGTCTGCCAGAAGCGTCCGCTTCAGACACTGACGTTGTGTCGTCGTGACAATTGAATCATCGGTAAGCCAGAGTTCCTTTTGCCGTTCGGTCACGATCATGCCCGGCAAGAGTGCATTGACGCGGATGTTTTCTGGCCCAAGTCGCCCGGCAAGGCTTTTCGTCAGTCCGATGATGCCGGCTTTTGCCGTTGCGTAGGAGGGCAGGTCTCCCATGTTGAGAAGGAAGGAGATCGATGAAAAATTGATGATCGAGGCTTCGCCGGCTTGTCGCAGAAAAGGCAGAGCAGCCTGAGTGACGAAGAACATCTGCTTCAGATTGACCGACTGGTTGTTGTCCCAATAGCTTTCCGTGACGGTGTCGATGTCGTGGCGGTCATCCCAGGCGGCATTGTTGACAAGTACCTTGATTCCGTCCGTCGCTCGGGCAGCGTCCTTCACTACGTCGCCAATCTCCGATGTTTTACGCAGATCGGCGTTGAAAAATCGCACGGGATTCCGGGTCGTTGCCGAAAGTCTCTCTGCAAGGGCTCTGCTTGGCTCTGCGGCAATGTCTATGAATGATACTCTTGCACCTTGAACGGCAAAGGCCTCTACGAGCGCTGCGCCAATGCCTGAACCGCCTCCCGTAATCAGGACGCCCTCGTCCTGGAGATCCGGAAACTTGGCTTCGATCATAATGTCGTCTCGTGGGTTTGCGCTTGCTTGTTCCATTATTTGGAACTAGATTTTAATAAATGGAATTATTCTCTTGGCTTCGAAAGGATGTCAAGGCAGATCACGGCGGATATATCATGGCCAATGGCGACAGGCAGAGCGCCTCTTCGGACGTCAATTCCCGTGAGGACAGCACGACAGGCACACTGGGAAAGGCCATTTCTCTCTTGGAACTGGTCGCGATTGCTGAAAAGCCGATGCGTTTCACCGATATCGTCGAAGCGTCCGGTCAACCGCGCGGTACGGTTCACCGCCAGTTGACGCATCTCGTTGCTGAGGGTTTGATCGAACAGTCTACCGACCAGACCTATGCCGTTGGCTTGAGGCTTCTGCGATTTGCAGCGCGGGCATGGAGTGGAAACGATCTTCGCAGTGTCGCTACCTCTCATCTGACAGCCCTGCACGAAGCAACAGGAGAATCTGTTCATCTCGGCGTTCTGCACGGCGGTGAGGTCACCTATCTCGACAAGATCGAGGGGAAGCATGCCCTTCGCATGCATTCGCAGGTCGGCAATTCGTCTCCGGCCTATTGTACCGGAGTTGGCAAGGCAGCCTTGTCGCTCCTGTCCGATCTGGAAGTCAGGACTATTGCTGCAAATCTGAATTTCCATCGCTTTACGGAAAACACTCTTCTCGACGCCGAAGCACTTCTTGCTGAAATATCTGCAATCCGTAACACTGGGTTTGGTTTTGATCGACAGGAGCACGAAGTCGGAATTCACTGCGTCGCCGCGCCGATCAAGGCGACAGGGCGCAACTTTCAGGCGGCGGTGTCTGTGACGGGACCCGCCTACCGCATTAGCCTGGAACAATTGACGTTGTGGGGAACTCTTGTTGGCGAAACCGCCGAAAAAATAGCGCTGGAGCTACGTTACAGGCTGCCGCCTGTTGCGGGGTCCCATTGAAGATACGGGGAAGAACCGTTAGGCGGAAAGTTCTTCCTTTTGTGCATATATGATTAAATATTCAACTTTTGTTTGCATGAATCGTTTTGGTGAGTAAATTTCACAACAATCGCCATGCGAAATTTTAAACTTCGCTACGGCCTCTCCCATTTTCGAAGAATCGCTTTGATGCAGAATATGAAGACGACCGCCGTTCCGACGTTTGGTGTTGATTGCGTTCGAGAGATCGCAGGTCTCAACACGCAATTCGATATTTTCCGGTTTCTGAAACGCCTAACGGAGGCGTGGGAGTTCAAGGCCTTCATGGTTCTGGACCTGTCGGCGGAAATCACCAGCGAATTGTCGCAGCACACCATCATCACAAGCTGGCCGGCAGAGCTCCTGCAACGCTATGACGAAGAAGGGCTGTTGCAGAAGAGCAAGGTCATGGCGCACCTGCGCAAAACCACCACACCTTTTGACGTCTCCGTTGATTTCCTTTCCAAGGGAACGGATACAACCGCCAAGAAAACGCTCATCGGCCTCTTCGAGAGGTTCGAAATGGTCAACTCCGTCTGGTTTCCGGTGCACGACGTGACGGCATATCGAGGCGCGGTTTCCTTTTCGGGGAACAAGACTCCCTTGGGCCAGGGGCAGATTGCCGAACTCTTTTACATAGCGACGCATATATTCGCGCGCCTTTCGGAAATTCGGCGCCAGGATCTGCGTGTTCCCGAAACGTTGAGCGAGAGGGAAATCGACTGCCTGAATTGGACGGCGGCCGGCAAGACAAGCGCTGAAATCGCCGAGATCATGATGTTGTCGGAGCACACCATCAATCATTATCTGAACCGGGCGACGAAGAAACTCGACACCGTCAACCGCACGCAGGCAGTAGCAAAGGCTTTACGGGTTGGTCTGATAAAATAACGAAATCGCTATTTTATCATTGTGATAAACCCTTTCGTGGGCGATCCTCTTTTCGAATCACCGGAAAGGAGAAATCGTTTGCCGGAAAAGCGTAAGGTAAAAGCGGGATTTTCTCCTACCGTCGATTGCGCTGTGCTGGTCGTTGCTGCCGAAAAGGGTTTTGCTGCCGATGAAGGGGTGGCGCTGGAGCTTGTCCGCAAGAAAACTGCGCGCGCTGTCATCGGCGCGCTGAGCGAAAACGAAGTAGAGATTGCCCACCTGCCGGCGCCCGTTCCTGTTGGCTCCGCAGTCGGGCTCGATGATGTGCCTGATGCTGTCATCGGAATTTTCACGCTGGCCCTTGGTGGCTCGGCGATTACTGTTTCCCACGAATTTTATGATGAACTTTATCGCGAAGGGCTGAAACTGCCTGACCCTGCCGCTTTCGGCCGTGCCGTGGCGCGTGTCTGCGGTGCGCGCAGAGCATCCGGCGAAAATCCGCCCGTCTTTGCCATGGAGAGCATTGTCTCGACGCCTTTCTACGTGTTGCGATATCTTCTGGGGAGTTGCGGTGTCCTGCTCGGACGCGACATGGAAATTGTCGAAGCGGCGCCGGACGCGCTGCCGGCATTGATCGAGGGCGGCAAAGTCGACGCCATTTACACGGCCGAGCCAGCGGGAAGCGCGGTTGTGCTGACGGGCGCGGGCCGGGTTGTCACGACAGGAGCCCTTATCTGGCAAAATGCACCGGAAAAATTGCTGGCTACGAAGCGACAATGGGCAGATGAGAACGCGGATCTGCTGGAAGGGTTGCTGCGGGCTCTCTATCGGGCCGGAGAATGGTGTACGAACCAGGCCAATATCGAAGAACTGGCCGGTATCCTGGCCGCGCCGCATTATCTGCAGACCAACGGCGAATTTCTGCTGCCTGCCTTGACGGGATACATCTCAACTTCCGTGCGTGATATGCAGCGGCATCCCGAATTCTTCGTCACAAGCGCAAAGGCCGCCAACTTTCCCTGGCAGAGCCAGGCGCTGTGGTTCTTCAGTCAGATGCTGCGCTGGGGTGAGATTGCCGGAAACTTGCGCCACGATGCGAAAATTGTTGAAGCCGCGCAAAATGCTTACAGGCCGGACATCTACCGCAAGGCAATGAAGCCGCTTTTTGTGCCGGTGCCAGGTGCGAACCTCAAGCTCGAAGGCACGTTGAAACATCCCGTCTATGTCGGAGCATCGCGCACAGGTCTTGTGCTCGGCCCCGACCGTTTCTTCGACGGCCGTGTTTTCGACCCGGAAACGCTTGAGATGGATGACGAAATCTGAAAGCCGACAGATCACGGTGCTTTGACATTGTCGGAGCGCTTCGGCTTGTCTATGGGTGGCGTGAAGACGCATCCCGCGTTTCTGCGGATGACGCAGTGGAGTACGAAGCACATGGCAGAGGTCAGCAAGCATCAGGTCGAAAAAGCGCTGGAGGCAATCGTCTATCCCGGCAGCGGCAAAAGCATTGTGAGCCTTGGCATGGTGTCTGAGATATTCATTGCCGACGCGAAGGCTTATTTTTCGATCACGGTCCCGGCGGACAAGGCCTCGGAGATGGAGCCACTGAGGCTTGCGGCCGAAGAGGCTGCAAAGAGCGTCCCCGGCATCGCTGGTGCGGTCGTCGCCCTGACTGCTGATCGCAAACCCGGTCAGCAACAGGCGGCCCGCCCGGCCGCCGCAGCCGGTCGCGCGCCTGCCCAGCCCCAGGCACCACGCGGTACGAAGGTCGGCGTTCCCGGTATCGGTGCCATCATCGCGGTCGCGTCGGGCAAGGGTGGCGTTGGCAAATCCACCACGGCGGTCAATCTGGCGCTTGGACTTCAGGCGATAGGCCTGCGAGTCGGCATTCTCGATGCCGACATCTATGGGCCGTCACTGCCCCGGCTTTTGAAAATTTCGGGTAAGCCCGAGCAACTTGAAGGCCGGATCATCGTTCCGATGGAAAATTACGGCCTCAAGGTCATGTCCATGGGGTTCCTCGTTGATGAGGAAGCGGCCATGATCTGGCGCGGCCCGATGGTGCAATCCGCCCTGATGCAGATGCTGCGCGAGGTTGCCTGGGGGGAGCTGGATGTTCTGGTCCTGGACATGCCGCCCGGCACGGGCGATGCGCAACTGACCATTGCCCAACAGGTTCCTCTGGCGGGTGCCGTGATCGTTTCCACCCCGCAGGATCTCGCCCTGATCGATGCGCGCAAGGGTATCACCATGTTCCGAAAGGTCGAGGTGCCGCTGCTCGGTATCGTCGAAAACATGAGTTACTTCATCGCTCCAGACACGGGCGCGCGCTACGATATTTTCGGTCACGGCGGTGCCAAGGCGGAAGCCGAACGCATCGGTGTGCCGTTCCTCGGAGAGGTGCCGCTGACCATCGGCATTCGAGAGATGTCGGATGCCGGCACGCCTGTTGTCGCTGCGGAGCCGAATGGTCCGCAGGCGCAGATTTATCGCGAAATTGCCGAAAAGGTTTGGGCGAGAATTGGTGCGGGAGAACGAAAAGCCGCGCCGAGAATAGTCTTCGAATAAGACAAAAGTCTATGTCGCGGCGAGCTGTGGCGACAATGGCTGTTTTAAATAATCCGGTTAAAACAGCCTGTTAAATGGACGTTGTTCGAAACTGATACCCACGTCATGACGTTTATGCAGGGAGCTGCCGGCACGTTTGAAAAAATAGTGCTTGATTCCGTGTGGCATAGGGCGCATACGCCAGCGCCGTTTGGCTCATGGATCGTCTGAATGCAGGCGAGACACAAAATCTGAAGCGTTGAATGTTTCTCTGAAGGAGACATTCCACGGTTTGCCGATAGCGAGTTGGATGTGTTAAGCAGCACTGCGGTCGTAGCGCGAACGCAGACCGGAGAAACGGATTGATAAAAGCCTATCGCGCCAATTGCGAGGCAATCGACCTGTCGCCAGACGATGGGATCGAACAGATTCCGGCCGATATCGTGTGGATCGATCTCGTCAATCCTGACAGAGCGGAGGAGGAGCGTGTCGAAAGTCTGCTTGGCCTCGATCTGCCGACCCGTGAGGATCTCAAAGACATCGAGCCTTCCAGCCGGCTTTACACGGAAGGCGGCAATGTCTTCATGACCGCCTCGCTGGTCTGGAAGGTCGATTCGGAAGATCCGCGCCTGACGGATGTCGCCTTCATTCTGGCTGGTGAACGTCTCGTCACGATCCGTTATGCCGAACCGAAATCCTTCAACCTGTTCATTTCCGCAATCACCCGCGTACCGCACGACATGCGCAGTGGAACCGCGCTCTTGTTGAAGCTGCTGGAAACCATTGTCGATCGCACGGCTGAAATTCTGGAAAATTCTGTGGTCGGCATCGACAACCTGGCTGCAGATATTCTCGGCAGCCAGTCGCGCAACAAGCGCAAGGCACCACGATATCTCGAAGATCGTCTCGCCAATATCGCATCCTATCACCGCCTGATCTCGAAGGTTCGTGACAGTCTGGCCTCGTTGGCGCGCATGCAGACGTTTCTGCACACGACGGTTCAGATTCAGAAGGACAAGGAAGCCAGGGAACTTGGCAAGTTGATCGTGCGCGATATCCAGTCGCTTTCGGAACACGCCTCCTTCATTTCCGGCAACCTGACGTTTCTGCTGGATGCGTCGCTCGGCATCATCAATGTCG
Source organism: Agrobacterium tumefaciens (assembly GCA_025559845.1). Lineage (NCBI taxonomy): Bacteria > Pseudomonadati > Pseudomonadota > Alphaproteobacteria > Hyphomicrobiales > Rhizobiaceae > Agrobacterium > Agrobacterium tumefaciens. Next base: position 439,852 of record CP048469.1, read on the forward strand.
AGCAGAATGCCATTATCAAGATTTTCTCCATCGCCTCGGTGGTCTTTTTACCGCCCACACTCGTGGCGTCGGTCTATGGTATGAACTTTGAGATCATGCCGGAGTTGAAATGGGCGATCGGTTATCCGGTTGCGCTGTTCATCATGGTGATGTCGGCAATCATTCCGTTTCTTTTTTTTCGTTGGAAGGGCTGGCTCTAAAGGGTCAGGATCATCATGTCGCAAGTCTTCGACAAAGACTCTACCGAAAAACCCGAGGCGGGTGAGGACCATGCAAACAAGGGCCTCTATGCGGCCATTCTGGGCTCCATCGGCGTTGTTTATGGTGATATCGGTACAAGCCCGCTTTATGCCTTCCGTGAAGCGCTGCGCCCTATTTCCCATGACGGCGTGACCACGGACGAAGTCATTGGTCTCACCTCTCTGATGATCTGGGCTTTGACGATCATCGTGACGTTCAAATATATCAGCCTTCTTTTGCGGGCGGACAACGACGGTGAGGGCGGGACACTCTCGCTCCTTGCCTTGTTGATGAAAACCGCGGGCACGCATCGTAGCGTCCTCATTTTTCTCGGCCTGATCGGCGCGGCGTTGTTTCTGGGCGACGCAATGATCACGCCAGCGCTTTCCGTACTCTCTGCTGTTGAGGGCCTGAAGCTCGTTACGCCGGCCATGGATGAGTTCATCATCCCGATCTCTGTCGGCATTCTGATTGGTCTCTTTGCCATCCAATCGCACGGTACGGGAACGGTCGCGAAATTCTTCGGTCCGATTACGGCAATCTGGTTCATCGTCATGGGTGGCATCGGTTTTGTTCACATCGCCGACGATTTCAATATTCTTTACGCATTCAACCCTTGGAACGCTGTCACGTTTTTGGCCAATGAGGGCTTTTACGGCATTGTCGTTCTGGGCGCGGTTTTCCTGACGATCACCGGTGCTGAAGCGCTTTATGCCGATCTTGGCCATTTTGGTCGCCGCCCCATTCAATGGGCGTGGTTCTGCCTGGTGTTTCCGGCTTTGACGCTGAATTATCTCGGTCAGGGTGCGCTGGTCCTCAAGGACCCGGCCGCAATGTCCAATCCGTTCTATCTGATGTTCCCGCAATGGGCGATTTTGCCGGCTGTCATTCTGGCGACGGCCGCGACCATCATTGCCAGCCAGGCAGTCATCACGGGCGCATTTTCTCTTGTTCGACAGGCCATCCATCTTGGCTATCTGCCGCGCATGGAAATTCTCTTCACCTCGGAAACCAATACAGGGCAGATTTATCTGCCGGCCGTGAATACGGTTCTGCTGTTTGGTGTCGTTGCCCTCGTTCTGACGTTCAAAAGCTCGGATGCACTTGCGACCGCTTACGGTATCTCCGTGACCGGTGCGATGGTCGTGACAAGCCTTATGTTTTTTGAGTTCGTTCGTAAGCGTTGGCAGTGGCCACTTTATCTCGCCGTCGGCGTGCTGGCGCCACTTCTCGCGCTCGAGCTTGTCTTCCTGGGTGCCAACCTCCTCAAGATTCACGATGGTGGTTACGTGCCAGTCCTGCTGGCGATTGCCTTTACGGTGATCATGACAACCTGGCAGCGTGGTTCGAAGATCCTGTTTGCCAAGACCCGCCGCACCGATGTGCCGTTGAAGGCGTTCATTGCGTCGGTAGAGAAAGAAAGCGCCCACGCTCCCGTTCGGGTACCCGGCACAGCGATCTTCCTTACGGGCGATCCGGAAACCGCACCGGCTGCGTTGCTGCACAATCTCAAGCACAATCACGTTCTGCACGACAAGAACGTCATCCTGACGATCCGCACCGAGGATCAGCCGCGCGTTCATCCCGAAGACCGTTATACGTTGACGAAGATGAGCGAACGTTTCGTGGTGGTTGAACTGCATTTTGGCTTCATGGAAACGCAAAACGTCACACAGGGTCTCGGTTATCTCAGGCGCACCGGCTACAAGTTCGACATCATGTCGACCTCGTTTTATCTCGGCCGTAGAAAGCTTGTGCCGGACCCGAAGTCGGGCATGCCGGGTTGGCAAAACCGCCTGTTCATTGCGCTTGCCGAAACGGCGGCCGACCCTTCGGATTATTTCCGTCTTCCGGCCAACCGCGTTGTGGAACTGGGCTCTCACGTCGTCATCTGACTATTAGAAACTGGTTACACATTAACGTGAAGCCGTATCCGTCCGCGGCGTTAACCAACCATCAAGGTTAATAAGAGATTCTCGAACGCATGTAACAAGTGTGGTTGCCTGTGTTCGGAGTGCGGGTTTTGCGTTCGAAAAGTGTCATGCGTCGTCGGTCCTTTGCGTCCGTTGAAAAATGGGCTTCGCCCGTTGTGTTCGGCCTGGCCGCCTGGCTAGCCTTTCCGTCATTCGCCGCGCGGGCGGATCTGGCCTCGCTGCTGGCGGGGCTGGACAGGGGAGGCGAACAATGGCGGATGGTGCTGACCAATTCACCGGCAGGTTCAGTTCATAACGCCTCGCTTGCATTTGATGAGGCCAAGGACACAACCCTCTCAGGCAGTGGCATGACCTTGCCGGATGGCCGAAAGGTTGCTTTCGTCACCAACAAGAAGGGTGAGGAAACGTCGCCGGACAGCGACCGCGTCAATCGCGCGGCAAAAAAGGGCCGGGTGGTCGCTACCGAGATCATGCAGCCGCCCAAAGCATTCACTGCAGGTTCCGTTCTACAGCGCACCAGCATGTTGGATATCGAGCCGTTGAAACGCCAGGACCGCGCCGGTTTCGTGAAATCGAAACGCAGCAATGACGTGGAACTGGCGTCTTTCTATTTCCGTCGTGAGGAAAAGAAGGCTGACAAATCAGTCTCTCCAATGCTGGCTGAACTGGTGACCAATCGCACGCCGGATATTCTTGCCACCGCCTATGCACCGGCCGAGCCGGATTTTGCCCGCGAGTCGCCGTTTGATGCGATTCTCAAGAAGCCGGATGCGGGTCGCTTTGTGCCCAAAATCGGTGAAGGCGATCACGCCTGGGCCGCGACGGCTCTCCCAGCCGACGTCTTCTCCGCTGCCGAACAGCAGTGCCTTGCATCCGGCATCTATTTCGAGGCCCGAGGCGAGTCCGTCAAAGGTCAGGCGGCTGTGGCGCAGGTTATCCTGAACCGTGTGCGTAACCCCGCTTATCCAAAGACTATTTGTGGTGTTGTTTATCAGAACCAGGATTGGCGCAATCGCTGCCAGTTTTCCTTTGCCTGTGACAACATCAGGGACCGCGTCAACTCGCAGCGCCACTGGAAGATGGCACGTGAGGTTGCGATGGCGACCACTTCCGGCAAGATCTGGCTGACCGAAGTGGGTTCAGCAACCCATTATCATGCGGTTTACGTGCGTCCCGCCTGGGGCAAGACGATGAAGAAGGTCGGGAGAATCGGCTTGCACGTCTTCTACCGGACGTATGGCGGCGGCTGGAGCTGATAAGCACCCGAAATTGTCGCATTTTTCGTGTCAAAAATGCCGATTCCCGCGACAAACATCACCTGCAAATGCCGATTTTGGCGCAAGCCATTGTTTTTCAATGATTAATTTGTGCTGAATCAAGCGGTGTCAGTGCCTTGACTACAGAAGCCCCTAAAACTATGTTGCGGCCGACTTCAGAGCGGGCTGGAACAGGCTTAATCCGTCACCGTTTACAACTCCAAAGGGTTCTGGCATGGCTGGAACGGAGGAAATGGGCAGGATTTCGAGATGACTAGCAACCGTAACGATAGTCTGGACGAGCGCCGCAAGCGCCTAGCCGATGAACTGGCGAAGGTGAAGGCGGAGGATGAGGCGGAAGAGAGGGCGGAGCGCAACGCAGCCGAAAGCCGAAAAGGCTTTGCGACGGCGATCAAGCTTTCCTCTGAGTTCATTTCGGCCATCTTGGTCGGCGCTATGCTGGGTTATCTTCTGGACTATTTTGCCGGCACGTCGCCGTGGGGGATGATCGTTCTTCTTCTTCTCGGTTTCTGCGCTGGCGTACTGAATGTGTTGCGCGCAGCAGGTGTGGTGGCAAAGCCGCCATTGCTGGAGAAGGCGGACAAAAAGGACGAGGGTGGAAAGCACGGTCTGTGACCAGCTTTTCGGATAATTGAGAGATGGTGCCGCTACGCGCGGCGACAGGTAAAGAGGGCAGCCGGTGGCAAACGATCCGACCCATCAGTTCTTGGTGCAGCCGATCATTCCGATCGAAATCGGTGGAGTCGATTTTTCGTTCACCAATGCGTCGCTTTTCATGGTCGCGACCGTCGCAGCCGCTTCAGGCTTTCTGTATTTCGCAACGTCGACGCGCGGTCTGATCCCGACCCGTATGCAGTCCGTCGCGGAAATGTCTTACGAATTCATCGCTTCGATGTTGCGTGAAGGCGCAGGCAAGAAGGGAATGGTCTTCTTCCCCTTCGTGTTCTCGCTGTTCATGTTCGTGCTGACCGCGAACCTTCTCGGCATGTTCCCGTATTTCTTCACGGTTACCAGCCAGATCATCGTTACCTTCGCGCTTGCCTGCCTGGTTATCGGTACGGTCATTGTCTACGGTTTCTACAAGCACGGCCTCCATTTCCTCGGCGTTTTCGCGCCGTCTGGTGTTCCGGCAGCACTCTTGCCGCTTGTCTCGGCAATTGAAGTGATTTCGTTCCTGTCCCGTCCGATCAGCCTCTCCGTTCGTCTCTTCGCGAACATGCTGGCCGGCCATATCACACTTAAAGTCTTCGCAGGCTTCGTTGCATCCATGAGCGCGCTCGGCGCGATCGGTGTCGGCGGCGCAATCCTGCCTCTTCTCATGACGGTCGCTATGACCGCTCTAGAATTTCTCGTTGCCTTCCTGCAAGCCTACGTCTTCGCGGTACTGACATGCATGTACCTGAACGACGCCGTGCACGGTGGTCACTGAGAAGTAAAGTCGCTGGCCCCGGCAATCGGGTGTCAAAAACAGCCGCAAACAACCATTTCGAAGGAGTCTCACATGGAAGCGGAAGCAGCAAAGTTCATCGGCGCAGGTCTCGCATGCCTCGGCATGGCTGGTACGTCTCTCGCACTCGGCCGTATCTTCGGTGATTACCTGTCCGGCGCACTGCGCAACCCGTCTGCTGCTGACAGCCAGTTCGGCCGTCTGGTATTCGGCTTCGCCGTTACGGAAGCTCTGGGCATTTTCTCGCTGCTCGTTGCTCTCCTTCTCCTGTTCGCTGTCTAATATCGGCATCAGGTTTGGATCACGGCTCGCAGATCAGCGTGCCGTGATCCTTCGCATTTGCAGTACCCCTGGAGGTGAGCATGTTCGTGACCGAGGCTTTTGCCCAGTCAGCACCGGCGTCAACTGAAACGACGACGCAAACACCGGCTGCAGGCCACGCAGCCCCGGAAGCAACGCATACGGAAACCGGCGTGGCGCATGGCGCCGAACACGGTTCCGGCGTATTTCCGCCGTTCGACCAGTCGACATATGCATCCCAGCTTCTCTGGCTGGCCATTACGTTCGGCCTTTTCTACGTGCTCATGCAAAAGGTCATCGTACCGCGCGTCGGCAGCATCCTTGAAGATCGCCACGGGCGCATCGCACAGGATCTCGACGAAGCGGCCCGGCTGAAGTCGGAAGCCGACGCAGCCGTCGAAACCTATGAAAAAGAACTTGCTGCTGCACGTGCAAAGGCGAGCTCTATCGGTTCTGCTGCTCGCGACGCCGCAAAGGCGAAAGCGGACGCTGACCGTGTTGCCATCGAGGCAGACCTTGCGGACAAGCTCGCAGCCGCTGAAAAGCGCATTGCCAGCATCAAGGAACAGGCTTTTGCCGACGTCGGTAATATTGCCGAAGAAACCGCGACCGCGATCGTTGACCAACTGGTTGGCGCCAAGGTCAAGGACACAGACGTTAAGGCTGCTGTTGCTGCCGCTTCGGAAGTGAAGGGAGTCTGATCATGGCGTTTGATGCATCATTTTTCGCTCTCGTCGGTCTCGTTCTCTTCTTCGTGCTGATTGCCTACCTCAAGGTTCCGGGCATGCTGGCGAAGTCGCTCGACGAGCGCGCGCAGAACATCACTGAGGAACTGGCGGAAGCCAAGCGCCTGCGTGAAGAGGCTCAGCATCTGCTGGCCGAATACCAGCGCAAGCGTAAGGAAGCTGAAGCCGAAGCTGCTGGCATTGTTGCCGCGGCTGAGCGTGAAGCGGCTGCTCTGACGGCTGAGGCAAAGGCAAAGACGGAAGAATTCGTCGCACGCCGTACGGCTCTTTCCGAGCAGAAGATCAAGCAGGCCGAAGAAGACGCCATTGGCGCTGTTCGTTCTGCTGCTGTCGACATCGCGATTGCGGCGTCCGAGAAGCTGATTGCCGACAAGACGACGGCTGCTGCGAAAGCAAAGCTTTTCACCGCCACCATCGGCGAAGTGAAGTCGAAGCTGAACTAAGTTTCCTTCAGTTGTAATTAAAAGAACCCCTCCGGCTTGCCGCGAGGGGTTTTTTGTTTCGCGTATTGGCGATGCGCCAGATGTGTTCGCGACCGTCCATAAACAAGCGGATTGCGGCGAGCAGTCATCTGTTTTCGTGACGAAGACGTGCACACACCAAACTCAGGGCGTTTCGCCGCTGGGCCATAAAAAATGCCGAGGTCATTCGATGAAGGCATCCCTTCAAAAGAAGAACCCAATGATCTACCGGCGGGAACGTCTGCGGTCTTGCTCAGTCCTGGCGCAGTGGCCGAAAGCTCATGCGATGCAGTGGGCAGGGGCCATGATCGTCAATGGCGCGCAGATGGGCGGCTGTGCCATAGCCCGCATGCCCCTCGAAGCCATAGGCGGGGTGCACCTGCGCGGCACGCTCCATCATCCTGTCCCTTGTGACCTTGGCAATAATCGACGCTGCGGCAATCGATAGCGAACGGCTGTCGCCTTTAATGACAGCCTTTGACCGGCAGGCGATGCCGGGGGGCATATCGCGTCCATCCGCCAAAACGAGAGATGGCGACACGGGAAGACCGAGCACGGCGCGTCGCATCGCGTCAAGGCTGGCGCGCAGGATGTTCATGTCATCGATCAGTGCTGGACCGGAGGAAGCGATGGAAACAAGCGAGGTTTCCATGATCTGTTTGAACAGCGCTTCTCGTTTTGCCTTGGAAAGCTTTTTTGAATCGTTGAGACCAGACGGAATATTGTCGGGGTCGAGAATAACGGCGGCTGCGACAACAGGCCCCGCAAGCGGTCCGCGCCCGGCCTCATCAGTCCCGGCAACGGGCCACAATCCGCCAGCCTTCGCCTCCAGTTCCAGGGAAAAATCCGGACCAGTGTCCAGCAGGTCGAAAAGAGCGGGAGAATCGGATGCGGTGCGGCGTTTCATGCGGCAGAAACTGGCACACACACCCGATCTCCTGCAAGCCCCCGGAAAGCGAGCGATGGGAAACAACCGGCCGATCAAGGGGCGTGGCGGGCTGCATCCACAGGTCTTCATGACCGTGATCCTCCAATGGGGCGGCAGGAGGAGTGATCGCACGCGAGGCGGCGGTTCCGGGGACATTATGACCGGCGCACCAGGGAAAACGCGTCGGACATTTCATTCAGCGTGTCGTGCAAAAGCATTGAGCGATTCAACGCTGACGACATGCGCGAAAACAGGCATCTGACGCGGGATATCCCCGCGCAGGTTAAAGTAGAGAAAGCTGTACGCCGGAACCCCCCGGTGGTTTGAACAGATCGTCGCGGAGAAGAATGCCGCGACGCACCAGTCCGAGCCGCTTCGTTGCCATTTCGAACCGCCGTCCAATCTGCCAGGCGTAAGGACCTGCGCCCTTCATGCGCTTGCCGAACTCGGCGTCGTAATCCTTGCCGTCACGCATGGAGCGAACGAGTGACATCACATGCCGGTAGCGGTCAGGATAATTCCGTAGCAGCCAGTCGCGAAACAGCGGACTGACTTCCAGTGGTAAACGCAACAACACGTAAGACGCCTCTGTGGCACCGGCGGCTTTGCCGGCTTCCAGTATCCGCTCGATCTCGTGGTCGTTGAGAGCAGGTATAACAGGCGCCATCATCACGGCTGAGGGAATGCCTGCGTCCGTCAAAGTCTTGATCGCCTCAAGCCGTTTTGCCGGTGTAGAGGCGCGTGGTTCCATCGTGCGCGCCAGCTTGCGGTCAAGTGTGGTAACCGAGATGCCGACCTTGACGAGCCCCTTACTCGCCAGGGGAGCGAGGATATCGATATCCCGTGTAATCAGCGCGGATTTGGTAACGATGGCGACGGGATGATCCGCCTCCGCGAGAACCTCGAGAATCTGGCGCATGATGCGCCATTCGCGCTCGATTGGCTGATAGGGGTCGGTATTGGTGCCGATGGCGATGACACGCGGCTTGTAGCCGGGCTTTCCGAGTTCTCTTTCAAGCAGCTTTGCCGCATCTGGCTTGGCAAACAGTTTCGATTCAAAATCCAATCCGGCAGACAGCCCCATATAGCTGTGTGTCGGGCGAGCAAAACAATAGATGCAGCCGTGTTCGCAGCCGCGGTAGGGATTGATGGAACGATCAAAAGGAATGTCCGGTGACTCGTTACGGGTGATGATAGAGCGTGGCTTTTCGACCTGCACTTCGGTGCGGAACTCCGGCATGTCTTCAAGCGTCTGCCAGCCATCGTCGAACACTTCATGCTGCAATTGCTCGAAGCGCCCGCCTGGATTGATGCCGGCCGCGCGTCCGCGCCGGCGGTCGATCTCGATGCGCAAGCCCGATGCGTCGGCCATCGCGTTGGCAATATCCTGCGTATAGCCAGGCTGAAAGGCAGCCTCGCCCGAAAGCATATGGTCTCTCATCTGGGTGCTCCTTAGAGCGCATGTGCCGAAAAGGCCCATGAAACGCCCTAAACCGTTCCTCGCCGGACAGCGACTTCATCGCCTCTCCGAATGATTAAATTCCTACTGCAAAAAAGAGAACAATACAAGAACAAAATATCGTTGATCGCATATCATGCTCGCCGGTTGTGATGCCACGCGGGCAAATATGGCGTCGCCATCGGGCGTTAATTTTAATGGAAGAGATCCTGTTTTCGAAATGCTGGTGCAGTGGCAATTTATTGTGCGATGCGTTAAAGCTATGCACATGTTGACAGTCATAATGGAATGCCGGGATCAGGAACCGGAACTGGCGCACACGCTTTCAGCGCTGGTGACCGGCGCTGTTGAAGGGCTGGTAAGCGATGTGGTGATCCTAGATCACGGTTCGCGCGATGGATCGTCGCGCGTGGCCGATGCCGCTGGCTGCCGTTTTTATGTGCAGTGGGACATTGATGACGTCATGCGCTCTGTCCGCGGCGAGTGGATTTTACTGGTGGAGCCGGGGGCACGGCCACAGACCGGTTGGATCGAAGATATTCTCGAATATGTCTCGATCAACAAGTCGCCAGCACGGTTTTCGCCGTCGCGACATTACAAACGCTCGTTCTTCAGTCGCATAGCGCGGCGTCAGCCGCCTTTGGAATATGGCTATCTCATGCCGAAGAAGCACGCCATGACGATTGCCAAACCCGGCATGAACCTGTCGCAGCTCGTGCACGCGCAAAAGCCACGCCGCCTGACAGCGGAACTGATACCATCGTGGGTCTTGAACGATGCGCGCTAATTGACGAAGAGATCGCTGGTGGCGGTTACGATTTGTCGCGTTTGAGATGTTCATCCAGTCGCGGCATGATTTCCACGAAATTGCATGGCATGTGTCGGTAATCGAGCTGCGCCTTGATGATGCCGTCCCAGGCGTCTTTACAGGCGCCGGGCGAACCGGGCAAAACGAAGATGAAGGTGGCATTGGCGACCCCTCCCGTTGCCCTGGACTGGATGGTCGAGGTTCCGATCTTGTCGTAGGAAATGCGGTGGAACACTTCCGAGAAACCGTCCATCCGTTTTTCGAACAAGGGTTCCAGAGCCTCCGGCGTGACGTCGCGCCCGGTAAAGCCCGTGCCACCCGTGGTGATGACGACATCCACGTCGTCCGAAAGCGTCCAATCGCGTACGGTTTCAAAAATCGCTGACTTGTCGTCCGGCACGATGGCGCGTGCAAAGAGCCGATGACCGGCCTCGGTGATCCGCGCTGCAAGTGTATCGCCCGACTTGTCGTTTTCCAGCGTTCGCGTGTCAGAAACAGTCAGAACCGCGATGCCGACAGGAATGAAAGGTCTTTCGTTTGTCATGGCATCGCCCTCGTTATGGATTGATCGTCAAATCGTTTGCGTGGCTTGAAAATACCAGTCCGGTTTCTGGTTCCTAAGGGATATTTCGGCTGCCTTGGCTGCATCAAGAGACTGAAAAAGGCCAAAGCAGGTCGCGCCGGAACCGGACATGCGGACGATTGTGGCGTCGTGCTGCGCGAGCAAGGCTGAAATCTCAGAGATTTCCGGCAAGAGGGCTCTGGCTGGTGCTTCAAGATCGTTGCGGCTTTCAGCAACGAATGTCAGCCAGTCTGTCTGTGGCTTTGCAGGCAGGGCAGGGTTGCTCTTGTTTTCTAAGCGTCGGAAAATGTCCGGTGTCGAAACAGCCATCAACGGGTTGGCGAGCACCAGAAAAAGCTTCGGAAGATCGGTGATCACCTCGATTTCTTCGCCGATGCCGCGGGCAATCAGCGATTGGCTTTTAAGGCACATCGGGACATCTGCACCCAGCCGCAAAGCAATCTTTTCAAGCGATGCCGGATCGATTTTTGCATTCCAGTGTCGCAACAGACCGCGCAAGGTCGCAGCTGCATCTGCAGAACCTCCGCCGATACCGGAAGCCACGGGCAGATTCTTTTCAAGATGAATTTCGACGGGCCGTATGTCGGTGCCCGCAAGAGCCTCGCGCAGCAGGTCGCGTGCACGGGTAACGAGGTTGTTGTTGCCGTCGCCAGCGCGAAGCACCTCGCCAAACGAACCGGAAATCGAAAAACTGTCCTCATTCGCATCGCGGATGCGAATCACATCGCCTGCGTCGGTGAAGGTCACCAGCGTTTCCAGAAGATGATAACCATCGGCCCGTTGGCCGGTCACATGCAGGGCGAGATTGATCTTGGCCGGAGCGGTTTCGATTGTCTCGACCGCTCCGGAAACGTCATTCGCTTGCATGCCGCGTCAGGATTTCTTGTCCGGATTTGCAGCGGGCGAAGGTGGGGCTGGCGGCGGCGGCGTAGCTTCCTTCTTTGCCGTGTTTTCGGCGTCCTTCTCCAGCGGCGGCAGACCGTTGGCGATCTTTTCCTGGACCTTGGCCTTGTCCACGTCGTCACTGTCGCCGATCAGCGCGCGGTTCCACTGATATACGGCCTCGATCTTGCGGCCAACGCGCCAATAGGCGTCGCCAAGGTGGTCGTTGATGGTTGGGTCGCCGGCCTTGAGTTCGATCGCCCGCTCCAGCTCGGTGACCGCCTCATCAAAGGCTCCGAGGCGATAATGCGCCCAGCCAAGTGAATCGACGATATAGCCATCGTTCGGACGAAGCTCGACAGCGCGGCGGATCATGTCCATGCCTTCATCGAGATTGACGTTCCGGTCTACCCAGGAATAACCAAGGTAATTGAGAACTTGCGGCTGCTCGGGATTGAGCTCAAGCGCGCGTTTGAAATTCGGCTCTGCCTTGTCCCATTCCTTCAGGCGTTCGTAAGCGATGCCACGCTGGAAGAACACGGACCAGTCGGACTTCTGTGGCACGGACCCGATGATCTCGATGGCTTTGTCATAGTTTTCCGCCATGGCCTTGTAGTCCTTGGCATCGGAAAGCACGCTGCCATAGGCGAGATAGGAGCGGATATCTTTGGGGTCGGAATCGAGCAGCGACTTCAGGTGCTGGCGTGCTTCGTCAACCTTGCCGGTCTGGGCAAGCGTCAAGCCGAGCTGCAATTCGGAGATGCGATGCATCGGCGAATCCTTCGGTACCTCGCGGTAGAAGGCAATCGCCCGTTCCGGTTGCTTCTGTGCTTCGGAAAGGCCGCCGAGCAGGATCAGCGTATCGGCACTGTTGGGGTCGAGGCCACGCGACGTCTGCAGATAGAGCGTCACGATTTCTTCTGCACCCTCACGGTTGAGCGCGCCGGCAATCGAGAACATGACCGATGCGGCACCCTCGACGGCGTTGGTCACCTGCTGGGTCGGCTTTTCGCCTTTCTCGATCGATTCGCGCAGTGCTTTCAGCGGCGCGTAGTTCGGTGCGAATGTATCGCCAACAGCGATGGCGTCGAGTGCCTTCTGCTTGTTACCGGCTGTCGCCTCGAGACGAGCCAGGGCCATTACGGCACGCATATAGGTGTCGGATGCCGTGGCACCACCCTCGCGGTCGGTCACGGCTTCGTTCAGGCTCTTGCGCGCTGCGTCGATGTTCCCGGCAACCAGCGCAATCGCACCGGCATTGTATTTCTGGAAGATCGAAATCCAGCCTGGGCCCTTCATGTTGTTGACGAGCGCCAGTGCCTCCTTCGGCTTGCCGGAGCCGGCACGCGCCCATGCGCTTAACAGCGTGTTGACCATACGGTCCAGATCGTTCGGGCCGGTATATTTCAGGATCTTCTCGGCCTTCGCGAATTCCTTGTCCTTGATCGCATCAAGGGCCCGCACGATGGTCGTCACGCGCTCAACCGAGGCGTCCTCTTTCAGCGTGTCGGCGATTTTTGCGCCAGCCTCGAAGTTGCCGCTCAGCAGTTCGGCAATCATCAGCCGTTGGCGAATTTCGGAATTGGCGGGATCGTATTCCAGCGCCTTTTTGTAAAGCGAGATTGCCGTTGCATAGTCCTGATCGACGTCGGCTGTGCGCGCGGCAAGAAAGGCGCCAGAGAAGGTATTCACTTTGCCCGGATCGAAGGTAACGGTCTTTTCTTCCGGTTTCGTCTCCGCGAAGCCGGGTGTTGCACCTGCCCCAATGGTGAGAGCGGCGATAAGAGCCGCGCTGCAAAGAAGACGGAATGCTGGTTTGCGCCGCATGAGGGAACCTTTGCCTTTGTGCAGAAGCACGGAAAAATCAGTTTCCATTGTTTGGTCACGACAGAATGGCTTTTTTGGAGCAGGCCCGCAAGAAATTATGGCCGACTAGCTCTGTCGAAAGCGCCAGACGGGTGAAGGTGTCACCCGCCTTTCAAGGTCGCGGCTTAGATCAGTTCAAACGCTCGATGCAGAAGTCGATGACTTCCAGAAGCGCGTTTTTCCAAGGGCTTTGCGGCAACGGAGCAAGCGCGTCACGGGCAATCGTCCCATAGTGGTTGGCGCGGCTGATCGTGTCGCCGAGGCCATTATATTTGGTGATAAGGCCCAGAGCTTTTTCGAGGTTTTCGTCGCTGCTCTCGCCTTTTTCGATCGCCGCGCGCCAGAAAGCCCGCTCATCTTCGGTACCGCGACGATAGGACAGGATAACCGGCAGGGTGATCTTGCCTTCACGGAAATCGTCACCGGTGTTCTTGCCGAGGTCAGCGGACTTGCCGCCGTAGTCCAGCACGTCGTCGACAAGCTGGAACGCAAGTCCAAGGTTCATGCCGTAGGACTTCAGCGCGCTGCGGCTTGCCTTGTCCGTTTTGGCGACGATCGGACCCACTTCGGCCGCAGCGGCAAACAGAGCTGCCGTCTTGGCGCGAATCACCTGAAGATAATCGTCTTCGGTTGTTTCCATGTTCTTGGCGACAGAGAGCTGCAGAACCTCACCTTCGGCGATCACGGAAGCGGCAGTGGAGAGAACATCCAGCGCTTCCAGCGAGCCGACATCGACCATCATGCGAAACGCCTGGCCGAGCAGGAAGTCGCCGACGAGAACGCTTGCCTGGTTGCCCCAGATCGTGCGCGCGGTGGATTTGCCACGGCGCAGGTCACTTTCATCCACGACGTCATCGTGCAGAAGCGTTGCCGTGTGCATGAATTCGACGCTGGTTGCCAGCTTGATGTGATGATCGCCCTCGTAACCGAACATCGAGGCGGAAGCCAATGTCAGCATCGGGCGCAGGCGCTTTCCACCGGAGGAGATGAGATGGTTGGCGACTTCCGGAATCATCTGGACATCGGAGCCAGCTCTGGAAAGGATAAGCTGGTTCACCCGTTCCATGTCAGGGCGGGTCAGATCGACAAGCGGCTTGACGGATGCGAGTTTGTTTTTGCTTTCTTCAAGCGGTATGACGACGCCCAAGGGACCGGACTCCTGTTCGAATTTGTATTCGACAATAAAAACTGGCGCTTGTCGCGGCAAGGGGCGAATTGCCGCGAGCCATTCAAAAAGATGGGAATTCAGGAATTAAGCAGGGTTATCCATGAAAGAATTGATCCGTACCAACGATGCCGTGCTGTTGTCCTTCGCTGAAAGTCTGATGAAGGATGCAGGTATTCATTGCTTGATTGCCGACCAGACGATGAGTGTTCTTGAAGGATCATTGGGGTTGTTGCCCCGCCGGTTTCTGGTGGAAGAGGACCGCGCCGATGAGGCGCGTCAGATTTTCGTGGATGCCGGCCTTGGCGACGAGTTGCGGGAAGAGAAGGCGTGACAGGCGTGTCAGGCGAGAAATCCGAAACAATCGACGCTTTTCACCGTGGCCGCTTTCATGTTCTCCAGCCAAAGGGCAGGGGTCATCGGGCCGGCATGGACGCAATGCTTCTTGCCTCGCTGGTCGCCGATGGAAAGCCGTGTCGCGTTGCCGATCTTGGTGCAGGTGCGGGAGCTGCCGGCATGGCGGTTGCCGCGCGGCTGGAAAAGGCCGAAGTAACGCTGTTCGAGCGTTCACCTGAAATGGCCGAGTTTGCGCGCCGCAGCCTGGCCCTGGCGGAAAACGCGGCATTTTCCGCGCGCGTCTCCGTGCAGGAGGCGGATGTTACCTTGCGGGCCAAAGCCCGTGCGGAAGCTGGCCTGCTGAACGAGCATTTCGACCACGTCATCATGAACCCGCCTTACAACGATGCCGGCGACCGGAAGACGCCGGATGCGCTGAAGGCTGAAGCGCATGCCATGACGGAAGGACTGTTCGAAGACTGGATCAGGACGGCCGGTGCGATTACGGTGTCGGGTGGACAGCTTTCGCTTATTTCCCGGCCGCAGTCGGTGGCCGAGATCATTGCCGCCTGCGGACGCCGGTTCGGCGGCATGGAGATCACCCTCATTCATCCCCGCCCGGGAGAAGATGCCGTCCGCATGCTGGTCACAGCCATAAAGGGGTCTCGGGCGCGACTGTCCTTTCGGGCGCCACTTGTCATGCATCAGGAGGATAACCACGCCTTCACATCCGTCGTAGATGACCTGAATAACGGCCGTATCGCTTATGTCCGCAACGTCAACACAATGGGTCGCAACAGATAAATATCGCAAACCCATTGCGTTAGAACCATTGTGTTTTCCGGCGCGATACATACATCGGTTCGGAACAGAGTGGTTTGAGTGAGGATTTAATGGCCGGTTTTCTGAAGCGTCTGGTGCCGAAGCGGTTTCGCAAGCAGGAGACGGTTATTCCCGTGGTGCGCATGCATGGTGCGATCATGGCCGGTGGCAGCCAGTTCAGGCCTGCTCTCAACCTCGCATCCTACGCGCCGCTCCTGGACAAGGCGTTTTCCATCAAGGACGCGCCTGTTGTCGCCATCTCGCTCAACTCGCCGGGCGGTTCGCCGGTGCAGTCGCGTATGATCTACAATCGCATCCGCCAGCTTGCCGAGGAAAAGAACAAGAAGGTTCTGATCTTCGTCGAGGACGTCGCGGCCTCCGGCGGCTACATGATTGCGCTGGCTGGTGATGAGATCATCGCCGATCCGACATCCATTGTTGGCTCCATTGGCGTGGTTTCCGGCGGCTTCGGTTTTCCCGATATGCTGAAGAAGATCGGTATCGAGCGACGCGTTTATGCGGCCGGTGAAAACAAGGTCATCCTCGATCCGTTTCAGCCTGAAAAGGAAGGCGATATCGAGTATCTGAAGTCACTTCAGGTCGAAATCCACAATGTTTTCATAGATATGGTGAAGATGCGTCGTGGCGCGAAGCTGAAAGATGAGCCGACGATTTTCTCAGGACTGTTCTGGACAGGTATGCGTGGCCTTGATCTCGGCCTGATCGACGGGCTTGGCGACATGAAGGATGTCCTGCGCCGTCGTTACGGCGACAAGGTGAAGCTGCAGCTCATTTCCGGTGCCCGTTCCCTGTTCGGCAAAAAAGTGCCGGGCGTTGATGCCGCTCTTGGCATGAATGCCGAACGTCTCGCCGCAGGTGCGGTGTCGGGGCTTGTCGAGGTCGCTGAAGAAAAGGCATTGTGGTCCCGTTACGGCCTATGATGTTTCGGGAATAAAGCTTTTTCTGATGGCACAGCTCATTACAATTTTCATACTGGTGGTTGGGGCCATCATTCTCTATCGCCGCTTCGTCAGCGACGCGCAAAAGCTGACGGCGAAGTCTCGTCAGCGCGAAAAGGAACGCGAAACCGGAGCGATTGGTACGCTCGTCAAGGACCCTGAAACCGGCGAATACCGTGTGAAACGAGAAGACGAGCCGTAAGCGGGCACCAAGGTGCATAAATCCTTGACCCCTTGGCTTTGGCATGGCACCTGTCCGCATCCGAAGTAACTCAATGCTTACTTACCCTTTTTAGAGCTGCGATGACTGCAATGACCGATGTTCCAGACCATATGAACCCCAAGCGTTCCTTTCAGGCGCTGATCCTGACGCTGCATAACTACTGGGCCGACAAGGGCTGCGCGGTTCTGCAGCCTTACGATATGGAAGTGGGCGCCGGTACATTCCATCCTGCAACGACGCTGCGCGCGCTCGGACCGAAACCGTGGAAGGCAGCCTACGTGCAGCCGTCGCGGCGTCCTTCTGACGGTCGTTACGGTGAAAACCCGAACCGTCTGCAGCATTATTATCAGTATCAGGTCATCCTGAAGCCGAACCCGTCCAACCTCCAGGAACTCTATCTCGGTTCGCTTAAGGCCATCGGCCTTGATCCGCTGCTGCACGATGTGCGTTTTGTGGAAGACGATTGGGAAAGCCCGACGCTGGGTGCCTGGGGTCTGGGTTGGGAGTGCTGGTGCGACGGCATGGAAGTGTCGCAGTTCACCTACTTCCAGCAGGTGTGCGGTATCGAATGCTCCCCGGTTGCCGGCGAACTGACCTACGGTCTGGAGCGTCTGGCGATGTATGTTCAGGGCGTTGATAACGTCTATGACCTGAACTTCAACGGCCGCGAGGGCGACGAGAAGATCTCCTATGGCGATGTCTTCCTCCAGGCGGAGCAGGAATATTCGCGCCACAACTTCGAATTCGCCGATACGGCCATGCTGCATCGTCACTTCATCGACGCGGAAAAGGAATGCCAGGCCCTGCTCGCTGCCGGTGCACCGGGCGATTCTGGCGCTCTGCACAAATGCGTTCTGCCTGCCTATGACCAGTGCATCAAGGCAAGCCATGTCTTCAACCTGCTCGATGCGCGCGGCGTCATTTCGGTGACTGAACGTCAGAGCTACATTCTGCGGGTGCGGACGCTGGCAAAGGCATGCGGCGAAGCTTTCCTGCTGACGGATGCAGGTGGTGCGAACTGGAACAAGGCCGCCTGAGGATTTATGATCGTCAGGTGATGACGGCGGTTCAGACACGCACTATCGTGTCACCCGCCAAGGTTTCATGAGGGGGGATCTGAAATGTTCATCACGCTGGCAATCATTGCGGCGATCGCGCTCTATGTGGTCTTCATCTATAACGGCCTCGTCAAGGCGCGGCAGATGAAGGAAGAGGCGTGGTCCGGCATCGACGTGCAGTTGAAGCGCCGCGCTGACCTGATCCCCAACCTGATCGAGACTGTCAAAGGTTACGCCGCGCATGAAAAGAGCACCTTCGAAGAGGTGATCGCCATGCGCAACCGTGCACAGGCTGTGCCGGCTGGCGATGTGGAAGGCCGCGCCAAGGCGGAAGGCCTGCTGTCGCAGGCCCTTGGCAAACTCTTTGCTCTGGCGGAAGCCTATCCCGATCTCAAGGCCAACACCAACTTTCTGGAATTGCAGCGCTCGCTCGAGACCATCGAGGGCGAAATCCAGATGTCGCGCCGTTATTACAACGGTGCCGCACGCGATCTGAACGTGAAGGTGGAGAGCTTCCCCTCTAATCTGGTGGCTGGACAATTTGGCTTTGCAAAAGCCCCTTACTTCGAAATTGAAAACCCGGCTGACCGTGCCGTGCCCACCGTAAAATTCTGACCTTTCCGCCCGTTTTCATCGCGCGGCAGAACCATTGCAGAAAAAGACCCATGATTGAATTGACCATCACACCGCCCGGCCATCCGCTTTCCGGCAGGGTAGAGCCGCCCGGCTCGAAATCGATCACCAACCGCGCGCTTCTGCTTGCCGGTCTGGCGAAAGGCAAAAGCCGTCTCACCGGTGCCCTGAAAAGCGATGATACGCTTTACATGGCGGAAGCGCTGCGGGCGATGGGCGTCAAGGTCACTGAACCTGATGCGACGACCTTTGTGGTGGAGAGTACAGGTGTTCTCCAGCAGCCGGAGAAACCGCTGTTTCTCGGAAACGCCGGTACGGCCACGCGCTTTCTCACCGCCGCTGCGGCGCTTGTGAACGGGGCCGTCATCGTTGACGGCGACGAACACATGCGCAAACGGCCGATCATGCCGCTGGTCGATGCGTTGAGGTCCCTCGGTATCGAGGCGGATGCGCCAACCGGCTGCCCGCCGGTGACGGTGTGTGGCAAGGGCAACGGCTTCCCGAAGGAAAGCGTCACCATCGACGCCAATCTCTCCAGCCAGTATGTCTCGGCGCTTTTGATGGCTGCCGCCTGCGGCGACAAGCCTGTCGACATTATTCTGGCCGGTGAAGAAATCGGTGCGAAGGGTTATATCGACCTGACCACCGCTGCCATGGAAGCTTTTGGCGGCAAGGTTGAACGGGTCAGCAATGCCATATGGCGCGTGCATCCGACGGGTTACAAGGCCACCGATTTTCACATCGAACCGGATGCCTCCGCTGCGACCTATCTCTGGGGCGCCGAACTGCTGACCGGTGGCAGGATCGATATCGGAACTCCGGCCGAAAAGTTCACGCAGCCGGACGCCAAGGCCTATGAGGTCATGGCACAGTTCCCGAACCTGCCGGCCGAAATCGACGGCTCCCAGATGCAGGACGCCATCCCGACCATCGCTGTTCTGGCTGCATTTAACGAAACGCCGGTGCGTTTCGTCGGTATTGCCAACCTGCGCGTAAAGGAGTGCGACCGTATCCGTGCCGTCTCGCTCGGGCTCAATGAAATTCGGCAGGGACTGGCGCATGAAGAAGGCGACGACCTGATCGTGCACGCCGATCCGGCGCTGGCAGGCCAGACAGTCAAGGCTTCCATCGATACCTTCGCCGATCACCGCATCGCCATGAGCTTCGCACTGGCAGCGTTGAAGATCGGCGGTGTCGCCATTCAGAACCCGGCCTGCGTGGGCAAGACTTATCCGGGCTACTGGAAGGCGCTCGCCTCGCTTGGCGTCGATTATAGCGAAAAGGACAGCGCTGCCGAACCGCAGCATTAAATTGGTTTAAGGAGGGTCGCCCCGTTGAAGATCGTCGCCGCAAGACTTCTCGCGCTGTTCGTCTTCCTCGGCGTGGCCTTTCCCGCCTTTGCCGAAGAATTCATTCGCTCCTATCACTCTGTCGTGGAAATCGCCGGGAACGGCGGGCTGACGGTTACGGAAACCATCACGGCCCGTGCGGAAGGTCAGAACATCAAACGCGGAATTTTTCGCGATTTCCCGCTTTATGCGCTGGATGCGAACAACCGGCGCACCAAGGTGGATTTCAACGTTGTGTCTGTCGAGCGTGACGGGGCGCCGGAAAACTGGCGCACCGAAAACATCGATGGCGGTATCCGCATCTACACCGGCAGCGCCGACCGATTTCTGACGACCGGCGAACATATCTTCCAGATCACCTACACGACCGCACGGCAGATCCGTTATTTCGACGACTACGACGAACTGACCTGGAATGTCACCGGCAATGGCTGGCAGTTTCCGATGGGCGAAATATCCGCAACCATTGTTCTGCCGGATGGGGTGCGTGCGACCGATACCGCCGTCTTTACCGGCGCTTACGGCGCAAAGGGCTCAGATGCCCGTGTTCTGAACGAAGGAAACGAGGTGTTCTTCGCCTCTTCACGTCCGTTTTCAGTCGGCGAAGGCATGACCATCGCAGTTAAGTTGCCGAAGGGCGCAATCGCTGCCCCCGATTCTTCGCAGGAAGCGGGCTGGTGGTTGCGCGACAATCTGGCGATCCTGCTTTCGGGTGGTGGGTTGTTGGCCGTCCTGCTCTATTATCTGCGGGCCTGGTTCGCCGTCGGGCGTGATCCGGCCAAGGGGGTTATCGTTCCACGCTGGGATGCTCCGGACGGGCTTTCGCCCGCACTGGTCAATTACGTCGATAACAAGGGCTTCTCTGGCGCGGGCTGGACGGCGCTTTCGGCATCCGCCCTTGATCTTGCGGTCAAGGGCTATGTGGTTCTCGAAGACCTAAAGACGTCCATCGTCATTCGCCGGACTGAGAAACAGCAGGGTGGGGAGTTGCCTATAGGTCAGAAAACGCTGCTCTCTTCCATCGGCGGACCGGGTAAAACGCTGACCATCGACAAGGCGCATGGCACGCAAGTCGAGACCGTTGGAAAACAGTTTCGCGCGGCCATCGAAAAGGAACATCGCGGCAAATACTACAAGAGCAATGCTGGCTACACGATATTCGGCATCATTCTCAGCATCGTCATTGTCGTCGCAACACTGGTGTTTGGGGAGCTTGATGAAAGTGCCATCGCCGCTGTCCTGGTATTCGGTTTCTTTGCGTTTTTTTTCAGCATTCTGTCGATTGGTATCGGCAGGCAGTTTTCGCGGGGCGCACCGTTGCGCAAACGGATCGGTGGCATCGTCATGCTGGCTTTCGCCGGTTTTGTCGCCTTCTCTGCCATCGGCGGTATCGCCACGCAGCTGCTGCTGGATGTGACACATGACACGAAGTCGCTGGCGCTTGCCGCGATGGGTGGCATCGTGCTTGTGAACGCTCTTTTCCTGTTCCTGATGGGAGCACCCACGCCGCTCGGTCGCAAGCTGATGGATGGTATCGAAGGGCTACGCACCTATCTGACGCTCGCCGAAAAGGACCGGATGAACCTGCGCGAAGCGCCAACGATGTCGCCGCAGCATTTCGAAACGCTGTTGCCCTATGCGGTGGCGCTCGGTGTCGAAAAGCCATGGAGCCGCACGTTCGAAACATGGCTTGCAACGGCTGCAGCCGGTGCCGCTGTGGCGAGCTATGCGCCCGGCTGGTACGCCGGGGGGCACTACGGCAGTTTCGGCGACCGGATTGGTGGCTTCTCCGCATCGATGGCAAACACCATCGCCTCCACGATCCCGCAGCCGGTCAGCTCTTCCGGCTCCAGCTTTTCCGGTGGTGGCGGAGGTGGTTTTTCCGGTTCCGGCGGCGGCGGTGGCGGTGGTGGGGGGTGGTAATCCCAGCAGGTGGTAATTTAACCGATTGCTGATGACTTTTGCTGCTGGTCTTGCTAAGTCCGCCACACTCTTTTGAAACAGATTAAAGTCCTGATCCCATGCCCGATCTTCTGCTAGAACTCCGCTCCGAGGAAATCCCGGCCCGCATGCAGCGCAAAGCTGCCGGCGACCTGAAGAAACTCGTCACCGATGCGCTGGTGGAAGCGGGGCTGACCTATGAGGGTGCGCGCGAATACTGGACGCCGCGCCGTCTGACGCTGGATATTCGTGGCCTGAACGCCCGCTCTGCCGATGTGCGCGAGGAGAAAAAGGGGCCGCGAACCGACGCCAACGAAAAGGCGATCGAGGGCTTTTTACGTGGTGCGGGTCTCAGCGACATTTCGCAGGCGCAGGTCGTTTCTGATCCGAAGAAGGGCGATTTTTACATCGCGATCATCAATAAGCCGGGTCGGCCTGCCGAAGATATCATCGCCGAGGTGATGCCCGGTATCATCCGTTCGTTCCCCTGGCCGAAGTCGATGCGCTCCGGATCGGCTTCCATGCCGAAAGGCTCCAGCTACGGCGGCGTAGAGGGCAAAGGATCGGAAAGCCTGCGCTGGGTTCGCCCGCTGCAGTCCATCGTCTGCATGTTCGGCCCCGAACATGACGAGACGCAGGTTATCCCGTTTGCGATCGACGGCATCGTCGCCGGCAACGTGACCTATGGTCATCGCTTCCATGCGCCTGGCCCGATCACCGTGCGCCGCTTCGAGGATTATGTTGCGAGCCTCGAAAAGGCCAAGGTCGTTCTGGATGCAGAACGCCGCAAGGATATCATTCTGCATGACGCCAAGGATCTGGCTTTCGCCAATGGTCTGGAGCTGGTGGAAGACGAGGGCCTGCTGGAAGAGGTCTCCGGTCTCGTTGAATGGCCGCAGGTGCTGATCGGCACCTTCGAGGAAGATTACCTGCAGATCCCGGCAGAAATTATCCGCCTGACGATCAAGACCAACCAGAAATGTTTCGTAACCCGTCCGCAGGGTGCGACCGAAGGGCTCTCCAACCGTTTCATTCTGGTGTCGAACATTGAAGCCATCGATGGCGGTAAGGAAATCATCCACGGCAATGGCAAGGTCGTGCGCGCCCGCCTTTCAGACGCCAAGCATTTTTGGACCCGCGACCAAGGTGACCTGCCGGACCTCGATACGCTCAAGGATTCCGCTGCCAAGTTCGGTCTCGATCTCAAGAAGCCGCTCGATCAGCGTATGGCCAAGCTCGACGCGCTCAACGTTACCTTTCATGCCAAGCTCGGTTCGCAGGGTGAACGCGTTGCGCGTATTCGCGGTTTGGCCAAGCAGCTTGCGCAGATCGTTGGTGCCGATGCCGCGCTCGTGGACCGTGCTGTCGTTCTTGCAAAAGCAGACCTGCGCACGGAGGCTGTCGGTGAGTTCCCTGAACTTCAGGGCTTGATGGGCCGAAAATACGCAACCCTGCAGGGTGAGGACGAGAGCGTCGCCACGGCAATTGAAGATCACTACAAGCCGCAGGGTCCGTCGGACCGGGTACCGCAGGATAAGGTGGCGATCGCAGTCGCTCTGGCAGACAAGCTGGACACGCTGGTCGGCTTCTGGGCAATCGATGAGAAGCCGACGGGTTCGAAGGACCCCTATGCACTTCGTCGTGCCGCCTTGGGCGTCGTGCGCATCATCTTGGAGCGCAACGTCAGGCTGCCGCTGTTGAGCGTCGTCAAGGATGCGGATCTTCTGACGTTCTTCCATGATCGTCTGAAAGTCTACCTCCGTGATCTCGGCGCACGTTACGACCTGATCGAAGCGGTGCTGACGCCGGAGTCCGATGATCTGCTGATGGTTGCCCGCCGTGTCGAGGCGCTGACGGCTTTCATTACCGGTGAGGATGGCAAGAACCTGTTGGCAGGCACCAAGCGCGCCACGCAGCTTCTCGCGGCCGAGGAGAAGAAAGGCACCGTGGTTGCCGATGGCGTGGCGGAAGAGCTTCTGAAGCTCGATGCCGAAAAGGCGCTTTACGCGGCGATAAAGTCTGCGTCCGCCGATGCCGCCAAGGCAGTTGCGGGTGAAGACTTCCGCTCGGCCATGCAGGCCCTTTCGACGCTGCGCGCTCCCGTTGACAAGTTCTTCGAAGACGTTCTGGTCAACGATGAAGACGCGGCCATCCGTGCCAACCGTCTCGCGTTGCTCAAGGCCATCCGCGAAGCCACCGGCACGGTTGCCGACTTTTCCAAGATCACGGGTTAAGGCAGAACGCGCTGATGGTGGGAAAAATCCTCATCAGCGCCTGCCTGCTCGGCCATGCCGTACGTTATGACGGCAAGGGAAAGCCCCTTTCTCATCCCGCTATCGAGCGATGGAAAGACGAGGGCAGGCTGGTAACAATCTGCCCGGAAATGGCAGGCGGCATGCCAGTACCAAGACCACCCGCTGAAATCGAAAACGGCGCGTCCGGCCTTGATGTGCTGGAGGGCCGTGCCCGTGTGCTGGAAGTTACCGGCGGCGATGTGACCGACGCATTTATCGCCGGTGCCAGAAAGGCGCTGGCATTTGCGCGGCAGAACGATTGTACGCACGCGCTGCTGATAGATGGCAGCCCATCCTGCGGCTCTCTGGCCATCTATGACGGTTCGTTTTCAGGCAGCAAACACGCTGGCAACGGCGTAACCGCAGCGCTTTTGCAAAAATCTGGCATCGCCGTTTTTTCCCATGTCGACGTCGACACGCTGGAGGCTCTGACAAAATAAAAACGCCGGGAAAGACCCCGGCGTTTCTGTTTGTCATTACGTCGCGTGTTTCAGCTTGCCATGCGCATCTGCTGCGCCATGCCATAGAGCTGGTTGCCCGACGCGCCGGACGAGACGCGGAAGCTGCGGATCAGGTTCAGCAGTTCTTCAGTGTCGACAGCCAACGCTTCCGCCGACGCTGTGGTTTCTTCCGCCATTGCCGCATTGTGCTGGGTGGCAACGTCGAGCTGGTTGAGCGACGAGGAGATGGAGCGCAGTGTCGTATCCTGCTCTGCCGCGGAGTGGGCGATCTTGCTGACAATATCGTTTGCCGAGCGGATCTGGTCCGAAATGCGCTTCAGCGCATCGCCGGCCTCGCCGACGAGGCGAACGCCGTTTTCAACCTGGCCGGACGAGCGGGCGATCTGATCCTTGATCTCCTTTGCGGCCGCGGCCGACTTCTGCGCCAGTTCACGCACTTCCTGTGCAACGACAGCAAAGCCTTTGCCAGCTTCGCCGGCACGGGCCGCTTCCACACCAGCATTCAAGGCCAGAAGGTTGGTCTGGAAGGCGATGTCATCGATCACGCCGATGATCTTAGAGATTTCCGATGAGGATTGTTCGATGCCGCTCATGGCACTGATGGCTTCTGCCACCACGCGGTCGCTGCGGATCGCTTCGGAGCTGACGGAGGTGACGCGCTGGGCTGCGTCGGCTGCACCTTCAGCGGTCTGGCGCACGGCAACCGTCAATTCGTCGAGTGCAGCCGACGTTTCCTCAAGATTGGCTGCCTGACGTTCGGTGCGTTGAGACAGCTCGTTGGAAGCCTTGCGGATTTCTTCCTTGGAACCGCCAATGTCGATGCTCTTGGCATTTACCTTGGCCATGGCGGCGTCGAGATGCGTCAAAGCCTCGTTGAAATTGTCGCGCAGCGTTGCATAGCGGCTGCCTAGGTCGCGACAGCGCACGGTCAGATCGCCGGATGCCAGCTTCTCCAGTGCTTCGCCGATGGTGGAAACAACCCGGGCCTGAAGTTCGGCTTCGTCGCGTTGCATGTCGAGATTGGTCTGTCGTTCGCTGTCGAGTTGCTGTTGCTGCTCTTCCTGGCGGCGCTGCATGGCATGCCGCTCGCGCACCTTTTCCTGAAGCGAGGCGGTGGCCTTTGCCATCATGCCCACTTCATTTGTCAGGCCCGTATGCGGAATGGTCATCGAGACATTTTCATTGGCAACTTCGCCAAGCGCCCGGTGAATATCGCCGAGCGGCTTGGAGATGCCACGGATGACATAGAACGCTGCGGCCAGTGCCAGCGCGAAGATCACCGCACCGATGGAGAGGGCCTTGAGAACTTCTGTGCGAACCTGCGCGGTCAGATCGTCGATGTAAACACCGGTGACGACAACGACTTGCCAGGGTTCGAAAGCCAGCGCGTAGGAGCTTTTTGCAAAGTCGTCACCTTCCATGCCGGGCTTTGGACCGTAGAAATCGGTCTGCCCACCGCCATTGCGGCCAAGACGCACGAGTTCGTCGCGATAGGCGTAGCCGTTGCTGTCCGGTTTACCCTTATAGCTCTCACCGACACGCTTGGCGTCGGGGTGGAACTTCATGGTCACATCATAGTCGTAACCGAAGAAGTAGCCATCCGGTGTGAATTTCATCGCGCTGACGGTGGCGAAGGCCTGTTTCATCGCTTCGTCGCGCGTCAGCGTACCGGCTTTTTCCTTGTCCTGGAAAGACTGAAGGACGGAAATGGCTGACTGAACCTGCGTGCGCAACATGCCGTAACGCTCGTTATAGATCGCGTCGGTGGCTGACTTGAGCTGGTAGTAGGTCGCTACGGTAAAGGCAGCCATCAAGGCCACTACCAGAACGATGAGTTGCCGGGAAATCGAGAGGTTTTTCATGGGCGCTCACAAGCGTTAGCGACGTCGCAGCCTGACAGGCCGTACGCGGATGAAAATTCGGGAGAAGGAAATGGCGCGTGATGCGCTTGCTGAGCGGACTGAATGGCGGGAGCGTATTTCAGGCCTTCATGATGTGCTGCATCGCACAACGCTTCTACATAGCGGCCAGAAATTTGAATAAATATTTAATCATCACGTCATTCCACGCGCATTCGCGCAAAATGGGTGTGAGAAATAGAAAAATATACTATTTAATGCTACTCTCGGTAGTGCGGTTTAGGCGGAAGCAGTCTTGCGTTTTATCAATGCCCGCCTTTTGTGAAATCGCTCACTCTGTGCGCAGTTTGAAATCCGAGAAATCTGTACCGCCTGAAGCGACACCCGCTTTGATGGCGCCGGTCGTTGCCGATGCATCAATGCCGACAGGTCCGGTGGCGGCGGTCTCTGGCGCGCTGGTGGCGGGCGCTGCACTCCCATGGCCTGCGATTGCAGTGCCAGCATCCTCCAGCGGCAGCCAGGCGGGATTTTTTGTTACGAATGTCACGGGTGCTCCGCCAAGCCATGCCTCGGTACGGATCATTTCCTTGTGGCCGTTAATTTCGCGCATTTCAGTCTGCTGCGTTCCTGGCGCAATCGACGGGATGGCGTAGGTGTCAGGCCTGGTGCGCTCTTTCAACGGTGGGCAACTGACGCATTTCATGGGCGTGAAGCTGCCGTTGCTGACCTGCGCGCCATCGACATATTCGATGGACGATGCCATTGCCGACCCGCTGGTCAGCGCTATGATCGCTGTCACAAGAGCACGATGCATGGAAAAGCCCCCGAAGTTCAGGCGGTCGAAGCCGCCATATGCCTTCCGAGACTTTATCGGAGTTTCGTTTCCATCCGGTCAGTAAACTTGGTAAAAATTGAACGAATGGCCAAACGCGTGAAGCGGTTCAGGCTTTTTCGCGTGCTACGGCCTGCCAGCCAATATCGCGACGGCAAAAACCGTTGTCCCATTTCACATCGTCCACAAGCGCATAGGCGCGCGTCTGTGCTTCCGTCACGGTCTTGCCAAAAGCAGTGGCGTTGAGAACGCGTCCACCAGTTGCAACCAGCTTGCCGTCTTTTAACGCCGTGCCGGCATGGAACACCTTGGCGTCGGCGCTTGCATCCGGAATATGCGCGATCGGCGTATTCTTGTCATAGGAACCGGGATAGCCCTTCGATGCGAGAACGACAGTCAGCGCGGCGTCGTCTCGCCATTCTGCCGTCACCTGATCAAGCGTGCCCGTCGCTGTGGCGTACAGGATCGGTAACAGATCGCTTTTCAAGCGCATCATCAGCACCTGGCATTCGGGATCGCCGAAACGCACGTTGTACTCGATCAGCTCCGGACCCTTTTGGGTAATCATCAGGCCCGCAAAGAAGACGCCGGAGAAAGGATGGCCGTCTTTTGCCATACCCTTGATTGTTGGCTCGATGATTTCCTTCATGGTGCGTTCCACCATGGCAGGCGTCATCACGGGGGCAGGGGAGTAAGCGCCCATGCCGCCGGTGTTGGGGCCGGTGTCGCCGTCACCGACACGTTTGTGATCCTGCGCGGTGGCAAGCGCGAGCGCCGTTTTGCCGTCGGAAAGGCAGAAGAAGCTTGCCTCTTCGCCGTCCAGAAAAGCTTCAACAACGACTTCAGCACCGGCGGAGCCGAAGGCGCCGTCAAAACAATCGTCGATGGCGGCAAGAGCTTCCGCCTCGTTCATGGCAACAGTCACACCCTTGCCTGCCGCCAGGCCGTCAGCCTTGATGACGATGGGTGCTCCCTGTTCACGCACATAGGCCTTGGCCGGCTCTGCGGACTTGAAGCGCTGGTACGCGCCGGTCGGGATGTCGTAGCGGGCGCAGAGGTCCTTGGTGAATCCCTTGGAGCCTTCCAGCTGTGCTGCAGCCTTTGAAGGGCCGAAGGTGGCAATTCCCGCTGCGCGCAGATCGTCCGCGAGGCCGGCGACGAGCGGCGCCTCGGGGCCAACCACGACGAAATCCAGTGCCTTTTCTTTTGCGAAGGCGATGATGGCGGCGTGATCTTCGACATCAAGCGAAACAAGTGTCGCATGGTCGGCAATGCCAGGGTTGCCCGGTGCGGCGTAAAACTTTTCGAGCAGGGGAGATTGGGTGATTTTCCATGCAAGCGCATGTTCGCGTCCGCCAGAACCGATCAACAGAACTTTCATAGTCAATACCCCTGTAATCTCGTTTCTGCGGCGTTAAGGGCAGGGGCATCAAAGGTCAAGCGTAAAGCGGACGCGAATGCCTGCCTTTCCTGTGGAATCGCCGTCATGGCATGTTGTCATGCCACAATCAGCCTCTATGTTCAGCCCGATTTCAAACAGTCCAGAGAAGAACATGTCCGCAGACAATGCCCGCCTTTCCACATTGATTGCCTCCGAAATCAACGCTCGCGCCGAGCAGGTGAAGGCGGCGATAGGATTGCTGGACGAGGGGGCGACGGTTCCCTTCATCGCCCGTTACCGCAAGGAAGTGACGGGTGGCCTGGATGACACGCAGCTTCGTGTCCTGGCGGAACGCCTTTCTTACCTGCGTGAACTCAATGCGCGCCGCAGCTCAATCGTTGAATCCATCAACGGTCAGGGCAAGATGACGGACGAGTTGATGGTGAAGATCATGCAGGCAGCCACCAAGGCTGAACTGGAAGACCTCTACCTTCCCTACAAGCCGAAGCGCCGCACCCGTGCCGAAATTGCCCGCGAACGCGGTCTTGGCCCCTTGGCTCAGGCCATTTGGGACAACCGTGGAGCCGATCCGTCCAAGCTGGCGGAAAGTTATGTTCAGGGCGAGGTCGCCGATGTGAAGGCGGCACTTGAGGGAGCTCGCGATATCGTCGCTGAAGCGATGACGGAAAATGCCGATCTGTTGAAACGCCTGCGCGACTATATGCGCCAGGGCGCCATGCTGCGCGCCAAGGTGGTCGATGGCAAACAGGCGGCTGGCGAGAAATTTTCCGATTACTTCGAGCATAATGAAAAATGGGCGACAGCTCCCGGCCATCGCGCGCTTGCCATGCTGCGCGGTTGGAACGAGGAAGTGCTGACCTTGACCATCGATGTCGATGCGGACGATCCTTCACCGGTCAAGCCCGCGCAGCGCACCATTGCCAGCAGCTTCGATATTCGCAATGCAGGTCCGGCCGATGCCTGGCTGATGGACGTGGCCGGCTGGACCTGGCGCGTGAAGCTTTCCATGTCGCTGTCGCTCGATCTGATGCGCGAGTTGCGTGAACGCGCAGAAGAAGAAGCAATCCACGTCTTCGCGCGCAACCTCAAGGATTTGTTGCTGGCTGCACCTGCCGGCTCGCGCGCAACGATGGGTCTCGATCCGGGCATTCGCACCGGCGTCAAGGTGGCGATCGTGGATGGCACCGGCAAATTGCTAGACACCACGACGGTTTACCCCTTTCCGCCGAAGAACGATATTCGGGGCACGCAGGCGGAGCTCGCAAGTCTTATCCGTAAACATGGCGTTGAACTGATTGCCATCGGCAATGGCACCGGTAGCCGTGAGACGGAAAAGCTGGTGGCGGATATGCTGGCGCAACTGACCGGGCCAAAGCCAACCAAGGTCATCGTGTCGGAGGCTGGAGCTTCGGTCTATTCGGCATCGGAACGCGCCGCGAACGAGTTCCCCAACCTTGATGTATCGTTGCGTGGTGCCGTCTCCATCGCACGTCGTCTGCAGGACCCATTGGCGGAACTCGTCAAGATCGAGCCCAAATCCATCGGTGTCGGCCAGTATCAGCACGATGTCGATCAGGGCAAGCTGTCCCGTTCGCTCGATGCGGTGGTAGAAGATGCCGTGAACGCCGTCGGCGTCGATCTTAACACCGCGTCTGCGCCTTTGTTGTCGCGGGTGTCCGGTCTTGGTGCGTCGATTGCCGATGCCATTGTCCTGCACCGCGATCAGGTCGGGCCTTTCTCCAGCCGCAAGGAGCTTTTGAAGGTTCCGCGTCTCGGCCAGCGCACCTTCGAACAATGCGCGGGCTTCCTGCGTATCCCGAATGGCAAGGAGCCTCTGGATGCGTCGTCCGTTCACCCTGAAGCTTATGGTGTGGCCAAGAAGATTGTTGCGGCCTGCGGCCGCGACCTGCGCACGCTGATGGGGGACAGTGCCACCTTGAAGGCGCTCGATCCGAAGCAGTTCATCGACGAGCAATTTGGTCTGCCGACGGTCAAGGACATCATTGCCGAACTGGAAAAGCCTGGCCGTGACCCGCGTCCAAGCTTCAAGACGGCAACCTTTGCTGAAGGCGTGGACGAAATCACTGACCTCAAGCCGGGCATGTTGCTGGAAGGTACGGTCACGAACGTTGCCGCCTTTGGGGCCTTCGTCGATATCGGTGTGCACCAGGACGGGCTTGTCCACGTTTCGCAACTGGCCGATCGTTTCGTGAAGGACCCGCATGAGGTGGTTAAGGCGGGTGACGTGGTCAAGGTGCGAGTCGTTGAAGTGGATGTGAAGCGTAAGCGCATCGGCCTTACCATGCGCAAGGACGGCGGCGAGGCCGCCCCCCAGCCGATGCGTGAGAAGGGCAATGCGAACGCGATGCGACATGCCAACGCCAAGCCACAGGGGCGCAACGAAGGGTCGCAATCCGGCGGCGCTTTGGCGGCTGCCCTGGCAGAGGCGATGAAGCGCCGATAACTCAAGGTTGAAATGTTGATGGAATGAAATGCCCTCGCCGTTTTCTGCGGCGGGGGCATTTTCTTATGAAATCGTTCAATTTTTTTGAAAAACAACTATCTTGAAAGTCTCGATGAAAGGAATACGGTCAGGAAAAATTGATAAGCGAGACTTAGCAATTGGGGGTGTCATGGCGTTGTCTCTGCATGCTCTGCTTGAAAAGATTATCAAGATCGGCGATCTCCTCGTAACCTCGCCGACCGGAAGTTACAGCTACGGCGACGGTTCAGGACGAAAGGTCATCCTGAACTTCTCCGATGAGGCCGCAACCCAGGAGATTGCCGCCGATCCCGCCTTGAAACTCGCGGAAGTTTTCATGGAAGGGCGAATGACGGTCGCGCAAGGCGATATCTACGACTTCCTGGCACTGGTCAAAAGCAACACATTGAGCGAGGCGTTGTCCTTCGGCATGATCTGGCGCGGTGTTGCCCGCATCATCGCATCGCGTGTCAAGATGCACTTGCCGGTCAACCACAACAGGAGCAATGTCTCCCATCACTACGACCTGTCGGCCAAGCTTTTCGATTTGTTTCTGGACGAGGACTGGCAATATTCCTGCGCCTATTTCAATCCGTCGGGGATCAGTCTTGAAGAGGCGCAGCGCGCCAAGAAGCGGCACATTGCAGCCAAGTTGATGACCGAACCCGGTCAGAAGGTGCTGGAGATCGGCTCCGGCTGGGGCGGCATGGCCATGTATATCGCCGAAAGCGCAGGTGCAGACGTCACTGGTATTACGCTCAGCGAAGAGCAATTGCGCGTGTCGCGAGACAGGGCGCAAAAGCGCGGTCTTGCAGACAAGGTTCGCTTCGAATTGCAGGATTACCGTTATCTGCCGGCATCGAAGAAGTTTGATCGTATCGTTTCGGTGGGCATGTTCGAACACGTCGGGCCGACCCATTATCGCGACTATTTCGACAAGGTTGCGGAAGTGCTGGACGACGATGGCGTGATGGTGCTGCATTCCATCGGTCAGCCGTATCCGGGTCTGGCGACGAATCCCTTCATCGAGAAGTACATTTTCCCCGGCGGATATATTCCGTCGCTGGCTGAGGTGTTGCCGGCGATTGAAAAGGCGCGATTGCTGGTGAAAGATATCGAAATCCTGCCCATGCACTATGCCCATACACTCAGGCACTGGCGGGAACGTTTCGTCGCGCGCAGGGAGGAGGCAATTTCTCTCTACGACGAACGCTTTTTCCGGATGTGGGAGTTTTATCTCGCTGGCTCGGAAATGGCTTTCAGCCATGAGAACTTTCACATTTTCCAGATCCAGCTTGCGAAGTCGCGCGATGCCGTGCCGCACAGCCGCGATTACATCCAGGCCAACGAAGCAAGGCTGCTCGAATTTGAAAAAAAACGACCGCCGCTGGAAAAGGTCACGTTCTGAGAAGGCAAGGCACGAGGCGAGCTTTTTCGTGCTGGTTAATGGAATGGAAACAGAATCCCTCTAATTCTGCGGGTCTCCTGTCTGTATTGCGTTTCTGGGGACCTTTCCATGTTCAAGCCATCAGTGGCCGTCGCCGCTTGTGTTCTATCGTTTTTTGCCGTCGGCAATGCCCAAGCCGAAGGCTGGTTTTCCGGTGACTGGTATCTGAAACTCGGCGGTGCCGGATTTACGGCGCCGAAGTATCAGGGCGATAACAAGAACGAATTCGGTTTTTCGCCGATCATCTCTCTCGGCCGCGCCGGGCAGGGAGCACGTTTCACCTCTCGCAACGACAGCGCGTCGATTTCGCTGCTGGACAACGGGCCGATCAGCGCAGGTCTTGCCGGACGTCTGATCTCGCCGCGTGATGATGGCGACTCTGCCGATCTCAAGGGCATGCGGCGGATCAAGCGCGGCGGTGAGCTTGGCGGTTTCGCCGAAGCCTATCCGACAGACTGGCTGCGCATCCGCGGCGAAGCGCGTCAGGGTATCCGCAGCCACAGTGGCGTCGTTGCCGACCTTTCTGCCGACGTCTTCACTGATCTCGCGCCCGGCATCCAGATTTCTGCCGGTCCGCGCGCAACTTGGGTCAGCAAGAAGTACAATGAGCGGTATTACGGCGTCACCGCCGAACAGACGGCAGCCGGTGCGCCTTCGCCTTACAGCCCAAATGGCGGTCTGCATTCCGTTGGTGTCGGTGCGGCAATCACCTGGAAGGTCACAGAGAATGCCGAGGTCGGCTCCTTTGCCGAATATCGTCGTTTGACCGGCGATGCTGCTGACAGCACGTTGGTCAGCGAGCGCGGGTCGCGCAATCAGTTCATCGTTGGTGTTCAGGCAAGCTACAAGTTCGGCTTCTCGCTGCCCTGATCCGACGACATCATTGTTATTCAAAAGGCTCCGCAGCGTTCAGCGCTGCGGAGCCTTTCTTTTTCCGCCTAGCACACCATTGTTCGGGCTCTGCTGCATCTGAAAAAGATTCCGCTTTTCGGGCCGATGCTGTAGAACCGATCCATGGTTCATCACAGCGATTTGTCAGGCCGCGTTTCGGACGCGCCATCCAACAATTGGGTTTACCGGATCTTGCCGCGAACCCTCTGGCCCTATGCGCAATTGGCACGGTGGGATCGTCCCATCGGCTGGCAACTTCTGATGTGGCCATGCTTCTGGTCAGCCGCGCTCGCGGCCAATGTTGCGGCGCAGACCGGAACCTTTTCCTGGGGCACGTTGCTTTATCATCTCGCCCTGTTCTTCATCGGTTCGGTCGCGATGCGCGGGGCTGGCTGCACCTACAATGATCTGGTCGACCACAAGATCGATATGGCTGTGGCGCGTACCCGTTCGAGGCCTTTGCCATCAGGCCGGGTCAGCCGGATGCAGGCCAAGGTCTTCATCGTGCTGCAGGCGCTGGCGGGGCTGGGTGTGCTCCTTCAGTTCAACAGATTCGCCATTGCTGCAGGCCTGTTTTCCCTCGTCTTCGTGATGATTTACCCCTTCGCCAAGCGCTTCACCAACTGGCCGCAATTCTTCCTTGGTCTGGCGTTCAGTTGGGGTGCGTTGATGGGGTGGGCCGGACAATTCGCCTCGCTCGACTGGCCGCCTGTGCTGCTTTATGTCGGCGCCATTGTCTGGACGATCGGTTATGACACAATTTATGCGCATCAGGACAAGGAAGACGACACCGCTGTCGGCATCGGCTCAACGGCGTTGTTGTTCGGGGACAGGACACATGGCTGGCTGGTCTTTCTTTATGGCACAGCCCTTGTCTGCCTCTTTTTGTCGTTCTGGATGGCCGGCGTTAACATCCTCGCTTTCAGCGGACTTGCCGTCGCTGCGCTGATGTTGTTCCGACAGGTATGGGTACTGGATATCGACAACGTGGCACAGTGCCTGTCGCTGTTCAAATCCAACAATCGCGTCGGCGCGCTGGTTTTTGCCGGCCTTGTCCTGCCGCTTCTTCTGGCCTGACACGCAATCCTATTGCCCAAACAAAAAGCCCGGCCGCGTTATCCGCGCCGGGCTTTTGTCCTCCTGGAAACTGGAGCTTAGTTGCGGGCGATGATTTCCTTGCCCTCGATCTTCATGCGCATGCCGAGCGATCCGGTCGAGCGGCGTACGAGGAAGCGTGGGCGACGCTCTGCAAAGTAGGAGTGGCGGCGACGGGGACGGGCGTTTTTCGTCCGGACCTTGCCAAGATGTTCTTCCAGCGGACGGGCAACGCCATCGGCTTCAACCATCAGCATGGGAATACGATAGGCTTCCGACCAGCTGCGCCAATCGGCAGCGATATCGCAGAGGTCGTGCGCCACCAGCAAGGGGATGCACAGATCGGGATCGTCGTGGTGAAGTTCCAGCGTGACTGTAACTTGACCGTTGCCATGGTCGATGGCGCGGGCGGCAACGCCCTTGAATGCGCGGGCCGGTAGGGCGAAAGACAGTGGCAGGCCACTGGAGGAAAGCGTCTTGCGCATGACCGCGCCGCGCTCATCGAGCGTTACAGCGACATCGGCCGAGCCTTGTCCCTTGCCATAGGTGACCTGTTGCGGAAACCGCGCGGGATCGACTCTCAGTGTGGCGACGGCCCAGTCGGGCTTAAGAACGGTCTTGGTCATGTTTATTCTACCCTTGTTTTACCTGAGAGCCGGTTTCCGGTCTTCTCATCGGGACTTTTTCGTCCTCTGATATGGTCAAGATAGACCGCCGCTGTTCGAGACTGCTTAAAAATCGCGGTTAAGAAAACTTTGCATTCCCAAATGGTTAGCAAAACGCACCAAGGCATGGTTTCGAACGGGTAAAGCAAATCTAGACAATGCGGCTTTTTCCGCGCGCAGGACTGGATCAAGCTACGGGCAAGGCGAAGCCTGCATGGTGCCATCGGGCTTGCCTTGCGCATGCAGCACTTTCTGGAGTTTTTCGATGGTATCGACCTATCTCAGCTACGACCTTATCAATCGCGATATGAAGGCGAGTCTTTCACGCGTGTCGCAGCAGGCGATGATCGAACGGCAGACGAATTACTACAAGGAAAACATCGGCAAGGTCACAAGTGTCGATGAGTTTCTCGATGACTACCAGCTGTATTCCTACGCCATGGATGCATTCGGTCTGGGCGAAATGACCTATGCCAAGGCCTTCATGAAAAAGGTTCTGGAAAGCGATCTGAACGACGACAACAGCTTCGCAAACAAGTTGACCGATGAGCGTTACCGGGACTTTGCTGCCGCTTTCAACTTTACGCAATCGACGGCTTCCGTGCAGTCCGATGCGCAGCTGGACAAGCTGATCGGCCTATACGACACATCGATTTCGGATCTGGACAACAGCCTTTCCGAGGAGACACGTTATTACAAGTCGATGATGGGAACGGTGACGAATGTCGACCAGGTCCTACGCAACGACAGACTTCGCGCTTACGTCTTCCAGGTTTTTGATATCGACGAAGCGACCTATTCTTACTCTCATATCAAGGGTCTGATGACGAGCGACGTCGATGATCCCGACAGCTATCTCAATCAGAAATACGATGCTGCCTATTCGGATGCCGTCACAAAATTGACCACCAAGAGCAACATTGAACTGCATGCCCAGGTGACGTCCCGAATTGAAGCAATCGATACGGAGTTGCAGGACGCGACGTTGACGACCGAAGAGCGGGCCGCGCTTGAGGAAGAGAAAACCACCCGTCAGGATCAGCTAACCCAGCTCGAATCAGTCCTGCCGCCGCAGGACGAATGGGAGACGACGCTTGCTGCAATCAAGGCGGAACAGTCAAAGCTGAATAGCATCGTCACGCAATACAACAATATGGCGAAGCTCGCTGAGGCCTTCGAATTCAACAATGACGGCACGGTTGCTGCGGGTGGCGCGCAGACCGCTGAAAACCTCACCAGCTTGGTGGATACCTATCTGACCAGCGCGCCGCGTGTGACGCCCACAGTCGCCACGCTGAACCGTGACTACTTCGAATCCAAGATCGGCTCGATCACCTCGGTTGATGAGCTTGTCGCGGACACCAGGATGTTGGCCTACATCAGGACGGCTTTCGATCTCAACGATATGACGATCGTTACGGCCACGATCAAAAACATTCTGACGAGCGACCTGAGTGATCCAGACAATTACATCGCGAAGATCGGCAAGAATGACGAGCGCTACCTTGCGCTCAGGAACGCCTTCAATTTCCAGACGGATGGCACGCTCACCGCAGGCGATGTTCCCCAGTCTGTGACGCAGACGGCAGCCACCACCAACGGCTATATGGTCCATTATAACGACAAGGACGATGAGGCGGACGTAAAGGCTCTCAACCTGTTCAAGAGCGACATTGCGAGCGTGACCTCGGTCAAGGATTTCCTCAACAGCAGCGCTGTTTACGATTACGCCCTCAAGGCCGTTGGTCTTGACCCCGATACGGTCCGGCCTGCCGACATCCGCAAGGTGCTGACAAGCGATCTGCAGGACAAGAAAAGTTATGTCTATACGCTCAAGGACGAGCGTTATGTAAAGCTGGCGGAACTCTTCAATTTCAAATCGGATGGGACTGTCGGCTCTCCGGTGATGGCTCAGTCCCAGATTGAAATGCAGACCATGTCCGCCGACTATATCACGAAGAAGT
Organism: Agrobacterium tumefaciens; assembly: GCA_025559845.1. Taxonomy (NCBI): domain Bacteria; kingdom Pseudomonadati; phylum Pseudomonadota; class Alphaproteobacteria; order Hyphomicrobiales; family Rhizobiaceae; genus Agrobacterium; species Agrobacterium tumefaciens. The sequence goes on from CP048469.1 coordinate 476,661, forward strand.
CCACTTTCGGGACGGAAGCGGACAAGACAGCGGCGACAAAAGAGACGGAATATTTCACTGCTGAAATGCAGAAAATTAAAACGCTCGATGAGTTCCTCGCAAATGACCGGCTGACGAAGCTGGCGATGGAATCGCTTGGCATCGATCCTGAAAGCGTGACGAAAGAACAACTGGAAAAGATGTTCACGTCCGATCTCGATGATCCGGACAGCTATCTCAACAAGGAAATGGACCCGGTCTTCCGCCGTCTTGTGACAGCCTTCAACTTCGATACTGAGGGCAACCTGTTGCGTGAGGACCGCAGTTCGATCCAGACGCGCCGCGGACTTTACGAGACGCTCGACAACTACCTGCAGCAGACGCTCGAAACGCAGGCGGGTGAAGACAATGCCGGTGTGCGACTGGCGCTTTATTTCCAGCGCATTGCCGCCGATACCACGTCCTATTATTCGATCCTGGCGGACACCGCGCTTCAGGAATTTGTAAACACCACCTTCGGCATTCCCGACGAGATGGCGAATGCAGACGTGGATACGCAGGTCACGATGATGAAGAAATACTTCGACATCGAGGACTTCCAGGACCCGGATCAGGTCAAGAAACTGATTTCCCGCTTCACCGTCATGTACGACAGCGAACAGAATACCAGCGATCCGATCCTGACGCTATTCAGTGGCGGTTCGGTCGGTATCAGCGCCGACACGCTGCTCGCGGTTGCCACCCTGAGAGGCCGGTAAGCCAGGCAATAATCCGGTTTTGGCCGCTTACCTGGCGGCCAGAACCTTACCGGGGTTCATGATGCCTGCCGGATCGAACGCGAACTTGATGCGCCGCATCAGATCCATTTCGATGCCGGGACGGATCGAAGCAAGTTCATCACGCTTCAATTGTCCGATACCATGTTCTGCCGAGATCGAGCCATTCAGCGACAGAACGATGCCGTGAACGATTTCGTTCATCTCATGCCAGCGGTTGAGGAACTCGGCCTTGTCAGCACCAACCGGCTGAGAAATGTTGTAGTGAATGTTGCCATCACCGAGATGACCAAAAGCGCAGATGCGTGCTCCTGGTATGGCTGCCATGACAGCCTCTCCGGCTGTCGTCATGAAGTCAGGGATTTTGGAAACCGGCACGGAAACATCGTGCTTGATCGATCCACCTTCGGGTTTTTGCGCATCCGACATGCTTTCGCGCATGTGCCACAAGGCCTGTCTTTGGGCCTCGGATGATGCAATCACCGCATCCTGAACCAGTCCGGCCTCAAAACCCTGCTCAAGCAGCGTCTGCATCATCGTCTCCGCCGTATCGGCCGAATCCGAGGTGGAAATATCAATCAGCGTGTACCATTCATGGGCGCTTTCCAGCGGATCGCGAACGCCGGGAATATGTTTGGCAGTAAATTCCACGCCAATGCGCGGCATCAACTCAAAACCGGTCAGGGCCGTGCCGCACAGATTGGACGCCATTTCGAAAAGCTTGAGCGCGTCTTCGGTGGACTGCAGGCCGGCAAAAGCCACCTGATGACCGAGCGGTGTGGGGAAAAGCCTGAGAACCGCACCAGTGATAACACCGAGCGTACCTTCCGATCCGATGAACAGATCGCGCAGATCGTAGCCTGTGTTGTCTTTCTTCAACCGACGAAGGCCATTCCAGATTTCACCGGTCGGCAAAACGACCTCCAGCCCGAGGCAGAGGTTGCGCATGTTGCCGTAAGCCAGAACCGCCGTGCCGCCGGCATTGGTCGCCAGATTGCCCCCGATCCGGCACGACCCTTGCGAGCCAAGCGAGAGCGGGAAGATGCGGTTGACCTTTTCGGCGGCTTTGTGGATTTCCTCCAGAATGCAGCCGGCATCGGCGACGATGACATTGGCAACCGGATCGATGTCGCGAATACGGTTCATCCGCTCAAGAGACAGGATGATGTCGGTTCCGTCTTCTCGCGGTGTCTGTCCGCCGACCAGTCCCGTGTTGCCGGTTTGCGGGACGATTGGCGTACCTGTCTCGCTCGCCAGCTTCATGATGGCGGCCACTTCCTCCGTCGAGCCCGGCTTCAATAGGAGCGGCGACGTACCGTGATAAAGGCCTCGGTTTTCTACAAGACGCGGCGCCATTTCCGCTTCGTCGCGGATTGCGTTCTTTTCTCCGACAATGGCGATGAAACGGTCGAGGACGGCATTGGAGAGGGCAGAAGCGGTCATTGGCGTCTCTTTGGGATTGGTGGCTGGGGAGGGTTATGGTCTGGGGGCGGCGGCCCGTGAAAGGCGGTCATTGATCGCCTCACCAAGACCGTTGTTGGGAATGGTCGTAACGGCAATGCTGTCAGCGCCACTTGCATCGGCCGCTTTCAGATAGTCGAAAAGATTGGCCGCCGCTTCGGCCAGATCGCCGGACGGGCTGAGGTCAAGGACGATCCGCGCCTTATCCTCGCCATTGACGGCATGGCCTCCGAAACGGATCAGCGCCTCGTCTGGGGTGACGGATAATGCGCCGAGCCTGACGGCTGCCCCTGGGGCGTAGTGGGATGCAAGCATACCGGGCGCCTCGATCGCTGCGGACGCTTGCTCGTGGCGCTCAAGTTCGGCTCCGGCGACACGTTCGATGTCCTCGGTAACGACGCCTCCGGGACGAAGCAGCCTGATCCGGCCATCCGCCTCCACTTTGACAATCGTGGATTCGACACCGACGGCAGCCGCGCCGCCATCGAGAATGAGATTGATCTTGCTACCAAGATCGGCTTCGACATGTGCTGCACTTGTCGGGCTGATCTTGCCGGAACTGTTGGCGCTTGGAGCCGCCAGAGGTCTGTCGAAATGGCGTATCAGGTCACCGGCAAAACCCTGCGGTACACGCACGCCGACCGTATCGAGACCGGCGGTTGCCAGAGAGTGGATGCCGCTTTCCTGTTTCAGTGGCAGAACCAGCGTCAGCGGTCCTGGCCAGAAGGCTTCGGCGAGTTTGCGGGACGTGACGTCGAAGATTGCGTAACGTTCGGCCATGGCAATGTCGGCCATGTGGCAGATCAGTGGGTTGAATTGCGGTCGCCCCTTGGTCTCATAAATTCGTGCAATCGCGGCGGGATTGGTGGCATCGGCGGCAAGGCCGTAGACTGTTTCCGTGGGCAGTGCGATGGGCATGCCGAGGGAAAGTTCTGCGACAGCTTCTTTGAGTGCTGTCTCCCGCTGGTGTTCGATATCGATGTGACGCGCCATGTCCATACCTTTCACGGCGGTCAATAGCGTATTTAAGGCAGGTATGGAAAGCGCTATCGCGGCTTTAAGGTCAGACCCTAGATCGCATTGATGATTTTGCGCATGTCATCTGACCGCGCGCCCAGCATCAGGACGTTTTTCAAGGCGATTTTCGGGTCATGGGTCTGGAACAGCAGGCCGTCGCGGTGGAACGACTTGTTGATCGTTACGCTGCGATCCGGAAGTACGTCCATTGCAATGGCGAAGTACATGCGGGAATAACGCGCATCGATATTTTCGAAGAAATTGTCGGAGCCACTGAGTTCCGCAAAGAAATTGGCGAAATAGAACGACCAGAGCACATGGCGTTGCGCATCGAAACTGGTTTTCGATGCGGTGACGTGACAGTAGCCGAGATGTGGTCGGTCATCGAGAAGATGATGGAACACCATCTTGGGGAAGCGAATGGAATGGTGAAAGGCATTGAGACGGCTGTGCGTCGCGTCTGCGGCGGCTTCCAGCTTGCGCCCGGTTATTTCAGCCACTTCAGCATGGCTGTAATAGGTCCGCTCTTTGGGCAGCCAGCGTTCTTCATAGCGGCTGATGCGTCCCGTACGGAGAAATTCTGAATGTGCGGTCTTCGACCGTACCGGCGTTGTCGCGCGTTTGCTTGCATCAAAGTAGCGTATGCGTGTTGCCTTCTCCACGGACCATACCCTCGTTGCCGCCAATATCCCACTGTAAATTGGGGGATATTAATAGTCCGTTTCGGGGCAGGTGTCGTTTTTTAACGCTGAAAAGTCGCTTCGTGTGCCATATTGCGACGTGTTTGCCGACCGGAATACCTGTCGGATTTCGCTGATAAATGGGCGCGCGACGACCAATATTCGATGTCGCAATTTGTCGCCAATGCGGAAGCCAATGTCGCTGTCTGCGCTCCTGCAAATCTCTACCGGTGTTTAGATGCTTGGTATGTTCCCGCAGCCCGAATTTGCAGATGTCGGGCAGGGTGGATCGATCGAGGATTTGGCCATGGAATTGCGTGATACCGTTTTGCGCCAGCTTAAGAACCGTCGTGAGGGTTTCAGTCTCGAACAACCCTTCTATACGGACCCGGACTATTTCAAGCTGGACATGGAAACGATCTGGTACCGCGACTGGCTGTTCGTCGCCCATGATTGCGAAGTACCAAAGCCTGGCACTTACGTTACGGTGCAGATCGGCGCCTATTCGGTCATTATCGTACGTGGTCGCGATGGCGCAATTCGCGCCTTCCACAACTCCTGCCGTCACCGCGGTTCGCGCGTCTGCACGTCCCACAAGGGGCAATCGGCCCGTCTGGTCTGTCCTTATCACCAGTGGACTTACGATCTGGATGGCAAGCTGCTCTTTGCCCGCCACATGGGTGAGGATTTCGACAAGGGCGAATTTGGCCTGAAGCCCGTCGCCTGCGAAAGCGTCGCGGGTTACGTGTTCATCTGTCTCGGCGCACAGCCGGCGGATTTCTCACCGGTCAGGGCCGAGGTGGAAGCCTACATGGCGCCGCACCGCATCCAGGAAGCGAAGGTCGCGCACGAAAGCACGATCATCGAGAAGGGCAACTGGAAGCTGGTCTGGGAAAACAACCGCGAGTGCTACCACTGCGCGGCCAACCATCCCGAACTCTGCCGCACCTATCCGGAAAATCCGAGTGTGACGGGCACCGATGGCGGTGCAAGCGACCCTGAGATCGGCGGTCATTGGGCACGCTGCGAAGCCGCTGGTTTGCCGAGCCGCTTCAAGATCGACCCGAAGGGGCAGTTCCGCGTTGCCCGCATGCCGCTGATTGGCGAAGCGGAAAGCTATACCATGTCGGGCAAGCGCGCTGTGAGGCGCCAGCTTTCTGATGATGTGACGATCAGCCATATCGGCGCATTGCTTCTGTTCCATTACCCGACGACCTGGAACCATTTCCTGGGTGATCACTCCATTTCCTTCCGCGTGCTGCCGCTCAGCGCCGAAGAAACCATGGTCACCACCAAATGGCTGGTTCACAAGGATGCGGTGGAAGGCGTCGATTACGATCTCGAAGAACTGACGCATGTTTGGAACGAGACCAACGATCAGGACCGCCGTATCGTTGAGGAAAATGCTTTCGGCATCCGCTCGCCCGCCTATGAACCTGGCCCTTACTCTATGGAGGATGAAGGCGGTGTGATGCAGTTCGTCAACTGGTATGCCGACTTCATGGTCGACCGGCTGTCCGGCGACAAGGCAAGGCTTTCTGCAGTCGCGTGATCCGAAGATGAACATGGCCGTAAGTTACAAGCACATCGACGAAATGAAGCCGTGGAGCGACAAGCTTCACCTCTTGGAGTCCGTTTCGGTGACGCCGGAAACGCCTGATGTCATGACGTTTCTGTTCCGCTCGGAGGACGAGAACTGGTTCCGGTATTTGCCCGGCCAATTCGTCACCCTGGAGCTGCCGGTCGGGTCTGAGCCGCTGTTTCGCACCTACACACTGTCGTCCAGTCCCTCGCGGCCTTATTCTCTTTCGGTGACGGTGAAGGCACAGGCCAACAGTATCGGCACGCGCTGGATGTTCGAAAACTTGCGTCCAGGCATGAAAATCAGGGCGCTCGGACCGCTCGGCGATTTTTCCTACGTTCGTCACCCCGGAGAGAAGTATCTCTTCGTCTCGGCCGGGTCGGGCGTAACGCCGATGATGTCGATGGTGCGCGACATGAGCGATCGTGCACCGCAAAGCGATATCGCCTTCATCAACTGCTCCCGTTCGCCTTCGGATATCGTCTTCCGTCACGAACTCGAATATCTGGCGCGCTTCATGCCGAAATTGTCGCTAGGCTTCATTGTCGAGGGCTGCGGAAGAACCGATTTGTGGTCGGGCCTCAAGGGCATGATCGACAAAGCGAAGATCGCATTGCTTGCGCCGGATTTCATGGATCGTACCGTATTCTGTTGTGGCCCGGAGCCCTTCATGGCGGCTGTGCGCTCGATGCTGGAGGCATCGGGTTTCGACATGAGCCGTTACCATCAGGAAAGCTTTGCCCCTGCTGCTCCGGTCTTCGTCGGTGAGAGCGCCGTCATCGATGCGGATGGCGAGGCAATGGCAAGTGTCGGCTTCACGCTGTCGGGCAAGGAAGCGCCATGCCAGCCGGGGCAGACGATCTTGATGACGGCCCGTGCTGCTGGAGTGCGTATCGGTGCGGCCTGCGAATCCGGCATCTGCGGCACCTGCCGCGTGCTCAAACTTTCGGGCGAAGTTGAGATGAGCCACAATGGCGGAATTCTCGATGAGGAGATCGAAGAAGGCTACATTCTTGCCTGTTGCTCACGTCCCTTGACCGATGTGAAGATCGAAGCGTGATGTCATCCTCCATCGCGTTGTGATGGAACTAATTTTCCCTTTTTGCGTTAGATGCGTATCGGGTTCTTTTCGGGTTTCACGGGGCTGACCGTTATCGCCGACGAGAATGGACGATAACCGGCGTGCAGAGCAGCGCGCGACAGCAAATGGAGGAAACACCATGCTGAATTTCCGGACAACGAGCGTTGCCACAGCGCTCGTCGTGTTCCTGACAAGTTTTACACCTTCGCAGGCATTCCAGGTTCCGGTCCCGACCCCAAAGCCGGTTTCGACTGCGTCGGATATTGTCGTGCCGGTCCAGTATCGTGAATGGGATCGGAGAAGGCCACCAGGCGATCGTATGTACCGTCCGCGTCCGCCCCGTGACGGCTATTATAATGGCCATCGCGGCTACAGGGATCGCCGCCCCGGTTACCGTTATCACAACGGCTATTGGTTCCCGCTGGCAGCCTTTGCGGCTGGCGCCATCATCGGCGGCACGGTGGCACAGCCGTCACGTCCCGCCTACGGTGGCAGCCATGTCGAATGGTGCCAGAACCGTTGGCGTTCGTACCGTGCTTACGACAACACCTATCAGCCGAACAGTGGTCCGCGACGCATTTGCGTTTCGCCTTACAGCCGCTGACGGTTGTGTTCGAAAACCCGGATCATTTCCGGGTTTTCGGCCCTTAGGGGCAAATCTGGTAAACGACACGTGATTGCAGCGTTAATGCTGGGTTCAGGCGAAAACTCATAGCCTTAGACATGTAAAAGCCGCGCCAGGGCTGAAAATTGGCCAAAATGGAGAAAACCAGATTCACAATACGGCCTAGTGACCGTCGTGAATGGAGGAAGTCAGATGAAAAGCTATGTTAAGACTATCTTTGCTGCTGGTCTTTCTGCGATCATGGTTGCGGGCGCTATCGTTCCGGCGCAGGCCCTGCCATTGACCATGGCGCCGAAGAGCGTCGAAACGGCAGGCAGCGATGTCGTGAACGTGCAGTACTATCGTGACCGCTACGAGCGCCGTGGCTGGTATAACGGCCATCGCGGTTATCGCGATTACCGTCCGGGTTACCGCCATCGCGACGGTTACTGGTTCCCGCTTGCAGCCTTCGCAACGGGAGCGATTATCGGCGGTGCGCTGTCTCAGCCACGCGAAGTTTATCGCCCGGTACCGGAATACCGTCCGCGTCCAGTCTATCGCGAATATCGTCCGGTCTATCGCGGTGGCATGAGCCGCGCACACGTGAACTGGTGCTATGGCCGTTATCGTTCCTACGATGCCGGTAGCAACACGTTCCAGCCATATAATGGTCCGCGCCAGCCCTGCTATTCGCCTTACGGCTGATCGCATAAGCGCTCAGATTGACAGGAAAGCCGCCCCGCCCGGGCGGCTTTTATTTTGGCCGATCAGAGAATGCGTGCCCGTTTCAGCACGAACCAGGCGAGCGCAATCGAGATGACGATGAACAGGCTCGCTGACAACGTTCCTCCTGTGCCAACCGTAAACGGCAATTCATCCGTATTCATGCCGAAGAAACCCGTCACAAGCGACGGCGGCAGAAGAAATGCGGTCATCAGGGAGAGAATGTAAAGGTGGCGGTTGGTCTCGGACGAGAGTTTGGAATCGATTTCCTCGTGCAGCAGACGGGCTCGTTCCTGCAAGGCGTAGACATCGTGGTCCACTGCCTCAAGACGTCCCATCAGGCGTGAAGCAACATCCTCGAAGCCATCCGGCATCTCGTCTTCATCCACGGCCGATGCGCGTCGCATCAATGTCAGCACCGTGCGAAGGTGGCGGTGCAACCGGACGACCGTGCGACGTAGCGGCGCGAGGCGGCGCCGTTCGTCGCGTGTCTCGCTGTCGTAAACGAGATCCTCGATCGTGTTGAGTTGCTCCGTGGTTTCCATCACCAGGCTGATGAGCGAACGCTGGAATTCCGCGACCAGACCCTCAAAGACATGTGATGGCGTCGTGTAGCGGTTGGCGTTCTTGTCGATTGCCGCTTTCAAGCGATCCACCGAGCGCAGCGGTTGAAGGCGCGTGGTGATAATGAAGCGATCACTGACCGCAAAGTGCAACCATCCGAAATCGCGCGTTTCCTGATCGAACTCGCGCTGGAAATCGACCAGCGTACCATAGAGCGACTTTTCGTCGACGGTGATGGAGGGATGCGTCTCATGGGTGGTGAGAGTCGCACGCGCGGTCGGATCGAGGCCGGGGATCGTTTCTAGAAAGCCTGCCACGCGCTGGTCTGCCAGATTGAGATGCAGCCAGAAGAACCCACCACAATCGACCATTTCGTTGAAACCGGCATCTGGCGCCAGCCGCCGGCAGGGCGCTTTTCCAGGCTGGAAGTGATAGGCCCAGACAAGGCCGGGGATAACGGGTGTTACGAGATCCATCGTGGCAGTCCTGACCGGCTGGATGGGAGGAGGGGAAGCATCCGTCGTTTCGGAATGAAACGGCGGCGGCAGCGCGGCACTTTTTGAGGGCCGGTCCCGCGTGGTTTCGACCCAAGCCGCATGCAGAGCAAATTCATGTGACAGTTTCATAACAGTGACGATGAAGGCTGGCCGGAATTTTCAAATTGACGTTTACGTAAAAATAATTTAGCCCGAAAACAGCATAGTACGGAACAGCTTCGGGAGGAGGCAGGATGTATACCGCGCCGGTAGACGACATTGCGTTCACGCTCAAACATGTCGCGGGCCTTTCAGATGCGCTGGCGAATACCGCGCTGGGTGACCTCGACGAAGATGTGGTGGATGCCATCCTGCACGAGGCGGGTCGTTTTGCGACGGACCAGGTTGCGCCGCTTGCCGACATCGGTGACCGTCAGGGCGCCCGGCTTGTGGATGGCAAGGTCAGCACACCGGATGGCTGGGCCGACCTCTATCGCAGCTGGGCGGAAGCGGGCTGGAACAGCCTGACGGCGCCGGAAGAGTTTGGCGGCCAGAACCTGCCGCACATGCTGAACGTTGCTGCCCTCGAAATGTGGAACTCCGGTTCCATGGCCTTTGCGCTGGCGCCCACATTGACCATGGGCGCAGTCGAGGCCCTGGTGGCGCATGGCAGCAATGACCTTAAGCGCGCCTATCTTCCCAAACTCGTTTCCGGCGAATGGACCGGAACCATGAACCTGACTGAGCCCCACGCCGGCTCGGATCTCGGGGCGCTGAAAGCGCGTGCCGAACGTAAGGCCGACGGCACTTACAGGATTTTCGGCCAGAAGATTTTCATTACATGGGGCGAGCACGACGCGGCGGACAACATTATCCATCTCGTTCTCGCGCGCCTACCGGATGCGCCGGCCGGAACCCGCGGCATTTCGCTGTTCCTTGTTCCGAAATTCCTCCTGGATGACAACGGTCGTCCTGACGGCAGAAATGACGTGTTCTGCCATTCGCTGGAACACAAGCTGGGTATCCACGGTTCGCCAACCTGCACGATGATTTTCGGTGACGGCAAGTTCGGAGAGGAAAAAGGCGCGCTCGGCTGGCTGGTGGGTGAGGAGAACAAGGGCCTCGCCTGCATGTTCACGATGATGAACAATGCCCGCCTTGCTGTTGGAATGCAGGGCGTGGCAATCTGCGAGGCAGCCACTCAGAAGGCGATTGCCTATGCCAGGGAACGTACGCAGGGCAAGGCGCCGGGCTGGCAGGGTTCCGGCATGAGCCCGATCATCGAACATCCCGATATCGCCAGAACGCTTCTGACGATGAAGGCGCTGACGCAGGGTTCTCGGGCGATTTCCTTCAGTTGTGCGCACGCCATCGACATGGCGCATGCCGCTGAAAACGATGTGGATCGCAATCACTGGCAGGAACGTGCTGCCCTGTTGACCCCGATCGCCAAGTCCTTTTCCACCGATGCGGGCGTTGATGTCGCTTCTCTGGGCATTCAGGTGCACGGTGGTATGGGCTTCATCGAGGAAACCGGTGCAGCCCGTTACCTGCGCGACGCGCGCATCGCACCGATCTATGAGGGCACCAACGGCATCCAGGCAATCGACCTCGTCATGCGCAAGCTGCCCTTGTCCGGCGGCGCGCAGGTACGCGGCTTCATTCAGGAACTCAAGGAGATCGCTGCGCGTCTTTCCGCCTCCAACCGGGACGATCTCGGCAAGTCGGCGACCTATCTGGAGACGAGCCTCAACGATCTCGAAACAGTCACGGATTGGCTGCAGGAGCGCATCAAGAGTGGCGAAACTGATATCGCCCTTGCTGGTGCAACCCCCTATCAGCGGCTCTTTGGCCTCACGTTGACTGGTGCCTACCTTGCCAAGGGCGCGCTTGCTTCCGTCGATGATGGCAAGGGTGCGCATCGTGCATCGTTGTGCCGTTTTGCTGCGGAAAACCTGCTTGCTGAAACGGCGGCACTCAAGGATCGCGTCATGAGCGGCGCAGCAAGTCTTGCAGCGGCGCGTGCCGTGCTCGGTTGAGGAGAACTGGATGTCTGACGATCATATTCTTGTCGAACGGATCGCCCACGCGCCGGAAGTTCTGGCCATTCGGTTCAACCGGCCTGAAAAGAAAAACGCCATTACCGACGCCATGTATCGCCGCATGGCAGAAGCCCTTGTTGCAGCCAACAATGACCCGGAAACGCGCGTCGTTGCGTTTCTCGGCACGGAAGGCTGCTTTTCTGCCGGGAATGACATGGCCGATTTTCTGGCCTTCGCAATGGCTGGCGGCAAGGGCAAACTCGCTGTTCTGGATTTCCTGACGGCGCTGGCAACCTTTGAGAAACCGCTGGTTTCGGGCGTGGATGGACTTGCAATCGGTATCGGCACGACGCTGCATCTGCATTGCGATATGACGGTTGCTTCCAGCCGCAGCCTGTTCAAGACGCCCTTCGTTGATCTGGCGCTGGTGCCGGAAGCCGCTTCCAGCCTGCTTGCGCCACGCATCATGGGCCATCAGCGCGCTTTCGCCTTGCTCGCGATGGGAGAAGGTTTTTCTGCCGAGCAGGCATCTGCCGCCGGGCTGGTCTGGAAGGTTACCGAACCGGAACACGTCGAGACTGAGACGCTGGCAATCGCCATGCGTCTTGCGGCTAAACCGCCGGAAGCGCTGAAAATCGCTCGGGATCTGCTGCGCGGCAAGTCGGATGACGTGTTGGCCCGCATTGAAGACGAGGCGCGGCATTTTGTGGCGCGTTTGCAGAGCGCGGAAGCTAGAGCGGCCTTCGAAGCATTCATGCGCCGTTAAGCGTGCCGGTGGGAATTTCCGGTTATTAAGGAACTCGGCAATATCTGCCGGGTTAGATCGCGAAATCCGCCATCAGCCGAAAGCCGAGCCCATGCGAAATACTGTCTTCGCCGCGATTACCATGATCCTGTCGACCAGCGTGGCACAGGCGGCCACCGTGTCTCCACAAATGTCATATCCTGTTGGGCAGGACATCATTCTCGCGCAATCGGTCGTCACGCAGGATGGCCAGAACTTTTATTCCGGCAACAACCGTCAGCGTCAGCAGCGTGCACGCTTCGTCTGCGTCATCACGCCGCCTGACAGTGCCAATCGCAACCGGCCATATGTCTGTCCGGTCCAGCAGGGGCGGGTGGGTGGACGTTGCCGCTGCTCCGGCGTGGTGGGCAACGGCAACATCGATACTGCCTGGTAAACAGTCTGGAGACTATTTCTCCAGTGTCGCAACCGCTTCCACATGCGGAGACCAAAGGAACTGGTCGACAGGTGTGACGCGGGTCAGGCGATAGCCGCCTTCCATCAGGATGGAGATATCGCGTGCGAGCGTCAGCGGATTGCAGCTCACGGCGACGATCTTCTTGACGGTACTGCGTGCAAGTTCCTTGCACTGAAATTCCGCGCCCGCGCGTGGTGGATCAAACACCACGGCATCGTAATTCTTCAATTCACTCGTCATCAGCGGACGGCGGAAAAGATCGCGCTTTTCCACGCTGACCGGTTTCAGGCCTTGCGTGTTGCGAGCCGCGAAATCGAGTGCCTTGAGCGGCTTGTCCTCGGCTTCCACCGCATGCACCTTGCCGATGCGGGCAAGCCTAAGGGCAAACGTACCGGTACCGGCAAAAAGATCGGCGATGCGCTTCGACTTGCCGATATGGGCGAGAACGAGTTCAGCCATGGCGTCTTCGGCCTCTTTCGTGGCCTGGGTGAAGCTGCCAGCCGGTGGTGATACCGAAACGCCACCAAAATCCAGCAGCGGTTTCTGCGGTTCGATGAGGATTTCACCGGAAAGCGAGACACGCGCGATGCCGCGCATGGAAAGCACTGTCTCTGTAAGGGTGCGGCGCTGCTTGTCGCTGACAGACTTGATCCCCTCAATGGAGATATCGAGGCCGGACAGTGTTTCCAGCACCGTCATGCGGAACGGTTCCGTATTCGAAGGCAAGGTAATGCCGATGGCGCGCAACGCGTCGAGCCGGGACACGATGCCCGGCGACATGACGGGACATTCCTCGATGGCGACGATGTGGTGGCTGTTTGCCTGGCTGAAACCCAGCAACAAGCCCTTTTCCGTCTTGCGGGCGGCGAACACCGCACGGCGGCGCTCACCGGGGCGACAGATCACGAGATCGCCGATCTCGGGCGTCAGGCCTTTCGATTTCAGGGCGGAAACGACCAGATCGCGTTTGAAAGCGCGATAGGCATCTTCCGACAGATGCTGAAGCGAGCAGCCGCCACACGTACCGTTCTTGCCATCGGGGCCAAAATGCCGACAGGCTGGCTCACGGCGTTCCGGCGAGGCCTCTGCAATCGACATCACGGTACCTTGGTCTTTCACCCGTGCGATGGCGACAGTTTCGCCCGGCAAGGCGAACGGCACGTAGACCGTGCCGTCGGGACAGTGCGCGATGCCGTCGCCCTGAGCGCCGAGACTTTTGATTGTGACCGTCTGCGTACTCATGGCTTTTCGCCTCCGAGAAGAAATTCGATATTGCCGTCTCCACCGGAAATCGGCGATGGGATAAGGCCAAGACTTTTCCAGCCCATGTCCTCTACCAGCCAGCGCTCCAGCTCAGCTGCAACGGCCGGTGCCGTCTCCGGCTCCTTGAGAAGCCCTGCCTTGCTGATGGCATCCCGGCCAGCTTCGAACTGCGGCTTGACCAGAAGTGCGGCAAAACAACCCGGAGCGGCAAGCTGCAATGCCGGTGCGAGCGCGAGCTTGAGCGAAATGAAGGAGACGTCGGAGACGATGAAGCTGATGTCTCTGTCGTCGATATCGTCACCGGTCAGATAACGGGCGTTCAGTCCCTCGAGATTGGTCACACGCGGATCGTTTTCAACGCGGGGATGCATCTGCCCGTGACCGACATCGATCGCTGTCACGTGCTCTGCGCCGCGCTGCAACAGCACTTCTGTGAAGCCCCCGGTCGAGGCTCCGACATCCAGACATTCGCAGCCGGATGGGTCGAGCTTGAAATGGTCGAGAGCTGCGACGAGTTTGAGGGCCGCACGCGAGACATAATCCTGCGCGGGGTCGCTGATGGCGATGTCGGCGTCCGCGGCAACGGAGGCGCTCGGTTTGGTGACGATCTTGCCATTGACGCTGACGGTGCCACGGCTAACGGCATCCCGCGCCCGCGATCGGCTGGCGAAGTGGCCCAGCGACACGAGAAGCTGGTCAAGTCGTTCATTTTCAGATGTTTTGGACATGGAAAACGTCAATGACTGCCAAAAGTCGCGGATGCAAGCGATTTATCATTTTGAACGGTCCAGCGTCGCTCAAGTGCGTGCGCCAAGGTGTTATACACCACAACCAATTAATTCAATTTAAAGGCTTGTCGTGCACTGTCCGGGCAACGGTCTGTGCGGCCACTGGAACTGCCATGAAGGCACATTCTCCAAATTCCTGAATTGTGGCCGTTGCGGCTTCCACGCCTGCGCTTGGGCGTGCCTGCGGCGGTGCGCTGAGAGAGCCTGCGATGTCGCTGAAAAACCTCCCGATCAACATAAAACTTATTGCCACGTTCTTCGCACTGATGAGCGTCTGTCTCCTCGCTTCCGCGGTCGTCTTCTGGCAGACCCTGGGCAGCGAGCGGGTTGCGATTGAAAACAACAGAACCAACGACATCATTCAGTCGGTCAACGCTGCCAAGGCGGCGATGCTGGAACAGGCCGTCAACCAGCGCGGCTTTCTGCTGTTCCGCAGCGACAGCACCTATAACGACGTTTTCGCCCAGCGTGAGCTGATGCTGAAGAAGCTTGCGGAGGCACGCACACTTGCTGCCGACAAGCCGGAAATTCTCAAAGCCATCGACGAGATGCAGGCGACGGCAACCGTGTTCTTCAAGGAGCTGGCGGAGCCGCAGATCGCGGCGCGCAAGACCACGGAAGCACCGATTTCCGAAATCATCGAAATCGGCCGCAACCAGGCCAAGGGCCAGCTCGACGGTTTCCGCGCAGCGGCTGCCAAGATCAATGATCAGCTTGAGGGTTTGTCCAACACCTATTCTCAGGAACAGGCCCAGGCGGCCGACAATCTGAAATTCGCGCTGCTCGGCGGCGGTGCTGTGGCCGGTCTGTTGGCCGTTGGCCTGATCTGGGCGCTGTCGCGGGCAATCGTCACGCCGATCGTCGGCATGACGGCAGCGATGAGCAGGCTGGCGGAAGGCGATCTTGCTACGGAAGTTCCGGCCGTCGACCGCCAGGACGAAGTGGGCAAAATGGCAAAGGCCGTACTTGTCTTCAAGGAAGCCGGGCTTGAGAAATCCCGCCTTTCCGGCGAAGCCGAGCGCATGCGCTCCGTCACCGAGAACGAACGCCGCAGAAACGAAGAGGAAAAGGCGCGTGACGAGGCTGCCAACACCTTCGCACGTGATGAGCTTGGCAAGGGACTGGCCGCTCTCGCCGATGGCGATCTCGCTTACCGGATCGAAGCGCCGTTCGTACCGGCAATTGAACCGATCCGCCACGACTTCAACAATGCCGTCGCGAAACTCCAGCAGGCTCTGCGCACGGTTGGCGAAAATGCAGCAGCCATCAATGCGGGTGCTTCCGAGATGCTGTCGGCTGCCGATGATCTGTCGCGCCGCACCGAACAGCAGGCGGCCTCCATCGAAGAAACGGCAGCCGCGCTGGAAGAGGTAACGACGACGGTTCGCGATTCCGCCAAGGGCGCGGAAGAAGCCGGCAACCTGGTCCAGCGCGCACGCGCCGGTGCTGAAAAGTCCGGTGTTGTTGTCCGCAAGGCAGTGGCCGCCATGAAGGAAATCGAAAAGTCCTCCGGCGAGATTGGCAACATCATCGGCGTGATCGATGATATCGCCTTCCAGACCAACCTCCTGGCGCTCAATGCCGGTGTTGAAGCTGCCCGTGCGGGTGAAGCAGGCAAGGGCTTTGCAGTTGTCGCTCAGGAAGTGCGTGAACTGGCGCAACGTTCCGCCAATGCCGCCAAGGAAATCAAGAGCCTGATTGGTGCATCCAGCCAGCAGGTCGAAAACGGCGTCAATCTCGTCGATGAAACCGGCAAGGCGCTGGAGCGCATTGTTGCCGAGGTCGAAGAGATCAATGCTCACGTCAGCTCCATTGTAACGGCTGCACGTGAACAGTCGACCGGTCTGCAGGAAATCAACACGGCCGTGAACACCATGGATCAGGGCACCCAGCAGAATGCTGCGATGGTTGAGCAGCAGACGGCGGCAAGCCATGCACTTGCCCGTGAAGCCGAAGCTCTGAACGGTCTGCTTGGTCAGTTCCGTATGGGCGGAATGGGCGGCGCGACCGCAACCCGCACCGCATCGGCACCGCGCTCTTCCGCGCAGCCAGCCTTCCAGCCGGCAGCAGCGCCGATGAAGAAAGCCGCTCCGATCAAGGCGGCATCGGCTGCAGCGCGCCCGGTGGCCTCTCCGGCCCGGGCACTTGGCCAGAGCCTTGCGCGTGCTTTCGGCGCCAAGCAGGAAACGGCTGTTTCGGCCAAGGAACAGGACTGGACGGAGTTCTGAGACACTTCGAGACAGATCGCTAGATCACAAAAAACCTCCGCGAAGCGCTCTTCGCGGAGGTTTTTTCATTTTCGGCCAAGTGGCGAAAGCTTGCTTATCCCGCAAACCCGACATCGATCCGGCGTTGGCCAAGTGCGTTGAAGACCGTCGAGACGATCCCTGCGCGGTCGAGGCCGGCGTCGGCATACATGGTTTCCGGCTTGGCCTGCTCGACCCACAGATCGGGAATGGTCAGTGTTCGCACCTTTGGCCCGTGATCGAGCAATCCAGCGGACGCCATGAAATGCAGAACATGGGCACCGAAACCGCCGACAGAACCTTCTTCGATTGTGACAAGAACCTCGTGATGCGCCGCAAGCTGGCGGATCAGATCAAGATCGAGCGGCTTGGCAAAGCGCGCATCGGCCACCGTCGTGGAAAGGCCCGCGGCATCGAGATCTTCCGCTGCGGCAAGGCATTCGGCAAGACGCGTACCGAAGGAGAGCAGGGCGACCTTGGTACCCTCCTTGATGATCCGGCCCTTGCCGATTTCAAGGATCTGGCCACGTGTCGGCATTTCGATGCCGACACCTTCGCCGCGTGGATAACGGAAGGAGATTGGACCCTCGTCATAGGCTGCTGCGGTGCGGACCATGTGCTTCAGTTCGGCTTCGTCGGATGCCGCCATCACCACCATACCAGGCAGGGTGGCAAGGAAGGTCGTATCGAACGAGCCTGCGTGGGTCGGACCGTCCGCGCCAACGAAACCGGCACGGTCGATCGGGAAACGAACTGGCAGATTCTGGATCGCCACGTCATGCACGACCTGATCGTAGCCGCGTTGCAGGAAGGTCGAATACAGCGCGCAGAACGGTTTGTAGCCGTCTGCAGCGAGGCCCGCAGCAAAGGTGACAGCATGTTGTTCGGCAATGCCTACGTCGAAGGTACGCGCCGGGAAAAGTTCGGCAAGCTTGTCCAGCCCGGTGCCGTTCGGCATGGCGGCGGTTACGCCGACGATCTTCTCGTCAAGTGTGGCTTCCTGCACGAGAGCTTCGGCAAAAACGCTGGTGTAGCTCGGTGCGTTCGGCTTGGCTTTCGCCTGCGCGCCGGTGATGACATCGAACTTGTTGACGCCGTGATATTTGTCGGCCGCCGCTTCGGCAGGAGCGTAACCCTTGCCTTTCTGCGTCACAACATGAATGAGGACAGGACCTTTCTGGTTATCGCGCACGTTGCGCAGAACCGGAAGCAGGTGCTCGAAAGAGTGACCGTCGATCGGGCCGATATGGTAGAAGCCCAATTCCTCGAACAATGTGCCGCCGGTCACGTAACCGCGTGCGTGCGTCACCGCGCGGGTAATGGCGCGATCCACCGTCTTGCCGAGATAAGCTGTCAGTTTCTTGCCGAAATCGCGGAAACCCATGTAGGTCCGGCCAGAGGCGAGGCGGGCGAGATAGGCACTCATCGCTCCCGTGGGTGGTGCGATCGACATGTCGTTGTCGTTCAGAATGACGATCAGCCGCGCATCGAGTGCCCCGGCATTGTTCAGCGCTTCGAATGCCATGCCCGCCGACATGGAGCCATCGCCGATCACCGCGATAACCTTGCGGTCGCTCTTGTCCAGTCCGGCGGCAACAGCCATGCCAAGACCGGCCGAGATCGAAGTGGAGGAATGGCCAGCGCCGAAATCGTCGTATTCGCTTTCAGCGCGACGGGTAAACCCTGACAGGCCGCCTTCCTGACGCAGCGTGCGAATGCGGTCGCGTCGTCCGGTCAGGATCTTGTGCGGGTAACACTGATGTCCGACATCAAAGATCAGCCGATCTTCGGGCGTGTTGAAGACCTTGTGGATGGCAATCGTCAATTCCACCACGCCGAGACCCGCGCCCAGATGCCCGCCTGTCTTGGACACGGCATCGATCATCTCGTCGCGCAATTCCCTGGCCAGTTGCGGCAGGTCGCGATCGTCGACGTCCTTGAGGTCGGATGGGAGTTTCACCCGGTCAAGCAATGGTGTCTCTGGCATTCCGGTCAATCGTTCGGCCTTTTCTCGTCATCGGCAAAGCGCGCCTTCCTCCGTTTCCCGAGTGGCGTTCAGCTCTGCATGTCGTTCACTTCTATCGAATTTCAACCCTCGGGCAAAGGGACAAACTCTTCTTCGTCGCCCGGAACGATATCGAAGCGTCCGGTTCTCCACTCCTGTTTGGCTTGCTCTATGCGTTCTTTTGATGACGAAACGAAATTCCACCAGATATATCGGCGTGAATTCAGTGCCTCGCCACCGAAGATCATGATGTGACAGCCGGTTGCTCCGCCCTGCAGCGTGATGTCGTCGCCGGGGCGGAAGACCAGGAGCTGATCGGCTGCGAAGACATCACCCGCGACCTCGAGCGAACCGGAAAGAATGTAGATCGCGCGTTCTTCATGGTCGGCGGAAAATGGGAATTTGACGCCCGGTTCGAGCGTGAGGTCCACATAAAGCGTATCCGTAAATGCCGAGACGGGAGAGGGCAGTCCCTCGAAATTGCCAATCACGACGCGTCCGGAAACACCTTTCGTATCGATCAGGGGCATCGCCTCCTTGCCGGTATGGGCAAAGGTCGGTGCGATCTCTTCCATCTGATCAGGCAATGCCAGCCAGGTTTGCAGGCCGGACATCGAAAGCGGATGGCCACGCAGGTTTTCCGGTGTCCGTTCCGAATGCACGATGCCGCGCCCGGCGGTCATCAGATTGATGTCTCCTGGCCGGATGACAAGCTCCGTACCGAGGCTGTCACGATGCTTGATTTCACCGTCGAAGAGATAGGTGACGGTGGAAAGGCCGATATGCGGATGTGGTTTGACGTCAAGCGCTTCGCCGGCTTTCAGGATTGCCGGGCCCATGCGGTCAAAAAAGATGAAAGGGCCAACAAGCCGTCGCTGCCGTGTTGGCAGGGCGCGACGCACAGCGAAGCCACCAATGTCGCTGGAACGCGGAATGATGAGATTTTCGATGGCATCACAAGCGAAGGCATCGCCCGCGGCAGGATCATTTCCGGGAAAGAAGGACATCAACACTCTCCAAAGTCGATCTCGGCAGAGTAGCACAAAGCTGCGCCCTTGGCAGATCGCGATAGTAAACAGTGCGTCAGTCTTTTTGCCTCAACCGCCTGAGCGCTCAACCATCGAAGCGGCCGCAACGCTCGGATCGGTAGACCATTGGTTGCGAGTTCGGCAATTCTGATATGATTGCCGAACTCAAGCTATGTATTATTCGCCGTCGAGAGGTTCTACGCCCTGCGGTCTGCCGGCGCGGTCAAGACGGATTTTTTCGATACGCTTCTCGGCTGCGTTCAATAGCGTTTCGCAATGTTTTTTCAGGGCTTCGCCACGCTCGTAGATGGCGATGGATTCGTCCAGAGCCACGTCGCCGCGCTCCAGCCTTGCGACAATGCTTTCCAGCTCGGCGACAGCTTTTTCGAAAGAATAACCGCTGACGTCGGCTGTGTTGGCATTTTCCGTCATATTCAACCCTTCATCATTCTCAAGATATGCATGGCTGCCGATTCCGCCAGCCCTTCCAGATCATAACCACCTTCGAGCAGGCTGACGACCCGGTTTGACGCGTATTTGTCGGCCATTTCCAGAAGACGACCCGTCGCCCAGTCGAAATCCTCACCGACCAGATTGATGTGTGCCAGCGGATCGCGGTGATGCGCGTCAAAACCGGCGGAAATGATGATCAGGTCAGGCGAAAAGTCGGCAATTGCTGGCAGGACTCGCGACTTGAATGCCTCGCGAAAATGGTCACTGCCGGTATTCGGCGAAAGGGGCGCGTTGACGACGTTGTTCTTGACGCCGGTTTCATTCTTGTCACCACTCCATGGATAAAGCGGCATCTGGTGCGTGGAGCAGAACAGCACCGATGTGTCGTTCCAAAAAATGTCCTGCGTGCCGTTTCCGTGGTGCACGTCCCAGTCAACAATGGCGACACGTTCGGCGCCATGAACCTTTTGTGCATGGCGGGCGGCAATGGCGGCGTTGTTGAAAAGGCAGAAGCCCATCGCCTTCGCGGTTTCGGCATGATGGCCAGGCGGGCGGGCAGCGACGAAAACATTGTCGGCCTTGCCGGAGAAAACATCATCCACACCGGCCATCGCAGCGCCAATTCCGGTCAGTGCCGCCTGCAGGCTTTTCGGCGAAGCATAGGTGTCGGCTTCGATACGGTTGAGCTCTCCATCTTCTTCCGGAATGCTGCGCATCACGGAAAGCAGATGTTCTTCGGGATGCGCCAACAGCACGACATCTTCATTCGCCTGCGGTGCCTGCTTGCGCTCCAGCCTTTCGAAATTGGGATGCTCGAGGGCAATATTCAGGGAGCGCAGGCGATCAGGCCGCTCGGGATGGCCTTCAGGCACGATGTGTTCGAGAAAAATCGGATGTTCGTAGAGGCGCGTCGCCATTCTTTCCCTCCCGGAAAACGGTTTTCAGGCGCGTTGTGGCAGGAGCGGGTAACCGGCCATGACGGCACGGCCTGCCAGAGCTGCCAGCAGCGCCTTCAACGCGTCACCGGGAATGAAGGCCATCGAACCGAGAAACGCCTTGGTAAAGCCCATGCCGGTGACCAGAGCCAGATATGTGATGCCGAAAGCATAGAGGACGACAACGCCGCCGATCAGGCTGGCAACAAAAAAGCCTGCGCCCTGTGCCAGAGCCGACTGATTGCGGTTTACCAGCTTTTCCGAAAGATAGCCGGTGACGAATACCGCGGCGATCCAGCCGATGAGGAAGCCGGTCGTTGGGGTGGTGAAAATCGACAGGCCGCCGCGCCCGCCGGAAAGAACCGGAAGACCGATGGCGGCAATGAGAATGGTCAGAAGCACGGCCAGCGTGCCGCGTTTTGCACCGAGTACCACGCCCGCCAGCATCACACCGAGAGACTGTGCCGTTATCGGGACTGGAATGAAGCCGAGCGTAATCGGCGGCAACAGCCCAAGCGCAATAATGATGGCGGCAAACAGCGAGATCAGCACGAGGTCACGGGTTTTCATGGCAGCGGTTCCTGATGATTGTCAGGCTGTCAGCTTTGGCCTCTGAAACCGCGCGCGTCAATGGCGTCGGCAATCGCGTCCGCATCCTTCAACGTCATAATGATGACAGGAACGATGATTGTACCGGGTTTGGCCGGCACACCGCGCGCCCGGTGCGCATCCTTCACCGCATGATAACGGTTGACGATTTCTGGTACGAAACGCACCACGAGTCCGACGGCAAGGCCAATGTCGGCGGCTCGGGCAAGTCCAAGCTTTTCAAGTGGTATTGCCGCCAGAGTTATCTCGTCCATAAACTGCGAAATGCTGACAGTGATGGTGATCGCCGTGGCGAGAAAGGCAAGCGAGGTCAATCGCAGCAGCGCAATCGTAGCATCATTTGCAGAAACAAAGGCGTAGCTGAAAGCGGCAACCAGAAGAATT
This sequence comes from Agrobacterium tumefaciens, assembly GCA_025559845.1. NCBI lineage: Bacteria > Pseudomonadati > Pseudomonadota > Alphaproteobacteria > Hyphomicrobiales > Rhizobiaceae > Agrobacterium > Agrobacterium tumefaciens. The sequence goes on from CP048469.1 coordinate 498,559, forward strand.
GTCAGCATCACGGGACGAAGCCGGAAGGCGATATCCTTAAGGGGTAAGCGTGTCTGCTGCAGAACGACAGCGGCGACGATAACGGCCGCTGAGAGCAGCACGAGGTCACGCGTCAGGAACAACGCGACGCTGAAAGCGGCAAGTGCAACGAGCTTGATGCGCGGAGAAAGTCGATGAAGCCAACCAGATCCCTCAACGTGCAGCGATTTCATGATGCGGCCACCTCCAGATAGCGGTCGATCGCCTCTTCAGGTGCTGCATCGGCCACCAGCGATCCCTGATGGAACACCAGCACTCGGTCGAAATTTGCCAGCAACGGCAGATCGTGGGTGATAACGATCAGATCCTGCGACAGCGACGCCATTGTCTTTTCGACGATGGTGCGGTTTTTCAGGTCGAGCTGATTGGTCGGCTCATCGAGGATCAGCACTTTCGGCTCCGTGACGAGAAGCGCAGCAAGGGCCGAAAGCTGCAACTCGCCGCCGGACAGTTCATGGGCACGTCTGTCTTCGAGATGGGCAATGCCAAGATTGGTAAGGACTGTTTTTACTCGTCCCTCTGTTTCCGCTTTGCCAAGGCCAAGCCGCTTCAGGCCGAAGGCGATATCCTCGCGCACGATCGGCAGAATGATCTGGTTATGTGGGTTTTGAAAAATGAACCCGACAGTCCTGAGTACGGCCTCTGCGTCTCTCACCGTATCGAGCCGGTTGACTGTGACCGTACCGCTTGTCGGTTTGTTGAGGCCATTGATGAGGCGGGCGAATGTCGTCTTGCCCGAACCGTTGAGACCAACGACGCCGATACGCCGTTCCGTGAGTGTCAGTGACAGGGGGAGCAAGATGTGTCGGCTTTCAATGGTCACGCCGGCTGCTTCGAAACGAATGTCCAAGGTGCTGATGTCCTTACGAACGGAATGCGAAAACGGAGAACATTTCGCATGAGGTTCCGCTCAAATCATAATCGAGATCGGTTCGGGTTCTATAACCTCTCATCAAAAGAAGCGAAACAAGGAACAAAAAAAGAACATTGCAATCGCTGCAAAGCCGTCCTACCGTCAGCACCATGGCGATTCAGATATCGAATGAAGCAGCAAGACGGATTTTCCTGGCGCGGCAGGGGCTTTGCTCACCGCCTGGAAGAGCGCTTTCGAAGGATGGGCTGCTTCAGCTCATCACGGATATCGGCTTCGTGCAGGTCGATAGTATCGGTACTGTCGAGCGTGCTCACCACCAGATTATCTTCTCCCGAAATCAGACCTACAAGCGCGAGCATCTGACCGCGTTGCTGGAAAAGGATCGGGCGCTTTTCGAACATTGGACGCATGATGCGTCCATTCTGCCCACGGCTTTTTATCCCTATTGGAAACATCGCTTCCGCCGCCGTGAGCCGATCATCCAGGAACGTTGGCGCAAGTGGCACGGCGAAGGGTTCGATGCCGCGTTTGGCGATACGCTTGAGCGTATTTCGGCGGGCGGCCCGGTCATGGCACGAGAGCTGAAGGAAGACGGGCATCAGTCCGGAGGCTGGTGGAACTGGCATCCCTCCAAGACGGCGCTCGAATATCTTTGGCATACCGGCAAACTTGCGATTTCGGGGCGGGTGAACTTTCAGAAAGTGTACGACCTGGCCGAGCGCGTCATTCCTCTCGAACATCACGAGGCGGAAATAGAGCATGAAGCCTTTGTTGATTGGGCCTGCCGGGAGGCGCTGGGCAGGCTCGGCTTTGCGACGCATGGCGAAATTGCCGCATTTTTCGATATCGTTACCCCGCAGGAAGCGAAGGATTGGGTTACCAGCCATCGCGATGAATTGAGCGAAGTCTTCGTCGGTGCGAATGATGGCAGCAGTGTCCGCCAGTCTTACGCCTTTGCGGATTTCAGCGCCGATGTTTCAGGTCAGCCGGAGCCGTCCTCCCGGGTTCGTGTTCTCAGCCCTTTTGATCCGTTGCTGCGCGACCGAAATCGAACCGAACGGCTGTTCGGGTTTTATTACCGCATCGAGGTTTTCGTACCGGAGCCGAAGCGGCAATACGGCTATTACGTTTTTCCGCTTCTCGAAGGCGACCGCCTGATCGGCCGTATCGACATGAAAGCGGACCGCAAGGGGGGAACGCTGGACGTGCGCAAGCTGTGGCTTGAAGCTGGTGTACGCGGCTCCGCCGGGCGCCTGGAAAAGCTGGATGCTGAGCTTGCCCGTCTTGCCCGTTTCACAGGGGTCGAGCGCGTGAATTACCTCGACGGTTGGCGGGACTAGATATTGCTGTTGTTCATGGTTTTGTTTCCATCCTCTCGGGCCTGAAACGCCGAGAGGATGGGCATTGTGTTGCTCAGGATCAGCAGATTTCCGTTGCGGAAATTTTGATGCCGAAGCCTTCCAGACCCACATAGTGACGCTCGCGGGTCGTCATCAGCTTGATTGAGCTGATGCCGAGATCCTTGAGAATTTGCGCGCCAAGGCCGATTTCCAGCCATTCGTTTTCGCGTGAACGTGCCTGCGCATGCGCCTCTTCGGGATCACGCGCCTTTCGGCGGCCAGGCACCTGACCGACACCAACCGAACCTTCGCGCAGGTAGATGATCACGCCTCGACCTTCTTCGGCGATCTTCTGCATATAGTGGCGTACCGGCTGGCGACTGCCGAAAATGTCGTCGGCAACATTTTCCGGATGTAGGCGAACGGGAATGTCGATGCCGTCACGGATATCACCGAAAATGACGGCCATATGCTGCATAGGGTCCCAGGGCAGGGAGTAGGTTTGCGCCTTGGCGGGACCGAACGGGGTCTCGACGGTGAAAGACGATTCCATTTCCACCAGCGTTTCCTTGCGCTGGCGATAGGCGATCAGATCGGCAACCGATACCTGCTTCAGACCGTGGGTTTCCGCAAAGGCGGAAACCTGTGGACCACGCGTAACCGTTCCATCGTCATTGACAAGTTCGCAGATTACGCCAATCGGCGGCAGTCCTGCGAGCCTGCAGAGGTCGACGGCTGCTTCCGTATGGCCAGACCGCATCAGCACGCCGCCTTCGCGGGAGATGAGCGGGAAAATATGTCCGGGGCGGGTAAAGTCAGCCGGGCCGACATTGGGGTTGGCGAGGTTGCGAACCGTCAGCGTGCGGTCTTCCGCAGAAATGCCGGTTGTCGTGCCGTGCTTGAAATCGACCGTGACGGTGAACGCCGTTGTGTGGGCGCTGTCGTTTTCCGCCACCATGGCGTTAAGGTTCAGCCGCTTGGCTTCTTCGCGCGGCATCGGCGCACAGACGATGCCGGAGGTGTGGCGGACGATGAAGGCCATTTTTTCCGGCGTGCAGTGAACCGCCGCGATAATCAGGTCGCCTTCGTTTTCGCGATCGTCATCATCCGTCACGACGACGAGTTCACCGGCTTCAAATGCGCGGATAGCCTCAACGACGCGCTTCTGGTCATATGCCATTTCGGGTGTTCCTCATTTCAGCCGGCCGGTCTGACCGCGGTCTCTCAAATAATGGTCGGCAACGGTGCAGGCGATCATTGCCTCACCGATCGGAACGGCACGAATGCCGACGCAAGGGTCATGGCGACCCTTGGTGCGGACATCGACGTTCTTGCCATCGGCATCGATGGACTGACGCTCGGTCAGGATCGACGACGTGGGCTTGATCGCAAATCGCGCAATCACCGGCTCGCCCGTCGCAATGCCGCCGAGAATGCCACCGGCATGGTTGGACAGGAACAAAGGTTTACCGTCATTGCCCATGCGCATTTCATCGGCGTTTTCTTCACCGGAAAGCTCTGCAGAGGCAAAACCTTCGCCAATCTCGACACCCTTGACGGCGTTGATCGACATCAGATTTGAGGCGATGTCCTGATCGAGCTTTGCGTAAATCGGCGCGCCAATGCCAGCAGGAACGCCCTCGGCGACCACTTCAATGACGGCGCCGATTGAAGAACCTGCCTTGCGAATGCCGTCAAGATACTCTTCCCAGACGGGAACCATCGCGGCATCCGGGCAGAAGAATGGGTTCTGGTCGACCTGATCCCAGTCCCAGTTGTCGCGGTTGATCTTGTGTTTACCGATCTGAACCAGCGCACCCCGGACATTCAGGCTTGGTACAACCTTGCGGGCAATGGCACCTGCGGCAACACGCGCAGCCGTCTCTCGGGCCGAAGAGCGGCCACCGCCACGATAGTCGCGGATGCCGTATTTGAGGTCATAGGTGAAATCGGCGTGGCCGGGGCGGAAGCGACGGGCAATCTCGCCATAGTCCTTCGAGCGCTGGTCAGTGTTTTCGATCAGCATCGAGATCGGTGTGCCGGTGGTGATCAGCGTTTCGCCGTCCTCATCCAGCATCACGCCGGACAGAACCTTGACGATATCGTCTTCGCGACGCTGGGTGACGAACCGGCTTTGGCCGGGTTTTCTCTTGTCCATCCAGTGCTGCACTTCGGCAAGCGTAAAGCGGATGCCGGGCGGGCAGCCATCTACCACGCAGCCCAATGCAGGACCGTGGCTTTCTCCCCAGGTGGTAACGCGAAAAAGATGACCGAAGCTATTATGCGACATACTGCTACAGACCAGAAAAAACAGGGCACACCTGCGGACAGGCAGCCGTTGGAAACAAGCGGACCTGTCATAGTGGAAAATCGGAATAAGGCAAAAGCCTTTCTTTCGATCAGCGTCGATGATCCGGTGACGCAGTGTTCATGGTTGTTCGGCGTTCGGAAAAAAGCGGCTTTAGAGCCTTGTCGCCAATGACCTTGAGGAGGCGATTCGATGTCCTTCGCGCGGAGCGCGGTCATGAAACAAATATGAAAGGAACGTCCTTTTTGATGAATACTGCAGGTTTTCCCGTGTTGCTGGAAAATGCGGTGTAAAATTTCCTAACGGCTTGATCGTTCCGCGAAATCCGTTCATCAATTGGGCCGAAAATGTCATGGTTGCGGGCAACTTCCGCCACATTCGAAAGGCACTTCTTCATGCATCAAAAGTTTTCACGCAAATCCACGAAAGCTAGATCGATGCGTTTGATGATTGCCGCCCTTCTGGCCACCGCCAACCTGTTGGCCCCGATCAACGGGTACACCCAGAGTGTCGACGTGGAAGGCACGATCAGCAAGATCGACGTCAACGCGCTGACCATCACGCTTAACGATGGAAAAACCTACCGTGTGCCTGAGGAGTTCAACTTCGAAGGTTTGAAGGCGGGTGTGAAAGTCGTGGTCTTCTACACGGAAGTGGATGGAAAGCGCGTCGTCGATGACATGGACGTGCTGCAATAAGAGGATCTGCAGTCATTCTGGTCCGTCGCCGGAATGACATGGGGTGTTGTCCCGTTAGGTCAGGAAATCCATTCCGCGAAGTTCTTGTCTATTTCGACCTTCATGATGCGGTCCTGCGGGATTTGCGTCGTTGACGCTTCGTGCTTGTCCATGCCGGAAATCAGACGGAAGATCGAGCGAATGACGCCGCCATGGCAGACGCAAACCGTCTGTCTGTCGATCGATGACAGCCATGCGCCGATCCGCCATGAGAGAATTTCGTAGCTTTCCGCATCCTGGCCCGGCGGGATGAAGTCCCACTTGTTGGCCTTGCGCTCCCTTACCCGCTCTGGAAAACTCTGTTTGAGTTCAGGCAGGGTGTGGCCTTCCCAGTCACCGAATGACAATTCGACCAGTCGGTCGTCGGTGCGATAGGCGAGGGGATCAAGACCCATGGCGCCGCGCATCAGTTCCATCGTTTCGCGTGTACGCCCGAGTGGGCTTGCGACATAATCGAAATCGCCGGCGGTGGCGCCGAGAATACGCGAAAGCGTCTTGCCGTTTCCGGCCGCCTGCGAGCGGCCGAAATCATTGAGCGGGACATCTTTCTGTCCCTGAAGCCGGCGTACCGCATTCCAGTCTGTCTGTCCGTGCCGGATCACATAGACGAGCAAAGCGGTACCCCTGTTTCAGAAATGCCCTAAGGTCAGTCCTTGACCACGGAAATGTCAGGCGCGTCGACAGCCTTCATACCAATGGTATGGTAACCGGAATCCACGTGATGAATTTCCCCGGTAACGCCGGTCGACAGGTCGGACAGCAGATAGAGTGCCGATTTGCCGACTTCCTCGATCGAGACCGTGCGCTTCAGCGGCGCATTGTACTCGTTCCACTTCAGAATGTAGCGGAAATCGCCGATACCGGAAGCGGCAAGCGTCTTGATCGGGCCGGCAGAAACGGCGTTAACGCGAATGCCGCGGTTGCCGAGGTCGACGGCGAGGTAACGTACGCTCGCCTCGAGTGCAGCCTTGGCAACGCCCATGACGTTGTAGTTCGGCATGACCTTCTCAGCGCCATAATAGGTCAGCGTGATGATCGATCCACCATCGTTCATCACCGGCTCGGCACGTTTTGCAACCGCGGCCAGCGAGAAGACGGAGATATCCATGGTACGGTTGAAGTTGTCGCGGCTGGTATCGAGGTAGCGGCCGGTCAGTTCGTCCTTGTCGGAGAATGCGATTGCATGCACGACGAAGTCGATCTTGCCCCAATGCTGTTCCAGACCCGCAAAAACCGCATCGATCGTTTCGAGGTCCGTGACATCACAGTGGCCAGCCATAAAGGCGCCAAGCTCCTGGGCAAGCGGCTCGACGCGCTTCTTCAGCGCATCGCCCTGCCAGGTCAGTGCGATTTCTGCACCTGCATCTGCGCATGCCTTGGCGATACCCCAAGCGATTGAACGGTTATTTGCGACGCCCATGATGAGGCCGCGTTTGCCAGCCATAAGGCCGGATGCCTGAGCCATCTTATGCTCCCTGATACTTTCGATTGATCCTGCCTATGGCATAGGCTGCAATCCTGTTCAAGATTGCCCAAGGTCATCAACTGTTAGGGAGCGTAACAAAGGGTGCTTTGTCCAAGCTATTCGTGAAACAGTCACAAATAAAGGCCTTCGCGCATGTGGCGCATCAGGTCAGTGACCTTGTCGTCAGGCTTTTCGAGCAGCAGGATACGCAGTTCAACGACAAAATCGCCAAATCCGCCGTTGCCGTCGGGAAGACCCTTGCCGTCGAGCCGCAGCATCTTGTCGGACCCGGACCAGGCGGGAATTGCCACGGTTTCTTCGCCGCGCGGAGTTTGTACTGTCGTCTCACATCCGAGGACGGCATCGCTCAGAGAGACCGGTAAGGTTGTATGAATATCATAGCCGCGAATGGAAAAGGCGTCGTCTCTGGCCGCCAGCAAGGTAATCGAGAGGTCGCCCCGCGCCATGTTAGGAAGCTTCAATCCCTGTCCTTTTAGCCGCACGACATGGCCATCAGTCATGCCGGGTTCAAGCTGGAAACGGACTTCGCGGTCTTCGGGCAGCAAAAGGGTAATCCACTTGCGGTCTAGAAGATCGGCGACGCTTACTGTCGCTTCCGCGGTGATGTCAGGCGCTTTTTCGAGCGCTGGCTGGTTCGGAAGGAAGCGGCGTACCAGCGCTCCGAACAGGTTGGAGGCGAGAGAAACCGGTGCTTCCGTCTTGTCCTCGTTGAGAGAGGGAGAGGCGGTCTCGCTGGGTGGCGTTGCCTCTGATTTTGCGGCAGTAGCCTTGGCAGCTTCGGCTGCCGCCTGCTGCACCTTGGGGTCGTTTTGCGCCTGTGCGCCGAAAATGCGTTCAACGACATCTTCGGCAGCTTCTACCGTTCCATCGGCCTTCTGGCCGGCTGTGGCACGGTTGCGCGCTTCGGCACGCGCCAGCTCTTCCATAAGCTTTTCAGCGGCTTTTGCACGTTCAGCAGCTTCGCGTGCCGCCTGCCGTTGCTGCATGATGGTCTGATCGCGCCGCTTGTTTTCGGCAGCCTGACGGGCCTGATCGTAAAGACCACGTTTTTTGGGGTCCTTGAGAAGATCGTATGCCTGTCCGATTTCCGCAAAACGCGCGGTCGCGTCCGGGTCGTCACGATTGGCATCGGGATGAACGGATTTCGCCTTGGTCCGCCATGCGGCCTTGATTTCATCGTTGCCGGCGTCTCGTTGTACGCCAAGGATCGAATACGGATCGCGCATGCGAAACACCAGTCACGTTGGCTCAGGTGCCTGCCGCCGTCTCATGGCGCAATCCTGAAACTAACCCCTCCGAAAAGGGATGCCCGCGTTCATTCGCGTTCATGCCCTCGGTTTATCAACGTCGACTGTTGCAATAAGTTGCTAATCACTCCTTTACGGAGGAGGGGCGTCAGGGTGTCGTCGGCTTTATTCCACGCGCCAAGGTAAACAGTTTATTTCTGCTCGAAACGGGTCAGCAACCATTCGCCGGTTTCGGAAAGGCAGGCCTGGCCTGCATAACTTGCCACACCTTCGAAAGAGTGGCGCGTCGTTCTGAAATCGCGGCAGACGAAGCCGCTGGCACTGTTTTCATGGATGGCAGTCACGACGCCAGCGCTGCCGGTGGTTGCATTGGCCCAGGGCAGGGGCTGATCGGCAATCTTGGTCAGATCGGCCGACGTGACGGCGTTTCTGATGGTCGCGTCATCGGTCTGCGGTGCATTGTTTGGCTGGTTGGGAACGGAAGCGGTTGAAAGCGAGCGGTCAACCTTGTCGCCACCGAACAGATCGAGGCTGACGCATCCGCTCAGCACCACAAGCATTGAAACGACTGCGGAAATTTCCGCCGCCGATGACAGGAGGCTCTTTGTTCGACTGTTCGACTTTGCTATGACGATCACCATCTTTCGCCAGACTACATCTCTGGTGCCCAAACACAACTCGGGAGCATTTTAGTCAATATGTCGGAAACGGGGTTAACATCCAGTGACTTCACTGAAGAAAATGAACCGTTCACACTTTTTGCCGAGTGGCTGAAGGACGCAACGGCTTCCGAAATCAACGATCCGAACGCTGTCGCGCTGGCAACGGTGGATGAAAACGGGCTGCCCAATGTGCGCATGGTGCTGTTGAAGGGCGTAGATGACCGCGGCTTCGTTTTCTACACGAACTTCGAAAGCCAGAAGGGCCGAGAGATTCTCGGACAGAAAAAAGCGGCCATGTGTTTCCATTGGAAGAGCCTGCGCCGTCAGGTGCGCCTGCGTGGTGAGGTGGAGGTCGTCAGCGACGCGGAAGCGGATGCCTATTATGCATCGCGTCCTCGCGGCAGCAGGATTGGCGCATGGGCATCGAAGCAGTCGCGGCCACTGGAAGGACGTTTCGCCTTGGAAAAGGCCGTCGCCGAATACACGCTGAAATATGCTGTTGGTGAGATCCCGCGTCCGCCACACTGGTCCGGGTTCCGAATTCGTCCTCTCAGCATCGAGTTCTGGCATGATCGACCGTTCCGTCTGCACGACCGTATGGAATTCCGTCGTGAGACGCCGGATGCTCCCTGGTCTAAGGTTCGGATGTTCCCGTAACGCCGATTGGCGGCGCGCTTATTTCAGCAGGGAATCGAAGATCGGCAGGCCGATGACGGCGGAGATGGCAATCAGGCTGTAGCAGATCCGGCGGAACGTTACGTCATCTGCGACCCCGTGCAGTCGCGCGCCGCAATAAAGACCAGCGGCATAAAATGGGACGGCGAGCAGCGAGAAGATGACGACACTCGCCGTAAAAAGGCCTCCAAGGAAGTAGCTCGTGACGGACAGCACGGTCGAAATGGCGAAATAGAGAATCACATTGGCCCGTACGAATGGGCCTTTCAACGCGCCACCCAGCCAATAGGCAACAACGGGCGGACCGCCCAGTTGCGCTGCGCCGGAAAACAGCCCCGCGACAAAGCCGGTGACAATGGTCAGGGGTGTTTTAGGCCGTCCGCTATAACGCCAACCGGAAATCAAAAAGAGCAGCAACAACACGACGACGCAGGAAATCAACCAGCGCAGTGTCAGCGGATTGCCGTAGGAAAGGAGCGCAGTTCCCGCCGGGACACCGATGACGGCTCCCGCCGACATCGTGAAAACCTCGCGCCGATCGGCCATGCGCCACGCCGCCGGTATCATGCCGAGCGTCAAAACACCGTCGACAACGAGAAGAACAGCTGATGCGATCCGAGGGCCGACGATGGCGCTTGCGAGCGGGATGAAAATGAGCGCTGCGCCAAATCCCGAAAAACCACGCGCAAGACCAGCCAGAAGTGCCGCGCCGGCGAACATCGCCAGAACCGCAGGGCTTCGCCCGTCGGTAAGTTGGTAAAAAAGATCGGGGTAGGGCATGGCGGGCAGCAGTCGGAGAATTTCGTTTGCCTCAGTCGTAGCTGCTTGTCTGCCATTTGTCGTGAGAAATTACCGCCTTTCCTAAGGGAAGTCGCAGGCTGATCGGTCCCGGTGATTCCGTTCGACAACATCGGGGAATCATGATTAGAGTTGGGCGAATTAGAACAAAGGATGAACAAATGCTTGCGGTAATGATGCGTCAATTCGAAAGCGCGTCGCAGAAATATGCCGATGCGAATGGCATTACGCGTGATTCCGACTGGTTCATGCTCAAGCTTCAGGAAGAGGTGGGCGAGGTTACGCAAGCGTGGAACCGGCTCAGTGGCCGCGGACGCAGTAAAGGCAAAACACAGGAAGAAATGCGCCAGGAACTTGCCGATGAAACCGCTGATCTTCTCGGTCATGTCCTGCTTCTGGCCTACCAAAACGGTCTTGATATCGAAGCATCGGTCAAACGCAAATGGCGTTTTACGCTTGCCGGGATGGATGCTCAAGCACCACTGAAAACGCCGGAATGAGCGATTTCCAGAAGTTTGGCGACGGCAAATAGGTCGTCACAGATCGCCACGCAACGTTCCTGCATTTCGGGCGTCGGTGGTGCTACATCGGGCACCATGATCGCCGCCATGCCCGCCGCCGAGGCCGATCGGATGCCATGATAGGAATCTTCCAGGGCAAGGCATTGGGTTGGGTCGATGTTCAGCCACTGAGCAGCCGTCAGATAGGGATGTGGAGCTGGTTTCGGTTCGGCATAATCACCACGCGCCACGATCCGGTCGAAACGTCGGGGAAGATCGAATGGCGACAGATGCCGTTGCACGGCTTCATGTTGTGACGACGTTGCTATAGCGCGCCGGATATCGAGGCGATCCAGCAGATCGAGGATTTCGATGACGCCAGGTTTAAGTGCCACGCCCTCTGCCATCATTGTGCGAAGATTGCGCAGCCACGCGTCGCGAAATGTATCGATCGGAAAATTCGCGCCATAGTCCGCGATGATGGTTTTGGTAATCACCGCCCAGGGGCTACCGCAAACCTTCTGGTATGTTTCAACCTGCATGCCATGGCCGCCTTCATCGGAGGCCGCCAGGAATGCATCGCGGTAGAGAACTTCACTTTCGATCAGCAGCCCGTCCATATCGAAGATGACGGCTTGGGGCATAAAGGGAAGCATTCTGTCCTCAACCAAACCGGAACGGGCGTTCGCCAAGGCTTTCGAACGGTCGAATGAGGTAACCATCCGGATCGGAAACGATGAACTGGCGGTTGCCAGATTCGATCGGGCCACGCCTGTACCATTTCTCTTCGAGCGCCAGCACCAGTTCAATGCCGGCCCGTTCAAGGCGCGACAGGATCGGCTGCAAGGAGGGAACGGCGAGCTGAAGATTCATGCCGCGTCCGAGCGGCGTTTCGAGTGGCGCGTTGCCAGAAACGAAAGTACGGGTCGCGCCGATCTGATCGATCATCAGTTGCGCATCACCCAGGCCCAGATAGGCGAAGCCTTCTTCCGGGCGTTCAAAAATCACATGAAAACCGATGAGATCGCAGTAGAAGGCGCGGCTTTTTTGCCAGTCGCTGACGGCGAGTTCGGGAACGAGAGCATTACTGAGACCGGTCATTTCATCCTTTTGAACTGATAAAAACGCAGGGTCGTATTCCTCCCAATAGAGACAAAACCTTATCGATTTCTCACGGTCCTGTCATAAAAATCTGCCCGGGCGCTATTGATCGCCGGGGCAGACACGCCTTGTCAGGCCTTGGTGCCGCCCACTGTAATCTGGTCCATGCGCAGATGCGGTTGGCCAACGCCGACCGGAACCCATTGTCCAGCCTTGCCGCAATTGCCGATCCCCGTGTCCAGCTTCGAGTCGTTACCGATCATCGTCACGCGCTTCATGGCATCAGGGCCGTTGCCGATCAGCATTGCGCCCTTGACCGGTGCGCCAATCTTGCCGTTTTCAATCATGTAGGCTTCGGTGCAGCCGAAAACGAATTTTCCGGAGGTGATATCCACCTGACCGCCGCCAAACGACACGGCATAAATGCCCCGCTTGACGGAGGCAATGATTTCTTCCGGCGTCTTGTCGCCTGAAAGCATGTAGGTATTCGTCATGCGCGGCATTGGAATATGCGAATAGCCTTGACGGCGGCCATTGCCGGTGGGGCGCATACCCATCAGACGGGCGTTCTGCCTGTCCTGCATGTAACCGACGAGTTTGCCGTTTTCGATCAGGACATTGTAACCGGACGGCGTCCCCTCGTCGTCGATGGTCAGCGAACCACGACGGGCGTCAATCGTGCCGTCATCGACCACCGTTACGCCGGGTGCGGCGACCATCTCGCCCATGAGCCCGGCAAAGGCGGAGGTCTTTTTGCGATTGAAGTCTCCTTCCAGGCCATGTCCGACGGCTTCATGCAGCATGACGCCAGGCCAGCCGGAACCCAGCACGACGTCCATCGTGCCAGCGGGGGCATCAATCGCCGTCAGATTGACGAGCGCCTGCCGCAACGCTTCATCCGCACCACGCTGCCAGTTTTCCGTGGTGATGAAATCGCCGAAGCCGATGCGACCGCCAATGCCGTAAGAGCCGCTTTCCTGTCTATCGCCTTCGCCGGCAACGACGGAAATATTGATGCGGGTCATCGGTCGAATGTCGCTGACGCGGTGTCCGTCGGCGCGCAGGATGTCAACAACCTGCCAGCTTGCCGAAACAGTCGCCGTTACCTGACGGACTTTGGGGTCCTTGTCGCGCAGATAGGCGTCGATCTCGGTGAGCAGCCGAACCTTTTCTTCGAAGCTTGGGGAGCCGATCGGGTTTTCGTCGCCATAGAGCTTCTTGTTCGTGCGCTGGGGCGCTGCGGCATAGGAGCCGGAATAGCCCTTGGTGACGGCGCCGACGGCGTCGGATGCGCGCTTCAGCGCCGCCTGCGAAAGCTCGCCCGCATGAGCGTAACCAACCGTTTCGCCAGCAACGGCGCGCAGGCCAAAGCCCTGATCCGTGTTGAAAGAGCCGCCCTTGAGGCGACCGTTGTCGAATGTCAGCGATTCTGCCTGGGCATGCTCGATGAACAATTCGCCGTCGTCGGCTCCGGCAAGCGCTTCGCCGACCGCCTTGCGCAGCGTCCCTTCGTCACAGTCGAAAAGGCTCACAAGATCATTGGTCATTCGAACGGCTCCGGTCTTTATCGTTTCAAGACCGATTTAGGCACTGATGCGACCAGAAGCAAGGCCGGGCTTGTCAGCCGATTACGGCAGGGCGTCGTAGCCTTCAGCAAAACCGGTAAGCTCGATCGGAATGCCGACACGGTCCTGGTCCACCGATTCACGCAGGGCAAACACGGCATTCTTTCCGGCGCGCAGCACTTTCAGCAACTCGTCGTCGATATCGACTTCGACGTAGCACCCTTCCGAGAAGCAGCGTGTGAAATAGGCGCGGCCGATGTTGTTGTTGTCGATGTAGAGCTCCATGCCATCCTTCAGCAGCACGCCGAGGGGAGCAAGGATACGCAGAATGCGCGACTTGCGATCTGCCGTTTTCAGCACGACCACCGAAAGTCCGACTTCAGGCCGGTCGTCGGCAATGACGTTCTGCATCAGGGCGCATTGGTCGTCCGACGCACCGGCGGGCTTGTCGCAGATTACCGACCAGGCACCATGCGTCGATTTCGGCGTTCCGGGCTGTTGCTGGGCAACGCTCGGCACGGCGGACGCGATGAAGGCAAAACCGGCAGCGGCGAGAAAAGTGCGCGCGAGCGGGGAGAGACGCATGGAAACCTCTGGAATTCGAATCAGTGCGGCTATTTTGACGCTGTAATCGGGAAAAAAAAGCCTTCCCCCTTCAATTCCAGTGGAGTTGGGCGGAAATAGGACTGCTAAGCTCTTATTGATCTTCGTTTTTAACATACGGATGTGCCCGGAATCAAAGGTCCGTGATGTCTTCTGGCTACCATTCAGGCGCATTTGGTTCGATTGTTCGCGCAGAACTGACGAATGGCAAAATTGCCTTGCCTCCGTGTCGCCGGGCATATTGCGACAAAGGGCAAACTGTGGTTTGAAGTTAGTACCATAAGCATGGATTCTGCGTTTGTGATTGATGGAGATCAAGCAACAAGCGCGTGAGGGAGAGGGTACCGTGATTAATAGGATTTACGCAGCAATGGCGGGCATGACCTGTCTGCTCACGGCTGTCGGCGCCCACGCCGATCAGCCGGTGCATTGGCAGATGGGCATGCAGGAGGCCGCCACGCCGATCATGCACGAAATTCGGTGGTTCGAACAATATACGCTCTGGTTCATTGTTCCCGTTACGATTTTCGTTCTTGCCTTGCTCATCGTCGTGGCCTTGAAATTCCGCGCTTCGGCAAATCCTGAGCCTTCCACGACAAGCCACAACACGGCCATCGAGGTCGTCTGGACACTGGCACCGGTTCTCATTCTTCTTTTCATCGCTTTCCCGTCGTTCAATCTTCTGAACGCGCAGCTCACACAGCCGGAAAACCCGGATCTGACGTTGAAAGCCACAGCCACACAGTGGCTCTGGAATTATGAGTATCCGGCCGCCGAGGGTGCCGAGCCGGTCGCTTTCGACAGCTATCTGCTGAAGGATGCCGACCGTGCTGCAGCGGGCAAGGAGGACAAGGCCCGCTATCCGCGTCTTCTCGCCGTTGACAACGAAATGGTCGTCCCGGTCGGCAAGACCGTTCGCCTTCTTGTGACGGCTGCGCCCACCGACGTGATTCATGCTTTCGCGATGCCGGCTTTCGGCGTCAAGATCGATGCGGTTCCGGGTCGTCTGAACGAGACCTGGTTCCGGCCGGAAAAGGAAGGCCTTTATTATGGGCAGTGTTCCGAGCTTTGTGGCAAGGATCATGCCTTCATGCCGATCGCCATTCGGGTGGTTTCCGAAGAACAGTATAACACCTGGCTTGCTGCCGCCGCTTCCGATCTGAACGGCGCCAACCGGGCTCTGATGGCTTCCGTCGACGGTGCTCCGCGCACTGTTGATGTCGCAGCCAACGAAACCAACTGACGACTTGGAGTGAGGACATGGCTGGACATTCCCAACACGACGATCATCACTCGCATGGTCTTTCCGCACATGACGATCACGCTCATGATGCACATCATTCACACACACCTGGCTTCTTTGCGCGTTGGTTTCTGTCGACCAACCACAAGGATATCGGCACGCTGTACCTGATCTTCGCCATCATGGCGGGCATCGTCGGCGGTGCGCTCTCCGTCGTCATGCGAATGGAGTTGCAGGAGCCGGGCATCCAGATCTTCCACGGTCTGGCATCCATGGTTTACGGCTTCGAAGGCGATGCGGCCATCGATGGCGGCAAGCACATGTTCAACGTGTTCACGACCGCTCACGCGCTCATCATGATCTTCTTCATGGTCATGCCGGCGCTGATCGGCGGCTTTGCCAACTGGATGATCCCGATCATGATCGGTGCGCCAGACATGGCGTTTCCGCGTCTGAACAACATTTCCTTCTGGCTGCTCGTTCCCGCTTTCACGCTGCTGATCCTTTCGCTTTTTGTTGAAGGGCCAGCGGGTGCATTTGGTGTTGGCGGTGGCTGGACGATGTATCCGCCCTTAGCGACCAGCGGCATGCCGGGGCCGGCGGTAGATCTCGCGATCTTCGCGCTCCACGTTTCGGGCGCGTCGTCTATCCTCGGCGCGATCAATTTCATCACCACCATTTTGAACATGCGTGCACCTGGCATGACGCTGCACAAGATGCCGCTGTTTGCCTGGTCGGTTCTGGTTACGGCCTTCCTGCTGCTCTTGTCGCTGCCGGTTCTGGCTGGTGGCATCACCATGCTTCTGACCGACCGTAACTTCGGTACGGCCTTCTTCTCTCCGGAAGGCGGCGGTGACCCGATCCTCTATCAGCACCTGTTCTGGTTCTTCGGCCATCCGGAAGTGTACATTCTGATCCTGCCGGGCTTCGGCATCATCAGCCACATCATTTCCACCTTCTCCAGAAAGCCGGTCTTCGGTTATCTCGGCATGGCATACGCCATGGTGGCCATTGGCGCGGTCGGCTTCATCGTGTGGGCGCACCACATGTATACGGTCGGTCTGTCGCTCGAAGCGCAGCGCTATTTCGTGTTCGCAACCATGGTCATCGCGGTGCCGACCGGTATCAAGATCTTCTCGTGGATTGCAACGATGTGGGGCGGTTCGCTGAGCTTCCGTACCCCGATGATCTGGGCAATCGGCTTCATTTTCCTGTTCACCGTCGGCGGTGTGACAGGTGTGCAGCTCGCCAATGCCGGTCTCGACCGTTCGCTGCACGACACGTATTACGTTGTTGCCCACTTCCACTACGTTCTGTCACTGGGCGCCGTCTTTGCAATCTTCGCAGGCTGGTACTACTGGTTCCCGAAGATCAGCGGTTACATGTACAACGAAACCATCGGTAATCTGCATTTCTGGGTAATGTTCGTCGGTGTGAACCTCGTGTTCTTCCCGCAGCACTTCCTGGGTCTTGCAGGCATGCCACGTCGTTACATCGACTATCCGGATGCCTATGCCGGCTGGAATATGGTATCGTCCTACGGCTCCTACATCTCCGCCGTTGGTGTGCTGATCTTCCTCTTCGGTATCTGGGAAGCCTTCGCCAAGAAGCGGCTTGCGGGCAACAACCCCTGGGGCGAGGGTGCGAATACGCTGGAATGGCAGCTTTCTTCGCCCCCGCCTTACCATCAGTGGGAACAGCTTCCGCGCATCCGCTGAGGCATTTTGTCCAAGCGAACCTTGCGGCTGCACATGATAAATGTCAGATGCAGCCGTATTGCATGCGCTATGAAGCATGCCGGTGGAGGACAAGCAGAGGTGTCGCGGTGGAGCGGCACCTGAAGAAAAGCAGGATAGGAAATGACCGTAATCGACAATCGCGAAACGCTGGGCGTTGAAAGCTCCGGGCTCTCGGAAGCCGGCGCGCGCGATTATTTCGAGTTGTTGAAGCCGCGCGTCATGTCGCTCGTCGTCTTCACCGCGTTCGCAGGCCTCGTGCTGGCACCGGGAGAAATCAATCCCATTCTCGGCATCGTCGCTGTTCTCTGTATTGCCGTGGGCGCTGGGGCGTCCGGCGCGTTGAACATGTGGTATGACGCCGACATCGATGCCGTTATGAGCCGCACTGCCAAGCGTCCAATTCCGTCAGGACGTATTGCTCCGCGTGAGGCGCTCGCCTTCGGTCTGACGCTTTCAGCCTTTTCGGTCGTCATCCTTGGCCTGGCGGTCAATTGGTTTTCGGCCGCACTTCTGGCTTTTACCATCTTCTTTTATGCTGTCGTCTATACGATGTGGCTGAAGCGCTCGACGCCGCAGAACATCGTGATCGGCGGCGCCGCAGGCGCATTTCCGCCCATGCTCGGCTGGGCCTGTGTCACCGGTGGCGTCTCGCTCGATAGCATCATTCTGTTTCTCATCATCTTTCTTTGGACGCCGGCGCACTTCTGGGCGCTCGCGCTTTTCAAGATGCGTGACTATGGCTCTGTCGGTGTTCCGATGATGCCGAATGTCGCGGGTGAGCGGTCTACTAAGAACCAGATGATTGCCTACGCCGTTTTGACGGCGGCTGCAGCCGTTGCCCCGTGGTTCACCGGGCTCGCCAGTGCTGGTTACGGAATTTTCGCAGCGGTCTTGAGCGCCATTTTCGTCTACTGTTCGTTCGACGTGCGACGCATGCCGGAAGGCGATGAAAAGATGCTGCCTGCAAAGAAGATGTTCGCCTATTCGATCCTTTATCTTTTTGCGATCTTTTCGGGTTTGCTGGCGGATCATTACGCCGTAGCTCTGAAGTCTGCGATGTCGGGAGTGTTTTGATGGAAACGGTCGAACTGAGCGAAACGCAGAAGAAATCGAGACGCGGTCGCAACATCGCGCTCGGCGTTCTGCTGGCTGGTCTTGTGGTGCTGTTTTACATCATCACCATCATCAAGATTGGTTCTCACTGACCATGTGAGACCGGAGGAGGGGAGGAGGACATGGCGAATATGGGCGCGGATACGGGAACGACCGGCACGCAACGGGTGAGCAATCGCTCGATCCTCGTGCTCTGTCTTGTTTTCTTTTTCGCCATGATCGGCATGGCCTATGCTGCAGTGCCGCTTTACACGCTGTTTTGCCGGGTGACGGGATATAACGGCACCACGCAACGGGTGGAGCAATATTCCGACGTTATTCTCGACAAGACGATCAATGTGACCTTCGACGCCAATACGTCGAACGGCCTCAACTGGGATTTCCGTCCAGTCGACAAGATGGTGAAGCCGAAGATCGGCGAAACCGTACAGGTGATGTTCAAGGCGACGAATCGCTCACCGGTTCCAACGACCGGCACGGCCGTGTTCAACGTCACGCCGATGGAAGCTGGCGCCTATTTCAACAAGGTAGAGTGTTTCTGCTTTACGGAAACGACGCTGCAGCCGGGTGAAACCCTGGAAATGCCGGTTGTGTTCTTTGTCGATCCTGAGATCGTCAATGCGCGTGAAACACGCAACATTCATACTTTGACGCTTTCTTATACGTTTTATCCGGCGAAAACGGAAAAACCGGTTGCGTCGTTGCCGGCCAAGACAGAAGCTGGCGTAAGCAAATTGTGAGAGGAGGCCCGGTCTTCGATCGAAGACCTGGTCAGGGAAGAGACATTCGGGGATTGTCGCACATGGCAGATACGCATCAGAAAAACCACGACTACCATATCATAGACCCCAGCCCCTGGCCGCTTCTTGCGTCCATCGGCGCTTTCGTGATGACCTTTGGCGGCGTCTGTTACATGCGGTATCTCTCGGGCGGCACATTCAAGCTGTTCGGGCTTGAGCTTGCCAATCCCTGGCTGTTCTATATCGGCCTCGTTATCGTGCTTTACACCATGTACGCCTGGTGGGCGGACACGATCAAGGAAGGCAACGAAGGTGCCCATACGCGCGTCGTGTCACTGCATCTGCGTTACGGCATGATCATGTTCATCGCTTCTGAAGTGATGTTCTTCGTGGCCTGGTTCTGGGCTTACTTCGATGCCAGCCTTTTCCCCCATGAAGCCATTCAGGCATCGCGCCTTGAATATACGGGCGGGCAGTGGCCGCCCAAGGGCATCGAGGTCATCGACCCCTGGCACCTGCCACTCTACAACACGGTTATCCTGCTTCTCTCCGGCACCTGCGTAACCTGGGCGCACCACGCCCTGCTGCACAATGACCGCAAGGGTTTGATTTCCGGTCTTGCTTTGACCGTCGCGCTCGGCGTTTTGTTCTCGACCGTGCAGGTCTATGAGTACATGCACGCGCCGTTCGACTTCAAGAACTCCATTTATGGCGCCACGTTCTTCATGGCGACCGGCTTCCACGGTTTCCACGTGTTCGTCGGAACGGTCTTCCTGCTGGTGTGCCTGTTCAGGGCGATCGCCGGTGGCTTCACGCCGAAACAGCATTTTGGTTTCGAGGCGGCTGCCTGGTACTGGCACTTCGTTGACGTGGTATGGCTGTTCCTGTTCTTCGCGATCTATATCTGGGGCGGTTGGGGCGCACCTCTGGCGCACGGTTGATCGTTTCCGAAACAAGCGTAAGAGCGGCTTGCGGGCCGCTCTTTCTGTTTGTCCGGGAGGAGAAAGGTCCAGTGCGAGAGGGAGATCGTCATGTCCGGACCGGAGGGTAACGCTTTTGCGCCCGTCGATCCCGTAAAGACGGGTTTGGGCGGTTGCTGTCCACGCTGTGGAAACGGGCGGCTGTTCGACGGATTTCTCAAACTGCAGCCGGAATGCAGCGCGTGCGGCCTGGATTATTCCTTCGCTGACGCGGGCGATGGCCCGGCCGTCTTCGTCATGTTGATCGTTGGTTTTCTGGTCATTGGGCTCGCTCTGTGGGTGGATGCCCGTTTTGCCCCGCCCGTCTGGGTGCACGCCATGCTCTGGCTTCCATTCACGATCATTATTTCCCTCATCCTCCTGCGCAAGCTGAAGGGCATCATGATTGCCCTGCAATATCGCAACAATGCAAGCGAAGGCAAAATCGATCGTGAATGACGGATCTCATATGAAGGCTGCAGAACGACGCGTCGGCTTCGCGGCGCCACTCGTGCTGCTTGCTCTCGCCATTTTGCTCGGCCTTGGCACATGGCAGGTCAAGCGGCTCTATTGGAAAGAAGGACTGATCGCCGATATTGCTGAAAGACGTGTGGCAAGTCCCGCATCGCTTTCCGATATCGAGGCAATGGCAAGGGCTGGTGAAGACATCGAGTATCGCCGGCTCAGCGTGAAAGGTGTTTTCGACCACAATCGCGAGCGGCATTTCTTCGCAACATATAACGGAAGTACCGGTTACTATATCTATACGCCGCTGACACTGGCAGACGGGCGGGTGGTCCTCATCAATCGCGGTTTTGTACCTTTCGAAATGAAGGAAGCGGCCAAGCGCGTGGAAGGGCAGGTTGGCGGCGAGGTTGCGGTCGAAGGACTGGCGCGCGCCCGGCTTGCCGGCAAGCCATCGTTGATGCTACCCGACAACGACATCGCCAAGAATATCTTCTACTGGAAAGACATGACGGCGATGGCAGAGAGCGTGGGTATTCCTGCCACGCAGCTTGTTCCGATCTTTATTGACGCGAATGATGCCCCAAATCCGGGCGGTTGGCCGAAAGGTGGCGTAACGCTCACAGATTTGCCGAACAATCACCTTCAATATGCGATAACGTGGTATGGCTTGGCAGCAGCCCTTGTCATTGTCGCCGGTTTTGCCTATTTCCGAAACGGGAAGGGGCAGGACGAGTAATCGGCGCGTGCCATCCGCAAGGAAGGCCAAAACCGAAGGCCAGGGAGAGGTACAGGAGCAGGAATGAACATTGCCGTTACCAAACCCCCTTTGACGATCCGGCTGTGCGGGCCGCGCGGTTTCTGCGCAGGTGTTGACCGCGCTATCCAGATTGTCGTGCTGGCGTTGAAGGCCTACGGTGCCCCTGTCTATGTGCGTCACGAAATCGTGCACAATCGCTACGTCGTTGAAGGGCTGGAAGCCAAGGGTGCGGTCTTCGTCGAGGAACTGCATGAGATACCATCCGAGCACCGCGAACAGCCCGTCGTCTTTTCCGCACATGGTGTGCCGAAGTCCGTGCCCGCTGATGCCGAGGCACGCAATCTCTTTTATCTTGATGCCACATGCCCGCTGGTTTCCAAGGTTCACAAGCAGGCCATGCGGCATCAACGCCTCGGCCGCCACGTCGTACTGATCGGCCATGCCGGCCACCCGGAAGTCATCGGCACGATGGGCCAGCTTCCCGAGGGAACAGTCTCGTTGGTCGAGACGGTGGACGATGTCGATCACTACGAGCCAGCGGATCGTGAAAATCTCGGCTTCGTGACCCAGACGACGCTTTCCGTCGACGATACAGCGGGCGTGATCGCCAGACTTCAGGAACGGTTCCCTGCCATTCAGGCTCCGGCTGCCGACAGCATCTGTTACGCCACCACCAATCGACAGGATGCGGTGAAACAGGCAGCTCCCGGCTGCGATCTTTTCATCGTCGTCGGCGCACCCAACTCCTCGAATTCGAAGCGCCTGGTCGAGGTTGCCCTGCGGGCCGGTGCAAAGCGCTCCGTGCTGGTGCAGCGCGCATCTGAAATCGATTGGGACGAAATTGGCGATGTCAAAACCGTTGGTCTGTCGGCGGGCGCATCAGCGCCGGAGGTGATCGTCGATGAGATCATCGAAGCCTTCAAAGCACGGTTCGACACGACGCTTGACCTTGCCGTTACGGTTGAGGAAACAGAGCATTTCCTCGTGAACCGCGAGCTTCGCGCCATCGAACTGACAACCGAGGATATGGCTTTCGTCAATGGCAATGCCAGCAACGCGCTGCCACCAAAGACGGCCGCAGGCAGCATCTCCTGATCCCGAATTTCAATCCTGTCCCTAGCAAGAGATTTTAAATTGGCAGTTTACACGGACATCACCGAAGATGATCTGAGGAATTTCCTCACGCAATACGATGTCGGCGAACTCACCTCCTATAAGGGAATTGCCGAAGGTGTCGAAAACTCCAATTTCCTGCTGCACACGACCAAAGACCCGCTGATCCTGACGCTCTATGAGAAGCGTGTGGAAAAGTCGGACCTGCCGTTTTTCCTGGGTTTGATGCAGCACCTGTCGGCAAAGGGCTTGTCCTGCCCATTGCCTCTACCGCGCAAGGATGGTGCGCTGCTTGGCGAACTGTCCGGTCGTCCCGCCGCACTGATCTCTTTCCTGGAAGGTATGTGGCTGAGAAAACCGGAAGCCAAACATTGCCGGGAAGTCGGCAAGGCGCTGGCTGCCATGCATCTTGCTGGAGAAGGCTTCGAGATCAAGCGCCCCAACGCACTGTCCGTTGAGGGCTGGAGGGTTCTTTGGGACAAATCCGAAGAGCGCGCCGACGAAGTGGAAAAGGGCCTGAAGGCCGAGATCGCGCCGGAGCTCGAATATCTCGCCGCGAACTGGCCCGCTGATCTGCCCGCCGGCGTCATTCATGCAGATCTGTTCCAGGACAACGTGTTTTTCCTGGGCGACGCGCTTTCTGGCCTGATTGATTTCTACTTTGCCTGCAACGATTTGCTGGCCTATGACGTATCGATCTGCCTCAACGCCTGGTGCTTCGAAAAGGACGGCGCTTATAACGTTACCAAGGGCAAGGCGTTGCTGGAAGGCTACCAGTCGGTGCGCCCGTTGAGCAAGGACGAACTCGAGGCATTACCGCTTCTGGCACGCGGCTCTGCGCTGCGCTTTTTCCTCACCCGTCTCTACGACTGGCTGACGACGCCGGCTGGCGCACTGGTCGTCAAGAAAGATCCGATGGAATATCTGCGCAAGCTGCGTTTCCACCGGACGATTGGCCACGTTGCCGAGTACGGACTGGCAGACGCATGAAACATATCGATATTTTCACCGACGGTGCCTGCTCCGGAAATCCTGGGCCTGGCGGCTGGGGCGCTGTCCTGCGCTTCGGCGAAATCGAGAAAGAGCTGTCAGGCGGTGAAGCCGAAACCACCAACAACCGCATGGAATTGATGGCGGCGATCTCTGCGCTTAACGCCTTGAAAGAACCTTGCGAGGTCGACCTCTATACGGATAGCTCCTACGTAAAGGACGGCATCACCAAGTGGATTTTCGGCTGGAAGAAAAAAGGCTGGAAAACCGCTGACAACAAGCCGGTCAAGAATGTCGAGCTTTGGCAAGCACTTGAGACGGCCCGCGAGCGCCACAAGGTGACGCTGCACTGGGTCAAGGGCCACGCTGGACATCCTGAAAACGAACGTGCCGACGAATTGGCACGCAAAGGCATGGAGCCTTTCAAACGGCGGTAATGAAAGCCTGTTCTATTCCGCATCGCGCTCGATGCAGGACGAGAATATGGGGTTGAGAAAACTGAAACCCGACTTATCTTGTCGGCAATCATCCGCCTCGATGCCAACTGCGTCTGTCATCGGCGGGAACGGAAACGCAGACGAAGAGGTATCTCATGATCCTGCATTGTGTATTTTTGCGTTTTAAGGCAGCAACTGCGTCTTCTGAAAAACAGGCAGTCTTCGAGGCCATTGCAGCCCTGAAAGACGATATTCCTGGTATCGTGGATGTCAAATACGGCCAGAATGTCTCGCCGGAAGGCTTGAACGGTGGCTTTGTCGACGGTTTTATCGTGACTTTGGAGAGCCCGGAGGCGCGCGATGACTATCTCGCTCATCCCAAGCACATCGAAGTTGGCGAACGTCTTGTTTCGCTGACGGATGGCGGCCTGGCGGGACTTCTGGTTTTCGATATGAACACATGAAAAAGGGCGGTTTTACCGCCCTTTTCTTTTTTCCATGATCGTCAGGATCAAAGCTGTTCGATCATCGTCGCAGCCGACGAGACGGTCGCCTGACCGGGGTTTTCTTCGATGTTGAGCGATTTTACCACGCCGTTCTCGACCAGCATGGAATAACGCTTGGAGCGGACACCAAGGCCGCCGCCGGAGAGATCGGCATCAAGGCCGAGCGCCTTCGTAAAGGAGGCGTCCCAATCGGCGAGGAAGTGGATTTTGCCCTGTCCGCCGGAAGCCTGTGCCCAGGCGCCCATGACGTGCCAGTCGTTGACAGCGATCACGGCAATGTCGTCAACGCCCTTGCCAAGAATGGTGTCTCGGTTTTCCAGGTAACCAGGCAGATGGTTCAGCGTGCATGTTGGCGTGAAAGCTCCTGGCACGGCAAACAGCACCACCGTTTTGCCGTTGAAGAGGTCATCGGTGTTTGTTTCCACCGGGCCGTCAGCGGTCTTTTCCTTGAATGTCGCGGAAGGCAGCTTGTCGCCGATCTTGATGGTCATGTCTTTGCTCCTGTGGCAATGCGGTCCACCGGACTATAGAGCATCAATATTGAAAATCGAGTGCCGTTTTCCACTCTTCCGCATGCGATGCCACACCCGTCAAGGCTTTGGAAAATTAAGGTTCGTCTCCATCGCCCGATTGCCGCTCTTGACCAGAATAGGCCAGCTTTGGCCCGGCACCTGATAGGTCTTGGGAAGTCCCTTGATGTTCATGTAGAATGATAACTTGCGTTTGTCGCGCACCAGGTTCTGTGGCTCGAAATAGGCAAAACCAGATGGCCCGGCGACAAATATTTCCGTTTCTTTCGGTGCGTTTTCCGGCAGCAGCAATTGTACGCCGAGCATGGTTTTGTCCGGGGTAATGTGAAAATCGGTGACCTTGAAATCGTCGGAGGCAGCCTCCGGCAAGGTCGCGCGTGCTTCATTCAGCAACTTGCGCTCCTCGTCATTGGTGTCTTCAGGTTTACCACGGCCGATCTCGAACGTCGCCTCGAAGGGAATGCAGATATTCTGGCATACCCCGATGAAGGCAGTCATCCGGACTTTCTCATTGGTGGCATTGCCGAGGGTCTTGAGCTCGAAGGGGAGCCCGACAGCCTGATCGTATCCGATGTCGTTGAGATCGCCATTCTCGATCAGTTTGGGAACGGGATAAGACATCGAAGACAACGTCACGCCACTGGCCGGATCGAGGTTGATCTGTGGTGGTATGCCTGCTTCGCCCGGTTCCCGCCAATAGGTAATCCAGCCAGGGTTGGGCTCGATTTGCAGGACACCACGGATACTACCGTTTTCGTCGCCCGAAAGGGCAACGACTCGCATCCGCCCGCCCTCGCTGCTGGCCCAGTCGGTGATTTCCGCCTGCGCTGCGTGCGCACTGCCCGCGATGATGGCGATTGCAATACAAGAACGTGAAAACTGCAAGAATGTCCTGATGCTCATACTTCCCGTCTAACGCAACATTGTCGGGTGGGCCAGTTACGAATTTGTGCCGTTCATCATTTTCGGTTGATTGATAACGCACTATGCCTCATCCTATTGACTGTCGAAATGCGAGCGCCGCATTCCGCTGACGTGCGGATGACGGCCTTCTGGAGGCGCCTGTGAGCTTTTCAACCCTGATGGAAAAACGCGAACGTGGCTTTCTCGACGGTCAGTTTCTGATCGCCATGCCAGGATTGGACGATGGAAACTTCGCCCGTTCGGTCGTTTACATCTGCGCCCATTCGGACGCAGGTGCCATGGGATTTATCATCAATCGGCCACAGCAGATAACGTTCACGGACATTCTTCTGCATCTCAAACTGGTGGATAGCAATGATGCCATCATGCTGCCCAACCGCACTCGCGATTTCCCCATACAGTCCGGTGGCCCGGTCGAAACTGGCCGTGGTTTCGTGCTTCACTCGGATGACTATGGGAGCGAGTCGAGTATTCCCGTAAGCGATGAGATTTCACTGACGGCGACGCTTGATATCGTCAGAGCCATTTCCAACGGCCATGGTCCGAAGCGGGCGACAATGCTGCTCGGCTACGCGGGTTGGGGGCCAGGCCAGCTTGAAAACGAAATCGCCAACAATGGCTGGCTCAATTGCCCCGCATCCGATGATCTGATCTTCGACAGGCTTTTGGATAACAAGTACGAACGCGCCCTGGCACTGATGGGCGTTGATCCGCGCATGCTGTCGGCTGAGGCCGGGCACGCCTGAGCCCTCATTGAAGTGCGTTTTGTTGTCGGAACCAAATTCCGATCCCTGACGTTACTCCCCCGAAAACCGGACGACTAGTTCGGTTCAACAAGGGAGAAATACCATGGGTAGCACATCCGATAAGATCGCCGGCAAAGCAAACGAAGTCGCAGGCAAGGTGAAGAAAAACGTCGGCGAAGCGACCGGCGACAATGAGTTGCGCGCCAAGGGTGCCGCCCAGGAAGCAAAGGGCAAGGTGCAGACCAGCGTCGGCAAGGCGAAAGACGCCGTAAAGGGCGCGGTCGACCGGATGTAACAAGG
Source organism: Agrobacterium tumefaciens (assembly GCA_025559845.1). Classification (NCBI taxonomy): domain Bacteria; kingdom Pseudomonadati; phylum Pseudomonadota; class Alphaproteobacteria; order Hyphomicrobiales; family Rhizobiaceae; genus Agrobacterium; species Agrobacterium tumefaciens. The sequence goes on from CP048469.1 coordinate 525,059, forward strand.
GATCTGACCGCGAACCTTCCGCGGCCTGAAACTTCGAGCGCATGTGTCTTTCGATACATGCGCTCTTCTCGTAGAAGCGCCTGTTTTGGCGTTTTCCCTTCTGCTCAGCACACAGGTCACTCATGAAGCTCTTCTCCTGCGCCTCCTGCGGACAACCCGTCCATTTTGACAATCGCTTTTGTGTGTCCTGCGGTCATCGGCTGGCCTTCGTGCCGGAGCGACTTTCCATGGAAGCCCTGGCGCCGGTTGGTGAACCAAACTGGCAGCTTGTGGCTGAACCTGAGAAGCAGGTGCGTTTTTGCGCCAATGAAGTCAACGATATCTGTAACTGGTCTGTCCCGGCGCAAAGCGAAAGTGCCTTTTGTCCGGCATGCAGCCATAACCGCCTAGTGCCGGATATCGCGACGGAGCAAGGGATCGGGCAGTGGCGGCGGATCAGCCAGGCCCAGCGTCACCTCTTTTATTCGCTGTTGCGTCTCAAGCTTCCTCACCCCAACAGGGATGTCGATCCTGCTGGTGGGCTCGTCTTTGATTTCCTTGTCGATGAGGTTGCGCCTGATGGGTCGGTCATCCCGGCTATGACGGGGCATGACGAAGGGCTGATTGCCATCAGGGCGGCGGAAGCCGATGATGTGACGCGCGAACAGGTGCGCGCCAACATGAACGAGCCCTATCGAACCATGTTGGGGCATTTCCGTCATGAGGTGGGGCATTTCATCTGGAACAAGCTGGTCCGCGACAAAAACCTGTTCGAGCCATTCCGTGCTGCGTTCGGTGACGAACGCGAGGATTACGGAGCGGCGCTGCAACGGAACTATGAGCAGGGTCCCAGACCCGACTGGCAGGATAGTTTCATCAGCTCTTATGCCTCCGTACATCCCTGGGAGGATTTCGCGGAGTGTTTCGCTCATTATCTGCACATCGTCGACACGCTGGAAACGGCGCGGGCCTTTGGTGTTGCTGTTGATCCCGATGGGCACGAGGAAATGGCTGCGGAAGTCACGTTTGATCCCTACAATGCCCGTAGTGCCGAGCAAATCGTCAAGGCGTGGATTCCTCTCAGCGTTGCCATCAATTCCATCCAGCGCAGCATGGGGGAGGCGGACCTATATCCCTTCGTGCTGACACCGCCGGTGGTTTCGAAACTGGAGTTCATTCGTGCATTGCTGCACGGAAAAATCGTTGGCGTAAGCGAAACGCAGCAAGACGTGCAGCAGACGGCAATGGTTCAGTAAGGCGCGCTATATCTGCGGCATCCTCGGCATGACCCGAGGATGCCTGCATTTTTTACGAAGCTCTTTTGGTCTGCTGGAACTGCTCACGAAGCAGCTTCAGTGCCGTTTCGGCGGTGCCCGGGGTGCCAAACAGGAAGCTCTGTCCGTAATGGCAGTTCATGCGGGCAAGTTCCGCCGCATCCTCAGGTGTTTCGATACCTTCCGCCACCACCTGCATGTCCAGTGCACGCGCCATGGCAATGACGGAACGCAACAAAACATTGCGCTTGTCGCTTGTATTGGCAACCAGCGCCTTGTCGAGCTTTATCGTGTCGAAGGGGAAACGGGTCAGATAGGCCAGCGACGAATAACCCGTGCCGAAATCGTCCATCGCAAGGCTGAGGCCGGTTTCCTTGAGTTTGGACAGAACAAGGCGTGCCTGTTCTGGGTTTTCCATCACCACCGATTCCGTCAGTTCCAGCTTCAACTGCTGCGGATTGCAGCGCGTGCGCGTCAGCATGCTGCGCACATCGTTGTACAACTCGTTGTTCAGCAATTGCGCGCTGGAAATATTGACCGAAATGAAGATCGGCATCTTGTCGATGGCATGCTGCCAGTCCATCAGGTCGGTCGCAGCACGCTCAAGGGCGAACATGCCAAGCGGTTCGATCAATCCGGATGCTTCCGCGACGGGGATGAACTCGCTCGGCGGAATATTGCCGCGCTTCGGGTGTTCCCATCGCATCAGCGCTTCGAATCCGGCAAGCCCGCCGTCATCGAGTTTGATGATTGGCTGATAGGCAAGCGAGAGTTCCTTGCGCTCGATGGCGCGGCGCAGATCACTCTCCATCTGCAGACGATCCGTACCGGAGGTGCGGAAGGCCGGGCGGAACGGTTCAACGCGGTTGCCGCCGGCGCGCTTGGCCCGGTACATCGCCAGTTCGGCGTCGCTGAGGAGACCGGCAGCACTTTCCTGCTGGTCGATCCAAGAGACAAGGCCGATTGAGGCTGTCAGGATGATTTCGCGATTGGCGAAATTGATTGGCACCATGATCGCCTTGTTCACAGCATCGGCGAAATCTGCAACACGTTGCGGATCGCGCTCCGACGTGAGGATCAGACCGAATTCATCACCGCCAAGACGGGCAAGCGTATCCTGCGGCTTCAGAAGGCGACGCAGACGTCGTGTCAGCGCAATCAGAATGTTGTCGCCAGCAGCAATGCCCAGCGTGTCGTTGACCAGCTTGTAGCGATCAATATCGATCGCCATCACGGTCGGGCGCACGCTTTCGCCATCGGAGGACAGGTTGAGGATTGACTGCAGGCGGTCAAGGAACACCTGCCGGTTCGGAAGGCCGGTCAGGTTGTCATTCATCGCATCCTGCAGCAGCCGCTCGACCGAGTTTTTCTGTTCGGTGATATCGGTGATGGTGCCAACGCAGCGAATGATTTCACCGTTCGAGCCAAGAACCGGACGGGCGCGGATCTGCAGCCAGTGGAAATGGCCGTCTTCGGCGCGGATGCGGAACTCGTGGTTGAGACGTCCCTTGCGATGATCCAGCAGCACATCCAGCGTCGCCTTGAAGCGGTCGCGGTCGTCTGGATGCAGGCGCGGCAGCCAGTTGCGGGCTGCGCCATGCATCGTGCCAGGTTCCAGGCCAAGCCGGTTGGAAATATCCGGGGTGGTGACGATGCGGTCACGGGTCACGTCCCAGTCCCACACCGTATCGCCAGACCCTGTCAATGCCAGGGACTGGCGCTCCAGATCGGAGAACAGGCCCTGCTGGTACGCACTGCCGGCAAAGGCATGCTGGATCACGGTGAAGCCGATCAGAAGCACGATCAAAACCAGCCCGCCGCCAAGCGCCGGCTGCACGATGTCGTTGTCCAGTTGCCCCGTCACTGTCAGCCAGCTTCCGAACAGCCAGACAAGAATGAGGGCCCATGACGGCACGAGCAGAATAGCCCGGTCGTAGCGGTTAAAGCCGAGATAGATGATCAGCGCGATCCCCGCCGTCGCGGTCAGTGCGAAGGAAACGCGCGCGATCCCCGACGCCACCGAAGGGTCGTAGATCGCCACACCGAACAGTACCGCAAGGCCCACTACCCAGGCAAAGGTCGCATAACCAAGATGTGCGTGCCATCGGTTGAGGTTGAGATAGGTGAACAGGAAGACCACGAAGCTGGAGGCGAGCGCCACTTCGGCGCCCGCCCTCCATATTCGTTGATCGCTGGATGTGACGGTTATGAGCTTTTCAAGAAAGCCGAAGTCAACGCAGATATAGGCAAGCACGGCCCAGGCAAGAGCGGCCGACGCCGGTAGAACCGAGGTGCCCTTCACGACGAACAGGATCGTCAACAGCACGGCCAGTAGGCCGGCAATGCCGAGCACGATGCCGCGATAGAGGGTGAAGGCGTTGATGGTATCCTTGTAGGCTTCCGGCTCCCACAGATAGATCTGCGGCAATTGCGGTGTCGAAAGCTCGGCAACAAAGGTAATGACGGAGCCGGGGTTCAGCGTAATGCGGAACACGTCAGCATCGGGGCTCGGTTGCCGGTCAAGCGCAAAGCCTTCCGAAGGCGTGATGGCGATGATGCGTTGCGAACCAAGATCAGGCCAGAACAGCTTGGAATTGACCAGACGGAAATGCGGCGCGACGATAACGCGCTCGAGCTGCTCTTCCGAGACGTTGGCAAGCGCAAAGACAGCCCAGTCGCCCTGGTGGTCTGGCGAGCTGGCGCGCACCTCGATACGCCGGCGGATGCCATCTGGTCCCGGCGCGGTCGATACCTGGAAGGCTTCACCCTGGTTGGCGTAGATGTCGGTGGTCGCGGTCAGGTCAAGCGCGGTGTCGTCACGGGAAATCTTGACGGGTTCGAAGGCTTGCGATGCAGAGGCAAAAAACAACAGCAGCAAGAAGATCGGTGCGGCCAGCGACAACGCCGCCATACGTCGAGCAGTGCGGAGCGCAAAGTGATCGTTGGTCATATATCGTACTTCGTTCCGCCGGAGCTTTGCTTGTCGGCAAGAAGGGAAAACATCACATGATCCCGCCATTCGCCGTTGATTTTCAGATATTCCCGCAAGAGACCTTCCCGCTGGAAACCGGCATTTTCAAGAAGCCGGATGCTTTTGAAGTTTTCCGGAATACAGGCTGCCTCGATGCGGTGCAACTGAAGTCCGTTAAAGATGTAGGGAATTACCAATTTTAATGCGGCAGACATATGGCCTTGAGCGGCGTATCGCTCCCCAATCCAATAGCCGATCATGCAGCTTTGCGCCGCGCCGCGGCGAATATAGCCAACGGTAAGCCCACCGAGCAGCGTCGCCTCTTTTTCGAAAAGCAGAAATGATACGGCAGTGCCGGAGGAAAACTCCTGGCCGTTGCGCACGACGCGCATGCGAAACGAGCTTTCTGTCAGCTCATCGGAGCGCCACGCCGGTTCCCACGGCTGAAGAAACTGCCGGCTCTCCGATCGCAATGTGTGCCATTGTTTGAAATCGCCATAACGCGGCAATCTCAAAAGGTGGTTGTCGCTGCGCAATTCTGGCGTGTCATGGTGTCGGGAAAGAAAACGCAGCATTCAAGTCCCTGTGCGGAACGCCTCCGCTCTCAGCCGTTTGCGATGATCTTTGCAGGCTGCTGCGCAGAAAGCGCCGCAGTGATGTCCGAGAGCGGCGCCAGATTTTCAAGCGGGCCGATTGCGGACAATGTAGGAACTCTATCGAAAAACAGCCGTCCCGCAAGATCGGTCAGGCGCTCGACGGTGATGTCGCCAAGGCGCTGCATCATTTCCTCGTTCGGAATGGGGCGACCATAAAGCATCATCTGGCGGGCGATCTGACCGGCGCGAGCCGCAGGGCTTTCCTGGCCCATCAGCAATTGTGCCCTGATCTGGGCGCGGGCGCGGTCGATTTCCTGCTGATTGATCGTTTCTGAGGATTTTGCCAGTTCGTGGACGATGACAGGCACCAGTTCCGCCAGATCGGCGCTGCCGGTTGCCGCGTGAACGCCGAAAACGCCGGTATCGGAAAAACCCCAATGGAAGGCATAGACGGAATAGCAAAGGCCGCGATGTTCACGCACTTCCTGGAAAAGTCTGGATGACATCCCGCCGCCGAGGATATTGGCGAGGATCTGCGAACAATAGAAGTCACGGGCGTGATACGCCTTGCCTTCAAAGCCGAGCAGAACCTGTGCGTCCATCAGGTCGCGCGTTTCGCGGATTTCGCCGCCGGTATAAATCGCTTTTTCGAAGACGGGCGGTGCGCTGGGAACCAGCGGCAGCGAAGCGAAGCGCGCTTCCACCTGCTTGACGAAGCTGTCATGATCGACAGCGCCCGCCGCAACGACGAAAATCCTGTCCGTCGTGTAGTTGCGGGAGAGGTAATTACGGATCTGGCCGGTGGTGAAGGACTGCACCGTCTCGGGTGTGCCGAGGATCGGACGACCAATGGTCTGGTCGCGATAGGCGACACCGGAAAAATTGTCGAAGATCACGTCGTCAGGCGTATCGGTTGCAGCACCGATCTCCTGGAGAATGACGTTCTTTTCACGCTCCAGTTCGTCTTCGTCGAACAGCGACTCCGTCAGGATGTCAGCAAGAATATCGACGGCGAGGGGGACGTGGTCTTTGAGGACACGGGCGTAATAGGACGTGGTTTCCGTCGATGTCGCCGCATTGACCTCTCCGCCGACATTCTCGATCTCTTCGGCGATCTGTCGGGCTGTGCGCCGCGACGTGCCCTTGAAGGCCATATGTTCGAGAAGGTGGGCAATGCCGTGTTCGGCATTCGTTTCGTTGCGGGAGCCTGACTTGATCCACACCCCGAGAGCGACGCTTTCGAGATGTGGCATTCTTTCCGTCACAACGGTTAACCCGGACGAAAGCCGGGTCAAATTTACTTTCATATCAGCGTCTTTCCGCGTCTCTATTTGCTGGCGCGCGCATGTTTGCCGATAAATGTTTCCACGGCTTTAAGCTCTGCGTCCAGAACGTCGAAACGCTCCTCCCGGTTCATCAGATCGGAGAGCCATACTGGAAGCGCCGGATCGATTGCGCAAGCGGATTTTACAGCGGCCGGGAATTTAGCCGGGTGGGCCGTCGACAGAACGACCATCGGGCTTGTCGGCTTTTCATACTTCTCAGCCACAAAAACACCGGTCGCCGTATGCGGGTCGATCAGATAGCCTGTCTTTTCCAGGGTGTCGCGAATGGTTGCGGCAACCTGCTTTTCCGTGGCGCGTCCGGCGCGGAAGTCGCGCTTGATGAATTTCATGGCCTTAGCCGGAATTTCGAAAGCGCCTGACTGTTTCAGGCCGTCCATCGATGCTTTCACAGCGCTGGCGTCGCGGTCATATGCTTCGAACAGCAGACGCTCGAAGTTGGATGAAATCTGAATGTCCATCGACGGCGAAGTGGTGGCTTTGACGCCGCGCATTTCGTAGCGGCCGGTTTTCAGCGTGCGTGCGAGGATGTCGTTGTCGTTGGTTGCGACCACCAGCTTGTCGATCGGCAGCCCCATTTTCTTGGCGACGTAACCGGCGAAGATGTCACCGAAGTTGCCGGTCGGCACAGTGAAGGAAATCTTGCGGTCCGGACCACCGAGTGCAAGCGAGGCGGTGAAGTAGTACACAACCTGCGCCATGATGCGCGCCCAGTTGATGGAGTTGACGCCCGAGAGCTTCACGCCATCGCGGAACTTCCCATCATTGAACATTTCTTTGACGAGGTTCTGGCAGTCGTCGAAATTGCCGTTGATCGCCAGCGCGTGCACGTTCGAAGCGGTCGAGGTCGTCATCTGGCGCTGCTGCACCGGTGAAACCTTGCCGTTCGGAAAGAGAATGAAGATGTCGGTGCGTTCGCGGCCTGCAAAGGCATCGATGGCTGCGCCGCCGGTATCACCGGAGGTGGCGCCAACGATCGTGGCGCGTTCGCCGCGCTGGGTCAGCGTGTAATCCATCAGGCGGGCGAGGAGTTGCATCGCCACGTCCTTGAACGCCAGCGTGGTACCGTGGAACAGTTCCAAAACAAAGCTGTTGGGGCCCGTCTGAACCAATGGAACAACGGCCGGATGACGGAATGTCGCGTAGGCGTCGTCGATCATGGAGCGGAAAGTGTCGGCTGGAATTTCGCCGCCGGTAAAGCGGTAGAGAACCTCGAAGGCGACCTCCTGATAGGTCTTGCCGCGAAGATTGCGGATTTCCTTTTTGGACATGGAAGGCCATTCGCGCGGCACATAAAGCCCGCCATCGCGCGCCAGACCCGCCAGAAGCGCGTCGCAAAAACCAAGCGATGGGGCGGTACCCCTGGTCGATATATATTTCACGAGATGTTCCCTTGTCCTTGACCTGCACGTCTACCGGCTTTCCGCCTCGAAAGCGGCGATTGGCGAGGTAATGAAGGGCTTTCTGCAAAATTCAAGCAAAACCGAACATCAGCCAATCGATTTTTTCTGGCGTCGCTGCTATAGACCATCGCCACCCGGCGTGAAAGGCCAATAAACAGCGTCTCCGGTTCGGTTCCGGGGCAAGGGATGAGGAATTAGCAGAGTGTCAGGGAATTTCTTGCGTTTGTCCGCCGCGATGTCGCTTCTGGTTGTCGTTGCGGGCTGCAACTCATCCAATCCGTCGGAGTCCCTGGCGGTCAATCCTCCTGCGAATGCGGCCAATCCGGTCGCTCCAGTCGTTCAGGCCAATTGCCCGACGGTTACCATTCTCGATACCAACGCCGTCCATCGCGTATATGCCGGTGGCGCCAAGGATGACCCGACCAAGCTCGCCTATCAGGTCTCTCTGTCTGATACGACGCGTTCTTGCAGCATGAACGAGTCGACGTTGACCGTGAACGTGCTGGCCCAGGGACGTCTGGTGCCTGGTCCGATGGCGAAGCCCGGCCGCGTTACGGTGCCGATCCGCGTGACGGTGAAGGATGGCGACGGTGAGATCTTTGGTGAGACGACGAATTTTGCTGTTGACGTGCCGGCGGGTTCCGCAGGGACGCAGTTCATTTTCAGCAACGATCACGTTGCCATTCCGAACGCTCCAGGCGGTGCGCCGAAGACGGCAAACGTCTTCATCGGCTTTGCCGATCAGGCTGCCAAGGGCGCACGAGCCAAGACATCGCGCCGTTAAACTCGGCCAAGAATGAAAAAAGCCGGGGCAGCAGGTGCGGCCCCGGCTTTTTCTTTGATTGTGATAGGGCTTAGAACGCGCCCTGCCATTCAGCCATGGCGGCAATGACGGCAGGCAAATCCTGCATACGGGAAATCACAGTCTCAGCACCGGCGTCCGTCAAGCGGTCGGCATGGCTTGGGTAGGTGTGAGACGCGCCGGTAAAGCCGACAACGCGCATGCCTGCAGCCCGTGCACCATGGATGCCATGAACGGAATCCTCGACCACGACCACGCGATCGGGAGAAACACCGAACTGCGCCGCGCCGTGCAGGAAAATGTCCGGCTTCGGTTTTACGCGATCAGCCCCGAGATCCTTCGCTGAATAGATATGCGGCGCGAAATATGGCTTCAGACCGACCTTCGTCAGCATCATATCGAGACGGTGGCTGGATGAATTGGAGCAGATGCAGCGAGGTGTCGTCAGGCGCGACAGTGCAAATTTCACGCCTTCGATGATTTTAACATCCCGTTCCAGTCGTGCGTCGAGCAGTTTTTCCGACTTTTCAAGCAACGAAGCCGAAAATGGAATGCTGGCTTCGCTTTCGACCTGAAGAAGAATGTTCTTCCAGGTCATGCCGGCGAAGCGCTCACCCATCTCCTCGACTGAGATCGGGTAACCCGCCTCTGTCAGCAGGCGGGATTCCACCTGCGCTGCAATGATTTCGGAATCGACGAGAACGCCGTCGCAGTCGAAAATAATGAGGTCGAAGCCGCTCATGGGCACTCCCTGTATCGGATCTGTTATGGAGGAAAAGCGATGCCGGGCTTTTAGACCATGTGGGCATCAATCTCAACCAGCCTGTTTGCAAGGGATATTTCCGCACACGACATGGCTCGCCGTGAATGTCGTCGCCGTAAAAACTGCTACACAGTTTTGCGCGACATGCGCTATGTGAGGTCATGCCCAAAACCGCCAAAACCAGACCTGAAGATACGATTGCCGCCCGAATAAGCCGCGCCCTGGCGGATCGCATCGTGCGTGGTGAACTGGCGCCGGGTGAGCGTCTGCGTCAGGACCATATCGCCGCTGAATTCGGTGCCTCGCACGTACCGGTACGCGAAGCTTTTCGCAGGCTTGAGGCGCAGGGGCTTGCCGCCAGCATTCCACGGCGCGGCGTGCGTGTCGCCGATTTCGGTCTTTCCGACGTGCGCGAGGTGGCCGAAATGCGAGCCGCGCTCGAGGTGCTGGCGCTGCGTCACGCCATTCCGAACATGACGGCAAACATTCTCGATGCTGCGGAAGCGGCAACGCTTGAGGGAGATCGGGCTCTCAATGTCCAGCATTGGGAAGACGCAAACCGTCGCTTCCATCGACTGATCACCGAACCGTGCAATATGCCGCGCCTGATGGAGGCGATCGACGGGCTTCACGCAGCCAGCGCACGGTTCCTGTTTTCCGCGTGGCGGGCAGGGTGGGAGCGGCGCACCGATACGGATCACCGTGCCATCATAGACGCCTTGCGCGGTGGACGTGCGGAGGAGGCTGTTCGCATCCTTGATGGCCACGTACAGTGGATTGGGCGCACTGCAATCCGGACATCATCCGGTTCCGTCCATGACGCATTCGCGATCGTTGGGTAAATTATAGATAATTTTATATCGATATAAATTATTGATTATGCGTCGTTATATTCGACGCTGTCCACAATCGCCGTTCTTGATTGATGCTGCTTGCTCCTTCTTCTGTTGCGTTTTTGTGAGATTCTCGCGTACCAATAGGCCGCTCGTAGAAATTATCTATAATTTTTAAAAGGAGAGATAGATGGCGACCGAGATACGCAATTCCACGATTGCATTTTTTGACATTCCCGCGCGATCCTATGTGCAGCAGGCGATATTCATCGTTGCCGGAACTTTGGTCCTCGCACTTGCGTCGCAGATTTCGGTGCCGATGGTGCCTGTGCCGATCACCATGCAGACATTTGCGGTGACGATGATAGGTGCGCTTTACGGCTGGCGTCTTGGCACGTTGACGGTCTTGGCCTGGCTTGGTGAAGCCATGATCGGTCTGCCGGTGCTTGCGGGTCTCAAATCCGGCATCGCGCCGTTTATCGGCCCGACCGCCGGCTACCTCGTTGCCTTTCCGGTGATGGCGGCACTTGTCGGTTTTGTCACCGAACGCGGTGTAACGGGCGAACGCCCGGTTGCGGGTTTCCTTCTCCACCTGCTTGCGAACATCCTTTGCCTTGCGCTCGGCTGGGTTTGGCTGGCAGGTGTTATCGGCGCTGAAAAGGCCTGGATTGCGGGTGTGGCACCCTTCATCCTGGGTGCGGTGTTGAAGTCGGCACTCGCAGCATCTGTCCTGAAAGCCGCGTCGGTGCGCCGGAAGAACGCCGCGTGACGATACGCCTTCGCGCCCATCATCTTCTCTGCATACTCACCTATGTGGGGAAGGGGTACACACCAGGCTTCACGGTCAACTATGACCGTGTTGCCAGGCGTATGAACGATGGCGAGGAGATCGAACTCGTTGAAGGCCCTGACGACATTTGCCAGGGTCTTCTCTGCGAGAAAGACGCGCATTGCTTCAATGACAGCGTACGCCGTAGAGACGAGACCGCTCGGCATTTGGTGTCTGCCTTGATGAACGAGACCTTCACTCCCGGCAAACGCTTTCAGCTTTCACCGGAATTCCTGTTGAAACTGCGCCTTGCCTTCGCCGCTGGCGAACTGAGGCGGGCCTGTCAGGGGTGCCAGTGGCAAAAGTTATGTGATCGGGTGGCCACATCGGGATTTTACGGTGTCAGGATCGGGGAACCGATCACCGCGGTCGAGATCACTCCGTGACGTTAATTTCGGTTCGCTCAGCAGCCTTGACCGTGGCCTTGATCTCTTTCGGGTCGCGGTTCGCTTTCTTCTCGTAACTCACTCTCACGGAGTAGTCGCCGGGATGCAATGTCTCCTGATGCTCGGTGCCATAGCGGCCGGAAATCTCCTCCGGTGTGCCCTGCAGATCCCTGGTAATTGCCATGATGTCGATTCTCTCGGCCCCAGTCGCTTTGACGACCAGGATGCCGGCGTCGAGATTGACGGTTATTTCGGTCCGCTTTCCAGCCGTTACCGTAAAGGGTTGCTGCACGGTCACTTTGCCGAGGCGCGCGCTCATCATGAAGTCGCCCGCCGGCATCTCCATAACCTTGCCAACGCCATAAACGCCGTTGATGGACTGGCGTGTGCCGTCCAGTGTCTCCTTGGCCGAAAGCGCCTCGAAGCGGATATCGCCCGTCTCGACGGCTTTTCCATCCTGCGCATAAACGGCCTTTGCAATGACAACGCCGCTTGGAATGATCAGGTCGTGACGCAAGGTTTCACCAGCTTTCACGGCAAGGGTTTCCTCTGCACGCGCCGGGCCAATGCTGCCGATAAGCTTGACAGTTCCTGCCGGCACGAAGGCGTGGGTTTCTCCGTAAATGCTTTCCTTGAACGGTCCTTGGGTGACTTCTGTTCGCGCCTGCGCTTCAACGTCTCCGCCGGGGCTGCGTCTTGGTATCACCGTCAATTCAGCGGCGTCGAAATTGGCTTTTGGTCTCGCCGTCGCGCCATCCTTAACTTCGAATGGGATTTCGCGAACGATGTTACCAAGAGCAGCAACGGCCACATACTTGCCGACAGGCAGTTTGGCCTCGAAGGTGGCGTCATAGGAGCCGCCGGCATTGACGTCGGAGCGTTGCCCGGATGCATCCGCTTTGTAGAAGTCCCATCGCACCGTCGCGCTGTCGCCAAGTGATGGACCACCATCGTAAAGCACCGCATCCGTGACAACGTTGAAAGCAGCTTTCGGTACCTGTGACCATGAGGGTGTAGCGAGAGCCATCAGGATGGCGGCGGAGGATACGGCACCTGCCGCGAACGGGACCGTTTTTTCCATGATGCGCATCTGTAAATTTACCCCCGCGTTTCCGGTCTTTTTGCGACGCCGACGCGTCGGCACGAATGACCTGTTGTGCGCAACGTTTATACGCGCCCACCGGTTCCATTCCGGATCGAGAACGCGGACGCACAGACGGTCGCTTGCGTGTTTATTTCGAAATTTCCGTGACTTGTTCAGTCTTTGATAACCATCTTCGGTAACCATAAGCATCAGTAGAGAGTAAGCGTATGGAGCGAGTACCAATGGCAGCAGTTTTTCCGCTGGCCGATTTTCGGCGTGCCGGTTTTGATCGTGCGGGCGAGAGCGACGCCTGGAAAGACAGCATCATCAAGGGTGATTGCGTCGCTGCCTTGGATGCCCTTCCCAGCCAGTCGGTCGATGCGATTTTTGCCGATCCGCCCTACAATCTCCAGCTTGGTGGTGCGCTTCACCGCCCGGACCAGTCTCTGGTCGATGCGGTGGATGATGAGTGGGATCAGTTCGCGTCCTTCGAGGCATATGATGCGTTTACACGGGCATGGCTTCTGGCCTGCCGCCGTGTCCTGAAGCCGAATGGCACGATCTGGGTGATCGGCTCCTACCACAACATCTTCCGCGTCGGGGCGATGCTCCAGAATCTCGATTTCTGGCTCCTCAACGATATCGTCTGGCGCAAGACCAACCCTATGCCGAACTTCAAGGGACGCCGGTTCCAGAACGCCCATGAAACGATGATCTGGGCGAGCCGCGATCCAAAAGCCAAGGGTTACACGTTCAACTACGAGGCGTTGAAAGCCTCGAACGACGACGTGCAGATGCGCTCCGACTGGTTGTTCCCGATTTGCAGCGGTCATGAGCGCCTGAAGGGCGAAGACGGCAAGAAGGTTCATCCGACGCAGAAGCCGGAAGCTCTGCTGGCCCGTATCATCATGGCGTCCACCAAGCCTGGCGATGTCGTCCTCGATCCTTTCTTTGGCTCTGGCACGACCGGTGCCGTTGCAAAGCGCCTCGGTCGCCACTTTGTTGGCATTGAGCGCGAGCAGGATTACATCGATGCGGCATCCGCGCGTATCGCGGCTGTCGAGCCGCTCGGCAAGGCCGAATTGACGGTTATGACGGGCAAGAAGGCAGAGCCGCGCGTCGCTTTCAACACGCTGGTGGAAAGCGGGCTTGTCCGCCCTGGCCAGGTTCTGACCGACGCCAAACGCCGCTATAGCGCCATTATTCGTGCGGATGGTACGATCGCATCCGGCGGGGCTGCCGGTTCCATTCACCGCCTTGGCGCGAAAGTGCAGGGCTTCGATGCATGCAATGGCTGGACATTCTGGCACTACGAGGATGGCGACGAGCTGAAGCCGATCGACGATCTGAGAGCGGTCATCCGCAGCCAACTGGCAAAGGCAGAATAATCTTGAGGCCGCAAGGCTGAAGGCGAACGATCCACCGCCCGCCCTTGTCAGTGACACGTCTCCATCCGGTTTTAGTACCTTCAGTCCCGGATGGGGAACGACCAACGCCCAGCACTTCACGGTGCTGGGCGTTGGTGTTTTAAATTCGCTTTAATGTTGCAATTTTTTGACGATCATCAAGTTCGCTGTAAGGTTCACGCAAGTGTGACCCCATAGTTTCATGTCAGCGGGATGATTTAGCGGAGAAACAAGCCGCAGCGCTTCCCCGGAAAATGATTTGAAAATCCCGGCCGGTTTCGGCCAGGCTGACGCAGGCAGGAGACCGCCATTTCCGCCTGCGTCAGAAGTTTTCAGAGTGTCACGCCGTAGTGCGCAAGATCTTTTTTCAGCGTCGCCGCATCAATAAAGCGAACCGCCTGCCAGCCGGCTTCTTTTGCCCCGTCAACATTGATTGCCGTATCGTCGATGAACAAGCTTGAGGCCGGATCAAGGTTGAAATTTTTCGCGTGCAGTTCGTAGATTGCCACATCCGGCTTGATCAGCCCGACGTCGCCTGAGACGGTCACGCCGCGCGTCTTCGTCAGAAATGGAAACATCTTCTGGGCTTCGCGGAAAGTGTCGGATGCAAAATTGGTCAGCATCGTCACATCGCGCCCCTGATCGATCAGGCCAAGCATGACGGCGACGGATTCGTCGTAGGAGTGCGAGACCATCTCATGCCAGTATTTGCGAAATGCGCGAATGTGCTCTTCGCGATCAGGAAATTTTTCGACCAGCAGCGCTTCGGCATCCTCCCAGCGACGCCCACGATCCTGCTCCAGATTCCAGTCGTGCGTGCAGACGTTCTCGAAGAACCACTTGCGCTCGTCAGCATCCGGAATGAGTCGGCTATAGGGAATATGGGGATCGTAATGGATCAGCACCTTGCCGATGTCGAATACGATATGCTCGATCTTGGTCATAAAACTTTCCTGTTTTTCTCGAAGGCCATCGGGATAGCCTGCGAGATGGCTTTTTTCATTACGGTTGGCAGCGCCTGCGCATCAAGATTTGTGACGGGCTCCCACCATCCGTCATTGCGGCCGGTTTGCAGACCATCTGGCACCTGCGCGCGGAAAACCGAAAGCCTCAATTCGAAATGGGTGAAGACATGCACAATCGCCCCCGCGGGTTGCCAGTTGGCGGCAAAAGGCGCGTAGCTTTCGTCCGTGCCACCGTCGATCCTCGCGGTCCAGGCTGTTGTCGGCACTTCGGTCATGCCACCCAGCAGGCCGCTTTCCTCCCGGCGTCTCAGCAGAATTTCTCCTCTGCTGTTCACGGCAATGAAGGCGGCACCCAGCCGCACAGGCTTTTGCTTTTTGGCAGCCTTGACCGGAAAACGTTCCGGATCGTCGTTCGCCAGCGCCAGACAGTCGCTGTTGAAAGGACAGAGTGCGCAGGCAGGCCGCTTCGGCGTACAGATTGTTGCGCCGAGATCCATCATGGCCTGCGCGAAATCGCCGGGCCGGTCGCTCGGCGTTATCTCCGCCACCCGTGTTTTCATGGCAGGTTTCGACCCGGGAAGGGGAGCATCGATGGCAAATAGCCGCGAGATGACACGCTCGACATTGCCGTCCATCACCGCTGCCTGCCGATTAAAGGCGATAGCTGCGACTGCCGCTGCCGTGTAATCGCCGATGCCGGGAAGCTGCCGCAACCCGTCTTCGGTATCAGGAAAAATGCCGCCATGAGCGCTCGCGACTGTTTCGGCGCATCTTTTTAGATTGCGGGCACGCGCGTAATAACCAAGGCCCGCCCAGGCGGCCATGACATCCTCGGATGGTGCCGCGGCCAGATCGCGAACGGTTGGCCACAAGCCAAGAAACTTGGCGAAATAGGGTTTGACCGCCTGCACAGTGGTCTGCTGCAGCATCACTTCCGAAAGCCATACATGATAGGGGTCGGCGCGTTTGCCCTTTTCGGCCATGGCAGGCGAGGTGCGCCAGGGTAACTCGCGATGGTGCCGGTCGTACCACCGAAGCAAAGCGATCGCATGGGACGTTGAGGCAGTTTTTTGAAGCATGGTTTGCCGTTTCACTTGGATTTGGCCTATACTTGGTTCATTCACCGAAGCCGATCAAGAAGATGCAGGCTGCTTGCAGTCCGAAAACCCTGGTAAACCATGCGATATCCCCAGAAGGGCGTCATACAGATCGCCGAAATCGCCAACGGAATCATGGACCCCGTCCTGTCCAAGCGTGCGGGAATCAATACCGCGCTGCTTGGTTCGTGGGATGAGATCGCCGGCGAGGACTTCGCCGACTGCACGCGGCCTGAAAAAATCACCTGGCCACGGCGCGATGAAGGACCGGATCGCGGTGGCTATCAGTCTGGCGTGCTGACTATCGCCTGCGAGGGCGCCCGGGCACTGTTTCTCACCCATGCGCAGGGTGAGTTGATCGCCCGCATCAACGGCTTCTTCGGATTTCCCGCCATCCGCCAGATCAGGATCGTGCAGAAACCCGTTTCCCAGACGATGTCTCGCAAGAGAAAACCGCAGCCCCTGCGTGGCGATGCGGCGAGACGTCTCGAAGATATGATGGACGGCATCGAGAGCGAGGCGCTGCGCAAGGCCGTCACCAGGCTGGGAACGGCAGTCCTCCAGCGCAAGCCTGTCCGCAAAGGGGCATTTTGAAGCAGCAGCTGATCTGTCGCAGGTCTGTCCTTGACTGGTCACAATTCTTTGACAAGAAGAATGTCAAAGGCCGCTTGTGATGAACAGATGGCCGCTATATCGGATTCGCAGACAATAGAGTCTAATAAAACAGGGTGCTTTCATGCATTTTTCCGAATTGACCGTTTCCCGCCGCAGCCTGCTTGGCGGTGTTGCATTCGCATCCGTCGCTGCGTCGTTGCCCGGCATCGTGCAGGCGCAGGAACTGCCGGAATCCACCGGCGATGTGGACATGGCAGAAGTCCTGAAGCCGGGTCCGTTGCCAGAGGCAGCGCTGGGTGATGCGAACGCGCCGGTCAAGATCGTCGAATACATGTCGATGACCTGCCCGCACTGCGCGCATTTCCACAACACGACCTTCGAAGAGATCAAGAAGAAGTATATCGATACCGGCAAGGTCTACTTCGTCATTCGCGAATTCCCGTTCGATCCACGTGCTGCCGCCGCCTTCATGCTGGCGCGTTGCGCACCGCAGGGTCAGTACTTCCCGTTCGTTTCCATGCTCTTCAAGCAACAGCAGACCTGGGCCGTTGCTCAGGATGCACGCGCCGCACTGCTGCAAATGTCGAAAATGGCCGGTTTTTCACAGGAGTCCTTCGAGGCCTGCTTGACGAACCAGAAGCTTCTGGATGATGTGAACGCAACGATGCAACGCGGTGCGACGGAGTTTGGCGTCAATTCCACGCCGACGTTCATCATCAACGGCAAGAAATACGCGGGAGACATGTCGGTTGAAACCATGTCGGCTGTCATCGACAAGGCTATCTGATCCGCTTTTTTTGATGAAAACGGGCGGCGGATATTTCCGTGCGCCCGTTTTTTATTGCCCTTTTCTTCTTGAAGGCGCGTTGGCATGAAGTTCAACAAGCTTCGCCTCCTCGGCTTCAAATCCTTTGTCGAACCTTCCGAATTCATTATCGAGCCGGGGTTGACGGGTGTCGTCGGCCCAAACGGTTGCGGCAAATCCAACCTCGTCGAAGCCCTCCGTTGGGTCATGGGCGAAAATTCCTACAAGAACATGCGCGCATCCGGCATGGATGACGTCATTTTTTCGGGGTCCGGCAATCGCCCGGCCAGAAATACCGCTGAAGTCGGCCTTTTTCTCGACAATTCGGATCGCACTGCGCCTGCTGCTTTCAACGATGCCGACGAAATTCAGGTGACGCGCCGCATCGAGCGCGAAAACGGCTCAGTTTATCGCATCAATGGCAAGGAGGCCCGTGCCAAGGATGTGCAGCTTCTCTTTGCGGATGCGTCAACCGGCGCGCGCTCGCCCTCCATGGTGGGGCAGGGCCGTATTGGCGAGCTCATCAATGCCAAGCCACAGGCACGGCGACAGCTTCTGGAAGAGGCGGCCGGCATTTCCGGTCTGCATTCGCGCCGCCACGAAGCGGAACTACGCCTGCGTGCTGCCGAGACCAATCTCGAACGGCTTGAAGATGTCACTGCTCAGCTAGAAAGCCAGATCGAAAGCCTGAAGCGTCAGGCGCGTCAGGCCAATCGCTTCAAGATGCTGTCTGCCGATATTCGCGCCCGTGAGGCGACGCTGCTTCATATCCGCTGGGTCGAAGCGAAGCAGCTGGAGGGCGAGTCCGAAAGCGCACTCAATCAGGCAACCGTCATTGTCGCCGAGAAGGCGCAGGCGCAGATGGAAGCTGCAAAGCAGCAGGGTATTGCCAGCCTCAAATTGCCTGAACTGCGCGAGAATGAGGCGAAGATCGCTGCCACGCTTCAGCGTTTGCAGATTGCCCGCAGCCAGCTCGACGACGAGGCGAACCGTCTGCTTCGCCGCCGCGATGAACTGGCGCGGCGTTTGGCTCAGCTTGGCGAGGATATTGTTCGTGAGGAGCGGCTGGTTTCCGATAATGCGCTGATCCTGTCCCGTCTGGATGAGGAAGAAGCAGAGCTTCTGGAAATCCTGTCCGATTCCGGCCGTTACGCTGAAGAAACGAAGGAAGCCTTTGAGACAGCGGCGGCAAAGCTCATTGAAAGCGAAGCTGTTTTTGCGGCCTTGACCGCCGAACGTGCGGCCGCATCGGCATCTCGGCAGCAGCTTGAACGTGCTATCCGCGATCTCTCCGATCGTCGTCTCAGGCTTGAGAAACAATCGCAGGACGCGTCGGCTGAAATCGATGCCATCGATGAAAAGCTCTCCGTTCTGCCTGATCCGGCTGAACGGAGCGAAGCTGTCGAGGCAGCAGAAATGGCGGTCGAGGATGCTGCGGTCGTTGTAGAGGAAGCTGAAGCGTTGGTTGCGCAGGCACGTTCTACCGAAGCGCTTGCCCGTGGTCCGCTGGAGGCGGCGCGAAACAGGTTGAATGGGCTGGAAACCGAGGCGAGGACCATCGCCAAAATCCTCGCCAGCGGCGCTGCCACAGGTGATTTTACGCCGGTCGCAGAAGAGCTGATGGTTGAGCGCGGTTTCGAGGCAGCGCTTGGCGCAGCCTTGGGAGATGATCTGGAGAGCTCGCTCGATCGGTCCGCACCGGCCTATTGGCAGGTGAACGGCGTTGGCACGGAAGATCCGGCATTGCCGCAGGGCGTGAAGCCGCTTCTCGATTATGCCAGCGCGCCATCGGCGCTTGCGCGGGCGCTGGCCCAGATCGGTGTCGTCTCTGATATCGCGCAGGCTCAGTCATTGATGCCCTCGCTCAAGGCGGGTCAGCGGCTTGTCACCCGCGAAGGCGCGCTTTTCCGTTGGGACGGCCACGTCACCAGTGCCGACGCACCGGGCGCTGCCGCACTGCGCCTGTCGCAGAAAAATCGCCTTGCCGAAATCGAAGCTGAGCTGGATGAAGCTCGTGATGTTTTGGCTGAGGCCGAGGAGCAATTGGCGGCCGCCAGCGAGGAAATCCGCATCTCCGAGCTCAGGCTTTCCGAAGCGCGCGACCGAAATCGCCTTGCCGCCCGGCAGCTTTCCGAAGCGCGCGACGCGCTTTCTGCGGCAGAGCGCGCCTCCGGTGATCTCCTGCGCCGTCGCGATGTCGTCTCCGAGGCGCTGAACCAGATTGCTGCTCAGGTCGAAGAGGTTGCTTTTCAGGAGGAAAATGCCCGCATCGAGATGGACGATGCGCCTGATCTTTCGTCGCTTGATCTTCGGTTGCGCGAAAGCCAGCTTGATGTCGCGACCGACCGCAGCCTGGTGGCCGAAGCGCGTGCCAGGCACGAAGGCTTGAACCGCGAGGCGGAGAGCCGCCAGCGTCGTCTTCAGGCGATCGCGCAGGAACGCTCCACGTGGCAGGCACGGGTTGCCAGTGCGGCGGATCACATTTCAACGTTGCGCGAGCGCGAGGAAGAAGCCCGGGAAGAAATCGCCGAACTCGATATCGCGCCGGAAGAGTTCGATGAGAAGCGACGAACACTTCTCAACGAGTTGCAGAAGGCCGAGGAGGGTCGCCGCGCTGCTGCGGATCGGTTGGTGGAAGCCGAAAACCTGCAACGGGATGCCGACAGAATTGCCGCCACCGCTTTGTCTGAATTGGCGGAAGCGCGCGAAAAGCGTGGCCGTGCAGAAGAGCGGCTGGTTTCAGCACGGGAGAAACGCCAGGAAACCGAACACCGTATTCGCGAGGCTTTGAACTCCGAACCGCATATGGCGCTGCGATTGACCGGCCTTGCACCGGACGCTCCGTTGCCGGACGTTCGTGAGGTTGAACGCGATCTCGACCGATTAAAGATCGAGCGCGAAAGGCTTGGGGCGGTCAACCTGCGTGCTGAAGAGGAACAGGCGGAGCTGTCGCAGAAGCTTGCGACCCTTATCAAGGAACGCGATGACATCATCGATGCGGTGCGCAAGCTGCGTGCGGGTATTCAGAACCTTAACCGCGAGGGACGTGAACGCCTGATTGCCGCCTTTGATGTGGTCAACACCCAGTTTCAGCGGCTTTTCACCCACCTGTTCGGCGGCGGTACGGCAGAACTGCAACTGATCGAGTCCGATGACCCGCTGGAAGCCGGACTGGAAATTCTTGCCCGCCCGCCGGGCAAGAAGCCGCAAACCATGACGCTTTTGTCGGGTGGCGAGCAGGCACTGACAGCCATGGCATTGATCTTTGCCGTCTTCCTGACCAACCCCGCACCGATCTGCGTGCTGGACGAGGTGGACGCGCCGCTGGATGATCACAATGTCGAGCGATATTGCAATCTGATGGACGAGATGGTGGCGTCGACGGAAACACGTTTCGTCATCATTACCCACAATCCGATCACCATGGCGCGCATGAACCGCCTGTTCGGCGTTACCATGGCAGAGCAGGGTGTTTCACAACTCGTATCCGTGGATTTGCAGACCGCCGAGCAATTGCGCGAAGCCGGTTAAGTTTTCCCGCACTCTCGTCGGAGCATTGAAGCTGCACCTACGTTGTTTGACGTAACCATATCACCCATTCGGGTGAGCGACATGGGCTGTTGTTTTGATATCTTGCAATGAAGGCATGGGTCTCCCAACCGCCCGCTTGCCGACCCCCCATCCGGGTTCCTGTACCGGATGGTATGCCTTGCGAGGCCAGCGCTGTGGTCTCGCAAGGCTTTCTTTTGCGTGAAGATCAGGCCGGCATCAGCCGCAGCCGCGTTCCCCAGGGATCTATCGCCTCAACAGCGCCACTCTCCATCTCAACCAGAACATAACCCGCTTTGCGGAGCCGCTCCTTCTGCGCCTCCAGATCGGCAGCGTTACGCACGCTCAAGGAAAACCAGTCGAGGCCCGTTTCCGCAGTATTGCGTTCTTTCGCGCCTTTGCTGTTCCAGATGTTGACGGCGAGGTGATGATGATAGCGTCCCGACGACAGGAAAGATGCGTCACTGCGCTCTGCGCGCGTCGATTGCAAGCCCACGGCTTCTTCATAAAATGCCCGCGCCGCTGCGATCTCTCCGACTTTCAGATGAATATGGCCGATCCGCAAGGCCTCCGGCGCAATCTCATAGTCGTCTTTCCTGATATTGGTCAGAGACACGAGGTCGTCGATATCAAGCTGTTCGGTGCCCATCTTCACCACTTCGTCGGTCCAGATCCATTGCTCGCGCGGCCTGTCGCTATAGACCTCTATGCCGTTTCCTTCGGGATCGTTCAGATAGATCGCTTCACTGACATTATGGTCCGCAAATCCGGTGAGTGGGACCTGCGTGGTGGCAGCATGCACAAGCCAGCGGGCGAGATCTTTTCGGGTCGGCATCAGATACGCGATATGGAAGAGACCAGCCGAGGTCGGGCTTTCAAAATCAGCCGCCGGTTTATGCACCAGATGCAGCAAGGGCGTGCCGTTGACACCGAGCGTCAGTCCGCGGGCGGTCTGCTCTATTTCCCTGAGGCCGAGTACAGACTGGTAAAAGGCCTGCATTGCATCGATATCGCGGACCTTTAATGCCGCCTCGCCGACATGCATTGGAGTGGTCAGGGCGAAGGGAAGGGCATTTGTCGCAGGCGGAGGAACAGCTCCCCCTTCAGCGTGCACGGCATTGGCCAGAGCCGATGCGGCGCAGGAAATTCCGGCGAGTTTCAACGTATGGCGTCTTGTCAGCAGCATGGAAAATCTCTTTTTGGTAATGGAATCTGCTTAGGGAACACTCCGTTTCTGCGCACTACACGAGTGCGTTACAGCTTTGGCTCTATAAATCACCATCATCTGCAAAGAACGTGATTGACCGATTCTCCAAGCCTGATCGTCCTGATAAATCCGTTTTGCGGCAATTCTTGAACCGACTTTGCCGCAATTATGCTGCACTGCGATGTAAACTTGGAATCGCAACGTTTCCAATGCGCTGCCAATGCTGTACATGATAGAAAAATGACAACGCTTCTGGGTGGAGAGCGTGCAATGAAAAAGTGGGTTTACACCTTCGGCAACGGTGCTGCCGAAGGCGGAGCAGGTGACACTGCGATACTGGGCGGCAAGGGGGCGAACCTTGCCGAAATGGCAAGTCTCGGCCTGCCTGTCCCCCCTGGCCTCACAATCATTGCCGATGCCTGCGCGCTCTATCATAAAAACGGTCGCGATCTCCCCGAAGACCTGAAACTGCAGGTGATGTCCGGCCTTTGCGGCATGGAAGTCTCCACCGGAAAAAAGTTCGGTGGCAGCGCGCACCCTTTGCTGCTCTCCGTTCGTTCAGGCGCACGCGCTTCGATGCCCGGCATGATGGATACGGTTTTGAACCTCGGCCTGAACGACCAGACGGTGCAGGCGCTTGGTCATGACGCGGGCGACGCACGTTTCGCATGGGACAGCTACCGTCGCTTCATCCAGATGTATGCCGATGTCGTCATGGGCCTCGATCATGAAATGTTCGAGGAAATTCTGGAAGACGAAAAAAGCCGCCTCGGCCACGAATATGATACCGACCTCGGCGCCGTTGAATGGCAGCATGTCGTCTCGCTCTACAAGAAGCTGATAGAGGATGAGCTGGGTGAGGAGTTCCCGCAGGACTGTCATGTTCAGCTTTGGGGTGCAATCGGTGCGGTGTTCGCTAGCTGGACGAACCATCGCGCTGTCACTTACCGCCATTTGCACAATATTCCGGGCGACTGGGGAACCGCGGTCAACGTTCAGGCCATGGTATTCGGCAATCTCGGTTCATCCTCGGCAACCGGGGTTGCTTTCACCCGCAATCCGTCCACGGGTGAAGCTGAGCTCTATGGCGAGTTTCTCGTCAATGCACAGGGAGAAGACGTCGTTGCGGGTATCCGCACACCGCAATCCATCACGGAGGCCGCCCGGATCGTTTCTGGTTCCGACAAGCCTTCAATGGAAAAGCTGATGCCGGAGGCTTTCGCCGAGTTCACGGCGATCTGCAAGCGGCTTGAGACCCACTATCAAGACATGCAGGATCTGGAGTTCACCATCGAGCGTGGCACGCTCTGGATGCTCCAGACCCGCAACGGCAAACGCACCACGCGTGCCGCCATGAAGATCGCCGTCGATATGGTCGAGGAAGGGCTGATCTCGGAGGACGAAGCCGTCTGCCGCATCGAGCCATCATCGCTCGACCAGCTTCTCCACCCGACGATTGATCCGGATATCTCCCGGCCCATTATCGGCTCCGGTCTGCCGGCTTCACCCGGTGCTGCAACGGGTGAGATTGTCTTTACGGCAGAAGAGGCCGTTGCCGCAGAAGCGGAAGGTCGGCGCGTCATTCTGGTGCGCATCGAAACCAGCCCCGAAGACATTCACGGTATGCACGCCGCTGAAGGCATTTTGACCACGCGTGGTGGAATGACCAGCCACGCCGCCGTTGTGGCGCGTGGCATGGGCATCCCCTGTGTCACCGGTGCAGGCTCGATGCGCGTCGATATGCGCAACAGAGTTCTGATCGGCGTTGGCTGCATGCTGAAGCGTGGCGATATCATTACCATCGATGGCTCGTCCGGCCGCGTGCTGAAAGGCGAGGTGCCGATGACACAGCCCGAGCTTTCGGGTGACTTCGGCAAGTTGATGGTGTGGGCCGACCGCGCTCGCCGTATGACGGTGCGCACCAATGCCGATACGCCGGCCGATGCCCGTGCGGCACGCGCCTTCGGTGCGGAAGGCATTGGTCTTTGCCGAACGGAGCACATGTTCTTCGAGGGCGACCGCATTCATGTAATGCGTGAGATGATCCTAGCGGAAAGCGAAAAGGGCAGGCGCGCTGCACTCGATGAGCTTTTGCCGATGCAGCGATCGGATTTCACCGAACTGTTTACGATCATGCACGGTCTGCCGGTCACGATCCGTCTGCTCGATCCACCACTGCACGAGTTTTTGCCCAAGACGGATGGTGAGATCGTAGAAGTCGCGGCTGCGATGGGAATGCCGCAGACGGTCTTCCGTCAGCGTCTGGACGCGCTGCATGAGTTCAACCCGATGCTGGGTCATCGCGGTTGCCGTCTTGCCATTTCCTATCCGGAAATCGCCGAAATGCAGGCCCGTGCGATTTTCGAAGCGGCCGTAGAGGCCGCTCGGATCACGGGTGCACCGGTTGTGCCTGAGATCATGGTTCCACTGGTCGGCCTGCGATCGGAACTCGATTACGTGCGCGGCGTCATCGACCGTGTCGCGGCTGCCGTCGCGGAAGAGACCGGCATGACCATCGAATATCTCTCCGGCACGATGATCGAGCTGCCGCGTGCAGCGCTGCGCGCGCACGTTATCGCAGAGGCGGCGGAGTTCTTCTCCTTCGGCACGAACGACTTGACGCAAACGACCTTCGGCATCTCCCGCGATGATGCGGCGCGGTTCATCGATACCTATCAGCGCAAGGGTATCATCGAGCGTGATCCGTTTATCTCGCTTGATTTCGACGGGGTTGGAGAGTTGATCCGTATTGCCGCAGAACGCGGGCGTCAGACGCGCCCGGATCTGAAACTCGGCATTTGCGGTGAACATGGTGGTGATCCGGCATCGATCCACTTCTGTGAAGATGCCGGCTTGGACTATGTGTCCTGTTCACCGTTCCGCGTGCCGATCGCACGCCTTGCAGCGGCGCAGGCCGCACTGATTGAGAAGACTGGAGACGGCGATACGACGAGCAACGTCGCCGTCATTCCCGTCAGGGCCTCGGTTGGACGATAACGCGACGTTCGACAACGACAGGTCGATAGAACATGTCGCGGTCAACGCGGGCCTGCCAGGCGCGATTGTCCGCACGACGATCGAGCTCGAGATCGAGCAGGCATCCTGCCATCGGGTCGGTACCGGGGCGGAAACCGTAACCACGGCACGTGGCCTCGTCGCGTGCACGGCGTTCTTCCGGGGTTAAAGTCTGGCACGCGGTCAACGTCAGCATGGCGGCCAGCGAACCGAGGACGATGGAAACGCGCATTTTTTATCTCCCTACACCTGTATCGAACGCGGCACTTGTTCTTCGCGTTTGATACGCCTGTTTCCTATTCGGGAAAAGCGGTTTAAGCCGGTAAAGTTGCATCCTCCGCGCCGCTGCGTCAGGTTTGATCAAAGCGCGCCATTTCGGAGCGCATCCAGCTTGAATCTCCCCAGGTGGAAAGCCAGATCATCAAATCGGTAAGCGCGCTTATAACGGGCAAAAGCACCGCGTGACTTAGACCCTGCTTCATCTGGTTTTTCTCCGCTTCCTTCAGATGCGCGAGTTCTTGCATTTGTATGGAAGCAATCAGCCCATGCAGTTCAGGATCGATTGTTTGCAGGAATGTCAGTTGGTCTTGCAGGTGGCGGTGAACAGTGCTCTCGACGGCTTCCGTGCAGATCCAGACCATGTTGCGGCCGCCAAGCGCTGTCAAAAAACCAAGCACATAACCACCAAGGCTCCAGAGCGCCATGATGCGGCAAGGTTTTGCCTTTCTCGAAGGCATTGCATCCCGGAACAGGCGGCAATGATCTATCTCATCGTTTCGCATCTCTTGAAGTGCAGGGACGATATCCGGAAACAGGCGACGTGCCATCCAGATCTGCGCACCATAAATGCGAATGGCGCCGAATTCGCCAGCATGATTGACCTTCAGGATGCGCCGAACCGTAAGAGCAAGATCGCGTTTGTCTTCATTGCTCGACATGTCGGATGTCCCTCGGTGAGTTGCTTCAGCCACATCTCATGGACGAAAGACGTTTCGATTTCAATTACAGCGTTTGCCCATTCAACGAAAGCGCCGCTCCGATGGTCATCGTGAGCGGCGCGGGCCTTTGCAGAAGCTGGTAGCAGCGGTTACGCCGTCGCAACCTCACGGTCGTCGAGTGTGTCGATATCCTTGGCGTTGTTGTAGACGGCCTCGTTCAGAATGCCCTCGCGCTTGGCAACGATGGTGGGCACGAGCGCCTGACCGGCGACGTTGACTGCCGTGCGACCCATGTCGAGGATAGGATCGATAGCAAGCAGCAGGCCGACACCTTCGAGAGGCAGGCCAAGTGTCGATAGCGTCAACGTCAGCATGACGACCGCGCCTGTGAGGCCGGCTGTTGCGGCAGAGCCGAGGACGGACACAAAGACGATCAGAACGTATTCCTGAATGCCGAGCGGCACCTGGAAGAACTGCGCGATGAAGATCGCCGAAATTGCCGGATAGATTGCGGCGCAACCGTCCATCTTGGTTGTCGCACCGAGCGGAACGGAAAAGGCGGCATACTCGCGCGGCACACCAAGGCTCTTTTCAGTGACGGTTTCCGTGACGGGCAGGGTGCCTATGGAGGAACGCGAAACGAATGCGAGCTGAATGGCAGGCCATGCGCCCGCAAAGAAACGCGATGGTTTCAGGCCATGAGCAAGCAGCAGCGCGGGATAGACCACGAAGAGCACAAGCGCCAGTCCGATATAGACCGCAGCCGCGTACCAGCCGAGTTGCGAAAGCGTCGTCCAGCCATACTGGTCGACAGCGCGACCCAGAAGGCCGATCGTGCCGATGGGCGTGAGGCGAATGACCCACCACAAAATCTTGCGCACGATGGCGAGAAGAGACTGATTGAAGGCCAGGAACGGCTCGGCTGCCTTGCCCGCTTTCAGTGCGGCTACGCCAAAAGCAATCGATACCACGAGCAGTTGCAACACGTTGAAATTCAGCGATGTGCTGGCCGAACCGTTGTTGAGTTTGGTCGAGGCTTCAAGACCGAAGATATTGGCCGGAACGAGGCCCTTGAGGAAATCGAGCCAGGAGCCCGTGGACGACGGTGCTGCGGCTGCGGTATTTGCGATCGCGGTGTTGACCCCAGGCTGGATGATG
Source organism: Agrobacterium tumefaciens (assembly GCA_025559845.1). Classification (NCBI taxonomy): domain Bacteria; kingdom Pseudomonadati; phylum Pseudomonadota; class Alphaproteobacteria; order Hyphomicrobiales; family Rhizobiaceae; genus Agrobacterium; species Agrobacterium tumefaciens. The sequence continues at coordinate 552,077 of CP048469.1, forward strand.
AGACCAAGTGCTATGCCGATCACCACCGAAATGAGCGCCGTAATCGCGAACCACAGCAATGTTTGCCAGACGAGCTTGGCGGCATTGCTCAGGTTTTTCAGATTGGCAATCGAGGCGACGATGGCAGTGAAGATCAGCGGCGGAACGAGTGCGCGCAACAACTGCACAAAGATGCTGCCAATTGTCTGAAGCGTGACGGAAAGCCAGTTCTGACTGCCTGCGGCATCGGGGCCAATGTTGCGCGCAACGAGGCCAAGCAGCAGGCCGACGACCATGGCGGTCAGCACCTGAAAGCCGAAATTACGATAAAAGGGTTTTGCCCCCGAGGGGCGAGGGGACGTCGTTGCCTGTGACATGATGTGTCTCATTTTTAAGCAGGAAATCGAGAATGTTGCACTTTTAGCATGCATTCCCGGATAGGCGCTGCAGAATATGCGAAATTTCTCAGCATTTAAGAGATGGACTTGCGTAATTCGCGTATTGATGGTGTTTCATTCCGAAAAATATGGCGTTTTAGAAATGAAGTTCCAGTTCTGCCGATCTCGATCTTGGAAGCGGTCCGGTCGGTCGCTCCTTTATTTTCCTCGCCGCAAATCCGGTTTATGACACCATATACCGGTGATTCTTTCGCCAGACCTCGGGTGCAACGCGTATAGGCCCATGCAATCTAACGGATATCCGCTTTCATGACTGTGCGTTTCGTCCGGCCCGTATCTTTTGCGGCCTACCTTTCCCGTTATCTCGGCTTTGCCGGTCTGGTGTTGTCTCTCATCGCCGCCGGGCTTCACCGTTTCGGGCCTTTGACCACCCCGGACTTCGTCGGTCTGGTGTTGATTGCCGCCGCCATAGCCGTGCTGGCCGTGCTTCTGGCTTTGATCGGGCTGGAGCGTCTTTGGACGAAAGGATCGAAAGGCGGTCTCTGGGCACTGGCGGCTCTGATCTTTTCGAGCCTGCCATTGGGTGTCGTCGGCTATGGTGCTTTCCTCTATTGGCAACAGCCGAAGATTTATGATGTTTCCACTGATCTGACGGACGTGCCGGATTGGCTGGTGCCGCCTGTGGCCAATCAGCAATGGCTTGTTCGCCCTGCCATCATTGGTGCTGAAGATCGTGCAGCACAGGCCACCGCTTATGCAAGCCTTGCCGGCCGCCGTTATGAGGGTGCAATCGACCGCATTTATGCTGCCGCACGAAAAACCGCGGCTGCACGCAAAATTCGTATCGCACACACTAAAGGTGTCATTGGAGCCACCACGGAGCCTTCCATTGGTGTGCCGGAGCAGGACAGGACGCCGCCTTCTGAGGAAACGCCGCTGGATGATCTGCCGTTGAATGTGCCCGTTCCGATGGCGCGCCCGGCCGATGCACCGCCGCCGACCTTCTTCAGTGGCAGCGGGGTCGTTTTCATGCAGGGTGAGATGCGCACTCTCGTCTGGGGATTGCGCTTCGATGTGTTGATCCGGTTGAAGGAAGAGGCAGAGACAACAGTTGTCGATGTCCGCGTTGCTTCGCGTTACGGGCCCCATGATCTTGGCATGGGCGCCGATATCGCTGAGACGTTCCTCGATGCGCTGGATGCAGAAATGCAGGGCCTTAACGACAGTTGAGACGGGCCTTCAGGCCGGAATATATTCGCCGAGAAGCGAGGGCGGGCCATCCGTCTGCACCAGCCCTTTTTCAATCAGATCCTCGATATGAGCTAGAACGGAAAGCGCTGCTGCGCCATGCAGGCGCTTGTCTGTGCTGGCGTAGATGACTTTCACCATGTCGGCAATCAGCCGGTCGCCTTCCTTGATGCGCTTGAGAACGGCTTTTTCCCGCATCCGTCGGTGGGCACGCAGTCCACGCATGAATGCGGAAGGATCACGCAACGGGCCGCCATGTCCCGGAAGAAAAAGCCGGTCATCACGCTGAAGAAGACGATCGAGTGATTTCATGTAGTCGCTCATCGCTCCATCTGGAGGCGCGACGATGGTGGTGGCCCACGCCATGACATGGTCGGCAGAAAAGACAATGCCGGTGCCCTCAAGTGCAAAGGCGGCATGATTGGCCGTATGACCCGGCGTGTGCAGGGCGGTAAGCTGCCAGCCGTCGCCGGAAAGGCTCTCACCATCACCAAGTGCAATATCCGGTACGAAGTCCGTATCGGAGCTTTCTGCGAAAGGATTGGTTTCGCCAACATGCAGCGGTCTTGCGGCGCGGTGCGGTCCTTCGGCCACGGTCAGTGCGCCGGTTGCCGCTTTCAGGCGTTTTGCCAAGGGCGAATGGTCGCGATGCGTGTGGCTCACGAAGATATGCGTTACCTCGCGGCCTTTCAGCGCAGCCATCAGGGCTTGGAAATGTGCCTCATCTTCGGGGCCGGGATCGATCACTGCAACAGAGCGGTCACCGACGATATAGCTGTTCGTGCCGTGAAAGGTGAAGGCGGAAGGATTGTTGACGGTCATCCGCTGGATGCCGGTGGTAACGGGTACCGGTTCGCCATAGGCGGGCTGGAAATCGAGATCGAATGCCGGGTCCGCCATCGAGACCTCCTGAAGTAATGCCATGCCAACCAAAGCCGCGGTCGACGCCGCGCAATCTTCAAGCCCTAACATGCCCTATCAGGTGCGACACTCAAAAAGCTTGGGTTTTGTGAAAAAATAACGAGAAAGGTGATTGCCGCTGCGGCCCGGCTTTGCTAATCAGGCGCGGTTCGGACAGCGGTGTTTCACCTTGCTGTCCTGTTGGGGCGTCGCCAAGCGGTAAGGCACCGGTTTTTGGTACCGGCATTCCCAGGTTCGAATCCTGGCGCCCCAGCCATTCAAGATACCCTCCCGAAATTCTTTTGCTGCGATATGAATAAGCAGATTGCAGGATTTTGCGCCTGCATATTTGCGTTGTGCCAATTCCCAAAGGCCACTGAATTTAACACGTCTTGCAAGAACATAAAGTTTTGGCATGATTGACGTGTTGTTGGTGGGAGATTCTCATGGAACAGATCTTGATAAATCTGATCGCCGGCGCTGTCGGTGGGAATGCTATCGGAAAAACATCATCAAACTTTGATATCGGCACCATAGGCAACACGATTGCCGGAGCCTTGGGGGGAGGTCTTTTAGGTCAACTGGTAACGCTTTTGATACCCGCGATTTCCGCGGCAGCTCAGGCGGGCAATCTGTCCGTGGGAGGCGTGGTGACGCAATTGGTTGCTGGCGGCGCGGGTGGCGCCATACTGACGGCGATCATCGGTGCAATTAAAAACCGCAGTGCTTGAGGAGGCCTGAATGGCTCATAAATTCGAAATTTATAAAGACAAGGCTGGCGAATTCCGTGTTCGCTTCAAATACAACAATGAAGTCATCTTCTCGACGGAAGGTTATGCTTCCAAGGCGAGTGCGCAAAACGCCATCGCCTCAATCAAGAAGAATGGCCCGGACGCACCGACCGAAGATAACAGCTAGGTCGAATGAACGGCTTGCTCTTTGGGGCGAGCTTTTCAGAAGACGTAACCGCATCGCGCCCACTGGTCACCGCGCTTCATCGGTGATGTGAGGTCTGCGAGGTAGCTGCGGCGATTGCGTTTTGAGCACTCGCCGCAGACTGTGTCAGTGTTTTGAAGCCCGATTTACAGGGCGATATCGGGAACCTTTTTCGCAGGCTCGCCAGCCGGTGCCGTTGTGGCGGAGTTCAGCGCGTCGCGATTGATCTGCGGCGGCGTCGGCAGTTGCAGCTTTTCGGCGGTGTAGGCCCATTCCTGCTGTACCATGTCGGCGGAATCGTTCAGCTTCGTACCGTAGCTTGGAACGATTTGGCGGATTTTGGCTTGCCATTCCGGAGTTGCTACCTTGTCCTTGAAGACCTTTTCCAGAACGTTGAGCATGATCGGGGCTGCCGTAGACGCGCCTGGCGATGCGCCGAGCAGACCGGCAATGCTGCCATCCTGCGAGGCGACAATTTCCGTGCCGAGCTTCAGAACGCCACCCTTGTCGGCATCGCGCTTGATGATCTGGACGCGCTGGCCTGCCTGCCACAGACGCCAGTCGTTCTGCTTGGCATTCGGGAAATATTCCTGCAATGCCGCGAAGCGATCGTCGTCCGACATCATCAACTGACCCGCGAGATATTCTACCAGTGGGTATTCATCGACGCCGACGCGCACCATCGGCCAGGCATTGCTGGTCGTTACAGAAGAAACCAGGTCGAAATAGGAACCGTTCTTGAGGAACTTTGTCGAGAAGGTTGCGAAAGGTCCAAACAGGATGACGCGCTTGCCACCGATAACCCGTGTATCGAGGTGCGGAACGGACATGGGCGGAGAGCCGACCGATGCCTTGCCATAAGCCTTTGCCAGATGCTGCATCGTCACGTCGGGATTTTCGTTGACGAGGAAGGAGCCGCCGACCGGGAAGCCCGCATAGTCGTCGCCTTCAGGAATGCCGGACATCTGCAGGAGATGTAGCGCGCCGCCGCCAGCACCGATAAAGACGAACTTGGCGTCCACGGTTTCTTCGGTGGAATCGTTCACGTTGGCGTAGGTCACACGCCAGCTTCCATCGGGATTGCGCTGGATGTCGGAAACCTCACTGTTGACCTTGAGGTCAAAGTTAGGCTGGCTTTGCAGATGCGAGGCGAACTGGCGGGTAATCTCGCCGAATTCCATGTCGGTGCCGAGCGGCGACCAGGTTGCGCCGATCTTCTGGGAAGGATCGCGACCTTCCATCATCAGCGGCACCCACTTCTTGATCTGCTCCGGATCGGTAGAGAATTCCATTCCGGCGAAAAGCGGGCTGGCCTTCAGCGCCTCATAGCGCTTTTCAAGATAGGCGATATTCTCGTCGCCCCAGACGAAGCTCATATGCGGCGTGTGGTTGATGAACGAGCGAGGGTTCTTCAGAACGCCGTTCTTCACCTGCCATGCCCAGAACTGACGGGAAATCTGGAATGCTTCGTTGATTGCAATCGCCTGAGTGATCTTGACGTTGCCGTTGGCATCTTCGGGCGTGTAATTCAGTTCGGCGAGCGCGGAGTGGCCCGTGCCGGCATTGTTCCAGCCATTCGAGCTTTCGAGTGCGACGCTGTCCATCCGCTCGATCATCTTGATCGACCAGTTCGGCTCGAGTTCGCGCAGCCAAACACCGAGGGTCGTGCTCATGATGCCGCCGCCAATCAGCAGCACGTCGACCTTCTGCGTCGGGCTATTTGCCGATACCGGCGAAGATGGCAATGCGGCTGCGGCAAGTCCTGCCAGCGCGGTGCCGAGAACCTGTCTACGGTTCATGGGAAGCGAATTGTTGGAAAAATCGGTGGTCTGAAATTTGTCTTGATCGATGGGAGTCACGGCCATACCTGGTTCTTGTTGTTTGTCAAAACACTCCTCCCAGCGGCCCCGTTATAGCAATCAACTGGTGGGCACAACCCGGCGATCGGCTGCTTCTGTCAAGCGAATTACCTCTAAATTGATGGGGGCATATGGTCGCGCCCCTGCTTTTCAGGCGTCTTTTTTGACGCATATTTGCCATCTTCGGGACGATGCGGCGTCATTCAAACGGTTGAAACGTCAAAACCAGCAGAACGGGTGCAAAGGTTAGGAAACGCTGCCGTCAAGCGTGTCGTGCATGGGTGATATGCGCTCAGAGACACGAAAAAAGCTCAAAAAATAACAAGGCCCGCCTGTTTTCTGGGCGGGCCTCTCTGTTTTTAGACGATTTCAGGCTCAGTCTGCGGCGAGAAACTCTGCGCAATAGCTTGGGCCGTTGACGCCGGGGCGATCAGAGACGGTACGAACGGAGGTGATCCGGTAATCGCTCGAAACGGTCAACTGCACCGTGCAGGAAAGATAGGCGGTGCGGGCAGGAGAAATCTGGCGGCCACGCTTGCCGTCCTTACCTTCCTCGAACTTCGCCGGAACGGTTGCCTTCTTGTAACCACCGCGCCAGTTGTAGATGGTCGAGCTACCGGATTCAGTGTCGCTCTGCGGAGGGCCAAACTTTGCGAAGAAAATGCCAGCCGACTGACCGACCCAACGGGCTTCAACGGGGCTCTTCTGGATGAATGAGGGAGCGGAGCCTGTCGAGGTGGTGCAGGCGGAGAGCGCAATTGCCAGTCCTGCGAGCGTTACGCTGCGAAATTGCATGGTGAGATGTCCTTTGTGCCGTGTCCGGCCCTTCTGCCGTTCATTCTGTTCCCCTAGCAGATTTGATGACGAGCGGCAGGGGAGGCTTCAGCTTTGACGAAAATTTCCTGCCACAATTGCTTTTTTGTAACGTTCTGTAACCTGAAATACCGTCGGAGCGGGCTTTACCTCCGGGACGTCAACCATCCGCCGGAACTTGTCATAAAAAATGCAATATCCCGCTTGTCGAACGCCAGAGGCTGGTCTATAGAAGCGCCGCTGGTCACGGAGTGTAGCGCAGTCTGGTAGCGCACCACGTTCGGGACGTGGGGGTCGGAGGTTCGAATCCTCTCACTCCGACCAGCTGAAAAAAGCCTCTAAATCAAAGGCTTAAAAATTTCCCGATATTTCATGGACATCTACGTATTTACCTGCGGACTGGAAATAGGACCGTTTGATGTCCAATTCGTCAACGCAACTTCGTAGTTTCCTGTCCTAAAAAGGGAACACGAACGCTCCCCAGCCGTTATTCATCCAGAACAGCAATGGAGGATAACATGCTGAAGGGTATTGCACTTTGGGCCATGGGCGTTCCGATCTTCGTGATCATTCTGCTTTACATGTTCGTATTTTAAGCGAGCCCGTATCTTGGGTACGCAATAAAAAAGGCGACCGCGAGTGCGGTCGCCTTTTTTGTTTTATTCCAAGTGACTTAGTCCAGTTCGCTGATGATACGCGATGCTGTTGCCGTATCCGTGCGACGGATTTCAATGTCATCGCGGTGCTTGGCGAGGAGTTCGCTGGCAAGCAGCTTTTCAGCCAGTTCGGCGGGTAGGGACAGCACGACCCTGTCACCCTTAACCTCTGCATCACCGGCGTTGCGCTTGCCGAGGATCATGCCACCGGCCACCGTGTTGTTGGTGTCGGGATCGATCAGAATGAAAGAGCCGGTTGAGCGGTTCTGCTCATAGGGATCGAAGATCGCTGTTTCGTCGAAGGAAAGCCGCACCTTGCCGATCGCATTCATCGGCAAAGTGGTTTCATGTGCCTTCCACTCTCCAACCTTGAGATCAAGCTGTGTGACTGGCTGGACGCTGACGCGCTGGCGGCGGCTGCCGCTTTTCAACCAGTAGCGTTTGCCGGGTTCGATACCGCCTGGCTGCAACGCCACGAGCTGCGCATCAAAGGCAAGGCCCGTCTGCGGCTGCGCCTCGATGGAGACAATCATGTCGCCACGCGAAACATCGACCTGGCGGTCGAGAACCAGCGTGACGGCATCGCCTGCGACGGCGGCATTGCGCACCAGATCGAATGTCACGATCTGCTTGATATTTGCCACCATGCCGGAGGGAAGAACTACGACGCTGTCGCCCGGCTTTACCGAGCCGCCCGCGACGGTGCCCTGATAACCACGAAAGCTTTCACCGGGGCGCGATACGCGCTGTACTGGCAGACGGAAACCACCGGATTGTGCAGAACGCACTGTTGCCAGCTCCAGGGTTTCCACCAGCGTCGGTCCCTCATACCAGGGCATGGACGCCTTGCCGGAGAGAACGACGTTCTCACCCTTCAATGCCGACATTGGAATGGCGGTGATCTGCTTGATGCCGAGTGCCGAGGCAAAATCGCGGAATTCATGCGCGATCAACTCGAAGCCGGCCTTGTCGTAACCCGTCAGGTCGATCTTGTTGATCGCGAGTACGAACTGACGGATGCCCATCAGAGCGGCAATGGTGGCGTGGCGGCGGGTCTGCTCGAGAATGCCCACACGCGCATCGATCAGCAGAACGGCAAGATCGGCCGTCGAGGCGCCGGTTGCCATGTTGCGGGTATATTGCTCGTGGCCGGGGGTATCTGCCACGATGAAGGCACGCTTGTCGGTGGCAAAGTAACGATAGGCGACATCGATGGTGATGCCCTGTTCGCGTTCAGCCTGCAGTCCGTCGAGCAGTAAGGCGAAATCGGGCAAGCCGAGATCGTTTTGCTTGCCGCTGTCACGATGAAGCGTAGCAGCCTGATCTTCCTTGACCGCCTTGGTGTCCCAGAGAAGGCGGCCGATCAGGGTCGATTTGCCGTCGTCGACGCTGCCGCAGGTGATCAGCCGAAGCGGGCGCGTATCGCGCGCTGCCTTCGAATGTTCTGCAAAGGGCAGAATCGTTGCGGTAGAGGAGGGTGTTTGTGCTGCGGCGGTCATCAGAAATAGCCCTCGCGCTTCTTCTTCTCCATGGAACCGGACTGGTCGCGATCGATCGCGCGGCCCTGGCGTTCGGAAACCGTGGCGATTTCAAGCTCGGCAATAACGTCCTGAAGTGTTGCAGCTTCGGAGCGAATGGCGCCGGTCAGCGGGAAGCAGCCAAGTGTGCGGAAGCGGATCGAGCCATGCTTGATTTCTTCGCCTGGCTGCAATTCCAGCCGCTCGTCTTCGGCCAGGATCATCATGCCGTCGCGTTCGATATAGGGGCGTTCCTTGGCGTAATAGAGCGGAACCAATGGAATGTTTTCCGCTTCGATGTAACGCCAGATATCCACCTCGGTCCAGTTGGACAGCGGGAAGGCACGTACGCTTTCCCCCTTGCGAACCATGCCGTTATAGATGTTCCACAGTTCCGGGCGCTGGTTGCGCGGGTCCCATTTATGATCGGGCGTACGGAAGGAATAGATGCGCTCCTTGGCGCGGCTTGCTTCCTCATCGCGGCGTGCGCCGCCGAAAGCGGCATCGAACTGCCCGGCGTCCAGCGCCTGGCGAAGTGCTTCCGTCTTCATGATGTCGGTATAAAGCGCCGAACCGTGGGAGAAAGGTGTAACGTTTTCCGTCTTGCCGCGCGGGTTGGTGTGGGAAATCAGATCGAGATCGTATTCCTTGACGATGTTGTCGCGGAACTCGATCATCTCCTTGAACTTCCAGCCTGTATTGACGTGCAGGAGCGGGAACGGGATGCGGCCGGGAAAGAAAGCCTTGCGTGCAAGATGCAAAAGCACCGACGAGTCTTTACCGATGGAATAGAGCATCACCGGTTTGTCGAACTCGGCGGCGACTTCGCGGAAAATATGAATAGCTTCGTTTTCAAGTGCCTTCAGATGCGGGTCGAGTGGCGGCTTGGATGCGACGGTATTCTTGCTGTCCGTCTCGTGGACTGCGTTGGACATTGGAAACTCCGGATATGTCTATGAAATGATTATCGTTGCGGGATGGCGGAAGCGGCGGAACCTTGTTCCGTGCCAGCGACGTGAAGACCGCATTCGCGTTTCTCGTCGTTTTCCCACCACCATCGCCCGGCGCGTTCGGGTTCGCCGGGCTTGATGGCGCGCGTACACGGCTCGCAGCCGATGGAGGGATAACCGCGCGCATGCAACGGATTGATGGGAATGTTCTCGGCAGCGACGTGGGCACGGATCGTTTCAATGTCCCAATCCGCCAGCGGATTGATCTTGATGAGATTGCGATCCGCGTCGAACTCGGCAAACGGCGTGGTCGCACGATTGCCGGACTGACCGCGCCGCAGACCGGTGATCCAGAAGGACGCACCTTCCAGAGCCTTGCCCAGCGGGATCAGTTTCCTGACATGACAGCAGGCGTGACGGGCTTCGACGCTTTCGTAGAAGCCGTTGAGACCGTATTTTTCGGCGTAAGCATCGATATCGTCCTGTTCGGGACGGAAGCGGCGAATTTCAATGCCGAAGCGATCTTCGGTTTCATTGATGAGATCGACGGTTTCCTTGAAAAGCCTTCCGGTCTCGAGCGTCACGACGTCGACCGGCAGTCGGTGCGTGCCGATGGCCGCGGTAATGACCTGATCTTCGATGCCAAGGCTGGTGGTGAAAACCGCGCGTCCGCCGAGCCCGGCGACAAATGAAAGCCGCCCAGCGAGATCGAGAGCTGCGAGTGCGGTATCAAGCGATGCGGTATCGGCAGTTGCGTTTACTGGAACAGGCATAATGCTCATTGTCACGTCCGGGATTACGATGGCCGATTATTGTTGAAATCCCGGCTTTCGGACAGAAATCACAGTCTGAGTCCGCTGCACTTCAGAGCAAATATGTCTCACGCGCGTGGGGCTCGGCGCAAAAGATGCCCGTTCACCTTGTTTCAAGGCCGTATTTGAATTGTGACAGCAACTGCGCTAAGCCTGAATTGCCCTGTGTTTAGGGTTGTGTTGTACTGGTTTCACGATGATTTCCCAGAAGGCGAAATATGCGCTGAGAGCGCTGGCTGCGTTGGCAAAGTCCAATGAGGCCGGGCCTGTGCAGATTTCTGATATTGCCCGCGATCAAGCCATTCCGAAAAAGTTTCTTGAGCAGATCCTTCTGGAGCTGAAACATGACGGTATGGTGGAAAGCCGTCGCGGCAAGCAGGGAGGTTATCTGCTGCGCCGTCCGGCCAACGATATCACTTTCGGCGAAGTGCTGCGGCTGATCGATGGACCTGTTGCGCCGCTGCCCTGCCTGTCGCAGATCGCCTACCGCCGCTGCGAAGATTGCGATGGTGAGAAACAGTGCGAGATACGCCACGTCTTCGCACGCGTCGCAGACGCCACCCGCAATATCCTGTTCAACACCACCATTGCAGACGCCGTCGCCGGCGTCGAAGTGCCTGAACTCCTGACAGCCTGAGTAGAACGCCGTCGGTGCCGACCATGTTTCCAGCATGGATCGTTGCGCGTGCCATCGGCCAGTATGCGTCACCTTGTGGGCGAAAAAATCGTCTAAAGTACGATAATATTTTCCGTGAAACGGGCGGAAAATCGCCAAAAATCCGAAATGCTTTTGCATTCAGCAAAGTTTTACACGACGCTTGTTGCGCGTTTCGGTTATGGTGCGCTGTATTTGTTGCCTGCGCAAACGCTGAAGGGAAACACTTTTTCGATCGTATTCGGCCTCATTGACCAACTCTACTGGACCGGTAGAGTTAAGCCATCTTCATCAGGAGGGAATACCGATGACTAAGCTTCTGTCCGGTTTGAGCGTTGTCGCTCTCGGCCTGTCACTGGCTCTTGGGGGCGTTGGTTCGGCTTTCGCGGAAACCAAACTCCTCAATGTCTCTTACGATCCGACCCGCGAACTCTACAAGGAGTTCAACGAAGCTTTCGCCAAGAAGTGGAAGGCAGACACGGGTGAGGATGTTACCATCCAGCAGTCACATGGTGGTTCCGGCAAGCAGGCGCGTTCGGTTATCGACGGCCTTGAAGCCGATGTCGTCACGCTGGCACTGCAGAGCGACATCGACGCCATTGTCGAAAATACCGGCAAGATCGCCAAGGACTGGCGCACCCGACTGCCGCACAATTCTTCACCTTATACCTCGACCATCGTTTTCCTGGTTCGCAAGGGCAACCCGAAGAACATCCACAATTGGGGCGATCTGGTGAAGGGTGACGTTCAGATCGTGACGCCGAACCCGAAGACCTCCGGCGGTGCACGCTGGAACTACCTGGCTGCCTGGGCCTGGGCCAATGAAGAGTTCAAGGGCGACAAGGACAAGGTCAAGGCTTACGTAGCCGAGCTCTACAAGCGCGCTCCAGTTCTCGACACGGGCGCCCGTGGTTCGACGGTGACGTTCGCACAGCGCCAGATCGGTGACGTTCTGCTGGCATGGGAAAATGAAGCCTATCTGGCTGGTCAGGAATTCGGCACGGACGCCTTCGATATCGTCGTCCCGCCAATCTCGATCCTCGCCGAACCGCCCGTTGCCGTCGTTGACGCCAACGTTGATGCAAAGGGCACTCGCAAGGCGGCGGAAGCCTATCTGAACTATCTCTATTCAGATGAAGGCCAGAACATCGCGGCGAAACACTTCTACCGTCCGTCCAATCCCGCCGTGGTTTCAAAGGATCTGCTCAAGCAGCTTCCCGACATCAAGCTCGTCACCATTGACGATCCGCTGTTTGGCGGTTGGGCCAAGGCGCAGCCTGAACATTTCGGTGACGGCGGTATCTTCGACCAGATTTACAAGCCCGCAAACTAGGTGGATGATGGGCTGACGCCAAAGCCCACTCACCGGTAGCAACACCGAAAAAGCTGAGGTTGATCGACCGGACATCGTGCCGGTCGATGCTTTGTAACAAGGCCGGAGAATAACCGGTCCTCTAATCGTATCTCCGGAGCCTTGATGACCAATAACGTGTCCGGAAATAGGTGGAAGTGGCGTCAATCGAGCGTGATACCGGGTTTCGGCCTCACCTTCGGTTACACGGTCTTCTATCTGTTTCTCATTATTCTTATCCCGCTTGCCGGTCTGGTCTGGTCCACAGCAAAACTCGGTTTCTCGGACTTCATCGCTGTCGCCACGGACCGTCGTACTCTGAATGCACTGCGCGTCAGTTTCGGTACGGCTTTTATCGCCGCTCTGGTCAATGCTTTTTTCGGCGTCGTCGTCGCCTGGGTTCTGACGCGTTACCGGTTTCCCGGCCGCCGCTTCGTTGACGCCATCGTCGATCTGCCCTTTGCGTTGCCGACGGCCGTTGCCGGTATCGCGCTGACCACGCTTTATGCCAATCGCGGCTGGGTCGGTTCGCTGTTCGAGCCCTTCGGTATCAAGATCGCCTTCACGCCAACCGGCATCGTCATTGCCTTGATCTTCATTGGCTTGCCTTTCGTCGTCCGCACCGTTCAGCCGGTGATGGAGGAGATTGATCGCCAGGTTGAGGAGGTGGCTGCGACACTCGGCGCCAATCGTTTCCAGACCATCACCAGGGTTCTTCTGCCGAGCCTGACACCAGCCATCCTCACAGGCTTTGCGCTCGCTTTCGCGCGTGGTGTCGGGGAATATGGCTCCGTCATCTTCATCGCCGGCAATATTCCCTATGTTTCGGAAATTGCCCCGCTGCTCATCGTCATCAGGCTGGAAGAGTTCAATTATGCGGGCGCGACTGCGATCGCGACGATCATGCTGATCATATCCTTCGCCATGCTTTTTGTTATCAACCTGATCCAGGCCTGGAGCCGCAAGAGGTACGGTTATGTCTGATACCGTTTCCCGTACCTCGGCCAAGGCCTTCCGTGATCCCGCCAGTGAAAGTCTGCCAGCGCGGCTGACATTGATGGCCGTCGCCTTTTTGTTTCTCGCGGCTTTTCTTGTGCTGCCGGTGATTTCGGTGTTCTTTGAGGCGTTCCGCAAAGGACCGGACGCATTCTGGGAAGCGATCGTCGAGCCGGATGCGCTTGCTGCCATCCGTCTGACGCTGTTGGTCGCGGCTATATCGGTGCCACTCAATCTTGTCTTCGGCGTCGCGGCTGCCTGGGCAATCGCCAAGTTCGAGTTCAAGGGCAAAGCGTTCCTGATCACCCTGATCGATCTGCCATTTTCGATCTCGCCGGTCATTTCCGGCCTGGTCTACGTCATTCTTTTTTCCTCACACAGCGTTCTTGGTCCATGGCTGAAAAGCTATGGCATCGAAATCCTCTTTGCGGTGCCCGGCATCGTGCTTGCCACGATCTTCGTGACCTTCCCCTTCGTGGCACGCGAATTGATCCCGCTGATGCAGGAGCAGGGCAATGGCGATGAAGAAGCTGCCATCTCGCTTGGTGCGTCTGGCTGGCAGACCTTCTGGTATGTCACGCTGCCAAACATCAAGTGGGGGCTACTCTACGGGGTACTGCTTTGCAACGCCCGCGCCATGGGGGAGTTCGGTGCCGTGTCGGTGGTGTCAGGGCATATTCGCGGCGAGACCAACACCATGCCGCTGCATGTCGAGATTCTCTATAATGAGTACAACATGGTGGCAGCCTTTGCTGTGGCGACCTTGCTGGCTGGTCTCGCGCTCGTGACCCTCGTTCTCAAAACAATTCTTGAAATTCGCTTTGGCGCGGGCAACGCAGCCGGCAAGCATTGAAAGGCATCTTCATGGAAGTGAAAGTTTCCAGCATCACCAAGCAGTTTGATCGCTTTCCCGCGCTGAACGACGTGTCGCTCGACATTCGCTCAGGCGAGCTGATCGCACTGCTTGGTCCGTCCGGCTCTGGCAAGACAACGCTGCTGCGCCTGATCGCCGGTCTGGAGCAACCGACCAAGGGCAGCATCTATTTCGGAGACGAAGATGCGTCACACCGGACGGTGCAGGAACGCAATGTTGGTTTCGTCTTTCAGCACTATGCGCTGTTCCGGCACATGACGGTGGCCGAGAACATTGCCTTCGGGCTCAAGGTGCGCCCTTCCGACAAGCGCCCGCCGAAGGCCGAGATCCGCAAGCGCGTATCGGAGCTTCTGGACATGGTGCATCTGTCCGGCCTTGAGAAGCGTTATCCGAGCCAGCTCTCCGGTGGTCAGCGTCAGCGCGTTGCGCTTGCCCGTGCCGTCGCCATCGAGCCGAAGGTCCTGCTGCTCGATGAACCCTTCGGCGCGCTTGATGCCAAGGTGCGCAAGGAACTGCGCCGCTGGTTGCGCGAGTTCCACGACCGCACCGGCCACACCACAATTTTCGTCACCCACGATCAGGAAGAGGCACTGGAGCTGGCTGACCGCGTCGTCGTCATGAGCCAGGGCAAGATCGAGCAGGTCGGCACTGCTGACGATGTCTACGACACGCCGAACTCGCCTTTCGTATTTTCCTTTATCGGTGAATCCTCCAACCTGCCGGTCTCCGTGCGCGGCGGCCATATACTCTTTCAAGGCGAGCATATCGGTATCAACGAAAGTGGAGAGGCCGAAGGGGATCTTTTCTTCCGGCCGGAAGACGTGGAATTGACGGATGACAAACAGGCGCTTTATGGCAAGGTAACCACCTGTCGGAGACTTGCCGGAACGCGCATTGCCGAAATCGATATCGCCAATGCCGGTCACGAACCTTACCACCTTGAGATTGAAGTTCCGCTCAACGCCGCTGTGGCCGTTGGGGCTGAACTGCGCTTTCGTCCGACGCGGTGGAAGGTCTTCCGCAAATAAACAGCTGAGGTGAGACCGCGATTGGCAATATTGCAGCGGTCTCCACTTTCTCAAACAGGTGTTCCGTCAGCCCATTTCTTGGGCGTAGGAGAAAGTTTGGATCGTGACTGGTAAGGATTGAAGCCCGCTGCCGGACTAGTCACTTTGGTGAAAGCCGAGATAAACGGAAAATGGAAAAGGGCCGCCTGAGGCGACCCTTCCATGAGTTTGGTCTTCTTTCAGACCCGGGACTGTTTCTCAACGTTCCGAAGGTAGAGGGGTATTAAACCGAGGGCTGCCCCGGCGAAACCGCACCCTTTCCATTGCCTGAACCAAAGACCGAAATCTCATTAGACATTGGATCACCTCCTTCTAGTACGTTGAACATAACTCGAAGGTAGTACGATTCCTGGCGAATGCAAGTCTGTCGTCACGAAACTGTCATCACGATTTTGCCGACGTGATTGCTGCTTTCCATCAAACGATGCGCATCGGCGACCTCTTCCAGAGTGAAAACCCGATTGATGACAGGGGCGATCTTGCCGCTTTCAATCAGCGGCCAGACCTGTTCGACCAGCTCGTCGCGGATCGCCCGCTTCTCGTCTGCTGTACGCGGCCGCATGGTTGACCCTGTCACCGTCAGCCGTTTGACCATGATTGGCGTGAGGTTGATTTTCTCGGTCACTGCGCCGCCCAAAAAGGCGATGATGGACAGGCACCCGTCCTTTGCGAGTGAGGCGATGTTCTTTTCGAAATAGGCTGCCCCGATCATGTCGAGAATGACGTCGACACCCTTGCCATTCGTCTCCGCCTTTATGACGGTCGCGAAGTCCTCATCGCGGTAGTTGATGGCCCGTTTGGCGCCCAGCTTTTCGCAGGCATCGCATTTTTCCTTTGAACCCGCCGTGGCAAAGACCTCAGCGCCGAAGGCCTTGGCGAGCTGGATCGCCGTCGTGCCGATACCGCTGCTGCCCCCGTGGATCAGAACCGTCTCGCCTTCCGTCAGGCCGGCCATCTGGAAAAGATTGGCCCAGACGGTGAAGAATGTTTCTGGCAGCGCCGCAGCCTTGACCGCGTCGTAACCCTTGGGGAAGGGCAGGGCCTGTCCGGCCGGAACAGTGCAATATTCGGCATAGCCACCGCCATTGGCCAGCGCGCAAACCTTGTCGCCAATCGCAAACTCATCAACGCCGTCGCCGAGTGCCACAACCTCTCCGGCGATTTCAAGACCGAGGATCGGGCTTGCATCCTTCGGCGGAGGATAGGTGCCTTGCCGCTGGGCAACGTCAGGCCTGTTGACGCCAGCCGCCTGCACTTTCACGAGAATTTCTCCGGCACGTGGAGACGGCAACGCACCTCTGGAAAGCTGCATGACGTCGGGACCACCATGGGAGGGGAGGTCAACGAAACGCATGGTGACGGGCAGGGTCATGGCGGGTTCCTTCGTGCGGGCTGGTTCTCTGGTGGAGTTCCGACCCTAAGGGACGTATCCCGCTTATGGAAGAAGACCCTTTGTCGCGAGTGTCATTTTGTCTCGCCAAAACTGCGCAGGACAAGCCCGCCGTCGTCTTCCTTCGCCGCTTTCTTGATTGCCGCAATCTCGCTGCCGATCCGCTCCGGATTGGCCAGTACCAGGCCCTTGGGCAAAGTCAGAACGCCGATCGAGCAGCGCAGCAGAGAGAAATCCCGTTCATTGCCATGGCGATCCTGGCCCTTCATGCGGCCTGCTTCGCGATCTTCCGGGGAATAAAGTTCTGCCACATCGTCGTGGAAGTCGCTGAGCAGCCGTTCAAGGATTTCGGTCAGTTCCTCCACGGTCCAGTCGCGGACGCCGATGAAGAAGTCGTCGCCACCGATATGGCCCAGGAAGCAGTCTCCGGCGAAGAAATAACGTCGTATCAGGGCGGAAAACAGGCTGATGGCGTGGTCGCCGGCGTGAAAACCGTATTTGTCGTTAAACGGCTTGAAGTTATCGAAGTCGCAATAACAGAAGAACCGGGTTTCGTCGCCGTCGCTGCAACTGTCGGCAATGAATCCCCCGATGGCGCGGTTGCCGGGAAGGGCGGTCAGCGGGTTCTGGTCTTGCGCCATCTTCAGTTGTTTTTCATTGATGACCTTGATCAGCGAGGCAGCGGAAACGACACCGGCATAACGCATGTTTTCGGTCAGGATTACGCAGGCGCTTCCGCCCATGCTGGCAAACATGTTCATCAACTGGTCGGCATTTGCATCCAGTCCGACGATGGGCGCACCATCGACAAAGTGCGAGATCGTGCGCTCATACATCTTGTTTTTCAGAAGATCGCGGCCGAACGGCTGATAGATGTATTCTTTCAGGTGATATTCATTGATGACGCCGCGCGGTTCTCCATTTGCATTGAGAACCGGAAAGAACGCCTGTTGCGGGTTCTTGCGGAAAAGTTCGAAAACGCTGTCGACGCTGTCATGTTCGTAGACCGTGGGAAGCCGTTCGATTTCGCGGCGGATCAGAATCTCGTCGAGCGTCTGGCTGCTGCGACGCGAGACGCCGATGCGGTTGAGATGCGGAAAACTCTGGGGAAGTTCACTTGTGAAGACGGTCGGTTTGGCAATCAGCCATCCCTGCACCAGATCGACGCCGTACTCGCGGCACGCGAGGAATTCGGCTTCGGTTTCGATGCCTTCGGCAATGACGCGAACGCCGAGAACATGAGCGATATTGACGATGTTGCGGACGAGATGCTGCTTGCGTGGATGGTGATCGACGCCACTGATAAAATGGCGATCGATCTTGAGATAATCGAGCGGGAAGTCACACAGGAGTTTCATCTCGCCGTGGCCCGCGCCAAAATCGTCGATTGCCAGCT
The DNA here is from genome assembly GCA_025559845.1 of Agrobacterium tumefaciens. NCBI lineage: Bacteria > Pseudomonadati > Pseudomonadota > Alphaproteobacteria > Hyphomicrobiales > Rhizobiaceae > Agrobacterium > Agrobacterium tumefaciens. Next base: position 569,874 of record CP048469.1, read on the forward strand.
TAAAACCTTCGCGACGCATGCGCTCGATCAGTGCCTTGAACTCCGGCACGCTGGTATTGTCGAAACGTTCTGACAATTCGAAGCAGATCGACGAGGCCGGGATGCCCGCCTTGGCGAGATTGTCGACCAGCCTGTCGAGAATGCTGTCACCGTGACGGATCATTCTCACGTCAAGATTGAGGAAAAGCGTGGCAGACGAAAAGTCGGGCAACGTCGAGAACTTTGCCAGGGCTCTGCTTGCCAGCATCTGCTCGAAGTTGATCAACTCACCATCTTCCGCGGCCTGATCGAGCAATGCCAGCGGGCTGGAAAAGCCGAGGCGATCATAGCCGCGCATCAGCGACTCATAGCCGAAAATCGTGCCTGTTGTTGCTTCGACAATGGGTTGAAAGGCGGTTTCCAGTACCAATTTGGCCATTGGAAACATCTGCCCGGAGGCAAAACGCCGGATGACCTCTTGTTCAAACGTTGCCGCCGGCATCGAATTTTCTCCGCTCCTGTCGTTCCTTTCCGTGCCGTTTAAGGTGTTGATCAGACCTGGCTTGGAAGGACGTAATTTCTTTTGCGGCGAATGATGCATTGCAGCAGTCAACAAAAGCTTTCAGCTATGTGAAGCTTTTGTGAAGGTTGTGGCGGGTTGTAGAAATCTTGCGTGAGACAACGAAAAAGCGGTCGCTTTTCGTTAACCAAGATACAGAGATCTGGAGTTGCGTACCCTGACGCGTCTGCGTAGACGCGCCGATGTTTCAGGTTCGCAGGCTTTTCGTGCGTCGGGACCTGGCGATGATGGTCTCAGGCCCGGTGGATGCGAACCGTGTGTGCCGCGTAAAGTTCTGCGACATTCAGTCTTTCCTTGTCGGACTCATTGTCCGACACGGATTTTGCGCCAGCGTTCTGTGCCGCAGACGCTGCCCACAGTCTCAAGGCAGCTCTGACAACTTCGCTGCCGGATGCATATTCGCCGCAGTCCACGGCGTCGCGCATTCTTGCTGCCTGTTCCGGGGAAATGGATACTGTCACCATTGGCATGATATCTCTCCCTGTTTTCAGCGGCCATTTTTCAGTTCATTCGTCTGGCGCCGCTTCCAGCGAAATTGGTATCACCGTCTATAATACCACGAAACGCGTCCCATACCCAATTTGCAGTATATTGTGGTTTGGTTTTTCCCTTTTCGGCAAGCTGGCGGCACGTTTGCGCCGCAGCTGACATATCCTATTCGCGAATTGCAAAAGACAGTGCAATGAGGGCCCATCCCTGCATGATCAGGTCGATGGCCAGAAACAGCCCGAGCACCCACAGGCTATTGACCGGCCAGCCGGCCGCAATCACGAGGCCCGCAAGGGCGGTCACAACACCGGCTGCGGTGATCCAGCCCCAGCCTTTGGCCGGTTTCAGCCTGAAGCCGACGAAGATGCGGAAAACCCCGGCAACAACAAGGGATATCGCCATCAACAGCGTCAAAACCGCCGCCGTCAGGTCAGGATTCTGGAAGGCGATGACACCAGCTACAGCATAGAGCAGGCCGCTCAAGACCCAGAAAACGGCATTGCCCCAGCCTTTCACCTGAAAGGCATGAATGAGTTGCAGGACGCCGCCCATCAGCATCATGACGCCGACATAAAAGACCGATGCGACGGTCGCGACCAGAAGATTACCGAGTGCGATGACGCCGAATGTCAGGAGAACGAGGCCGAGCGCCAGAAACCATCCCCACTTTGCTTTCAGCGGCGAAAATCCGAGCGGATTGAGACTGTGTGTCATCTCTCTGTCTCCGGAATTGGTTGGGAAACAAGCTATCACGATTGCTGGATAGCGCAACGCTGATCCCATAGATTTGATCTGGCGCAAACAGGGAACCAAAATGGCGCATTTTTTATTGATTGATGAGTCAATCAAGAATAATTTGCCACCCATCAAGGAGAACGAGATGCCAAAGATCGGAATGGAGCCGGTTCGAAAGAAGGCGCTGGTTGACGCCGCGCTGCGGACCATCGGCCATCACGGATCGCTGAATGTCACGATGTCTGATATCGCGCGCGAGGCGGGCGTATCGGCCGCATTGGCGCATCATTATTTCGGTAGCAAGCAGCAGCTTCTTCTTGAAACCATCCGCAGTCTGCTGCGTGACCTGCGGCGTGATGCCGTCGCAGCGCTTACCCGCGCCTCCGGGCCGCGAGAGCGTCTGAGTGCGATCATCCATGTCTCTTTCCAGAGTGACCAGTTCAGCCCCGAGGCTGTGGCCGCGTGGCTGGCATTTTATGTCGATGCCCAGCGTTCGGAGGAAACAAGGCGGCTTCTGGTTCTCTATGCCCGTCGTTTGCGCTCCAATCTTCTGTCCAGCCTGAACAGGCTTTGCCCGCCTGACGATGCCGCGCGCATCGCCGAAGGCGCCGCCGCGCTGATTGACGGTCTCTACATTCGCCACAGCCTGCGGGCGGCTCCGCCCGCCTTCTCATCCGCACCTGCACTCGTCGAGGATTACTTCGATGTGCAGCTCAAACCATTTCTGGAAGGGCGCCGCTCAAAGCCGCCTGTCCATCTTCTTTAAGGAGTATTCGACATGACTACGGACAAAGCCCTGCGGGCACAGCCGAAAGCGTCCCATTTCATCGATGGTGTCTACGTTGAGGATACGGCTGGCACGGTCATCGAGAGCGTCTTTCCGGCCACAGGCGAAGTGATTGCCAGACTGCATGCCGCAACGCCTGCCATTGTCGAACGTGCTATCGCATCCGCCAAGCGGGCCCAGAAAGAATGGGCGGCATTGAGCCCGACGGCACGCGGCCGTATTCTCAAGCGCGCGGCTGATATCATTCGCGAGCGCAATGAGGCGCTGTCGGAACTGGAAACGTTCGACACCGGCAAGCCCATTCAGGAAACCATTGTTGCCGATCCGACCTCCGGCGCGGACGCTTTCGAGTTTTTCGGCGGCATTGCGGCCTCGGCGTTGAATGGCGATTATATTCCGCTCGGCGGCGATTTCGCCTACACCAAGCGCGTACCGCTTGGCGTCTGCGTCGGTATCGGCGCGTGGAACTACCCGCAGCAGATTGCGTGCTGGAAAGCTGCCCCCGCACTGGTGGCCGGCAACGCCATGGTGTTCAAGCCCTCGGAAAATACGCCGCTCGGTGCGCTGAAGATTGCCGAGATATTACTGGAAGCCGGCCTGCCGAAGGGGCTTTTCAACGTTATTCAGGGCGACCGCGACACGGGTCCGCTGCTGGTCAATCATCCCGATGTCGCCAAGGTTTCTCTGACTGGTTCTGTGCCGACAGGCCGCAAGGTTGCTGCTGCCGCTGCCGGCCACCTCAAGCATGTCACGATGGAACTTGGTGGCAAGTCGCCGCTGATCGTGTTCGACGATGCCGATATCGAAAGCGCCGTAGGCGGCGCTATGCTTGGCAACTTCTATTCCTCCGGCCAGGTCTGCTCCAACGGCACACGTGTGTTCGTGCAGCGAAAGGTAAAGGAGCGTTTTCTTGAAAACCTCAAGAAGCGCACCGAGGCAATGGTGCTCGGCGATCCCCTGGATTATGCCACGCACCTGGGACCGCTGGTCTCGAAAGCCCAGCAGGAAAAGGTGCTGGCCTATATCGAAAAGGGCAAGGCTGAGGCGGCAACGCTCGTCACCGGCGGCGGCATTCCCAACAATGTTTCGGGCGAGGGGTTTTACGTTCAGCCAACCGTCTTTGCAGATGTGAAGGATGACATGACCATCGCGCGCGAGGAAATCTTCGGCCCGGTCATGTGCGTTCTCGATTTCGACGATGAAGACGAGGTGCTGGCCCGCGCCAATGCCACCGAGTTCGGTCTTGCCGGCGGTGTTTTCACTGCCGATCTCGCTCGCGCCCATCGTGTCGTCGATCAACTCGAGGCGGGTACGTTGTGGATCAACACCTACAATCTGTGCCCGGTAGAAATTCCTTTTGGTGGCCTGAAGCAATCCGGTTTCGGACGTGAAAACTCGGCCGCCGCGCTTGATCACTACAGCGAATTGAAAACCGTATACGTCGCAACCGGCAAGGTTGAGGCGCCATACTGAGGCCAGGCGCTCCCCTGCTAAGGGAGTGCACGCGCGCCACGAACCCTCGGCAGCATATTTGAAAGCAAAAGAGATGCAGCAGGCAGATTTCGTTATCGTTGGTTCGGGTTCGGCAGGCTCGGCCATGGCCTATCGTCTGTCGGAAGATGGTCGCTATTCCGTCATCGTGATCGAAGCGGGTGGGTCGGATTTCGGCCCCTTCATTCAGATGCCTGCGGCCCTGGCATGGCCGATGAGCATGAAGCGGTACAATTGGGGTTACCTGTCCGAACCGGAGCCGAACCTCAATAATCGCCGTATTACCGCGCCACGCGGCAAGGTCATCGGCGGCTCTTCGTCGATCAACGGTCTCGTTTATGTGCGAGGCCATGCGGAGGACTTCAATCGGTGGGAGGAACTCGGTGCGAAGGGGTGGGCCTATGCGGATGTCCTGCCATACTTCAAGCGCATGGAGCACAGCCACGGCGGCGAAGAGGGCTGGCGCGGCACGGATGGTCCGCTGCATGTGCAGCGCGGACCGGTCAAAAATCCACTTTTCCATGCGTTCATTCAGGCCGGTTCGCAGGCCGGTTTCGAGCTGACGGACGACTATAACGGCTCCAAGCAGGAAGGCTTCGGCCTGATGGAGCAGACGATCCACGACGGTCGCCGCTGGTCTGCCGCCAATGCCTATCTGAGGCCGGCGCTGAAACGTGGCAATGTGACCTTGGTCAATGGCTTTGCCCGCAAGATCGTTATTGAAAACGGCCGTGCAACGGGTGTCGAGATCGAGCGCAAGGGCGTGGTGGAAACCATCATAGCGACCCGCGAAGTTGTCGTCTCGGCCTCGTCGTTCAACTCGCCCAAGCTCTTGATGCTGTCTGGCATCGGACCGGCGGACCACCTGCGGGACATGGGCGTTGAGGTAAAGGTGGACAGGCCAGGTGTCGGCGCCAATCTTCAGGACCATATGGAGTTCTATTTCCAGCAGGTATCGCTGAAGCCGGTCTCCCTGTATTCGTGGCTGCCCTGGTTCTGGCAGGGCGTCGCAGGGGCGCAGTGGTTGCTGTCGAAGGGCGGGCTTGGTGCGTCAAACCAGTTTGAGGCTTGCGCATTCCTGCGGTCGGCAGCCGGCTTGAAACAGCCGGATATCCAGTTCCATTTCCTGCCCGTCGCAATTTCCTATGACGGCAAGGCGGCGGCAAAGAGCCATGGTTTCCAGGTGCATGTCGGCTACAACCTGTCGAAATCGCGGGGTAACGTCACCCTTCGTTCTTCCGATCCGAAGGACGACCCCGTCATTCACTTCAATTACATGAGCCAACCGGAAGACTGGGAAAAATTCCGCCACTGCGTGCGTCTCACACGCGAAATCTTCAGCCAGACGGCGTTTGACGAGTTTCGCGGTCCGGAGATCCAGCCGGGCGAAAAGGTGCAGTCCGATGCGGAAATCGATGCCTTCCTGCGCGAACACCTTGAAAGCGCCTACCATCCCTGCGGCACGTGTAGAATGGGCGATCGCGACGATCCTATGGCGGTTGTTGATCCGGAATGCCGGGTGATCGGCGTTGACGGATTGCGTGTGGCAGACAGCTCCATTTTCCCGCATGTGACCTACGGAAACCTCAACGGCCCGTCGATCATGACCGGCGAAAAGGCGGCTGACCATATCCTTGGCAAGCAGCCATTACCGCGCTCCAACCAGGAACCGTGGATCAACCCACGCGGGGCCATCAGCGATCGGTGAATATGCCATGACCGCCGGTGGATTGGCCCATTTGCAGAGCCCGCCGGGAATATGATGATGCGGTTCAGGGCTGTGCCGTATCGCGCGGCGCGGCAAATGGAACCTTGCAATCCCTGCCGCAGAGGCAGATAAACAGGCCTTCCCGCCTGACATTTGCCAAAAATCCGATCTGGACCGCCATGCCTGTCGACTACAAGAAGATGAAAATGCTCCGCCGTTCCCGCGTTGTCTGGGGCTCCTGGCGAGTGTGGAAACCTCGGGCGGTTTTCTGGTTTGGGGCTTTGGCGGTCGGTGTGATCAGTGTGGGCTTTGCCTGGTTGGCAGACCGCGCCCAGCACCTGTTCTTTGCCGCGATATCATCTGGCGAATGGGCGTTTCTTCTGCCGCTTCTCATCACGCCACTCGGTTTCACGCTTTGCGCCTGGCTTGCCTTCACGGTCTTTCCGAACGCAGGCGGTAGCGGGATTCCCCAGGCGATCGCCGCACGACATTTGCGGGATGATGAAGACCGGTCGCGGTTGCTGTCACTCAAACTTGCTTTCGGCAAGATCGTGCTAACGGTCGCGGGGCTGCTCTCCGGTGCATCGATCGGGCGCGAGGGGCCTACGGTTCAGGTTGGCGCCTCGATCATGCTGCAGGCGGCGCGTTGGGGTGGAATGGCGCAGGCGAGGGGATTGATCCTTGCGGGCTCGGCGGCGGGTATTGCGGCAGCCTTTAATACGCCGCTGGCGGGGATTGTCTTTGCTATTGAAGAGATGAGCCGCACCTATGAGTCCCGCGCCAACGGCCTTGTCCTGACCGCCGTCATCCTCTCGGGTCTTGCATCTCTCGGGCTCGTGGGTAGCTACACCTATTTCGGAACGAGTTCCGTTCTGGCTGAAACGGCAAGAGACTGGGCTCTCGTTCTGGTCTGCGGCATCGGTGGCGGCGCTCTCGGAGCGCTGTTCAGCGCCGGCGCCCTGCGGATATCACAACGTATCCGCCGCTGGGCACAGGCCATGCCCTTGAAGCGCATGCTCACGGCCGCCGCGATCTGCGGTCTGGCGTCCGCCATGATCGGCATTGCCACTGGCGGGGCGACATTTGGTACGGGCTATGAGCAGGCCCGTGCGGCGATCGAAGGTGAAGCAGCGCCGGCCTTCTTCTTCATCGAAAAGCTGGCGGCGACATTTCTTGCCATGATGTCGGGTATTCCAGGCGGCATCTTCGCGCCGTCGCTCTCCGTCGGAGCCGGTTTTGGCAGTACGATTGCCGCCCTGCTCGGAACGAGCATAGGCCTTGGCGCAATCGTCGGGATGGCCGGATATTTTGCCGGCGTCGTGCAGGCGCCGATGACGGCTTTCGTCATCATCCTCGAAATGACCGGCAACCATGAAGGGGTGATCCCAATCATGGCTGCGGCGATGCTGGGATATGTCACCTCGCGTCTCGTGTCCCGCGAACCGCTCTATCACGGCCTTTCGCGCGTCTTCATCGCCCAGAGCATCCGTGCGAAACGGGCCGCACGGGCTACCGAGACTTAACCATCGGCTGCAACGCCGAAGTAACCGAGCCCTGGAACCTTGATGCCGGGTCTGGCAAAATCGATGCCGGCGACCAGGCCAAGGAAATTCACCTCGAAGCCGCTCCGCACGCCTGCCGAGATGCCGAACAATCCGCCGAGTGATATGCTCCCATCCTTCCAGTCATCGGCAACATGGACAAATTCGCCATTCGGCAGGTAATCGCGGCCCACGGCGTCAGGCGGCAGGACGACGCCAAGCTCTGGAACGCTCCGCAACACGTGGGCGACAAAGGTGTTCGAGTTGGGGCCTGGGTAGATGCGATAACCACCCGGCTTGCCATAGGGATAGTCGGCAATCGCCTGCTCGATTTTTGGGATCAGGTCTTCCGCAGCTTTGCCGTGGATCGCCACCACCTGCCGAGGCATGTTTGAGTACCAGTAGGCGTCGGCTGCGTAGTTGTTGTGCCGGATCGGAGTGCCCCATCCGACCTTGTCGTAACGATCGTAGGAATTCGCTCCCGGTTTTTTCAGCACGATCCACGCGTGGCTGGCGACCGAACCCTTGAACCCGCCCGTCATCGCAGAAAACACATAGACCGCCGCTTCCCTGTCGGCTTTCGCGTCGGGAAGAGTACCGGAAGAAGACCACCGCGCTTTGCTCCATCCCTGCGGATGGTCTTTCATGGCCCACAAGCCGGCAGAGGCCAGTGCTGGCAGGAGGTAGATGACGGCAATTGCCAAGAGAAGGCGTTTTGCAAATTTCACGTTCAGCCCCGTGCATCGGAAAATCAATTGCGGTATCAGCGAGATAGATTCCGGATTTTTTGAGGCTTGGAAAATGAACAATTCCGTTACCGTCGAAGTCACGCGCGGCAATCTCGTCGAAAGCCGCCATCACGGCCTGGCTATTGTAGTGGATGGCGACGGTGACGTGTTGTTTTCCGCTGGCGATGTCGATCGTGGCGTTTTCCCGCGTTCGGCCTGCAAGGCCATGCAGGCGTTACCTCTGGTGGAAAGCGGCGCGGCCGACGCTTATGGCTTTGGCGATCGTGAACTGGCGCTCGCCTGTTCCTCTCATTCCGGGGAGGATGAACATGTGGCGCTTGCGGCCAGCATGCTTGCGAAAGCAGGACGGGACGTCGAAACGCTGGAATGCGGAGCGCATTGGTCGTCCGATCAGAAAACGATCATCCACCAGGCTCGTACGCTGGAGAAGCCGACGGCGCTTCATAACAATTGTTCTGGCAAACACTCCGGTTTCATCTGCACCTGCTGCCATACCGGAACCGATCCGAAGGGTTATGTCGGTTACGATCACCCACTGCAGCGCGAGATCCGTGCCACCATGGAAAGTTTGACGGGTGCCACATTGGGTGAAGACAATTGTGGCGTCGACGGTTGTTCAATTCCGACCTATGCGGTTCCGCTGAAGGGGCTGGCTCATGGCTTTGCAAAGATGGCGACAGGCAGCGGACTTGAAGCCGGACGCGCCGCAGCGTCTCGCCGCCTGATGGATGCCTGCATGGCGGAACCGTTTTATGTGGCCGGAACCGGCCGTGCCTGCACGAAACTGATGCAGATTGCGCCCGGACAGATTTTCGCCAAGACGGGCGCAGAAGGTGTCTTCGTAGCAACAATGCCGCAAAAGGGCATTGCCATGGTTGTCAAATGTGAGGATGGCACGACGCGTGCCGCCGAAGCGATGATCGCAGCCCTTCTGGCAAAACAGTTCGAAAACGACAGTACCGAACAGCTGGCTTTGCTCGCCATGGCAAACCGTTCGATGCGCAACTGGAATGGAATCCACGTTGGCGATATCCGCGTCGTTGGTCTCTGAGAGAGTATATTGACGCAAGCTGGTTGAAGCTTGATGATCCTCCGATGTGTGTGAGGTGGCCGCTCGAAAGTCGCCCGAACACATACGTTCGCCTCAGTTCTCGCGGCGAGCGTCTTCATTGTCCGGAGGTCGCCCATCCATGTTCACATTGTTTTTCTCTCCCGGTTCCTGCTCACGCGCCAGCCATATCGTGCTTGAAGAATCGGGATTGCCTTATAAGGCGCAGCGCGTCAATTTCGCCGAAGGCGAACAACGCTCCGAAGCTTTCCTGACCATCAATCCAAAAGGCCGTGTTCCCGCACTCGTAACGGCAAGTGGCGTGTTGACTGAAACGCCTGCCATCCTAGCTTTCATCGCCCAGATGGCACCGGAAAAGAAGCTTGCGCCGCTGGATGACCCCTTTGAATTCGCACGCATGCAGTCGTTCAATGCCTTTATTTCATCCACCGTACATGTTGCCCACGCACATGGACGGCGCGGTAGCCGCTGGGCAAATGAAGAATCCTCCTTTGCCGACATGAAGGCCAAAGTGCCGCAGACCATGACCGAGTGTTTCGAGTTGATCGAGAAAGGCCTGTTGCATGGGCCCTGGGTTCTCGGGACAGCCTATTCGGTCGCTGATCCCTACCTCTTCGTGATGTCGGGCTGGCTTGAAAGTGACGGCGTGGACATAGCCCGTTTTCCGAGGGTGCACGACCATTTCAAGCGCATGAGCGCAAGGCCTGCTGTTCAGAGGGTTCTGGTCGCCGAGAAGGCGTGAAATTGTTTTGGCGCCGTTACCCCGGCGGGGTAACGGCAAATAAAGGCTGATATGTTAGGCCGCTTCGGCCGAACGTGAATCCCACATGGCCTTGAAGGCGGTACGGTCCTGGCAGCGTTCCAGCCATGCTTTTAGCGCCGGATGCGCTTCGAACAGACGGGCATGTCCCTGTGCGTAACGCACGATCTCGGCGGCGTTGAGGTCTGCCACGGTAAAGCGGTCGCCAACCAGATAATCATGTTGGGAAAGATGCTGCTCCAGCACGCGGAAGGGGCGTTTCAGCAAACGTCCGGCAACATCGATGACGGCCTTGCCGGAATCGCTGTCGCCGAGGCCTTCTGCGATTGCGGAAGAAATCTTCAGAGAATTGCTTTCGATCTCGGTGGCCGCGAAGAATGACCACTGCAACATGGCCGCGTCTTCCTTCAGATCGGCGGGCGCAACCGGCCCACCATATTTGCGCGCGAGATAGAGGTTGATGGCCATGGATTCATAGAGAACCATGCCGTCATCCTCTATGCACGGAATGGTGCCCATCGGATTGATCGCGAGAAAAGATGGAGACAACGTGTTGAGTGGCGCATCGGCAGCCAGCGGGTCAGAGAGGCGGCGTGCCTGTATGACCGGCACATGTTTGAACTCTATGCCCAGTTCGCCTGCGAGCCAGAGCGTGCGTGTCGCACGCGAGCGGTAGACACCGTAGATCGTCAACATCGAAGTAACCCTTTTACCTTTTCGATCGCGGCAAGTTAGGGGCTCCGCAACCTAAAGTGAAGTTGTCGAAAGCGTCGTGGATTATGATTTTTTCTGATCTGTGGACGCCTCGGCGTCGGGGGAAAGACGGCTTTCGAAACGACCTATGAATTTGTCGAACAGGCGGGCGAAAGAATCGATATCCTCTTCCGACCAGCCGTCCATGACGTCCTTCACGATACCCATCTTGGTATTGCGCATCTCTTGCAGCAGGCTCCTGCCCATTGGTGTTATTTCGATGATGCTGCGGCGGGCGTCCTCTTGTGAAACAGCGCGTTTCAGCAGGCCACGACCAACCATATCAGCCACCACCCGACTGCCGCGTGACGGGTCGATACGCATGCCCTCGGCAATCGAGCCGACGGTCACTTCACCTTGCGCGCGCTTGAGAATATCCAGTACGTCGATATGCGAGAGTTCGAGACCGGGAGCGAACTTGGCAAGCGCCATGCGTCCGATCATGCGTCGTCCAATCATGATGCGCATGCGCGTCATTGTGTTGCCGATACGGATGATGTTTTCGGGCATGTCCTCGTTCCAGTCTTCGTCCTTCGCCACGCTCGACCACATCCTTTCCACGTCAGTTTCAGATCACATTTATAGCTAGTAGCACGGAAGTCAAAACCTTGCTATTGACATATATATGCTGATAGCACACAAATTGCCGCAGCAAAATCGTAGAGATATTTCCATGGACATGTCTACCGCCCCTGTGGCGCCGCTTGTGTCGGACCATCGACGCCGGCTCGTTGTTTTCCTGTTCCTGATGCTCGCCATGTTCATGGCGACACTCGATAACCAGATCGTCTCCACTGCCTTGCCGACCATCGTCGGTGAGTTTGGTGCGCTGGAGCGCTTCGCCTGGATCGGTTCGGCCTATCTTCTAGCGACAAGCGCGGTCATGCCGATCTACGGCAAGCTTGGTGATCTGTTCGGACGTAAATACGTGATGATCGCGGCCGTGGTGATATTCACCCTGGGATCGCTTGCCTGCGGTCTTGCATGGTCGATGAACTCGCTGATCGCCGCCCGTGTTCTGCAAGGTCTGGGCGGTGGCGGCATCATGGTGTCGATTTTCTCCGTCAATGCGGATCTTTTCGAACCACGCGAAAGAGCCCGATATCAGAGCTATTCTAGCCTGACGATCATGGCGTCCGGCAGCGTCGGACCGATCCTGGGTGGAACGATGAGCGATCTGTTCGGATGGCGTTCGATCTTCCTGATCAACCTGCCATTGGGTTTGATCGTCATTGCCGGCCTGGCTCTCATGCTGCCCTATCGGCGTCCGCAACGCCAACCGAAGATAGACTATCTCGGTGCAGTTCTGCTGGCCGCGACGATCGCAAGCGTCGTGTTCTGGGCAGATAGCAGTGAATTGTTTGGTTCACTCTTTGCAGGTCCGAGCCTCGGCATCGTCACCTTCGCCGTCATCGCCGCATTCCTGTGGGTGCAGGTGGAGCGCCGTGCACCTGAACCGGTGGTGCCGCTACGACTTTTCAAGGACTCTACATTTCCGTTGCTGATGATCGTGTCCCTAACGAGTGGCGGTATCGGCATCGGCATGGTGAACTATTACGCGCTGTTCCTGCAGACCACGACTGGCCTCTCTCCCTCTCATGCCGGATTGTTCTTCATCGCTGTTACAGGTGGCATTGTCGTGGGCGCCCTGTCTGCAGGCCGACTGATTTCGATCACCGGCGTCTACAAGCCGTTTTCTGTGGCGGGATTGACGCTCAATCTCATCGCCATGCTGTGCTTTTCGCAGGTTCACGCCGGAACACCGCTTTCGCTGATCGCCGTGTTGATGCTCGTGCAGGGATTTGCCGTCGGGCTCGGTCAGCAGGCGCCGATCATCGGTGTGCAGAATTCGGCGCCGAAGGCTGATATCGGGGCAGCCAGTGGTGCGGTTACGCTGACGCGTATGGGCGGTGCCGCGATCGCGATTTCGGTTTACGGCGCGATCATCACATCAAGCCTCAAGGGCGTGGCGGTAGACATCCCGGGCATTGGCAAGATCGAGGAATTGACACCCAAGATGTTGGCCGAACTGCCGGCTGCCTCGCAAAGTGCTGTTGCATCCCTTTATTCGCACGCCTTCACCCCGTTGTTCTTTGCTGCGGCCATAACGGCGGCAATCGGACTTGCCGCGGCGTTGATGTTAAAGCCCGTCAGGCTCCCGGCGCCAGATCAGCAGAAGTAATCTCGGCATTGGCCACGCCAACATCGATATTGCCACCAACCACGACGCGGTTTCGACCGCGTCGTTTTGCTTCGTAAAGCTGGTTGTCTGCCTCTTTGCACAACCGATCCATGTCACGGCTGCGGCTAAAGCTTGCAGTCCCGATGCTGATGCTGAGTGGTACGACAGCCCCGTCAGCAGTCATCATCTCAACGGCCGATACCTCATCGCAGATGCGCTGCGCAATGGCGAGAACCTTGTGGTTTTCATGCACTCCGTGGAGAAAGACAGCGAACTCTTCTCCGCCCAACCGGCCGAAGAAGTCCTCACCTCGGATGCATGCGTTGATCCGGTCAGCAATGGCTTTCAGCGCCTCGTCGCCGGTCAGGTGGCCGAACGTGTCGTTGATGGCCTTGAAATGGTCGGCGTCGATGAAAAGCACCGTCCCGGTTCTGCATCGGGCATTTTTCAAAGCCAGCATGAAATTTTCACGGTTGAGGGCGCCTGTCATCGCATCGCGGCTGGCCGTAAAGGCCAGTGCCTCATGCGCCTGCTTCAATTCTCCATGCATCGTTTCCAGTTTGCGGTGTGATTCAGCCAGCGCCAGACGCGTCTCCCGCAAACGTTCGTACTGATAAAATTGGAGGGCGCTTGCCGGCCAGGCGATGACCAGCGGGCAAACCGTTGCCATGATCAACCCGACACCATCCAGGCTGCCACCCGTTATCGGAACGATCGTGAAGCAGATGGCCAGGGACGCAGCTATCGACACCAGGGCGGCGGCGAACGAGCGCAAAAGAACTTTTTTCCAGATATCAGGCATGACGGTCGTGAAATACTATTTATGCCAATGAAAATAATTAAGCCACAGGCAGGGAAATTTACAAGCACCTTCCGCGTTTGCAGTTCGCAAGCTTTCGATTACTTTAGAAATTCACCTGCGGCCGTATCAAATGCCTATGAAGCCTGAACAGTTGCTGAACTCCACGCCGAAGGGACTGTATTGCCCGGTTGGAGATTTCTACATCGATCCCGTTCGGCCGGTGCCGCGGGCACTAGTCACGCATGGTCACTCCGATCATGCGCGTGCCGGTCATGGTGCGGTGTTGGCAACGCCTCAGACGCTGGACATCATGCGTATTCGTTACGGAGGTGAGTTTTGCGCGACTGAGCAGCCGGTCGGATTTGGTGAGACGGTCGATGTCAACGGCGTCACAGTCGGATTTCACCCGGCCGGCCATGTTCTCGGGTCGGCGCAGATTTCCGTCGAACATCGGGGCATGCGGATCGTTGCCTCCGGTGACTACAAACGCGGTGTTGACCCAACCTGTGCGTCTTTCGAGATGGTGCCTTGTGATGTTTTCATAACGGAGGCGACATTTGGTTTGCCGGTTTTCCACCATCCCGATCCTAAGGTTGAGATCGACAAGCTGTTGACCTCCATCCGGCAGTTTCCGGAACGCACCCATCTCGTCGGTGCCTATTCGCTCGGCAAGGCGCAACGCGTCATCCGGCTGTTGCGTGACTGTGGATACACGCAGCCGATCTATATTCATGGTGCGCTTGCCAGGCTCTGCGACTATTACGTGTCACAAGGGATTGAACTGGGTGATCTGCGACCCGCGACGCTTGAAAAAAGCGACCCAGCCGCTTTCAAAGGGGCGATTGTCGTCGGCCCGCCATCGGCCTTCCAGGAACGTTGGGCACGCCGGTTCAACGAACCGCTGATCGCCTTTGCCTCCGGCTGGATGATGGTGCGGCAACGAGCCAAGCAGGGTGGTGTTGAGCTGCCTCTGGTTATTTCCGATCATTGCGATTGGCCTGAACTGTTGGAGACGATCCGCGAAATCGCCCCGCAGGCCGTCTGGGTCACACACGGCCGCGAAGAGGCGTTGGTGCGCTGGTGTGAATTGCAGGGCATTGCCGCCAAGCCGCTGCATCTTGTCGGTTACGAAGACGAGGGGGATTGAGCGATGAAAGCCTTCGCCACACTTCTCGACCGGTTGGTGCTGACGCCCTCGCGCAATGGCAAGCTGAAGCTTCTGACCGATTATTTCCGCGATACGCCTGATCCCGACCGGGGATACGGCCTGGCGGCGATTGCCGGTACGCTTGATCTCAAAAGCGTCAAACCCGCCATGCTGCGCGAACTGGTGCTGGAACGCATGGACGAGGTTCTGTTCCGCTACTCCTACGATTACGTCGGTGATCTTGCCGAAACGATTTCTCTGGTGTGGGGCAACATTGGCGGCGCGGAAGATGGTGAGGCAGAAGACCCGAGTCTGGGCGATGTCGTCGCGTTGATGAACTCTCTCGGCCGCACGGAAGTGCGCTCTGCCGTGCGTGATCTGCTCGACCGTCTCGATACATCATCGCGTTTCGCATTTCTCAAACTGGCGACTGGCAGCCTGCGCATTGGCGTTTCGGCGCGTCTGGCGAGGCAGGCCTTGGCCGATTTCGCGGGAAGGGACATTACCGATATCGAAACGCTCTGGCATGGCATGACGCCTCCCTATACGGCGCTCTTTGCATGGCTGGAGGGCAGGGCGGGGCGTCCCGTGCTGGCCACGCCGGCGATCTTCCACTCGGTTATGTTGGCAACGCCGGTCGCTGATGGCGATCTGGAGGCCCTCGATCCTGCTGACTATGCCGCTGAATGGAAATGGGATGGCATTCGTGTCCAGCTTTCTCGTTCCGGCGAAACGCGAAAGCTCTATTCCCGGTCTGGCGATGATATTTCCGCCGCGTTTCCCGATGTTCTCGGTGCCCTCGAGTTTGAAGGAGTGATGGACGGCGAACTGCTGATTGGCGGGACGGCCCGCTCCAACGCCACCACCCGGACGTTTTCCGATCTGCAGCAGCGACTGAACCGAAAAACCGTGACGACGCGCATGCTGGAAGACTATCCAGCATTCATCCGTGCTTATGACCTGTTGTTCGATGGCGAGAAGGATATCCGCGCCGGCAGTTACATCGAGCGACGGAACCGGCTGGCGGACATCATCGGGCATGCCCCACATGACCGTTTTGATCTGTCGCCACTGGTTGCGTTTTCGACTTGGGACGAGCTCGATCGCATGCGCGCCACCCCGCCCGATCCGGTGATCGAAGGCGTGATGATAAAGCGACGGGACAGCACCTATCAGGCAGGACGCGCCAAAGGGCCGTGGTTCAAATGGAAACGCGACCCCTACAATGTCGATGCTGTGATGATGTATGCGCAGCGCGGCCATGGAAAACGCTCGAGCTACTATTCGGATTTCACCTTCGGTGTCTGGGCGGAAGGCGAGGACGGAGAACAGCTTGTTCCCGTTGGCAAGGCCTATTTTGGTTTTACCGATGCGGAACTGGAAGTGCTGGACAAGTTCGTGCGCGATAACACTGTCGAACGTTTCGGCCCCGTCCGAGCCGTACGGGCAACGCCTGATTTCGGTTTTGTGCTGGAAGTCGCCTTCGAAGGCATCAACCGCTCCACACGCCACAAGTCCGGCGTCGCGATGCGTTTTCCGCGCATTGCGAGATTGCGGGCAGACAAATTGCCGTCTGAAGCCGATCGTCTGTCGACGCTGGTTGCGATGATCGACGAGCGTGAGGCATAGTCTCAACGGCAGTCCAGAAATTGCCATGATGGCTGCGAATATACTGTTGTTGTCATTCGCGAATCCGTGATTGGACACCCATCCTTGGCAGTGTTGAACTGTATCTTCTGTTTCCATTCGCGCAGGTGTATCCATGGCAGACAAACGCTTCGTTTCCTTGCAACTTGGCCAGGAGGGGAGTGGGCTTGTTTCTGGGAGCCTGACACGCCGTCATCTTTTAGCGGGAGCCTTAGGTTTATCGAGTATTGCGCTCTTCGGTTCCGGTGCCCGGGCAGCAATCCCGGCACCAGAGGTCCTGCCTCTGGAGAGCCAAGATTATGCCGAGGCGCGACGCCGTTTTCACACCCGTCTGTTGCGTAAGATGTCCGCACCGGAAAAATCGTCACCACTTGGCACACCTCCTGGCGCTGAGCGTGTGACCTATCGCGGTGGCCCTGATGGTTCGATCGAGTTGGTCGCATGGTTGTCCCACTATCAACCCTCCAAGGCACTGAAACCCGCGGTTCTGTTTCTGCATGGTGGTAACGCCACGGGTGACGGGCATTGGGCGTTGATGAAACCCTATTGGGAAGCCGGTTTTGTTGTTCTTCTTCCGTCGTTTCGCGGTGAGAACGGCCAAAACGGCAATTACTCCGGTTTTTATGACGAGACGTCGGATGCCCTGGCGGCGGCCGACTATCTGGAAAACCTGCCCGGTATCGACAAGAGGCGTTTTTTCGTGGCGGGTCATTCGAATGGTGGAACGCTGACAATTCTCGCGGCGATGAGCCGCAAGTTCCGCGCCGCCGCGCCAATTTCTGCCGGTGTCAATTCCTGGCGTTATTTCAACCGTTACACGGACGAGATCTGTTTCGACGAGACGAACGAGATGGAGTTCATCATGCGTTCGTCCGTCTGTTTTGGCCCCAGCCTCAAATGTCCGGCGTTCCTGTTGCGTGGGACGGAGGAGAGGCCATTCGACGCCGATCACCAGCTTTTCGTCGAGCGCGCCTGGTCGTCGGGCTTCAAGGTGGACAAGAAACTGCTGCCCGGAACCCACAATGGCGTCGTCCCGGGCGCGGTAGAAGAAAGCATTCGCTTCTTCAACCAGTTTAGCTAGACGCTTTTACCCTTGAAGTAACCCAGCAGCCGCATCGCGTTGGCGGTGACCAGAACCGTGGCACCCGTGTCTGCGAATACGGCGAGCCACAGGCCGGAAAGTCCGGCAATCGTCGTCACCAGGAAAACGGCCTTGAGCCCGAGCGCGATCGTCACGTTCTGACGAATATTGCGCATGGTCGCGCGTGACAATCCGATCAGGCGGGCTGCGTCGCCGACATTGTTGCGCATCAGCGCCGCATCGGCGGCCTCCATGGCGACATCGGTTCCGGAGCCGATGGCAACGCCGACGCTGGCTGCGGCAAGGGCGGGGGCGTCATTGATGCCGTCACCAACCATCACGACGGTTTTTGTCTCGGCCAGTTTGCGGATTTCCTCGACCTTGTTCTGCGGCAGCAGCTCACCGCGTGCTTCCAGTCCCAGCCTGTCGCCGATGGCTTTGGCTGTGCGGGCATTGTCACCGGAGAGCATGAGCGAGGAAATGCCCATGTCGGTCAGCGCCCTGACGCCGTCCGCTGCATCCTGTCTTGGCTCGTCGCGCATGGCGATCAGGCCTCGCGCCGTGCCGCCTGCCATCACCACGGCAACGGTCTTGCCTTCTGTTTCGAGGGTGCTGATCCGTTCTACCAGTTCGGAGGGCACAGTTCCAACCTCGGTTGCGAAGCGGGGCGCGCCAATGAAGAACGTCTTGCCACCGATAATGCCTTCCATGCCGCGTCCTGCGATTGCCTTGATATCCATGCCAGGCAGCGGTGCGATGCCTTTTTGCGTGGCGTGATCGACAATTGCTTTTGCCAGGGGATGACTGGATTCGTGCTCAATGGTTGCCGCTTCCGCAACCAGTCCATTGTCGTTGCCGTCAAGCGCCATCACGTCCGTTACAACGGGTTCGCCGCGCGTCAGCGTACCCGTTTTGTCGAAAGCGATGGTCTGGGTGCGGGCAAGCATTTCAATCACCGCGCCACCCTTGACCAGCATGCCGTGCCGCGCGGCCGCCGAAAGACTCGAGGCGATGGCAGCGGGAACGGAAATGACCAGAGCGCAGGGGCAGCCGATCAGCAGCAGCGCAAGGCCGCGATAGATCCAGGTTTCCCAATCACCGATGCCGGTGAGCGGCGGCACGATGGCCGTCAGCGCCGCGATAGCAACGACGAGCGGCATGTAATAACGCGAGAAGGTTGCAATGAAGCGCTCGGTCGGTGCACGCGCATCCTGGGCCTCTTCCACCAGTGCGATGATGCGCGCGATGGTATTGTCCTGCGAGGTGCGATCGACCTTGATGCGCAGCGATCCGTCGTGGTTGATCGAACCCGCAAAAACCCGCGAGCCTTGCTCCTTAGAGACCGGAACGCTTTCGCCTGTCATGGGCGACTCGTCCACGCTCGAAGCGCCCTCAAGCACTTCGCCATCGGCGGCGATGCGATCACCGGGCCGGGCGACGACTACCTGGCCGATCTGCAACTCGCTGGCCGAGATCTGCCGCAGCGAGCCGTTTTCCTCGATTAACGCCGTTTTCGGAAGCAGTGAACCAAGTGCCTTGATGCCGGAGCGCGCCCGAGCGGCGGCAAAGCCTTCCAGCAATTCGCCGATAGAGAACAGCAGGACGACGATGGCGGCTTCTTCCGCTTCACCGATAATGATCGCGCCAATCGCAGCGATCGTCATCAACATTTCAATCGTGAAGATTGCCCCGAACCGGGCTGCATTGATGGCGTTACGGGCGATGGGAAGAAGCGTCACCAGCGTCGCAATAATGAAGGCGTAGCCGCCCCAGGCCGGGAACGCGAGTTCCGCTACATAGGCGACGGCGACAAGAATGGCGCCTGTCAGCGTATTGCGGGCTTTTGCACTCTGCCACCATGGGCCTTTTTCTTCGGCGCCATGTGCGTGGCCCAAGGCTCCGACCGCGTCTGCCTTTTCGCGGTGATCGTGGCCATGAGAAGAATGGTCGTGCGCCGCGTGATCGCGTTCTGCATGAGCCTCATGCCCATGGGGATCATGCGCATGGTCATGGCCGCCGCAGCATCCAGCATGGCTATGTTCAGAGTGTTCATCAGCCTTGTCGACGGGCGTTGCCGTATCACGCGGTAGAAGGGTCGGTGTGTAGCCAAGCTTTCGGATCGTATCTTCGATCTTGTTGATGGAGGTCTTTTCTTGCTGCAGCGAAAGTTTCACGCGTTCTCTCGCGACCGATACATTGATGTCGGCAACGCCTGGCAGTCGCGTCAGCGCCGTCTCGATCTTTGCCGCGCAGCTCGCGCAATCCATCCCGCCAACCGTGAAGGTCAGTTGCCCTTCGTCGTTGCGGTCCTGTGTTCCGGGTGTCGAGACACTCATCTTTCCTGCTCCTGAATTCCAGTTGCAGTCAATCTGGCACCTCTAGCAACTAGAGGTTCAAGGGTAAAAATGAAGTTTTTCCTTTTTTATTGATGCCCGACACCAGCTTCGCGCCAGCGACACATTGCATCATCGCAGCAACGATAGTTCTGTGAAGCGGTCCCCATGGCATCTCTTATCTCGAAAACCTGCCGTCGTACGGTCTCAGTGGCTGGCCTTATGTTGCTGCCGCTTCTCAGTGGTTGCCTGTTCGTGACCGATACGACCCGGATGGACCCGGATGTCTTCGTCCGGGAAACGGCGCCGGTCTTTGGCTTCAATTCGGTCGGTTCGAACCGCAAGCCGGAACTGCCGCCACAGCCGGGTCAGCTTTCGACGCGGCCGCCGGATCTCTTCAGGACGCGCTTCCATCAGGAATATGGCCCGCCAGTGCAGGGGCAGGGCTTGAACTATGTACCGCCCGCGCGTGGGCAGGCACCTGTTGCGGATCAGACCGTGACCTACGGTCTTCCCGTCTCGAACCCGTTGCATAGGGTCATCTACAACTCGATTCGTGATGACGACAGGACATTGCCGGCTATTCCATACAGTCGCATCGATCCAAGATATCTTCGCCAGGAAGTGACGTATCAGACGGCCGAAGTGCCCGGGACGATCATTGTCGATACGAAGCAGCATTACCTTTATCTCGTCCAGTCCGGTGGCAAGGCCATCCGCTATGGTGTTGGCCTTGGTCGTGACGGTTACGCCTGGTCGGGCCGTGGAAAAATCCAGTGGAAAGCAAAATGGCCGCGCTGGACGCCGCCGGATGACATGGTCAAGCGCCAGCCCGAACTTGCATCGATCTCTGCCGCCAATGGCGGCATGACGCCGGGCTTGAACAATCCACTCGGCGCGCGGGCGCTGTACATCTTCAAGGACGGCAAGGACACACTCTACCGTGTGCACGGAACGCCGGACTGGCAATCGGTTGGCAAGGCTACGTCTTCGGGATGTGTGCGTATGCTCAATCAGGACGTGATCGATCTTTATGAGCGTGTGCCGCAGGGCGCGCAGATTGTGGTTATCTGACCACGTTCACGAAGAAAGCGCGCGGGCTTTGAAGCGCAAACAGGCTTGTGACTCGCTTTTAGCGGTCCATTAACTATTTTCGCAATACCTCTGATCACGCGGAACAAACAACGTACATGTTGTGGCGCAATGCGGCGATCAAGCCGTTCGAAATGTGGGACAAACCGGCCTTATGACAAGCACCGACACAGATCTTTCCAGACGTACCTTCCTTTCCCTTCTCGGTATTTCCTCTGCCTCGCTTCTCGCAGGCTGTGCTTCTTCAGGCACCGGTGATGCCATCCGTCAGCAGGCGAACGCCATCGGAAGCGATTTCCGCCAGATGTTCTCGCCGGGCGTCAGCGCTGCGGAATTGGCCGTTATGTACGGTTCGATTGAAGATGGCGGCTACGTTATTCCTGCCGTACCTTACGAGAAAATCGACAAGCGGTATTACCGTCAGCGCGTGGTCGACCCAACCGGCGAGCGTCCCGGTACCGTTGTCGTCGACACGCGTTCGCGCTTCCTCTATCTGGTAGAGCCGGGCGGCAGCGCCATGCGTTACGGCGTTGGCATCGGCCGCGACGGCTTCGCGTGGTCGGGTGAAGGCGTTATCCAGTGGCGTCAGAAGTGGCCAAAATGGACCCCGCCGGACGAAATGGTCGCGCGCCAGCCGGAACTGGTCAAATACTCGTCCAAGAATGGCGGCATGCCGCCGGGCCTGAAAAACCCTCTCGGCGCCCGTGCGCTCTATATCTTCCAGAACGGCAAGGACACGCTTTACCGTCTGCACGGTTCGCCGGAATGGAATTCCATTGGCAAGGCTGTCTCTTCCGGTTGCGTGCGCCTGATGAACCAGGACATCATCGACCTTTATGACCGCGTGCCGAACAAGGCCCGGGTTGTCGTTTGGCAGTAAAGAGCCGAAACGGACCAAAATAAAAGGCGGCCTTTGAGCCGCCTTTCTTGTCTCGATCGTAATCAGGATTTCTGCAGATTGTCGCGCAACGCATTGACGCTGTCGCGGATCTGAACCAGTTCATCCAGTCCGCAGCCGGTGGCATTGCCGATCGCGGCCATGACCTTGGCACCTTCCTTCTTGAGGTCGGCGCCTTTGGGTGTCAGGGCGATCATCACCTGTCGTTCATCAACCGTACCGCGCTTGCGGGTAATGTGCCCTGCCTGTTCCAGGCGTTTGAGCAGCGGCGACAGCGTTCCTGAATCGAGGCCGAGCATTTCACCCAGCGCCTTGACCGTTGCTGTCTCCTTTTCCCACAATGCCATCATCACGAGATATTGCGGATAGGTGAGGCCGAGCGGTTCGAGCAGTGGCTTGTACGCCCGCGTAAAGGCGTGGGCGGCGCCGTAAAGCGCAAAGCATATTTGCTGGTCCAGCCTCAACAGGCTTTCCAACCGGGTGTTGTCGCCATCCGCGCTCATTGTCTTGCTCCAAAAATTGCCGGAGAGGGAACAATTTGCCCCACCTTCCGGTTCCTGCCGCATGGGAGCGCGGCGAATTTTCACGAAAATTATCGCAAAAAAGAATTCGATATTCAATGCGCAAAATTGTATTGCGCGCAATCAAATTGTGAGCTATATGAAATTCAACATCAACCGAACGGAGTAAATGTCATGCCCATTCTCTACACGACCAAAGCATCTGCTACCGGTGGCCGCGCCGGCAACGCCAAGTCCGAGGACGGTGTTCTCGACGTCACCTTGACCGTTCCAAGGGAACTGGGCGGTGATGGCGCTCGCGGCACCAATCCTGAACAGCTCTTTGCGGCTGGTTACTCTGCCTGCTTTCTCGGCGCACTGAAGTTCGTCGCGGGCAAGGAAAAGGTAAAGATCCCGGAAGACACCACTGTGACGGCGACGGTCGGTATTGGCCCGCGCGAAGATGGCGGCGGTTTCGGCATTGAAGTGTCGCTGAAGGTCAATATCCCAGGTGTCGAGCGTGAAGTCGCTGAAAAGCTGGCTGCTGCAGCTCACATCGTTTGCCCGTACAGCCACGCCATGCGCACTTCCACGGAAGTGCCAGTTTCTGTGGCCTGATAACAAACAATCAAGCTCAAGGGCCGGGATCACTCCCGGCCTTCTTGTTTTTGGAAAGATAATTGCTATATTCTTTCTGTGGAAAGGATGTGCGAGATGAATGTTCGTGTTCAAAATACACCTGAGCCTGCAGCACAGGGCAGGGTGGTGACCAAAGCTGTCATGGCTGCTGCCGACCGGCTAGGACTGAACGCAGCACGCACGGCCGACATACTCGGCCTTTCCGCCCCCACGATTTCTCGCATGAAGCGTCTCGATTTTTTGTTGGAGCCGGGCAGCAAGCCGTTTGAACTTGCTGTCTTGCTGATCCGCGTCTTCCGGTCGCTGGACGCGATTGCTGGAGGTGACGAAGCGGTCGCAAAGAACTGGCTGCGTAATCACAACACGGCGCTCGGTGCCGCGCCTGCCGATATGCTCGCCACAATAACCGGATTGATAGATGTCCTTTCCTACCTGGACGCCCGCCGCGCTCCTGTCTGAAAAACGCAGACTTTCTGGAAAATTCTGGCGTCTGGTGGAAGCGCAACACCAGGTGTCCACCATGAAACTCGTTGACAAGGTGGATGAGCAGTCTTTGCTGGAAGACATACTGGAGACAAGCAAGCGTTCGTTTCCATCGGAATGCGCTGGTCTGGATTATCTTCTCGCGACGCCGTTTCGGTATGGGGCTGCTTATCCCTATGGGTCACGCTTCAGGAGGGCGGGGTTCACCGAAGGTGTCTATTATGCCGCGGAACGCGTGGAGACGGCGCTGGCTGAGATGGCTTTCTATCGGCTGCTGTTCTATGCGGAGTCGCCCGGTACGCCGCTTCCGGCAAATCCTGCCGAATATACCGCTTTCGCGGCGGTCATAGCGACGGAATCAGCATTGGATCTGACCAAGCCGGAGCTTTCCCGAGATGCGGCTTTCTGGACGAGCCTCACAAACTACGAGCCGTGCCAGGCACTTGCCGATGCTGCGCGTCAGGCAAACGTTGACGCGATCCTATACCAGTCGGTGCGCGACCCCGAAGCCGGGCTGAACATTGCCTTGCTGACGGCACGTGGGTTTGCGGAGAAGGTACCGGTGGAGCGTGGAAGTTGGCGCATAAGGCTTTCGAAAGCCGGGGTGCAGGCGCTGTCTGAGTTTCCGATGCGGAGAATTGGTTTCTCCGCATCGGATTTTGCTGCCGATGCACGCCTTGCGGCGCTTTTGGGTAAGGCTTGATATCAGTTCTGGGAAAGACGTTCGCGCAGCTTTTCTTCTTGCTCGATTATCTCAGGTGTTAGTCCTGCGCCGAAATCCTCCATTTGCAAAAATGGGCGGATTTCAATTTCGCTGCGTTCCGGCATCGGGTTCGGACAACGCTTCACCCAGGACACGGCTTCTTCCAGATCCTTCACCTCCCAGATCCAGAAGCCCGCAACGATTTCATTGGTATGGGGGAAGGGGCCGTCGACAACGGTGCGGGTGTCGCCGTCGAAGACAACGCGTTTGCATTTCGCGGTGGGCTTCAGTCCTTCACCAGCAACCATGATGCCGGCATTGACGAGTTCCTCGTTGAATTTGCCCATGGCTTCCATGAGTTCGGTCGATGGCATTACGCCATCCTCGCTGCTTTTTGTTGCTTTCACGAAAACGATCACGCGCATTATCATTCTCCTCCGGTTTGAATCTGCGATTACGTTGTTGATGAAACGCTCTGGGGCCGAGCGGGTTTCCTGGGTTCTTTCTGTTCAGCCAAGGTCGATGAGATCGCGGCGCAGGCGGTCTGGATCGCCACTACCGATTTTCGATTCAATTTCGCCATGTGTTTTTTCCCAGATCGGGAGAGCCTCCGAAAGGACAGCCATTCCCTCTGTCGTCAGACGCAGTCGTTTGCCGCGTTTGTCCTTCGGGTCCTGTTCAATGCTGACCAATCCGCGCCGTTCGAGCGGTTTCAGGGCAGCCGTCAGTGTGGTGCGGTCCATCGCCAGAAGATTGGCTACCGGTCCCATGGGGGGCGGTTCGGGACGGTTGAGGGACATCAGTAGAGAGAATTGCCCGTTGGTGATGCCTGCCGGCTTCAGCGCGTTGTCGAATAGCCGGGCGAGCGCTCGCGCCGCACGTTGCGCATGCAGGCAAAGGCATGCGTCGCGCACAAAAAGGGTTGCCGAAAAAGGAATCAGGGCTGCGTTTGACATGCTGTAAATATGTTGATATCAACGTAATTAGTCAAGCGGAACTTGCGGCCGCGTTTGCGGTTATTGCGAGGAGCGTGTGACGACGCAGAGCGTGAAGGCAGGTAGAACCCTGCCTGTTGCGCTGAAGGACAGATCCAAGGAGGAAAGATCATGTCTCATCCCGTCGTATCGAAAGAGGAATGGCTGGCGGCGCGCCGCGATCTGCTGGTGAAAGAGAAGGAACTGACGCGGGCACGTGACCGGCTGAACGAAGCCCGCCGCGCCTTGCCATGGGAGCCGGTTGCGGAAGACTACGTTTTCGACGCGCCCTCAGGTCCGAAGTCGCTCAGTGAGCTCTTCGGAAAATGCAGTCAGCTTATCGTTTATCACTTCATGCTGGCACCTGACTGGGAAGAGGGGTGCACGGGGTGTTCGTTCCTTGCCGATCATATCGACGGCGCCGTCATTCACCTGAAACATGCCGATGCCAACTTCGTCGCCGTATCGCGCGCCCCGCTCGAGAAGATCGAGGTGTACAAGAAACGCATGGGCTGGAAATTCCCGTGGGTTTCCTCAAATGGCAACGAATTCAACTTCGATTACCGGGTTTCGTTT
The DNA here is from genome assembly GCA_025559845.1 of Agrobacterium tumefaciens. Lineage (NCBI taxonomy): Bacteria > Pseudomonadati > Pseudomonadota > Alphaproteobacteria > Hyphomicrobiales > Rhizobiaceae > Agrobacterium > Agrobacterium tumefaciens. The sequence continues at coordinate 595,572 of CP048469.1, forward strand.
CGGGATGAGGACATCGCATCCGGCACCATCACCTACAATTACAGGGACATGCCCGCGGAGGAAGGCCTGAATGAAATGCCCGGTTTCAGCGTTTTCGTGAAGGGCGAGGATGGCAAGATCTATCACAGCTATTCCACCTACGCGCGCGGCGCGGAAGAGACGTTGGGCACGATGATGATGCTCGATCTCGTTCCGAAAGGCCGCAATGAGGAGGAGATTATGGATTGGGTGCGCAGGCATGACCAGTACGAGGACCAGCCGAAGGCTGCGGCCGCTTGCTGCCACTGAAAAAAAGGGAGGAGGACCCCTCATGGAAATGGAAAGTGCCAAGCCGCAGAAAGAACATGAGTTTCTTAATCGCATCGTTGGCGATTGGGTAATGGTTTCAAGCACTGGTCACGACGACTATGACGCAGAAGATCCCGAGCAGGTTTTTACTGAAAAGGTCCGCTCTATCGGTGGCCTGTGGGTGGTTGGTGAAGGCTCCGGGAAAATGCCTGACGGTACGCCGATGAAAGCCGTGATTACGGTTGGCTACGATCCGGTCAAAGGCAATTTCGTCGGCACCTGGATCGGTTCGATGATGTCCAATCTCTGGGTCTATAATGGCTGGCTGGAGGCGGATGGAAAGACGTTGACGCTCGAATCCGAGGGGCCGGCTTTCGACGGTTCAAATCGCACCGACACCTACCGCGATGTCCTGACATTGCATGATGACAACCACCGCAGCTTTTCCGGCAGTGTCAAAAAGCCGGACGGCAGTTTCGAGATCTTCATGACCTCGGAATTTCGCCGAAAGACCTGAAGCAATCCAAAGCGAATGCTGCACGAGACACCTTGAACCGTAGGGCAGGGCGCGCTGCGGTTCCTCACCCGCAAGCCTGTCCAATATCCGGAGAAAACCGATGTCTGATACGCATGGAAAGTTCATATGGGTGGAACTGATGACACCCGATACCGATGCGGCTGGCCGTTTCTACAGCCATGTCGTTGGCTGGCAGCTCAAGGATTTCGGCTCGCCGGATATGGCCTACACCATCTTCGAAGCCAACGGTAAAGGCATGGGCGGGATGATGGAACTGACCGACGCCTTCAAATCGCAAGGTATTCCTCCGAACTGGACGGCCTATGTCGCGGTAGACGATGTCGATGCATCTGCGAGACAGTTTGCGGAAAAGGGCGGATCGGTCATGCGCCAGCCGGAAGACATTCCTGAGATCGGCCGTTTTGCCGTGGTTGTCGATCCCTTCGGCGCCGTGCTCTGCATCATGACGCCGTTGCCGATGGATACCGGTGAGTTTCCGGCGGATACCCAGAGCCTTCAAGGGCATGTTGGCTGGTACGAACTGTTTACAGACAATGTCGACGAGGCAATGGCCTTTTACGGTGCGGTTTTCGGCTGGACCAAGGACCATGATTTCGACATGGGCGAAATGGGACCATACCGCATCTTCGCGCACAACGGCAAAGCAGTCGGTGGTATAATGAAGCGGATGCCGCAAATTCCCGTGTGCCATTGGGGTTACTATTTCAATGTCGACGGCATCGATGACGCGATAACCCGTGTCAGCACCGGTGGCGGCAAGGTCGTCAACGGTCCGATGGAAGTTCCCGGCGAAAGCTGGATCGTCAACTGCCAGGACCCGCAGGGCGCCTTCTTCTCGCTCGTGTCACAGAAGAAATAATCTCCCGCCGTTTATGTCTCTTCCCGGTCTTTCCCCGGGAAGAGATCGGCACGCCGGTCATCGACCTCTCGGAAGCCGGACATGGTCTATGAAGGCGCGCAGCTTGGGGGCAAGATTGCGTCGGCTCGGATAATAGAGATAGAATCCCGCAAACGTCGGCGAGAACTCTTCCAGCATGGCAACGAGTTGGCCATTCGCGAGATAGGGCGCAAATGTCTCTTCCATTCCAAATGTGATTCCAGCGCCTGCACAGGCGAGTTTGGTCATCAACTGCATGTCATTGGTGGTAAATTCCGGCTCGACCGCGACGGCGAATTCGCGACCGTTTTCCGCAAACTCCCAGCGATAGGGCGCAATGCCAGGACGGGGCCGCCAGCCAATACACTTGTGACGTATCAGGTCACGCGGATGGCTGGGCAGAGCAAACCGTGCCGCATAATCTGGCGAGCAGACCGCAAGTTGGCGCTGTTCAGATGACACCGGCACGGCAATCATGTCCAGCTCGATCAGTTCGCCGAGGCGCACGCCGGCATCGTAATGCTCGGCGACGATATCAAATTCCTCGTCGGTTACGGTGATATCCAGTTGCACCTGTGGGTGTGCTTCGGCAAACCCCGCAAGCAACGGGCCGGACAGAAAGCGTTCGGCAATCGAGGAAACGGCGAGCCGCAATTGTCCCCGCGCGGTTTGGCTGAGCAATGAAGCTGCCTGGGCTGCCTGGACGAGATTGGCAATGGAGGGAGAGACTTCTGCATATAGCTGTTGTCCTGCCTCCGTCAGACTCACGCTCCGCGTGGTTCGTTGCACCAGCGCAATCCCCATCGTTTCCTCGAGCTTGCGAATGGTCTGGCTAATGGCAGATCGGGTCACGCCCAGGCGGTCAGCGGCAGCGCGGAAATTCCGTTCATCCGCCACCATGCAGAAAATCGAAATCGCATTGAGATCAATGTTCATTGGTTAGAAAATCTACCCATTAAGTTAAGGATTGAGACGGTTATCACGACAATGCCAACGAATTATCTTCCTTGCAACGGTGCTGCGAAACGGGTGGCGCCGCAACACGAAGGAGATCAATCATGGCATTGAACAAAGTCGTTCTCATCACCGGCGCATCCAGCGGCATCGGCGTGGGTATTGCCCGTGAACTCGCGAGTGCTGGTGCAAAACTCGTGCTGGGCGCCCGACGTATGGACCGTCTTGAAGCACTGGCCCAGGAGCTTCGCCAGGTGGGTGCGGAGGTGATTGCGCATCCGCTGAACGTCACGGACAGACAAAGCGTTGCCGAGTTCGCCGACGTTGGCCGAAAGGCCTTTGGGCAGGTCGACGTCATTGTCAACAATGCGGGTGTCATGCCTCTTTCGCTCATGTCTTCCCTCAAGGTCGATGAGTGGGACCGCATGATCGATGTCAACATCAAGGGGGTTCTCTACGGCGTTGCCGCCGTACTGCCTGATATGACCAGCCGCAAGTCCGGGCAGATCATCAATATTGCCTCGATCGGCGCTCTGGCAGTGTCGCCGACCGCTGCAGTGTATTGCGCGACGAAATATGCCGTTCGCGCCATTTCCGATGGATTGCGCCAGGAGAACAAGGACATTCGCGTCACCTGCATTCACCCCGGCGTCGTCGAGAGTGAGCTGGCCGACAGCATCACCGATCCGGCAGCGGCTGATTTGATGAAGACCTACCGGGCAATTGCCTTGAAGCCAGACGCGATCGGTCGCGCCGTTCGATATGCGATCGAGCAGCCGGACGATGTGGATGTGAACGAGATCGTCGTTCGCCCGACAGCAGCATGAGGACGGCGCCATGAAATCGAGGCTTCCATCCATGCTTGGCACAGCGATGTTTCTTGCGGTCTCATCTGCGACGGCGAGCCCGGAGACCGGACAGGGACGATCGCAAGTGCCCCACCCCTATATCGGCATGTGGGTGACAGGCGACGGTCACATCAGGCAGGAGCTGTTGCCGAACGGTCGATATGACGAAGCTCGTGGACAACGGCAAAGTGCCTATCAGGGTCGCTACGAGGTCTCCGGCAACCGCATCTTCTACTGGGATGACACCGGCTTCACCGCCGACGGCGAGTTCATCGACGACGTGCTGCATCACGGCGGCATGATTTTCTATCGCGAGAAATGATGCGATCAACCACACCGCCTGCGTAAAGCAGGTGGTGTGGTTGTTTATATCGAAATGACCAGGCCATCCCGGCCGACATGCAAAGGCCCATCAAAGACAGACGACACGGCACGTTGCCAATGCTCCTCTTGGAAATCCGGATCGTCAGACGGAATAAGATGGTGAAGCGCGAGAGCTTTCACATTGGCATCGCGTGCCAACCGTGCGGCATCCGCCGCAGTCGTATGTGATCTGAGCAGGTGCTTCAGTAGCCGGTCATCGCCATTGCCGACACGTGCGACTAAGGCTTCGATACCTTCTCGCAGCATCGCCTCATGAATGAGGAGGTCAGCGTTTCTGGCAAAATTGGCGAGGGCAGGCAGGTAAGCGGTATCACCGGAAAACACGACGCCTCGACCTCTAGCCTCGAACGCAAGTGCGTAACTTTCTTTCAGCGGTGGATGCTCATTCAACATCGCACGGACCTGCAAGGTTCCGTTGTCGAAGAACGGCCCCTCATGAATGGCCTTTACGACCACGAGGTCGCGCAGGTCGGGACGTCCTTCATCCTCGATGCGCAGGTCGATATCATCCCGCATCGACTCGAAAAAATGTATGCAGTAACGGTTCAGACCTTCTGGGCCGTAGATGGTCACAGGTGTTTTGAGACCGGCAGTCCAGGCTGTGTGCAACAGCGGACCGAGTTCCAGATAATGATCGGAATGAAGGTGGGTTATGAAGATCAGCGAAATGTCCTTGAGGGACATGCCCTGATCGACCAGTCCGCGTGTGACGCCGAGGCCGCAATCGACGATTACCGTCTGGTTGGCAAGCGACAGCAGGCTGGATGTAGGGTTGGTCGAACCCGGCCGGATGGCCGGCCCGCCCTTGGTACCCAGAAGCGCGACGTAATCACCGTTTGGCGTCATGAAATCTCCGGAAGTTCAGGCGGCTATCGTGCCGCCTTCCGTTTTCTTAGCGTTTCAGGCTGCCCAGAATACCGCGAACAAGCGCGCGGCCAACGGAGGTTGCCACGGATCGAGCAGCACTTTTCATCGCCGCTTCGATCACCGTTTCACGCTGGTAGCCGCTCGTCTTGCGGGCTGCACCGCCATTGCGGGCGCCCGTTGTGGAGGCCTGTGTCGGCTCTTCGTCGCCAAACCCAGGCAGACGCCAGCGCCCTGCCGCGCTGTCGGACTGGCTTGCCGAATTTTCCTCTTCAGCGCGCTTGGCAGCTTCGGACTCGGCCGTCTTGCGGGCGCGTTCCGTAAGGATTTCGAAGGCGGATTCGCGATCGACATCCTGATCATAGAGGCCTGCGACCGGGCTTGTGGCAAGCATCGCCTTGCGTTCGGCATCCGTCAGCGGGCCAACCCGACCAGATGGCGGACGCACCAGTGTGCGCTCAACAATCGATGGTGCGCCCTTGTCGTGCAGCGTAGAAATCAGCGCTTCACCGGTGCCGAGCGTGGTGATCGTGTCGGCCGTGTTGAAGGCGGGGTTCTGGCGGAATGTGTCGGCGGCGGTTCGAACCGCTTTCTGTTCGCGCGGTGTATAGGCGCGCAAAGCGTGCTGAACGCGGTTGCCAAGCTGGGCGAGGACCGTTTCCGGTACGTCGAGCGGGTTCTGGGTGACGAAATAGACACCGACACCCTTGGAGCGGATAAGGCGCACCACCTGTTCCACGCGCTCGACTAGAACTTTTGGCGCATCGTTGAACAGCAGATGGGCCTCGTCGAAGAAGAACACCAGTCGCGGCTTTTCCGGGTCGCCCACTTCCGGCAGTTCTTCGAACAGTTCAGACAGCATCCACAACAGGAACGTCGCGTAGAGGCGTGGGTTCATCATCAGCCTGTCGGCTGCCAGCACCGAAATCGTGCCGCGACCATCGGTCGAGGTGCGCATGATGTCCGAAATTTTCAGAGCCGGCTCGCCGAAGAAGTGCACGGCGCCCTGTTGCTCGAGTACAAGCAGGCCGCGCTGCAGGGAGCCGACCGATGATTTGGAAATCAGGCCGAACTGGTTTGAAAGTTCGGATGCATTCTCACCCATGTAGTTCAGCAGCGATTGCAGATCCTTGAGGTCAAGCAGCGGCAAACCGCCCTGATCGGCAATCTTGAAGGCAATGTTCAAAACGCCTTCCTGTGCTTCCGAGGCATCCATAAGCCGCGCCAGAAGCAGCGGCCCCATTTCGGCGATGGTGGCGCGGACCCGATGGCCCTTTTCACCGTAGAGATCCCAGAAGATCACCGGCGACTTGCCATAGGCAAAATCTGTGAAGCCGATCTGCTCGGCGCGCTTCGCGACCCAGTCTTTCTGTTCACCTTCAGCGGCGATACCGGAAAGGTCGCCCTTGATGTCGGCGCAGAAGACCGGAACGCCTGCTTTGGAAAAGCCCTCGGCAAGAACCTGCAGCGATACGGTCTTGCCCGTACCCGTTGCGCCGGTAATCAAACCGTGGCGGTTGCCGAATTTCAGCTCCAGATATTCGCCCTTGTTCAGGCTGTCGTCCGGATTGCGGCTGGTCCCGATATAGAGCTGTCCGTCCTGCAACATTGACTGGTTTCTCCCGACGCGAATTGTAACCTGTTCATAGTTTGGTTGCGATGATCTTATAAGGACAGTTCGAAGGCGCAACAACTGCTTGATGGCGATGGATAAAAACCGCCTCTAAAGTTGTTCCGAAGCCTGACGCGGACTTGAACCAGTGTGTGTATTGTTTTACGTTGACGTTAACGTCATTATTCGATGTTGACGTCGTTTTTCAACAGGAGGCAAGAATGAACGAAGTCGTGAGCCAGATCGCTGACAAGGTGGGAATCAGCCCGGAACTGGCCGAAAAATCGCTTGGTATGATGCTTGGTTTTCTCCAGCGCGAAGCCGAGGACGGCCCGGTTGCACGCATGATCGAAGCGATCCCTGGTGCCAGCGAACTCGTTGCGCAGTTCAACGGCGAAGGTTCCGGCGGCGGCGGTCTTCTCGGTGGCCTGATGAGCGCCATTGGTGGCGGCGGCATCATGGGTCTCGGCCAGCAACTGATGAGCCAGGGCCTCGGCATGGGCGAAATTTCTGCTCTCGCCAAGGAAACCATTTCTGTCGCTCGCCAGTACGCAGGCGATGAGGTTGTCGATCAGGTGGTTGCCTCCGTTCCGGGCCTCAGCCAGTTCGTCTGATCTGATCCGGCACGCTATTCCGCTATCGGGCGCGGTGGATGTTCTTTGAACATCTGCCGTGCCTTTTCTATTTCGGCATGATGGGTTTCCGCCCAGATCCACACGCCGCAAAATGCACTGCCAAGCGTCCTGCCGAGATGCGTGAGGCTATAATCGACATGCGGCGGAATGACCGGATGCACGGTGCGCTGCACCAGCCCGTCACACTCCATCTGCCGTAGAGTTTTGGTCAGCATCTTCTGGCTGATATTGCCGACCAGTCTGCCAATCTGGGTAAAGCGAAGCGTGCCGTTTTCTTCCAGCGCTTCCAGGATCAGCATGGTCCACTTGTCGGCCACCTTGGAAATGATGTCCTGAACAAGCGCTTCGATCACCGGATCGGTGTGATCCGGTGGCGGATGCTGTCGTCTGTTTTCGATGTCCGGATCGGCCAGATGCCTTTTCACGTCGACACTCTCCTTTTGGTAAGTATAAATCTTTTGGGTGCCTACTTTCGAATGGAGAGTATCATAGCTAGTTTTTCTTCATCCAACAAGGAAAGCCACGAAGGAAGGATTTTCCCATGAAGACGACAGGCAACACCATTCTCATCACGGGCGGCGGTTCAGGTATCGGTCGCGCGCTTGCCGAAGCTTTTCATAATCTGGGCAACACGGTCATCATCTCCGGCAGACGCAAGGCGGTGCTGGACGAGGTGACTGCCGCGAACCCCGGTATGGCGTCGATGGTGATGGACGCGACAGACGCCGAGGGTATCAACGCTTTTGCGAGTGCGCTGGTGAAGGAGCATCCATCCCTTAACGCGGTCATTAACAACGCCGGCATCATGAAACCCGAAGACATCACTACGGCGCCGGATTATCTCGCCATTGCCGAGGAGACGATTGCCACCAACCTGCTGGCGCCGATCCGGCTGACGGCGGCGCTGCTGCCGCATTTTCTCAAACAGCCGAGTGCGACTGTACTTACCGTCTCCTCAGGATTGGCCTTCGTGCCGATGGTGTTGACGCCGACCTACAGCGCCACCAAATCGGCCATCCATGCCTACTCTGTAACGCTGCGGGAGCAGTTGAAAGACACTGCGGTTGAGGTGATCGAGATTGTTCCGCCCTATGTCCAGACGACATTGATGGGCGAGGGCCAGGCAAGCGATGAACGGGCCATGCCGCTCGAGGCATTCATCTCCGAGGTCATGGATATCCTGACAAACCGTTCGGATGAAAAGGAAGTGGTGGTGGAGCGCTGCAAGCCACTGCGTTTTGCCGCTCAGAATGGCAATTTCGATCAGGTCTTCTCGATGATCAATGGCATGCACCCCTGACGGCAAATGGATGTCATTGCGAGCCTGTCCATGATAGGCTCGCCATCCTTTCCGGGAGTGTGGTTCATGGGCAGCCGGCAATTCGTTATGCCGAAAACATCGATGCCAGGCGTTGCTGCCGTGATTGCGGACAGCGACCGTTCTTTCCCCCGGCACATGCATGACCAGTTCGGTATCGGTCTGGTGGAGCGCGGCGCGCAGAAGTCCCAGAGCGGTCGCGGTCAGGTCGAAGCTCAGGCGGGCAACCTCATTACCGTCAATCCCGGCGAAGTTCACGATGGTATTCCCTTGGGGCAGGGCGGTCGCGCCTGGACGATGCTCTATCTCGATCCTGAAGTCGTTCACGCGGCGGTTTCCGACATTGAGGAAAAGCAGAACGGCGGTTTTGAATTCGTCCATCCCGTTGATGTGCGTCCTCTCGCAAATCGTTTCCGCTTACTTTTCGCGGCGATGACAGCACGCGACGATGCGATGCGATGCGAAGAAACCCTGCTCACATTGATGAGCGCAGTCTTCGAGAAACCACGGCCGTTGTCTGTCAGAGCGGCACCCGAGGCAATGAACAGGGCGCGAGAGATGATCGACGACAGCCCGGAGAGGCAGTTTCTTCTTGCCGACCTGGCTGGTGAGGCTGGTATGAGCCGTTTTCGTTTTCTGCGGTCTTTTGCGCATGTGACGGGCCTGACTCCGCATAACTATCTGCTACAACGTCGCGTTCAGGCTGCGCGACGACTGTTGGCGCAGGGAATGGCGCCGGCTGAGGCCGCGTTGACTTCAGGTTTTTCCGACCAGAGTCATCTGAACAGGGTTTTCGTGCGCTACTTCGGCGTCACGCCATCCGCCTATCGTGCCGCTCTTTCCTAAGTTCATATCTGCAATTTCGTCCAAGACGGCGCAAAGCCGCATCGTCATTCTTGGCTTTCACTTCAAAAGGATAGCCTCATGACGTTCGAATTCCTGCTCACCTCTCTCATTGTCGTGGCTTCACCCGGAACCGGCGTGGTCTACACGCTCGCTGCCGGACTTTCTCAGGGTGCAAGGGCAAGTATTGTTGCGGCACTTGGCTGCACGCTCGGCATCCTGCCGCATCTGCTGGCGGCGGTTACAGGCCTTGCCGCAATCCTGCATGCCAGCGCGACCGCATTCAGCGTCATCAAGTATCTCGGCGTCGCCTATCTTCTCTACATGGCGTGGAACACATTGAGGGAAAATGGCGCGCTGCGTGTGGACGACCAGCGGCAGAGCAGAAGTGTCACCAATATTGTGGGTGAAGCGGTGCTCATCAATCTTCTGAACCCGAAACTGTCTATCTTCTTTTTCGCGTTTCTGCCGCAGTTCATCGCGGCCGAGACAGTAAAACCGACGTGGCAGATGACCGTCCTTGGTCTGGTTTTCATGGCCATGACCTTTGTGGTTTTCGCACTCTACGGCTGTTTTGCCGCTTCCGTTAGACAGCAGGTCGTTTCACGCCCTGCTGTGCTTACCTGGCTACGGCGCAGTTTCGCCGCAGCCTTTGTTGCACTCGGCGCCAAGCTTGCCTTGACGCAGAGATAGCGCAAAACGGGTCTCAGTTATCCCATTCCGGCGCCAGATGGCCGGGGCTGACAATGCGGCCGTCCGGTTTCGCCAATGCGTGGATTTCCTGCATCTCCTCTGGCGTCAAAGCAAAATCGAAGATGTCGAAATTCTCTTTGAGACGGCTTTCAGTGGCCGTCTTGGAAAGCGCGATGACATCTGATTGCTGCACAGCCCAACGCAAAGCGACCTGTGCGGCGGTTTTGCCGTGGTGCGCGCCAATATCCTTCAGCACTGGATCGTTCGGCACAGCGCCGTTTGCCATCAGATAATAGGCGGTGATGGAGAGACCGTTTTTGCGGGCAGCGGCAATCACCTTCGTCTGGTCGAGGTAGGGGTGGTATTCGACCTGGTTGGTGGCGAGCGGCGTATCCGAGAGTTTTACGGCCTCTTCCGTCAGGGCCACGTTGAAGTTCGAAATGCCGATGTTGCGGGCTTTTCCGGCCTTGCGAACTTCGTTGAGCGCGCCGATACGCTCAGCCAGCGGCACGTCGCTCTTCGGCCAGTGCAGCAGCAGAAGATCGACATGATCGGTTTTCAGTTTTTGCAGGCTTTCATCGACCGAAGCCAGGAAATCGGCGTGGCGATAGCGGTCGACCCACACCTTGGTCGTGACGAAAAGATCAGCGCGCGGAACACCTGAAGAGGCCAGGACCTCACCAACGGCCGCTTCATTCTGATAGATCTGCGCCGTGTCGACATGGCGGAAACCAAGTTTCAGCGCTTCCGGCAGGACGCGTCTCACATCGTCTTCCGGCATACGGAACGTGCCGAAACCGAGTGCTGGGATATTCGCGCCGTTCGCGTTTACAACGTACATCTGTCGTCTCCATCGTCTTTAGGTTTGTCTAAACGGGATTGTCTGGCGGGGAAGGCCTGGAAAGCCTCCCCTATTAACGGCTGCAAACGGCACGAGTTTCAAGCAAAAGATGTCTTTCTTCCGCAAACCCTACATCAACACGTAGTCGACCGCGCGCGGATAGGCCGGAAGATCGGTCTCGCCCACGCCTTCACGCAGGTTGATTTCGATGGTGGTGGCGAGCGCACTGATCGGCAGTGCGTTCAGGCCTTCACCGAACGGTTCTTCCAGCTCGTCCGAAAGTGCGTCGAGCCCGAAGAAGGTGTAGGCAATAAGGGCGCTGGTGAAAGGTGTTGCCCAACCAAGCAGGTCGGTGAAGCCGAACGGCAGCAACAGACAGAAGAGATGCGCTGTGCGATGGAGAAGCAGCGAATATCCGAAAGGAACAGGTGTGTGGCGAATACGCTCGCATGAGGCCAGCGCGCTGCCCATCTGCTGGACGGTGCTATCAAGCATCTGGAGTTGGATATCGCTGATTTGTGCCTTCGCATTGGCGCTGAACAGGTCCGAGGAGAGCCCCCGCAGCAAGGTCTCCGGCTTATTACGGCTTTGGGCATAACGTTCGGAAAGATCGGCCGGAATGAGTTTGATGATGGCGCTTTTGTTGCCGCTGGGGCGCAGGAAGCTGACCATCTCGTGACAGAAGGCAATCGTCACGTCGATAACCCTGCGGCGTTCGAGGGGATCGGAAACATCCTTGCGCATCTCCAGCATTTCACTCTGTCGCCCGAAGGTCCGCGCCGCCATGATAAGAACGCCCCACTGTTTGCGTGCTTCCCACCAGCGGTCGTAACAGGCATTGGCGCGAAAGCCGAGGAAGACGGAGAGCGCAATGCCCAGTAAAGAAAACGGTGCACCGTTGAACGCGGGAATAACATCCGGGCGATCCTTGTGCGCCCAGACGACAAGCGCGGACAGGAGAAAAACAGCGAGTACCTGCGGAAATATACGGCCAACGATGGAGCCGCGCAGGATGAAGAACAGTTGAAGAAGACTCGGACGGGGACGGACGATCATGGATGCAACTCGAATGGAAAACGGGGCTGTGGCCAAGGAATCTGGCTGGCGCCTATTCGCGCCTGAAAAATGACATTTGCCAGTCCTCATTCGCGCGCCGGCACGGGACATATTGCCGCAATGTCCTTGCCGGGAAAATCCCCTTTCGGCCTTGTTGAACTGAAGTGTGTGTTGGGCTTGCGACGAACAGTGGTGAAGGGGTAACAACCACAAGGCCAAAACGCCACACGGTCGAGGGCGGGCAGGGAGGAAAGTCGCGTGTCGCGTTCACAACGCCTTCTTGATCTGCTGCAGGTCCTGCGTTCCCACCGTATGCCAGTCAGTGGTGCGACACTCGCCGCTCAAACCGGCGTCAGCCTGCGCACGCTCTACCGGGATATCGCGACATTGCAGGCCCAAGGGGCGGATATAGAGGGAGAGGCGGGCGTCGGTTATGTGCTGCGTCCCGGTTTCATGCTGCCACCGCTGATGTTTTCGCAACAGGAGATCGAGGCGCTGGTCCTTGGGTCCAGATGGGTGGCGGGCCGGGCAGACGACAGGCTGGCGGATGCCGCGCGTGCCGCCCTCGTCAAGATTGCGGCCGTACTTCCCGACACGTTGCGTGAGGAACTGGACAACTCTGCTTTGCTCGTCGGCCCCGGTCAAGCAGTGGTCGCGTCGCGCATCGATCTGGCCGACGTGCGAAGCGCCATCCGCGTCGAGACGAAGGTGGTTTTGACCTACCGCGACGAAAAAGGAGATCTGACGGAGCGTGTGGTCTGGCCTTTCGCCCTGGCTTTTTTCGATCTGGTGAGGGTGGTGTTGGCGTGGTGTGAGACGCGTCAGGATTTCCGCAGTTTTCGCGCAGATCGCATTGAGGGCTTCGGCACGATGGGAGAGCGTTATCCGCGTCGTCGCCAGACCTTGCTGAAGCAATGGCGTGAACGCGAAAAAGAACGACGGCGCCAACAGCATGCTGACAAAAACTGACAGCATGGGGGTCTAGGAAGGGCTCATCCACAACAAAGGAGATAGCCATGACCCACCCCGGTTTCACCATTCTCTATGTCGACAATCCGCCTGCAAGCAGCAGTTTTTACAAAGGTTTGCTGGGTGTTGAACCGGTCGAATCCTCGCCGACCTTTTCCCTGTTCATTCTCAACAACGGCATGAAGCTTGGCCTCTGGTCCCGCCATGCGGTGGAGCCGAAGGCCGCGGCTGCTGGCGGTGGTGGCGAACTGGCGTTCAGGGTTGCCAATGACGCAGACGTGGCGGAAACCCATGCTGCCTGGAAGGCCAAGGGACTGGCTATTCTGCAGGAGCCGACGGTGATGGAGTTCGGCAGGACTTTTACCGCTGCCGATCCCGATGGTCATCGTTTGCGCGTCTATGCGTTTTCGGGCTGACGGCCTACTTCTTTACGGCAACCACAAAAATGCGTGGGAACCGTAGCAGCAATCGGCCGTCCGCCATGGGCGGATAGGCCGCAGCGATCCGGGCGGTGTAGTCTTTCAGGAAAGCCGCCTGGTGTTCGTCTCCCGCTGCGGCAAGGTAGGGACGAAGCCCGGTGCCCTTCACCCATTCGACAATGGCATTCGCATCAGCCATCGGATGATTATAGATCGTGTGCCATACATCGACCCGTGCGGATTTCGGGGTCAGCCGGTCGAAATAGGCTGATGGCGACGGTAGCGGCTTACGGCGCAGACGGCCGCCAGCAAATGCCTCGCTCCACGGGCCGGCCGCACCTGTTTCCTCCATCATCACATGCGTCGGTTCGGTCAGATTGTCCGGCATCTGCACGGCAAGCACGCCGCCGGGTGAAAGACTGTCCATCAACCTCTCCAGAACAGACAGATGGTCGGGCACCCATTGAAAAACCGCATTGGCATAGAGAAGATCAGCCGGTTGCGTCGGTTTCCACTGCGCAAGGTCCGCTTTGCCGAATTGCGTGTTGGGCAACCTGTCGGCAGCCTTGGCCAGCATGTCGTCATCACTGTCGACGCCGGTGATGACATTGACGCCGAAACGATCGGTCAAAAGTTCCGTAGAGTTGCCGGGACCGCAGCCAAGGTCGTAGCCGTTCATGACGCGTTCGAGCGGCACTTGCGCCAGGAGATCGCGTGCTGCACGGGTCCTCTCATCCTCGAATTTCAGATATTGTTGCGCCGACCAGACCATGATGTCCTCCTGCTGAAAGCCGAATGGGGCTGAAACATCGCATGCGCCATGCCTCGTCACCACCGGCTAATTCATGAATTCTTGTGATGGATATATTCATCAACCGATTGTTCCGGCTTGGAAAATATCATCGCCAAGGCTTGCTGGAGTAATTTTCCATCAAAATCATACATCGTGGAAATAAAAACTTGACCTTGAGGGGCGAGAGGCATTCACTCCGGCCACTTTCAAGACAGGAGACCGTTATGAGCGTCGATACCGCACCCCGATCAACCACCTGGACCTATGTTGACGGTCAATGGCTGCCGGGCAACCCGCCCCTCATCGGCCCGACCTCGCATGCCATGTGGCTGGCCTCGACGGTGTTTGACGGCGCACGCTGGTTTGACGGCGTTGCTCCGGATCTCGACCTGCATTGCCAGCGCGTCAATCGCTCCGCGACAAACATGGGCATGACGCCGACGATGACGGCGGAAGAGATCGAATCTCTGGCGCTGGAAGGCGTGAAGAAATTCGATGGCAAGACCGCTATTTACATCAAGCCGATGTACTGGGCCGAACATGGCACACCCGGCAGCGTGGTTGCGCCTGACGCGGGTTCCACGCGTTTTGCGCTTTGCCTTTTCGAAGCCCCGATGGATGCCGGCAAGCCCCTGACACTGACGGTTTCGCCGCTGCGTCGTCCGTCTCCGGAAACCGCGATGACGGATGCCAAGGCTGGCAGCCTTTATCCCAACAGCGGTCGTGCCATCCTTGAGGCCCGTTCGCGTGGTTTCGACAATGCGCTGATGCGCGATATGAATGGCAATGTTGCCGAGACGGCGGCCTCGAACATCTTCATGGTCAAGGACGGCGTGGTTATGACGCCGGTCCCGAACCGCACCTTCCTCGCAGGCATTACGCGTTCGCGCGTTATCGGTCTTCTGCGCCAGGCAGGTTTCGACGTCCGCGAAACAACTTTGTCGGTTGATGATTTCCGCGCAGCCGATGAAATCTTCTGCTCCGGCAACTATTCCAAGGTTTCGCCGGTCACCAAGCTCGATGATCGTGAATTGCAGGCCGGACCGGTCGCGCGCAAGGCGCTCGACCTTTACATGGACTGGGCACGTCTCGGCAGCGACGTATAAGCCGGATTCGAAGTTCGAACACCGAATAAAGCCCGTGCCAACAAGCGCGGGCTTTATTATTTCCCCAAAGCCGGTAGTGCAGCGGCAAGGGCCCGCAGCGGCGCCGTCATGTGTTTATCGCGGCGAAGTGCCAGTGCGATGCGGCGTTCGACGGGCGGCGCCAGGGAACGCCATGTCAGCCCCGAAAACTCGTCCTTCTGTTCGACCGCCATGCGCGGCACGATGGCGATGCCGAGGCCGGCTTCGGTCAGTTTCTTGATGGCCTCGACGCTGCCAAGCTGCATGGCAGGCTGCACGGCACGCCCTCTTGCTGAAAACCATTGATCCGTAAGCTTGCGGGTATTGCCTCCCTCATAAAGCAGGAGCGGTTGTGCGGAAAGGAAGGACGCGTCCATTGCCTGATCGGCCGGGAAGCTGTCGAGTGGGAACGCCGCGACCATCTCATCCAGATAGATCTCGCGAATATCAAGGCTTCGACCGCTGGCAGGTAGCGCGACCACTGCCGCATCGATGGTGTTGGCTTCCAGATGTCGCAGAATATCGGCAGTGTTTCCTGTCTGAACCTCGATATCGAGGCCGGGCATGGCCTTTCGTATTTTGCCGAGAACAGGCGGCAGGAGATAGATGCAAGCGGTTGCTCCGGTGCCGATGCGAAGTCGCCCGCTTGCACCGTCGCGGTGCGGTGCGACGGTGTCTAGCGCATGGGCGACCTCCTCGGCAATCCGCCTGGCATGAACCAGAAAATCGAGACCCGCCGCTGTCGGCTGTGCCCGGCGTCCGACGCGTTCGATCAGGCGCACACCGAGCTGTTTTTCGAGCAGACGAATATGCAGACTGATGGCGGGCTGCGTCAGTCCAGCCTTATCGGCTGCTGCCGAAAAGCTGCCGAGCTCGGCCACATCCATAAAACTGCGAACCTGCCGCAGATCGACGTCCATGATAAAAGAAAACCTTATCGTTTGTATAAGTTCTATAATCTTTAATTTGTTTCAGCCGCGATGCACAATGGTTTCGTGAATGATTGCAGGACTTATTGAATGACACTCCCGAAAGCGCAAAGCCTCACCATCCGCCCCTGTGAGGAGGCGGATATTCCCGCTATCACGGCGATTTACCGCGATGCCGTCCTGAATGGTCGAGCCAGCTTTGAAATTGATCCGCCGACCGTGGACGATATGCTGGCGCGTCGCGCCGCACTGGTGTCGGGGGGCTTTCCGTACATCGTCGCAGAAATGTCAGGGCAGGTGGCGGGATATGCCTATGCCGGCGCCTACCGGGCTCGCCCGGCCTATGGCGCAACGGTTGAAGATTCAGTCTATGTTGATCCAGCCATGAAGGGGCTGGGGATCGGGCGCAGACTGATGGACGCTCTGATCGAGGAAGCAACAGCACGCGAGTTTCGGCAGATGATCGCCATTATCGGCGACTCGGCCAATACTGCTTCCATTGGTGTTCACCGCGCAGCCGGATTCGAGCACGTCGGCACATTCCGCTCCATCGGCTGGAAACATGGGCAGTGGCTGGATACCGTGCTGATGCAGCGCCCGCTGGGAGAGAGCGATACGACGCCCCGTTTTTGAGGCGCCGTAAAATTTGATCGTCAGGGTTTGGTCGAACCGGGAATTTCGACCTTCAGCGTGTCACCGGCAAGCTCGCTGCCCAGTTCTGCTAACTTCGTCTTCTTATCATAGACGCAGATGTGACTGATCGTGGCATCCGCACCCTTGGCCTTGCCGGTCAGAATCGCAAGGCCGAAATTCTCGCTGCCGATCGGATCGACAACGGCTTTGGCGTCCTCGATCATTCCCTCGCTTGCGGCAAGGCACTTCGCCTGTACGTCCCCGACGAACTCTTTCCATGCCTCGTCAGATGACGCGGATGCAACGCCTGCGGCAAGCAAAAACAGGGTGGCGGCGACAGCGCTGGTTTTCATCACGGGATTCCTTTTCTATTGCGACGCTGGACGGGCGAACGGATGAGCGAAAAACGGTACGCTTGGCTTGTGAAACAATTGTGGTCGAAAGGGTGTTGAGAGGAATTTTCTCTTTTGTTGGAACATTTTGATAATTCGCAGGTTGCCCAAACAGATCTTCGCTCCTATGGTCCGCTCACACGGTTTCTAGGAGCGGTTGTCCGCTGCAAAAAGGAGTAAAAACCATGGCTTTTGAACTTCCCGAACTCCCTTACGACTACGATGCGCTTGCTCCGTACATGTCGCGCGAGACGCTTGAGTTTCACCACGACAAGCACCACAAGGCATATGTCGACAACGGCAACAAGCTGGCGGCGGAAGCCGGTCTGGCTGACCTGTCGCTGGAAGAGGTCGTGAAGAAGTCCTTTGGTACCAATGCAGGTCTCTTCAACAACGCTGCCCAGCATTACAACCACGTTCATTTCTGGAAGTGGATGAAGAAGAACGGCGGCGGCAACAAGCTGCCTGGCAAGCTGGAAAGCGCCATTGCATCGGACCTCGGCGGCTACGACAAGTTCAAGGCTGATTTCATTGCCGCTGGCACTACGCAGTTCGGCTCCGGCTGGGCATGGCTCTCCGTCAAGAACGGCAAGCTCGAAATCTCCAAGACCGCGAACGGCGAAAACCCGCTGGTTCACGGTGCAGAGCCGATCCTCGGCGTCGACGTCTGGGAACACTCCTACTACATCGACTACCGCAACCTGCGTCCGAAGTACCTGGAAGCTTTCGTCGATAGCCTCATCAACTGGGACTACGTTCTCGAGCGTTACGAAGCCGCTACCAAGTAAGCTTCGCACCCTACTTTCTTCGAACACCCGGCCTTCGTGCCGGGTGTTTTGTTTTTGTGCTGTGCCTGTCACAAGCCTGTCATGGGGCCCGTTTATCGCGGCCCATCATGACTGATATCACGCCCCCGCTGTTCTCCTTCGGCATTGTTGCCGACCCCCAATATGCCGACATTGATCCGCGTCCCGAAATGGGCAGGTATTATGCCGAAAGTCCGCGAAAACTGGCGCAGGCTATCGAGGTCTTTAACGGCCGGGACCTTGCGTTCGTCGTGACGCTCGGCGACATCATCGATCGTGGTTTCGAAAATTACGACACGATGCTGGCGGTTTACGAAGGCTTGCGCCATCGTTCGATCCTGCTGCCAGGCAATCACGATTTCGCCGTTTCGGTCGAGCATCTGCCAAAAATCCATTCGCGGCTCGGGATGCCGTCGCCATGGTACGATTTTGCCATCGGCAAGGTGCGTTTCGTCGTGCTGGATGGCAACGACGTCAGCCTGTTTGCACCACCGCTCGATGATCCGCGTCGCACAGTTGCAAGAGAGCGGCTGGACGCCTTGCACGAAGTTGGTGCGATCAATGCGCAGGACTGGAACGCATCGTTGAGCGACGCTCAGTTCGAATGGCTGGAAGGTCTGCTCGAAAAGGCCGATGTGGCAGGCGAACGCGTGGTGATCTTCTGCCACTACCCGCTGTTTCCCGAAAATGCCCATAACATGTGGGATACGCCTCGCATCATCGACCTTCTTACGCGCCATGTCTGTGTCGGCGCCTGGTTCTGCGGTCATAATCACGAGGGCAATTACGGTCTCTTGAACGGCAAGCATTTCGTCAATTTCAAAGGCATGGTGGACACGCCCGATGAGAACGCCTTTGCCATTGCCGAGGTCTATGCCGATCGCATCGAGATCACCGGCTTCGGGCGTGAAGAAAGCCGGTCTCTAGGGTTTTGACGTGGCGTTTTTCGGCTGATTGATGTCCCAACCGCTAATCCATAGCTGACGCAGCGCTTCGCCTTCGTTTCGAAAGAAGGTGCCTGTCTGGCCGCATGTGACCACGCGGTCGGACCTGAAATTGCGGATCGCCTGTCTCAGTTCGCACCATGCGACGATGTTGGTCGTCTCGGAGTAATAAATGACGGCGATGGGCCTGATACGTCGATGCGTCTGTGTGCTGCTCTCATCGCGATAGGCGATATCCAGTTTTTCCTCGTCCCGCACAGCCCGCCGGACAATCGCAAGGTCGATACCGCTTGGGGTTGGCGCCACGCTGCCCCAGGCATGCAGAGCGTTGGCCGTCAGCGTCCGCGATAATGGCTCGGGCACGGAGGCGGCGATCTTGTCGCTGACCCTTTTGGCCGCCTGTCGCAACTCGGTGTCCGCCGTTCTGCCAATCAGCGCGAGGGCCAGAACAATCGCCTCCGTTTCCTCGATCGAAAACATCAGCGGCGGCAGGTTGAAGCCGGGCCGCAGAATGTAGCCGACCCCGCGTTCGCCTTCGATCGGCACGCGCATGGTCTGAAGCGCGACGATGTCACGATAGACGGAGCGTGCGGTGACCTCCAGCGTGTCGGCGATCTGCTGTGCGGTTACCGGTTTGCGGGCCACACGCAGGATCTGGATGATTTCGAACAGTCTCGACGCCTTGCGCATCGCCGTTTTCCTGAAGCCATTGCTCACTCAACTGACATAACGTTGTCAGTTGCCATTCCCTATAAACGGAAAAACACATTGAGAAACAGGGTGTTTTCTTGATGCGCATTGATCCGATATCGGGAGATACTGACATGAGCTACGCGGAAAATCTCTGGCTTTTCTTTCTTGTGCTGTTTGGCATCGTCATTCTGCCGGGCATGGACATGCTGTTCGTTCTGGCGAGCGCGTTGACGGGCGGCAGGCGAACCGGCCTGTCGGCGGCAAGTGGCATGAGTGCGGGCGGCATTGTGCACTCCCTGTACGGTGCCGTTGGTGTGGGGGCGCTTGCTGTCTGGATACCATCGCTGTTCAAACCGCTGTTGATCGCCGGTGCAGCCTATATGGTCTGGATCGGAATCAGCCTCGCGCGCAGTTCCATCGTCGTGAACGGTGGCGAAGCGGATGCCAGCGCCTCGGCCAGAAAAGCGTTCTGGCGCGCCATGCTCACCTGCCTGTCGAACCCCAAAGCCTATCTCTTCATGATGGCGATCTATCCACAATTTCTCAAACCCGCCTATGGGCCGATCTGGATGCAGGGCGCGGTGATGGGCCTCATGGTCGCGGCAACCCAGTTTGCGGTCTATGGCGGGCTGGCATTAACGGCGGATAGAAGCAGGGCATGGCTTGTTTCCTCACCTGCTACCACTGTTTTCATCGGTCGCGCTGCGGGTGTGATGCTGGTTGCAGTCGCATTGCTGACACTCTGGGAAGGGTTGTCTTAGGCTTCTGTTTTCACGCGAAATTTCACTTCAATGTGACTTCTTTTTGCCTGACGGAACGGGCATCCTCGCCCCGTTCGTATCAAGCCCGTTACCTGTCGGGATCAAGGAGAGAGTTCATGAAACTGAAAACCATCACGGCAGCGATGCTGTTCGGCTGTCTGTGCGCCGGTGCGGTTTACGCAGCCGGCGAAGTCGAAAAGCGCGAAGGCATGATGAAGCAGATTGGCGGCGCGATGGGGTCGCTCGCCGCCATTTCCAAGGGGCAGAAGCCTTTTGACGCCGAGGCGGTCAAGACTGCCGTGACGACAATCAGCACCAACGCCAAGGCTTTCCCGGACCAGTTCCCGGCTGGCTCCGAAGCTGGCAGTGCGGCAGCACCCGCCATCTGGGAAAACTTCGAGGACTTCAAGGCCAAGTCTGCAAAGCTCGGTGCAGATGCGGACGCGATTCTCGCCAGCCTGCCCGTGGATCAGGCCGGCGTCGCAACCGCCATGCAGAAACTCGGCGCCGATTGCGGTACCTGCCATCAGACCTACCGTCTGAAGAAGTGATGTTCATCGCATCGGGAAAGTCGCCTTCGGGCGGCTTTCTCTTGAGGCGTCGGATCGATCCGGTGCGCTCAGTGCAAATGTGAATGTCGATTGGTCTGAGAGGGGAGAGGGGTATGCCTTCCATCTGGACGAAACTTGCGGGCGGCGCCGTATTGGCCGCAGCCGCTGGTTTCGGTATTTTTATGGTCGTTACGGCGCCCGAGCGGCAGGCGCCAAGCCACTGGGCGAGCCTTGGAGAGCCGGACCTCGCCAACGGCGAGACGCTGTTCTGGGCAGGCGGTTGCGCAAGCTGTCATGCTGCGCCCGGTGTAACAGGTGATGCACTTCTGACGCTTGCTGGCGGTCAGGATCTGCCGAGCCCTTTCGGAACCTTCCGTGTGCCGAACATCTCGTCTGATCCGCAGCACGGTATTGGTGGGTGGACGCTGGCGCAGTTTGGCGACGCCATGACACGGGGCGTCGGCAAGGATGGTGAACATCTTTATCCGTCCTTCCCCTATGCATCCTATGCCAGGATGACCTCCAAGGACATCAACGATCTCTTCGGTTACCTCAAGGCGCTTCCCGCGAGCCAGAACGATGCACCGGGACACGACCTGCCATTCCCGTTCAACATGCGTGTCACCTTGGGTGGCTGGAAATTCCTTTATTTCGATAAGGGCGCCCCTCGTGTCGAACTTGCCAATGCCGATGCCGAACTGCTGCGTGGCCAGTATCTGGTGGAGGGCCCTGGCCATTGTGGCGAATGCCATACGCCGCGAAATGCGCTTGGCGGCTTCCTTGCGGACAAATGGCTGGCGGGCGGTCCCAACCCGGAAGGTGAGGGCAGAATTCCTGACATTACGCCAGCATCTGAAAGCATCGGCGGTTGGGCCGCCGAGGATATCGCAAGCTACCTCGAGACCGGCTTTACACCGGAGTTCGACAGCGTCGGCGGCTCCATGGTCAAGGTCCAGCAGAACATGGCACGGTTGACGGCGGACGACCGGGACGCGATTGCCGCCTATCTGAAGGCTGTTCCGGCGCGTTGAGGTGGAGAGGCATTGACTCTCCACTATCGCCGTCGGATAACAAAACTGTGATGGTTCCTTCCGGAAATCCGGAAGGTGAAAAGGGAACACGATAAGGAGCAATCCCCATTCGTGGCTGCCCCCGCAACTGTGAGCGGAGAGCCTGAAACGGAAATACCACTGGTCGGCTGCATGGCTGGAACCGAAAGGTTGGGCTCATGCGGGGGATAACCCGGCCGGGAAGGTGTTTCAGGTTTTGACCCGCGAGCCAGGAGACCTGCCCTCACGGAAATGTTTATGCCGGCGGGGTGTCCGGAGCAGCAGGATTACAGGGGCAGGTGACTGCGCCTGTGTCAGTCTCGCATTCCCCGTGGTGAATTGTATCGATGCGGTCCTGCGCCTGGATTGGACGCTTGCCCGCTCACAATGGCGCTGACGCGCCGGGAGAGGCTCACCATGTCTACCATCAATCAAAATACCGCCAATGCCGCTGTAACAGCGAAAAGCAGCAGCATTGCCCAATCGCTGACAGCGATCGTTCTCGGCCTGTTCGTCGTCGGTTTCGTCGGCTTCTCGCATGTCGAAGCTGTTCACAACGCAGCGCATGATACGCGCCACGCCAATGCGTTTCCCTGCCACTAAAGCTGAATGATTTCGGGGACTTTGTACCCTGAACGTGAAGCTGCTCCAGAATTTGAGGAAACAGGGCATGATGACGTTCGAAAGCCACCGATGCTTTCGGGTTCATGCTCCTGAGGGGGAAATTGCATGTCGTCTTTTCGCAATATTGTTTTTACGTCGGTGCTGGTCGGCTTGATTGGCGGCGTCGCCGTTTCGGCCATGCAGGCCGTTGGCACCACACCGCTGATCCTGCAGGCGGAAACCTACGAAAGCGCTGGTGGTGAAGCTCCACACAGCCATGACACAGCGCCGGCAACTGATGCACAAACGACCGCACAGGCTCCAGCCCACACACATGAACATGACGAAGACGCCTGGGCTCCGGCTGATGGTTTCGAACGTGCGGCCTATACAGTCGCAGCCAATGTTCTGACGGCCATCGGTTATGCACTCGTCTTGACCGGCCTCTTGTCGTTGCGCGGCACCAACGGTGGTTGGCGTGAGGGCCTGTTGTGGGGTGTAGCGGGGTTTGCTGCCGTCATGCTGGCGCCGATGATCGGTCTTCCGCCAGAACTGCCTGGAAGCCCGGCCGCCGCACTCGCCGCTCGTCAAACCTGGTGGATCGCAACCGTTGCCGCGACTGGCGGCGGTATTGCGCTGATCGCTTTCCGGCGTGAACCCTGGACGGCGGTTCTGGCTCTGGTGCTGATTATCGCGCCGCATGTGGTGGGTGCGCCGCTTCCGCCGGAAGGTGAACATGCGCTGGCGCCTCTGCCGCTGGAGCGTCAGTTCATCGTTGCCGCGACGGTGACGAGTTTCGTCTTCTGGGCATTGATTGGAACGCTGAGCGCCTTCTTCCTGAAGCGTTTCCAGTCGGTTTGACACCATGCGGGACGCGGCAGAATGGAGCGACGAACTCGACGCGCTGCGTTTCGCCGTTCCCGGTCACGGCGCGACCTGCGCCGTGCACCGCCTGGCCTTCAAGGCGTTGTTGAAGGGCGAGCCGGATCAGATGGCCGTTCTTGAGTATTTTCAGCAACACAGTGTCGCGTTCATTGCCGCTGCAAAGGCCAAGATCGACCGCCTGGACCTTCCTCTCGATCGCAGTCTGCATCTCAACAGCCGCGATATTCGTCGCGTGTTAGCTGGCGAGGGCGACGCTGTTACCCCTCGCATCTGCCGCGTTCTGGATCGCGGCAGATAGCTTCTGTCCTACTTCGTGTGTTCCGCTGCGAAAATTCTCAATTCCGCTTCGGCCTCCGGACCAAAGAGGCCAAGGGCTTTGAGAATTTCCGTTGCGAAACTGACCGGTGCGCTCCCCGGTGCCGTGACGATACCGCCGTCGCTGACGGCTTGCGGTTGATCGCGATAAAGACCTTCACCCAGATAGGCTTGATAGGCACGATGCGATGCCAGCGAGTTGCCGGTATGAGCGACATCGTTGAGGATGCCGGTTCCCGCAAGTGCGCTTGCGGCGGCGCAGATCCCACCGATCACACGCCCCTCGTTTCGAAACCGGTGCACAAGGGCACTGATATCCGCGGCCTCGCCTTTTTCCCAACTGAGACCACCGGGGATCACCAGGGCATCGATATTATCTGGATCAAGCGCGTCGTAGCGCATGTCGGGTACGACGTGCATCCCGCCCATGGAGACCACCGGCTGTCCGCTTGGCGACGCATGAACGATGTTCACGCCCAGATAGCTTCGGGCTGCTGCGGTGAGCAGTGCGGGCTCCCAGTCGGCAAAGTCTTGCGCCAAGGCGATAGCGATCCGAGTCATGGCCTTCTCCGTTGAGGATAATCAGGCGATGGACTGCATGTAACGCATGCCGGTGACGGGGCGTGGCACGAAATCCATGTTTTCATAGAAACGATGGGCAGCGACGTTGCCGGTAGCCGCACCAACGGAAAGGTAGTCGCATCCGAGACGCTTGGCGATATCGCGAGCCCGCGATACGAGGTGCTGCCCGGTTCCATGGCCGCGATGGCCGTCACGCACGAAGAGATGGTGCAGTTCAAGGCCGCGTCGACCTTCCTGCGCCCTGTAAAGCGGCAGGAGCAGTGCGTAACCGATCAGCTCGCCATCCGCTTCAGCAACAAGACCGTGAACCCAAGGAAGGGCGCCAAACAGATCGCGTTCCAGCTTTTCGGGTGTCATCACAGATGCATCACCGTGATGGGCGGCAAGCAAGGTGATCATTTCGTTGAGTTCGGGAAGATCGGTCTTGCGCGCGCCGCGAATGATGACGACGGGCGGTCTGGGCAGTGTAAGGGCGCTATCTTCGGTCATTTTTCTGGTCCTTCGGTTCTATTTTTGCCGTCAGGACGCTTGAAAACAACAAAGCCGCCTGACGGCGGCTTGTTGACAATATGATCTGTCGAGCCGCCCTTTACAGGTAGGCCCAAAAGTACGAGCAGGAGATGGGTGCGCGTTCGTTGATCATGCGCAATGGATGCTCTCGAATCGGAAATCTGTCAAGGCCGTTTACAATGCAAATCGTGCGGTCGCTGAAAGAATGGCATCTTCCATCCCCGTGTCACTCGTTGCGTGCCCCGCGCCGTCAATGAGAACGAGTTCACTCCCAGGCCAGGCGGCAGCAAGTTCAAAGGCGGTCACCGGCGGACCCTGCAAATCCTGCGTGCCCTGAACAAGCACTCCAGGGATGCCCGCGAGCACCTCTGCCTCTCGGATCAAGGCCCCATCCTCAATCCAGGCGGAGTGTTGGAAATAATGCGCACAAAGGCGCGCGCGGGTCAGCCTGTAACCACTGTCTTGCCATTTCGCAGGAAAGGCAGCACCGGCCGAGGATGTTATCGAGCCGGATTCCCAAAGGTGCCATTCCAGCGCGGCGGCTTCGCGAGTGGTGACATCGGCATCGGTCAGGAGCTTGTAGTAGGCTGCGACCGGATCGCACTGCATCTCCGCATCCGGTATGGCGGCGATAAATCGCTGCCACTGCCGGGGGAGAAACATCGATAGGCCTTTGTAGAGCCACTCGATTTCCATTTTTCGCGTTGTGGTGACGCCGGCCAGCACCATGGCGCGGACATGTCGGGGGAAGCGTTGGGCATAGGCCAGCGCCAAGGTCGACCCCCACGACGTGCCAAACACCATCCAGCTTTCAATGCCGATGGATGCCCTGATGGCCTCCATATCGTCGATCAGATGATGAGTCGTATTATGTTCGAGGCTCTTCGCTGCGTTCGGGGTGCTGAGCCCGCATCCTCGTTGGTCGAACTGTATGATGTGATAACGCGACGGATCGAAATATCGCCGCGCTGATACCGACATGCCGGAACCAGGACCGCCATGCAGCAGGAGAGCTGGAAGTCCCTTTGGCGTGCCAGACAGGGTCACGTGCAGGCGGTGTCCATCGGAAACGTCGAGGAACCGCGTTTCATAGGGTTCGATGGCGGGGAAGATGTCGGTCATGCAGCCTATCTCTTTGAGGGGAGAGGAGCGCAGTACATGCGGTGAGTGACAGTTGCGTGTCACCAGCCAAGGTCATCTATCGATCAGTGCTCGCCGTGGCACATGCCGTGGTCGGAGAGCGCGCGGATCACATAGCAATCCTCGATCGAATGGCCGTCGCAGTGCGAGACGATGCGCTCAAGCTCGTGTTCGAGCTTTTTCAGCCGTGCAATTTTTTCTCTGACGTCTGCGAGATGTTCGGCGGCGATACGGTCCGCACCCTCGCAGGGCATTTCGCGGTGTTGGCTGAGCGCAATGAGTTCGCGAATAGCGTCGATATTAAGTCCGAGATCGCGGGCATGGCGGATGAAGGCCAGACGTTCCAGATCGGTCTTTTCGTAACGGCGCTGATTGCCCTCGGAGCGATCCGCCTCGCGGATAAGGCCCATCTGTTCGTAATAGCGGATGGTCGGCACCTTGACACCGGTGCGTTTGGAAAGTTCACCGATCGAATACATCTATCTCTCCAGAGCTCTAGTGACTGGAGAGATAGGTTTTTCCTGGAGAATTGCAATATTACAGCGACAATGCCGTCCGCTGTTCGTCACCGGCCTGCTCGGCTTTTTGATTGTCAGGGTCGAGCGAGCGCTTGATCACGTCTGCAATCTTGTCTTCGATGGCCTTGCGTTCGTCAGCCGGCATCGCCGCAAGTTCGTCTTCCGAAATGCCCATCTGCTCAAGAGCTCTTGCGCGGATCATTTCGGCAGGCGTCATTTGCGACCATTCCTGCAGTTCGGCCAGCAGGCGGTCGTCGGAAGAGGTGTCTGCCGCCTCGCCGGAGAGCGTGGTGCGGACCGCATTCGCGCTGTCCAGTTCCCAAAGTGCAGAAGCAAGAGACGAAGAGCTGATGCTGGCGATGCTGTCGCCACTGTCGGATGCGGACTGGCCGGCGGTGGCCGGTTGCGCCGTCGACACGCTGGGAGAGGTGAACCCGGCATCGGCTATCGACTCACGCGTTCTGTATCGTGTCAGATAGTAGCTGTCTGAAGTCGAGATGGTGGTCACTGCGATTCTCCTTCCTGCGACCCGAATGACCAACAGGTAGATTCCGAAGCATTCGCGAGGGTTGCGTCCCACCGACGCAGCGCAAGAGAATGCAGCTTCTCATTCTGATATCCTTATAGTATACCCCCCTATGCTATATGGAGGGTGACGATGTCCCACACGATCAGAGACAAGGACAAGCTTCTGGCTCGCATCCGCCGCCTCAAAGGGCAGATGGAGGCCGTGGAACGAGCGCTTGAGGCGGGCAAGCCCTGCGGTGACGTCCTGCAACTGTTGGCGTCCGTGCGTGGTGCCCTGACCGGTCTGACAGGGGAAATCATGCAGGAGCACCTGCATGAGCATGTCGTGCATGCTGAAAATGAAGACGAACGGGCAAAGGCGGCGGAAGAGCTGGCTGCCGTGCTCAAGACCTATATCCGGTAATTGAAGACGGGGCGCTGCATCATGACGATGACGACAGACACATTGACAACGGCTTCACACGAGCACGTTTTTCTTGGCGATAATCACGAGCGCAACGAAAAGCGTGTCTGGATGGTCATCGCGTTGACGACGGTGATGATGGTGGCCGAAATCGTCGCGGGCAACTGGTTCGGTTCCATGGCGCTGACCGCAGACGGCTGGCACATGTCGACCCATGCCGGTGCCATGTTGATCTCTGCACTGGCCTATATGTATGCCCGCCGCGAGATCAAAAATCCGCGCTTCACCTTCGGGACCGGCAAGTTCGGTGATCTCGCAGGTTTTGCCAGCGCGGTCGTGCTGGCCGTTGTTGCGCTGATGATTGCCTGGGAAAGCGCCCTGCGGTTTGTCTCTCCGGTCGAGATCGATTTCAATCAGGCGATCCTCGTCGCCGTCATCGGTCTCATCGTCAACCTTGTCAGCGCCTGGTTGCTGAAGGACGATCATCACCATCACATAGGTCATGACCACGATCATGGAAGTCACGCGCATCACGGCAGCCACGCCCATCATGGAGATCATGCCCATCACGGTGAACACGCGCATCATGGCGGCAAGGATAACAACTTGCGCGCTGCCTACCTGCATGTGCTGGCCGATGCACTGACCTCTGTTCTGGCCATCGTTGCGTTGCTGCTTGGCAAGTGGAATGGCTGGTCGTTTCTCGATCCTGCCATGGGCATCGTCGGCGGGTTGGTGATTGCCCGTTGGTCGTGGGGTCTGATCCGCGTCACGGCGGCGACACTTGTTGATGCCGTGCCGGTGACGGAAGATCTGCCGAAGGAAATTCGAGAGAAGGTAGAGACGGCCGAAGACCGGATTACCGATCTGCACGTCTGGCAGGTCGGGCCGGGGCATCATGCCGCAATCGTCGCCATTCGTTCCGAGGCACCACAGGCGCCTGCCTTCTACAAACAGAAGCTTGCGGCGATAGATGAGCTTTCGCACATAACGGTCGAAGTCAGTCCGCTAACGGCCTGAAAAGAATCGACCTAGTCGTCGTACTCGGAATAGGCGCTTCGAACCCACTGGACCTGTGCTTCCGCCTTGTCCTCGGCGGAGGCCGGCGTGGGGCTGTCCTGATAGGTGGGGGCGTTGGCACTGCCCACGGCCCACAGCACATTGGCCAGCGAGGTGGAGAGCACTGTACTGGAAACGGTGGGGTTGCCAGGGCCGCGCTTCACGGCCTGTTCTTCGGCGGCATTCTGTTGGCTGCCGCCCTTGTCTATGTCCCGGACACGTCCTTGATAATTGTATCCGCTGAGGCTGCTATCGATCTGCATGGCAGTGATTCCGCGTTTATAAGTTAACAAATGGTTAACGCGGACAGCTTGTGCGAAGCTTGCAGATGCTGCGTTGCAGCGACGTATTGGCTTGACAGCAGAGGAAGTGCTGCTTCGTTTTTGCGTTTCCGGGGCTTGCAAAACAGCAAAAAGACGTGAGCCGGACCGATTCCCTCAAAAAACGCCCCGCGTCCTTTCGAACGCACGGCACTTGAATAGTCGCGTATGGCGCATCGCAATACGCCACGGATGGGCCAATCAGGCCAGTTGTTTTTCCGGCGCTTTCTCCGGGGTCTTGTCGTCTGCCACGGCCTGCTCTTCTGGTTCCTGATCCGGTTCTGCTTCCGGTTCCTGCACTGCAGGCGTTACCATCGCAGCCACCAGGGTTTCGATGCCAATGGTGCCGACCGGCTTGCCATCTTCGTCAACCACGTGCGCGGTTGTTTCATTGGCTTCGGAAAGATCGCGAGCAATGGTTTCCAGCGTTGCCGTTTCCGGCACCGGCATGCCTTCCGGCTTGGCCACCAGCGGCTCCATTACCGTCGTCGCCTGCAACACACGGCCACGATTGACGTCACGCACGAAGTCGCTGACATAGCCGTCGGCCGGCGAAAGGATGATGCTCTGGCCGTCACCCTGCTGCACGACTTCGCCGTCTTTCAGAATGGCGATGTGATCTCCCAGACGCAGCGCTTCATCCAGATCGTGGGTGATGAAGACCACCGTCTTTTGCAGTTCCTGCTGCAGTTCAAGCAGCATCGTCTGCATGTCGACACGGATCAGAGGGTCAAGCGCCGAATAGGCTTCGTCCATCAGCAGAATGTCGGCGTCATTGCTCAGTGCGCGGGCAAGGCCAACGCGCTGCTGCATGCCGCCGGAAAGCTGGTTCGGGTAGTAATCCTCATATCCGGCCAGGCCGACCCGCTCCAGCCAATAACGGCCTTTCTCTTCACTCGTCTTGCGCGGCACGCCCTGGATATCGAGTCCGTAGACGCTGTTTTCCAGCACGGTACGGTGCGGTAGCAGGCCGAACTTCTGGAACACCATTGCCGTCTTGTGGCGGCGAAACTGGCGTAGCGCCGAGGCATTCATCGAGCAGATGTCTTCCCCATCATACAGTACCTCACCGGCGGTCGGGTCGATCAACCGGTTGATGTGACGGATCAGGGTGGATTTACCGGAGCCCGAAAGACCCATCACAACGGTAATCTTGCCGCCCGGCATGGTGATGTTGATGTTGTTCAGACCGAGCACGTGGTTGTGCTTGTCGTTTAGCTCGGTCTTGTCCATGCCGGCGCGAACCGCTTCGAGATATTTCTCAGGATGCTTGCCGAAGATCTTGTAGAGATTCTTGATTTCGATGCTTTTAGCCATGGCTGACCTCGCGATGTTTCTGGAGACGTTTGCCGAATGCCTGGCTGGCGCGGTCGAACATGATGGCGATGGCCACCAGCGCGAAACCGTTCAGGAAACCGATTGTGAAGAACTGATTGTTGATGGCTTGCAGCACGTTTTTGCCAAGACCGCCGACGCCGACCATGGAGGCCACGACGACCATGGCAAGTGCCATCATGATGGTCTGGTTGATGCCGGTCATGATCGTGGGCAGCGCCAACGGAAGCTGGACATTGAACAGCTTCTGGCGGTTTGACGAACCGAAAGCATCGGCCGCCTCAAGCACTTCACGATCCACCAGCCGGATGCCGAGGCTCGTCAGTCGAATGACCGGCGGAATGGCGTAGATGACAACCGCGATCAGGCCGGGCACCTTGCCGATGCCGAAGATCACCACGACCGGAATGAGATAAACGAAACTCGGCAACGTCTGCATCACGTCGAGCACTGGATTGATGATGCGCTGCATGCGATCCGAGCGGCCCATGACGATGCCAACTGGCAGGCCAATGACCATGGCGATGAGGGTGGCGATGGCGACAATGGAAAGCGTCGTCATCGCATCACGCCACAGACCAACCGCGCCGATCAGGCAGAGCGAGAGAGCGGTGCCGGCGGTGATGCGGAAACTGCGACCTGCAAGATGCACAAGGGCGAGAATACAGAGAAAGATGATGATCCATGGCGTCTGGATGAAAAACCGTTCCGATGCGTTCAGGAAGAGCTGCAACGGGTGCACGACCGTATCGATGATGTCGCCATAATTGCGAACGATGTCGCGGAACCCGTCATCGATTGTTTTGCGCGCCACGCGCATGGTGCTGTTGCCAATAGCCGGAAACTTGCACAGCATGTCCGGCATGTAATCACATAAGGCCATTATTGTTGTTTTCCTTATTGTCGCTCACGGGAGCGGAGTAGCGGCCGCCAGAGGGGCGGTATGTCTTGAACATGCCCATAGCCGCTCAAACCACGGGCGGTTTGAAGGGATAGGGGCGAACGAAGGCTTCCGCCGGGTGGTGTTCCCGGCGGCTGCATGGTTTTGTCTGTTCAGGCTCAGATCGATGCCTTGATCTTTTCGGCGACTTCCGGCGAAACCCACTTCGTCCAGATTTCCTCGTGGTTTTCGAGGAAGTACTGTGCGCCGTCTTCGTTGGTGCCCTGGTTTTCATCCATCCAGGCAAGGATTTCGGCGACGGTCGTGTTGTCCCACTGGCGCGCCTTGACGTAGTCCGCAGAGGCGCCGGCCTTTTCGGCAAAGTCCTTGGTCACGACGGTAAACACATCCGCGACCGGATAGGCGTTCGGCTTCGGATCGGCGCAATCCACTTTGGCCGTGCAGACATCAAAAGCTGCACGGTCGAGTTCCACGCCGTCATCCAGCTTTACCATCTCGTATTTGCCGAGGATGGCCGTCGGTGCCCAATAGTAACCAAGCCAGCCCTGCTTCTTCTCGAAAGCATTGGCGATGGAGCCATCGAGACCTGCGGCCGAGCCGGTGTCGACGAGCGTGAAGCCCTTCTTGTCGCCTTCGCGCGCCTTGTAGAGGTTAGCCGTCGTCACCTGGCAATTCCAGCCAGACGGGCAATTGTGGACGGCGCCCTTGCTGGCATCTTCCGGGGCAGGGAAGAGTTCGGGATGCTTCAGTGCGTCCTCGACGGTCTTGATCTCAGGATTTGCGTCTGCAACGAATTTCGGGACCCACCATCCTTCAACGCCGCCGTCAGTCAGGATTTTGGTGGCTTCAACCAGGCGGCCTTCCTTGATGGCTGCATCGAGCGGATCACGAACGGCGTTGACCCAGAGTTCCGGCGCCATGTCCGGTTGCCCCTTTTCGTTCATGGAAGCGAAGGTCGGCATGGTATCGCCGCTGACGATGTTGACCGTGCAGTCGTAACCGTTTTCCATGATGAACTTGTCGACATACGCTGCGACACCGGCCGATGCCCAGTTCATTTCGGCGATGGAGATTGAGCCGCATTCTTCGGCGGCGTTGGCGGAACTTGCTGCACCGGCAGCGACGAAAAAGCCCGTTACGAGAATGGTCGAGGCGAGGAGTTTCTTCATGGTTATAAGACCCCCAAGTCTAATGCAGTGTTTTCAAAAGGCATACCGGGGCACTGCAAAGCCCGGCCTGCCAGAACATCGGCGCGAAAATCACGATGATTTTCGAAAAGCGCGATGCATTGCGAAACCCACGAAGAACCGTTCATGCCGGTGCTCCAGGGCAGACTGACATGGCGCTGGAAAAGCTGGAAAAGACCAGCCGAAAGAATAGTCGCAAGGCAAGCGACGAGAGCGCCGCGAAACCAGCGGCGAAAATGCGCATAAATATGTCAACGAGCTGAATAATACGGCTGAAACGTGATATTGCAACCCGAAACACCGCATTGCTGCCATGCGCATGATTGGCGGAACATTTTCGGGATTCGATTATACTTTGAATTTTGGTGATTTATTCTTTTTGTTTTCTTGATCTATAAATACAAAAGAATAAAAATTCTACCGTCCAGAATGGCATGTTTAATATCCGGCAAGTAGTAAAATTATTTGGAAAAATTGTCTCTCAAAGCGCCATAAATCGGAATTTTTTCTCCGACAGTGCGGTGGCGACGGCCCGTTTCGGCCGTCCGCCACTCTTTTCGTCAGATGGCAGTCTTGTTCGCCACCTTCAGCGCGAAGGCATATTCGAAGGCTATTTCTTCAAGCCGCTGGAAACGGCCGGATTTACCGCCATGGCCCGCTGCCATATTGGTCTTGAGCAGGATCGGGGCGCTGCCAACGGTCTTTTCGCGCAGCTTCGCCACCCACTTTGTCGGTTCCCAATAGGTGACGCGTGGATCGGTCAGACCGGAAATGGCAAGGATCGGCGGATAGGGCTTCGCAGCGACATTGTCATACGGCGAATAGGCGGCGATCCACTGATATTCCTCTTCCGACTCCAGCGGGTTACCCCATTCGGGCCACTCCGGCGGTGTCAGCGGAAGGGTGTCGTCCAGCATTGTGGTGAGAACGTCCACGAAGGGCACTGCGGCGATAATGCCTGCGAATTTCTCCGGTGCCATGTTGGCGATGGCGCCCATCAGCATGCCGCCTGCCGAGCCGCCCTCGGCAATGATACCATCATAGGCGGTGAAACCTTCCTGAACCAGATAATCCGCAGCCGCGATGAAGTCCTTGAAGGTGTTCTGCTTGTGCTCCATCTTGCCGGTCTCATACCATTCGAAACCCTTTTCCTTGCCGCCGCGAATATGCGCGATCGCATAAACGAAACCGCGATCTGCCAGCGACAGATTGTTGGTGCTGAAGGAGGCGGGAATGGTGATGCCATAGGCGCCATAACCGTAGAGCAGGCAAGGTGCCGAGCCGTCGAGCGGGGTGTCTTTGCGATAGAGCAGAGACACCGGCACCAGCGCACCGTCATGCGATGTGGCCATGACGCGTCGCGTCACATAGTCATCCGGGTTATGGCCCGAAGGCACTTCCTGGGTTTTCAGAAGCGTGCGCTCACGTGTCACCATGTTGTAGTCGAAGAGCTGCGACGGCGTCGTCATCGAGGAGTAGGAGAAACGGATGACGTCGGTATCGTATTCCGCCGCGCCGTGCAGGCCAAGCGAATAGGCTTCTTCAGCAAAAGCAATGGAATGTTCTTCACCGCTCTGACGATCGCGGATGATGATGCGTGGCAGGCCGTCGCGGCGTTCCAGCCAGATCAGGTGACGAGCATAGGCATCGACGGAAAGAATGAGGCGGCCTGCTTCATGCGGAACGACTTCCTTCCAGCTTTCCTTGCCGGGGGCAGTGATCGGCGCCTCCATGATCCGGAAATCCTTGGCATCGCCATCATTGGTCAGAATGAAAAAGACGTCACCGCCTTCAGCCATCGAATATTCGATGCCCTCTTCGCGCTCCGCCACGATCTTCGGTTCTGCAAGCAGGTCTTTCGTGGAGAGAAGACGATATTCGCTTGTCTCATGGTCGTGGATATCGATGAAGATGAAGTCATCGAGCACCGAGGCACCCACGCCCATGAAGAAGCCTGGATCTTTCTCTTCGTAAACCAGACGGTCGGCTGACTGCGGTTCGCCGATAATATGGTGGAAGACCTTGGAAGGGCGATGATTTTCGTCCTGCAGCGTATAGAAAAAGCTCTTGCCATCGGGTGCCCAGGCACCACCGCCACCGGTGTTTTCGATGACGTCGGTCAGGTCTTGACCTGTTGCCAGATCGCGGATGCGTAGCGTGAAATATTCCGAGCCCTTGTCGTCGTAGCTCCAGATGCCGCGATTGTGATCGGTCGACTGGTCGAGGCCACCAAGACGGAAATAGTCCTTCCCCTCGGCTTCCTTGTCACCATCAAGCAGAATGTGCTTCTCGCCCCCGTCGCGCGGGGTGCGGAAATAATGCGGCTGCTCGCCGCCGGTAACGAACAGCGTTCCGTAGGCATAGGGGCCATCATTGACCGGGACGGAGGAATCGTCCTGCTTGATGCGTCCCTTCATCTCCTCGAACAGCTTTTCCTGCAGCGGCTTCGTATCGCCCATCGCCGCTTCCATATAGGCATTTTCCGCTTCCAGATGGGCGCGGATGGCCGGGTCCAGAAGGCTGGGGTCCTTGAACATCGCCTGCCAGTTGTCAGCCCGGAACCAGGCATAGTCGTCAGTACGGGTAATGCCGTGATGCGTGTCGCTGACCGGCTTTTTTTCAGCGATCGGCGCGGCGGGCAGGTTCTTGAAAATCGACAAGGGAAACTCGCTTTCGTAACAAAAATCAGTCTGCGTTGGCCAAGATGTAGAGTGCGCCTCAAGGCCGATCAAGTTTCAAATCTCCACAGGCCTTTGGAGTGGTGGGCACATTTTCGTCAGTTTTCGATCACATTTTGGCAATATGCGGCAAACAAGGCCTCTCGGGTCGCCGTGAGTCGAAAGAAGAAACGAAAGAATCTGACTGAACCCATGCGAACGCTTTTCCCACTTGTCTTCTCTACCGTGTTTGCCTCCCTGTCTGTTTTGTCCCCAGCCTTTGCAATCGACGCCAGCGTCATGCGCCAGTTGAACAAACTTGCGCCGGAGGAGCGTCTTGAGCAGCGCTGCGATATCGAGGCGATGGAACGCATCGCCACGGAACAGAAAGGCATGCGGCCGGACAAGGTAATCGCCTACACCTTCGGCGATCCGCAGGTCGGCAAGAACTCGATAAAGGCGCCGGGTGCCGCGTTCAGGAGTTCTGGGGAATGGTACAAGCTGAAATACAAGTGCCAGCTCAAGTCTGATTCTCTCAGCATCCAGTCTTTCGACTACCGCGTCGGTGACAAGATTCCCGAGGCACAGTGGAAGAAGTTGTATCTTTATGACTGACCGCTGATATTTTCACGACTACCGGTTTTTGTTGGCCGCTTCGCTTGTCGGGGCGGTCTTTGACTTGTACCCCTTGTTCGGAAGCGAATGCGAGGGGAAGAAGCATGCCATCACGGTTCAAGGGACTTTCGGCATTTCCGATCACGCCGGCCGACGAAAACGGTCGTGTTGATGCCGAGGCGTTTTCGGCGTTGCTGGAACGTCTTGTTGCCGCCGAAGTCGATTCCGTTGGCATTCTCGGCAGCACCGGCAGCTACATGTATCTGTCTCGGGAAGAAAAGCGCCGTGCAGTGGAGACCGCGGCCTCCGTCCTCAAGGGTAAGCGTACGCTGATGGCGGGTGTTGGCGCGTTGCGAACGGATGAGGCCGTGACGCTGGCGAAGGATGCCGAGGCCGCCGGGGCTGACGCCCTGTTGCTGGCGCCGGTGTCCTATACACCGCTGACGCAGGAAGAGGCCTATCATCACTTTGCAGCGGTTGCGGGAGCGACTGCGTTGCCACTGGCGATCTATAACAATCCAGGCACCACGCGTTTCCTATTCAGCGACGAACTCCTGGTTCGTCTTGCCTATATCCCGAACATTCGTGCCATCAAGATGCCGTTGCCGGCCGATCAGGATTTCGCCGCAGAACTTGAGCGGTTACGGCCGAAACTGCCTGACGATTTTGCCATCGGTTATAGCGGCGACTGGGGCTGTGCTGCGGCTACTCTTGCGGGTGGTGACGCCTGGTACAGCGTTGTTGCCGGTTTGCTGCCCGTTCCAGCCCTGAAGCTGATGCGTGCTGCGCAAGCTGGCAACGTCGATGAGGTGCAGCGGGTCGATGCGGCGTTCCAGCCCTTGTGGACGCTGTTCAAGGAGTTTGGCAGCTTCCGGGTTGTTTATGCGGCCGCAAATCTGATGTCGGTAACCTTGATGGAGCCGCCACGTCCGATCCTGCCACTTACCAGCTCGGAACGTCAGCGGGTTGAAGAGGCGTTGAACGTGCTGTCGGGACTGGAAGATTTGCCATAATTCAGGCGCTTTGCGGGCCGATGCCGATGCCGCCTCTTATCTGGAATACAATCATGTCCCGCCGCCTTCTCATTGCCGCCCTGCTTTTTTCAGCCTCGACATCTGCTTACGCAGGTTCCGGCCTGGTCGAGCCGACGCTGAAAATGACACCGCATCGCGACGGCGCCGTGCATGTGGCAATCACGCTCGATGCCTGCATGGGCAAGACCGATCACCGTATTCTGGATACCTTGGTCAATGAAAAAATACCGGCGACGATCTTCGTCACCGCACGCTGGCTCAAGCACAATGCGGATGCGCTGGCTGTAATGCAGTCGCATCCGGACCTTTTCGAAATCGAAAACCACGGCGAGAACCATGTTCCTGCCGTCGACAAACCGGTTTCGATCTATGGCATAGCTGCGGCCGGTTCGGCTGAGGCCGTCAAGCAGGAAGTGGAGGGCGGCCGCCTGGCCATCGTTGCCGCAACCGGCATACAGCCTCAGTGGTTCCGAGGCGCGACCGCCAAATACACGGCATCGTCGATGGCTGAAATCAACCGCCTGGGCATGCGCGTCGCGGGGTACTCGGTCAATGGCGATGGCGGCTCGCTGCTGGGTGCTGCCGCAACTGCAAAACATATTGCGTCCGCCAGAGATGGAGATGTCATTATCTCGCATATCAACCAGCCGACCCATGAGGCGGGTGAGGGCGTTGTGAAGGGTCTGTTGGCTTTGAAAGCCCGCGGCGTGATCTTTACACGGCTGGATGATCCGGCCTTCGCTCCACCCGGTAACTGACACTTCAGGGACGCGTGAGTGTTCCCACATCGATGCCCGTTTTTCGGCGGCATGTCGTTTCGATTTGCGTTAGCATCCTCTCATGTTGTTCAAACGCCCCGACACCGAAACCCTGTATTCTGCCCTTGTGAACAAGGACCCCGCCTATGAGGGCGTGGCCTATGTCTGTGTCACCTCGACGAAGATCTTTTGCCGTTTCACCTGCACAGCGCGCAAGCCGAAGCCGGAAAACTGCCTGTTTCAGGATAACATTGCGCAGTGCCTGGAGGCTGGCTTCCGCCCCTGCAAGCGGTGCAAGCCGATGCTGGCTTACGGCTCGGCCGATGCCACAGTCACCGATCTGTTGACTGCGCTTGAAAAGGAACCGCAGCGTCGTTGGCGCGAGGAAGATGTCTCTGACATGGGTTATGATACCTCGACGGTACGCCGGGTATTCAAGCGCCGTTTCGGCATGAGCTTCCTTGAGATCGCACGATTGCGCCGGGTGGGTGACGCGGCGACAAGCCTCGCATCAGGCGATGCTGTGATCGGCGCGCAGCTTGACGCCGGATATGAATCAGGCAGCGGTTTCCGCTCGGCAATCAACCAGTTTTTCGGCACGTCGCCGGCTGCACTCAAGGGCAAGGCATTTTTGAAAGGCGACTGGATCGAAACGCCGATCGGCCCAATGCTGGCGGTGGCCGACGACCACGCGCTGCATCTCCTTGAATTCGCCGACAGGCCAGCACTGCCCGCGGAACTCAAGCGCCTGACTGCCCGAACCGGCGCGGATATGGTTCTCGGTCGCACATCTGTCACCGATGCGATCGGCCGGGAACTTGACGCCTACTTTGCCGGGAGGTTGACGACGTTTGAAACGCGCCTTGCTGGTCACGGCACACCTTTTGAGCGAACAGTCTGGGATGAGTTACGGAGAATTCCATCCGGTGCAATTGTCAGCTATTCGGCAGTTGCTGAACGACTGGAAAAGCCATCCGCCGTCCGCGCCGTGGCCCGTGCCAATGGTGCAAACCAGATTGCCATCGTCATTCCGTGCCACCGTGTCCTCGGCGCGGATGGCAGCCTGACCGGATATGGCGGCGGATTATGGCGCAAGAAATGGCTGCTTGAGCACGAGCGCCGTGTCGCGGAGAAAGAGGCCGTTGCTCTGGCCTCCTGAATCACATCAATCCGGCAGGTGCGGTACGATCCGGCGTGACGGAAACAGGTCGCGGCTCACCGTCATGGCGATCAGTGAAAGCGGCAGCGCCAGCATGGCGCCAGCCGCGCCCCACATCCACGTCCAGAAGATAATCATCACGAAGACGAGGAAGGGATTGATCTCCATGTTGCGGCCCACCACCGCCGGAAAGGCGAGATTTTCCATCAGCAGGTGAATGGTGAAGAAGATGGCTGCAGGGAGCAGGGCGAAGAAAAGATTGTCGTGGGTGATGATGCCAGCGACAGTCAGCGCTATGGTCATGGCCGTGATGCCGAGAAATGGCACGAAGCTGGAGAGAAAGGCAAACAGCCCCCACAACAGCGGCATTGCCAGTCCACCGAAATAGGCAATCACCACCATCGTCACGCCAAGCCCCGCGTAGATCAGCGCCGCCGTGGCAAAATAAGTGCCGAGCACTTCCTCGATAGAGGCAATCACCCGGATGGTCCTAAGCCGCTGGTGGCGGGCCGGAAAGGCCATGATGAGGGCCTTGCGCAGGCGCGTGCGGCTGTAGAGAAACATCAAAAGTGCGGCGAAGAAAATCAGTCCTTGTATGATCGCTGGAGTGACGTTGGCGCCAAGTACGGAAATGATTTCGCCGCTTCTCGCCAGCAGCGATTCCATCGACATCGACCCCATGCTGAAGGTCGCGGCCGAAATGTTCAGCCAACTCAGTCGCTGCAGATAAGGGAGAAAGCGATCGATGCTGCGTTCGATGAGGGCTGGACCTTCCGATGCAAGCAACGACAGCGGGTCAACAAGGGAATTGATGACGAAGAAGATAACGGCCGCGACCAGTGTCGAGAGGATAAGCGCGACACCGGAACCCGGAATGCCGTACGAACCGAGTTTTTCAGCCGCAATACCAAGGATCATGCCAACGACGATCGCCATGACGACCGGAATGAGGATCAGCGAAAGTTCGTGAATGATCGCCATCATCATGATGATGAAGATGCCGATGATTGACCAGGCAACGGCCACATCCAGGGCCTCGCGACCGAGAGGTTGCTGGCTTCGTGCGTCGTCGCGTTTTGACGTCGCTTGCGGCGTGTCGGGTTTCACACCCGGGATAGATGCCGCGACACCATGGCCGGGCTTGGCATTTTCATTCATCAAACGGTCCCCCAAATCAGGACAAAAACGTTCGAGGAATGTGCAGGTTCCGAGGCGACGCAAATTTTGCGTCACCTCGGCTAAGCATCAGGCCGAAAGCTTGAGGCCGATGCCCCAGGGGTCGCGGATCGCGATACCGTCGCTCTGGCGTTCTGTCGCGATCTCCAGCCGGTCGAGCGCCGCAATTGCCTTATCCAGGCTTTCCTTCTCGTTGAATTTCAACGAATAACCGGAGAGCCCGGTCATGTTTACCTTGCGCGCCTGCGCGCCCCGGCTGTTCCAGATATTCGCAGCAACATGGTGGTGATAGGCACCCGAACCGAAGAAGCTGGCGCCGGGATAGCGAGCCATGATCTTTAGGCCGAGAACGTCCTGATAGAACTCGTCAGCTTGTGGAATATTGCCGACCTGCAAATGGATGTGGCCGATTGCCGTACCGTCAGGAGCGCCTTCCCATGCTGTTTTCGGTGCGCTGTTATAGAGCTCCTGGAGGTTGAGCCCGAGGGTTGCCATCTCCACTGTGCCGTCCTGTTGGTAGTTCCACTCCATTGGCGCGCGGTCGCGATAAACCTCGATGCCATTGCCTTCGGGATCGGCGAGATAGATGGCTTCACTGACAAGGTGATCAGATGCGCCTTGAAGCTGAACGTTGTTATGCGCCGCATTCGCCAGCCAATGAGCCAGGTCCTTTCGGCTGGGCAACAGGAAAGCGGTATGGAACAGGCCGGCTGCATTGCGTGGTGCCCGCTCCGCCGTATCGGAGGTTTCAAGTGTCAACAGTGGTTGACCATGCGCGCCCAGAATTTCACCGCTCGGGCTCCGTTCAAGCACGGAAAGACCGATCATTTTCTGGTAGAAATCGGAGACGCGTGGCAAATCGCGCACGACCAGATGGGCCTGCCCCACATAGGCTGGTCGCGTCAGGGCGAATTGTTTGATTTCACTCATCATAATCTCCATATTGATTGTGACGCACTGACGATGCGAGTTTTTCGCCCGGGTCACGGAACGCCGCTTCGCGGCGATTGTTGATAGGGAATATGAAGGCTTTTCGTCGTTCAGCAAAGATCGCCGTTTGGCGATTGACCGTCCATTATTTGTTGACAATACCCCTTCACGACTTTGACTTCGATCAAGGCGCGGAGGGCACCGCTAGGGAAGTATGAACTGGTCCGATAACTGAAACGGCGCATTTCGCCGAAAGAAGGAGACACCATGTATAAGAAGATCATCGTAGCCGTCGATTTGAGCGCCATCGAAAAAGGCGAGAAAATCCTCGACAAGGCCAAGTCGCTTCTCGATGTCGACGGCGAGATTGTTCTCATCAATGTTGTCGAGGAACTGCCCGGCTATCTGGCTGTCGATCTTCCCGTAGACCTGATTGAGAATGCGCTCAAGGACGCCAAGGCGAAACTTGCCGCCCTGAAAGCGAAGGTATCCTTCCAGGGCAAGGAAGAGATCAGAAGCGGCGCGCCGGCACGCGAGATCATTGCCGCTGCCGCAGACCACAAGGCCGATCTTATCATCATTGCCTCGCACACACCGGACTTCAGCAATTATTTCATCGGCGCGACTGCTGATCGCGTTGTCCGTCATGCGAAATGCTCGGTGCTGGTTGATCGTTGAACGTGCCGTGAAAACGGGGCTGTGGTCGACATCGTCCACAGCCTGCCGGAGGAAAAACAGATGAACGTTGAGACCTACGAAAAAATTCTGCGCGACCGCCAGCGTGAACTCTATCGACGCCTTCACCGGATCGAGGCTGATTTCGAAGAGCCACGCAACCCCGACGACGAAGACCGGGCCGTTGAGCGCAATAATGACGAGGTGCTGGACGAACTCGGCCAGGTGGGGCAGGACGAACTGCGCGCCATAGACGCCGCACTCGACCGTGTTGCTCAAGGCACCTTCGGCAAATGCGTCAGATGCGGCAAGCAGATTTCCGAAAACCGGCTGAAAGCCGTGCCCTATACGCCTTTCTGCCAGAAGTGTGCATCCGAGCTCTGACAGACGTGTGACTTCCGCTTTTGCAACAATTGTGAACGCAATTTGATTGCGGTTAACCGGTCGTTGTCTTGTTCCCGTCGAATATTGCCGTCATGCTTAAACAAAAGCAGGCAGACGGGAACAGACTATGAGTGACGTTCGGCGGTTCGGACGCCAGTATGATTTTCACGAGATTGTCGCCGATGGCATTGTCCACGGCGTTGGCATCGTTTTTGCGCTGATTGGCGCAACGGCGCTGATTTTCTATGCGACCGTTTGGGACAGTGTGAGCGCCATTGCCGCTGCCTGGATTTATGGCCTTGGACTCGTTGCCTGTCTCTCGGTTTCCTTCACCTATAACATCTGGCCGCATTCCCCAGTGAAATGGGTTTTAAGGCGCTTTGATCATTCGGCCATCTTCATTCTGATTGCCGCGACCTACACGCCGTTCTTGCAGCGCGGCATCCACGAGCCGCTGATCGCCGTAACGCTGGCACTGATCTGGCTTGCGGCTATTGGTGGTGTATTGCTCAAGTGTCTTTACCCTGGCCGCTACGACAAGGTTGCAATCCTGCTTTATCTCGGCATGGGCTGGAGCGGTGTCATGGTGGCGGAGCCGCTGTCGACACACCTTGCTCCCGTCACGCTATGGCTGATCGTTATTGGTGGCATCATCTATTCGCTCGGCGTCATTTTTCACGTCTGGGAAAAATTGCGGTTCCAGAACGCCATCTGGCATGGGTTCGTGGTCTCCGCTGC
Organism: Agrobacterium tumefaciens; assembly: GCA_025559845.1. Taxonomy (NCBI): domain Bacteria; kingdom Pseudomonadati; phylum Pseudomonadota; class Alphaproteobacteria; order Hyphomicrobiales; family Rhizobiaceae; genus Agrobacterium; species Agrobacterium tumefaciens. The sequence goes on from CP048469.1 coordinate 637,798, forward strand.
CATGGTGCACTATGTAGCGGTGCTGACATCCTTCTCCATCGCGCCGGTCATTTCCTGATGGCGACGCAAAACGTCTGCTGGACAGTTGTCCCGTACGTCGCCTAAACCATGTTTCGGCCTGCCGTGACCATAAGCAGGATCAGGGCTTTATGGCCCGGAAGCAAAAGGGCGGACGGATAATGACGGTTGAATTGCGTGACGCGACGGTAGACGATCTCTCCAGCATCATGGAGATCTATAACGACGCGGTGTTGAACACGACGGCGATCTGGAACGAAACGCTGGTCGATCTCGAAAACCGCAAGGAGTGGTTTGCAGCACGCAAGTCGCGCGGTTTTCCGGTGGTTGTCGCGATCCTTGATGGCAAGGTTGCCGGTTATGCGTCCTACGGCGACTGGCGTGCATTCGACGGTTATCGCCACACCCGTGAGCATTCGGTTTATGTGCACAAGGATGCCCGCGGCCACGGCATCGGCAAACGTCTGATGCAGGCAGTTATCGATCATGCATCAGGCAATGACGTTCATGTGCTGATTGCGGCAATCGAAGCGGAGAACATGGCGTCCATCCGTTTGCACGAAAGCCTTGGCTTCCGCGTAGTCGGTCGTTTTTCGGAAGTTGGCACCAAGTTTGGCCGCTGGCTGGACCTCACCTGCATGGAACTGAAACTTTAAGAGCAGATCGCCTGTAGCATGCCGGATTGGCTCCGGCATGCTGGAGAGAAATTCGTAAACCGTTATATTGCTTCGAACACCATCGAATGGCCGTTGATGCAATAGCGAAGGCCTGTCGGGGGCGGGCCGTCGGGGAAGACATGCCCCAGGTGCCCACCACAATTGGTGCAACGGATTTCAGTCCGCACCATGCCATAGCTCGCATCCCGGTGCTCTGTCACAGCATCCGGTTTTACCGGCTCGAAATAGCTCGGCCAGCCGCAACCCGCATCGAATTTGGTGTCAGACAGGAAGAGCGGCTCGTCGCAGGCGGCACAGCGATAAAGACCCTTTTCAAAGCTGTTCCAGTAAGGGCCGGTAAAGGCGCGCTCCGTGCCGTGTTCACGCAGGATGTGATATTGCTCGGGCGTCAATTGTTCGCGCCAATCGGCATCCGTCTTGTTCACTTTGGGGGATTTGAGATCGCTCATGGAATGATCCTTTCTGTTCTCGCCAGAAATAGGCATTCGGACGGCAAGTTGAAAGAGGGGGAAGACACAACGCCACTCATAACGAACGCGTTATGGCCGCTTGTTAGAGCCGATTTGGGTTGAGGTGGTACGTCCTTTGCCTTAACTGGGACATTCGATTTTAAGGGAGTCGCCAGAGACTGGCGCGGTGGGTCGAATCTGAGGTTGGATTGTGCTGCTGGCGGCGATCTCACCCACAATCGGGTTCGAACATACCACCGGGAACATGAACTTGTTAGTGGTCCTTGAGATTTCGAGATTTGCTCTCGCGCAGGCTGCGAATGGATGCAAATGTCGAAGCTGGATCACAGGGGCCGGGAGATACAATGACCGAAAATGTCACGTCGCTGACATTCATTTCGCTATTTCTGCCATTTCTGGCGGCGCTTGCTGCGCCTGCTCTTGTTCGCAAGGTGGGCCACAACGCGGCATGGATATTGGCGATAGCGCCTGCATTGGCTTTCCTGAACTTCGCCGGAATGCTGCCGGAGATTGCCGCGGGCGGCGTCGTGACCGGCGGCTATAGCTGGGTCCCGAGCTTCAATCTCAGTTTTTCCTGGTTCATCGACGGTCTGTCGCTCACCTTCGCGCTGCTGATTACCGGTATCGGCCTGCTGATCGTGCTTTATGCGGGTGGTTACATGAAAGGCCATCCGCAGCAAGGTCGGTTCTTGTCTTTCCTGCTGCTGTTCATGGGCGCGATGCTTGGCGTCGTGGTTTCTGACAGTCTGATGATGCTGTTCGTCTATTGGGAACTGACCTCGATTACATCGTTCCTGTTGATCGGCTTCGATCATGAACGTGCTGCCTCCCGTCGCGCCGCTCTTCAGGCGCTTGTCGTCACCGGGGGCGGCGGTCTGCTTTTGCTCGCCGGTCTGATCTTCATCTGGAATATCAGCGGCGTAACGCAACTGTCGATCCTGGTGCATGGGGGCGACGTCCTGCGAGAAAGCCCCTACTATCTGGCTGCGCTGCTTTTGGTCCTCGGCGGCGCCTTCACCAAATCAGCACAGTTTCCGTTCCATTTCTGGCTACCCAACGCCATGGAAGCGCCAACACCGGTTTCGGCCTATCTGCACTCTGCAACCATGGTGAAGGCGGGCGTCTACTTGCTGATGCGCCTCAACCCGGTGCTTGGCGATACGGCCGCCTGGCAAATCCTTCTGCCTTTCTTCGGTGGCCTGACGATGCTGGTTGGTGCGTTGCTTGCGGTGCGCCAGACCGATCTCAAGCTGATGCTGGCTTACACCACGGTCTCGTCGCTTGGCCTTCTCGTCATGCTGACAGGTTTCGGGTCGGAACACGCCATCGAAGCAGCGGTGCTCTATCTCGTGGCGCATTCGCTGTTCAAAGGTGCGTTGTTCATGGTTGCCGGTATCATCGACCACGAAACGGGAACCCGCGACGTGACGAAGCTTGGTGGCTTGCGCAAGGCAATGCCAATTACCTTTGCTGCCGCGCTGGGCGCTGCCATTTCCATGGCGGGACTGCCGCCGTTTTTTGGCTTTCTCGCCAAGGAAGAGATTTATTACGCACTAGCCCACGGTGATCCGCGCAGCGTGCTGTTTACCGGGGTTGCCATTCTTGGCAACGCGCTGATGTTTGCTGTGGCTTTCGCGGTAGCCCTCAAGCCTTTTCTCGGCAAGCCGGTAAAAACCCCGAAACACGCCCACGAAGGTCCGGTTCTGCTATGGCTCGGGCCCGCGCTCCTGGCAGTCAAGGGACTGACCATCGCTCTGTTTTCGGGCATCGCGCATTTTTATGTTTCGACGCCGATGGCGAGTGCTATCGCTGCCAAACCGCGTGAGGTCGATATCTCGCTCATCCCACACATTGGTGTGCCGCTTGGTCTGTCGCTGCTGACCATTGCGGCAGGCATACTGATTTTTTCGAAACTGGATGCGATGCGCGGTCTGGTGGCCCGCTCGCTCGAAGCCATCGGCCCCGGACCGGACAGAGGTTTCGACGCATTTATTTCTGCACTCGTAAAACTGTCGTTTCATGTGACACGGTTCCTGCAGCCGGGCCGGTTGGAATTCTATGTCACCGCGACATTCGCGGTGGTGGGCGCTGCTCTGCTGGTGCCGCTTTTCGTGTATGGCGAGCTTCCGGCCATGCCGGCCTGGCCGCATGACATTCTCATCCATGAACTGACATTCGTGGTGATTGCTGTGGCCGGTCTTGTTGCCGTCCTGACAGCATCGAGCCGCCTGACGGCAATCATTGCGCTTGGCATTCAGGGGTTTGCGGTCGCTGTGATCTTTCTGCTGTTTGGCGCACCGGATCTGTCTTTCACGCAGTTCATGGTCGAGACGTTGTCCGTCGTTATCCTCACTCTCGTGATGACGCGATTGCGTCTGTCGCTTTCCGATCATCGCGGTCTTGGCCAGAAGCTGCTCGACAGCAGTATTGCCATTGCCTGCGGAACGGGCTTCGCGCTGTTTCTGCTACGCGCCACGCAAGCGAGTTTCGACAACCGCCTGACCGATTTCTATAACGCCTATTCCAAGATTATCGCTCACGGCGCCAATGTCGTGAACGTCATCATCGTCGACTTCCGTGGAACGGATACGTTGGGCGAGATCGCAGTGGTGATGATTACCGGTCTTGCTATTCTTGCCCTGATCCGCATCCGCCCGGCTGCCGCGATACCAGGCAAAACGAAAAAGACCTTGAAGAAGGGGGCAGGCGCATGAACACGTTGATCCTGCGCACCGTCGCACCCGTCATTACAAGCCTCATGGGGCTGTTTTCGATCTTCGTGCTGTTGCGCGGTCACAACGAACCGGGCGGCGGTTTTATCGGTGGGCTGATTGCCGTGTCAGCGCTGGCAATCTATGGCATTGCCTATGGCGTTGTCGCGGTCAGACGCGCGATCATCTTCCATCCGCTGTCGATTGCCGGTGCAGGGCTGCTTCTATCGCTGCTTTCAGGTGTCATCTCGATTGCCGCTGGTGTTCCCTTCATGACTGGTCTGTGGATCTACCCGAAAGTGTTCGGCGTCGAGATTCCGCTTTCGACCGTCATGTCGTTCGATATCGGCGTCTATCTTGTCGTGGTGGGCGCAATTACCTCCATTGCGCTGGCTTTGGAAGAAAGGGAGAGCGACTGATGGAAGCGATCTTCTCTATTCTCGTCGGCATCTTCTTTTCGGTGGCAATCTACCTCATGTTGTCGCGCCACAGCATCCGTATCCTGCTGGGCATCGCGGTTCTCGGCAATGCCGTGAACCTGCTGCTGTTTACGGCCGGAAGGCTGACACGCGAAGTACCGCCAATCATTCCGGCTGGAATGGACACCTTGCCCGCAGGCACGGCCAACCCATTACCGCAGGCATTGATCCTGACGGCTATCGTCATTTCATTTTCGTTCTTCTGCTTCCTTCTCGTCCTCACCTGGCGCGCTTTCCAGGAGTTGAACACCGACGATACGGATGAGATGCGCACCGCAGAACCCGCAGGCGAGCCCTTGCCGCCGCTCGGCTATTGAGCAAGGCAGGGTATAAAAACATGGCTTCACCGACGACCACTGTCATTTCCGATCTTTCCGTCGCGCTCGTTCTAGACAAGGTGCCGCTTGCCGACTGGCTCGTCATCCTGCCGATCGCACTTTGCATCGGCACGGGTGCCGTGCTGATGATGCTGCGAAAATCCATTCGCCTGCATGCGACGATCGCCATTTCATCTCTCGGCCTTCTGGTCTTCCTGAATGCGGCGCTGTTGCGCAAAGTTGTTTTCGACGGCCCGTTCACCATGGTCATGGGGCGCTGGCTGCCGCCCTTCGGCATTGCTTTCACTGCCGATCTCACAGGCGCGCTTCTGGCGCTGGCCGCCTCCATCGTGGCCTTTGCCGCTGCCATCCATGCCAGCGTTGATATCGACAATAGCGGCCGACGCTATGGGTTTTTCCCGTTCCTGATGTTGCTGATGGCGGGCGTCAACGGCGCCTTTCTCACCGGCGACATCTTCAATCTCTATGTCTGGTTCGAGGTGCTGCTGATCTCGTCTTTCGGCCTGATCGTGCTCGGTTCGACGCGTGAGCAGATCGATGGCGCGCTGAAATACGCCATCCTGAACCTCATCGGCACAACGCTGTTCCTGATCTCTGTTGGTTATCTCTACGCCATATTCGGTACGCTCAACATGGCCGATATCGCGCTCAAGGCGACCGAGTTGCGCGCCACGGCGCCGCTGATGACACTGGCCACCCTGTTCGCGCTCGCCTTTGCGATGAAGGCTGCGGCCTTCCCGGTGAATTTCTGGCTGCCTGCTTCCTACCATACACCACGTATCGTCGTGTCGGCGCTGTTCGGTGGTCTGCTGACCAAGGTCGGCATCTATTCGCTGCTGCGCGTCATGGTCATGTTGTTCCCCGTGGAGCGGGAGGAACTCAGCCTCGTCATCGCCATTTCTGCCGTTCTGACCATGGTGCTTGGCGCGATGGGAGCGCTCGCTCAGAACGATATTCGCCGTATGCTCGGCTACATCGTCATTTCGGGCATCGGCTACATGATGGCGGGTGTGGCGATCGGCACGCCGGCCGGTGTTGGTGGTGCGATCTTCTACGCACTGCATTCAGTTGTGCTGATGACTGCGCTTTATCTCGTTGCCGGTCATGCCGCCCGTTTGGGCGGCGGCTGGACGTTGACGGCATTGGGCGGCCTTTATAAGCGCGCGCCCTGGTTCTCCGCCGCGGCGCTGGCGCTGTTCTTTGCCGGTTCTGGTCTGCCACCATTTTCAGGTTTCTGGCCGAAGGCCGTCCTGGTGAAATCCGCGCTCGATATTGGAGCGTGGTGGCTTGCAGCTGGCATACTCCTGTCCGGCTTTATCGCTACCATTGCTTTTGGGCGGGTATTCATTCTGTGCTTCTGGCGTCCGCAAACCATGGAAGCGCCCGTTCCATCAATACCCGCGCCTAAACCGCCATCCTTCGCACCGGTGGTGATCCTGACCTTGTTCGTCGTATTCTTCGGGGTGTTCCCGCAAACACTCCTGGACCTCAGCCAGCAGGCGGCAGAGGGGCTCGGTAATCCGGCGCGCTATATTCAGTCCGTCTTCCCACAGGGGGGCAACCCATGAGCCTTTACGTTGTCCAACTGCTGTTCGTGATTGTCTGGCTTGCCGTCACCGGCAGCCTGACTTTGGCGAATATCCTTTTCGGCCTTATCGTATCGACGCTGGCACTCGGCCTGATCCGCCACCAGATCCCCGGCGGAAGCAATTACTGGATCAGGCTGGTGCGTGTTCTGTCGCTGATCGTCCTGTTCTTCAAGGAACTTGCGCTGTCCGCATGGAAGGTCGCCGTCATGGTGGTCAAGCCGAAGCTGGACGTAAAACCCGGTATCTTTGCCTATCCGCTGACGGTGACGAGCGATTTCGAAATCACGCTTCTTGCCAATCTCATCACTTTGACACCCGGGACGCTTTCCGTTGATGTCTCTGATGACCGAAAGACGCTTTTTGTTCACGCGATCGACTGTGCTGATATCGAGGCGACCAAAAACGACATCAGAAACGGTTTCGAAAAGAAAATCATGGAGGCGTTTCACTGATGACGCCCGAACTGCTTGTTTCCTATACGACGATCCTGGCTTCCGGCCTTTTGTCCGTTGCCTTTCTGGCGACGGTCTACCGGGTCGTTGTCGGACCGACGCTACCTGACCGCATCATCGCGCTCGATATGCTCGTGGGTATCGCCATCGGTTTCATTGCCGTCATCGCCATCCGCACCGGCTTCAATCTCTATGTCGATATCGCCATTGCGCTTGGACTGGTCGGCTTTCTGGCGACGGTCGCCTTTGCGCGTTTCGTTTTGTCGCGCGGCCCGGACGGAAAACGCCGCAGCAGCACACCGCTTGACGGGGAAAAGACACCCGATATGTCCACGAAGGCGAGTGACATAGGAACTGGCGCGAACGGGCGCAGCAAACCGAAAGGCAACACGGCAAGGGGCAGAAACTGATGGACTGGATTATCGCTGTTCTGGTGGTTGTTCTGATGATGTCGGGCGCTGCCTTTTCGCTGATCGCCGCAATTGGCATCAACAGGCTGCCAGACCTTTATACGCGCATGCACGCAGCTTCGAAGGCGGGCACTGTCGGCTCGGGACTGCTGCTTCTGGCTGTCGGCATCCACTCCATGGAGCTTTCAACTCTGGCGCGATCTTTGGCGGGTTTTCTTTTCTTTGTTCTGACAGCACCCGTTTCGGCACATCTTCTTGCAATGGCGGCGCATAAGGCAGGTTATTTGCTTGATAAGAACTCGGTTGTCGATGATTTAAAGAAAATGCAAAGTTGAATTTACCCCAAATAATCAGGGGTACTTATTTTTAATTATACTACGGGTGATTATTTTATTACCCGTTATTTTTTGTATTGCAGTTAGACTGTTTTGAACTGGAAAAGCAGTGAATAGCAATTTGACTTTCGTTGTTTTAATGTTATCCAAAACAAGTGTAAGATTGCTGATCGCGATTTGCATTTGATCTTTTCATAGTCAGCTTAGGCATTTTATTGATGGCTAAACTGTGGCCCAATTGGCCATTGCTGTCTGTGTTCATGACCAAATGTCAAATTGCGCTGAATTCACGTTCAGTCTTTCGCCAGAAATCTAGGGGTGGGTTTCACGTTGGTTCCAACGCGGCGAAGGTAGGGGGATCGAGTAACTTCACATCACTCGAAGCGGCGTCTTCCGCTACTTCTAGGGGTAAATGAACAGGAGATACTTAAATGACGGAAACTGCATACGGTAACGCCCAGGATCTGCTGGTCGAACTGACTGCGGATATTGTGGCTGCCTATGTTAGCAACCACGTCGTTCCGGTAACTGAACTTCCCAGCCTCATCTCGGATGTCCATACAGCGCTCAGCGGCACCTCTGCTCCGGCATCGGTTGCGATCAATGTCGAAAAGCAGAAGCCTGCCGTTTCTGTCCGCAAGTCGGTACAGGACGATCACATCGTTTGTCTCGAATGCGGTGGCTCGTTCAAGTCGCTCAAGCGCCATCTGACAACGCATCACAGCATGACACCCGAGGAATATCGCGAGAAGTGGGACCTGCCGGTCGACTATCCGATGGTTGCGCCTGCCTATGCTGAAGCCCGTTCGCGGCTCGCAAAGGAAATGGGTTTGGGCCAGCGTCGCAAGTCCAGCCGCTAACATCAGCAGGCATCGAAACAGAAAAAAGCCGGTCTCTCGATCGGCTTTTTTGTTGTCACGGATATGTCTTGGTTTGGACCGTTAGGACACGCTTATCACGCAGTGAGAAGCCGCGCCTCGCTACGGATACGATTGACCATCGAGCGCAAGCCATTGGCGCGCTGCGAGGACAGGTGTTCGACAAGACCGATTTTGTCAAAGACTTCGATCGCGTCGAGGGCAGCGATATCGGATGCCTTTTTGCCGGAGTAGACGGCAAGAACAATGGCGACAAGGCCCCGCACGATGTGGGCGTCGGAATCGCCTTCAAAAGTCATGACCGGATCGTCCGCGCCATCCCGGTGGCTGACAAGCCAGACCTGACTGGCGCAACCTTGAACCTTGTTCTCGGCCGTACGTTTGTCATCTGAAAGTTCCGGCAATGCCTTGCCCAGTTCGATCACGTAGCGATAGCGGTCTTCCCAGTCATCGAGGAAGGAAAAATCGTCGAGGATCGTTTCAAGCGAGGTCATTGGTATCCGCCATTGTGGTCTATCAAGCACCATATAGGCGAAGCGCGGCGAAAATTGAACCGTGGCTGATATGAAAAAGCGATTTGAACAACAGAACGCCAGGCGCAAACTGAAAACTTAGAGTGCGGGGCGTTTCTGCGGCAGGGGAATGATCGTGCCGGTTTTGACCGCGTCGGCGTTCCTTTCGAATTCGGCGCTGGCAACCGGCGTCTCGGCGCGCTCTGCTTCGGCCTGGATGGCTGCGGCAACGGCGTCAGGCTTGTCCTCGGTTGCAAGCTGTGAATCGATCAGTTGATAGGCAACCTTGGCGCCTTCGCGAGCCCGTTCACCTAGCGCGTGGAAGGTTTCTGCGCCCTTGACGCAGACATCGGGCTTTTCAGCGCAGATCGCACTGACATAACGGTATGCGTCGCCTGCGGCCGAAACGGCACTGGTAATGTCGAATGTCGACGGTTCCTTGGATGCATCGTTGCTGCCGCCAAAATAGGACAGCGCTACCAGCACCAGCGAAAACCAGAATGTTCCTTTAATCAGAAACCACATGTCAGACTACCCTGCCAGACGAACCCGTTTTACCGCCCCGTTCATTTCGAATCATCGGCGTTTGCCCCGTTTTTGGGCTTGGGAAGAAGCTACCTGCAACCGGCGAACGTGCGATTGCAAAAAGCGGCGCAATTTAATTCAAATTGTATCTATTCTCCTCGCAGCCTTGTGCCGCCAGCCAATTCGATCGCATTTTAACGACTGATGTTAAGCATAATTGCGACGCTTGCCATAGAATGTCGGCAAAAGCAGCAGGCGCGTTTGCCTTAAAGGTTAACATGACGGCAAAAATAAAGCGAAATCCGTCGCTTACCCGTCATTAACCATGAATTCCAAAGCTTGTTCCGAATGCCCCGTTATGGGACTCGTCAGGCATTTGCGACCGTTTGGCGGCTTTCATTTTATCCATTCCTTAAGCCGCGCTCTTCTATTGTCGGCACCGTTAGATCCGTCTCAGGGATTCGGTGTGCTGGTATTGCGTAACATTACAGAAAAAGCGGTCGCATTTGTTGACCATGCTGCAGGCAGATGGCTCGCCCGCATGGAAGAGGACGCCGAACGGCGTGCCGCAACAGTTGCGCAACTGCGCCGACTGATCGCCTTTGCAGGCGCCAGCCTTCTGGTTGTTCCCGCTGTCTTTAGCCTGGTGTTCAGACCGGCGCTGGCCATGCCCATTGGTGCTGCTCTGGTCCTGGCGCTGTTTCTTGCTGCCGCTGCCCTGCTGATTGCTTTTTCCCATTCGGCACGCGCGCCGTCGGTCGCCTCCAGCAGCGATGAGAGTGATGTCGTTCTGGCTTCGCAGGTACCGGGTCTTCTCATGTTCCTGAATGAGAACGGTATCGTCGAGCGCGTATCCGGCAGAGACCGAGAAAGCTTTCCTGGCTACCTGCGGGATTGTGCAGGGCAGATTTTCGCCGAACATATTTACGTCTCCGACCGCATCCCTTTGATGCAGGCTTTCGATCTGCTTCGGCAGGGCGAGGACAGCGCCAGCGCCGAACTGCGGGTCGAAATCGGATCGAAATCGCGCAACACGGCGCAGTTCATGCATTTGCGTGCTGAAATGACGGCCGTACGCAATGCGACCGGACGTCTCCGCCGCATCGTCGCGCAGCTTTCGGACGTCACTGAGATTGAAGAGCTTCGCTGCGAAGCCGTACGCAAAACGGCGGAAGCCGAATCTGCCAACGACGCCAAATCGCGGTTTCTGGCGGCTGTCAGTCACGAACTGCGCACGCCACTCAACGCGGTTCTCGGCTTTTCCGATATTCTGGCCGGCGAATATTTCGGCAGGCTGGAGAATGACCGCCAGCGCGAGTATGTCGCGCTCATCCGTCAGTCCGGCGCGCATCTCCTGTCGGTCGTCAACACCATGCTTGATATGAGCAAGCTGGAAGCTGGTCGCTACGAACTGATGATGGAAGCCTTCCCAATAGCTGAATCGATCGAATCCTGTGAAGCGATGCTCGGTCTTCAGGCAAAGGAGAAGGGGGTCACGTTGACCACTCGCATCCAGCGCGGTATCGGCGAGGTCACGGCCGACCAGCGCGCAATTCGTCAGGTTCTGATCAATCTGGCCGGCAACGCCATCAAGTTCACGGACGCCGGTGGTGTCGTCTCGATGGACGCGGCGCGCGAAGGCGCTATGCTGAAGCTGACAGTCAGCGACACCGGTATCGGTATCGCGGCCGACAAGATAGAATTTCTGGGCCAGCCCTTCATGCAGGTCCAGAACGAATACACCCGTCGCTATGAAGGCACGGGACTGGGACTTTCGCTGGTCAAGGGATTGGTGGCATTGCATGGCGGTACGTTTGCCATTGCCAGCAAGCCGGGCGAAGGTACGGTCGTAACGATCATGCTGCCTGCGGATGGCTCCGGTGTCGCAGGTGGAGGTGAAGGCGCCGACGCTGGCCGCATGGTGGAGTTTCCGCCGCGCATCAGGCAGCTTGGCGACCTTGCCGAAGTTATGAAGAAGGATGTTGAGGATGGCCCCGCGAAAGCGAAAATCGCCTAAGAAAACAGCCGCCCAGACTGGGGCAGGCGTTGTTTACTTGGTGGTTTCGGCCATCGGGCGCGAGATCATGCGTCGTCCAAAACTGGTTGGCGGTATAGGCGCGTTTTCTGTCGTCTTTGGTTTCGTCGCCGCCAATGCACTTTGGTATCAGCCGGGTGTCCATCCCTCGCCATTTCTCAGAACGCGCGACGCAGCCGATCCGAATGGCATTGCCGGTTACCGTATGGCGCAAACCCTCGGCACCGAGGGCAACGTCACGACCTTCCGCATTGAACGGCCGGAAGAAACGGCTGCCGCGACACAGCCTGTCGCTGGGGACACCGTGCAGCAACAGGTGCAACAGACAGCCCCAGTTGCTCATCAACGCCAGCAGATCGTCGCCGACATCCAGGCAGAGTTGAAACGGCGCGGTCTTTATGACGGCGAGGCAGACGGTTTGATGGGGCCAAGAACGGCCGCCGCCATCATGTTCTTCGAGGAAACCGTCGGTATGGAACAGACCGGCGAACCGACCAGCCGTGTCTTGTCCGCCTTGAAGATCGATGGCGCGACGGTCGCCGCCATTCCGAAGGACCGCCCCTCTGACAACGTTGCAAGCGGTGGGGTCGAGGTCGATCCGGTCGCTGCCGCCATTCGCAAGGCGGAGACATCAACGCCCAAAGCCGAACCGGTGTCGCTGACAAGCAAGGCGCCAGCCGGAAAACCGGTCTCGCGAGAAATGGTCGCAAAGATTCAGCAGGGCCTGGTCAATATCGCTTATGCTGGCGTGAAGGTTGACGGTTTTGCTGGCGAACAGACCCGCATGGCCATCCGTCAGTTTGAAAAGCATTATCGGCTGCCCGAAACCGGTGAGCCGAGCGAAGCCGTGTTGAAAAAGCTGAAATCCATCGGCGCCTTGTAAGCGTCGACGGCTGCAAGGGGCTTCGCATCATGCGCCTGAAATCCGAACTATTCGTTTCAGCTCTGGTCCGGCGCGTTTTTTCGTCTGGCGGTTTTGCAGCCGTTGAGAAAAAAGGTGCGGAGGAAGCGGGGGCCATCTTTATCCGCCAGCGTTTTCGTGACGGTACGGAAAACCTCTATGGCCCCGCGCCGCAAAGCTTTGCGGAAGATGACGAGATCAGGGCGGAACGACGTTTCGAAACCAGGCTTTCGGGCGTCGACGCGTTGGAAAGCAGTACGTTGCTGGACCGTGAACGTCGTTTTGACAGCGACCTGTGGATCGTCGAACTTGAGACCGATGACATTTCCGGACTTCTGACCCTGGTGGATCAACCGAAAAAATAAGGGCGGTCAGACCGCCCTTGATCCTTAACTTGCCGCCGTCTTGCGCGGGGCAGGGGTGAACTGCCGTTCGCCGCGCTGGCTATGGGTGTAACTGTCTGCCCGTCGCCAGTTTTCAACGCGCTCTTCGCACTCCACGATATCAAGGCGATCGATCAGCGCTTCCGCACGGCTCATGTCGCCTTCAGCGGCAGCAAGGTGCGGATAGAAGCATTGCAGCACAAAGGCTGCCTCGGAAAACTCCATACCAAGACCCGTCAGCGTCGTGGCAAGCTGGCTTCCGGAGATGTCGAGCATGATGCGTTCGGAAAGCCAGTAGCTGGAAGACAGTGAATCCGCCAGCGCAATGGCAAACTGACGCGCATCGCGTTCACGGGCAAAACGGATGAGCAGCGCTTCCTGCACCTCGGTCAGTCGGCGCAGACCAAGAACATCGTGTTCCGGCCGGTTGAGATGGCGTGCCATGTCCCGGATCTGCCGACGCATTTGCTCTTCCAGATCGGAAACCACCTGCTTCTCGATATCGGCTTCAGTCACGGTGGTGGCCGGTTCCTCCGCGGGCAGCGTGTTGTCGCTGGTGGTCTGCCGCGTGACATCGCGTGTATGGCGCAGGCCGACCAGGGCATCGATCACCGTCGGTGAAAGATCGTCGCGACGCACGATGGCACGCGCATGCGCTGCCCCTTGCGTGCGGGCAATGGTAATAAGCGTATCGTCGTCAAGGCATTTCGACGAAATGAGGAAGGGTGCGGCAAGCGCAATCGGCTGGCTGGCAATGAAGAAAGCGACAGCCGATGGTATCGTCGGATGCTGGGAGAGGGCGGCAATCGCTTCCCGTTTCGCCTCATCGGTAGAGGCGTTGAAAAGCGGCATGAAGAGTTCGGCAAACTGCCGCAGATCGGATTTAGACGGACGAGCTACGCCTTCAAAATTCGTCACGGTGGCCATCAGCACCACATCTTTCTTCCTCACGGCTCTTGGCCTCTCAAGTTCTCGAAACCGGTCGGTCAACGCACTACCCAACAAAAACGCGAACACAATATCCGTTCAAGTTAGAGCAAATCCGTTGACGTCCTGTTAACTATGGAGGGGAGCAAGAGATGTTTGATGCTTATCAACAACGAAATTTTAAGGCTGCTGAAATTGCCGGAAATCGTGGAACTTTGCTGGATTTGCAGGGTTTCCAACGGGTGAAATGCGGCTGACATGAAACGATTGGTCGTAAATTAAGGTTAACGGATCATTAACCTGTCCGTGTTTGTAATTTCATGGGCAATATTAGGATTCCATGTTATCCTCGACGCCGGAATAAAAAGCCCGAATGGCATGCGCTGATATGTGAATGGTGATGAAATTCCCGATGCAAGACGAGGCTTGCGCGGTTCCCAGTAGCAACAACAATCATGTCCCGAAGAGGAGATGAGCATGGCAGAGATTATTCCGCTGGACGAAGCCCGTCGAAGTTCACGTTCCGGCGTAGATGCAGGGACGCGGGGCATCGGTCCAGCTAAAGTGTTGCTGTTTACCGGCGTGCACTATGAAAAGCGCGATACGCATCCGAAGAAAGCAGCGCGTAAAAGCAAGTCAAACACCGAGACCGCGCTTAAATCCTGATCGCATCTCTTATTGGCGTCACTTCCACGGCGTCGGCTGGCATTTTGCCTCGTTCAAAAAGCGTTCCGCTTCTTCCCCAAAGCTCGGCTGCGGCACCATCGTCCGCAACACCACATAGCCCTCGGTTTGATCCGCTTCCACCAGAATGGCCTGTGACAACGCTGGCGGTTGCGCCTTGCGGATGGCTGCGATCTGGACCGCATCGGCAACAAGAATGTCCATGACGCCACCCGCTGACGTACGGTCGTTCATGCTGAAAACCTCATTGGAAGCCTTGTCGTAAACAGCGACCGACCAGAAAGGCACAGCGCCGATGGCGGTGAGCCGCACTGGTTTTTCTTCGATGTCGAAGGTGCATACCGCGACCCGCATGAAAGGATCACCGCTGCCTAGCGAAGGCTTTTCCACCGTCTTTTCCAGGAGATGAAAATCATGAAGCTTGCCCTCGGCCACCGCGCGCGTATTGGCATCGCGGTTGGAAAAGTGCGGGATCGACAGCAGGATGACGAGGTGCAGCGCCGCTGCTCCCACCAGACCGGTCACAATGGCAAGCAGGAACCTAAGCATTGCCGCACTCCAGCTTGCGGATTTCTGGCATCGAGATATCGATAAGCCCCGAGCTTCCGGCAACAGGCGTGTCGAGCAGCGTCATCACCAGTTTGAAGGTCTGGCCTTGCGGCACTGAAAGCCAGTTATAGGTCTGAGCCGTTGCAGCGATTGCGACATCAATCCCGCCCTCAGGCTCACGCAACAGCGTGCGGGAGTTGAGTGCGAACGGCCGACCGGATGCATCCGCAAGTACGTTGCCCTGTTGGTCCGCCGCATAAAGCGTCCAGAAGCGGGAGGGTGGAACGGTGCCAGCCAGACGGTAGCGGCACTCACCCGTCAGGCGTTGACCTTCGCTGTCGACCGAAGCGGTAAAGCTTAGCCCCTCGGCAGTGCCGTACAGCAACTTGCCGGCATCGGCGCGATGCGATTTGGCATATGGGTCGGCCTCGATCGTCTGTGCTTCGGGGAACGCATCCCATGGGCCAATGCGGATCGAACCGAACCCGGAGGTGGCTTCGAGCGCAACCAGCGTTGACGCGATGCCGCCGCCGAAAGCGATCAGAAGGGCGATACCGACGAGGAATGGAACTCGAAACACGCTGTCTTCCTGTTTTTGAACAGGTCGAGGGTTATCACTGATTCCCCCTTTGGAAAATGCCGGGGCTTGTCTAGTCTCAGTAAAAATCAACGGAAACGGGAACTTCATGATGACGCGACAGGCCGCAATCGACCACGCAACCGCCTATTTTGATGAGGGCGGCTTCGTCCGGGACCTCGCCCGGCGGGTTGGCTTGCGCACGGAAAGCCAGAACGAGGCGAGCGCCGACGCCCTGTCGCTCTATCTCGAAGCCGAAATGAAGCCCGCTTTCACCGATATGGGATTTACCAGCGAAATTGTCATCGATCCTACTTCCGGTCTGCCATTTCTGATGGCTGAGCGCTTCGAGGGAGAGAGTTTGCCGACAGTGCTGGGTTACGGTCATGGCGATGTTGTGCGCGGTCTGGATGAAGGCTGGGCAGACGGGCGTTCACCGTGGCGCATGACCGAGCTGAACGGCAAGTGGTACGGCCGCGGCACGGCCGATAACAAGGGGCAACATTCCATCAATATGGCGGCGCTGAAAGCTGTCATTGAAACGCGTGGAAAGATGGGCTTCAACGCCAAATATTTGATCGAAATGGGGGAGGAACGCGGCTCGCCGGGGCTCAGGGAAGTCTGCCGCGAGCATGGTGACCGGCTGAAGGCCGATCTTCTGATTGCTTCCGACGGGCCGCGATTGAACGCGGAGCGTCCGACCATTTTTCTCGGTGCGCGTGGCGGTATCACGTTCGATCTGGTGATCGAGGCCCGAGAGGGCGGACATCATTCCGGCAACTGGGGAGGGGCGCTTTCCAATCCGGGCGTGCAACTCGCCCACGCCATCGCGAGCCTTGTCGGCCCGACCGGACAGATCCGCGTGCCGGAACTGGTGCCAGACGCCTTGCCGCAGGCGGTGCGTGATGCTCTGGCCGATTGTGAAATCGACGGCGGGCCAGACGGGCCCGCGATTGATGCGGATTGGGGAGAGCCCGGTCTTTCCACGGCAGAGCGGGTTTTCGGCTGGTGTGCACTGGAAGTGCTGGCTTTCGAGACCGGTAATCCGCGTTCGCCCGTCAACGCAATCCCGCCAAGGGCATGGGCGCGACTGCAACTGCGTTTCGTTGTCGGCATCGATCCGGAAGCTGTCGTCCCCGCCGTGCGCCGGCATCTCGATCGACAGGGGTTTCCCATGGTGAAGATCGTTGCTGCAGGTGACGAGATTTTCCGTGCAACCCGGCTCGACCCGAATGATCCGTGGGTCGGTTGGGCGGTGGACTCCATCGCATTGAGTTCAGGCAAGATGCCCGCGTTGCTGCCCAACCTTGGCGGCTCCCTGCCAAATGACATCTTCGCCGATATCCTCAAGCTTCGGACCATATGGGTTCCCCACTCCTATCCCGGTTGTTCGCAGCATGCACCGAACGAACATCTCCCGAAGCAGATTGCCCGAGAAGGACTGGCAATCATGGCGGGGCTCTACTGGGACTTGGGCGAGGCCGATGTCCCCGACCTTTAAGCGCCCTTGAGGAGCGTCAAGGCGATGATCCACATGGTGACGGCAATCAGCCCTTCGAGAATTCGCCAGGCGGCGGGTTTTTCGAACAGGGGCCGCAGCCACCGTGCGCCGTAACCGAGCGAGAAGAAAAACACGAGCGAGCCGGTCGCCGCGCCGGCTGCGAAGGTTTTTTCCAAGCCGGGAAACTGTGTCGATAGCGAACCGAGCAGGACCACTGTGTCGAGATAGACATGTGGGTTGAGGAAGGTCAGTGCCAGGCAGATGGCGAGTGTCTGCCACAGGCTAACCTCTTTGCGCTCCGCAACGGAGAGCGCTCCGGACGAGCGGAATGCCGAATGGAGGCTTTTTGCGCCGTACCAGATGAGGAAGGCGGCACCCGCATACCGCATGATCGGATCGAGCGCCGGCATTACGGCGCTGATCTGCCGAAAACCGGTGACCCCGACAATAATCAGCAGGGCATCCGATAAGGCGCAGGTCAGGCAGACAGCAAAGACGTGCGAGCGCATCAGCCCCTGCTTCAGAACAAAGGCGTTCTGTGCGCCGATGGCGACGATCAAGCTGAGACCCATCATCAGGCCGGTGAAGAAAACCTGTAAATCCACGCGTTAGTAGCCCCTCAATAGAAAACGAAGCCTTGGATAATTGTTTGGCCTGCATTAATCCAATTAAACAAGTTTATCCGGATTAAGGAAAACTAATGATCGACTATCCCTCTATGCGGGCTGTGGCGTTGGTGGCGCAGACTGGCAGTTTCGAGAAGGCGGCGGCAGCGCTGTTTGTCACGCCATCTGCCGTCTCGCAGCGGGTCAAACAGCTCGAAGAACGGCTTGGTGTCGTGCTCATTGTCCGCGGAACCCCTTGCACCGCCACGGAAAAGGGGGAGTGGCTCTGTCGCCATATGGAGCAGGTGGGCATGCTGGAAACTGAGTTGTTCCGGCAACTGCCCACGCTCGCGGAGGAAGGGGCGACGCACACGCGCGTCACGCTGAATGTCGCCACCAACGCCGATAGTCTCGGCACGTGGTTTCTCGATGCCGTCTCTGCTTTCAGCCGGACATCCGATTTTCTTGTCAACATCGCCGTGGATGATCAGGACCATACCGTCGAGTGGTTGCAGCGTGGCAAAGTCTTGGCCGCCGTCACGGCACACGCCAAGCCGGTGCAGGGTTGCCGAGTCACGCCGCTCGGCATTCTGCGGTTTCATGCAACAGCCAGCCCCGATTTCATGCGGCGCTTTTTTCCCGATGGCGTTACAGCGACATCGCTTGCTGCGGCTCCGGGCATCACGTTCAATCAGAAGGATCGGCTGCAAAATCGCTGGATCAAATCCGCGCTCGGTCGGGACATGTCCTATCCAACCCACTGGTTGCCATCGACTGATGGCTTCGTGAAGGCGAGCCTTTCCGGCATGGGGTGGGGCATGAACCCCAGCCTGCTCGTTAAGGATCATCTTGAGGCCGGACGATTATTGGAATTGATACCGGGCATCCCGCTCGACATTCCACTCTACTGGCAGGTGAACCGCATGGCCGCCGACCGCCTGTCCGGTTTGACGGCGAGTGTGGTAAGCGCCGCACGCGCGGCGCTATTGGGCGAAGTTTGAAATTGTAGTTGCGGGCTAACGACGGATAGCCTGCCACTCGGTCCAGCTTTTTACCTGCGGTATATTTGCTCTGGGCTTGTCCTCGAGAAAGGCGATATATTCCAGCGAGTGGCCGTCGGGATCGTCGAAATAGACGCTCGCCGCAGGCATCCAGGGAAAGACAACCGGTTCTTCGATGTTGGGGGCGCCGGCAAAGCCTAGAGGCTCGACCTTCTTGGACCTGAGATAATCTGGAGCAGCGAGAACCTGATCGAGTTCAACGCTGAATGCCAGATGCAATCTGGTGTTGATCGGTGCGGAATGAATCGACCAAAGGCCAAGCATCGACTGACCACGTGCACCAATCCAGAAAAATGCCAGATGTCTGTCTGGGACCCTGTGCGCCAGTTCCAGACCCACAACATTGCGATAAAAATCGATTGAGCGTTCCAGGTTTGAAACCGTCAAATGGGTTTCGAACAGCGTATTTATTTTCACCATATGTCTTCCTCGATCGTCATGCAAAATGCGATTGCAAGCGCCGGATCGCGTTTGCGATGGCACTCTGCAACCTCAAGCGCAGTTGAGGTCAAGCATGAAAATGGGCATGTGAAGGTTCTGCTTCAGAGGCGGAAAACGCCTCTTGCCTGCCGCTGGAAAAAGGAGTTGTCAGCGCCGTTCCGGTTCTTCCGACCCGTTACGCAAAGCAGCGGCCGCCACCTTCTGTGTCGTCAGCGTCAGTGGAGTGGCTTCTTTCATCTTCTTGGCGATGGAGCGAATGACACGGGTCGCTTCGGCGGAAAGCGACCGCGGGCGGGTGAGCGCCGGCATCGTCTGTCCGGCGGCAGACGCGGTTGCCGCCTCGGCGGAAGGCTGCGGGCGCACCCCTGTCGGCAGCGGGTTCTGAATACCGGGAATGGCGCGCAGTTCCATGCCCTGGTGCGCATAATCCATCAATCGCTTATAGGTCATGGCCGGAAGAGCGCCGCCGGTCATCTCGTTGGTTGGCGTGAAGTCGTCATTACCGAACCAGACAGCTGTTGTGTAGTTGCCGGTAAAGCCCACGTACCAGGCGTCACGATAGGCCTGCGATGTGCCGGTCTTGCCGCCCGACACGATGCCGTTTTCGAGCGCGCCACGCCGTGCCGTTCCCATGACCGGGATCGTCACCAGCATCTGGTTCATCTTCGAATTGGCTTCTTCGGACAACACGCGTTTGGCCGGTGGTTCATCGCGGCCGAAGTCATAGAGAACGTCACCCTCGTAGTTCAGCACCTGTTCGATGCCGTGACGGCGGGACTGCATGCCGTCTGCCGGAAATACCGCGTACGCCGTCGCCTGATCGAGCACAGTTACTTCCGAGGTGCCAAGCGGAATGGTTTTGTCGCTGCGAAGTGGTGTCGTGACACCCATCGCCTTTGCCGTATCGACGATGACCTGCGTGCCGAGCACGTCCTTGGCCAGTCGCACAGGCACCGTGTTGTAGGATTTGGCGAGCGCCACCTGCAACGTCACCTTGCCCGCATAGGAGCGGCCGTAGTTCTGCGGTGACCAGCCGCGCCAAGTCACGGGCGCATCGGAAATCAGTGTATCCGGCTTCATGCCCTTTTCCATGGCAGCGGAGTAGGTATAGACCTTGAAGGAAGAGCCGGGTTGGCGCATTGCCGCGGTTGCACGGTTGAACTGGCTTTCGCCGTAGTCACGACCGCCAACCATGGCGCGCAAGGCACCGCCGTTTTCGATCATCACCATCGCGCCCTGCTTGACGCGGTAACCTTCGCCATATTCGCGCAGACCCATTTCCATCGCCTGTTCGGCGGCCTGTTGCAGTCCGGTATCGATGGTCGTGCGCACGACGACGGTATGGTCCTTGAATTTGCCCTCAGCTGCCAGACGCTGGACCTCATCGAAGGCCCAGTCGAGGAAATAATCGGGTGCCTTCACATCGGCCCGGTCGATAACGGTCGCCGGATTGCGGCGTGCCCCGATCACCTGTCCTTCGGTCATCAGACCGCTCTGTACGAGGTTGGAAAGAACGGTGTTGGCGCGGGCACGGGCTGCGGGAAGGTTGACGTGCGGTGCGTATTTTGCCGGTGCCTTGAAGAGGCCGGCCAGAATGACGGATTCCGCCAGCGTCACGTCGGTCAGGTTCTTGCCGAAATAGAATTGCGACGCTGCGGCCGCGCCAAAGGTGCCGCCGCCCATATAGGCGCGGTCGAGATAAAGGCTGAGAATTTCCTTCTTCGACATGTTGGTTTCGAGCCACAATGCCAGGAAGGCTTCCTTGATCTTGCGTTCCAGCGAGCGCTCATTGGTCAGGAACAGGTTTTTGGCGAGCTGTTGCGTCAGCGTCGAGCCACCCTGAACGACGCCACCGGCACGGGCGTTTTCGCTCATGGCGCGCGCAAGGCCAATGAAGTCGATGCCGAAATGCTCGAAAAAGCGCCGGTCTTCCGTCGCGAGGACGGCCTTGATGAAATGATCGGGCATCTGATCGATTGGCACGGAGCCTTCATGGATGATGCCGCGATGGCCGATCGTATTGCCGTAACGGTCGAGGAAGGTGACGGCAAAGTCGCCACGATAACGCCAGTCCTTCTTCGTTTCCTCGAAGGCGGGCATGGCAAGCGCCAGGAGCACCACGGAACCGGCGGTTCCGAAGGTCAGCGCATCGCCGGTCAGGTTGACGAGAAGTTTTTTCCAGCCGCGCACGTGCAGTTTGCGCGACGCAATGGTAACTTCCTCCCAGAAATCGACAAACCTCGCTGCAGCCGTCCACAGGCCCGAGTCGATGAATGAATCGATCCGAAGCAGAATGTGGCGTTTGCGTCTCGCCTGTTTCTTGTCTTTTTCTTCCTGCACCTGAAGCGAATTCCTGTTCGATGGGGCGAGCAATGCTTGACGCAATAACCTTGCGCGGGTCATTCCTCATCACCACTCTGCCGGAATTAAGGAATATCTTATATTCCAGCCGATTGCGATACGACAAACGGGCTAAGCTATGCGTAGCCTGATGGATCAAAATGAGACGAAAATGTTAACGATAAATGATGCCCCGTTCTGGAAAACCAAAACGCTGGAGCAAATGACCGGCGAGGAATGGGAAAGCCTGTGCGATGGGTGCGGACTCTGTTGTCTCAACAAGCTGGAAGATTGGGACACCGGTGAAGTGGTCTTCACCTCGGTGCGATGTCAGTTGCTGGATGGCGAGAGCTGTCGTTGCTCCGACTATGAAAACCGCCGTGCCACAGTGCCCGATTGCATCCAGCTTGACCTGAAGAAGGTGGATGAGATTGGCTGGCTTCCGCCGACCTGCGCCTACGCGCTGGTGCGGGATGGCAAGGATCTTTACTGGTGGCACTATCTGATTTCCGGCGATACGGAAACGGTCCATCAGGCAGGCATTTCCGCACGCGGTCGCACCGTCAGCGAAACGGACGTCGATGTTGACGACTTTGAGGATTATGTGGTCGATTGGCCGCTGACGGTGGGTGAGAAAGACGAAGACTGACGGGAAACCCGCTTGGCCCTAATCCTGCCCCATGGTTTTCCTAGGCCGTAGGTCATTCTGGCAAAAAAGTCCGCGAACGACGGACAAGGGACATCAAAACGCATGCGCTATCGGCTGACTGCCACGGTTTTATCCTGTCTGGTTCTTGCGGGTACCTCACCCCATGCCGCATCTGCTCAGCAGCCAAAACCGCAGGCTTTCGAATGCACGCTTGTCACGTCGATTGAGACCGGCGCAGTCATCAACCAGCAAGGCGCCTGTGATCAGCGCGTCGCACCGGCCTCCACCTTCAAGGTGCCGCTGGCGGTCATCGGCTTCGATAGCGGCATTCTGCAGGATGAGAAAACACCCGCTTGGGACTGGAAGCCGGGCATTGAAGCGCGCGCTCAGGATCGCAAGACGGTTGATCCGACCATGTGGGAACAGGATTCGGTGCTGTGGTATTCGCGGGAGTTGACCCGCAGGCTCGGCCCCGAAAAATTCGCAGCCTATGTGAAGCGGCTCGGTTACGGCAATGCAGACGTCTCGGGTGATCCCGGCAAGGACAATGGCCTTACCCACTCCTGGCTCGGCTCGTCGCTGACCATTTCTCCTGTCGAGCAGGTCGGCTTTCTTCGCCGTCTTCTGGCGGGTAACCTGCCGATTTCGCGTGACGCGCAAGCCAAGACCCGTGCGCTTGTTCCAGTGTTTGACGCCCCGGAAAGCTGGAAGGTGCATGGCAAGACCGGAAGCGGTGTTATGCGTGATGCCAACGGCAATCCCGATAACAACCGTCCTTTCGGCTGGTTTGTCGGCTGGGCGGAACGCGAAGGTCAGCATATCGTTTTTGCCCGCTTGCAGGTTTCCGACAAGCCATCGACGGAACCGCTAGGGCCACTTGTTCGCGATGCTTTCCTGCGTGATGTCCCACGCCTGGCCGTGCACCGGTGACCGCCTGGATGGCAATCCGACTGTAAAATGAGGAGGGCCATGATGAACGCTTCCGACGAGATCATTGCCCTCTATACCGACCACGCCGCTGATTTCGACGCCCAGCGAGGGCGCGGGCTGGTCGAAAAAACCTGGCTCGACAGGTTCCTTTCTCTTTTGCCCGCAGATGGCTCCATTCTCGATATCGGCTGCGGGGCGGGTGATCCCATCGCGCGCTACTTTATCGAAAGCGGATATGAGGTGACCGGGATCGACGCTTCCGGTCCGTTGATTGCGCTTTCCCGGACCCGTTTTCCGGATAGCCTTTGGGCTATCGCCGATATGCGCGACCTGGCGCTTGGCCGGCGCTTCGATGGCCTGATTGCCTGGCATAGTTTTTTCCATCTGACAGTGGAGGATCAGCGGCATATGTTCGATGTGTTTCGCAGGCACGCCAGTCCCGGCGCGGCCCTAATGTTTACGGCAGGCCCAGAACACGGCGAGGCAATCGGGCGCTTTCAGGGTAAGCCGCTCTACCATGCAAGCCTTGCCCGCAGCGAATATGAAAGCCTGTTGTCACAGCATGATTTTCGTTTGGTGGATCATGTTGAAAACGACCCCGATTGCGGTGGCGCAACGGTTTTTTTGGCAAAATGTGAAAACGGCTGATCAGGCCTTGACCTTCCCATGATGGGAAGCATTACATGGTATATGCCGAGCAGGACTGCTAAGCGGTTTCGTGACACGGCATGCTGCAACAAAGCTCCTCGAAAGGGGAATTCCCATGAACGAGACAGTCAGACACCCCAGCGCCCATGCACACTCCCATGAGCCGGTTTCCATCCCCGTTGAAGGCATGACATGCGCATCCTGTGTGCGTCGCGTCGAGACCGCAGCGGCGAAAGTGCCGGGCGTTGCGGCGAGTTCGGTCAATTTTGCCACCAAGAAGCTGACGGTTGAACCGGCAAAGGGTTTTTCGGCAAAGACGTTAGGCGCAGCAATCAAGAAGATTGGTTATGAAGTCGCCCCTGAACGTCACGAATTTTCCGTCGAAGGACTGAAAAGCGCGGTGGATGCTGATCGTCTGAAGGGAATTCTGACCGCAATCGCGACGACTTTTTCTGCTGACGTGAACCTGGCAAACGGCAAGGTCTTCGTTGACGGTATAGGTGGACGTCGCGAACGCGACATGCTGGTAGAAACGGCAAAGACCGCCGGATTTGTCTTGCAGGCGCCGACGGCGGCACATCACCATTCCCATTCGGAGCACGCCCATCATCCAGATGCGGGCGGCGGTCACGATCATATGCATCACGCCGGTGACGAGGGTGCACTGAAGCGCGATCTGACGATTGCCGCCATACTCACTGCGCCGCTGTTCGTGCTGGAAATGGGTGGGCATCTTTATGAACCGATGCACCACTGGCTGATGGGCATCATCGACACACAAGATCTCTATTACCTCTATTTCCTGCTGGCGACGGCGGTGATCTTCGGGCCAGGCTTGCGGTTCCTGAGAGCCGGTTTCCCGGCTTTGTTGCGCGGTGCGCCGGAAATGAACTCGCTGGTGGCACTCGGCGTCACCGCAGCCTATCTCTACTCGGCCGTTGTGACCTTTGCGCCATCGCTGCTGCCTGAAGAGGCGCACTATGTTTATTACGAAGCCGCGACTGTCATCGTGACGTTGATCCTGACTGGTCGTTTGCTGGAAGCCCGCGCCAGCGGCAAGACCGGCGATGCCATTCGCAAACTGGCAAGCCTGCAGGCCAAAGCTGCGCGTGTCGAACGCGACGGCAAGACGCTCGAGATTGCACCGGAAGATGTGCGGGAAGGTGATATCGTCGTCATTCGTCCGGGCGAACGGCTGGCGGTGGATGGCGAGGTCATCGAAGGATCGTCCTATGTCGACGAATCGATGATTTCCGGCGAACCGGTGCCGGTTGAAAAACTTGCCGGTGCGAAAGTTGTCGGTGGTACGATCAACAAGACAGGTGCCTTCAAGTTTCGCGCCACCAAGGTTGGTGCCGACACGATGCTGGCGCAGATCATCCGCATGGTCGAGGAAGCGCAAGGCTCGAAACTGCCGATCCAGTTGCTGGTCGACCGTGTCACTGCGCTTTTCGTGCCGGTGGTGATCGCCATTGCTATTCTGACCTTTGCAGTCTGGGCGATCTTTGGTCCGGAACCCGCCTATAGCTTCGCTCTGGTCAATGCGGTTGCCGTCCTCATCATCGCATGCCCGTGCGCCATGGGCCTAGCCACACCGACCTCGATCATGGTCGGAACCGGTCGCGCCGCTGAACTTGGCGTGCTGTTCCGCAAGGGACAGGCACTGCAGGAACTGCGCTCGGCAAACATCGTCGTGGTCGACAAGACCGGGACCATTACCAAAGGCCGTCCTGAATTGACCGATCTGGTCGTTGCTGACGGTTTTGAGGAAAACGAGGTTCTGACGCTGGTTGCAGCCGTGGAGGCCCACTCGGAACATCCGATTGCCGAAGCCATAGTCAAGGCGGCGGAGGAGCGGAAGCTGTCGGGCCCGGAGGGACTCAACCCCCAAACTGTCGAGAGCTTTGAGAGCGTGACAGGCTACGGCATCGCCGCCATCGTCAACGGCCGCAGGGTCGAGGTGGGTGCCGACAGATATATGACCAGGCTTGGGCTTGCTGTCGATGCTTTTACCGATGCGGCCGCAAGGATGGGTGATGAAGGCAAGACACCGCTTTACGCCGCAATTGATGGCAAGCTTGCCGGTGCCATTGCTGTGGCCGATCCGCTGAAGCCATCGAGCGTCAGTGCCATCAAGGCTCTGCAGGACATGGACATAGAGGTTGTGATGGTGACGGGCGACAATGCGCGCACAGCAAATGCCATCGCCAGACAGGTCGGGATCGACAAGGTGGTGGCCGAGGTGTTGCCGGAAGGCAAGGTAAAAGCAATCCACTCGCTACGCGAGGGTGGAAAGACGGTGGCCTTTGTCGGAGATGGTATCAACGATGCACCGGCACTGGCCGAGGCCGATATCGGCATTGCCATTGGTACCGGCACCGACGTTGCTATTGAAAGCGCGGATGTTGTTCTGGTCGGCGGCGATCTGACCGGTGCGGTCAATGCCGTCGAGATGAGCCGGGCGACGATCCGCAATATCAAGGAAAACCTGTTCTGGGCGTTTGGTTACAACGTGGCGCTGATCCCCGTTGCCGCCGGAGTTCTTTATCCGGCCTTCGGCATTACCTTGTCGCCGATGATCGGCGCAGGCGCCATGGCGCTTTCCAGCGTGTTCGTGCTGGCCAATGCCCTGCGGCTCAAAACGGCCAGAGTTTCTGCAAAGGAGGCAACGGCATGAATATCGGACAGGCATCGGATGCGTCCGGCGTTTCGGCCAAGATGATCCGTTATTACGAACAGATCGGCCTCGTTACCCCGGCCGCCCGCACGGGGAACAATTATCGGGTCTACGGCGAGCAGGACGTTCACAACCTGCGCTTCATCAAGCGCGCCCGCACACTCGGATTCTCGCTTGAAGAGACAGAGACGCTGCTGAAACTCTGGCAGGATAAAAGCCGTGAGAGCGCCGCTGTGAAGGACATTGCTCTTGCCCATGTCGCCGATCTCGAACGCAAGATCGCCGAGATGAAGGGCATGGTGAAGACGCTTTCGCATCTCGCCCATTGCTGCGGCGGTGACCATCGGCCGGATTGTCCTATTCTCGACGATCTGGCTGGCATTGAACCGGCGCACCACAGCTCAGCGAAAACCGCTTGACCTTGCCACTATGGCAAGGTGCACAACCACAAAAGACAATACTCACTGGAGAAGACCATGACCACCACGTTCCTCGTGCCTGATATGACCTGCGGCCATTGCGAAAAGACCGTACGTGGCGCCCTCGCCGAAGCGCTGCCCGGCAGCTCGGTCAACATCGACCTCGCTGCTCACACAGTCACCGTCGCCGGTGATGCGGCAAAAGCGGAAGATGCAATTCGCGACGTGGGTTACTCGCCGGAACGAGCTGCTTGAAAGTGGCAGACAGCATGCCTGCCTCATTGATCAGAAATGCCGCTTGACCTCAACTGCGCTTGAGGTTCTAGTTTGCCCGCCGTATCGAAAAACAGAAAGGATACGGCAGTGGTGAATTCGGAAATGGTCGAGCGCAACGGGTGGCTGGAATTGTTGAGCGGCGCGAACCTCGCGCTTCTGACGGTTATTTCCGCCGGTATCGGCCTGCACGCCTTCAATCAGTTCGCGGTGGTAACGGCGCTGCCCGTTGCTGTCAGTGAGATTGGCGGGGCGGCCTTCTACAGCTGGGCTTACAGTGTTTATTTTGTCGGCTCTGTTGCAGGTGGCGTTACCGCTGTTCTGTTCCGCCAGCGCTTTGGCGCACGCTTCGTTCTTCTGCTTTGCTGCCTGATCTTTTCACTCGGATCGATCCTGTCCGCCATCGCCGGCGACTTTCTCTGGGTGGTGATGGGAAGAGCTCTGCAAGGTGTCGCGGATGGTCTGATCGTTGCCGTCTGCTACAGCCTCATTCCCGCGGGCTTCAGGTCAGATCTTCTGCCGAAAGTCTTCGCCATCGAAGCAGCGATCTGGGCGATTGCCTCCTTCGTTGGACCGCTGACCGGCGGTTTTGCCACCGAACACTTGTCCTGGCGGGCAACATTCCTGCTGTCCGCGCCGCTGATCCTGCTACTCGTCGTTTATACTGTTATGGCCGTTCCAACTGAAAAGCCGGTTGTGTCAACGCGCAGGCCCTTCGTGCCGCTTTTCCTGTGCCTTGCTGGCGCACTTGCCTTTTCAGCGCCGTCGGCCTTTGACGGCACGCTGTTGCGTGTCCTTGCACTTGTTGGCGGTGCAATGCTGTTGTGGGCATCGCTCAAATCAGGCACGCGTCCTTCTATCGGGTTGTTTCCAAGAAATGCGTTTCGCCTGAACAGCGTACTCGGCAGTGGTTTCTGGGTGCTGTTCCTGATGTCTTATGCGCATGCGCTCGGCAATGTTTACCTCGCTTATGTCGCGATCAATCTCTGGGGCTATGAGCCGACATTCGCCGGGTTCATCGTGGTCACGATGCCACTGTCCTGGAGCTTCATTGCTATGGTCATTGGCAGTCTCAGATCAGCGAGATTGCGGGCAATTTGCCTGCATTATGGCCCATGGCAAATGGTGCCTGGATGCGCGCTCCTCGGGCTTGGCCTCGTTAATGGCAACTGGTTGGAGATGCTCGCTGGCCAGATATTGATTGGTTCCGCCTTCGGCATGTCCTGGGCAGGCATCAGCCAGGCAGCGATGGAAGCCGCACCCGATACCGAACGGGAAATGACCGGCGCACTTTTGCCCACGGTATCAACGCTTGGCGCTGCCGCCGGAGCAGGGGCGAGTGGAACCGTCGCCGCCGCCAGCAATCTTGTTGCGGAAATGGAACGCGGCGACATCCTGATGCCGATGGTCTATCTCTATGGCCTTGGAGTGCTGGTCTCTATACTGGCGCTCGTGACCGCCCGCGGCTTGCGCGGCAGGCGGACTTGAGGCGCGACGAAGACTAGAGTTTCAGCGCCCAGCACGTCGCATGATCGATCGTACCGGGCTCGGCCTTCAGGATAGCCGAGCGGACGGGCTCGAAACCCTCGATCCGCTTCGTGCCTACATAACGCCCACGGTTCACGAAAACCTCCAGCGAACCGTAGTCGAGGAAGATGCGCACGCGTGACGCCCGCGCCCCTTTGGCGATATAGAGCGGCGAGGGGCCGTCACGCCCATCTTCATGTCGTATCCACAAGCCGCTTTCATCCGAGACGACGCCAAGGCGCACTGTCGGGTGATCGAGTTGCAGTTCGAAAGGCTGGCCGGGTGAAGTCAGCTCGAAAAGGATTTCGACGGCGCCATTGAGGAAGGTGACGCGTTCGCCGGACGCCAGCCGGGTACGGTCGAGAATGTGGCTGCGCAGGCTTTCGGCTGCACCGATCGGGGGCGTTAGAAGTTCGCCATGGGCATAATGCAATCGGCGAGGCAAGGTCATCGAGGTCGGAAAATCGATTTCCGGATTGGCATCGGCCCAATTGGCAAGCCAGCCGATCCCCACGATGTTGTCACCATCCAGAAACGCCTGGAACGCGTAATTGTCGGTGCCAAAATCCAGTTCCTGTCCTGTTTCCTTCGTAAAGGTCTTGCCGTCGAACCAGCCGACATCTGCCATGGTCAGGTTCTTGCGGCCGGTCTGCGGATCTTCGGAATGCATCAGCCCAT
This sequence comes from Agrobacterium tumefaciens, assembly GCA_025559845.1. Lineage (NCBI taxonomy): Bacteria > Pseudomonadati > Pseudomonadota > Alphaproteobacteria > Hyphomicrobiales > Rhizobiaceae > Agrobacterium > Agrobacterium tumefaciens. Next base: position 666,997 of record CP048469.1, read on the forward strand.
AGATCAGCACCCATCGCGTTGTACGCGCGTTCGCCGGTCCATCGAGCGGCAGCAGGCAGGGGCATTCGATGGCGGTCGTCTTGTAGCGTGTTTCGACCCAAAGCTTGCCCACGTAGGTCCAGCCGGATGACGCCGTCGGGTCCTGGGTCTCGTAAAGCAGAATGACGCCACCGCTGTCGCTCTGGCTTCCCAGCAGCATCTTCCACAAGCCATCCGGTCCACGGACGACGTAGGGGTCGCGAAAGTCCGGTGTCAGTCCCTGTCCATCCGGGCGCAGTCCAAGAACGACGTCAGCCTGTCCAGCCATGATGAGATCGGAAGAGGTTGCTGTGAGCTGGATCTGTTGTTCCGGAACGCGGTCCTGCACCTGCTCGGTAAAGAATACCCTGATGCCGGGTCCTTCGACCAGAGGGATGGTCGAGCCGGAATAGGCGCCGCCACGTTTGTCCGGACGCGTTGTCAGATCTTCGGACGGAAAGAGGAAAATCGGCAGATGTCGCCAGCGCAGATAATCGGACGAGACCGCGTGCCCCCAATGCATGGTGTTCCAGCGCAGCCCGTGGGAATAGTGCTGATAGAACAGATGCGGGCGTCCCTCGAACCGCCCGAAACCATTCGGATCATTCATCCAGCCGAATGGCGGACGGAAGTGATAACTTTGCGGCAGTTCGGGTGGGGCGTTGTCCGGCTTGGTGTGGACAACGGTGATGCCGGTTTCCAGAACGTCCGAGGCTGTGAACCAGTAGATGACAGAAACGGCTGTTGTCACGGTGTCGTAACTCAGCTCCACATGCCCGCCGCCAAAGATCTGGTAGATTCGAAAACTGAATTCTTCAGTATTGATACTTGAAACTTCGGCGAATTTTCCGTTGGCATTGGAAAACGAAACAGAGCCTGGCTCCGCCGTTTTTTTCGCCTTCAGCCAGATATGAAAGGTCGTGTTGACGGGAAGATCGGTGTGGATGGTGCGGATGGCGCTTTCCGGTTCTGCCAGCACGGCTTCAACGAAGGTCATTCCTCTTCCTTTCCTTCTCATGGTCCCGCCCAATGTATCACCCCGTCTGTCAGGAATGAGGCACAACGCGTGGTAGCGGACGTCAATTGCTGACTTGGATTGTCAGCACAGTCAAAACGAAGGTTCGCGGTAAAAGTTCACTGAGTTGTGCAACCTGGTTTTGTGTTTGTTAGGAGTTTCCCTCTATTCAGAAGACGGCTGGAATAGTCATTCTGCATAACTTTTTTGACGGATAAGCGTGGATGTCCTCAACCTACCCTGAAACTCATGGTTCTGCCGTTTCGGCGGAGCTGAGGGCATTCAATCAGCTTTTCGCAACGCTTCGCTTCGACGGACAAGGGCGCATCGTTGGCGCCAACCACCAATTCTTGCGACTACTTGGCTATGATCTTCAAGAACTTCTTGGTCAGGAAGATACGTTTTTTGTCTCCAAGAGCTATGAGCGAAGCCAGCAGCTCGCGCTCTGGCGAAATGTGCGCAAGGGCAAGCCACAACAGCAGACGGCTTTGTGGGTCAGCAAATCCGGCAAGGAACTATGGTTGAATTGCCGCTACATGCCGCTGGCGGATGAAGAAGGAACGATCACCGAGGTCGTACAGGTCATCGAGGACATCACCGAGCGCGAAGCGCGCGAAGCGGATGCGCGCGGTCAGCTCATGGCCATCAACCGCACACAGGCCGTCGTGCATTTCTCGCTGGACGGTCATGTGCTTGAAGCAAACGAGCTTTTCCTGAATGCCGTCGGCTACGACCATGATACGCTTGTCGGTAAACATCATTCCGTGCTGGTGGATAACGATGAACGCGCAAGCGAGGCTTATCGCGCCTTCTGGGCTGGGCTGGGGCAGGGCGAACACCGCTCAGGCGAATATCGCCGTATCCGCCAGGATGGTCGGGAGGTATGGCTCCAAGCCGTTTATAGCCCCATTCTCGATGCCGCCGGGCGCCCGTTGAAGGTGGTGAAATACGCCACCGACATCACCGAAGCGAAGATGCGGCAGGCAGACTATCAATGGCAGATCACTGCCATTCACAAGTCCAACCTCGTCATTACGTTCGATATGTTCGGTGCAATTCTCGACGCCAATGATCTCTTCCTTGAAGCGACCGGCTACGATCTTGCCGAGATCGAGGGCCGCCATCACCGCATGTTTGTCGATCCGGCTTACGCTCACGGCAGCGAATACCAGACTTTCTGGCGTGAGTTGCGGCAGGGCAAGCATCGCATGGGTCATTACAAGCGGTTCGGAAAGAATGGCCGCGAAGTGTGGCTGCATGCCACCTACAATCCGATCTTCGATGCCGACGGCAAGCCGGTGAAGGTGGTGAAATACGCCTCCGTCGTGACCGACGAGAAGTTGATCGAGGCGGAGTGCCAGGGCCAGATCGCTGCCATTCACAAGGCGCAATGCGTCATCTCCTTCGCGCTGGACGGGACGATCCTCGACGTCAACGAAAACTTCCTCGATGCGACCGGCTACCGTTATGCCGACGTCATGGGGCGCCATCACCGCATGTTCGTTTCGGAAACCGATGCCGTTTCGGAAGAATACCAGGCCTTCTGGCGCGATCTGGCCGCAGGGTGCCACCAGGCCGGCGAATACCGACGCGTCTGCAAGGACGGCAGCGAAATCTGGCTGCAGGCGACATACAGCCCGATCTTCGACATGAACGGCAGACCCTTCAAGGTCGTGAAATACGCAATCGATGTCACCGCCGACAAACTCATGCAGGCCGGATATCGCGGCCAGATCGAAGCCATCAACAAGTCGCAGGCCGTTGCCGTCTTCGGACTTGATGGCGTTCTGTCTGACGCCAACGAGAATTTTCTCGACCTCTTCGGATACGGTATCGATGAATTGAAGGGAGCCCATCACTCGATGTTTGTCGAGCGGGATTTCTACGTCAGCGATGAATATGTAACGTTCTGGGAGATGCTCAGAAGCGGCAAATATCATAGCGGATTGTACAAGCGTCTCGCCAAGAGCGGCCGCGAGGTCTGGATACAAGCCTCCTACAATCCGGTCCTCGACCTGAATGGCAAGCCGGTCAGTGTCATCAAATACGCGACAGACGTCAGCTCGAATGTGGCGCTGGCCGAAGCCTTCGAGGACGCACGTCGTCAGGCACACCACGATGCCGCGACGTCGCTTCCCAACCGCGTTAAGCTGGCCTCGTTCATGGATGCCTCGCTTGCCGGACCGGGAGCGGCTTTGACTGTCTTCTACATCGATCTCGATCGCTTCAAGCCGGTCAACGACACCTATGGCCACCATGTTGGCGACCGCGTTCTCGGCGAAGTGGCGGACCGCATGCGGCGCATGATCGATGAAGATCAAATGGTGGCACGCGTCGGTGGCGATGAATTTGTCATCGTTGCGCCGGGTATGGCGGTCGAAAACATAGAGGCATTCTGCCGCCGACTGATCGAGACGGTGACAAAACCCATTCCTTATGAGAGCGGTGAAATCAGCATTGGCATGTCAATCGGTATTGCCGTTGCGCCGACAGATGGGGAGACACCGGACGATCTTTTGCGCGCCGCCGATGCCGCGCTCTATCGCTCCAAGCAGAATGGCCGTGGTGTCTACAGCTTCTTCTCGATGGAGATGAACGACAGGATCGTCAGCCAGAGACGGCTTGCCGAAGATATGCGCCACAGCCTCGCTGCCGGCGATTTTTATCTGGAGTTCCAGCCGCGTTTCGATACGCGCGAGCGCTGCGTGCGCAGTGCAGAGGCATTGGTGCGCTGGGCACATCCTGAACGTGGACGCATTCCTCCGGCCGATTTTATTCCGCTTGCGGAGCGCAACGGCATGATCGTGCCTCTGGGAGACTGGATCTTGCGCGCTGCCTGCACCACGGCGATGAGTTGGGACGGTATTGGCGTCTCGGTCAATGTCTCGCCGGCACAGTTCCGCGATCCGCAATTCGTGCAGAAGGTGAGGGACTGCCTTGCCGAAACCGCCCTGCCAGCGGATCTCCTCGAACTGGAAATTACCGAGGGCGTGTTGCTTGAAGATGCAGATCGTGCGGTAGCCGTCTTGAAGAGCCTCAAGGCTCTGGGCGTCAAACTCGCCATGGACGATTTTGGTACGGGGTATTCGTCGCTCTCCTATCTGCGCAACTTCCCGTTTGACGTCATCAAGATCGACCGCAGTTTCATCACGGATCTTGAAGCCGATGGCAGCGCTCGCTCCATTGTCCAGGCGATCCTCGGGCTCGGACAGGCGCTTGGTCTGTCGGTCACGGCAGAGGGCGTTGAAACCAATGAACAGCTTGCGGTGCTGACGGCAGACCATTGCAGTGAGGTTCAGGGCTTCCTGATGGCAAAGCCGCTGCGCGCTGAAAAACTGCAGGCGCTGTTTTCGGAGATGCCCGAACTGAACAAGACGATCGGCGAAGGCATTCTGAAATCGGCCTGAAACAAACCGGGTGCGATTTTGATCTCGCAACCAGGGGTGCGACACGCCATATAAGGCATGTCGCGCAAAAGTGTTTCGCGGTTTTGTGGTACGGACATGCGAAGGAGAAAAGCATGTCGCGCAAAATCGTCTATGGTTTTGCAGCGATGATATGCCGGAAAAGCTGTCGCGCTAACGCGTTGAACGGTTTGGCGGTTTGAGCCGCAAAGCAGGAGCGCATCCATGATGAAATTCGACAATTCCTACGCCCGTCTTCCAGAGCGTTTTAGCGCTGCTGTGCTGCCGACCCCGGTCAAGGCGCCGCAACTTATCGCCTTCAATCATCCCCTTGCCGATGAATTGGGGTTGGATATTTCCGGCCTTGCTGATGACAGACTCGCTGCAATCTTTTCCGGCAATACGGTACCGCAAGGCGCTGAACCTCTGGCTATGGCCTATGCGGGGCATCAGTTTGGCGGGTTTGTTCCGCAGCTTGGCGACGGACGGGCGATCCTGCTCGGAGAGGTCATCGACAGGAACGGCAAACGGCGCGACATCCAGTTGAAAGGGTCTGGCCCCACGCCCTTCTCGCGACGCGGAGATGGGCGTGCAGCACTCGGTCCGGTGCTGCGTGAATATATCGTCTCTGAGGCCATGTATGCGCTTGGCATTCCTGCCACGCGGGCACTTGCCGCCGTGTTGAGCGGAGAGCGCGTGCAGCGTGAGATCGGGCTGCCGGGTGGCGTCTTCACCCGTGTTGCGGCCAGCCACATCCGTGTCGGTACGTTTCAGTTCTTTGCGGCGCGTGAAGACGATGATGGCATCAAGGCGCTGGCCGATTACGTCATCGATCGCCATTATCCAGACGCGACGCAGGCTGATAATCCCTATCTCGCGCTTCTGCAGGCGATCGCGGCACGGCAACTCGATCTTGTGGCACGTTGGTTGATGGTGGGCTTCATCCATGGCGTGATGAATACAGACAACATGGCCGTTTCAGGCGAAACGATCGATTTCGGCCCCTGCGCTTTCCTTGATGAATACCACCCCAACAAAGTGTTCTCCTCAATCGATGCCCAAGGCCGCTATGCCTATAACAACCAGCCGGGCATCGCCCAGTGGAACATCGCCCGCTTGGCAGAATGCCTGCTTCCGCTGCTTGATCCCGAGGCGGAAAAGGCAGCGGAACTGGCTAATGCCGTTCTTGCGGAATTTGCCGGGAATTTTCCTGGACGCTGGCTTTCCGGCATGCGTCAGAAACTTGGACTGGTGACGGAAGAGGACGACGACACGGCGCTCGTTCAGGCTCTTCTGGCAATGATGCAAGCTTCGGAGGCTGACTTCACATTGACGTTCCGGCGACTGTCTCATGCAGCAGATGGCGATGCGGAAGCATTTCGCGGCTTGTTCATCGATCTTGCTGCGGCGGACGCATGGTTGGCGCGTTGGCGTACCAGAGCCGAACGGGACGGCGTGTCTGCAGCCCAACGAAAGACAGCGATGCTGTCGATCAATCCGGCAATCATTCCCCGCAACCACCGCATCGAAGAACTGATCGCAGCAGCAGTCGAAGACGGCGACTTTGAACCATTCCACGACATGCTGGCGGCAATCGCCAAACCGTTCGAGGAACGCGATGAGTTCGCAGTCTACATGCAGGCGCCGATGAATCATGAGCGTGTGTCCCGGACGTTCTGCGGGACGTGACGCAAAACCTCAGTCGCCGCGCGTCTGCGCGGCGAAGAGAGTTTTCGTGCTTATCGACCTTACCGTATCGCGTTCAGTGCGACGCTAAAATTGGGGTCGACGACGTTAAGTCTTCCCTTAGCCAACCTTGGCAAGCGGCTCATGCGATCCGTAATAATGGCCGAAGCGGTTCGCCAGGAATTTGGGCAGAGCGATTTCTTCCTGCCGGACGAAGCCCTTCTGGGGGAGCGCGCCTTCGGCGAGAAGATCGAGAACCGTGCAGATTCCGGCGGCCGTGGTGATCTGGATTGCGCTCATCATGCGGCCGGACACTGGGCCTGCATAGACCTTGTTGGCGTAGGTCTCCTGCAGAAAGCGTCCTTTCTGCGTGCCGCAGACGGTAACGAACACGATCACAACGTCCTGCATCGTGGCGGGCAATGCGTTTTCAAACAGGTCCTTCAACACGTCGCGGCGATTGCGCAGGTTGAGATCATTGAGCAGCGCTTTCATGATTGCAACATGGCCGGGGTAACGGATGGTGCGGTAATTCATGGTGCGCACCTTGCCCTCCAGCGTGGCGCATAGCGTGCCTAGCCCACCGGAGGTATTGAACGCCTCGTACGTCACGCCGTCGAGCGAGAACTCTTCGCGTTCCTCAAGTGCGGGGACAGCGGTGAGGCGGCCTTCGACAATCGCTTCGCATGGCTCGATATATTCGTTGATAAGGCCGTCCGTGCTCCAGGTCAGGTTGTAGTTCAAGGCATTGGACGGATATTGCGGAAGTGCGCCGACGCGCATGCGCACGCTGTCCAGCTTGTCGAAGCGCGACGCGATATCTGCTGCGGCGATGGAGATGAAACCGGGTGCAAGACCACACTGCGGAATGAGGGCCGTTTCGGCTGTTTCGGCCAGAGCCTTGACCTTGCGGGTGGATTCAACGTCTTCGGTCAGATCCAGATAATGTGTTCCGACTGCAACCGCGGCCTCGGCGATGCCTGCGGTTAGATGGAACGGTGCGGCAGAAAGAACGGCAAAACGGCCTTTGAGCAGCGCCTCGAGTGGAGCACGGTCGGTAATGTCGACGATTTCGGTTTCGACGTTGTCATGCGTCGGAACATTGGCGAGCTGTTCGGCAGAGCGGTCCGCCACTGTGATCTTGTAGTCGCCGGTTACGGCAAGCATCCAGGCGATGGCCGATCCGATATTGCCCGCACCGACAATGACGATATTTTTCATAGGTTTGTTCCCCGCAGTTTGAATGCATATGAGATCCAAAAATGTCGGATTTTGCCGTCGATTCGTAGCTTCACTCTGCCATAATTGCAGGGTAATATTGATCGGATTGACGATAGGATTGGTCATAATGACAATCACAGACAAGGACCGCGCGCTTCTGGCGCTTTTGTCCGAGAATGCCCGCATGCCGGTTGCCGAATTGGCGCGCAAACTTGGCCTTTCACGCACGACTGTGCAGGCCCGGATAGAGCGGTTGGAGACGGAAGGCGTGATCGCCGGATATGGTCTGAGGTTTTCGGAAAGCTATCTGTCCGGACTGGTTCGCGCCCACGTGCTGATTACCATTGCACCCAAGGCCTTGCCGGCCGTCACCGCCTCGCTTTCGGCAATCCGGGAGGTCACGACACTGCATTCGGTCGGCGGAAGTTTTGACCTCATCGCCATTCTGGCCGCGCCATCCATCGCCGATCTCGATCAACTGATCGATCGGATCGGTGCCCTTGAGGGCGTGGAGCGTACATTGTCGTCGATTATCCTCTCGACGCGGATTTCACGCTGACGCACGCTCATTGGCGGCATCATAGGCTTTTTGGGCCGCCATCACAGCTTCGATATTGCCCTCTGCCCAATGCGCAAGGGCGGCGACCGTATCGGTCAGCGTGCGTCCAAGGGGCGTCAGCGAATATTCGACGGTTACCGGAACTGTTGGAAAAGCCTGCCGCACGATCAGACCGTCGCGCTCAAGCTTCTTCAAGGTTTGAGACAGGACCTTCTGGGAAATGCCTTTGATTTCACGCCGCAGCAGATTGAAGCGCACGGCCTCCACCCGCAGACGGTCGAGGATGAGAAGTGCCCATTTGTCTGCAAGCCTGTCCAGCACCATGCGTGTTGGGCAGCGGTCTTCATATACGTCATAGGGGTAGTTCATCGTGTCCCTTTCTCCCTGACAATTGTGACTGCCGGGTTTCCTGCAGGTTACCAGATAACCGAAAAGTGCTCTCTTTTAGCGATTTCCAATCCGCAGTATGTGTTTTCTGGAAACATGGTTTCCATAAGATACTAAGGAGATTTGGAATGACAGGCAAGATACTCGTGCTCGGTGCGACCGGAACGGTCGGGACTCCTCTGGTGAAAGCGCTGGTGAACAAGGGCGAAAGCGTCAAGGCTGCGTCACGCAGCGGCAAGGCTGTGGAAGGGGCAGAGGGCGTTCGCTTCGATTACGCTGACACCTCAACCTTCGCGGCTGCCTTTGATGGCGTTGACAGGCTTTATCTCTTGCTTTCAACCGGCCATGTCGATGTTCTTGGCGCATTGTCGCCTGTCGTCGACGAGGCGATCCGCCGCAAGATCAAGATCGTTTTCATGAGTGTCTTCGGTGTCGATGCCGACGATTCCATCCCGTACCGCCAGGTTGAACTGAAAATCATCGCCTCCGGGGTTTCCCACGTCATTCTTCGTCCCAACTGGTTTGCTGACAATTTTCATACCTTCTGGAAGGCAGGCATCGATCACGGGCAGATTGCTGTTCCTGCCGGCGATGGAAAGTCGAGCTTTATCGATGTCCGCGATATCGCCGACAGTGCCGCCGCAGCGCTGACCTCGACAGCCTTCGATGGCAAGGCATTCAATCTGACTGGCCCGGAGGCGCTGGGTTATGCCGATGCTGCAGCAATCATCGAAAAGGCAATCGGCAGGCCGGTTGCCTACAATGCCGTTTCGGATGAAGCCTTTATCGGCATCCTGACAGGTGCAGGCGTGCCGCAGGATTACGCGGCTTTCCTTGCGTCGATCTTTTACCCGGTGCGTGAAGGCTGGACGTCAGCGGTGACCGGCGACGTGCAAACGCTAACGGGCAAGGCACCGCGTTCTCTGGAAATCTATGTGGCCGATCACTTGGACGCGTTGAAAGGCTGAAGGGCGTAAAACCCGTCGCGGCCTCCACCGCCGCCTAGGTCGGATCAGTCGAGCCGCGACGGGCCTTGAAGAACATTTTGAGCCGCTGGATATCGTCCGCGTTCCACCCCGCTGGTTGCGTCACTTCCATCCAGGCGTCGATATAATGCTCCGGCGCATAGACATGTCCGTAACCCATGGGTGCCGTGGTGGCGGAGGCGACATCGAGCCCGAGTTGCAGCAGCGTCACGACAGGGAACCAACGGAAGGAAGAGGAAACATCCGGACCGTGGTGGACCATCCATTCCGGACGGCGATAGAGAGACGAAGCCTCGAAAAAGGTGATGGGGTCGCTTGCATATTGCAGGTAAACGATCCGCATCGGCCCCCACGCTGCGTCGGGCATGTGCGCATTCGTATACTGATTGGCGAAGCGGATGACGGACGAATCTCGGAACCGTGGCAGCCATTCCGGTGAGCCTGCGACCCTGCCATTGGTTGCCATGCGCCAAGTGGGACTGGAGAAGGGTGGACCACTCCAAAGCGCACCCTGGAAGGGATCTGAGAGCACATCGTAAAGATCAGAGGATTTCTGAGAATTGAGCGAACCGAGGCTCAGACCATGCAGGTAAAGTTTCGGACGCGTCTCTTTCGGTAACGTTGTCCAGTACCCATAAACGGCCTGAAACAGTGCGCGGGCGGTTTCAACGCCGTAGTTCGGTTCTGTCAGAAGCGCGATCCAACTCGACAGATAAGAGTATTGTACGGCAACGCTGGCGATGTCGCCATCGTGCAGATATTCGACAGTGTCGAGCCCTTCCGGATCGATCCACCCTGTGCCGGTCGGGATGACGATGAGCAGGACCTTTCGTTCGAAGCCGCCGACCCGTTTCAGCTCTTCCAGCGCCAGGGCCGCTCTCGCCTCGGGTGTTTCTGCTGAGTTGAGGCCGGCATAAACGCGTAACGGTTCCTTGGCGCCGCGCCCGGTAAAGCCGGAAATATTGCCGGCATCAGGCCCACTAGCGACGAATTCACGTCCGCGTCGGCCAAGCGATTCCCATGTCATTCGCGAAGCGCTGCTGCCTGTTTTGTTCGGGTCCTCGGGGCGCGGCACGTCCGGTTCGATCAACGAATCCACCTGTTTGAGCGAGGAATCCGCGAAACGCAGGCCGATATCGAAAATCAGACCATTCAGAAGCATCCATGACAGAACCACCGCAACGGTAATACCGATGACATTGGCGAGGCGTTGCGGCAGGAAGTGACGGCTGCGCGACGCAAAGAAGCGTCGCACCAGTTGAAAAAGCCGCCCCAGGAGGATGAGGACGGTTGCGACAGCAAGAGCAATCAGACCTGTTTTGGTGGGGTGTGCGCTTGGTAGCGGATCAAGCTCCATCAGCACACGAATGGAGTTTTGCCAATTTGCCGCCTGCCATAGGAAGGCGCAGGCCATGATAAGCCCCGCCAGAAACAGTAGAAAGTTTATGCAGCGTTTGTTACCGCGTGAAGGTTCCGGCAGTTCCAGATAGGCCCAGACAGCATGCAGGCATACGCCGATGAGGTAGCCGATCGCAAAGGAGAAACCGCACAACACGCCTTGCATCATCCAGCTTCGCGGCAGGAGAGAAGGGGTGAGTGATGCGCAGAACAGCACAGTGCCGATCACGATCCCGGTTGCTGACAGACCTGCAAACAACCGTGCAATCCATTGTTTCATGGATATTATTTCCCCTTGTCGCCGCACCATCATCCGGGAGTGTAGTATGCCTCACACGCCTGTGCAAACGCCCTTGCGAGATAAAATTCACAAAAAAGGAAAATAATCCTATATTGGATTTTCAGCTCTGGTTGCTTGGGTTCCACACGATTGGGCTAACACGTGGAAACAGGAAGCCATGTAACAACGGGGATCAAAAAAGTCGCTGTTTCTAGCGGTGGCGTAGTCTTTTTTGGGGGGAGCATTGCGGTGAGCGAATGATAAATCAGAGCCACGTGCAGCGGTATAATAAACGCGATCATTTTGATGATCTTTTCCCCGACAGGCCTGTCGGGGATGGTGTCAAAACAAGACTTTTCTGGAAGCCTGGACTGTCTTTATTTCTTCGGCGTCTGGGCAGGTTTTTGCTGAGAGCCGGTCTCGCGCATTTGGCGCCATTCGTTTTCAAGACGGTCGTAAACTGTCTGGGGGACTGTCGCTGTCATGGTGGCATTCCTCCTAATGGGTTAACGCTGCAGAATTGCGCGATAAATCGAGATAGCGCGCTAAGGTTCCGTTATTCAAGGAATTTTTTACCCCGAAACTTCGATCTGAGGATTAAAATCGATTAAGATTTTTTCAAATCGATTTAGTCCTGACAACGATCATGTGGAAAAACGGGGTGTTACGATACTGGCGATTTTCAGGGGTTGGAAATGGGATTCGGTTTGCCCGATTCTTCGTCAGGACCACATGCAGGCTATGCATTGAACCCGCGCGAACCAGATGATAACCCGTCTCCATGGCCCGAATGGCCGCGTTTGAATTTTGCATGACAGGTGACACCGTGATCCGCCATATCGTCTTTTTCACCGTTCCTGAGGAAAACCGCGACGCCGTGCGCAAGGGGCTGTCGGGCCTCACTGCCATACCGCATGCGCTGAAGTTGGAAATCGGTGAGAACGTCAAGAAGGACCAGTGGGGAAACTCGGTCGACTTCATCGTCTACGGGGAGTTCGAGAGCGAGGAGGCACTCGCCGCTTACAAGGCAGATCCCGCTTATGATCTTTCGACGCGGACGGTAAAGCCTTTGCGCGACACTCGCGTCGCAGCCGATTTCAACAGCGACACCGCAGTCAAGCAGCCAATCCGCTGAACGACCGGACCTGAATCGGTTTCTGAAGATGCGGAATCGTTTTGTGAGGCGTTGCCTCCAAGTGATTCCAGCGATTCAGAATTTTTTGCACTCAGTCGCTCTGGCTGGCGCGGGCTGTCCGCGCCATTGCCCAGATAATAGATCAAAACGGTTATTCAAGTCTGAACGTGCTGACCAGCTCGTGGCCGCGCGTGATTTTGCTCAACGCGACGATTTACGGACTGTCTTCCACAGAGCTGCGAGAAGCATGATCGAGACAAACAACAACGCGCTTGCCACGGTGAGTGCCAGGGTTGGTCCACCTCGCTCCAGCACAGCCGTGAAGAAAAGTGGTGCGGCGGCAATTGCCAGGTTTTGCGGTAGTGAAATCCTTGCGGCTTGAAGGCCGTATTCCTGCGGCGAAAACACCGCAAGCGGCAGCACCGCCCGGCTCACTGCGACCACTCCGCCACCAAAGCCGAAGAGAACTGTAAAGACAGTGAAAGCCGCCGTCGATGGACCGAGGGCAAGCAGTAGCAGCAGCGAGGCCAGGAACAGGATGCTGCCGGCCATCCCGGTGAAGAAGGGATTGCCGCGCTTTCCCAACAGAAAATCGAGACCGCGCGCGGAAATGGCGAAGACCCCGCGTGCCGAGGCAAGCTGCAACGCAAGCGCAGAGGATGCTCCCATTGCCAAAAGCAGCGATGGCACGAGAGGCGACAGTCCGAAGCTGGTGAAGGCGCTGATTGTCGTCATTGCGGCCAGAAGCAAAAAGGCATGCTGCCGTGCGTCGGTTGTTGCAGCGGCAGGCGTCGTCGTCTGGGATGGCGGAGAGGCCGCAGGCAGGCGTTCCCCCGGCAAGGCGAAAATGTAAAGCGGAACCATGACGAAGAGCTGCAGGCCGGCGAAGATCACCAGCGTGCCGCGCCAGCCGAAGTGGTGCTCGCCATAGGCGGTGATCGGCAGAAAGATGGTTGCGGAAAGTCCGGTGAAGATCATTAACAGCGAGATCATCCGACCGCCGCCGGCGCCGATGCGTTCGACCATCGCCGTGTTGGCCGACGTCGAAAGGCCGCATGCTCCGGCAAATCCCATCACGGTCCATGCAAGGCAATAGCTCAGAAAGCCATTCGAACAGGCGAAGATGCCGAGACCCACAGGAAACAGCAGCGATCCCGTAACAAGCACGGGGCGGGCGCCGTACCGGGTGAGAGCGCGTCCAAGTGCGGGGCCACAAAAGGCGCTGACCGCCATCATAACCGTCAAGCCGGCAAAGACGAGTTCCTTAGCAAGACCGAGATCGCGTCCGATGGGTGTGCCCAGCAACGCAAGAGATTCAAAGCACGCACCCCAGCCAATGATCTGGCCGATGGCAAGCACAGCGATAAGTCGCACGCGACGCACGGGAATTGCATGTTCTGACATGGCAGGATGCAGATGCTGATTCTGAAACGGAAATGAAGCTTTTGGTAGCAGCGCGCCCTGACATCAACAACCACAATCAGACGAGCCTGCAAGTTAAGGGTGTGCGAATGTCTCAATCGTTTGGTGAGACCCAGCCAACGCACAGATTTCCGCGCTTCATGGGATCACATTTTTGTGGGCCTTCTTTCCTTTCGTCGCATGCGGAGGAACCAGCTTCGACGGTGAGCCGTGGCTTGGCCGTTGAAAGGCCTGAAAACCAATGAGAAAAGGCCTGGAATCGGCAATCTTGGGTCAGTCCGGTCGCGACGATGTCCATTGAGGTGGAAGATTGTGTCATTGGCCGGACACGGTTGGGCGACCTCTAAAGGCGGGCGATGCAGAAATACGATCGAAAGCGGGATGGATCGGCGCTCTTGCAGCGTTTTTCGGCTGTCTTCCAGCCGTTGCGGCCAGATTTGCGGAGGTGTGTAACCCCTCGCTTTTTCCCCGCCTTGCCGGTGGAAAAGCTGGCATTCATTTGCCATTCAGACGCTTTGCGCTACATATTCAGTCACAATACGATTTGACACGCACCCTGTCTTGTTTGGAAGTTTGTGCAATGGCATCACCTCTCATCATCGCGACGCTTGCAGCCGGGCTCTCCGGTTTCACGGCGCCCGAGGCTGATCTGCAGGGCCGTTACACTCTTGCTGCGAGCGATTGCAGTGCGGCCGTATCCCGCGTGGTCCGCGAAACTGGCGGACAGCTCCTTTCGGTTTATCCCTCCAATGACGGTCAGTCCTGTGTCGTGACGGTACTCGTTCAGGGCAATGGCGAACGTCCGCGCAAGGTTACGATGCGCGTTCCGATGTAGCCTTGCTCGCGGCATCAAAATATCGGAAAACAACCCTTATCAATACAAGAAGACCGAAGCACGAAAACAGGCTGCGGCGGACAGGAAAGGGCGGATCATGCGCATTCTCGTTGTCGAGGACGATGCAAACCTCAATCGCCAGTTGACCGATGCTTTGAAAGAAGCCGGTTATGTTGTCGATCAGGCATTCGATGGCGAAGAAGGCCATTATCTCGGCGACACGGAGCCTTATGATGCCATCGTGCTCGATATCGGTCTGCCGCAGATGGATGGTATCACCGTTGTGGAGAAATGGCGCGCTGCCGGCAAGGCAATGCCTGTCCTGATCCTCACGGCGCGCGATCGCTGGAGCGACAAGGTGGCCGGCATTGATGCGGGTGCCGATGACTACGTGACGAAGCCGTTCCATGTGGAAGAGGTTCTGGCGCGTGTTCGTGCTCTCATTCGCCGTGCTGCCGGTCATGCGTCATCCGAACTGGTCTGTGGCCCTGTGCGGCTCGATACGAAGTCGTCCAAGGCAACAGTCAACGGAACGACGCTGAAACTGACATCGCACGAATTCCGACTGCTCTCCTATCTCATGCATCACATGGGTGAGGTCGTGTCTCGGACAGAACTGGTCGAACACATGTACGATCAGGATTTCGATCGCGATTCCAACACGATCGAGGTTTTCGTTGGCCGCCTGCGTAAAAAGCTCGGCGTCGACCTGATCGAGACGATCCGTGGCCTCGGTTATCGGATGCAAGCGCCCGCAGATGCGAAGTAACTCACTCACCGCCCGCGTCCTTCTGCTCGCCTCACTTTGGTCGGTGCTGGCGCTGGTGGTGATTGCGGTGGTGATTTCCACGCTCTATCGTCAGGGCGTGGAGCGCAGCTTCACGGATCTTTTGCGCGCCCAGCTCTACAACGTGATCAACTCGATCACGATCTCAAACGAGAATACCCTTGCGGGCAGCCCGCAGCTCGGTGATCTCAGATTTTCACAGCCCGATACCGGCTGGTACTGGGTGGTGGAGCCGCTTGGCAATTTCCAGACCGCACCGCTGGTCTCGTCCTCGCTCGGCGTTGCCTCGCTGCCGGTGCCGGGGATTCTCGATGTACCCTTCGACAATCGCTACGAGCGTTTTTATGCCGTGACCGATGAAGCTGGCAATCGCGTGCAGGTCGCCGAAACGGAAGTGGTACTGGACGGTGAAGGGCGAGCTGCGCGTTTCCGCGTTTCCGGCAACCTCAACGTCGTCGAAGACGATGTTCGGGATTTTTCCAACAGCCTCTATCTGGCGCTCGCGGTTTTCGGTGTCGGCAGTCTTGTCGTCAATGGTCTTGCCATTCTCTATTCGTTGCGCCCGCTTGATCAGGCCCGTGTTGCACTTGGCAAGATTCGAGGCGGCGAAGCCGAAAGCCTCGAGGGCGAATTCCCACGGGAAATCCAGCCGCTGGCAAATGAGGTCAATGCGCTGATCGACAGCAACCGCCGTATCGTGGAGCGCGCCCGAATGCAGGTGGGTAATCTGGCGCACTCGCTGAAAACACCGATTGCCGTGTTGTTGAACGAAGCGCGGACGCTGGAACCGCAGCATGGTGATCTCGTACGGGCACAGGCAGATGCCATGCAGGCGCAGGTGCAGTCCTATCTGTCGCGTGCCCGTATCGCGGCCCAGCGCGGCTCGATACTGGCCCGTGCCGAGGCTGAACCGGCACTCGAGCGGCTGGTGCGCGTCATGCGCCGCCTGAACCCCGACAAGCAGTTCTCCCTGGTATTCGATGTGCCGGGCAGTGTTCTGGCGATGGAGCAGCAGGACCTCGAGGAAGTCGTCGGCAACCTCCTGGAAAATGCGGCCCGTTTCGCGAAGCATCAGGTGATCGTACGGGTCGCCGCAGGTACCCATCCGTCGTCAGACCCGGAGATTGCCCGCCGAGCCTGGATCGAACTGACGGTTGAGGATGACGGGCCGGGACTGGAGCCGGAACAGATCAGCGAAGCGATGAAGCGTGGCAGGCGCCTTGATGAAAGCCGACCGGGAACGGGTCTCGGTCTTTCCATCGTCAGCGAAGTGGTGTCGGAGTATCATGGCCGTTTCTCTTTGTCGCGCAGCGCGATTGGCGGTCTGAAGGCCGATCTGATTTTGCCTGGACTGTCGAAAGAACTTGCGTGATCCAAGAAAAAAAGCAAGAAATTCAATGGCGATACAATGCGTGCAATGCGATGGTAGTGAGGACTGAGTTTGGTTGACGTTTACGATAACGGCCGTTCCGTAACGATGCGTTCTCTGGTGTCGCGCCCTGTGCTTCTGTCGGTCCTCTGCGTATCGATGTTGAGCGCCTGCACGACGACAAACACGCGAACAGCAAGCAGTGGCGGTGGGCTGTTTGGCCGCTCGTCGCAGCCTTCCACGCCGTTCCTTGCCAATCTCCAGGGCGGTATCGTTGGACGCAGCGGTGTGCAGCTTGACCGTGGTGACCAGACAAAGGCGCTTGAGGCCGAATATCGTGCACTCGAGACTGCGCCGGTTGGAACACCGGTAAGCTGGACCGGCAACGATGCCAGCGGGCAGGTTATCGCCAACGCACCATACCAGGTCGGAAACCAGAATTGCCGGCAATATTCCCATACGCTGACGGTAGACGGCAAGGAAACGCGCGTGCGCGGTGCAGCCTGTCGCAACCCTGATGGAAGCTGGTCACCATTGACGTAAATCAAGGCGCAGTGTGCTTGCGTGATCCAGAACGCGCCTGTCGCTGGAAGAGTGGCATGCGACGTGATGTCTCAAATTTACGTCATTCCCAATACGCGTGTTTTCATGCGGCGCGCATTCGAGTAATTGAGCCTCTATGTTCTGGATTGTCGTTGCAATATTGACGGCGGCTGTCGCCATCGCCCTGATGTATCCGCTGATGCGGAAGACCGAGGTAGCTGAAAGCCGCCGCGACGGAGAGGTTGCCGTTTACCGCGATCAGCTCGCAGAGCTTGAGCGCGAGCGTCAGGCGGGCCTGATCGGTGACACGCAGGCTGAATATGCGCGCGCCGAAATCGGTCGTCGCCTGCTGGCCGCAGCCGATGCCGAGGAGACCGCGAGCTCCGTTCGCCCAAGCCGTCACAATCTGGCCGTCTCCTTCATAACAGTCCTGCTTCCAGCACTCGGTCTCTGTCTTTACATTTGGCAGGGAAGTCCGGATGCCCCGGACTTGCCGCTCGAAGCACGTCTTGAAAACCCCGGCAACGACATGAACCTGTTGATTGCCAAGGTTGAGAGACATCTGGCGCAGAATCCGGCGGATGGCGGTGGATGGGATGTGCTTGCACCGATCTACTTCAAGACCCAGCGTCTGGGTGACGCCGAAATGGCTTACCGCAATGCCATCCGTCTGCTGGGAGAAAATCCCGAACGCCTGACCGGTCTCGGCGAGACGCTGGTCGCAATGAATGACGGCATTGTCATCGAGGCTGCCCGGTCGTCCTTCGAGGATGCCGAGCGTCAGAGACCCGGTAATCCGCGGGCACGTTTCTATCTGGCGCTGTCTCTGGAGCAGGCTGGCAAGATGCCGGAAGCGCAGGCGGCGTTCACCGCACTTGCCAAGGATGCGCCGGCCGGTGCGCCGTGGCTGCCGCTTGTGCGTGAGCATATTGCCCGCACGGGCGGAGCCGGTACTGGTGGCGGAGCGCAGCCTGGACCAACGGCTGAAGATGTTGCCGCGGCAAAAGACATGGCGCCCGCCGACCGGCAGGCGATGATAGAGGGGATGGTCGAAAGCCTTGAGGCCAAGATGCGCGACAATCCTGCCGACTTTGAGGGATGGATGCGCCTGGTTCGGGCCTATGCCGTTCTGAAAAACGGCGACAGGGCGAATGAGGCGCTGAAGTCAGGTCTTGCCGCGTTCCCGCCGCAGGGTGAACAGGGCAAACAGCTTCTGGCGCTCGCCAGGGAACTCGGAATTTCCACTGACGGACTTGTGCCGCAGGAGGGGGCAACACAATGACCCGCAAACAGAAACGGCTTGCAATCATCGGCGGCGGCGTGAGCTTCATCATGATGGCGGTGCTGCTCGTCATGTTCGCCTTCGGCCAGTCGATCGCCTATTTCTACATGCCGGCCGATCTGGAGAAAACACCGGTCAATCCTGGCACACGCATTCGTCTGGGTGGACTGGTTGCGGAAGGCTCGGTCAAGCGTGGCGAGGGCAGGACTGTAAGCTTCACCGTCACCGACGGATCGGCCGCCGTGCCGGTGACCTATACCGGCATTCTGCCGGACCTATTCCGCGAGGGGCAGGGTGTGGTGACGGAAGGCACGTTTGATGCCGCGACACACGGTTTCGTTGCCGATAGCGTGCTGGCCAAGCACGACGAGAACTACATGCCGAAGGAAGTCGCGGACCGCCTGAAAGACAAGGGCCTGTGGCAGCACACCGAAGGCGACGGGGCTTCGACGGACAAGACCGGAGCGACGCAATGATCAACGAGATCGGTCACTATGCACTCGTTCTGGCGCTCGGCGTCGGTTTGATCGTCTCGATCCTGCCGGTCATCGGTGCCCGCCGCAACGACCGGGCGCTGATGGACATCGCATCGCTCGGCTCGGTGGTGATGTTTCTTCTGGTATCGTTGTCCTTCGCGGCTCTGACGCGCGCTTATGCTGTTTCGGATTTCTCCGTCCGCAACGTCTGGGAAAATTCCCATTCGCTGATGCCGATGCTCTACAAGCTGACAGGCGTGTGGGGAAATCACGAGGGGTCCATGCTGCTGTGGCTGCTGATCCTCGTATTCTTCAGTGCGCTCGTTTCCGTATTCGGGCGTAACCTGCCGGAGACGCTGAAAGCCAATGTCCTTTCCGTCCAGGCATGGATCGCCGTCGCGTTCCTGCTCTTCATTCTGCTGACGTCCAATCCCTTCCTGCGCCTTGATCCGGCGCCCGCCGAGGGACAGGATCTCAACCCGATCCTCCAGGATTTCGGTCTCGCCATTCATCCGCCACTGCTCTATCTCGGCTATGTCGGGTTTTCGGTCTGTTTCTCCTTTGCTGTTGCAGCGCTTATCGAAGGCCGGATTGATGCCGCATGGGCACGTTGGGTCAGGCCCTGGACGCTGGCAGCCTGGACGTTCCTGACGGCCGGTATCGCCATGGGGTCTTACTGGGCCTATTACGAGCTCGGTTGGGGTGGTTGGTGGTTCTGGGACCCGGTTGAAAACGCATCCTTCATGCCGTGGCTTGCCGGAACGGCTTTGTTGCATTCGGCTCTGGTCATGGAAAAGCGCGAGGCGCTGAAAATCTGGACAGTGCTGTTGGCGATCATGACGTTTTCGCTGTCGCTGCTCGGGACGTTCCTCGTTCGCTCCGGTGTTCTGACCTCGGTACACGCCTTCGCGACCGATCCAAGCCGTGGCATCTTCATCCTCTGTATCTTGATGATCTTCATCGGCGGTGCCTTTGCCCTGTTTGCCTGGCGGGCACCGGAGTTGAAGGCAGGCGGGTTGTTTGCGCCAATCTCGCGTGAAGGCGCGCTCGTTCTCAATAACCTGATCCTGACCGTTGCAACGGCGACCGTGTTGATCGGTACGCTCTATCCGCTGATCCTCGAAACATTGACGGGAGAGAAAATCTCCGTCGGCGCGCCGTTCTTCAATCTGACTTTCGGCCTGTTGATGGTGCCGATCCTGATCGTGACCCCGTTCGGTCCGCTGCTCGCCTGGAAACGCGGCGACCTGCTTGGAGCATTTCAGCGCCTTTATGTGGTTGCAGGGCTTGCCGCACTTGCCGGTCTGACGCTGTGGTACGTCGAAAACGGCGGCCCGGTTCTGGCAGCGCTTGGCATCGCTGCCGGTTTCTGGCTGGTGTTGGGCGCATTGGCTGATCTCTGGTATCGCGCCAATTTCGGCAAGCTCGCCTTCTCCATCGCTTTTCGACGTCTGAAGGGTCTGCCGCGTTCGGCCTTTGGAACAGCACTTGCTCATATGGGGCTCGGCATCACGGTGCTTGGCATCGTGATCGTCACCACCTTCGAAACCGAAACCGTGCTCGAAATGAAGCAGGGCATGACTGCTGAAGCTGGTGGCTACAGCCTGACCTTCGACGGCATACGCCATGCGGTCGGTCCAAACTTCACCGAGGATCGCGGTCATTTCACCGTTCGCAAGGCGGGCGTTGAAGTCGGCGATGTCTGGTCATCGAAGCGTCTCTATACCGCAAGACGCATGCCGACCACCGAAGCGGGTATCCTGACCTTCGGTTTGAGCCAGCTTTACGTGTCGCTCGGCGATCCCATGGAAGATGGCGGTATCGTCGTGCGTATCTGGTGGAAGCCTTTCATTCTCTGCATCTGGGGTGGAACGCTGTTCATGATGTTGGGCGGTTTCGTTTCGTTGTCCGACAGACGGTTGCGCGTCGGTGCGCCAAACCGCAAGGCAAAGCCGGTTAACGCGCCGACGCTGGAGGCTGCGGAATGATGCGAAAACTGCTTGTGGCGCTGCTGCTTTCACTCCTTGCCTTGCCGGCCTTTGCTTTCAATCCCGACGAGGTGTTGAAAGACCCGGTGCTGGAGGGGCGGGCGAGAAATCTGACGTCGCAGCTACGCTGCATGGTCTGCCAGAACCAGTCCATCGATGATTCCAACGCCGAACTGGCTCGCGATCTCAGAGTGTTGGTGCGCGAACGGTTGACGGAAGGTGACAGCGATCAGGCGGTGATCGATTACGTGGTGTCGCGCTACGGCGAGTTCGTGCTGCTGAAACCACGTCTCAGCCTGCGCACCGTTCTCCTTTGGAGCGCCCCCATTCTCCTCATTCTTGCCGGATCTTTTGCCGTTTTCGTGTTCTCCCGTCGCCGGGCTGCCTTGCCGCAAGGCACAATGTTGACGCCGGAAGAAGAAGCGAGAATCCGCGACCTTACTGAAAAATAAGCGGTTTATTTTCCGCGTCTGAAGTCTTTTCCAACATTACGATTTTTTCATTCGTCAGACACTTCGCTGTAAGGTGTCGCCTCTTATATCTTCATCATCCACCGCTTCCCCGGTCAAACGGGTTCCTGTCTGAATGAAGAAAGAAGGTACGAAAATGTCTAACTCGCAAAACGGACGTCCCTCGCTGAAGAATTTTCTGAAGGCAACGACCGTTGGCGGTCTTGCCGCGCTGATGCTCTCGACCGGTGTTGCTGCGCCAATCGCACAATCCTTCGCTGCTCCGGTTGAAGTCAACGCTCCGCAGGTTCCGAGCTTCGCCAACGTCGTCGATGCTGTTTCGCCTGCCGTTGTTTCTGTTCGCGTGCAGTCGAATGTCCAGCCTGCCTCCGATGACAGCAACAGCTTTTCCTTTAACTTCGGTGGACGCGGTCTTGACCAGCTTCCCGATGACCATCCGCTGAAGCGCTTCTTCAAGGAGTTCGGCGGCCCTAACATGGACCGTGGCGACCGCGGTGATCGTGGCCCGAACCGCCACCGTGATGGCAAGGGTCCGCTGCGTCCTGTTGCACAGGGCTCCGGCTTCTTCATCTCTGAAGACGGTTACGTGGTTACCAACAACCACGTCGTCGATGACGGTTCCGCTTATACGGTTGTCATGAACGACGGCACCGAACTCGATGCCAAGCTGGTTGGTCGCGATCCGCGCACCGATCTGGCTCTGCTCAAGGTCGATGTGAACCGCAAGTTCACCTATGTCCGCTTTGCCGATGACAGCAAGGTTCGTGTCGGTGACTGGGTTGTTGCAGTCGGTAACCCGTTCGGCCTCGGCGGTACTGTTACCTCGGGTATCATTTCTGCCCGTGGCCGCGACATCGGCTCCGGTCCTTACGACGATTACCTCCAGATTGATGCTGCTGTGAACCGTGGTAACTCTGGTGGTCCAGCCTTCAACCTCAACGGCGAAGTGGTCGGTATCAACACCGCGATCTTCTCTCCGTCGGGTGGTAACGTCGGTATCGCGTTTGCTATCCCGGCCTCCGTCGCCAAGGACGTGATTGCCGATCTTCAGAAGGAC
Organism: Agrobacterium tumefaciens; assembly: GCA_025559845.1. Lineage (NCBI taxonomy): Bacteria > Pseudomonadati > Pseudomonadota > Alphaproteobacteria > Hyphomicrobiales > Rhizobiaceae > Agrobacterium > Agrobacterium tumefaciens. Next base: position 689,315 of record CP048469.1, read on the forward strand.
GGCAAGGTTGAGCGTGGTTGGCTCGGCGTGCAGATCCAGCCGGTAAGCAAGGATATTGCTGAATCGCTGGGTCTGTCTGAAGCAAGCGGTGCTCTGGTCGTTTCTCCGCAGGCCGGTTCTCCGGGCGACAAGGCCGGTATCAAGCAGGGTGACATCATCACCGCCGTTAACGGCGATCCGGTGAAGGATGCACGCGATCTCTCGCGTCGTATCGGTGGCATGGCGCCGAACAGCAAGATTGAAGTCTCGCTGTGGCGTGACGGCAAGTCTCAGTCGGTAACCGTGACGCTTGGCGATCTGGCAAGCGACGATGCCTCCAAGGCAACGCCGACCCAGAATGACGACAACGGCAGCCAGCCTTCCAGCGAAAAGGCTCTCTCCAGCCTCGGCCTGACGGTTGCGCCTTCCGATGACGGCAATGGCCTTGCCATCACCGATGTCGATCCTGATAGCGATGCCGCCGCTCGTGGCCTGAAGACGGGTGAAAAGATCACCTCGGTCAACAACCAGCAGGTTGCGTCCGCAGCCGATGTCGAGAAGATCCTCGAACAGGCCAAGAAGGACGGTCGTTCCAAGGCGCTGTTCCAGATCCAGACGGAAAATGGCAGCCGCTTCATCGCTCTCGATATCGATCAGGGCTGATGATCTGAACGGGACGGGGAGCGGCTTGTGCCGTCTCCCCGCCACCCCGATATGAAGCAGGACGCAGGCCGGCTCCCGTCGGCCTCCCGCCGTATATCCGGAGGACTTCTCGTGGAAAACAAGGTTCAGGAACTGTCTCCCGCATCTGTTTCCGGTTGTACGGAAAAGGGCGAGGGCGCTATTGTCCCGCACATGAAGATTCTAGTCATTGAAGACGACCTTGAGGCTGCTGCCTACATGACAAAGGCGTTCCGGGAAGCCGGAATTGTCGCCGATCACGCCAGCGACGGTGAGAGCGGTTTGTTCATGGGCTGCGAAAACGCCTATGATGTCATGGTCATCGACCGCATGCTGCCGCGTCGCGACGGACTGTCCGTCATCAGCGAACTGCGCCGTCGCGGTATCGAAACCCCGGTTCTGATCCTGTCCGCACTCGGACAGGTGGATGACCGTGTCACCGGGCTGCGTGCCGGTGGCGACGACTATCTGCCCAAACCCTACGCCTTTTCAGAGCTGCTCGCCCGTATCGAGGTGCTGGGCCGCCGCAAGGGCAAACCCGAACAGGACATGGTTTATCGTGTTGGCGATCTGGAACTGGATCGGCTCTCCCACGACGTGCGCCGCAACGGCAAGGAAATCCTGCTGCAGCCGCGCGAATTCCGTCTGCTGGAATATCTGATGAAAAATGCCGGACAGGTCGTGACCCGTACCATGCTCCTTGAAAATGTCTGGGACTATCATTTCGATCCCCAGACCAATGTTATCGACGTGCATGTTTCCCGTCTCCGCTCGAAAATCGAGAAGGACTTCGAGAAGCCGCTTTTGAAGACCATTCGCGGCGCGGGTTACATGATGAAGGACGAGGGCTGATTGGCGAAAATGGCCCGCCTTAGAATATTGTTCCGGTCCACAGCGGTCCGTCTGTCGGCGCTTTATATCCTGCTGTTTGCACTGTGCGCCGCTTTCCTGGTGTTTTACGTTACGGCTTTGTCGGAGCGCCTGCTGAACCAGCAGACGCGTGATGCCGTGTTACAGGAAGTGGCCGATGTGCAGCGCATCTATGGCCGCGGCGGTATCAATCCGCTCCTGCGGATGATGGAGCGTCGGGCACGCCAGCCGGGAGCAAGCCTCTACATCATCGCTGGACCGAACGGTGAAATTCTTGCTGGTAATGTCGCCTCCGTGGAACCGGGCGTGTTCGACAAGGAGGGCTGGACCGGCTTCCCCTTTAGCTACGAGCGTTACTCGGAGAGCGGAGACAGTGTGCAGCATCTGGCGACCGCCAATGTTTTCACGCTGGACAATGGCCTGCGCATCCTGATCGGACGCGACCTTGGTGAACCAACCAAATTCCGGGCACTGGTCCGCAACGCGCTGATGGTTGCGCTGGCGATCATGAGTGCCGGTGCGCTGCTCATCTGGTTCGGCATTGGTCGCAACGCCCTGAAACGCATCGACCGCATGTCTGCCGCCACGAAAAAGATCATGGCGGGCGATCTCTCACAGCGTCTGCCGCAAGGCCGCTCCGGGGATGAGTTCGATCGTCTGTCGGGCTCGCTCAATGCAATGCTTGGTCGCATCGAGAAGCTGAATGAGGGGTTGCGGCAGGTTTCCGACAACATCGCCCATGACCTCAAGACACCGCTGACGCGATTGAGAAACAAGGCCGCCGACGCATTGAACGATACCGATGAAACGAAGCGGCGCGCTGCCCTTGAAGGGATCATCGCGGAATCCGACCAGCTCATCCGTACCTTCAATGCGCTTCTGATGATTTCTCGTGTTGAGGCAGGTTCCATTGCTGCCGAAATGACCGATGTGGATGTGTCTGCAATCGCTGCCGACAGTGCGGAACTTTACGAGCCTGTTGCAGAAGACGCCGGGCTGGTTCTGACGACCGAGATCGAGGAGGGGTTGTCCGTCAAGGGCAATCGCGAACTGATCGGTCAGGCACTTTCCAACCTTATCGACAACGCGATGAAATATGCGAGCGAAGCCGAGGGAGAGAAGAAGCTTGTTGTCCGGCTGACAAAACAGCATGATTCCATCATGCTCTCCGTCGCCGACGACGGGCCGGGAGTTCCCGCTGACAAGCGTGAGGAAGTGCTGAAACGGTTCGTGCGACTGGATGAAAGTCGCTCCAAGCCAGGAACAGGACTCGGTCTTTCTCTCGTGGAGGCCGTTATGGAGTTGCACGGTGGTTCATTGGCGCTATCAGACACCAATCCAGCCAATGCCACATCTCCGGGCCTGACCGTTTCCATGGTTTTTCCAGTCGCAAAATTGTAGCCGGCAGGAGATTATCGTCGACTTCCGGGTGACTGCTGGTGCGTCAAATGGCGCCTGTTCTTTTGTGTTGAACTGAAGAATATTGATCGAAATATTGCTCTTTGGTTCATTGTGATCTCTGTGTTTTTCATGGCGATCGGCACAAGGAAGACTGACAGATGGCAAGCCCGGCCCCGGCGGATATGGAACGGCAAGGTCCGATCATTCTCTTCGATGCCGAATGCGTTCTGTGCGCCGCAAATGCGCAATTCGTCCTGAAACACGACAGGGCAGGACATTTTCGGCTGGCCTCCATGCAGGGCGTCATCGGCGCGGAAATCTACCGACGTCACGGTATGGACCCGAAAAACCCGGTCAGCCTTCTGCTTGTCGATGGCGACAGGATTCGCCAGGACAGTGACGCCGTTCTCGGCATCTACGAAGCGCTAGGCTTTCCTTGGCGGTTGCTCGGCATAGTGCGTGTCATCCCCGCTTTTCTGCGCGATCCTGTGTATCGCCTTGTCGCGCGCAACCGATATCGCTGGTTCGGGAAACGGCAGGAGTGCTGGGTCGCGCCGCCCGAATACAGGAGCCGAATTCTTTGAGCGGGAAGTGCAGGCGTTTTTAAAGATAGTCATTTGAAAATCGATTGGGGTGTGCGTCGGTGAAGATATTGATCCTCGGCGGTTATGGTGTGTTTGGCGGTCGGCTTGCAGAACTTCTTGCAGATATGTCCGGTCTGGAAATTCTGGTCTGCGGTCGAACCTTGACCCGTGCCGAGGCCTTTTGTGCGGGCTATAAGGGGCGGCCGAAACTTACGCCCGTCGCACTCGATCGTCAGGATATTAAAACTGCCTTGCACGTCCATGCTCCCGGTCTCGTTGTCGATGCCTCGGGCCCTTTTCAGGATTACGGGACCGAACGCTACGCAGTCATAGAAGCGTGTCTTGAGGCACATATCGATTATCTGGACTTTGCCGATGCCGCCGACTTTGTTTTCGGTGTCAGCCAGTTCGATGCCCGCGCGAAGTCAGCGGGTATGTTCGTTCTCTCAGGCGTCAGCAGTTTTCCCGTTTTGACGGCAGCTGTTTTGCGCGAGATCGCCAAGGAGATGGACGTCGTCTCGGTACAAGGTGGCATTGCGCCTTCTCCTTATGCCGGAATTGGTCTGAACGTGATGCGCGCCGTGGCGGGTTATGCCGGGGCGCCGGTCAAGCTCTGGCGAGACGGCAAGCACGCTCACGGCATTGGGCTGGCGGAAAGCATGCGCTACACGGTGGCTGTTCCCGGAAAGCTCCCGCTCAGGAACGTGCACTTCTCACTTGTCGATGTGCCGGACCTGCAGGTGATCCCGCCGGAACATGCGACAATGAAAGATATCTGGATGGGTGCCGGTCCCACGCCTGAAATTCTGCACCGCATGCTCAACCTGCTGGCAAAAGCGCGAGCGCGTTTTGGTTTGCCGTCCTTCGAACCGCTCTCTGTCTTTTTCTATACCGTCTTGAACTTGTTGCGCTTTGGTGAACACCGGGGCGGCATGTTTGTGCACGCCCACGGTCTGGCAGACGGCAAGCCCACGGAGATGAGCTGGCATATGTTGGCGGAGGGGGACGATGGTCCTTACATCCCCTCGATGGCAATAGAAGCGATCATTCGCAAATTGCAGGCTGGTGAGCGACCGCAACCAGGTGCCCGCTCGGGCGCCCACGCGCTTGATCTTGCCGATTACGAAAGGCTATTTCGCCGCAAGACCATTTTCACCGGTTTCCGCCGTGACGAACCGGCTGTGCCCTTGTTTCGCAAGGTGCTGGGCTCGGCCTTTGACGATCTGCCGCCGCGACTGCGCGAACTGCACGAAAGTCTTGCAACCCAGGACTGGCACGGCTTTGCTGAGGTCCGTCGCGGACAAGGCATCATGGCGCGAATGATCTCCGCACTATTCGGCTTTCCCAAAGCGGCAGATCAGGTGCCCGTCAGCGTAACACTTACTCCTGAGAAAGACGGGGAGCGCTGGACACGCAACTTCGGCGGAAGACGCTTCTCGTCTGTTCAGTCACCTGGCTTCGGCAAGGATACGTATCTGCTGCTGGAACGTTTCGGCATCGTCACGGTGGCCCTTGCACTTGTGCTGCATGATGGCCGGTTGGCGTTCGTTCCGCGTCGCTGGCGCGTGTTGGGCGTCCCGTTGCCCGGCTTCCTGCTGCCATCAGGTGCGAGTTTTGAAACACAGGAAGGCAACGATTTCTGTTTCGACATCGATATTTCGCTGCCGTTGATCGGCCCGATCGTTGCGTACAAGGGAAGGCTGCAACCAGCGCAGGCGCGGCAGGATTTGCCGGTCATTGAAGAGGTCGCCTAGCTCTAGAGGAGGTGGCTCATCTCACCCGGTGAGCGGAAATCGATTTGGATTTCCGCTCCAATGCGGTAGGGACGATATGCAGGTATGGGACCCTGCAGGCAGGGAGAGAGACAGTGCAGAAGACAAATGCCGAAGGCAAATGGCTTGGTGACGTTCAGCCGGATGTGATCCGCCCTTATACGCGGGCCGAACTGAAGTCGGTGTTGTCGACGCTGAAGGACATCGGTCGTAGCGAACCCGCTGTGGCGGATCTGCTTGCGGGAGAAAGCACGCTCAAGACCTTCATTGCCAACGCCTTTACTCTTTCGCCTTATCTGCGTGACATCGCCACGGCGGACGAAGGTTTGCTGACGCTTGCCATATCTGGTCCGGTTGAGCCACTGCTCGCAACGCTGGTGGAGGAAGCGCGCGATAGCTGGAAGCCTGCGGGAGATGCAGGAACCCCTGTTGAAAACGAAGTCATGTCGAGGCTTCGTATCGCCAAACGCCGGCTTTCCTTCATCGCCGCACTTGCCGATCTCGCACGGATCTTCACCGCCCGCGACACAACGCGCTGGTTGAGCGATATGGCGGATGCGTCGCTCTCAGCAGCCATCGACCATCTTCTGCTTGCAGCGCACGAGGGCGGAAAACTGGTCCTCAAGGATGTGGCTGCACCGAGCGAAAGTTCGGGCCTGATCGTTCTCGGAATGGGCAAACTCGGCGCGCACGAACTGAACTATTCATCCGATATCGACGCAGTTGTCTTTTTCGAGCCGTCCGCAGGCATCATGAAAGACCCGCTCGATGCGACCGAGAATTTTGGTCGCATGATGCGCCGTCTCGTCCGCATCATGCAGGAGCGCACCGCAGACGGTTATGTGTTCCGCACCGATTTGCGACTTCGCCCGGACCCCGGCTCGACGCCCCTTGCCATTCCGGTTGAAGCAGCGCTGACCTATTACGAGGGCAGGGGTCAGAACTGGGAGCGCGCCGCCTACATCAAGGCGCGTCCGGTTGCAGGCGATCTGAAGGCAGGCGCCAACTTCCTGCGCGAACTGACGCCCTTCATCTTCCGCAAATATCTTGATTATGCGGCGATTGCCGACATCCATTCGATCAAGCGGCAAATCCATGCCCACAAGGGACATGGCGCGATTGCCGTGAAGGGGCACAACGTCAAGCTCGGGCGTGGCGGTATTCGCGAAATAGAGTTCTTCGCCCAGACGCAGCAGTTGATTGCCGGCGGTCGTATGCCGGCATTGCGCGTCCACTCCACCGAGCAGGCGCTGGCTGCCTTGACCGAAGCGAAATGGATCGATCCGGAAACCCGCGATAGTCTGGCGGACGCTTACTGGTTTCTGCGTGAGGTGGAACACCGCATCCAGATGGTACGGGACGAGCAGACCCACACCTTGCCGGACAGCGAGTCCGAACTGAAACGCATCGCCTTCATGCTTGGTTTTGCTGACACCAAGGCCTTTGCCGAAAAGCTGGAGGGTGTGTTGCGTCTGGTGGAGCGCAAATATTCCGCCCTGTTCGAACAGGAAGTGAAGCTGTCAGGCGATGGTGGCAACCTGGTTTTCACCGGCCAGAAAGACGACCCGGATACGCTGAAGACCTTGGCTTCGCTTGGTTTCCAACGGCCGGAAGATATTTCCCGCGTCATCCGCACCTGGCACAATGGCCGCTATAGGGCAACGCAATCGGTGGAAGCACGCGAACGACTGACGGAATTGACGCCGGACCTGCTGAAAGCCTTTGGCGAAAGCACGCGCGCGGATGAGGCGCTACTGCGGTTCGACAATTTCCTCTCCGGTCTGCCTGCTGGTATCCAGCTCTTTTCGTTGCTCGGCAACAATCCGGCGCTTCTGTCGCTGCTGGTAACGATCATGTCATCGGCGCCAAGGCTTGCCGAAATCATCGCAGCCCGTCCACATGTGTTCGATGGCATGCTTGATCCCGCTCTGATGAGCGATATTCCGACGCGCGATTATCTTGCTGCCCGCATGGACAATTTCCTGTCTTCTGCGGTTCACTACGAGGACGTTCTGGATCGGCTGCGCATCTTCGCCGCCGAACAACGCTTCCTGATCGGTGTGCGACTGCTGACTGACGCCATCCATGGCGATATTGCCGCCCGCGCTTTTACCCATCTTGCCGATCTGGTGATCGAGGCGGCACTGAAAGCAGTGCTGGCGGAAATGGAAACGGCGCATGGTCAATATCCCGGTGGCCGGGTCGCTGTCATGGGCATGGGCAAGCTTGGTTCGTTCGAACTCACAGCAGGTTCGGATGTCGACCTGATCCTGCTTTATGACTACGACGACACCGCACATGAATCGACTGGTGCCAAACCGCTCGATGCCGTGCGCTACTTTACCCGTGTCACACAAAGGCTGATCTCGGCACTTTCCGCCCCGACGGCGGAAGGGGTGCTCTATGAAGTCGACATGCGCCTTCGCCCTTCGGGCAACAAAGGTCCGGTCGCGACACGCATCGCAGCCTTTGAGAAGTATCAGCGCACGGAGGCCTGGACCTGGGAGCATATGGCCCTGTCGCGCGCAAGGCTCATCTGCGGCGACGCCTCGTTGATCGAGGATGCCGGAAAGATCGTTGCGTCAATCCTGTCCGAGAAACGGGATGTGTCGAAAGTCTCCGCAGATGTTCTTGAAATGCGCTCGCTGATTGAGCAGGAAAAACCGCCGGAAAACATCTGGGACTTCAAGCTTATCCCCGGTGGTTTGATCGATCTGGAGTTCATCGCGCAATTTCTGGCGTTGGTCGGACCTGCCAAGGGACTGCCTGCGCACAAGCCCGGCCTGAGTACACGCGAAGCGCTTCACGCCATGGCAGCGGGAACAATGGACCCGATGGCCTTCGACGACTGCATGAAGGCGATGGCGCTTTACACGGAAATTTCGCAGATCGTCCGTCTGTGTATCGATGGCGGCTTCAATCCGAAGGAAGCCCCGGCAGGTCTGGTCGACCTTGTCTGCCGTGCGGGAGATTGCCCCAATATTCAGACCCTGGAAGGTGAGGTGAAGCGACTGTCGAAGGCGGTGCGCAAAGCCTATCAGTCAACGGTCAAGAATGGCGGCTGACGGGCCAACGTCTTGAACGGAAGCCCATTTCTGCCGTTGCGATATCAATGCTTCGTGCCGCAACGCGCCTCGGCATGGGGAATGACAATCGTGACCACCGTGCCCTTGCCCTCGCTGGAGCGGATTTTCATCGTGCCACCATGCAGCTTGACGAGTGAGCGCGAAATGGCGAGGCCGAGACCCGAACCGCCCTGGCTCTTGGCATATTGGCTTTGTACCTGCTCGAAAGGTTGGCCAATCTTGTCGAGCGCCTTGGCGGGAATGCCGATGCCTGTATCGGCAATTGTCAGCATAAGGGCGGCTTCATGAACGTGGGTGCGAAGCGCGATGTGACCGCCGTCTCCCGTGAACTTCACGGCATTGGACAAAAGGTTCAGCATGATCTGCTTCATGGCACGGCGGTCGCCATGCATAGTCAGGCCTGAGCAGACGCGCTGGTGAACGGTAATGGCCTTCTGTTCCGCCTGAATGGCGGTAAGCCGCAGCGTTTCCTCGATCAGCGGAGCAAGATCGACCGTCTCGCGGTTGATGCGCATATGTCCTGCTTCGATCTTCGACATGTCGAGAATGTCGTTGATGACGTTCAGCAGGTGTTTGCCGCTGTCGTGGATGTCGCGCGCATATTCGGAATATTTCGGTGAGCCCACCGGACCGAACATTTCCGCCAGGAGGATTTCTGAAAAGCCCAGAATGGCGTTGAGCGGCGTGCGCAGTTCATGGCTCATATTGGCAAGGAACTCTGACTTCGCCTTGTTGGCAGCCTCTGCGCGTTCTTTTTCTGATAGGTAATTGGCGTTGACCGCAGATAGCTCTGTCTTCTGGCGCTCCAGCTTGTGTTGCGAGGCCGAGAGATCGCCAATCGTTGCCATCAAGCGACGCTCGGATTCGCGCAGGCGCTCCTGATGGCGCTTGAGAAGCGAGATGTCGGTGCCGACAGAGACAAGTCCGCCGTCGCGGGTACGGCGTTCGTTGATCTGCAGCCAGCGATCATCGGCAAGCTGCACTTCCATAGTGCGGGAGAGCCCGGATTGATCGGGATCGGCAACGCGGCGTTCCGTAACCGGACGCGAGGCGGCAGCCAGCAGAACAGCCTTTTCGGTGCCAGCGACGAGAACGCTGTCCGGCAGGCCGTAAGCCTGCTGGTAATGGGTGTTGCACATCACCAGACGGTCGTTCTTGTCCCAGAGAACGAAGGCTTCCGAGGTGGATTCGATCGCGTCAGCGAGGCGCTGATCGGCCTCTGCATAACGTTGTGCCAGACGGTGCTGCTCGGTGACATCCATGGCGATGCCGATCACACGCGGACCATTGTTCGTGCGGATGACCTGGGCACGGGCGCGCAGCCAGACGTAATGTCCCTTGGAGTGGCGCATACGGAAGATCTGGTCGATCTGGCGAAGGTTGCCACAACCCACAGCGCGGGCGAGTTCGTAGAGGTTGCCGTCCTCGGAATGCATCATGCGGGCGGCGTCGGAGAAGGACAGGGGCGCTGCCTTCGGCGGCATGCCCAGAATTTCATAGAGCGATCCCGACCAGAACATGCGCCGGGTGGACAGGTCGAAATCCCAGAGACCGCAACGGCCGCGCGACAGCGCGGTCTCAACCCGCAGGTTGGATTCTGCAAAAATATCGTCCGCATCGCGGGCGCGTCTGACCTGCATGTAGTAGGCGTAGAGGATAACGAGCAGGATGGCGGAAATGCCTGCGAACAGCGTCACGTTCATGGCAATTTCGCTGCGCCAGAAAGAGCGGATCGGCTCAAGCGACCTGGCGGCAATCACCATGCTGCCGTCGCTGCCGAACGGGATCATCGTGGCGTAGTGCTGGATGCCGTCGATCGTGGTCTCGACGGTGCCGGGCGCACCCGGAAAGCGCTGGACGATGGCAATTTCCGGCAGCAGCGCGGGAAGGGCGGTGCCAATGTAAAGCGGCGCTTGCTTGCCTGCACCGGCAAAGATCCGGCCATTGCTGCCTGACAGCAAAACCAGGGTCCCATCGGCAAGACTGCCCGGCGGCAACGCGGCCAGCAGGCTTGTTTCCGCAGGCGTGCGATCCTGCACGGCGAAAACCTTGCCATTGTTGAGTAGGGCCGCCTTTGCCGTAAGCGCGGTCAAGGCCGTGCTGTGGCGGGCCGCTTCTTCCATGCGGCTGTATTCGGAAACGATACCAAGGACGCGCGATGCCGCAACGACAACGAGGAACGCCAGAATAAGAATAGGAATCAAGCGCTTGAGCAGGCTTTCAACCTGCGGAATTCGCCGCTCGTCGCCATCCATCAGACCCATCAGGTCACTGGAGAGGCGCTCTCCCCAGGCCGCAAAGTCTGAAAATTTGGCATACGGCCGCTCATCGCCCGCAGTCGCCCGCCGCACGTTCGTCATTGTCCCGCCTTGTGATTGTCCCTCATGGAATTCGAAGCGCCGCCGCCCGAATCTGCCTTAATGAATCATTTGCGATTCGCCGTGTCCAGAGGGAGAAGTTAAAAGAATTTTAACCCTTTGAACCGACTCCGCATTTTTTCACGCCGATTGGAGAGGTGATTCCACCGTCGCTGTCGTTGCCGAAAAACAGGATGCCGACGCACCGCTTTTCATTGGTCAGGACGCTTAGCCGGAAACGGTTTTTCACGCTTGCGAATAGGCATAGAGAGCAGGCCCCAGCGTCTGGACAAACACCATTGCCTGCGGCCGGAAGCCCCGCCACTAAGGTGCTGATGATGTCCTCGCGGTTCGCCGCGAGCACTTTGGCCTCGAGACTGTGCAAGGCAGGGCCGCCATCCAACTGAACGCCACAAGAACTCCGATATAGATCACGCACTGTGTTTTCGGATCTAGCATCAAAGCCGCCAAAGAGTTTGGACAGCTTCAACTCAGGCGACCTGTCGTGGGGCTTCGCGATGAAGCACTGAAACGATGTGCTGATTTGGGACATGTCAGATATGAAGTTCACCACCCGATCGTACCGTCTGCTTGATCGGGCTGAAGAAACAAATCCGCCGCCATGATTGGGATCAAGGCGGCGGAATACGTTCTCTGTCATGTCTGGGCGATGCGCTTTTGCTCGCTATCAGCCCTTCAGGATACGCTCGACGATATCGCCGACATCGGCTGACAACCCTTTGGTTTCAGCGATCTGCGAGAGAGCCGCTTTTGCCTTTTCTCCGCGATTGGCTTCGAGGGAACGCCAGGAGCGCATTGATGTCAGAAGACGTGCGGCAAGCTGTGGGTTGCGTGTGTCGATGGCGATGATCTGTTCTGCCAGGAAACGATAGGCAGCGCCATCCGGCCGGTGGAAACCGGTGGGATTGCCGAAGGCCAGTGTTCCGACCAGCGAGCGAACGCGGTTGGGGTTGGACGGGATGAAGTGCTTCGACGCCATCAGTCCTTTGATCCGTTCCAGTGCGCCTTCACCCGGAATTGCGGCCTGCAGCGAGAACCACTTGTCCAGAACCAGTGCGTTATCCGCAAAGCGACCTTCGAAGTCTGCAAGAGCCTCGACGGTCTGTGGTCGCTCGGGGAAGCGTTGCGTCAAAACGCTCAGGGCATGAGCGAGGTCGGTCATGTTGCCAGCCGTTGCATAGGCCCGGGCTGCACGATCCGGCGTTTCCTCGGCAAAAGCCAGGTAGTTCAAGGCGCTGTTACGCAGCGACCGGCGACCGGCATTCTCGGCGTCGGGGCTGTAGGCGCCTTCGTTGCCATAGGTTTCAAACAGCCGGGTGAACGTGGCAATACCAGCCTTGGCAATGGCCGCGATTGTTGCGTTACGCGCCTTGTGAATGGCATCAGGGTCCGTGTCACGACCGAGTTCACGGGCAATGTCCGTTTCACTGGGCAGCGCAAGCGCCTGCGCCCGGAAGGCGGGTTCGAGGCTCTCGTCACCGGCGACTTCGATCAGCGTGGCGATGAGGTCGGCATCCGCAACAACATCACCACCGGCATGGATGGCTTTCGTGGCGGCAATCAGCGCCGGCAAGGCCAGCTCTGTCAGAGCCTGGAAGCGGGCAAACATATCCGTTTCGTGCCGGGCAATCTGCACGAGATCAGCAGGCCGCTGCACGAAGTCGATGTTCACGGGTGCAGAGAAGCTGCGATTGATTGAAACGACCGGCCGCGATGAGATGCCGGAGAAGGTGAAAGTCTGGCTACGCTCAGTCAGGTGCAGCACACCGTCACGGTGGTCACCGCCCTCAACGGACTTCGGTTCGGCGATCTGACCATTGTCGAGGATCAGCGCCAGCGACAGAGGAATATGCCGTGGCTGCTTGACCGGCTGGCCGGGTGTCGGAGAAATAGTCTGCTCCAGCGACAGTTTGAACGTGGAGGTGGCAGAATCGTAGTCCGTCGATGCGGCAACAAGCGGCGTTCCGGCCTCGGTGTACCACAGTGCAAACTGTGTCAGGTCACGGCCACTGGCATCGGCAAAGCTCTTGACGAAATCCTCGACCGTCGCTGCTTCACCATCATGGCGCTCAAAGTATAGGTCCATGCCTTTCTTGAAATCACCTTCACCGAGGATCGTCGCGATCATGCGGGTGACTTCAGCACCCTTTTCGTAGACGGTCGTGGTGTAGAAGTTGTTGATTTCACGATAGCTGTCCGGGCGCGGCGGATGAGCCAGCGGACCGGAGTCTTCAGGGAACTGTTCGGACTTCAGGTGACGCACATCGGCAATGCGCTTGACCGGTCGCGACCGCATGTCGGATGAAAATTCCTGATCGCGATAAACGGTCAGGCCTTCCTTGAGGCAAAGCTGAAACCAGTCGCGGCAGGTAATGCGGTTGCCGGTCCAGTTATGGAAATATTCGTGCGCGATGATGCGCTCGATATTGGCGTAGTCCGCGTCGGTTGCGGTTTCGGGGTCTGCCAGCACGAACTTGTCGTTGAAGACATTGAGCCCCTTGTTTTCCATCGCGCCCATGTTGAAATCGGAAACGGCGACGATCATGAAGATATCGAGGTCGTATTCGCGACCGAAGCGCTCTTCATCCCACTTCATCGAACGCTTCAACGCGTCCATGGCATAGGTTGCGCGCGGCTCCTTGCCGTGCTCGACATAGATCTTCAGCGCGACATCGCGGCCGGTCATGGTGGTGAAGGTGTCCTCCACAACTCCGAGGTCGCCTGCAACAAGCGCGAAGAGATAGCTGGGTTTCGGATGCGGATCGAACCAGGCAGCGAAGTGCCGGCCTTCGTCGTAGTTGCCGCCGCCGAGGAAGTTGCCGTTCGACAGCAGCAGCGGATTGCCTTCCTTCGCCGCGATGATTGTCACGGTGTATGGTGCCAGAACGTCAGGACGATCGGGGAAATAGGTAATCCGGCGGAAGCCTTCGGCTTCGCACTGGGTGCAATAAACGCCATTGGTGCGGTAAAGCCCCATGAGCTGCGTATTCACCTGCGGATTGATGTAGTTCGTCACGCAAATCTCGAACGGCGTTTCTTCCGGCAGATCGCGGATCGTCAGGCTTTCCGGCGTTGCGTCATATTGCGAAGCGGGAAGCTCGATCTGGTCCAGGAGGACACTCGACAGCTTCAGTTCGTCGCCATCCAGGATCAGAGGGGCGGTCTTTTCCGCGCCTTCTCGTCTATGGAAAATCAGACGGGCCTCGACCTTGGTATTCTTGGGGTCGAGTTCGAAAGTGAGATCCACGCGCTCAAGAACGAAATCGGTAGGGCGGTAATCTGCCAGGTGAACGACCTGGCCCGTATCTGTTCGCATGACTATTCCTGAATAATTCTGTCGATCGTCGGCCAGGCATCATGTCGTCACAAAGCCTGAATGTAAAATACGGAAGTACTCGTCACGTTCATGTGAGCGTCGTGGGACATTCTGTCCCCGGAAAGAGGATCAAACCTGCAGTGTAGTTTGTCCTCCGGCCGCTGGTTTCTGCGGACCATGGCAGCAAATGTTGAACGATTGCTGAAGTTGTTTTGATTTTTATGAAAATTTTCGAGGTTGGCGTTGGTTGCATTTCAAGGAGTGCCGTCACGCATAAGCAATCAACCGAATTCATGGATGGATAACGATTTTTGATGTGAAGCGGTCGCACATTTGTTCTAGCTTTGCGGAAATTCAATTCCCCCCCTTGCGTCGTCCTTTTCGTGCGAAAAAATCTTTGATGGCGTTTTGTGCAGACGATATGAGTAACTGCCGATGAGCGCCGATGCCTATAGTCCCGTTCGCGGGATTTCCATGAAGCTGATTTCGGTCGGCTTCTTTCTGATGATGCAGACCTGCATCAAGGCGTCAGGGCCGGATGTGCCTCCGGGGCAGATAACCTTCTTCCGCTCGGCTTTCGCCATTGTCCCGATCGTCGTCTATCTCGCCTGGCTGCACGCATTGGCAAGTGCGTTACATACCAACAATCTTGCGGGCCATTTCAAGCGCGGTTTTCTCGGCATCCTGTCCATGGCCTGCGGTTTTTATGGTCTTACATTGCTGCCCTTGCCGGAGTTCATCGCCATCGGTTACGCATCGCCATTGCTCGCCGTGGTGTTTGCCTCGCTTATCCTGCGGGAAAAGGTCAGAGTCTATCGCTGGAGCGCCGTCGCTATCGGTATGGTCGGCGTCCTGGTCATTCTGTGGCCGAAAATGACGTTGCTGCGTGAAGGCGGGTTCGCTGCAGGCGAGGGCACGGCGGCGATTGCCGTTCTTGTCGGTGCCGCGCTGGGTGGCTTGGCAATGATCCAGGTACGGCAACTGGTCGAAACGGAAAAGACGCCAACCATTGTCCTGTACTTCTCGCTGACGGCAGCCTTGCTGTCCTTGGTCAGCGTGCCATTCGGTTGGCTGTGGCTCAATCCCCAACAGGCGGCCCTGTTGATTGGCAGCGGCATCTGTGGTGGCGTGGCGCAGATCTTTTTGACGGAAAGCTACCGGCACGCCGAGGTCTCGATCATCGCGCCTTTCGAATACAGCTCCATCGTCTTCGGAATTGCCGTGTCCTACGTTCTGTTTGGCGATATTCCGACAACAACGATGCTTATAGGTACGGCGATTGTCATCATGGCCGGTATTTTCATCATCCTGCGCGAGCACCAGCTTGGTCTCGCCAGAAAAGCGGCGCGCAAAGCCTCGACGCCTCAGGGATGAATTTCCTTTTGAGGTTGCCGTCAGCCTGTAGTGTGTCTTGAAATGCAAAAGGCGCCTTTCCGGAGAAAGACGCCACAGCGCAGTTCTTCATTTCGCATCGGCAGATTGCCGATCACACAATCTTAGCGTTCGCGAAAATCCGCAAAAACAGCAGAAGGACGCGTAACGCGAACCTGCTGCGCAGCAGCGCGAGCCGTCATCTGTTCATTGGCGGCAGCGCCAAAACGATGATAGCCATTACTCGAACGGGGGCTGAGGCCCGCCAGACGAAGCGTTTCAAAGCCGGAATGCACCGGACGGAAGCGAGTGGTCATTGCCTTGGTTCCTTAAACCTTTTCCTCCCAAGACATGGCGGGATATATCGCAGCGCAGCATGGATTCGGCAAGCAAGGCAAATGCGCCGCTGTTATGCGCAAAATGCATGGCTTTTTTCACAAATCATTTACATTGAGCAGAAAGAAGGCATTTACGATTGCGTGATACGCGCCCTGAATGCCAATAAATCCTGCCAAGACAATGACTTGGAGGCGGGGGCGTTCAAAAGTTCCTGCGGATGCAGGCTCGCAAGGGCGGGCAAAACAAGGTGCCCGGCGGCGATATCCCGCCACTGTCCGCGCATGGTATGAATGGTTCCGCTGCCGCCAAAGAAGAAACGTGCGGTAAAGTTGCCAAGAAGCAACAGGTGTTTTGGCTCGTAAAGCGCGATTTGACGCTCGATGAACGGGCGGCAAATGTCCATTTCCGCCTGAGTCGGCTGGCGATTGCCCGGGGGGCGCCAGGGGACGACATTGCCGAGCACGATACCGCTGCGCTCGAGCCCGATTGCCGCCAGCATGCGCTCAAGCAGCAACCCGGTTTTGCCGGCAAATGGAATGCCTTCACGATCATCGTCGGCGTCGGGCATGGAGCCGATCACCATAATGCCGGAGGCAGGGCTACCTTCTGCGAAGACGGTGCTGCGCGCGCTGTTCTTCAGGTTGCAGCCGTTGAAGGCTTCCACAGCGGTCTTGAGTTCTTCGATGGAGCGGGCGCTTTCGGCCGCAAAGCGCGCAGCCGCCACGACCTGCTCGTCCGGAACGGCGACATTCTGTTGAATGGCGGGAGCGGGCGGCGCAGCTCTGCCCGAAGCGGTTGCCGGCCGTCGCGACGGTTCGGCCGAACCCGCCGGTCGATCATTGCCCTGACGGTCGCCCTGGGGAGCTTCCTGCCTCGCCGTTGATCGTGCCGGGCGGCTTGTCGCAAATTCCGCGAAACGGTCAATCGACTGGTCTTCGAGAAGCCAATCCACGCCCGCATCTGCATGGAAATGCAGAAGCGCGGCAAGTTCTGCCGGGGAGAGGTCGTGGGCCGAAATCATGAGGGAAAACTATCCCAAGTCCCGGCCCGGCGAAACCCGTAAATCACGCTGTCCAGCGTTCAATGTCTCCGCTTTCGCCGATCATAGCGAGACCGTGGGCGATGGACAGCATTTCGCCGCCGCTTTCGATCTTGTCCGTACCGAAACGACGGGTGAAAAGCTCGCGGACGGCCGGCACGAACGACGTGCCGCCAGTCAGGAACACCTTGTCGATGGCGTCAGGCGCGGTGTTGGTCTTGACCAGAACCTCGTCCAGCGCTTCCTCGATCTTGCCGAGGTCCTCGGAGATCCAGCTGTTGAAATCGCTCCGCTTGACGGTCTTGCGTCCAGCTTTGCCGAGCGGGGCAAAGTTGAACTCTGCCTCTTCCTGTGACGACAGCGCCATCTTGGTTGCGGAGATGGCCTGATAAAGCGGATAGCCCTCATCGTGCTCGACCAGATCGATGAACATCTCCAGCTTTTCCGGCTCTAACGCTGAACGGACCAGCGATTTCAGATCGGAAAACTCCTTCGAGGTCTTGAAGATCGACAACTGGTTCCAGCGGCCGAAATTGACGTAGTAACCCGAGGGAACGTCGAGAACCTTGTCGAAGCTTTTGAACTTGCTGCCTTTGCCAATTTCCGGCGAGACGAGGTTGTCGATCATGCGGAAATCGAAATGGTCACCGGCAATGCCGACACCCGAGTGGCCGATTGGCGTTGCCGAAAGTTTTCCGCCATGGGTTTCGAAGCGGATCAGCGAATAGTCGGTGGTGCCGCCGCCGAAGTCGGCCACCAGAACATTGGCGTCCTTCTTCAGGCTCTGCGCAAAGTAATAGGCGGCTGCGACAGGCTCATAGACATAATGAATTTCCGGGAAACCGGCGCGTGTCAGCGCTTCATTGTAGCGGGTCAGTGCCAGTTCTTCATTCGGGTTCATACCTGCGAAGCGTACCGGACGCCCGGCGACGACTGTGGAAACGTCGTTGTGCCATTCGTCTCCGGCATAGGTCTTCAGCTTGCGCAGGAACACCTCCATCAAGTCTTCGAAGCTCTGGCGCTTTGCGAAGATCAATGTGCCCTGAAACAACGAGGATGCCGCGAAGGTTTTGATCGACTGCAGGAAACGACAATCGCCGGGATTGTCGATGAACTGGCGGATAGCGGCATGGCCTGCTTCCACATGCAAGGCAGCGGCGCCAAGGGCGTTATCCTTCATGAAGGAGAGAGCGGTGCGCATGCTGTCTGCCGTTCCCGCACTGCTGGTGAAGCGCATGGAGTGGCTGGTGGTGCCAGAATCGGAAATTGCCATGACCGTGTTGGTCGTGCCGAAATCGAGGCCGAGTGCCCTTGCCATAGCGGATATCCTTATGTGTCAACAAGAGATGCGCCGGAAGCCAAAGAGCATCCGGACAGATAAAGGGACGCAAAAAAGCGCCCGCCTGTTTTGAAGAGGGCGCGTGATCGCACAGGCAATTGTGAATAGCAAGCGCGTGGCGTCAGTTTTTTGACGGGGGCATCCGCATCGCCTCGGCTCTTGCCGCAATCCAGGCCGCAAAGGTTGCCATGGCCTTCGTGACGCTGCGCGACTTCAGACGGGTCAGCCAGTAACACCCCTTGGAAACATAGACCGGGAAGGGTTGCACCAGATCGCCGGATGAAAGCTGGCGCTGGAACATCAGTGGCGGGGCAAGTGCGATGCCGATACCTTGCATGGCTGCCTCGACCATCGGCACGGAGGAATCGAAGACGATACCTTTGATCCGTGGCGCCGCCACGCCTGCCGCTTCGAACCAGCCCGGCCACTCGTCCATGCGGTAGGAGCGCAAGAGCGTGTGCTGGGCAATGTCCTGTGGGCCTTCAAGCTGTTCGGCAATGGTGGGAATGCACAGCGCCGAGAGTGGGGCCGAAAAAAGCTCGTCCGCCTCCGTGTCATGCCAGGCGCCATTGCCGAAACGAATGGCAAAATCCAGCCCCTCTGCAGCGATGTCGACACGGTTGTTGTTGGTCGAGAGGCGAACATCGATGAAGGGATAAAGCTCGTTAAACTCCTGCAGGCGCGGCAAAAGCCAGCCGACGGCGAAAGTTCCAACGGCGCCGACGGTCAGGACCTCCTGAAGGTGACCATCCTCGAAGCGCTGCAGCATGTCGGCCATACGATCGAATGAATCACGCAGGGTTGGCAGCAGCGCCAAGCCTTCGTCGGTAATCATCAAGCCACGGGGAAGACGACGGAAAAGCGTTACACCGAGGCGTTCCTCCAGCAATTTCACCTGATGGCTGATCGCAGTCTGGGTCACGCACAGTTCTATCGCAGCGCGGGTGAAGCTCAGGTGGCGTGCAGCAGCCTCAAAAGCGCGAAGAGCGTTCAGCGGCAGGTGGGGGCGGACCATGCGGCCATCTCCATTTAACGGACTATGGCATTTAAGCCCAAGTTTAATTCATGTCTTACGGCAGATATCATCATTTGTCGCTTGCCTGCAAACGAGCCTAAATCGGTACGACCAGACATAGAGCGCTCGCCAATCCAAGGAGAATGAAACATGATGACAAGACGATTTACCGCTGCATTTTTTGTGGCGATATCAATCTCTTGCCTGCCATCTCGTAACGTGCTTGCCGCAGAGCCGGTGCATTGCACGGTTGTTCTTGATGCTGAAAGTGGCGCTGTGCTCCATCGAAACGGCGAATGTGAAAAAGCATTTGCACCGCAATCCACATTCAAGTTTCCTTTGGCTATCATGGGATATGACGCAGGTATCCTGAAAGATGCGACAACCCCGCGCTGGAACTACAAGAGCACGTGGAACCGGCCGAAGCGTGAGCAGAAATCGGTCGACCCGACGATCTGGGAAAAAGACTCGATTGTCTGGTATTCACAGGAAATCACCAGAAAGCTGGGGCAGAAAAAGTTTGCCGATTATGTGCGCGATTTCGGATACGGCAATGCTGATGTGAAGGGTATTCCGGGCCAAACGGACGGCTTGACGGAATCCTGGCTGATGTCTTCCCTGAAAATTTCCGGTGACCAGCAGGCTGATTTCGTACGCCGTTTCATCAATGGAAAATTGCCGGTCTCGAAAGCCGCGTTTGACAAGACGCGGGCGGTCATTCCGCAATTTGCCGCAGACGATGGTTGGCAGGTACATGGCAAGACCGGTTCCGGTCGCATGCGCAACAAGGCTGGCAAGCCGGATGGTGATGCCTGGCTTGGCTGGTTCGTCGGCTGGGCAGATAAAGGAGAGCGGCGTGTTGTGTTCGCACGGCTTAACATCGCCGATTGGAGCCGCGAAGAACCAATCAGCTTCGTGACGCGCGATTCGTTGATTGCCGATCTGCCGGCGCTGGTGAAATAAATCAGCGTACGAGGCGACGTACCAAAAAGATCAGCACCAGGCCGACGATGGCAACCATTGCTCCGCGCCAGATCCACGGGCTCTGGTCGATCATGAAGCTGGAGGCCGGGTAGGGGAAATATCCGCTGCCCTGTCCCATCCAGACGAGGCCGATAAGCGTAAGCAATACGCCAAGGACACCGAGGGAAATTCGAAGCAAGCGCATCATAGACCCCATAAGCATAACCTCCCCGCACCATAATGCAGGGAGGTCGCCGATGTCATGCGAAATTGACACATATGGATTTGTCAGGTCTCCGCGTAGTAACGGGTCACGACGTTGGCGTGGCTGTCTTCTTTGTCACCCGGCCTCATAAGGTTGTTGCCATCCTTGGAAGTGGTGCCGTTGACGGCTGCATCCAGGAGACCGCGAATGATGCGATCCTGTTGCGCTTCGACTGCCCGGTTGCGCCCAACTTCGAGTGCCGCTTCCTTTTCGGCCAGACTGCGGCGCAACGCAGCTCTTTCGCTCATCGCATCGGAGCCACTGTTCACAGTATTTCGGACAGGCGCAGTTGTCGGCTGCGTCGACGGAGAGCTTGCGACCGGTGCCGGATTGGAAGCGCCAGACTGTGTCGATGGCATGGGCTGCTGTGCCTGTGCTCCGCCATTCTTGCCAGCTTCGGACGTATTCGTTTCTAAGCCGGGAGGATTCTGGAGCCGAAGTTTCGGCTCCAGAATTGCTGTTTTATCAGTTCGACTTCGATGCTCCGCCATCGACGCGCAGCATCGTGCCGGTGATGTAGCTGGCAGGCTGGGAGCACAGGAAGGCTCCGGTGGCACCAAATTCATCGACGGAGCCAAGCCGTCCGGCCGGAATGGTCTTGACTGATGCTTCACGGATTTCTTCGACGCTCTTGCCGAGACGCTTGGCGTTTGCGCCATCGAGTTCATCGATACGGTCGGTGTGGATGCGGCCCGGAAGCAGCATGTTTGCCGTGATGCCGAAGCCCGCGACCTCACTCGAAAGCGTCTTGTTCCAGCCAACGAGGGCGCCGCGCAGCGTGTTAGACAAGGCAAGGTTTGGGATCGGCTCGAAAACGCCAGAGGACGCGACGGTCAGGATGCGGCCCCAGCCTTGTTCCTTCATCTGCGGCAAAAGGGTGTTGGTCAGGGTAATGACGCGCAAGACCATGGACTGAAAGAAGGTATCAAGCTTGTCGGCGGTCATTTCCTGTGCCAGGCCGGGGGTAGGGCCGCCGGTGTTGTTGACGAGAATGTCGATGCCGCCGAGCTTTTCCTTGACCGCCTGCGTCATGGCATCAACGAAACCTTCGTCAGCAAGGTCGCCCCAGACCCAGTCGGCCTTGCCCTTGCCGAGGGCATTGATTGCCTTGCAGTTTGCCTCCAGCTTTTCACCGCTTCTGCCAACCAGAATAACGTTTGCGCCTTCCTTGGCGAGCGCAGTTGCTATGCCGAGGCCCAGCCCACGCGAAGATGCGAGAACAAGGGCGCGTTTGCCGGAAATGCCGAGATCCATGACGAATATCCTTATGCCGAAATGCAGATGACAGTGTTTATAGGTGGCGGTGGCTCGCATTTGAAGGCTGGTTCAAGCCCGAATGGTTTTTGAGTGCCGATTATTTTTGATGCTAGCATCACGCTTTGCTGATCGGCGGTTAATCGGTTCGCTTTCCAAGCGCCCATTCTCATCACCTCTTCATTTGCAGATCGTATGGTCGCTTGACGCACATTCAGCGTGAATTTACTATTACGTGAACGTAAAGGTAATATGTGCAAACTTAGTCATCAGGTTGTCTGACAAATATCTGGCATACGACATGTTTTGCCGCTATAGAAGCTCGACAAGTGTGTCATGCTTTGCGAAGACAAAAGGCATCGATAAAGCTGCCTTGAAAGGTGCAGCTATCTGATTCCGCGATGGACCGCAGGATCAATAGTTGCTGCGATGGGTGGAAACAACAGCCGGAAGGGACCGGCGAGTGAGAGGGTAGAATGACCGAACCGATGGAACTCCCTGAACGGGAATCGATGGAATTCGATGTCGTGATTGTTGGTGCAGGTCCCGCTGGCCTTTCTGCGGCGATCCGTCTGAAGCAGATTGATCCGGATTTGTCTGTGGTTGTTCTGGAAAAGGGCGGCGAGGTCGGCGCGCACATTCTCTCCGGTGCGGTTGTCGATCCGATCGGTATCGACAGGCTGCTGCCGGGCTGGCGCGAGGAGGAGGGGCATCCCTTCAAGACCGAGGTCAAGGACGACCAGTTCCTGTTGCTCGGCCCGGCCGGATCGATCCGCCTGCCGAACTTCGCCATGCCGCCATTGATGAACAATCACGGCAACTACATCGTCTCGCTTGGGCTGGTCTGTCGCTGGCTGGCGGAAAAGGCGGAAGCGCTCGGCGTCGAGATCTATCCGGGCTTTGCCGCCACCGAAGTGCTTTACAATGACGAAGGTGCCGTCATCGGTGTTGCCACCGGCGATATGGGCATCGAGCGCAACGGCGAACCCGGCCCGAACTTCACCCGCGGCATGGAACTGCACGGCAAATATGTGCTGATCGGGGAAGGTGTGCGCGGTTCGCTCGCCAAGCAGCTGATCGCCAGGTTCGACCTGTCCCGGGATCGGGAACCACAAAAGTTCGGTATCGGCATCAAGGAGCTGTGGCAGGTCAAGCCTGAGAACCACAAACAGGGTCTGGTGCAGCACTCGTTCGGCTGGCCGCTTGGCATGAAGACCGGCGGGGGTTCGTTCCTCTATCACCTGGAAGACAATCTGGTCGCTGTCGGTTTCGTGGTGCACCTCAATTACAAGAACCCCTATCTTTATCCGTTCGAGGAGTTCCAGCGCTTCAAGACGCATCCGGCGATCCGCGACACGTTCGAGGGTGGCAAGCGTCTGTCCTATGGCGCCCGCGCCATCACCGAAGGCGGTTATCAGTCGGTTCCGAAGCTGACCTTCCCGGGTGGCGCGCTGATTGGCTGTTCGGCCGGTTTCGTCAACGTGCCGCGCATCAAGGGCAGCCACAATGCGGTGCTGTCGGGCATGCTGGCGGCCGACAAGATTGCCGCGGCAATTGCAGGCGGTCGCGCCAATGACGAAGTTGTCGAGATCGAGAACGAATGGCGTCAGGGCGATATCGGCAAGGACCTGAGGATGGTCCGCAACGTCAAGCCGCTGTGGTCGAAGTTCGGCACGGCTGTCGGCGTGGCGCTTGGTGGCCTCGACATGTGGACGAACCAGCTGTTCGGTTTTTCGGTGTTCGGCACGCTGAAGCACGGCAAGACGGATGCGGAAAGTCTCGAACCGGCCGCGAAGCACAAACCGATTGCCTATCCGAAGCCTGATGGCGTGTTGACCTTCGACCGTCTGTCGTCAGTGTTCCTGTCCTCGACCAACCATGAAGAAGACCAGCCGGTGCATCTTCAGGTGAAGGACATGGCGCTGCAGAAATCATCCGAGCACGATGTTTATGCCGGACCATCGACGCGTTATTGCCCGGCTGGCGTTTACGAATGGGTGGAGAAGGACGGCCAGGAAACCTACGTCATCAATGCGCAGAACTGCGTTCACTGTAAGACGTGTGACATCAAGGACCCCAACCAGAACATCAACTGGGTTCCGCCACAAGGCGGCGAAGGACCGGTTTACGCCAACATGTAATGTTGGCCCGGCCCGCACGGACCGCCGTCATCGGGAATGCCCGGCGAAGGGCCTGTATACGCCAACATGTAATGTTTGGCCCGGCCTGTGCGCACCGCGCCTAGACATCAAAGAGCCCGTTCACAGGAATGTGGACGGGCTTTTTGCGGTGATTGCAGATTGCCCTTCAACGACTTACGTATAGGATACGCGCCGACGGGAGCCGCAAGGGTGGCGCGCTTGCGATATGGAGTGAAAGCATGGCCAGCTCCGAAAGGCTGAAGATCCGTTTGAACGACAAGGCAGGCCGGATTGCCGCTGTTGCGGCGGGCATCATGGTCACCCTGACGATGACCAGCCATCACGCCGGTGCAGCAAGCTGCCGGACCGATGCCCTTGCGGGCATTGATTGGCGCGAATGCAATAAGAGATTGCTGATGCTGGGAGGCAGCAATCTCGACTCGGCAATGCTGTATGGCACTGATTTTACCTACACCGACCTTCGTGGCTCGACGCTGAAAGGCGCGAACATGGAAAAGGCGAAGCTTATCCGTACGGCTTTGGGGGAAGCAAACCTGCAAGGCGCCAATCTGACGAAGGTGGAAGCCTATCGTAGCGATTTTACCTCGGCAGATGCTACCAACGCCAAGTTCGTCAACGCCGAAATGCAGCGGGCACAATTCGAAAAGGCCAAGCTCGATGGAGCCGACTTTACCAAAGCGGAACTCGGTCGCGCGGACTTCGAAGGTGCAAGCCTGCAAGGTGTGAAATTCACTCTGACGAACCTGTCGAGGGCGCGTTTCGAGGGCGCGACGCTTGGTGGACCGGTCGACTTTTCCAACGCCTTCCTGTTGCTGACAAGGATCGAAGGGGTAGACCTGTCTTCTGCAACCGGATTGGCGCAAAGCCAGATCGAACTGTCTTGCGGTAATGACAAGACGAAGCTGCCCGCCGGGCTGACCGTACCGTCTTCGTGGCCGTGCGCGGAAGATCCCGAAGACGATTGATCGCCAAACGTCTGGAAAGAGATAAGGCCCGTGTAACCTGCGTTACACGGGCCTTCTGATGTCAGAAGCCGGAGAGCACGACCTTGCCCTTGGCCTTGTTGCTCTCGATCATCGCATGTGCCTTGATCAGGTTTCCGGCATTGATCGTGCCCAGAACCTCGGTCAGCGTCGTCTTGATCGTACCGGCGTCTACCAGCTCTGAAACGTGGTTGAGCAGATTGTGCTGTTCGATCATGTCAACGGTCTGGAAGACGGCGCGGGCGAACATCATTTCCCAATGGATAGAAATGCATTTGCGCTTGAAAGGCATGACGTCGAAGCCGCCTGCCGGATCATCGATCAGCGCATAACGCCCCTGCGGCGCGATCACGGCGAGGCTGTCTGCAGCATGGACGTCGCTATGGGTTGTCGAAAAGACAAAAGCCGGAGCGCCGATGCCGAGAGCTTCCACTTGCTGGGCAATCGGTTTGCTGTGATCCACCACATGATGAGCGCCGAGTTCCTTGACCCAATCCATTGTCTCCGGGCGGGACGCTGTTGCAATGACGGTCAGATCGGTCAGAGCGCGCAACAACTGGATGGCAATTGAGCCGACGCCGCCAGCGCCACCAATAACGAGGATGGCATTGGCCGCACCGGGAACGGCGTCCTTGACCCGCAAGCGGTCGAACAACGTTTCGTAGGCGGTAATGGCGGTCAGGGGCAGGGCAGCCGCTTCCTCGAAGGAGAGCGTCCGCGGCTTGGCGCCAACGATACGCTCATCGACCAGATGAAACTCGCTGTTGGAGCCGGGGCGGTTGATGGCGCCGGCATAAAAAACGGCATCGCCCGCTTTGAACAATGTCACCTTTTCTCCGACGGCCTTGACGGTGCCGGCAGCATCGAAGCCAAGCACACGGTATTCGCCGTTTTCCGGCGTCTGGCCGTGTCGAACCTTCGTGTCGACCGGATTGACGGAAACGGCCTTCACCTCAACCAGAATATCGTGCCCTTTGGCTTCAGGCACAGGCAAATCGATGTCGACGAGAGCATCCTGAGCGGTAATGGGCTGGGCTTTCTGGTAACCGATGGCACGCATGCAGATTCTCCTTTGCTTGTTTGCGTGCCCCTTACTTGATACATATGAACCAAGCCCGCAAGAATGCACATTTTTTGACGATACATACAAAAAGGATACTGTCATGTCCCGTCCACGCGCCAAGCTCACCGGCAACTTCCCCGGATGTCCGGTGGAGTCGACCCTGAGTTTCCTCGATGGAAAATGGAAAGGCGTGATCCTTTATCACCTCACCAATTCCGGCACGTTGCGCTTCAACGAATTGCGTCGCCATATTCCGAGCGTCACCCAGCGCATGTTGACCAAACAGTTGCGGGAACTGGAAGAAGCAGGACTGATATCGCGCACGGTTTTCCCCGTTGTGCCGCCGCGCGTTGACTACGCGCTGACCCCGCTCGGGGAGAGCATGCGGCCGGTTATCTCGGCACTCAAAAGCTGGGGCGACACCCATGTGGTTTGCAAGAACGGTGAAAAATATACGCGCATGCCTGAGGACACAGAAAAGGCGGCGTAAAAGCCAGCGCGCGCATTTGTGAGCAATGTCCTGAGAAAAGTAACGGGTGAAGACTGCGTCGTGGGCGTGTTGCAATGCAACACGTATTTGCCCCGATTGATGCATAATGCTGCGGCATCGATTCGCAAGCAGGGACATCACATCACATGAGCATCGGTTGGCTTGAGGCCGGATTTCTCGGTCTGTTGCAGGGATTGACGGAGTTTCTTCCCATTTCTTCGAGCGCGCATTTGCGCATTGCCGGGGAGTTTCTGCCCTCTGGCTCCGATCCTGGCGCAGCCTTTACGGCGATCACCCAGATCGGTACCGAATTGGCGGTTCTGGTCTATTTCTGGTCTGACATCATGCGGATTGCCACGGCCTGGTTGCGTCAGAACCTGCGGCTGGGAACTTACGACAAGTCCGATGCGCGCCTCGGCTGGTTGATTATCATCGGCTCCGTGCCGATCGTGCTTCTCGGCCTGCTGTTCAAGGATGCCATCGAGCATTCGCTGCGCAATCTCTACATCACCGCTGTCATGCTGATCGTGTTTGGTATCGTTCTTGGCATTGCCGACAAGATCGGCGCAAAACGCTACAAGCTGAACCAGCTCATCTGGCGTGATGGCATTCTCTTCGGTTTCGCACAGGCCATGGCGCTTATTCCCGGTGTCTCCCGTTCGGGCGGTACGATCAGCGCCGGCCTGCTGCTTGGCTACACGCGTGAGGCTGCGGCACGATATTCGTTCCTGCTTGCTGTTCCCGCTGTCTTCGGCTCCGGTTTCTACCAGCTTTTCAAGAGTATCGGCGAAGACAATCCGGTGGGTTGGGGGCCGACGGCTCTGGCGACAGTCATCGCCTTTTTCGTCGGTTATGCCGTTATCGTTTTCTTCCTGCGACTTGTCTCGACGAAGAGCTACATGCCATTCGTCTATTACCGCGTGGTGATTGGTGTCATCCTGCTTGGTCTTCTGGCCACAGGTGTTATCAACGCTGGCGGCTGATAGAGGCTTCAGATCTGCCAGTGCGCTTCTTCGGGCTGGCAGGATCGTTTCAAGGAGACTGGATCAGCCTGTCTTCGGGCTTCCGATCATAAAAATATCGAGATCGGAAACATTCGGCTCGATCAGGCTGAAACCCTGCTTCAGATAGTAGGGTGCCTTATCCGATGTGGCGCAGAGATAGCACGACGCATGTCCGCGCTTTTCCGCTTCCAGGCGACTTTCCACAAGCAGTCGTGCCGCAATGCCCTGTCGTCTGAATTGAGGTTCGACCCAGAGCGCGGCAATCCATGGCGCGTATTGCGGGCGATCATCGTGATCGTTCTCGATCACCAGAACGGACCCTGCGTAGTCGCCGTTGTCGTGGGCGACGAGGGCGAAGGGAATGCCGGCGCTTGCCAGCATCGGTTCCAGATGCGCACGGTAATGTTCAACGGGAAGACCGCTATCTGTCCACCAGGCGTTCCAGCCACGATGGGCAACCGTATCCGCAAAATGTGGATGATCTCTCAGGTTCGAAATTCTCATGGTTCCCCCCAATACCTGTCAGGCTGCATGCAAGCCCATCGCTTGAATCAGTTTTGCAGTACGCCCTCGTAACTTTATGGAAACACGGATTTTTCGAGGGGCATCGTAAAATTGCCCGGTCGCGTGACTGCGACCGGGCTGCATTGCTTCTTTAAAGCAGCGTGCCGCTGAGAATGACCAGCGCGACGGAGAAGTAGATCACCAGTCCGCTGACATCCACCAGCGTTGCCACGAAGGGCGCTGACGCGCTGGCAGGATCAAGCCGCAGGCGCTGCAGCACGAAGGGCAGCATGGAGCCTGCCAGCGAACCGAAGGTCACGATACCGACGAGAGCGGCAAAGACGGTCGCGCCAACCAGCAGCCAGTGTTCGCCGTAATCGTAGAAACCGGCCTGCTGCCAGACGGTCAGTCGCAGGAAACCAATAGCGCCGAGAATGCAGCCGAGTGTCAGCCCGGTCGGGATTTCACGCAGTAAAACCCGCCACCAGTCCGACAGCTTCAACTCGCCAAGCGCCAGCGCCCGGATGATGAGCGAGGTTGCCTGCGAACCGGAATTGCCGCCGGATGACATGATGAGCGGAATGAACAGCGTCAGCACCACGGCTTTTTCCAACTCACCCTCAAAGTGCTGCATGGCGCTTGCCGTCAGCATTTCTCCAAGGAAGAGGGCGGCAAGCCAGCCCGCACGTTTGCGGATCATATCCGGGAAGCCGATCGACATGTAGGGTTTGCCGAGTGCTTCCATGCCGCCGAACTTGTGCGCATCCTCCGTTGTATCGGCGATCATCGTGTCGATCACGTCGTCGACGGTTACGATGCCAAGCATGCGCGCATTCTCGTCCACGACGGGCAGGGCCAGAAGGTCGTGCTTGCGGATCAGTCGGGCGACATCTTCCTGCGACATCATCGGATCGGCCGAAACGAGGCCTTCTCGTGAAGCCACCGAGAGGATCGAGGCGTCCGGCTCTCCGGTCAGCAGCCGTCGCAGCGTCACCACCTTGGAAAGCGTCTTGTCCTTGGCCAACACATAGATGGCGTAGACCGTTTCACGCGACCGTTCGACGAAACGGATGTGCGAAAGGGTCTGCTCCACCGTCCAGTCGTCCGGTACGCTGACGAATTCCGTGGTCATGATGGAACCGGCCGTGCGTGGCGGATACCCCATCAGGTGCTGGATGGAGAGTGCGGCTGCACGGTCCAGTCGGGCAAAAAGCCGGCCCCGTGGTCCGTCTTCCATCTCAGCCAGAATATCCGCGACACGGTCGTCGGACATCAGGTTGACGATGGGTGCTGCTTTTTCGACCGGAAAATGGGCGATGATCTCGGCGGCCTTGTGCAACTCCGGCCGGTCGAGAATGGCGACAGCCTTCGCCTGCGGCATGGCCAGCAGTGTGGTTGCGGCAGCAACAACATCGAGCGTGTTCAGTTGCTCGACGCGTTCTGCAATGGTGGATGGACCCGAGTTACCGCCACGAAGGAGACGCGCGGCCTTGCTGGCCCTCTGGGAGAGGTTGTGGAAGTTCATGATTGCTCACCTTTCCGTCGATTCGCCGATCACGGCGAACGCGGTGGTGAGCCGACAGGAGTCGGATCAGTTCCCGTTCGCCGCTTTCGGCAAAGGCAATCGACTACTACTGTCGCTAGACATCCAATGATGCTCCGTTGAAATCCGCACGATGCTGCGTCACAGCATGCGCGTGGGGAGGTGGTGCGCCTGAAACCGAAAAGAGTCAAGCGCCCAATTTTAAAATTTCAGCAAGGTTGAAAGGCGGTTTCGCCGGGTGGCGGAAAAGCGGCATTAAGCCGCTTTTTCACGACGCTCCACGGCCACGGAAACGAGGAAAACGCCAAGGCCGAGAAGCGACAGAACCGCGCCCACATAACCGGTCGAGGCATAACCGTAACCCATGGCAATCACCATGCCGCCCAGCCATGCACCAAGCGCGTTGGCGATGTTGAAGGCGGAGTGGTTGGATGCAGCCGCAAGCGTCTGCGCATCCGCAGCAACGTCCATCAACCGGGTCTGTACGGCCGGGCATGCAGCAAAGCCGCAGCCGATCAGGAAGACGCACAGGCACAGCATGAAAGGATCATGCGCCGTCATTCCAAAGAGCACCATCAGGACGACGTTAAAAGCGAGCATGCCGCCGATCGTGCCGTTGAGCGAGATGTCGGCCAGCCGCGAACCGACCACATTGCCGACATTCATGCCGATACCGAAGAGCGCCAGTACCATGGAGACGGTCGAGACCGGCATCATGGCAACGTCGGTGGTGGTCTTGGCGATATAGCTGAAGACCGCGAACATGCCGCCAAAACCCGTCGATGCAATCGCCAGCGTCAGCCAGACCTGCACACGCCGGAAGGCTCCGAGTTCGCGCCATAGGCTGGCGCCTTCCTCCACCTTGTCGCGCGGCTGGAAAAGCCACAGCAATGCGACGGTGAGGATACCAATGCCGCCAACCAGCATGAAGGCCGCGCGCCATGAGAAATGCTGACCGAAGAAGGTGGCAAGCGGCGTTCCAAGTAGGGTTGCTATGGTCAGTCCGAGCATTACCCGACCAACAGCCCGCGCCCGCTTGTGGATGGGTGCCATCGAAGCGGCGACGAGAGCGGCAACACCGAAGTAGGCGCCGTGCGGCAGGCCGGTGATGAAGCGCAGAATGGTGAAGCTGACAAAATCAGGTGCCATGGCGCTCAAAATGTTGCCGATAGCAAAGATGCCCATCAGTCCCAGCAGCAATGTGCGGCGCGTCATGCGGGCGGCAAGTATGGCAATAATCGGTGCACCAATGACGACGCCGAGCGCATAAGCAGTGATGACGTAACCGGCCTGCGGTACGCTGACGCCATAGGTCGTGGCGACGTCAGGCAGCAGACCCATGATCGCAAACTCGCCGGTACCAATGCCAAAACCGCCCGCGGCAAGGGCCAGCTCGATAAGTGCGATGGCTAGGGGCGGCAAGGTGGCGGCTGCTGCCGTCGTGCCAATGGTTTCACTCTCCGCTCCAAGGCGGACTTCAGACGTGTGCGGCTGACTCATGGCGACCTGAAAAGGGATATAAAGAACAGAAAAAAGGGCAAGGCTGTATGGGAAACAACCTGCCCTGACTGGAGATGCGCGGTCATGAAAATGACCTTAAGTATTTTCTAACATGGAATAGTGCATCGCGGTAGAGTTATTCGTGGCAAAAAATTTGCGTTCACGCGATGGTGTTTGGAACCTCATTGGAGGGCGGGCATTTATGCGCCTGTGCGAAGCCTCGGCAGAACCGGATAAGACATGAAGCTCGTTGCAATATTCAACCGCGATGGCGGTACCTTCCGCACCACCGACATGCA
Source organism: Agrobacterium tumefaciens (assembly GCA_025559845.1). Classification (NCBI taxonomy): domain Bacteria; kingdom Pseudomonadati; phylum Pseudomonadota; class Alphaproteobacteria; order Hyphomicrobiales; family Rhizobiaceae; genus Agrobacterium; species Agrobacterium tumefaciens. Next base: position 720,515 of record CP048469.1, read on the forward strand.
GGCTTTTTGTGAGTATAGCCGCGACGTTTTCACCAGAGCAGGCCATGAGATTGATTGCCGCCCGGTTGATGGCAAGGACATTCTGGCCGAACTCGAGCGTGCTGCAGACGAGCCGGGGATCGATGGCATCATCGCAGGCGGCGGCGATGGAACAATCTCGGCCGCTGCCGGTATCGCCTGGAAGCACGGCATCGCGCTTGGTGTCGTGCCGGCCGGAACGATGAATCTTTTTGCGCGCTCGCTGAAATTGCCGCTCGATATTCGTCAGGCTCTCGATGCGCTCGCATCGGGCGACATCGCCGAAGTGGATATCGCCAGTGCCAATGGCCGCCTGTTCGTGCACCAGTTTTCGGCTGGTCTGCATTCACGCATGGTTCGCTACCGCAACAATCTTGCCTTTGCCTCGCGTCTCGGCAAGATCAAGGCCAGCGTGCGTGCCGCGATCAGCGTTATCTTGAACCCGCCGGTCTTCGAGGTGGAGTTTACGGTAAATGGCGAAAAGCAGCGCAGCAAGGTTTCGGCCATCTCAGTGTCCAACAACGAGTTCGGTCGAAACTCGCTGTTGGTGGCAGATGACATTTCCGGCGGCCATCTTGGCTTTTACCTTACCGATCCGTTGCGCCCCCTGGGAGTTACCAGGCTTGCTTTGGACATCATGCGCGGCAAGCTGAAGGAGAACGCTTCAGTAACCGCCATGACGGCAACATCGGTAGAGTTGCATTTCCCTAGGACACGGCACGACGTTCGCTGCGTGATCGACGGCGAACTCTTGCCGATGGAACGCGACGTCGCACTGAAGCTTCATGCTGGTGAGCTGAAGGTGCTGGTCGGACGCGAATTCTTCACGCGTCCCTGACCGCTCATGTGTGATCTGTCTCCCGATGCGTTCGGGCTCTAGATCCGTGGCAGGTAGGTCCGGTAATCGAAATCGGAGACGGTGCGCAGGAAGGCAATCGCCTCCTTGCGCTTCGTGTCTGCATAAAGCTTGCGGTAACGGGCTCCGAAAATGCGTGCCATGATCGGGGAGGCGGCAAAGTCCTCGACAGCCGTCAGAAAATCATGCGTGAGACTGCGTTTCGCGGAACTTGCCTGCCCAGGCTCAGTTTCCGGGCCGGGGTCCAGCCGGTTCTCGAGGCCAAGAAGCATGCCGCCGAGTATGGCTGCCAGCAGCAGATGCGGATTGGCATCGGCGCCGGCGACGCGGTGTTCAATTCGGGCGGTCGGGCCATTCGCATCGGGAATGCGCACTGCCGTGCCCCGGTGACCATAACCCCAGTCGATGTCTACGGGCGCAAACGAACCCGGCTGAAAGCGACGGTAGGAATTGGCAAAAGGCGCGAATATCGCCTGGGCATCCCGCATCGTATTCAACAGCCCGGCACATACGGATTTCAATTGCACGGCCTCGCCGCCCGCCGCATCGAGAACGTTTTTCCCCTGGCTGTCGATGACGCTGACATGCACATGCAGGCCTGACCCGGCCTGATCGGAATAGGGCTTGGCCATGCAGGTGGATTTCAGGCCGTGACGCCTGGCTGCATGATCTGCGAGGCGCTTGAGATAGATACAATCGTCGGCAGCCGCCAGTGCGTCGGCACGGTGCAGCAGATTGACTTCAAACTGGCCGGGACCGAATTCAGCAGTTGTCGCATCGGTGGGAAGCCCCTGTATCTTCGCCCAGTCGTTCAGCGTCTGGAGAAAGCCGTCCATCGCATCGGTCGCACCCATGTCGTAAAGCTGCGCACCAGTTGCCTCGCCACGATAGGCAAGGCTTGCAGGTGGTCGGGGTTTGCCCGTTTCACGCCAGTCTCTCTCCACCAGATAAAACTCGAGTTCGGTTGCCACGACGGGCGTCAGCCCGAGTTCGGCGTAACGTGTCAGTACATTGGCAAGAATGGCACGAGGGTCCATGAAGCTTGGGCTGCCATCCATTTCGTGCATCGTGGCCAGAACCTGCTGCGATCCGTCCGGTGCCCATGGCATCGGGGTTAGGCTGCGTTGATCCGCGACGCAAAGACCGTCCGGATCGCCGATCGTCAGGGACAGCCCGGTGAGATCATCATTGTCATCGCCCCAGATGTCGAGCGACTGCGTCGATGAAGGTAGCCTGACCGCACCATCCCAGATTTTCTGTTCCTTGCCGGGCGGGATGCGTTTGCCGCGAAGATCGCCATTCATGCCCACCAGAAGAATTTCCGTGCGTGGTTGCTGATCGCTCGGGGTGCGGATGTCCGACAGGGATTTCGAGGTCATGACTGGCTTTCCGGTTGTTTTCGGCTGCAACGATAAGTCGAAACGGCGAGCCTTGCCAAATCGAATCTGCCCGGCCATGTTCCTTTGCGGCGCGTCTTTCTCATCGGTTGGCGCCTAATCGGGAGTGTGATCTGTCATGAATGAAATCACCAAAGGGATTTCCAATCTCGCGGCCATCGATGCCGCGCACCACCTTCATCCCTTTTCCGACATGGGCAAGCTCAATGCGGCCGGAACCCGCATCATCGAACGGGCCGAAGGCGTTTTCATCTATGACAGCACCGGAAAGAAATATCTCGACGCCTTCGCCGGGCTTTGGTGTGTGAACATCGGTTACGGTCGCAAGGAAATCGCCGATGCCGTATCGCGGCAGATGAACGAGTTGCCCTATTACAACGCGTTCTTTGGCACGACCACGCCGCCTGCGACATTGCTGGCGCAGAAGATTGCGTCCCGCGCCGGACCCAGGATGAACCATGTGTTCTTTACCAATTCCGGTTCCGAAGCGACTGACACCTGGTTCCGGATGGCGCGTGTCTACTGGAAAGCGCTTGGCCATCCCTCTAAGACGAAAATCATTGCCCGCAGAAACGGTTATCATGGCTCTACGGTCGCAGGCGCCTCGCTTGGCGGCATGAAATGGATGCATGAGCAGGGCAATCTGCCGATCGAAGGCATCGCGCATATTGGCCAGCCCTATTGGTATGCGGAGGGTGGCGATCTTTCTCCCGCCGAGTTCGGTCTCAAGGTCGCACGTGAACTTGATGCCAAAATCGATGAGCTGGGCGAAGAAAATGTTGCCGCTTTCGTAGCCGAACCGATCCAGGGGGCAGGCGGTGTGATCGTGCCGCCGGAAACCTACTGGCCGGAGATTGCCCGCATCTGCAAGGCACGTAACATCCTGCTCGTCTCCGATGAGGTGATCTGCGGTTTCGGACGGCTGGGCTCATGGTTCGGCTACCAGCATTTTGGTGTCGAACCGGATTTGGCGCCAGTCGCAAAGGGATTGTCATCAGGTTATCTGCCGATCGGTGGCGTTCTGGTATCCGATCGTGTCGCGGAGGTCATGCTGAATGACGTCGGTGATTTCAATCACGGCTTTACCTATTCCGGACATCCGGTCTGCGCGGCTGCCGCACTGGAAAACCTCAGAATCATCGAGGACGAAGGTCTGGTGGAACGCGTGCGCGACGATATCGGGCCCTATTTTGCGGAAGGTTGGAAAAGCCTTACCGATCATGAGGTTGTGGGGGAGGCGGTCAATGTCGGCCTGATGGGCGGCCTGCAGCTTGCCGTGGACAAGACGACGCGCAGGCGCTACGCGAAACCTGATGACGTCGGCACCGAGGTTCGCAATCATTGCCTGGCAAACGGCCTTGTTATGCGCGCCACCGGCGACCGTATGCTGGCCTCTCCAGCATTGACGATCAGCCGGTCCGAAGTCGATCAGATGATGGAAACTCTGCGCAAGGGGCTGGACCACTTGCGCGACACTGTGAAGGAATAGATCGATGGCCGGACAGGAACACCATTACAGCGTCAAGGTGACGTGGACGGGCAATCGTGGCACGGGAACGACCGGCTATCGCGACTATGACAGGGATCATACACTCTCCGCCGAGGGCAAGCCGGATATTGCCGGTTCTTCCGATCCCGCGTTCCGCGGCGATTCCGCCCGCTGGAATCCCGAAGAACTGCTGGTTGGCTCGCTCTCTGCCTGCCATAAGCTCTGGTATCTGCACTTCTGCGCCGTATCGGGCGTTGTCGTCAGCGATTATGTCGACAGTGCCGAGGGTACCATGGTCATGGAAAAAGATGGCGCCGGACATTTCAGTGAGGTCGTGCTGAAGCCGGTGGTGACGATCACAAAAGGCGACCCTGCCGTTGCACAGGAACTGCATGAGGACGCGCATGACAAATGCTTCATCGCGCGATCGGTCAATTTCCCCGTTCGCATAGAAGCAACAGTGAAAACGGCCTGAGGCCGATCAGTCAGGTCAATTGATGACGCCCGCGCGGCTTTGTGCGGGCGTCTTGATGAGTTTATTGGAAAGCCGTCTCGTAGAAGCTTCTGAGCTTACGGGAATGCAGGGTTTCCTTCTGCATGGCTGCAAGCTTCTGCACGGCGCGAATACCGATCTGCAAATGCTGGGCAACCTGCGTCCGGTAAAACTCGGTCGCCATGCCCGGCAGTTTCAGTTCGCCATGCAAGGGCTTGTCTGAAACGCAGAGCAGGGTGCCGTAGGGCACGCGGAAGCGGAAGCCGTTTGCAGCGATGGTTGCCGATTCCATGTCGAGTGCAATGGCGCGCGACTGAGACAGGCGCTTGACCGGGCCAGCCTGGTCGCGAAGCTCCCAGTTGCGGTTGTCGATGGTCGCCACGGTGCCGGTGCGCATGATGCGCTTTAGCTCGAAACCTTCGTAACCGGTCACTTCCGCAACCGCACCTTCCAGAGCAAGCTGTACTTCCGCAAGTGCCGGGATCGGCACCCAGACCGGCAGGTCATCGTCCAGGACGTGATCTTCACGCACATAGGCATGGGCAAGAACATAATCGCCAAGACGCTGGCTGTTGCGAAGACCGGCGCAATGGCCAACCATCAGCCAGGCATGCGGACGCAAGACAGCAATGTGGTCGGTAATCGTCTTGGCGTTGGATGGGCCGACGCCGATATTGACCAGGGTGATCCCTGCATGGCCCTTCTTCTTCAGGTGGTAGGCGGGCATCTGCGGCAGACGCCCCAGCGTCATGTCGGTTTCAGGTTTGTCGGACCCCGCATGGGTGACGATATTGCCCGGCTCGACGAACTCCGTGTAGCCTTCGCCTCCATCCCGCATCAACTTGCGGGCCCAGGCAGCGAATTCGTCGATGTAGAACTGATAGTTCGTAAAAAGCACGAAATTCTGGAAATGACTGGCGCTTGTCGCCGTGTAGTGACTAAGGCGCGCCAGAGAGTAATCTATGCGCTGCGCGGTGAATGGCGCAAGCGGTGCGGGTTCACCCGGTACCTGATCATATTCGCCGTTGGCAATCAGGTCATCGGTATTGTTGAGGTCCGGCGTGTCGAAAAGATCGCGCAACGGCACATCCGACAACGAAGACGCCGCAGAAGCCTCGACATGGGCACCCTCGCCAAATGCGAAGTGCAGCGGAATGGGAGTGGCCGATTCCGAGATCGTCACTGGAACGCCGTGGTTCTTGATCAGAAGGCCAAGCTGCTCTTTCAGATAATGCCGGAAAAGCTGCGGGCGGGTAATGGTCGTGGTGTAGACGCCGGGGGCGGTGACATGACCGTAGGACAGGCGTGAATCCACATGGCCGAAACTTGACGTTTCGATGGACGCTTGCGGATAGCATGCGCGGTAGCGACCCTCGATGGGGGCTCCCTGCGCCAGATCCGTGAAGGACTTGATGAGAAAATTCGTGTTGCGCTCATAAAGCGCTGTCAACGCCTCGACAGCCTCCTTCGGGTCCGTGAACGTCTGTGGCGCATACGGCTCTGGTGTGATGAAGGAGAGGGGCGGAATCGTGTGCTTTGCTATCGTCATGGCTCATTATAGGGAGCCAATTTTCACAGGCAAGCGACAGAAATACGAAGAAACTGAAAAGAAACGGAAAACCTGACGGGGCCTGTGGGTCAGATGAAATATTCAGCCGAGAGCACCGCGCTGCAGGGTCATCAGCAGCACGAAGCCTGCACCCTTGGAGGCAGGGCGCGGGTCAGACTTGTACACTGCAAGACCGGCCACTGGTCCAAGGAAGATCGAAGCGACGAGCGCGAGCCTGATGGCGGAAAAGAGCGTGCTGGAAAAGCTGTTGGTCATTGTCTTCGCCTTTACAATACGACGGGGCAGCTTGAAGCAGGAACGGGGCTCTGCTGGCAGGCAAGTGCTGCACCGGCATTCACCCGTTGGAAACTGCGGTTCGGATTGACGACGAGCGAGGCAAAGGACATGGCAAAAATTGCCATGAGCAGCACGATGATTGTAAGGCGGCGTATCAGCTTGGCCATGTCCATTCCCCTTATTGGAGTTGATAGACAGAGTTTTGCCATAGTTGGACTGAACCGATGCTGAGAACCCGGTTCATATGGCATTCAGGGAGGTTAATAGGGCCTTTCCCCATTCTGGACCGGTAAAAGATGGAGGGATCTTCGCCCCTGCGACCCCATTATGTCAGGGAGGTCTCTGCACGAGCGGTTACTTCGCTGATGAAATCAGCAATCGCCTCGGGGTCTGTGGCATCGACGACCCGCAAGCCATGTTCCCGCGCGGCGGCAAACATTTCGGTATTTTCCCTGAGGGATCGCTCGATGAAAGCGTCGATCAATTGCCGTCGATCGGCGTTACCATCATCATAAGCGGCTTCGCGGCGCATTCTCTTCAACAGTAACTCGTTCTCGGCATGGAGAAAAACTCCGGCAACGCTGCGATCGATCAGTGGCGATATATATTCAGGTCGCAAGGCTGCACCCTCGAAAACCGTGAGTTCGCCCGTGCCAGCCCGCTTGTCGAGCAGGCTTTGGATGAGCGGCCAGATATTCTGATGATGGACCCGAAGGAACCAGTGGATCGTTTCGGGTGAAAGGCTCTTATAATATTCTTCGACAGGCCCGGGGATGGCTGGCCACGGTCGGCCGGGATGGCGGGCAAGGCTATCGGTGGAAATGGTCTCGCAGCGCAGCTTTGCGCTCAACTGCTTCGCTAATGTTGTTTTGCCGACATGCGAGGTACCCGAAATCAGAATTGTCGAAAGGGTCACGCGCATGTTTCTGCCTCAGTCTTGGTCGGCGCGGCGCAACGATACATAACGGGATAAAAGGGGTCTACCCTCTCGCCATGCGTTGCACCCGCCGTCTGTTTTTAGAGGCGTGTCCAGGTCTGTGACTTGCACAGCACTTTCAGCACACAGCCCTTCATGCTGAGCGAATTGCCTGAAACGGTGCCAGAGCCACTATAGGTCTTGTCATTGGCCGGATCGGTAATGTCGCCCGAATAGCTATTGCCGGTGCCGCTCATCTTGCCGATCTGTTTTCCAGCGTGCTTGCCGGTCTTCAGCGTCACGCAGAACGCCGAACCGCAAGGAGCAATGGCGGCGGTTTCGCCGCTGGCGGTTTTCCAGTTGCCTTCAATGGCCTCGCCGGCAAGGGCAGAACCGCCCAGCATGACAAGCGCTGCGGCCAAAATCGTCATTCTCTTCATATGGACCTCCCAATCCAGTGTGCTGAAGTCGGTCATACCTTGCGCTTCAGCACGCGCATCTCCTCATGCGAGTGGAGAGATTTATAATTAACGTGAACGTAAAAGGAAATATCTTTGCCGCGGATTTTCATGTTTTTCCGCAGAAGAGAGACGGGAAGAGCGTTGGCTTCAAAAACGATGTTTGGCGCATGGTTTAAAAAGGGTTGAATTCCATTCGTAAAGCTTTCGTAAAAATGCGCAGAAAGTCCTTAATTTCCGGGCCTCGGCATATTTAACAAAAACCCAACTTTACCAATCGTTTGGACTTTGTTTGCGGCCCATTAATCATGCCTTTTAAGCGCCCGTTGAAGGCCCGCTGTCATATTGGGGTCATCGAAAGCGCAGGGAAAACCTGCCAGCTGGAAGGACGAAAAAAGCCGCAGAAGACGGTGGGTCCGGAAGGCAAAACGCCCGCTCAGAGGCGCAGAAGACAGAACCAACGCAGGTTACGAAACAGGGATAAGAACAATGGCACGCTTTGAAATTCGCGACATCGAAATGGCGCTTGCCTCCGGCGAAAGCCGCGTCGAAACTCTTTGCAATCTCGGTCTGGTCTATGCGACCGGCCGGGGCGGCAAGGTGGATCTGGTTGCGGCTCACAAGTGGCTCAACATTGCCGCCATTCGCGGTTCGGAACGGGCGGCTTCATTGCGCGCCGATCTGGCCCGCAACATGAGCAAGGCGGAGCTGGCCGAAGCACTGCGTGCCGCACGCGAATGGATGACCGTTCACTGACAATACCGCACTAAAGCCGGCTGGTTATCTCAGGCCGACCCGCAACAGAACAACGATTGCCTTCATTTTCCGGCCACGGTTCCTCCAGTCCCGTTACCCGGTATAAACGAAAGTCAAACCCGAAGGGGAATGCGGCGAGGGCTTCCAGGGAGGAGGCTTTTGCGCTGACACATCGAGCCGCGACCAGCAGAAACAAGGCTGGCGCGGTTCTTTTATATTTGGGTTGAAGCTGGCGGAAAAAACGATTCCACCCCAGCGCGTTACGCCCGTTGAATCGTTTTCCGATCATTCTCAACCGAGCGCCTTCAGCACTTTCGGCAATGCCTGTTCGAAAAGATCAAGCTTGTCGGCTGTCCCGGCGCTGACGCGGATGCAGCGGTTCAGTGGTTCGACGCCCGGCATACGAATGAACACGCCGTGCTCCATGAGACCATCGACAATGCCACGCGCGTAAGCGCCGTCACGATGGCAGTCGATCGTCACAAAATTGGTCGCAGAGGGGAGTGGCGACAACCCATTGTCGCGGGCGATCTGAGAGATACGATCGCGCGCAGCAGAGATTTTACCGACCACTTCGTGCAGATATTCCTGATCCTTCAAGGCTGCCAATGCAGCGGCAACGGAAACGCGCGCCATGCCGAAGTGGTTGCGGATCTTGTCGAACGCCTGAACATTTCCCAGCGTGCCGATAGCATAACCAACACGCGCGCCGGCAAGGCCATAAGCCTTCGAGAAGGTACGCATGCGCAATACGTTAGGTTTGCCGATCAGGGCATCGATCGCAGGTACGGCGCTTGCCGGTGCGGTTTCGCAATAGGCTTCATCCAGAATGAGAAGGCAGGTTTCCGGCAATGCGCGGGCAAAAGCCACGACCTCGCTTGCTTCCCACCAGCTTCCCATCGGGTTGTCGGGATTGGCGAAATAAACCAGCGGCGCGTTTTCCTTAATGACGAGATCGAGCAACCCATCGAGGTTTTCGTGGTCGTCAACATAGGGCGTTGTTACCAGCTTCCCGCCGAAGCCGTTCACGTGGTAGTTGAAAGTTGGATATCCGCCGAAAGACGTCACAACCGGCGTACCAGGTTCGACGATCAGGCGGGCAATTTCACCCAGAAGCCCGTCCACGCCGCCGCCGATCGCGACGTTATCGCGGGAAATGCCGTGGTGAATGGCAAGTGCTTCCTTGAGTTCATAGTTTTCCGGATCGCTATACATCCATGTGTCGACTGCTGCGTCCCGCATCGCCAGCAATACGGATGGAGCCGGGCCGAAACCGCTCTCGTTTGCACCAATGCGCGCTTTGACCTCAAGACCCCGATTGCGCTCGATGGCTTCCGGACCAACGAAAGGAACGGTGGAGGGAAGAGAAGCGGCGAGAGGCGTAAGGCGCGAAAAAGCGGACATTGCAGAAATTTCCAGTACCTGTTGAGAAAATCGGCCAAACAATAGGTCGAAAAACCGAGTGTGCAAGGCGTGCTTCGTGCTGCGAAGGCTGTTTTGGAACAGATTTCTTCGCGTGTGGAGACGCGCGCAAAATCATACCGGCGTTGTCAGGCGCTGGTTTCGAAGCTCAGTCTGCGCACATGATGCAGGAATTCCGCATCGATCAGCATGTTGAATCCGACTGTGGCCATTTCTTCTTCACGACGGATCAGCGTGCAGCCGATCTCGTCGCGAATGCCAAGGATTTCGAGATAGAAATTGACCGGCATTTCCAGATGCGGGCTGACCTCGATTTCCGCGCCATAGAGAGAAATGGTGCGGACAAGGCAGCGCATTGTATTCTTGGCGCTCAGATGATGGCCGATAAAGGTGATCTTGCCGGGGCGGTCAATCTGGAATTTCTCATACATCTCGTCCGGAGCGACGCTTCGGTGTGGATCGATATTCATGGCCATCACAACCTCCCAGGCTGTTTTATTCTTGTTTCCATTTTAGATCATCTTCCTTGCCGGGAACTGAACGAAATACATTCAATTGATTTGACCACGATCTCGTCGTTCCCACAGGACTGTGTCGAAGATGATGTTTCCATTCGGAAAACTGGACGGAAGCAGTGGTGCAAACACATGGAAGGCGGTTGTGTTCCACTACGGTGCATGCCGCTTCTTCGCCGGTTGACGCGGCCCGTACTTGGCGTTACGCCTTTGTCATACTTATGTTGCGCATCGCTGGAAAAACTTTCCGTCGCGATCATTCCGGGAGAAACATGTGGCGGACAGGCTGGTAATTGTCGGGGCGGGGCAGGCGGCTTTCGCACTGGCGGCAAAACTGAGGGCCTTAAAAGACCAGCGCCCCATCACCATCATCGGCTCGGAGGATGTTTTTCCCTATCAGCGCCCGCCGCTTTCGAAAAAATACCTGATGGGCGAAATGACCTTCGACCGGCTGATGTTTCGGCCCGAGCAATGGTATGCGGAAAACGATGTCGAAATCCGCCTGTCCACCTGGGTCGAAGAAATCGACCGTGTGGGCAAGATCGTGCGCATGCAGGACGGAAGCTCGCTTTCTTATGGCAAGCTCGTTCTGGCCACAGGTGCCACGCCGCGTCTTCTGCCCGCCAGCATTGGTGGCGACCTTGAGGGTGTTCTGGCGGTTCGTGACAAGCGCGACGCCGACAAGCTGATGCGGGAGATGAAGCCGGGCCGCAGACTGCTTGTGATCGGTGGCGGGTACATAGGGCTCGAAGCTGCGGCTGTTGCCCGCAAGCTTGGTCTCGATGTGACGTTGATCGAAATGGCGGAGAGAATCCTCCAGCGCGTCGCCGCAAGGGAAACCGCCGATATCATGCGGGACATTCACGCGGCGCAGGGTGTTTCGATTCGCGAAAAGACCGGCCTTGTTCGCCTTGTCGGCATGGATGGCAGGGTCGCTGCCGCCGAATTGTCGGATGGTTCGACCATCGATGTCGATTTCGTCATCGTCGGCATCGGTGTCACACCGAACGATCGACTAGCCCGCGAATCGGGAATCGATGTTGGCAACGGCGTCGTGGTCGATGAATTCACCCGTACCTCCGACAAGGACATCCATGCGGTTGGTGATTGCGCCCTCCTGCCTTGGGAAGAGGGTCAGGTTCGGCTGGAATCGGTTCAGAACGCTGTCGACCAGGCAGAGGCTGCCGCGATCGTGTTGGCCGGCACCGAACGCCGCTATGAACCGAAACCCTGGTTCTGGTCGGATCAATATGATGCCAAGCTGCAGATTGCCGGCTTTAATCTGGGATTCGATGAAACGCTACTGCGCCCCGGCGTCCGCGAGGGCAGCTATTCCGTCTGGTATTTCCGCCGTGGTCGATTCGTTGCCGTTGATGCGATTAACGACGCCAAAGCCTATGTCACCGGCAAGAAGCTGCTGGAAACCGGCGTAGAGCCGGATCGCGCCATCCTTGCTGATCCATCTGCCGACCTGAAATCATTACTGTCTTGAGGAATCACCATGCCTGCCCCTGAAAACCGTTTCAAAACCGCCATTCATGCCGGTAAGCCGCAGATCGGCCTCTGGCTCGATATGGCGGAGGCGATTACCGCTGAAATCGCCGGAACCTCGGGCTTCGACTGGCTGGTCATTGACGGCGAGCATGGGCCAAACGATCTGCGTAGTATTATCGACCAGTTGCGCGCGTTGGCCACATCGCCGGCTGAGCCGGTGGTGCGTGTACCGGTCGGTGAAAGCTGGATGATCAAGCAATTGCTGGATGCGGGCGCGCGCACGCTGCTGGTGCCGATGGTTGATTCGGCCGAGCAGGCGAGTGCACTGGTCAGCGCCATGCATTATCCACCGCGTGGCATTCGCGGTATGGGCGCGGCTGTGGCGCGTGCCTCAGCCTTCAACACGATCACCGATTATGCCGATACGGCGTCTGACAATGTGTGTCTTCTGGTGCAGGCTGAGACGAGGGCGGCAATCGCCGATCTCGACAATATCCTTGCGGTTGATGGCGTGGACGGTGTTTTCATTGGTCCGGCGGATCTTGCCGCCGATATGGGATATCTCGGCCGTCTTGACGCTCCGGAAGTGCAGGAGGTCATCGAAGCGGCAATCATCAAGATTGTATCCTCGGGCAAGGCAGCCGGCATTCTTACCTTTAATGAGACCTTCAACCGCCGTTATCTCGAACTTGGCGCGTCGTTTGTCGCTGTCGGCGCAGATGTGACGGAGTTTGCAGGCGCGCTTCGTTCGCTCTCTGCTCGCTACAAGGGTGAAGCATCGCCGGTACCATCCAAGTCGGGATACTGAGCGCAAATATAGTTTGACCGAAGGAGGCCTAACCCCTCGGTCTCATATGCTAATCGTCGTTACTGGCGTTGAGTTGTTCCGGCGGAATACCTTCTTCGCCGGAGGCGAGATAACCGTGATTGATCAGCGCAGCACGCAGAATGCGCTCGATAGCCTCATCATGGCCAATTCCGTGATCTCTCGCAAAGGCTGAGATTGCTTCTTCGATATCGACGCCAAATTTCATTTTGCCCCTCCGCCCGTCTCGATAGGTCTATACGCGAATAGGCAAGGGAAGTTCTCTCCCCTTGCCTTTTTATTCCAAGCTGGTGCTGATTAGCGCCAGCGGTAGAGGCTGCCGTTGGAAGACTGCTGTTGTGTGCTTGTGCCGACAACGTAACCAATCGCAAAACCAAGCGCGCCGACAATTGTCAGCAAGGACGTCGCTGTCGCGGGATTCTCTTTCACCGCTTCCACGACCTGATGGCCTTGGGTGCGTACGTTCTGCGCCGCCTTGCGAACACGGCCACGTGCTTCGCCGAGCAATTCGGATGCGTCGTCGCCTGCGTCTTCCACGCGAGCTGAAACAGCCTTTGAAAGCGACGCGATCTGCGTACGAAGCTCCGCGATCTGATTCTCGATCGTTTCTTCAACAACATTCAGTCTGGTTTGAGCCATGTGAGCACCTCTTTTGTTACCGGTCAGAAAACGCCGACGCCGGTGAAAGGTTCCCTCCTAGCCAAACAAGTTGCACCGCAAAGGCCGTAATGCCGCACCTTTAGTGGGTTTCAGGCTTTATATATACGCATCGGACAGACACGCTGCCTCAGCCCAAGCCACAGCTTTTTCATTCCTTCCGCGAAAAAGCCTTGCATTCATTTTTTATACGCAATAATCAGGCCCCACCGGAGAGGTGGCCGAGTGGTCGAAGGCGCTCCCCTGCTAAGGGAGTATACGTCAAAAGCGTATCGAGGGTTCGAATCCCTTCCTCTCCGCCATCTGGCTCATATGATCTTCACAGAAGCCACTTTCCAAATTTTATAGTTCTGATTTCGCTCTTTTAGCGTGATTGATGTGCTCTGCGACTGAATGGGCGGGCTCGCTCCAGATTTACCTTCGAAAATATCGCGTGATCGAACGGAATGGGAAGACATCCGCGTTGTTTCCTTTGCGCACGACTCTATCCGGCGTGTGAAGCGAAAAAGGATTTCGTCGAATCGAACTCTTGGATTCGGCTTGCACGATTCAGAACGGCGCTCGTTTTCCACACTGTTGCCGAATCCTCAGTCGGCCATCTGTTGATCGAGTGCGGTGCATTTTTCTCATTTGCCGGCAGGAGAACGCGCCGGCGCTTATAAGTACCGATGCGTGAAAAGGTTATGTTAACTCCGCTAACTAACGGATTCTCAAGGAATTTATTAACTGAACGTAAATCTCTTCGTGTAGTCGCACAATGCTGTGTGTTTTTTGAGCAACAAGGCGAAATGAACCAGCCTGTGAAAATGCCTTTCTCGTCGTTTGTCGATTGCAACCGCCGGAACGTTTTGTATTTTCACGAACAGAAGCGAGGCGGTGGATCGTTTGGCTTCTAAAAAACACGGGAATGGGGCAGGGAATGCTGTCCTTCAGCGAAAGTACCCAGACCCTTTTTAAACTTTGACTGGAGGTCAACATGAACATCAAGAGCCTTCTGATCGGCTCCGCTGCGGCTCTCGCAGCAGTATCCGGCGCACAGGCCGCTGACGCTATCGTCGCTGCTGAGCCTGAGCCCATGGAATACGTTCGCGTTTGCGACGCATTCGGCACTGGCTTCTTCTACATCCCCGGCACTGAAACCTGCCTCAAGTTCGGCGGTTACGTTCGTTTCCAGACCAATTTCGGTCGTGATGCTTCTGGCACGTCTGACTGGGATTCGTTCACCCGCGCTCAGTTCGAAGTTGACACTCGCACTGACACCGAGCTCGGTGCTCTGCGTGGCTTCATCGGCTTCCGCGGTAATGCTGACAACGGTTCTTCCTCTTCTTCTTCCGTATTCGTCGATCAGGCGTTCATCGAACTCGGCGGTCTGAAGGTCGGTAAGTTCTACAGCTGGTGGGACGACTCTCTCTCCGGAGAAGCTGACGAGCTTTCGTCTAACGCTCTGTTCAATTCCATTCGTTACACTTACGATGCCGGCAACTTCTGGGCTGGCGTCTCGGTTGACGAGCTGGAAGGCATCGCAGTTGGCCCGTACAACGAATCCGACAATAACCTCGGCGTTGCACTCGGCGTTGGCGCCAAGTTCGATGCAGTTTCGCTGCAGCTCATCGGCGGCTACGACATCGACCGCGAAAACGGCGCTGTTCGCCTGATCGCGACGGCTGACGTTGGTCCTGGCACGTTCGGCCTGTCTGGTGTTTGGGCTTCTGGCGCTAACGCTTACTACAATGTCTCTGAGTGGGCTGTTGCTGCCGAGTACGCTATCAAGGCTACAGACAAGCTGACCATCACCCCCGGCGCTCAATACTACGGTTCTTACGGCCTCGTTTCCTGGGATGACTTCTCTGATGACGATGCTTGGACCGCTGGCGTAACGGTTGATTACAAGATCACTCAGGGTCTGTCTGCTAAGGTCGCTGTCAACTACTTCGACATCGACAACGGTGACGACAGCGTAGAAGGCTTCGTACGTCTTCAGCGTTCGTTCTAATCTGATCTGATTTTTTATCAGTGACGGAAAACCCCGACAGCGATGTCGGGGTTTTTTATTTTGAGCCGATGAGATGGGCAAGAGAGTTCCTAGATTGAATGCGGTGAGTGATTCCATCGGTCGCGGAAGTCGTCTGATCGAGCCTGTGTAGAGACGTCTCCGTTATACTGGTTCCCTAATCGTAGAATGTCGAACGAGGGTGGGGAAACCACGTTTCCAATGATTCCCATAGCCTTACCGCGGCGAAAATTCGGTAGCCACCTTGTCTAAGGAATCGTTTAGACAGCGAGTTCGTAGCTAAGGCGCTGAAATATCTTGTTTATTAATGAATCGTTAAGGGTTGAGTGGTCGATGCTTGTAGTTGTAGCTATTTCGCAACAGAGAGAAGCTAAGGACACCTTACTGTCTCGCTTCTGTCACGATTGCGATTGCACGGTACGTCCGTTTTGGCTCTAATCATCTGCATAGGCGGCATGCATCTGATTTGTGCATTCCCACTTGTCGCCTGAAAAATTAGTGTTTTGACTGGAGGTCAACCATGAACATCAAGAGCCTTCTGATCGGCTCCGCTGCGGCTCTCGCAGCAGTATCCGGCGCACAGGCCGCTGACGCTATCGTCGCTGCTGAGCCTGAGCCCATGGAATACGTTCGCGTTTGCGACGCATTCGGCACTGGCTTCTTCTACATCCCCGGCACTGAAACCTGCCTCAAGTTCGGCGGTTAC
Organism: Agrobacterium tumefaciens; assembly: GCA_025559845.1. Taxonomy (NCBI): domain Bacteria; kingdom Pseudomonadati; phylum Pseudomonadota; class Alphaproteobacteria; order Hyphomicrobiales; family Rhizobiaceae; genus Agrobacterium; species Agrobacterium tumefaciens. Next base: position 736,375 of record CP048469.1, read on the forward strand.
GTTCGTTTCCAGACCAATTTCGGTCGTGATGCTTCTGGCACGTCTGACTGGGATTCGTTCACCCGCGCTCAGTTCGAAGTTGACACTCGCACTGACACCGAGCTCGGTGCTCTGCGTGGCTTCATCGGCTTCCGCGGTAATGCTGACAACGGTTCTTCCTCTTCTTCTTCCGTATTCGTTGACCAGGCGTTCATCGAACTCGGCGGCCTGAAGGTCGGTAAGTTCTACAGCGAGTGGGATAACGATCTGAACGGCGAAACGGACCTTCTGTCCACCAACACCCTGTTCAACTCGATCGCCTACACATACGACGCAGGTTCCTTCAAGGCTACTCTGTCGGTAGACGAACTCGAAGGCGTAAGCGAAGCTGACAATTCTGTTGGTATCACGGGCGTTCTCGGTGCGACCTTGGGCCCTGTAAGCGCGACCCTCGTAGGCTCCTACGACACCGACTACGAAGAAGGCGCAATCCGCGCAATCTTGTTCGCAGATGTTGGTCCAGGTACTTTTGGCCTTGCTGGTGTTTGGGCATCTGGCGAAAACGGCTACTACACTGAATCCGAGTGGGCTGTTGCTGCTGAATACGCAATCAAGGCAACTGACAAGCTGACGATCACGCCGGCAGCTCAGTACCTGAGCGACTACCAGCTCGTAGACGGTGTTGACGCTTGGACTGCTGGTCTGACGGTTGACTACAAGATCACCGATGGCCTTGCGACCAAGGTTACCGCGAACTACTTCGACGTTGACGGCCAGGACGACGAAGTCACCGGCTTCGTTCGCCTTCAGCGTTCGTTCTAATCTAATCTGACTTCTGTCAGTGAAGGAAACCCCGGCAGCAATGCCGGGGTTTTTCTTTGGGCTGGTGTTGATGATGTCGTTCGGCACTCGGCCACAAAAAAAGCGCCGGACATGCCGGCGCTCCAGGAAATCAATATTGTCAAACGGTCGTCGTTATCCAGAACGACCGTGGCGCAGATCGTCGACAATGTCGGCCTCTTGGCCTAGGCGCGTCTTATAGACCTGGTAGTTCTCCATCACCCGTTGCACATAGTTGCGCGTCTCGGGGAAGGGGATGCGTTCGATCCAGTCTACGACGTCATCGATCTGTTTACCGCGTGGGTCGCCATAGCGGGCGATCCATTCAGGCACCTTTTTCGGGCCGGCATTATAGGCGATGAAGGTCAGGATATAGGAACCGCCGAAGCTTTCGATCTGTTCGCCGAGATAATGCGCTCCAAGCGTGGCGTTGTAGCCGGCATCGCTTGTCAGTCTTGCCTGCGTGTAGGGTAGGCCGTGACGGCCGGCCACACCTTTTGCGGTGCCGGGTAGCAACTGCAGCAGGCCGCGTGCATTTGCGGGGGAAACCGCAGCCGGATTGAAGGCGCTTTCCTGTCTGGCAATGGCATATGCCAATGCCTTTCCTGAACCCGCAATGTTAGCACTGGCAGGAATGACACCGAGCGGGTAGGCGAGGGCAGCAGCATCGATGCCACGGCTGAAGGCCGTCTTGCCGATTTGCAACGACACTTGATGATTGCCGTTGCCTTCCGCCCGTGCGGCAAGAATGGCAAGTTCGCCGGGGCTGTCGAGTTGATCGGCGAGTGCGCGATAAAGGCTGTCGGCCCGCCAGCCATATCCGGCAGCTTCCAGCCTGTCGATGGCGCGGACCGCTTCACGTCCTGCAAAACGCTGTCGGTCTGCACCACTTGGCGATGGGTAGGTGACATTGAGTGTTTTGACACCGATCCGCGCCGCAGCAAGCTGGCCATAGAAGGTGCCGGGATGAGCGGCGGCTTTGCTGAAAAAGTCATGTGCGTCGCCCGGCCCACCGCGTTCTGCGGCGCGACCGAGCCAATAATAGGCCCTTGATGCCGAGAGTGGCCGGTTTGATGCCTGCAGCAGTGCATTGAAATGTCGTGCGGCGGCAGCAGGCTGGTTCAGCGCTCGTAACGCATACCAGCCGGCATGGAATTCAGCGTCGGCAATATCGACGGCGGACGTCGCGGAATGATTGGCGACGATACGGTAAGCGCGCGGAAATTCGCCGAGATCGGCAAGACCGCGTGCAATGATGCGCCGCTCGTTCCACCATTCGCCCGGGTTGACAAGTGTTGCACGATCTTTCGGCGCCTGTTCGAGAAGTGCTGCCGCTTCCGTGTATTTCTGCTGGTTACGGAAGTTTTCAACCCGCGCAAACAGATAGGCTGCGTCGCTACGCCACGATGCGTCGACGGATTCGAGCAGAGCGCTTGCATTACCGGAACGCTGCAACACTGCGGCCCAAGCTTTATAAAGATACTGTGCGTTGCCGAGATCGCCGAATCGTTTCGCTTGGCTGATTCGGCTGCGGTACATCAGGTAGTCCATGCGCGCTTTGTGGTCGGCGGGCGTGAAGTAACTGGAAAACTGGCCAAGCACCCGGTCTTCCACGTCCTTGTCCATGCCTTCGCTGACCCAGAGCTGGCGAAGAAGACGTTGCGCTTCTGTTGTTTTACCAGAGGCGGCGAGAGCTTGAGCAAGTGCAACTGTACCTTCGGCTGTCTCCGGCCGGCTGCTGCCGAATGCGGAGATAACCCGTGCGGCGGGAGGATTCTCGCGGTAGAGGGCGCGTTCGGAATTGGCGCGCAAGGTGGCAACACCAGGCCAGCCGGACAGTTCGCGTTCGGCGGCAGCGATTTCTGCGGAAGGCACATCCCTCTGGCCAGAAACAGCGATTGCCCAGGAAAGTATGTGTCGGTCGAGGCTGCCGGAGGACATTGCGTTGCGAATGGAAAGTGCCCGCGTAGTGTCGCGGCTTGAAAGCGCGTCGAGACCTGCCTTAAGGTCGGCGACGTCCTGCGGACGGTTAAGTCGAGGTATCGCACCGGTAATTTCCGGTGTGGCGGGAACGAAGGCGGGAATCGTGGGTGCGTCCGGTTTCACATAAGGAAGCGGTGCGACCGCGCCTTCCGGCAACGGTCCAGCCTGTACGCTCCAGACGGTCGCCGCAAGGCTCGCCGTCAACAATCCCAGAACTGTCTTTTTCATGGTGCTTTTCATGATGTGACGGAGTGAGTGGACCGGTGTGCGTTTATTGCTTCATTAACGGAAATTGACCTTAACGAACCCTTACTTTTGATGGGGCGGTTGCATCAACTTTTATTCATTGCCTCGTTATTGCCGCTTGCCTTGTCCGCGCTCTCCCGCTTTATGTGCTTGCAGTCCGCAAGGCGGCGTTTCGTCGGTGTTTCGGACGAAATCGCCTTCCTTTGCGCTTGTCGGCTTCAAGGGCTGGCACTAATGTGTGCGGGTTTTAACCATCGAATGCGGCCGAAGCATGAACCGCTCGGCGCCAGGAGTTTTGCATGTTCAAGGGATCCATTCCCGCCCTCATTACCCCGTTTACGGACGATGGCGCCGTGGACGAACAGGCATTTGCCGCCCATGTGGAGTGGCAGATCGCTGAAGGCAGCAACGGTCTTGTGCCTGTGGGCACGACGGGGGAATCTCCGACCCTGTCCCACGACGAGCACAAACGTGTTGTCGAGCTGTGCATCGAGGTAGCGGCGAAACGGGTACCGGTCATCGCAGGCGCCGGATCGAACAACACGAATGAAGCGATCGAGCTTGCCCAGCACGCCGAAGAGGCTGGTGCGGATGCGCTTCTGGTCGTCACGCCGTATTATAACAAACCGACCCAGAAGGGCCTTTTCGCGCATTTCTCGGCTGTTGCCGACGCGGTGAAACTGCCGATCATCATCTATAATATCCCGCCACGTTCGGTGGTCGACATGTCTCCTGAAACGATGGGTGCGCTTGTCAAAGCGCACAAGAACATCGTTGGCGTCAAGGATGCGACCGGCAAGCTCGATCGTGTTTCCGAGCAGCGTATTTCCTGTGGCAAGGGGTTCGTCCAGCTGTCCGGTGAAGATGGCACGGCACTTGGCTTTAACGCCCATGGCGGCGTTGGCTGTATTTCTGTGACGGCAAACGTCGCCCCGCGTCTCTGTGCAGAATTCCAGGCGGCAATGGCGGCTGGCGACTATGTGGCAGCTTTGGAATATCAGGATCGTCTGATGCCGTTGCACAAGGCCATTTTCATGGAACCCGGTGTTTGCGGTACAAAATATGCGCTGTCGCAGACCCGTGGCGGCAACCGCACTGTTCGCTCCCCACTGATGAGCTCGCTGGAGGCATCTACCGAAGCGGCTATAGATGCAGCGCTGAAGCATGCCGGCCTGACAAACTGAGGCCTGAAAATAGAGTAGAGGCGCGCAAGCGACTGCTTCTGATGTGGAGCTGTCGAGCGCGCCTTTTCTTTTCGCCGCGACGATACTAAATAGGATGCATGCACCCGCTTCCGGTGGAAAATCGCAGGCGCAATAAGAAGAACAAGGGATTGAAGGATCATGGCCCCCAAAGGAAGCCAGCGTGTGGTGAAGAAGATCGTTGCGGAAAACCGCAAGGCTCGCTTCAACTATGAAATCATCGACACTTACGAAGCCGGGCTCGTCCTGACGGGGACTGAGGTGAAATCGCTTCGCGAAGGCAAGGCGAATATCGCTGAATCCTATGCGTCGGATGAGGGCGATGAAATCTGGCTCATCAACTCGCATCTGCCGGAGTATCTTCAGGCCAACCGCTTCAATCACGAACCGCGCCGTCGTCGCAAGCTGCTTCTGAACAAGCGCGAGATCAATCGTTTGCGTGCTGGTATCAACCGCGAAGGTATGACGCTGGTGCCGCTCAAGATCTATTTCAACGATAGTGGACGCGCGAAGCTCGAACTGGCTTTGGCAAAGGGCAAGAAGCTGCACGACAAGCGCGAGACGGAAAAAGAACGCGATTGGAACCGGCAGAAGTCGCGTCTTCTTAAGGGTGGCTAAACCGATCAGTCCCTCACGTTCACAAACAAAAAAGCGGCGCTCCATGCGCCGCTTTTTTTGAGTGCTTGTTTGGAAACCTGCGTCTCCTCAGGCCGCTCGATAATATGGCGCGGTATAACCGGCAGAAGACGATACGTTAAAGCGCGCGACGAGTGCGGCAAGATTGGCGCTGACATCACCCAGATTATGGGTCGCCGCATTGGTTTCTTCTACCATCGCCGCATTCTGCTGCGTCAGATGGTCCATGCTGTTGATGGCCGCGCTGATTTCCTGAATGCCCATAGACTGCTCCTGCGCCGCCTTCGTCAGCGAAGCAATGTGCTCATTGATGCTGTCGACCTTGTTGCCGATCGTGTTCAGCGATTCTCCGGTCTTGTTGACCAGCGAAACGCCCTGCATGACGTCAGCAGAGGATTTGGCAATCAGTGTCTTGATTTCCTTGGCTGCTGTGGCCGAGCGCTGCGCCAGTTCACGCACTTCCTGGGCAACAACGGCAAAACCCTTGCCGGCCTCGCCAGCTCGCGCCGCCTCGACGCCAGCATTCAGCGCCAAAAGGTTGGTCTGGAAAGAGATTTCATCGATCACGGCAATGATCTGGGTGATCTTCTGCGAAGAGGTTTCGATGGCGCTCATGGCGTTGACGGCCTCCATCACGACTTCGCGGGAACGTGCGGCCTCGACGGCCGAGCTCTCGACCATCACCTTTGCTTCTTCAGAACGCTGTGCCGACAGCCTGGAAATGGTGGTGATTTCCTCGACGGCGGCGGCTGTTTCCTCAAGTGCCGCAGCCTGCTGCTCCGTGCGGCGGGCCATGTCGTCGGTTGCTGACGTCAGTTCCTGGGTGTTGCCGGAAATCTTGTTCGCTTCATTGACGATCTGCGAAAAGGCATCGGAGAGGTTGCCAAGCGCGGTGTTGAAGCTCGCCATCAGGCCTTCGAACTGAGGTGCGGTTTTTTCCGTGATGGTCGATGTCAGGTCGCCATTGGCAAGCTTGGCCAATGCGTTGTTCAGAAGCTCGAGAATATGATCTTGCTCCTGCTTCATCTGCACCTGTTCGACTTCGACTTTCTGTCGTTCGGCGGCGAGTGCCTCGAGATAGACGGAGATGGAATAGTCCATATCGAGAAGGGCGGCCTTGACGGTGACTGTCAGCGCGTCCTTGAGCTTTCTGGCCTTCTTTTCCGCAAAGATGCCCTTCAGTTCGGATTCGATGACGGATTTGATAATGCCTTCCAGAACGAGGGCGTAACCGCCGATGTACCAGCGGGGTTCGAGGCCGAGTTTTGCGTGGGTGCGACCAATTGCCGTGACAGCCTGGGTATAGCTGTCATCGAAAGTGCCGCTGGCGATCCGCGACCAATGCTTCACCTGCATGCTTTTGGCGTGCTGGATATGCGCTTCGCTTGAGAAGAACTTCGCTGTTTCGGGGACAGCACGCGCTTTGGCGTAAAATGCATCAAGCGATGCATCGAGAGAGCCGGTAATGACGCCTTTCAAACCCGCCAGCGTCTGCCGCGGCTCGCTGCCGAGCCCCAGAAAATCCAGTCTTTCGCCGAGTTGTTGATTGGTCTTTATTTGGCCGGTCATGTCGATAATCCTGATTTGGTGCCCGTCACCTGAGCGGCACCGTTAACCGGACTAAGACATCACTATCGTTAACCAAGATATAATTTCGAATATACTGAATTGACGTTTGTCATCTTTGGAACAAATTTTGCCAGATCGGCAAAGTAGAACACGGCGATCGCGCAAAGAAAAAACGCGCCCATCTTTCGATGGACGCGTTTTTTTTGTTTTGGCGTTTTGCCGAAATCACATCGTTTCCGGGCTTTCTGCGTGACGGGCAGGGCGCTCGTTCGGATCGCGGCCAATCTCTGCCTTCAGCGTCATCAGATCAATGAAGTGGTCAGCCTGTCTGCGCAGATCGTCGGCAATCATGGCGGGCTGCGTTGCCATCGTCGATACGACGGAAACCTTGCGGCCCTTGCGCTGAAGTGCATCGACGAGAGTGGTGAAGTCACCGTCGCCCGAGAAGAGAACGAGATGGTCGACAGTCTCGGATTGCTCCATGGCGTCGACGGCAAGCTCGATGTCCATGTTGCCCTTGATCTTGCGGCGACCGAGCGCATCGGTGAATTCTTTCGCAGGCTTTGTCACGACTTTGTAGCCGTTATAGTCTAGCCAGTCGATCAACGGACGGATCGACGAATATTCCTGGTCCTCAATGAGGGCCGTATAATAATAAGCTCGCAACAGGTAACCGCGCTTTTGAAACGCTTTCAGAAGCTTGCGGTAGTCGATATCGAATCCCAGGCTTTTCGAAGCTGCATAAAGATTGGCTCCATCGATGAAGAGCGCAATTTTCTCCCGTGGATCGAACATTCCATCCCATTCCTTATTTGGAAGGCCATTACTCTGGCTTTTCTCATCCGGCCGCGAAGCGAAAAATGCGTTTTCTCAACTTTGACGCATGCCGTTGGATTTTAAGTAAGCTACCTTCCCGCGTATTCCAAGACAATTCTCATAGACAATTTTTTCATCAGGCGCCAAAATCGACAATTAAAGTGACGTAAGACGCCAAATTCAGGAAAAACTTGAATTCCGTGGCTAATGGCTGTATCGGAACCGTTAATCCGCGACATAACGACCCGTAAAGGACAGGCAATGGCCCGCGTCACAGTAGAAGATTGCATTGATAAAGTAGACAACCGTTTTGAGTTGGTCCTTCTCGCCAGCCATCGTGCGCGCCAGATTTCCCAGGGCTCCGCTATCACGATTGACCGCGACAACGACAAGAACCCGGTTGTTGCACTGCGCGAAATCGCCGACGAAACACTGTCGCCAGACGATCTCAAGGAAGACCTCATCCATTCGCTGCAGAAGCATGTGGAAGTTGACGAGCCGGAGCCCGATCCGGTGACGCTGGCTGCCTCTGCCGTTGCTGATGGCGAAGACGAGGACTTGCCGGAAACCATCAACTTCGACCAGATGTCTGAAGAAGAACTGCTGGCCGGTATCGAAGGCCTTGTGCCGCCGGAAAAGAACGACGACTATTGATAGCAATTATGATGGGATTGGCAGGTGCCGGTTACGGTCTGTCAATCTTTCCCGTCATAATCTGACCCCTATTGATGCAGCATTGTGCGCTGACCTCGCGGTTGGCGCGCTTTCTTTTTGTGGAATATCGCATGATGCGGCAATACGAACTCGTTGAGCGGGTTCAAAAATATAAACCGGATGCGAATGAGGCCCTGCTGAACAAGGCCTATGTCTACGCCATGCAGAAACACGGCCAGCAAAAGCGGGCCAATGGCGACCCTTATATTTCGCATCCGCTTGAAGTTGCCGCTATCCTGACGGAAATGCATCTGGATGAATCGACCATCGCGGTCGCGCTGCTGCATGACACCATTGAAGATACCACCGCCACGCGTGCGGAGATCGATGAGCTTTTCGGTGAAGACATCGGCCGTCTCGTCGAAGGTTTGACGAAGCTCAAGAAGCTCGACCTCGTCACCCGCAAGGCGAAGCAGGCTGAGAACCTGCGCAAGCTGCTTCTCGCCATTTCCGATGATGTCCGTGTCCTGTTGGTCAAACTTGCCGACCGCCTGCACAACATGCGCACCATGGAATACATGCCTGCCGACAAGCGCAGCCGTATTTCCGAGGAGACGATGGAAATCTATGCGCCGCTTGCCGGCCGCATGGGTATGCAGGATATGCGCGACGAGCTGGAGGATCTGTCCTTCCGCTATCTCAATCCCGAAGCTTACGAGACCGTCACCAACCGCCTGCAGGAACTGGAAACCCGCAACGAAGGCCTGATCAAGAAGATCGAGGACGAACTGCGCGAACTGCTCGTTGCGAACGGTCTGTCCGGTGCAGCCGTCAAGGGACGCCAGAAAAAGCCCTATTCGGTGTTCCGCAAGATGCAGTCGAAGTCGCTGTCCTTCGAGCAGCTTTCCGACGTCTACGGTTTCCGCATCCTCGTCGATGACATCACGGCCTGCTATCGTGCGCTCGGCATCGTGCATACCCGTTGGCGTGTCGTCCCGGGTCGCTTCAAGGATTATATCTCGACGCCGAAGCAGAACGACTACCGTTCGATCCATACCACCATTGTCGGTCCGTCGCGGCAGCGTATCGAACTGCAGATCCGCACAAAGCGCATGCACGAGATTGCCGAATTCGGTATCGCTGCACACGCGCTTTACAAGGATGGCGAGAACGGGGAGGGGGATCTTCTCTCGCCGGAATCCAACGCCTATTCCTGGCTGCGCCACACCATCGAATCACTGGCCGAAGGCGACAGCCCGGAAGAGTTTCTGGAGCATACCAAGCTCGAACTTTTCCAGGACCAGGTGTTCTGCTTCACACCCAAAGGCAAGCTCATCGCTTTGCCACGTGGCGCGACCCCGATCGACTTCGCTTACGCGGTGCACACCAACATCGGTGACACGACGGTCGGAGCCAAGATCAACGGCCGGATCATGCCGCTCGTGACGCGCCTGAACAATGGTGACGAAGTCGAAATCATCCGCTCCGGCGTGCAGGTGCCACCAGCCGCGTGGGAAGAGGTTGTTGTCACGGGTAAGGCCCGTTCCGCGATCCGCCGCGCGACACGCATGGCAATCCGCAAGCAGTATTCGGGTCTGGGTTACCGTATTCTGGAGCGCACGTTTGAGCGCGCCGGCAAGCCTTTCTCGCGTGAGGCATTGAAGCCGGTTCTTCATCGTCTGGCGCAGAAGGATGTTGAAGATGCGATTGCTGCCGTCGGTCGTGGCGAGGTGTCGTCTCTCGATGTGCTGCGCGCGGTTTACCCCGATTATCAGGACGAGCGCGTGACCGTGAAAATGACGGGCGACGACGGCTGGTTCAATATGCGCAGCGCCTCAGGCATGGTCTTCAAGATTCCCGGCAAATCCCGCTCGGTTCTCGAGGATGACGGTGCAGCGGAGATGCTCGATGGTCCCGATCCATTGCCGATTCGTGGTCTGTCGGGCAATGTCGATGTGCATTTCGGGCCTGCCGGCGCGGTTCCGGGCGATCGCATTGTCGGCATCATGGAAAAGGGCAAGGGGATCACCATCTATCCGATTCAGGCGCCAGCGCTTCAGCGCTTCGATGATGAACCGGAACGGTGGATCGACGTGCGCTGGGACCTGGATGAGGCAAACAAGTCGCGGTTCATGGCCCGTATTCTGATCAATGCGTTGAATGAGCCGGGCACGCTGGCGTCGGTGGCGCAGTCGATTGCAACGATCGACGTCAACATCCGAACACTGAACATGATCCGCATCGGTACGGACTTCTCCGAACTGGCGCTCGACATCGAAGTGTGGGATTTGCGCCAGTTGAACCAGCTTCTGTCGCAGCTCAAGGACCTTGATTGCGTCTCAACGGTCAAACGTGCCTTCGATTGAGGCATTCACAGACGAAAGATCGAGCAGAAAGGCCGTTGTTATGCGTTTAATGCATGGCAGCGGCCTTTTCCTGTGTCTGGTCCGAAACGCGGTTTGAAACTATCTTCCTTTCAGAAATTGAAGACACGACAAGCGGCGTGCCGGTGGAGTTCCACTGATGAGAAACGCCATGTCACAAACTGAAAGGACCGAAAACCATGTTTACTCCGCTTCGCAAGTTCGCCCGCGCCGTTCGTGGCAAGACCACTCAGGAACGCGAATTCGAATATCTCAGCGGTTCGGTATCGAACGTTGACCTCGAATTCCGTCAGCGCGAAATCGATCGCGGCCTGTTCCGCAAGTAATGCATTTCATGCATGGCAGATCTTCGCCATGCAGATAGTATGAGGGCGCGCGGCTTTCGCGCGTCTCCGAGCCTCTTGGCTGTGCCGCGGCGATGAAATAGACTTGGCTCATGTTGTTTCGCCGCCGTGATCCCGTTGGTTTTTCCGATAAAGTCCGCGACCTTGTTTGGCCGCGCTCGGGTTTCAGCCGTTCTCTTCGTTATATGAAGCTGCGCCTGTTGCGGTTATCGGCGTCGCCCTATTCCGTCGCTTCGGGTGTGGCGATTGGGGCCGGTGTCGCATGGACGCCCTTTCTTGGGGTCCATATTATCATCGCTGTGGCGCTCGGCTTCATTTTGCGTGCCAATCTGGTTGCTGCGGCACTCGGTACGACCCTTGCCAACCCGCTGACATTTCCCTTCATCTGGGCGTCGACCTGGGAGCTGGGCCACGTTCTCCTCGGACGGGAGCGGGCTGAAAGCGCATCCCATGTCGATTTTGCCGCGCTGTTCAGCCATCTCGAATTCCGCCAAATATGGAAGCCGGTATTGGAGCCGATGATCGTTGGTGCCGTGTTGCCGGCACTCATCACCGCCGTGGTGTCTTACGTCACTGTTTTCAGCCTCATTCGCGGTTTCCGTCGCCGGAAAATCGAAAATCTGGCGCAGCGTGCTGCCAATCGCAACGCATCTCTGGAGTTATTGAAATGATCATCGGTATGGGCAGCGATCTTATCGACATCCGCCGCGTTGAAAATTCGCTGAACCGGTTTGGTGAGCGCTTCACTCACCGTTGCTTCACTGACATCGAGCGCGCCAAATCCGATGGACGAAAAAACCGTGCCGCGTCTTATGCCAAACGCTTCGCCGCCAAGGAGGCCTGTTCGAAGGCGCTTGGAACAGGGCTTGCCAATGGCGTTTTCTGGAAAGATATGGGTGTCGTCAATCTGCCGGGTGGAAAGCCGACAATGGCGCTCACCAATGGTGCGGCAAAAAGGCTTGAGACGATGCTGCCGGCTGGTCACAAGGCCAACATTCACCTTACAATCACGGACGACTATCCTTACGCTCAGGCATTTGTGATTATCGAAGCCCTTCCTGTTAGCGGTTAAGCCATATTGCCGTTCTATTTGCGGCCGTATGACGGAAGCGCTTCCCTTCGGGCTGGAAAGGCTCTAGAGAAGTCCCTCGAAATGCGAAAGTGTTTTCAGGTGGAATGGAAACCGGCTTCCCGGCTGGAACCGCAACAGAATGGTTCCTGCTGACGGGGAAATCCGGGCAACAATAAGACAGGTCTTTAAGTGTCCGAAAAAACTGAGAAGAAGCAGAACGCTCTCTGGGAAAACGTCAAGGTCATCGTCCAGGCGTTGTTGCTCGCCATGGTCATTCGCACCGTTCTCTTTCAGCCCTTCACGATCCCGTCCGGCTCCATGATGCCGACGCTTCTGGTGGGCGATTACCTGTTCGTGAACAAGTTCTCCTACGGCTATTCGAAATACTCGTTGCCGTTCTCGCCGGACCTGTTCTCCGGTCGTATCCTGCAGTTCTCCGAACCGAAGCGCGGTGATGTCGTGGTGTTCCGCCTGCCGCCGAACCCGGAAGTCGATTACATCAAGCGCCTTGTTGGCCTGCCGGGTGATCGCATCCAGGTGACCAACGGCGTGCTGTTCATCAACGGCCAGCCTGTTCCGAAGCAGCCGGATGGCGTGTTTACGTCGGACTATCGCGCTGATCCGGGCGCAAACGTTCCGGTATTCCGTGAGACACTCGACAATGGCGTAACTTACGACACACTGGACCAGTCGCCGGATAGCCGTGGGGATAACACCCGCGAATTCGTGGTGCCTGAAGGTCATTACTTCATGATGGGCGACAATCGCGACAATTCGCTCGATAGCCGCTTCGATGTTGGTTTCGTGCCGGCAGAAAATCTGATCGGCCGCGCCAGCGTCATCTTCTTCTCGCTGGGCAATGACACACCGTTCAGCCGCATTTGGGAATGGCCAGCCAACATGCGTTGGGATCGCCTCTTCAAGGTTGTGGAATGAGTAAGAGCAAGCCGCTTTCAGTCGAGGAAATCTCCCGGCTGGAGACGTTGATCGGATATCAGTTCAAGGAAAAGGCCCGGCTCGACCGGGCCTTGACCCATGCCAGTGCGCGCTCCGGCACGACCGAAAATTATGAGCGGCTGGAGTTCCTCGGAGACCGTGTTCTCGGTCTCAGCGTTGCCGAACTTCTGTTCTCCACTTTCCGCTCTGCAACGGAAGGTGAGCTGTCCGTCCGTTTGAACCAGCTCGTCAGCGCTGAGTCTTGCGCCTCCATTGCCGATGAAATGGGGCTCCACCTGTTTATCCGCACTGGCGCGGACGTGAAGCGACTGACCGGCAAGGCGATGCTGAACGTGCGCGCTGACGTGGTGGAAAGCCTGATTGCGGCGATCTATCTCGATGGCGGGCTGGAAGCTGCTCGTGGGTTTATTCTGAAATTCTGGCAGAGCCGCGCAACCCGCGTTGATGCAGGACGTCGCGATGCGAAGACCGAGTTGCAGGAATGGGCCCATGCAAGATTTTCCGTTACACCTCTTTATCGGATTGACGACCGCTCCGGTCCGGATCACGATCCACGTTTCACGGTGACCGTGGAAATACCGGGCGTAAAGCCGGAAACGGGTGTAGAACGTTCCAAGCGCGCAGCAGAACAAGTGGCTGCGACCAGGCTTCTGGAACGCGAAGGTGTCTGGCAGAAGGCCGACACAAAAAACTGAGCGCACAGAAGAGCCTTGAGGGCGACTGTGCTGAATACCTCTGAACCTGAATGGACATCATGGCTGATCTCGAGAACCCTGCCGTATCCGGCGATGACAATAACCTTCCGACCCGTTCCGGCTTCGTGGCGTTGATCGGCCCGACCAATGCGGGAAAGTCGACGCTGGTCAACCGGCTGGTTGGCGCCAAGGTTTCTATCGTCAGCCACAAGGTTCAGACGACGCGCGCCGTGATGCGCGGCATCGCCATTCACGACAACGCCCAGATCGTGTTCATGGATACGCCCGGCATCTTCAAGCCGCGTCGTCGGCTCGATCGCGCCATGGTCACGTCCGCCTGGGGCGGTGCCAAGGATGCTGATGTCATCCTGCTTTTGATCGATAGCGAACGTGGCCTGAAGGGCGACGCCGAAACCATTCTGGAAGGCCTGAAGGACGTTCCGCAGAAGAAAATCCTGTGCCTGAACAAGATCGATCAGGTGAAGCGTGAGGATCTTCTGAAGCTCGCCGCTGCGGCGAACGAAATCGTTGCCTTTGATCGCACCTTCATGATCGCCGCCACCAACGGTTCCGGTTGCGAGGATCTGATGAACTACCTGGCCGCCGCTCTGCCCGAGGGCCCTTGGTATTATCCGGAAGACCAGATTTCCGATCTGCCTATGCGCCAGCTTGCGGCCGAAATTACCCGTGAAAAGCTGTTTTTGCGCCTGCATCAGGAACTGCCCTACGCTTCCCACGTCGAGACTGAAAAGTGGGAAGAGCGCAAGGATGGTTCGGTCCGGATCGAGCAGGTGATATACGTCGAGCGTGAGAGCCAGAAGAAGATCGCTCTTGGCAAGGGTGGCGAGGCGATCAAGTCGATTTCGTCTGCGTCTCGCAAGGAGCTTGCCGAAATCCTCGAGCAGCCGGTCCACCTCTTCCTGTTCGTCAAGGTGCGTGAAAACTGGGGTGATGATCCCGAGCGCTTCCGCGAGATGGGGCTGGAGTTCCCGCGCAACTGATATCTCCGCTGATCTCTCGGGAACCGGAACACCTCCGGCTGGGTTGTTACTGACATAAGTTTCAACCTTTCCCGATAGCGGATATTCATGTCGCCCAAAAAACCGAACGGCATTTCCACAACCCCCTGTCAGCACTGTCCCTTGCGGGATATCCCGCATTTCAGGGACTTCTCTTCCGCCGAACTGGATTTCGTTTCCCGCTTCAAGACGGGCGAGCTTGCGGTTGAGAGTACATCGGTCATTCTCATGGAAGGATCGCACAGTGCACACCTCTATACGGTGCTGCATGGCTGGGCCTTCCGTTACAAGACACTGGAAGACGGCAGGCGTCAGATCCTGAATTACGTACTGCCCGGCGATCTCGTCGGGTTGCAGGGAACGGTAATGGGCGAGATGCAGCATTCCGTGGAAGCGCTATCTCCGGTTACGCTCTGTGTGTTCGAGCGCTCGCGTCTCAACAGCCTTTTTACCGATCATCCAAGCCTTGCCTATGATCTGACCTGGATAGCGGCAAGTGAGGAGCGGATGCTGGACAGCCACCTGCTGAGCGTGGGCCGCCGTACCGCGCTGGAGCGGGCAGCCTACCTGATTGCGTTTCTGTATCGCAAGGCGAAAGCGGTCAATCTCATGAACGGCGACACGCCGATCCCCGTGACGCAGCAGCATGTCGCCGATACGCTTGGCCTGTCCATCGTTCACACCAACAAGACGCTTCGCAAGCTTGCAGATCGTGGCCTTATCCGCTGGACGGACAAGGGCTGTCTGGTCCTGGATGATGCAGGACTTGCCGAAGAGGCTGGATGGGACGACGACGGAAAAAGCCTCCGGCCATTCATCTGATTGTTTTACGACATGTCTTTTTTAAATGACGTAGCTGTCTCAATTTGCGAAATCTGCGGTGATCTCGCACCGCGAATATGCGCGGTGATAGTCATAAAGCGTCCGCCTCGCGGGCTTTATCATTTGGAAAGAAAAAGAAATGGTGCCGCAGCGGGTTGTCATCGTTGAGGATGAATATCTGGTGGCGCTCGATATCGAAGCCGTTCTCCAGTCCCTCGGAATAGAAACGATCGTGATCGCGACCACCTTGGCGCAGGCGCAGAACGCCGTGCAGACCGAGCGTCCCGACTGCGTGCTTCTTGATGTCAGCCTTTCCGATGGCAAAAGTTACGACTTTGCCCGCAGTCTTCGAAGCGATGGTGTGCCGTTCGGTTTTGTCAGTGGCTACAGCGACACGAGCGGATTTCCCGAGGATCTCACGCACGCGCCACTGCTCGGCAAACCGTTTGGCGAAAACGACATCGCCATTTTCATCGAAAAGATCACCGCACCGGCGTCGTGAACCATAACGTTTTCTCGCCATATCGGTTATGATCGGCTGAATCGAAATTCGGACGACTTCTCTATGCAGTGGCAGGACGAGGCAATCATTCTGGGCGTAAAGCGCCACGGCGAGACAAGTGTGATCGCCGAGGTGATGACGCGTTCGCGTGGCCGCTATCTTGGAATGGTTCGTTCCGGCCGGTCGCGCAGCATGCAGCCGGTTCTGCAGGCGGGCAACAGAGTGGATGTCGTCTGGCGTGCACGCCTGCATGACCATCTCGGTGAATACCGCATCGAACCGCTGCAACTGCGTGCGGCGCAACTGATGGAAACCGCAACAGCGGTCTATGGCGTTCAGGCCATGGGTGCCCTGTTGCGGCTTTTGCCCGAGCGAGACCCGCACCCGCATCTCTATCAGGCTCTGGATATCATTCTCGATAATCTTCATGATCCGGCCGATGCCGGTGAGCTGTTCGTGCGGTTCGAACTGGCTGTATTGAACGACCTCGGTTTCGGGCTCGATCTTGCCGAATGCGCTGCGACCGGTTTGCGGACCGATCTCGTCTATGTATCGCCGAAAACGGGCAGGGCGGTGTGCCGTGCAGCCGGCGCTCCCTATGCCGACCGCATGTTGGCGCTTCCTGCATTTCTGAGTGAAGAGCAATCAGAGGCCGCCGATTGTGAAAGTCTTGCCGCTGCGTTTCGGCTGACCGCGCATTTTCTCAACCGGCATGTTTATGATCCGCGTGGTCTCAACGAAAACGCCGCCCGCGACGGTTTCGTGCAGGCGGCGCTGAAAGCGCTGCAGCGTAAGACCGCGTCGCCCACACTCGACAAGGCGGGATAAGCCAAGCGCGTGACGACGAGGGGTCAGGCTATCGCGGGCCGCGGTGCCGGCCGTTCCTGGATTGGCCAATGAACGATGGCGGCAAAGATGCCCATGCCGACGCCAAGCCACCAGACGAGATCGTAGGAGCCGAGCTTGTCGTAAAGGAAACCTCCGAGCCAGACGCCGAGGAACGAGCCGATCTGGTGCGACAGGAACACCACGCCGCCGAGCATGCCCAGATGCCGCGTGCCGAACATGATCGCCACGAGCGCGTTGGTTGGCGGAACGGTGGAGAGCCATAGAATGCCCATCACGGCGGCAAAGATCACGACGGTAAGCGGCGTCTGCGGCAGAAGCAGGAACGCGGTCACGGCGACCGAACGGGCAATATAGATGTAGGCCAGCAGGTAAGGCTTGGAATAGCGCTGTGCGATCACGCCTGCCGCCAACGAACCGATGATGTTGAAAAAGCCGATCAGCGCCATGGCGATGACGGCATAACGTGCCTCGATACCGATATCGCCGAGATAGGCCGGGAAATGCGCGGTGATGAAGGCGACCTGAAAACCGCACACGAAAAAGCCGGTTGTCAGCAATAGATAGCTTTTGTGACCCAGGGCTTCTTTCAGCGCCTCGCCAGCCGTCTGCTGGAACTGTGACTGGGATTGCGTGCCGGAAGATGAGTTGCCACGCATCGGCCAGGCGAGCAGCGGCACGAGCAGCATCATCGCAGCAAGCCAGACCAGGCTGTCCGACCATCCATAGGTCGAAATCAGTCCCTGACTGATGGGGGCAAACAGGAACATGCCTGCCGAGCCGGCAGCGGTGCCGATACCGAAGGCGAAGGACCGCTGCTGCGGTGTGACATGCCGGGCGAATGCCGAAAGGATGACGCTGAAGGAGCCCGCCGCGATGCCGAGGCCCACCAGCACACCACCACCGAAATGCAGCCAGAACGGCGATGTGCCAAACGACATGCAGACAAGACCGGCGGCATAGAGAACGCCTGACATCACCAGCACCCTGCCGGTGCCATATTTATCGGCCATTGCGCCGAAAAATGGCTGCCCAAGGCCCCAGAACAGGTTCTGAAGCGCCATGGCGAGACCGAAGGTCGAGCGGTCCCAGCCTGTGTCGGCCAACATCGGCAACTGGAAAAAGCCCATGGCGGAGCGCGGGCCGAAAGTCATCACGGCGATCAGCGATCCCGCGATGATGATAAGCCAGGGCATGCTCTGGCGCGCAGCTTGTGACATAGGGACCCCTCCCAAGGCAGCGCTGCGCAGGTGATTGCATGCGCAAGAAAAGCTGCGGATTTCAGCAGTATTGGAAGAATTATTATCGTCTGTCGGGTTGTCTCACCAGACACTTTTCTTGACAGGCTGCATCAACGCCGTTGATGCGCGCCCAGCTTCGACGCTTGTGCAAGAGATGATCCGACAGTCCGCTGCGTGGAATGAAGGAAGGCTCAACCGCGCCGTTTGATGGGCCAGCCTTCGGTCCGGTCCTCGACGATGGTTGCGACATCGCCAACGGCGATCCGGCCGTTACCCCGGGGAGTGACGTTCCATCCAAACAGCACGCCGGGAACACGTCTATCCGCCGACATACGAATGCGCCCCATGGCCTTCATGGGCGAAGGGACGTCGCGTGAGCCGGTCTGCTGGTCCTGCGTGGTCATGATGCAACGCGCGCAGGGTTTGACGAGATCGAGCCGGATGCCGCCAATCTCGATGGCAGACCAACGATCTTCAGCCCAGGCTTCATCGGTTTCCAGCACGATATTGGGACGGAAGCGGTCCATGCCGACGCTGTCTTCACCATTCGCCTGCATGTCGCTGTTGAGCGCGGCAAGCGAAGCGGTCGTGGTCACGAGTATCTGGTAGCCGTCCGCGAAGGTGACGGGCGTTTCATTGCCGGTCCATTCGAGGCTTGCGATTCGTTCGGCCGATTCATCGAAGAAGACGAGCTTCACATCGCGGCCCAGCCATTCCGAAAGTGTGCCGTTGACCTCATCATCTGCAACTGCGGCATTGACGATGGATTTCCACACCGCCACGTCCATGCGCTGCCCCGATGCAGCAGCGAAAATCTCGCTCTTGCCATCACTGGAAAACCGCATGCCGCCATTTTCATGGAAGGCCAGCAATGTTGCGATGGCTGGCAATTCCCGCTGGGTGATGAAATGACCGGAAGGATCGACCAGCATTGCGCGCCGATCGCCCGGCAGGCCTTCGGCGGAAATATCGCTGGCTTGAAGCGGAATGCCACGCCCGCTTTTGAGCGGATAGATGTTGAGTTCGGTAACGCGCATCGTGCTCTCCTCAGATTTCGTCGAGAAACAGGGCCAGCACCTGCTTCAGTCTGTCGTGACGTTCTCTCGCCATGTCCCGTCCTGTCTGTGTCTTGAAGCCATCGGCGAGCTTGAACAGTTTCGTTTCGAAATGATCGATGGCGAAGGCGCGGTCGTCGAGTGGCCTGTCTTTTGCCAGCGGGTCGACAGGATCGTAAAGCGCCGAACCCATACGCCCGGCGATGTAAAAGCATCGCGCCGCACCGACCATCCCGATCGCGTCCAGACGGTCCGCATCCTGAAGGATTTTCGCTTCCAGTGTCTGGGGTTCGATATTGGCCGAGAAGCTGTGGGCCGTAATGGCGTGGGCGGCGCCGTCGATCTTTGCCTGTTGCCAGCCTAGAGATGCAAGAATCCCGCTCGCCTTTTCAGCGGCAAGCCGCGAGGCCTGAGAACGAAGCGGCGAGTTTTTCTCGACGGCCACGCAGTCATGCAGAAGTACGCTTGCGGCCAGAACATCCCCATCGCCGCCTTCACCGGAATGGATGCGCATGGCATTGCCGAAAACGCGGTGGATATGGGCAAGGTCGTGCGATCCGTCGCCCACATCAGCGGCATGGGGGATCAATGCTTCGGCAAGCGGTGCGTAGGGGGCAAAGGCGTTTGCGGCAATCATTCCTGCGGCTTCCGTGTCAGGATTTTCTGGTAGAAAAGCCCGATGCCGATCAGCACGACACCAAGCCCGATGAAGGAAAGCGCCCTCAATACACCTTCGAGATTGCTCATGTCGATCAGGAATGCCTTGGCAACGGAGATCAGCACGAAAGCGGCTGATGCGATACGCAGGCTGCGGGCGTTAAAGCGCGAGCCAAGAACAAGCAGCAGCACACCAATAAGCAACCACACCACCGAATAGCTGTAGGTTTCGCCCTGCATGAAACCTTTCCATGCGGCGATATTCTCGCCCTGCCAGAAACGCCGGACCGACAGTGTCGCCCAGGCAAAGCCGAGTGCAGCCCCGGCAACGGAAAGAATGCTGACATAGCCGGCGGGCCGGCGCCCCCGCGCATAATAGGCAAGGCCGCCATAGGCGAGCGCCGGCAGCAGATAGCCGATCAACAGCAGGTTAAGGAACGGAAGGCGCCCGGTATTCTCTCCCGTGATGTACGGGTTGAGGGTGACGAAATGCATCGACAACACGTTGAGGATGGCGATGATGCCGGCGACCATCGAACCGTAACGGAAGACAGGGCTCGGGCTCTTGAGATCGAGGGTCATCAGCACACCGGAGAAGCCGATGGTCAGCAGGGTGTAGATCGACTGCTCCCCGAGCGTCGGTATGCTGTCATCCAGCGTTCCACCATTCATGGCGTGGCGGATGAGGATCGCCACGGCCAGGAGGGCCATCAGGCTGGCAATGGCTTGCAGGAAATTCCTGGCCCGGAAACTCGGCCAGTCACGCAGTAGCCAGGCCGAGGCAACGGCCAGAAGGGCCGGAATGCCGTAACCGGGTAGAAGCGCATTGAACACTGGCGTGATGCCGAGGTTCTGTGGCCCGACGATGGTTGGCTCCCAGGCAATGCGTCCCAGAACGCCGACACTGGCGATAGCCATGATCCAGGGCAGGGCGTCCCAGTTGCGATAACGTGTTGCCCACACATAGGCAAAACCGAGGACCGACAGCAGTACCGTGGTCGCCAACCCTTGCGTCAGCGTGTGCAAGGACAGTGTAAAGGCGGCGAAAGAGCCGACGAGCAGGACATTGAGTGGTGTACGGTAGGCTGCGTCACCCTGCCTGTGCAGCCATTCCGCGCCGCCAATCATGATGGCACCAAGTGCGATGCCATAGGCAGCATGCAGGAAGTCGCGGCCAAGATTGCCATATTCCACGAAGCTGGCCGTGCCGAGCCAGACCGGGAACAGCGCGGCGATACCCGCCCATAGAATAGCAAAGTCCGGATCTTTTTTGCCCTTGCGTTTCAGGAAGGAAAAACCGCAGAGGATGAGCACGGCGCCAAGCAAGAGCGCTGTCGCGATTTCTGCGGTGTATCCTGTCTGAGCCGAAGAAAGCGAGACCCCGGTGTTTTCGATCAGGCCGATGAAATCGATGCCGTGCCGGGCCATCAGTGAAGCGGCTGCCTGGGCGCCGAGTGCGGCAAAAATTGCCGGCCACGCACCGTAATGACGGGCGGCCCCCAACGCTGCCAGCGCTGCAAGAATGGCGGCAACGGGAATGGCGGGGTGAAGGTTGATTGCAGCACTGCTGAACAGGAACGCCATTGCCGGCAGGACGGCTGCCAGAGACACGACGAGATTGATTGCCAGCGAAGGTCGCGTCAGCAGTCGCAGGGCGCGCAACGCACGCCTTTCAGGCTGCGCTTCGTCAGTTGGTGCCGGCGGGCTATCGAGATGTTTGCCGGGCCAGAGCCAGATCGTTCCTGCAATCATCGCAAGCAGGGCAAGTGTTGGCGGGTTGGCGTCGACGGAATTGGAAGCGAGAATGTAGCCAAGCGCCCAGAGGCCGAGGCCAGCGCTGGCAAGTGCGGCCACCACGGTCCAGCTTTGTCTGCGGGCCGCGGCTGCGGTCGCCATCCACGACACGGTAAGGAAGATGAACAGTGCCCAGATGTTCGGTGTAGTCGAGGAAATCAGTGCTGGCGTCAGCATCGAACCAAGCAGGCCAAGCCCGGCCAGAGCCTGGCCGTGCAGCAGGGAAAGGCCGATGGTGGCAAAAGCGACGACACCGAGCAGAACGAAGGCGCTGGCCGGACCGATATAGTCATAGATGCCGTAGGCCGCATAGACTACACCGAAGAGTGTTAGTGCGCCCGCTGCGGTCAAGACACCCGGGATCATGGCGTTGGCATAGGTCGCCGCGATGCCGGGTACGGCTTTGCGACGGATTGCTTCGCCGGCCCCGCCAAGCAGCAGGCCAAAGAGTGCAGCCAGTGCAAGGCGCACGGCCGGGCTCAAAAGTCCTGCTTCGATCGAATATTTGACAAGGAATATCCCGCCGAGTGCCAGTGCAAGACCGCCGGCCCAGACGGCCCAGCGCGCGCCGAGCAGGCTCTCGAAGCTTTCCTTGGGTGTGGGCGCTACGACGGTGTCTTCGGCTGGTGCGGAAATTGGGCTGTCGCCCGCTCCCGTGTCTTCTTCTGCCGTCGCCTGTGTGTCGACCGCTTCTGGCGTGTCGTCAGCTTGGAAGGCTGATGCGTCTTCTACCGCCTCCGCCTCTTGTACTGACGGCGCAGCTTGCCCTCCCGCAACGACCGGCGCGGTGCCTGCCGCGACGGTTGCGCCACGCGCCATCAACATTTTCAACTCGCGGATGTCGCGTTCCAGCGACTTGATACGCCGCGAGTTGCGGATGCTTGCGGCAACCGTGTAGATGAAGGCCACGACAAAGGCGAGAAAGAGAAGCGGGATTTCCAAACAGAAGCCTCCGGTTATGGAGCTGTTTTTAAATCCTTTTTCGTCGCCTTATGCAAGAGCTGCAGGTCTTTCGGCAACCAGCCAGCGTTGGGCGGCCTCAATGTCTGCAAAACCCAGATCGTGCCCGTCCTCGACCGTTTCCAGTCCTGCCTGTGCGCCCGTCGCCGCCAGTTGCCGTTGTAGATCCGTCGATCTGTCACGGTACTTGTCCCGTCCTCCCGCAACAATCAGCAGGTTTTTCCCGGAAAGATTGGTCTCCGGCCAGACATCGAGAACAGGCATCGGGCGATAAAGCAGCGCATCTCCCGCCAGCTCCGGATGAAGCGCGGCAAATGCCGTATAGAAATTGGCGCCGTTCGAATGGCCGATATAGCGCAATTTTGTGCGGTCGAGACCGTAGGAACTGATCGCACCTTCAATGAAGGCCGCAAAGGCTTCCGCTTCCGAAACGATATCCTTCTGGTCGAACGAGAAGTTCGGATACCGGCGGAACCAGCGCGCAACGCCTTCTTCGGTGCTGCGCCCGCGCACACCGAGAAGTGTCGCGCCGGGCGCCACTCGATGCGCCAGCGGCATCAGGCTCGTTTCGCTGCCGCCGGAACCGTGCAGCAGGACAAGCGTGCTGCCGTCAGGCTGATCGGGCGTATAGAAACGGTGGATGAACGGTAATTCCCGGTAAATGACGCGCTCTTCCTCAGGCATGGAAAATTGCGGCAGGGAGACGCGCACGTCTGCCTCATCCTTCATGAAGAGTGGCGGAATGAACAGCTTTTCACCAAGTCTTTCCACCGGCTCATCCACGTTCATGCCGGGAGCATCGGTTGCCATTTCGATTAGAACACCGCCCGGTTCTCGAACATAGAGCGAATGGAAATATTTCCGGTCATGGGCATTTGTCGTGCTGGAGTTCAGCGCCTTGAGGCCTGTCAGAACGTTGTTCAGGTCGTCCATATCCTCGGCCCGGAATGCGATGTGATCAACCGTGCCGGTGCCAGGCGCGCTCGACCAGAACCCCGTCGCGTCACGCACGTCGATGATATCGCCGCTTTCCGAGGTCATGCGTTGAATGCTTCCAACCCGCTCGTCGGCGCGATAACCGAAGTGCCGTGAAAGAAATGCTGCGGTTTCCTCGGGAACTTCGCTCAGCACCGTCGCGCCGTAAATACGGCGAATGCCATCTTCGCGTGAAATGTCTTTCGTTGCATGGACATGCGCGTTGTCGAAAGCGGTGGTGCCAACGAGCTTGAGGATGATGCCGTCCGGGTCTTTCAGACGGATCACCGGCTGGCCAAACTCCTCCACCGGCCCTTCGGTGCGGATACCGAATCTCAGAGCGCGCGTCAGCCAGAAGCCAATGCTCGCAGGATCGATCGCCATCGACACTTCCAGTGTCTGGCCATAGCCGACGCGTCCTTGGCCGCCATCTTCCCAGACGAGAAACGTCATCAGCGAGCCGGGAGAGCCGATCTCGTCGCCGTAAATCAGGTGAAGCTGCATTGCGTCTTCAAACCCGGCGGTTCTTTTCACCAGCCGAAGCCCCAGAAAGCCAGCGTAGAAGTCTACGTTCGCCTGCACTTTGCGGGTGATCATGGTGATATGGTGTATGCCCAAAGCCGAAGTCATTGTCTCTGCCCCACTGAATGTTGTGGTTCTTTCTGTCGCAAGCTGCCCCTGTTCGGCAATCCCGGCAAATGAGAACGATGTGTTCTCATTGTGAACAACGGTGAGGCGGAACTACGACGCAATCATTGCGTAGAAACCGGGCGTATTGCCCTTAAAAGTAGATGCTGATGCTTATAAAATAAGCATACAAAATCATGATGATTTTGTATGCAATTTTGACTTGCCTTGACGGGTTGAATTGGTTCTTATGCGACCAATTCAACAAAAACCTTCAAGGGGGAATATATCATGATCACGCGTAGACTGCTGTCTAAAGCTTTGGCGATCGCAACGATTGGCGTTGCCGCCGGTGTATCCATGCCGGTCACCAGCGCGCTTGCCGAGACGCCGATCAAGTTCACGCTCGACTGGAAGTTCGAAGGCCCTGCGGCTGGTTTCCTTCTTGCTCTCGACAAGGGATACTTCAAGGCTGAAGGCCTCGACGTGACGATCGACACCGGCAATGGTTCGGTCGAGGCGATTCCGCGCGTTGCAACCGGCGCCTATCAGATGGGCTTCGGTGATATCAACTCGCTGATGAAGTTCCTGGACGAAGACCCAAGCCAGAAGATCAAGGCCGTCTACATGGTCTATGAGCGCCCAACATTTGCGGTCGTTGGCCGCAAGTCGCTTGGCGTGACCGATGATCCGAAGTCGCTGGAAGGCAAGAAGCTCGGCGCGCCTCCACCGGACGGCGCTTTTGCACAGTGGGCCGCCTTCAAAAAGGTCGCAGGTCTGGATGACAGCAAGATCGCCATCGAGTCGATCGGCTTTCCGGTGCGCGAACCGATGCTTGCCAAAGGCGATGTCGATGGCGTTTTCGGTTTTGCATTCTCCGTTATCCTGAACCTCAAGAAGCAGGGTATCACCGATGACGATATCTCCACGATCCTGATGGCCGAGCACGGCTTGAATCTGTACGGCAACTCGGTGCTGGTAAACACTGATTTCGCTGAGAAAAATCCGGAAGCTGTGAAGGGTTTTCTGAAAGCGCTGGCAAAGGGCTTTGCCGATTCCGTCAAGAACCCGGAAGAGGGCGTGGCTGCCGTATTGAAGCGCAACGAAACACTGGACAGCGCAATCGAGCTGGAACGCCTGAACATGGCCAACAGCATGAACATCAAGACGCCTTACGTCGTTGAAAACGGCATGGGCGGCGTTGATCCTGCAAGACTTTCCGCCTCCATCGATACGCTCAAGATTTCCATGGGCCTCAAGGGCAACGTCAAGGCCGAACAGGTCTTCGACGCTGGTTACCTGCCGGCCAAGGAAGAGCGCATGCTTCCTTGAATGAATGCGGTTCACCCGGCCCTGGTGATACCGGGCCGGGTGATTTCGCATTTTTCGTGAATGACAGCTTTGGGGGGCTGAAAAGGGGACTTCGATGTCACATCTTGTGGAAATTGATAATGTCGACATGCGCTATGGCGGCGCGGCAGGAACGCTCGCCGTATCGGGGCTGAACCTCAGGGTCGACAAGGGCGAATTCGCCGCAGTCGTCGGTCCGTCCGGATGCGGTAAATCGACACTGATGAAGCTGGTAACCGGCCTGCACATTCCGCAAAAGGGCAATGTGGTCGTAGCCGGTCGACAGGTCACAGAACCCGTCTCCATTGTCGGCATGGCGTTCCAGAACCCGACAATGCTGCCTTGGCGCACGACGCTTGAAAACATTCTTCTGCCGCTCGAGATCGTTGAAAAGCATCGTCATCGCCTGCGCTCGCACAAGGCGGATTACGTCGCCAAGGCCGAACGACTGCTGGAGATCGTCGGGTTGAAAGGATTCGGATCGAAATACCCCTGGCAGCTTTCCGGTGGTATGCAGCAACGCGCCAACCTCTGCCGTGCCCTGATCCACGAGCCCGATCTGCTGATGCTGGATGAACCGTTCGGTGCGCTCGACGCCTTCACGCGCGAAGAGCTGTGGTGCGTGATCCGCGACCTGCATTCTGCGCAACGCGTCACCATTATTCTTGTGACGCATGACCTGCGCGAAGCGGTATTTCTGGCCGACAAGATCTTTGTCATGAGTGCACGGCCTGGACGCGTACTCGCCGAACACAAGGTGCCTTTCGCCCGTCCACGCCAGCTTGGCATCATGTACGATCAGAGTTTCAACGACATGGTACAGGCACTGCACGGCGAGATCGCGCAGGCAAGGGTGGCAGCATGAGCACGATCGTTGAAAGCAATATCGCGGAAGAGCCCGCAAAGCCGCTGATCGCCCGCGTCAACTGGGTCAAGGCTGCACCGTGGCTCTACACGCTGGCCCTGTTTGCTGCGTGGGAACTCCTGGTCTACGCCCTGAAAATGCCACCGACCATTCTGCCGTCGCCGACACGTGTGGCGCAGGCGATTATTCAATATTGGTCGCCGATCTGGAAAAACTCGCTGCAGACGCTCTATACGACAACGCTTGGTTTTGCGCTTGCCGTCGTTGCCGGCCTGGGCATCGGCCTGTTCATCGGTTGGTCGAAGACGATCTATGCCGGACTTTATCCGCTGATGATCGGCTTTAACGCCATCCCGAAGGTCGCGCTTGTACCGATCCTCGTCATCTGGTTCGGCATTGGTACCGTGCCTGCGGTTCTGACCGCTTTCCTGATTTCCTTCTTCCCCATCGTCGTCAACGTTGCCACCGGCCTAGCCACCATCGAGCCGGAAACGGAAGACGTGCTGCGCGCACTTGGCGCGAAGAAGATGGATATCATGTTGAAGGTCGGCATCCCGCGTTCGATGCCTTATTTCTTCGGTTCGCTGAAAATCGCCATCACGCTGGCCTTTGTCGGTTCTGTCGTCTCGGAGACGGTCGCCTCCAATTATGGCCTCGGCAACATGATGAGTTCGGCACAGAGCCAGTTCAATGTGCCCCTGGTTTTTGCCGGCCTGCTGATGCTCGCCGTCGAAGGGATCGTCATGTACGCGATCATGGCCTGGATCGAAAAGCGCATGACCGGCTGGGCACATCGTTCGACAATGGGGCAATGAGGCCACGAAAGATCAAAGAAAAAGGCCGGAGCGATCCGGCCTTTTTTGCATTTAGGGTTATCAGTATCATGCCGTCTGTGCGTTGATTTCCGCTTTCCAGACATTGAACGCCAGCTTCATAGCCTTGGTCACGTCACGTGTGGTGGTGAAGAAGTTCTCGCTCCGTACCCAGTAACGCAATTTCAGCGTTGCGCCGTCTGCATTGATGGAATCCACGAAGACCACCGGTGCCGGGTCGAGCAGCACACGGCTTTCGGAGCGCACGACCTTCATCAGCATGTCCTGCGCGTCTGCGAGATCCTCGTCATTTTTTACCGTCAGGCTAAGTTCGTGGCGACGGGAGGGGAAACGGCTGTAGTTGGTGATCGGCACGTTCCAGAGCGTCGAATTCGGCGCCAGACGGTAGAGACCTTCGCTGGTCTTCAGTTCTGTCGCAAACAGACCGATCTCGATGATCGTGCCATTGACCGTCGACGTTTCGATATATTCGCCGACCCGGAATGGACGCAGCACCAGCAGCATGATGCCGGCTGCAATGTTCTGCAGCGTGCCCTGAAGCGCGAGACCGATGGCAAGACCGGCAGCACCAAGTGCCGCCAGAATGGAAGCTGTCTGCACGCCAAACTGGCCAAGCACCATGACGATAACGAGAACGAGAATGACGTAGCGAATGGCTCCGGCAAAGAAGCCAGCCAGCGTGGCATCAAATCCGCGAATGCGGGAAAGGCCCTGAAACGCCCAGCGTTGCAGGAACGTCGCGGCCAGCCAGCCGACGATGAGCAGCAGAAGCGCGCCGACCACAGAGAAGGAGTATTGAACGGCCATCGCGCTCGCCTGTCGCAACGCTGCCTGCGATGCGACGATGATATCCGTTGCCTGTTGTTCCATAAGGTGTCCCGTGATTTTTATTGCAGTTCAGGTTTGGTAACGAACGGGCGCCGCGAGGGTTCCGAAAAATGCGGCCCGTTAATCCACAAGCGGCAGTACGAAAGGCACATTGCCATCCGTATCGGCGCCGCGCCCGATTGCCTTGATCGCCGCAACCAGCCTGCCGTCGCGCCCAAGCAGTCGGTCGCCGATTTCGATGATCCGCGCGTTCGGCGTCGCGTAAGGCGAGGCGGCGCGCAGGCGTGCGGCAAGTGCTTTTTCGTCCTGATCGGGGAAGAGGCTGAGTGCGGCAATAACGGCCGCCGCAGGTGAGCGTGACACGCCCATCCAGCAGTGGACGAGTAGCGGTGCCGACTGGTCCCACCCGGCTGCGAAATCGATAAGCCGTTGGATATGCGCGTCATCTGGCGCGACGAGATCGCCGGTTCCCTTGAAGGTAATGTCGTTCATGGCAAGCGTCAGATGCCGCTCGGCTGAAATGACGGCCGGCCGATGGAACGATTGCTCCTTGGCAATCAATGTCACCATTTCGCGAGACTTGTGCCTCACCGCCATTTCGGCAATGCGCGACAGGGGAGATACGACAATGGCCGTCATGCAGCACCGCTCTTATGCGTGTTGCGCAGCGCTTCGATTGTTTCGAAACGCTCGACGAACAGACGCTGCGCCTCGATTGCCGGCAGTGGAACGATGTCGAGCATGTCACGCGTCAAACCGCGTGGCGTGCCGAAGAATTTTTGCGCCTCGGGAATGGAAAATCCAGCCAGTTCTGTCGCCTCGAAATAGGCGGCAGCCGTGTCCGCTTTCTTGATCAGATCCTTGAGATCACGGGTGGGGTGTGGCGGCAGGCCAAAGCGCAGATGAATGGCGGCCTCCAGCCTTTTTTCGACGCTCTTGTAACCACCGCCGACGACCGATTTGAAAGGAGAGATCATGTCGCCGATCACATATTCGGGGGCATCGTGCAAAAGCGCCATCTGCATGTCTTCGGGCGTCGCATCCGTGCACATCAGGCAAAAGATCGCTTCAACGACCAGGCAATGCTGCGCCACCGAAAAGGCATGATCGCCCTTCGTCTGACCGTTCCAGCGTGCGACGCGGGCAAGCCCATGGGCAATGTCGGCAATTTCGACATCGAGAGGAGAGGGATCGAGCAGATCGAGGCGTCTGCCGGACAGCATCCGTTGCCAGGCGCGCGGGCTTTTCGCAGGCGCCACCGTCAGTCCTCCGCGCCAGCGGCGGGGTCCGCAACGGGGAAGGAAAGGCCGCTCCACTCGGGCAGGTGCATCGTCACCGCCGTCTCTCCGGCAAACAGCGGTGTTCCGGACGCGAGAGCATCGGCAACGCGGTCGGTACGGACAATCGCCAGTGCCTTGGTGCCGTTGACGGTCCCGAGTGCGCCAAATGGCTTTCCACCTGCCGTCATAGCCGTGCCGCTGGCGGGAAGGTTGCCATCCGCTTCAACGATCACAACGCGACGACGCGCTGTTCCACGGTGTTTCATGCGCGAGACGACTTCCTGACCTACAAAGCAGCCCTTCTTGAAGGAAACGCCGTCATTGACGTCCATCAGCACATCATGCGGAAAAGCGTCCTGCAGGGCGTAATCGTCACCGGATTCGACAATGCCGGTTTCGACACGCAGCGCGTTGTAAGCCGCTACGTCACCAGACGCGGCGCTACCCGCCAGACGGTAGAGATCGACGGTGGCCTTGGCGAAACGGCCGTCCTTCACCGCGCCTTGCGGAGCGGGTTCATTCCAGAACACGCTGACGCCTTCGGCTGCTTCAGCCTTGAGATCGACGGGCGCGCGCAGTTTGTACATCGTCAGACGACGAAGCAGGGCATCCTGTTCACCGACACCTGTTTCGATAAGGAAGTCGGAACCGTCGCGGGCAATCAGGAAATCAAACAGGATTTTCCCCTGGGGGGTTAGCAGCGCACTGGCGCGCGCTTCTGCCTCGGGCAAAATCTCGACATCGGTTGTGATGAGGTTGTTCAGAAATTCCGCAGCACCGGTGCCGGAGACTCTGATCAGGCGGCGGTTGGCAAGAAAAGCGGAGGGCATGGCTTCACCGTTCGGTTTGTCTGAAGCGCGGGACCTCCCTGCGGATGCCGCAGAGGGACGCTTCTATCCATCTGTTTCCACGCAACTTCAAGTAAAACGACGAGCGCTTTTCACGAAGTTGCCTCGTTTCGCACAGTTAGGATTTTTGCGCGCAGACGGCAAGCGTCGGACGACCTTCAGTCGCCCGCCGTGAAGAATTTCCATTTACCGTCAGGCGAAATGCCGATGCGGTAGAAGCTGTAGTTGCCGAACTCCTGCATATCGGCCAGGTCGCCAGCCGTGATGATGCGCAGCAATTCCACCTTTTCCGGTGCAGTCAGCGTATTCAGCGCTTTGCCGGCGAAATAGGGGAAGACGTAGGCTTCATCCGGTGTACCAGCGTCCATATGCGCATAGCCGGTGGACAGCAGGTCAATGATGATGGCCAGAACTTCGAGACCGTCGGGGTCGCCGGAGAAACTTTTCAGGGCCGCAATCGGATCGTCGTCGTCACTGCCTTCGATGCGCGCCTGATTCGAACCGGATGTGATCAGAGGGCGCAGCTTCTCGATGTCGCCCGAAGCGGCAGCGTCGATGATCTGCTGGCGAAGCTTGCGAACGGCTTCCGGAGCCTTGCTGAAATCGTGCTCGACCGTCACCGACATTTCCGATGCACCATTCTGGGACGCCGCTGCCGCATTCGAATTGGCAGATCGGTCAACCAGCGGGTCAGGCATCGGAATGCCTTCCGAATCACCTTCGATTTCGTCGGGTTCGGGTGCCTGTTCCTGCTCCTGTGCCGGCTGCTCGCCGGTCTGGGCCTGAGGCGCGTTCTCAGCACCAGGTGCCGGTTTCAATTCGGACAAGGCAAATGCGAGATTGGGCGTGCCGGCCGACACAACCGTGACGGCGAGCAAAATGGAGAGGGCGGCAGAAGACCGCAAAAGCCTCTTGCTCAGGCAAGACATCATAGAACTCCGGCTTTTACTGTATCACCCGCTGCGGCGAAAACTCGCCAGCAAGCATCCGCTGGCGCAGCGATTCCAGCATGGCTTCCGCGCCAGCTTCACCGTGGATACGGATGGTCTCGCGCATGGCCAGAGCGATGGCGGCATCGGCGATGATTTCCGGCTCGATGCCGTCTGCCATGCCGTCAGCCCAGGCTTCGTTCTGGTGTTCCAGAGCGACCTGCATCTTTTCGTGCACGATCATATCGTCGATTTCGTTACGGCTTGTCTGCATCTTTCATCCTCGACAGGGCGGGCAAGTCGTTACCACCCTGTTAACAACACTAACAGCCTTTTATCAAAACGGCACGGGCTGCGGCGAAAAGAGGTTAATAAATCTCTAATTTCCGAACCTGGACGCGATTTCCTGCGCGAGTGTTGCCCCTTCGTTACGGTAGTTCTCTTCTGCCACGACCGCGGCCTGCGTGCAACTGGTGTGAATAGCCGCAAAAGAGCGGTATCCACGGTTGAATGCAGCAGTCATTCTCTGACGTCGTTCCGGCTCGTTGGCCGTATCGGCCGCCAGAAGGTCGCTCATGGGTTTGCGCCAGTCTTCAGCGCCGGGAGACGGGCACAATGTCCTCAGATATTGCACGGCTCCCAATATTTCCGAAAGCCGCGCCAGTTTGTCGTCATAGGGAGCAGGCTTGTTGGGCGCTGCCGATGCCGGTGCTGTCACTTTCGGAGACGTGCCAACCGGCTGCGCTACGACAGCGCTGATCGACCCGCCATAAGCGAGACTTGCAGCAAAAAGGGACAGGAAAATGGTTTTCGGCATCGTAATCGCGTTTTGCCCCACACATACTCGTGAACATCCGGCGGGCCGCCGACTGGTTCTAAATAATAGCGATTCTGGCCGGTATGCAATCACCGCAGGATGCGTTCGGCACATTCTACAACGCTTTCGGGCGCCGGCAGGCGGCGTATTTCGTCCAGCGTGAACCATCCGGCCTCAGCCGCGTCATCGCTTGCCGTCGCGATCACGCCTTCATCTGTCTCGACAGTAAAAACAGAGAGAAAATAATGGCTTGTCAGTGTGCCTGATTCGTTGCGCGACGGCAGGTCGTATGTGGCAAACAGCTCCGGTTTGCGGGCGACGATGCCGGTTTCTTCCTCGAGTTCACGCAGTGCTGTCTCCGCTGGCGTTTCGCCGTCCTCACCCCGTCCACCGGGGAAGGCGAACATGTCTCTGGATGGCGGATTGATGCGGCGGATGAGCAGCAACCGGTCGCCGTTGCGAACAATGGCAGAAGAAGCGGCGCGCGGTTTTACGCGGATTGTCATGAAAATATGTCACCTCTTGCTCTGTGCCGGACCATGCCGGTAAACGGTATGTGCATTGTTCATCGCGCGTCCATGACACTATCATTTTCGCCGGGGAATCGATTGTCACTCTGCACACAAAAGACGGTTGAATGAAGGTTTATGTCATCTACGCCGCGGCAGCCCTGGCGGAAATAGCTGGCTGTTTCGCGTTCTGGGCCTGGCTAAAGCTCGACAGGTCCATTTGGGTTCTGGCTCCCGGCATGGTGGCGCTGGCAGCATTTGCATGGTTGTTGACGCTGGTGCCGAGCGAAGCAGCAGGACGGGCCTATGCCGCGTATGGTGGGATCTACATCGTCGCATCGCTTGCCTGGCTTTGGGGCGTGGAAGGGCATATGCCCGATCGCTGGGATGTTGCAGGCGGCGTCGTCTGCCTTGCCGGATCGGCTCTCATCCTGTTCGGTCCAAGGGTTTAGAGGGCAACACGCATGTGCGGACGTTTCGTATTGACCTCGACACCAGAAGAGATTGCCGAATATCTCGACCTGATAGGGCTCGATACCTTTCCGGCCCGATATAACATTGCACCGACGCAGCCGGTCATTGTGGTAATCGAGGGGGAGCGGCAGGAAAAAGGCAGCAACCTGCCGAACCGTCAGGCCGTTCTGGTCCGCTGGGGTTTTTTGCCGGGCTGGGTGAAAGAACCGAAGGATTTCCCGCTTCTCATCAATGCCAGATCTGAAACAGCAATCGGTAAGGCGTCCTTCCGTGCAGCCATGCGTCATCGACGTGTGCTGGTGCCGGCAACCGGTTTTTATGAATGGCGTCGGCCTCCGAAAGAGGAGGGCGGCAAACCGCAGCCTTATTTTATCCGTCCCAAGCGTGGCGGCATCGTCGCCTTTGCTGGTTTGATGGAGACGTGGTCGTCTGCTGATGGTTCGGAAGTTGATACGGGGGCCATCCTCACGACCGTTGCCAATGCAACGGTAGGGCGCATTCATGATCGCATGCCGGTGGTCATCTCGCCAGAGGATTTCAGCCGCTGGCTGGATTGCAAGACGCAAGAGCCGCGCGCCGTTGCCGACCTGATGAAACCCGTCGAGGACGATTTTTTTGAGATGATCCCCGTCTCGGACAAGGTGAACAAGGTCGCCAATGTCGGCGCGGATCTGATTGAAGCTGTTGAGGAAAAACAACCTTTGCCGAAGGTCAAACCGGCAAAAGACAACGGCCAGATGTCACTCTTCTAAAGTAATGACGCCGAAGTCTAGTTGCTGCGCCCCATCTTCTGCAAACGCTCCTCGATCATGACATCGGAATAGACGCGGTTACGGCCATTCGCCTTGGCAAGATAGAGAAGCTGATCGGCGGCATTGAGCTGATTGTCGAAAGGTTCGCCCTTTTCGATACCCACCACGCCAAGCGAAATCGTCAGCGCCAGTTCGCTGCCACTCAGCTTTTGTCCGTTCGCCTCGACATGGGCGCGCAGTCTCTCACAGAACTGGTAGGCAGCATCGGCATCGAGGCCGCGCAGGAATATCGCGAATTCCTCACCGCCCAGGCGGGCAGGGATATGGCGTTCGCCCTGGCACATGTCGTTGAGAAGATCGGCAAGCTTTTTCAGCGCCCTGTCGCCGGCGTCATGGCCAAGCGTATCGTTGATCTTCTTGAAATGATCGATATCGAGGATGGCGACCGCGCCGTTCTCGTCTTCTCTGTTGATGATGTCCATCAATGCCCGTGTGCGATCAAAAAACGAACGGCGGTTGGGAAGCCCGGTCAGATGATCGCGCTCGGCCAGTTCCCTAAGCCGCTTGAGCTGTTTCATCGTTTCGATGTTGTTGTCGATGCGGCATTGCAGTTCCTCCGGCACAAACGGCCGGTAGATGAAGTCGGATGCCCCGGCTTTCAGAAAGCTCGCCGAGAGAAGTCGATCCGACGACGACGAAATACCGATGATCCGCAGATCCTCCGACGAACGGCTGTCGCGAATACGGCGCGTCAGTTCATAGCCGTCCATATCGGGCATGTGGTAGTCCGTGAGAACAAGCTGGATTGACGGCTCGCGTGCGAGAATTTCCAGTGCCTGCTTGCCGGAATGAGCTTCACTGACTCTGAAATTCTGCCGCTCCAGAATTTCCACCAGTCCCGAACGCGCACTTCTGGCATCGTCAACGATCAGAACGGAAAATTGCCTGTTGGTCAGGATACGGTCCACGGTCTTGACGACTGCGTCGACAGTGCGGTGACCATCCTTGACGATGTAATCGATGATCTTCTTCTCGGCGTAGCGGCGGCGCGCTTCCTCATCGACCGTGGCGGTGAAGACGATCGTCGGAACCTTGTGGTCTGCCAGAAGCCCAAGAATTTCGCCCTTTGGTGCGTCGGGCAGGTTCAGGCCGGTAAGTGCGAGAGTGAATTCGTTGGCAACGAGCAGAGATTTCGCCTGTTTCATGCTGTCGCAATGAACGACATCGGCCTGCGTTTCCTCCGCCAGCCGCTTTTTCAGCAGCATGGAAAGCGCAACAGAATCTTCAATCAGAAGGATCTTATCCAGCATAACCGTCCTCCAAGCCTCCTGATGGCTTGTTCCCAGGATTCACGCACCATGTCCAAGGGTACCAGACAGATCTGGAGCTTGGATGGGGCCGCCATAAGGCAGAGAATCACGAGAGCAATAACTCATGAGTGTAGTCGTAGTGTAAGGACGGTCGCAGGTACAGCCTGCTTGCAGGGGTTGTATATTTTATCGAGAACGCAAGGCCATTCTCGACAAAAGCTTGGCGTTATCGAAAAGACGCCTGGAAAATATCGAGCATTGATTGAAATAGCTGCAGTAAAAAGGGGAGAGTTTGTTGGCCCGATTGTCAGCGGGCCGTCTGTTGTTTTTCTGGGAGATTCGGGACGTCACCTTGTGTCGGCAACGGCAATATCCCAGCCCAATCGTGAAAAATCAATGTTTTCAGGCGGGCTTTGCGGTCGGCTTGCGCTTCAGCATCAGTGCGGCAGCAGCAACAGCCTTCAGTCCAAGCGGGCGGTAATGGCTGTTGAGGTCGGTTTTCTGTTGTGCGTCGGCGGTTGTCTTGTTCGTCATGTCTCTCTCCAGATGTTCCCCGATCGCTTCCGGCGATCTGCGTGGGAGGCTCTTTCGATTGCAATCATGACGGATTCGAGGCGGAAAGAATCGAAACCGGTGTTTTCAACCTGCGACATTTTGCGCCTCGAAAACGACGCCTGGAAAGCCGTTGATTGTGGGTCAGATGCCGCGATCGAGACCGTCGCCGCCATCCGCTTCGCTATGGCCGTCTTCCTCGATCGTCAGCGTGCCGTAACGGCGGTGCCACAGGCGGGCGCTGAAAGGAATGAAGACGAGATAAGCGGCCACCGTCAGAACCAGCACTTCCCAGGTAAAGCTCATCAGCATGGCCACATAAAGCACGACGACGAGGATCATCGGCAGCACCAGATCGCGGCGAATGCGGCTTGCCTTGCCGGACCAGACGGGAAGGCGGCTGATGAGGAAATAGCCGATCAAGACCGTGTAAGCTGCAGCGATATAGGCGAATGTCTTGTCTGGCTCTACGCCGAGGAAGCCGAGATAGACGGGAAGCAGCACGAGCATAGCACCCATCGGTGCGGGCACGCCGACGAAAAACTCGGCCTGCCAGGGCGCCTTCACGGCGCGTTCGATCATGACATTGAAGCGGGCAAGGCGCAGACCGGCGGCGATAACGTAAATCAGCGCGGCGATCCAGCCGAACGAGCGTGCCTGATCGAGCAGATAGGCATAAACCACCAGGGCAGGGGCGACACCGAAGTTGACGATGTCGGCAAGCGAGTCCATCTGCTCGCCGAACTTCGAGGTCGCCTTCATCATCCGCGCAATGCGGCCGTCGATCCCATCGAGAAATGCGGCCAGCAGCACCATGCCGACGGCAAGTTCGAAGCGGCCTTCAAAGGCAAGGCGAACGCCGCTCAGACCAGCGCAGATGGCCAGAACCGTGATGAGATTGGGAACGACGAGCCGAAGGGGAATTTCCCGCAACCGCGGACCGCGGCCGCTGTCGTTTCTCGCATCATGTTTTTCGTTCTGCAGTGGCTGCGATGCCGGCGTTTCCATTACCATGCCCTTCCTGTTTACGTCAGCCGCGACGGCTGATCGTCGGGCCTTTGTCAGAACCGAATTCGGCAAGCACGGTTTCCCCTGCAATGGCCGTCTGACCGACGGCGACGCGCGGCTGGAAGCCTTCGGGGAGGAAAATGTCGAGGCGCGAACCGAAGCGGATAAGACCGAAACGCTCACCGGCGTCGACTGGTTCATTCGGTTTTACCCAGCATACGATGCGGCGGGCAACCATGCCGGCGATCTGCACGACGCCGACCTTGCCATGCGAGGTCTCGATCACCAGGCCGTTGCGCTCGTTGTCTTCCGACGCCTTGTCGACTTCCGCGTTCAGGAAGAGGCCCGGACGGTAAGCGACATTGACGATACGGCCGCGCACCGGCGAACGGTTCACGTGGCAATTGAAAACGTTCATGAACACCGAAATGCGCACCATCGGTTCCTTGCCGAGTTCCAGCTCGAGCGGCGGAACGACGGTCTGGATCGCCGAAACCTTGCCATCGGCCGGGCTGATGATCAGGTCGTCATCCTGCGGCGTCACACGTTCGGGATCACGGAAGAAGTAAGCGCACCAGGCTGTCAGCACGAGGCCGACCCAGAACAGCGGTTCGGCTATCCAGCCGAGCACCAGCGAGGCGACGAAGAAGGCAGCGACAAAAACGTAGCCTTCTTTGTGGATCGGCACGATGGTGTTGCGAATGGTGTCGAACAGATTCATAAGATTCCTTGCTCCAATTTTCGTTTGCCGCCCGTACAGGTTGCCGCAATGCGACCTCATCTGTTGCGGGATGCGACAAATCTTGCATAGCTGGTTACAGCCAAACATCGCGCCCGGCAATGGATTCCGGTCGTCGGCCGTAGTTTATGCCCGTCAATGCGCGGGTTCACCTCGATCGACGACACCAAGATCGTCCGTCTCGCGCACCTGCCGCAGCCGTTCCTCTGCCTGGATCGCTTCGCGCTGACGGCTCCACATCGAGGCATAGAGGCCACCGGCCGCCATCAAGGTGGCGTGATTGCCGCGCTCGGCAATGTTGCCTTCTTTCAGAACGATGATCTCATCTGCGCCGATCACGGTCGATAGCCGGTGGGCGATGACCAGTGTGGTGCGGTTTTTCGAGACGATATCCAGCGCGCTCTGAATCTCCTGCTCGGTGTGGGTATCGAGCGCCGAAGTTGCCTCGTCGAGAATGAGGATCGGTGGTGCCTTCAGGATGGTACGGGCGATGGCAACACGCTGTTTCTCGCCACCGGAAAGTTTCAGACCGCGTTCGCCGACCATGGTGTCGTAACCGTCAGGCAATTTGCCGATGAAAGCGCTGATCTGG
This sequence comes from Agrobacterium tumefaciens, assembly GCA_025559845.1. Classification (NCBI taxonomy): domain Bacteria; kingdom Pseudomonadati; phylum Pseudomonadota; class Alphaproteobacteria; order Hyphomicrobiales; family Rhizobiaceae; genus Agrobacterium; species Agrobacterium tumefaciens. The sequence goes on from CP048469.1 coordinate 773,936, forward strand.
GCGGCATTCGCCGCAGCCGTCAGGTCTTCGTCATTTGCCGAGGGGCGACCATAACGAATATTGTAAGCAAGCGTGTCGTTGAACAGCACAGTGTCCTGCGGAACCATGCCGATCACGGAACGCAGGCTCTTCTGCGTCACATCGCGCACATCCATGCCGTCGATGGTGATCTCACCCTGCTGGATATCGTAGAAACGGTAGAGCAGACGGGAAATGGTCGATTTTCCTGCGCCCGACGGGCCAACGATGGCGACCGTCTTGCCGGCCGGCACATCGAAGGAGACGCCCTTCAGGATCGGCCGTTCCGGATCATAGGCAAAGTGGACATCACGGAAGGAAATCGCGCCCGGACCGGTTTTCAGGTCCACGGCGTCCGGCTTGTCTACGACTTCGGCCTCGACTTCGAGCAGGTCGAACATCTGCTCGATATCCGTCAGTCCCTGACGGATTTCGCGATAGACGAAACCGATGAAGTTCAGCGGTACGGAGAGCTGCAGCAACAGGGCGTTGATGAACACGAAGTCACCGATTGTCTGTTCGCCGCGCTGCACGGCGAGTGCCGACATGACCATCATCACCGTCGAGCCAAGGCCGAAGATGACACCTTGGCCGAAGTTCAGCCAGCCGAGCGATGTCCAGATCGAGATAGCGGATTTTTCGTAGCGCGCCATCGCAGCATCGAAACGCTGCGCTTCCATGGTTTCATTGCCGAAATATTTGACGGTTTCGAAATTCAGCAGCGAGTCGATCGCTTTGGTATTGGCCTCGGTATCGCTGTTGTTCATCGTGCGGCGGATGGAGATACGCCAGTCACTCGCCTTCACGGTGAACCAGATATAGGCCCAGACGGTAACAACGGTCACCAGAACATAGGTGAAGCCGTAGCTTACCCAGAAGATGATGGCCGTCAGCAGGAATTCGATGAAGGTCGGTGCGGAGTTGAGAATGGTGAAACGAACGATCGTTTCGATCCCCTTCGTTCCGCGTTCGATGATGCGCGAGAGACCACCGGTCTTGCGCTCGAGATGGAAGCGCAAGGAGAGCTGGTGCATGTGCACGAAGGTCTTGTAGGCAAGCTGGCGTACGGCATGCTGGCCGACGCTGGCGAAGAGTGAATCTCTAAGCTGGTTCAGGCCGACCTGGATGATCCGCGTCAGATTGTAAGCAATGACAAGCGCGACGGCGCCAAGCAGCAGCGCTGGCAGAAGGCCAGCCATATCCAGCTTGCCATTCAGCGCATCGGTTGCCCATTTGAAAAAGTAGGGGACGGAGATCAGAACCAGCTTGGCGACGACCAGAAACACGGTCGCCCAGACCACCCGCATCTTCAGGTCCATACGACCTTCAGGCCACATATAGGGCCATAGATTGATAAGGGTCTGTGTCGGATTGCTGGAATCCGCTGATATGGTCTTTTTCTGCGCTGTCATGTTTCACTCCGCACTCTGCCGGAATGCCGACAGCAGGACGGCGGCTTTTTGGGGAAGCCGCCGTTTGTCAGATAGGAAATTTCCCTGTTGTTCGCAATGTTTGCGCGTCAGGAGCCGCCCTTGAGCCGCTTGCGATGCAATTCCTCGGAATTGGGCAGGGCCGTTTCCGGCACACCGAAAATCTGGCCGGGCTCGATCAGGTCAGGGTTTTTGATCTGGTCCTGGTTGGCAAGATAGATCGTGGTGTAACGCACACCCTGACCGTAGAGCCGGCGAGAAATTTGCCACAGCGTATCACCGCGTCTGATGATGACGCTGTTTTCGCTCTGGGCGAGAGGTGCCTGTTCGAAGGTCTGCGGGCCAGCCGGTGCTGCGGGCGCTGCCGGTGCGGAAATGTGCAGTTCAGCCAGATGGCTTCCGAGCGATGCAATGCCCTTGCCGATCGCGTCGACGTCTCTGGGCAATGCCTCGACGGATGCAAGCAAAGTACGGGCCTTTGCAACGACATCGTTCACGAAGGCTGTAAAGCCGGCATCGGTTGTCGCCGCAGTCCGGAATTCGGACAGCGAGCGCAGCGCGATAACGACAGCAGAGCGTGCCGCGACAGCTTCATCGAGCGCCGGCTTGTTTCCGTTCTGATAAAGGTTGCTCAGAATGCCGAATGCCTTGGAAACGCCGGTACGAAGATTTTCGAACGCCACTCGGTCACTCGCAGTGCTCTGGTTTTCGACTGGAACCGCACCTGCCGCCGGAACGGAAGAGGCAGCGGGCGTCTGCATCGCCACGGTTGCCTGATCGGCACCCGGACGTTCGAATGGAACGCGGACGCGAACCTTGACGGCTCCGTTGGCGTCGAGTTCTTCGACAGTAATGATGTGGCTTCCAACAGAAAGTTCGACATCGCCCTCGATCACGAAATGTCCGGACTGTTCGGTGGTGCTCTGGCCGATCTGTTTATCGTCGACGAGCGCACGAACAGTCGCACCTGCAGGCGCCGAACCGGCGACGAAAATCTTGGAACCCTCAAACTCGACAGCGGATACCTGCACGCTTGCTGCGACGGCTGGTGCAGCCGGTGTTGCTGGAGCCACAGGGTTTTGCGGCGCTGTCACTGCGGCGGGGGTGGCGCTGTCGGCTGCGGGCGGCGTCTGCGGTGCGGCGTTGGGCGCTGCTTCCGGCATGGCCAGAACACGGCTCGGTTCGCCAGGCTTCGTCACCATGGCAAGCAATTCGCCCTTGGAGCCATCTGGAACGGAGATGGTCGCGACCTCCTCAGACTGTGTAACCTTTCCGGCGGCGTCTGTTGTGCGCAACGTCAACTGGTGGTCGCCAGGCGGCAGCGGATTGTCGAAGACGGCGGCGAAATCGCCGGTCGCGTCGACGGTGGTCTGGGCAATGACCTTTTCACCGTTCAGAATTTCGAGCTTCGCGCCGGGCTGAGCCTTGCCTGCAACAACGGCCGATCCATCCGGCTCGACGCGCAGCACATCAAATGTGGGAAGCTGTGCGGCATCCGCTGCAGGTTCGGCAGGTTTTGCCGGCTCCGCCGCACCATTGTCCGTTCCGGCGAACACACCGGCCAGACGACGGATGTGGGCAGCGGCAGCAGAGGCGCTTTCCGGCAGATCGCGCAGGAACGCGGTGGTGCGCTCAGCAGCAGCACGAGCCGTGGTGATGAGCCTGGATGTATTTTCGTCCAGTGTTTCGGGAATGTCGATTTCGCTCAGTTCCTTGAGCGACGCTTCGACCTTCTTTCGCGCAGCGGCGAAGTCGGCGTCGGACGGAACCTTGCCGTCGGCGAATTGCGCGGTCAGGTCCTTGATCGACTGCGTGGCGGAGGCCGCCAAACGCCCAACCTTCTCGGCCACATTTGCGGTTTCCGTTGCGGCGTCGGAGAGGATATCGCCAGCCTTGTCGCTGCCCATTTCAACGCTGTTTTTCACAGCGTTGCCGGCTTCGTTGATGGCATCGCCAATGGAATTTCCATCGTTGCCGATACGCGGAAGGACGAAAAAGATCATGAGCAGGCTCGCAACGGCCAACACGATCAGCGCCAGCAAACCGGCCTTGTATTTCTTCATCCTGGAATCTCCGGGTATTCAGCCTTTATATATGCTTTGAGAGTGCTAGCGTCTTACTTTGCGCCATACAAGCGTCACAATGCCAAAAGGCTATATTCACAAAGGATTTCCCAAATTTTCTTGACGTGTCGCATTCGGCATTGTTCCCTCGTTGCATGACGGACAAACAAAATACGATTCGATCCATCTGCGTTTATTGCGGTTCCCAGCCTGGTCGCGACCCGGCTTACATGGAAGCGGGCCGTGCCCTTGGGAAATCGATTGCCGAAAACGGCATTCGCCTCGTCTATGGCGGTGGCACCAAGGGCATCATGGGGGCGGTCGCTGCTGGCGTTCTCTCGAACGGCGGCGAGGTAACCGGCATCATACCGGAATTTCTCGTCGACATGGAGGCAACACGCCATTCTCTCGGACAATTGAACGAGCTTGTGATCACCAAGGACATGCATGAGCGCAAGCACATGATGTTCGAGCGGTCAGACGCCTTCGTCACTCTGCCGGGTGGCATCGGTACGCTCGAAGAGATCGTTGAGATCATGACCTGGGCTCAGCTTGGCCGTCACGCCAAGCCGATGGTCTTTGCCAACATCAATGGTTTCTGGGATCCGATGCTGGAACTGGTTCGCCACATGCGCGATCAGGGCTTCATCCACCGCGCGCATCTTCTCAACCCGCTCGTCGTTGACGAGGTGAGTGGCATCGTGCCCGCGATCCTCGACCGGGCACTGGCACAGCAGAACCCGGAAGGCGATCCTTCGGTGATATCCCGCCTCTGAACGAGGCGGGTTACGACTTCTTCAGTCGCATCAGGCTGGAGGCGGTGTAGATCACCAGCGCCGACCAGATCAGCGAGAATGCTCCCATTCGCACCATATCGAACGGTTCCTTGAAGATCAGGATGGCGATCAGGAAAATGATCGTCGGCGCGATATACTGCATGATGCCGATGGTGGAGAGCCGCAGCAGCTTGGCACCATTACCGTAGAGAATGAGCGGAACGGCGGTGATGAGACCGCTGGCGATCAAAAGCCATGTATCCATGGCATTGCCAGCCATGAAGTGCGCCTGGCCAGTGAAGGCAAAATAGGCCATCAGGACCACGCAGGGCACTGACAGCAGCATGACTTCCAGAAGAAAGCCCTGCGTCGGTCCGATCGGCAACGTCTTGCGGAAAAAGGCGTAGAAGCCCCATGAAACGGTGAGCGCGATCGAAACCCAAGGCAGGCTACCCGCATGCCAGGTCAGCAACGCGACGCCCAGAACGGCCAGCACGATGGCGGCAATCTGGCCGCGATAGAGGCGTTCTTTCAGTAGCACTGCGCCGAGGAAGATGCTGAACAGCGGATTGATGAAATAACCAAGCGCCGCATCGAGCGCGCGTCCTGCGCCGATGGCCCAGATATAGATGCCCCAATTGACGCTGATCAGCGCCGCGGTCAGGCTCGCCATGGCCAGCATTTTCGGGTTTTTCAGCGCCGTTCGGATTTCGGCGGTACGTCCGATTGCAATAAGAACTGCAGCAGCAATCGGCACCGACCAGATAACGCGATGGACTATTACTTCCACCGGCGGAATATGCGCCACGGCTTTCATGTAGAGGGGAAGGAAGCCCCACAACAGATAAGCGGAGAGTGCAAACGCAAAACCACGTGCGCTGTCGCCGCCCTGTTCGGTCGGAAGGGATTTATCGAGTGCCATGGGAGTACCGCCAACTGTTCGGATGCTCCTTAATAACGGAGGAGCACGGCAAGCGCCAATTCATTTCCGTGAAGCGTTCATGAGAAAAACTGCACGAAGAAGTGCCGCCTTGCCGTTAAATTGGCCAAACCTGTGGTGCGGAACGATGAATCTGTTTCTCATCGAACCGCACCAAGGTGCGGAAAGGACTCACGCTTTTCCGGCAAAATGGTCCGTTGCGCGGATCAGTTGATCGAGAATGCCGGGTTCACTTAAGGCGTGACCAGCGGCCTCGATGATGTGAAAATCCGCCTTCGGCCATGCTTTGGAAAGCTGCCAGGCGTATTTTAGCGGGCAGGGCATGTCGTAACGGCCATGAATGATGACACCGGGAATGTCTTTGAGCTTGCCGGCATTTCGCAACAACTGACCATCTTCCAGCCAGCCGCCGTTAACGAAGAAATGGTTTTCGATGCGTGCGAAGGCGATGGCATATTTGTCTTCGCCAAAGTCATCAACGCGCTCGGGATCTGTGACGAGCGCGATGGTCGCACCTTCCCACTGGCTCCACGCCTTGGCGCATTCCAGTTTCTTGGCTTCGTCAGTCCCGGTCAGATAGCGATTATAGGCTGCCATCATGTCTTCACGTTCCGCCTCAGGAATGGGTGCGATGAACTTTTCCCAGCGATCCGGATACATTTCCGAGACGCCGAACTGATAATACCAGTCGAGTTCCGGACGGGTGACGGTGTAGATGCCGCGCAGGACAAGTTCACTGACATGCTCCGGATGGGTCTCGGCATAAGCAAGCGCCAGCGTTGAACCCCACGAGCCACCGAAGACGAGCCATTGTTCGAAACCGCACTGGATGCGCAGTTTCTCCATATCCGCTACCAGATGCCATGTGGTGTTGGCATTGAGTTCGGCATGCGGTGTCGAGCGGCCACAACCGCGCTGGTCAAACAGGAGAACGTCATAAAGAGCGGGGTCGAAGACGCGCCGATGCGTAGGGTTGACGCCGCCGCCTGGGCCGCCGTGAAGAAAGACGGCCGGTTTTGCGCCGGGTGTTCCAACGCGCTCCCAATAGATCGTGTGACCGTCGCCAACATCGAGCATTCCGGTTTCGTAGGGCTCGATCTCCGGGTAGAAGCTGCGCAATTCCGTCGTCATTCTCTAATGTCCTCTGGTGGCCAGACAGGTGTGTCGTGGTCGGGATGCTGTCGTTTGTTCGTTCGCGGCAATTCTTGTCCGTCAGCCGGTTCCGGCTCGAGCGGCAGCCCATCAAGGTCACGGAACCAGCGCATTTTATGGCCGGTATTCGACTGCGCTTCGGGCCTCACCCGATCCGGCTCATCAAGTGAGCCAAGCGTGATGTTGATGAAGTCGGCTTCCGGCATATCGTAGAACAACGGTGTGCCGCATTGACTGCAAAAGCCACGCCGCACCTGATCGGAAGACTGAAACCAGGTGGCTTCGCCTCTTGTCAGGGTGAAGTTCTTTCTCAGGCTTGCCGCCAGCGGCATGAAATAGTTGCCGGCCGCTTTCTGACACATGCGGCAATGGCAGACATGTGGGTAGGCAAGGCCGCCCGTTGCCCGGTAACGCACCGCGCCGCACTGGCGTCCACCGGAAAAATGCGTCTCGGACGTCATTCTCCGTCACCTTTCGGCGGCCATTCGGTGGTGTCGTGGTCGGGATGTTGATAGGACATGATCTCCGACTCCTCGACACTCTGTTCAATGGCTGGTTTGTGGAACAGATGGTCGATCCACGGCATGCGCATGTGCACATTCACCTGGACCTGTGGTTCAACCTGCTCCGGATGATCGAAAGCGCCGATGGCGATCTCCACCCCGCCGGGATAATGATAGGTCAGAGGCGTGCCGCATTTGTTGCAGAAGCCGCGATGGATTTTCTTGGAAGACCGGAACAGTGAAGGCTGACCGCGTGTCCAGACCAGATGTGCCTGATCGGCGGTCACCAGCGCGCCGAAGAAATTGCCGAAATGTTTCTGGCACATGCGGCAATGGCAGATCGATGGTCGGCCAATCTTGCCGGCATGAAAACGAACGGCGCCGCACTGGCACCCACCGGAAAATCCGCTGTCGCTCATGACTTTTTCTCCGGGGGCCAGTTTTCAGTGTCGTGATCGGGGTGCTGATAGGAAACGAGATCGGCGAGAAATGGAACCGCCTCGAAATCATCAGGCGTATCATGGCCAGGCAATTCCGGGAGATGATCGACAAAAGCGATTTTTGCTTCCGTGCCATATTGCAGCGTGGGCGGGAACAGCGCCGGATCATCGAAGGCGCCAGCCGCCACGGCGACACCATCCGGTGCTTCATAGGTCAAGGGTGTGCCACAATCGGCGCAGAAACCGCGTTTGACGACGCTGGAGGACTGAAAACGCTTCGGTTCTCCCCGCGTCCAGCGGAAATCGGCCTTGCGAACGGAAACGAGAGGCGCGTAATAAGCGCCGAACGCCTTCTGGCACATACGGCAATGGCAGATGGAACTGTCGCTGAGATCGCCGTCAGCGCGAAAACGCACGGCCCCGCACTGGCACCCGCCGGTATAGACAGTCATGGTCGGTCCTCCTCTCGCCACTACCCCCGGCCTGTTCGGCCAGCCTAGTTGGCGGGAGGAAGCTTCGCAAGCGCGTTACCGCTTCATCTCCCAGCTCGTCGTGCGCTCGCCCGTCTCCTTGTCCTTGCCGTCCTTGAGCTGGATGCCTTTGGCAGAAAGTTCGTCGCGAATACGGTCCGCTTCGGCGAAATTCTTTGCCTTCAGCATTTCAAGACGCATCTCGACGAGAGAATCGACCGCAGCCGCAATGGCCTCGTCCACCTCTGCCTTCTTCGGTAGAACGCCGAGCAACGCGGCACTGGCGGCAAAAACGGCAAGCTTGGCGGGGTCATTATGGGCAGACTGTGCCAGCGCATGCAGTGCCTGCACGGCAGCAACCGTGTTGAGGTCGTCGGCAAGCGCGTCGAGAACAGTGCTGTCTGGCGCCGCATCGCTGGCTTCTGCAGCCGGCCATTTTGCCAGCAGACGTTCGGCTTCTTCCAGTCGTTTGACGGAAAAATCGATGGGTTCGCGGTAATGGGTCATCAGCATCGCAAGGCGCAGCACGTCGCCCGGCCACTGGCGGCCGCCGAACTTGTCGGTGTGCAGCAATTCGTAGATCGTCACGAAGTTGCCTTCTGACTTCGACATCTTGCGGCCTTCCACCTGCACAAAACCATTGTGCATCCAAACATTTGCCATGACATGCGTGCCGTGGGCGCAACGCGACTGGGCGATTTCATTTTCATGGTGCGGGAAGATCAGGTCGAGCCCGCCGCCGTGAATGTCGAAGACCTCGCCGAGATAGCGGCCGGACATTGCAGAGCACTCGATATGCCAGCCCGGACGGCCGCGCCCCCAGGGGCTTTCCCAGCCGGGTTCGTTATCGCTGGAAAGCTTCCAGAGTACGAAATCGCCGGGGTTCTTTTTGTGAACATCGACGGCAATGCGCGCACCTGCCTGCTGCTCATCCAGGGGGCGCTTGGAAAGCTGGCCATAGTCTGCCATCGACTTCGTATCGAAAAGAACTTCCCCGCTTGCCACATAGGCGTGACCACGTTCGATCAGCTTTTCGATGATATCGACCATCTGCGGAATGTTGTCAGTGGCGCGTGGTTCGACACTAGGCTCAAGGCAGCCGAGCGAGGCGACATCGTCATGGAACTGCTGCGCGGTCTTTTCGGTGACGGCATGGATCGCGTCGTTCAGCGGCAGGTGAGGGTAGTCGCGCAGCGCCCGTGCGTTGATTTTGTCGTCGACGTCGGTGATATTGCGGGCATAGGTAACCTGGCTCTCGCCATAAACATGCCGCAGCGCCCGGTAGAGAACGTCGAAGACGATGACCGGTCGCGCGTTGCCGATATGGGCGAAATCGTAGACGGTTGGGCCGCAGACATACATGCGCACATTGTTTGCGTCGATCGGCGTAAACTCCGCCTTTTCGCGGGTCAGCGTATTATAAAGCTTCAGGCGCGCGGACATGCATGTCTCCTCGTAACCGGTATCACTTGCCGGGCCGGAGCGTTTGTCTTCAGCGTTTTTGAGACGAAAACGATCTGGCCGGCCATCAAGCCAGCAAAAATGTTTCAGCAGCAGGTGCAGATCGTCGTTTTCATGACTTGCGTTATGGCGCGGCGGCAATCTTCGGTCAAGGGTATCGTCACCAGCTTGGCTGACTGCCGGAATATTTTATTCCGGCTGCCGATAGTCCGAGAATTTTCCGTCTCTGACGACGAACAGCTTGCCGGTTTCCTTCAGTTCAGGAGACGCGAGTGGCAGAATGGCGGCCGCGACCTCGGAAGGATGCGGCACTGTGGCCGGATCTTCGCCGGGCATGGCCTGCGCGCGCATGGCCGTGCGGGTCGCACCTGGATTGATGCTGTTGATGCGAAGCGGCGTGTTCTGCGTTTCGGCCGCCCAGGTACGGGCAAGTGCTTCCACGGCAGCTTTTGAGGTGGAATAAACACCCCAGAAGGGGCGACAGGAATGCGCGGCCCCGGATGACAGGATCAGCGCACGGCCGGCATCGGATTTGAGCAGCAGCGGTTCGACCGAACGGATCAGGCGCCAGGTTGCGGTGACATTGATTGTCATGACCTTTTCGAAGACCTTGGCCTCGATATGTCCGACCGGCGAGATGACGCCGAGAACACCGGCATTGGCAACCAGAATATCGAGTTTGCCCCAGCGTTCGTAGATATTCGCACCGAGTGCATCGATGGCGTTCATATCGGCAAGATCGAAGGGCACAAGCGTCGCTGTGCCGCCTACGGCCTTGATCGCATCATCGAGTTCTTCAAGCCCACCGACCGTGCGGGCACAGGCGATGACATGGGCGCCGGCCTTGGCAAGCTCCAGCGCGGTGAAATAGCCGATGCCGCGTGATGCACCAGTCACAAGCGCGATCTTGCCGTTAAGGTCCATGGTCATGATGTCTCCCCCCGATTGAATTGCACGTCTTTTACGAAGCGGCGGCCTGCTGCCGCAAGCGATCAAAACGTCGCATGCGATCATCCTCATCGCAGGCAACAAAAAAGCGGCCACCGAGTACGGTGGCCGCTGATTGGTCTGGAATATCAGCCGTTGCTGGCCAGCACGGAAATCTTGCTGCCGAGCGACTCGCCGTTCTTGTCGAGAAGGCGCGTCGGATAGTCACCGGTGAAGTAATGGTCGGTGAACTGCGGGCGGGCCGGATTACGATCTTCGCCACCAACAGCGCGGTAGAGGCCGTCGATCGACAGGAAAGCCAGCGAATCGACGCCGATGAATTTCGCCATGGCGTCAACGTCGGCATACTGGTTGGCCAGAAGCTTGTCGGCGTCCGGCGTGTCGATGCCGTAGAAGTCCGGATGGAAAATCATCGGGCTGGCAACGCGGATATGAACTTCCTTTGCGCCAGCTTCGCGGATCATCTGCACGATCTTGACCGAAGTGGTGCCGCGCACGATGGAATCGTCCACCAGAACGACGCGCTTGCCTTCGATCATTGCCCGGTTGGCAGAGTGCTTGAGCTTCACGCCGAAGGCGCGGATCTGCTGCGTCGGCTCGATGAAGGTGCGGCCGACATAGTGGTTGCGGATGATGCCGTATTCAAACGGAATGCCGCTCTGCTGCGCAAAACCGAGCGCTGCAGGCGTGCCGCCATCGGGAACCGGGACAACGACGTCTGCTTCGAGCGGCGCTTCCTTGGCAAGGTTGATGCCCATGTTCTTGCGCGTCGTATAGACGTTGCGGCCACCAACGACGGAGTCGGGACGGGCGAAATAGACGTATTCGAACAGGCAAAGACGCTCGGGCTGCGGCTTCGTGGGCTTGCGGGCGTCGATGGTAATCGAGCCATCAGGCTGGATTTCGCAGATGATGACTTCGCCGTTTTCAACGTCACGAACGAATTTCGCACCGATGATGTCAAGAGCGCAGGTCTCTGAGCAGAAGATCGGCTTGCCGTCGAGTTCACCCATGACGAGCGGACGAATGCCGATTGGATCGCGTGCGGCAATCAGCTTCGTGCGGGTCATGGCCAGCATCGAATAACCGCCTTCCATCTGGCGGATGGCGTCGATAAAGCGGTCGGCTGTCGAGCTGTGGCGCGAACGGGCAATCAGATGCAGAACGACTTCGGTGTCCGAAGTAGACTGACAGATGGCGCCGGTGGCGATGATCTGGCGGCGAAGCGTCAGGCCGTTGGTGAAGTTGCCGTTATGGGCAATCGAGATGCCGCCTTCTTCCAGTTCGGCAAACAGTGGCTGCACGTTGCGCATAGCCACTTCGCCGGTGGTGGAATAACGGGTGTGGCCGATGGCCATCGAACCGGGCAGACGGGCAAGGGTTGCGGGATCGGTATAGTGATCGCCGACGAGGCCCATATGGCGTTCCTGATGGAAACGCTTGCCATCGAAGGAGACGATGCCGGCAGCTTCCTGACCACGATGCTGCAAAGCGTGCAGACCAAGCGCTGTCAGGGTCGAGGCATCGGGATGCCCGAGAATGCCGAACACACCGCATTCTTCATGCAGCGTATCGCCGTCGATCTCTTCGTTGAACGTGGAATGCGAAAGCGGCTCAATCATTCGGCTTGCCCTTGCTCTCTTACCAAAAAAAGAAAGACCTGTCCGGCGAGCATGTCTCCGGGGCGGTCTGTCTGTTGTCGTGCTAGATATTTAGCACAAATAGCGCGCCTTGCATGCATTGCAAGGCGCGACACTGTGTCAATTATTTGTAGCCGGTGGATTTGTTGCCGGCACATCTTCGGCCGGCGTCTGCGCCGAAGCCGGTTCCTGCTGCTTTCCGAGGATGCGAGCGCGGATCTGCGGCTCAATGTCCTCCGGCAGAACGGCCTCCAGCTTGCCGACCAGCCCGTCCAGGAACGGCTTGGACTTGGCCTGCGTGACCCATTCGGGCTGTGTCTTCACGTCAACCAGCCAGTTCCAGAAGGCAACGGCGACGACCAGCAGAAGAAGGCCGCGTGCCGCACCGAACAGGAAGCCCAGCGTGCGGTCGAGTGCACCGATGCGGCTGTCGATGATGAAATCGGCAATCCGCGAGGTGATGAAGGAAATAACGATAAGCGCCACGAGAAAGACAACGGCTGCAGAGCCGGCGATGGCGATCTTGTCGTCATCGGTATAGTTGCGCGCATAAGGCAACACGACCGGGTAGAGATAATAAGCCGCTGCAACCGAGCCGGCCCAGCTCGCGATGGACAGGATTTCCCGGGAAAAACCGCGCACCATTGCAAGAATAGCGGAGAAAAGAACAACGGCGATAACGATGCCGTCGAAAATTGTAATGGGCATATACCAACTCCGGAGGTGCGACGCCTTGTCAGGCGCTGCCTTGCCAATTTTGCGATCCTCTTACACCACTGTTCTGCCGGGCGAAAGGATCAATATTCGTCGTCCTCAGCCTGCTTGAACCGGTTACCCGAACCGGCGATGCGCGCCACAAGGTCGGGCAGGCTTTCAATTTCCGTCCAGCGCCCCTTGGCGCCTTTCGCCAATTCAGCCGAAGCGGAAGGCAGAAGTGCGGCGGGGAACCCGAGTTTCTCCGCTTCTTTCAATCTTTGGACCGTGTGTGCAACAGGTCGAACCGCGCCGGACAGGCTGATTTCGCCGAAATAGACGCAATCGGCAGGCAGGGCAAGACCGGCGAGCGATGAAACCAGTGCAGATGCGATGGCCATGTCGGCGGCGGGCTCCGATATCCGGTAGCCGCCCGCGACATTGAGATAGACATCGTGCTGTCCAAGCTTGACGCCACAATGAGCCTCGAGAACGGCCAGAATCATGGCAAGTCGTGAGGAATCCCAACCGACGACGGCACGTCGCGGCGTGCCGAGCGAAGTCGGCGCGACCAGTGCCTGTACCTCCACCAGCACGGGGCGTGTCCCTTCAATTCCGGCAAAGACTGCAGCCCCCGGAGATTTCTCATTGCGTTCGCCAAGGAAGAGTTCCGACGGGTTCGAAACTTCCCGCAGGCCGCGATCCGACATCTCGAAAACGCCGATCTCGTCTGTCGGGCCAAAGCGGTTCTTCACGGTACGAAGGATTCGGTAGTGATGACCTCGATCGCCTTCAAAGTAGAGAACAGCATCGACCATATGCTCGACCACGCGCGGACCGGCGATCTGGCCTTCCTTGGTAACATGGCCCACGAGAACCATTGTGGTGCCCGTCTGCTTGGCGAACCGGATCATCGCCTGAACGCCGGTGCGAACCTGGGTCACGGTGCCGGGTGCAGAATCGGCGGTATCGCTCCAAAGTGTCTGAATGGAATCGATGATCACGAGATCGGGCCGCTTGCCCTCGGAAATCGTCGCCAGGATGTCCTCGACGTTGGTTTCCGCTGCCAGCAGCACGTCCGTCTCAGCCGCGCCGAGACGCTGGGCACGCAACCGAACCTGCGCTACGGCTTCTTCGCCCGATACGTAGATGATGCGATGGTTGCGCCGCGAAAGAGCTGCGGCGGCCTGCATCAGAAGCGTCGATTTGCCGATGCCGGGATCGCCGCCTATCAGCACCGCCGAACCACGTACGAACCCGCCACCGGTCGCCCGGTCAAGCTCGCTGATGCCGGTTGGAATGCGCGGCGCTTCCTCGATTTCGCCGGACAGGGAGGTGAGGGTGACAGGCTTGCCCTTCTTCGGCATTTTGCCGGGCCCGGAGCCGATGCCACCCATCGGATCTTCTTCGACAATGGTGTTCCACCCACCGCAACCGTCGCATTTACCCGCCCAGCGGGTGTGAACCGTGCCGCAGTTCTGGCACACGAATTGGGTCTTGGCTTTGGCCATATTACGGGCAAGTCTCCTGCGGGGTGATAAGCGGCATCATTGGAACAAATGCGGAACTTTGTTCTCCGATAAACGCCTGCCGGAGAATTTGCAAGCCTGCGCTGTCATGGACAGCGTCAGTCCTCGTCAACCAGATATTGCCGTTCGTAACGCAATCCGAGCCCGGTCAGCAGTTCGTAGCCGATCGTCCCGGCGGCATGTGCGACCTCGTCGACAGGCACGTTCGGGCCGAAAAGCTCGATATAGTCGCCCGCGCGCACAGCATTCTCGGGAATGTCGGTCACATCGAAGATGGTGAGGTCCATCGTCACACGTCCTGCCACCGGCGCCTTGTGCCCATTAATGACGCCATAGGCGCCACCATGGCCCATTTCCCGCAGCGGAATCCCTGAGCCGGAAAGCGAACGCTGATAACCGTCCGCATAGCCGACCGAGGCAATCGCAAGACGGCTGGCGCGCTTCAGTAGGAAAGTGCCGCCATAGCTGACCGTCTGGCCTTCGCCCGCTTCGCGGATCTGGATGATGCGCGCTTCGGCTTTCGCGACCGGGCGCATTGGATTTTTGACGCCGTTGACGGCTTCGCCACCGTAGACGGCAATGCCGGGGCGGGTGAGATCGAAGTGATAGTCCGGCCCGAGAAAGATACCGGCCGATGCGGAGAGGCTTGATTCGATACCTTCGAAAGCGGCGCTAACCTGCCGGAATGATTCGAGCTGCACCTTGTTCATCGGCGCGGAAGGGGTATCGCCACAGGCGAGGTGGGACAGCACCAGAACCGGGTCGAAACTGGCCGGACGTGTCACATCGCTGGCGAGAAACAACGCATCGTCAAGCGGCAGACCAAGCCGGTTGAAACCGGTATCGATATGCAGGGCGCAAGGGTGTTCGCCGCGTTCCGCAACGGTTCCCATCCAGAAGGAAAGCTGCTCTTCAGATGCGATGACGGGCACGAGATCATTGTCGAAAACCTGTCGTTCCTGGCCCGGCCAGATACCTGACAGCACGAAGATGCGTGCCTCCGGCGCGTAGGAGCGCAGCGTTGCGCCTTCTGCGACCGTTGCCACGAAGAAGTCGCGTGCACCGGCGTGGTATAGCGTTGAACCGCAATCCTCGATGCCGAGGCCGTAAGCGTCAGCCTTCACGACGGCTGCCGTGCGTGCTTTGCCGGATCGCCTTTTCATGTCGCGCCAGTTATCCGCCAGCGCGCCGAGATCGATGGTCAGCCTCAGCGGCGCATAGTCGAATGCGTCGGTATCTGTTTCGGTAAAGGTCGTGTCGAGCTCGTCTGTCATGCCATGCGTCCGGGTTGGTTGGAACCGGCGCGACCCTACAGCATCAGCCCGGAAATCGGAATCGATTTTCGAAGGGAGCGATCCATGGATTCAATGGGATAGAGGAGCCCGCCGGAGCCCCAGCACTTTTGTTCAAGACGGTGGCGGGCGATTGGAGTAAAACCCGTTCATGGACAATGTCTCGCAGGAACAGGCCATCGATGTCATGCCGCTCGCTGCGGCGGAAACCACGCGCTTTTGGCGCGATGGTCGATTCGACGATATGGAATGTCTGAGCGCGACGTTTCTGACACACGAATATTCGCCGCATGCCCATGAGACCTTTTCAATCGGTGCCATCGAAAGCGGCTCGCAGATTTCCACCATTCAAGGCACGACCGAGCAAACGGGGCCGGGGCATCTTTACCTGATCAACCCCGGTGAAATCCACGATGGCGCTCCCGGTGGTGGCGGTTATCGCTATCGAATGATCTATCCGGATATGGGGCTGTTGCGGGCTGTGCTGGAAGACGTCACTGGCAGAGCTTTTCACGGGACGCCCTATTTCCCAAGCTTCCTGCCTTATGACCCGCAGATGGCGGCGGCTTTTCAGGTTGCACATCGCCGCCTGGAAGGACGCTCCGGCGCGCTGGAGGCGGATGAGGGCATGTTCTCGGTGCTGGCTGAGCTCTTTCGCAGACACGGCGGTGCCATAATCCTGCCCGTGGAAACACGTGAACGGACGGCGGTTTACCGAGCGCGGGACTATCTTGCCGACAATTATGAAACCGATATTGGCCTTGAGGAACTGGCAGCGGTCGCCGGTCTCAGCCGAGCGCATCTTATTCGGGCGTTCCGCAAGCAGTTTTTCATCACGCCTCATGCCTTTCTCACGGATATTCGTGTTCGAAAGGCGAGGAAGCTGCTGCGGGGCAGGGAGAGCCTTGCAGATGTCGCTGCGCTTTGCGGGTTTGCCGACCAGGCGCATTTTACCCGCCATTTCAAGGCGCGCACTGGTGTGACACCTGGGCAGTTCCGCGCTGCCTGAAGGTTGGTCCCAGCGGCCACCCATGTCACTTTCGTTCAATACGCGGCCGGTTTCGAGGAATAGAGGCAATCTCCTGAAAGGGAGGACGCCATGTCTGACAAAAAGAAAACCGGAGAATTTGGCGACGGGCTGAAAGCTGCTGCTCCCTTGCTGGTTGCCATGGTGCCGATTGGCGCGGTGTTCGGTGCGGTTGCCGTTTCGAAAGGTTTGTCTCCGCTGGAAGCGTCGTTGATGTCGTTGCTGGTTTTCGCCGGTGGTTCGCAATTCGTGGCGATGGATCTGTGGACGCATCCGGCCAACTGGACGGCACTTGGTTTTGCCGCCTTGCTCGTCAATCTGCGGCATGTGCTGATGAGCGCTTCGATTGCCGGAAAACTGGAGGAATTCACCGGCTTGCGAAAATACGCTGCCATGTTGGTTCTGACCGATGAATCCTGGGCGCTTGCCGAATTCCGGGTCATGGCGCGCCGCTTGACGCCCGCCTTTTTCGCCGGCGCGGCCCTGTCGATCTACTTCGTCTGGAACGTGTCGACCCTGGCGGGCGCTTTGTTGGGCGCTGTTGTTGGCGACATGTCGGTTATCGGTCTGGATTTCGCCTTTCCGGCAGTCTTCATCGTGTTGCTTATGGGCTTCTGGAAGGGAAGGGAGACCGGCCTGGTTTTGCTTGCCAGCGCAACGGCGGCCTTCGTGACGCATAAATATGTTCCAGGCGCATGGTATATTGCAGCCGGTGCTCTGGCCGGGTTGGCAGCGGCGGCTTTCGCGTCTCCGCAGGACGCGGAGCAACCCGCATGACACTTGACTGGAACACGCTCCTGACCATCCTCGCCATGATGGTGGCAACAGTTGCGACCCGTTTTGGCGGCCTCATCCTCGTCAGTTACATGGAGCTGACGCCGCGCATGAAAAAGGCGCTGGGTGCTGTTCCACCTGCCGTGTTGATGGCCGTTGTCACACCGACAGCGCTGACAAGCGGTGTCGCCGAAACCATCGCCTGCGCCGTAACAGCCATCACCGCATTGCGCCTGTCATTGTTGCCAGCAGCCTGTGCCGGGGTGGTCACGGTGGCGATACTGCGTGGAATCGGATTGTAAGCGAAACCCACCAAGCCCTTAAAAAGATTCCGCCCCGCACGTCTGGAAATGCGGGGCGATTTCTTGGATCAATGTTCTTCGTACTGACTGAAGGATGGGTCGGCCAGATCGGTGAAGCGGGTAAATTCCGACTGGAACGCCAGCTTCACGGTGCCGGTCGGTCCGTGACGCTGCTTGGCGATGATGACGTCGGCCGTGCCTTTCACCTTATCGAACAGGGCTTCCCATTCCGCGTATTTCGGATCGGCCGGATCGCGTGGCTCCATGTTCTTGACGTAATATTCCTCACGGAACACGAACAGCACCACGTCGGCGTCCTGCTCGATCGAACCGGATTCGCGAAGGTCGGAAAGCTGAGGACGTTTGTCTTCACGGCTTTCCACCGCACGGGAGAGCTGTGACAGGGCAATGATCGGAACGTTCAGTTCCTTGCCCAGCGCTTTCAGACCCGTGGTGATCTGGGTGATTTCCTGCACGCGGTTTTCGCCGCTCTTGCCGGAGCCGGTCATAAGCTGAACGTAGTCGACCACCAGAACGTCAAGGCCGCGCTGACGCTTGAGACGACGCGCGCGAGCCGAAAGCTGGGCGATGGAAATACCACCGGTCTGGTCGATATAGAGCGGCACCTTCTGCATCATCTGGCTGCAGGCAACCAGCTTTTCGAAGTCGGCCTCGGTAATGTCACCACGACGGATTTTCGAAGACGACACTTCCGTCTGCTCGGAAATGATACGCGTGGCGAGCTGTTCGGACGACATTTCGAGCGAGTAGAAGCCGACGACGCCGCCATTCTTGGCCTTGAACGAACCGTCCGGCTGTACTTCCTGCTCGTATGCCGCAGCAATATTGTAGGCAATGTTGGTCGCAAGCGAGGTCTTACCCATACCCGGACGACCTGCCAGAACGATCAAGTCCGAGCGCTGCAGTCCACCCATGCGGCCATCAAGCGAATGAATCCCGGTCGAAATGCCTGATAGATTGCCATCGCGCTCGAAGGCGGCGCCGGCCATGTCGATTGCCAGCGCAACCGCGTCGTTGAACGACTGGAAGCCGCCGTCGTAACGGCCGGTTTCGGCAAGCTCGAACAGACGGCGTTCGGTGTCTTCGATCTGTGCCTGCGGTGGCATGTCGAGCGGCGCGTCATAGGCGATATTGACCACGTCTTCGCCAATCTGGATCAGCGCGCGGCGCAGTGCCAGATCGTAGATCGCCCGGCCATAGTCTTCGGCGTTGATGATCGACACGGCTTCTGCGGCGAGGCGGGCGAGATATTGCGCCACCGTCATGTCGCCGATCCTGTCTTCCGCAGGCAGGAAGGTCTTGATCGTCACCGGGTTGGCGGTCTTGCCCATGCGGATGATGTCGCCGGCAACTTCGAAAATCTTGCGGTGCAGAGGCTCATAAAGATGGACCGGCTTCAGGAAGTCCGAAACGCGATAATAGGCATCGTTGTTGACGAGGATCGCGCCAAGCAGCGCCTGTTCGGCTTCGATGTTGTTCGGAGCTTCGCGATAATGCGCTTCCGCGGTTTGCGCGGGGGTGATCTTCCTTGCAGCGTCGTTCATGGTCTTGCGCGATCTCCCTGTGCATTGCGTCTTCAAACTGTGGGTTTGGCGTCAGAGGGCGTGGCAGTCAATGACAATGTTGCAACATTGCGCGCCCGTCACGTGCCTGCTTGTCGAACCGCAATCACATCTTCAGTTGTCCCCAATAATCCACAGGCAGGGCAGGGACATCGTGCCGGTACCCGGCGGCGTCTGATTCGAGTATCATGATTTTATCGCATAGCTGCCCCCTCAGGAAAAATTCTTGAAAATCGTCAGCTTTCAAAATAAATAGGGACGAAATAGATAGCTTACTAATTATAAGGTTAACTTAGATGTCGCGTGAAACCGACAAGGAACAGCTTCTCGATGAGGTTTCGGCCTTTACCCGAAAGCTGCGCGCATTTTTCGATGCGAGGGTCGCCGAAAGCGGTCTGACGCTGGCGCGCGCTCGTGCGCTTTTTGCACTGTCGCGGCGTGGGCCATTGACCCAGACCGAACTTGCCGAGGAAATGGAAATCGAAACGCCGACCCTCGTGCGGGTTCTCGACGGCATGGAGAAACAAAATCTCATCGAACGGCGGTCTGACGCGAATGATCGTCGGGCGAAGCGGATTCACATGACGCCGGATGGAAAACAGACCTCGGAAGCGGTTCAGGGTCTGGCAAAGGAGCTGCGGGCAGAAATTGTCGCCGATATTTCGACTGACGATCTGCGTCTCGCGCTCGATGTGATGCGCAGGCTCTCTGCCAATCTGCAGAGCCTTGCGGTGGAAAGGGCAAAGCCGTGAGCAATACCCTGCCTCAAACCCTTGCCGCCGACGAAACGCCAGAGCCGGAAAAGGCTCTCGACGTTGTCGAGCAACCGGCGCCTGCGCCTGCCCAGCCGCCACAGCCGGTAGAACGCCCGCTCTGGATGCGGTTGAGCTACATTTTCGGTGGCCTGCTGTTTTTCATCACGCAGGGCATGGGCATGAACCTCGTCATGGCCAATATCTATCAGTTGCAGGGAGAGTTTTCCGGCACTGTGGCAGAAGTGGCCTGGCTTTCGGCTGCCTATATGGCGCCCTATGCGACCTTCTCGATCGCGCTCTTCAAGGTCAGGGCGCAATATGGCCTTCGGCCATTTGCCGAGGTCAGCATCCTGCTGTTTGTCGTGGTGTCCTGTCTTAACCTGTTTGTCACGGACCTGCATTCGGCCATCGTCGTTCGCTTTGTCAGCGGCATGGCGGCAGCACCGCTTTCGTCGCTCGGCTTCCTTTATATTCTCGAGGCATTTCCGCCTTCGAAGAAGTTCTCGCTCGGCTTCAGTATCGCGCTCACAGGCACGCTTCTGTCTGCGCCGCTGGCAAGACTGGTCTCGCCGTCGCTGTTGCAGATCGATGGCTGGAACGCACTTTATTCGCTCGAAATCGGCCTTGCATTGATCTCGCTCGCGTTGATCTATGTTCTGAAGGTTACACCACCGCCACGCGCCAAGGTGATCGAGCGCATGGACATCCTGAGCTACCTGCTGTTTGCGGGCGGTCTGGGCTGTCTTGCCGTGTTCCTCACACTTGGCCGGTTTTACTGGTGGTTCGAGACATGGTGGCTCGGTGTGCTGCTTGCCGTCGCGATTGCCCTGCTGACGGTGCTGGCCTTCGTCGAGCTGCCGCGCAAGAACCCGCTTCTCGATCTGCGCTGGATCTTTTCGAAAACCAACATGCATGTCATGGGTGTGCTGCTCGTCTACCGCGCCGTGTCTTCGGAACAGTCCTCAACAGCAGTCAGTTTCTACCAGCAGCTTGGCCTGCTCAATGATCAGACGACAACGCTCTACGCGCTTGTTCTTCTGGCGACCGTGCTTGGCGGTGCCGCCTGCGCGTGGTTGATGTTGACGAAATATGTCGAAACAGCCCATGTGATTGCGCTCGCTCTCATTGCTACAGGTTCATTCATGGACAGCCAGTCCACCAACCTGACGCGGCCGGAACAGATGTATCTCAGCCAGATGATGATCGCGTTCGGTGCGGCGATGTTCCTGCCGCCAGTCATGGCGAAAGGTTTCGCCGGGGCATTGGCGAAGGGGGTGCCGTATCTGGTGAATTTCATCACCATCTTCCTGTTCACGCAGATCACCGGTTCGATGTTGATGACCGGCCTGCTTGGCAGTTTCGTCACCCTGCGTGAAAAATTCCATTCCAACGTCCTGGTCGAGAACATCCTTCTGACCAATCCCATGGTCACGCAGCGCGTCTCGCAACTCTCCAGTGCCTACAGTCACGTTATCTCCGACCCGGTCTTGCTGAACGCAGAAGGGCTGGCTCTTCTCAGTCAGCAGGTCACCAAGGAAGCTTACGTGCTCGCTTACAACGATACCTTCCTGCTGATCTCAGTCGTTTCCGCGCTGGCATTGGCAACGCTTCTCATTCACCACGCATGGCTGCGCATCCGCCCGCTTATTGTTCGGGACAACGTTGATGCCGTGCCGGCACAACAGTCATGAACGTCCAAGAGTAACAAAAATGCTGAAGAAGATTTTTACCCCGGTTTCTATTCTTGTCCTCCTTGGTGGCATCGCGGGCGTCGCGCTCGTGCTCTACGCATGGCGGTTGCCACCGTTCCAGTCTGCCGTCGAAATGACCGACAACGCTTTCGTGCGCGGTTATGTCACCACCATGAGCCCGCAGGTCAGCGGTTATGTCGTCAACGTGCCGGTCAAGGACTATCAGGAGGTCAAGCAAGGTGCGCTGCTGGTCAAAATAGATGACCGTATCTATTCCCAGAAGCTTGCACAGGCCGAATCGACACTCGACACGCACAAGGCCGCGCTCGACAATTCCCGTCAGCAGGAAAACGCCGCCAACGCCAATATCGCGTCCAGCAAGGCAGCGGTTGAAAGCGCCGAGGCATCGTTGAAACAGGCGCAGCTCGCGTCCGACCGTCAGGACAACCTCATCAGAAGCGGGGCTGGTACCTCCAGCTCGCAGGAAGAGGCGCATGCCGCTCTGGAAAAGGCGCGTGCTTCGGTCTCTCAGGCCAAGGCAGCCCTTGAGGTTTCGCAGCAGGATCTGCAGACGATCATCGTCAACCGTGGCTCGTTGCAGGCCGCTGTCGCCAATGCTGAGGCTGCGGTCGAGCTGGCCAGGATCGACCTGCAGAATACCGAAATCCACGCGCCGCGCGACGGCAAGCTTGGCGAAGTCGGCGTCCGCGTCGGGCAATATGTGACCGCCGGCACGCAATTGATGGCCGTCGTCCCGCACGAGGTCTGGATCATCGCCAACTTCAAGGAAACCCAGTTGAGCGGCATGCAGGCCGGCCAGCCTGTGACGATTGCCGTCGATGCCCTGCATCGCAGAAAGCTCACCGGCCATATCGAGCGCTTTTCGCCCGCGACCGGCTCCGAATTCTCGGTCATCAAGCCGGACAATGCGACCGGAAACTTCGTGAAGATCGCGCAGCGGGTCGGCGTTCGTATCGCGATCGATCCTGATCAGCCTCTGGCTGCGGAATTGACGCCCGGCATGTCAGTGGTCGTCCATGTGGACAAGAGCCAGGAGCCGGACCAGGCCAGGCTCGCCGCGAACTGAATGCCGTTCAAACCTCTGCCAGACAAAGAAAAACCCCGGATGTTGCCATCCGGGGTTCTTTTTTGAGCCGTTGGGGGCTCTGAAATTATGCGTCGTCGCCTTCGAATTCTGCATCCGGATCAAAGAAGTCTTCCGGGCGCAGAGCGTCTTCGTCAACGCCGTAGATGGCGTCAGCGGAGGTGAGGCTTTCGCCCTTTGCCTGACGCTCAGCTTCTTCAGCCGAACGAGCAACGTTCAGCTCGACCTGCAGCTCGACTTCAGCATGCAGGTGCAGCGTTACGTTGTGCAGACCAATGGTCTTGATCGGCGTGTTGAGTTCAACCTGGTTGCGGCCAACGTTGAAGCCTTCTGCAGCGAGGATTTCAACAACGTCACGAGCAGCGACAGAACCGTAGAGCTGGCCGGTTTCGCCAGCCGAACGGACGACGATGAAGGACTTGCCTGCGAGAGCTTCGGCAACCTTCTGGGCTTCCGACTTGCGCTCAAGGTTACGAGCTTCGAGCGTTGCACGCTCGGTCTCGAAACGGGTCTTGTTGGCAGCGTTGGCGCGCAGTGCCTTGCCCTGCGGCAGCAGGAAGTTACGTGCGTAGCCGTCGCGAACCTTTACGGTTTCGCCCATCTGGCCGAGCTTGTTGATGCGTTCGAGAAGAATAACGTCCATCTTCTTGATCCTTTCTAGTTTCAGGTGTTGGTTTCGTTCGTATTGTCAGTTTTCCGCGTCGGCGTGAGGGAGATCGTGCTGCGCACGTCGCTCAAACCGAGCACGAGAATGATAAGAAGCGGAAAGACGAAGATTGCCGACAGGTAAGCGAGTACCAGTACGGGGATGCGCCAGTCCTTGCCGCGCGCCCGCTTGTGCAGCGAGGCATATCCGGACATCAGGAAACCTGCGCCGAAGGTGCCGCAGACAACCGCGCCGATCATGGCGGGAACACCGCCCACAAATGTCGCGACAATGCCTGCGAGGAAAATGAAAACCGCATTGCGGTGCATGCGAAGTGCCGACGGAACGTCTTCACGAGGGCGAAGACCCTTGCCGAAGGAACCGACCACGCGGGTGGCCAGATAATAGGCTGTAAACAGCAGCAGAACCCAAAGGCCGCCCTGCACGATCGGTAACATCAGCACAAGCAGTGACTTGCTCTGCGCCAGCGCTGCGGCATCAGGCTCAAACAGTGGTTCGCGGCTCTGAACAGACGTCATCATCATATCGACCAGGCGCGAAACGAGGTCGGGGCCATAGCCGATCGTCCAGCCGAGAATGACGACGGCAATCGAGATGAGAAGGCAAAGATGCAGCAGGATGCCGGAAAGCGGATACCAGGCGAGCAGATCCTGCGGGCCGCCGATTTCGGAGGCCGGGCGTGCGAGGTTCGCAAGGTGAGACACCCAGCCTGCCGGGATCAGCGTAAAGATCGCGATCGTCACGGCAAACAGTGGCGACATGACAACAGCGCCGATGGCGGCCGTGGTCACGATGGCCACGATGGCGGCCATGTTGCCCCATCCCATGCCTGCAATCAGGATCGGCATGGCGGACGCAGCATAGAGCAGGAAAGAAAGCGACGACTGTGCGGTTGCGCCCAGCGTCAGAAACGCGGCGCATATGCCGGCGAGGATGCCGGTGGTCAGCACTGTCTGGTTCAACTTTTGCACTTCGCTGTCCTGCTGGAAATTAAGCAGTTAGAGGACCGTTCCGGTGGAGCGTTGTCCCCAACATGGGTTTTATGTCTGTCTCGATCCGCGCCCAACGCGGAAGGAGAAACGAGGCCGCGTCGAAACGCAGCCTCGCAAAGTCATTACGCTACGACGTAAGGCAGCAGGCCGAGGAAGCGTGCACGCTTGATCGCCTGAGCGAGTTCGCGCTGCTTCTTCTGGGAAACGGCGGTGATGCGCGAAGGAACGATCTTGCCGCGCTCAGAAATGTAGCGCTGCAGAAGACGTACGTCCTTGTAGTCGATCTTCGGAGCGTTTGCGCCGGAGAAGGGGCACGTCTTGCGACGACGGTGGAACGGGCGGCGTGCCGGGGAAGAGGATGCGTCAGCCATTGGTCAAATCTCCTTCTTATGCACGGTCTTCGCGCGGACGGCGCGGACGGTCGTCGCGGGAAAAGCCTTCGCGCGGGCCACGGTCCGGACGGTCACCGTCACGGCGCGGACGGTCGTCGCGATCGCGCTTCTGCATCATCGCGGACGGGCCCTCTTCGTGGGCTTCAACAGCGATGGTCATGTAACGAAGAACGTCTTCGTTGATGCGCATCTGACGCTCAACTTCATGGATAGCCGCCGCCGGAGCGTCGATGTCCATCAGGGCGTAGTGAGCCTTGCGGTTCTTCTTGATGCGGTAGGTGAGGGACTTCAGACCCCAGTTTTCGACGCGTCCGACTTTACCGCCGAACGATTCGATAACGCCCTTGTACTGTTCTACAAGTGCGTCGACCTGCTGAGCAGAAATATCCTGCCGAGCAAGGAAGATGTGTTCGTAAAGAGCCATTTAAGCTTGCCTTTCTTGCGTTTTGTCCTTCACCCGGCAACGGCGCTAAGCCTCAACGACTGCTCTTGGCCGGCATATGCCGAAAGCAAGAAAAGCGTTGTTCGAGACGGTCGAGAGCGGAGACACGGGAGGCCGGAAAAACCTTATGGTTCCTGCTGTTCCGTTACCGGAACCAGCCCTCCGTTCAGCCACCAGCCATAAGACCGGGTGTCGTGAACAGCGCGCTTATACGCATTTTTGCCGGGAATGCAAGGGAAAGTCTGGCTTTCGCGCCATTTCGCTCATGCGCAGGAAAGGCAGTTGAGAATTGTGGACGCAAACAATGCCGGATTTTCCGCCATCATCAGGTGTCCGGTCCGGGGAATGTTGACGCGCATCCTGCAAAGATCGTTTGCCCAGTCTGCGACATCCCAACCGGAGGCGGAACGGGCGCCGGCAACCAGATAGACCGGAAGGCCGCTTTCCATCGTGGCGCGCAGGCCGGACAGATAGTCGTCGTGCCCCGTCGCCGCAACAACAGCCCTTGCCTGCGCCTTGATCGTCGTGGCTGGCTGATTGGCCAGCCATCCCTTTGCAAGCGACAATGTCCAGTCATTGACCGGGACGCCCGCCTTGGCGATCCATTGAGCCGGGTCCGCCTCGTACTCTCTTATGATCTCTGCCGCTTCTGCATCGGGCTTTTGGGCGATCTGTCCCGACCAGAAGGCGTCCTTCAGCGTGAAATTGCCTTCGACGCTTGTAAACGAGGCGATCATATCTGGATAATGTTGGCAAACCAGCGCCGAAACCGCGCCGCCAACTGAATGCCCGACAAGATGAACTTTTGGACGGCCGATATTGCGGATATGACCGGCGACGTGGTCGGCCTGATCGCGCAAGGTCAAATTTTCGATGGGCTCATCGCGGTATCGGCCGTAACCGATCAGGTCAGGCGTATGCACGTCGATACCGTCAAACGGCGCCAGTATCTCCGGATCGTTGAGATTGCCGAAGAGGCCGTGAATCAGGACGACCGGTTCTGAAAGGCTGGGCATCGTTTTTGAAGACCTCGGTTTTATTGATTGCGTCGGACAAGGGGGGCGAGTCTGAGCGTCTATAATAAAAATGCCCCGCAACTGCGGGGCATGAAATTCTCTGTCCGATGTCTGGGGTCAGATCGGCATTGGATACTGCCGATGAATTTCGGCAATGCCTTTCAGAACGTCGTCGGAAAGTTTGACATCTGCTGCTGCGATATCGGTCTTCAGTTGGTCGACTGTCGTTGCGCCGATGATCACGGAAGCCATGAACGGGCGGGTCAGGCAGAAGGCGATGGCAAGCTGTGCCGGATCGATGCCGTGCTTGGCAGCGAGATCGATGTAGGCCTTCACCGGCGCTTCCTGCAGCGGTTGCAGACGGCCGCCGAGATCGCGATTGATCGTGCCACGCGAACCGGCCGGGCGCGCACCGTTCTGATATTTGCCGGTCAGAAGGCCAGCCGCCAGAGGCGAGTAGGCGAGAAGGCCGACATTCTCGTGATGGGCCACTTCGGACAGGTCGAGATCGAAGCTGCGGTAGAGCAGATTATACTCGTTCTGAATGGTTGCGACACGCGGCAGACCGGCGGCCTCGGCGATATCGATGTATTTCTGCGTGCCCCAGGCGCTTTCATTCGAAAGGCCGATTGCGCGGATTTTGCCGGCCTTGACCAGTTCGCCAAGCGTTTCCAGCTTTTCGGTGATCTCGGCAAGCGTCCGTTCTGTTGCCTGACCGCTGGCATCAAAACCCCATGCGCCGCGGAAATGGTAGGTGCCGCGATTCGGCCAGTGAATCTGGTAGAGGTCGATATAATCTGTCTTCAGTCGCGTCAGGCTTGTGTCGACCGCCTCGCGAATGGCACTGGCATCGATATCACGCCCGCCACGAATATAATCACGGCCGGAGCCGGCGACCTTGGTGGCAAGAATGACGTCCTTGCGTTTGCCGGTCTTTTCAAACCACGTGCCGATATAGTCTTCCGTGCGGCCCTGCGTTTCGGCCGACACCGGTGTGGTGGGGTAAAGTTCGGCCGTATCGAAGAAGTTGACGCCGTTTTCCAGGGCGTAATCCATCTGCTGATGGGCTTCGGCTTCCGTGTTCTGGGTGCCCCACGTCATCGTGCCAAGGCAGATTTCGGACACGGAGATATCCGTGCGGCCCAATGTTCTATGTTTCATGGAAATGTCCTGATGCTTGGAAGGTGGCATGAAATTAGTCTGGAAATGCCGCAGTGCAAGAAAAAATATGCTGCATTGAAAACGTGAAATTGGACGGCAAAACCCCGTGGCTTGGCCCATCCACAGGCTTCAAGCCTTGACTTCATGGGCCGGAATGTGAATGGAAGTCCCGATAATATAAGGGAAGGCCAGAAAAGAAGGACCACATCCCATGGGTAATGCATTCACATTTCCAGGTCAGGGAAGCCAGGCCGTCGGCATGGGCAAGGAACTTGCCGATACGTTCGTAGAAGCACGCGCTGTCTTCGAAGAAGTCGATGAGGCGCTCGGCCAGAAGCTGTCCGATATCATGTGGAACGGACCGGAAGAAACGTTGACGCTGACCGCCAATGCGCAGCCTGCGCTGATGGCCGTTTCGATGGCTGTGATGCGCGTGCTGGAAGCGCGCGGTTTGAAGCTGACCGATTCCGTTTCCTATGTCGCCGGCCACTCGCTCGGTGAATATTCGGCACTTTGCGCTGCCGGCACGTTCTCGATCGCCGACACCGCCCGCCTGCTGCGCATTCGCGGCAACGCCATGCAGGCTGCCGTGCCTGTTGGTGAAGGTGCGATGGCGGCTATCATCGGCCTTGAGCATGACGTCGTTTCCTCAATCTGCGAAGAGGCGAAAAGCCTCGGTGTCTGCCAGATCGCCAATGACAACGGCGGCGGACAGCTCGTGATTTCCGGTGGCAAGGCTGCCGTTGAAAAGGCGGCCGCCATTGCCTCTGAAAAGGGTGCGAAGCGCGCCATCATGCTGCCGGTTTCCGCGCCCTTCCATTCCGCGCTGATGAGCCCTGCGGCAGATGCGATGCGCGAAGCGCTTGCACAGGTGAAAAAGAAGAACCCGATCGTGCCCGTCATCGCCAACGTGCGCGCGGCGCCTGTCTCCGATGCCAATGAAATCGCTGCACTGCTGGTAGAGCAGGTCACCGGCCAGGTTCGCTGGCGCGAGACGGTGGAGTGGTTTGCCGCCAACAACATCACGCAACTTTATGAGATCGGCTCCGGCAAGGTCCTGACAGGGCTTGCACGCCGCATCGACAAGACGGTGAATGGCGTCGCCGTCAACAATGCTGCCGATATCGATCAGCTCCTGGCGACCCTCGCAGGCTGAAGGCCGCGGTCGCCCCGTTTAAAGAAGGAACATTCCATGTTTGATTTGACCGGCCGCAAGGCTCTCGTCACAGGCGCAACCGGCGGCATCGGCGAAGAAATCGCCCGCATGCTGCACGCGCAGGGCGCAACCGTCGGACTGCACGGCACGCGCGTCGAAAAGCTTGAGGCACTCGCCGCCGAGCTTGGCGATCGCGTCAAGATTTTCCCGGCAAACCTGGCGGACCGCGCCGAGGTTAAGGCGCTGGGTGAAAAGGCCGAGGCCGAGCTGGAAGGCGTCGACATCCTCGTCAACAACGCCGGCATTACCAAGGATGGCCTTTTCGTTCGTATGAGCGACGAAGACTGGGACAACGTCATTGAAGTCAATCTGACGGCGATGTTCCGCCTGACGCGCGAACTGACGCATCCGATGATGCGCCGCCGTTTCGGCCGCATTATCAACATAACCTCCATCGTCGGCGTGACCGGTAACCCGGGCCAGGCAAACTACTGCGCGTCGAAGGCCGGCATGATCGGCTTCTCCAAGTCGCTGGCGCAGGAAATCGCAACCCGTAATGTTACCGTCAACTGCGTGGCTCCGGGCTTCATCGAAAGCGCCATGACCGGCAAGCTGAACGACAAGCAGAAAGAAGCCATCATGGGTGCCATTCCCATGAAGCGCATGGGAACCGGTGCGGAAATCGCTTCCGCCGTGCTTTATCTCGCATCCAACGAAGCGGGTTACATGACGGGCCAGACGCTGCATGTGAACGGCGGCATGGCGATGATTTGATGTGATGCCCTTTCTGTTGCGGAAAGGGGCGCGCGTCTTTTGAAATCTTGCTGGCGCCTGGGTCGAACCAGGCATTTTCCTGGCGCCTGCAAGTGTCTACCCGCTCTGGTTTCAGGCGAAAGAGCCTGTGATACGCTGTGCTTAGCGCGTTTTCAGGCTTTTCGACCGATTGAAACCATGTTAAGCGGGCCAAGACTGTGAACAGTCGTCCCGGAGAGACAGTAAGCCGTTGCGAATTTTTGCAACGATGTCTAGCTTGGACCGGGTTTAACGGGTTTGCCCGCGGTGCCGGATTTGAACGGTGCTTGAGGGCTTCTGACAGGGCAGGGTGCCGCAAGGCATTCCCTTTTAAAATAAAGGTCGAGGAAACCGACATGAGCGATATCGCAGAACGCGTAAAGAAAATTGTAATTGATCATCTTGGCGTTGACGCCGACAAAGTTGTTGAAGGCGCAAGCTTCATCGACGATCTGGGCGCTGACTCGCTCGACACCGTTGAACTGGTTATGGCTTTCGAAGAAGAGTTCGGCGTTGAAATCCCTGACGACGCTGCCGACTCGATCCTGACCGTTGGCGACGCCGTAAAGTTCATCGAAAAGGCACAGGCCTGATCGACCGTACTCGGGGAGGTTATTCAACCTCCCGTTCTGGCCCGGCTTGTCCGGGCCAATATTTTATCGCGAGAGGCGCACGCAGAGCTGGCGCGTGTCTCCGGCGCGTAGTCCCTTTGGCCGGAAATGGTCCGGCAAAATGGTTTATGCGCATATTCAGAATGTTGTAGTGTCATCTGCAAGTCATCGACGATCAGAGACGCAGCAAGAAAAGACCGATGATTGGATAAGGGCGGAGCGTTGGCATGAGGCGTGTCGTTATCACCGGTACCGGCATGGTATCTCCTCTTGGATGCGGAACGGAAGTGACCTGGGAGCGGCTGCTTGCCGGCCAGAACGGCGCCCGTCTGGTCACGGAATTCGAGGTCGAAGACCTTCCCGCAAAAATCGCCTGCCGTATTCCGCTTGGCGATGGTTCCGATGGCACTTTCAATCCTGATGACTGGATGGAGCCGAAGGAACAGCGCAAGGTCGATCCCTTCATCGTCTACGGTATGGCAGCAGCCGACATGGCGCTGAACGACGCCAATTGGCACCCTGAAACCGACGAAGACCAGATCATGACCGGCGTCCTGATCGGCTCCGGTATCGG
Source organism: Agrobacterium tumefaciens (assembly GCA_025559845.1). Taxonomy (NCBI): domain Bacteria; kingdom Pseudomonadati; phylum Pseudomonadota; class Alphaproteobacteria; order Hyphomicrobiales; family Rhizobiaceae; genus Agrobacterium; species Agrobacterium tumefaciens. The sequence continues at coordinate 804,331 of CP048469.1, forward strand.
CGGTCTCGAAGGTATCGTCGAAGCCGGTTACACGCTGCGAGACAAGGGTCCGCGTCGCGTTTCGCCTTTCTTCATTCCCGGCCGCCTCATCAATCTGGTGTCTGGTCAGGTGTCCATCCGCCACAAGCTGCGCGGACCGAACCATGCCGTCGTAACAGCCTGCTCGACCGGTGCGCATGCCATTGGCGACGCCGCGCGCCTGATTGCCCTCGGTGATGCTGACGTCATGGTTGCCGGTGGCGCCGAATCGCCGGTCTGCCGTATTGCGCTTGCCGGTTTTGCTGCCTGCAAGGCGCTCTCCACACAGCACAACGATGACCCGCAGAAGGCATCGCGTCCCTATGACCGTGACCGCGACGGTTTCGTCATGGGCGAGGGTGCCGGTATCGTGGTTCTCGAGGAGCTCGAACACGCCAAGGCACGCGGCGCGAAGATCTACGCAGAAGTTGTCGGTTACGGCCTGTCTGGCGATGCGTACCACATCACCGCGCCGTCCGAAGACGGTGAGGGCGCTTACCGCTGCATGTCCATGGCGCTGAAGCGCGCCGGCCTGACGCCCGACGATATCGACTACATCAACGCCCACGGTACATCGACCATGGCCGACACCATCGAACTCGGTGCGGTTGAACGTCTGGTTGGCGATTCTGCTTCGAAGATTTCGATGTCCTCGACCAAGTCGGCTACGGGCCACCTCCTCGGCGCAGCAGGTGCGATCGAAGCAATTTTCGCAACACTTGCGATCCGCGACAACATCGTCCCGCCGACGCTGAACCTCGACAATCCCGATGTCGAGACGAAGATCGATCTCGTGCCGCACAAGGCCCGCAAGCGCGACGTCAACGTTGCCCTGTCGAACTCCTTCGGCTTCGGCGGCACCAACGCGTCGCTCGTTCTGCGTCGCTACGAAGCCTGATTGTCTGACGGCTCTTGCCGTTAAAGACGGAATCGTCGAAAACCGCCTCCGGTCGTTGTGCATCGGAGGCCAAGGATAACGCCTTAGGCGAGGCAACTTTTCCGCTTCGCCAAACTTATGTCAGTTTGCGTTATCTGCCGTATTGGGAACGAGTTTTCGTGAAACCGTGCGGAAAACCGCCACCGATGCTTTGATGTGGTGCAGGATGGCATCCCGAACCTGTTTTTGCCGCATTGCCTGCGCAAAAAGCGCTGATAATGCCGAACTGAAAAGGACCGCCGGTGAGCGATACGAACCAGAACAGCCAGGGACAATACGGACGCGACGGCGCGGGCGAAGGTAGCCGCGGCCCGATCATTCCGAAGTCTCCGACGGAGGCGCTGCGGCCGGAAAAAGTTCCGGCTCCGCCAAAGCGTTCCCGCAAGGCTCATGGGCAACTGGTGATTTTCCTGAATTTCCTGATGACGCTGGCGGTTGCCGTCTGCGTGCTTGCCGTTGCTGCCTTCTATTACATGATCAGCTCCTTCCAGGAGCCCGGTCCTTTGGAAGCCAATACCCATTTCACAGTGCGCAACGGCGCCGGCCTCATCGAGATTGCCAACAATCTGGAGCGCAATGGCGTCATCACCAACGCACGTGTTTTCCGTCTGATGACCGGCAGCTATCTCCAGAAGGAGCAGACGCTGAAGGCCGGCGAATATGAGATCAAGGCTGCCGCCTCGATGAAGGACATCCTGCTGTTGCTGGAGTCCGGCAAGTCGATTCTCTATTCCGTGTCTTTGCCGGAAGGTCTGACGGTCAAGCAAATGTTTGCGCGTCTGGCAGCCGACGAGGTTCTGGACGGAGAACTGCCCGCCAGCCTGCCGGCGGAAGGCACCCTGCGCCCCGATACCTACCGTTTCACGCGTGGCACCAAGCGCGAAGAAATCGTCAATCAGATGAGCGTCGCCCAGAACAAGCTGATCGAGATGATTTGGGAGCGCCGCGATCCCGACCTGCCGATCAAGACAGTTGAAGAGTTTGTAACGCTGGCGTCTATTGTCGAGAAGGAAACAGGCAAGGACGACGAGCGCGCCCATGTGGCCTCCGTATTCTACAACCGCCTGAAGAAGGGCATGCGCCTGCAGTCTGACCCGACGATCATCTACGGACTGTTCGGTGGCGACGGCAAACCGTCCGACCGGCCGATCTACCAGTCCGACCTGCAGAAGCAGACGCCGTTTAACACCTATGTCATCAAGGGCCTGCCGCCGTCGCCGATTGCCAATCCGGGACGTGCCGCACTGGAAGCGGTTGCCAATCCCTGGCGCACTGACGATCTTTATTTCGTCGCCGATGGGACGGGCGGTCATGCTTTTGCCAAGACGCTGGAAGAACACAACGCCAATGTCCGCCGTTGGCGCAAGATCGAGGCGGAAAAAGCGGCAGCCGGTGGAAATCCCGACGTTGCCGTAGACGGCCAACCGGGTGGTTCGGAAGCGGAAAAACCAGCCAACAATTGATGAGTTTTTGCCGGGCCTCGATCAAACGAGGCCCGGTTTGCATGATGCTGTGGGGACTTCTTAAATGACATTGCAATCGATGACCGGCTTCGCACGCAGCGAAGGTGCGTCCGGACGCTATCGCTGGGCATGGGAGCTACGCTCTGTGAATGGCAAGGGCCTGGATTTACGTCTGCGTCTGCCAACGGGTATGGAAGGTCTGGAAGCGGAATTGCGCGAAGTTGCATCCCGCAGCCTGTCGCGCGGCAATATCCAGGCGGGGTTATCCCTGGCAACCGCTGAAAACCGGCTGGAAGCGGTTATCAACCGCGACGCGCTGGATGCTGTGCTGGCGCTCAAGAAGGAGCTCGGCAATGTCGTGGACGACAAACCGTTGAGCTTCGACACGCTGCTGTCGGTGCGTGGACTGGTGGACTTCCGTGAGGCGGAAGATGACGCCGAGGCGCAGGCTGCCCGCAATCGCGATGTGCTGGCAGGTTTTGCCGAAGCCGTTCTTAAGCTCAAGGCAATGCGCGAGCGGGAAGGGGAATCGCTCTACGGTATTCTGTCGGGGCATATCGACCGCATTGAGCAGCTTGCGACGGTTATTGAACGCGACCCGTCGCGGCAACCGGAGCAGATTGCCGCGCGCCTTGCCGCGCAGATCGCCCTGATTGGTGACGGGACCCAGGGACTGGACCGTGACCGTTTGCATGCGGAAGCGGCGTTGATTGCAACGAAGGCGGATCTGCGCGAGGAGATCGACCGCCTCTACGCGCATGTTGCAGCCTCGCGTGAGCTTTTGAAGGCTGGTGGCCCGATTGGACGCAAGCTCGACTTTCTTGCACAGGAATTTAACCGGGAGTCGAATACCATCTGTTCCAAATCGAACGCCAGTGCGGTAACCGCTGCTGGTATCGAGCTGAAAGTGGTGATCGACCAATTCCGCGAACAGGTCCAAAATCTGGAGTAGGCCATGGCCCCGGTGAACAATTCTCCCGTCAAGATTGCCCGCAGAGGGCTGATGCTGGTGATCTCGTCGCCGTCAGGCGCGGGCAAGTCCACGATTGCCAGAAACCTTCTGGACAAGGACAAGAACATCAAGCTGTCCGTCAGCGTGACAACACGTCCACGCCGTCAAAGCGAGATTGAAGGCATCCACTATCATTTCATCTCCAAGCGCGAATTCGAGTTGATGCGTGATGGCGATGCGCTGCTGGAATGGGCCGAAGTGCACGGCAATTTCTACGGCACTCCCAGAGAGCCGGTGGAAGCGGCGATGGCCGAAGGCATGGACATGTTGTTCGACATCGACTGGCAGGGCGCCGAGCAGCTTCAGGACAAGATGAAGAGTGACGTCGTGTCGATTTTCATCCTTCCCCCGACAATGACCGAGCTGCAATCGCGCCTGCATCGCCGAGCTGAAGACACAGAAGCGGTCATTCAGACGCGCCTTGTGAATTCCCGCTCTGAAATCGAGCACTGGCGCGATTACGACTATGTCATTCTCAATGATGACCTGCAGGCTGCTTTCGACGCCGTGGAGGCCATTGTGAAGGCCGAGCGCGTGCGTCGCGACCGTCGCCACGGCATGTTCGACTTCGTGCGCGAATTGCTTGAAGAAGAGCCAAAACTCTAAAGCTGACCTAATTCCCGAATCGGGTTGATTACTGGCACGACAGCCAGTCCTGCGAATGGCGCACATCGGCTGCGTCATCCGCCCAGCCGTGACCACCCGTGAGCGTTTTCAGCGACACCGCGGCCCCCGCCATTGTCAATTGATCTGCAAGGAACGGCGCATCCTCTGGGTGACGTCTGTCGTCCCGCATCCCTGCGAGCAGCAGGACAGGGTATCCATGGAGCGGCGGGAAGGGCTCACCAGAGCGCGGCGACAGCGGTCGCAGCAGAATGGCGCCTCGCGACAGTTCGGGCTTCTGAAATATCGTCTCTGCAGCGATGATCGCGCCGTTCGAGTATCCCGCGACAAACGGTCTTTGTCCGGTTTGGCGAGCCACAAACTCCAGAAAGTCGCAGAGCCTGGCTGCCTGATCTCTCAGGTCTTCGATATCAAGCGTTCTGTCCGGGTGTCGCCTGAAAAACGCAAAACCGTTTTCCCAGGCGATATTTCCTCTCGGTAGAAACAGCTTATGCCCCGGAAAAGCTTCACGACCGTACAGCAGGAGGTCGTCTTCCGTACGTCCCGATCCATGCAGCAAAACGACAGGTGATGCCGTCGAGGAAGAGGCGCCATCGAGCTTGTAGTGAAACGGTTGATTGTCCACTTTCAAACCCTCGTTACATGCCCGCAATGCGGATCGGAGAAAATCTAGAGCGAATTCGCCAGCGTCACGAATTCCTCGACGGAGAGCGTTTCCGCCCGACGTGTCGGATCGATCCCGGCTTTTTCCAGAAGCGTTTCGCCGCCCAGCGCTTTCACGCTCTGACGCAGCATCTTGCGGCGCTGACCGAAGGCTGCTTCGGTCACCTTTTCAAGCTTCGCCACGTCGCAGGGCATTGGCTTGTCCTTCGGCAGCAGATGCACGACGGTAGAGGTGACCTTTGGCGGCGGGCTGAAGGCTTGCGGCGGCACGTCGAAGGCCATTTCAGCCACTGTCCGCCAACCCGCCAGCACACCGAGGCGCCCGTAGTGGTTGTCACCTTCTTCCGCCACGATGCGTTGACCGACTTCCTTCTGGAACATCAGCGTCATCGACAGCCAGAACGGAGGCCACGCTTTGGGGAGTAGCCAGTTGACCAGCAATTGCGTGCCAACATTGTAGGGAAGATTGGCGATGATCCTGACCGGCTCTCCAGCCGGAACAAGCGTCTCGAAATCGGTCTTCAGCGCATCGCCCTCGATCACCTCGAGGCGCCCGGGATAATGGGCCTGAATTTCGGCCAGTGCCGGTAGGCATCGGCTATCGCGCTCAACGGCGATGACTTTCTTCGCGCCAAGCGAGAGGATGGCGCGTGTCAGGCCGCCAGGGCCAGGACCAACCTCGATGACCGTGACGCCTTCCAGCGGGCCAGCGGTTCTGGCGATCTTCTGTGTGAGGTTCAGGTCAAACAGGAAGTTTTGCCCGAGGGATTTCTTGGCATCCAGACCATGGCGCTGGATAACGTCCCTGAGAGGGGGGAGCCCGTCAATGGCCGCCATCAAAGACCAGCCTTGCCGCGACCGGCAATGTCTGCAGCCATCTTCAGCGCTGCTACGAGGCTTGTTTCGTTCGCAATACCCTGACCGGCGATGCCGAAAGCGGTGCCGTGATCCGGCGATGTGCGGATGAAAGGCAGGCCGAGCGTGACATTGACGGAATCGTCGAAACCAAGTGCCTTGGCCGGAATGAGTGCCTGGTCGTGATACATGCAGACAGCCACGTCATAACGTTTGCGGGCGGCGTCATGGAACATGGTGTCGGCGGGCAGGGGGCCGAAAGCATCAACGCCCTCCTTGCGAAGCCCCATGACGGCAGGGTGAATAATATCGCGATCTTCGACGCCAATCGCACCGTCCTCGCCCGCGTGCGGGTTGAGACCGGCTATGGCCAGACGCGGTGCGGCAATGCCGAATTTCTGTTTCAGATCCGTATCGATAATACGGCAGGTCTCGACGATGGCTTCTTCCGTCAAAGCGGAAGGAACGTCCTTGACCGGGATGTGGATCGTGACCGGCACGACGCGCACCTTCGGGCCCGCAATCATCATCACCGGTGTCAGGGCCTTGCCAGTCATTCGCAATGCAAGGTCGGCCAGGAATTCCGTGTGACCCGGAAAACCGAAACCTGCCTCGTAAAGCACGGATTTTGCGATGGGATTGGTAACGACTGCGGCAGTCTTGCCTTCGACCGTGAGCGCGACTGCCGTCTCGATGGCTTTGATCGTCGCATGGGCAGCGCCGACATGCGGCTGGCCAGCCTGCACGTCAAAACCGACGGGCAGGGAGAGAACCGGAAAGGCATCGTCGAAACACGCGACCGCGTCTTCAACCTCACAGGTCTTGATCGCAATGTCGATGCCGAGCAAGGCGGCACGGCTCGCCACCACATCCGGGTCACCGATATAGATGAACGGCGGCAGACCTGTTTCCCTGCGTTTTGCCCATGCAGTAATTGCGATATCAGGGCCAATACCAGCGGGATCGCCCTGGGTTAGGGCAAGCGGCAGGGAAATCTGTGTCACGGATGGCAGGCTTTCGCGTCAGGTGTTGACGATCTGCGCCTTTTTGCGCAGTTCTTCCATATACTTCGCCTCGTTCGGGTTCTCGCCATCCTTGGCCTTCATCAGGTCTTCAGCTTTGAAGACCAGTTCGGCCGCGTAGTCGTCCGAAACCTGACGCTGCTTGCAGATCGCCAGATATTCAACACCCTTTTCGGTGACGCGTGTACCGGTGGTGCCGCCTTCCTTGGTCTTTTCAACCAGAGCCTTCCAGTCCTCAGGCAGCTCTGGTGCGAGAATGCGGCCGAGATCCTTGATCGCGACGTCGCGCATAGTGGCAGCGAATGTCTTGGCCTGTTCGCAGCCCGGATAGTTCTTGCGCGATGCTTCAGCTTCGCTCTTGCGCTTGCCTGTGATCGATTTGCGCTTGGATTCGGGAATGACGAAAATCACCTGCTGCAGGAAATATTCCGTCGTCACAGGCTTTTCACCACGCTCCTTGAGGCGCGTTACGAGATCCTGCGTCGACATCTTGGCGCGTGCGCCATAACGGGCGTTCACGAGGCGCGGCCAGCTCATCTGCACGGCAATAAAGGACTTGAAGTGGTCGGCACCGACGCCCGCCTGCGACAGGATCTGCGTCAACTGCTGCGGGTTCATCTTGTTGTTGGCGGCAAAACGAGCGAACGCGGCGTCAACGTCATCGGTGCTGACGGACATCTTTACGCGGGCGATCTCTTCACGCTTGAGGGCTTCGTCGACCAACTGGTCACGAGCCTTCTGGTTGAGGTTGCCGCTCTGGCGCTGCAGTTTCAGGAACGCAACGCGTTTCGAAATATCATCGCTGGTGATGGGGGTCTTGTTGACGACGATTTTCACCGTGCTGTCGGCAAACGCCTGGCTGGTAAGTGGCGAAACAGCCATCGGGACGGCGAAGATCGCAAAGGCCAAAGCCGCGCCACGCAAAGCCGTCTTTCCGAAATTCATCATTTCCTTCTCCCTCTCGTCGGGCAGGCAAGGCTCTCCGCTTGCCCGGCAGTCTGTTCCGTCCGTCCTGCGCGAATACCGCCTTGCGGTTCGTCACTGTCAGACATCGGCTTGTTCATCCGCGCCGCGAATGCGACCCGTATATATCATCGCGATCCGCAAAACGGCAATGCATCGATCTTCCAAATGAAAATCAAAAAAATCGGGATCGACACTGGCGATCTCTTGCGGCGAAAGCGTGGCGGACGAGGCCGCTACGACACGCTGAAGTCGAAAACGGAGCGCATTTGCCATGCGCTCCGTCTTTCAGCTTAGTAGTTGTTCGGCTTCCAGCCGATATCCATGTCGTTCCAGTCATCATTCGCGGAACCAACACTGATATCGCCGAGTGTGCGGAAGGCGATACGGGCGTTGATCGACCAGTCGTTGGCAGACTGTCTGTTCGACGTGATCGTGCCTTCATCCGAATAGCTTACGGTGAAGATTGTGCATTCGTCCTGGTAGAGAATACCGACGCGGCGCTCTTCGGCGAACTTGCCGTTCAGGTCGTAGTTGATCGATCCGAACAGCGACCAGTTATCGTTCATGCGAAGGGAACCGGACGCCTGAATGATGTCACGGTCTTCGTTGTAGCCGTATTTCGGCTGCGCCTTGACCTGCGTATAGCTGACCTTGCCGGTCACGCGGCGATCGGAATAGGCCACACCTGTTTCAGACCGGTTGATCTCGAGGTCGTCCTTGTCAAGACGGACACTCGTCGAGAAGGAAAGGCCGATCGGTGCGTCGAAGGCTGCCATCGCGACATAGTCCGAACGATCGGATTCAAGACCGGAATTGGCGCCGGCATTGACCAGATCGTAGGAAGCGAAGGAATTTTCACCCGCGAGATGGAACGACTGACCGGCAATCGCCCGCACGCCATATCCATTGTCGAATGTGCCGTTATAGCGGAAACCGATGTTTGCGCGCGTACCGCCTTCGATGCGATCGTAGCCGGAGAACTTGTCACGATCGAACAGGTTGGTCGCGTCGAACACGAACGCCTGCGCATCCTCGTTCGGGAAACGACCGGAATAGGATTCGTCCGGACGCACGAAAATCTGCGCGATCGGCTCGATGACATGGTTGCTGTTCGCAGCCGTGAACAACCACGGATAACGCACTTCAAGACCACCCGTGACCATGCCGCGCAACGCTGCGTCGTCTTGCATCATACCTTCATAGGCATAAGAGGTGCCGCCGGACGTGAAGCTTGCCGGAGACATGTCCGACCACATGGCGTCGCCACGTGCGGCGAAGAGCGGCGTCAACTGCACGCCGCTGTCGAATGTGAAGGTACGCTTCCATTCGGCTTCGGTCGTGAAGCGCGTGTAATCGCCTTCCAGGCCGTTGAAGCGCGAATAACCACCAAGTGCATAGGCATCCTGTTTCAGACGCGTGATGCTGGTAAGGTTGGTTGTCAGCGACAACTCGCCACCATAGATCGGGTCCGGTACGAAATAGCGGTAGTCGAGAACCGGGTGAACGATTGCCTGTTTGCGCTCTTCGGATTCGGAATCATCCGTGTCCTGAACGTTGAAGTAATATGCGTTCAGGTCGAACTTGTTCCGCTCGCCGATGCCTGTCAGGTAGAACTGGTTCGTCTGAACGTCGTTCTTGTAACCCTTCAGCTCATAGGTGCGCGAGAAGTTGTTGTCGGTCTGGACCATGGCGTCCCAGCCGAACGCCCAGCGCGGATTGATGCTGAAGTCGCCCTTGCTGGCAATCATGCCGCGGGTGTCGTTCAGCGCATCGCTGGTTCCGGCCGTGAAGGTGTCGGAGCTCTGCTGGTCGATGCCAGCCATCCGCACCGTATGGTAGCCGGTTTCAAAACGTTGACGGATTTCAGCCTGCAGAAGCAGACCCTGCGTCGTGTAATAGGTCGGCGTAACAGTCACGTCTGCCGTGTCGGACAGGACGTGGAAATAGGGCACGCCGATGCCGAAACCGAGATTATCGGTGATGCTCATCTGCGGGAACAGGAAGCCAGACTTCCGCTTCACGGTGTTATCCGGAACGGTCAGGAACGGCAGATAGCCGATCGGCTGTCCGAAAAGCTCGAAACGGGCTTTTTCCAGACGCACTGTGTGGGTCTTTCCGTCCTGAACGACGCGCTCGGCCTTGACCTGCCAGAGTGGCGCCTTGTCCGGGCGTTGCGCGCACGGCAGACAGGCGGTGTAGACACCGTTGTTGAGCACCATCACATCGCTGTCGAGGCGTTCTGCGCTCTCGCCGGCAATACGGGTGTTGTCAGGTGTCTCGACACGCAGGGCATTTACAAAGCCCTGAGCAAAGTCGTCAGTGACATCCAGCTCATCGGCATAGATCTTGTTGCCGCTCGGCTCGATCAGCTCGATGTTGCCGCGTGCGATCACGCGGCCGGTCTGCTGGTTATATTCCACTTGCTGGGCCACCATGCGGTAACCCGAATAATGCATGCGAACCACACCCTTCGCGATAATGCGTTCTGCATCACGGTTATAGGTCAGTTCATTCGCTGTAAGCAGGAGTTTCGAATCGTCTTGGCTTCCGGGCGCAAAGATGCCGTCCTGGCCGATAGCGACCTGTCCGGATGCCAGATATGCGCACACAGCGGCACCTGTCAGAAGGGCCGTCCAAAGCCGCCTGATATTCCCGCGGTCATATACCGCCACTAGCCGTCCTCCTGATGAAGCAAAATCGTTGCACCTAGCGCCAACGCAACGGTGACTGGAACCCAGACCGCCACGAAGGGAGGGACAACGCCACTGCTCCCGAACGCTCTTACGAGCACGGTTATTACATAAAGCACGAAGCCGGAAACGATTCCACCCAGAATCACGGAGCGCGATTGGGCGAAGCGGCTGAACTTTAGTGAAACGGTCGCGGCGATCAAGGTCATCGCGACCAAAAGAAGAGGCGTCGATAGCAGAAAGTGATACTGCGTTTCGAGTGCCTTCGAAGAGAGGCCGAAAGACTTCGCGATCTCGATCTTGCGAGAAAGATCAAAGAAAGCAACGGTTTCCGCCTGAGTCATCCGTTCTTGAACGAATTCCTGTCTCAGATTGGTACTGATACGGGTGCTGTCTTGCCGAACTGGCACATGGCCAGGTCGCGTCTCTGTCACACCGTTAAGAAGCCAGTAACCATCTTCCAACTTAGCCGACTTCGCATCCTGTCTGGAAACGATGTTACCGCTCTTGTCGAGGTGCACCAGAACGACGTCGAGAAGCAGTGTTCCGTTGTCCTCGAAGCTCTTTGCGCCGATGATCGTATCCTGCCCGCCACTCGACTGGCGAAGCCACGGAATGACGTCCTGCTGACGGCCGGCATTGGCCTCGTTACGCCAGCCGGCCTCCATCGAAAGCGACTGGTTTTGGCCCCAGGCAGCAATCGGGTTGAGCACGGTCACGGACAATATGCCGATCAGCACGGAGCCGAGCACGAATGGCAGAATGAATTGCCAGGCCGAAATTCCGGCTGCGCGCGTCACCACCAGCTCATAACGCCGGTTGAGCGAAATAAGCGTCGTCATACCCACGAAGAGCGCGATGAACGGAACGGTCTGTTGAAGAATAAGCGGCAGTCGCAGCGCCGTCAGGCCGAGTGCCGCGGGCACGGAATATCCGGGCAGGCTGGACATGCGTCTGGCCGTTTCGCTGAAGTCAGCGAGATAGATGATCGCTGAAACGCCGAGAACGAACCAGACGGCCGTCATCAGATAGCGTCTCAGAAAATAGCGGGCGAGGGTGTTGAAGATCATGCGTTGCCGCTCCCCGAACTGCGCGCCATTCTGTCGGTGAACAGTCGGCGCAAGCGCCCGGCGGCATTGGCGATGAATTTCGGCGTTCTGGGCTTGCGACCCGTCATGAGCACGAATGCTGCCGCCGCGCCGCTGAGGCCAGGAACGGCATAAACGAGCGGAATGAAGGCGGCGCTCTGCTTGACCTGGTTGGTGACGTAGAAGCCGGCCCAGCGCAGCATGAAAGCTGTGATGAGGGCGGCGACCATCGGATGAAGCCGCGCTTCACGATGCGAACGGGCATCTGCCGCGATCACCAGCGAGATCAGTGCAAAGGAGAAAGCGAACAGCCAGTCGGACAGGCGCTTGTGTAATTCGCTTCGGAAGCTCTCCGGCGCGCGGGCGTAGCTCGAATTGCTCTCATCGGGAGACAGAAGGAAGCCAAGGCTCGCATCGCTTGGGGAGAGCGACTGCTCGGTGTCCTTTTTCTCCGACATGGTGGAGAGATCGAATGCGTAGGAGAGGAACTTGACGATCGAAACCTTGCCGTCAGGCGTCTTCTGTTGCACTTCCCCGTCGCGCATCGTCAGCGACGTGCCGCTCTCGTCGATCATGCCTTCCTTGGCGTAATAGATGAGGTCGAAGTTGGGGTCGCGGCGGTCGGCAACAAACAGACCTTTGAGAATGCGGCCCTGCCGCTGTCCGATCTGAACGTAGAGACCGTCCTGAATGGTGCGGAACGTCTTTTCCTCGATCACCGACGACAGGAGGTCCGCATAGGCCGCGGCAACCATCTGCCGCGCCGAATTGCGGGCAGGCGGTTCGATGAAGTTGGTGATGGTGAAGGAGAGTGCACTCAGCACGGCTGCGAGAACGAGAACAGGGCGAAACATGATCATGCGCGGCGCACCGGCCGCATCGATGATGGCAAGCTCGGAATCGTTGTTCATCGCCGTGAACGTCTGCGTGATGCCGATAACCAGCGCAAACGGCAGAACGACAGGAATGAGCGTCGGAAGAATCATGGTCGCAAGCGCCATGAATGACCCCATCGACTGACCGGTATCCGTCACCAGATTGATTCTCTGGAGAACCTGGATGGTCCAGATGATGGCCAGCACCGGAAGCAGCGCTACCAGAAACATCTGCGTTGTCCGTCGCAGGATATAGTTCTCGAGAAGCTTCATGCGGCCCTTGTTGTCGTCATTTGCTCGTGTGATCGGCGAGCGGATTTCCGCCTATCTAATCGCAACATTTGCGCTTGGCGACTCCGGACCACTCACAAATCTGTTTTGTGCGACGTTTTTTCCCGGCTCTGTGTCTTTTTGTGGAACACCGCTGCCACATCACCGAATTTCGAATTTCTTTCCATGTTTCATAAAAATGCCTTTCGCTTTAAAGATTGCGGGGTTGCACGGGGTTTTGAAAAGGCCATGATCGCGTGCACCCGATCAGTTTGTTCAGCAAGAGCAGGAAAACATGTCCGCCAAATTCGATATTTCTTTCGCCAGTTCCGTTTCGCTCGATGGCGCTCTCGCCATTTTGTTGCAGGTATCGGGCGGCGATTGGCAGCCCGCCGGTACAGCCGACGCTGACCCCGAAGCGATCGTTGCAAAGGCGGCCAAGATCTCCGGTTTCTCCGGCAAGTCCATGACGACGCTTGATGTCATCGCGCCGCACGGTTCCAGTGCCGACCGCCTGCTGGCCATTGGCCTTGGCAAGCCTTCGAAGCTTACGGCCCACGATTGGCTGCGTGTCGGCGGTACGGCAGCCGCAGGCTTCAAGAAGGCAGAAAAGGTTGTCGTTTTCCTTGATGCCCCGGGCGTCGAGGTCACCGGGCAGGCGGCAGCCGATTTCGCCCTCGGCCTCCTGCTGCGTGCTTACACCTTCGATGCCTACAAGACGAAGAAGAAGTCCGAAGACGAAAAGACACCAAAGAAGGTGGAAGTCGTGATTGTCACGGCTGCCCGCGAGGAAGCGGAAAAGGCATTTGAGGTGTCGCAGGCGATTGCAGGCGGCGTTGTTCTGGCCCGCGATCTCGTCAATCTGCCGCCGAACGTGCTTGGTCCAGTGGAATTCGCAGAAAAGGCCGAAGAGCTGCAGAAGCTTGGTGTCGAGGTTGAAATCCTGGGCGAAAAGGAACTGAAGAAGCTCGGCATGAATGCACTTCTTGGAGTGGCACAGGGCTCTGCCCGTCCGCCGCGGCTTGCCGTCATGCAGTGGAACGGTGGTTCCAAGAAGGACTCGCCGATCGCCTTCGTCGGTAAGGGCGTTGTGTTCGACACCGGCGGCATTTCGCTGAAGCCCGGCCTTAACATGGAAGACATGAAGGGCGACATGGGTGGCGCGGCTGCCGTGACCGGCCTCATGCATGCGCTTGCCGCCCGTAAAGCCAAGGCGAATGTCGTGGGTGTGATTGGTCTTGTGGAAAACATGCCGGATGGCAATGCCCAGCGTCCGGGCGATATCGTCACCTCTATGTCCGGCCAGACCATCGAGATCATCAACACCGATGCGGAAGGCCGTCTCGTTCTGGCCGATGCGCTCTGGTACACGAAGGATCGTTTCGATCCGAAGTTCATGATCAATCTGGCAACGCTCACCGGTGCGATCACCGTGGCGCTTGGCAATCTGCAGGCGGGATTGTTCTCGAATGACGACGAACTCGCCGGCCGTCTGACACAGGCGGGCGAAGACACGGCTGAAAAGCTCTGGCGCATGCCGCTCGGCAAGGACTATGACAAGATCATCGATTCCAAGTTCGCGGACATGAAGAACAGCGCTGGCCGGCTTGCCGGTTCGGTGACCGCTGCCCAGTTCCTCAAGCGCTTTGTGGGTGACACGCCATGGGCGCACCTGGATATCGCAGGAACGGCGATGGGTTCGCCGCTGACCGAGATCAACCAGTCCTGGGGTTCCGGTTACGGCGTACGCCTTCTGAACGAACTCGTTCGCGCGCATTACGAAGACTGATAACGGGCAGCTCCTTCGGGAGTTGCGCATAAACTGAGGCGACAGACTGACCGATGACCGAAATTCTGTTCTATCACCTGACGGAATCGAAGCTGGAGGATGCCCTGCCGCCCTTGCTTGAAAAATCACTGGAACGCGGCTGGAAGGTCGCGGTCCAGACAACGGATGCTGAACGGCGCGATTTTCTCGATTCCCATTTGTGGACGTATCGGGATGACAGCTTTCTGGCGCACGCGACGGATGCAGCGGCCTCGCCGGAGAACCAGCCCGTTCTTCTGACCGCCTCGGATGCAAACGGCAACAGCGCCAGCGTCCGCTTCCTGATCGACGGCGCCGAACCGCCGCCGGTCGAGCCTTATGAACGCATCGTGTTCATGTTCGATGGCTATGACGCGTTCCAGCTTGAAACGGCGCGCAATCATTGGAAACGGCTGAAGGGAGAGGGGCACGCCCTGACCTACTGGCAGCAATCGCCGGAAGGGCGCTGGCAGAAAAAGGCCTGACCAAAGGCACCCGTCGCTGCACCAGCGAAAGGTTTTTCTCTAAGGGAAACCACGGGCAAAAAATCATATGTAGCACGCAGCGCCAGCTTCTGCATTATGGCCATGACATCGGTCCGGAAACCGGAATCGGATTTCGTTCGAAAGATGTTTTAAATCAGTTCGTTAGGGCGATTTTTTCTCAGTTTTGAAGAATAGGCGTCCTCAAGACATGGAAGTGACACGATTCCCTTGGAAGCCGGTGTCGGGGCAGCAGCGTCATTTCGCTGCAACATCCCGCCTGAGCGCTGGATGTGAGAAGACAGAAGGATAGAAATATGGACCAGATGATTTCATTACCGGATCGGGAAATGGAGCGTCTGATGGCTGTTCGTTCATTGATGTCATTCAAGAATGGTCCGTCGCCGGAGCTGGAGGCTCTCTCCGAGCTCGCGCGCGGCGTCTTTTCCGTTTCACGCGCCTCCGTTCACCTGATGGACGATGACTGGCTCTACATAGTGGAGCAGGCCGGCATGCAATTAGCCGAATGCCCGCGCGATGTCTCAATCTGCAATCGCGTTCTGGCCAAGCAGGATGTCGTGGTCATTCCCGATTTGACCGTCCATCCGGACTTCTGCGCGATGCCTTATGTCCAGGAAGGCCCGAAGTTGCGCGCTTATGCGGGCGCACCGATCGAGCTCGAGCCTGGGCTGATTGTCGGTGCGTTCTGCGTCGTCGACACAGTGCCACGGCTGTTCTCCATGGCTGAGATCGACAATCTGCAGCGTTTTGCCGTTCTCGCGACAGCCGTGTTGCGGCTTCAGAAGGCGAATTTCACAATGAGCCTTGCCGAACGCGAGCTCCGCAACGCCGCCATGACCGATCCATTGACAGGATTTTATAATCGCAAGGCACTCGACGTGCTGGTCGATCTGCAGCTTGGACTAGCCCTGCACGAAAACGAAACGTTCGGTGCGCTTTATATGGATATGGATGGCTTCAAGATCATCAACGATACCTTTGGCCATTCGGCTGGCGACTGCGTTCTGGCGGCCGCCGCCAATCGTATCCGCGCCGTAACCCGCAATGAAGATATCGTCGTGCGCATGGGTGGCGATGAGTTCGCCATTTTCGTTCCCCGTCCCGATGGTCCGGAGACGATGAGCCTGCTGGCGGATCGCCTGTTGTGCGCTTTCCGCGAGCCCTTCGATATCGATGGCCGTCAGGTTGTTTCGCGGCTGAGTATTGGCGGGGCAATTGCGCCGCAGGCCGGTGCCGACCGGGCAACGCTTCTGTCGAATGTCGATGAAGCGCTTTATCAGGCTAAAAAAGCCGGGCGCGACCGGTATGTCAGCCGCGCCCTTTGATCAGTCTCAGTCGTAGAACGAATCCACGAACTTGTGGCGACCGAGCAGAAAGGCATCGGCCACGTGGGTCAGCGGCGCCAGATCGACGTCCGATTTGCCCGCCTTGATGATTTCGGCGAAGCGTTCGTAAAGGGCAGGGTACTCACGTTCCGGTTCGGAAAGCTTCATGTCGCCATTGATCGACAGCTTAGCACCGCCTTCGGAAAGCACCATCTGACCGTCTGCCGTCTCGGCAATGATGTCCCAGCTCTGCTTGCCAGTCTGACGCCAGTCGAACTCGGCGTGAACCGGCATCTTCGTCACATCGGAAAAATGCAGGTCTGCGGCGATGGGCGCATCACGGTTTTCCGGGAATTCCAGCGTAGCTTTGGTGATGAACAGGGCGCGCGGCAGGATGTGGGTGATGATAGAGAGGGCGTTGATGCCGGGATCGAAGACGCCGAGACCGCCTGCCTGCCAGATCCATTCCTGGTTCGGATGCCAGTGGCGCACATCTTCCTTCCAGATGACATGAACGCTCTCGATCTTCGTCGAGGCCAGAAAAGCCTTGGCAGCTTCAACGGCGGGTGCGTAACGCGAATGCCAGCTTGCAAACAGCGAGAGACCCTTACTGTCGGCGAGGCGAACAAGATCCTGCACCTCCGAAAGCGTCGCGCCCGGCGGCTTTTCAAGGAAGACGTGCTTGCCGGCGTTCAAAGCCGTGTAAGCGGCTTCATAACGGTACTGCGGCGGCATACAGAGCGAGACCGCGTCGATCTGCGGAACAGCCTCGAGCATGGCTTCGATATTGTTGTAGGAAGCGATACCGTCGACGGTGCCGTGGCGGCTGGCCGTGGCGATCAGTTCGAAATCGGGATTGCCTGCAATGGCGGGAAGATGCTGGTCGCGAACGATCTTGCCGACGCCGACGATGGCGAGTTTGGTGGCTGACATGCGTAGTACCCGTGTCTGTGTTTAACTCGAAAAATAACATTTTTGAAGTGTTGTAGCAGAAAGCAATGGCCGGGCAAGATATGGCCATCGCTTCTTTTCGGGTTGATTTTATTAGAGTGCTGCGACCAGCATCGGCCATTTCTGCGGTGCCTTGTAGCGCAAATGTACGACTTTATAGCCTTCCGCCTTCAATTGCGTCAGCAATGCCGGCAGCATGGCGGCGGTGCGCTTGTGAATGTCATGCATCAGAATGATGCCGCTGCCGCGATGACGCAAGGCCTCAATGGTGCGTGACGCCACCACGGCGGGTGCATCCTTGAAATAGTCCTTGGAGTCGATCTGCACATCCATCACCACTGTACCGCGCGAGGCAAGCGAATGGCGAAGCCGCGATGTATCGGCAAGGTAAGGGAAGCGGAAGAAAGGAACGTCTGTTTCGGTGGCGTCGGCAACGGCCTTGGCGCCCTTCGATATTTCGTTCAGTGCCCGGTCGAAGGAGAGGTGCGCGAGGTTGGGGTGGCTGTAGGTATGGCTGCCGATGCTGTGCCCGTCGGACACGACCTTGCGGGCAAGCTCCGGGTGGGCCTTTGCCATTTCACCGACCATCAGGAAGGTTGCCTTCACACCGAATTCGTCAAGCGTCGCCAGAATATTCTCGGTCTTGCCGGGCACCGGGCCATCGTCGAAACTGAGAACGACTTCCTTGTTCGCCAGGCTGATGTCGGAAATCGACGAGACCTCGATGTCACGGCCGGCAAGAGCGCTGGGATGTCTCGGCCGCACCCAGGCAGCGGGAGAGAGCGGGACGGGATCGCTTGCATCGGCATGACCCGCCGGATTGGCGGGCATCGTGGCGGCGAACGCCGTTTTCAGAGAGCCATCTCCCTGCGGTTTGCCTGCGCAGCCTGAAAGGATGGCAGCCACGATGACGGCAACGGAAACGACGCGAATGGACATGGAAAAACTCGGCTCAAAAGCAGCAAATCAACTGCTCCCGAATTTCTCCGATTATGGTTAATGAGGCGTTACCGCTGGTTGTCGATCCTTGCCGTCACACCGCCATGGCTTCTTCGTACTCGCCGGAGAGCATCAGCCATTGTTCTTCGGCATCGGCCAGCTTGCTTGCGGCTTCGCCACGTTCCTTGACCTTTTGGGCAGCTTTGGCAGGCGCCTTTTCGTAAAGGGCAGGGTCGGCCAGCTCCTTGTCGAGTGACTGAATCAGTTTCTCAAGCTTTGCCGTCAGGGATTCGATTTCATTGATCTTTTTCTTGAGCGGAGCGAGTTGCGCACGCTTTTCGGCGTTCGCCTTGCGTTGGTCGGCCTTCGAGGCCTGATCACTCGCAATGTCTGGCTTGTCGTCCTTCTTCTTGCCGGAGGATACGACGATATCGCGATATTCCTCCATGTCGCCTTCAAAGGTCTTCACGGTGCCATCCGCCACCAGCCACAGCCGGTCGACGGTCGCTTCGATCAGGTGACGGTCGTGCGAGATCAGGATGACGGCACCGTTATAATCGTTCAGCGCTTCGATCAGTGCCCGGCGGCTGTCGATATCAAGGTGGTTGGTCGGTTCGTCGAGAATGAGCAGATGCGGCGCATGGAAAGCCGCAAGTCCCATCAGCAGGCGGGCTTTTTCGCCACCTGAGAGGTCTTTCGCGGCCGTGGCCATCTTTTCCGTCGTCAGGCCCATCTGGGCCACACGGGCGCGAACCTGCGCTTCAGCGGCCTGCGGCATCAACTTGCGCACATGTTCGACCGGCGTTTCGTTCGGAACGAGATCGTCGAGCTGATGCTGGGCAAAGAAACCGATTTTCAGACCAGATGCGACACGCAGATCGCCCGCCTGCGGCGCAAGGCGACCGGAGATGAACTTGGCAAACGTCGACTTGCCGTTGCCGTTCGAACCGAGCAGCGCGATGCGGTCGTCATTGTCGATACGCAGGTTCAACTGCTTGAGAATGGACTTGCCCGGCTCGTAGCCGACAGCGCCGCCATTGATGGCTACGATCGGGGAAGCCGGCTGCTTTTCCGGCTCCGGAAAGGTGATCGGCTGCACGTGATCTTCGATCACCGCCGCGACCGTTCCCATGCGCTCCAGTGCCTTCACGCGGCTTTGTGCCTGCTTGGCCTTGGATGCCTTGGCCTTGAAACGATCGATGAAGCTCTGCAGATGTTTGCGCGCCGCATCGTTCTTGGCCTTGGCCTTCATCTGCAATTCGTCAGCTTCAGCCTTCTGACGCTCGAACTGGTCGTACCCGCCGCGATAGAAGGTCAGCTTCTTCTGATCGAGGTGAACGATCGAGTTGACCGCGTTGTTCAGGAGATCGCGGTCGTGGCTGATGATGATGACAGTGTGCGGGTAGCGGCGGATGTAATCCTCCAGCCACAGCGTCCCTTCAAGGTCGAGATAGTTGGTCGGTTCGTCGAGAAGCAAAAGGTCAGGCTCGGCAAACAGTACGGAGGCGAGCGCGACGCGCATGCGCCAGCCGCCGGAAAACGACGAGGCCGGGCGAAGCTGGGCTTCCTGGTTGAAACCGAGACCGGCGAGAATGCTGGAGGCGCGCGCTTCCGCAGAATGGGCGTCAATATCGACAAGGCGCATCTGGATTTCAGCGATGCGATGCGGATCGGTCGCCGTTTCGGCTTCGGCCAGCAGCGCGGCGCGCTCCTTGTCGGCTGACAGCACGATCGAAATCAGCGACTCCTCGGTTCCCGGCGCTTCCTGGGCGACCTGGCCGATCCGGGCCTGTTTGGGAATGGTGACCGATCCGTTTTCCGCCGCGAGGTCACCGGTGATGACGCGAAACAGCGTGGATTTGCCGGCGCCGTTACGGCCGACAAGGCCCGCTTTCACACCGGCAGGCAGCGTGACACTGGCGTTGTCGAGAAGCAGGCGTCCTGCGATACGGGCGGAAAGATCGGTAATCGTAATCATGCCGCCGTTTTGTCTGAACTCTGCGCCCGATGCAAGAGCGTCGAAAGGTGGTTGGCGGTTCAGCCGCCGAGTTGCAGAAGATAGCTGTTGCGACTGCGCTGTGCGACGTCCCTGGAGTAGCCGACGACGCAGTTGCGCGCGCTGCTTCTGGCGGCAAGAAGCGCCAGTTCTGCGTGGCTGTAGAATTCGGCCGGAGTTGCCGCGCCGTCCAGTGCCGCAACACCGACTGAAATCGTCAGATGGTCACCATCGCCGTCTCTGGTGGCAAAGCGAAGATCCTCGACGCTGCGGCGCAGACGCTCCGCAATGCTTTGTGCGGTGTTTTGCGCCACACCCATGAAGATGAAGGCGAATTCGTTGCCGCCGATACGCGCGACGAAGTCATCCTTCTTGATTGTCTTGCGAAATAGCGCTGCCAGTCGCCGCAACGCCTTGTTGCCGGCGGCCGGACCGTACTTCGCATTGATTTCGCGGAAGTGGTCGATGTTGACCAGCAGCATGGAGGCTGCAGAAGGCGCATCGCCTTCCTCATACATTGCGGTCAGCTTTTCGAGAAAGGCTGCACGGTTCGGCAGCGTCGTCAGCGTATCGCGCAAGGAGACAGCCTGAATATGTGTGCTGTTTTTTTCGGTGGCGCGAATTTTCTCCAAGCCGTGAGCAAGGAAGTTTTTCAGGCTCGTTTGCTC
Organism: Agrobacterium tumefaciens; assembly: GCA_025559845.1. Lineage (NCBI taxonomy): Bacteria > Pseudomonadati > Pseudomonadota > Alphaproteobacteria > Hyphomicrobiales > Rhizobiaceae > Agrobacterium > Agrobacterium tumefaciens. The sequence goes on from CP048469.1 coordinate 825,003, forward strand.
ATCGTGAATATCGCGAACCAGTCGCGACACATGTTCGGGTTCTACGGTCTGCATCGAGGACAGAAAAACCTCGGTGCGATGCAGGCCGGCATCCAGCCGCGCCGCTATCTGCTCGAGCGTTTCTGCTGCGTCGTTGGTGGCTTTGCTCGCCGCGATACGGGAAAAACCCGCCAGACCATGTCGCTGGCCGACAATATCAAGCTCGTGCTGCTGTGGCGCGTTGCCAAGTGCAAGCACCTCACGACCCATGGCCGGGTTATGGCCTGCCAATATCTCGAAGATCAGTTCGTAATTGCGTGGCAGGGGAGCAATGTTCATCTTCGCGATGAACTGCGTGATCTTGGTAACGATCAGGCTGTTCTTCGCGTTCTCACGATGTCTGTCGCCGTTCGGAATAGTCACGTGCAGCCCCAACACTGTTGTTACGATGCGCAAACCGGAAATCACGGTTGCGGGATGATAATGTTTTATCGGGTTGGTTGCTTAAAATACCATAAAGCACTGAGAAGCATGCGTTTTATGCTTACCAAAATATTGTCCGGTATGGTCTGTGTTGCGAAACGTCACATCCATTTCTGATGGGTGCCATGACATTTCCTGATTTGATTTCGCCGCGGCGCCGTTCTTATATCGTTGTCCGCATGGTCCTATTGAAAGGTGCTGTTGTATGTCGACGTCCAGAACGCTGTATTCCCTGTGTGGAAGCGATGCTTCCCGTCCTTTTTCGCCCCATTGCTGGAAGACAGTTCTTTCGCTGGCGCATAAGGGCCTGGACTTCGAAGAACGCCCCTTGCCGTTCACGGCAATTCCGAGCGCCGAGGGTGGTTTTTCCAAAACCGTGCCGATCCTCAGGGACGGCGACCAGCTCATAAGCGACAGCTTCGAAATCGCCCTTTATCTGGACGAGGTCTATCCGGAGCGGCCGTCGCTCTTCAATGGTGAGGGTGGCAAGGCAATGGCACGCTTCGTGGAAAGCTGGTCGCAGACCCAGCTCCATCCGGCCATCGTGCGCATCGCCGTTCTCGATATTCACGATATGCTGGATGAACCGGATCGCCTTTATTTCCGTGAAAGCCGCACCAAAGCGCTCGGCCGTTCACTGGAAGCGGCGGTGGCCAACCGCGAGGCTGAAATTGCCGCCTTTCCGACGTTGTTGGCGCCGATCCGCCGCATGCTGGGCTTCCAGCCTTTCATCGGTGGCATGACACCGCTGTTTGCGGATTATATCGTTTTCGGGGCGTTGCAGTGGGCGCGCATCACCACGGGAGCGGACCTGTTTACCGAAAACGACCCGGTTCGTGGCTGGTTCGAGAGCTGCCTCGATCTCTATGATGCGAAGGGTCGCAGTGTGACAGCGGCGTGAAATGTCTGGCTTCCCAATTGCAAAGTGGTCTATCCCCCTTGTTTTCGGGCCTTTGGGCGGGTAAACACCGCCCACTTTCTCTGAAGGAAAAGGAAACGGACACATGGCGATTGAACGCACATTTTCGATGATCAAGCCGGACGCAACCAAGCGTAACCTGACTGGCGCGATCACCAAGGTATTTGAAGACAACGGCCTGCGCGTCATCGCGTCCAAGCGCGTTTGGATGAGCAAGCGCGAAGCAGAAGGCTTCTACGCTGTTCACAAGGAACGTCCTTTCTTCGGCGAACTCGTTGAAGGCATGACCTCTGGCCCGACCATCGTTCAGGTTCTGGAAGGCGAAAACGCAATCCTCAAGAACCGCGAAATCATGGGCGCGACGAACCCGGCACAGGCTGCTGAAGGCACCATCCGCAAGACCTTCGCACTGTCCATCGGCGAAAACTCCGTTCACGGTTCCGACGCTCCGGAAACCGCTGTTCAGGAAATCGCTTACTGGTTCGCCGAAACCGAAATCGTCGGCTGATTCAGTTTATCAGGCACTTGAATCCATCCGTCAGGGATTGGGTTCAAGAGACTGAAATGACTCAAGGAAACGGAGCCGAAAGGCTCCGTTTTTTTTGGTCATGTCGCCGGGCAATCCTGCACCGGCCGCATATCGGTCGTGCCATCCTGCTTGAATACCTCAGGGTTGGGGGTATAGAGCGGTCCCACCACCAAGGGCTTCGCGGGCAGCAGGGACTGGTCGGTGTCAGAGGTGATGCTTGTCTCTATGGTTTGCATCACATGTCCATCCGGCGCTCTCAGCCGTATCTTCACCGCATAAGGACGTCCTTCCCGAATGCATTCCACCGGTGGGCTCTGCAGGACGATCTTCTGATTTTTCGGAAAAAGCGGCTCCTTGATGGAAAACGCATCGCCGCCGCGCGGATTTTCGAACTCGGCCTCGATGCTGCTACCATCCTTGATCGGGGCGGTTGGCTGAAGCGTCACCAGATAGGTCGCAGTAGCCACACGATAGTTAAAGACGAACATGCGGCCGGAAACCTTGGCAATTTCCCTTTGCTCTTCGCGCTGGCAGGCGGTGAGAGCGAGCGTGGCAAGAATGACAGCAACGACCGATCTCATGACGCCGTTTCCTTTTTTCGCCGATAATGCTTCGCCGCCTTCTGGCGATTGCCGCACACCGCCATGTCGCACCAGATGCGACTGCGGTTCTTGCTGCGGTCGATGAAAAGCCAGCCGCAATTTCCGCAGATTCTCAGGCGGTCCCGGTCCTGTCCGGCAATCAGCGTCAGCGCCGAATGTGCCGTGGCATTGGCGAGGCTTTCGGCCATTGGAAATGCCCGCAATGCCGATCCGCAGGCAAAGAGCAGATCAGCCAGCCTGCCGTCATCACCTTTTCCATCGATGATATATCCACGAAAATAGCGGTCGATCGTCTCTCTCAGTTCAAGCAGTGTGTCCCGGTTCGTTGGGGCAGGCGCCGTCAATGCCGGGAACCTGTCTCGCTCGGCACACAGTTTTATTGCTGCGTCCGCGAAAGTCTCGATCTGTTCAGGCACCGCAAAGCGATCAACCGACTTTTCGGCATCGAAACGAAGGATGACGCTGTTGGCAACGTCCAGTGCCAACGCGCCGCCAGCAAAACGGTGTGAAGTCCAGCAGAAGGTCATGGCACAATTATAACTGTTAAAAATGCTTTTGATAGTTATAATCCTTCCAGGAGGGCGGCGATGGCGTATTTCCTGCAACAGCTCTTGAACGCAGTGCCGGTCGCCGCGCTCTATGCGATGCTGGCCTTCGGGTACGCTGTTGCCTTTTCCATCACCAAGCGTGCCGATGTCACCTACGGCGCGATTTTCGCATTTGCCGGTCAGACATGCCTGCTGTTTGCCGATTTTGGTTGGAACCAGCTTTGGCTGATCCTGCCTGCCACCCTTGCACTTGGGGCAGGCATGGGCCTGTTTGGCGGCCTGTGGGCCGCGGCCGTCATGGGAAGGACGGTCATGCGACCGTTGGTAAAAGCGTCGCCCAACGCCGTGACGGTTGCGTCGGTCGGTGCGCTGATTGCTTTGACTGAAAGCGCCAGACTGGCCGCCGACACGCGGCAACTGTGGCTTCCGCCGCTGCTGTCTCAGCCTGTGGCGTTCTGGCAGGATGGGAATTTTGCCGTCACGCTCATACCGATGCAGATGGTAAACACCGCCATCTTCGGTCTCGTCGTTTTGCTTGGCGCGCTATATCTGACACGATCATCCCTGGGGCGCCGTTGGAAGGCGGTATCTGACGATCCGCTTGCCGCTTCCTTGTGCGGTGTCGATGCAGGCCGGGTGTTTCTCATGTCCTATTGCGCGGCGGGGTTGGTCGCCTCCATTGGCGGCGTGCTGGCAACCTTTTATTACGGCACCATGGATTTCGGTGCGGGTTTGGTCTTCGGGTTGAAGATCGTGCTGATTTCGGCTGCAGGAGGATATACCAGCCCGCTTGTCTGCGCGCTTGGTGCGGCGGCCATCGGCGTCATCGAAACGCTCTGGTCGGGCTACGGCCCGGTGATGTGGCGGGACGCTGCGGTACTGGTCATGCTGGTTTTCTGGCTTGTCATCATGCGCAGCGCCCGTGAGGCGCCGTGACACCTAGCGCCACTTGTCCTTTGCCTTGTCGTCGGCTGTCTTGGACTCGATCCAGTCCCCAGCCTTGCCGTCCTTGCCATGTTCCTTTTTCCAGAACGGGGCAGAGGTTTTCAGATAGTCCATGACGAAGTTGGCGCCATCGAAAGCGGCCTGGCGGTGCGAGGAGGCGGCAATGACCAGAACGATGTTGTCGCCAGCGGCAATCTTGCCGTGGCGGTGGATCGCGGTCAGGCCGAGAAGGTTGAAGCGTTCGATGGCAAGCGTGGCAATGCGGTTCATTTCCGCTTCCGCCATGCCGGGGTAATGTTCCAGTTCCAGCGCGGCCAGCGTACCGCCGTCATCCCGGCAAAGTCCGGAAAAAGCCACCACCGCGCCGATGCTTTTGTCGGCGGCCGTCAGCTTACGCGTTTCTTCGGCGGCGTCGAAATCATCAGCCTGCACGCGAATGGTCGGTGTGACGGCCTGTATCAAAGGTTCAGCCTCCCGTCATGGGCGGAAAGATGCCGATCTCGCGCGCTCCGACAATGCTTTCATCGTGCTCGACATGCTCCTGATTGACGGCAACGCGGATCACATCGGGAAACTCGAAGGCGGCTTCATAGTTTTCGCCAAGGGTCGTGAGGTAGGCGATCAGTTCGCCTGCCGTCTTAACAGAAACCGGAATGTCTATTTCTTCCTCGGCTGTGCCGATCTTCTCTCGAACCCAGGCGAAATAAACGATCCGGGTCATCAGTCTGCATCCACGATATGCTTGAGGCCGGCCTTGAAGTAGTCGTAGCCGGTGTAAATGGTCAGTGCCGCAGCAATCCACAGCAGCGTAATTCCCATCTCGGTGGTGTAGGGCAGAACCTGATCGCCAGCCGGACCTGCCAGCAGGAAGGCAATGGCAACCATCTGGATGGTGGTCTTCCACTTGGCGATGCGGGTAACGGGAACGCTGACCTTGAGTGCCGCCAGATATTCACGCAGGCCGGAAACCAGAATTTCGCGGCAGAGAATGGTGATTGCAGCCCACAGCGACCAGCCGGCAATGGTGCCGTCGGCAGCCATCAGCAGCAGAACGGAGGCGACCAGCAGCTTGTCGGCGATCGGGTCCAGCATGCGACCGATATTCGAGGTCTGGTTCCAGATACGCGCCAGATAACCGTCAAGAAAGTCCGTCAGCGAGGCAACGATGAACAGCCACAGCGCGGTCCAGCGCGCGAAGTCCGAACTCTCCAGCTTCCCCTCGATAAAGAAGCACAAAACAATGACCGGAACCGCGAGAATACGGCCATAGGTGAGGAGGTTGGGAATACTGTATGTGCGCGAAGCCATGGGAAACCTGTCGATCGAATATCTGGCCCTAGATGCCGCCCTGAACCAGCAGGGTCAACATCTGATTATGGTTTTTTAGCAGTTGGTCTTCACGGTAACGTCACTCGCTGCCGCTCTCGTGAAAATGATTGTAAATTTGTCGCGCTACGGTCTCGGAAATGCCTGCCACAGTCATCAAATCGTTGAGGCCTGCGCGGGACACAGCCTTTGCCGTGCCGAAGTGCTGAAGCAGCGCCCGCTTGCGTCCGGGGCCGATGCCGCTGATTTCATCCAGTGGGTTCTTGATCATTTCCTTCTTGCGCCGTGCCCGGTGTGAACCAATGGCAAAACGGTGCGCCTCGTCGCGCATGCGCTGGATGAAATAGAGCACGGGATCACGTGGCGGCAGAGAAAAATCGCTGCGGCTGTCGGCAAAAAACCGCTCGCGCCCGGCGTCGCGGTCGACACCCTTGGCGACGCCGATGGCGATCACGCTGTCGCGAATGTCCAGCTCGTCGAGAATGGCACGTACCGCCGTCATCTGGCCCTGACCGCCATCGATCAGGATCACATCGGGCCAGGCAGGGAAGGGGGCATCAGCCAGTTCTTCCTGGGTGGGTGCCTGCGTCCGGTCGGGTTTGCCTTCTTCCTTCAACAGTCTGGAAAACCGTCTCGTCATCACCTCGCGCATCATGCCGAAGTCGTCACCGGGCGTGATGTCGGTCGATTTGATGTTGAACTTGCGGTACTGGTTCTTCACGAAGCCTTCTGGCCCCGCGACAACCATGCCGCCGACGGCATTGGTGCCCATGATATGCGAGTTATCGTAAATCTCGATGCGGCGCGGCACATAGGGAAGGCCGAAGGTCTCGGCAAATCCCTTCAGCAGCCGTGTCTGGGAAGAGGTCTCTGCAAGCTTGCGACCGTGCGCCTCGCGCGCATTGGCAAGAACGTGGTCGGTGATGTCTTTCTTTTCCCCGCGCTGCGGCACGACGATCGTGACCTTGTGCCCGGCCTTTTCACCCAGCGCGGCGGCCAGCAATTCCTGCTCTTCCACCGTTTCAGACAGCAGGATTTGCCGCGGCACCGGCTTGTCATCGTAAAACTGCGCCAGGAAGGCGTTGAGAATTTCAGCGCTGGAAAGCGAAGGATCGGCTTTCGGGAAATAAGCGCGGTTGCCCCAGTTCTGGCCGGTGCGGAAGAAGAACACCTGAATGCAGGATATGCCGCCTTCATGATGGATCGCGAAGACATCCGCCTCTTCGATACCGGCCGGGTTGATGCCCTGATGGCTCTGCACATGACTGAGCGCTGCCAGACGATCGCGGTAAACGGCGGCACGTTCGAAATCGAGGTCTTCCGCAGCTTCGTTCATCTGCCGGGCAATTGCGGTCTTCACGCTCTGGCTCTTGCCGGAGAGGAAGTCCTTGGCCTCCTGTACCAGTTCGTCATACCCCGCATCGCTGATTTCATGCGTGCAGGGGCCGGAACAGCGCTTGATTTGATACAGAAGACAGGGGCGTGTTCGTGTTTCGAAAACGCTGTCGGTACAGGTTCGGATCAGGAAGGCGCGTTGCAGCGAGTTGATCGTGCGACCAACAGCACCGGCAGAGGCGAAGGGGCCGAAGTAGTCACCCTTTCGGGCACGTGCGCCACGGTGCTTGAAAATAGCAGGCGCACGGCTGTCGGCGGTGATGAGGATATAAGGAAACGACTTGTCGTCGCGCAGCAGCACGTTGAAACGTGGCCGCAGGCGCTTGATGAGATTGGCTTCCAGGAGCAGCGCTTCGGTTTCCGTCCGCGTCGTGACGAATTCCATGTGCACCGTCAGCCGCACCATCTGGCCGATGCGGTTGGAATGAACACGGCCCTGCGCATAGTTGCCGACACGCTTCTTCAGCGAGCGCGCCTTGCCAACATAAAGCACATCACCCGCTTCATTGAACATGCGGTAGACACCCGGCGCATTTGGCAGGTGTTTGACGAATTCGCCGATCAGGTCCATGCCGGTCAGGCCGGATTCGTTCTTCCAGCCTGCAGTCCAGTCGATGCCTTGCGAGGCGCCCGCCTCGGCCGCTTCCGGTGCGGTAAGACTGGTGTCATCGTCTTCATCGTCGGTTTCATCGAAGAGAACACCGCCATCCGGCAGCTTCTTTCCGTTCATTCAGGTATCTCCGCCACGTCAGGGGTTTCCCAGCTCAGATGCTGGCCGCCGTCGAGCGCGATCATTTGTCCGGTGATCGACGGCGTGTCAAAAAGAAAGCGAATCGTCCGCCCGAATTCCTCCGGTGCTGGACCTCTCTTTAATATAAGGCCGTCGATTTGTGCCTGAAAGTCCTCCGGCCGCTGTCTTTCGCTTTTGAAGGAAGGGCCGGGGCCAATTGCATTGACCCGCACGCGCGGTGCAAAGCTTTGCGCCATGGTCTGCGTCGCCATCCACAGCGCCGCCTTGGATAATGTGTAGGAGTAAAAGCGGGGATTTGGCGAGAGAACGCGCTGATCGACGATATTGACGATCAGGCCGGAATTTTCGGCAGGCAAGTGCCTGACCAGCTCGGAAGCCAGAATGGAGGGAGCGCGAACGTGAACGGCAAAATGCGCGTCGAAAGCCGCAGCATCCGGTTCGGCAGCGGAATCATGCCGGAAAACCGAGGCGTTGTTGACGAGAACACCAACAGGTCCGAGCGCCGCTTGGGCCTTCGTAACGAGCTCGGCCGTTTGTGACGATTGTGTCAGATCAGCTTGAAGTGCGACAGCCTTGCCACCGTTCTGCCTTATTTCGTTAGCGAATTCCTCCGCTTCGGCGATTGAGGTGTTGGCATGGACGGCAACGGCAAAACCCTGCGCCGCAAGGTCCGTGGCAATTGCACGTCCCAGCCGGCGTGCGGCCCCGGTTATCAAGACAGTCTTTGGTATATTCTCGCTCACATTCGACCTGCATTTGCTCATACCCGCCCTATGTGATGGATATAAATGCAAATCGCAAGATTTTCTTCAGGCGTTAAAGAAAAAGGTCGAATTTGAGTTTTGATATATTCAAAGTTTAATTGAAATATAATCAAGATTAAATTGGATATACTATAAATTAAATTTCTGTTATCCTTAATAAAACCTTTGTTGCAGTTAGGCAACGTCAAATTCTAGTCACGCCACTGCCCCAAACAATTCACATTTTGGCTCTTTGATTTCCTCATTCTCCTATCAAATTCAGTTTCCAGAGGGGCGATTAACCCGACGATTTATGCCGTGTCTGAAAAACGTATGTTTTGAGTGCAGCGCGGTCTTGAAAGGAGAATAGCATGCGTATTTTCGTAGCAACCCTGATGGCTTCGACCATGGCCGCAGCGGCCTTTTCTGCCGCTCATGCTGCGGACGCCGTAAATGAAGTGCCGCAGGCACCGGTCGCTTACGACCAGCCAGCACCGGTCAAGGATTGGTCCGGCGCTTACCTCGGTGGTACGGTCAACTACGATTGGGGCCGTTTCAGCTCCAGCAACGACGGTCGTGACGCCAAGGGCGCTGGCGGCGGTCTGTACGGTGGTTACAACTGGCAGAACGGCCAGATCGTTTACGGTGCGGAAGCTGACGTTAACCTCGGCGACGAGCGTGGCTCTGCCGGTACGGTTGCAGGCAACGCTGTTGAAGGCAAGCAGGGCGTAAACGGTTCGGTCCGTGCCCGCGTTGGTTACGACATGAACCCGTTCCTGGTTTACGGTACGGCTGGTCTCGCAGCATCTGACAACAAGGTCCGTGACGCGACCTCCAAGGACAGCGCAACCGCTCTCGGTTACACTGTTGGTGCAGGTGTAGAAGCCATGGTGACCGACAACATCACCGCTCGTCTGGAATACCGCTACAGCGATTACCAGAAGAAGGACTACAGCCTCGACTCTGGCGCCTTCTCGCGCGGTTATGACGACCACTCGGTCAAGGCCGGTATCGGCGTCAAGTTCTGATCCTTATCGGATCATCAATTGGAAAAGCCGGGGTTTACGCCCCGGCTTTTTTGTTTTCCGAATGTCGCATCAAGACCAGGACGTATCAGGCGGCAGCCTTGATCTCGTCATAGGCTTCAAAACGCTTGGCAAATTTTTCCGGCCATGCTGCCAGTTTCTTGCGGCCTTCGGCCCATTCGCCAGCAAAACGCAGGTCGAGATAGCTTATCATCGCGGCAAGGGCGAAATGGCCGCCATGCAGCTTCTTGCCTGTCTTCGGCAGGTTGGCATTGAGATAGTCTAGTCCGCGGACGACTTTTTTCCACTGCTTGTCGATCCACGGCTGGTGGACCTTTTCCTCCGGCCGAAAGCGGCGCTCGTAAACGATGGCAAGCAGACAATCCATGATGCCGTCGCACAGTGCTTCGAGAACTTCCGCATCCGTGCGTTTCTGATGTTTCTTGGGGTAAAGCTTTCCACCCGACAGACGGTCGAGATAATGCATGATGGCAATGCTGTCATAGACCGAACCACCGTCGTCGAGCAGCAGAACCGGAATTTTTCCGAGCGGATTGTTGTCCATCAGCGTCGCAGGTTCGGCGTTGGTGTCAACCCGGACAGCCGTGATATCTAGGCCGAGATGGCGCGCTGCCATCCGCGCTTTGGCGGAGTAGGGCGAGGCGGGCGAATAAAGCAGTTCCATGGTCTGATCCTGTTAAGGGTTAACGTATGGGAATGATTTCGGTGGTGCTGGCGCGGCAGCCCTTGCGGTCAAGTTCCGGGCAGTCGCGGAAACTCATGTCCTTGTTCAGGCATATGCGCACTTCTTCAAGGCGCTTGCCATCGCAACTGATCGAAATGCCGCGTTTGGACATGCCCGGATTGCTGTCGGTGAACGCGGTTTCGATGGCGTCTGCCGAGAGCGTTGTCGCTCGTGCGCCCGAAGAAATTGTTGCGGGCAACGTCACGGCCTCGAAGGCTGTCCGCGTGATTGCAAAATACTCTTTTTGCGAAAGGCCGGAGCAGGAGCCATGCTTGCGCCATTGATGGCCGATCAGGCCCATCGATGGCATGATGTCGAACATTGTCCGCCCGAGAGCATCCGGCACGCGCTCCGGCTCATTGCTCTTGCAGAATTCGGGATAACCGCTTTCGTTCTGTGGCCACAGGCCATGCACGACAAAGCCGAAGCGCTTGTCGCTGCCACATTGCTGGCGATTGCCGGAACCATCCGCACCGGCGCAGAATGCGGGCGACCAGGAGAGAGAAAGAACATAGAAATCAAAGCCGGTGCCGACCGGAACCGACGCTCTGGTGCCGCCGGAGGGCTGCCTGTTTTGTGTGCCGGCTGGTGCGCTCGCGCGCGTCTCGGCAGAAGGGGTGGGTGTAGCAGGCGTGCGGACAGGTTGGTCTTGCCGTGTCCACCACAAAGCCGCAAGCGATAACAGTCCAAGAGCGATGAAACCGGCATAACGTTTCATGGGTAGGCACGTTCTCCGGAAGGCTGGCGACCGCATGGCTTGGTAACGTCTAGGGTCTTACATCAACTTGTGAACGAGGCAAACCGACAATCGCTGATGAAAAGGTTGAAAGCCGTCGGCCATAAAGAATAAGGTCTGTCGAATCTCCCAAAAACGATGAATAAATCGGGGAAACTGGAGGAATTTGGCGGGCATGGCCGCATGAAGTTGAAGAAGTACATCTGGCCTGTCGTGGGCCTTGCAACGATCGGTTTTTCTGCGTGGTTGCTGTACCACGAATTGCGCGGTCTCTCGCTGGACGATTTGTGGGATAGTCTTACGGCCATCAGTGCCAAGGACTGGATATGCTCCGGTCTTTCGACACTGGTTGCTTACGCAGCACTTGCCGGTTATGATCGTATTGCTCTCCAGCACCTTGGACGCAAGGTGAACTGGCTGTTCATTACGTTGACGTCCTTCACCACCTATGCCCTGTCCCACAATGTCGGTGCGTCCGTGTTCTCCGGTGCCGTTGTCCGTTACCGGGCTTACACCTCAAAGGGGCTGACGGTCGGAGAGGTCGGCGTGCTTGTCGGGCTTTGCTCCTTCACCTTCGTCATCGGTACGATCATGCTGATCGGCCTCGTGCTTCTCTATGAGCCCGATATCACCGAACGCTTCACGGGCATCCTGCCGGTCGAGGCGTCGACCACGACCGGTGTTCTTCTCCTCCTCGTTGTCGGTCTTTATGTGCTTGGAAGCCTGCTCAAGCTGAAGCCACTCAAGATTGGCTCGTTCTTCTTGCCCTATCCCGCACCACGGCTGGTGGCGCAGCAACTGGTCATCGGGCCGATCGAATTGATCGGTGCGGCCGGCATCATCTATTTTGCACTGCCCGAGGCAGGTAATCCCGGCTTCATGATCATTCTCGGGATATTCCTGATTTCCTTTTCGGCGGCGCTGATTTCCCACGCACCGGGCGGACTGGGCGTACTGGAACTGGTGTTCGTGACCGGCTTGCCGGATATGAACCCGGCTGATGTCATCGCGGCGTTGCTGGTCTTCCGCCTGTTTTACCTCATCGTTCCCTTCGTGCTGGGACTGTTCGTCATCCTGTTCTTCGAACGATCGCAACTTGCCGCAGCACAGAGGGAAGAAGGGCTGAAATAGCCCTTATCTGTCGTCGGTTTTTTCCTCGCCGCGCAGCCAGAATGCGCGGTGCGAGGCGTAACGGTCCTGCGCCATGATGGTTTTGAGAACCGGCAGAAGCGTGTGCAACTCGTCCTTCAACGTGTAGGGCGGGTTGACGATGATCAGACCCGAACCGCTAAGACCATCGAGGCGATCGCTTCTGACCGACAGTTCGGCGCACAGCATTTTCGGAATGTCGAAGGATTGCAGGCGTTCGTGGAAATCCCTGATCGGCGCGCCTTTTTTCAGTGGGTACCACAGGCAATAGGTGCCGGTCGAAAAACGTCGATAGGCCTTGTTCAGCCCGTCGGCCAGGCGCTGATATTCGTTTTCGAGTTCGAATGGCGGATCGACCAGGATGAGGCCGCGCTTTTCCTTCGGCGGCAGATGCGCGCCAAGCGACAGCCAGCCGTCCAGCTCGGTGACGCGTGCCTGATAGTCCCCTTCGAAAAGACGCGAGAGCGCACGGCAATCGTCAGGATGCAGTTCCATCGCAGAAAGGCGGTCCTGCGGGCGAAACAGCATGCGTGCCAGCTTCGGTGAGCCGGGATAATACTGGATGCCGCCTTCCGGGTTCAGTTCCTTCACGGCGGTGAGGTAGGGCTCCAGAAGGTCTGCGACAGCCGGCGGCAGATCAGCCTCCATCAGCTTGCCGATGCCGGTCTGCCATTCGCCGGTTTTTTGCGCCTCTTCGCTCGAAAGGTCATAGAGGCCAATGCCCGCATGCGTGTCGAGCACGCGGAACGCCTTGTCCTTGTTTTGCAGGTAGCGCACCAGCCGCGCCAGCACGGCGTGCTTGAGGACATCCGCGAAATTGCCGGCGTGGTAGATATGGCGGTAGTTCATGGAGGTATCTCGCTTGCCGATGATCAGGATGAATATTCTTGATGAGCGTCACTTCGGTCTTTTGGCCGCTCCGTTGTTGCAATATACAAAAGATATGAACGTTGCGACCCCGATTTCCGCCAAAACTCAGGCAGATGCTACACGCGTCGGCCATACCGTCTGTCCCCATGACTGTCCGAGCGCCTGTGCGCTGGAGGTCGACATCAATGCCGATGGCCGAATTGGCCGGGTGCGCGGCGCCAATTCCAATACCTATACCGCAGGCGTGATCTGCGCCAAGGTGGCGCGCTATTCCGAGCGTATCTATCATCCCGGCCGTCTGATGACCCCGAAACGCCGCAAGGGCGCCAAGGGTGCGGGCGACTGGCAGGAGATTTCCTGGGAAGCAGCGCTGGATGAAGTCGCGGATGCCTTTATCAAGGCTGAAGCGAAACACGGTGCGGAAGCGGTCTGGCCTTATTTTTATGCCGGAACCATGGGGCAGGTGCAGCGCGATTCTATCGAGCGCCTGCGCCACGCCAAGAAGTATTCCGGCTTCTTTGGCACGATCTGCACCAACATGGCCTGGACCGGTTACGTCATGGGCACCGGAGCGTTGCGCGGCCCGGACCCGCGCGAAATGGCCAAGGCCGATGTGGTGGTGATCTGGGGCACCAATGCGGTCGCCACCCAGGTCAACGTCATGACCCATGCGGTAAAGGCGCGCAAGGAACGTGGCGCAAAGATCGTCGTGGTCGACATCTACGACAATCCAACCATGAAACAGGCGGATATGAAGCTTGTCGTCAGGCCGGGTACGGATGCCGCACTCGCCTGCGCCGTCATGCACATTGCCTTCCGCGACGGTTACGCCGACCGCGCCTATATGGCGAAGTTTGCCGACGATCCGGCCGGTCTCGAAGCGCACCTGAAAACGCGGACGCCGCAATGGGCTGCTGAAATCACCGGTCTTTCCGTTGACCAGATCGAGGATTTCGCACGCCTCGTCGGTGCGACCAAGAAGACCTTTTTCCGCCTCGGTTATGGTTTTGCCCGCCAGCGCAACGGCGCTATCGCCATGCACGCGGCGCTGTCCATCTCCACGGTCCTTGGTTCCTGGCAATATGAAGGCGGCGGCGCGTTCCACAACAATGGTGCGATCTTCCGTCTGAACAAGACGGAGCTGATGGGCACCGCCTATGCCGATCCCGAAGTTCGCCAGCTCGACCAGTCGCAGATCGGCCGCATTCTGACGGGCGACGCCGAAGCGCTGCGCCATCGTGGTCCGGTAACAGCGCTTCTCATCCAGAATACCAACCCGGTCAACGTCACGCCGGAGCAGCGGCTGGTGAAGCAGGGCTTCCTGCGCGATGATCTTTTCGTTGCCGTGCATGAGCAATTCATGACCGAGACAGCCGAGGTCGCCGACATCGTCCTGCCCGCCACCATGTTCCTCGAACATGACGATCTCTATCGTGCTGGTGGGCAGAACCACATTCTGCTCGGCCCGAAACTGGTCGACCCACCCGAAACCGTGCGTACCAATCTCTTCGTCATCGAGGAACTGGCAAAGCGTCTCGGCGTCGATCACATGCCGGGTTTTGGGCTGTCGGCACGCGAACATGTCGACCGTATCCTGCAGGCAAGCGGTTGGGGCACGTTCGACAACCTTGCCGAAGAAAAGTGGATCGATGCGCAGCCATCCTTTGAGGTCGCGCATTATCTCGAAGGCTTCGGCCATACGGACGGCAAATTCCGTTTCAGCCCGGATTGGGTGAATGGGCCGGCGCCGGACAAACCGCCGGCAAGTATCGGTGTCATGGGCCCTGTCGGAGAGTTTCCGAAGTTCCCGGATCAGGTCGATGTCATCGAAACCGCCGATGCAGATCATCCCTTCCGGCTGGCGACATCGCCCGCCCGCAACTTCCTGAACTCCACCTTCGCGGAAACCAAGACCTCCGTGCAGAAAGAAGGTCGTCCCGAACTGATGATCTGTCCCGAGGACGCGTCCCGCCTCGATATCGGCGAAGGCGATATCGTGCGGATCGGCAATGGCCGGGGTGAGGTTCGCCTCCACGCCAGGATCGTTGAGGGTGCGCGAGCGGGCGTGGTGATCGCCGAGGGGCTGTGGCCCAACAAGGCGCATCTGGACGGTGAGGGCATCAATGTCCTGACCGGTGCCGATGCCGTTGCTCCCTATGGCGGCGCGGCGTTCCACGACAACAAGGTTTGGCTGCGGAAAGACTGCTGAATGTCGAAATTCGAGACTGTGAAGATTGAAATCCTGAAGGACGAAACCCTTTCGGACAACTGGTATCACCTGCGCAACATCACCTATCGCTATACCGATTCCAGGGGCGAGACGAAGATCCACAAGCGCGAGGCTTATGATCGCGGTAATGGCGCGACGATCCTGCTTTACGATCCACGCCGCGATACGGTCGTGCTCGTGCGTCAGTTCCGTGTACCCACCTATGTAAATGGCTATCACGGCTGGCTTCTTGAAACGCCAGCCGGTCTTCTCGATGGTGAAAACCCTGCCGAAGCCATCCGTCGCGAAGTCATGGAGGAAACCGGATATCTGCTGAAGGATGTCCGCTTCCTTTTCAAATCCTTCATGTCGCCAGGATCGGTGACGGAGATTGTGCATTTCTTTGCCGCCGTCATCGACAGTTCCGATCAGGCCGAAGAAGGTGGCGGTGCGGCCCATGAGGGCGAGGATATCGAGGTCGTGGAAATTCCGCTAACCGATGCCATGAAAATGATAGAAAACGGCGATATCTGCGACGGAAAGACGATCATGCTGCTGCAATGGGCGGCCCTTAACCGCACCTCGCTCAGCGCCTGAAGATTTGATTGCCAACGGAGTTTCGAATGCACGGTTCAGCTATCGGCTCGTCTGTCGTAGTCAGCGATGAAGACAGGGTTCGCCTGGTCGAAAAGGAAACTGTCTGGAAGGGCTTCGTGCACATGCAGAAGCTCATCTTCGATCAGCGCATGCCGGATGGTAAGGTTATCCGCATCACCCGCGAGGTTCATGATCACGGCACGGCCGCAGCCATCCTGCTTTACGATCCGTCGCGGGACAGCGTGGTGATGGTGCGCCAGTTCCGCCCCGGCGTCTTCGTCAACGGCGATCCGGCGTTCATGATCGAAGTTCCCGCCGGTCTGCTGGACGACGACGACGCGGCGGAGGCCGTACGCCGCGAGGCGATGGAAGAATCCGGTTATGCGGTTGAAAAGGTGCAGTATCTCTTCGACATGTATGCCAGCCCCGGCACCCTGACGGAGAAGGTCAGCCTGTTCGTTGCCCGCATCGATCTTGACGTCAGGGCGGGTGAGGGCGGCGGTCTGGACGAAGAAGGTGAGGATCTCGAAATTCTGACCTACACGCTGGACGAGGCGTTCTCGATGATCGCTTCCGGTGAGATCACCGATTCCAAGACGATCATTCTGCTGCAATGGGCGATGCTCAACCGTCAGCAGTTGCGCTGAGGGCAATGTGGGCTCAAGAGCTCTTTTTCAGTTGTAATGTGTGGCCGGTGTGAAGCGATGCTTCACGCCGAGACGATGAGTGCCGTCGCATCCGTATTGCCGGCTTCGCTGATGGCGCGGCCGTTTTCCATACGCACTTTGCCTTCCGCAAGATGTTTGAGCGCCAGCGGATACAGTTGATGCTCGACGGTCAGAACGCGTGCAGCCAGCGTGTCGGCCGTGTCATCAGCCAGAACCGGCACGGCCGCCTGACCGATGACCGGACCCTCATCCATGCCCTCAGTCACGAAATGTACGGTGCAACCGGACACCTTCATGCCGCTGTCGATGGCACGCTGATGCGTGTGCAGACCGGGAAACAGTGGCAGCAGGGAAGGGTGGATATTGATGATCCGGCCTTCGTACGGATTGATGAAGTCGCCGGAGATCAGGCGCATGTAGCCCGCAAGGCAGATGATATCGGGAGCGATCTCTCCGAGTGCGGCCAGAATGGCGGCCTCGTGTTCGGCCTTGCTGGTGTAGTTCTTCCGTTCGAAGGCAAGGGTTGGAATGCCAAGCGCTTGCGCTTTGGCCAGTCCGCCGGCCGATGCCCTGTCGGAGATCACGCAGGCAATCTCCGCCGGAAAGTCCGCGTCCTGACAGGCTTTCGCAAGCGAGAGCATGTTCGATCCGCCGCCGGAAATGAAGACGACGACGCGCTTGCGAGCGGCCGAGGACGCAGGGCTTGTCATAGGCCGAGCGTACCCTTGTAGATCGTGCCGTGTGCGCCCTCAGCGCGGGCAACCATACGGCCGAGCGGGAAGACGGTCTCGCCTTCAGCGGTCAGTACGTCCGTGACCTTTTCGGCATTTTCTGCCGAGACGACAACGATCATGCCGACGCCGCAGTTGAAGGTGCGCAGCATTTCGGTTGCTTCTACGCCGCCCGTCTTGGCGAGCCACGAGAAGACTGCCGGAACCTTGATCGAAGCAAGATCGATTTCAGCGGCAAGGTGCTTCGGCAGAACGCGCGGAATGTTTTCCGGGAAGCCGCCGCCGGTGATGTGCGCCAGAGCCTTCAAGGCACTCGTCTCGCGGATCGCCTTCAATAGCGGCTTTACGTAGATGCGTGTTGGTGTCAGCAGGGCTTCGCCGAGCTTCTTTCCGTCGGCGAAGGGCGCCGGTGCATCCCAGCCGAGGCCGGACAGCGAAACGATCTTGCGAACCAGCGAGAAGCCGTTGGAGTGAACGCCGGAAGAGGAGAGGCCGAGAATGACATCGCCTTCGGCAATGTCGCCCGCAGGCAGAAGCTGGCCACGTTCCGCAGCGCCGACAGCAAAGCCGGCAAGGTCATAATCGCCATCCGAATACATGCCTGGCATTTCGGCGGTTTCGCCGCCGATCAGCGCACAGCCGGACTCGCGGCAGCCAGCGGCAATACCGGAAACAATGGCCGCACCCTGATCCGGGTCAAGCTTGCCGGTGGCAAAGTAGTCGAGAAAGAACAGCGGTTCTGCGCCCTGAACGACGAGGTCGTTGACGCACATGGCGACGAGGTCGATACCGACCGTATCGTGGTAGTCTGCGTCGATGGCGATCTTGAGCTTGGTACCGACGCCATCATTGGCCGCAACCAGAACCGGATCGGTAAAGCCGGCTGCCTTGAGGTCGAACAGGCCACCGAAGCCACCGATTTCGCCATCCGCACCCGGGCGCCGCGTCGAGCGTACCGCCGGTTTGATCTTCTCGACCATCAGGTTGCCGGCGTCGATATCCACACCTGCGTCACTATAGGTAAGACC
The DNA here is from genome assembly GCA_025559845.1 of Agrobacterium tumefaciens. NCBI lineage: Bacteria > Pseudomonadati > Pseudomonadota > Alphaproteobacteria > Hyphomicrobiales > Rhizobiaceae > Agrobacterium > Agrobacterium tumefaciens. The sequence goes on from CP048469.1 coordinate 842,981, forward strand.
GTTCTTGCCCGACTGGCTCATGGCTCTCGTCTCCGCTGGTTCCGTTGGCGTCGCCATTCGCATGAGACGGGGGCATATGCAAGGGTAAGAGTGGCAAAAGCTCCCGTTTTTAACGGGTTTGCGCCTGCCGCCGGTCGTCTGTTCGGGATTAGTTCGCGGCGACGCGACAAACGAGATTGAGAAGGCCGTCGCGCGACGTGTCCGAATTTTCGTCGATGGGCCGCCCATCTTCACCGTAACGGGCAACGATCTCGAAACCCGCGGCTTCCAGTTGCCGCGTCTGGTTGGCCAGATCGATGAAATAGAACAGGCCACTCCACCGATGTGCCTGATCGACCAGAATGGCATACTCTTCCGTCTTGTGCGTCTGTTGTTGCAGGCGCAGATAGTTCAGCCAGCTTTGCGGGTGAAACGAGTTCACCACCTCACGCGGCCGCCAGGAACGGGCGTGCAGGGGCATGCCGCCGGCACGCGCCCAGTTTCTGTTGTGGAAGGAAAAGATGAAGTAGCCGCCAGGTGCGAGGATTTTCCGCGCAGAATGAATGATCGACAGCCGGTCCACGTGGCCGAACGCGCTGAGGATGGCGAGGGCGCCAAGCACGCAGTCGAACCGCGCTTCGCCGAACTCGCCGATGGCCCGCACGTCCATGTCGAGAAAGGTTGCTGTGGGAAAGTTGCGCCGAGCCAGCGCCAGCATGGGCTGCGACCGGTCCACGCCGACATAGTCACCGACCAGTGGCAAGAGCGGTTTCGTCGTTCTGCCCGTTCCGACGCCGAGGTCGAGAAGGCGCTTGCCGGCATAGGCATGACGGAATTGTTCAAGGATGATCCGTTCGGCCGGATAAAGCTGCTGGTTGTCATACCAGGCGGCCACATCAGGATGGTCGAATAGTCCAGCATTGTGCTCCGCCATGCTGGTTTCATTCACGCTTTGCATTGTTTCCCCCAGGCCAACAACGATCGCTGAACACGAAATTACTTGCGTAATACTTATCTAATATTCAATGGCGGTCAACCGATGGTTTATCGACAACCGTGGAGGAGCGCGCTCGTTGAGGCGCGCGGTCTTGACCATGCGCGCCCCTGCATCCTATCTCCATCGGGATGGATGACGGCAGAGCGGCAAGAGGATGAGCGGATGCAGCAACATGTAAGCGGTACGAATCTTCGCCGACAGGTATTCTTCTGGCTCGGCGCGCTTATTCTCTTCATCGTTTTTCTGACGATCTTCAGCTCCATTCTCTTGCCCTTCGTGGCGGGCATGGCGCTTGCCTATTTTCTCGATCCGGTTGCGGACTGGCTTGAGCGCCGCGGTTTGAACAGAATGATGGCGACGGTCGTCATTCTCATTTCCTTCGTGCTGTTGTTTGCGCTGTCGCTGATCATCATCATTCCGCTGGTCGTGGCGCAGGCATCGGAGTTCATCACCCGCATTCCACAATATATCTCGTCCCTGCAGCAGCTTATTGCAGGTGCCGACACCAACCTTCTGCCCGATTGGGTCAGCAGCCAGATCGATGCGGTGAAGGAGAACTTCTCCAAGCTTCTGGCCGAAGGTGCCGGCTTTATCGGAACGCTGCTGACGCAGATCTGGAACTCCGGCAAGTCGCTCGTCGATGTCGTTTCGCTTCTGGTCGTCACGCCGGTGGTTGCATTCTACCTCTTGCTCGACTGGGACCGCATGATCGACAAGGTGGATAGCTGGATACCGCGCGACAGCGTCCATACGGTGCGTCAGATCGCCCGCGACATGGACAAGACCATTGCCGGTTTCGTGCGCGGGCAGGGCTCGCTCTGCCTTATCCTGGGTGTCTATTACGCCGTCGGCCTGTCGCTGGTCGGCCTCAATTTCGGACTGTTGATCGGCCTTTTTTCCGGCCTTATCAGTTTCATCCCCTATGTCGGCTCGATGGTCGGTCTCATTCTTGCGGTCGGCGTGGCCGTCGTGCAGTTCTGGCCGGATTATATCTATGTCGTTCTGACACTGGTGGTGTTTTTCTCCGGGCAGTTCATCGAGGGCAATATTCTGCAGCCGAAACTGGTTGGTAGCAGCGTTGGTCTGCATCCCGTCTGGCTGATGTTTGCGCTGTTTGCTTTCGGTGCGCTTTTTGGCTTTGTCGGCCTGCTCGTGGCGGTTCCGGCGGCTGCGGCCGTGGGTGTGCTTGTCCGCTTCGCCTTGTCGCGATATCTTCAGAGCGATCTTTACCATGGGCATGGCGCAAACTTTCCCTGGCAGGAACAGGAAGTGCCCCAGGAAAAGAGCGATTCTCAGAGCTGATCGATGACTGACCCAATTAAAACCGATAACGCCCGGCTGAGCGCCGAGCAGCTTCCGCTCGTATTTTCGCACCAGTCCGCGCTCGGACGGGACGACCTTCTTGTGTCCGCGCCTCTGGAGGCTGCCGTCAGCCTGGTTGATGAATGGCCAAACTGGCCGTCGCCCGTCGTGGTGCTGGCCGGGCCGCCAGGCTCCGGCAAGTCGCATCTGGCGAATATCTGGAAAAATATCAGCGGCGCTCAGGAAATCTATCCGAAAACGGGTGCGGATGTAGCGCGGCTGGCGCAGGCCGGGCCGGTGCTTTTCGAAGATGCCGACCGCCGCCGGTTTGACGACACCGAACTCTTCCACGTCATCAACAGCGTACGCCAGCACGGTACGGCACTTCTGGTCACAAGCCGTCTTTGGCCTTCCGCGTGGCAGGTTACGCTGCCGGATTTGCGCTCCCGTCTGAAAGCGGCCACCGTCGTGGAAATCGGGGAACCTGACGAGGCGTTGCTGGGCCAGGTGCTGATGAAGCTTTTTGCCGACCGGCAGCTTTATATGGACGACAAACTGATCGCCTATATCGTCAACCGCATGGAGCGTTCGCTCGATACGGCGCAGACCATTGTCGACAGGATCGACCGGCTGGCGCTGTCGCGGGCAACACGCATCACGCGTCCGCTGGTTGCCGAGGTTCTCAATGCATTTGGCAGCGGACCGGAGCCCGACTGATGGCTGTTGAATAACTGTCACAGTTCCGTCGTCAAACTGTTATACGGGCAGTGGCACAATCACGAAATTGGGGAATCGGATGGACGCGGCAGGGCAGGAAAGCATGAACATGGTGCAGACGCTGAACGAGGGCGAGGATCTCTGGAATAGCCCGGCACGGTTCATCAACCGCGAGTTTTCCTGGCTCCAGTTCAACCGCCGCGTTCTCGAAGAGACGCTGAACACCGATCATCCGCTGTTGGAGCGGTTGCGCTTCCTGTCGATTTCGGCTGCGAACCTCGATGAATTCTTCATGGTGCGCGTTGCAGGCCTCGAAGGTCAGGTACGCCAGTCGATCACCATCCGTACCCCGGATGGCAAGACCCCGGCCGAACAGCTCGAAGACATCCTGAAAGAAATCGATAATCTGCAGATGGAGCAGCAGGCTTCGCTCGCCGTGCTGCAACAATATCTCGCCAAGGAAGAAATCTTCATCGTTCGCCCCGCAGCGCTTTCGGATGACGATCGCACATGGCTGGAAAACGAGTTCGAAGAGCGCATCTTCCCGGTGCTGACGCCACTGTCCATTGATCCGGCGCATCCTTTCCCGTTCATTCCCAACCTGGGCTTCTCGATGGGCCTGCAGCTCGACAGCGTCAACGGCCGCGAGCCGATGACCGCGCTGCTGCGCCTGCCGCCAGCGCTCGATCGCTTCATCCGCCTGCCGGATGACAAGAACGCCATTCGTTACATCACGCTTGAAGATGTCGTCGGCCTGTTCATTCACCGTCTTTATCCCGGCTACACGGTGCGTGGTTTCGGTACGTTCCGCATCATTCGTGACAGCGATATCGAAGTCGAGGAAGAGGCCGAAGATCTGGTGCGCTTCTTCGAAAGCGCGCTGAAGCGCCGCCGTCGCGGTTCGGTGATCCGCATCGAAACCGATAGCGAAATGCCGCAATCGCTGCGCCAGTTCGTCGTGCATGAACTTGGCGTGCCTGACAACCGCGTTGCCGTTCTGCCGGGCCTTCTGGCCCTCAACACCATCTCGGAAATCGTCAAGGCGCCGCGCGACGATCTGAAGTTTGCGCCTTACAACGCCCGTTTCCCGGAGCGTGTGCGCGAACATGCGGGCGATTGCCTTGCCGCGATCCGCGAAAAGGACATGGTGGTCCACCACCCCTATGAAAGCTTCGACGTTGTCGTGCAGTTCCTGCTTCAGGCCGCGCGCGATCCGGAAGTTCTGGCCATCAAGCAGACGCTTTATCGCACCTCAAACGACAGCCCCATCGTGCGTGCCCTGATCGACGCGGCGGAAGCTGGAAAGTCGGTGACGGCGCTTGTGGAATTGAAGGCCCGTTTCGATGAAGAGGCGAACATTCGCTGGGCGCGCGACCTAGAGCGCGCCGGCGTGCAGGTCGTTTTTGGCTTCATCGAACTCAAGACACATGCCAAGATGTCGATGGTCGTGCGCCGTGAAGATGGCAAGCTCAGAACCTATTGCCACCTCGGCACCGGCAACTATCACCCGATCACGGCGAAGATCTACACGGACCTGTCCTTCTTCACCTGTAACCCGAAGATCGCCCATGACATGGCGAACATCTTCAACTTCATCACGGGTTATGGAGAGCCGGAAGAGGGCATGAAGCTCGCCGTTTCGCCCTATACGCTGCGCCCGCGTATCCTCAAGCACATCAACGAGGAAATCGAGCACGCCAAGAGCGGTGTGCCGGCGGCAATCTGGATGAAGATGAACTCGCTCGTCGATCCCGAGATCATCGATGCGCTTTACCGTGCGAGCGCTGCGGGCGTCGAGGTCGATCTGGTGGTACGCGGCATCTGCTGCCTGCGTCCGCAGGTGCCGGGCCTCTCTGACAATATCCGCGTCAAATCGATCGTTGGCCGCTTCCTCGAACACAGCCGCATCTTCTGCTTCGGCAACGGTTACGGCCTGCCATCCGACAAGGCGCTGGTCTATATCGGCTCTGCCGACATGATGCCGCGCAACCTCGACAGACGTGTTGAAACACTGGTTCCGTTGACGAACCCGACCGTTCACGAGCAGGTTCTTTCACAGATTATGCTGGGCAATTTGATTGACAATCAGCAGAGCTACGAGATACTTGCCGACGGAACGTCCAGGCGCATTGAGGTGCGCAAGGGCGAGGAACCGTTCAACGCGCAGCACTATTTCATGACCAATCCCAGCCTTTCCGGACGTGGTGAAGCCTTGAAATCCAGTGCGCCTAAACTGATAGCCGGGTTGATTTCGTCCCGCAAGAAACAGGCTGAATGACACGATCAGAAGCACAGGGGCGGCTGACCGGCCTTGCCCCCGTTTCCGTTATAGATATCGGTTCGAACTCCGTTCGCCTCGTCGTCTATGAAGGTCTTTCGCGCGCTCCGGCGGTCCTTTTCAACGAAAAGGTGTTGTGCGGCCTTGGCAAAGGGCTGGCCCTGACCGGGCGTATGCACGAGGAAGGTGTCAGCCGCGCTCTTTTGGCGCTGCGCCGTTTTCACAAGCTTTCCGAGCAGGCGCAGGCGCAGCAGCTTTACGTTCTGGCAACGGCTGCCGCACGCGAGGCGGAAAACGGTCCTGATTTCATTCGTGAGGCCGAGGCCATCCTTGGTTGTGAGATCGAGGTACTGTCAGGCGAAAAGGAAGCGCTTTATTCCGCATACGGCGTGATCAGCGGTTTCCATAATCCCGATGGCATTGCCGGTGACCTTGGCGGCGGTTCTCTGGAACTGATCGACATCAAGGGCAAGAGCTGCGGTGAGGGCATAACCCTGCCGCTCGGTGGCTTGCGACTGTCGGAACAGTCGAACGGTTCGCTTGAGAAGGCGACCGTGATTGCCCGAAAGCACGTCAAGTCTTCAGCGGATCTTCTCGCCGCTGGCGAAGGACGAATTTTCTACGCTGTTGGCGGCACGTGGCGAAACATTGCCAAGCTGCACATGGAAATCACCGGTTACCCGCTGCACATGATGCAGGGTTACGAGCTTCCGCTCGATGAAATGCTGCGCTTTCTGGACGAGGTCGTTACCTCCAAGGACAGCAAGGACCCGGCATGGCAGGCGGTCTCCAAGAACCGTCGCTCGTTGCTGCCGTTCGGCGCCATCGCCATGCGCGAAGTGCTCAAGGTCATGAAACCGTCCAAGGTTGCCTTCTCCGCTCAGGGCGTACGTGAAGGTTATCTCTACTCCCTGCTGTCTGAAACGGACCGCGATTCCGATCCTTTGCTGGTGACAGCCGACGAACTGGCAATTCTGCGTGCACGTTCGCCCGAACACGCCCGCGAACTCGCAGACTGGAGCGGTCGGACCTTTCCGGTTTTCGGCATCGACGAGACAGAGGAAGAAAGCCGCTACCGCCAGGCTGCCTGCCTTCTGGCCGACATAAGCTGGCGCGCCCATCCGGATTATCGCGGGCTACAGGCGCTCAACATCATCGCCCATTCGTCCTTCGTTGCGATCAGTCATCCGGGGCGTGCCTATATCGCCCTTGCCAACTATTACCGCTTCGAAGGGCTGAACGACAATGGCACGACGCAGCCTCTGGCAAGCGTCGCCGGCGACCGCTTCCTGGAGCTAGCAAAGCTTCTCGGTGGTCTGTTGCGCGTGGTTTACCTGTTCTCGGCATCGATGCCCGGCGTGGTCGATCACCTGAAATTCCGCAAATCCGACAATCCCGATATCGATCTGGAATTTGTCGTGCCGCATGACTATTGCGACTTCGCCGGTGAACGCCTCGATGGCCGCCTTCAGCAACTGGCAAAACTGACAGGCAAGCGCCTGGCTTTCGTGTTCGAATAACGCGCCAGCACTTTTTCATATCCCATCACATCGATGAGGCGTCGGTTTCAACCGGCGCCTCATTCGTTTCATGGTCAGGCATACGACAGCGATTTATACGTCTATGGGTTGACAAAAATCAGACAAAAACCTGAAGTTATATCCAGGGGGATCGTTGGAGGACGATAGAGGAGAGCATGGCCAGATTGCCGCTTTCGCTTCTCGTCTTATCCTTGTTTTGACCACGTAAGCGCGGCGTACAGATGAAGCGCGCTTGCCGTTGAGTATCCACGACATTCCCCAAAGATGCAGCGAGCCAAAGTCTTGGACAAGGCATCAACGACAGGAGTTGCCGTATGGACTTCATATCCGCTCAGACACGGGTGGTCGAAACCGTCGTTCCCTGCATTGGTGTCGACGGCTGGGAGCAGATTTTCATCGATGCCGAAATCGCCGAAGATGAAGACGATTATTCGCTGAGCACAGTCAGTTTCGCCATTGTGCGGGCTGAAGATGGGCAATCGGCCAAACACCCGTTTTCCATCGACGCCGCTGGACAGGACGCCATGCTGGCACTTTATGCGCAGCGACACGAGGCCGGTGACGAGATCACCGGTTTCGACCTGACCATCGAACCTGATGACCGCTTCCGTTTTCGTTTCAGCCATGACGAACCGAAACGCGCCCTTGGCAAGTGGGATGCCGCAAAGGCCGCGCGTCTGCAGAACTATCTCGGGCAATACGACAAGGCCGGAAGGCAGACATGACAGACGCTGATCCCTACGCAATCATCGCCCGTCATCTGCTCGGGAACATACCGGCCGGTTGGCTGAAAGCGTGGATCGAAGGAGAAATGGGTGAGGGCTACAGTGATCTGCTGTTCGTCTATCCGACAACGGACAAGGAGCGCAATTATTTCGTTCCTTCCTATGAGGACAACGAAATCATCCATGACCGGTTGGTGGAACTGCGCGACGGCTTGCAGCAGGAGGGCCGGGGAAAATGGTCGCGTTTCGTTTTCATGCTGCAGCCGGATGGGTCATATCATCTGCAGCTCGACTATGACGATTAAGCCCGAATTTCGTTGAGCGACGTTGGCCGGTACAAAACAAAACGCCCGGCTCTGTGCCGGGCGCTTCGTTTCAGATCTGCGGTAAAAGGCTTATTTTGCCTCGAGCAGTTCCTTGACTTCGAGCAGGACGAACTCGTTGTCGTCAGCCTTGTCGAGTGCACGGCCTGCCGAGAATGGCAGGTTGTTGTCGTTGCCGACGATGATGTGCGTGGCGTCGACGCGGTCGACGTTCTCGATGGTCACGAACGGCATGTCGTAGAAACCTTCGCCGCCGCCCTGGCGCTTCTTGTTGTCAGGATCGGCGATCTTCAGGAGATCGATGTAACCGATCTTGCGGGCTGCCTTGCCGACATTGGTGTCGTTGAATTCGATCTTGTAGATGCGCTTGACCTTGGAAGGCACGGCAAAGCAGGTCACTTCCGGTTTCTTCGGGTCGGCGCAAGCCTTGTCGGCGGTGCCGGCGCCGTTGTCGCGTTCGATCACGAGACCCGTGGTCGCATCCAGCATGTTGAAGTCACCGATGGCTTCGCCACCTTCTGCCAGCGGGTACAACCAGGTACGGCCGGTCCACTTCTTCGACGCGACGTCAAGTTCGATGATCCGCAGGCCGGTTGCGCCGTCTTCGGTCTTTTCCACCTGGCCGTCGGTGTTGTAGAGCGGCCCTTCCAGCAGGCCGTAGAGCTTGCTGCCGTCCGTGGACATGGCCATGCCTTCAAAGCCGCCCGAACGCTTCAGGTTGAAGCCCGGCAGTTTCTGGGTCGGGTTGCCTGGCAGGGTCAGGATCGGGTTGTCGGGAGACTTGACATCGATGTCGCCTGCCTTGGTGGCGATAACGTCGGTCAGTTTGCCGTCGCGGGTAAATTTCAGAACGTATGGGCCGAACTCTTCGGCAACCCAGAAGCCGTCAGCAACGGGCTGAATGGACTCGACGTCGAAATCGGCGCCGGTCAGATAGCGCTTGTCCGAACCTTCCATGACGATCGGGAAGGGGGCTTTTTTGTCCGGGTCGGACAGGAACACGGTTTCAAGCGCATTCACCTTGCCCTGATCCCAGTCGAACTTCAGGTGATGCAGCATCAACATCGCGTCGCTCGAATTGAGCTTCGAGCCGAAGCCGTTGTCGGAGAGGCTCCAGAACGTGCCGTCATCCATGGCCTTGATCCCGGAAAAACCCTGCATCGGTTGACCGTTGAAAGGTATGGAAAGGCCGGTCGGGCGCACGCCGTCCTGGCCGGGAACCGTCTCAAGCCCTTCGGCGCGCTTGCGGTCGGAGGTCGTGAATTTTGCCGACGTCTTCAGATGCTCCGGTGCATCGGCTGGCGCTGCAATGATCGTTTTGGCCGGCAGGATGGCATGCGAAACCAGCTTTGCCGGAAACTCTTTTTCGGCGGCGTTGGCCGTGCCGACCAGCGCGAGAACAGCGCAAGAAGCGACGAGAATATGTTTCATGGTGAAGAACCCCCTCGGAGACCTGTTGAGACAGGTTCGATCCGATAGGGGCGGCATGTGACAGTCAGGTGATCTCAGTTTGAAGCTTTGATGAATTTAGCTTGCGATAGCAACCTGCGAGACCGCGACCGGATATTTGCTCAGCGTGCACACACCCAGCGTCTGGCCGCGTCCCTTGACCGCGTGTTCGCCCAGATACTCGCTGCGCACGCCTTTCGGCAGCACGATCTGGTGAGCGAGATCGGCAGAAATCAGGATTGGATGCCCCAGCATCTTGCTCAGCGATTCAAGCCGTGCGGTTGTGTTCACCGTATCGCCGAAATAGGTGATCTTGTGGTGGTCGACGCCGATTTCGGCGGTGATGACGGGGCCGCCATGAATGGCAAAGCGCAAGCGCGGCACTTCGCCGAATCGTTTCAGCCAAAGATCGCGCTTGTCTTCTATGGCGCCCAGAATATCGAAGACGCAATTGATGCAGGCTGCGCGCCGAACGGCAAGGTGGTAGGGCCATGTAACGATGGCCGCGTCGCCGATATAATCATCGATGACGCCGCCGAATTTCCGGACCGGCGCGGCATAGGTGGCAAAAATTTCGCCGAGGAACTCCTGCGCTTTCAGGTCACCGTTGGTTTCCGCGAAGGAGGTCGAGCCGACGAGGTCGATGAACAGGAAGACACGGTCTTCGCTCACCGGACGACGGTAGCGGCCGAGAATGAGGTCGGTGAAGATGTCACGCCCGAGCAGTTCGCGCACTCGCATGATGAAGACGATGATGCCGCAAACGACGAGTGTGAAAACAAGGGTCTGTAGCTCGGCATGAACGGCCCGTCGCCAGGTGCCCGGAAAGATGCCGCTTGCCCAGAGAATCGTGCCGCCAAGCCCGAAGCCGCAGAACACCAGGACCGCATAGATCAGAAAACCGATGGCGATATAGACCGGTGTTGGCAGGGCGCTGACCCGTCGGGCAAGTCCCGGCATTATGTAACCGCGTTCGAACGCCAGAATCGGTGCACAGGCAAACAGCGCATAGGTCGCGCCAATGAATGCACCACCGCCATATTCCAGGAACGCGTATGCGACGCCGCTGCCGGCAACGGCAACGAACAGCACCACGTAATCCAGAATTGGCAGCAGTTTTCTCATTGTGTTTCTTGATCTTGCAACAAAGCGAAAGACTCGCCGGGTTCGTCCGGCGACACCTCTTCCCGATGATATGCGACATTAATGTGGAAAAAGCGCCGCAAAAAGTGACGTTTCGGTAAGGTCGGGAAAAGGATTGGCAGGGCTGTTGCCATGATGCCGCAACGACCCTTCCAGAGCTTCCGATAGACGCCAGAAATGTTTCGCAACGAACCGTTCTGACCGGCCGTTGCGTATGCTGGGCAGTGTTTTATCCGCCGATATCGACGGTTTCGACCTTCTTGTTGACGAAGCGAAGTGCCACATCGCCATTGATGAGTTTCAGCGCCAGGTCGCCGAACAGTTCACGCCGCCAGCCGGAAAGGGCCGCAACTGTGGCGTTTTCACCCTCTGCTGCGATCTTGTCGAGGTCATCGCTGTTGGCGAGAACCTTGGCGGCGACACCATGTTTGTCCGCCGTCAGTTTCAGCAGAACCTTCAACAGTTCGACTGCCGCCCCCGATCCTTCCGGAGAGTGCGTATGACGCGGTGCTTTCGGCATTTCTTCACGCGGCAGGGCCAAGGCGGCATTAACCGTTTCGATGATGGCCGTGCCGGAAGACGAGCGCTCCCAGCCCTTGGGGATCGTGCGCAGGCGTGACAGCGCCTCGGTGTCCTTCGGCTGCTGCTGGGCGATTTCGAAAATGGCATCGTCCTTCAGAACCCGCGAACGCGGCACATTGCGCGAGCGTGCTTCGCGCTCCCGCCAGGCGGCCACGAACTTCAGCGTTGCAAGTTCAGTCGGCTTGCGCAGGCGCGATTTCAGTCTCAGCCAGGCATCGTCGGGGTGCATGTCATAGGTGTCGCGCGATTCGAGGATGTTCATTTCCTCAGTCAGCCACAGCGAGCGGCCTTCGCGTTCAAGTTCGGCCTTCAGCGCCAGATAGACGTCGCGCAGATGGGTCACATCAGCCAGCGCATAATCGAGCTGCTTGTCCGACAGTGGTCTGCGGCTCCAGTCGGTGAAGCGCGAGGACTTGTCGATCTGGACGTTTTTGATCTTCTGCACGAGCTGGTCGTAGGAGATCGAATCGCCGAAGCCGCACACCATGGCGGCGACCTGCGTATCGAAGATCGGGTGAGGGATGAGGCCACCCAAATGATAGATGATTTCAATGTCTTGCCGCGCGGCGTGGAAGACCTTGACGACATTGGGATTGGCCATCAGTTCGAACAGCGGCGCAAGGTCAATACCCTTGGCGAGCGGATCGACCAGCACTTCCAGCGTCGGGCTTGCCATCTGCACGAGGCACAGTTCCGGCCAGAATGTCGTCTCGCGCAGAAATTCCGTATCGATGGTGATGAATTCCGATTTCGCCAGTTCCTTGCAGGCTTCGGCGAGGGCGGCAGTCGTTTCAATCATTGTTATTGGCCAATCTTGGAAAAGTATTCGTCTTACTTTCCCTTTGCCGCACGCATGTCAATACAAAGGCCGCTTTTCCGGTCTCAAGGATCGTTTTTCTCCGGCGAATGTGGCTTCTCGCTGTCGTCTTTGGGGCGTCCGGGGGTTGCCAGTTTCTGGAAATAGGCCGAGGTGCGCAGTAACGAGCGGAAGCGCCAGTTGCGTTCTTCCACCGGCACGCCTTCGCGCACCCGCAGCCGGTGGATCGTGTAGGCAATGAAAACGATCTGTATCGCCGCCGTATAAGCGAACAACGCCTTTGGCCCGAACGCGTCGATCAGCACCGAAGCGATCAACGGCCCCATCGTCGCGCCGACCGACCAGAAGAACAATAGCCCGGCCGACACCATGGCATGTTCTCCCTCCTTGGCATGGTCGTTGCCATGCGCGGAGCTCAGCGAATAAAGCGGCAGCGCAAAGGCGCCGAAGATGAAGACGCCGATGATGTTGCTCCACTCGTCCGTGCCGGCAAACAGCGCCAGGAACAGGCCGACGACGACCGAACCGGCCGTGGTTGCAAGGATGATGATGCGCCGGTCATAGCGGTCGGAATACACGCCGAGGGGATATTGCAGCACCACGCCGCCGATGATCCCGGCGCTCATGAAAGTTGCAATCGAGGTCACGGAAAGTCCGATCTGTTCACCGTAGATCGGACCGATGTTGCGGAACGCCGCCATGCTGAGACCAACGGCAACGCAGCCAACCACGGCAAGCGGCGAGATGCGCCAGACCGCAAAGAGATTGAAGGGGATCTGCTTCGGTGGTGCCGGATTGGATTTGTCGGCAAGCGAGATCGGCACCAGTGACAGTGACAGCGCCATGGCGATCAGTGAAAACACGATCGGCCCTTCGATACCCGCCAGAGGGATAACGTATTGGGCGAGCGTCACAGAGCCAAGGTCAACGAAACGGTAGATGGAAAGCGTGCGCGCGCGGTTCGAATTCGTGACCTGCGCATTGATCCAGCTTTCGATCGCTGCAAAAAGACAGGCGACTGCGATGCCGATGATGAAGCGCATCAACATCCAGAACAGCGGATGAATGATCAGCGGCATGGCGATGGACGCGGCCGATGCCACCGCCGCCATCGTGGCGAAGGTCCTGATGTGGCCGACCTTGCGCAGAAGCCGGGTCACGGAAATGCAGCCGAGGGCGAATCCCATGCTGTAGGCGGCGCTGATAAGGCCGATGGTGCTGGCGGAAAAACCTTCCGAAAGGCCGCGCAGCGCAATGTAGGTTCCTTGAAGCCCGTTGCCTCCGATCAGAATGCCGGCGGTAATCAGCAGGGGAATAAGCGGTCTGATCTGGTTCATGCGTGGGGCACCGGCAGGCGGATATGATTTGAGATCGGCAGAGATTGCAGATAGACCATACTTAACCGTGTAATACGCTGAAAGACAGCGCGATACGCGACAATATTCCGCTTTGCCTTGACAAATCAGGCGCGTCATGCGCTTTTCCGCCCGATTTAGATACGCGATCCATTCGTGTGATCGCCGCTATGTTTCAGGATAACAAAATGCATCGTTACCGCAGCCACACCTGTGCCGCTCTCCGCAAGTCGCATGTCGGCGAGACTGTTCGTCTTTCCGGCTGGGTTCATCGCGTCCGAGATCATGGCGGCGTTCTCTTCATCGACCTTCGCGATCACTATGGCATCACGCAGGTCGTGGCCGATCCCGACAGCCCTGCCTTCAAGGTTGCCGAAACCGTACGTGGCGAATGGGTCATCCGCATCGACGGCCTGGTCAAGGCGCGTTCGGAAGACACCGTCAACAAGGGCATGGCGACTGGCGAGATCGAACTCTACGCACAGGAAATCGAAGTTCTCGGCGTTGCCAAAGAACTGCCGCTGCCGGTCTTCGGTGAGCCGGAATACCCGGAAGACGTACGCCTGAAGTACCGCTTCCTCGACCTGCGCCGCGAAACCCTGCACAAGAACATCGTCAAGCGCACGCAGATCATCTCCGCCATGCGCACCGGCATGGGCGACGCTGGTTTTGCCGAATACACCACGCCGATTCTGACCGCCTCTTCGCCGGAAGGCGCGCGCGACTTCCTCGTGCCGAGCCGTATCCACGAAGGCAAGTTCTTCGCGCTGCCGCAGGCACCGCAGCAGTACAAGCAGCTTCTGATGGTTGCCGGTTTCGACCGTTACTTCCAGATCGCACCGTGCTTCCGCGATGAAGACCCGCGTGCTGACCGTCTGCCGGGCGAGTTCTATCAGCTCGACGTCGAAATGAGCTTCGTGACCCAGGAAGATGTCTGGGAAACCATGGAGCCGATGATGACGGCCGTGTTCGAGAAGTTTGCCGAAGGCAAGCCGGTGACGAAGCAGTGGCCGCGCATTCCTTACGACGAAGCGATCCGTAAATACGGTTCCGACAAGCCGGACCTGCGTAACCCGATCATCATGGAAGCCGTGACCGAACACTTCGACGGTTCTGGCTTCAAGGTTTTCGCGAACATGATCGCGTCCAACCCGAAGGTTCAGGTCTGGGCCATTCCGGCAAAGACCGGCGGCTCCAGAGCATTCTGCGACCGCATGAACGCCTGGGCGCAGTCGCAGGGTCAGCCTGGTCTTGGCTACATCTTCTGGAAAGAAGAAGACGGCAAGATCGGCGGCTCCGGCCCGCTCGCCAAGAACATCGGCGAAGAACGCACCGAAGCGCTGCGCACGCAGCTCGGCCTCGAAGCCGGTGACGCCTGCTTCTTCGTGGCTGGCGATCCGGCCAAGTTCTACAAGTTTGCTGGTGAAGCGCGTACCCGCGCTGCCGACGAACTGAACTTGATCGACCGCGACCGTTTTGAAATGTGCTGGATCGTCGACTTCCCGTTCTTCGAATACAACGAAGACGAAAAGAAGATCGACTTTGCGCACAACCCGTTCTCCATGCCGCAGGGCGGCCTGGAAGCGCTGGAAGGCGACGACCCGCTTTCGATCAAGGCTTTCCAGTACGACGCGGTTTGCAACGGCTTCGAAATCGCTTCGGGCTCGATCCGTAACCAGTCGCCGGAACTGATGGTCAAGGCGTTTGAAAAGGTCGGCCTCAGCCAGAACGACGTTGAAGAGCGTTTCGGCGGTCTCTATCGCGCGTTCCAGTACGGTGCTCCTCCGCACGGCGGTTGCGCATTCGGTATCGACCGCGTTGTCATGCTGCTCGTCGGCGCCAAGAACCTGCGTGAAATCACGTTGTTCCCGATGAACCAGCAGGCACAGGATCTGCTGATGAACGCGCCGTCGCCGGCAACGCCGACGCAGCTTCGCGAACTGGCGCTGCGCGTCGTACCGTCCAAGAAGGACTAAGGTTTACGGCGCGCGATGCGCCGTAAAAAAGATCTTGATGAGGGCTGGCGGAAACGCCGGCCCTTGTTGTTTTTGGCTGATGCCAGAAAAGCCGCAAATTTACCGCTGGTTGAACCAGATTTGGTACGCAATCAGTCGAAATCCCTTTTCACAATTCAAAGGTGCATCCGAATCCAGGTGCGGGAACATTAGGGTTCCAAGGGGCTGGCCTGCCTTCATTCGTGTGTCGCTGCATTGCTAGAAAAAATATTGAAAAGGGACGTTTTACGCATGACTGAAGCGGAAAAAGATCCGTCGCCTCAGACGGGACAGCCTGCCTCCGGCCAGCTACGCGGCAATATCGCCGCCGGCCTGCGCTCGCCGGGCGCGAAATTTCTGATGATCGGGTTCATCTCGGTCGTCCTGCTCGTTCCCCTTTTGCTGGTCTGGGGATTGACGGAAGAGCGTGCCAAGCGGGCAGAAGAGGTATCATCCCGCATCGCGGCCGGTTGGGGCGGAGAGCAGGTGGTGAATGGCCCCTATCTTGCCGTGCCATTTGACGTCGAAAGCCGCCGCGAGGTGGATGGGCGTACGGTTGTCGAGCGCAAGACGCAGTGGGCCCTCGTCATGCCCGAGACGCTGGCCGTCTCTGCCCGCTTCAGGGTCGAGGAGCGGAAGCTCTCCATCTACAGTCTGCCGGTTTATAACAGCAACCTCACGCTCAAAGGCCGCTTTGGCGCTGATATATTGCAGGATCTCGCTCGCTTTTCCGGTACGCCGAGGCTCGATCAGGCCATTCTGGTCATGAACATCAACGACATCACCGGCATCCGCTCGGACGCTGGCGTCAAGATCAACGACGGCGCAGTACTCCCGTTTGACCCGGGAATGCGGGATATCACCGCACCGGTTGCCCGTGACGACTACGGTCAGTTTCTGCTGAAATCCGAAGCCGGTGTTCATCGGGCAGTCGGCCAGGATCTCGTCAGCACGGGATTTGCCTTCGATATTGCATTTTCTCTGAACGGATCGCGCAGTTTTGCCGTTGCGCCCGCAGGGCAGACGACCAGTTTCGCGGCCAACGCTGACTGGCCGCATCCCGGTTTCGAAGGACTGTTCCTGCCGGAACAGAAGACCGTCACCGCCTCCGGCTTTGAGGCAAACTGGACGGTACCCTATCTCGCCAGGGGTATAGACAGGATTATCGAAGGCAGACAATTGCCGCTTTCCAACAGCCTGATGGCGATCAATCTCGTCGAACCGGTCAAGTTCTATCAGGTCGTGTCGCGCACGCTGAAATATTCGATCGGCTTCATCTCGCTGGTTTTCCTCGCCGTGTTCATCATTGAACTCAGGGGCGGGCGAATGGTGCACTGGATACAATATGTGCTGACGGGGCTTGCGCTGGTGGTGTTCTACGTCCTGTTGCTGGCGCTTGCAGAACATACCGGCTTCACCATCGCCTATGTCGCCTCGTCATTCGCAACAGCGGTGCTGATCGCGTCCTATCTCGGCAGTGCGACGGCAAGCAGGAAGAACGGCATCTCGCTGTTTGCAGCGCTCGCCGGCGCCTACGGCGTGATGTATCTGGTTCTCAACGAAGACGAATATGCCCTGCTGGCGGGTGCGATAATCTCCTTCGTGGCGATTGCCGCGACCATGTACGCGACACGGCGTGTGGATTGGTCGGCGTCCAATACGCGGTCCAACCCGATGACATAATATCATCAGCCTCCGCCCGGCATCTGACCGGGCGGATAGGGTGCTGCCTGCAGTGGTAGTGTTGTGGTGACCGGTTGGCTGCCCTATACCTTTGAGATGATCTCGAGAACGGGTTGAGAATGTCATGATGGAAAAGCTGTTCGAACGGGCTCGTGCAGCTTTCACCCGTGCCTTGGCGGCGGCGCTTGCCGCCGCTTTTGCGTTTTGGATCGCGCACAAATTTCTGGGGCACCCGCAGCCTGTCTTTGCCGCTGTCAGCGCTCTCATTTGCCTTGCGCCCGGCATCAGCGATCACCTGAAGCAGGCCATGGGCCTGATGATCGGTGTCACGCTCGGAATTCTGATCGGCGAACTGACGCTCCTTGTTCCGCACGACTATGGCGAAGTCCGCATGGCCGTTGCCACCTTCGCGTCCATGATGCTCGCATCCCTGTTCGGCCTGTCGGCAGTGGTGCCAATCCAGGCTGGCGCATCCGCGATGCTGGTCTTGCTGCTCGGTCCGCAGAGCGCTGGTTTCGTGCGCTTCCTTGACGTTTCCGTCGGCGCATTTATCGGCGTTGCCGTCACAATCCTGTTCTTCAGACAAAAATCCTGACGCTGCGGGTAATACCCCTTAAAATGCAGGGGGTTGTCATAAAACCTTCATCCAGATGGCGGCTCCGGTAGAGAACTCCTTAAGCCTTGGCTGGCATTTCATCGCTCGGCGAGAAATGTTTCATCCGGGGGTCGAATGTCTTCTCTGTTTTCCGCGTTCAGAATATCGCATCGCGTGATGATGCTGGCGCTTGTGGCTTTGTGCGGCATTGCCGTCATCGCGGGTACCTTGCTGTGGCAGCGTCAGGCAGAAGCCGATCAACGCGTTGCACAAGAGGTTCTGGCGAAGCGGGATGGCGTACTGGTGGCGCTGACGGAGGACCTGCGTGAAAGCCTGCTGCACCAGAAGAATTTTCTTCTCGCCAAGGATATGAATGCCGCAGCGGAATTCGATGCCGCCATGACCCGCGTGCAACAGTCTCTGCAGACCCTTCAAGGGACTTCTACGCAGCAGCTTCAGGATCAACTTGCCAATCTCGGGCAGGGCACGGCGTCCTATGCTGAACTGGTGAAGGCACTGTTCGCCAGGAATCAGGAGCTTGGGCTCAAGCCCTCCGAAGGTCTTGAAGGCGCCATGCGCAACAGCGTGCACACGATCGAGAAACTTGTCGACAGTGTCGTCAATCCGGAAATCCGCGCCAGCATGCTGATGATGCGCAGGCACGAGAAGGATTTCATCCTGCGACGGGATGCCTCCTACACCGAAAAACACGCCGCCGAGGTG
Organism: Agrobacterium tumefaciens; assembly: GCA_025559845.1. Lineage (NCBI taxonomy): Bacteria > Pseudomonadati > Pseudomonadota > Alphaproteobacteria > Hyphomicrobiales > Rhizobiaceae > Agrobacterium > Agrobacterium tumefaciens. Next base: position 861,184 of record CP048469.1, read on the forward strand.
GAAATCTTCAAGGGCCTGATCAAGCAGGAATATCGTCCCGGTGCCGACCGTCAGCGCATCATGGACGCACTGGAAATTTATACGGCATCCTTCCGTTTTTACGCTCAGGCCACGCTTGATGAGCAGAAGGCGCGGGAGACTGCGACGAACGCCTACAATGCATTGCAGCCGATCCTGGCGACAATTGCCTCTGCCTATCAGGATGAGCGGACAGCCAATGCCATCGAAAACCGGCGCGCGGCGGAAACGACCGTTTCGATCGTGATCGGTTTTATTGCTCTTACCGTCCTCAGCCTGTTTGCCGGGGTTTATTTCATCGGTCGGTCGATCACCCGTCCGGTTAACGCGATTACACGTGGCATGCGCCGCCTAGCCGATGGCGAAACCGGCTTTGCCGTACCGGGGCTCGGCCGCAGGGATGAGTTTGGCGCCATGGCTGGTGCGCTGGAAGTGTTCCGCCAGTCGGCCATCGCCAAGGCTGAACTCGAGGCCGAGGCGTTGGCCGCACGCGAACAGGCTGAACAGGAGCGGCTTTACATTCAGCGGAGTGCTGAAGCGGAGGCGCAGACCCGGTTGATGCAGGCCACGACAGGCCTCGCATCCGCGTTGCAGCGCCTCGCCGCCGGTGACCTGTCCTTCGAACTGAACGAACCCTTCGCACCGGATTTCGAAGCGCTTCGCCACGATCTCAACCAGACACTGCAGCAGCTTGATGCCGTCATGTCGGGCGTCGTGCAGTCAAGCATGGTGATTGACGGCGGCAGCCAGGAAATCAGCCACAGCGCGGAAGACCTGGCACGTCGTACGGAGCAGCAGGCAGCATCGCTCGAGCAGACCGCCGCAGCACTGGATGAATTGACCGCCAACATCCGCATTTCCGCCGACCGTGCGATGGAGGCGCGTTCGATTGCGATATCGGCCGATCAGGATGCGAACCGGACCGTCTCGCTTGTCAACGACACCATCGGCGCCATGGAGAAGATCGAGCAGTCGTCCGGCAAGATCGGCAATATCATCGGCGTGATCGACGAAATCGCCTTCCAGACCAATCTTCTGGCGCTGAATGCCGGTGTCGAGGCAGCTCGCGCCGGTGAGGCTGGGCGTGGCTTTGCCGTCGTCGCCCAGGAAGTTCGCGAACTTGCGCAGCGCTCGGCGCGCGCAGCCGGAGAAATCAAGGCGCTGATCCAGACCTCCGCCGGCGAAGTGGCGGAAGGCGCCCGTTACGTGCGGGAAACCGGCGCGGCCCTGTCGCGTATCGGCGGCTCGGTGAAGTCGATCAATGACCACATCGAGGCAATCGCCGCCGCAACCAAAGAGCAGTCGCTGGGGCTCGGCGAGATCAACACCGCCGTCAATCATCTTGATCAGGGCACGCAGCAGAACGCCGCCATGGTTGAGGAGAACAATGCCGCCAGTGCCGTTCTGGCAAACGAGACGGCGCGGCTCAAGGAGCTGGTATCGCTGTTCCAGCTCAGCGGCGCGCAGGCGTCCGACGACAGGATGCGGCACGCCGCCTGATTGAGCCGGATCGAAAACAAAAAGCGGGCGCAAAACTTGTCGCCCGCTTTTTTGACGTTTATAGCTTGGTTACTCACCACGGACCCGGTGAAATTCCGGGTGGCTCTTCTGGCCGCCGATCCGCCAGACAACGCAAAGCACCGACGACATTTTTCGATCTACCGGACATGGCTCCGGCCGGTGCATGTTTCTTTGCGAAAAATCATATGAACACGTTTCAAGCCTACAAACGCGAATGGTTTCACAACATTCGTGGCGACATTCTTTCCGGTATTGTCGTCGCGCTAGCCCTTATTCCTGAGGCAATCGGATTTTCCGTCATTGCCGGTGTCGATCCGAAGGTCGGTCTTTTCGCCTCCTTCGCCATTGCCTGCGTGTCCGCCTTCACCGGCGGCCGCCCTGGCATGATTTCGGCGGCGACAGCAGCCACCGCCGTGCTGATGGTAACTTTGGTCAAGGAACACGGGCTGCAATATCTCTTTGCTGCAACGATCCTGATGGGCGTGCTGCAGATCGCCGCCGGTTTTGCCAAGCTTGGCAGGGTCATGCGGTTCGTATCCCGTTCGGTCATGACCGGCTTCGTCAACGCACTGGCGATCCTGATTTTCATGGCACAATTGCCGGAACTGATCGGCGTTCCAGTCCAGACCTATGTGATGATCGCGGCCGGTCTGGCGATCATCTATCTGTTTCCGATGGTCACCAGGGTCATTCCGTCGCCGCTCGTCGCCATCGTCGTTCTGACATGCGTTGCAGTATTTTCCGGGATGGACATCCGCACTGTCGGCGATCTCGGAGAGTTGCCTTCGGCCTTGCCGGTCTTCGCCTTGCCATACGTGCCGCTCACCTGGGAAACGTTGCAGATCATCTTCCCTTATTCCTTCGCTCTCGCCGCGGTGGGTCTTCTCGAATCCCTGCTGACGGCACAGATCGTCGACGACATGACCGATACCGGCTCCAACAAGAGCCAGGAATGCATCGGGCAGGGGGCAGGCAATATCGCCTCCGCCCTGATCGGCGGGATGGGCGGCTGCGCCATGATCGGCCAGTCGGTCATCAATGTCAGCTCCGGTGGCCGTGGACGCCTTTCCACCTTCGTGGCTGGCGCGTTTCTTCTCTTCCTGATCCTCGTGCTCGACGATCTGGTCCGTATCATCCCGATGGCGGCGCTTGTTGCGGTCATGATCATGGTCTCCATCGGCACCTTCTCCTGGCGTTCGATCCTTGATCTGCGCCGCAATCCGCCATCCTCCAGCATCGTCATGCTGGTGACTGTTGGCACGGTGCTGGCCACCCACGATCTGGCCAAGGGCGTGCTTGCGGGTGTGCTGCTCTCGGGCGTGTTCTTCGCCGGCAAGGTCGCCAAGCTGTTCCACGTCCGCTCCGAGCTTATCGATGACGGGCAGGGACGCGTTTACCGCGTCGATGGCCAGATCTTCTTTGCGTCGACGGAAAGCTTCATCGCCGCCTTCGATTTTGGCGAGGAGATCAAGACGGTGACGATCGATGTCTCAGAGGCGCACCTCTGGGACATATCGGCGGTAGGTGCGCTCGACAAGGTCGTGTTGAAGTTCCGCAAGAACGGCAAGACGGTGGAGGTTGTCGGGCTCAATGCGGCAAGCGCGCACATGATCGACCGGTTCGCGGTGCACGACAAGGCGGACGGCGCGGCACTTTCGCCCCATTGAACAACGCAACAAAAAAGCCCCGGGAAACCGGGGCTTTTCTGTCTGTCTTATTCGTTTGCCGTGACCGTTACACCCAGCATCTTCGGGAGCGTGTTCGGTGCGCCCATCGCCGCACCCATGAGCATCGGGAACGGAACCGGGCTTTCCGGCTCTGCCGTGATGGTCAGGTTCTTCGGGTCGTCGACATAGGTGTTGATTGCTGTCGAGACCATGTTCTGCAGTTCCGGCACGTTGAGCGAAGCCAGCATCAGCGGTGCCATGCCCTTGATCGTCTGGGCAAGCTGGTCGCCCGTCATCCCCTGCTGGGTTGCCGCATAATCGATGGCGCGCTTGGTGATGCTCGCGTCCTCGAAGCTGACTTCCGCATTGATAAAGGAAAGCTGCTGCATCAGGCCGAGCATGGCAAGGCTGGCGGCCTGCTGGGCCTGTTCCTTGTTCGGGTTCTCGGTCTGTGCCTTCACCGCTTCCTGCATCGATTTGATGAAGGGGAGCGTATAGCCCGAGAAACCGAACGATATGTTCAGGCGTCCAACATTGTCGAGGTCGAGTGCATATTCCTCAACATCGATCGTGCCGGAAGAAACTTCCCAGCTTCCGCTCATGGTCATCGCACCGGAGATGGACTGGAGATTGAGCTTCTCGACAGCATCCTTGGTGCCGGGATCTTCGATGCCGCTGAGGTCGGCCTTGAAGCCGGTGGCGTCGAAATCGAAGCTCATCGTGTTCTTGTCATCACTCAGAGACATGGTGGCGGTGCTTTCCTTCAGCGCGAAAGCTTCCTTGCCGCCAAGGGTCACCGAAACCGGGCCGCTGTGGGCCTCGTCGTAGAACATCAGTGCCTCGATCGTGCCAGTCGTAGCATCGGCCGGAATGGTCAGGCCCGACATGTAGATGTCACTTGCCTTGATCGACACGTTGTCCTGATTGTAGTCGACATTGCCGAAGCGTGCGGTTTCGATCTTGTAGCCGCCGTTGTTTTCTTCCACGCCTTCCAGGGTGATCGTGCCAACCGGGATCTTGCGCGAAGGATCGCTTGCTGCCGCAAAGGTCACGTCACCCAGCGTCACGGTAGAACCGTTGACGATTGTGGACTGTGCGCTGATTTCGCCGCCCTGTGCGCTGTAGGCGGCATTGATCTTCTTCAGAACATCGGCGCCATCAAGCGCAAAAGCTGGCGCGGAGAGCGCGAGAACGGCCGCGCTCGTGAAAAGAACTTGCCGGGTGAATTTCAGTTTCATGATGTTTCTTCCCTTGAACCGCAGACTCGCGCGGTATTATCGACATCGATAGTGGCATTTATATTCGCGATTAATCAAAGGTCTACCGGATTTCATCTCTCCCACAGTGGATGCCCACTGCGGCGATTGGAACGCAGTTAACAAAAAACTGACGAATGACGGTACTTTCATCCACAGTGGAAACCCCGGCAATTCTTGCCGGGAATCGCCATTTCCGCTAGTCAAGCGTCATGGGAAAAAATCTTGTGCCTCCGTCCGGCGGAGACGATAACATTCATCCGGTTGATCTCAAGGCTGCGCTTGAAGAGCGTTACCTTGCCTATGCGCTGTCGACGATCATGCATCGCGCGCTGCCGGACGTTCGCGACGGCCTGAAGCCGGTGCATCGCCGCATCGTCTATGCCATGAGTGAAATGGGTCTGAGACCCCAGTCCGCATTCCGCAAATGCGCCAAGATCGTCGGTGAAGTGATGGGTAACTATCACCCGCATGGCGACCAGGCGATTTACGATGCGCTGGCGCGTCTGGCGCAGGACTTCTCTCTGCGCTACCCGCTGGTGGACGGTCAGGGGAACTTCGGCAACATCGACGGCGATAGCCCTGCCGCGATGCGTTACACCGAAAGTAAGATGACGGCAGTCGCCGAACTCCTGCTTGAGGGTATCGATCAGGATGCCGTCGATTTCCGCGACACCTATGACGAATCCAATTCGGAACCGGTCGTGCTGCCGGGCGCATTCCCGAACCTGCTCGCAAACGGCGCTTCGGGCATTGCTGTCGGCATGGCAACGTCGATCCCGCCGCACAACGCCCATGAACTGTGCGATGCGGCGCTTTATCTCATCAAGCATCCCGATGCGACGGTGGAAAAGCTGGTCGAGTTCGTTCCCGGTCCTGACCTGCCGACAGGCGGCGTCATCGTCGAAAGCCGCGAGAACATTCTCGATGCCTACAAGACCGGCCGTGGCGGTTTTCGCGTGCGCGCCAAGTGGGAGACAGAAGATCTCGGTCGTGGCGGTTATCAGATCGTCATCACCGAAATTCCATTCCAGGTCCAGAAGTCGCGCCTCATCGAAAAGATCGCCGAGCTGCTGATTGCCCGCAAGCTGCCGCTGCTTGAAGATATCCGCGACGAATCCGCCGAAGATGTGCGTATCGTGCTGGTTCCGAAGAACCGCACGGTCGATGCCACGCTTCTGATGGAATCGCTGTTCCGTCTTTCGGATCTCGAAAGCCGTCTGCCGCTCAACATGAACGTCCTGTCGCTCGGCAAGGTGCCGAAGGTCATGGCGCTCAACGAGGTGCTGACGGAATGGCTGGCACACCGCAAGGACGTGCTGATCCGCCGTTCTCGCCACCGCCTTGCCGCGATTGATCGCCGCCTTGAAATTCTTGGCGGTCTGCTGGTCGCCTACCTCAATCTTGATGAGGTGATCCGCATCATCCGCGAGGACGACGAGCCGAAGCAGGTGATGATGGCCAAGTGGTCGCTCACCGACCTTCAGGCTGAAGCCATCCTCAACATGCGCCTGCGCAATCTGCGCAAGCTCGAGGAGTTCGAAATCCGCAAGGAGTTCGACGAACTCAGCAATGAGAAGGCGGAAATCGAAGCCTTGCTCGGTTCGGATGAAAAGCAGTGGCAGACGATCGCCTGGGAAATCGGCGAAGTTAAAAAGAAATACGCCAAGGCAACCGAAATCGGCCGTCGCCGCACGCAGTTTGCCGATGCGCCGGATGCCGATATCGAAGCCATCCAGCAGGCTATGATCGAAAAAGAGCCTGTAACCATCGTCATTTCGGAAAAGGGCTGGATCAGGGCGCTGAAGGGTCACATCGCCGACACGTCTTCGCTGACCTTCAAGGAAGGCGACGCACTGAAGGTGGCATTCCCGGCCCAGACCACCGACAAGCTTCTGCTGCTGACGACGGGTGGCAAGGCCTATACGCTCGGTGCGGACAAGCTGCCGGGCGGTCGCGGCCACGGCGAACCGATCCGCATCATGGTCGATATGGAGAACGATCAGGATATCCTGACCGCCTTCGTGCACGATCCATCGCGCAAGCTGCTGCTCGTCTCGACGGCGGGTAACGGCTTCATCGTGCCGGAGACGGAAATGATCGCCAATACCCGCAAGGGCAAGCAGATCATGAATGTCTCCATGCCGGATGAGGCGCATCTGATTGTGCCTGTAACGGGCGACCATGTTGCTGTTGTCGGTGAAAACCGCAAGCTCCTGGCGTTCCCGCTTTCGCAGGTTCCGGAGATGTCGCGCGGCAAGGGCGTTCGTCTGCAGCGTTACAAGGACGGCGGCGTGGTCGATGTGAAGTGCTTTGCGCTGGCCGATGGCCTGAGCTGGTCGGACAGTGCCGGCCGCGTCTTCACCAAGGTCGGCGAAGAATTGCGCGAATGGCTGGCAGATCGCGCTACCGCGGGACGCACGGTACCAAAAGGCTTCCCGCGCAGCGGCAAGTTCGGCGGGTAAGGGCCAGACCCCATCATATCGTTTAAAGGCGCCGCATATCCAGGATATGCGGCGTTTTTCATTTCACCGGTAAGGTGTGATCATTCCGCCTGCTCAGTCGGCGGCGTGTAGCGTTCCCAACCGCGCGGGGTCAGGTGTTCCTGCGGATGATAGCGGGTTTTGTAGCCCATCTTCTCCGAACCATCGACCCAGTAGCCGAGATAGACGTGCGGCAGGCCAAGTGTACGGGTGCGCTCGACGTGGTCGAGTATCATGAACGTGCCGAGCGATCGCTTTTCCAGTGCAGGATTGAAGAACGAATAGACCATCGACAGCCCGTCGCTCATCACGTCGCTCAGGGCGACAGCCAGCAGCTCTCCGCGCTTGCTGGAATCGATGCCAGACCCCGGTTCGCGCAGACGATATTCGATGATGCGGGTGTTGACGTGGGTATCCTCGACCATGATCGCATAATCGAGCGCCGACATATCTGACATGCCACCCGACTGGTGGCGGCTGTCGAGATAACGGCGGAACAGGGCAAACTGTTCGGTGGACGGTTCCGCGGGATGGACCGTGGCAACAATATCGCTGTTGGCGGACAGGACACGCCGCATCGATTTCGTCGGCTGAAATTCTGCCGTCAGAATGCGGACCGAGACGCATGCCCGGCAGTTTTCGCAGGCCGGGCGATAGGCGATGTTCTGGGAGCGCCTGAAGCCGCCTTGGGTCAACAGGTCGTTCATTTCCGAGGCGCGCGGTCCCACCAGATGGGTGAAGACCTTTCGCTCCATCTGATTTGGCAGATATGGGCAGGTGGCCGGTGCCGTCAGATAAAATTGAGGAGAGGGCGTCGTCTGCGTGTTCATCGAACCGTGATCGCCTCCTTCGCCTGTCACATAGTGTCACAGAATGGCAAAATGCCGCAAAACGTCAACCACGAGATGCGGCATCAAGCCTATTTGAACGCCGTGATTTTACGGGTTTTAACGGGTTCTGACGACAACGGTGCCCAAAAGGAAGTCGTGAACCAGTCTGGAGCGCTCGGTAAACAGGCCCGCGAGCAGGATCAGCGGCGTCAGAACCGAGTTGATGACCCAGAAAAGCACGATGTGAACCGTGGCAAGCAGGAAGTCGATTCGCCGACCGTCCAGCCGCGCCATGGCAATGCCCATAGCGCGCATGCCGGGCGTTGCCTGCGACAGGCCACCAAGCGAGATGCCGAAATAGAGCACGGCAACGATCACGAACAGTGCCGGATAGAGGAACCATCCGAGGCCGAGTGTGATGACGCCAAGAAAGAACACGATCACCGCCGCGGGAATGCAAAGAAGCAGCACGATGGCGTAATCGATCAGAAACGCAAACACACGCCTGCTCAGCACGCCGCTATATGCGCGCCAGTCGTCCGGTGCGATATAGGTGGGATTCTGTTCAAGGCTCATCGGCGGTTGTCTCCTGATAATGTCAGCAAACAATATGGGGACGAAACCGCCGAATACAATAAGCCCGCCGTGCCGTCAGCTCCTGGCCAGTTTGCGTGCCGCCTCAACGGCGAAGTAGGTCAAAATGCCGTCGCATCCAGCGCGCTTGAAACAGAGCAGTGTTTCCATCATGACGCGGTCGCCGTCGATCCAGCCGTTCATTGCTGCGGCCTTGATCTGCGAATATTCGCCGGAGACCTGATAGGCGAAGGTCGGAAGACCGAACGCCTCTTTCAGCCGCCAACAGATATCGAGATAGGGTAGGCCGGGTTTGACCATCAGCATGTCGGCGCCTTCCTCGACGTCGAGGGCCGCGTCACGCATCGCTTCCGTGCCGTTGGCCGGGTTGATGTAATAGCTGTTCTTGTCGCCCTTCAGCAGGCCGGCGGTCGAAATCGCCTCGCGATAGGGACCGTAATAACCCGACGAGAACTTGGTCGCATAGGACATGATGCCAGCGCCTTGGTGGCCAGCGGCATCCAGTCCGCGACGGATCGCACCGACACGGCCGTCCATCATTTCGGATGGAGAGATAATGTCCGATCCGGCATCGGCCTGAAGAATGGCAGCCTTGACGACCTGTTCGACGGTTTCGTCATTGACGATCTCGTCGCCGCGAAGAATGCCGTCATGGCCGTGGCTGGTGAAGGGGTCGAGCGCCACATCGGTAATCATGCCGATGTTCGGCACGGCTTTCTTGACGGCAGCCGTGGCCTGATTGATCAGGTTGTTGGCGAGAAGGGCGTTGGAACCGGTCTCGTCGCGCAGTTCCATTTCAATGTTGGGGAATGTTGCAATGGCCGGGATGCCGAGATCGGCTGCTTCCTTGGCGGCCTCGACAAGTTTGTCGACACTCATGCGGTTGACGCCAGGCATGGCAGGGATGGGGTCCACGATGCCCGTACCCGGAACGATAAACACCGGCCAGATCAGATCGTCGACCGTCAGGCGGTTTTCCTGAACCATACGGCGTGTCCAGTCGGCCTTGCGATTGCGCCGCATGCGGCGGTGGCCGGTAATCTCGTCGACCAGATGGGTTTTGTCCTGCATGAGAGAATGTCCTTCCAAATCCGGACTGCTCCATAACACGAAGGACGCGCCGTGCGAATGCGACAATCGATCCCGGTTGAGCGGATGTTTTTGACAAGGCATGGGCAAAGAAACAATATGGGCTGTTCGCCCGCTTATTGAGACCGTATCTTCCGGCCATGGAACCTGATTCTCAACCACAGCCGAAACGCCCGCTTACCGGGATACTCTACCTGGTCTTCATGCGGCTGGTCGCCGTTTCGTGTTTTTGGTTCGGCCTGCAATATTGGGCAATGCTCACCGGCTATTCGCTCGGCGGTCACGGACGCTTTGATCTTCTGAACCTTCCCTGGCGCGTGGCGGGCACCGGACTTGCCATGGTTTTCCCGGTTGCTGCACTTGGGCTCTGGCTTGGCGCCTCCTGGGGGGCGGCCATGTGGGTCATCGGCGCTGGTACTCAGATCGCTATGTATAAGGTGTGGCCGCATATCTTCGGTGCAAACACTCTCGTTCCTGTTTTGCACGGCCTCGTGGCAACCGTTTATATACTATTTCTGGTCGCTTTCTGGCTGGATGCGCGTCAGAACGAAGAACGCGCAAGAATTGATTTACCATAAAAAGAAAGCAATTTGGCCCGTTTTCAAGGCAATTTTCTATCTTAAGTATTTGATTTTTATAGGTTCGAGCTAGGTCGGTCCAAGATTGCCACAAGTTCGGTGCGATCTGAACAATGCAGGTAAGCATTTGTTAATCGTACGTTTTAAGTAGAATTTTATGCGCATTGCTTAGGTTCTTACTCAAGGCGGGAACAAACAAACACACCGCCAAACAAAACAGTGAGGCAGTTATGATCAATACCAAAGCAAAGCCGCAGGCTATCGTCGCTGACGTACAGGAAGAAACCATCCGTTCGCTCTACATGGAGTCGCTGCACCTGGTTGAGCGTCTTCACCGCCGTCTGCTCGATGTCATCAAGGACGAGTTCGATCGTCAGGGTCGCGATGACGTCAACGCAGTCCAGGCACTCCTTCTGTTTAACATCGGCAACTCCGAACTGACCGCCGGTGAGCTGCGTTCGCGCGGTTACTACCTCGGCTCGAACGTTTCCTACAACGTCAAGAAGCTGGTCGACCTCGGTCTCATCAACCACCAGCGTTCGCGTGTCGACCGTCGCTCGGTTCGTATCAGCCTGACCGAAAAGGGCCAGCAGATAGCCGAAACCGTTGCCCGCCTTTATGAGCGCCACGTCGGCTCGATCGAAAAGGTCGGCGGCATCGGCACCGGCGAATTCGCCGAAATGAACAAGCTGCTGCAGCGCCTCGACCGTTTCTGGAACGACTCGATCGCATATCGCCTGTAATTTCGATTGCAGTTTTCTTCAAAGCCGGACGCAAGGCGATTGCGTCCGGCTTTGCGTTTCGCCTTGTTTTACAGTGCACACAGCTTCGTGAGAAAAGGGCTGGTGACACGAATTGGCCATATTGATATGGGACCGGCAAAGACGAAGGAGCCGGCGGTTTCTCCTGTTTTCTCGGCATGGCCAGATTGTCGTGTCCGACCGTTATCGAAGGCAAGAGCGTAACGAGTATTTCCGGCCGGCAGACGCGTTGTACGTGTTTGTTAATCATATTGCTTTAGGCATCGTTCAGATTGCCTGATAGAGTGGCTGGTAGGTAAAATGACAAAGAAATCCGTTTCCGATCCCGTGTCCCGTCGCGCGCTTCTGCGCTCGGCCGTTTCCGTTGGCGCTGTTGCGCTGGCTGCGCCCGCTTTGGCGCAGGATGCGCTGAACGACCTGATGGGTTCTTCCCGTCGTGGCAACTGGGACGACCAGTTCGATGCGAACACCTCGCGTTCGGCGGTTGGCGTTGTTTCCAACAATCCGGTTCTCGGTTCGGAAGCGCCGATCTACATGCAGCAGGCGATCATGCAGTATCAGCAGATCGTTCAGAACGGCGGCTGGCCTGACGTTCCGACAAGCCAGCAGCGTCTCCAGATCGGCGTCAGCGATCCTTCCGTTCAGATCCTGCGTCAGCGTCTGATGGTTTCCGGCGATCTGCTGCGTGAAGCCGGCATCTCCAGCGCATTCGATTCCTATGTGGATGGCGCGCTGAAGCGTTTCCAGGCTCGTCATGGTCTGCCGGCAGATGGCGTGATCGGCGAATACACCACCAAGGCTCTGAATGTTTCCGCACAGATCCGTTTGGCGCAGCTTCAGACCAACCTGGTGCGCATTGATTCCATGTCGGGCGATCTCGGCCAGCGTCACCTGATGGTCAATATTCCGGCTGCCTCTATTGAAGCCGTGGAAAATGGCCGCGTCGTTCTGCGTAACACGGCCGTTGTCGGCCGCGCCAGCCGCCCGACGCACGTCATCAACTCCAAGATCTACGAGGTTATCCTCAACCCTTACTGGACTGCGCCGCGCTCGATCGTCGAAAAGGACATCGTGCCGTTGATGCAGAAGGACCCGACCTATCTGGAGCGGAACAACATCCGCCTCATCGACGGCAAGGGACAGGAAGTTTCGCCGACGACGGTCGACTGGTTCGCGCCGAAGGCTCCGAACCTGATGTTCCGTCAGGACCCGGGCAAGATCAACGCCATGTCCTCGACGAAGATCAACTTCCACAACCCCAACAACGAATACATGCACGACACGCCACAGCAGGGCCTGTTCAACAAGCTGATGCGTTTCGAATCGTCCGGCTGCGTCCGCGTGCAGAACGTTCGCGACCTGACTTCCTGGCTGCTGCGAGACACGGCAGGCTGGTCGCGTCAGGAAATGGAACGCGTCATCGCATCGCGCGTCAGCACGCCGATCAAGCTCGCACAGGAAGTGCCGGTTTATTTCGTTTACATCACTGCCTGGTCGGCGAAGGACGGCGTTGTTCAGTTCCGCGACGACATCTACGGCAAGGATGGCAATGCCGAACTGGCGCTTAACACCACGAGCGGCATGGAACAGCCTGCCGGTTCCGTGGACGACGATCTGCTGCCGCGCAACTAAGCGAATTTCGCCCGAGTTTGAAAAGACCGCGCCCTTCCGGCGCGGTTTTTTGTTTGTGCGGCCGATTTCGCCGAAAGGAAATGTCGTTTTTTGCGGTCACGTCGCAGTTTGACGGGCAAATCTCGCTGCCCGTATTGCTCTTGAAGGGGGAGGGCGCTAAGACGCCTTCGCATTACTGTTTCAGGAGCCTTCACCATGTCGAACACAGATGCTTTCTTCTCCCGTCCGCTTGCCGATGTCGATCCGGAAATTTTCGGCGCGATTGAGAAGGAACTCGGTCGCCAGCGCCACGAGATCGAACTGATCGCCTCGGAAAATATCGTCTCCCGCGCTGTGCTTGAAGCGCAGGGTTCGATCATGACCAACAAATACGCTGAAGGTTATCCGGGCAAGCGTTATTACGGCGGATGTCAGTTCGTTGACATCGCGGAAGAGCTGGCGATTGAACGCGCCAAGAAGCTGTTCGGCGTCAATTTCGCCAACGTCCAGCCGAACTCCGGTTCGCAGATGAACCAGGCGGTGTTCCTCGCGCTTCTCCAGCCGGGTGATACCTTCATGGGTCTCGATCTGAACTCGGGTGGTCACCTGACGCACGGTTCGCCGGTAAACATGTCCGGCAAGTGGTTCAACGTCGTGTCGTACGGCGTGCGCGAAGGCGACAACCTGCTCGATATGGACGATGTTGCTGAAAAGGCTCGTACCCACAAGCCGAAGCTCATCATCGCCGGCGGCACGGCCTACTCCCGTATCTGGGACTGGAAGCGTTTCCGCGAGATCGCTGATGAAGTTGGCGCTTACCTGATGGTCGACATGGCGCACATCGCCGGTCTGGTTGCCGGTGGCCAGCATCCGTCGCCGTTCCCGCATTGCCACGTTGCCACGACGACGACGCACAAGTCGCTCCGCGGCCCGCGCGGTGGCGTTATCCTGACCAATGACGAAGATCTGGCCAAGAAGTTCAACTCGGCTGTCTTCCCTGGCCTCCAGGGCGGTCCGCTGATGCACATCATCGCCGCCAAGGCTGTTGCCTTCGGTGAAGCGCTGCAGCCGGAATTCAAGGACTACGCCGCGCAGATCGTCAAGAACGCCAAGGCACTGGCAGAAACGCTGATCGCTGGCGGTCTCGATGTCGTTTCCGGCGGTACCGACAACCACCTCATGCTGGTCGACCTTCGCAAGAAGAACGCAACCGGCAAGCGTGCGGAAGCAGCGCTCGGCCGCGCCTACATCACCTGCAACAAGAACGGCATCCCGTTCGACCCTGAAAAGCCTTTCGTGACGTCGGGTGTCCGCCTTGGCGCACCGGCCGGCACGACGCGCGGCTTCAAGGAAGCTGAATTCCGTGAAATCGGCAAGCTGATCGTTGAGGTTCTCGACGGTCTCAAGGTTGCCAATTCGGATGAAGGCAATGCTGCCGTTGAGGCTTCCGTACGCGAGAAGGTCGTTGCTTTGACCGATCGCTTCCCCATGTACCCGTACATGTAAGAGAGGAACGAGATGCGCTGCCCTTTTTGCGGTTCTGAAGACACGCAGGTCAAGGACTCTCGTCCGGCGGAGGACAACACCTCCATTCGCCGGCGGCGCATCTGCCCCGATTGCGGCGGCCGCTTCACGACCTATGAGCGCGTGCAATTGCGCGAACTGATGGTCATCAAGAAAAGCGGCCGCAAGCTGCCGTTCGACCGGGAAAAGCTGGTGCGATCTTTCGAGATCGCGCTGCGCAAACGCCCGGTTGATCGTGACCGGATCGAACGTGCCGTTTCCGGTATCGCCCGTCGTCTGGAAAGCTCCGGCGAGACGGAAATCCCATCTGAAGAAATCGGCTTGCAGGTTCTCGAAGCGCTGAAAAGCCTCGATGACGTTGCCTTCGTGCGGTACGCCTCGGTCTATCGCGATTTCAGCCACGCCGAAGACTTCGAAAACGTCATTGCCGAGATCAACGCGAAGATTGCGCGTGATACGGAAGGCGGGGTCTGAACGTGACGACCCGTGCCGATGACGAAAGATTCATGGCGCGGGCGATCGACGTTTCGCTGCGCCATCAGGGTCAGACCGAAACCAATCCCTCTGTTGGCTGTGTCCTCGTCAAGGACGGCCAGATCATTGCCGAAGCCGTCACCGCAATCAGCGGCCGTCCGCATGCCGAGCGTCAGGCGCTTGAACTGGCAGGCGAGGCGGCGCGGGGTGCGACGGCCTATGTCACTCTCGAACCCTGCTCGCACTGGGGCAAGACACCGCCATGCGCCAATGCGCTGGTTGACTATGGCGTGGCCCGTGTCGTCGTTGCCGTTGATGATCCCGACGAGCGTGTATCGGGCCGCGGCTACGAAATTTTACGCGCCGCCGGTATCGTGGTCGAAACCGGTCTGCTGCGTGAAGAAGGCGAGCGCGCACTTGCAGGTTACCTCACACGCAAGGTTAAAAATCGCCCGCATGTGATTCTGAAGCTTGCGGTTTCTGCAGATGGCATGATCGGCCGTCGGGGCGACGGACAGGTGGCGATCACCGGCCCGGAAGCGCGCCGCGCAGTGCATGAACTGAGGGCGCGTTGCGACGCGATCCTTATCGGCATCGGTACGGCGTTGGCCGACGATCCCGAACTGACCGTGCGTATCGAGGGCCTCGAGCAGCGCTCGCCCGTTCGCATCGTTCTCGATCGCCGGCTTGAGCTGCCGTTGACCTCGAAGCTGGTGAAAACGGCGGGGAACGTGCCGGTGATTGCGGTGACACTCGAGGCACCCCTCGATGCATCTGTCGCGCTTCAGGGTGCCGGCGTTGAAATCCAGCAAGCCTCGACGCTTGATGACCTCCTTCACGCTTTAGCGGAACGGGGCATGTCGGAACTGCTGGTCGAAGGCGGCGCCTCTGTCGCTCGCGCATTCCTCGAGGCTGGTCTCGTCGACCGTATCATGCTGTTCGAAAGCCCGGTGGTGGTGGGCGAAAACGGGGTTGAAACGCCGCTTCGTCGTGCCGATATCCCGGACGATTATCTGCTTGTCAGCGAAACCGCCTATGGCGCCGACCGCTGCTTCGATTTTGAAAGGCCGCTTTGATGTTTACCGGAATTGTAACCGACGTGGGAACCGTGTCCGAACTTGAGGCCCTGCCGGAAGGCGTGCGCCTTCGCGTGGCGACCAATTACGATCCCAAGACCATCGACATGGGCGCATCCATTTCGCATGGCGGCGTTTGCCTGACAGTGACGAAACTGCCCGATACCGGCAGCAACGAGCGCTGGTATGAAGTCGAAGCCTGGGAAGAAGCCCTGCGCCTGACGACGATCGCAAGCTGGCAGAAGGGTACGCATGTCAACCTCGAACGCGCGCTGAAGATCGGCGACGAACTCGGCGGCCACATTGTCTCCGGCCATGTTGATGGCAAGGCGGAAATTCTGTCGGTCGAATCGGAAGGTGAAGCGGTTCGCATTCGTCTTCGTGCGCCTGAACATCTCGCAAAGTTCGTCGCGCCCAAGGGTTCTGTCGCGCTCGACGGCACCTCGCTGACCGTCAACGCGGTCGAGGGTACCGATTTCGACGTTCTGTTGATCCGTCACACGCTGGCCGTCACCACCTGGGGCGAGCGCCAGCCGGGCGATTTCGTCAATTTCGAAGTCGACACCATGGCACGTTACGCCGCACGTCTGGCCGAATTCCCGTCGAACTGACGGGATGGCGCCGTTCAGCGGCGCGACGTGAGTACGGTCGAGGAGAGGGGATTTCGACATGCCGTCATTGGAAGTGCTGACCGCGTTTTTTGTCACCACCGCCCTGTTCGCCTATATTCCAGGTCCCGCCATGCTTTATGCGGCGGCGCAGACCATGGCACGCGGACGTTTTGCCGGGCTGATGGCGGTTCTAGGTATCCATGTCGGCTGCTACTTCCACATTTTTGCGGCATCCGCCGGTCTGTCGGTCCTGTTTCAGGCGGTTCCGTGGCTCTATCTCGCGGTCAAGCTGGGTGGCGCCCTGTACCTGATCTGGCTCGGTTTCTCGATGCTGCGCAGCAAGCTTGAAGGTGAAAACGTCAATCTTGCCATCGAACCGAAATCGGCGCGGCGCGCCTTCATCGACAGCATCATCGTCGATGTTCTCAACCCCAAGACCGCGCTGTTCTTCTTGGCTTTCCTGCCGCAGTTCGTCGATCCCTCGGCTGCTTTTCCTGTCTGGCTGCAATTCCTGATCCTCGGCATCGCCGTCAATTTCATCTTCTCTTCTGCCGATCTGGTCGGTGTGCTTCTGGCTGGCGCAATGGTCGGACGGTTGAAGCGTTCGAGTGCGGTTCAAAGGCTCGCCAAACGTGCGGCCGGAACGGTTCTGATGGGGCTTGGAGTCCATCTGGCCTTCCAGAAAAGCTGATCGAAACGGTCAAAACCTGGCCTGGAATGTCCCTGCAAAGCTGCCGGGTGGGGCAGCCATGCGTTAAAAATACTTGCCAAGAACGGCAAGCCGTGGTTTGACCGCCCCAAAAGCCGGTTTGATCCGGCGCGAACCTTTTCAGGAAAATCCCATGTCCAAGCCTCATCTTCTCATCGTGGAAGCACGTTTTTACGATGATATGTCCGATGCTCTTCTCGATGGCGCCAAGTTTGCGCTCGATGAAGCCGGTGCGACCTATGACATCATCACCGTTCCCGGTGCTCTCGAAATCCCGCCGGCAATCGCCATGGCGCTCGACGCGGCGGACAATGAAGGCACGGAATATGACGGCTTCGTTGCTCTCGGCATGGTCATCCGTGGCGAAACCTACCACTTCGACATCGTTTCCAACGAGTCGTCCCGCGCCCTGATGGACCTCGCTGTCAGCGAATCTCTCGCCATCGGCAACGGCATCATGACCGTCGAAAACGACGATCAGGCCTGGGCTCGCGTTCGCCGTTCCGACAAGGACAAGGGTGGTTTTGCCGCTCGCGCCGCGCTGACCATGATCGAACTCAAGAAAAAACTGGGTGGCTGAACGCATGTCGAACGTTGAAAACGGCGGCGCACCGCGCCAGCCTTCGGTCAAGCCCGTCAACCAGCGTGGCGCTGCGCGTCTTGCCGCTGTGCAGGCACTCTACCAGATGGATGTCGGTGGCACCGGCGTGATGGAAGTCGTTGCGGAATACGAGGCGCATCGTCTCGGCCAGGAAGTCGATGGCGACACCTACCTCAAGGCTGACCCGTCCTGGTTCCGCTCGATCGTATCAGGCGTTGTTCGCGACCAGACGAAGATCGATCCGATCGTTCGCTCCGCCCTTCTGGAAGACTGGCCGTTGTCGCGTCTCGACGCCACGGTGCGCGCCATCCTTCGCGCCGGCGCTTTCGAGATTCTTGAGCGCAAAGATGTGCCGGTTGCCGTTGTCGTGACCGAATATGTTGAAATCGCCCGCGCCTTTTTTGCGGAAGACGAGCCGAAGCTCGTCAATGCGGTGCTTGACCGTATTGCCAAGCAGGTTCGCGGCGAGACAAAACGCTGACTATGAGAATGTGAGGAAGACATGAGCGCAGTACCCGCCACCGGACTTGAGACTCAACTGGTTGCGGCGAAGCGGAATGTCTTTCTGCTGACTGTGGCGCAGGCGATCATGGGATCGGCTGCGCCTTTGAGTTTTGCGGTGGGGGGCCTTGCCGGCTACCAGCTTCTCGGAGCGGACAAATCGCTGGCAACAGCGCCGCTCACCGGCTTCAATCTCGGTGTGGCACTTGGCGCCATCTGCGTTGCCTTCGCCTCCCGCTTTCTGGGACGCAAGGCGGGCTTTATCGTTGGCGCGCTGATGTCCTCGACAGGCGGCGCGGTCGCGGCACTGGCACTTTTCCGTTCGGAATTCTGGCTTTTCGCATTCGGCCTGCTGCTGATCGGTATTTCCGGTGGCTTTACCCAGAAGATCCGCTTTGCGGCGGCCGACGCCTCTCCATCCTTTTACAAGCCCAAGGCCATCTCGTGGATTTTGGGCGGCGGCATCGTTTCCGCCATCGTCGGGCCGCAGCTTGCGATTTTCGGCAAGGATATTCTGGCCCCCGTGACCTTTGCCGGAGCCTTTCTGGCGCTGGTGCCGCTCGGCCTTGCCGCCATCGCCGTTCTTGCCTTCCTGAAACTGCCGGATCTGAAAGCCTCTGCCGGCGCGGCGGAACCTGCGCGCCCGCTTTCGGAAATCGTCAGCTCGCATCGTTTCATTACCGGCATGGTCTGCGGTATTGGCAGTTATGCGCTCATGACCTTCATGATGACCGGTGCGCCGCTTGCCATGGTCATCGGTTGCGGTTTTCCTTCCGAACTCGCCACGCTTGGCATCCAGTGGCATGTGATTGCCATGTTCGGGCCGAGCTTTTTTACCGGCATGCTGATTTCCCGCTTTGGCGCTGAAAAGATCGTCGCTACCGGTCTGATCGTGCTGATGGGCTGCGCCATCGTTGCGCATATGGGCATTGAGCTTTGGAACTTCTGGACGGCGCTCATTCTGCTTGGCCTTGGCTGGAACTTCGGTTTCATCGGCGCGACCTCGATCATCACCTCCTGCTATCGCCCGCATGAGGCCGACAAGGTGCAGGGTTTCCACGATATCGTGCTGTTCGGCACCGTGGCGCTTTCGTCCTTCTCTTCCGGCAAGGTGTTCACGGCCTGGGGCTGGTCGGTCATGAACCTCGTCATCTGGCCTGTCGCGGGGCTTTGCCTTCTGCTGGTCCTGTCTCTTTTGCTGAGCGGCAGAAAAAAGACCGCGTGACGGCCGGGCGCAGCTTGCGCCACGCTGAACTGGTTAAATTCCAAATCAAATGTAGGGGTTGACGCCGCGCCTTCCGGCAACGCAATCTCGACGTGCAGGCATTTTTTCCTTGGGAGGGGAACAAATTGCCGCAGCACATGGTTTCGCCGCGCCGGGGAGGGAGTGAGACCCGGCCTTTTGGGAGGTAAGTGCGCATGACCGTAATACCCATTGTAATTTTATGCGGTTTCCTGTCCGTGGTTTACGCGGCATGGGCGACCAAAAGCGTTCTCGATGCCGATGAAGGCAACGAGCGTATGCGGGAAATAGCGGGTTATATCCGCGAGGGTGCGCAGGCTTATCTCACTCGTCAGTATCTCACCATTGCCATCGTCGGGCTGATTGTTGCAGTCCTTGCCTGGTATCTCCTGTCGGCCATGGCGGCCATCGGCTTCATCATCGGCGCCGTGCTGTCAGGCGCTGCCGGTTTCGTCGGAATGCACGTCTCGGTGCGCGCCAACCTGCGCACTGCGCAGGCCGCATCCCACAGCCTTTCGTCCGGTCTCGACATCGCCTTCAAGTCGGGTGCGATCACCGGCATGCTCGTGGCTGGCCTCGCGCTCTTGGGCGTATCGATCTATTACTTCATCCTCACATCGGTGATGGGCCATCCGGCCGGTTCGCGTGAAGTGATCGATTCGCTCGTGTCGCTCGGTTTCGGCGCATCGCTGATCTCGATCTTCGCCCGTCTCGGTGGCGGCATCTTCACCAAGGGTGCGGATGTCGGTGGCGACCTTGTCGGCAAGGTGGAAGCGGGCATTCCCGAAGATGATCCACGCAACCCGGCAACCATTGCCGACAACGTCGGTGACAATGTCGGCGACTGCGCCGGCATGGCGGCCGACCTTTTCGAAACCTATGCCGTTTCGGTCGTCGCAACCATGGTTCTTGCGGCCATTTTCTTTGCGGGAACGCCGGTGCTGGAAAGCGCCATGGCCTATCCCCTGGCGATCTGCGGCGCCTGCATCCTGACCTCGGTTGCCGGAACCTTCTTCGTCAAGCTCGGCACCAACAACTCCATCATGGGCGCACTCTACAAGGGACTGATCGCAACCGGCATCTTTTCGATTGCCGGTCTCGCCGTCGCAACTTTCGGCACAATCGGCTGGGGTCCGATCGGCACGGTCGCCGGCATGGAGGTGACGGGCACAAACCTCTTCTTCTGCGGCATCATCGGTCTGGTCGTGACGGCCTTGATCGTGGTGATTACCGAATATTACACCGGCACCAACAAGCGCCCGGTCAATTCCATTGCACAGGCCTCCGTCACCGGTCACGGCACCAACGTCATTCAGGGACTTGCCGTGTCGCTGGAATCGACCGCGCTGCCAGCCATCGTCATCGTCGGCGGCATCATCACCACCTATCAGCTCGGTGGCCTTTTCGGCACCGGTATTGCGGTTACGGCCATGCTCGGTCTCGCCGGCATGATCGTAGCGCTCGATGCCTTTGGTCCCGTCACCGATAACGCCGGCGGTATCGCGGAAATGGCCGGTCTCGATCCGGATGTACGCAAGGCGACTGACGCGCTGGATGCCGTCGGTAACACCACCAAGGCGGTGACCAAGGGTTACGCGATCGGCTCTGCCGGTCTCGGTGCACTGGTGCTGTTTGCCGCCTATTCGAACGACCTGTCCTACTTCGCCGCCAATGGCGAGACCTATCCCTACTTCAAGGATGTCGGGGAAATCTCCTTCAGCCTTTCCAACCCTTACGTCGTCGCAGGCCTGCTGTTTGGCGGCCTTATTCCCTATCTGTTCGGTGGCATTGCCATGACGGCGGTTGGCAAGGCTGCAAGCTCGATCGTGGAAGAGGTTCGTCGCCAGTTCCGCGAAAAGCCCGGCATCATGGCCGGTACGGAAAAGCCGGATTACGGCAAGGCTGTCGATCTGCTGACCAAGGCGGCGATCCGGGAAATGGTCATTCCCTCGCTGCTGCCGGTTCTCGCACCCATCGTCGTCTACTTCGGTGTGCTGCTGATTTCCGGCTCCAAGGCGTCCGCCTTCGCAGCACTTGGCGCTTCCCTGCTGGGCGTCATCATCAACGGCCTGTTCGTCGCCATTTCCATGACATCGGGCGGTGGTGCCTGGGACAACGCCAAAAAAAGCTTTGAAGACGGTTTCGTTGACAAGGATGGCGTGCGTCACGTCAAGGGTTCTGATGCGCACAAGGCATCCGTAACAGGCGACACGGTGGGTGACCCTTACAAGGATACCGCTGGCCCTGCCGTCAATCCGGCCATC
Organism: Agrobacterium tumefaciens; assembly: GCA_025559845.1. NCBI lineage: Bacteria > Pseudomonadati > Pseudomonadota > Alphaproteobacteria > Hyphomicrobiales > Rhizobiaceae > Agrobacterium > Agrobacterium tumefaciens. Next base: position 882,595 of record CP048469.1, read on the forward strand.
AAGATCACCAATATCGTGGCCCTGCTACTGCTGGCGATTCTCGCCGGCTGAAGCCTCGAAAGTCCCGCCAACAAGAAAGGCCCGTGGATCGCTCCACGGGCCTTGTTATTTTGGGATGGGTTTTGCCCGTTACGGCGTATTGCCTTCCGCACCCAGAATGCTCTTGGCGATGTTGGCGCCGGACGTGCCGCCCGAAAGAAGCTGCTGCAGGAAGGTGAGGTCCTTGCCGCCTGTTGGCGTCGTGCGCGAAATCGTGTCGAACACCTTGCCGTCCTGAAGCGTGTAGTTGGCCTTGCGCTCGATTACGCCATCCTTGTTGAAATAGATGGCCAGAATGTTCTGCTCGACAAGCTGCGGCTTGAGGAAGGCGGCGCGACGCACGCGCTTCTGGGAAATGTAGTAGAAGACTTCGTTGCCGAAGGTCGCGGTCGTGGACGGCGTGCCCATCGTCAGCAGAACCTGTTCGCGGCTGGAACCTTCCGGAATGAGCGGAAGCGACTGTTCGTCCATGACGTAGCCGTTATGGAAAACATCGGTCGTGCTGCTGCACGCAGAAAGAAGACCGGCTGAGAGTACAACGGCGATGGCGGTTGCGCTCAGGGTCTTGCTATGACGTGTCGATTTCTGCTTGCTCAACTGCGACTCCCCGACTGCGGTCATGAATCATACCTTCCGGCATTACGTGGTGCACAGTGTCTGTGCACATGATTATGTCAATCCGGGGACGGACACGTCCGCTTTCCCCTTGAATGCAGTGCTTTCGCGCCCGGTTCAGCCTCCTCCGGTTCTCTTCGACTGTTTCAGCCGCAAGATGAACGTGACCGCGATGGCATTGCAATTCGTGGATGCTTCGGTAAACCAGCTTTCACGATCATGCAACAAGTGCGATGGGTCGGAATCGAAATCACCGGTTCTGTGCGGAAAAAACGATGATATTCGGGCTGTTCAAGAAGAGAAATAACAATCGCGCCATAGTCGACCGGCAATACACGGTCCTGACCTCGGCAGCACGTACGCCCGAATTTTATCTCGATATGGGCGTTCCCGACACCGTTATGGGCCGTTTCGAGATGCTGGCTGCGGTGATGATTCTCTATTTTCGCCGCACGAAAACCTCTGATGTCAGCGGTCAGGAGATCGCCCAGGAGATTGTCGACGCTTTTTTTCAGGACCTCGACCACTCGATGCGGGAGCTGGGGATCGGCGATCAGGGCGTTCCCAAACGCATGAAGAAATTTGCCGGCATGTTTTACGGGCGGCTCGAATCCTACGCCGCCGCGCTTGATGCTTCCGATTCCGCAGCTCTTGCGGCTGCCCTGAAGCGCAATATATATCCGCAATCAGATGAAGCCGCGCCCGACATGATGGCGCTGGCACAATGGATGATGAAGGCGTCAGACGTTCTTTCCGCGCAATCCGAAGATAGGGTTGCGACTGGAAGCCTGACGCTTCCCTTGCCCGGACAGTGAGGTTCAAAATGAACGCGCGACATGCAGCAAACGACGACGTGCCTTTTTCCTATCCCGTGAAGGTAGGCCATATTTCCGCCAATCCCGTCAGGATTGGTCTCGAAGCCGATGCGGAAGAGCTGAAGGCGCTGGCTAAATTCTGGGATGTTGTCTCCGTCGAATACCTGAAGGCGGAGTTGCAGGTGTCCCGTTGGAAAAAGGACGGTATCAAAATCAAGGGCGAAGTGCACGCTGCCATAACCCAGTCTTGCGTCGTGACCCTCGAGCCTGTGCCGAGCAAGATCGATGAAACGGTGGAGCATATTTTCGTTCCCGAGGGATCGAAGCTGGCGCGCATGGTCACCAACGAACAGGGCGAGATCGTTCTCGATCCGGATGGTCCGGATATTCCCGACCAGTTCACCGGTGACAGCATTGATGTTGGCGCCGTGGTTGCGGAATTCGCAGCTTTGGCGATCGATCCCTACCCACGCAAACCCGACGCCGAATTCGCGGTGAAAGGCGAAAAGGAGCCGGAACTGGAAAAACGGCCTTCGCCCTTTGCCGTGCTGAAAGACTGGAAAAAAGACTGAATGCGCCAGGCGGCGGAATAATTTTATTGTAACAAAAGCCGGAAAAGGTATTTTCGCGCAAAAATTCGCTGCAACGGCGGCAAGAAGGACAAGGGACGAGTGATCAGAATAGCAATTGACGTCATGGGCGGCGACTTCGGCCCTGATGTTGCCATCCCCGGTGCCGCCAAGGCGCTTGATCGGCATAACGATGTGACTTTTCTGCTGTACGGGCAGAAAAGCAAATGCGAACCCATTCTGGCACAGTATCCCGCGCTCCGGGAAAAGTCGGTCTTTCACGATTGTGAAGTTTCTGTTGGCATGGACGAAAAGCCGAGCCAGGCGTTACGCCGTGGTCGCTACGTCTCCAGTATGTGGCGCGCTATCGAGGCCGTGAAACTGGGTGAAGCAGACGTTGCCGTCTCTGCCGGTAACACCGGCGCTCTGATGGCCATGGCCAAGTTCTGCCTGCGCACCATGGCGCGCGTCGAGCGTCCGGCGATTGCCGGCATCTGGCCGACGTTGAAAGGCGAAAGCATCGTGCTCGACGTCGGCGCGACGATCGGTGCGGATTCCCAGCAGCTTCTCGATTTCGCCCTGATGGGTGGCGCGATGGCGCGGGCGCTGTTCGATATCGACCGTCCGACGGTCGGCCTGCTGAATGTCGGCGTCGAAGAGGTCAAAGGGCAGGATGAGGTTCGCGAGGCGGGTCGTCTGATCCGTGAAGCCGATCTCGCTACCATCGATTATCGCGGCTTCGTTGAAGGTGACGATATCGGCAAGGGTACGGTGGATGTCGTCGTCACCGAGGGCTTTACCGGCAACATTGCCCTGAAAGCAGCCGAAGGCACGGCACGCCAGATCACCACACTGCTGCGTGAGGCGATTTCCCGCAGCTTCATTGCCAAGATCGGCTACATCCTGGCCAAGAGCGCGTTCGACGTGCTGCGTGAGAAGATGGACCCGCGCAAGGTCAATGGTGGTGTGTTTCTCGGCTTGAACGGCATTGTCATCAAAAGCCACGGCGGCACGGACGCCCTTGGTTTTGCGTCCGCGGTCGACGTTGGCTACGACATGGTCCACAACGGCCTGACAGCGAAAATAGAAAACGACCTGAAGGTTTACCACGCAAGACGGCTTCCGCCACCGGCGCCCGAAGCACTCGTGGCTGATGAGGAATAACGGAATGATCCGCTCTATCGTACGTGGTTTCGGGGCAGCGCTCCCGAAGCGTGTCATGACCAACCAGGAAATCGAAGGGGTTGTCGAAACCTCCGACGAATGGATCGTGCAGCGCACCGGCATCAAGCAGCGTTACATCGCCGGCGAAGGTGAAACGACGGCGTCGCTGGGTGAAGCGGCAGCGCGCGCAGCCCTCGACAATGCCGGTCTGACACCTGCTGACATCGACCTCATCATCCTGGCGACGTCAACGCCCGACAACACCTTCCCGGCAACGGCCGTCAACATCCAGAACCGTCTGGGCATGACGCATGGCTTTGCCTTCGACGTTCAGGCTGTCTGTTCCGGTTTCGTCTACGCCGTGTCGACGGCCGATCTCTACATTCGCGGTGGCATGGCCAAGCGCGTGCTGGTTATCGGTGCCGAGACCTTCTCGCGCATTCTCGACTGGAAGGATCGCACGACCTGCGTTCTGTTCGGTGATGGTGCCGGTGCACTGGTGCTTGAGGCAGGTCAGGGCGAAGGCACGTCCGCTGATCGTGGTGTTCTGACCTCGCAGCTGCGCTCCGACGGCTCGCACAAGGACAAGCTCTTCGTTGATGGCGGCCCTTCGACCACCGGTACGGTCGGTCATCTGCGCATGGAAGGCCGCGAAGTCTTCAAACACGCTGTCGGCATGATCACCGACGTGATCGAAGCCGCGTTTGACGCGACGGGCACCACCGCCGACGACCTGGATTGGCTCGTGCCGCATCAGGCCAACAAGCGCATCATCGACGGCTCGGCGAAAAAACTCGGCATCGATCCCGAGAAGGTCGTCATCACCGTGGACCAGCACGGCAACACCTCTGCCGCTTCCATTCCGCTGGCAATTGCGGTTGCTGCCGGTGACGGACGCATCAAGAAGGGCGATCTGGTGATGCTGGAAGCCATGGGTGGCGGTTTCACCTGGGGCGCGGTGCTGTTGCGCTGGTAACACTTGTGTTTCGGCAATGACTAAACCATTGCAGCAATTGCCGAAAGCCACACGTGAATCTGGAACAATCGCTTGACCGGTCGTCACAAGGGAAATAATCTCGGCGGCTCAAGAGAAAATTTTTTTTGACGGTTTGCGGGGAAAAATGGCCGGGAAGACAGTGACACGCGCAGATCTGGCAGAATCTGTGTTTCGTAAGGTAGGACTGTCCCGTACCGAATCCGCTGAACTGGTCGAGACGATCATCGACGAGATTTGCAACGCCATCACACGCGGTGAGGTTGTCAAACTCTCGTCCTTTGCAACGTTTCAGATCCGCGAAAAGAACGAGCGTATCGGCCGTAACCCGAAAACGGGTGAGGAAGTGCCGATTTCTCCGCGTCGCGTCATGACCTTCAAGGCGTCCAACGTCCTGAAGCAGCGCATTCTCAAGGCGCACACGGCCCGCAAGGTCAAGCAGAAGAGCCAGAAAGCCGGCTCTTAAACGCCTGTCGGTTGCCGGATTTTACCGGCAGCATCCTGCGTTTTCCGTTCCTTCCTGTGAACATACTTGAATTTCAACGTTCAAGCCGTTGAAATGAAGTCGATTCGCATCATAATCAATTTTAGCGATTTGAATTTGCGCATCGTCCCGTCGAAAATCGATCCCGGTTTTCACGCGCTGCGTGAGGGATCTGGCATCCTGCGCTATCGACGGTCTGGATGGGAGTTAAGAGTTGGACAAAAGCCCCGACGCGTTTCGCACAATCAGTGAAGTGGCGGATGATCTGAACCTGCCGCAGCATGTGCTTCGTTTCTGGGAAACGCGTTTTCCTCAGATCAAGCCCATGAAGCGGGGCGGGGGGCGTCGTTATTACCGTCCCGACGATATCGATCTTCTCAAGGGCATTCGCCACCTTCTCTATGATCACGGTTACACCATCAAAGGCGTTCAGAAGCTTCTGAAAGCCAATGGAAACCGTTTCGTTGCGGCCATTGCATCCGGCGATCTTGCCACGATGGAAGCCATCATGGCGGCAAGCGGCGAGAAGGAAGTGGCCGAACCACGGGTGTTGGATGCGGATGAGGACGAAGTCGTCGGCCGTGCCAAGGTTAAGCCAAGCGGCCGGTTCTTCGGTTTTGGCGGCAGCAGCAGCGATTCCGATGTGTCGATCGGCAAGTCCAGCATCGGCAAGGATGACCAGGCACTGTTGCAGGAAGCCCTGTTTGATCTTCTGGAATGCAAGCGCCTGCTCGATCAGGTTCGTTGATCCGTTATCCACAGGCATCTTGAAATGCCAACCTTTCGGAAACTCCTTTCGCCGATAATGCGGCTCCGTAAAAAGGAGTCCAACCGTGAGCAATCGAAAAACGAAAGCGCGGCGGCGCACGTCAGGAAAATCGAGTGGCGGCAGTGTATGGCCGTGGCTGCTGATGTTCGGCGTCGTTGTGGGCGGCATTCAGGCTTACGAACATCGCGATAGCCTCCTGCCAAAACGGCAGTTTGCCAGGACAACACAGCAGCCGGCCAACCCGTCACGCCCCACGGAGACCGCCAGACGCGAGGCGACGGCACCGGTGAAAACCGCGTCTATCCGTCCCTCTGCGCCTACGCTGCCGGGCAACGGCCCCATCCCGCCACGCCCCATCAACACGGTCCCTGCCTCACGGTCGGCGCAGGTTGCCACCTTGCCTGAGACACGGCCTGCCGTTGAAAAAGCCTCGTTTGGTGAAAAGAGCGGCGCCTTTGCTTTCTGCGGACAGTCCGGTCTCAACAATTGTGTGGCAGACGGCAATACGTTCTGGATGAAGGGCGTGAAGATGCAGATCGCAGGCATCAGTGTGCCGCAGATCGACGGCGCACGTTGCATGGAAGAGCGCCAGCGTGGTTTCGTCGCCAAGGTTCGCCTGCGCGACATGCTGAACGCCGGTGCCTTCAACGTAGCCTCCGGCGGTAACAACGGTGCTCAACTCTCCCGCTCTGGCGTTTCCTTCGCCGACCAGCTCGTTCGCGAAGGACTGGCGCATCCGGCAGGGGCAAAAAACCAGTCCTGGTGCGGTCGGCTTTAGTGTCGAATTCGATTTAGGGAATTCGCTTGCTAATTGTCGATGAAGCGCGCAGGCTCTTTCTTCCGGTAGCTTTTTAAAAGGGCGTTACCGTTTCAAGGTTAAATTCCTTGGCCCCAACGAAAGGAGGACATGATGTCTTCCATAAGTGAACAAGGCCTGATTACCTCTGACGATCTGAAGATGTTGCAAGTCGTATTGTCTGATGCGGGCTTCGGCTTCCATATGCTCGAAGACGACGAGCGATCCTTTAACGCTGCCGCACGTAAAATTATTCAGCTTTTTCAGGATGGAATGACCGATCCTGATGACCTCAAAGAAGAAATGCTCTTCTTGTTCGGGATACAGAAGCGGGACCGCGTGACATTTCGAAAACCGCTCCCGCGATATGCCATTCAGGGCCTTCCTATACTCAGCAAATAGTGGGGAAAAACCCGTGCGCGCTTATGTTCTCGGCAGCATGCTGCTTTGGGGAGTGTTCTTTTCTGTCTGGTATCTTTTGACCGTTTATGCGGCCAGGACCGATTTGGATGTGATGGCTCCCAAGGCATCGGCAATAGAAATTATGTCAGCCTCTCAATGCAGTGTGGAGGTCACGGCACTTTTTGCGATGAGCGACAAGCTTTTGAAGGCTGGTGGACCGGAGGTTCCAGTCGATCTACGCAGAAATATTGAATCCTGTATTTCTTCAGATGTGGTGAGCCGAGAAAAGATTACGGCAACTCAACTCATTCGATTTTTCCCAGGTGAAAAATAATAGGATTGTAAAAATTGCGAAGGGAAAAGAAAATATCTGAGATAAATTAACTGCATTAAAACAGTGACTTCAAAACAATCTATCATGAAATTTGGCAATTTCATTGCAAATCTTGAAATTTCATCATATATACAGTCATCGACACATTGCTTGTGACGTCGGTCCAGAGCTTAGCTCCCGTCGGATTTCCTCTCAAAATATCGATCCAATCCTGCGAGGTTTCGCGGGAACAACAACGATTGCTTTGAAAGGAAATCGTTATGAACACTGGTACCGTAAAGTGGTTCAACGCAACCAAAGGCTTCGGCTTCATTCAGCCTGACAACGGCTCGACGGACATCTTCGTCCACATCTCGGCTGTTGAACGTTCTGGCCTGAGCTCGCTCGTTGATGGACAGAAGGTCCGTTACGACATCGTACAGGACCGCAAGTCCGGTAAAAGCTCGGCTGACAATCTTCAGGCAGCATAAATTTGTCATTTGCTCACAGCCGACCACGGATGTACTGGCGGCCAGAGTGGATGACGATGAGAGGTCGGGGTAACGCCCGGCCTTTATTTTTCTGGGCCTAGGAGGCTCTCATGCCGAACGTCCGTTATCACACCGGCGATACAATCGTACTCAAAGCACGCACCCGTGGCAGCGTGCAACCGAAGGGAACGGGTCAGATCCTTGCAGTGCTGCCAATCACATACGGCCTTGCCCGCTACCGGGTCCGTCTTAATGGCGAAAATTTCGATCGTAATATCGACGAGGACGATATCGACACCGAAGCCTCCACGGCTCGCGTGATTGAGGTGAACCGGGCATCCGCACATCAAAAGGCTGGTTCGAGCTGGATCGATTTGTCCGCTCTCAAAACCAGGAAATAGACCAGCGTCAGATAAGGAGAGATTTTGCAAGTTATCGTTCGGGAAAACAATATTGAGCAGGCGCTTCGTGTCCTGAAAAAGAAATTGCAGCGCGAAGGTGTCTTTCGTGAAATGAAGGCCCGCAGTGCCTACGAAAAGCCATCCGAAAAGCGCATCCGCCAAGAGGCCGAGTCTGTTCGCCGTCACCGCAAACTGCTGAAAAAGAAGATGCAGCGTGAGGGATTGCTTCCTGCTCCAAAGAAGGCTGTTCGACCACGTTGACCACGTCATTTGAGGTCTGAAACAGCGATCTTTCGCACCCTCTGGGAGGTTACTGCAGGGTTTCTGACTACACGGTCATTCCGTTTGGATTCCAGAGTTCCTGGCATTGAACATGAGAGGTTGAGATGTCTTCCGTCTGTAAAACGTCCGTAGAAGAATTCGAACGACTGAACACTGCTCTTGTCGACGCAGGAATGCGAAACTTCAGTAATGCGACAGAGCAGTTGATCAGAATGCGTGCTGCGCGACACCTCATTGCGCAGTTTGTAAAAGACAGTGAGGAGCTGCCGCCAGTCTGATCGTTCTGGACTGCGCTTGAGGAGCGCCAGCGCCTTTTCAGGGCAGGACATTTCCGACAGACTTCACAAAAGATTGGAACGTCGATGAGCGAAACGAAGGAATTCTCGGTTAGCAGCAACGGTGATCGGTGGTCTCTGGAAGTCGAGGATGGCCAAATGACTGTGGTGCACAAAGCGAATGAGCCATCCGGCGGGCACCAGACGCGCACGTCACTTGCCGATTTCCTTGAAGAACACGCTGGAAAGCCAGAACATTCAGCGCTTCTTCAGGTGCTTGGACAGTCTCAAAGTGAAATACAGAGTCAATTGGGAGCGGAAGTCACCGAAGACTCAACCCTGGAAGAGCAGCCGGACGCCAAGGATTGACTGTATCGGTCACACTCCTGCTCCATAGAGCTGTCCGTCCACGTTGACTGTGCGTTATATCTTCCTGAAAGGAATTCGTTATGACGATTACGAAAGAGGCATTCTTCAAGCCTGAAAAGGCCCCAACTCAAAATAAGGCCTCTACAACTGATAGTGCTGCAAAACAGATCATTGCTGTAGAGGCAGCCCAGCGTGCGCAGAAAACCGCACGGTTGCGTCTCATGCGGGAAGCGCAAGAAACCGTACCAGTCTCTACGCCAACACCCCGTCGAAAAAAGTCATGATCTCCGATACCTGCTCACCGCAAGTGTTGGTTCTTGCGCGGAATTGAGATGCGTCCCGTGCCGAGACATGTCGGCAATCCCGTGCCCGTAGAGTTCTCGGAAAATCGCGAGCTACTTTTGGCGCATCACAGCTTTGCGGAATGAGAAGAGGGCGTTTTCAATCGTTGCACCGCCCTCGGGATAATGTTTGAGCCAATCGGCACAGGATGATTGTGCTGTCTCTTGCTAGGGTGTTTGCGCTTTATTCCTCGATATCACCCCGGTTTTCAGTTGGAAGCCAGCCTCGCGTAAAACCTCTACCCATGGCCGCCGTTGCGAGCGCAAGCTGCAGACGTAAATGCTGAATGTCCTCCATCAACGTCTCGATCGCAGCGCGGCTGTCGCCGTCATGCCAGGCAATGATATGTTCAACCGGATCTGCCTCCGGCTCTCTTGATTGTAGGCGCACGTTCTCATTCTCCGGTTCAAGAGTTCAAAATTGCCCTGCATTTTTCGAAAGGCACACGCCGCCGTGCCAAGCGATGTTCCTATTATGTTCTCGTAGGCAAATGAGTCAAGCCCAAGTCTTTGCCGTCTTGAGATGATGGCGATTTTGCCTTAGGTCCGGGAAGGGGAGATTGCCAATGAACCATCCAAGCGAACAGCCTGAAGCCAATCCGAAACGCCGCCCGATCTGGCCCTGGCTCCTACTTGGCGCGCTGACCTTGGGCGCCATCTACGTCTATTGGGACATCATGGAAATGATCGAGGATACCGTCCGCCTCTGGAACGATCTCGTGCAGCTCTTCTGGTTGATTATTCCCGACAGGCCGGAATGATGATGCGGCCGCGAGTGAACGCGGCGCGCATGGATGACCGTACGATATTCGCTCTGTCGGCGACGATCACGCGCCAGCGATGATGTCGCAGATGCCCTTGCGAACGATGTTCTTGTCGGTAACCTGCCCGGCCTGAATGCTGAACACGACATCAATCCGCACGCCGGCGCCTTTCTGCCGTGCAACAACCCGCAGCGTCTGAATTCTGCCGCTGCCCGACGTCTCCTGGTGAGCGTCCACGGTAGAAAGTGCCTTGTTGATCTGGATGCCGGAGAAACCTTCTGCCGCAACAGCCTGAGCAAGCTTCTGAAGAACGGCAGGCGCCTTCGCCTTCGGCAACTCCTGCCAGGACTTGTAGGACACGGCCGTCAGCATGGGTACGCCCGAAACACTGAAGTTTTTCTCGCAGGACGCTGCGAAGGCCGAGCTGGAAAGAGTGAAGAACGCAAGAAGCGCGATTGTCGTTTTCATCATAGATACCCCCAAACCTTTTGAAAAAACACGCTTAGCGTTTGCGGTGGAGTCGATGCAACTGAAACTTATGAGGTGTCAGATGTTCTAATTCGACCGCAGCTCACAGCGGAACTGTGGGAGCAACTGGGCATGTCTCAATATTTGGCAGACCTGACCGCAGGTATCAGATGCCTGTCACACGGCAACGTCGACTGAAAGCAGTCTCATCCGCTTAGAGTTTTGAAATATCAGGTATTTTTTATCTTTATTGGTGCGGACGGCGGGACTTGAACCCGCAAGACCAAGGGCCGGCAGATTTTAAGTCTGCTGCGTATACCGATTCCGCCACGTCCGCGCTCACTCCCATCTACACAGTGCGGGCGGTTTCGGTCAACTGCATCCGTCGCCTTTTGTCGGCGTCAGCTCCGCCAGAAAATCGGCATCAACAGAACAAGAACCGTCAGGATTTCGAGACGTCCAAGCAGCATCAGGACCGACAGCAGGTAAAGTGCGGGATCGCTGATGGTCGAGAAGTTGCCGACAGGCCCGATGATCGGCCCGATGCCGGGACCGACATTGGCGAGTGACGTTGCCACGGCCGAGGTTGCCGTCAGGAAGTCGTATCCCATGGCGCTCATCGCCAGGCTGCCCGCAATCCACAGCGCGATGAAACAGCTGACGAAGAGAAAGACGGTGCGGATCGTTTCCGGATCGACCACCTGTTTGCCGTAGCGCACCGAATAGACCGCGTTGGGGTAGATGAGTTTCTTCAGGCCTGCTCTCGCCACATTGAACATGATGAGGAAGCGATAGGCCTTGATGCCGCCGGCCGTCGAGCCTGAACAGCCGCCCATGAAGGTCGCAAAGAACGCCACCACCACAACGAACGGCCCCCACAGCGTATAATCGTCGCTGGCAAAGCCGCCGGTCGAGAGGATCGAGGTCATGTTGAAGAAGGAGTGGCTGAGGGCTTCGTCCAGCGCCACGCCATTTCGCAAATGGTGGTACACGCCAACAGCGATGGAAATGGCGCAGAGATAACCGAGAAACACGAAAATCTGGGGATCGCGCAACGTCTCCAGCCTGCGCCGCACGGCCAAAAGGATCATCACGGAGAAGGGCAGGCTGCCGAAGATCAGGAAGATCGTCGCAATCCACAGAAGGGCGGTGTTGTTGAAATAGGCGAACGAGGCGTCATGCGTGGAAAAGCCACCGGTCGCAACTGTAGACATCGCATGGTTGAGCGCATCGAAATGGCTCATTCCGGCAAAGTCGAAGGCGACGGTGCAGGCGAATGTCATGATGATGTAGATGCCGACGAAGGCGCGGGTGAAGCTGGCAAGCCGGGCGAAGGGTCGGTCGTTGCCGGTATCGGATGATTCCATGCGAAAGAACGTCATGCCGCCGACGCGTAGCAACGGCAAAATGAAGAGCCCCAGTGCCACGATACCGATACCGCCGAGCCAGCATAGCAGCGAACGCCAGATCAGGATGCCCTGCGGCGCGTGATCAAGCCCTGAAATGGCGGTAGACCCCGTCGTGGTAATGGCGGAAACGGATTCGAAAACGGCCTGCCCAAGCGTCAGATTGAGTTCCGACAGAAAGAATGGCACCGCGCCGATCACCGAAAAGACCAGCCACAGAAGGTTGACGAGCAGAAAGCCGAACCGTTTGTTGAAGCTGGTGATGGGACCGCGTGTCGCCAGCGCACAGGCAAGTGCGAAGCCGCCACACATGAAACCGGACAGCGCAAACACCTTCCAGTCGTCATTGCCATAATAAAGGTCGGTCAGGGCGGGCACGAACATCGCCGTTGCCATGTAAAGCCCGAAGATCGAAGCCACGTAGATAACCGAGCGCAGAAGGTTACTGTTCAAGAAATGAAACCCAGAGTTCGTGGCCGCGCTGAAATGAGTCTTTGTCTCCGACGTCTTCCTATGGCATAGCGAGTGCCATCATGAATTTCAATGGATTGACAATCGTGGACAAGCAGCTTGTGGAGGCAGCGCGGCGGGAAGTACGGGAAATCTTTCCTGAAACGCCGTTGCAGTTGAATGAACATCTTAGCCGTCGGTACGGCGCTTCGATTTGGTTGAAGCGTGAAGACCTGACGCCGGTTCGTTCCTACAAGATTAGAGGCGCATTCAACTTTCTGCGTAAGGCCGTTGCCAAGGCTGGCAAGGACAAGGTTTTCGTCTGTGCATCCGCTGGCAACCACGCGCAGGGCTTTGCCTTCGCATGCCGTCACTTCGGCGTTCGCGGCGTCGTCTTCATGCCGGTTACCACACCGATGCAGAAGATCGACAAGACCCGCATCTTCGGCGGTGAGTACATTTCCATCCGCCTCGTCGGCGATATCTTCGACCAGTGCTATGCCGCAGCGCGCGCCTATGTCGAAGAAAACAACGGCTACATGGTGCCGCCCTTCGACCACACCGACATCGTCGAAGGTCAGGCGACCGTGGCTGCCGAAATCGTCGATCAGCTTCCCGATGGCACGACACCTGATCTGGTGGTGATGCCGGTCGGTGGCGGTGGCCTTTCGGCTGGTCTTTCCGGTTTTCTGGCGGGAACGGTCAAGAAGGATGGTTTCATCTTCTGCGAGCCGGAGGGCGCGCCGAGCCTGAAGCGCAGCCTTGAAAAAGGCGAGCCGGTCACGCTCAACAAGGTCGATAACTTCGTCGACGGTGCAGCCGTTGCCCGTATCGGCGACCTGAACTTCGAAGCGCTGAAGAGCTTTCCGGCAGAGCAGGTCATGCTCATTCCCGAAAACGCGATCTGCGTCACCATCATCGACATGCTGAATGTCGAAGGCGTGGTTCTGGAGCCTGCTGGCGCCCTGTCCATCGCCGCGTTGGAAAAACTCGGACGCGAAAAGCTCGAGGGCAAGACGGTCATCGCTGTCGTGTCGGGCGGCAACTTCGATTTCGAGCGCCTTCCCGATGTCAAGGAGCGCGCCATGCGTTACGCGGGCGTGAAGAAATACTTCATTCTGCGCCTGCCGCAGCGTCCCGGCGCGCTGCGAGATTTCCTCAACCTGCTCGGCCCGGACGATGATATCGCCCGTTTCGAATATCTGAAGAAATCCGCCCGCAACTTCGGTTCGATCCTCATCGGTATCGAAACCAGCGACAAGGATAACTTCTCCGGCCTGCTGGAACGTTTCGAGGCGGCGGGTCTTGGTTATGAGGACATAACCGAGAACGATATTCTGGCGAACCTGATTATCTGATCCCGGAGCGGACAGGGAAGGGAGAGAAGCGCTCTCCCTTCAAAACACGACGTTGACACAGGGAGTGAAAGTCATGGCCTCGTTTTTCTCGAAAATCCTTTCCGCTTTCGGTTCCGGTCAGCCGTCCGATGCTCCGCAGAAGGTCGCCCAGGTGGAGCCGCACGCGCATGGCGAATATCTGATCTACCCGACGCCTATCAAGGAAGGCGGTCAGTTCCGCCTCGCCGGTCGTATCGAGAAAAAGGTCGGAGACGAAACGCTGGTGCACGAGTTCGTGCGCGCCGATGTTTTCACCAGCATGGACGATGCGGTGGAGTTTACGGTTCGCAAGGCGCAGCTCATCATCGATCAGAACGGCGCATCGCTCTTTTCCGGGAAATGAGGGCGCCTTTTTCCAGTTCTCATTAAGATTCCGTTTGTCGCTTCGCCCTATCGTCTCGCGATGTGGACATGAAGTTGCGCCGGTCTGTTGGCGCGATGTGGATCGTTAGGGCGTGTGCCGATGCAATGGGCTAATCAGGCACTCTTTGTCTTAGAGGCTATCGTCTATTTCTCGGTCATGACGGCCTTCCTGCATTACCGTCATATCCTCGGTCTCGGCGTTTTCCTGACCGCGCTCGGCGTCATGCACTTTCTGGAGACCTACCTTGCGGCGGTCTTCTATGTCGACTTGCCGTTCGGTGTTGCGTCCCCCGGTTCGTCCATTCTTTTTGCCGGCAAGCTGATGATGATCCTCATGCTCTACATGAGAGAGGACGCAGCCATTGTCCGCCAGCCCATTTACGGCCTCTTCCTCGGCAATATCCTGACCGTAGTGATGGCGCAGATCATCCGCTTCAATCAGACCGTGGCCGTGGTGCCGGGACAGGCCGTCAGCGCCGGCTTTCTCGATGAGATGGGCGTGCTGATGGTCTGGGGAACCAGCCTCCTCTACATCGACGCAATCGCCATCATCCTGCTCTATGAAAAGCTCGGGCGTTATCTGCAGCGCCACACCGTGCTGCGCTTTGCAATCTGCGGCGTGGTGGTTCTGAGCTTCGACCAGACCGGTTTCTACGGCGCCTTGCGCTACATGTTCGACGCACCTATCGGCGTCTTTTACGATGGCTGGATGGCCAAGATGGTGGCTGTCGCCATCTATTCGATCCTGTTTGCCATCTATCTGAGACTGTCATCGGCAAAGGGCCGTTTCCTGCATCGGCGCAACGTTGCCGATGTCTTCAACGACCTCACTTTCCGCGAACGGTATGAAGAGCTTCTGTCGCGTTCGGGTCGCGACATGCTGACGGGGGTCTCGGATCGCGCACGCATGGAGCTGGATGCACCTGCTGTTGTCGCAGAAGGGCTGGAACGGAAACAGCCTGTCAGCGTGCTCCTGGTCGATATCGATCATTTCAAGGCCGTCAACGATACCTTCGGGCATCTGAAGGGGGATGAGATCCTGAAGGAGTTTGCAACCGTGCTGAAAGATGCCGTGCAGCCCTTTGGCAGCCTGTACCGTTTCGGTGGTGAGGAATTCGTCGTGCTGCTGCCGTCGATGCCGCATGACGATGCCATTGCCCGCTCGCAGAACCTCAGATGCACGATCGCGACGAATTTGCAGCGGCCGGATGGCACGCCCTTGACCGTCAGTATCGGTGTTGCCACTTCTTCCGAGGACGGGGCGGATTTCCGCAATCTGCTCGCCGAGGCGGATATTCGCCTCTACGCGGCAAAAAATAACGGCCGCGATCAGGTCCGCGGCCGTTATGGATTTTCTATCGAAAGCTAGATCGATTGCCTGGAGTTTCCAGGCAATCCGCTGTCGTATCAGGCAGCCAGTGCCAGTTCGGCAACCTTGGCTTCTGCGGCAGCAACAGCCTTTTCAACTGCCTCAGGGCCGAATGCCAGGCCTTCAACGTAGATGACTTCCACGTCAGTCATACCCATGAAGCCGAGAACGGTCTTCAGGTAAGGAACCGCGTGGTTCATCGAAGCAGCCGGGCCTTCGGAGTAAACGCCGGCTGCCGCCAGAACGATGTAGACCTTCTTGCCGGTGGCAAGGCCAACCGGGCCGGTTTCGGTGTAACGGAAGGTCTGGCCAGCGCGGGCAACGTTATCGATCCAGGACTTCAGGCCGGAATAGATGTTGAAGTTGATGAGGCCAGTGCCGATGACCACAGTGTCGGCAGCCATCAGCTCGGCAACCAGCTTGTCGGAATATTTGGCTGCAACGGCTTCTTCGCTCGTGCGCTGGTCGGGAGCCTTGCGGATCGCAGAGGTCTTGACCGTGTCGAGGTGCGGGATCGGGTCAGCGGCGAGGTCGCGGTGAACCAGCGTGTTCGCTGCCGACTTGGCCTGCAGCTTCGTTGCAAGTTCGCCAGCGAACTTGTTGGAAACCGATTCGTCACCGCGCGGGCTGGAGGTGATGAGAAGAATGTTGGACATGGTCTTTTCCTTGTGTGCAACGGGCTAGTGACGCCTTGGGAGGTCGTTGGAGGAGGGTGGTTTCCGCCTCCTTTGCTGCTTATATGGAAAAATCTCGTTATCAAGAAAACTGTGATAATGTGGAACCAATCTATCGAAGAATTGGATGGGACATGGACGCGAACCCGACACTCGATCAGTTGCAGGTGTTTTTGACGGTTGCCGAAACGGGAAGCTTCTCCGCTGCTTCGCGCGCTCTCAATCGTGCGCAATCCGTGGTCAGCTACACCATCGCCAATCTCGAGGCGCAGCTTGAGGTGACGCTCTTCGAGCGCAATGGCGTGCGCCAGCCGCGATTGACGGACGAGGGACGCGCCATGCTCGAAGATGCCCGGCGCATCGTGGCCGGGCTGCAGGAAATGCGCGCACGTGCAAAAGGGCTGAAACAGGGGCTGGAGGCGGAACTGTCCGTGGCCATCAGCACCATGGTTCCGGCCGAAGCCGTCGTCGCGGTGCTGCGCGATTTTCGTCGGCAATTTCCGACCATCGGCTTGAGCCTCAATGTCGGTGAGCTTGGCATGGTCATGGACATGGTGCTGAGCCGCAAGGCCGATATCGGCATTGGCGGCGCGTTGCTGCGGCAGGATGATGAACTGGTCACCGAAAAGATCGGCCATTCGTTCCTACTGCCGGTCATCGCGGCAGATCATCCGCTGGCTCAGATCGAGCGCCCGCTTGTTCTGGCCGATGTGCGCGAGGAAGTGCAGCTTGTCGTCACCGACGCTTCAGGTCTGACAAAGGGACGCGACTTCAACGTGCTCTCCTACAAGACCTGGAAGGTCAGCGATATCGCCACGAAATATCAGCTCATCAAGGGCGGTCTCGGCTGGGGCGGGCTTCCCGCCTCGCTCGTGCGCAATGATCTCGTCAATGGCGGCCTGAAGGTGCTCGATCTCGACGCCTACGAGCAGGGCGAATATCCACTCTTTGCCCTGCGCAGGCTGGATACGCCCGCCGGTCCGGCCGGAACATGGCTGATGGAAGCGTTTCAGACGCGTCTGTCACAATGCCCGAACCAGAAGAATTTCCACGATCTGATCGAGGCTGGAACGGACAAGAAACTCAAAGTCGCCGCAGAGTGAGATGCTGCCGTTTGGCTGTCTGGCGGCTGCGCATTGACGGGGCGCAGCTGCTGGCTATAGATTTAAGCCACGGTCAGCAGTTCACCGAGGCATCGCCGTCCCGCAAGGGCAGCTAAACCTGCGCAACATTCGAAGACAGCACTTATCCCGTGCCACGTCGAAAGCCGGCGATCAGCGACACCAATCTTGAATGGCACACTTGAGGGTAAGTTATGCCACGTTCGCTTCTTTCCATGGAGGTCGCAGACCTCTCCACCTTCGCAAAATCTGTCCGCGAGCAGATCAACAGGCTCGACCATCAGCCGTCGCATGTCGAAATGCTCAATCTCCTGAGCCGGGCTGCCGGATTTCGCAATGTTCAGCATTTGCGGGCCGCTCGCAGCAATCCGGTTGAAGGCTTGGCTCCTGTTATCGGCATGCTCCCTGCGCCAAACGAAAGCCGGGTGCTGAAATCATCAAGGCTTTTCGACCGGGACGGCAGACTGGTGCAATGGCCTGCCCGGCGCTCGCAGCAGGAGCTCTGCCTCTGGTACCTCTGGTCTAAAATTCCCGCCGGGCAACGGTTCACGGAAAAGCAGTTCAGCAATCTGCTGAACGAACTGCATCTGTTTGGCGATGCTGCGATGCTGAGGCGCGATATGTTCGGGCTTGGGCTTGTGCGCCGAAACAGGGACGGCAGCGACTATCAGCGCGTCGAACAGAAACCTCCGCCAGAGCTGCCGCTGTTGTTGCGAGCGGTCAATGCACTGAAATAGGAAAACCTCCCGGCATGAAAGCGCCGGGAGGTTTTTTCGGTGTTAGAGGATGAGGCGGAACTTGGCGAAGCCTTCCGCGCCGTCACCTGCTTCCTCGATCTTCGCGCCCTTGACCTCGGAGGCAAACTGCCGGCCCTTCGGACCGGTTTCGAAAATCGCCGTGGTGTTGGCGACGGGTGCAAACGACCAGTTGGCGTCGGCCGACGGATTGATGGTGCCCTGATCGATGATGTAACGCACAATCACATCGCGGTTGGTATCCGGTGCCACGAAGATGATCTTGTCCGTACCGATCTCCGGGAACTTGCCGCCGCCGCTGGCACGGTAATTGTTGGTCGCAACCACGAACTTCTGTTCCGGATTGATCGGCTTGCCTTCGAACTGCAGGTTGACGATGCGGTTGCTGTCCGGATTGACCGCCTTGCCGTCCTTATCGAACTTCGCCGGTTTGGACACATCGATCTGGTAGGTCACGCCATCGATGACGTCGTAATTGTAGGAAGGGAAGTCCGCATTCAACAGCGGTGCGTCCTTGGTGCCGGCTTCGACCGTGTTGAACATGCCCGCCGACATTTCCAGCCAGTTTTTCACCTGCGCGCCGGTGATCAGGACCGCCTGCACGGTGTTCGGGTAGAGATAGAGGTCGGCGACGTTCTTGATGGCGATGTCACCGGCGGGGACATCGGTGTAATAGTCCGAACCGCCACGTCCACCGGCCTTGAAGGGAGCGGCAGCCGAAAGCACCGGCAGATCCTTGTACTGCCCTTCCTTCAGCATGTCCTTGATGTACCAGGTCTGCGCATTGGAGACGATCTGAACGGACGGATCATCGGCCACCAGCGCGAAATAGGAGTAGAGCGGGGCAGATGTCTTGCCGACGGGGCGACGCACATAGGCAAGCGTTGCCTCATGTTCCGCCTTGGCCGCCGCCACGACTTCCGGCTTGTCCTTCACATCGGCAACAATCTTGCGATTGTCGTCGCGGTGATAGATCGGCCGTGCTTCCGATGTGAAATCGACGATCTTCCAGCTCTTGCCGTCCTTTTCGAGCAGCAGGTCGATCAGACCCATATGCGAGCCCCAGAAGCCGGCCATCACCGCAGGCTTGCCCATCAAGGTGCCCTTCACGGGATCGGCGCCGGCAATGCCGTCCCAGGTTTTCGGGCCGGGGAAGACCAGATGCTGGTGGCCGGTAAAGATCGCATCGATGCCTTCCACGCCTGCCAGGTAAAGCGAGGCGTTTTCCATGCGTTCGCTCTGTCCCTTGCCGTCGATGCCGGAGTGGGAGAGTGCGATGACGATGTCGGCGCCCTGTTCCTTCATCACCGGAACCCAGGCCTTTGCCGCCTCGACGATGTCGCGGGTCTGCGCCTTGCCTTCGAGGTTTTTCGAATCCCACATCATGATCTGCGGCGGCACGAAACCGATGATGCCGATTTTGATCGGGCTTGTCGCGCCCGAACCGTCACGGATCTGCTTTTCCATGATGACGTATGGCTTGAAGAAAAGTTCGTCCTGCTTCGGGTCGGAGGCAAGCTGGCCCTTGGTCAGGTTGGCACAGACATAAGGGAAGCTCGCGCCGGCCAGCGTGTTGAACATATAGTCGAGCCCGTAGTTGAACTCGTGGTTGCCGAGCGTGCCGCAATCGTACCCCAGCACATTCATGGCGTTGACGACGGGATGTTTGTCGCCGGCCTTCATGCCGCGCTCATAGGCAATGTAGTCGCCGAGCGGATTGCCCTGCAGGAAGTCGCCATTGTCGACCAGCATCGAGTTTCCGGCCTCGGCGCGGATGGCATCGATGATCGACGCGGTGCGGGCAAGGCCCATCGTGTCGTTCGGCTTGTCGGCGTAATAATCGTAAGGGAAGACGTGAACGTGAATATCCGTCGTTTCCATGATGCGCAGATGCGCCTGATTGTTTGCGGCGCGCGCCGCGAAGGGGTGCAGCACCACGAAGGCCGAGGAAGCGGCAATGCCGCCGAGAAGCGAGCGTCTGGTGATCGGATGGAGGGCAAGGTGCGGCGACATGGGAACTCCTTCAGTGGAAGCGTGCATTGTCATGAAGATGACAACCTAGAAGCAATCGCAGAGGAGTCCATCACCAAAATGACAAGCCGGTGACGGTCGTGAGGTTTTTCAACCGTTTGATAAATTTTTTGTCGATTGACCGGAATGTGCTGACGGGCCCGACGAGGATCAAGGCATTGTCAGACGGCAAGAATGAAAAGAGAAATCGCCCCGTTCAGGCATGAAACGGAGCGATTTTCCGATCGGATATCCCGCAGGCGCTAGCGCGCCAGGGTCGGCTTTACCTCTTCGTGGAAGAAGCGGAAGTAGGAGGAAAGCTGCGCCAGCGTGTTGGTCGAGAGCTTCAGCTGAAGTCCCAGACGGTTCATGTGCTGCCACTGAACGACGCCTTCGAGATAACCGAGGTCCTCGCTCTCCACCTTCACGCGGCTGCCTTTCTGGGCAGAAAACGCTCCGTCCAGCTCCAGCGCCATGCCGGTTTCGGAAAGATCGATCACGCGCGCCTTTGTTGCCTGATTGACATAACGCACGGTGGCAAAAATCCGGGTCCTGCTGCGCTGCGCGCCACGCGTTGGCATGTTGAGATTGTTCGTCATTGTCTGCTCACGCAATTGTTTCGACTGTCCTATGCTGGCACACAAAGCTTGAACCGCATTTAGCACTATCCTTAAAATTGCAGGCAATTTGCGAATTCACGCGGCATCGATGCGGCACTGGAAGCAATTGTTGCGGGCCGAGCGAACATGCACATAGGCGACGTCGTCACGCTGCAGAAGCTGGCTGGCACGCGCGGCGATCTGGTCCGTCGCGGTCACGGCGCCAGTGCCATAGACAATGCGCTCATTCTTGCCATATCCGCGCACGATGTAATCGGGGCTTTCCAGCATCGGCGGCAGCGCATCCGTCTCGGGATAGCGTTGGCATTCATCGGCGTGAAGAAAGATCGGCCCGGTCTCCGCATAGGGCTGCAGCGCGCTGAAGGGGCGATAGGCGAGGATCAGCATGCCTTCGCCTTCGCCGATCTCGCCGAGGCAGTGGCGGCAGGGCATGCCACCCGGTGACACGGCTTTTTCCGGTGCATTGCCATAGGCATCGGCTTCGCCGGCGCGAAAGGCTGCGGCGTCCTCTTCTGACATGGCGGTAAAAACGATTTGGGTCATGGTGGGCTCCGGTCTGTTAGGCGTTGCTACTTTGCCGCTATGAGCCCGAAACGCTCGGCTATCCACCCGATTCTTGCGATGGGATGCAACCACCCCATTGCGGGATGCGTTGCCTTGGGGAATCAGTGTTTCTCCTCGATTCCGGAAGGTCCGATTTCATGATCCGTCGTTTGCTGGCTGCCTTGCCGATGGTCCTTGTTTCCTTGACTGCGCCAACGCACGTCCAGGCACAATTTGCCTCGGGTCTGGACGACCTTTCGGACGATCAGCTTCAGCAGGCGGTCAACTTCGTCATCGGCAATGCAATCTTCTCGCTCTATCATGAAAGCGCGAAGATGATGATTACCGACTTCGGTGTTGCGGATGCCGGCAGCAGCCAGGAGCCTGCCGATCAACTGGCCGGAACAATGATCCTTCAGGCCAATGAGGAGTGGCTCGATACCGCGCTCGTCAATGCCACCGATAGCTGGTATCTCGGCCGCGACGCGGAAAGCCTGCCTCTGCATGAGCCGCCGGTTCATTCGGTCCTCATTCCCAACAAGAACCGTGACCGTGACATGGCATGCCTGATGGTCGGACGGGACAAGGAAGGGTACGGCGACCTTGCCGCCATGATGGGGCTTGAGGGCGGCGATTTCCGGAAATGCGAGGCATCCTATCCGGCGATCGCTTCGGCCTGGGAAGATTTCCTGCGTCCGCATCAGGTGGGCAAGCCAACCAGCAAGTTCACGATCAGCTATCAACCAGCCCGTGATCCGGCGCTTGAATCCTACGCGATCATGATCCGGGAATCGAAGGTTCTCGATCTCATCAGCCGCAGCTTCGGCGCCTACGCCTTGAAGGGCGACGTCAAGTTGACGGCAAAATCCTGCGGTCGACCCGATGTCTACTGGTCGGCGGAAAACCGCGAAATCACCTATTGCTACGAACTCGGCAAGTTCCAGGCGGAGCTGATCTCGGCGCATCTGTCGGAAGGCGGAAGCGAGAAGGAAAGCGAGTCGGTGAAGGAAATTCCGACCGCAGTGAATCTCGGCCTGGAATTGTAACCCGAACAAACTCTGTTACCTTTTCCTCCGACATATGAGGAGGATGAGATGTCACGGCTGGTCGTTCGCAGTTTTTCAATCTCACTGGATGGTTTTGGCGCAGGCCCGGATCAAAGCCTTCAAAACCCGCTGGGCGTTAAAGGCGAAACACTCCACAACTGGGCTTTCGGCACGAAGACCTTCAGGACGATGTTCGGCCAGGACGGAGGATCGACTGGCGTAGACGAAGGCTTCGCAGCCAGCGGTTTCGAAAATATCGGCGCCTGGATATTGGGGCGCAACATGTTCGGCCCCGTCCGTGGCGCGTGGCCGGATGAGAGCTGGAAGGGCTGGTGGGGCGAAGAGCCGCCGTACCACGTGCCGGTCTTCGTGCTGACAAACCATCCACGCGCCTCCTTCGACATGAAGGGTGGTACGACGTTTCACTTTATCACGCATGGCATCGAGGAAGCACTTGAAGCAGCAAAAGCGGCGGCAGGCGGCAAGGACGTGAGATTGGGCGGCGGCGTTTCCGTGATCCGCCAATATCTGGAGCAGCAACTGATCGATGATCTGCATCTTGCCCAGTCGCCGGTGCTATTGGGCAAGGGCGAAAACCTGCTGTCCGGGCTTGATCTGCCTGCCCTCGGTTATCAGTGCCGTGAAACGGTACGCGGCGAAAACGCCACGCACCTTTTGATTGGAAGAACCGGATAGGGGCTCGCCTGTGGACGAGCCTGCCACTCAGCTCTTTCTTGAAATTTCAAGCAGTTCCGTTTCGGTCAGCGGCTCGACCCAGGCCTCGTAAGTCCCAACCGGCGAAAAGCCCATCATCTGGTAAAGCTGCAGGGCGCGTGGGTGGTCGAGCGTGTTGGTCGTAACCGTCACGCGCTTCGGATTGTCCTGCCACGCGGCGTAGAGCGCCTGCAGCAGAAACCATTTGCCGACACCAGCACCGATTGCCTCTTCCAGAAGGCCGAAATAGGACAGTTCGGTCACGTCCTCATCGACCTTGTGAAGTTCGAAGAAACCGGCCGGGGCGCCATTCATGTAAAGCACTGTCACGCTGTTGGCCGGATCGCGCAGCACGGCGGAAAGCGCCGCATCATTCATGCGCATGCGTTTTTGCCAGTGCCAGCGCTTGCCGACGCGCCAGTAAAGGTAGCGGTAGAAGTGCAGGGGAATATTGTTGACCCGCATCAGCGCTGTCTGGATGTTGACCGGGATCGGCAGGCTGACCTTCGGCGGCGACGTCATTTCCAGTTGCGTCACATGCGCTTTCAGCGGTCCATGCGACACGGTCGGCACGGCGTCGGCCGCACCGGTAACAATGGGCGTATCCTGAAGTCCGCCCCATTCCGACCATGAGCCGTCATAAAGCGAGTTCTCGGAATGGCCGAGCGATTCCAGCGCAAGCATGATGACGGCGGCAGTTACACCGGAGCCGCAGCTTGTCACGACGGGCTTCGACAGATCGATACCGGCATCGCCGATCATCTTGCGAAGCGTTGCGAGATCCTTGAAGTGCCCATTTTCGGAAAAGGCCGTGGCAGGCAGGCTGCGGGCGCCGGGCATGTGACCGGAGCGCATGCCGGCACGCGGTTCCGCTTCATCGCCGGTAAAGCGGCCGGCGCCACGCGCATCGGCGATCTGCTTTTCACCACTGTCGACAATGCTGCGCATGGCCGACAGGGAGGTGACGCGGCTTTCATCAAAGTCAGGTGTAAAGGTTGCGGGCGCAATCTCGGGCGTGCCGGTTT
Organism: Agrobacterium tumefaciens; assembly: GCA_025559845.1. Taxonomy (NCBI): domain Bacteria; kingdom Pseudomonadati; phylum Pseudomonadota; class Alphaproteobacteria; order Hyphomicrobiales; family Rhizobiaceae; genus Agrobacterium; species Agrobacterium tumefaciens. The sequence goes on from CP048469.1 coordinate 906,439, forward strand.
CGAGCGGGCGCTCCTCGCGTTTCCAGCCATCCAGGCCGCCGTCCAGCACATAGGCCTTCTGCACGCCCATGACGCGCAGCATCCACCATACGCGTGGCGCGGAAAAGAACCCCGGACCGTCATAAACGACGATCGTGTCGCTGTCGCTCAGACCAAGCTTGCCCGCCTCTTCGGCAAAGAATTCCGGCGAGGGCAGGGAATGCGGCAGGCCGGTGGTGTGATCGGCGATCTTGTCCTGATCGAAGAACACGGCACCCGGAAGGTGCCCGGCGACAAATTCTTCCGCGCCATTGCGCTTGTGCGCCGGCAGATACCAGGAAGCATCTACAATGCGAAAACCTGGCGTGCCAAGCTGCGCCTCTACCCAGTCCGCCGAGACGACGAAGCGGCTTTTATCCGTGCTCACGATATTTCTCCCGATCTCAGGCCGTAGCTTCAGGTGTGCCGAAACGAATACGGAAACGCCTGTTCTCCTTGCCCTTTTTTTCGATCTTGGCGATGTGGATGTCGCCAACTTCCTTTGTTTCCGAAACGTGGGTGCCGCCGCACGGCTGGCTGTCGATGCTGGATGCCTCGCCAATGCAGACAAGGCTCACGCGTCCAAGGCCGACCGGTGGGCGCACGTTTTTGGATTTGACGATGCCGGGATTGGCCAGAAGCTCTTCATCCGTAATCCATTGCAGGAAAACCGGGTGGTTGGCCTTCACCAGCTCCATCAGCTTGGCCGTTACGTCGTCCTTGTCAATCGTTTCCGACATGTCGAAGTCGACGCGGGATTCGTCCTCACCCACCGCTGCGCCGGTGATCGGCCATTGGCAGACAACGGACAGCAGATGGCAGGCCGTGTGCATGCGCATCAGCTTGTAGCGACGCGGCCAGTCCACGTGCAGCGTCACCTTTTCGCCGACAGCGGGCGACGCCTGACCTTCGAGCGGAACGTGAATGATGACGCTCTTGTCGGCGCCGTGCCTGGTCACGCCAAGGTCGATTTTCGAGCCATCGGCACGTTCAAGCACGCCCGAATCGCCGGGCTGGCCGCCCGACGTGGCGTAAAAGCAGGTCTGGTCGAGTTCGATGCCGCCGTCTTCATGCACCGCCGTAACGATCGCTTCTGCAGTTGAAAGATAGAAATCGTCACGAAACAGGGCATTCACAGGCATTTCGGCAGGTCCTCAAACAGTTTCGTACGGAACCGAAATCTCGCTCTTTTCCGTCAGCCAGGCGGGAAGGGGAAGGCCCTTCGAGCGCAGGAAGTCGGGGTTGAAGAGCTTTGACTGGTAACGGTTGCCGTAGTCGCAAAGAATGGTCACGATTGTATGCCCCGGACCGAGTTCGCGGGCAAGGCGGATCGCGCCGGCAATGTTGATGCCGCTCGAACCACCCAGGCACAGGCCTTCTTTTGTAACGAGGTCGAACAGCACCGGCAGCGCTTCTGCGTCCGGAATACGGTAGGAAAAGTCGGGGCGGAAACCTTCGAGATTGGCGGTGATGCGTCCCTGGCCGATGCCCTCGGTAATGGATGAGCCTTCCGATTTCAGCGCGCCATTGGTGTAATATTCAAAGAGAGCCGCACCATCGGGATCGGCAAGACCGATCTTGATGTCGGGATTGAAGTCGCGAAGACCGTCAGCAACGCCAGCCAGCGTGCCGCCCGAACCGACAGCGCAGATGAAGCCATCCACCTTGCCGTCCGTCTGGTCCCAGATTTCGGGCGCGGTCGTTTCGATATGGGCCTGCCGGTTGGCAATGTTATCGAACTGGTTGGCCCAGATCGCACCGTTCGGATCGGTCGCAGCAAGCTGTTTGGCAAGGCGCCCGGAAACCTTCACGTAGTTGTTCGGGTTGGAATAGGGGACAGCCGGAACCTCGACCAGTTTGGCGCCAAGAAGCTTCAGCGCGTCCTTCTTTTCCTGGCTCTGGGTTTCCGGAATGACGATGACGGTCTTGTAGCCAAGCGCGTTGGCGACGAGTGCAAGACCGATGCCGGTGTTGCCTGCCGTGCCCTCGACAATCGTGCCGCCCGGCCGCAACTGGCCACGGCGTTCCGCGTCACGAATGATGTAGAGCGCGGCGCGATCCTTCACCGATTGGCCCGGATTGAGAAACTCTGCCTTGCCGAGAATTTCGCAGCCCGTCGCTTCGGACGCAGCCTTGAGGCGGATGAGTGGCGTGTTGCCGATGGCGGTAAGCGCAGAGGAGTGAATGGTCATGGCGAGCCTTCTTGTCTGAGCAGAAACTAAGAGGGGTTATGTCCCGTTACAACTGCATCGTGACAAGAAATTATCTTCCCGGCTTTGCGTCTGCCACGCAAAAATTTGCCGTTCCCCGTTTTTATGCGTGTTTCTTGAGGCCGGAGTAGGCATCGAGTGCCCGCTGTCGCGCAAATTGATGATCGACGACCGGTTTCGGATAGGTTGTCCCAAGCTCGATTCCGGCTTTTTCCAGCACGTCCTTCGGTGCTGCGAATGGCTTATGGATGTATTTCCGCTCCAGTTTGTCCAGTTCGGGAACGAACATGCGCACATAGTCGCCATTCGCATCGAATTTTTCGCCCTGAAGCACGGGGTTGAAGATCCGGAAGAACGGTGAGGCGTCTGCGCCCGATCCGGCCACCCATTGCCAGTTGGCGGCATTCGATGCCGGGTCGGCATCCACAAGCGTATCGCGGAACCACTTCTCGCCTTTGCGCCAGTCTATCAGCAGATGTTTGATGAGGAAGGACGCGGTGATCATGCGGACACGGTTGTGCATGATGCCATGCTTCCACAATTGCCGCATTCCAGCATCGACAATCGGATATCCCGTCATGCCGCGCTTCCACGCATTGAAGCCCGCATTGTCGTTTTTCCATGGGAAAGGATCGAAACTGTCGTTCCAGTTTTTCTCGTCCAGTTCAGGAAAATGAAACAGCAGGTGATAGCAGAATTCGCGCCAGACCAGTTCCTTGCGGAAACGGCTGATATCCTGAGACCCGATCTTGTGCGACAGCCCCTTGGTCGCATGCCATGCAGCCGCAGGCGATATCTCGCCAAGCGCCAGATGCGGCGAGAGCATGGAGGTGGCATCCTTGGCGGGAAAATCCCGGCCTTCCTCGTAACCTTTCAGCGCGCCGTCGATGAAATCCTCAAGCTTTTCCTGCGCGCTTGCTTCGCCCGGCGTCCAAAGATCGGCAAAATCCTTTGCCCAGTCCGGTCTGGTTGGCAAAAGTTTCCAGTCGGCCAGTTTTTCCGTCTTCGGCCAGGTGCCGGGTGCTGTCAGCTTATCCGGTGCCTCTGCCGGCACATGCGGCTCCTCGGCGCCTTCGATCGCCCGCCAGAAGGGCGTGTAGACACGGTAAGGGCCGCCGCCTTTGGTCTTGACCCGCGATGGCTCGTGCATGAGGTGGCCCGCGAAGCTTTTCACCGTCAGGCCGTCACCTCGAAGCGCCTCTTTCAGTTTGCTGTCCGTCTCCATGCCATCGGGATCGTAGCGCCTGTTCCACAAGACCGTTTCGGCGCCCGTTTCCGAGATCAGCGAATGGAGAATGTCTGAAGGCTTGCCGCTGCGAAGCAGAAGGCGGCTGCCACATGTGTCGAGCGAGGCCGCCAGGGCTTCCAGCGAATGATGCAGCCACCATTCCTGCGCGCCGCCCAGAGGACCGGCCGATCCAGCCTTGTCATCCCTGATATAAACGGGAATCACCGCCCCACCGTGATCGAGTGCAGCGCGCAGAGCGTAATTGTCGGACAGGCGCAGGTCCTTGCGGAACCAGACGATAACGGCAGAGGGCTTTGTTGACATGGGCTTTTCCGGTTCACCTCTGCTTGAATGACAATTGAACGGCTTTGTTCCTCAAATCGGCTAGAATGGGAAGATGGACGGACGCGGTTTTCTGATGAGGATTTTTTTAGACTTGAAACCGTCGGGGGCGGGAACCAAGTGAAGGCGCCAATGTTTCAACGGGGCAATAAACTATGGATGTACAATCGATGCTTCTGAACGACATCAAATGGAAAACCCCCGTTACCATTTCCCTGCAGAACGGCTCGCCCAGAATTTTCAACGGCGCCTACGAAGCGTTTGACTTCTTGCAGCACGAATGGCCGGAGCGCACCGGACAGGCTTATGAGCAGGCGCTACGACTTTGCCGCGCCTCTCTGATGGGGAGCGTTGATGGCGAAATCGCCAGAGCGGCGTTCATCGCGGCAAGCCGGCAGGCCGAATGCCTGATGGACGAGGATCGTCAGATCGCCTCCTGATTTTCAACCGGAAAATCATCTCGAACGAAGCCATCCGTAACGGTGCGGGTGGCTTTTTTGTTGGGGCCTTCGCAAAACGGGTTGAAAATGTGGCCATGAGGGGCGAACTTTGCCACACACAACAGGTGATCGGCACGTTACGATGCAAAATCAGGGCTATATCGTTTTTCCGACCGCGCTTGGCCATTGCGGTCTTGCCTGGGGCGCGAAAGGCATAAAACGTCTGCAATTGCCGGGCGCCAATGCTGCCGAAACGGAAAAGCTGCTGATGCGGCGGGTCCCGTCCCTGTCGGCTGCAGCACCGGATGATGAACTGCGGCGGATCATCGAGAGCATCGTTCGTTACTTCGCCGGTGAGGCGACGGATTTCTCCAGGACGCCGGTTGATCTGGCCGGAGCGGAACCCTTTCATCTCGATGTCTATCAGGCTGTACGCCTTATTGGCTGGGGCAACACGACCACCTATGGCGCGGTTGCAAAGACGCTGGGAAGCGGGCCGGAAAAGGCGCGCGATGTGGGGCAGGCGATGGCGAAAAATCCGGTGCCGCTGATCATACCCTGCCACCGCGTTCTGGCCGCCGGCGGCAGGCTTGGCGGTTTTTCCGCACCGGGCGGCTCAACGACGAAATTGCGGATGCTGGCACTGGAAAATGCCGGGCGGGCTTCCGACGACGAGGCCCAGGGCAGCCTGTTTTGAAGCAACGACAGATTCGTGCTGTATAGACCGTCCAAATTTTCGCCAATATCTCGTCAAATTGTCGTTGAATTGTCCCAATACATGGGCGCCCTCTAACAAAAGGGCGACAAGTTTGAAAGTATCCGCGTTATTTCTAGCCGCTGTAGTGTCTTTAACAGCGGCGGCGTCAGCCTCTGCCGGAATGTTGAACCAGGCAGAAAGATATTCGGGTCTGCACGAGACCAAGAATAACAAGAGCCTCAAGAACATTCTGGGTGCCAATCCCCGCGTCACCCCCTGGTGCGGTCTTTTCCTCCACGCCGTTGCCAGCAAGGCAGGGCGGCAATCTCCGAAATCCTATGGTTTTGCCAAATCCTGGACGTCTTTCGGTTACGCTGTGCCGGTGGGCCAGGCGAAACCCGGTGATGTCGTTGTTGTCCGCAACGGCCGCGGTTATCACGCCGGCATCCTGAAAAGCATGAGCGGCAAGACGGCAAAGATCCTTGGCGGAAACCAGTCGGGCCGCGTGCAGGTTTCAAACTTCAGCCGCAAGTCCATCGTGTCGGTGCGTCGCTAACCGTTTTCGGGCCGACCCGACACCGTGCCACTGGCAATTCCAAAAGAGCGGGCTGAGGCCCGCTTTTTTTATGCCTTTTTTGAAGGAAACTGCGCCGCGCATCCAGCCTGCTGTTGACGACCGTCAAATGAAACCTCTTCATAGTCAGGAACGAGGAACAAATGTCATCTTTCTCTGTTTTTGTTGTCATATGGATGAGATCAAAGGGAGGTTCGTTATGACTGCAGATCGTGAAGGCTCTATCCGTGCCAAGGCGCACGCCCTTTGGGAAAAGGAAGGCAGACCGGAAGGTTCTCATGAGCGGCACTGGGCGGAAGCGGAGCGCGAAGTCGCAACAGAAACCGCCAAAAAACCGGTCAAGAAGCCCGCTGAGCGCAAACCGAAGTCGCCAGCCGTAAAATCCCTTCAGAACGAACAAAAGGCTTCACGGGCCGATGATAAGGACGAATTGACCGAAGGTCTGGAAGAAAGCTTCCCGGCAAGCGATCCGCTTGCGGTCACAAACACGACAGTGGCGACCAAACGCCCGAGTGCGAAAAAGAAGACCAAATAGGTCTCTGGGACCAATAGCCGGTCAAACGGCTATGTCGTCATGGAAATCAGCGGTATTGGGTGAAAAGTTCTCTTGAAGAGAAGAATGGCTCCCCGGGCCGGCGTGTGATCGAACTATCTAACTCGATATACATGCAATGATTACAGGTGCTTGATAAAAATCTGGCCTCACATGAGGCCGGGTTGTAGTCGTATTTGTATCTAAAATGTAGCCCGATTGGCTCCTATGAGATCGCGTATTCGAGCGCTCTGCGTGCCCCGTTTTTTTGCTTCGATGGCAGCAAGATACTCGCGTTCCACTCTATCGAGCAAAGGCTGCGCAATTGGGCCTTTGACGTCTACGACCTTTGCTGCGAATAACAGCATTTCCTCAAGTCTCTCTATGGTGACACCTTGGTGGGTAAAGCCGTTCATCGACCTTCCTTCCACCTCGTGAAGTCCCCGCGAAGCTTTTTCCACCTCGCTGTGGCTGCCAGATCTGTGTTCAGCTCGGCGCGGGATTTGATGTTGAGGATGTTGCGCACGCGGGTTTTTACGCGTTCGTCGTCTGATGCTTCGGCTAGGGCGTGGTTCTGGATGAGATAGCGGCGGAAGTCCTGCTTACCGCACAGCATGGCGCACTCTGCGGCGTGGTCCTTTTTCTTCTCCCGCTGCGCCGGCGGCTGTTGCTGCGCCTCAAGTCTGCGGATCTTAGCTGTTGCTGCCTCGATCAACATCACCATCGCCCGGATGTAGATAAGCGACTTCTCGACCAGCTGGCCGTCGTGATACGGGCATTCGGGGCGAATGATGACGATTGGCGAGATCTCGCCTGTCATGTGGTCGCGTTGGCAGATTTCCGCCTGGCTGGTTTGAGCGTTATATGTTCGCTCCCATTGATCGGACACAAGCGGGATCAGATCGCGCAGTTCCCGGTAGGTTCTTTTGGCTTCATCAATGTTCATTCGCCACCGCCTTTCCATGCGGCGATCCGCTTCAGTGCGACGGTGACTACGATAATGGCGATGAAGTATACTAAGGCGCTGAGCCAATCGCCTTCGGCGCCAAACCTTAGAATGACCAGATAAAGAACCATATCAGCAGGGCTGATGATTGGGCTGATTAGAAATCTTGCTAACCTGATCATTGCTCGCCTCCCTGTTGCGAGCTACCTGATCGGACCTCCTCGCAACGCATGCGTCGAGCCTCTTCACGGCGCAGCGCGTTGCGCTTGCGCGTTACCATTTCGAGGTGGTCTGAGTCCGGATTGACGCAGAGGCGGTTCCGGCACTTGTGGTCGAGTTCCTTCTTACCGGGAATATAGCCGTGCTCGTTCGTCCACATCGCAATGTGAACTGCGACGGTCTGCCCACCGAGAGACATGCGGGGGTATCCGTGGCCTCGTCCAGTGGTGCCGGACGTGGGGCCGGTCCAAGTCCAACATCCTGTTTCCGGGTCAATCTTGACGCGACTCATGATCTTTTCGCGGATGTTCTGGCGGCGGCTCATGCTACCCCCGTAAGGAATAGCGGAACCTGCATCGCATCGAGACGATCTCTGCCGGCCGGGTTAACCCAAATCACTTCCGTGCGTTCGCGCGCGCCATCCGCCAGGGCAGAACGGGTCACGCGCTTCCAGTCGGATAGCGCATCGTCATAGAGCTTCGATGCATAGCCGGACAGGACAACCATGCCGCTAAGCGCTCGTAGTTGCTCAAGGAGACGGATGTGATCATCGTCCGACATCTCAAATTCATAGGTATGCCTTGGAAGCTTGCCGTTTCCGCCGAGATCTCGACTGCTGTGCACGTAGGGCGGATCGACATAGAAAAGCGTTTCTGCGCCGTCGAATTTGCCAAGGACGTAATCAGCGGGTCGGCTCTCTATTACAATTCCACGCAGTCGCTCGATGAGTGCAGGAAGGCAATCACTATAGTTGGCCCAATCTTTAGCTGGAGGGCCTCCACTACGGTTGCTGTCGTTCCTAAAACCTGTCGTACGGTTTTTGACGGCATCACCGCCAAAGCCAAGAAAGGACCGTGTAACAAGTCTGCGCGCGCGCTCTACCGGATCTTCGCAGGACTCATATGCCAAAGCGAATTCCGCCCTGGCGAAGGGTGTCATGCGAATTGCCTCGACGAGCTCATCGGCCCGCGAAGATCTGAGAACCTGAAAGAGATTCACAGCTTCATTGTCGAGGTCGTTATAGACTTCGGCATGGGATCTCGGCTTCCGTAAAAGGACTGATGCAGCCCCTCCGAACGGCTCGACATATGTGCGGTGCTCAGGAAAGTGGCTTATGATCCATGGCGCGAGGAGCCATTTCCCTCCATGCCAACGCATAGCTGGTCGAGTTGGCGTCATGCTCGTCCCGCCTCCAGCGCTCGGCAGTAGGCTTTCATTTTAAGGAATTCGATGAAGGGCAACGATCCGTCGTAGTCCAGGTAATCTTGATAATTCTGCTGGCCACGGGTGAGCTTGGGCGGAGAAGGGCTGTTGGCAATGACTGCGCGCTTGCCTTCCTCGGTCACGGTAAAGCAGTCGTCTCCTCCCGCGAGCGGATGGTTCTTACGGACAGCCATGTAGCCAGCCGCAACAAGTGACATGCAGGCGGCATGGTCTTTGCTTCCTTCGCCGGTCACGAAGTGGTTGCGATACATCGAGCCGCGCCCGTATTCATCGAGGCCAAGGGAGTGCTGCAGGATGTGGAGTTGATCAGCGTCCATCGTTGACGCCCTCCGCATGAGATTGCAGGACCGCGTTAAGCGCCGCCCTTGCTTCATCGCGCGCATCAAGCGCAGTTTCGTAGGTGTTCGGAAACTCTTTCCGCGCCGCGATGACACTTTCCCATATCAGGCTTCCACCACCTCGCCGGTTGCGAAATTCCCAGATCGCCTTGGCGGCGACCTCGACACATTCTTCGACCGACAAGGATTGCGCCGTGGCATATCCCGAGAAGCGCGTATCGTGTGGATGGGGCATAAATTCAATCGGGTTGGACGGGCTTTCTCCTTCGAGATCCCACCAATAGCCATTCTTATCGTCAGTCCAGACGGCTTCATAAATTCGGCCGTCCTCATCTCGCACCCAATAGCGATCGGACATGCGAAGCGTAATGCCGACTTCTGAGAAATCCTGAACGTCCGTTATGGACCGATCAGCATGGACTGTAGGAAGCCACCGAAATCCAAGCTCGCGTTGACTTGCAATTTTCCCTTCTTCAAAGCCCTGCGCGTACGCAGCATCGCGCCGCCGCTTGTTGGTAAGATGTGCGTTGGGCTTCTTCATAGTCCGCTCCTCCGCAGGTGGTGATATGTTTCGAGGAAGATCTCGGCGGCCTTGTGCGGGTTTTCCCATGGGAAAATTTCCGCATCGAACGGCTCGACGCCCTTGATCATTCCCCACGTTTCGCCCTTGGTTGGCATAAGGTCGCGTTGCTCTGTTGCAAGCATCCGCATGTCGAGAAACTTGATGTACGTAGGATCGCGCACCTCTACCCCGAACCGAGCCAGTCCTGCCGCTTCGCAGCGCTTCTCGATGCGCTTGTAGTCCGGGCATTCCGATTTCAGGGGTGCGTTCATATCGCCGCAGGTAACTTCGCCGACTTCATGCATCAGCGCTGCCATCTTGTGCCCTGGCTCGGCGTGACCGGCCATTACGACGCAATGCTGCGAGATCGGGTAATAGACGCGCTCTCCAGTACGGCGACTGACGCAGTGGCCGGTAAACCGCGACTGAAACGAGAGGCTGTAGGCGACATCTTCAATCGTTAGCTCAGCCGCTTCGGGATTGTGGAAGTTGAAGTACGTTCCGGAGCCGAGAAGTATGGTCGGGCCGTTGATCTGATGAATGTTGCTTGATGGTTGCGTCATCACTGAACCCTTATTGGCATGACGATAAAGTCGTCGTCGGCGTAGTCGTCGTCTGAATCGCAATCCGGCGTGAAATGTCCCGGTGCTCCGGGGTCTGTGCCGTGAAGTCGAAACGACGTGGTGGAAATGCTGGAGAGAGTCTCGTTGACGTACACGCCGTTGAAACCGCGCAGGTGTCCCGGGCCGTCAAACTCAACATCGACGGTTTCTGCTGCGTTCTGGCCGTCTCTGGTCGACAACTCGATTTGCATGGAGCCATCGGCAACGTTGAACTTGATCGCCTCGCTGGTCGTGTCTCCAGCAATGACGCAGGCGCGTGTGATCGCCTTACTTATCGCGTCCCGGTTCGCGCGCAGGAACACGACGTTGCGTTTCGGAATGATGCGGGAATATTCCGGGAACTGACCGTCGACGAGCTTCGAAACGATCGTGATGTCTTCGCACTCGATGACGATCTTTCGATCATTAATGTAAGCTGAGCAGGGCGCTTTCGTCTGACCCAGAAGCTTGCGAAACACCTGGACGGTTTTCGTCGGCACGATCTGAGCCTGAAACTTGTTGAGGCTCTGCGGCGTGTGACGTGACACGGCTAGCTTGAGGCCATTCGTGGCGACGACTGCCAGCTTGCCATTTTCAAGCCCTTCGATGAATGCGCCCATCAGGTGCGTACGATCTTTCATCGTCGTGTTGATGGCGTGAGACACCTTCCCGAGAGCGTCCGCGAGCTGGTTCGACTGCGTGACGAACGCCAATGCCGGTCTCTCTGTACCGATGCACGGGAAATCCGACGCCGGCAGGGTGTGAAGATTGAAGCGGGATCTTCCGCCGCTGACAGAAACCTGACCGGGAAACTTGCCAGGGGCCAGCGTGATTTCGGCTGACTCGGGCATGTTCTTGACGATGCGATAGAACTCGTCTGCAGCAATCGTCAGACCTTCGTCGTCGCCGGTCTCCAGGAGGTCGCAGCGTGTCTCGACCTCGATATCAAGATTGGTGCCACGCAGCAGCAGGCGTTCGCCCTCCGGCAGCAGCAGCACGTTTTCAAGGATTGGAATGTTGTCCTTGGTCGGCACAGCCTCGGTGACTGCGGCGAGAGCTGTCAGAAGCACAGACCGGTGTGCGCGGAAATGGAATGGCTGGTTGCTCATGTCAGCCGTTCCGCTTGCCTGTGAGCAAATCGCCGATTGCGCGCTCATGGGACGGGGGGGCAAGATCAAAGTGACGAGCGAGGATTTCCATCGCCTCGTTAACGTCACCTTCTGCCATGCGGCGGTATGCCTGCCCCACGTGATACAGATCGCTGTCGTCGAGCTTATTCAGCTTATCGTAGGCCTCGACAATATCGTCATCGTCGAGGTCTCCGATTTCGACCTGAACTTTCGCGCTGAACGTCAGATCCGACAGGTTTTCAGCTTGAAGGCGATGCCGTTTCAACCACGCCAAAACACGAGCATCATTGTCGTATTTAGCGAAATCGACAGTAACTTCCTGATCTACGAACATCTGCGGCTCTCCAATACGGCGGCGTACATGCTCGGGCAGGGCAACGTGATGCTGCTGCCAAAGCGCCTGATAACGACGGTTCCAAAATTGAAATGGGCTTCGTGGTATGTCTTGCCCATCATCGGCACTTTTGTATGAAGGCGCGTGAAGCGTGCCGTTACTTGCTTGACTTCCACACCGTAGTGCTCGGCGATCTGGATGCGTCCCATGCCGGTGTTGGCACACTGCAGAAGCCCGACGTTGTTTGGCAGCTTGGCGCGGCCCGGTGCGTTGTTCTGCTTCATGTCACGCACCCCAGATCAGGAGGCTAGCCAACAGCGCGGCGGCGAAGAACACGCCGACGTAGGTCTGAATGGTGCGCGCCTCGTGTGCGATTGCGGCCTTAGTCATTGTTCATGCTCCCGTTGACCTGGAGCCACTGACGCAGGGCGCGCATAAGATCGCGGTCGCGGTTGCTGGCTCCAGAAATGTTGATGATGGGCAAGGCGGCGCGCAGGATGGATTCCAGCGTATCGCCAACCATGGTTGCGTCATGGTCCGGCAGGTTTCGGCCTTTGGTCACGACCTCGAAAGCGTGGGCGATATCGGCCTGTGCGCCGATAAGCTGCGTGTTCGCCTGTGCGAGCTGGCGCTCGACGTAGGCATCGCCTTCCGACTTGGTCGCTGTCGCGTTGGAAAACACGAGGCGCACGGGCGGGCGGCGGTGCGGCAGGATGTGGATCTCGGCGCTCATTGCCAGATACCCCCCTGATTGCGCAGGTCGACGACTTGCACAGCGGGTGCCGTGGAGCGGAAGTGCGCAAGGGTGATAACTACGATCTCGATTGCGCAAAGCGCCTCAATGTCGGAGCGCATTGCCTCGCTGGCTGCTTCCATGCGGAAGCGAACAAAGAGAATGCGGATCATGTGCGCGCATCCCTTGCCAGGTGGCGCTCGTACTCGACGACGCGGGAACCGCAGATCGACGCGGCCATCAACAGCGCGATAAAGGCAACAGCAGTCACGCTGATGACAATCGTGCGGCAAAGTGGCATCGGGCGCGCCTTGTGAAAGGTGCCGAGGTTTTTACAGGTTAGCGGGTAAGCGGGGGATATCTGGGTCAAGTTGGCCTCCATCCGTTCGGGAAACCGTCTCCGCAGAGACGGAAACCGGAACGGATGTTTCAGGCGGCTGCGCGCTTTTCCAGCACGCGCTTATCGTAGGCGCGGACAACAGCCTCTGTGCCGCAACGCCTAATTTCGGCATCAGTGAACCATTGGCGCAGGTCGGTTACCGTGCAGCCGTCGCCAACGCGAAGGACTGCGTCGGACATGGCGTCCTTCAGCTCAGAGTCGGTTTTGGTATTGATATGCAGCATTGCGGTCTCCATCCGTTAAGGGGTGGACCGGACGGCGCGAGGCAGGGGGTAAGGGTCGCCGTCCGGTCTTTTTCCGAACCGTGTAAGTTCGAATGGACGGAATTTCGCGATAATCGCAAAATAAGTCAAGAGTTAAAATCGCGATAATCGCTACGTCGATATTTTTAACCGCAAGACGTTTTGCGCCATTGGGCGACCGAATCAATAAAAATCAGACTCGACTCTCTGTTGAGTTGATGCTTTTTTAGCGTGAACGTAACCAGAACATTGAGGCAAAAATGAAGAGGCCGCCAATTGATCACCCGCATGCAATGAGGCTCATTGTCGAGCTTTCAAGCCTGTATGTGGCCTGTGACGATTGCGGTCATTCGAGAATTCTAGGTTTGGATAACTTGCGCAGAGTAGGTGATCTCGGCGTCTTTAACTACATGCAACTGTGCCGGAAGATCAGGTGCAGTGAGTGCCCAAAAACCCTTCCGGCATTTAGAAATTTGACCATCCGCCCGACATGGCGGGTTGATCAACTTAATCAAAGCATGGCGTGAAAAACTACTTTGTGGATGCTGAAAACCTTACTTGAGGGGAACTCCAGTTCATGTTCCTCACCGGGGCCGGGGTTGTACTGGTAGAGCCGCAGGATGTCCGAGTTTTGGCTTTCATATCGCTTGATGTAGCTGGATACCTCATCGTCTTCGTTGTCGCCTAAAATCTGAACAATGACATCGTCGCCTTTTCGGTAGCGGGCATGAGGGTTAGCCCATGCAGTTTCACCGTGATAATAGCGAGGCTCTCCGGAGCTTCCTTGGATCTGCACAGCATATGCGCCTTCAACGCCTTCCAGTCCTGGCGGGCAAAACACACGCGCGATGTCCTGCCCGTTCATGATAAATCGGCCGTTGGCTCCGGCGGATATCTGCCCTCTGAGCGGGATGGAGACGTCGCCTGGGAAGCTCTGCCAACGAGGCGGGAAACTCGCATTCGGTTGGGGTCGTTTTAGTCCCGTAACGGTATCTGGGTCGCTTGGCGAAAGCCAGCGCGTCATTTCCTCGTAGCCTGGAGGAAGCTCGTTGAAATGGCGTGCGATCGCCTCAAGCTCTTGTACGTCGATTTTTCGCTGTTCTTTCGCTCCGGGCTGCATCCTGCTCACAACCGTCGGCGTAACGCCAATTGCAGCCGCAAGCGCATTCGCGGCGCCTCGCTTCGCCTTGAGCTTTTGTTGAAGCCAGATCTTAATTTCGTGCTGTGGGTCTTGCATGGCTCGACTTTCGCGTAATTCGCAAAAAAATCCATCGCGAAAAACGCAACATACGGGTTGACATTAAATCGCGATAATCGCAAAGATCGCGACATGAGCGAAAACCACCTAGAACCGGCGAAGTCTGTGATTGCCAAAATCGGCATCGAGAGAGTGTCTGTTGTAACAGGCAAGCACATTTCGCGCGTGTACAGGTGGATGTATCCGAAAGATCGTGGTGGCACCGGAGGGATAATTCCTCAGGCCGATGCCTTCCTGCTTTTAGATCACGCTAAATCGGAAGGCATTCAGCTTTCTGCAGAAGATTTTTTCAGGGTTTCTCGGAGGGCTGCGGAATGACGGCAATCCGAACCATTTCAAGTGCTGCGCGCTGGGTCGTCCCCTTGTTGCTGCGCACCCGCCGTGACGCTCCTCCTCCCAGCTCCGGCGGACTCTCTCTTGGTGGTTCTCTTTCATGTGGGCCGCCTTTGCTTGGTTGGACTCTACGAAGCTAATCGCAGCTCGCAGCAAATTCACCGGAAGAATTTCCGAAAAGATTCCCTTGATTTTCGAGGACGATTTCGTGCGCCCAGATGACACCGAAACTATGCGCCCCACCTCTCAGGAAGAGCGGCGCGACTTGAAAGCCACCGTTGGCCGTATGCTCCGGCAGGTCGGTGCATCGAACGTTGCGAAGGAAAGCCGTCTCGGCGAGGCGCACCTTTCCCGCTGCACGTCGCCTCGCGAAAAGGACTTCATGCCGATTGATGTCGTTGTCGATATCGAGCGCATGGCTGGTTACCCGCTCATCACCGAATTCATGGCGAAGCTTAGCGGTTACGAGCTGATCGCATCGGGCGCTGTGGCTGATGCCCCTGACATGGCGGATGTCAGCCGTTTGGCGGACACCAAAGGCAAGCTGCTCTCGATGCTGATCTCATCTTTCCTTGACGGAAAGATCGATAATCACGAGCGCCGTACGCTTCTTCCAATCCTCGACGATGCAATTGCCCAGATGCAGGATCTGCGCGCCGGATTGATCGGTGGTGGGCAATGACCTTGTCCATGGCCGAAACCAGCCGCTCCAAGCTCGTGAAAGACGCCCGCACCGCGCGGGTTCTTGAGCTTTGGGGGAGCGGCAAATCCACCCACGAAATCGCAACCGAATTGAACCTTGCCGAGAGCGAGGTTTGCCGCATTCTTGAGGAGGCAGGACATTGAAGCCTAACGAAAGCGTTCTTGATCTACCCTCCATTTCCGATGCTGCTCGTGCACTCCTTCGCGAAGTTCGCTTCGCAGGTGGTCGACTGACTGTTTCCGCGACGTTCGTTGCAAGGGGGCTTGCGCTCGAACTGCGTAAAGCGGGCTACGTCCATATCGGCGAATCCGGATGCGACCTTCGTTTGACTGGCTTTGGCCAGGCGTACCTTGATCGATTGATGAGGGCGCATTGATGGAGGCGTTCGACAACCTACCGGCGCCGGTTCGCGCGGCCATCAATTTTGCAGGTTTCGAGTTTCCGCCACGCATGGCTGTCAGGCTGCTCGGTCGCGGTGCCTCGCCGGAGCGCGCCGCCGAGATTATCCGCGATACGGATCTGCGTCTGCTTAGCAAGCGCCAAGGCGGTGCGGCATGAGAACGCAAACGCTGCAAATGCCGAAAGAAACCGGACTTGCCGTCATCATGGCTGCCGTTCGAACCGGTGAATACCGGTGCCAAAATCCGCAGGAGGTTCGCGCAGCTTGCTTGGCAATGGCTCACAGGTATCTCACGCGTGACGCCAAGGACGGCAATCTGTTTCGTCCTGGCGAAAAAGCGGTGGCGATTCTGGAGCGTGCGCGCGAACAGGGCAAGCTGCCGGATGAGCTTGAGCTGGTGAATTCGGCGATGAAGGTCGCTGTTGCTCGCGACCCCAAATCAATCGACGTCGGGGACCGGCTTCGCGGCCTGGATGAAAAGACCGTCCTCGCCCTGATGGATGCATTTCGTCGAGACGGGCAGCGTCAGCCGATCGATGTCTACGGCAAAGAAACGGATGCAAAGGCGAGGCTTGGCGCTGGTGGTCACAGGCTGGAGGCATGCTCGCGTCTCGGCATCAAGGTATTGTGCTTCCATAACGACGGTGACGAGCTGGACCGCCAGCTTTGCGAGATAGACGAAAATCTTGTCCGGGCGGATCTCACGCCAACCGATAGAGCCTTGTTCCTTGCTCGTCGCAAGGAGATCTATCTCGTCAAGCATCCCGAGACGGCGCGTGAAGCCACGCTGAAAAAGGGCGTGGAAGTCCCGTCTCGCCAAATTGGCGAAACGGCAAATCGGTTCACGGCGGCAACCGCAGAAGCGACCGGACAAAAAGAGCGTACCATTCAGCGCGATGTCGAGCGCGGCGAGAAGATCTCGAAGTCTGCTCTGCAGCTTCTGCGCGGCACTCGGCACGACAAAGGTGTCACTCTTGACCAGATCAAGCGTCTGGAAACGGCAGAGGCGCAGGAGCAGTTTGCACGTGACCTCATTGCCTCGGACAAGGCGATTTCAGCCGAGAGCAAGAAGATCCGTGCGGCGCAGCAGGCCAGCAACCGAGAGTCCCGCATTCGCCTGGTTGGCCTTATTGCCGAGACGGGCCGTAAAGCCGGTGGAGACCTGCCGCGCCGCGCTTACGCTGTTGGTTACGCCGATCCGCCATGGCCGCAGGAAGCATGGAGCGACGAGACAGGGCAGGACAAGGGCCTGAGATATCCGTCGATGTCCGTCGACGAAATCAAAGATCTGTGCGCTGGCGAGAAATCACCGTTCACACCCGATGCGGTCGTTTGTCTCTGGGTGACGGCAAACCGCCTTCCTGACGGTCTGGCCGTGCTGGATGCTTGGGGCTTCGAGTATGTGACCTGCATCGCATGGGACAAGGTCAACATCGGTATGGGTCGCTGGGTACGCGACCGGCATGAACTGCTGCTCATTGGAAAGCGAGGCAGAGTTTCTCTGGCGCCCCTCATGGGGACGCAGCCGGAAAGTCTCTATTCTGAGCCCAAAACCGAACACAGCCGCAAACCGGTGTGGTTTGCAGAGCAGATCGACCGTCTCTGGCCCACGCTGCGGAAGCTGGAGCTGTTTCAGCGCAAGGAAAGCTTGGCTGATGGCGATATCAGGCTGAACGGCAAATGGGATTTCTGGGGCAACCAGGCGGGTGCGCCCGAGATCATCTATGAAAGTCCGCCTTGTAAGCTTTTCAGCACGCCGGAAGGCGGTGCGGCATGAATGCTTACGCCGGAAACCTCTTCGACCTCCGTCAATCTGTTGCCGTTCCTTCTCTCGGTCCACATGGTCCATTCATCGTCGATAGCTTCGCTGGTGGCGGTGGCGCGTCTACCGGTATTGAACAGGCGCTTGGCCGGTCGCCTGACTTCGCCATCAACCACAACGCGGCGGCGCTGGCGCTGCATGAGGCAAATCATCCTGAGACGATCCACCTCTCGGAAAACGTCTACAAGATCGATCCGCTCGATCACCTGCGCGGCAAGCATATTGGCCTCGCCTGGTTCTCCCCCGATTGCAAACATTTCAGCAAGGCGAAGGGCGGTAAGCCGGTCGAGCGCAATATTCGCGACCTGTGTTGGATAATTCCCGGCTGGATAGAGCGCATCCAGCAGAGTGGCGGCAAGGTTGATGTCGTCATCATGGAGAACGTCGAGGAGTTCAAGGATTATGGCCCTCTGATCCAGACCGACAAGGGATTGCGGCCAGATCCGGAGCGCAAAGGCCAGACCTACCAGAAATGGTGCAAGAAGCTTCGGCAGCTCGGTGCGAAAATGGAGAGCCGCGAGATCCGTGCACGCGATTACGGCGCCACGACCATCCGAAAGCGCCTCTTCGTGATCATGCGTTTCGACGGAAAGCCGATTGTCTGGCCGGAAAAAACGCATGGCGCGCCGGATGATGCTGACGTGATTGCCGGTCGTAAATTGCCTTGGCCGATCATGGCGGATGAGGTCGATTGGAGCCTTCCTTGCCCGTCGATCTTCGATACATCTGCCGAGATTTGGGAAAAGTTTGGCTTGCGGTCTGTGCGTCCGATCGCTGATGCGTCTCAGTCACGCGTTGCGCGGGGTTTTGATCGCTATGTACTGAAGGCAAAGCGGCCATTCCTGGTCAACCTGACCCACGGCGGCCGGATTGAGGATCTCGACGACAGCCTGAGGACGATCACCGGAGCGCATCGCGGCGAAAAAGCTTTAATCGCGCCTCACATCATGACCATGCGAAATGCCCAGAAGCCGTTTTCCGCAGTTGATGAGGCAACTCACACGATCACTGCAGGCGGCGCACATCAGATGCTGGTGGCACCTGTTCTGACCTATGCCCAGCAAGGTGGCGCTTGCCGTTCCGTGGATGGGCAGTCGCATACCATCACGGCCAGCAAGAAAGATCAGAATTCCGTTCTGGTCGGCTACATGGCACAGGCCAACAATGACAGCCGGCGTGTCGGCGGCGTCAATCCGGGCCGTGGGTTGGATGAGGCTTTGTCGACCGTAACCCAGAAGGGCAGTCAGCAGCAGCTCGTCTCCGCCTACATCGCGCGCGATTTTGGAACCTCAACCGGTCACAGTGTCACGGAACCTTCCGCGACCATCATGCCGGAAGGGCAGGGCAAGAGCCGCCTGATCATGCCGTATCTGCAATCCTACTACGGGACCGGCGAAGGCGCCCGTGAGGACGACGCCTGCCGCACGATCACTACGCGCGATCGCTTCGGGCACATTGAGGCGAAAGTGGACGTTCCGCCCTTCACGGAAGCGCAGGCAGCGCGGGCACGGCAGGTGGCAGACTTCCTACGCGCGCATGGCGTCTGGGATGAGCGTGAGTTCGTGACCATTGAAATCGATGGCGTAGTGTTTGTGGTCGTCGATATCGGCATGCGCATGCTCTCGCCGCGTGAGCTCTTCAACGCTCAGGGTTTTCCGCGTGACTATCAGATCGAAGGGTATTTTGACCGCTCGCAGGCCGATGCGCCGGTATGGGTGCCGTTCTCGAAGGAGGTGCAGGTCTCGTGCGTCGGCAATAGCGTTTGCCCACCTGTCGCAAAGGCTCTGGTCGCCGCAAACTGCGGCCACCTTGCAGTCACGGCGGTGGCAGCATGAACCTGCTCATTCCTCGTATCGAACGGCTGGAGGCGGCGCGGACACGCGAGGAGCGGGCAGCGTGGCTTCTGACGTGCCCGCTCGACGTTCTGCTCTCCTGTGAAATGACCATCCGGAACCGGCTGCTCAACGCCCATTTTCGTGAGGGCCTCGACTATCTCGACATCGAACTGACAGGTCTGCGGCGCGAGCGCGGCGCAGACGGGGACAAATCATTGCGCATGGAAGTCGGTGCAGCACGAGGGCGTCTGGAACGCATCGCGCTCGGCATTCCTGCGATACGCTATTAAGGGGGGCGGGCAGATGAATGAGCCCAGACTATCCATCATTCCCGGCTGGATCATCGCAGATCCGCGCCTGAAAGGGAAAGACCTGCAAGTGCTCTGCATGCTTGGTCGGAACGCAAACACGCGCCACGGCTGGTGCAGGCGCAGCCAGGTGAAACTTGCGCAGGCGCTGAGCTGCTCGCGTTCGACGGTGCAGGCTTCCATTACGCGGCTCGTCGAGATCGGCGCGTTAGAACGGCGTGAGGTTCTCAGCTCCAGTGGCCGCGACAGCGCACACTGGTATCGCGTGATCTACGATTCTGCCGTCGATAGCTCTGCGTTTGATGCATGGGACGAGGACGATCAAAAGGAATTTGATCCTAATTCTGAGGGCGATCATTCCGCACCCCCTGCCGGTATATCGGCACCCCCTGCCTACCCAGAGTCGGCACCCCCTGCCGACTCTGGACCGGCACCTATTAACGCCTATCCTTTAACGGCTCATGTTGAACGAAAAGAGAGAGACGCGCCTGCGGGCGGTGGTTTGAGGAATGAGGAAGAAAATCCGAAATTGATCGAAACGGCGTTTAAGCGGTTCTTCGTTGGTTGGAAAACCGCGATCAGCGATAGCGAGCCGGATGCACGCCGGGAATGGGCATTGCTCACGCCGGAGGAGAGGGCGCAGGCTCTGGAGCATTCGGACGCCTACCAGGCCGCAGCGTTGTCGATCGGACGCAAGCATCTTTGCTCCGCAGCAAAATACCTGAAGGAGAAGCGCTGGACGAAGCTTTCCGCCCAAAAGATCGTATCTCCGCAGGCAGAGAGCAAGGAGGTCTTCACGGTGTTCTCTCGCGCTGGCCGCGCCCTGCTGACCTCAAAGCTTCTGCAGCCGGTCCGGGTATTGTCGTTGACGACTTTGGAGCAGCACATCATCGATAATAACCCGGAGAAGAGCGACCTCATCTGGCGGGACAAGAATGAGAAGCAAGGCTGGCCAGAGGCTGTGCAGCTCATCGAACGCAAGCGCTTCACTGTCGTCAACCGCATCGTTGAGATCAGCAAGGACTTTGAAAGGGTCTCTGTGGGTGGTGAGGTCTGGGAGGCTTGGAAGCGCGCCTATGCGGAGCGTTGCTGGCCTTGGCCTTCTGCTCCTGAAGTCTTGGAGTTCGCGCAGTTCCCACCTTTGCCGCCTGATGTGAGCGACCTGGACGCTGCTGTCGCTGTGGCCATAGACAACTTCAATGCCAGACTGAACGAGGGACGGAACGATGATGCAGCATAAGTTTGGTCATATCTCGCATGTCTCTCTGATGGGTATAATGAAGCTTGAGCGCATCGCGAGGGAGACAGCGCGGATCGCTCACGAGCGCGAATCTGCCTCGAAGGTGAGGGCGCATAATTCAACCGAATCGGCGTGGGTGATCGCCCGAGTGGACTACGGAAGAGAAAAGACTGTTGAAAGTGCCATGATCGAAGCCGGTATTGAGGCTTGCGTCATCATGAGAATGGGGCCGGAAAGAAAGCGTCATGGACGGCGGTTGCCAGCCTCCAGCCTACCAGTCTTCAACGGAATTGTGTTCGTTTACTGCCTGCCGGATAACCATGCTTTGCGCGGTATCCTGTCGTTTGAGGGTGTAAAAAACATCGTTATGGGCAGCGAGAAAGCCATTCGTGTGAGTTGTGAAACCATCAATGAGTTCAAGGAATTGGCGCAGAGCGGCGCTTATGATTTCAGCCGCAGCGCAGGCGCGATCAGGAAAGGCGACAAGGTCAGGATAACGAGTGGTCCATTCGTCGGCTACGAGGTGTCGGTGGATGCATTCGGAGAGGGTGGGCAGGGTGATGCTGTCGTTACCGTCGTAATTTTCGGAAAGCCAACTGTGTTCAACATGCCGCTTGCAATGCTTGAGAAGTTGTGAGTACAAATCTGCCCACGGTCGATGCGGTTCTTAGTGGCGATTACGTTTCACGCCCGCACCCAGTCCTGACAGTCTCCCAAGTGAGACACCGATTCAGGGTCAGTGCTACAGCTATGAGATCTTGATGAGGCGGCCAGACGGTCGCCTTTTTGCATTGTGGGTATGGGCAGACTTACCACTCTCAAATCAAGGATCGGCAAGCTGCCGCCTCGTCTTGGTCCAATGCCAGGCGATGAGCAGGATCGGGACCGTCAGCGCGATAACAGTCTCGCATACCGAGCTTGGTACAAGACGAGCCGATGGCAGAAGCTTCGAATGTCCGTGCTGATCCGTGATCACTTCACTTGCCAGATGGTTGGCTGCGGTCGCGTTGATGGTAACACGTCGAGATTGGTGGCTGACCACAAGATGCCTCATCGCGGCGATGAGCAATTGTTCTGGGATGAGAACAACCTGCAGTGCCTTTGCAAGCCTTGTCACGACCGATTGAAGCAAAAGCAGGAACGAGCCGCTGGTCGGTAGGGGGGGCGGTCAAAAGTCTGGAAAGCCCTTCGCCTCTAGACCCGCGCCCCCCTCATCGAGAGATTTTTTTTAGCCATGACTGAGAAATTTGACCTGTTCGGCAACCCTTGGGTTGATGCACCGACTAAGCGCGGTCGGCCTCAGCATGAGGTAACTCAACGAAGTCGCAATAGAGTCAGTATGTTAGTGGCTCTTGGTTGGGCAAGCTCCAGAATTTGCGCCGTACTCGGCATCACTTTGCCGACGCTTCACAAGCATTATTTTTATGAGATCCGTCAGCGTGAAGGTGCGCGGGACAAGCTTGAAACGAGGCGGCTTGAGTTGGCTTGGGAACTTGCTGAGAAGGGTAACGTCGGCGCGCTGCGGGAGTTTGGAAAGCTTCTGGATAAGAGCGACCGGATGGAGATCGAAAGGGAGTTGGCGTCAGAGCGGAAGCGTGACGAACCGAAAGCCGCTCCCGAAAAACTTGGGAAAAAGGTTGCTGACGAACGGCGCGCCATTGATGCCGACGCCGATTTGATGGCCGAACTGGAGCGGGAAGCCTCGCACAATGCACACCACTGAGGACTTGCCACGGTTTGCCTGCCCGGACTGGTGGGATCGCCTCCAATCCGGGCAGACACCGATGGCGGAGGTCCCGGTCAACAAGGCGAAAGCTGCGAAGGCGCTGGCGTTCTTCAACCGGCTTCGCCTGCCGGATGTTCCCGGCAACCCGCCTTTGTCTGAAGCTTGCGGCGACTGGTTCCGGGATATCCTTTGCGCATTCCTTGCGAGTGAGGATCCAGAAACGCAGCGCCGCCTTGTCTGGGAACTGCTGTGCATGGTTCCCAAGAAGAATTCCAAGACGACCTATGTTGCGGCGCTCGGACTGACTGCGCTCTTCATGGAGGAGGCCCCGAACCGGCAGATGTTGATCGTAGCGCCCAGCCAGAACATTTCTGAGCGGTGCTTCGGGCAGGCACAGCTGATGATCGAGAACGATCCCAAGCTGAGCGAGGTATTCAAAGTTCAGGCTCACCTGAAGTGCATTACCCGCGTCAAGACCGGGACGAAGCTGGACGTGAAGACGTTCGACACTTCAATTGTTACCGGGGAAATCCCGGTCATGACGATCATCGACGAACTGCATGAACTTGGAAAGGTTTCTAAAGCCACGCGAGTGATGCAGCAGATCCGGGGCGGCGGCATTACTAAGCAGCGCGGTCAGGTCCTGATGATAACGACCCAATCAGATGAGCCACCGGCAGGAATATGGCGCATCGAACTTGATAAGGCGCGGGCGATTCGTGACGGACGTGGCGGTGCGTCACCCATCATGTTGCCGGTGCTGTACGAGTTCCCACGTCAGCAACAAGTAGATCAGGACTTCTGGCGCAATCAGAAACACTGGGAATATTTGTTGCCGAACCTTGGCCGCTCGATCGATCCGCAAGCGCTGATTGATGACTACGAAAACAACGGCAAGGTCAGCAAGGAAACAGAGCAAGTCTGGGCAAGTCAGCACCTAAATATCGAGATCGGTGTGGGTCTTGGAGGTGACGGATGGTCCGGTGCAATGCATTGGGAATCTTGTATCGACGTCAAGATTACCGGTCTCGACGCTCTTCTTGAGCGGTCGGAGGTCTGCACCATAGGCATCGACTGGGGCGGCGCGGACGATCTGGCGGCACTTTACGTCATTGGCCGTGAAAAGCGGACAAAGCGTTGGCTTGGTTGGGGGAGAGCTTGGGCGCGTCCTACGGTATTTGAGCAGCGAAAAAGCATTGCGCCTCGTCTTCGGGAATTCGAAGAAGCTGGAGACCTCGTCGTTTCTCGATCGGGTGAAGAACAGGCATCGTCAGCCGCAGCGATCTGCAAAAAGGTTCACGACAGTGGACTCTTGCCTGAACAGTCCGGGATAGGCCTCGACAGTGCCGGGATCGCACTCTTGCTCGACGCTTTAGAAGAGCTTGGCATTGAGCAGCCTCTTGTTCAGGCCGTTGCGCAGGGGTGGAAGCTGCAAACGGCCATCTCCTCTGTCCCTCTGAAACTTGAGGATGCCCGTTTCCTGCATGGTGATCAGCCCATGATGTCGTGGGCGGTCGGCAACGCGAAACAAACCCTCAAGGGAAGCAATTACGTGGTGACGAAGGAAGTCTCCGGCGCCGCGAAGATTGATCCGCTTATGGCGCTCTTCAACGCCGCGATGCTGATGTTCCACAATCCGGAGGCGGCGCGAGCCGTCGACATGAATGATGTTATCTCCAATGCGGTGTTTGTCTGATGGGCCTCTGGAACCGACTGTTCGGAAAAAAGCTGACTGCCCGCGACAGCGAGCTGTATGAAATCTGGGGCGGCGGTGAGACGTGGGCCGGTGAGCACGTCTCTACCCAAGGGGCATTGAACCTCTCTGCGTTCTGGGCATGCACGCGTGTGACCGCGCAGACAATTGCAAGCTTTTCTCTTGAGGTCATGGAAAAGCGGTCTGACGGTGCCAGGATACGGGTTTCGGATCATCCGTTGCAGGAGCTGCTCGACGAAAGCCCGAACGCTGATCAGACCTCAATTGAATTTTGGGAAGGCCGTGTTCTCGGCCTTTGCACGTCGGGAAATGGTTTTGCTGAGAAAGTGTACTCCGGTGATAGGCTTGTCGCGCTCAATCGCATGCCAGCGGACACTTCCGTCGAGCGGTTGCTGGACGGATCTTTGCGATACCGTTTCAACGATCGTGGAAAGCTGATCGATCTTCCGGAAGACAAGGTGTTTCACCTTAAGGCGTTCGGAGACGGTGACGTAGGGATGTCGCCAGTTGCGCATGCGCGACAGACGCTCGGCATCGCCATCGCATCTGAGCGTGCCGCAGGACAAATGTTCGGCAAGGGTATGAGAGCGAAAGGTTTCTTCACCTTCCCCAACCAACTGTCGCCGGAGCAACGAGCGGAAGCCCGCAAAAACTTTGCCGAAAGGTATAGTGGGCCGAACGCACCTGGTGTCGGTATTCTTGAAGCGGGCGTTGACTTCAAGTCGGTCAATATTACACCGCGTGACGCCGAGATGATCCTCAATCGCCGGTTCAATGTTGAGGAGATCTGCCGCTGGCTGGGTGTTCCACCAATCATTATTGGGCACGCCAGTGATGGTCAGACGATGTGGGGATCGGGTGTATCTGCAATAATGCAGAGCTGGCTCAACCTTAGTCTGCGTTCGCAGCTTCGCCGGATCGAGAAGGCAATTTCCAAACGCATCATGACGCCGGAAGAGCGGCGCCGTTTCAAGGTCAGGTTCAACTACGAAGATCTTTTGAGGGGCGACAGTCAGGCGAGAGCAGCGTTTTACACCTCGCTGTTGAATGCTGGCGTCATGACTATCAACGAAGTTCGTCGCCTCGAAGGTTTGCCGCCGGTGGATGGCGGAGACGTGTCGAGAATGCAGATGCAGAACGTGCCGATTACCGAGGCTGTCAATGCGATCCTCGGGGTTCGTGTGTCGGAAAAAGGAGATAGAAAATGAGCCTCCGCGCTTTGCCCGAATTGCATTGCCCTGATGGCGTGACTGGCTCTGTTCATCTTACGGAGAAAGCTCTGCAGATGTATCGCCCTATGGAGATGCCTCGTGCGGCCGCAGTCGATGGATCCGACGTCATTACCGTCCTAGATGTTATCGGTTACGACTGGTGGACTGGTGAGGGGGTGACGTCAAAGCGTATCTCCGGTGCGCTACGTCAGATCGGGGATAAGCCGGTTACCGTCCTGATCAACTCTCCGGGTGGCGACTTTTTTGAAGGCGTCACGATTTACAACCTGCTCCGAGCACATCCTGCAAAGGTGACGGTTCAGATTCTTGGCATTGCGGCTTCAGCCGCTTCTGTTATCGCAATGGCCGGTGATGAAGTTCAGATTGCCAAGCTCGGGTTCGTAATGGTCCATAATACCCAGTGGGTTGCTGCAGGGGACCGGCATGTCATGTACGAGACCGGCGACATCATGAAGGTTTTCGATGAAACCTGCGCCGAGATGTATGCGGATCGTACTGGGCAAGAAATCTCCGACATCCAAAAAATGCTGGACGCCGAGACATGGCTTGGCGGACAGGGTGCAGTTGACAAAGGTTTCGCTGATAAGGTGGCCGATTTCGACATTGAGACATCGAGCGTCAGCAATTCGAAACCAGCCCTGTATCGGCTGGAAGCGGCGCTTGCTTCCGGTAAGCCGCTTCCACGTTCTGAACGTAGAAAACTGATCAAGGAAATATCTGAAGGCATGCCGGGCGCTGCACCTCAGAACGTCATGCCGAGCGCTGACGATGATGCGATTGACCGTCTGCGCCTCGCTGCGGCCAGACTTAGCCTAACACGGGCCTGAAACGCCCATCTCACAATAGGAGCCTAGCAATGGCTGACGATATCCGCGACCTGCTCAAGCAGGTAACGAATGATCTTTCGCGCGTGAACGACGAGTTCAGCAAGAAAGCTGAAGAGTGCCTCGCAGAGGTAAAAAACACCGGCAAAATGTCCGAGCAGACGAAGCAGGAAGTCGACAAGCTCGCGACATCGCAGACAACCCTTTCCGGCAAGCTGGAAGATCTGCAGGCCCGCTTGGGTGAAGTCGAGCAGAAGGGCGCACGTCGCGGCGGCAGTGGATCTGACGACTTCAAGTCGATCGGACAGCAGGCCGTCGAAAATCAGGCGATGAAGGATTTCGCGGCCAGTGTTCAAGCCGGGCGCCGTGTCAGTGTCCCGGTCAAGAACGTGACGACTTCGCCGGACATTGCGACAGGCATCGTCGAACCGCAGCGACTGCCTGGTATCGATGTGATGCCGAAGCAGCGTCTGTTCATCCGTGACCTGATTGCGCCTGGTCGCACCACATCGCCGGCAATCTTCTGGGTGCAGCAGACGGGCTTCACGAATGCGGCGGCTGTCATTGTGACGGAAGGGACAGCGAAGCCTTACTCGGATATCGAGTTCAACACGAAGATTACGCCTGTCGCGACTATTGCTCACATGTTCAAGGCGTCCAAGCAGATCATGGACGACTTCGCACAGTTGCAGTCCACCATCGACGCCGAGATGCGCTATGGCCTGAAATACGTCGAAGAGCAGGAAATCCTGTTTGGATCGGGTGCAAACGGCCATCTCGAAGGGATCGTTCCGCAGGCTTCCGTGTTCGCTCCAGCCTTTGCTCCGGATGCGCGCACGCCGATAGACGATCTTCGTCTGGCCATCCTTCAGGCGCAGCTTGCTCGCCTGCCGGTTGACGGTTTCGTGGTTCACTTCACCGACTGGGCCAAGATCGAACTGGCGAAGGATGCTAACGGCGGCTACATTCTGGCTAACCCGTTGCGCATTGCAGGTCCCACACTCTGGGGTCGCCCAGTTGTCGAGACTGAAATTCCTGCGTTCGAAGGCGAGTTCCTTGCCGGTGCATTCCGCACGGGTGCTCAGGTGTTTGATCGTGAAGATGCGAATGTGGTGATTTCCACCGAAAACGCCGACGACTTCGAAAAGAACCTGATTTCCATTCGCTGCGAGGAGCGTCTCGCGCTCGCCGTGAAGCGTCCGGAAGCATTCGTTTCAGGCCCGTTCGGAACCGCCGTCACCCCCTGACTATGGTGGGCTTCGGCTCATCAAGGCGGGCAGCACGGGCTGCCCGCTCTATGAACCGATGGAGAAAGATCATGAAGCTGACAGCACTGAAAACATTCCGTCACGGTGTGAACCTCTATCGCCGTGGCGATGCCGTCGAGATGAGCGAGGCAAAAATGAAGCCGCTCCTAGATAAAAGCTTGGTGGGAAAGACGCCGGAATCCGCTGAGAAAAAGCCGAAAGGCAAATCGGAAGGTCAGTAATATGCATCGTCCAGTCCTAGTGACGGCTCCAGTCGTCACCCCTGTTTCCGTCGACGAGGTAAAGCGGGCGTTGCACATCGACAGCGGCGACGATGATGCAACGCTCGAATTCCTCATTCAGGCGGCAGTCGATGATTATGAGGGCTGGACGGGCATTCTCGGTATCTGCCTTGTTGAGCAGACGTGGAGACAGAGTTTCGACCGTTTCGATCAATCCCTCTGCCTTCCTCTCGGTCCAGTAATCCAGCCTGTATCGGTGTCATGGCGAAACTCTGCCGGTCAGATATCGACGGTGCCCGCCGCAAGCTACGGCCTCGAAACAAGTTCGGGTGGTCAGTCGTCAATCCGTTTCCGAAACGCCTTTACGCGGCCCTCGGATCTTTATGAGAGATCGGCTGTCACGGTCGAGTACAAGGCTGGGTGGCCTGTCATCAATGATAAGCCAACGGTCCCGAAAGACATCTGCAGCGCCATCATCATGAAAGTGCAGGTCGGGTACGAGCAAGGTGCCGTTGAGGCCGGGAAAGCTCTCACAGTCATCGAGAAATCATTGATCTCCAAATGGCGTCGGTTCTCGATTTAGGAGGCAATTATGGCGCGCGTGAAATTCACCGCCGACTTTGACTACAAGCCCGTCCCTCAAACCACCATTGGTTACAAGGCAGGCTACGAGGGCACCGTGCGGCGCGAATGTGCCATGGCGGCGGTAGCGGCTGGGAAAGCCGAATGGGCAGGAAAAGACGCGGAGGCGCAGGCCGATGGCGAAACCGAGATCAGCCGGTGACCTCTTTCACCGCGTCGCATTCGATAAGCGGGAAGAGATCGACCGTGGCGATGGAGTTTCCGTCGGTCAATGGATCGAGCAATTCCAGGTGCGGGCCGGATTTGCGCATCTGCGCGGCGGCGAAAGTGTCATGGCTGATCGACTGCAAGGCCAGCACACTCAGGTTATCTTTGTTCGTTCGTCTTCCGAAACCCGTCAGGTAAGTACCGATTGGCGTGCGCGAGACGTTCGATCGGGTGTTGAGTTCAACATTCGGGATGTGACGCCAACGAGCGACCGTTTGTGGCTGGATTTCCTGTGTCAAAGCGGGGTGGCAAGCGGATGACGAAGATACTGAACCTCAATCGGCTCAACAAGAAGCTTGCGAGACTACCCGCTGTTGCCAAGGAAATGATCAGGAAGGCGATGGAGGCGAAAGCCGATGAGATCGTCGCGATGATGAAATCCCTGGTACCGGTTGATGGTGGCGCCCTACGGGACAGTATTGGCTGGACTTGGGGGAAGGCGCCGAAGGGCGCGATGGTTATCGCGTCCGTGCAGGCCGCCGGTGAGGATGGGATGACGCTGACGATCTACGCGGGAAACAGTGAGGCATATTATGCGCGATGGGTCGAGTTCGGCACAGCGCGCCACATAAACGGCGGGAAGTTTTCGGGATCTCAACATCCGGGAACGACAGCACAGCCGTTTTTCTATGTGTCATGGCGGGCTAACAAGCGCAGGACCGTGCGAGCCATAAGTAAGGCGACGCGGGATGCGGCAAAGAAGGTGGCGACAGGATCATGACAATCGACGCTGCGCACGAATTGCAAGTCGCAATCGTCAATGCCTTGAAGGCGAGTTCCGATCTGACTGCGCTTGTCGGCACTCGTATTTATGACCGAGTCCCCACGGCAGACGGTAGGATCACGGCGACTTTTCCTTATGTATCGTTCGGACCCGTACAGGACATTCCCGAAGATACGGATTGTATTGAGGCTTCGGAGCTGATCATTCAATTGGACGCTTGGTCTCAAGATCCGGGCTATATGGAGGGGCGCCAGATTGCGAAAGCAATAAAGAGAGCCCTGAATGAGCAGAGCATTCCACTTGCAGAAAACGCTCTTGTTTACTTCGTCTTCGACGGTCGGCGCGATCTGCGCGCACCTGACGGCCTAACCACCCAGATTGTCAGCACCTTTCGGGCTGGCATTGAGCATCACTGACAATCTCAACATAGGAGGCCTCTAATGGCTCAGGCAACCACCATTAAGGGGGGCAAAATTCGTGTGCTCCTCGGCGACGATGCAACTCCAATCGTTTATTCCAATCCCTGCGGCTTCACGCAGCGATCCATCACGCTCAATAAAGGGTTGGAGGAAGTCAGCATCCCAGATTGCGCTGACCCTGATAAGGTGGATTGGGTTGGTCGTGACGCCGTATCCCTTTCAATGGGAATCTCCGGCGAGGGCGTTCTCGCCGCCGAAAGTGTCGATACATGGCTTGAGGGCTTTGAAAGCATCGACAGCATTCCAGTGAAGGTCGAGTGGGAGTTTCCTGCTAAGACAATTACCTGGACGGGTAAGATGCATATCGAGAGCATGGAGGTTGGCGCTAACAATGGGCAGCGCGCGACGAACAATGTTTCCATGCAGAGCGATGGCGAAATGGTGCGCGTCGTCACGCCGGCAGGCCCGTAATGCGGGACGCTCGGATTGATGTTGATTGGGCAGACGGGACATATTCGTTTCGTCTAGCCTGGGGGCAGCTGATCGAACTTCAGGAAAAGTGCGATGCTGGGCCGTTTGTCGTGTTGCAGCGCCTCTATGACAACCAGTGGCGCGTGGAAGATATCTCCAACGTGATCCGTCTAGGGCTAATAGGTGGTGGGATGGAAAGCGTCGCAGCTCTTCGCCTCGTCAGGACAGAGGTTGAGAGTAGGCCTCCCACAGCGAACCTAAATCAGGCAATTGCCGTTCTGGCGGCAGCGTTAATGGGGGCTCCGGACGAAAGCGTGGGGGAGCCCGACGCAGTAAATCAAACCGAAGACAGCTTGATGAACTCCCAAACGGAAAGCTGAGATTTGCTGCACTTTACGGGGTTGCGACAGTCATTGGCTTCACGCCTCAGCAAGTAAATGAGATGTCGATTTGGCAGTTTGCTGCTGCTGTCGATGGATACGTCGAGGCTAACACGGTCGACGATGGTTCACTCACAACTCTTGAGATTGATGAGTTATGGGATTGGATCAATCTTTAGGTCACCGGAAGATAGATTCTGGTAGGCAAGTGATTGATCCATGACCGCGTTTTTCGTTGTACGTCCCGAGCGCTTCGCCAATCTTTTTTGCCTCTGACTTCCGTCGTTCGCATTCTGATTTTGTCAGATCTCGGCCAAGCTCTTTTTCGGAATTACCGATCGCATGAATAAGTCTGTATGTCTCGGCGCTAACGTCCGAGGTGGCAGTCAGAGCAGCGAAAGCACACGTCGTCAGTAGCGCTAGGTATTTCTTGCTCTGATGCATCGATTGCTCCGTTAGCTCTCGGTGATCAAATTATCAGGATGTGATCTTAGATGGCAACGGACCTTGAGCGTCTTGTCGTGCAGCTCTCTGCTGACATCAAGAAATATGAAAACGCGTTGAGTCGTGCGCAGGGTCAGACAACCCGTCGCTTCAACGCAATCCAAAAGCAGGCGACGTCTTCGAGCATAGCTATAGCGGCATCTCTTGCTCGTACCGGCGCAAAAATCGCGGCAGCCTTTGTTTTCAGTAGTGCGGTCCGCAATCTGACTGAGCTGTCAGATGCGGCGACCCGTATCGATAACTCCCTGAAAGTGGTGGGGGTTACTGGACAGGAGCTCTCACGGGTTTTTGACAAACTCTTTGCGTCAGCGACGGCAAATGGTGCGCCTATTGAGAGCTTGGCAACTCTTTTTGGTAGGGCCTCTCTTGCTCAAAAGGAACTCGGGGTCTCCACTGACGAGCTGCTTGCTTTCACGAACAATGTTGCTGTTGCACTCCGTGTAGCCGGTACCGATGCCCAGACTGCCTCAGGATCTCTGCTGCAGCTTGGGCAGGCGTTAGGTAGTGGTCGTGTAATGGCCGAAGAATTCAATTCAATCCTTGAAGGCACGCCAACTATCGCTCGGGCAGTCGCGGCCGGCCTCAAGGAAGCGAATGGATCTGTTTCTCAGCTAAAGACGCTTGTCGTCGATGGAAAGGTATCATCAGAGGCGTTCTTCAGGGCCTTTGAAGCGGGGTCGGTGACGCTTCAGTCTCAGGCTGAAAAATCGGATTTCACCATATCTCAGTCGATGACCAACCTGCAAAACTCGCTGATCAAGATTGTGGGAGAGTTCAACAAGTCTACTGGAGCTAGCGAGCGGTTTGCTGGCGGCATCAATTCCGTTGCAGAAGCTGCGGCAAGATTCGATGTGAGTGGCTTGATTGCCAAGATACAGGAACTGAATAAGGAATTTGAAGATTACCTGGCCAATCTGAAGGTTTTTGAAACGCTAAACCAGATGACCGGCACTACTGATGCCGAGGGTCGTGCGATAAACGTCGACAAGACAAAGGCGGAAGCCGATATCGCTTCATTGGAAAAAGAGCTCAGAACCCTTCAGGAGCGAATTGCGGTCAATACGGATCTGGGTTTTGACAACACCGAAGCGTTGGCAAGAATTGCTGAGGTGACTGGAAGTCTAGCGAAGCTGAGGGCTCAAGCAGCAAATATGCAGGATACGGTTCCTGGATATAGGTTAGGTGAGAACGGTATCGAACCCATTCCAGAGGCGTCACAGACGAATGGTCAAATGGGGGGCTCAAGAATTCGTGGCGGCGCGCGTCGTAGGGCTGTGGAGCCCGTCTCGATCGCAGACTTCAAGCCTCCGCCCGGATCTAAGACATCGAGCTCGAAGGCTCCCAACAAGACTGCCGAGGACCGGTTTTCCGAAGATGTGCAGGCCATACGAGATAGGACCGCTGCCCTAGTTCAGGAGCAGCAAATTATCGGACAGACCTACTTTGAGCAAGAAAAGCGCAGAATGGCGCTCGATCTTGAGCAGCAAGCTTTGCGTGATGTTCGAGAGGAGGCGCGGAAAAAGGGAGATGCAGACTGGCAGAATGCTCAGCTAACACCTGAGCATATCGCAAAGATCAGCGCTCTTTCTGCCGAATACGCCAAGCAGGCGAACGTATTGAGGGATCTAGAGGAGGCGCAATATAGGGCTGAGAGCTCTGCTCAAGATTTCTACGACACCGCACGATCCGGTTTCGTTGACGTCTTGAGGGGCACAAGCAGTCTTAGTGATGCGCTTTCGAACCTCGCCAGCAAATTCGCCGATTTGGCGTTGAATAGCGCTTTTGATTCTCTTTTCGGAGGCACGAAGGCTACCAGTGGTGGAGGATGGTTAACAAACCTGTTCAAGGGTCTTGGCTTCTCAAGCGGCGGCTACACAGGCGATGGCGGAAAGTACCAGCCTGCTGGAGTTGTACATAAAGGCGAGTACGTTTTCGATAAGGCTTCAGTGAAAGCGGCCGGAGGTCCCGCCTCTCTTGAGGCGATGAGGCGAAGCCTGAAGGGTTACTCGAAGGGTGGTTCTGTTGGCGTCCCGGTTCCTTCGATACCAACGCTGCCACCAAAAAAACCGGTCACCAATGCGGCAACTCAGATCAGCTTTGCCCCGACAATCGATGCGCGCGGGGCAGATGCGGAAGCTGTGGCGAGAATTGATGCTAGCCTTAAGCGTACGCAGCGGGATTTGAAAGCGACAATCCTAAGTACTGTACGAGAAGCGCCGAACAGCAACATAAAACTGAGGTAGGGCATTCTGCCCTACCGTCACTTGCCGTTTCTCACTCGATCGGAGTTTGTAAGCGCCTCTCCCAATCTGCCTAAGGTTTCTTTCATCGCTTGTTCGGCGGATTGTGTGAGCGATTTTGCACCACCCTCGCAAGCTAAGCCAGCATCGGACTGACCATTTCCGTCCCCCGAGACGGTGGTTCCGAGAAGTCTTCCGGACTGCCCATCGACAGTGATCGAGGCTGCGATTTCAACTTCTGTTTCCATGCCTGCGACCCAGAAGCCAGGGACGACGCGAAGGCGTGCGTTTACATCTTCGCCCTTCACTATGATCATTCCTCGCGCATTTCTCGCCTTCAGTTCTTCACGGGCTACTGGTGCCTGGACTACTTCAAGTTCTGCGACAAGATTGGCAAACGTCTGGCGGACCGATCCAGAGAAACTGGTTGATAGAGCCAGTGGAAACGTATGCGCTGCGCAGTTGTAGTCAGAAGGTTTGATGGATTTATCGAGTTTAGATCCGTCCACGAAAAGCAAGTATTTTCCCGGAAGCTTACCCTCGTACGAAGAATAAACGTTGTACGTAGCTACCGTGAGCGGTTCAGCTTTGTATTGGCACGACGCCAAAAACACGCAAAGCAACGCAGAAGAGATGTTTATCTTACTCATGATTTCCCCAGTCAGACCCATTGTGCATAGAAGCACTTCGTGGTTGCATTGTCGATTGGGAGTACAGGGAATCCACAATGGCGATCACGTACCCATTGCCACTCGCGTTTCTCCACGAGTTTCCTGGTTGGACAACAGAGTTCAATCTGCTTTGGCGACAGGAGCAATCGAGGACCGTCGGCGGACAGACCGTCGTCAAGGATCTCGGATCGCCACTATGGCAGTTGACGGCGCAATCGAAAAACCTCAAGCCGAATTTGCTGGATTACTGGCGTGCGCAACTGACGAGCCTTGAAAACGGCCTGAAAACGTTTCGTGCCTTCCCGAAATCGCGTTGTTTCCCGATTGCTTATCCGAACGGGGATTGGCCTACGGGAGGTGCTTTCGACGGCGTGGCTCAGCTTGAGACGATAGCGGCCAGCCGAAAAGCAATCTCGCTATCGGGTCTGCCAGCGGGTTTTGTCGTCTCGGTCGGCGACTGCATCCAGATCGGCGAGAAGGATCTCCATATGATTATGGAGCCTATGACCGCAGACGCGGACGGAGAGACTCAACAATTCGAAGTCAGGCCTCATCTTTGGCCTGGTGTCGTTGCTCCGCGATCGGCAACACTCGTCAAGCCTGCGTGCATCATGGCCCTGGTTCCCGGTTCCGTGTCGACAACGTCGGATCTCTCCACCGGTCGTGGAACGGTCTCATTTCAGGCTATCGAAGCCCGTTAAAGGGGTATCATGCGAAACATCTCTGCAGAAAACCTTGCTGCGCTTGAAGCTCGGCAACTGGTGGCGCGTGACTTCCTTTGGTTCGTCGTCCGCAATCGTGCGACGGGTGTTCAGGTGACGGATGGCATGTGGTCTGATGTTGGCAACGTTTCGGCTGCTGTGATCCATCCGGATACGGGATTGCCCGTGACACGCGACTGGTACGGGTCAGGTACTCTTGTCGCCATAGATGACATTCCGCTGGTTTCCAATCTATCGTCGCAAAACGTTACCATCCGCATGTCGCAAGTCAGCGAACATGTTCAGACGCTTGTTCGTCTGTACGATTGCAAACAAGCTCGCGTCGAGATTTATCGTGGCCTGTTTGATCCGGACAGCCGAGCGATGGTTGCGCCAGCGGAGTGCAGGTTTGTTGGTTTTGTCGATAAGCTGAACATCATTACCCCAAGCGAGAATGATGAGGGCAGCGTGACGATGATTTGCGCAAGCCACACGCAGGAAATGACACGCTCCAATCCAGCGACACGCAGCCACGCAACACAGATCCTCCGACAGGCCGGAGACGCTTTCTACACGGACGCCGATACCTCGTCTGAGTGGGAATTCTTTTGGGGGTCGGAAAAGGGCAAGGTCGCCACACAACCTAAGCGCAAGAAATTTCTTGGGATATTTTGATGGACATCCGGTTTGCCGAAGCAAGCGACCGCGATCGCGTAGTCGCACTACTGCGTGAAAGTCATTCGGCGGCAAAATTCACTTATCCATTTCAGGCTGCGTACGCCGATATGCTTTTCCAGCAGCATCTTGCGTCTGACAAGGCATGCGTTCTCGTTGTGGATAGGCCAGTACAGGGCGTTCTTATGGCATGCGCGTTTGAACATCCCTTTGGTGCGGGGCGCATTGCAAAGGAAACGGTCTGGTTTGTGATGCCTGAAGCACGCGGGCGCGGCGCAATTCGGATGCTGGATGCCTACGAAGAGTGGGCGAGGTCCGTAGGGTGTGTGTCTGTGGGTATGGCGTCTTTGGCAACCAATGACGTTTCCAGCCTGTACGAGCGTCGCGGCTATAGCGCGGTCGAAACTCATTTCATGAAGTCGCTCTAGCGACTTACGCGCGCGGACAACGCAGCGCATCCCAAGGAAAATCGATGGCTATTTTTACGATCGCCAACATCGTGGCGGGAGCAGTGGCGAGCTTCATCGGCGGTTTAGGTGTTGTCGGATCTTTCCTCCTGAAAACCGCCGTGGGCTTGGGGATGAGCCTCCTTGCTCAATCCCTGGCAGGTAAAAGCAAAGATCCGACGTTCTCGATCAACGGCACCCTGCAGGGCGGTGGCGATATTTCGCGGTCGTTCATTTTGGGTCGGACTGCGACGGCTGGATCTCTTGTGTTCGTCAACACATGGGGGCAGGACGGCGACACGCCGAACGCCTATCTGACGCAGGTTATCGCTCTTTCGGATATGCCAATCCGTGGCCTCGTCGAGGTCTGGGTTAATGGCGAGCGCGTTACGCTTGGCGCTGCTTCCGAGCGCGGCCAGGTGGTCAACGAATATTCGGAAAGCCTGTGGGTCAAATTCTACGATGGCACGCAGACTACGGCTGACAGTTTCCTCTACACGTCGGTGTCGAACGGCAACAGATGGTGGAACCCTGACCGGATCGGGCGGGGCGTTGCCTATGCGATCGTCACCGCTCGCGTGTCCAAAAACATGTTTTCCGGTGTTCCATCGTTCAAATTTGTTCTGGATGGTATGCGTCTCTACGACCCGTCGCGTGACAGCTCAGTTGGTGGCGCCGGCGCTCAGCGCTGGGCAGATCCTGCGACGTGGGGCGGCGACGGTGATTTCCTTCCTGCCGTTCAGATCTACAATCTGCTGCGCGGCATTACCTTCAACAACCAGTGGGTCTATGGCCTGCAGAATTTGTCGTCTGCTCGCTTGCCGCTGACCTGGTGGATTGCTCAGGTAGAGAAGTGCCGTGCTGGTGTTCTCGAAGCAACTGGTTGGGTGAATACCTATCGGAGCGGCGGCGAGATCCAGGTTGAGGCGCCACTGTCATCTGCAATCGAGGCGCTGCTGACAGCGTGCCAAGGCAAGATCTCGGAAGTGGGTGGCGTCTACTATCTCCATTGTGGGGCGCCCGACAATCCGTCGATTGCGTTCACTGATGATGATATCCTGTCGACCGAGGAAGAGGAGTTCACTCCTTTCCTTGGTCTCTCCGACACCATCAATGGTGTGTCGGCAAATTATCCATCTCCGGATGACGGGTGGGTCGTTAAGACAGCGCCGCCACTCTATCGGGCGGATCTTGAGGCGCTCGACGGAAATCGTCGCCTCATGGCTGATGTCGATCTGAACTTCGTTCCTTATGCGGAGCAAGTACAGCGTCTGATGCGATCTGCCTTGGAGGAGGCGAGACGTTTTCGCAGGCACACCATCGTGTTGCCGCCGAAGTTCTGGGCCTATGCAACGCCCGGTACGATCTTTGCGTGGACGTCCGAACGCAACGGCTATGTCAATAAGTTGATGCGGATCGACGGCGTCGCGGACCGTGCCAACCTCGATGTCATGATCGACATCACAGAAGTTGATCCGTCCGACTATGACTGGAATACAGGCGCCGATTTCCAGCCTCCTGTTGATGGTCAGCTTGGGGTTATCCGGCCTTCTCCGCAAGCGATCGTCGAGTGGTACGCTGAGCCGTGGATCATCGTGGATACAGCCGGAGAGCCGCGCAGGCCTGCAATCCGCCTCACATGGGACAACAGCGATGGCCGTCTCGATGACGTCATCGGTATCGAGTATGAAATTCGCCTTCTGGCGACCTTTGATAAGGTCACTGAGGGGCGCACCGATCAGCCGCAGGTCGGCTCGATGATTATCTCGCAGAGCCTCTTGCCTCAGGAAAGCTATATCGTTCGCGGGAGATACATTCCTGGTGGGGACAGGCCGGTCTTGTGGTCCGGGTACCTGACAGTCACCACACCTAACGTGCGCCTCGGTCCGAAGGATATCGATGTCGTTGTCGACCTGACGACGATCGGCACGGCAGTGCGCCAGCGTTTCGAAGATCTCCAAAAGGAGATGGACGATATCTGGCGGCGTTATGAGGAAGGTGTTGCTGCCTTTTCTCTCGCTGGTGCTGTTGGTCAGATCGACCGTGAGGAGATCCGCTCTGAACTTGGTTCGGCTCGTGCTGAGATCGTCGATGAGAGGCGCGTGCGCGTAACTGAAACCGAAGCGCTTGCGCAGCGTGTCGGGCTTGTCTCGGCTTCTGTCGATGACGTGAACGCCAAGATCATCACTGAAGAAACCGCTCGTGTCAGTGCTGACGAGGCGTTGGCGGAATCAGTGCTTGGCGTGAATGCCGAGCTGGGTGAACGCTTTGCCGAAGGGTTGGTGAAGTTTCAGGCGGTAGCAGCTCCAACCGGCGTCGATGCTCGCTTCTCTGTTCTGCTGCGGGGCGGTATCGGTCAGGCGTACAAGGACACAGGCTTCTTCCTTGAGCTTTACACCTTTGCGGGCTTCCAACGGTCTCGCATGGCGGTCAAGGTCGATCAGTTTTCGATCTCTGATGGAAATGCGGCGTACTCAGTGTTTGCCGTAGAAGGCGGCGTGGTCAAGATCATCAATGCGTTGATCGACCAGGCGCAGATCAACAACCTGATGGTTGGAACGAGCAACATTGATCCGGGAGCGGTGACGTATGCGCAGTCGTATTCTTTCGGAAATACCCCTGAGGGCGGCGACCCAGTTACAGCCAATTACGACATCGTAGTTCCTCACGGTCTTGGATCTCCGAAGGTGAAGGTCGAAGTCCAAGGGCTGGCTCGCACGAACGTAGATGGTTCCACCCGGACCGCCACGCTCAATATCATTAGCCTCTCCGATAATGCGACGTTGAGAACTGTGACGAAAAGTCAGGCAGGTGTGTGGAACGCTCCGATTTCTTGGGCGGCTCCACATCAACCGCCATCGGCCAGGTCATCGACGACGTATAGAATTCAGACAGTGTGTTCGTCATGGACATCGTTCTTGAATCTCGATGTCTACGCGTCCGTTCTCAAAAGGTAAAATCATGACAGCACCTTACACGGCTGGCACCATCGACTTGGTGTCGGGTAGCGAAGCCGTCGCCGGAAACGACACTGCGTGGCAGGTCGGCTTGATCATCGGTGGCACGATCTACGTCGAGTTCGACGGCGGCAATCCCTTGCCTATTGCTGCCGTCGACAGCGATACGGAAATTACCGCAGCGCTGAAATGGACAGGCCCGACCGGTACGTATTCCTATGCGATCGTGCGCGATACGGCTTATGGACAGCAAACCGTCGCCAATGCGCAGGCGCTGGCGACATACATCCAGCGTCTGAACAATCCAGCACTTGCGGCGACAGCTGGTGTTTCACCTGGTTCGAACAAGCTTCTGTTGTTTACCGGCCCGAACTCGGCGACCGTCATTGATCTCGAAGACCTTCTGCAGGGCGTGCGGTTTGACGAAGAGGTGCCGACGCTTGCTGATCGAGCGCCTTATGACGGGGAGGCCGAAGGCTTCCGTATTCTTGTCGCTGACATAGGTGATGGACGCTCTGCGTTCTTTTCCAAAAAGTCCGCGGCGTCGGGTGACTGGAGCGTGCCGTTTTATATCTCGGGGCCGATTGGTGACGCTGGGCCGTATACCAATATCACCATTGGCGACACCACAACTCTTCCTCCAGGATCGGAGGCGGAGGTTACATTTGTGCCGGTGTCTCCCGGTGTTATCCGCCTAGATTTCGCGTTGCCAAAGGGTGCGGATGGTTCTGGTACGGGTGATTTCTCTGGTCCGGCTGGCGGCGTGGCGAACGGTGACCTCGTCGCGTTTCTTGACGCTACCGGGAAGCAAGGAAGAAAGGCGGTCGTAAACGAGGTTAGAAAAGCTGCCGCCATCGCAACGGGTCCGCTTATTGGCTTTCGGAACAAAGTGGTAAACGGCAATTTCCGCATTTGGCAAAGGGCCACAGGCCAGAATACGTCAGGTTATGGATCAGCGGATAGGTGGCAGCATATCCACGTGGGAACGACGAAGACGGTGTCTAGGCAGGATTTTGGCCCTGGCGCGCTGCCTTTTGACGATGATTACTACTGCCGAACAGTTGTCAGTTCCGTCACTGGCGCTGCAAATCAGGCGAGAGCGATTCACAAGATTGAGAGCGTTCGAACCCTGGCGGGGAAGAAGGCTACTATTACGTTTTGGGCGAGGACGAGCGGCGCTGACAGGTTAATGGCTGTTGAGGTCGTCCAAGACTTTGGCAGTGGTGGAAGTCCTTCGGAATCAATAACGGGGATTGCAGTAAACACGGTGACTCTGTCGTCAACTCTTGGTGTGTCTGGATTTCAGAAATACAGCTACACTGTTGACATACCTCCAATCTCTGGAAAGACCATAGGCTCTAATAGCAATGACAACCTTGCTATTCACTTTTGGTTCGACGCGGGAACTTCGTTCAACGCAAGAACTGGGTCACTGGGTCACCAGTCGGGAACGTTCGATCTCGCGCACGTGTCCATAGTTGAGGGTGACGCCACAGTCGAGAATGATCCGTTTGAATACCTGCCGCTGCAAGTGCAGTTGTCTTTGTGTCAAAGATTCTTCTGCGCCATTCTGCAGGGTTTGCAGGGTGGCGGGATAGGAAACACACTCAATTACTACAGGTTTCCGGTGCAAATGAGGGCAACGCCGTCCC
Source organism: Agrobacterium tumefaciens (assembly GCA_025559845.1). Lineage (NCBI taxonomy): Bacteria > Pseudomonadati > Pseudomonadota > Alphaproteobacteria > Hyphomicrobiales > Rhizobiaceae > Agrobacterium > Agrobacterium tumefaciens. The sequence continues at coordinate 946,783 of CP048469.1, forward strand.
TTACTGTCGCTAGTGCGGGTGTGTCATCTCAAGCAGCTATTGCAAATGCAGCGGGTGGTATAACGGCTTCACACGCTTTTTTCCAAATAAACGTAACAGGTCAGTCCGGATATGTTGACGGGTGGGTAGGCCATTTCGATGCGGAGCTTTGAAATGAACGTCATTGGTTATTCTCTCGACGGCAAATCGATCTCCATCGAGATGGATGGAGTAGAGTACATTGTGCCAGCAAACTCTCCCGAAAATCGCCATCGTCAGATGATCGCGGAATGGGAAGCATTAGGAAACGTTATCCCGCCCTTCATGCCTACGGAGGAGCCGGAATCGGTCGTGATCGTGAACAACGTCGATTTGTGGTCTCGTATGACAAATGTCGAAGCCGATCAGGTGGGTGCTGCTATGGAGGAGCAGACATTTCGCGTCCGTAAAATCTTTGAGAGCGCCAGCACCTTCCGTAGTGATCACGAGCTGTGGCCACTTCTACAGCAGGTAGCCACAACGCTCTTCGGAGCCGAACGGGCGGCGCAGATTCTCGCGCCTTCTGTTTGAATGAAAGAGGCCCGCACCGCTGCGGGGCTTTCTGCGCGGGCCTCAGTGCCGTGCATACTCCAACACAGCGGCCTCCTAACTTCTCGTCGCGAATTTGGTTCACAAAAAAGAGGCCCGGTCGTGCTACCAATCCGGGCCTCTCTTGAGGGGAATGCGTGTGACGAAGCAGACCCCGTTGTCTTGGCATTTGGAGAAATCCAAGACAGCTATTCAATTCACTGGCTGTAAAATTGTTCCATGAGAGGGAGCCGGACGCCCCTCGTAAGCGCCAGGCCCCCGAGCCACGCGATAAGGACCAACTCAGCGCGGCATTCCGAAATGAACCCGACACCCCTTTCGGGATGCCGGGTCCGGTGCGCATGCCCGATGTCCACGAATACATGCACCGCTACATGGTCGTCCAAGCTGCCTAAGCTTGGCAATTCCCAAAAATAATCTAATTGCAGGAGAAGCCTCATGACGGCTGTTACTGCCGCGCAAGTGCGCGCGGCTGCGAAAACGCGCGTGAATGAAACCAACCTCAACTCGGTGATGATTGCCCTACAGAAGTACGGGCAGGACTTCGGCCTCGATCTGCCACATCGCGCAGTTCCGTTCGTCGGGCAGCTGCTGCACGAAAGCGGCTCCTTCCGGTATGATCGCGAGATCTGGGGGCCGACACCAGCGCAGGAGCGATACGATACTCGCGCGGATCTCGGCAACACGCCGGAGAAAGATGGCGATGGTTACAAGAACCGTGGGCGCGGGCCTATTCAAGTGACTGGCGGATACAACATCCGCAAGTTCTATGAATGGTGCAAGCGTAAGGATCTGAACCCGCCAAACTTCGTCGACAATCCGGATCGGATCAACACGGATCCGTGGGAAGGGCTTTCTGCAGTCTGGTACTGGGATGAAGGCAATCCCGACGGAAGAAGTCTGAACGTTTATGCCGATCGCAATGATGCCGAGATGATCACCCGAAAGATCAACGGCGGTCTAAACGGTTATTCAGAACGCCTCGAATACTACACCCGTCTTGGGCTTGTGGTGCTCGGCTACGGCGTCGGTGATATTCTCAAATTTCAGGTGGCGTCGCGAAAGGCCGGTCACTACAAGGGCAAACTCGACGGACTGGATGGTCCCCAGACACGCTCTGCTATCCATTTGGCATTGGTGGATCTCGCTCCGAAGGCACGGGTTTCCCTCGTGAAGGCAGCTCCGGTCACCGAAGAAAAGCCTGTTCCAGTCACGCCCCCCAGCCTCGATGCCCCTTGGTGGAAATCGAAGGAGGTTCTTGTTCCAGCCTTTACCGGCGGCACGATCACCTCGGCTCTTGCTGCGCTTGGCAGTATTCCCTGGCAGAACCTCGCCATCATCCTGCTTGCACTCGGTCTCGCCGGCGCATTCCTGAACTGGCGGAAGAGCGTCGACGCCAAGGCGGTCAATGCTCAAGTGCGGGAGCTTTCCTGATGTGGGCTGTCATTCCCGACTGGCTGAAAATCGGCGCTGGCGCTCTCGCCGGCGCAGCGCTTCTTGGTATCGGTTCATTCCATCTTGGCAAGAGCGAAGGCCGCAGCGAGGCGCGCGCGGAAATGGAGGTCGAGGCCGCGAAAGAAGCTCTCGATCGGATCACCAAACTGGAGAAGAACAATGCGGCCTTCAAGGATCTATCGGTTCGCCATCGTTGCCTTGTGTTCATGCGGGATAGCAGGCTGCCAGACAGCGCCTGCGACTAGCGGTTCCGGATACCAGGCCATCCGGTTTTCCGATGCGGACGCGGCACGATTAGCCTCACAGGATGAAACGGCGGGTCCGGCCATCTATTCGAACAATCGCCAGTGCAGCCTTGATGTTGCCTGCCGGAAATAAGGAGAAGTGGGCTGATCGCAGTAAAATCAAAAGCCGCTCGGTTTCCCGAGACGGCGTGCTTGATAAAAGATCGGTCAATATCGAAACATTATGATGCTTTGAGCTAAATACAGCGCTCGTCCCCTGAAACGCCTGCATTCAACAAAAATGCGGCGCTTGGAGTCAAGCAACCGAGCGCAACCGAGAATGAGTCTATTCCACAACCCGAAGCACGGGCGGAGCGCCATCCAGAGGGAAAGTCCTCAGATCCACTTGAACCATCGGGCCGCGTTGCGTCGACATCGTCAAAACGCTGATGTCGACATCGAGGCCACTCTTATGGATGTCGCGGATCGCGTCATTGAAGTTGCGGAGCGCAGCGGCCAACTGGCCTTCGGCCTGCTTCTGTCGTTTCAGTTGAGATGTCATCGCGATCGGGTCTCCATCACCGCTTTCACCTTACGCCAGTACTCTTCGCTCTTCTGCATCGCTTCACGACATGTAGGAGCGTAACCGGCGTTTGGTGCCGGAGGCTTACCCCGAAAGATAGTTGGAAACCAGCCCGCCCAATGCCATCTTCCCTTTGTTGGACCGTGCATTTCCTTCCGGGTGCGGCCGATGGCGTCGGCGCCGTCATAGCCGGTCCAGTCGTAGTCGGTTGGCGGATCTCGCGCGTCGATCTGCGTTCGCTTCCATCGGAGTTTGGGTTTGTATCGTTCGGTCGCCATAGTCGGCGTGCTCACTTATGCGGGTAGTGTTCCCAGCAGTGCCAAGTGGATTTCTCGGCTTTGCTCTTTGAGAAACCAAAGCCTCCCCACTGCTTGCAGCCGGGATGCTCGCACCAATGCTGGTCCAAGACGCCATCGCCTGATTTCGTCTTCTGGTCCGTCATGCTTCTGCGGCCTGCAGAAGTTGCAGGCTCCAGCCTTCGGCAGGACGTCTCACAAAGAACTTGGCTGCTCTTTCGCTGAGTTTCGTTTCAGCCATGATCTCTGCCTCTCTTACGGTCTCGGCCTGCACGGTTACGACCGATCCGCCCGCCTGAAATCGGTAGGTTTCCACGTTGTTATTGACCTCACTCTTAAGCGTGTTCCTAATATGTTCTCATTCGAGGATGAGTCAATGATGTTGTTCAACGCCCCATGATGAGGGTCCAACGCCTATGAAATCCAGCATCAAAAATCCCGGCTATAAAGGTGCGGCCATGTGGGTGCGTATTCGCCATCGCTTTGGGCCGCGCATGATGGAGTGGTTTCTTTCAGGTCACATGATCGTGTTTGGATACGTTCTCCTGCTTCCCTCTCAAACCTTCAATCAGCCGGCATTCTCCGCCTTTGCGGCCCTGCCGTCTTCCGAGACGGCCTTGGGTTGGACACTCTCGTTTATCGGATGCCTTCGTGTGGTGGGGCTTGCAGTCAACGGCGCACGAAAGGATGTAACCCCTCAGATCCGGCAAGTATCGGCATTCGTCGGCTGCATGATGTGGGCAGGTATTTCGTATGGCTTTGCATCCTCCGGCGTCATCAGTACCTGGCTCGCCATTTATCCGCTCTTTGCAATAGGCGAGCTGGTCAACATTCATCGCGCCGCACATGACCAGGGGGAAGCTCGGAATGGAACAAATCGAACTGCTCAGTAAGCTTCCGCTTCCTGCGGTGCTGATGTTCGGGGCAACTCTGGCTGTCATCTTCTATGTAAGACACTACGGGATGGAAGCAGGGAAAAAGTCATCTGGAAACGATAAGCAGTCCAAGGCCGAAGTCGCTGCAATGATTGTCGATCCGACGGCATTAAATCATGCGACGGATGCGCTGAGGGCACACACGGCTGAGGCCGTCAACATGAGAAAGTCATTTGAGCGAGGAACAGAAAAGATCTGCGATGCGGTTGATCGTCTGAGTGATCAAATCGACGAACTCGAAAAAGAAATGATCCGCCGAAAGGCGTAGTTGGAAAATCCGTCCGGTTTGCATCGGGCGGCTTTTTTGCGTTCTGGGCTTTCGATCTTGGGCCGAAATTGTTTTACAGCGCTGTTGAAAACATTCGCGCATTTCCCGCGCTAAAAAGCGCGTTTTACAGGCAAGGCCTTGAAAGCAATACGATAGACTGAGCTTCCCAAGCTGGTTCTCAGGTTTTCGACGAGATACCGACGTGCGCCGAGCGCGCCCTTTAAAAAGGCCTGCATTCAGTTTTACATTGGCTCGGCTGAAGTTAGGATGGCTTTGGCGTCGTGAAATTGTGAAAACGGGTGATCATGGAAGACAAAATAGCTGTAGAGATCGGGAAAGCAATTTCAACGACGCTAGGAACACCATTGTCCGAGGTCAGTCAGCTGATCGCAGACAAGGTTCGTTTTTTGAGATGGAAAAGTGCGATAAAGACGCTGGAGCGGGCACGAGAAATCGCTGATAAAAAAGGTGGATCGCTTTCCTGTCCGCCTCTAAAATTCTTCCTTCCATTTATGGAAGGGTGCTCTCTTGAGCCTTCACCAGAAGATGAGAAGTCGTCCAAAGACCTTACCAACGAATGGGCGAATCTTCTCAACTCTGCCGCTGACGAGCTAAAGTCTGACCACTTAATATTTACAAGAATTCTGCGCGAAATCACAGCGAGAGAAGCATCTCTCCTCAGTCGCATCGTTGCCGATGAGTCGTCTCAAGATACTGAAATATCGCTTGTGTATGAGAGTATTGGCACATTTAAGCGCGAGCCTGTGAATGAGATCATAGCTGCGTTGGGAACGATCTTTACGTCACCGGTATCTGTCAACGAATTCCTTGCGCACCAAAAGGAGATCGAGCGCGAGGTTAAGTTCAATCTCTCAAGCCGTGGTGTCTCGACATACGAGCTGTATTTCTATGACAATTTTGCTGATCAAGCGGTTGGTACAAATCCCATACTGTCATTTTCGGACGGCATATACAGCGACTTAGACGAAATAGCAGTATTGGATGCCACCGATGTCCTAAAGTATCATGGAATCTTAGACTCTGGGAATTTCCTATTCGAAATCCCATTCGTTCTTGAAGGTTTGCCACTATCCGTATCTATTGTTGGAGCGAGCGTCACCAGACTAGGCGCTCACTTCGCCGAAACATGTATCAGCCCCAGTTACGCTTCAACGCTCGAGAGCTAGCATTTCTGTGATCAAGATGGTTCAGTGGAACTCGAATACCGGCGCCACGTTACTTTCGCAGCGTCGGCATTCGCGGAGCTGCCGCGCAAAAAAGCGCATTTTACACGCAAGGCCTTGAGACTTAAACGATAGACGGAGCTTCCCAAGCTGCTCAATCAACGCAGCAGCTTGGAGAACTCGGCGTAGATTGCAGACGACCCAGAGGAACCAGGAGGAAACTTCTCTGTAGTAAAGTCTGCATCTCGTAGCGCTGACCGATTAAAGATTGCGGCGAATTGGTCTTTTGAAGGCACTGTAGGTTCTGTCGTAATATTCAAGTATGCATCGCGCAGGAACCGCATGCTTCCGTTGAAGCCATTTGTTCGAGCTAAAATGGAGCCCTTGCCGTTGTTTTCCCACGCTTCGGGCCAGCGCTCCTTTAATGCGTCAAAGTAGTTTATGAGGATCGCAAGTATCTTGTGATCTTCGCGGTTCTTAAAGAACGGATAAAAGATCCTCTTCCGAAAATCGTCCGGGCCTCGATCAGGCCAAACGCCAATGCGACGGCCGATGTCGCGGTCTGTGAGAGGGTCGTTTGTAATGTAAGGGAGCACGCCTTTTACGACAGTTGCTTGCGATAAGGTTTCGCCGAAAACTCCGTCTGTTGCGGAACCGAGACGTTTAATCTTATTGAAGAACGGGCTGCGCTGAATGGCATTAAGATTAACTACAATTTCGTGGCTAGTTTTTTCTGGACTGCGATCGCGATCAAGCGAAAACAGGTCGTAGACGATGCTCTTATTCACCTTTGTCTGTGCAAGATTGACCTTGGAAAAGATCATGGCTTGCGTACCTTCGTCTGCACCGACAAAGATATTCACTGTAAGATCCCAATTATGATTGGTTCCTTCGAAAGCCTTGAGGCGATGTTGGCCGTCAATAATTTTGGCAACGCCTTTAAGCGGTATCGAAATCCGTGTTTCGTTCTCGTCTTCGTAAGGATGGATCACGAGCTTCCGCTTTTGATCCTTCTCAACGAATGACACGCAGCGCTCGTCGACCGAGATTACGATTGACGTTGGGAAGGAGGCGTCCTCTGTACCGATGTATGTGCGGATTTCTCGTACGCGATCTTCTTTCAGAGGGCGCTGTATACCGAGAAACTCTTTTACTCCGTTGTTTTCTTTTATTTGACGGAAGTCGAATTCGCAGATTCTCAAGAGATCCTGCGCTTTCACTATGCAGTTATAAAAGGTTCCAACATTTTGAGTCGCTTCAAAATAATCGAGAGAAATGACCTCAGCGTCCATCTGTATCCATCTCCTCGTAAGCGCGTCGCATATCTACAGCTTCTCTTCGCAATACATCCCGAGGTTCGGGTGGGGGAATGTCCATATAAAATATCAGCAAGTAATTCATTAAGAGCACAAACCCGTAGGTCCAATAGCTCCACGTAACGACCGTCTTGTTCAAAACTGTCGAGAAGGTTGGATCTACCCCAATGAATCCTATAACCGGAAGCATCACGAAAGTCGCGATCGTACCTAGGCATGCCCTCGCGCTGTGTCGAGGCCTGTCTGGACGTATAAAGGCCAGCCAGAAGACGGTGCCAAAGATGCCGTACGCGAGCAGAAAGAGCTGGCCTCGGCCCCACAGGTCCTCAAGTGATGGAACGGCCTGATCTTCGGAGCGTCCGTACCTGATGAAAAAAATAATCGCGAACGGCGCAATTGAGAACACCGCCGTCGTCGCGACTTCAAAAAAGGCGAGCCCGTGAAGGTTGGCGTTAGAAAAAAGCTTTTTTACCCAATAAATCATGCCCGGACCATAAGTTCGGTTACGGAAGATCGTCCCTCATTTTTACCGCTAATAACTGATCTTCGTGAGACAATGCCATGCTTACCGAAGCCCTTGTAGAGCTCATGAATCGATGCGTGGTCCGCGTTCGTTACGATAACGGAAGCTCCGCGTTCTTTGGCGCGAACTAGGCTGTCCCTGAGGCGGACCTGATCCGCCCACCTAAATATTGTTTCGTTATATTTGACGAAGCCGTTCATGTTGTGTTTCACCGTATAGGGTGGATCTACAAACAGAAGGTCTCCTTCTCCGGCTTGATCGACCGTACCTTCGAAGTCTGAAACATTTATTTCGATGCCAGTAAGCAGTTCAGACAGTGCGTCAAAGTTGTCGCTTGGTAGGAGCACAGATGATTTTGTTCCGATAGGGACATTGAACTTTCCCGCTAGATTTAGTCGGTAGAGCCCATTCCAGCACGTTCGATTTAGATAAAGCATCCATGCAGCCGCCGCGATTTGTTCCAACGGCTTGTTATCGCGAACGTTGTAGTAGTAATCTTTTGAGTGTTTGCTCTGATGACGGCGTAACTCATCGGCTAAATCAGAAGGAAAATCTCGGATTACCCTGTAGAGATTTATAAGGTCGCCATTCACATCGGAAAGGATTGCCGCTTTCGGCCGGACGGCGAAGAAGCCTGCTCCACCGCCAAGAAATGGCTCAATATATCTTTCAAACGAAGGCAGCGAAGAAACAAATTCTTCGCCAAATAGCCAGCGCTTGCCGCCAGCCCACTTTAAAAACGGCTGCACTTGTCCCCACCACCACTTTTGGTCGTACTCAAGCTAAATTACATACCTTAACGAACTTAAAACGCAAAGGTCGTCTCGCATCGACTTTATCTAGGTCAAGCTGGCTGAGGCAAAATTCCATGGAGTCCATCTCAGTAATAATAGCGCATGAGATCAAATCTAGTTTTCACAAGATCCTAATCGACTTCAAAAAGTCCTGACGACGCTTCATCTCAGCGCCGTCACCGTAGCTTGGACGTCCGAATTCGTGGCCCATTAGATCCGCTTGCATTCTGTCTGATGCGCCCGCGTTTTCTATGCGATCCTGAAACGTGTGGCGCAGCGAGTAGACGGTGTGGCGCTTGGTCGGACGTAACCCGGCATTCCACAGGAATTTGTTGATGTTGGCGGACGCCGAGTCAGACTTATCTTGGTAGAGCGGGAAGCCTTTAGGATGGCGCTTCATCGCCTTCAGGGCCACACCTACGAGCGGAATGCGGCGAATGGAGTGGTCTGTCTTGTTTCGACGGTCGTCGCGCTCTGCGACCTCTACGTGGGGGACGTCTCCATGCAGATGGATATCCTCAGGCCTCAGGTTGCAAACCTCAGTAAGACGCATGCCTGTCTCGATCATCGTGTGAATGATTGCCTGGCCTTCATCATTCAGGCCATTAAGCGCTCCTTCTGCCAGGATCTTCTCCTGTATCCATGCAACGGGGAAGGGCGGGCGCTTGCCGAGTTTCGTGGCATTCGTTTCCTTGATGCGCAGCTTTTCCCACGGTTTGTGAAATTCGGTCTGTAACGCATCATCGATGACCGTGAGCATGCCTGCGATATCGGTGATACTGCGGTTTGCGCTGTAGGCCTTGAGCTTCTCGCTCTTGATCTTCTGCACCCACCAATCACGGAAGCGGATCGTGTCTGCGCGTTGGATCGCTGACAGCTCGATGTCTCCAAACACGTCCTTGGCGTAACGCAACGCGCGCTCACGGGAGACCTTATGCTTGCGCATCTGATTGGGAGACATTCCGGTAAGGCCAGCCTCGTTGTGATGCGTGTAGAGCTTCCACACGTCGCTGATGCGCGGTTTTGGTTCTGGTGCCGTGCCAAGTACGCCGTCAGCGATGGAGTGCGATATGTCGAAGTTCTGCTCCGCTACTCTGAAGCGACGCTCCAGCTCGACGATGTCAACTTGGGAAACGTCGCCGACAGGCCTGTAGGTGAAGCCCATGGACTGTGCAGCTCGCACTGCCGCTTCATATTCCTCGACTGCGCCCACCGCGCCTTTGCCCTCCAGCAGCGTGCGCCAGTAGGCCTCCGATGCTTTGTGGATCGACTCGGCTCGTTCGAGCGCATCTTTATGATTCTTAGTCTTAAGGCTTTTTTTGACGTGGGCCCGCTTGTCGAGGTGAGAGACCTCTGTAGGGACGCGCCGGTAGTACCGATAGATGCCGCTGTTCGCATCTCTCAGGACATATTTTGAAACATCTTCTGACTTCATTCGTTTACCCGCCTGTAGACGGAAATGTAGCCAAAAAGTACCCGAAATAGCAAGAATGGGAGCGCACGGAAACGCGGCGATGGTCGGCGTTTCGATCTAAGTGCTTGTATTGATTGGTTTGTTTAGCGGTATGTTATTTTTCTCTGTGAGAGAAAAATGGCTCCCCGGGCCGGATTCGAACCGGCGACCTGTCGATTAACAGTCGAATGCTCTACCGCTGAGCTACCAGGGAACGTTGGCGCCGTTTGTTGCGGCGTTGGCGGGGTAATACAAATGCTTTGTCGATTTGCCAAGCGGTTTTTTCAAAAAAAACGCATTCGTCTTGTTTTATCTCCTGAGAGCCCCACTTTTCAGGGCTTGTAGCGTGCAAAAAACTTATCCACAGGCTGGATGAAAAAGGGCAGCAGGAAATGAAATTCGGAGTCGATGCCAGAACAGGCCGTTTAAATGTCGGCAAATGGAGCGTGGCGATGCCGCGTTCTCGCACTGGCAGGATCGCGACAGGCTCGGTTCTGGTCGTCGGGGGAACGCTCGGCTTCTTGCCGATCCTCGGATTCTGGATGATTCCGCTTGGTCTCGTCGTGCTGTCGCACGACCTGCCGGCAGTACGCCGTCATCGTCGGCGCGTGACCGTATGGTGGGCATCGCGGCAGAAGCGCCGCGATGGTGTCGGCAAAAAGGATGGCGGATCAGCCGCCGAATGAATTGCTGATGCCCTGGCCGGCCCAGAAGGCGGCATAGGCGAGCGCTGCGAAGTAAATCGATGTCAGCAGCAGGAATAGATAACCGCCGAGAACGGTGACGCCGTCGCGCTGGATCATGCCGGCGGAAAAAAGCAGGATCGCGACACCTGGCAGGGTGTTGGAAAACGGAATGAAGCCCAGCGGCATCATCAGAAGCACGCCCGCCGTCATCAGCGCCAGACCGTTGATCCGGTTGGCAACAAGCCCGGTGGTCAGTGCAGGCATGCGTGGGCGAATATACCGGTCAAGCTTGGAGACGATCGCAACGCCTTTTTGAAGCGCCGGGACGAGCTTTTCCGTTTCCATCTGGCGGTCGAGAATTTTCTTCGGCAGCCACGGCAGCCGGTTCAGCGTGATCGCCAGGCTGACGAGAATGATCGCTGCACCAAACACGGTGCTGACGCCCGGTATCGACACGGGAATGAGAAAGGGCAGGGACGCAATCGCACAGATCAGCAAAAGTCCTTGTTCACCAATTGCTTCCATCAGTTCGCGCAGGGTGATCGTTTTGCCCCGAACCCTTCCGATCAGCTTTTCCAGCGTGGTGCTGAGTTTCTCGGACGTATCGGTAAATGCGAATTCATTCGTCATGCAGACTTCCCGGAAGTTGTTTTACTCCCGGAACCGATAGCATTTATAGGGCTCCATGCCTATCACCGATAGAAATGCGCCTGTAACGAATGGCGTTTGCAGCCTAGTGGGAAACCCAGTTGCTGTAGGCGCCTGCCACGAGCACGACAAACAGGATGACAAGGATGACCGGATTGATCGACGTAATGAAGCTCACATATTCCATAATGCGTTCCTCCAATTTCCTCCGAGAGACATTTTACAATAAAATCCGATAGTTATCTACCTTAGGGTGATATTTTTGCGTTGCGGTGAGGCTTGAGCCTTATTAGCTGGAATCATTTTCTTTTCATCGATTCCGCATTGCGGAAACCACCTTCCCAACATTTGCCATTCTGTTGCATTGTCTCTATTGCCGTCGCGTAAGGCCTGAAAATACGCGCCCCACCCGCCACATGGCTTCCTGATCAACTGCTTCACTCTGGGATACGGAAATGCTCAAGAATCTTTACGGATGGACGATGGCGCTTGCTGCACGCAAAACCGCCGTCTGGTGGTTGGCGATAGTGGCATTCGTGGAAAGTTCGATCTTCGTCGTACCCGCTGACGTGCTGTTCCTGCCGATGGTGCTGGCAAAACCGAAACGCGCCATGTTTTATGCTCTCGTCGCGACGGTCGCCTCGGTTCTCGGCGGTATCGCCGGCTGGTTTCTCGGGCACTACGCCTTTGAAAGCCTGGCGCGGCCAATCCTGGAATTCTATGGCAAGCTCGAAAGCTTCGAGCACCTCAAAAGCTCGGTCAATTACGAGACCATCGTTCTCCTGCTGGTGACATCGGGTCTCGCGCATCTGCCGCCGATCAAGGTCGTGACCATTCTGTCGGGAGCAGCCAACATCAGCCTCGGGCTATTTATCCTGTCTGCCGTCGTAACGCGCGGCGCACGTTTCTTCATTCTGGCCGGCCTGCTGCAGCGATATGGCGAGTCTATCCGCCACTTCATCGAAAAGCGCCTCGGTCTCATCACGGCGGCCGCTGCCGGCGCCTTGATTGCCGTCTACGCGGTGTATGTCTTCGTTCGGTGACACGATCGGGATTTGAGACGCCTGCCATGTTCCGCAGGCGCGTTGAACGTGTCGGCGGCTGCCCGTGAGTGGGCGCGAAACGCTCCGCGTTCTCGCGTGACCCGCCTCGGGATCTCCAGCGTACAACTTTCAGTTTGATGTCAGAAATGGCGGATATCCGGTGCCTCGACCAACGCATCGGCCAGAAAATCAATCCCGGTTTTCAGGCCATTTGATGCGTCGATTGAGAAAAATGGAGCGCTGCCGTCTGCCCTTGTGGCGACGCGGTGCTCTGACGAGGAACCGCTATCATGCGACGAATTTTAAAGGGCTCTGCCTGGGCCGTGGCGACAATCGCACTCTCTGTCAGCCTGTACCTCTTCGGTATCCAGTATTTGGGCAACTTCCACGAGGTTGTACCGGGACAGCTTTACCGCTCCAACCAGCCGCAAACAGCGCAACTGGACCGTTACGTCAAACAATACGGCATCAAGACCATCATCAACCTGCGCGGCGCCAATCCCTCGCAAGGCTGGTATCGGGATGAAACATCCGAATCGAGCAGGCTGGGTGTCACCCATATCGATTTCGGCATGTCGGCCAATGAGCAGCTCAGCATGGAAAGGGTCGACCAATTGGTCGCAATCATGCGCGATGCGCCCAAACCCATTCTCATCCACTGCAAGGCTGGCGCAGACCGAAGCGGCCTTGCCTCAGCCCTTTATCTCGCCCGTGTCCTGGGCGCCGGCGAAGAGGCCGCCGAAAGCCAACTCTCCCTCCGCTTCGGCCACCTCAGCCTCCCTTATCTCTCCAAGGCTTACGCCATGGACGAGACCTGGGAAACCGTGGAGCAGACGCTGATCCCGCAAGACTGGCTGTTCGCTTGGCAGGAGCCTTGATACGCCAAGAGGGAGGGTGTTGATGGCTCGGGGGAGGGCATGAAGATTTTTCGTTTTTCGGGAAAAAGGTCATTTTCCGCTTGCTCTCCAAACGCCATCTATATAAAGCCCTTTTCAGGTTCGGAGCGTAGCGCAGCCCGGTAGCGCACTTGACTGGGGGTCAAGGGGTCGCAGGTTCAAGTCCTGTCGCTCCGACCATTCAAAACCAAGCCAGATGCCCCCAAGGCTGGCTTGAAAATTCTCAGCTATCCAATAGATGCATACTTTTCCGCTCTTACGTGCTTTTTCGTATCAGGATTGGCGAAGAGAGCGCTGACCGGTCTGTCAGATTGAGTAAGAAGCTGGCTTCGAGGTGGCGCCCCCTGCAGGACTCGAACCCTTCCGCTTTGAGGTGTGGAGAGGTGAAGAACCTTCCAATGCGTGACGTCTTGGCTGCACACGCTGTTTTTGTTTGTAGCTATCAAACAGAAAACACACACTTGGCACTACAGGTTGTGGCCGGTTGCTTGACTCCCAGCTTGATGTGCTAAATCAATACGCATGTTTTAGGGGACGGGCACTTTATTTTAGCTCAATTCACCATATTGAAATCGATATTGCTTCTTTATTCATAGCCATTTTTATCAAGAGCGCCGCTTCGGGAAACTGGAGCGGCTTTTGATTGTGCGCTGCTTCAAGGCGGGAGTTGGCTCTATGCCATCGTCGTATTCACCAGATATTTCCAACGAGCCGTTCACAGATTGGGCGCTGGTTTACAGTCTGCCGTGCTGTCGCGCGTGAGGTCACGGGAAAACGTCCTTTCTGGCTATTCCCCCAAAATTGCAGTAGCCTCTGGTGATGCTGACACCTGCACAATGCCGCGCTGCAAGAGCTTTCCTGGATTGGTCGCAAAAGACACTTGCCGACGAATCGAAGATTGAAGCCGTTACCGTTCAAGCCTTTGAAGCCGGTCAGCCGGTGCCGGGCGATGCGGTTGCTGCTTTGCTCCAGGCGCTGCAGTCCGGCGGTATCTCATTTATCGATGACAATGCGACAAGTGGGGCGGGTGGTCCCGGTGTGCGTCTTCTTAAATCGCCGAATCCGGAGATTGTAAGTCCCGAGACAGTGCAGTATCCGGAGCACATGGCGCCGGATGCGCCCACAGGTGCAGGAGGCTGACATGGCGAAGAAAGAGAAGATCGAACATTCCGAGTTTTCGGGCGAGTTCGAAGACGACGGCATCACGGTACTCGTCGATATTTACCGACCTGCCGGCACACAGCAGGACTGGACGCTGGAGGTCATCAGCGAAGAGGACGACGTGACGACCTGGGAAGAGAATTTCGCCACCGACAAGGATGCCTGGGAAGAGTTTCTGGCAACCTGCGAAAAGGATGGCATCAGAAGCTTCCTCGATGGCGAAGAGCCATCCGTGCACTAAGGTTTTTCCCAGAGCATAAAAATAAAAAAAAGGGTCGGTGCAGCGATGCATCGGCCCTGATTTTTACCGCGCATTTACTGTCAAACGCCCGACACATCTTCTCTTCAGCATAGACGGGAACCTGCTGCGGTCCAAAACGTTCAGTTGCAGGCAATCTAAACTCAGGGAGATAGCTCATGTCCGAATTGGTGGTCGTCGGTTTTGACGGGAAAGAAGAAGCTGACCGCGTTCTTCTCAAGCTTGCGAGTCTGAAAAAGGAATATCTGGTTGATCTCGAAGACGCAGTCGTTGTCGTTCGTGATGAGTCCGGCAAGGTGCATCTGAAGCAGAGCGTCAATCTGACGGCACTTGGTGCGAGTTCCGGCTTGCTGTCTGGCGGCCTCTGGGGCGGCCTTGTTGGCCTGTTGTTCCTCAACCCGCTTGCAGGTTTCGCCATTGGTGGCGTTCTCGGTGCGGGCACGGGCGCGCTTGCCGGTTCGCTTGGTGATTACGGCATTGACGACAACTTCATCAAATCGCTGGGCGAAACCATTCCGAACGGATCGTCTGCCCTGTTCGTGCTGATCCGCAAGGTACAGCCGGAGAAGGTGATGGCTGAGTTCGAAGGGCTGCGCGGTCGCGTCCTGAAAACTTCGCTTTCGCCAGAGCAGGAAGCGCAACTGCAAAAGGCGCTGTCTGGCAGCTCCGTGGAAACGCCGGCTCCTGCTGTCTAAGCAAGGTTTTGGCGATACGCCGCAGCACTCTGCGGCGTGTTGCATCAAACCGTAACGGTATTTGCGTCTGCCTTGGGCCAGGTCAGATAATAATAGTGGTCGCCCACGCTGCCGAAAAACGCATTGCTGCCGGAAGTCGCATCCGTATAGGCGCCGGTCGATGAGCGGACATAGCTGCCGCCTTCACGCTCGAGCCGCTGTTTCAGAAACTCGCTCCAGCCCATGCTGTCGATCTGCGTTCTGGCTTGCGTTGTCACGTCGTTTTCATCCGACGGGTCCCAGGCGGTCATCTGAACGCCATTCAGCGGGTCCGAAACGGTAAGGGTTCCTTTTTCCAGCGCCGCCAGCATTTCCTTCGCCTGTTCGGCGGTCGCTGTTTCTTCCGCCAGCGCCTGAAGTTTCTTCTTCAGGCTGGTCATGAAATCGGCCGAGGTGATGTCAGTGGAAACCGGCGTCGAATCGTCTGCTTCGGTGGTTTCTCCCGATTGCTCCGAAAGGCGCGTCAGCAGATTGTTCAGTGTTGTTGTGGTCGAGGCCGAGGTATCGATACCGTAGGACGAAAGAAGCTGTGTGCGCTGGTTGGACGCGCTTTGTGTTGCGTCTTCCTGTTCCTTGATGGCCTTGAGTGCCAGTTTTGTTGCCGTCAGTCGTGTGGAAAGGTCGATGGAAGATACCATGTCGATCTTGCGTCCTGAACAGGCCAACGCGTTTCATGCGCATCGACCTCATGTTGGTGGCGCGGGCCACCCCTTGGCTTCTCACATCAGAAGTCCGGTCACGACGTTTTTAAACGTCTGCGACCGGTCTATTGGGGCAAGGTTGCCTCACGCTTGCGTATATTATTTCTGCTCGACGGAGACACCGTTCGGGCCGATGTTCATCTCAATGCCCTGCGGTTTGCTTTCTTCATGCCAGACATAGGCGCCAAGGCCGGCGATCACCACAACCAGCGCGCCGATGATGAGGTAGAGATTATTGGTCTGAGTCATGCAAATTATCCCCGTATGATCGTGATATCGCGGGATAAACGCCGATGATGAGGGAAAGTTCCGTTACGGCAGGCGAGGGGATACGGCCAGTGTTCGGCGTCGTTTCAGGGTCTCGCGCTTCTCCAGCGCCATGCATCCCCAGATCACGCCAAGAAGCAGGAAAAAATGCCGCCAGTGGTCGGTATCGATGACATTGCCAATCAGCACGTGACCAACGAAAGTCACCCAGGCGATAATCAGGAACGGTTGCCACGGCCGCTCACGCAGCAGGTTGTTGAAGCCCGCCGCAATCGTCCAGCAGACCATCGCCAGATAGATGACGAAACCGAACCAGCCATGCGTGGTCAGGCTTTTCAGCCAGATATTGTGTTCGGCCGCGGGAAAGATGTCGTCGAACACCATCGGGCCGATCCCGAGCGGATGTTCCATCGCCATCAGGAAACCAAGATAGTGGCGGGCAAAGCGGCCGAGGTGTCCACCGTCATAGGACTGGACGGCCGATGCACGGTTGGAAAACAGATCCGCGACCTGCTTGAATTGCAGGGCGATGATGACGGCCGCCACCATGAAAGCGACTGCGAGAAGAAACAGCACAAGAATTTTCAGCCGAAACGCCGAGGTGCGCTCCTTGAGCAGCATCACGAACACCAGCAGGACCGCTGAAAACAGAAAGAGGCCCCAGGCTGCACGCGAGAAGGACAGGAAGATGCCGAGCGCCAGCACCAGCAGCCCGGCAATACGCCAGGGCGCATGCATCGTCTTGCCGGTAAGCAGGCCGTAGATCAGGTAGAGCGACGGAGCCACCAGGAAGGGACCGAAGACGTTCGGGTCCTGAAATGCACCCTTGGCGCGGTCGTAAAGTGTGAAGACCTCAAAGCCGGGCAGGGCGTGGAAATAACCGAGAATGCCAAGCATTGAAGTAATCAGCGCGGCCGCAAGCCAGGCGCGGAAGATCAGCAGAAGTCGCTGATATTTGTCTTCGATGATCGCGGCGTAGAAAACAGATGTCAGCGCCAGAAAGGTCGATACCGCAAGATAAAGCGGCCCCTCATCCAGATTGGCCATGGTGGTCAGCGACAGATATCCACCCACATTGAAGGCCAGCAGCAGACACAACAGAATGACGACGGTGCGCGACAGACGCAGGCCGAGCAGAAACCACAGCGCGACCTGTCCCACCATCATCAGTTCGTAAGGCGCAGGTTCCGAGATGACGAAGCCGGACAGAAACACCCCGAACGCGATAAAGAACGAGCCGATCAGCCGCATGGTGGCCAGCGGCGCGTCAAAATCCGGAGCGTGCTGGTAGGCGGCTTTGGTCAATAGGCGTTTTCCGACTTGAGCAGGCGTATGGGTGTCAGGAACAGGATCTTCAGATCGAGGAACAGCGACCAGTTCTCGATATAATAGAGATCGTATTCGGTGCGGAACTTGATCTTGTCGCCGTGGTCGATTTCACCGCGCCAACCATTGATCTGCGCCCAGCCCGTAACCCCCGGCTTGACCTTGTGTCGGGCAAAATAATGCTCCACCACCTCGGTGTATTTCAGGTCGCCCGTCTGGGCGTGAACGGCGTGCGGCCGCGGCCCAACGAGGGAAAGATCGCCGCGTAGAACGTTGAACATCTGCGGCAACTCATCGATCGAGGACTTGCGCAGGAAACGTCCAACCGGCGTGACGCGCGGATCGTTTTTCGTCACCGCCTTCTTGGCGGTCGGATCGCTGAGCTCCGTATACATGGAGCGAAACTTCCAGACGTTAATAGTCTCGTTGTTGAAGCCGTGACGCTTCTGCATGAACAGCACGGGACCTTTCGAGGTCGCTTTTACGGCAATCGCCGCACCCAGCATGATCGGCCACAGAAGGACGATGGCAATGATGCTGAACACGATGTCGAAGATGCGTTTTGCCACCGAATCCCAGTCGCGGATCGGCTTGTCTACAACGTCCAGCATCGGCACTTCGCCGACATGTGAATAGGAGCGCGGGCGGAAACGCAGCTTGTTGGCGTGTGCGGCAATGCGGATATCCACCGGCAGCACCCACAATTTGCGCAGCAATTGCAAAATGCGCGCTTCAGCACTCAGCGGCAGGGCAATGATCAGCATGTCGAGCTTCGTCAGCCGGGCAAACTCCACCAGTTCGGCAAAGGTGCCAAGCTTGGGATAGCCGGCGACGACATCGGGCGAACGACCGCTGCTTTTTCTGTCGTCGAAAATGCCGCAGATGCGGATATCGTTGTCGGTCTGCTGTTCGAGGGAGCGAATGAGATCCTTGGCCATGTCGCCACCGCCAACAATCACGGCACGGCGTTCCATCACGCCGTTTCGCCACCAGTGGCCGATGGCAAAACCAAGAAGCGTGCGGCCGGCAAACAGTGCGATGGCGCAAAGCGCATACCAGGTGATGAACACGTCCCGAGAGCGCGGCGTATCGGGAAAGAACACCAGCGCAAAACCGGCAATCAGCGCGAATGACAGGATGACGGCGCCCTGAACCCGGAAGAAGACCTTGAAAGGAGCACGCAACGCCGGAAGCTGGTAGCAGTCGCCAGCCTGCATGAACATCACGCAGGCGAGCGCGCCGAGCAATCCACCGACAAACCAGGGGGCAAAACCGCCGGCACCGTCATAGGCGGCAAAGCCGTTGACTGCGGCTGCGATCACGGCAAGAAGCGCGAATTCAAAAATCCGCAACTGACCGATGACCATGTTGGGGGAGTGATTTCCGGCGCGAAGCTGGCTGGCAACCTGCCGCGCAAGCGGATTGAGTTCGACGCTTTCGGAAATGGAAGCGTCTCTATTGTCGCGTTCGGACATTTTCTTGCGGAACGAGATTACATCGAATTCGTGCCGCTCTTCATTATCCTTGCTCATCGCTACAGCCCACACCCTTTACGAGCGAAAATCTAGTCCAAACATACTAAGAAACGTTTATGGCAGCGATTATTAACGCTGCGTGCAGTCAGGGCGTGTAACTTTGGGGCTGGCCGCGTCTCAGGTCAAAGAGCGATAGAGCGTCAGCATATCTGCGGCCATCACCGGTGTGGAAAACTGCGCCTTGAAGTCCTCGGGTTTAGGCATGACCCGATCTGCCCAGATGGGGTCGCTGGCATCCTGAACCATGATTTTGGCCAGAGCGCCGGAATCGCCAGCGGGTACCAGCGCCTCGCTTTTTGCGCCCAGCACTTCGGGAATGCCGCCAACGCGCGAGGCAATGACCGTCTTGCCGGCCGCGAGCGCCTCCAGAACGATGTAGGGCATGGCTTCCGCGCGGGAGGGAACCACCACGGTCGACGCCATTTCAAAGGCTTTGCGGGCCGGCATGGCCGCATGCATGGAGATGCGGCGCGCGAGACCGGCACGGGCAATCATTCCGGCATATTTGTCTCTGTCTGGGCCATCGCCGACAATCACGCCGGACAGCGTCTTGCCCGTCATGCGCTCCGCCTTGGCAAAGGCATCGATAAAAACGTCCGGCCCCTTCAGGTCGCGCAACATGCCGATATAGAGAAATTGTGCTGCACCCTCCTGTGTCGGCACGGTCTCGAATTCGTTTTCCTGAACGCCATTGTAGATCATCGCCGTGCGGGTGCGCGGCTTTCCGACCTTCGTTTCGTAAGTCTCCTGTTCGAACCGGCAGACGAAGCAGAGCGCGTCGGTAAAGCGCTCCTGAAATCGTTCGATCCGAAGGAAGAGCTGACCCTTGAGGCTGCGCCTGTCATAGTGCAGGCTGCCGCCGTGAGGCGAATAGAGGCGGGCGACGCGATACCTGTTTACCCGCAGCAGTGAGCCGATCAATCGTGCCAGCACGCCGCCCTTGGCGCTGTGTCCGTGCAAGATGTCCGGCCGCAAACTCTTGATGTGTTTATAGGAACGCCACAGAGCAAAGAGATCTCCAGGGCTGATCGAGCGCCGGATTGGCAGCCGTGTCAGCCCGAGTTCCAGCATCGGTGCAATCTGGGCGAAAAGCTTGTCTTCGTAGGCGCCGCCGGTCGAACTGTCGCAGACGATGCCGACCTTGTGGCCTTGCTTGACGTGTTCTTCGATGAGGTCGCGCACATGGCGGAAGACACCGCCCACAGGGGAGCGGAAGCAGTGAATGATGCGTAGCGGAGGCCCGTCATTCGACATCGATGCTGTCTCGCCCGTCAGAAAAAGCGTTCGCGAACATAAACCGTATCGCCCGCCAGGATCGGTGCCGTAATGCCGATGCGGCCGGTGATGACATCGGCGTTGATTTTGCGGGTGATATCGACATCGGCCTGGTTGGCGCGCGAGGTAAAGCCGCCGGCAATGGCGATGGCATTTTGCACTGTCATGCCGGGCACGTAGGAATATTGACCCGGCCGGCCAACTTCGCCCATGATGAAGACAGGGCGGTAACGATCGATCTCGATGGTGACATCAGGATCGCGCAGATAGCCCTGGCGGAGTTTGGCAGCGATTGCGGCTTCGAGTTGCGGCAACGTTTTGCCGCGGGCGGAAACCTGGCCGACGAGCGGGAAGGCAACATAACCGGCCTGATCCACGGTATAAGTGTTGGTCAGTCCGGCCTGTTCGAAGACATTGATGCGCAGCCGGTCACCGCTATCGACGTGATAGGGTTGCATGGCAACCTCATGGAATGCTTTCGGCGCGGGTTGATATGCCGCGCATCCCGAAAGGGCCGACAGGGCGGCTACAATGAGTGCTGTGACATGTCGTGATCCGGCGAGCGGCATTTCGTCAGGCTCCGAGTCGTTCAATGACCATTGTTATCGGTCTGTTAGGGTTAATGGCCGGTAAACAGCAGCGCGGATGGCCGATGAAATCGGCTTTATTTGCGCGATTTGCGTCGGTTGTTTGCCGGATTAACTGTTGTGTTACCGGCAACACTTAAGCTTTGCGCGAAATTGGTGATCTATATTTGAACAAACGGGGTTGCCCCGGCTATGGAGCCCGTATGAACGGCGAGCGCATGGACGACAGGGATGTGGATATCGATCTCGCCCGGCTGATGTCGGCGATATGGGAGCGTAAGGGGCGTATTGCCCTGATTACGCTTCTCGCGGGCGGGGCTGCCTTTGTCGCATCCAGCATGATGGCGCCAGCCTACAAGGGCGAAGCGCGCGTGCTGATCGAATCCCGCGCGGCATCTTTTGGTGCATCGCCGCAGTCGAACACGCCTGCCGAACCTGCGCTGGATGAGCTGACCGTTTCGAGCCAGGTGCAGATCCTGCAATCGGTCGACCTGATCAAACAGGTGGCGCGGGACATGAAGCTGCACGAGCTCAACGAGTTCGACCCGGATGCAAATCCCTCCTTCCTTTCGCAATTGCTTGTCTCCGTTGGTCTGAAGCGCGATCCGCTGCAGGTTGCGCCGGAGGAACGGGTTCTCAAGGCTTTCAGGGAAAAGCTGCAGGTCTATCAGCTTGAAAGTTCGCGCGTCATCGCTGTTGAGTTCTCCTCGCAGGACCCCAAGCTCGCCGCCGCGATCCCGAACGAGATGATGAAGGTCTACATCGCGCTGCAAAGCGGCGCGAAGCTGGACACCAGCACCGAGGCTGCCCGCTGGCTTGAACCGGAGATCGCCAGTCTTCGCGAAAAGGTGCGTGATGCCGATCGCAAGGTTGCCGACTATCGCTCTTCCTCCGATCTTCTGTCGGCCGGGCAGGGCGAAACGCTTGCCACACGGCAATTGAGCGATGCCTCGACCGAACTTGCCCGCGTCAGAACGGAACGGGCCAATGCGGAAGCGCGCGCTGAAAGCGTACGCAATGCCCTTTCAAGTGGCCGCCCGCTCGACACTTTCCCGGATGTGGTGAGTTCGCAGATGATCCAGCGCCTCAAGGAAAGCGAGGCGACGATCCGCAGCCAGATTTCCGATCTTTCGTCTTCGATGCTGGAAGGCCATCCGCGTATCAAGGCGCTGCGCAGCCAGCTTGATGGCATTCAGCGGCAAATTCAGGAGGAGACACGCAAGGTTCTGGCGAGCCTTGAAAACGAGGCGAATGTTTCGCGGTTGCGGGAACGTCAACTCGTGCAGCAGATGAATGTGCTGAAATCCGAAAGTGCGCGCGCTGGCGAGCAGCAGGTCGGATTGAACGATCTGGAGCGCGAAGCCGCCGCCCAGCGTCAGTTGCTGGAAACCTATCTCGCCCGTTACCGCGAAGCGACCTCTCGCGCCGGCTCGGCAGAGTCGACGCCTGCCGACGCCCGCGTCATTTCCTCGGCCGTCGAGCCGCGCGAAGCCTATTTCCCCAAAACAGGGGCGATCACCATCGTCGTGACGCTGGCGACCTTCCTTCTCTCCTGCATCGTGGTGATGCTGTTGGAACTGTTCACCGGTCGCGCCTTGAAGCCGGTTGGTCGTGCGCCTGCGCCAGTCGCTGGCGACAATCCCAACCGTATTGCCGCCGCAGAGGACAAGATCGAACGCGCCGACGAGACGGAATTGATGGAAACGCCAAAGGCGAAAGAAAAGCCGCCGGTCGTTGCACCGCAGGCTTATGCCGAACCGGCACCCGCCGCAGCGATAATACCGCCAGTGGTGGCGCCTGCCGCTATCGCGGAAGAAAAGCCGCAGGCCGCCGCCGTCACGGCAGCCGCGCAGGAAGAGATTGCCGCAGCGGAAGACGATGACGACCAGGGCGAATTTTCGGTTGATGCCGTTGCGGCATTCCTGGCGGCTCGCGTTGCCAAGCCTGTGGTCGCGGTCGTGTCTCCGACCGGTGATAGTGGTTCCACAACCACCGTCATGCTGGCCCGTGCTCTTTCCGAACTCGGCCGTTCCGTCGTTCTGGTGGATATGACAGCGTCCGCGTGTCCGACCCGCCTGATGGCTCCCGACACCGGCCTTCCCGGTATCATGGACCTGTTGGCTGGTGCAGCCGCATTTGGCGAGACAATTCATAGCGACCGGCTGTCCGATGCTCATATTGTGCCGCAGGGCAATGCGCAGCCGCGTGAAGCGATGCGCGCCATCGACCGGCTGACGATGATCATCAACGCGCTGTCTGATGCCTATGACACGGTTCTCGTGGAATGCGGCGCGGTCCAGATTCAGAGCCTTGAGAAGATGTTGCGGCGTATGCCTGCCGAAATCGTCGTTTCCGTTCCCGACACGAAAGATGTCGTGCTGGAAAAGACCCTCGGTGATCTGCTCGCGCATGGCTACGAACAGGCTCTGCCGATGTCGGGAATGCGCAAGCGCGATCATCTCAGCGCCGCGTGAGCGCAGATAGCGTTTCAAACATCGATGGGATCTTGATCCTAATCGTCCCTGGAGGCGGCTGATCCGCCTCCATCCCATGTGCGGGCACGCAGCCGCTGGATCAGCGCATAAAGCGTCGGGTTGGTTTTGATCGCACTCTTGGTTCTGGCAATCGCCACGAACACAGACGCTGCAAGCCGGCCTTTCAGTGTCAGCGGCAGGAAGATATCGTGCTGCACCGTCATCATCGGGCACCAGCTTCGTTTGTAAAGCTGGTCGCCGACGCCGAAATCGAACAGCACGGCCTTGTCCTGACAGGACCGCTCTATCATCAGCCAGAACAGCAATTCGCCGGGGCTCAGGTCCTTGGCAACCGTTTCATCGATCGAGCCGAACTGGCAGATCACATGGTCCTGCTTGCGCGAAAGACCGGCAACCGCGGCAATCAAGCCTTCATTTTCGCCGTGAAGGCGGATGGCGTGTAATTCGAGCGCGGTGTCAGTCCCGGCCGGTTCGACGGATGCCAGGTCGTAGAAGAAGTCCTTGACGGCCTGATCGCGGAAAACGTCTGGTATGCCCTGTGATGCAAACCGCGTCGATTTCTGCCGGAAAAAGGTCTGCAGCAACTGGCATTTTTCCTCCGGCGTCTGCGCGATCACGTGGGTGTAGCCACCCAGTTCTTCGGCACGGCGGCTCTGGATGCGAAATTTCTTGCGGCGCCTTTTGGCATTCACCTGCCGGATCGTGTTTTCCATGCTGCCGAGAAGCGGAAGCTGGAAGGCGGGGTTCTGGTTTTCGACAGAGGCAAGATGCGCAAGCGGGCTGGTGCGTTCACGCCAGACCAGCGGCACATTCTGCAACGCCAGAATATCGGCCTTTCCATGCAGAAGCTTTTTGGCTTCGCGGGTAATGGCTGCGGTCGTGGCGCTGTTTGCCTTCTCGGCAAACTCCGTATCGAACACACCGGTATTGATGTTGTTGAAGCGGCCGCCTGGGAAACGCGCCTGGCGAATGCCACCCTCACGGACCAGTTCGAGTGGCAGAAGGAAAACGGTTTTGCCACCCTGACGGCCACGGATGACATGCAACGGGCTATTCTGGGTCTTCGCCCAGATGCGGCACCAGTCCAGTCCCTGATGCAGCGAGTTGAGAGCATCGCGGTCGAGAGCGTCCCATTCTGTGCGGATGGAATCGATATCGTCGACGAGATCGACGACGAGCCGGTCGGCGCGGCGCCGCTCAGGCAACGCAGAACCGTCCACCGAAGTGAACTTCGCTTCGCCATCCTTGGTCGTGACCGGCCCCACCGCCGTCATCCGCTCTCTCCGGTTGATCAGGCGAGACTATAGCTGCCACCGGCAAACAATGTCTTTATAAGCGCAAGGCAGCAGCGGGCGGTAACGCGCTTTTGTCCACGCTATTTTGCCTGTTTTGACCCGGCCATCCATCGAATGATGAGCATGGCGGGCAAAATCCACAAAAGCCCGGTCAGAATGAAATAGGCGAGGTGCACCAACCAGGGGGATTGCGACAAGATCGCAGCCGCAACGGAGGTGGCCACGACGGCATAAACCACGACAAGACAGATAATGACGATGGTGCCGATGAAGGATCTGAGGCGAGGGCGCATGAGGATCAACCGAGGTTCAGGTTTCGGGCATTGAGGCCGGGTTTTGCCGTTTCTGAGGAAAATCGCCCGACGCTCCGATCCCCCTTCGGTTGTATTGCCGAAACCAAATGACGTTCACCCATGCAATGCTCCACCCCGAATGTCTTGCCCGACTATAGCGCCGCGACGGGATGCCGCAAACCCTCGGGTCTTGTTTTGCAGGGTCGGTTGGGGCTAATCAGACAGAGGCTGAACAATGGAGATCGGCGAAATGCGTTCGAGTGGCATGACGGTGGCAAACGGTTCTGTGGAGCTGGCGGTGGAAACTGCCCTGCACAAACAGGAGAAGGATCGTCGCCTTCTGCGAATCTGGTTGCGCGTGGTGCTTTTTACGCTGTTTTGTCTCGTTCTTGTCGGCGGCGCGACGCGCCTGACGGAATCGGGCCTTTCCATCACCGAATGGAAGCCGATACACGGCGCCATTCCACCGCTTTCGGTTGCCGAATGGGAAGAGGAATTCCAGCTTTACAAGCGCATTCCGCAATATCAGGAAATCAACAGGGGCATGTCACTGGATGAGTTCAAGACCATTTTCTGGTGGGAATGGGCGCACCGCTTGCTGGCCCGCACCATTGGTCTGATCTTCGCGCTGCCGCTCGCCTATTTCTGGCTGACCGGCCGCATCGAAAAACGTCTGCGTTTGCCACTGGTCGGACTGCTGGCGCTGGGCGGCTTTCAGGGCTTCATCGGCTGGTGGATGGTGTCGTCTGGCCTCGTCAACCGCACGGATGTGTCGCAATATCGCCTTGCCACCCATCTGACGATCGCCTGTCTGATCTTTGCAGGGTGCATGTGGATATTGCGTGGCCTGTCGGTGCACTCACCGGATGCCGCCAATGAACGCACCGGCCGGCGGTTTGCCATGGTGCTGGCCGTACTCTGTCTTTTCCAGATCTATCTCGGTGCGCTGGTTGCCGGGCTGAATGCCGGGCTCTCCTATAACACCTGGCCGCTGATGGACGGTTCACTGGTTCCGGGCGATCTCTTCCTGCAGCAGCCCTGGTGGATCAATCTGTTCGAGAACCCCAAGACCGTGCAGTTCGTGCATCGTCTGGGCGCCTACACGCTGTTTGCCGCAAGTCTCTGGCATATGGTCGGCATCTGCCGGGAGTTGCCGGGAACGCCGCATGCGCGCCGTAGTGTGCTGTTCTTCGTGCTGATCTGCATCCAGGCTGCGCTCGGCATCACGACGCTGCTGATGCATGTCGATATCCACGTGGCACTCGCCCATCAGGGCATGGCGCTGATCGTGCTTGGCTTCGCGATTGCACACTGGCGTGGTTTTATCGGTGAATACCCGCCGGCAGTCGCGGTCGAGCTTCGCGACTGATTCACAGCTGTCCGAGGACGGATTTTATCGAGACCGCGACGGAAAGTTCATCGTCGCGGTCTTTTTCATTGCCGTCTTCCTCATGCCAGGCGGCTGAAAGGCAGCCATAGGCAAAGGCGTAACGCAGGATGGTGCGCATGTCGCGCTTCAGCGTTTCGGCAAAAACAGAGGCCATTGCGGCAATTCTCTCCTCGCTGCGGGTCAGATCGAACCGGTCGAGCGGATTGGAGAACATGTTGGCGACATCGTGTGCAGGATCGCCGATCAGGCCGGCAGGATCGATGATGATCCAGCCACGCGGGCTCTTCATGATGTTTTCGTGGTGCAGGTCGCCATGCAACGGCTTGATATCCTGCTGATTGCCAATCAGCGCCTGCGCAATGCCGGCAGCTTCGGTGTACAGGCTGTCGCGACCGTCTCGCCTGTCCTGTTCTGCCTTGGCAAACAGGCTGGCAAAATAACGCTGCAGTGGCTGCAGGCTGGCAGGCGGCGGCGCGTCCGACGGGCGGTGGTAATCGAGGAGGACCTCGGCGGCGATGCCGGTTGCTGCCGCATCGCCATCCTGCTCCAGAAGGTCACGCAGTGTCGTCTCGCCGGCGTGTTCCATCAGGAGGATCGTATCGGTGCGGTCGATCAGTTCGACGCAGCCAATACCGCCGCGCCATGCGATGAAATCCGCACCGCGCAGGCTGTCTTCAAGCGCCTTGGGTTTGAGAATTTTGGCAATATCGCGTGAACCGTCGGCGCGGGTCACGTCATAGACCGTGCCCGCAACCGTGTCGGCAATCTGCCTGGCTTGCGCGATCTGCCATTCGGGCGGAAAAGGCAGGCCGCTCCCGCTCATGCAGAGAGCATCAGTTCCATGTTCTGGACAGCCGCACCCGATGCGCCCTTGCCGAGATTGTCGAGGACAGCAACGAGGTTGATGTGCTCACCGGTGCCGAACACGTAAAGCTTCATCGTGTCCTTGTTGACCAGTTCCTCGGCATCGATGCGGGCAATCTCCTTGCTCTCTTCAAGCGGCACAACGGTAACGATGTCCTGGCCGGCATAATGGGCAACAAGTGCGGCATGCACGGTTTCGACACTCGCGCCGTCCTTCAGGTCGGCAACGAACAGCGGTACCTGTACGATCATGCCCTGCGCGAAGCGGCCGACGGAGGGCGAAAACAGCGGAGAACGGTCCAGAAGGCCGTGCTGTTTCATTTCGGGAACGTGCTTGTGCTTCAGCGTCAGCCCGTAAAGGAAGTTGTTGGCCGTGATGGCGTCATCGCGGTTCAGGTCTTCCATCTGGCCGATCAACTGCTTGCCACCACCGGTGTAACCGGAAACGGCGTTGACGCTGACCGGGTAGCCGTCAGGCAGAATGCCGGCGGCACGCAGCGGCCGGATAAGGCCGATGGCGCCGGTCGGATAGCAGCCGGGATTGGCGACGAAACGGGCCGAACGCACCTTGTCGGTCTGTTCCTTGTCCATTTCAGCGAAGCCGTAAGCCCATTCCTGATGTGTCCGGAACGCGGTGGACGTGTCGATGATGCGGACATTGTTGTTGCCAGCGACCATGCCGACGGCTTCCCGCGACGCGTCGTCGGGAAGGCACAGGATGGAAACATCGGCGCCATTCAGCATGTCTTCACGCATGGCGGCGTTGCGACGCTCGGCCTCGGGAATCGACAGCAGCTCGATATCGCGGCGGCCAGCAAGGCGCGTGCGGATCTGCAGACCCGTGGTGCCGTGTTCGCCATCGATGAAGATCTTCGCTGTCATGTCCTTGTCCTGACTTTTCAGTGGGTTGTATCTGTTTTCGGATTCAATCTCTCATGCGTCGGCGGGTCTTGTTTCAACCTGCTTTCGCCAGTCGCTCAGCGCGCAGGCCAAGCATATACATTGCAACCGTCGCCCCGGCAATGGCGGTGACATCCGCATGGTCGTAAGCCGGTGCGACCTCGACTACATCCGAGCCACGAATATCGAGCTGGCCGAGCCCGCGCAGAACGGACAGGATCTTGGCGCTGGTGGGGCCACCCGCCACAGGCGTTCCCGTGCCGGGGGCAAAAGCCGGATCGAGGCAATCGATATCGAAGGTCAGATAGACGGGCATGCCTGCCGTATGCCGGACGATTAGCGCGGCGATGTCGCTCGCGCGCATCTCCTCCACCTCATAGCCATGCACAATGTGAATGCCGAAATCGTCGGGCGCGTGTGTACGGATGCCGATCTGGATCGAGCGGTCTGCATCGATCAGCCCCTCACGCACGGCGCGCGCCACAAAGGAGCCGTGGTCGATCCGTTTGCCGTCGTCGAACCAGGTGTCCTGATGCGCGTCGAACTGCACCAGCGCCAACGGACCGTGTTTGGCCACGTGGGCTTTCAGAAGCGGCCAGGTAATGAAGTGGTCGCCTCCCAGCGTCAGCAGATAGTCCGTCTTGGAAATGATCTTGCGCGCTTCTTTTTCGATCGTCTCAGGCGTTTTCCAATGGTTGCCGTAATCGAGCAGGCAGTCGCCATAATCGATGGTCGGCATATGGGCGAACAGGTCGCGTTCGAACGGATATTGCGGGTCGTTGTCGAAAATCGCCGAAGCACGGCGAATGGCCTGTGGCCCGAACCGTGCGCCGGGACGGTTGGACGTTGCCGCATCGAAAGGAATGCCCCAGACCGCCGTTGAAACGCCCTTCAGGTTCTTGGTGAACTTGCGCCGCATGAAAGACAGCGTGCCCGCATGGGTCGGATCGGTCGCAGCCGACGTCAGCGTGGTGGCGGTAAAGGCGTGATCTATGGTTTTCGATGGCATGTGTTTCCCCGACGGTCCTGTTTACCCGCGAGGTTGCGGTTTTATCGGGACAAAAACAAGGGCGCATGACAACGAAAAAAGGCGGAGCCGAAGCCCCGCCTTTTCGTAGTTCTGTATTCCGGAAGCGATTAACGCTTGGAGAACTGGAAGGAACGGCGAGCCTTGGCCTTACCGTACTTCTTACGCTCGACAACGCGGCTGTCGCGGGTCAGGAAGCCACCCTTCTTCAGAACAGAGCGCAGGCCCGGTTCGAAGTAGGTGAGGGCCTTGGACAGACCGTGACGAACTGCACCGGCCTGGCCGGACAGACCGCCGCCAGCAACCGTAGCGATGATGTCGAACTGACCCGTGCGAGCGGCAGCAACGATCGGCTGCTGCAGGATCATCTGGAGGACCGGACGAGCGAAGTACGCCGTGAAGTCGCGACCGTTGATGATGATCTTGCCAGAACCAGCCTTGACCCATACGCGGGCTACGGCGTTCTTGCGCTTGCCGGTCGCGTAGGAGCGGCCGAGGGTGTCAACCTTGCGGACGTGCACAGGAGCCGAAGCTTCCGATGCCGGGGCGAGGTCTTTCAGGGAGGAAAGATCGGCCATTATCAGGCGCTCCTTACGTTCTTCTTGTTCAGCGATGCAACGTCGAGAGCGACGGGCTGCTGTGCTTCGTGCGGATGGTTCGAACCAGCGTAAACGCGGAGGTTCTTCATCTGGCGACGACCGAGCGGGCCGCGCGGGATCATGCGCTCAACGGCCTTCTCAACGACGCGCTCCGGGAAGCGGCCTTCGATGATCTGGCGAGCCGTACGCTCCTTGATGCCACCAGGGTGACCGGTGTGCCAGTAGTACTTCTTGTCGGAATACTTGTTGCCGGTGAAGACAGCCTTCTCAGCGTTGATGATGATGACGTTGTCGCCGTCATCGACGTGAGGGGTGTAGGTTGCCTTGTGCTTACCGCGCAGGCGGGTAGCAACGATGGTGGCGAGACGACCAACAACGAGGCCTTCGGCGTCGATGATGATCCACTTCTTCTCCACCTCAGCGGGCTTCTGAACGAAAGTAGACATAGTTTTCACTTTCTTTGAACCTGTCATGCGCGGTAAAAAGCGTATGCAGGCGTTTCTTGTTGCTTGGGTTGGTTGCCTTGTCAGCAACCGCAAAAGACCGCTTTCCGGCAGGAATTCAGTCTGGCGCGCTTATACGGTGCGGCGGAAAAAGCGTCAATATCAGCGATTTTCAGGGCCGTAAAAATAATCAAGCAAAAACAATGGTTTGTCTGTGTGGTATTATTTTACCCCATCAAGTCGGGCCATTTAACCCAGCCGCATGACCAGAACGCCACCCGCAATGATCGCTCCGGCCGCATAACGCCAGATGCTCGCCCGCTCTTTTAGGATCACCACGGAAATGACGATGGCGAACAGAATTGAGGTTTCGCGCAGTGCCGCGACCACGGCCACAGGGGCTTTTGTCATCGCGTAAAGTGCCAGTCCATAAGACAGGATGGAGCCGCCACCGCCGATCAGCCCACGCCACCAGTAACGCTTGACGTGCTGGACAACAGGCGTGACGCCGCGTTGATAGAAAGCGAATGTGAAAAGCAGCACCGGCGGTAGAAGCGACATCCACAGCGTATAGGAAATCGCGTTGCCGGAAAGCCGCGCGCCGACGCCATCGACGAAGGTATAGGAGGCAATGACGAAAGCGTTGAGAAGGGCGACAAGAATGGCCCGTCCGCCACCGCGCCGTGCTTCGAACGCCAGGGTCAGAATACCGGCTGAGATGATCGCAATGCCAAGAAGCGCAACCGGGCTTAGTATTTCACTGAGAAACAGGCTGCTCGATGCCGCGACGATCAAAGGTGCCACGCCGCGCATGACGGGATAGACCAGGCCGATGTCGCCGATCGTGTAGGCGGCCGCAACAAGCCTGAAATAAGCAAACTGCAGAAAGGCAGATGCGATCAGAAAGGGCAGGGCAATCGGCTCTGGAAAAGGCAGGAAGGGCAGGAAGGGGACGCAGCACGCAGCCGCGCCGGCTGCAATCAGAGAGGCATCGAGCGACTTGTCGGACCCGGCCTTCACCAGCGCGTTCCAGCCCGCATGCAGCAAGGCGCCAAGGAGCACCAGCAAGAAGATCTCGATTGTCACGATAGATTCGCCCGCGTCATTTTTTCTTCATCTACCGTATTTCCTGCAGGCGCGGTACTCTTCTCGATATTGATGGTGTGAGCGGCGATGTCGCAAAAGCGCCAAACCTCTCGGTCAGAAAATTTATCAGCGCAAATGCCGTGGGGCATGCCCATTATTTAGCCTGTCATTTGCAAATTTGCTGACCTCACTGCACAGCTTGTGGTTTTGCTCCTGGTGTGTCTTCCGACATGTTTCGATCGCGATGTTACGTGAGGATGTTACGGATCAAATCGATTTGCATGAGTTCGTTTCGACACGGTGAGAAGGGCTTTCTTGGCAATATCACAAATGAAAATGAATTTCAAAAATCGCTAATTTAACGAACTGAAACGTTTCAGGTCGATATTTTTTTGCTGCGCCGCCGCATATCTTGAAAATTAGATATGGCTAATGTTGCTGTGAACGGAATGAAAACAAACAGGAGACGAATGGCGGATGTTATGCACGTTTATGGTGTCGTCTAGGATTATTTTCGAGGTTGCTTGATTGTTGCGCAATCTCCGCGTGAAAAATCTGCAACCTGGATTGCAATGCGTCGTGAAATCATTTTGCAAAAGTTGCAGCACTTGTCCGATAAGTCGCAAATTCGCAAATCGGGCCTTCATCGCGGTCGAAGGGCAACCTAGATGACAGAAGATCGTTACCTTTGCAGTGCCTGTGTTAAATCGTACGAGCCAGAAAAAAGGCTATGCTAAAAGCGAGGGGCTCGAAGGGCGATTGTTGGAGCGGCGCATTTTTACGCAGCATCCGACGGATGGGCATGAAAAGAAGAGCGTAAGAAAGGGACAAGTCGGCATGCAACATGACCACTACAATCCGGACTACCTCCGAACGATCCTGACGAAAGTCGAAACGATTGCTCTGCTTGGCGCGTCTCCCAACCCTGCGCGGCCGAGCCATGGCGTCATGCGGTTTCTTCTGGCCAAGGGCTACCATGTCATTCCCGTCAATCCCGGGCAGGCAGGCAAGGAAATCCTGGGGCAGAAGGTCTATGCCCGTCTGTCCGATATTCCCGAGCCGGTCGACATGATCGATGTTTTTCGCGCGCCGGAATATCTCTCGGATGTCGTCGAGGAGGCGATTCTCCTGCCTGAACGCCCAGCCGTGCTCTGGGGGCAGCTTTCCGTGCGCGACGACGACGCAGCCGCCAAGGCGGAATCCTACGGCATAGATGTTGTGATGGACCGTTGCCCGGCAATTGAGTATCCGCGTCTCAATATTAAGCGATAGTTGGAACGCAACAGGCTTACCATTTGCCGCCAAGGCGTTATGATCCCTCCAAAATTTCAATTGGAGGAAACATTATGTCGAGCAGCAATCCCGGTTTCGCCACGCTTGCCGTACACGCGGGTGCACAGCCCGATCCGACAACGGGTGCCCGCGCTACGCCGATCTATCAGACGACGGCTTATGCCTTCCGGGATTCCGAACATGCCGCTGCTCTTTTCGGGCTGAAGGAATTCGGCAATATCTATACGCGCATCATGAACCCCACCCAGGCCGTACTCGAAGAACGTGTTGCGGCACTGGAAGGCGGCACGGCAGCCCTTGCCGTCGCATCCGGCCATGCGGCTCAGATGCTGGTGTTCCACACGCTTCTTCAGCCCGGTGACAATTTCGTTGCCGCCCGCCAGCTCTACGGCGGCTCCGTCAACCAGTTCGGTCATGCTTTCAAGAATTTCGGCTGGCAGGTTCGCTGGGCCGATGCTGCCGAACCGGCAAGCTTCGAAAATCAGATCGATGATCGCACCCGGGCAATCTTCATCGAAAGCCTTGCCAATCCGGGCGGCACCTTCGTCGATATCGCCGCCATTGCCGATATCGCACACCGCCGTGGACTGCCGCTGATCGTCGATAATACCATGGCAAGCCCTTATCTCGTTCGCCCGCTCGAACATGGCGCGGATATCGTTGTGCATTCGCTGACCAAGTTTCTCGGCGGCCACGGCAATTCCATGGGAGGCGTCATCGTCGATGGCGGCACCTTCGACTGGTCGGCCACGGATCGCTACCCGGCGTTGTCTCAGCCACGTCCGGAATATTCAGGCGTCGTGCTGCACCAGACGTTCGGCAACTTTGCCTTTGCCATTGCCTGCCGGGTGCTCGGCCTTCGCGATCTCGGCCCATCGATTGCGCCGTTCAACGCGTTTCTTATTCTGACCGGCATCGAAACTCTGCCGCTGCGCGTCCAGCGCCATTCCGACAACGCGCTTGCCGTAGCCAAGTGGCTGAAGTCGCATGCCAAGATCGGCTGGGTGCACTATGCCGGGCTGGAGGACAGCGACAATCACGCGATCCAGCAGCACTATTCGCCGAAGGGCGCAGGTTCTGTCTTCACCTTCGGCATCAAGGGTGGATATGAAGCCGGAAAGAAGCTGGTCGAGGGACTGCAGCTCTTCTCGCATCTCGCCAATATCGGCGACACGCGCTCGCTGGTCATCCACCCGGCCTCCACCACCCATGCGCAATTGACGCCGGAACAGCAGAAGGCCGCAGGTGCCGGCCCGGATGTCGTCCGCCTGTCGATCGGCATCGAAGACG
Source organism: Agrobacterium tumefaciens (assembly GCA_025559845.1). Taxonomy (NCBI): domain Bacteria; kingdom Pseudomonadati; phylum Pseudomonadota; class Alphaproteobacteria; order Hyphomicrobiales; family Rhizobiaceae; genus Agrobacterium; species Agrobacterium tumefaciens. Next base: position 980,474 of record CP048469.1, read on the forward strand.
TCAACGACATCATTGCCGATCTCGAGCAGTCGCTCGCCAAGATCTGATCCCGCCGGAGCATGCCCATGACGAATTTTCTGACCTTCGCGACCGATGGCGATCTTGCTGGCGTTCAACCGGAAGAGGGTGCGCCTGCGCCCGACCGGCTGGTTTCCGGTGATCCCAAATTCACGACGTGGAATCTGGAGGAGGCTTCAGGTGGTCTTTATGCCGGTATCTGGCAGTCGACGCCGGGCAAATGGCGGGTGGTCTACGATGAGTGGGAATATTTCAGCATCCTTGAAGGCCACTCCGTGCTGACGGAGGAGGGCGGCGAGCCCATCCACCTTCAAAAAGGCGACAGGCTCATTGTGCGGCCTGGTTTCAAGGGAACCTGGGAAGTCATCGAGACGACCCGCAAGGATTACGTCATCCGCCTGTAACGGCGGATGACACCGTGCCGTTTAACGCAGCAGCATGGCCAGGACTGGCGCAACAAGAACGTTGACCAGTCCAACAATCACCATCACCAGTCCTGCGATCGAGCCTTCTTCCTGACCGATCTGGTGTGCTCTTGCGACACCGGCGCCATGCGCGCCCATGCCGAACAGGGCGCCGCGTGCCAGCGACGACTTGAGCGGCAGATAGCGCAGCAGCGTTTCGCCAAGTGCGGCACCCAGCACGCCCGTCAGCACCACGAACACGGCAGTCAGATCGGGCACGCCGCCAATGTCCTGTGAAATGGTCATGGCGAAGGGCGTGCTGATCGATCTTGGCAAGAGGCTGAGACGCAAGGCTCCGTCGATGCTGAGAAGGCTCGCCAGCGCCCATGCGGTCACCATCGCCGTCGTGCTGCCAACCGTTACGCCAAAGGCCAGCACCGGCCAGTACCGGCGGATCATTGCCCGCTGCTCATAGATCGGAATGGCGAAGGCGACCGTCACCGGGCCAAGCAGCAGCATCAACCAGTGTGTTGCGTGGATGTACTCGGCATAACCCGTGTTCATGGCAAGCGCGATCAAGATCAGAAACAGCGGCGCCAGAAGCAGCGGCGAGAGATAGGGTTTCGGCCAACGGCCATAAATCCGCTTCGAGACGTAATAGAGAACGATTGTTGCTGCCGACCAGAATGCCGTCTGGAAAATGAGACTGTCAGACGGGAACATGGCGTTGCTCCAGCCGCATCATCATGCGGTAGCCGAAATCGACGGCGAGCGCGGTCGAGCACATCACGGCTGCCGTGCCGCCGAGGATGACGGCGAGGATTTTCAGCCCGACAATGCCGAGAAATTCCTGGTGGTCGAGAACCGCGAGAACAGCAGGTACGAAAAACAGCAGCATGTCCGCCAGCAGCCATTGCGCGCCGCCACGCATGCTTGTCGGCTTTATCTTGCCCGAGGCGAGCAGAACGAGCACGAGCGCCAATCCGGCGACCGCACCGGGAAACGGCAGATGCGCAATACGAACGATGGCTTCGCCAAGCAGCCAGAAGGCGCTGATGATGATGATCTGGAAAAGCCTGCTGGAGACAATACGGTTGTGCAGAGTGTGTGTTGTCTTGTTTATCGTCATCTGACTGACCCTTGCTGCGACAACCTCCCTTGACCCGCACTATAGTTTGCGCCCCTATATTCTCAAAATGAATTGATTGAATACTATCAAGTCAAGATTGGAATAGTATGGAGCTGCGAACCCTGAATGCCTTTGTTGAAGTTGTCCGTCAGGGCGGCTTTTCCCAAGCTGCAAAAACCGTCTTCATGACGCAGTCGACCGTCAGCAAGGCGGTCAAGCAGTTGGAGGATGAGTTGGGTCTGGTGCTTCTGGACCGGCTGGGACATCGCTCCACGCTGACGGAAGCGGGAAAGATCGTCTACGAACGGGCGATCAGGGTATTGGCGGAGCGCGCCGACCTGATTGCCGAGCTTTCCGATCTGCGCGGCCTCCAGCGCGGAACCTTGCGCCTCGGTCTTCCGCCCATCGGTTCGGACATGCTGTTTGCGCCCTTGTTCGCCATTTACCGAAGCCGCTACCCCGGCATCGACATCCAGCTTGTGGAACATGGCAGCAAACGTCTGGAAGAGCTGGTCAAGGCGGGGGAGGTCGATCTCGGCGCATCGCTGTTGCCGGTGCCGGACGATTTTGAATGGCAGGATGTGCGTCAGGAGCCGCTCGAGGTGCTGATGCGCAGCAATCATCCGCTGGCGGAGCGTAGCGTGGTGGACCTGCATGAATTGCAGGACATCCCCTTCATTCTCTTCGATGCCGGTTTTGCGCTTAATCCGATCATTCTCGATGCGTGCCGGCAGGCCGGATTTTCACCCAGCATCGCCGCCAGAAGTAGCCAGATCAATTTCATTGTCGAGCTGGTCGGCGCAGGTCTGGGGGTCGGTTTCCTGCCGCGGATGATCGCTGAAAAACGTGTTCGCCCCGGTGTTGTGCATATCCCGGTTTCGACACCGGGAATGCAATGGCATATGGCGTGGATATCGCGAAAGGGCGCTTATCTCTCACATGCGGCGCGCGCCTGGCTTGATCTTGCCAGAAGCGAGACCGTCGCCTGACGAACCGCGCTCGACCTCACCAGGTCAGGTCAAGCCGCTCCAGCCCGTGGAAGGGGTAGACGTTCTTGACGCTCGGGGACGTCGCAATCTTGAGGTTCGGCAGCCGTTTGAAAAGCAGCGGCAGAACGAGATTGAGTTCCAGTCTTGCCAGCGGCGCGCCGATGCAGAAATGAATGCCCGCGCCGAAGGAGACGTTGGCGCCTTCGTTGCGCTCCGGTCTGAAGTCCAGCGGATCGCTGAATTTCAATGGATCGAGATTTGCCGCCGCGAGAATGAGATTGATCTGATCACCACGCTTGAACGAGATACCGTCGATCTCGGCGGGTTCCAACGCCCAGCGCTGGAACAGGTGGACCGGTGCGCAAATGCGCAATGTCTCTTCAACGACGCGTTCGGTCGTCGTTTCGTCGCGAAACATCGTTTCCGGCGCGATGCCGCTTTCCAGGATCACCCGCACCGAATTGCCGATCTGGTGCACCGTTGCTTCATGGCCTGCATTCAGCAGCACGATTGTCGTGGAAATGAGTTCATCGTCAGTCAGATACTGGCCCTTGTGTTCCGTGTGGATCATGTGGCTCAGAAGGTCGTCCTGCGGCTTTGCCCTGCGCTCCGCGATCACGCCACGCACATAATCGGCAAATTCCCTGGATGCCTTGTCTGCCGCAAGCTCGTCCTCATGGGTGCGCTTGAACATGTACATGCCGACATAGTCATGCGACCACTTCAGCAATTGCGGCCCCATCTCCTCGGGAATGCCGATCATGTTGGCAATCATCGTCACCGGAATGATGTCAGCGAAGGTCGAAAGCAACTCCGTCTTGCCATCCTTCTCAAAGGCATCGATCAGCCGGTTGGCCAGCGCCATGATCTCCGGTGTCATCTTCTCGACATGGCGGGAAACGAATGCGCGGTTGACCAGCGTGCGCAGCCGCGTGTGTTCCGGCGGTTCGATTTCGAGAAGCGAGTACCGTTCTGCGGCATAGAAGTGTTTCACATGTTCGGACGGTTCCGGCAGGCCAAGTTCTTCGCGGCTTGCAACATGCAGGATCTGTCGTCCGAAACGACGATCGCGCAACAGGCTGCTGACGTGGTCGTAGCCGGTGAAGAACCATTGCTTCTGCTCTTCCCAGTAAAAGGTGGGACACTGTGCATGAAGCATGGCATAGGCCGCGTTCGGATTGCGGTAGAACGCCGGTTCGCGCGCATCGAAAGACACGCGGCGAGTTGCGGCATCGATTTTATAGAAGGGAGATGATGCTGTCATTTCCAAGATTTAGTCCGGCTGCGCAGATTTGAAAAGAGTGCCTTTTCATCTTGCGGTAGCAAGAATTTCTTTTTCTCGGGACAGGGCGTTTCAGCGGTTTGCGATTGCCGCAATCTTGTTCAGCGCCGCAACCTGCCGGTCGGCATTGTTGTCCATCGGATCTTCCTGACGATCGACAGCCGGAACGACTATATTCATGGAATCGCGGTTGACGACAGTACGGTTGCGTCCGGATTTCTTGGCGGAATAAAGCGCCCGGTCGGCTTCGGTCAGCAACTTGTTGAGGTCTGCCTCACCGATGACGGAATCGGCGATGCCGGCACTGACTGTGACCTGAATCTGCTGCCCTTCCGCCAGGATCGGCGATTTGCACAGAGCCATACGAATGTTTTCGGCGAGGATGATCGCCTGTGCCGGATCGTCGGCCGCGCAGATCAGCGCAAATTCCTCGCCTCCCATGCGCACGAAAAGACCCCGCTCATTGATGATCTTTGCTGCGAGATGACAGAAGTGCACCAGCACGGCGTCACCGGCCTGATGCCCATGCCTGTCGTTGATCTTCTTGAAATGGTCGATGTCGAACACCGTCAGTACAACATGACTGGCTGCGGCAGGCACGCGTGACTTGATGCGGTCGAATTCTTCGGCAAGGCCGCGACGGTTCAGGACGCCGGTCAGATGGTCGGTCATCGCCAGGCGGTTGAGGCGTCGTTCGGTCTCTTCCATCATGATCTTCGCGCTGATCATGATGATGGCGGTAAAGCCAAGCGCGCTGGAGAAGGCAAGCGGCACGGTCAAGGGTATGGCGTGTGAGGACGACATGTCTTTCGGCAGCACGAAAAACGCGGTGATTGCGCTGGAGACTGCCTGGAACACCAGAATGGCGGCAAGCGCCTTGCGGTTGCCCTGGTTCGGCGCATCCTTCTTGAGTACGATGGCTGCCAGCATAAAGTAACCGATGGCGGCGCAGCCCTGATAAAGCAGAATGCGCGACACCATGTTTTCGCGCACCGGCTGCAGGAACATGCCGGCGATCCAGATCAGCGCCGGGATCGCGATCCAGCCGGCGAGTTTGCGCTGTTCGAATGTCATCAGACCCGCCAGCCAGAAACCGAAGGCGGCCAGGGTCAGCGTGTTGCCGACCTCGATAGACAGGAAACTGGCGATATCGCCACGCATGGCAATCAGGATGGTGCCGGTGCCGGTCGCGATGAAACCTGCTGCGAAGTAGAGATTATGCGGTCGGGACGGGCGGTGCAGCCAGAGCGTACCGAGCAGGACGGCAAGGGTCAGAGTTTCGGCGGCCCATAGAAATAGGCCAGTCTTCGCATCCAGCATTGCAAAAAAATCCTACTCGCGCGATCACGCCCCAAAAGGGCAGGTTCCCGCGCTCGATCAATGTCGCGAACACTGAAAACCTATCAGAATGCCATTTCGTCCACGATGGACCGTACCACTGCAGGCGGCGAAACTCGAAGGTAGTATCACCACCAAATACCTAACGAGTTCTTGCCATTGATAAGTTACATCTGTGTATAACCAAATGATTTTATGTTTACCCGTCGGTTACCAAGAATTGCTTCCTTCGTGGAAAACGGGTCTGGACCACGTTTGCCGGTTTCAGGAGACCGCGGACCTGTTAAGGAGCAGGCCGAAACGCGCTTCTGTCGTTAAGGATATGCGGCTTCGTGTCTTGAAGTACGGGGCGGTGACACTCTATGTAGAGAAATGAAGTTTAGAAGTGATTCCGGAGCGGGTTTCCGCATCGGGTAAGAGTTTGACAAAGGACGGACATGAAAAATCCAGTTGATACCGCCATGGCTCTGGTGCCGATGGTCGTAGAGCAGACCAATCGCGGCGAACGGTCCTATGACATCTACTCACGTCTTCTCAAAGAGCGCATCATCTTCCTCACCGGCCCGGTAGAGGACCACATGGCATCGCTCGTCTGCGCGCAGCTTCTGTTCCTTGAGGCCGAAAACCCCAAGAAGGAAATCGCGCTTTACATCAATTCTCCAGGTGGTGTCGTGACCGCTGGCATGGCGATCTACGATACGATGCAGTTCATCCGTCCTGCCGTATCCACACTGTGCGTTGGCCAGGCTGCATCCATGGGTTCGCTGCTTCTCGCCGCCGGTGAGAAGGGCATGCGTTTTGCAACGCCGAATGCACGGATCATGGTTCACCAGCCTTCCGGCGGTTTCCAGGGTCAGGCATCCGATATCGAACGCCATGCTCGTGACATCATCAAGATGAAGCGTCGCCTCAACGAGGTCTATGTCAAGCACACCGGCCGCACGCTGGATGAGGTTGAAAAGACGCTCGATCGCGACCACTTTATGGACTCGGAAGAGGCGAAGGATTGGGGTGTGATCGACAAGATCCTCACCTCGCGTCAGGAAATCGAAGGCGCCTCCGCGAATTGAGGCGCACGGTTTTTTGAAGATTGTTAGCCCCGGTAAAAATAATTTCGGGGCTTTCAAGCGGAAAAGAAAGCGCTAATAGTACATATTAAGGCTGTGTTGAATTTTTATGACGTAGCCTTGGTTTTATGGGGAATTCGTTGCCGCCGGTTGTCAGGTCATGTATCTGATACGGTTAGTACCCCCGGGAAGCGAAGCGGACACGGTAGTGCACCCAAGGACAGCCGTGTCGGCGAGCGGTAAGTTGACCGCGATCCGTTCGACGGACCTGCGGCGTGCTGGAAGGAAAGAGATATGAGCAAAGTCAGCGGCAGCAACGGCGGCGACTCTAAAAATACACTCTATTGTTCATTCTGCGGCAAGAGCCAGCACGAAGTCCGGAAACTCATTGCCGGACCGACAGTATTCATCTGCGATGAGTGCGTCGAATTGTGCATGGACATCATCCGCGAGGAGAACAAGACGTCGATGGTGAAGTCGCGTGAGGGTGTTCCCACCCCGCAGGACATCATCAAGATCCTCGACGAATACGTCATCGGCCAGAAGCAGGCGAAAAAGATCCTCTCTGTTGCCGTTCACAACCATTACAAGCGCCTCGCACACGCCTCCAAGAACGGCGACGTGGAACTGGCGAAGTCGAACATCATGCTCGTTGGCCCGACCGGTTGCGGCAAGACCTATCTTGCGCAGACGCTGGCCCGCATCATCGACGTTCCCTTCACCATGGCGGACGCAACCACGCTGACCGAAGCCGGTTATGTCGGTGAGGATGTTGAAAACATCATCCTCAAGCTGCTCCAGGCAGCCGACTATAACGTCGAGCGCGCCCAGCGCGGCATCGTCTACATCGACGAAGTGGACAAGATTTCCCGCAAGTCGGACAATCCGTCCATCACGCGCGACGTATCGGGCGAAGGTGTCCAGCAGGCACTGCTGAAGATCATGGAAGGCACGGTCGCTTCCGTTCCGCCGCAAGGTGGTCGCAAGCATCCGCAGCAGGAATTCCTGCAGGTGGATACGACCAACATCCTGTTCATCTGCGGCGGCGCTTTTGCCGGTCTCGACAAGATCATCTCTGCCCGTGGCGAAAAGACCTCCATCGGTTTCGGTGCGACGGTCAAGGCGGAAGACGATCGCCGCGTCGGCGAAGTGCTGCGCGAACTGGAGCCGGAAGATCTGGTGAAGTTCGGTCTCATCCCGGAATTCATCGGCCGTCTGCCTGTTCTGGCAACGCTGGAAGATCTGGATGAAGACGCATTGATCCAGATCCTGTCCGAGCCGAAGAACGCGCTCGTCAAGCAGTATCAGCGCCTGTTCGAGATGGAAGACGTCGAGCTGACCTTCCACGAAGACGCTCTGCGCGAAATCGCCCGCAAGGCGATCACCCGCAAGACCGGCGCCCGTGGCCTGCGTTCGATCATGGAAAAGATCCTTCTCGACACCATGTTCGAACTGCCGACTCTGGAAGGTGTTCGCGAAGTGGTCATTTCCGACGAAGTTGTCAGCGGTCTCGCTCGTCCGCTCTACATCTACGCCGATCGCAAGGACGAGAAGGCCAACGTTTCGGCCTGATCTGCGAACTGAACATCATCAGAGCCCCTCGCGGTTTCAGCCGCGTGGGGCTTTTTTGTGCCGCGCGATCTCTCAGGTGTCGTCATGAGTTTTGTCACTGCAATTCTGGTTCATGTCGCCGATGTGGAGGAGGGGCTCGCCTGGTACGCGAGGGCGTTCCCCGAAGCTTTACCCTCGGTCAGCCATCCCTCCGGTTTTGAATTTCTTCAGTTGGGCGACGTCCAGCTTGAGATCGTGCGTGCCGATGAGAAAGTCGCCAGCGGTGCAGCCGGCTCTGTCGTCTACTGGTGGACGGATGATTTCGAGGGCGCGATGGCCCACTGGCGCGATATTGGCGGCGTTCTCTATCGTGGCCCGATGAGAATCGATGGCGATCTCTGGATGTGCCAGTTTCGTGATCCCTGGGGCAATTGCGTCGGTCTTCGTGGTCCGATGGTGAAAACTTTGAGTTGAACGCAGTTGTGTGTCGGGGACGCAGAGTGTTCGTGGTAATAATGGCGTGGAGGGAAAGCGTCAGCCGCCATTTTGCGTTTTGAGCGGATTGCGCTTTACTGATAATGTCTTACAACTGATTTGCAGCGCGACATGACGGGAATGTGAATATCCGTCGGCGGGCCGGTTCTTTGCTACGGGAAGGATAACCGGAATGTTGAGAGTTAAGGCCTGCGCTGGGTTTTGTAGAATTTCACGGCTTTGTCGCCACGCGAAGCCGTCTGTTCCGGCGACTTGAAATCGGTGTTCGCAAACTCCACTTTCAGTCTCGAGAAATGAATATGCCGGGTGCCCCCAAGACATCCGGCAACATGTCCCGAAGAGGGACCATGGAAAGGAAATGATATGACGAACATCACGTCTGCGGCATCCGGCGGTACCTATCCCGTACTTCCCCTGCGCGACATCGTTGTTTTCCCGCATATGATCGTTCCCCTGTTCGTCGGGCGGGAAAAGTCTATTCGTGCTCTGGAAGAGGTCATGGGTTCCGACAAGCAGATCATGCTTGTTACCCAGATCAACGCCAGCGATGACGATCCGGAGCCGGAGGCCATTCATAAGGTCGGTACGGTTGCCAACGTTCTGCAGCTTCTGAAGCTTCCCGATGGCACGGTCAAGGTGCTGGTCGAGGGCAAGGGCCGCGCGCAGATCGATTCCTACACCGGTCGCGAAGATTTCTATGAAGCCACGGCAACGCAGCTGGTCGAGTCTGCGGAAGACCCGGTCGAGATCGAGGCGCTGTCGCGTTCCGTCGTTTCGGAATTCGAAAGCTACGTAAAGCTCAACAAGAAGATTTCGCCGGAAGTGGTTGGCGCCGCTGGCCAGATTGACGACTACTCGAAGCTTGCCGATACGGTTGCATCGCACCTGTCGATCAAGATCACCGAAAAGCAGGAAATGCTGGAAACCGTCAGCGTGAAGCAGCGGCTTGAAAAAGCGCTCGGCTTCATGGAAGGCGAAATTTCCGTATTGCAGGTGGAAAAGCGCATCCGCTCGCGCGTCAAGCGCCAGATGGAAAAGACCCAGCGCGAATATTACCTGAACGAGCAGATGAAGGCGATCCAGAAGGAACTCGGCGACGGCGAAGACGGCCGTGACGAGATGGCCGAGCTGGAAGAGCGCATCGCCAAGACGAAGCTTTCCAAGGAGGCCAAGGAAAAGGCCGAGGCGGAAATGAAGAAGCTTCGCCAGATGAGCCCGATGTCGGCCGAAGCCACCGTCGTGCGCAATTATCTGGATTGGCTGCTTGGCCTGCCCTGGGGCAAGAAGTCGAAGATCAAGGCTGACCTCAACAACGCCGAAAAGATCCTCGATCAGGATCACTTCGGTCTGGACAAGGTGAAAGAGCGTATCGTCGAGTATCTGGCCGTTCAGGCCCGTGCAACGAAGATTCGCGGCCCGATCCTGTGCCTCGTCGGCCCGCCCGGCGTTGGTAAGACCTCGCTTGCCAAGTCGATCGCCAAGGCGACCGGTCGTGAATATGTCCGTATGGCGCTGGGTGGCGTTCGTGACGAAGCGGAAATCCGCGGTCACCGCCGTACCTACATCGGCTCCATGCCGGGCAAGATCGTCCAGTCGATGAAGAAGGCCAAGAAGTCGAACCCGCTCTTCCTGCTCGACGAAATCGACAAGATGGGCATGGACTTCCGCGGCGATCCGTCGTCGGCTCTGCTCGAGGTGCTTGATCCGGAACAGAACTCCACCTTCATGGATCACTATCTCGAAGTGGAATACGATCTGTCAGACGTCATGTTCGTGACGACGGCCAATACGCTGAACATTCCTGGTCCGTTGATGGACCGTATGGAAGTCATCCGTATTGCCGGTTACACGGAAGACGAAAAGCGCGAAATCGCCAAGCGTCACCTGCTGCCGAAGGCGATCAAGGAGCATGCGTTGCGTCCGGAGGAATTCTCCGTCACCGATGATGCGCTGATGATCGTGATCCAGCAGTATACCCGCGAAGCGGGCGTGCGCAGCTTCGAGCGCGAGCTGATGAAGCTTGCACGCAAGGCCGTGACCGAGATCATCAAGGGCAAGGTCAAGTCCGTTGAAGTCACCGCAGCCAACGTTCCGGATTACCTGGGCGTTCCGCGGTACCGCCACGGTGAAGCCGAGCGTGAGGATCAGGTCGGTGTTGTCACCGGTCTCGCATGGACGGAAGTCGGCGGTGAGCTGCTTACCATCGAAGGCGTGATGATGCCGGGCAAGGGTCGCATGACCGTGACCGGTAACCTCAAGGAAGTGATGAAGGAATCCATTTCGGCAGCGGCGTCTTACGTCCGTTCGCGTGCAGTGGACTTCGGCATCGAGCCACCGCGCTTCGACAAGAGCGACATTCACGTGCACGTGCCGGAAGGTGCGACCCCGAAGGACGGACCGTCCGCCGGTGTTGCCATGGCAACCGCCATCGTTTCCATCATGACCGGCATTCCGGTTTCCAAGGATGTAGCGATGACGGGTGAAATCACCCTGCGTGGTCGTGTTCTGCCGATCGGCGGCCTGAAGGAAAAGCTGCTTGCAGCACTTCGCGGCGGCATCAAGAAGGTGCTGATCCCGGAAGAGAACGCCAAGGACCTGGCGGAAATTCCGGACAACGTGAAAAACGAAATGGAAATCATTCCGGTTTCACGTATGGGCGAAGTCATCAAACACGCGCTGATCCGCCAGCCGGAACCCATTGAATGGGACGGCAGCATCGAGACTCCGGTCATCGCGACGGTTGAAGGCGTCGACGATAACAACACCGGTATCGCGCATTGATGCACCGCACTCGGAATGAGTGATGCGAATTTGGCACGATTTATGGGGAAGGCCGGCAGAAATGCCGGCCTTTTTTGTGAAAATAACTCCAGACCTCTTGTTTTTCAGGCGATTCCAGCGCTTTTGGGTTGCTACGCGCGGATGCAAAAGTATTCTGCGCCGGCTTAATTTGAGTCGTTTCATACCGATGAAAGGGGTGGAAACATGAACAAGAACGAGCTCGTCTCTGCTGTTGCCGAAAAGGCTGGTCTCACGAAGGCAGATGCTGCTTCCGCTGTTGATGCAGTATTCGAAACTGTACAGAACGAACTGAAGAACGGCGGCGACATTCGCCTCGCTGGCTTTGGCAGCTTCTCTGTCAGCCGCCGCGAAGCTTCCAAGGGCCGTAACCCGTCCACGGGTGCTGAAGTCGACATCCCGGCTCGCAACGTTCCAAAATTCTCCGCAGGCAAGGGCCTGAAGGACGCTGTCAACTCGTAAGGTTTCCGGAAGATCGTTTCGCCGTGCGGCGTGCGTGCGATCTTCAGGTTCACGAGGAAACATGTTTTGACGCCTTGAAGCCTAACCGCGGAATGTGCGCACAAACGAAAAGAAGCCCGGCCTTTTGGCCGGGCTTTTTGATTCTGTCGGAAGACGCCGCACAACAGGGCTGGATAAGTGCAACTGAAGATCGATTCAGCAGCACGCGGCCAGCCGGTGTCATGCCCCTGTCATGTCTTTGACGCAGAAGCCTTGGGAACGGTTTCTGGACGCAAAGGGGGATTTACTATGGCGCTCCGATTTTCTCACATGGCCTTGACCGCAGCATTGCTGACGTCAGCCGCTTTTCCGGCGGCTGCGGACCAGGTCTTCAACCGCATCGCGTCTTTTCCGGTCGCGAACAACCTCCCGGCTGACAAGGACGCCAAGACCGCGACCTCGTCCGAAATCATCACCGCAAGCGAAGACGGCAACACGCTGATCTATTCGGACAGCCCGCTGGGTGGCATCGGTTTTGTTGACATCACCGACGCAAAGGCGCCGAAGGCAGGCGGTGCATTGCTGCTGGACGGCGAACCCACCTCTGTTGCCGTTGCAGGTTCCAAGGTTCTGGCCGGCGTCAACACCTCTGAGAACCGCGCAAATCCTTCCGGCAAGCTGGTGACCGTGGATCTTGCCACCAAAAAGGTTGAAGCAAGCTGCGATCTCGGCGGCCAACCGGATTCGGTTGCCATTTCGCCTGACAAGACCTTTGCCGCCATCGCCATCGAAAACGAGCGTGATGAAGAGATCAACGAAGGCGCCTTGCCGCAGATGCCGGCTGGCTTCCTCGTTACCGTTGGCCTCAAGAACGGTGCGGCCGACTGCGCGACGCTCAAGAAGATCGACCTGACCGGTCTCGCAGAGATTTCTCCTGAGGATCCGGAGCCGGAATTCGTTTCCATCAATGCCAATGGCGAAATCGCCGTGACACTGCAGGAAAACAACCACATCGCCATCGTCGACGGCAAGTCCGGCAAGGTGACCAGCCATTTCTCGGCCGGTTCGGTTGATCTGGAAGGCATCGACACGAAATCCGATGGCCAGTTGAAGTTCACCGACAAGCAGGAGGCTCGTAAGCGCGAGCCCGACGCTGTAAAGTGGCTCGACAATGACCGTATCGTCATCGCCAACGAGGGGGACTGGCAGGGCGGTTCGCGCGGTTTCACCATTTTCGACAAGACCGGCAAGCTGGTTTACGAGGCGGGTGCTTCGCTCGAGCACGCCATTGCCGCCATCGGCCACTATCCGGAAAAGCGCTCCAAGGCCAAAGGCATCGAGCCGGAAGGTCTGGAAGCCGCGACCTTCGGCGGTGAGAAGTACATCTTCGTTCTCAGCGAGCGCGCTTCTGTTGTTGGCGTCTATAAGGACACCGGCGCTGAACCGCAGCTCGTGCAGCTACTGCCATCCGGTATTTCCCCGGAAGGTGCTGTTGCCATTCCCTCGCGCAACCTGCTGGTCACCGCCAACGAAGCCGACCTCGGCGAAGATGGCGGCGCGCGTTCGCACGTCATGCTCTATGAGCGCAGCGAAGGCGAGGCAGCTTACCCGCAGCTCGTTTCCGCTGAAATCGATGGACTGCCGATCGGCTGGGGTGCATTGTCTGGCCTGACCGCCGACGCCGAAAAGCCTGGCATTCTCTATGCCGTCTCCGACTCGGTATACGGCAACCAGCCGTCGATCTTCACCATCGACGCCACCAAGAAGCCTGCCGTCATCACCAGCGTCCTGCGCGTCAAGCGTGACGGCATGGCTGCCCAGAAGCTCGATATCGAAGGCATCGCACGCGATGGCAAGGGTGGTTTCTGGCTGGCATCTGAAGGCGATAGCAGCAAGCTCGTCCCGCACGCGCTCTACAACGTCAACGCCAAGGGCGAGATCAAGGCCGAGATCGCCCTGCCGAAGGAACTTCTCAACGGCGAAACACGCTTCGGCTTTGAAGGTGTGACCGTTATCGGCGAAGGTGATGACGCAACCCTCTGGATGGCTGTGCAGCGTGAATGGGGTACGGACGAGAAAGGCACGGTCAAGCTCGTTTCCTACAAGCCAAAGTCCAAGGAATGGGGCGCAGTGCGTTATCCGCTCGAAAAGGCGGGTGAGGGCTGGGTAGGTTTGTCTGAAATCGCGGCTTTTGGTGATCACGTCTATATCGTCGAGCGCGACAACCAGATCGGTGACAAGGCAAAGCTTAAGAAGCTCTACCGCGTCGCTCTGTCAGAACTGAAGCCGGCCAAAATCGGTGGCGAACTGCCGCTGGTCAAGAAAGAGGAAGCTCATGACTTCCTGCCGGACCTGAAGGCGCAGACCAACGGTTACGTCGTCGACAAGCTGGAAGGCTTCACTTTCGACAAGGATGGCACCGCTTACGTTGTGACCGACAATGACGGCGTGGATGATTCCTCCGGCGAAACCCTGTTCTTCACGGTCAACCTGAAGGCAATCAACTGATCGCATCGATCATATGTAAAAGAAAAAGCCGGTCTTTCGACCGGCTTTTTTGCTTTCGACCGCAGTTGCGGCTGGGAATGCAGGCTTTCTCGGCGCGCGTTGATTGGGGGGTACACAGAGCGCGTTTGCCACCGGTCTCATCAGACGACAGGAATCAGGCGCGGGGGCTGCCGGATGCCATCGGTGAGGATATCAGCGTGAGAAAGCCGCAACGCCATTCAAACGTCATGTCGCGTTCAAATGCCGATTGCTGTTTTGACAGGTAAGGGGAGGATTAGCGACCGGGGGAGCTTTTCTTGCCCGGAGTATCTTGCTTTTCTGAGTCCTGCTGGACCCAGCGGAAAAAAATATAAATAGGCAGCGCAATGAGCGCGAGTGTTACAAACGCGTCGATCGACATGGTTTCATCCATCATTAAAACCGCTCATCATGAGCCGGCAAGCTGACCTTGCGATAAAACTATTGAGAAATACTGAATCACAGATGCCGCGTTACTTCGCGTCAGAGGGCGCTGTTTTGAACAGGGAAGGTCAGGCGCAGCAGATAGTGGGCTGGACGATGCGTTTTGAAACATTGAGTCCGGAATCAACACACAGGCGTCTATTTGCGTGTACCGATTTGGTTGCGACGTCGTCGACGAATGCTCAAAACTTTTTTGAGCAGGCAAATCGATTCATCCGCCAAACGAATCTCTTTTTCTAATGGAAAGGCGAATGCGAACTGGGGGAGGGCGAATCTTCGAAGCAGAGAGAACGTCTCAAATGCGATGAGAAAAGGCTCTGCCAACATGAGGAGGCGATAAAACGCCAAAAGCGAGCCAAAGCCCGCTTTACATTCAAGTCTCTACATTGTCCTGGGGAGTAATGGTGGGCGATGAGAGACTCGAACTCCCGACATCCTCGGTGTAAACGAGGCGCTCTACCAACTGAGCTAATCGCCCTTCGCGTCTTGCGGATCGTGTCCGCCGCGTCGGTGGCCGTGATGTATGCGGATCAGAAAAAAACCGCAAGTGCTTTTGTGAAGTTTTTTTGTTTTTTTTCGAGTTTGTTTTGTCGAGCGTCGATGGTGACGGGCAGAAAGCCCGGAAAACCGGGGTTTTGCCCAAATCGGCATCGTCGAACCCTGTAATGCTGCATTGCAAAATCAGCCGGAAACCACCTGGTGTCTGTGGATAAAGTTTTTCTTTTTTCGAATAAATGTAATCTAAAACAATAGCTTAGCTCGTTTTTTGGGTGGTTCGAACCGGTTTTTCCCATCGGAAAATGCACAAGCTTATTCTTTTGTCGTGAAACTCGCTTGACACCCCAGCACGAACGCCGTAGTTAGCCGCTCAACGAACAGCCGAGGCTGGTTCGTACGGCGAAACGAAAGCTTCGCTGTCAGGAGATGCGGGTGTAGCTCAGTCGGTTAGAGTGCCGGCCTGTCACGCCGGAGGTCGCGGGTTCGAGCCCCGTCACTCGCGCCATCCTGATCCTCGGAAACGCAGATGAAAATCTGCAACATGCGCGGGTGTAGCTCAGTCGGTTAGAGTGCCGGCCTGTCACGCCGGAGGTCGCGGGTTCGAGCCCCGTCACTCGCGCCATTTTTCTTTCCTCCCTTACATTATATATATGTGAGCCGCTGATAGCGGTTTTGCGTCTGGTTTCTGCTCTCTGATTCCAGCTCTTTTGATGGCCTTCGCGGCGTCATTTTTCCTGCATTTTTTAGTCAAGTTTCGCATCTTGAAAATCGTCACTTTCGTGGTTTTTCTGCGTAAAATTTGTGTGACTTTTTTGCGGCCGCACCATTCAATCGATTATTATTTTATTTGAGGGACTTAGCCGCGATAACCGGCCCAATTTTGCGTCAATTCCGGCAATATTGTTGCCAATCAATGCGGCAGGCGGCTTGAAATGGTGCCGAAACTCTTGCAGAGAGAGCGCGGCTGCGCTAACGACTTTGGCGTTGCAACATATTTTTCGCCTTGAGACGTTTCGTCGCAAGGTAAGGTCCGGCACCCGGCCGGGCAGGGAAGAGACCATGACTGAACTCCTCAGTTCCTATATTCCGATTGCAATCTTCATCGGTATCGCTCTTGTTATCGGTCTGGCGCTTCTGATTGCGCCTTTCGCGGTTGCATATAAAAATCCGGACCCGGAAAAGCTGTCTGCCTTCGAGTGCGGCTTCAACGCGTTCGATGACGCCCGCATGAAGTTTGATATCCGCTTTTATCTGGTGTCGATTCTCTTCATCATCTTCGACCTTGAAGTCGCCTTCCTTTTCCCGTGGGCGGTTTCGTTCGGAGAGATGGGCTGGTTCGGCTTCTGGTCGATGATGGTGTTCCTCCTGGTTCTCACCATCGGCTTCATCTATGAATGGAAGAAGGGAGCGCTGGAATGGGCATGAGCCAGAACGATACCACGCTCGTCGCACCGAAGCCGCGTGGGATCATCGATCCCAACACTGGCAAGCCTGTTGGCAGTGATGACGCCTATTTTACCGATATCAACGATGAGCTGGCCGACAAGGGCTTTCTCGTTACCTCGACCGACGAACTGATCACCTGGGCTCGTACGGGCTCGCTGATGTGGATGCAGTTCGGTCTGGCCTGCTGCGCCGTTGAAGGTCTGATGCAGGCCTCCGGTCCGCGTTACGACATGGAACGCTTCGGTGTCGCGCCGCGCGCCTCACCACGCCAGTCGGACGTCATGATCGTCGCCGGCACGCTGACCAACAAGATGGCGCCTGCGCTCCGCAAGGTCTATGACCAGATGCCTGAGCCGCGTTACGTCATCTCGATGGGTTCCTGCGCCAATGGCGGCGGTTATTACCATTATTCTTACGCCGTAGTGCGTGGCTGCGATCGTGTCGTGCCCGTCGACATTTATGTTCCGGGCTGTCCCCCCACGGCGGAAGCGCTGCTTTACGGCGTACTTCTGCTGCAAAAGAAAATCCGGCGTACCGGAACGATCGAGCGTTAAGGGCAAAGGACAGACAGGCAATGAGCGAAGCTCTCAAGGATCTTGCTGCTTACGTGAAGGAAGCGCGCGGTTCTCTGGTCGAGGCGGCTGACGTCGCCTTTGGCGAACTGACGCTGACGACGACGCCGGAGAGCGTCATCGCACTTCTGACGTTCCTTCGGGACGACGTGCAGTGCGGTTTCGTCAACTTCATCGATATCTGCGGCGTTGACTGGCCTCAGCGCGAAAAGCGCTTCGATGTCGTCTACCATCTGTTGTCGCCGCGCCAGAACATGCGCGTGCGCGTCAAGCTGCAGGTGGCGGAAGACCAGGGCGTGCCTTCGGCGACCTCCGTGTTCTACGGTGCGGAATGGTTCGAGCGCGAAGCCTGGGATATGTACGGTATTCCATTCGAAGGTCACTCCGACCTGCGCCGCATCCTCACGGACTATGGCTTCGAAGGCCATCCGCTGCGCAAGGATTTTCCGGTTACCGGCTTCGTTGAAGTACGTTACGATGACGTTCTCAAGCGCGTTCTCTATGAACCCGTCGAATTGAAGCAGGAATTCCGTAGCTTCGATTTCCTTTCCCCATGGGAAGGCACGGACTACGTTCTTCCGGGTGACGAAAAGGCCAAGCAATGAGCGAAGCCGTTGCAACAGAGCAGGGACAATGTCTTTGCGGCGCCGTTCGCTTTACAGCGAAGGCTGGTGCCCGTGAATTCGGCGTTTGTCACTGCTCTATGTGCCGCCGCTGGTCCGGCGGAACATTCCTTGCGGTAGAATGCACCGAAGTTGCTTTTGAAAACGAGCAGAATTTGGGCGTCTATTCTTCCTCGGAATGGGGCGAGCGCTGCTTCTGCAAGAATTGCGGCAGCACGCTTCTGTGGCGTTCAAAGGACGGTAATCATTTTGCCGTATCGCTGCAGGCCTTCGACAATCCTTCCAGTTTCAAGTTTGCGTCGCAGATTTTCATCGATGAGAAGCCCTCCAGCTACTCCTTCGCTGAAACCACGCAAAACATGACCGGCCCCGAATTCATCGCCATGATTACCTCGGCGGAGCACTAAGAATGACAGAGCATAACGTCCGCAATTTCACGATCAACTTCGGCCCGGAACACCCGTCCGCGCACGGCGTGTTGCGTCTCGTTCTCGAACTCGATGGTGAAATCGTCGAGCGCGTGGACCCGCACATCGGCCTGCTGCACCGTGGTACGGAAAAGCTGATCGAAACCAAGACCTACCTACAGGCGGTCCCGTATTTCGACCGTCTGGACTACGTTGCGCCGATGAACCAGGAACATGCTTTCGCGCTTGGCGTTGAAAAGCTGCTTGGCCTCGAAATTCCGATGCGCGGCCAGTTGATCCGCGTTCTCTACTCGGAAATCGGCCGTATCCTGTCGCATATCATGAACGTCACCACGCAGGCCATGGACGTTGGTGCCATGACCCCGCCGGTCTGGGGCTTCGAAGAGCGCGAAAAGCTGATGGTGTTTTACGAGCGTGCCTGCGGCGCGCGTATGCACTCCGCTTACGTTCGTCCAGGTGGCGTCCACCAGGATCTGCCGCCGGAACTTGTCGACGATATCGGGAAATGGTGCGACCCGTTCATCACGGTTCTCGACAACATCGAAGGTCTTCTGACCGACAACCGCATCTACAAGCAGCGTAACGTCGATATCGGCGTCATCTCGCTGGAAGATGCGTTTGCCTGGGGCTTCACCGGCGTCATGGTACGCGGTTCGGGCGCTGCCTGGGACCTGCGTCGCGCCCAGCCTTACGAATGCTACTCCGATCTGGAATTCGATATTCCGGTCGGCAAGAACGGCGACTGCTACGACCGTTACCTGATCCGCATGCAGGAAATGCGTGAATCGGTAAAGATCATGAAGCAGTGCGTCGAACTCCTCTCCGGCAAGCATCGGATTGGCCCCGTGTCGTCGCTCGACGGCAAGGTGGTTCCGCCGAAGCGTGGCGAGATGAAGCGTTCGATGGAAGCGCTGATCCATCACTTCAAGCTTTACACCGAAGGTTACCACGTGCCGGCTGGCGAAGTGTACGCAGCCGTGGAAGCGCCCAAGGGTGAGTTCGGCGTCTATCTGGTCGCCGACGGCTCCAACAAGCCTTACCGCTGCAAGATCCGCGCGCCGGGTTATGCGCATCTGCAAGCCATGGATTTCCTCTGCAAGGGACATCAGCTTGCCGACGTAACAGCCGTTCTCGGCTCTCTCGACATCGTGTTCGGGGAGGTCGACCGCTGATGCGTTTGCCGCTGGCCATTCTGGCTCTTCTTGCTGCTTTTGCCACGCCTGTTCTCGCCCAGACTGCAGCGGGTGACGGCGTGTCTTCAAAGGCAAGCGGCGGTTCTTCGACCATCAAGCAGCTTCTGTCGTCAGGATACGAGATCAAGGCCTCGGTCCCGAACGGCAGCAAGTTCATTGTATTCATGCAAAAAGACAAGGCAGCTTACGCCTGTGAGTTCGTTACGGTGACGAATTCGCGGTGTGAGACGCTAAACTGAAAAAGGCGTGAGGAAGTATGTCCGTTCGTCGACTAGCCGAAGATCAGTTCCAGCCCACGGGTTTCGTATTCAATGCGGATAACACCGCCTGGGCGGAAAAGACGATCAAGAAATATCCGGAAGGACGCCAGCAGTCCGCGGTCATTCCGCTGCTCATGCGTGCGCAGGAACAGGATGGCTGGGTAACCCGCGCCTGTATCGAGAAGATCGCCGACATGCTGGATATGCCCTATATCCGCGTGCTTGAAGTTGCGACCTTCTACACCCAGTTCCAGTTGAAGCCGGTCGGCACGCGCGCCCACGTTCAGGTCTGTGGCACCACGCCCTGCATGCTGCGCGGTTCCGAAGCGCTGATGGATGTCTGCCGCAAGAAGATCCATCACGATCCGCTGCACACCAACGAGAGCGGCACGCTCTCCTGGGAAGAAGTCGAATGTCAGGGCGCCTGCGTCAACGCGCCGATGGTCATCATCTTCAAGGATGCTTACGAGGATCTGACGCCTGAGCGTCTGGAAGAGATCATCGATCAGTTCGAGGCAGGCAAGGGCGACACCGTCAAGACCGGTCCGCAGATCGATCGTCACCAGTCCGTTCCCGTCGGCGGCCTCACCACGCTGACCGAAGAAATCAAGCCGGATCGTTCAAACCTGGACAAGCCTGCCGAGGCGCCTGCCGCACCTGCTGCTGCCGCAGCGGCACCTGCGCCGTCTGAAGCTGCCAAGCCGAAGACGACTGCACCGGAAGCCGATGCCAAGTTGAAGACGCCGGTAACCGAGCCGAAGGCTGCGGAAGCAAACGTCAAGGCTGCCGAAAAGGAAGCGTCCGGCTCTGCCGAGACCGCAAAGCCTTCGCTCGACAGCAAGGATCGCCCGGCTGGTATCGAAAAGCCTGCAACGCCCGATGACCTGAAGCTGATCTCCGGCGTTGGCCCGAAGATCGAAGGAACGCTGCATGAGCTCGGCATCTTCACGTTCGCGCAGATTGCTGCTTGGAAGAAGGCCGAATGCGACTGGGTCGATGGCTATCTGAATTTCAAGGGCCGTATCGAGCGTGACGAATGGCTCAAGCAGGCCGAGGCGCTCGCCAAGGGTGGCGAAGCCGAGTATATCAAGGTCTTCGGCAAGAAGCCGCGGTAAGAGGTGAAGTATGTTAAAAGATCAGGATCGCATCTTTACCAATCTCTACGGCCTCAAGGACAAGTCCCTGAAGGGTGTGCGGGCGCGCGGCCATTGGGACGGCACCAAGCAGATCATTGAAAAGGGCCGTGACTGGATCATCAACGAGATGAAGGCGTCCGGCCTGCGTGGCCGTGGCGGCGCTGGCTTCCCGACCGGTCTGAAGTGGTCCTTCATGCCGAAGGAAAACGACGGTCGTCCGCACTATCTCGTCGTCAACGCTGACGAATCCGAGCCCGGCACCTGCAAGGACCGTGAAATCCTGCGCAACGATCCGCATACGCTGATCGAAGGCTGCGTGATTGCCGGTTTCGCCATGGGTGCAAACACGGCGTATATCTACGTTCGTGGCGAATACATGCGTGAGCGTGAAGCCCTTCAGGCCGCGATCGACGAGTGCTATGACGCCGGCCTGCTCGGCAAGAACAACAAGAACGGCTGGGATTTCGACGTTTACGTCCATCACGGCGCCGGCGCTTATATCTGCGGTGAAGAAACCGCGCTGCTCGAAAGCCTTGAAGGCAAGAAGGGCCAGCCGCGTCTGAAACCGCCGTTCCCGGCCAACATGGGTCTCTACGGCTGCCCGACCACCGTGAACAACGTTGAGTCGATCGCCGTTGCTCCGACCATCCTGCGTCGTGGCGCTGCATGGTTCTCGTCCATCGGCCGTCCGAACAACGTCGGCACGAAACTGTTCATGGTTTCCGGTCACGTCGAGCGTCCGTGCACCTTCGAAGACGCGCTGGGTCTTTCGTTCCGCGAGCTGATCGAACACCACTGTGGTGGTATTCGCGGCGGCTGGGACAATCTTCTCGGCGTTATCCCTGGCGGCGCATCGTGCCCCATCGTTCGCGGTGAGGACATGAAGGATGCCATCATGGACTTCGACGGCATGCGCGAAGTCAAGTCGTCCTTCGGTACGGGCGGCATGATCGTCATGGACAAGTCCACTGACGTCATCAAGGCGATTGCCCGTATCGCAGCTTTCTTCAAGCACGAAAGCTGCGGCCAGTGCACGCCTTGCCGCGAAGGCACGGGCTGGATGTGGCGCGTTCTCGAGCGCATGGTCAAGGGCAACGCGCAGAAGCGCGAAATCGATATGCTGTTCGAAGTGACGAAGCAGATCGAAGGCCACACCATCTGCGCGCTCGGCGATGCGGCTGCATGGCCGGTTCAGGCTTTGATCCGCAATTTCCGTCCGGAAATCGAAAAGCGGATCGATCAGTATACCTACAGGGCCATGGATGATGGCGCTGTTCTCGAGGCTGCCGAATAATCATTCGGCAGTTGGCTGCGGCGCTGGCCCCAACCGGCGTCGAACCATCATGAAGCGTCTGGCTAACTCATTGAAGTGTTGGGCGTGATTAAGGATTTGTTGCGGACTGTGTGGGACACGGGACGAACAGGCAACAGGACGTAAGTAGAACCATGGCAAAGCTCAAGGTTGACGGTAAAGAGATCGAGGTTCCGGATCATTTCACGCTGTTGCAGGCGTGTGAGGAGGCTGGCGCCGAAGTTCCGCGCTTTTGTTTTCACGAGCGCTTGTCGGTCGCGGGTAACTGCCGCATGTGTCTTATCGAGGTGAAGGGCGGACCGCCCAAGCCTGCTGCATCCTGCGCCATGGGCGTGCGCGATATCCGCGGCGGCCCGAACGGCGAACTGCCGGAAGTTTTCACCAACACGCCTATGGTCAAGAAGGCCCGCGAAGGCGTGATGGAGTTCCTGCTCATCAACCACCCGCTGGATTGCCCGATCTGCGACCAGGGCGGTGAGTGCGACCTGCAGGACCAGGCTATGGCCTTCGGTATTGCCGGTTCGCGTTACGCCGAGAACAAGCGCGCGGTTGAAGACAAGTACATCGGACCGCTCGTCAAGACGGTCATGAACCGCTGCATTCACTGCACGCGCTGCGTCCGTTTCACCACGGAAGTTGCCGGCATTGCAGAGCTTGGCCTGATCGGCCGCGGCGAAGACGCCGAGATCACCACCTATCTCGAGCAGGCGATGACCTCCGAGCTTCAGGGCAACGTTGTTGACCTTTGCCCGGTTGGCGCGCTGACCTCCAAGCCATTCGCTTTCACGGCGCGTCCGTGGGAACTCAACAAGACCGAAACCATCGACGTCATGGACGCGCTCGGTTCGGCGATCCGTGTCGATACGCGTGGCCGTGAAGTCATGCGCGTCATGCCGCGCGTCAACGAAGCCATCAACGAAGAGTGGATTTCCGACAAGAGCCGCTTCATCTGGGATGGCCTGAAGACGCAGCGCCTTGACCGTCCGTATGTTCGCAAGGATGGCCGTCTGCAGCCTGCGACCTGGGGCGAAGCTTTCGGCGCGATCCGTTCCGCCGTCGGCTCAACCTCGGGCAGCAAGATCGGCGCAATCGCCGGCGATCTGGCCTCTGTTGAAGAAATGTTCGCGCTGAAGTCGCTTCTCGCATCGCTCGGCTCGGCCAACGTCGATTGCCGTCAGGATGGTGCAGCTCTCGATCCGTCGCTCGGCCGCGCCAGCTACCTGTTCAACGCCACCATCGAAGGCATCGAACAGGCTGACGCGCTGCTGATCGTTGGCGCCAACCCGCGTTACGAAGCGGCCGTTCTCAACGCCCGCATCCGCAAGCGCTGGCGTCGTGGCGGCTTCCCGATCGGTGTGATCGGTGAAGGCGGCGAACTGCGTTACGACTACGAATACCTCGGTTCCGGCGCAGAAACGCTGTCGGATCTGGCAAACGGCTCGCACAGCTTCTTTGACAAGCTGAAGTCTGCCAAGAACCCGCTGATCATCATCGGTCAGGGTGCTGTGGCGCGCGCTGATGGTGCTGCCGTTCTGGCCGCTGCTGCAAAGCTTGCCGTTTCGGTTGGCGCTGTCACCGAAGAGTGGAACGGTTTCTCGGTTCTGCACACGGCGGCTGCCCGCGTTGGCGGTCTGGATATCGGCTTCGTACCGGGTGAGGGCGGTGTTGCCGCTGCTGACATGGTCGCGTCGATGGACGTTCTCTTCCTGCTCGGTGCAGACGAGATCGACCTGTCGAACAAGGGTGCCAAGTTCACTGTCTACATCGGCAGCCATGGTGACCACGGCGCAATGCACGCCGACGTCATCCTGCCAGGTGCGGCCTATACCGAAAAGTCGGGTATCTGGGTCAACACCGAGGGCCGCGTTCAGGTTGGCAACCGTGCAGGTTTCGCACCTGGCGAAGCCCGCGAAGACTGGGCAATCCTGCGTGCGCTCTCCGACGTTCTCGGCAAGAAGCTGCCGTTCGACTCGCTGTCGGCTCTGCGCGGCCAGCTTTACGTTGCCCATCCGCATCTGGCTGAAACCGACGACGTCATTGCCGGCAATGGCAAGGATATCGAGGCACTGGCCGGCAAGGTTGGCTCACTCAACAAATCGGCGTTTGCCTCGCCGGTAAAAGACTTTTATTTGACGAACCCGATTGCGCGCGCCTCCGCTGTGATGGCCGAGTGCTCCGCATTGGCCCGCAACAACTTCAAGGCTGCGGCAGAGTAAGGGTAGGGGATTATGGAATCGTTTTTCTGGAGCTACGTCTGGCCCGCGCTGATTATGGTCGGCCAGTCCCTGCTGCTTCTCGTGTGTTTGCTGGTGTCCATCGCCTTCCTGCTGCTGGCCGACCGTAAGGTCTGGGCTGCCGTACAGTTGCGTCGCGGCCCGAACGTCGTTGGTCCCTTCGGTCTGTTCCAGTCCTTCGCCGACCTTTTGAAGTTCATTCTGAAAGAGCCGGTCATTCCGGCCGGTGCCAACAAGGCCGTATTTCTGCTGGCACCTCTGGTTGCCGTGACGCTGGCACTTGCCACTTACGCCGTTATCCCGTTTGCGGATGGCTGGGTGGTTGCCAACATCAACGTCGGCATTCTCTACATCTTCGCGATTTCCTCGCTTGAAGTGTACGGCATCATCATGGGCGGCTGGGCTTCGAACTCGAAGTACCCGTTCCTCGGCGCGCTTCGTTCCGCCGCGCAGATGGTCTCTTACGAAGTGTCCATCGGTCTCGTCATCGTCACCGTTCTGCTTTGCGTGGGTTCGCTGAACCTTACGGACATCGTTCTGGCACAGCGCACCGGTCTCGGCACGATGCTCGGCCTGCCGCCGTCGTTCCTCGACTGGCACTGGCTGTCGCTATTCCCGATGTTCATCGTGTTCTTCATTTCGGGTCTTGCCGAAACCAACCGTCCGCCTTTCGATCTTCCGGAAGCGGAATCGGAACTGGTCGCCGGTCACATGGTCGAATATGGCTCCACGCCGTACATGATGTTCATGCTTGGCGAATATGCTGCCATCGTTCTGATCTGCTGCCTGACGACGATCCTGTTCCTCGGTGGCTGGCTGCCGATCGTGGACGTCTGGTTCTTGAACTGGGTACCGGGCATCGTCTGGTTCGCGATCAAGGGCTGCATGGTCTTCTTCATGGTCGCTCTGGTTAAGGCTTTTGTTCCACGTTACCGCTATGACCAGCTCATGCGCCTTGGCTGGAAGGTGTTCCTGCCGCTGTCGCTTGCCATGGTTGTTATTGTTGCATTCGTATTGAAGCTGACGGGGTGGGCCGGTTGATGTCTGAACTCCTCGCTCAAAGAACTGGAGGTTGAGATGGCAAGCCTTTCCCAAGCCGTCAATTCGCTGTTCCTCAAGGAATTCGTCGGCGCAATCTTCCTGACGATGCGTCACTTCTTCAAG
Organism: Agrobacterium tumefaciens; assembly: GCA_025559845.1. Taxonomy (NCBI): domain Bacteria; kingdom Pseudomonadati; phylum Pseudomonadota; class Alphaproteobacteria; order Hyphomicrobiales; family Rhizobiaceae; genus Agrobacterium; species Agrobacterium tumefaciens. The sequence goes on from CP048469.1 coordinate 1,005,823, forward strand.
CAGAAGGCGACGGTGAACTACCCGTTTGAAAAGGGTCCGGTTTCTCCGCGCTTCCGTGGCGAACACGCTCTGCGCCGTTATCCCAACGGTGAAGAACGCTGCATCGCCTGCAAGCTGTGTGAAGCGATCTGTCCTGCTCAGGCGATCACCATCGAAGCTGGTCCGCGCCGCAACGACGGTACCCGTCGTACCGTGCGCTACGACATCGACATGGTGAAATGCATCTATTGCGGTTTCTGCCAGGAAGCATGCCCGGTTGACGCGATCGTCGAAGGTCCGAACTTCGAGTTCGCAACCGAGACCCGCGAAGAGCTGTATTTCGACAAGCAGAAGCTTCTCGACAACGGCGACCGCTGGGAGCGTGAAATCGCGCGCAACCTCGCGCTGGATGCGCCTTATCGTTAAGGCGCAACCGTGTTCCGCGGAGCTTCGGCTTCGATGAACGTTGAGAGAGTAAATGCCTGTCCGGTGTTACCGGCAGGGACAAACGGGTGAGGGGACCGAGGAGGTCTTCTCTGCCCGGATGAGGACGAGAAGGCACCAACATGGGTCTGCACGCTATATTCTTTTACATATTCGCTTTCGTCGCGGTGGCGTCGGCGTTTCTGGTCATCGCATCGAAGAACCCGGTTCACTCGGTTCTCTTCCTGATCCTGACCTTCTTCAACGCGGCTGCGCTGTTCCTGCTGACGGGAGCCGAGTTCCTCGGCATGATCCTGCTGGTTGTTTATGTCGGCGCCGTGGCGGTGCTCTTCCTCTTCGTCGTCATGATGCTGGATGTCGATTTCGCCGAACTTCGCTCGGGCGTGCTGCAATATGCGCCTGTTGGTGCCTTGATCGGTCTTATCCTCGCGGCAGAGCTGATCGTCGTCATCGGCGGCAGCATGTTGTCGCCGCAGGCGGCCAAGTCGATCACCATGCCGATCCCGCCTGTCACTGAGCGCACCAACACGGCAGCTCTCGGCGACGTTCTCTATACAAACTACGTCTACTTCTTCCAGCTCGCGGGTCTCGTGCTGCTGGTCGCCATGATCGGCGCGATCGTACTGACGCTGCGTCACCGCACCGACATCAAGCGGCAGGACATCTCCACCCAGGTCGGACGTGACCCCAAGACCGCCGTTACGACGGTCAAGGTCAAGCCGGGCCAGGGTATCTGAGGCGCGAACGGATCTAAGGAATATTAGAATGGAAATCGGTCTTTCCCACTACCTGACGGTCAGCGCGATCCTCTTCACGATCGGCGTCTTCGGTATCTTCCTCAACCGGAAGAACGTCATCGTCATCCTCATGTCGATCGAACTCATCCTGCTTGCGGTCAACCTCAACATGGTGGCGTTCTCGTCCTTCCTGAACGACATCGTCGGCCAGGTCTTTGCGTTGTTCATCCTGACCGTCGCTGCTGCCGAAGCGGCCATCGGTCTTGCAATACTCGTTGTCTTCTACCGCAACCGTGGATCGATCGCGGTGGAAGACGTCAATATGATGAAGGGCTGATAAGGCTATGATCTACAAGGCTATCGTCTTTCTTCCGCTGATCGGCTTCCTGATCGCTGGCCTGTTTGGCCGCTCGATCGGTGCCAAGGCCTCGGAATATGTCACCACCGGTCTGATGATCGTGGTCGCGGTCCTGTCGTGGATCGTGTTTGTGAATGTCGCGCTTCTCGGCCACGGTGAGGGCGGCGAAATCATCAAGGTCAGCGTCATGCGCTGGATTCAGTCCGGCGGCATCGATGTCGAGTGGGCGTTCCGCATCGATACGCTGACGGCTGTCATGTTCGTCGTGGTCAACACGGTGTCCTGTCTCGTGCACCTGTATTCGATCGGATACATGCACCACGATCCGCATCGTCCGCGCTTCTTCGCATACCTGTCGCTCTTCACCTTTGCGATGTTGATGCTCATCACCTCCGACAACCTGCTGCAGATGTTCTTCGGCTGGGAAGGCGTGGGTCTGGCATCCTACCTTCTGATCGGTTTCTGGTTCAAGAAGCCGTCCGCATCGGCTGCGGCCATGAAGGCGTTCATCGTCAACCGCGTTGGTGACTTCGGCTTCATCCTCGGCATTTCCGGCGTCTTCGTTCTGTTCGGCTCGATCAACTTCGAAACGATCTTTGCTGCCGCCTCGACCTATCTGCCGGCTGAAGGCGCTGCGTCCACCGACGCCGTCATCAACCTGTTCGGCATGAGCCTCGACAAGGGCCACGCCATCACGGCGGTTTGCCTGCTGCTGTTCATGGGCTCCATGGGTAAGTCGGCGCAGTTCCTGCTGCACACCTGGCTCCCGGACGCCATGGAAGGCCCGACGCCTGTTTCGGCGCTCATTCACGCCGCAACCATGGTGACCGCCGGTGTCTTCCTCGTGGCACGCATGTCGCCGCTGTTCGAACTGTCGCCGGATGCATTGACCTTCGTTACGCTGATCGGTGCGATCACGGCGTTCTTCGCCGCGACTGTCGGTCTGGTTCAGAACGACATCAAGCGCGTCATCGCTTACTCGACCTGCTCGCAGCTCGGTTACATGTTCGTGGCGCTTGGCGTTGGTGCTTATGGTGCGGCCGTGTTCCACCTGTTCACGCACGCCTTCTTCAAGGCTCTGCTGTTCTTGTGCGCCGGTTCCGTCATCCACGCCGTCGATGGCGAGCAGGACATGCGTTACATGGGCGGCCTGCGTAAGCACATCCCGGTCACCTTCTGGACGATGACTGTCGGTACGCTCGCGCTGACCGGTGTTGGTATTCCCGGCACGTCCATCGGCTTCGCTGGCTTCTTCTCAAAGGACGCCATCATCGAATCGGCATTTGCCTCGCATTCGAGCCTCGGCGGTTTCGCCTTCACGCTTCTCGTCATCGCTGCACTGTTCACCAGCTTCTATTCCTGGCGCCTGGCGTTCATGACCTTCTTCGGCAAGCCGCGCGCTTCCGCAGATGTCATGCACCATGTCCATGAATCGCCGATGGTGATGCTGCTGCCGCTGTTCATCCTGACCGCCGGCGCACTGTTTGCTGGTGTCGGCTTCGTCGAATATTTCTTCGGCCATCACTATGAGGAATTCTGGAAGGGTGCGCTGTTCACCGGTCCTGAAAACCACATCGTGCATGAGTTCCACAATGTTCCGAAGTGGGTGAAGTGGAGCCCGTTCGCAGCCATGGCTCTTGGTTTCGTGACGGCATGGTACATGTACATCAAGTCGCCCGAGACGCCGAAGCGTCTGGCCGAGACCCATCGTGGCCTGTACCAGTTCCTTCTCAACAAGTGGTACTTCGATGAACTCTATGACTTCCTCTTCGTCCGTTCGGCGAAGGCACTCGGCCGCTTCCTGTGGAAGAAGGGCGACGTGGCGGTCATCGATCATTACGGTCCGAACGGTATTGCAGCGCGTGTGGTTGATGTGACCAACCGCATGGTCCGCCTGCAGTCCGGTTACCTTTATCATTATGCCTTTGCGATGCTGATCGGCATCGCGGCGCTTGTCACCTGGATGATGCTCGGGAGTGCCTTCTGATGACCGATTGGCCCATTCTTTCAACGGTCACGTTCCTGCCGCTGGTCGGCGTGGTGCTGCTGCTGCTCACCAACGAGAACGGTCCTTACGGTCGCCGCAACATTCTCAATGTTTCGCTGCTGACGACCGTGTTCACCTTCATCGTTTCTCTGTTCGTCTGGATCGGGTTCGACAATTCGAACCCGGGCTTCCAGATGGTCGAGAAGCATGACTGGTTCGGCAACATTGCCTCCTACCACCTCGGCGTCGACGGCATCTCCATGCTGTTCGTCATCCTCACAACCTTCCTCATGCCGTTCTGCGTGCTGGCAAGCTGGGATTCGGTTGAAAAGCGCATCAAGGAATACATGATCGCCTTCCTTCTTCTGGAAGTCGTCATGATCGGCGTGTTCGTCGCGCTCGACACCGTTCTCTTCTACGTCTTCTTCGAAGCAACGCTGATCCCGATGTTTGTCATCATCGGCGTGTGGGGCGGCAAGGATCGCGTTTACGCATCCTACAAGTTCTTCCTCTACACGCTGCTCGGTTCGGTTCTGACGATGCTCGCCATCATGGCGATGTACTGGCAGGCCGGCACGACCGACATCACCGAGCTTCTGAAATACGGCTTCCCGGCCGGCATGCAGACCTGGCTGTGGCTGGCGTGCTTTGCAGCCTTCGCGGTGAAGATGCCGATGTGGCCTGTCCACACCTGGCTTCCGGATGCGCACGTTCAGGCCCCGACCGCTGGTTCGGTTATCCTGGCTGGCGTCATGCTGAAGCTTGGCGGTTACGGTTTCATCCGTTTCTCGCTCGCCATGTTCCCGCTGGCATCGGACTATTTCGCGCCGTTCGTCTTCACCCTGTCGGTTCTCGCCATCATCTACACCTCGCTGGTCGCGATGATGCAGGACGACATCAAGAAGCTGATCGCCTACTCCTCCGTTGCCCACATGGGTTACGTGACCATGGGTATCTTTGCCGCCAACGTTCAGGGCGTGCAGGGTGCGATTTTCCAGATGCTGTCGCACGGCATCGTCTCCGGCGCGCTCTTCCTTTGCGTCGGCGTCGTCTACGATCGTCTGCATACCCGTGAAATCGCTGCTTACGGCGGTCTCGTGAACAACATGCCGAAATACGCCGTGGCGTTCATGATCTTCACCATGGCCAATGTCGGTCTGCCGGGTACGTCTGGCTTCATCGGCGAATTCCTGACGCTGGTCGGCGTGTTCCGCGCCAACACCTGGGTTGCTCTCTTCGCGGCAACCGGCGTCATCCTTTCGGCCGCCTATGCGCTGTGGCTCTATCGCCGCGTCATTTTCGGTGCGCTCGAGAAGGAAAGCCTGAAGTCGATGCTCGATCTGTCGACCCGCGAAAAGGTCATCCTTTATCCGCTGGTTGTCCTGACGATCTTCTTCGGCGTCTACCCGGCTCCGGTGTTCGATGCGACGGCTGCATCGGTTGATCTTCTGGTAAACAACTATACGGCTGCATTGCAGGCGGCGCAGAATGTTGCGCTCTCTATGAATTGACGACAGGACCCGTTGGACATGACCGCTGAAATTCTTTTTGCCAGTCTGCACATCGCGACGCCCGAGCTGATCCTTGCGGTCGGCGCACTGGCGCTGCTCATGATTGGCGTCTTCTCGGGCGACAAGTCGACGACGACGGTCACGGGCCTTTCCGTGGCGCTGCTTCTTGTCGTCGGTCTCTGGATCGTCTTCGCTCCCGCTTCGGGACTGGCCTTCGGCGGCGTTTACGTCGCCGATGCCTTCGGTAACTTCATGAAGGTTCTGGCGCTGATCGGTTCGATCACGGCGATGATCCTTTCTGTCGGCCAGAGCCGTTTCGAGCCGATCGGCCGTTTCGAATATCCGGTCCTGCTGGTGCTGGCGACGCTCGGCATCCTGCTGATGATTTCGGCCAACAACATGATCTCGCTCTACATGGCGCTGGAGCTGCAGTCGCTGGCTCTCTACGTCATCTGCGCGATCAACCGCGAAAGCCTGCGTTCGACCGAAGCCGGTCTGAAGTACTTCGTTCTTGGTGCACTGTCCTCCGGTATGCTGCTTTACGGCATGTCTCTGGTTTACGGTTTCACCGGCAACACCGGCTTTGCAGAAATCGCTCAGGTTCTGACGGCTGAAACCCGTTCACTCGGTCTCGTCTTCGGTCTGGTCTTCGTTCTCGCCGGTCTGGCGTTCAAGATCTCGGCTGTGCCGTTCCATATGTGGACGCCGGATGTTTACGAAGGTGCACCGACCCCGGTTACGGCATTCCTCGCCGCTGCTCCGAAGATCGGCGCCATGGCAATCCTCGTGCGCATCGTCGTTGAAGCCTTCCAGCCGGTATTTGCCGACTGGCAGCAGATCGTCGTGTTCATCTCGATTGCCTCGATGCTGCTCGGCTCCTTCGCGGCGATCGGTCAGAAGAACATCAAGCGCCTGATGGCTTATTCCTCCATCGGCCACATGGGTTACGCGCTGGTTGGCCTGGCCGCCGGCACGGTGGCAGGCGTTTCCGGCGTCATCCTCTACATGACCATCTACATGGTCATGACGCTCGGCACGTTCGCCTGCATTCTTGCCATGCGTCGCAAGGAAATCGGCAACGTTGAAAATGTCGAGGATCTGGCTGGTCTGTCCTCCACCAACCCCTTCATGGCGGTGGTGCTGACCATTCTGATGTTCTCGCTCGCAGGCATTCCGCCGCTGGCCGGCTTCTTCGGCAAGTATTACGTCTTCCTCGCTGCCATCGAAGCCAAGCTCTATGCGCTTGCCATCATCGGTGTCATCGGTTCGGTTGTCGGCGCGTACTACTATATTCGCGTCGTCAAGGTGATGTGGTTCGACGAAGCCAAAGATAGCTTCGACCGTCCTGCTGGCGAACTAAAGATCGTTTATGCCTTCTCCGGTATCTTCGTTCTCGGCTTCATCCTGTTTGGTGGCGCCCTGGGCAACGCGGTTACCGCCGCAGCAAAGACGTTCTTTTGATTGATACGCTGAAAAACACGGGCCGGATGTCGATCGACGACTTCCGGCACGAGGCGATGGCGGAAACGCCATCGACCAACATCGAATGTTTTGCCCGTGCGCGGGCAGGGGACAGCGGCAATCTCTGGGTTACCGCATCCCGCCAGACTGGCGGCAAGGGCCGCCGTGGCAGGCCCTGGGTCTCGGAACCCGGCAATCTCTACGCATCGCTTCTCCTCATCGATCCCGCGCCGATGGAGCATGTCGGCTCCCTGCCGCTCGCTTTCGCGCTAGCCGTCTACCGCGCCGTTCGCTCTGTTCTGCCCACGGGCGGTGCGCCGCTCGAAATCAAGTGGCCGAACGACATCCTGATTGGCCGCAACAAGACCTGCGGTATTCTGATGGAAGCGGAAATCCTTCCCGATGGCCGCCGTGCGGTGGTGATCGGCATCGGCATCAATATCGCCCACAAACCCGATAATCCGCATTATCCTGTTACCATGCTGTCCGAGCATGGCGCTGCCTGCTCGCCGGACGAGCTATTCGCGCATCTGTTTCGTGAGACGGCAGAGGTGTTGCAGGCCTGGGATCAGGGCAAAGGTGTCGCAGAAGTCATGACAGGCTGGCGCGCGGCCGCCTGTGGTATTGGTGAACGCATCACCGTGAATTTCCCGGACCGGTCTGTCGGCGGGCGTTTCGTCGGGATCGACGATCACGGTTATCTTTTGCTGGATGAGGACGATGGCCCAAGACGGGTAATTGCCGCCGGCGACGTATTTTTCGGGTAAGAGCCACGCGCTGCAACGGACGCGCTGTGCCTGCCCAGAAGGTTTGGAGTACCCCTGCTGCTCATGAAAAGCAGGGCGTCAGACCGGTTCCGCATCGGCCCGGTTGTCCTGACGCTTGATATGTCCGATGCTTTGACAATGGATACCGGGTTGCAGCCAGCCGCTGCAGCCCGCATGCCGTTATGAATGGACAAGAACAACAATGGCTACACAGGACGAACTCGTTTTCCTGCCGCTCGGCGGGGTCGGTGAAATCGGCATGAATCTGGCGCTTTACGGTTATGGACCGGCAAGCAAGCGCCAGTGGATCATGGTTGATTGCGGCGTTACTTTCGCCGGTCCCGATCTGCCGGGCGTCGATCTGGTGCTTCCCGATATCAGCTACATCGAGCAGCAGAAGAAAAACCTCAAGGGCATCATCATCACCCACGCCCACGAGGACCACTACGGCGCTCTGAACGACCTCTGGCCCGGCCTCAACGTGCCGGTATATGCATCCGGCTTCACCGCCGGCATGCTCGAGGCTAAGCGCAACTATGAGGGTACACGCGCCGAAATTCCGATCACGCCGTTCAAGGCGGGCGACCGCATCAATGTCGGTCCGTTCGAAATCGAGGCTGTCGGCGTCAATCACTCTATTCCCGAGCCGATGTCGCTGGTCATCCGTACGCCGCTCGGCAATGTCATCCACACCGGTGACTGGAAGATCGACGAAGCGCCGTCACTCGGGCCGTTGACGGACGAGGCACGGTTCCGCGCCATTGGTGAAGAAGGTGTCCTGGCGCTGCTTTGCGACAGCACCAACTCGGTTCGCGATGGTGTTTCGCCCTCCGAACATGAGGTGTCCGAAGGTCTGCGGCAGATCATCGAAAATGCCGAAGGACGTGTGGCTGTTACCACCTTCTCCTCCAATGTCGGCCGTATCCGTTCCATCGCCCAGGCGGCGGAGGCCGCAGGCCGCGAGGTGCTGCTGCTCGGCTCGTCCCTGAAGCGCGTCGTCAATGTCTCGCAGGACCTCGGCATCATGGAAGGCATCAAGCCATTCCTGGCCGAAGATGAGTACGGTTATATTCCGCGCGACAAGGTCGTGCTGATCCTGACCGGATCGCAGGGCGAACCGCGTGCCGCGCTCGCCAAGCTTTCGCGCGATGAAATGCGCAATGTCGCGCTTGCGTCTGGTGACACGGTCGTCTTTTCGTCGCGCGCCATTCCTGGCAATGAAAAGGCAATCATCGATATCAAGAACGGCCTGATCGAGCAGGGCATCCATATCGTGACCGATAACGAGGCGCTCGTGCACGTTTCCGGCCACCCGCGCCGGAACGAACTGCTGCGCATGTACGAATGGACCAAGCCGCAGATCGTCGTTCCCGTGCACGGCGAGGCCGCTCATCTGGTCGCCCAGAAGGAGCTTGCCGAGCAGGCTGGCATTCCGCAGGTGCCGAAGGTTCGCAATGGCAACATTCTCCGCCTTGCGCCGGGTCCTGCAGAGGTCATCGACGATGCGCCGCATGGCCGTGTCTTCAAGGATGGCAAACTGATCGGCGACATGGACGAAATGGGCATCAGCGACCGCCGCAAGCTGTCCTTCGCCGGTCACGTCTCCGTCAGTGTCGTGCTGGACAGCCGGTTCGATTTCATGGGCGACCCCGATGTCGTGCCGTTCGGCCTGCCGGAGTTCGATGACGAAGGCGAAGACATGGAAGACACGCTGTACGACGCCGTTCTCGGCGCCGTTGAAAGCATTCCGCGTGCCCGTCGCAAGGATCTCGAAATGGTACGCGAAGCGGTGCGCCGCGCCGTTCGTGCTGCGGCAAATCAGGCCTGGGGCAAAAAGCCGATCGTTACGGTCTTCCTCACAAAAGTCTGATCGGCATACCACGTTAGTGGGCAGGCTCCGTAACCGGGGCTTGCGAAAGAATGAGGTTGCATTCCGGTTTCCCGGCGAATGCGTTACAAGGATAAGCGGGATCAAACGCCGATTTGATCCCGCAGCACGTCGCGCAGAGCGGTGGTTTTGCGATAAACATATGCGCCAAAGAAAATAGCGCGGCGACGTTACCGTCTTCGGTTCCCGCCGTTTCGAAGTCTGGGAGGATATTCGTGCAGTGGCTTTCGGTTTTTGCCGTCTATTTCATCGTCTGGTGGACAGTTCTTTTCGTCGTTTTGCCGATTGGCCTGCGCACGCAGGCAGAAGATGGTGACGTTGCGCTCGGCACGGTCGCCAGCGCGCCAGCAAAATTCAGGGGGCTGCGCGTGCTGTTGATGACGACGGCGATTTCGGCATTTGTCTGCGGCATCTGGTACGGCGCATCCTGGTGGTTTGGTTTTACCCTGGATGATTTGCCACGCATCGTACCAGTCTACGACTGAAACCTGTCATATGGCTGTCATGAGTCTGGTGCTACGAGGGGCGCCAAACTCGTTCGGTTGACAATCACAATTTTACCGGATTGATGAAACGCAATTTTGCGTTGTTATGAAAAAAGCAAAAAAAAACAAGGCATTTCAGCCTTGTTTTTTAGGTTTCGCGTGATCTGTAACCGTTACCGGGGCAGCGAACTGGCGCGCCTAAGATCTGATCCTCCCAAGACTGACCGCGAAAACGACAAGAATTTAGACTTCTTGCCTCTTTTGTGAGCTAAAATTAGCCTAATCCCCCAGGCTTGTCATCTAATTTTTTGCATATTTGTTACAGTCGGCAAAAAATTCTCTGCGTTTCAATTTGTCGCACCCAATCAAGAATAATATTCCGATCAAAGCGTTTTGTGAGAACCGCGTGTCTCAAAATTGTCATGAAAACGCCCTGCGGCCCGTTTCAACGGCGGGTTTTCTTCTTCACCCGAAACGGTTATGTACGGCGCCAATATCCCTTTATTAGAGGCGATTCCCGCGTCGGTGGGCTCTCGCCAGATACAATGGAAGCCGTCATGCGTCTCAGCCGTTATTTTATGCCCATCCTGAAGGAAAATCCCAAGGAAGCGGAGATCGTTTCTCACCGTCTTATGTTGCGCGCAGGCATGATCCGGCAGCAGTCCGCCGGCATCTATTCCTGGCTGCCGCTCGGCAAGCGTGTGCTGGACAAGGTCAACGCGATCATCCGCGAAGAGCAGAATCGCTCCGGCGCCATCGAGCTTCTGATGCCAACCCTGCAGTCGGCCGAGCTGTGGCAGGAAAGCGGTCGTTATGACGACTACGGCAAGGAGATGCTGCGCATCAAGGACCGTCAGGATCGTCAGATGCTGTACGGCCCCACCAATGAGGAGATGATCACCGACATCTTCCGTTCCTACGTGAAGTCATACAAGAACCTGCCGCTGAACCTCTACCACATTCAGCTCAAGTTCCGTGACGAGGTTCGTCCGCGTTTCGGCACCATGCGCTCGCGCGAGTTCCTGATGAAGGACGCCTATTCCTTCGATCTGACGAAGGAAGGGGCGATCCATTCCTATAACAAGATGTTCGTCGCCTATCTGCGTACGTTCGAGCGTCTGGGCCTGCGCGCCATTCCGATGCGCGCCGATACCGGCCCGATCGGCGGCAACCATAGCCACGAGTTCATCATTCTGGCCGATACCGGCGAGTCGGAAGTTTTCTGCCACAAGAGCTTCCTCGATCGCGCCATCCCATCCGTCGATACGGATTTCGATGATGTGAACGCCCTGCAGGCCGTGTTCGACGAGTGGACGTCTGAATATGCCGCAACCTCGGAAATGCATGACGAAGCGGCCTATGATGCGATTCCGGACGGCGAGCGGCTTTCCGCACGCGGTATCGAAGTCGGTCACATCTTCTACTTCGGCACCAAATATTCCGAGCCGATGGGCGCCAAGGTTCAGGGCGCAGATGGCAAGGAACACCTTGTCCACATGGGTTCTTATGGTATCGGCCCGACGCGCCTTGTTCCCGCCATCATTGAAGCCTCGCATGACGAGAACGGAATCATCTGGCCTGCTTCGGTCGCGCCTTTCGACGTCGTCGTCATCAACATGAAGTCTGGCGATGCTGCCTGCGATGCGGCATGCGAAAAGCTTTATTATTCGCTGACTGCAGCGGGCAAGGATGTTCTCTACGACGACACGGACGACCGTGCGGGCCAGAAGTTTGCAACTGCCGACCTGATCGGCGTTCCGTTGCAGATCATCGTCGGTCCGCGTTCGGTTGCGAACGGCGAAGTCGAAGTCAAGAACCGCAGAACCGGCGAGCGCGAAACCGTTACGATCGAAGCTGCGATGAACAAGGTGCTTGGCTGAGAAGCCGGATCGAGGAGACGACATGGCAAAAGCCGAGGCTGACAAAAGTGCGGCAGCTTCCGTAAAGGAAACTGCCGCCCGGCCGTTTTCTGCGTTTGAACGCATGGTGGCCTGGCGCTACCTGCGTTCGCGGCGCAAGGAAGCATTCATTTCCGTCATCGCCGGCTTTTCCTTCGTTGGAATCATGCTGGGTGTGGCGACACTCATCATCGTCATGGCGGTGATGAACGGTTTCCGTACCGAGCTGATTTCCCGCATTCTCGGCATTAACGGTCACATGATCGTGCAGCCGATCGATACGCCTTTCAACAATTACGACGATCTGGCGAAGAAGTTCGGCGCCGTCCCGGGCGTCACCATGGCCCTGCCGCTGGTGGAGGGCCAGACGCTGGCCTCCGGCCGTGGCGGTGCAGGTTCCGGCGCGCTGGTGCGCGGCGTTCGCACCGAAGACATCGAGAAGATCAAGGAAGTCTCCTCCAACGTGAAGACGGGCGATCTCGTCGGTTTCATGTCGGGCGAGGGCGTGCTGGTCGGCTCCAGGCTCGCCTCACAGCTCGGCGTGACGGCAGGCGATGACATCACGCTGATTTCGCCGGAAGGCGACGTGACGCCGATGGGCGTCAATCCGCGCGTCAAATCCTACAAGATCTCCGGCGTCTTCGAGATCGGCATGTCGGAATATGATGCGTCGATGATCTATATGCCGCTCAGCGAGGCGCAGCTCTATTTCAATGCCGAGGGTATCGTCCAGTCGATCGAGCTTTACGTCAGCCACCCCGACAATGTTGACGGCATCAGGCCGCTTGTCGAGCAGGCTGCCGAACGGCAGGTCTATATCACCGACTGGAGACAGCGAAACCAGACCTTCTTCTCCGCCCTTCAGGTGGAGCGAAACGTGATGTTCATGATCCTGACGCTGATCGTTCTGGTCGCGGCGCTGAACATCATCTCCGGCCTCATCATGCTGGTGAAGGACAAGGGCAGCGATATCGCCATCCTGCGCACCATGGGTGCGAGTTCAGGCTCGGTCATGCGAATCTTCTTCATGACTGGCGCGGCCATCGGTATCGTCGGCACCTTTGCCGGCGTGGCGCTTGGCATCCTCGTGTGTCTGAACGTGGAATCGATCCGCCAGTTCTTCTCCTGGGTGTCCGGTACCGTGCTCTTCGATCCGCAGCTTTATTTCCTCAGCCAGCTTCCGGCGGAAATGGATGTAAGCGAAACGATCTCCGTCATCATCATGGCGCTGACGCTGTCTTTTCTGGCAACCATCTTCCCTGCATGGCGGGCTTCCAAGCTCGATCCGGTTCAGGCTCTGCGTTACGAATAAGGACCGCTTCCCGATATGGCTAAAAAAACTGTGCTGCGGCTTACCGGCATCGAGCGGACCTACGGTCAGGGTGAAACCTCGCTGTCCATTCTGCGCAAGGCCGAATTTGAAATGAAGAGCGGCGAGATGGTGGCGCTGGTTGCTCCATCCGGAACGGGCAAGTCGACCCTGCTGCATCTGGCTGGCCTGCTGGAACATTCCGATGCGGGCGAGGTCTTCATCAATGGCCAGCCCTGCAGCGATCTGGGTGACGAGGCCCGCACGGCAATCCGCCGAAGCGATATCGGCTTCGTCTATCAGTTCCATCACCTGCTGCCGGAATTCACCGCGCTGGAGAACGTGATGATGCCGCAGTTGATCGCCGGTCTTTCGAACAAGGAAGCGGCAGCACGCGCCAGCGCGCTGCTCGACTACATGCGTGTCGGTCACCGCGCCGAACACCGCCCGGCCGAGCTGTCAGGCGGTGAGCAGCAACGTGTGGCGATTGCCCGCGCCGTGGCCAATGCGCCGCTGCTGCTGCTTGCTGACGAGCCGACCGGCAACCTCGATCCCGAGACGGCGCATTATGTGTTCGACGCGCTGGAGGCGCTGGTGCGCCAGTCCGGTCTTGCGGCGTTGATCGCCACCCACAATCACGAACTTGCTGCTCGTATGGATCGCCGTGTGACGCTGTCCGAAGGCAAGATCGTCGATTTCTGATCACTGCGGAAGCCGGGCGATTTTGGGCTGAGAGGAACATCCACTCAGCCGCTTTGTTCTCCACACCAGAATTTTTTCAACCCGAAGGCGCTTTCTGCACCTTCGGGTTTTTCGTTTTGGAGTCAAAGGCTTGCTTTGGAGGCGAGGGAACCCGGAGTCGATTCTGCCGTTTGTACAAGACAGAGGCGGGCAAAAGCCTGTTGACAATGAAACAAAATGAGAACAAAGTTGGAACATAACGAGTAAGGAGAGACCAAATGACTGATTTCGTTCGTGACGTCGCCGCTTTCACCTCGATCGCCGTTTTTGTCGCTAGCTTTTCGATGATCCTCACTGCCCTCTGATGGCAGGCTTGAATTGGCTGGCTTGAATTCAAGCCTGAATATGTCCCTCTTGCCTGTGGACTTTACCGCCCGGAAGTTCGAAAATCGGCCGCGATTCAGAATGACGGGATGACGGAATGGGCGAGATGACTGCAAGCGGCGAAACCTCGGGCGAAAAACTGACGACGCCCGGTTTTGTCCATCTGCGGGTTCATTCCGCTTACTCCCTGCTTGAGGGGGCGCTTCCCCTCAAGAAGATCATGTCAAAGGCGGTGGCAGACGGCCAGCCGGCCATTGCCATCACCGATACGAACAACCTTTTTGTTGCGCTCGAGTTTTCCGAGAAGGCGCGTGATGAGGGGCTGCAGCCGATCATCGGCTGTCAGGTCTCCATCGACATGCAGGATGCGGTGGAAGACCGCCGCAACAACAATGCACATCTCGCAAAACTTCCTTCCATCGTGCTGCTTGCTGCCGACGCGCAAGGCTATGAGCGTCTGGTGGACCTCGTCAGCCGCGCATACCTGGAAGGTGAGGGCAGCGGCCACCATGCGGTCAACATCTCCCGTGCCTGGCTGGAGGAAAGTTCCAATGCCGGCCTGATTGCCCTGACCGGTGCTTCGGGCGGCCCAATCGATATCGCCTTGCGGGAAGGTCACGCCGATCAGGCGAAAGACCGGCTGCTGACATTGAAGTCTCTGTTTGGTGACAGGCTCTATATCGAGCTGCAGCGGCAGGGCAATTTCGACCGTGCCCATGAACGGCGGATGATCGGTCTTGCTTTCGAGCATGAGGTTCCGCTGGTTGCCACCAACGAGGCTTTTTTCCCGTCGAAGGCCGACTATGAGGCGCATGACGCCCTGATGGCGGTGGCGCACAATGCCATCGTGTCCGATGACAGCCGTTTCCGCCTGACACCGGACCACTATCTGAAAAGCCGCGCCGAGATGATGGCGCTGTTCGCCGACGTTCCCGAGGCTCTGGAAAACACCGTCGAGATTGCGCTGCGCTGCTCCTACGTTCTGAAGAAGCGTGGACCGATTCTGCCGCGCTTCACCGGCGCCAGCGACGATCCGGAGGCGGCGGAACGCGCCGAGTCCGGCGAGCTTCGCCGTCAGGCCGTCGAAGGTCTGAATGATCGTCTGGCCGCACTCGGCATGGCGGCTGGTTATACGGAACAGGAGTACCGCGACAGGCTCGATTTCGAACTCGGCGTTATCGAACGCATGAAGTTCCCCGGTTACTTCCTGATCGTCGCCGACTTCATCAAATGGGCCAAGCAGCACGATATTCCCGTTGGTCCCGGCCGCGGTTCGGGTGCGGGCTCGCTGGTTGCCTATGCGCTGACGATCACCGACGTCGACCCCTTGCGTTTCTCGCTGCTGTTCGAGCGCTTCCTCAACCCGGAACGCGTATCGATGCCCGACTTCGATATCGACTTCTGCCAGGATCGTCGCGAAGAGGTGATCCGCTATGTGCAGCGGAAATATGGTCGCGAGCAGGTGGCGCAGATCATTACCTTCGGTTCGTTGCAGGCGCGCGCCGCGTTGCGCGACGTCGGCCGCGTTCTGGAAATGCCCTACGGCCAGGTTGACAAGATCTGTAAGCTGGTGCCGAACAATCCGGCCAATCCAACGCCCCTGTCGAAGGCGATCGAGGAAGAGCCGCGCCTGCAGGAAGAGGCCGACAAGGAACCGGTCGTTGCCCGCCTGCTGGATATCGCCCAGAAGATCGAAGGGCTTTATCGCCACGCATCGACCCACGCCGCCGGTATCGTTATTGGCGACAGGCCGCTGTCGCAGCTCGTGCCGATGTATCGCGATCCGCGTTCGGACATGCCCGTCACCCAGTTCAACATGAAGTGGGTGGAAAGCGCCGGTCTCGTCAAGTTCGACTTCCTCGGCCTGAAAACGCTCACGGTTCTGAAGGTCGCGGTGGATTTCGTCGCCAAGCGCGGCGTCAGTGTCGACCTTGCAGCGATCCCGCTCGACGATCCGAAAACCTATGAAATGCTGTCCCGCGGCGAGACCATAGGCGTCTTCCAGGTGGAAAGTGCGGGCATGCGTAAAGCCCTGATCGGCATGCGGCCCGACTGCATCGAGGACATCATCGCGCTGGTCGCCCTGTACCGTCCGGGCCCGATGGAAAACATTCCGGTCTACAACGCCCGTAAACACGGCGAGGAAGAGATCGAGTCGATCCATCCGACCATCGATCATCTTCTCAAAGAAACGCAGGGCGTTATCGTCTATCAGGAACAGGTGATGCAGATCGCCCAGGTTCTGTCCGGTTATTCGCTTGGCGAAGCCGATCTTCTGCGCCGCGCCATGGGTAAGAAGATCAAGGAGGAGATGGACAAGCAGCGCGAACGTTTCGTTGATGGCGCGATCAAGAATGGCGTATCGAAAGCCCAGTCCGATACGATCTTCGATCTTCTCGCCAAGTTCGCGAACTACGGCTTCAACAAGTCACACGCAGCCGCTTACGCTATCGTCTCCTACCAGACCGCCTACATGAAGGCGCACTATCCGGTCGAGTTCCTGGCCGCGTCGATGACGCTCGATATGGCCAACACGGAAAAGCTCAACGATTTCCGTCAGGATGCCGGTCGTCTTGGTATCGAGATTGTTGCACCATCGGTGCAGACCTCCTATCGCCAGTTCGAAACGGGTGAGAGCCGCATCTATTATTCGCTCGCCGCCATCAAGGGCGTCGGCGAGGGCGCGGTCGAACACATCGTTGCGGTGCGTGGTGACAAGCCGTTTTCGAGCCTTGAAGATTTCTGCCTGCGTATCGATCCCAAACAGATCAACCGGCGCGTACTGGAAAGCCTTATCAATGCCGGCGCCTTCGATTGTTTCGGCAAGGATCGCGCCGAACTGATCGGCGGTCTCGATCGCATCATGGGCTATTCGCAGCGCGCGCAGGAAAGCCGTGTCACCGGCCAGTCGGACATGTTCGGCTCAGGCGGCGCAAGCGGTCCGGAAAAGCTGGTTCTGCCGGCCTTCCAGCCCTGGCTTGCCTCGGAAAAGCTGCTGCGTGAATATCAGGTGCTCGGTTTTTACCTCACCGCGCATCCGCTCGATACCTATAAGCCCATTCTCGAAAAACTCCGGGTGCAGACCTTCGCGGATTTCTCCGGCGCGGTGAAACAAGGCGCGACAGCCGGGCGCCTGGCCGGCACCGTTACCGGCAAGCAGGAGCGCAAGACACGCACCGGCAACAAGATGGGTATCATCACCTTCTCGGATTCATCCGGCCAGTTTGAAGCCGTGCTGTTTTCCGAAGGTCTCGGGCAGTATCGTGACCTGCTCGAAGTCGGCAAGTCGCTGGTAATCACCGTTCAGGCCGAAGAGCGGCCGGAAGGCATCGGACTGCGTATCCAGACGGCGCAGTCGCTGGAGGAGAAATCCGTGCAGATGCAGAAGGCGCTGCGCGTTTACGTCCGTGATTCCGGTCCTTTGAAAACCGTAGCGCGCCACCTCAACACCAGAGGCGATGGCTCGGTGTATTTCATCGTCATCAAGGACGAGGGAAGCCGTGAGATCGAGGTGGAACTGACGGAGAAATACCGCATCTCGCCGGAAATCGCCGCCGCCTTGCGCTCGGCACCCGGCGTCGTGGACGTCGAACTGGTCTGATCCCGAAGGTTCAGACCGGCCCTTCTTTCGTCACCGTAATGAAATCCGTGCCTTGGCCCGTTTCCATCGCGTGGCTGAGATCCGACACCGTGATCGAGCTTCCGGTCGACAGCTCTTCCTCGATCCTCTCACGGATGTCTTTCGGGATGTCGATGCGGTCGAGCACGGCGCTTAGCTGATCGAAACCGCCAGGTGCCTCTGCCTCGGTAATCCCGAGCCGTTTGCGGGCTGCTGCCGGCAGGTGGTTTTCCAGCGTCATGCCGTTCCATTCGGCATGCCCGCTGTTGCGATCGACAGAAACCGCCTCGAAGAAATGTGTGCCAAGCGCGATGTTGGGGTCCTTGATGTCGACGGGCGCTTCAAACAGCGGTTTGAAGTCCTGCCGCACCATGATCTGGCCACTTGGCGCGTGGTCTTCTCCGGCGGATTGGTAGAGTGCCCTGGTAAAGGCATCCGTCAGCAGCGGGCCGGTCGTTTTCATGCCCTTCCACCGTTTGAAGCCATTGATGGCACTGATGGTCATCTCGCCCGCATAACCGTCGGCCGCGCCGGCATCGAAGCCGAGCCGGGTCAGAAGCGACTGGATATCCATGACTTTTTCCCGCTCGCCACGGCGGGTGATGAGAATGCGTAGCGGTGCGGACTGCTTTTCCCTGACCGCCGGCTTGATGGCGTTGGTGCGCTCGTTGACGGCAACCTCGACTGAACCAAGGGCAGTGTCGAATGTTGCCGGGCGCAGTTCGACGTCGGAAAGCAGCAGCTTGCCATCATCGGAATCGTCGCGCGGCTGGAACAGGGCGGGATGCTGCACGAAGCGCAGCGAGACAGGTGCACCGGTGATGATCACATGCACACCGCGATCGGTCTGGCCAAACAGTGACTGAGCGAACTTGGAGGGCAACCGTACGCATCCGTGCGAGGCCGGATAGTTCGGCACCTTGCCTTCATGCAGCGCAATGCCGGACCATGTCAGCCGTTGCATGAACGGCATGGGCGCGGCCGAATAGATGTTGGACTCGTGATATTTGCGCTTTTCCAGAATGGAGAAGATGCCGCTTGGCGTTTCGTGTCCCGCCTTGCCGCTCGAAATCTTCGAGGTGGCGATGATTTCGCCATTCTCGTAAAGCGCCAGCGATTGCTCGCTTTTCGAGACGACGATCTGGAGCGATTTCTGGTCGGCAGCTAGAGCTGGAAAGGCAAGAATGCTGGCCGACAACATGCCGGTCAGGAGACGCAGGCGAAGGGACATGACGCAATACACCACATGTACAAAACTGCCTTTACTCAACCATGTTAAGTTTAAGGAAGTTTAAGGACGGCCTTGTCTGTGCCATCACGAGATTGTGTAAATGCTAAAATAACGCCGCATTTGTCGACGCGGGCTGAATGCAGCCGCTATTTTCGGGTGCCGAAGGTGTATCCGGTCTCGACGCTACTCTTGCCGAATTTGTCCCGCAGCTTGTCCATCGCGGCTTCCGCCGCAGCACGTCGCCCTGCCAGCTTGTCGACGAGATCGGGCGGATCGGCCAGTGCCGCATCGCAAAGCTCGCTCACGCCAATTCCCAAGAGACGAAATTTGGTGCCGTCGGTTTCTTTTTCCATCAGCGACAGACCGATACGGAATATCCGGTCGGCAAGCTGGGTGGGATCATCGAGCTTGCGGTTGCGGGTGCGGATCTTGAAGTCTGACGTCTTCATTTTCAGAACGACGGTCTTGCCGGCGATACCGTGCTTTTTCAGGCGGGCGGATACCTTTTCCGAAAGCGACCGTAAAATCGGCACTAGATCGTCATGGCGCGAGATGTCGTTGAAAAACGTGGTTTCTGACGACACGCTCTTGGCGGCATCGTTGCTGTTCACATCGCGCTCGTCGATGCCGCGTGACAGGCGATAGAGCCGCTGCCCCATCGAGCCATAGCGGCGCATCAGGTCGCCTTCTTCCATCTCCTGCAGTTGCGAGATCATGCGAATGCCATCCGCCTCCAGCGTCGCGGCAAAGGCCTTTCCGACGCCCCATATGGTCGTGACAGGCCGTGTGGCCAGAAACGACAGGGATTCGGCCTCACCAATCACCGAAAAACCGCGCGGCTTGCGCAGGTCAGACGCGACTTTGGCGAGGAACTTGCAGTAGGAGAGCCCGGCGGACACCGTCACGCCCACTTCCTTTTCCACGCGCTTAGCGAATTTCGCCAGCACGCGGGCGGGGGGATCGTGGTGCAATCTCTCGGTGCCGGACAGATCGAGAAATGCTTCATCAATGGAAAGTGGCTGCACCAGCGGCGTCAGCTCCTGCATCATGCTGCGGATCTGGCGACCGACCTGAACATATTTCTCCATATTCGGCTTGATGACCACGGCGTCGGGGCAGGCTTCCAGCGCCTTGAACATCGGCATGGCCGAGCGCACACCGTGGATACGGGCAATGTAACAGGCGGTGGAGACCACGCCGCGCTTGCCGCCGCCGATAATCACCGGCTTGTCGGCAAGATCGGGGTTGTCGCGTTTTTCGACGGACGCATAAAAGGCGTCGCAGTCGATATGGGCAATCGTCAATTGGTAGAGTTCGTCGTGATACAGCAGGCGAGGGCTGCCGCAGGCACGGCAACGCTTCAGCCCGGCAGGCTGGCCCGTCAGGCAGTCACGGCAGAAACCGGGATCATAAGCGTGCGACGTGGACATGGCCTGACAGCAAACCGAAGCCTAAACAAAACGGGAACGTCGCCAACCATAGCTTGCAAGCGATCTGCGCTCAAGCGCTGCGCCGTCAATACACACCGGAATCGAGACCGGGGCCTGAAAAGTGGTGCCATGCCGCAGCAACCGTCTCGGGTGTTGTTTCCGTGGCTGCGCAGAACGCCATCAGATCAGGTTCGTGGCTCATCAGGAAGTCGGTCAGCCCCGCCAGAAAGCCTGGGTCGTTCGACGCCTCGCGAAGCATATTGGCCTGCAATCCGCTCAATGCCAGAAACCGCGAGAGCATGTCCGGTTCGTTTGCCAGCCAGCCAAGTATGGCGGCCGCCGTTTCTTGCGGATCTTTTTCGATGTTATCTTTGTTTTTGGTGTGTCGCAGCATTTCTCTTCCGAAGTTACCTATTTTGAAACCAAATCGCTTTAGCCTAGCGCGACAATTGGACGATGGAATCGGCTCTGAGGCAACTTATATGTCTTGATGAAGGTTTCAAAGCGGAGCGGGGACTGTTCGCCATGCCCAAACAGGTCATGATAGTCGAAGACAACGAGCTGAATATGAAGCTCTTTCGCGATCTGATCGAGGCATCGGGTTACACGACGATTCAGACGCGCAACGGCATGGAAGCGCTCGACCTCGCCCGCAAACACCGTCCAGATCTCATTCTGATGGACATTCAGCTTCCTGAGGTATCAGGTCTGGAGGTCACGAAATGGCTCAAGGAAGACGATGAGCTGCACGTTATCCCTGTCATCGCGGTTACCGCCTTTGCGATGAAAGGGGACGAGGAGCGTATTCGTCAGGGCGGTTGCGAGGCCTATGTCTCGAAACCGATTTCCGTCCCGAAATTCATCGAGATCATCAAGACCTATCTTGGTGACGCGTAAGGCGGCTGGGGAAAACCATGACAGCGAGAGTTCTTGTCGTTGATGACATACCCGCAAACGTCAAGCTGCTTCAGGCGCGGCTTCTGGCGGAGTATTTCGACGTTGTCACAGCCGAAGACGGCTTCAAGGCGCTGGCCATCTGCGACAGCGAGCAGGTCGATATCATCCTTCTCGACATCATGATGCCGGGCATGGATGGCTTTGAAGTCTGCGAGCGGTTGAAGGCCAACCCGAACACGGCACACATTCCGGTTGTCATGGTTACGGCGCTCGATCAGCCTTCCGACCGCGTGCGTGGCCTGAAAGCCGGCGCCGACGATTTCCTGACCAAGCCTGTCAACGACCTCCAGCTTATTGCCCGTGTCAAAAGCCTGGTGCGTCTCAAGTCCGTCAGCGACGAACTGCGCATGCGCGCCGAAACAGCACGGCAGATCGGTATGGAAGACCTGCTGCGCGGCGACAGCACGATGCAGACGCCAGGTCGTGTTCTGCTCGTCGATGGCCGTGCAAGCTCGCAGGAGCGCATCATCAGAGCTCTGAAGCCGGTTGCCGAGGTCGAGGTCATGAGCGATCCGCAAGCCGCCCTGTTCACGGCAGCGGAGAACCCTTTCGAACTGGTGATCGTCAACGCGAACTTCGACGACTACGACCCGCTTCGCCTGTGCTCGCAATTGCGCTCACTGGAGCGCACCCGCTTCCTGCCGCTTCTCCTGGTGGCGGAGCAGGGCGCTGACGATATGGTGGCGCGTGGGCTCGATCTTGGCGTCAACGACTACATCCTGCGTCCGATCGATCCCAATGAGCTGGTCGCCCGCACGCTCACGCAGATCAAGCGCAAGCGCTTCAACGACCATCTGCGCCGCAACCTGCAGCACACGATGGAGCTTGCCGTTGTCGATGGGCTGACCGGCCTCAACAACCGCCGTTACCTGGACAATCATCTCAAGATCCTCTTTGACCGCGCGGCAGCGCGTGGCCGGCCGATTTCGATCTGCATCACCGATATCGACCGCTTCAAGACGGTCAACGACACCTATGGCCACGACGTTGGCGATGAGGTGCTGCGTGAGTTCGCAGCCCGCATCCGCTCGGCTGTCCGTGGCGCCGACCTTGCCTGCCGTTATGGCGGGGAGGAATTTGTTGTGGTCATGCCGGATACGTCGATGGAACATGCCATCGGCGTCGCCGAACGTCTGCGCGAGATCGTCGAAGGTGAGCCCTTCTATGTCCGCTCAATCGACCGTGAGCTGAGGATCACTGCATCGCTCGGCATCGCCACCAACAGCCCCTCGGTTGTTTTGCCGGATCAGCTTCTCAAGCAGGCTGACAAGGCTTTGTATGAAGCGAAGAATTCAGGCCGCAACCGGGTCGTTGCCGCTGCGGCTTAACCAGCCGATCACCATATTTTGAGCCGGGTTGCTTTGTGTCCTGCGTTCTACAGGCGGAAAAGCCCGGTACCGCAAGCTTTTGTGCGACTATAGCGTAAGTTGAATTTTAAAATAAATTCAATCTCATCGCGCAGTATTGTGTATCATACTGGTATATTTAACCATATCTTTCGACGGAAATGGGCTTCGCTTAAGAATTTGTTGATTTTTCTTTAGGTTCTGCGAAAATCTAAGCCAACGAAAAAGGATCTTTAAGGCGGCTTTTTTGCCGCGGATGAAGTGATGATTGCGGCGAAGACGCTGCAGAGTATCGCTCATCAGGGGTCGTATTGCGTAGCTTAGAATACCCCATGATGCCAGGTCCGCCGCATCTCCTGAATCGTGGGGTCGGTCGGCCGGCGATGTTCGAATCGGTTCCTCGTGCCGTAATCACATCGTTGGCCGACCCCCTATTTCCCCACTGACATCCACCCCATCTTCACCGGCTGCTTTTGTCCCCAGGCGCTTTCGCGTGCGCTCTGCGCAAACGTCGCGGTTTGGTTCGGCGCTGCACTGATTCTCGAGGCAGGTGATCAGGTTCGCGCAGGCAGATGACCTGTCGGGGCTTTGTGGCTCTATCTGCGGCGGGAGAGGCGTTCGCGTGGCCACAAACAAAAAACGCGCCCGGAGGGCGCGCTTTTGTCGGAATGCCCGATCAAGAATTACTTGATCTTGGTTTCCTTGAATTCTACGTGCTTGCGTACAACCGGGTCGTACTTCGTCTTCGTCATCTTGTCCGTGAACGTACGGCTGTTCTTGGTGGTGACGTAGAAGGTACCGGTGTCGGCTGTCGACAGCAGCTTGATCTTGATTGTTGTAGCTTTCGCCATGGTCGTCCTGCCTTTAAACAAAAGAGAAGCCGCAGGCGCTTTCACCTCGGCTAAATCTGGCGCGAAACTACGTATCGCGCCCGAAAAGTCAAGTCTGTTTTGCCCGGAAAACAAAACGGACGACATAAAGCACGACGTAAAGACCGAAAAACATGGCAAGCGCCCAGGCAAAACCATCGGTGCCGGCAATGTCCATTGCAGCACCCACCGCCTGCGGCCCGCAGATCGTTCCCAGCGCGTAGCAGAAGATGAAAGCGGCATTGGCTGCCACCAGGTCAGCACCCGTCAGGCGCGAGCCCAGATGCGTCAGGCCAACCGTATACATGCCGGACACCAGGCCGCCCCAGAACAGCAGCAGACCGGCCACCAGCAACCAGCTGTCCACCATCAATGGCAGCGCCAGCGTGCCGCCGACGCCGGCAAGCGCCATCAGGCCAAGCAGCGTGCGGCGATCCTTCATCCTGTCGGACATCAGGCCGATCGGGATCTGGAAGACCATGTTGCCGATGCCCATCACCGTCAGCAGCAGCGCCGCCTGCGATTCGTTGAAGCCTTCACGCGTCGCATAGATCGGAAAGAGCGAGAGACCGCCCGCCTGCACCGAGCCGAACACGAAGGCAGCGGCAGAGGCCATCGGCACGAGCCAGATATAGCGTGCGAAATGATGGTTTGGCCGTTCATCCAGCTCCGGGCTTTCGCCTCGCGCCATGTAGATCGGAATAGCCGCCAGAAGAATGATCGCGGCACCAACGAGGAAGGGAAGAATACCCTCGCTGCCGACAGCCGAAAACAGCAGCGGCCCAACCGCAAACCCCACCGCAAGCCCGGTGGCGTAAATGCCGAGCACCATGCCGCGCTTTTTCGGCGGTGCGGCCATGTTGATCCAGTATTCGGACAGGAT
Organism: Agrobacterium tumefaciens; assembly: GCA_025559845.1. Taxonomy (NCBI): domain Bacteria; kingdom Pseudomonadati; phylum Pseudomonadota; class Alphaproteobacteria; order Hyphomicrobiales; family Rhizobiaceae; genus Agrobacterium; species Agrobacterium tumefaciens. Next base: position 1,030,047 of record CP048469.1, read on the forward strand.
GAACAGCGTCGTGGTCGCGCCGTGGAAAACGAGTCGCAGCGGAAACCACATCCAGAACGCATCAGCGAAATAGAAACCGAGGGCACTAAGCGCCGAAATCACCACCGCCACCAGCATGGTGCGTGCGACGCCGAAGTCGTGGGCGATTTTCGATGCCACAGGTGCCGCCATCATAGCCGCCACACCGGCCATGGCCGTGTTGACGCCAATCATCGTCGAGGAGATGCCGCGCTTTTCCAGAATGATGGACAACAGTGGCAGGCCGAGACCGATGGCCACACCGACCGCGCTGATGGAAGCAATGGCGGCGATCAGGGAAGGCCAGTGAATGGCGTCTTCTTCGCATTTCGTCTGTGACATAACGGCCTTTATACAAAGTCTCGAATGAACCGGCCGTGGCGCGTGAAGTAGAACCGCACGGGGCTTTCAAAGGGCAGTGAGGGATCACCTATCATAAGTTTTGTGACATCTTCGAGAACCGTGCGTGTGATCGTCGGCATGTTCAGACCGGAAAGCTCCGCCGTGTCAACCCATCGCACGTCGTGAAGCTCGTCCGAATCGCTGATCGCATCGATATCCACGTCGATTTCATCGGTAAAACCGCAAAAGAATCGCGTGTCGTAGCGGCGCGACAATCCCGGTGGCGTGATTGCACGTGCCACGAAACGCAGTGGCGACAGATCCGGGCCGGCGTTTTCCTTGCCAAGCCGGATACCGGTTTCCTCAGCCAGTTCGCGCACGGCAGCCAGCGCCAGAGCGCGCGCACCGGCAACGCTTAGACGGCGCGGCACGGATGCGGAAAGCTGCTCCAGCACACTCGGGTGCAGATCGCCGCAATAGGGAAGGGCATGGTCCTGTCGGTCACGCTTGCCGCCCGGAAAGACATAGGTGCTGGGCATGAAGACATGTGCCGCGCTGCGTTTGCCCATCAGCACGCGCAGTCCGCGGCTGGAGCGGTCGAACAGGAGAAGGGCAGCGGCGTCGCGTGGACGCAGCACTGCCGTCGTTCGGCCCGGGTCTGTGGTGGAATTCAGTGGCGTCACGCGACAGCCTAATGCGAGGAGCCGTCAATGACGGGTTTTGCCGGCCGGCTGTCGAAACCATGCATTCGAAGCGCCCATTGCAGGCCAACGACACCGCCCTTGATCGGCTGCAGTGTCAGAAGTGCCGCGAGAATGGTGATCGGCACCCAGATGGCGAAGTGAACCCACATCGGAACCTGCATGACGAGGTCGGTCATCATGAAACCGCCAACGGCGATGTGGCCGATGATGACGATGGAAATATAGGGCGGCAGATCGTCGGAACGGTGGTGGTGCATTTCCTCGCCGCAGGCCGCACAATTGTCCACGGGCTTCAGCCAGGCACGGAACAGGCGTCCCGAGCCACAGGCCGGGCAGCGGTTCAACATGCCCCGCATGATCGAACGGCCAAGCGGCCGCTCCACACCTTTGTCGCCGAACGTCAGAATGTCGGAGCTGTGTTCATTACCCATGCTCGTTTCCTTCCCGTGGCGGTTCCTGCCGCCGTTTTATCGCCGCCGTCTTGGCGGGCGCGTTCCGGGCTTTGCCGCCACGCGCGATGTCCGCCGCCCCGCTTTATGAAACGACCGTGTGGCGACCGGCATCTTCCTTCCCTCGCTCAGCATATCGAAACGCAGGGCGCCCGCCAACGGTACCGCTTCGGCAAGACGTACCTGCACGCTGTCGCCAAGCTGATAGCCGAGACCGGTCTTTTCACCCGTCAAGGCCTGATGCGCCTCGTCGTAAATGAAATAATCGGTTCCGAGCGTTGATATAGGTATGAAACCATCGGCACCAAACTGAGGCAGCGCGACAAAAAGTCCCGCCTTGGTGACACCGCCGATGCGACCCTCGAATTCCTCGCCGACACGCTCGGACAGGTGATGGGCAATCAGGCGGTTGATGGTATCGCGCTCGGCTGCCATGGCGCGGCGCTCGAAGGTCGAGATTTCCGCTGCGATATCGTCGAGCGTCGCTTCTTCCTGCGGGGTGATGCCACCTTCGCCAAGGCCGAGGGAACCGACCAGCGCGCGATGCACGATCAGGTCGGCATAACGGCGGATCGGCGAGGTGAAGTGCGCGTATTTCATCAGGTTCAGGCCGAAGTGCCCGATGTTCTCAGGGCTGTAGATCGCCTGGCTCTGGGCGCGCAGCACCATCTCGTTGACCATGATCTGATGCGGCGTATCCAGCGCACGTGCCAGAATGCCATTAAAGGAGTTGGCGCGCATCGCCGCACCCTTGGCCATGGAAATACCGATGGTGCCCAGGAATTCGCGCAGTGTCTCCTGCTTGGAAAGCGTCGGCGCATCGTGCACGCGGTAGACAAGGCGCTGCTTTTTCTTTTCCAGCGTCTCGGCGGCGGCGACGTTTGCCTGGATCATCATTTCCTCGATCAGCTTGTGCGCATCGAGGCGTTCCGGAATGACGACCTTGTCCACGGTACCGTCGGGGCGAAGCAGGATCTTGCGTTCCGGCATGTCGAGTTCGAGCGGCTGGCGACGATCACGCCCGCGCTTCATCACCTCATAAGCGTGCCACAGCGGCTTGAGGATCGGCTCCAGCATTGGTCCGGTCTTGTCGTCCGGCTTGCCGTCGATTGCGGCCTGCGCCTGCTGGTAGGACAGCTTGGCAGCACTCTTCATCATGATGCGATGGAATGTGTGGCCCGCTTTGCGGCCTTCCTTCGAAAAGATCATCCGCACGGCAAGGGCAGGGCGATCGACACCTTCCTTCAGCGAGCAGAGGTCGTTGGAAATGCGTTCGGGAAGCATCGGCACGACGCGATCCGGGAAATAAACTGAATTGCCGCGCTTCAGCGCTTCACGGTCCAGCGGCGCACCTGGGCGCACGTACCAGGAGACATCGGCAATCGCCACCGTCACGATCACGCCATCAGGGTTGTCGGGCGAAGGATCGGGCTCGGCATAAACCGCGTCGTCATGGTCCTTGGCATCGGCAGGGTCGATGGTGATCAGCGGCAGGTCACGCCAGTCTTCGCGGTGTGACATCGTCGCCGGCTTGGCATCGTCAGCCTCGGCCAGAACGTTCTGCGGGAAGATGTGCGGAATACCATGCGCATGGATTGCGATCATCGAGATCGCCTTTTCGGATGCTACCGAACCGACGACAGACAGAACCTTTGCCCGCGTCAGGCCGTAACGCCCGCTGTTGCGTGAGGTTTCGACCTCGATCAGATCGCCGTCCTTGGCCTCGCCCACGCCATCGGGGTCGATGACCATTTCCTCGCCGCGCCGGTCGATAGGCATCAGGCGACCACCGCCGCCAGGCGACAGCTTGAATACGCCGAGAAGCGCACCCTGTCTGCGGTCGAGAATCTTGACGACACGCGCCGTATAGGCCGGGCCACCGCGTTCCTTGGCTGGAAAGATCTTTGCCAGAACCCGGTCGTTGAGACCGGCGGTCGGCGCTTTCTTGCCGCGATCCTGCGACGACTGGCGGATCAGAACCGCAGGGGCTGCGCCCAGATCATCCGGCCACTCCGCTGGCCGACCGATCAATTCGCCGTCCTTGTCGCGGGTGGTGATATCGAGAACCGTGACGGGTGGCAGGCCGCCCGGCCGCACCAGCGACTTGCGGCTCTTCTGCACCATGCCGTCGCCTTCCAGCTCCTTCAGCACGCCTTTCAGCAGCACGCGGTTCTCACCCTTCAGCCCGAAAGCCTTGGCGATTTCACGCTTGGAAGCCTGTTGCGGATGGTCGGCAATGAATTTCAGCAGCACTTCGCGGGAAGGCACCTCACCGTGGATGATGCCTTCACCTTCGTTGACGCGCTTGGATCGCGCAGTGCGTCCGAAACCGTCCTTAGCCGAACCCTGTCCCTGACGCGGCGCTTTGCTCACGATTCTGCCTTCTTCGATTTTGCTGCGGCCTTTGGCTTGGCAGCGGATTTGGCCTTGGTGGCCGTTTTTGCTTTGGTCGCCTTCGGCTTGGCTGTCGTGTCACCATCCGCAGACTTTGCCGTCGTCTTCTTGGCCTTCACAGGCTTGCCGGTGCCGGTCTTGGCGATGCGCTCGGCAATCAGCACCAGCGCTTCCTCCAGCGTCACGCTGTCAGGCGCCTGAGCCTTCGGAATGGTGGCGTTGACCTTGCCCCAGTTGACGTAGGGACCGAAACGCCCGTCACGCACGGTAATCGCGCCACCATCGGGGTGATCGCCAAGCGTTTTCAGCGCGGCAGGCGTGGAGGATCGGCCACGGCCCGGTGCAGCCTTCTTCTCGGCAATCACCGTAACCGCACGGTTGAGACCGATCGAGAACACGTCCTCGACGCTCTCCAGGTTGGCGTAACCGCCGTCATGCAGCAGGAACGGGCCGTAGCGGCCGATTCCGGCGGAAATCATCTTGCCGGTTTCCGGATGCTGACCGATATCGCGCGGCAGGTTGATCAGCGCCAGAGCCTTTTCGTGGTCGATCTCTTCCGGCTTCCAGCCCTTGGGCAGCGATGCGCGCTTGGCATCCTTACCGTCGCCACGCTGGATGTAAGGTCCGAAGCGACCGGAACGCAGCGTCAGTTCCTCGCCGGTCATCGGGTCTGCGCCCAATGCCTTCGGCTCGTTCAGCGCTGCAGCTTCCGCTTCCGCACCGTCAGAGTTGAGCTGGCGGGTGAAGTTGCATTCCGGATAGTTCGAGCAGCCGACGAAGGCGCCATACTTGCCGAGCTTCAGCGACAGGTTGCCGGTGCCGCAAACCTGGCAGATGCGCGGGTCGGAACCGTCTTCGCGCTTGGGGAATACCAGCGGTGCCAGAACCTCGTTCAGCGCGTCGAGAACGTTGGTGACACGCAGTTCCTTGGTGTCTTCGATCTGCGCGAAGAAGTCCGTCCAGAAATCGCGAAGAACCTGCTTCCAGTCCAGTTCACCGGCGGAAATGCGGTCGAGCTTTTCCTCCAGAGCAGCGGTGAAGTCGTATTCGACGTATTTCGTAAAGAAGCTTTCCAGGAATGCCGTCACCAGACGTCCACGCGAATGCGGGATCAGCTTGCGCTTGTCGACGATGATGTATTCGCGGTCGCTCAGCGTCTTCAGTGTCGCCGCATAGGTGGAAGGACGGCCGATGCCGAGCTCTTCCATTTTCTTGATGAGCGATGCTTCCGAATAGCGCGGTGGCGGTTCGGTGAAGTGCTGGCTGGCGTTGATCTTCTGCTTGGCGAGGTTCTCGCGTGCATTGATCTCCGGCAGACGGCCTTCGTCGTCACCGTCGTCGCTCTGTTCGCCATCTTCCTTCTGGTCGGTATAGGCAGCGATGAAACCGTCGAAACGGATTACCGAACCAACCGCACGCAAACCGGCCTGGTCGCCCTTGTTGTCAGCCAGAATTTCAACCGTGGTGCGCTCGATTTCTGCCGATGCCATCTGGCTGGCGATGCCACGCTTCCAGATCAGATCGTAGAGACGGAACTGATCGGGATCGAGGAAACGCTTCACCTGATCCGGGGTACGGTTGAAATCGGTCGGACGGATCGCCTCGTGCGCTTCCTGGGCGTTCTTGGCCTTGGTGGAATAGAAGCGGGCCTTTTCTGGCACGTAACGGCTGCCGAACTGCTCACCGATGGCGCTGCGCGCCGCATCGATCGCTTCCGGCGCCATCTGCACACCGTCGGTACGCATATAGGTGATCAGACCGACAGTCTCGCCGCCGATGTCGATACCTTCATAAAGCTTCTGCGCCACCTGCATGGTGCGCGAGGCCGAAAAGCTCATGCGCGACGACGCGGCCTGCTGCAGCGTCGAAGTGGTGAAGGGCGGGCCGGGATTGCGCTTGACGGGCTTCGCCTCGACCGTGTCGACCAGATAGGTCGCACCATCGAGCAGCGCCTTCAGGCGGTTGGCATCATCGCCCGTCTTGATGGACTTGCCCTGCAGGCGTTTGCCGTCGGCAGAAACCAGCTTGGCTTCGAATTCGTCACCGCGCGGTGTCTTGAGCAGGGCGGAAAGGTTCCAGTATTCTTCCGAGACGAAACGCTCGATTTCGGACTCGCGATCGCAGACGAGACGCAGCGCCACCGACTGCACACGTCCAGCCGAGCGTGCGCCCGGCAGCTTGCGCCACAGCACCGGCGAAAGATTGAAGCCGACGAGATAGTCGAGTGCGCGGCGTGCCAGATAGGCGTCCACCAGCGGCACGTCGATGTCGCGCGGGTTGGCCATCGCATCCAGCACCGCCTTCTTGGTGATGGCGTTGAACACCACGCGCTTGACGGGCTTGTCGCCGATCACCTTCTTCTTTTTCAGAAGATCGAGAACGTGCCAGGAAATCGCTTCGCCTTCGCGATCAGGGTCGGTTGCCAGAAACAGTCCGTCGGAGGATTTGACCGCGTCGGCAATGTCCTTCATGCGCTTCTGCGAGGCAGGGTCGACCTCCCAGGACATTTCAAAGTCCTGGTCGGGCAGCACCGAGCCGTCCTTGGCAGGAAGGTCGCGAACATGGCCAAAGGATGCAAGAACCTTGTAGCCCGAACCAAGATACTTGTTGATAGTCTTGGCTTTGGCCGGAGATTCTACGACGACGACATTCATATTTTTTTCTCTGGGAACGGGTCCGTTAGTGTGTGCCCGGTGCATTGGCGTACTGCAGCAAGGCTTCCTTATATTTCGACATGGACAGGTAATGCGCGCTGGTCAAGAGGCAAGGGCGATTTTCTCATATCGGCACGAATGCAGCCGATGGGTTATTTTTGCCGGATTCGCAACTTCGGGTCATCGATCCCCGGTTGCATGATGCCTGTGACGACACCCGAGATCCTGTCTTCGTGGTGGCTGGCTGACACATATATGGTGTCGCGTGGCGATGGCGCAATCCGCAGATATCAACGACGTCGGCAATCACTCGGCCATGATAAGGGAAACCTGGCCGCCGGCGTGGCGGTTCAGTCGCCCGGCAATATCCAGTTCCAGCAGCACCATATGCACCGTCGCTGCGGAAAGACCCGTATGCCTGATGACATCATCGCTTTCGACCGGCGAGGGGCCAATGGCTGCGGCAATCATCTCGCGCTGATTGTCTGCGGGCGGCGACATATCCGCGTCGCGGGACGGTTCCTCGACCTTGCGGCCAAGCGGCAGGCCGGGTTCGACAAGCGGCCGCAGCGCCTCCAGAATGTCGGCGGCGCCTGTTGTCAGCATTGCGCCCTCCTTGATCAGCCGGTTCGTACCCTGGCAGCGCGGGTCGAGCGGCGAGCCTGGCACGGCAAAGACCAGACGGCCCGCTTCGCCGGCAAGCCGGGCAGTAATCAGGGAGCCGGAGCGTTCGGCGGCCTCGACGATGACGACACCAAGCGAGACACCGGCAATCAGCCGGTTGCGGCGGGGAAAATCCCGGGCGCGCGGCTCCCAGCCGAAGGGCATTTCACTGATGGTCGCGCCACCCTGATCATAGATCTGCTGCAACAGGCCAAAATTTTCCTGCGGATAGGGGCGATCGAGCCCGCCTGCCAGCATGGCCACAGTGCCGGTCGCAAGACTGGCGCGGTGTGCGGCGGCATCGATGCCACGCGCCAGACCGGATGCGATGGTATAACCGGCGCGCCCGCATTCATGCGCCAGCATGGCGGCGAATTTCGCGCCGTTGATCGAGGCGTTGCGGGAGCCGACGATACCGATGGAGGGGCGTATCGCGGCCGCACCCGATCCCTTCATGGCAATCAGCGGCGGGGCGCCATCCACATGCCGCAGGGCGGGCGGATAATCCGGCTCGCCGATGCCGACGAAGCGGGCGCCGAAGCGCTCTGCCGCCTCGATTTCCTGCTCGGCTTCCGCCTGCGTGGCGATACGGACATTGCGTGCCGCGCCGCCTCGCCGGGACAATTCCGGCAGGGCATCCAGCGCTTTTTCGGCACTGCCATAGTGATTGATGAGTTCGCGAAAGGTAACGGGACCGATATTGTCGCTGCGGATCAGCCGCAGCCAGGCGATCTTTTGCCGTTCGGAAAGCGCCATGCCTTGCCGTTTCGTCCCGTCATGCGGCATCAAACGCCCCCCGAAAGAGGGCGTAAGACCTGTCGTCTTAGCCCTTCTGGCCGATCTTGCTTTCCGTGCCTGCCATCAGGCGCTTGATGTTTTCGCGATGTTTCCACCAGGAAATCACACTCAGCACCGTCACGAGCAGCGCGGTCTTTTCCGGGCCGAGTATCCACAATGCAACCGGAATGACAAGCATCGCAACCAGTGCGGAAAGCGAGGAATAGCGTGTGACGAATGCCGTCACCAGCCAGACCACGGCAAAGCCCAGCATCATCAGCGGTGCGGCACCCAGCAGCACACCGATATAGGTCGCCACACCCTTGCCGCCCTTGAAGCCCAGCCAGACCGGAAACAGGTGGCCGAGAAAGGCAAAGAAGCCGGCAATCAGCGATGCCTCGTAACCCCAGAGCGCGTTGGCAACCAAGACCGCCGCCGTACCCTTCAGCGCGTCGAGCAGCAATGTCGCGGCAGCAAGTTTCTTGTTGCCGGTACGCAGCACATTGGTTGCGCCGATATTGCCCGAACCGATCTTGCGCACGTCTCCCAGACCCGCCATGCGGGTCAGGATCAGGCCGAACGGGATCGAGCCGAGCAGGTAACCCACCAGCGCGGACAGTGCGAGAAGGGAGGGCGCCGTCTCCCAGACAGTCAATGCAGTCATTCAAATGTCCCCAGTCATCGTGCGTTCCGCACCGTGGTTATGCCCACATGTCTTACAATGCATGAACCTGCTTGCCGGCTACATAGGTGGCAACAGCACGGCCACTGAAACGGGCGTCCTCGAACGGCGTGTTCTTCGATTTCGAAACGAGCTGTTCCTTGGCGACCAGCCACGGTTCGTCGAGATCGACCAAGGTAATGTCGGCCTTGGCGCCAGCCTGCAGCGTGCCGGCATCGAGCCCGAAGATTTTGGCCGGACGGGTCGAGAGCGCATCGATCAGCCGCATCAGCGGGACTTCGCCGCTGTGGTGCAGACGAAGCGCTGCCGCCAGCATGGTTTCCAGTCCGACCGCGCCGCTTGCCGCATCGGAGAAGGGCAGGCGCTTGGTGTCGACGTCCTGCGGATCGTGCGAGGAGACGATGATATCGATGGTGCCGTCCTTCAGCGCTTCCACCATGGCCTTGCGGTCGTCTTCCGCGCGAAGCGGTGGGGAAAGCTTGAAGAAGGTGCGGTACTCACCGATGTCGTTCTCGTTGAGCGTCAGGTGGTTGATGGAAATGCCGCAGGTGGCCTGTACGCCACGCGATCTTGCCAGCTTGATAGCCTCTGCCGATTCCGGCACGGAAATCTTGGCGGCATGGTAGAGCGCCCGCGTCAGTCCGGCGATCCGCAGGTCGCGCTCCAGCGGAATGATTTCGGCTTCTTTCGGAATTCCGGGAAGGCCGAGCCAGCTTGCGAAAAGCCCCTCGTTCATATCGCCGTTGCCGATATATTTGTCGCGTGTCTCGAGCGCGATGACGGCACCCAGTTCACGGGCGTAGGTCATGGCCCGGCGCAGCACCAGCGTATCGTAGAGCCCCTTGCGGCCATTCGTGAAGGCAACGGCGCCCGCTTCCTTCAACATGCCGAATTCGGTCATTTCCTCGCCGTTCAGACCCTTGGTCAGCGCGGCTGCCGGGTGCACGTTGACCAGCGCCTTGTCGCGTGCGGTCTTCTTGACGAACTCCACCAGCGCGATCTCGTCGATGACGGGATCGGTATCCGGCATGACGATCATGCTGGTCACACCGCCGGCCGCTGCCGCGCGTGAGGCGGATTCGATCGTTTCACGATGTTCGGCACCGGGTTCGCCAACGAAGACGCGGGCATCGACCAGGCCGGGAACGGCAAGCAGACCCTTGCAGTCGCGCACGGTAGCACCTTCTGGTGCGCCCTGATTGCGGGCGTCCTTGCCAGCGGCAAGGATCGTTCCGTCTGCGCCGATGACGATGCTGCCGGTTTCGTCGAGACTGCGGGAAGGGTCGATGATGCGGAGATTGTTCAGAACAGTAACGGCACTCATGCGCGCTCACCCTGGTTTTGCGAGACAAGCAGGGTTTCCATCACCGCCATACGAACGGCAACCCCCATTTCAACCTGGCTTTCAATCACGCTCTGCGGACCGTCGGCCACTTCTGATGCGATTTCCACGCCACGGTTCATCGGGCCGGGATGCATCACGAGGGCGTCTTCCTTGGCTGCTTTCAGCTTTTCCGCGTCGAGGCCGTAATAATGGAAGTATTCGCGCACCGAAGGCACGAAGGAACCGGACATGCGCTCGCGCTGCAGGCGCAGCATCATCACCACGTCGGCATCTTTCAGGCCTTCTTTCATGTCGTGGTAAACTTCCACGCTCATGTCGCGAATGCCGGAAGGAAGCAGCGTCGCAGGCGCGACGACGCGTACCCGCGCTCCCATCTGGTTCAGCAGAATGATGTTGGAGCGGGCAACGCGCGAATGCAGCACGTCGCCGCAGATCGCAACCGTGATGCCAGACAGCTCGCCCTTGGCACGGCGAATGGTCAGCGCGTCGAGCAGGGCCTGGGTCGGATGTTCATGCTGGCCGTCACCGGCATTCACCACCGAGCAGGCCACCTTCTGCGCCAGAAGCGCTGCGGCACCGGCGGATGAGTGGCGCACCACCAGCACGTCGGGGCGCATGGCGTTCAGCGTCATGGCCGTGTCGATCAGCGTCTCGCCCTTTTTGACGGAGGAGTTGCCGACCGACATGTTCATCACGTCGGCACCGAGGCGTTTTCCAGCCAGCTCGAAAGAGGACTGTGTGCGCGTCGAAGCTTCGAAGAACAGGTTGATCTGCGTCAGGCCACGCAATGTCGAGGTTTTCTTCTCGCGCTGACGGCTGATTTTCACCGCCTCGTCGGCTTTGTCGAGAAGAAGGGTGATGTCCTGGTGGGAAAGCCCCTTGATGCCGAGGAGATGGCGGTGGGGGAAGAAGACCATGCGGTTTGCCTCCTGATGGGCGTCGCATTTTCCCGTGAAAATGCCCGGAACGCCCGAATGCTGGTCCGTGCGCTCCCATTCGCTGTCTACACGCCTGTGGAGCGCCGCGGAATTCGGTCCTGCGCTCTATAGAGACTGCTTGGGCGAGGGGCAAGCGTCCGCGACCCTGTGAAATGAAAACATGGCGATGTTTCCCCGCTTGCTTTGTATCAAGGCGCGTCTTTGTGGCGTAAGGCACTCTCCAGTGTTAGTCGCAGCCAATCAGGGTTTTGCGCGCAGATCATCGGAATTATGCCATGTCTTCCTATTCGGTTTTTGCTTTGGCGGCTCTTGCGCTTTTGTTGACGCCAGGCCCGACCAACACGCTTCTGGCGCTGTCCGGTGCCGGTCGCGGCGTTAAAGCCTCACTGCCGCTGATGCTTGGCGAAATTGCCGGTTATCTTCTCGTCATCCTGTCGCTTGTTCTGCTCGTCTCGCGTTTTCTCGAGGCGCATGCCGGGCTTGCCTCTGCCATCAAGCTTTGCGCGGCGGTCTGGGTGGCCTTTCTGGCGGTTCGGCTCTGGAGCCTGCCGCCGTCCGCGCCGATTGGCGAGGCCATCTCGGTTCGCCGCGTATTCGTCACGACATGCCTCAATCCAAAGGCGCTGATCGTCGGCCTCGTGCTGTTGCCGCAGGCGCCGGTTGCCGAGGTCTGGTCGTATATTCTGCTGTTTTCGCTGCTGGTGGCATTTGCTGCGTTGGCCTGGCTTTGCGCCGGTGCCTTTCTCATTCGCCATGCCAGCCAGTCGTCACCGCGTCTGGTTCGCGGCACGGCATCGTGCTTTTTGCTTGTGCTGTCACTTGGACTTGCCGGAAACGTGTTCGGCATTCTCTGAGAACAGCGTCCGAAAAATGCCAAAACCGGGCGTTTAATCCGTTCAATCGCTTCCTGTGGGCAAAATTATGCAATATCACCCACTATGCAATTCAAATTAAAAGCAGCTAGAAGCACTTGATGACCCAGAACTCCCGGACCGATGAATCGCTCGCCGAATTGAACCAGCCAAGCCTCTGGACCGGCATCAATGCTTATCGCTCAGATCCGCTGATCGTTGATCTGACGTCGGGGCTGTCGCGAAACGTGCGGGATGAGTTCGACCAGCTTGGCCGTTACGTTACCTCGCACGAGGCGCAGGAACTGGCGCGCATGGCCAACCAGGGCGTGCCGAAACTCAACACCCACGGCCCGCGCGGCGAACGGCTGGATCAGGTGGAGTTTCATCCGGCCTGGCACGCGCTTATGCGCCGCTCCATGTCGTCTGGCCTGCATTCCGCCGCCTGGGAAAATTCGCCGGATACGCGCGGCAACGAACACAAGGCACGCGCCACCAAGTTCTATCTGACCTCGCAGCTTGAGGCCGGGCACCTGTGCCCGTTGACCATGACCAGCGCATCCGTTGCCGCAATCATGACCTCGCCGCGTGTGCAGAAGGAGTGGGCGCCGAAAATCCTGTCGCGCAAATACGATTCGTCGCAGAAACCGGCATTGCAGAAAACCGCCGTGACCATCGGCATGGGCATGACGGAAAAGCAGGGCGGCACGGATGTGCGCGCCAACCGCACGACGGCGGAACGGGTGGGCGAGGGCATCTATCGTCTGTCCGGCCACAAATGGTTCCTCTCCGCGCCGATGAGTGACGGTTTCGTCATGCTGGCGCAGATGGGCGATGGCATGGGCTGCTTCCTCGTGCCGCGTTACCTTGAAGACGGTTCCGCCAATGGCCTGCATTTCCAGCGCCTCAAGGACAAGCTTGGCAATCGCTCCAACGCCTCTGCCGAAGTCGAGTTCACCGATGCCTTCGGCTATCTGCTGGGTGATCCCGGTGCCGGTGTTCGCACCATTCTCGATATGGTCACGCTGACGCGCCTCGATTGCGCGCTCGCCTCTGCCGGCATGATGCGCGCCTCGCTGGCCGAAGCCGTGCACTATGCCCGTGGCCGTTCTGTCTTCGGCAAGATGCTGGTCAGCCAACCGATCATGACCCGCGTGCTTGCGGACATGGCGCTTGATGCGGCGGCGGCAACGGCCCTTTCGTTCCGGCTGGCCACGGCCTTCGACGCAGCCCGCAACAATCCTGCGGAAGCGGCTTATGCCCGCGTCATGACGCCGATCGTCAAATACTGGTGCTGCAAGATCGCACCGGCGCTGATCTACGAGGCCATGGAATGCCTCGGCGGCAACGGTTACGTTGAAGAGCGCCCGATTGCCCGCCATTACCGCGAAGCTCCCGTCAACGCCATCTGGGAAGGCTCCGGCAACGTCATGGCGCTGGATGTGCTGCGTGTCCTTCAGCGCGGCAAGGATCTCTTCGATCTCGTTTTCCAGACGCTGGAGCGCGATCTCGGCCCTTCGGGCAAGAAGACCACGGATGTTCTGCGTGCGGCGATTGCGCTTGCTGAGCGCGACGAGGGTGCAGCCCGTCTTCTGGTCGAACAGTTTGCGCTTGCGGCGGCTGCCGCAGAGCTTTGCCGCCTCGGTGCCGGCAAGATCGCCGACGCATTCCTCGAAACGCGTCTGGCCGGCGGCTGGAGGCACACCTATGGCATGCTCGATTCGCGCTTCGATCCGACATACATTATCGATCTTCTCTATCCGCCAGCGACATAAGGTGGCGATTGGGAAGATCAGGCACACGCGATCCTGTGGGAGGGGTGGGATTTGAACAGCAGTGGTGGCGTATTCATCTGTCCGATTTGTCTTTCGCATGCCGTGCTTATGGGCGCGGTCATGGGGCTTGAAACACCATGCTGATCTTTCGCTCTGCACGACCCGAAGACGAGGACGCCCTTTACGCCATCAGCCTGGCAACCGGTGATGCCGGCCAGGATGCGACGCAGCTTTACCGCGACGGGCGCATGGTCGGCCATATCTACGCGGTTCCCTATCTGCATCTGTGGCCGGACGCTGTCTTTGTCGCCGAGGATGACGAGGGCGTCTGCGGTTATATCGTCGGGGCGCTCGATACGGCGCTGCACGAAGAACGGCTGGAACAGGAGTGGTGGCCGCACCTGCGCGCGCTTTATCCCGATCCTGAAGGCGATCCGGAAAGCTGGAACGCCGATCAGCGCCGCGCCCACTACATTCATCACCCGCGCCGCACGCCGACCTGGCTGACCGAGCCTTTTGCCGCTCACATCCACATGAACCTTCTGCCGCGCACGCAAGGCAAGGGCGGTGGCACCCGGCTTTTGTCCCGCTGGCTCGACATGGCGAGACAAAATGGCGTCGGCGGCATCCATCTCGGTGCCAGCGAGCGCAACGAAACCGGCATGCGCTTCTGGGAAACCCGCGGTTTCAAGCGTCTCGAAAGCCACGAAACGCCTGGCACCGTCTGGTTTGGTATGGCGCTCGAATAGCGCTTCTATTGGCCTGCGAGCACGTTACGCCTTTCTGCGCAACAGGGCCGCAGCCACCGCGACATCCGTACCGGCAAGGCCGGTCGAGCAGAACAGCGTTATCTCGTCCGGTGACCGACGGCCGGTCTGCTGTCCCGCAACAATCTCTGCGAGATCCCTGATGCGTTGTTCGTCCGGCGTGCCGGCAAGAAAAAACGGTGATGCGTAGGCGCGAATCTGGTCGGGCGAATCTGTCGCGATCAGGCTCGCAGCAGCGGCGACGTCTTTGCCCAGTTCGTGTGCATTGACAGTCTTCGGCCCAACCGTGTTGATATGGACGCCGGGTTTCAATGATCGCGCATGGATGACGGGTGTCTTGCTGCTGGTCGCGCAGATGACGATATCGGCGTCCGCGACTGCATCCTCGACCGTCTCGGCAGGCTGGATGTCGATATCCAGCTGACGCTGCATTTCTGTTGCGAATGCATGTCTGTTCGCTTTGTCCCGGCTGAAGACGCGCACATGTGAAAGGCGCCGCACGGCCGCTGCCGGAGCAAGTTGGGTCCGCGCCTGAAGGCTGCTGCCGATGATGCCGACCGTTTTGGCATTTTCGGAGCTGAGGTGGCGAATGGCGACGCCACCGATTGCACCGGTTCGGATCGCACCGAGCTTTTCTCCCAGAACGAGCCCTTCCAGCCGGGCTGTGTCGGCTGACCAGACGGCAACGATCTGCGAATGTTCGTTGCCGGCAAAGGTATCGTAGACGCGAAAACCCGCGATCGCATCATCCCCGACAAGGCCGCCGACGGTAAAGACAAGATCGCCTTTGCCGGGAAAGGCGACATGGTGTCTGGGTGGGGCAACCAGTTCGCCAAGCGCTTTTTTCCGCATGGCGGCCTCAACCGCTTCTATCGCGATCGGCATGATGTCGCCGCCGCTCAGGTCCTGATCCGTCAATATCGTCGTCATGGCTGTCCTTTCGCTCGCCACATGCTGCAAGCTCAAGTGCAGTTTAGGTCAAGCATCTCTCAAAAAAGAAGCGCTGGTGCGCAGTTTGGCCGTCATCCACAGGAACCTTGGCCTTGCCGCGCCTCGTGCGTTGTTCTTCCCTTCATGCTTTGTTAACCCGGTGGTTCAGCTTCCGGGAAGGACGGGTAGACACTATGCTTGCGAGCGCCGCCGCAGAGATGATTTCGGACGTAAAACCGGAAAAGCGCATCAAGGATCGCGCCGCCACCGAGAAGGCCATCTTCAATGCCGCCAAGTCCATTCTGGCGGAAGAGGGCTTCCAGAATTTCGGCATCAATGCCATTGCGCGCCGGGCCGGTTGCGACAAGCAGCTCATCTACCGCTATTTCCGGGGTCTTGAAGGCCTGATCGAAGCAATCGGTGAAGACCTCGGCTCATGGGTCAAGGATCGCATCCCTGAAGATACCGGTGGCATGTTCCTGCTGACCTATGGCGACCTCATGGAGAAGCTGGCGCTTTATTTCATGGATGCGCTGCGCGCCGACCCGCTCGTCTGCAAGATCATCGCCTGGGAAGTGTCCGAAAACTCGCCGCAGGTGCGCCAGCTTTCCGAAGCGCGTGCAAAGTCTCTGGCGAAGTGGCTGGAGCGTATGCGCGGTTCGCTGGAGGCGCCCAAAGGCGTCGATACCGCAGCCGTCAACGCCGTGCTGTTTGCGGCGATCCAGCATCTCGTTATTTCCGCCGCCGCCAGCGGCCAGTTCGCCGGCGTCCCGCTCAAATCCACCAAGGATTGGGAAAAGGTCGCAACCGCCGTCAAGAGGCTGGTGCGTGGCGTCTACGGCTGATAGCCGCAAGGCCTGATCTACATATTCCCCCATCTGGCCGCTTGTGTCTTTCGCAGCGGTTTTTCTATGCGTGGCACAGATGTCTCTTGCGGGTGACGTCGGGGGTTATCCACATCCGCATCCCGTTTGTTAACCATGTTGGCAGCTTTTGTTTGCCTGGCGGCGGCCGCCGGTTCACTGTGTTAATAATTCGTTAACCATGCGCAATGACTGCGCAGAGGGAGCCGCAAGTGAGCCGCTGGATAGCTTTGAGCGTCATGATGACGTTTTTTGCCATGCTGCCGTTGGATATCGACGTGCCAGCGCTGAACCTATGCCTTATGGCGTTCGCGCGCTGGGCGGTGCTTGCTGGCATTCCCGAGACGTTTTTCGTACGGGAGCAGATGGCATGAAGTGGTTTCTTATCCTCTGGGCCGGTCCCGTCGCTCTTCTGGCGGGCTGGTACTGGCTTTCCTATTACGACATGAGTTTCGGCTTCTACATGCTGACCCGCCAGACGCATGATCTCGTCTTCCAGGTCTACGGCAACATTCTCGGATTGCCGCCGGAAAGCCTGCCGCCGATGGTGGCACGCGCCATTGCGGTCGACAGCCTGATCGTGCTGGCAATCGTCGCCTTCCGCAAAAGAAAGAAAATCATCGCCTGGTGGCAGGGCCGTCAGTCTGTGGAGCGCGCCAGCGCCGAAAGCCTGTCCAGCGCACCCTGAAGAATGAAGCTTGCCGCAGCCGAATCGATGCGTTCGGCCCGCTTGGCGCGTGACACGTCCATTTCCAGAAGCGCCCGTTCCGCTGCAACCGTCGAAAGCCGCTCGTCCCAGTAGATGAAGGGCAGGGCGGTCTTGTCGCTCATCGACCGAACGAAGGCGCGCGTGGCCTGCACGCGCGGACCGGATGAGCCATCCATATTCATCGGCAGACCGATCACGAAGGCTGCGACCTTTTCCTTTTCGGCAAAGGACAGCAGCACCTCGGCATCCTGCGTGAATTTCACCCGCTTGATCACGGGGCGCGGCGTGGCAAAGCGCCGCGACAGGTCGGACATGGCAAGGCCGATGGTTTTCGTGCCAAGGTCCAGTCCGGCAATGGCCTGTCCCGGCTGCAGAAAACCCGCAAGTTCTTCGATTGTCAGCGTTGCCATGCGTTTTCTCTTACCGCTTGCGAACAAATTCGGTGCGCAGCACCAGCCCTTTGACGGCATCGTGCTTGCAATCGATCTCTTCGGGATTATCTGTCAGTCGTATCGACTTGATAACCGTTCCCTGCTTCAGCGTCGTGTTTGCGCCCTTGACCTTCAGATCCTTGATAAGTGTAACAGAATCGCCATCGGCCAGGAGGTTTCCCGCCGCGTCATAGACTGCGTTTGCCTTTGCCGCTTCTGCTGCTATTTCAGAGGCCGGGCGCCATTCGCCGCTCGCTTCGTCATACACATATTCGTCATCATCTGCGGCCATGTTCGCAATCCAATTCAAAAGCATGTCGCGCAAAAATACGTCAGGCGGTTTTGCGATAACGGCATGCGAAAGCAAGAAATCTGCAAAGCGTTGTGAAACTGAAAATCTCGACGCCTTGCTGGGGTAACCGGTTATCCGGCCCGTCCTATGTCACAGTATACCGTTAATACAAAGGAGAACTTCCATGAAAGTCACTTGGCTCGGTCACGCCGCCTTCCGCATTGAAACGGCAAAGGCGAAAATCCTCGTCGACCCGTTCTTCACCGGAAATCCATCCTTTGCCGGGCTGGACGCCAAGGGCGCCGCTGGCGGTATCACCCACATTCTCCTGACCCACGGTCACGGCGACCACGTGGGTGACACGATCCAGCTTGCCAATGAAACAGGTGCAACGGTTCTCGCCAATGCCGACCTGGCTGCATGGCTCGGCTCCAAGGGTGTTTCGAAGCTCGAAATGGGGAACACCGGCGGTACGGTGCATTTCGACGGATTTTCGGCGACCTTCACCAACGCGCTTCATTCCTCGGCGCAGATCACCGAAGACGGCGTTTCCCATTCGCTCGGCAATGCCAACGGCCTGATGCTGCACTTCGAAGACGGCCCGACGGTCTACCACATGGGCGACACCGATATCTTCTCCGACATGAAGCTTATCAATGAACTGCATGCGCCAGACATCGGCCTCGTGCCGATCGGCGACCGCTTCACGATGGGTGGCGCGGTGGCTGCTCTGGCCTGCCAGCGCTTCTTCAAGTTCGAGCATGCCATCCCCTGCCACTACGGTTCGTTCCCGATCATCGATCAGACGCCGGAGAAGTTCGTGGATGGTATGGACGGCGAGCAGACCCGCGTTCACACTCCCAAGCCAGGCGAGACCCTGTCCTTCTGATATCGCGTTTTTAAGCATGTCGGCACCGTAAAACCGCGTCAGAGTTTTACCCGACATGCTTTCTACCGTTGCGAACGGCGGACATGCTGATTATAGCGGGTAGGAAAATTCCTACCGGAGTAGAACCATGTCCGTCGATCTCGCCACCGTGAAGCGCGTTGCGCGCCTTGCCCGTATTGCCGTCAACGAAGAAGAAGCTGAGAAGATGCTCGGCCAGTTGAATGGTATTCTCGGTTTCGTGGAGCAGCTTTCGGAAGTGAATGTCGACGGCGTCGAGCCGATGACCTCCGTCACCCCGGTGGAAATGAAGAAACGCGCCGACGCTGTGACCGATGGCGACAAGGCCGACGATATCGTTGCCAATGCGCCCGCGACTGACCGGAACTTCTTCATGGTTCCGAAAGTGGTCGAATAAACCGACCACCGTTCCTTCGCCCGATTTTTCCGAGATTTTCGAAAGCCGTTGCCGACCATGACCGAACTGACGAGCCTTACCATCGCTGAAGCCCGCGAGAAGCTGAAGGCGAAAGAGTTTTCCGCCCTTGAGCTGACGGACGCCTACCTGAAGGCCATTGATGCCGCCAACGGCGCGCTGAATGCCTATGTCGCGCTGACGCCGGAAAAGGCCCGCGAAATGGCAAAGGCGTCGGACGAGCGCATCGCAGCCGGCAAGTCCGGTGACCTCGAAGGTATTCCGCTCGGCGTCAAGGACCTGTTTGCTACCCGCGACGTCCACACCCAGGCCTGCTCGCACATTCTCGATGGCTTCAAGCCGAAATACGAATCCACCGTGACCCAGAACCTCTGGGATCAGGGCGCGGTCATGCTCGGCAAGCTCAACATGGACGAGTTCGCCATGGGCTCTTCCAACGAAAGCTCCTGGTATGGCCCGGCCATCAACCCGTGGCGCGCCAACGGCTCTGAGCAGAAGCTCGTGCCGGGCGGTTCTTCGGGTGGTTCGGCCGCTGCCGTTGCCGCGCATCTGTGCGCCGGTGCGACCGCAACCGATACTGGCGGCTCGATCCGCCAGCCAGCCGCCTTCACCGGCACCGTCGGCATCAAGCCGACCTATGG
The DNA here is from genome assembly GCA_025559845.1 of Agrobacterium tumefaciens. Taxonomy (NCBI): domain Bacteria; kingdom Pseudomonadati; phylum Pseudomonadota; class Alphaproteobacteria; order Hyphomicrobiales; family Rhizobiaceae; genus Agrobacterium; species Agrobacterium tumefaciens. The sequence continues at coordinate 1,049,594 of CP048469.1, forward strand.
CCGCTGCTCGCGCTTCGGCATCGTCGCTTACGCTTCCTCGCTCGATCAGGCCGGCCCGATCGCCCGCGACGTGCGTGACGCAGCGATCCTGCTGAAGTCGATGGCAAGCGTTGATTCCAAGGACACGACCTCCGTCAATCTGCCGGTTCCGGACTATGAAAAGGCTATCGGTCAGTCGCTCAAGGGTCTGAAGATCGGCATTCCCAAGGAATACCGCGTCGATGGCATGCCGGAAGAAATCGAAAAGCTCTGGGCGCAGGGCGTTCAGTGGCTGAAGGATGCCGGCGCTGAAGTCGTCGATATTTCCCTGCCGCACACCAAATACGCGCTGCCGGCCTATTACATCGTGGCACCGGCTGAAGCCTCGTCCAACCTTGCCCGTTACGACGGCGTTCGCTACGGCCTGCGCGTCGATGGCAAGGACATTGCCGATATGTATGAAAAGAGCCGCGCTGCCGGCTTCGGCAAGGAAGTTCAGCGCCGTATCATGGTTGGCACTTACGTGCTGTCGGCCGGTTATTACGATGCCTATTACCTCAAGGCGCAGAAGGTTCGCACCCTTATCAAGCGCGACTTCGAAGATGCGTTCCACGCTGGCGTCGATGCGATTCTGGCACCGATCACGCCATCATCCGCATTTGCTGTCGGCGATGAGGAGCTCGCATCCGATCCGGTCAAGATGTACCTGCAGGACGTCTTCACCATCACCGTCAACATGGCCGGCCTTCCGGGCCTGTCGGTCCCGGCCGGTCTCGACGGCAAGGGTCTGCCGCTTGGCCTGCAGTTGATCGGCAAGCCGTTCGAAGAAGAAACCCTGTTCAAGACGGCGCATGCCATCGAACAGGCCGCAGGCAAGTTCACGCCCGCCAAGTGGTGGTAAGAAGTTTTACCAGACATCTGTTCTGATGTGTTCGCCGGGCCGCAGTCGCTGCAGCCCGGCGATTTCTTTTTATCGGTTGTCCAGCTCGCCTCGAACGAGAACGAGCCCACGCGTGGTGATGCGATAAGGTCTGCCGCCTGAAGAGGCGATCGCCTTCTTGCGCTTCAGTTTGCGAAAGGTTTCGAGGTTGAGGCCACTGAAAATCCAGCCGTCGCGTGTGTAGAGCGAAAGCTTTTCGACTTTGCGATTGATGTCACGAACGAGTTCGATGCTGCCGCCTTGTGCGAGCAGGTGAAGGATGCGCTGTTCGGCGCGGGAAATGTCCATTTTCGGAAATCCGGTCGGCGTCTTTTGGACGCGTGAAAACAAATCCGGGTGCCACAGGCATCCGGCTCGGTTTCATTTTGGCCCGGCGCGCAAGAGACTTGCGGGCAGGGCCTTTACCGGGACTCCGATTGAGCGAACATAAAAGCTCCTTGTTTGCGCCTTCTGGTTAAACCGCAAGATGAACGCGGTCAAGTCTGGCACAATTTCCATCCTGCGCTGCGTCTCTACTCTGTCGAAGGATCATTTCAGGCGATATTGCGTCTCAAGGTTGCGCTGGCCGAATCGTTCGGCCAATGCTTTACTTCGGTGGACAATGGAGGGCGCGGATTGATCGTCATTCGCAATGCGCGTGAGGAAGAGGCGGCAGTGCTGGCGGAAATCGGCCTGCGCGCCTGGCAGCAGGCAACTGCCGCTATCGGCATCACGACTGCGCTGTATGAAAACGCCAGCAGCGCTTTTGCCAATTTCACCGGTTCATCCTGGTTGAGCATCATCGTTGCCGAGACCGGCGGGGTCGTTGCAGGCTGGGCATCGCGTGAACGCTTTGACGATACGATCAGCGATTTCTGGATCGATCCCGATTTTCAGCGCCGCGGCATTGGCAGCCTGTTGCTGGGCGAGATTGAGAAACAGATCGCCGAGAAGGGGTTTGAAAGCGCACGGCTGGAGACTCATGCGCAGAATGAACCAGCCGTCGCTTTCTTCCGTCACCACGGTTACAGCATCAGCTGGTTTTCGGTGTCCTACGCGCCCAAACTTGATCGCGACGTACAATCGGTCGGCCTGCACAAGCAGTTCGTTGAGATCGCAAGCGGTACCTATGGGCCGGGCTTCTGAGGAGACGGCTCCAAGGTCATTTTGCCGGGGTGGTTATCTCATAGGTGCATTTGAAGGAACTGGCGGCGATACGGTAGGTGTCCTTCTCGTCTGAAGGAACCTGAACGATCGCATCTCCCGGCTTGGCAACCATCGTCTCACCCCATGGGGCGGTGAAGTTGAAAGCGCCGATCTTGTCGCTGACAATGAAATAGGTCATGTCACCGCCCAGTGGCTTGAATGTGCGGTAGCCTTTTTCGTCCGGTTGAGACAGGGGTTCGCCGTAACGCTGCGGAAATTTGGCGGCTTTGACGAGAATTTCCTCGTTACCGGTTTCCGGGCAGCGGTTGCGAACCACCCAGTCGCCATTTTCAGCCGGCTTTGAGCGCGTCTCCACACCTTCACCCTTGATCGTCGTAATGATGATTTCACCGGCAAGCGCAGGACGGGCATCGACTTCCCGTGTCTTGCGGGCAATTCCGGTCTCGTGGCGGGCTTTTGCCTCGCTGATCAGCGCGACCTGGTCCTTTACTGGCACGCCGTCGGCCGCAGCGCAAAAGGCGGGAAAAGCCGCTGCCAGAAGCAGGCCTCGAAACAGGGGAAGCGTTGTCATGTCAGTCCTCTTGGAACAGGCCGGATTTTGATATCGAGGGGTTTGGCGAAGTTTGAGGGAGGCTATTCAATCCCTATCGTCATGGCAATAAGCCGTGCACCTTTATGCATGCCGTGAGAAGCCTTGCGTATGCGGCCTATTTGTTTTACCCCACGCACAGAAAAACGTATTCCGTGAGCTTCAGATGACCCTTGTAGACGTGCGCACCCCAGACCCGAAACGCTTTATCCCCGGCGCCACCGGCGATTGGGAGATCGTCATCGGCATGGAGGTGCATGCGCAGGTTCTGTCCAATTCCAAGCTTTTCTCCGGCGCGTCCACGACCTTCGGCAATGCGCCGAACTCCAACGTGTCGCTGGTTGATGCGGCCATGCCCGGCATGCTGCCCGTCATCAACGAGGAATGCGTCAGGCAGGCGGTTCGCACCGGTCTCGGTCTGAAGGCGCAGATCAACAACCGTTCGATCTTCGACCGCAAGAACTACTTCTATCCGGATCTGCCGCAGGGCTACCAGATTTCGCAGTTCAAGGACCCGATCGTCGGTGAAGGCACCATCACCATTTCGCTCGGTCCAGACCGTCAGGGCAATTTCGAGGATATCGAAATCGGCATCGAGCGCCTGCATCTGGAGCAGGATGCCGGCAAGTCCATGCACGACCAGCACCCGACAATGTCCTTCGTGGACCTGAACCGTTCGGGCGTTGCGCTGATGGAAATCGTGTCCAAGCCGGACATGCGGTCGTCGGATGAGGCGAAGGCCTATCTGACCAAGCTGCGCTCCATCGTCCGTTACCTCGGAACCTGCGACGGCAACATGGACGAAGGCTCAATGCGCGCCGACGTCAACGTTTCCGTGCGCAAGCCGGGCGGTGCATTCGGCACGCGTTGCGAAATCAAGAACGTCAACTCGATCCGTTTCGTCGGTCAGGCGATCGAATACGAAGCACGTCGCCAGATCGCCATTCTCGAAGACGGCGGCGTCATCGACCAGGAAACCCGCCTGTTCGATCCGGGCAAGGGCGAAACGCGGTCGATGCGCTCCAAGGAAGACGCGCACGACTACCGTTATTTCCCAGATCCGGACCTGCTGCCGCTGGAATTCGACGATGCTTTCGTGGAAGCCCTGAAGGTCGACCTGCCCGAACTGCCTGACGACAAGAAGGCACGTTTCGTCGCCGATCTCGGTCTGTCGGTTTACGACGCATCGATCCTGGTCTCCGAAAAGGCGATTGCCGACTATTACGAGGCTGTTGCTGCCGGTCGCGATCCGAAGGCTGCTGCCAACTGGGTCATCAACGACCTTCTTGGCGCGCTCAACAAGTTCGGCAAGGACATCGAGACGACCCCGGTTTCGCCGGAACAGCTCGGTGGCATCATCGACCTCATCAAGGCCGAAACCATTTCCGGCAAGATCGCCAAGGACCTGTTCGAAATCGTCTGGAACGAAGGCGGCAACCCGGCGGAGATCGTTGAAAGCCGTGGCATGAAGCAGGTGACCGACACCGGCGCCATCGAAAAGGCTGTCGATGAGATCATTGCCGCCAACCCGGATCAGGTCGAGAAGGTCAAGGCGAAGCCGACGCTGGCCGGCTGGTTCGTCGGTCAGGTCATGAAGTCGACTGGCGGCAAGGCCAACCCGCAGGCCGTTCAGGCCCTGGTCAAGGCCAAGCTCGGCATTGAGGAATAAGCATCGCTGAGGCGGTGCCGGGCCGGGGCCGGAAACGGTACCCGGCCTTTTTCATTTGGAGCAAAGGAACACGATGGTGTTTTTCATTCGGACAGCCAGCGAGCGCGATATCGAGCCGGTACGGGCGCTGCTCGACAAAACCTGGCACGCCACCTACGACGATATCTACGGCGCTGAAAACGTCGTGAAGATGATGGAAAGCTGGCATTCGCCACAGGCCATGAAGGACCGCGTTCACAAGAAGGGCGGCGAGTTTCTGGTGGCCGATGACGGCAAACGCATTGCCGGCATGGGTTATGCCGCCATGTCCAGCAAGATGACCAAGACGGCGCTGCTCTACCAGCTTTACGTCGCTCCTGAATTCCAGCGCCAGGGAATCGGGCGCGATCTGTTCGCCGAACTCGAAACCTGCTTCCCATCGGCCGAAATCATGCGCCTTGAAGTCGAGCCGAAGAACACGGCTGCAATCGCGTTTTACCAGGGCGTCGGTTTTGTCGAGGTGGACCGAATCGAACGCATGGCCGGTGTTGAGGGGCTTCCCGGCATCGTCATGGAAAAGAGCCTGCCGAAATGAGTGCTGCGCTCGATAATCTCGCAATCCGCCAGGCGCGGGAAGATGACATTCCCGCACTCGTGGCAATCTATGCGGCGGACGAGCTTGGCGGACACGGCGACACGTCCGACGAATCCGCTCTGGCCGACTACGTGACGGCGTTCAGGGCGATAGAAGCATCGCCCAGTGAAACGCTCTACGTCGCCGAACTGGACGGCGAGGTCGTCGCAACTTTCATGACCGCGATCCTGACCAAGATGGTCGGGCGAGGGGCCGTGTCGATGATGATCGAGGCCGTGCATACGCGCCCTGACCGGCGCGGGCGCGGCATTGGCGCTGCGATGATCCGCCACTGCATCGAGGACGCGAAAAAGCGGGGTCTCAACGCGGTTCAGCTCACCTCGAATATGAAGCGTCTGGATGCACATCGCTTTTATGAGCGGCTCGGTTTTGAAAAGCGCCAGTTCGGCTTCAGAATGAAGCTGAAATAGTGTTTGCCAGACGGGAAATGCTGGACAATCCACGCACATGACGGCATAAGCTTTTGGCGGTGCAGGCGTAAAAACCGCAGCACCTATAAGCCTGAGGAACGCATTATGAAGACTCTCCTGACGCAAATCTTCACCTGGTGGAATGGCCAGACGATCGGAACACGGTTTCACACCTGGCGTTTCGGAAAGAAGGTAGGGCAGGACGAGTTGGGCAACACCTATTACGAAGGTGGCACCACCTCCTGGGGCATGCCGCGTCGTTGGGTGATCTACAACGGTTACGCAGAAGCTTCCGCCATTCCTCCGGGCTGGCACGGCTGGATGCACTACCGCACCGATACCCCGCCAAGCCAGGAAAACTATGTTTCGCGTGAGTGGCAGAAGCCGCACCAGCCGAACCTGACTGGCTCTTCCCAGGCTTACCGCCCGCAGGGTTCGCTTGTCGTTGCGGGTGAACGTCCGCGCGTGACCGGCGACTACGACGCCTGGACCCCCGGCAACTGATTTTTCGTTTCGGGCGGCATGCTTGTGGATGCCGCCTTTGAAACCTCGTCCTCACCCGCTTTCGCCACATTCCGCCCTTAGAGCATTGGCGTGATCCGGTCGAAGAGACGACTCAGGAAGAATTTTTGGAGACAGGTCGTATGAGCAAAAACACGCGGGTTCGTTCTTTGCGTGCGCTGGCAACATCGCTGCTGGCAATTGCATCTACGGCAGTTCTCGTGTCGCCCGCACCGGCGGCACGCCTGGAAAACAAGGTGGCGGTTTTCTCCGGCATCGACAAGATTACCGGCCGCATCACATCCTTCGACGTCTATATTGATGAAACCGTGCAGTTCGGCGCGCTGCAGGTCACACCGAAGGTCTGCTATTCCCGCGATCAGACGGAAGCCCAGAAGATCGATGCCTTCATCGAGGTCGACGAAATCACCCTCGATCGCAAGATCCGTCGCATCTTTACCGGCTGGATGTTTGCCGATAGCCCCGGCCTCAACGCTGTGGAACATCCGATCTATGACGTCTGGCTGACCGGTTGCAAGCAGGACTCGGAAGTGCCTGCTCCCTCTACGGCAAGCAACTGACCTAACGGAAACTCTGAAAATTCAGAATGGCAGGCTTGGCCGGTTCACGGCAGCCTCGAGCATCTTCACGTATTCAGCCTTGGGAACGTCAATGGCGCCGAACGTCTTCAGATGGTCGGTGGTAAATTGTGTGTCGAGCAGGGTGAAACCCTGTGCGCGCAGGCGTGCGACCAGATGGACGAGGCAGATTTTCGACGCGTTGGTGCGCCGTGAAAACATGCTCTCTCCGAAAAATGCCGAGCCGAGAGAGACCCCATAAAGGCCGCCGACAAGTGTATCGCCTTCCCACGCTTCAACGCTGTGGGCATGGCCGATCTGGTGCAGTTCCGTGTAAAGATTGCGGATCGTCTGGTTGATCCAGGTGCTTGGCCTGTCAGGCGCTTCGGCCGCGCAGCCCGCCATCACACCTTCGAAATCCGTATCGAAACGGATGTCGAACGGCCGTTTGCGGATGGCCTTGCCGAGACTTTTGGAAACGTGGAACGTATCGAGCGGGATGACGCCCCGCAGCTCCGGCTCGACCCAGAACAGCTCCGGGTCATCCGCCGAATCGGCCATGGGAAACAGGCCGACGGAATAGGCGCGCAGCAGAATATCGACGTTGAGATCGCTATTTCTGCCGCGCCGTCCCATTCTTAGTGTGCGTCACCGGCCAGATATTTTTCCAGCCAGTGGATGTCGTATTCACCCTTCAGGATGTCTTCGTTCTGCAGAAGATCCTGGAACAGCGGCAGGGTCGTCTTGATACCGTCAACGACAAACTCGTCCAGCGCGCGGCGCAGACGACGGATGCATTCGTCACGGTCGCGACCGTGAACGATCAGCTTACCGATCATGCTGTCGTAATAAGGCGGGATCTTGTAGCCCTGATAGGCACCCGAATCCACGCGCACGCCGAGACCGCCGGGCGTATGGAAATAGGTGAGGATGCCCGGAGACGGAACGAAGGTACGCGGATCTTCGGCGTTGATACGGCATTCGATTGCGTGGCCATGGAATTCGATATCGGCCTGCGTCACCGAAAGGCCCTGGCCGGAAGCGACGCGAATCTGCTCCTGCACGAGATCCATGCCGGTGATGGCTTCGGTGACCGGATGCTCCACCTGAAGACGGGTGTTCATTTCGATGAAATAGAACTCGCCGTTTTCGTAGAGGAATTCGATAGTGCCTGCACCGCGATACTTCAGCTTGCGCATGGCGCTCGCGCAGATCTCGCCGATTTCCATGCGCTGTTCGACCGTCAGGGCCGGAGAGTTTGCCTCTTCCAGAACCTTCTGGTGACGACGCTGCAGCGAGCAATCACGTTCGCCAAGGTGAATTGCATTGCCTTCACCATCGCCGAAAACCTGCACTTCGATGTGGCGCGGCTTGCCGAGGTACTTTTCCATGTAAACGGCATCGTTGCCGAAAGCGGCAGCCGCTTCAGAACGGGCCGTGTTCACGGCTTCGTCGAGATCGGCTTCGGTCTTGGCGACCTTCATGCCGCGTCCACCGCCGCCCGCGGTTGCCTTGATCAGAACCGGGAAACCGATCTGTCTAGCAATTTCCAGCGCGTTTTCAGGCTTCACTTCGCCATCGGAACCGGGAACGACGGGAATGCCGAGTTCCATGGCCGTCTGCTTGGCGGTGATCTTGTCGCCCATGATTCGGATGTGCTCGGCGGTCGGCCCGATGAAGGTAATGCCGTGCGCATCGAGAATATCGGCAAACTTGGCGTTTTCCGACAGGAAGCCGTAGCCGGGGTGAACCGCATCAGCACCGGTGATCTCGCAGGCTGCGACGATCTGGTGGATGTTGAGGTAGCTGTCACGCGACGGCGGCGGGCCAATGCACACGCTTTCGTCGGCCAGGCGAACATGCATGGCGTCCGCATCGGCCGTGGAGTGCACGGCAACGGTCGAGATGCCAAGTTCCTTCGCAGCGCGCAGCACGCGAAGGGCGATTTCGCCGCGGTTGGCTATGAGGATCTTCGAAACCATTGTGGACCGCCTTTATTCGATGACCACGAGGGCTTCACCATACTCCACGGGCTGTGCGTCGTTGACGATGATTTCCACGACCTTGCCGGACTTCGTTGCCGGAATCTGGTTCATGGTCTTCATGGCTTCAACGATGAGAAGCGTCTGGCCTTCCTTGACGGTGGCGCCGACTTCGATGAACGGGCGAGCGCCCGGAGCAGGCGACAGGTAAACCGTACCGACCATCGGCGAGGTTACGGTGTTGGCCGGGTTGCGGGCAGGGGCCGCAGCCGCTGCTGCCGGTGCGGCAGGCGCAGCAACAGCCGCAGGTGCGGCAACCGGTGATGCCGGAGCGTAGGCGACTGGTGGTGCAGCGTAGACCGTTGCAGGCGGGGCAGAACGGGAAACGCGAATGCGCAGGTCGTCCTGCTCGACTTCGATCTCGGAAAGGTCGGTGTCGTTGAGGATGTTCGCAAGTTCGCGGATCAGTTCCTTGTCGATACCGTTTTTCTTTTCAGACATGACAAACCCTATTCTGATTGTTTCTTTTTATGCCGTGATATTCTTCAGCGCGTTGAGCGCCATGATGTAGCCGTATGGCCCGAAACCGCAGACCATTCCCTTGGCTGCGGGGGCAATCATCGACTTGTGACGGAATTCCTCGCGGGCGTGGATGTTGGAAATATGAACTTCCACCACGGGAACGGAGATGGCGCGAATGGCATCGTGCAAAGCAATCGACGTATGGCCATAAGCACCGGGATTGATGACCACGCCGACTGCACGGTCGCCTGCTTCATGCAGCAGATCGACCAGCGCGCCCTCATGGTTGGACTGATGGCATTCGACGGAAAATCCGAGTTCTTCGCCGGCCTTGATGCAGTCGTTTTCGATGTCCTTCAGCGTTTTGCCGCCGTAAATACCCGGCTCCCGCTTTCCCAACATGTTGAGATTGGGTCCGTTCAGGACGAAGATCGTGTTGCTCATTCGTGGTTCCACAAGAAAATCAGCGACACCTATAGACTGCACAGCTTCGAAGGAAAAGCCCCTGAACACCGTAAAGCACCGGGTTGCCCGGCAACTTCAGGGTTTATGCAGGGGCTTTTGAGAAATCAGGAGCAGGTGGCCTTACCGCAGGTGCGCATATTGGCGATCTTCTCTTTCAGCGGTGCGGCACCAACAGCGCCGAACACGGCCTCCGTGCCGACGATATAGGACGGCGTTCCGGTGATGCCGAGATTGTTGGCGAGCTGATAGGCTTCCTGCACCTGCGCGTCGTTGGGGTTCTCTTCCATGGACTTGCGGATATCCGCTTCCTTGAGGCCGAGAGAGGTCGCAACTTCCATCGCGCTTTCTTCATTGGCGCGGCCGCGCGCGCCAAGCAGGGTGCGCTGGAACTCCGGATATTTTTCCGGCGAGAGAAGTTTCACGGCATTCGAAACCCGGTGGGCCGCGACCGATTCCGGTCCGAGAATCGGAAATTCCTTCAGCACGACACGCACTTTGTTGTCGGACTTGAGAATGTTGTCCATGTCGCTCATGGCGCGTTTGCAGTAGCCGCAATTGTAGTCGAAGAACTCGACCAGCGTGACATCGCCTTCGGGATTGCCGAGCGCCAGATCGTATTTCGATTCGAAAATGGCCTTCTGGTTGTCGGCTACCGCTTCGGATGCCTTGGCGTTGCGCGCCGCATATTGCTTGCGCTCCAGCGCATCCTGCACCTCAAGCATGATCTCCGGGTTCTCGATCAGGTATTGCTTGATGAATTCGCCCATCTCCTTCTTCTGCTGCGCGTCAAGCGCGTGCGCAGGCTGGAAGGCAAAAACGGTCGAAAGGGCCGTGATGCTGGCGAAAACGGTTGAACGGAGAAGGTGCGCCATATCGGTCCTCGTCATGTGTGTGGGCAGTGCCACTGGAATATCACTCTGGCACTTACCTTACCTTAAGCCAAATATCATACGGCAAAAATAGTTGTCCTCATTATGATCGCATCATTGTGAAGACTGCGATTTTGCGGCAAGTCTCGAAAAACATTTCAGGAAAGAAGACGCCATTGATAACGATGTCGAAGCGAAGCGCGGTTGAACCCTTCCATGCCATGGACATTCTGGCGGAAGCGAACCGGCGCAAGCAGGCAGGCCGTCCGGTGATTTCGATGGCCGTCGGCCAGCCGTCTCACCCCGCGCCAAAGGCCGCACTCGCTGCCGCCGAGACCGCGCTGAAACATGGCCGCATCGGTTACACCGACGCGCTTGGCCTGCGTGATCTGCGTGAAGCGATCGCCGGCCACTATCAGCGCCGCCATCAGGTTTCGGTCGATCCCGCCCGCATTGCGGTGACCACAGGATCTTCGGCCGCCTTCAATCTCGCCTTTCTCGGCCTCTTCGATGCGGGCGACCATGTCGCGATCGCAAGACCCGGTTATCCCGCCTACCGCAACATTTTAAAGGCCCTCGGCCTCAATGTCGTGGAGGTGCCAGTCACCGCCGAAACCGGCTACACGCTGACACCGGCAAGCCTGGAGCGCGCCGAAACCAAGGCAGGCTGCACGCTGAAGGGCGTTTTGCTGGCAAGCCCGGCCAACCCCACCGGCACGGTAACGGGACGCGAGGCGCTGAAACGCCTGTCTGCCTATTGCGACAGCCGCGACATCGCCTTCATCTCGGACGAGATCTATCACGGCCTGACCTTTGTCGGGGATGAGACTAGCGCGCTCGAAATTACCGACAACGCCGTCGTCATCAACTCGTTCTCCAAATATTATTGCATGACCGGCTGGCGTATCGGCTGGATGGTGCTGCCGGAAAAACTCGTTCGCCCGGTCGAATGTCTTGCGCAAAGCCTCTACATTTCCGCGCCGGAACTGTCGCAGCTCGCGGCCGCGGCCGCGTTTTCGGCCGAGGCTGAGCTGGATGTCTACAAGGAAAGCTACCGCACCAACCGCGATTTCCTGATGGCGCGCCTGCCGGAAATCGGCCTGCCGCTGGCATCTCCGATGGACGGGGCCTTTTATGCCTATGTGGACACCAGCCGTTATTCCAATGACAGCATGGATTTTGCAAAGCGCATGCTGGCTGAAATCGACGTGGCGGCAACGCCTGGCATGGATTTCGATCCGGAAGAAGGCCACCGGGCACTTCGCATTTCCTATGCGGGGTCGGTGTCGGATATAGCCGAAGCTGTCGGTCGCATTGCCGGCTGGCTGAAACAGGGCTGACGTAGCCTAGACGCTGTTATTCCGCAGCATCGCATTGAAAGGTGCTGCGGAAAGCCTTCTCGCCCTTGGTGGTGAAGGTCAGAACTCGGCCTTGTCCGCGTCGTATCCAGTCGCGGCTTTGCATGGTCGATAGCAACGATGCACCGAGCCCGCCGCCGAGGTGATGGCGACGTTCGCTCCAGTCCAGGCACTGCAGGCAGATGGGACGGCGGCTTTTCTCCAGCGTCGTAAGATCGATGCCGAATTCTTCGAAAAAATGGCGTCCCTTGTCGGTCAGGGCAGGGTCATCGCCATCGGTGACAAAACCTTGCGTGATGATGGCGTTGAGCAGCGTGACACCGCTTTCGCCAGCCAGGTGATCATAGCAGACGCGCGCTTCGCGCAGCGCCTTGTCTTTCGGGCCGGTCCGCACCCGCACCGCCCCGGTGCGTTGGGCGAGGCCCATCAAGGCCTCCAGAACCTGCGCGACATCTTCGTCGGAGAGCCGGAAGTAACGGTGGCGTCCCTGCTTTTCGGCTTTCAGAAGATGCGCGTCGGAGAGTTTCGACAGATGGCCGCTGGCGGTTTGCAGCGTGACTCCGGCCGCCTGCGCAAGCTCGCTTGCCGTCAGCGCACGCCCATCCATCAGCGCCGTCAGAATGTTGGCGCGGGCAGGGTCGCCGATCAGTGCGGCAACATTGGCGATCATCGGTCCATCTTTCATACTTCGATCATAGCCGAAGCATCGACGCGCAGCAATGGCGTAAACAGGGGCATGTCACATCAACGGAGATTGCCATGCTGACCTGTTTCATTCGTTATGAAATCGACCCATTCAAGGTCGACGCCTTCAACCAGTATGCCCGCAACTGGGGGGAGGCCATTCCGCGCTGTGGTGCCGATCTGATCGGTTATTATGCCCCGAAGGAGGGATCGAGCACCGTTGCCTATGGCGTTTACAACATCGACAACCTTGCCGCCTACGAGGCCTATCGCGCCCGTCTGGCCGCTGATCCGCTCGGTCGCGAAAATTACGAGTTTGCAAGGCGCGAACAGTTCATTCGCCGCGAAGACCGGTTGTTCCTGCAACTTGCCTCCGCGCCGCATGGGGTGGGCGGGAGATGATCGCTGTCATCTTCGAAGTCTGGCCAGCGGAAGGCGAACGACAGCATTATCTGGATATCGCATCCGCGCTGCGCGCCGATCTTGAGGCGATCGACGGTTTCATCTCCGTCGAACGGTTCCAGAGCATCGTCAATCCCGACAAGATGCTTTCCCTCTCCTTCTTCCGCGACGAGGCGGCAGTGAAGGCATGGCGCAACCGCAGCGGCCACAGGGCCGCTCAGTCCGCAGGGCGTTCAGGTGTCTTTGCCAATTACCGGCTGCGGGTCGCCAGCGTCATGCGCGATTACGGTCTGAACGAAAGAGACCATGCACCGTCCGACAGCCGTGCTATGCACGAGAACAACTGACGGCCAGACCGGCACTCTTCGCTGAACCTCACATCTCTGCACAAAAGAAAACGCCCGCAATGTTCGTTGCGGGCGTTTTTCAGTGTCTATTCGCGTGGTCTCAGAAGAAGCCGCGACGCTGCCACCAGCCGCCCTTGCGCGGCTTCGGCTCATCGCCGTCATTGCCGGACGAGGTCACGACTGGCTCGGACGTGGAGACGTTCTCACCACGGTTGGCACGGGCAGTCTTGCCTTCGGCTTCGGCTTCCGTTTCCGGTGCAACCGTTTCAGCGCCAAGGTCTGCCGAGGCTTCGCCGGCTTCCTCGATTGCCACTTCGGCAACGGTCTGCTCGACGATCACAGGCTCGACCGTTTCGACCTCAACAGCCTTCGGTTCGTCCTCGACCTTCGCCTTGGCCTTACGGGTACGGCGTGGCTTCTTCGGCGCTTCTTCGGCTACCGGTTCTGCAACGGCTTCGACAACCTCGACAACCTCGACAGCTGCGACGTCTTCGGCAGCGGCAACTGGCGCTTCCGCCTCGTCGCTTTCTGCTTCGCCGTCAGCCTGCTGTTCGCCATCGGCATCAAGAGCTTCGTCTTCCGCACGGTTGCGACGACCGCCACGCTTGCCGCGACGACGACGCTTGCGCTTGCCGTCTTCATCGGAAGCAACGGCGTCGCCTTCTGCAGCGGCATCCTCATCGGCATCCACGCCATTGTCTTCGTCGGCATCGGACTCATCGCCAGCACCGTCTTCGGAGCCTTCGGCTTGATTGTCACCGCCCTGGCCATTCTGGCCGCCCTTGCCGCGACGACGACGACGACGCTTGCGCTTGCGCTTGCCATCTTCGCCATTTTCGCCCTGCGGCTGGCGGGCTTCGGTGCCCTGAGCCTTGACGATTTCTTCTTCGTCCTCGTCCTCTTCGATCTCGATGACGATATCGTCTTCTTCTTCGGCGAAGTCGGGCAGGGCCTGCAGAAGGCTTTCGATCTTCACCGGATTTTCGACGGCTTCGCCACGGTCGATTGCGAAGTGCTGTGCACCAACGCTGGCATCGGCTGCGATGATGATCGAGACGCCGAAGCGGCCTTCATAATCGACAATCGTGCCACGCTTGTGGTTGAGCAGGTAGAGCGCTGTCTCAGGCGTGGTGCGAACGGTGATGTTGTGCGTCGTGTTGCGCAGCAGATATTCCTCGACGCCACGCAGTACGTGCAGCGCGATGGACGATTCCGAGCGAACGTGGCCCGTGCCGCCGCAATGCGAGCAGACCTGGGTGGTCGATTCCAGAACCGATGCGCGAATACGCTGGCGCGACATTTCCAGAAGGCCGAAATGCGAGATGCGGCCGACCTGGATGCGGGCGCGGTCGTTCTTCAGGCAATCCTTGAGCTTCTTTTCGACAGAGCGGTTGTTGCGCTTTTCTTCCATGTCGATGAAGTCGATGACGACAAGACCGGCAAGGTCGCGCAGGCGAAGCTGGCGGGCAACTTCTTCAGCGGCTTCAAGGTTGGTCGTCAGCGCGGTTTCTTCGATCGAATGTTCGCGGGTCGAACGGCCGGAGTTCACGTCGATCGAAACCAGAGCTTCCGTCTGGTTGATGATGAGATAACCGCCCGACTTCAGCGTGACCTGCGGCTGCAGCATGCGGTCGAGCTGGGCTTCGATGCCCGAGCGCGAGAAGATCGGGTGAATGTCGCGGTAAGGCTGAACCACCTTGGCGTGGCTCGGCATCAGCATCTTCATGAAGTCTTTCGCTTCACGATAGCCGTCTTCACCCGAAACGATGATCTCGCCGATATCCTTGTTGTAGAGATCGCGGATCGAGCGCTTGATGAGCGAACCTTCCTCGTAAACGAGGCAGGGGGCCGTGGAGTTCAGCGTCAGCGTGCGGACGTTTTCCCACAGGCGCATCAGATACTCGAAGTCGCGCTTGATCTCGACGCGGGTACGGTTGGCACCAGCGGTACGCAGGATCACGCCCATGCCCTGCGGCACCTCGAGATCGCGTGCGATTTCCTTCAGGCGCTTGCGGTCGGCCGGCTGGGTGATCTTGCGGGAAATACCGCCGCCCCGTGCCGTGTTCGGCATCAGAACCGAATAACGTCCTGCCAGCGACAGATAAGTGGTCAGTGCCGCGCCCTTGTTGCCGCGTTCTTCCTTGGCAACCTGCACCAGAAGGATCTGGCGACGCTTGATGACTTCCTGAATGCGGTACTGCTTGCGCGGCTTGCGCGAAACGCGATCCGGAACTTCTTCCATAGCGTCTTCGGCGCCAACGGATTCGATCACTTCCTTTTCGTGGTGATCGTCGTCGTCATCGTCGTCGTCGTTGTTATCGCGACGAAGACCTTCGACTTCTTCGGAAATCGTGTCGGCATCCACCATGGCGGCCATTTCGCCACCGGTGCTGCCATCATCCTCGGAAGAGCCCTCTACGGCTTCAGCCGCTGCTTCGTCTTCCGCAACCTTCTTCTTGGCGCGGGGACGACGGGTGCGCTTCTTCGGCTTTTCTTCTTCGACAACGGCGTCTTCTGCGACCGCTACAACAGCGACGGCTTCCGCTTCCGTTTCGGTGACTTCGGCAACCGGTTCTTCGCTTGAAACGGCAACCGCTGTTTCTTCGCTCGCCACAATGCCGACATCCGGCTGGTCTACCTGCGACAGATCGATGGCAGGTGCGCCCGGTTCCGGTGCGTCAGCCGATTCGAAATCGTCGCTGCGGCGATGATCCTCGGCTTCGGCCTTCAGCAGTGCCTGACGGTCGGCAAGCGGGATCTGGTAATAGTCAGGGTGAATTTCCGCAAAAGCGAGAAAGCCATGACGGTTCCCGCCGTAGTCGACGAAGGCCGCCTGAAGCGAAGGTTCAACGCGGGTTACCTTGGCAAGGTAAATGTTGCCGCGAATCTGCTTCTTGTGTTCCGATTCGAAATCGAATTCCTCAATCCGGTTTCCACGGACGACTACAACGCGCGTCTCCTCTTCATGGGAGGCGTCGATAAGCATTTTGTCTGCCATGTAAGCTGTGCTCCTCGGCGCAGCCTTGTATTATACGAGAACAGGCCCGCCGGGAGGACGGGCCTTTCATATGAGTGCAAGGATGTGCCGGAAATGAAGTCTCCAGCCTGACCTCCGTAAACTGGCAGCATCCGGACCGACGGCGAGGCGCTGGGCCTGCTCCTGGTATCCGGTTCATATGAAAACTGCTGCGACATCTTGGGCCAGGCGGAACGACAATAATATATAGACCCCTTGGGGTCCGATGAATTTGCTCTCCTCAGAGCGGCGGTGGCAACGCCACCGGGTACGTTTCCGGACAGTTCCGGAATTGATCCAGTTTCAGGATAAATGTAACAACGGCAGATGATTACCCGCTTTTGCGGCGCCAGCTTCTAAGTCGATTGGCAGCCGGCGGGCGTCTATCCCGTCAACACTTTTAACCCTCTCCCGTGTTGTATGTTTTCTCTGTCATAATAGCAATAGGCTGGCTAAATATGCCATATTGTTGGTGGAATTGGCGGGTTAAGAATTGGTTCATCAACGCCTGCGATTTTGGTGCCAAATGGCGCAAAGGCATATGCGTCGGGGCTGAAATAGCCACAAACCGGCGTCAACGCGGCGTTGTTCGTGCAAATGACTGAAATACGGATTTTTTTAGAAGACCATGATTTTCTATCGAGGATCAGCCTTTTCGGGTGAGACAAGAGCGTTTGGCGCGCGAATCGCACGTCTGGCGTGCGTCGTCGCGTTGTCTTTCGTCGTATCGATTCCAGGGCTCCGCGCTGCATCGGCCAATGGACCGCTGGTCGCGCATCAGGCCCGCATCATCGGAGACGAGGCGCGCACGCGCATTGTTCTCGATTTCGCCGAAGAGCCGGAGTTCGATATTCACTATCTCGACTCGCCGACGCGTATCGTCGTCGATTTCCCCGCCGTGAACTTTGCCTTCCCGGCATCCGATCTTGCGGCGACGGGGCTGTTTTCGGATATCCGCTTCGGCAGTATGGGCGAGGGCAACGCCCGTATCGTCCTGACGGCAAAGAAACCGGTCAAGGTGGCCGTGGCCGAGGCAAAACCCGGCGAAGATGGAAACTCCTATCGTTTCGTTCTGGATACGGAGATCACCACCAAGGCGAAATTCGCCGAACTGCTGAAGACGCAGCAATGGCAGACACCAGCGCCGGTTTCCACGGCCTCCATTACCCCTGATGACAAGACATCGCGCACCAATGACTTCGTGATTGCCGTCGATGCCGGTCATGGTGGTATCGATGCCGGCGCATCCGGCAGCACAACCGGAACGGAAGAAAAGATCATCACGCTGGCTTTCGCCCGCGAGCTGGCAGAGCGCCTTAACCGCGAACCCGGTGTGAAGGCGTTCCTCACCCGCGATTCCGATACGTTTCTGGCGCTTTCCGAACGCGTGACGCTGGCCCGGCAGAACAATGCCAATCTCTTCATTTCGGTTCATGCCGACACGTTGAAGCAGAAGGGTATTCGCGGCGCCACCGTCTATACCTTGTCCGACCGCGCCTCCGACCGCATGGCGCAGGAACTGGCGGAACGCGAAAACAAGTCCGATCAGATCGCCGGCGTGGCCGCCTCGAGCGAGCCGCCCGAGGTTGCGGATATCCTTCTCGATTTCACCCGTCGCGAAACCCAGGCGTTTTCGGTGACGCTGGCGGAAAATATCGTTTCGTCCTTCGAGGGGCAGGTGGGTCTCATCAACAACCCGCATCGTTACGCCGGTTTCATGGTTCTGCGTGCCCATGACGTGCCGTCTGTTCTGCTGGAACTCGGATTTCTGTCCAATCCCGAGGACGAGAAGCTGCTGCTCGACACCGAATGGCGCAAGAAGGTTGCCGATACGCTGGCAAAAGCCGTCGGTCGTTATCGTGAAAAGGCGATGGCAAACGGCGGCTGACGAAATTTTGCGAGTGCCTGCAATCCGTTGTATCATCGCCATAGTGCAACAAAACCATGGGTTCTACACAGGGTAAAACAGCCGGGAGCCCTATTTTACTCACAATCGACGCGTTACTCGGAGGTCGGATTCGGCGATGGTCGGGACGCGGCCTTTGTCGATCGTGTGGTAACATATCGGCGAATGCAGCGCATTCGGCTTGTCATTGAAGGTATGGTGTGCAAAACGGCACCCGATATGCAAGGATACGTCCCGATATCGATGGGCGTTGATGGTTACGATTCGAATTATCGGTAGCTTGGTATGATCAGACTTATTGGATATTTCTTCGGCTTGGCCTGCGTGCTGTTTCTGTGCGCCGCCGCCGCCGGTGCAATTTATTTGCGCGGCGTGTCGCAAGACCTGCCGGACTATGCCGTACTGAGCACCTACGAGCCGCCGGTAACGACCCGCGTGCACGCCGGTAACGGTGCGCTGATGGCGGAATATGCGCATGAAAAGCGTCTCTTCCTGCCGATCCAGGCGATCCCGGACCGTGTGAAGGCGGCGTTCCTCTCCGCCGAAGACAAGAATTTCTACAACCATCCCGGTATTGACGTCTGGGGTCTTGGACGCGCGATCCTCGTCAACGTCCAGAACCTCGGTTCCGGCCGTCGCCCGGTCGGCGCATCGACGATCACCCAGCAGGTCGCCAAGAACTTCCTTCTCACCAACGACCAGACCTTCGACCGCAAGATCAAGGAAGCGATCCTGTCCTTCCGCATCGAGCAGACCTACTCGAAGGACAAGATTCTCGAACTTTATCTCAACGAGATTTTCTTCGGTCTGAATTCCTACGGTATCGCTGGTGCGGCACTGACCTATTTCAACAAGTCGGTCACCGAACTGACGATTGCCGAAACGGCCTATCTTGCCTCTCTGCCGAAGGGTCCTGCCAACTATCATCCCTTCCGTCGTGAAAAGGCTGCCCTTGAGCGCCGCGACTGGGTGATCGACCGCATGGCCGAAAACGGCTACATCACCGTTGCCGACGCCACCGATGCCAAGAAACAGCCGCTCGGCGTCAACGTGCGTCGGGGTGGCGCCCATATCTTCGCCTCCGACTATTTCGCCGAGGAAGTCCGTCGTCAGATCGTTGAAAAATACGGCGAAAAGGCTCTTCTCGAAGGCGGCCTTTCGGTTCGTACCTCTTTCGATCCGCAGGTTCAGCTTGAAGCCCGCAAGGCGCTTCAGGATGGCCTCGTTGAATATGACGAGCGTCGTGGTTATCGCGGCCCGATCGAGCAGATCGATACGACCGGTGACTGGACGGCGGCTCTCGCCAAGATCAAGGGCCTGCGCGACGTTCCCGAGTGGAAGGTCGGTGTGGTTCTGGCGGTTGCCGCAGACGGTCTGACCATTGGCGTTCAGGCCGATCCTGATGCCGAGGACGAAAGCGGCGACAAACGGACACGCGGCCATATCGCCCCTGAAAACATGCGCTGGGCTTATCGCGACGCCAATGGCAAGCGCTCGACGGCAAAATCGCCGGTCGGCGTTCTCGCACCCGGCGACGTCATCTATGCCCAGCCGCTGAATGCCACGGGCAGCGAATACCGTCTGCGCCAGCCGCCGAAAGTGCAGGGTGGCATGGTGGTGATGGACCCGCATACCGGCCGTGTTCTGGCCATGGTCGGCGGCTTCTCCTACGGCCAGTCGGAGTTCAACCGTTCGACGCAGGCCATGCGCCAGCCGGGTTCCTCCTTCAAGCCGTTCATCTACGCGGCGGCGCTGGACAATGGCTACACGCCTGCATCCGTTATTCTCGATGCGCCGATCGAAGTCGTCTCAGGCGGTCAGGTCTGGAAGCCGCAGAACTACGGCGGCGGTTCGGCTGGTCCTTCGACGCTGCGCCTCGGCATTGAAAAGTCGCGTAACCTCATGACCGTGCGTCTGGCACAGGACATGGGCATGAACGTCGTCGCCGAATATGCCGAACGTTTCGGCATCTACGACAAGATGCCGCCGCTTCTGGCCATGTCGCTGGGTTCGGGTGAAACCACAGTCATGCGCATGGTGTCGGCCTATTCGGTCATCGCCAATGGCGGCAAGCAGATCAAGCCGACTTTGATCGACCGCATTCAGGACCGTTACGGCAAGACGATCTTCCGTCATGAAGAGCGCGCTTGTGAAGGCTGCAATGCGACGAGCTGGCAGAACCAGGACGAGCCCGTCATCGTTGACAACCGCGAGCAGGTTCTCGACCCGATGACCGCTTACCAGACGACGTCGATGCTGGAAGGCGTTGTTCGTCGCGGTACGGCTGCTGGCAAGATCCCGGTGAATGACCGCCCCGTAGCAGGCAAGACCGGCACGACCAACGATGAAAAGGACGCCTGGTTCGTCGGTTACACGCCGAACATGGTCGCGGGCCTTTATATCGGTTTCGATTCTCCGGCCCCGCTCGGTCGCGGTGGCACCGGTGGTTCCTTGTCGGCGCCGATCTTCGGTGAGTTCGTCGCTGATTTTGCCAAGCACACGGAGCCGAGCCAGTTCATCGTGCCGGAGGGCATGAAGTTCATCGCCGTCAACCGCAAGACCGGTATGGCAGCCATGGAAGGTGAACCTGACACGATCATGGAAGCCTTCAAGCCCGGCACGGGTCCCGCCGACAGCTTCTCGGTCATTGGCGGCATGGACGGCTATATGTCTCAGGAAGATATTCTGAAGACCTCGCCACAGGCCCAGCAGGCCATCACCGGCGGTGGCGGCGGCCTTTATTGATCCGTCATCTAGGAGTTCGTAAGGGGCGCGGTCTTTACATCCGCGCCCCTCGCATTTATTTGAGCAGCCAGTTTCAAACAAGGTGAAGAACCAGCGAAATGCGCAATGAAATTGTGAACGTAGTCGACGAAATCAAGCAGGCCATAAGCCTGCTGAGGAGGCATCTTTGACTGGGACCAGGCGATAAGACGACTGGACTGGTTGAATAACAAGGCAGAGGACCCGACCCTCTGGAACGATGCCGCAGAAGCCCAGAAGCTGATGCGCGAGCGCCAGCAGCTTGATGACAGCATCAGCGGCGTGAAGGCGCTTGAGCGTCAGTTGAGCGACAACATCGAGCTGATCGAACTCGGCGAGATGGAAGGCGACGACGAAATCGTCAAGGACGCCGAAGACGCACTGAAGGCACTGAAGAACGAGGCCAACCGCCGTCAGGTGGAAGCCATGCTCTCGGGCGAAGCCGACGGTAACGATACCTATCTCGAAGTGCACTCCGGCGCCGGCGGTACCGAAAGCCAGGACTGGGCCAATATCCTGCTGCGCATGTATACGCGCTGGGCGGAACGCGAAGGCTTCAAGGTTGAGGTTCTGGAAGTTCATGACGGCGAAGAAGCGGGCATCAAGTCTGCGACGATCCTGGTCAAGGGTCACAATGCCTTCGGCTGGCTGAAGACCGAATCGGGCGTACATCGTCTCGTCCGCATTTCGCCTTACGACAGCAACGCCCGTCGTCATACGTCGTTCTCGTCCATCTGGGTCTATCCGGTGGTCGATGATTCGATCCAGATCGACATCAATGAAAGCGATTGCCGCATCGATACCTACCGGTCCTCGGGTGCGGGTGGTCAGCACGTTAACACCACCGACTCGGCTGTTCGTATCACGCACATTCCGACCGGTATCGCGGTTGCCTGCCAGCAGGAACGCTCCCAGCACAAGAACCGCGCCAAGGCGTGGGAAATGCTGCGCTCGCGTCTCTATGAGGTCGAGCTTCAGAAGCGCGAAGATGCCGCCAATGCGCAGGCTGCATCCAAGACGG
The DNA here is from genome assembly GCA_025559845.1 of Agrobacterium tumefaciens. NCBI lineage: Bacteria > Pseudomonadati > Pseudomonadota > Alphaproteobacteria > Hyphomicrobiales > Rhizobiaceae > Agrobacterium > Agrobacterium tumefaciens. The sequence continues at coordinate 1,071,375 of CP048469.1, forward strand.
ATATCGGCTGGGGTCACCAGATCCGCTCCTACGTTCTGCAGCCTTACCAGTTGGTCAAGGACCTGCGTACCGGTGTGGAAAGCACGGCACCTGGCAACGTTCTGGACGGCGATCTGAACGAGTTCATGGAAGCGGCTCTTGCCCATCGCATCAGCGGTGGCGCGGGCGTGGATGTCGCCGACATCGATTGATGAAGGCTGGCAGACCAGTGTTGTAGAATTCGCCCTTCGCAGAAAACTGCGGGGGGCTTTTTGTTTGGAGGAATGCGTGAGACAGGCTCTATACATCGTCGATGTTCAGCCAAGCTTCAATCCACCGGCCGCGCTGGTCACGGAGATTGCCCGACTGGCGAAGACCATGCCGAGTGCGGCGAGCGTCGAACGCCATGATGAGGCCATCACGCCCTTCGAACGGCAACTGGGCTGGAAACCGGGCAGGGATGATGAAAGCCTGGTGCCAGCAGACCGGGTGTTCATCAAATACGGCTATGCGCCGCCGAAAGAGGCGATCGATTATCTTCGCTCGCTGAACGTGGAGCGCGTGCTCGTGTGCGGTATTCAGGCCGATACCTGCGTGCTCGCCGCCGGTTTTGCACTGTTCGATGCCGGTCTCACCCCGACCCTGCTGCCGTGGCTGACGGTTGGTTCCAGCCTGGACCGGAGCGGTGGGCTCGGCGAAAAGCTCTGGAAACATCATTTCGGCGCGGTGTTGTCAGGACCGAACGAACTGGGCCTGTAGAGCGAAGCGGATTACATCCGGTCTTCCGGTCTCAGTTCGAGGCGCGCTCAATTTTCATTTCACCGAGTTCATCGATGAGGATCGTCCAGCTTTCCGATTCCTTGGCCATCGGATCGGTCTTGAGGTAGACCGTTACGAACAGTCCCGGCGCGGTGGGTGCACCGTTGGAACTTTCGGGTCGAATATCCGTCACGTAAGACTTCATCTGGTTGAATTCTTCCAGCTCGACCGTTTCGACGAGGTGCGGGCCATTGGCCGTGAAGGCAATGCGCTGCAGATAGATCTTGGCGGTTCCGTCGCCCTGTCGCAGCGCAATCACCTTATAGTAGCCGCGTGTCGGCGCGCTCGGCGGTGTTCTCTGGGCGTCAGCGCCGTTCTGCGCAGGGGCTGCAGGCGGGTTGGCGTCTTCCCAGAGACCGCTGCTCGTCACGAAGATCGTGGAAACCGGCAGCGCATCGATCTCCTGCGTCTGCGCAGGCGCGCAAAGCGTGCTGGCGGCCAGAAACAATGTGGCAAGGAGCGTCAATTTCGGGTGCATGCGGGTCTTCGTCAGTTGGTGAATTGCTCGGCAAGAATGCGGTCGGACCATGAACGATCCGGGTCGGATAAAATCCGTGCTGTCCTGTCCTGCGATTGGGCGATCCTGACATGGGTTACGGATTTGACTTCCGTATGGTCCGCAACGGCATTGACGGGGCGCTTGTCGCGTTCGAGAACATGAATGTCGACCGTCACCTTATTCGGTAAAAGCGCACCGCGCCAGCGGCGTGGGCGGAAAGCGCTGACAGGCGTGAGCGCCAGAAGCGGCGATTCCAGCGGCAGGATCGGTCCATGCGCGGAAAAATTATAGGCGGTGGAGCCGGCCGGTGTCGCCACCATCATGCCGTCGCAGATCAGCTCTTCCAGCCGCACCTTGCCATCCACCTCGACGCGCAGCTTGGCGGCCTGGTGGGACTGGCGAAAAAGGCTCACTTCGTTCATCGCAAGCGCGGTAAACTCGTCGCCGTCGGAATCCGTGGTGGTCATGCGCAGCGGATGAAAATCATTGCCGGTTGCCACGGCAATGCGTTCGCGCAATCCCTCGATCTTGTAGTCGTTCATCAGGAAGCCGACAGAACCACGGTTCATGCCATAGACACGTTTTCCCGAGTTCATGGTTTCGTTCAGCACCTGCAGCATGAAGCCGTCGCCGCCGAGAGCCACGACGACTTCGGCCTCTTCAAACGGCATATTGCCATAAAGTGCCGTCAGCTCCTCGAGCGCGGCCTCGGCGTCCTCGGTTTTCGCAGCGACAAAGGACAATGAAGAGCTAGGACGCGACATTCGCTTTCCTTGACAATGTCGCGGGACAGAGATGACACGCGAAAATGTGGGTAACTTGTTGAGGCAACTCGCAATCTTCCGGTCTGCAGGCGAATCGTCGACGAAAATCCGCCGATCCTTCGCAGGTATATTTTCCTTGGTACATGAAGAGCTTATGTCGCGACAAGCTATTTTGACCGAGATCGGTTCTGCGAGGGTCTCTGCACCAGATCCGGTCCACAGCTTGTTGTTTTTACCTGCGCGCCGAGGGTTGCGATGCGCTTTCGTCTGGGGCAGGTTGCTCGACACCAACATGCGCCGACATGAATTGACGTCTGGCAGGAGGCAAAGCGTGGTTCTGAACTACTCAATCTATGATGTCTTTACCGAAACAAAGATGGCCGGAAATCCTCTGGCTGTCATGTATGGCGGCGAAAGTCTCGACGATGCGACCATGCAGGCCATTGCCAGGGAAATGAACCTGTCCGAAACGGTATTCGTCAATCCGTCGTCCAATCCGGCCCATGCCGCATCGCTGCGCATCTTCACGCCGTTTGGCGAGTTGCCCTTTGCCGGGCATCCGACAGTCGGATCGGCGGTGGCAATTGCCGAGCGCCAGCATGCGGCCGGCGGTGATCTCGACATGGTCAGCGTGCTGGAGGAAAAGGTCGGACCGGTCCGCTGCGCGGTGAAAATCCGTGAGGGTGCGGCAAGTTTCGCCGAATTCGACCTGCCGCGCAAATCTTCGCGCGTCGACCTGCCGCTCGACAACACCAGGCTTGCCGACGCGCTCGGCGTCAGCGAAGGTCATATCGGCTTCGAAAACCACGTGCCCTCGGTCTGGACCGCTGGTGTGGCTTTCCTGCTGGTGCCGCTGCACAATCTGGCTGCCGTACAGGAAATGGAGTTCGACGCCAGCCTGTGGCTCAGAACAGCCCCGCTGGTCGAAGGACGCCTTGCTGCGGCGTTCATTTATTGTCGCGGTGGCATCAACCACGCCGCAAAGTTTCATGCCCGCATGTTCTCGCCGGAAATGGGCATTCCTGAAGACCCGGCAACGGGCTCTGCCGTGGCGGCAATGTCCGGCGCCATTCATTATTTCGATGGCCTGTCCGACGGCCAGTATCCGCTGCTGATAGAGCAGGGTGTGGAAATGGGCCGCCCGTCGCACATCCATCTGCGCATGGACATCAAGGACGGCGAAGTTGCCCGCGCCCGCATCGGCGGCAATGCTGTCCGCGTGGCATCGGGTGTGTTCGAACTCTGACGCAGAAGGGCCGGACAGCACACGCCGTCCTGCCAGATCCATTCCTAGCCCCAAAAGAAAACCCCGGTCTTTCGACCGGGGTTTTTATTTGTCCAGCGTAGCGTCGGATCAGTTGAACCGACCCGCCGCATGCGCAAGCATCGTATAGACCTTGCCGGTATCCGAGGTGAGGTAGGACTGCGTTACGGTGCGGTCGCGATCCGTGCGGGCCACGTCGGCCAGCAGCTTCTCGAAATCGGCGATGTAACGGTCAACCGCGGTGCGGAATTCCTGCTCGCGATCATACTTGCGCTTGATCTCGTCAAACGTCTGCTGGCCCTTCAGCGTGTAGAGACGACGCGTGAACACGTCGCGCTCACCGCGCTGGTAGCGGCGCCACAGTTCGACCGAGGCATCGTGATCGATGGCGCGGGCGATATCGACGGAAAGAGAGTTCAGCGATTCCACCATATGACGCGGGTTGCGGGTGTCAGCAGCGCGGGTCGGCTGTTCTGCAGCAGCGCGCGGTGCGGCTGCGGCAGGCGCTTCCTGACCGTCACGCGATGCGCCACGCAGCAGATCGCTGATCCAGCCACCACCTTCTTCACGACGTCCTGCCGGTGCAGGCGCAACGGGCTGGCGGTTTTCGATCGGCAGGTTGCCACGCAGGGCAGGCGCCGCTGCGGCTGGCTGCTGTGCGACACGCTGCTGAACCGGGGCAGGTGCCGGAGCGACCGGGGCCGGTGCTGGAGCGGGGGCCGCTGGCTGCTGACGCGCTTCAACGCGACGTTCGACAGGCTGCGTTGCTGCAATCGCACGGGCAACAGGTTCGGACACTTCCATCTGCTGCGTCGAGCGACCGACGAGCTGCGAAATGTCCTGCAGCGCCTTGATCTGTTCGGAGACGGCGCGACGCATGGCGGCTGCGCTTTCCTTGGCCTCTTCGGGCAGATCGAAGGCACCACGCTTCAGTTCGGCGCGGGTCGAGTCGAGTTCGCGGCGAATATCGTGGCTGGAGCGGCGGATTTCGTCCGTGGCACCGGCGAAGCGGGCAACGGCCTCTTCCACGGCCTGACGCAGCGTATCACGCATATTGGCGGCTGCGGCATTCGACTTTTCGGAGGCGCTGCCTAGCAGGGTGTCGACTTCCGAGAGCGACGATTCCACGCCACCGCGCAGGCGGTTGACCAGCTCGTCGGAGTATTTCTGCGCATCGGCCAGCGTGCTCTCGATCGAGCGGGTGGCATCCTGACCGGCGGAGAGCAGGGCGCCCCGCATGGTCTGTGCAGCCGAACGGGCCCGCTGTTCGGTTTCGTCCAGCGAGCGGCCGATATCGGAGAACGAGGACTGCAGATTGTCACGCAGGTTGCCTGCAACATTCTGCGAGCGTTCTTCGGCGGCGGTAAGTGTGTCTTCCACCACGCTGACAACACCGCGCATGGAGTTTTCGATTTCTTCCGAGCGCTTGAGCAGGCCGACCGAGAGGCTGCGCAGGGCATCCTGACGTTCTTCCAGCGTACCGACGAGGCTCGACTGTGCCGCGTTCAGCAGTTCGGATGCCTGGCTCAGAACCTTGGAGTGTTCTTCGAAACGTCCAACGATACCGGCGACCTGTGCCAGCGTCTGACCGGAAATGTTCGACAGACGGTCGATCTTTCCTTCCAGCAGACGGCTGGAGCTGGACACCATATCGGCGGCCTGGGAAGCAGCTTCCGAGAAATGCGTCGCGGTCGAATTCAGAGCCTGATCTGCGGCGCTGAATTCCTGAGCGGCGCGTTCGACGGCGGAGTTGAACTTCGCTGCCGACTGCTCGACGATTTCCGCCATGCCGTTGTGCGTCTGAGACAGCATGTCCGTGCTCTGGCGGGTGGCGGCAACCAGCTTGTTGGCGGCATCGCTGCCGACACGGCCATACTTGTCGATACCCTGTTCCACGGCGTCGGCCATGGCGGTGTGGGTTTCGGACAGCATGTCGGTGCTCTGACGCGTTGCTGCGACGAGCTTGCTGGCTGCTTCGTTACCGGCAGTGGCGTAGTCGCTGATGGCCTGTTCGACCATGCCGACCATGCCGCTGTTGCTCTGCGTCAGAAGATCGGCGCTCTGCTGTGCGGCGGAGACGATCTTTTCGGCGGCTTCGCGACCGATGGTGGCGTATTCGTCCACAACCGGCTTGGCCTTTTCTTCAATGAGGCGCGACAGTTCGGCAGACCGGCTGGCCAGCATCGAGTTGAGTTCGCGGGTGCGGTTGTCGAGTGCGGAGCGGATGGATTCGCCGCGTGCATCGAGAGCCGATTCCACATTGGTGAGCGTTTCGGAAATCACGCCAACCTGCGAGCGTACGACAGCTTCCGCCTCGGCCACCTTGTTGACAATGATGTTGCCGGCTTCCGAGAAGGTCTGGGCAACGGCGGCAGCCTGGCCCGAAAGGCGGGTCTGCGCATCCGAGATGCGGTTGACGATCTCGCCGGAGCGCTCTTCGATGGCCTTGGTGAAGGCCTCGTTCTGCGCCTGAACCTGCTCGACATAGTCGGAACCGGTCTTGGCCAGCAGTGCGGTGGAGCGTGTGGCTTCTTCGCCAATGCTTTCGGTGGCAGAGATAACAGCGCCGCGCAGGCTGAGCGCCAGATCGGTAGCCTTGCCTTCGATGGTACGGTTGACGTTTTCGAGACCGATCGTCAGCGCCCGGTCCATGGTACCAAGGCGTTCATCGATCTTGGCCGAACCGCTGTCGAAGGTTTCCGCCAGACGGCTGGTGCGGCTTTCGAAGGTATCGGCAACGCGTGCCGACTGCTCGTCGAGCAGGCCGGTGATGCGCTGTGCCGCGTCTTCGCTGCTGCGGGCAAAGGCTGCGGTCTTGTCATCAAGCGTTTCGGCGAAACGACGGCTCGCATCGTCGATGGCAGTGTTGACATTGCCGAGGTCGCCATGAACGCGCTCCTGCAGCGTGTCGAGGCTGACCTCGATGCGCGTGCCGGTCTCGTCCAGACGGTTGGTGATGTTGCCGAGCGAGGTTTCGATGCGGGTGGAAAGCTGGTCGGTCGCACCGCCGATTTCACGCGCGGCGTCGCTGATCTTGCCTGCAATGGCGCCAGCACCGTTGCGAAGGCGCTCTTCGAGGCTTGCAGCGCTTCCGTCGATGGCTTTCTGCAGATTGTCCTGCTGCGTTTCGAGCGAGAGTTCGAGCATGCTGGCGCTGGAAGCGACCGTCGTGCCGATCATCATGGCCTGTTCGGAGAGCAGGTCGCTCATCTGCGTCGACGCGGAATTCAGCGTCGCGGCAATATCGGCATGGCGCTGGTCGAGGGTGGTGGCGATATCGGCCTGCGACTGCGACAGGCTCGTCTCCAGGCGCGAAACGCCTTCTTCAACGGTCTGCGAGAAGCGGCTGCTGCCACCTTCAACGGCGGTTTCGATGCGGTGGGCTGCACCGGCAACGCTGTCTTCGATCAGGCCGCTGTTGCGTTCCAGCGTGCCGGCAATGCGCTCGGCCTGCGAACCCAGCATGGTTTCAAGACGTTCGTGACCGCCGGCGAGGGCGTTCTCAAGCGTGAAGGCGGTTGCCTCCAGACGCTGGCCTACACCGGAAGCCGCCAGCGAAAGCGAAGCGGACTTGGCATCGAGAGTTTCGGCGATGCGCTCTTCCGCACCCGAAATTGCCATGTCGAGCGCCATGGAGCGGCTGTCCAGCACGTCTGCGATGCGCTCTTCGGCATTCGAGACGATGCCGCTGAGTGCTGCGGTGCGGCTGTCGAGTGCCGAGGCAATACGGTCTTCGACACCGGAGACGACGTTGTTGAGGGCGGCGGTACGGCCTTCGATGACGTCGGCAATCTTTTCCTCGACGCCGGAGAATGTCATGTCGAGCGCCATGGAACGGCTGTCGAGCACATCGGCGATGCGCTCTTCGGCATTCGAAACGATACCGCTGAGTGCTGCGGTGCGGCTGTCGAGTGCCGATGCGATCCGATCTTCAACGCCGGAAACGACGTTGTTAAGGGCAGCGGTGCGACCTTCGATGACGTCGGCAATTTTTTCCTCGACGCCCGAGAAGGTCATGTCGAGGGCCATGGTGCGGCTGTCGAGAGTTCCGGCGATGCGCTCTTCGGCATTCGAGACGACGCCGCTGAGGGCTGCGGTGCGGCTGTCGAGTGCCGATGCGATACGGTCTTCGACACCGGAGACGACGTCGTTGAGAGCAGCGGTACGGCCTTCAATGACATTGGCGATCTTGTCTTCGACACCCGAGAAGGTCATGTCGAGCGCCATTGCGCGGCTGTCGAGCACATCGGTGATGCGCTCTTCCGCACCCGATACGATGTTCCGGAGCGATGCCGTGCGGCTGTCGAGTGCCTCGGTGATCTTTTCCTCAGCACCGGAGAAGGCCATGTCGAGGGCCATGGAACGGCTGTCGAGCACATCGGTGATACGCTCTTCCGCGCCCGAAACGATGGTCTGCAGCGATGCCGTGCGGCTGTCGAGTGCTTCGGTAATCTTCTCTTCGGCACCCGAGAAAGCCATGTCGATGGCCATGGAACGGCTGTCGAGCACATCGGCGATGCGTTCTTCAGCGCCCGAGACGACCGAGGTAAGGGCTGCCGTGCGGCTGTCGAGTGCTTCGGTAATCTTTTCTTCGGCGCCCGAGAAAGCCATGTCGATGGCCATGGTGCGGCTGTCGAGCACATCGGCGATGCGTTCTTCAGCGCCCGAGACAACCGAGGTGAGGGCTGCCGTGCGGCTATCGAGCGCGTCGGCAATCTTGCCTTCGGCGCCTTCAACGATACCCGCCAGCGCAGAGGTGCGGTTATCGAGGGTTTCCGACAGACGTTCTTCGACATTCGCAAAGGTCATGTCGAGCGACAGCGTACGGCTGTCCATCGTGTCTGCAATGCGCTCTTCGACGCCGGAGATCGCGCTGGAGAGTGCCGCGGTGCGGCCGTCGAGCGTATCGGCGATACGGTTTTCCGCACCCGAAACAACTTCGTTGAGGGCTGCCGTGCGGCTTTCCAGCGTGTCGGCGATGCGGTCTTCGATGCCGGTAACAGCGCCGGTGATGGCGGCTGCGCGGGTTTCGAGCGTTTCGGTTAGGCGACGTTCAACGTCGGCAACCACGTTGTTGATGGCTGCAGCTCTTTCGTCGAGCAGCGCGGCCAGATGTTCGGCCGTACCGGAAACGGAGCTGGTGATGGCCTGCGAACGGCTGGCAAGCGCCTCATCGAAACGGTTCTGGCTGGCAGAAAGCGCGCCAAACAGGGCATTGCTGCGCTCTGCAAGCACGCTGTCGATCTTTTCATGCGTATCGGCAAATGCGCCGGTGATTTCGGCGGTGCGACGGCCAAGAGCATCACTGAAGGCGCGGGTGCGATCGTCAAGCGCGCTTTCGAGCATTTCCTGGCCGGTTCCGAGTGCCGTCGCCAGTGCCAGCGACTGATCGGTCATTGTCGAGCCAAGGCGCTCGATGCTGCCGTTCAGCATGGTGTCGAAGGCTTCCGAGCCGCCTGCAACGGTTTCGTTGATGCGAGCCAGGCTCTCCATCAGCTTGCTGTCGAGGCTGCCGGCACGCTGGTCGAAGGCGCTTGCAAATTCGGCAACACGCTCGTCGAAGGCGGAGTTGACCAGGCCGACGGTCGCCTGCAGACGTTCTTCAAACAGACCCGAACGCAGATCGAGATCCATGATCGCGTCGTCGGCCGTGCTCTGCAGGTTCTGACGGAAGGACAGGCCCTTTTCTTCCAGCGTCGCGCTGAGCTTGTCGAGAACGGTGTCGAGCGAGCCGCCAATGATCTGTTGGCCGCGGTCGATATTGCGGTTCAGTTCCAGCGTGCGCGTTGACAGGGTGTCGTTGAGCTGACGGGTGCGCTCTTCAAGCGCGCTGTTCAGGCTTTCGGCACCGCTATCGAGGGTGGAAGCGTGGATTGCGAAGCGCTCCAGCAACATTTCACCGCGCTCGTCGAGCGTCGAGGAAAGATTGTGCAGGCGCATGTCGAATTCGTTGGAGAGCGCCGAGCCGGAGGTGTTCAGAGCCTGCAGCAGGTTTTCCGTCTTGGCGGCAATCAGGCTGCCCATGGCTTCGGTCGAAGCGCGCGATTTTTCGAGGAGTGCCGCCGAGCGCGTGTCGATCATCGAAGCGAAAGCCTCGCCGGTGGTGGCAAGGCGCATCGACAGCTCTTCGCCGACGATCGAAAGTTCTTCCTTGATCTGCTCCTGCGCGCCAACGATGGACGAGCGGATGCGTTCGGCGTGATTGACGATGGCGTCACGTTCCGCCGTCAGTTCCTGCACGAGGCTGCGAACGCGCAATTCGTTGTCGGCGTAGCTGCGCTCAAGTGCGTTGACTTCGGAGTGGACGAGGGTTTCGAGTTCGGTGGCACGGGCAATGGTGCGCTCGATGCCATCATTCATGGCCGAAACTTCGCGGCGAACCGCCTGACCGACCGACATGATGCGGTCGGAGGCAACGGTTTCTGGCTCTGCCAGACGCAGGGCGACTTCCGCCATGGAGCGTGCGGCATTGCGAAGGTCACGGGCGCGCGCCATCATGATGGCGAAGGCGAAGAACAGCATGACCGGAACGATGATGCCGACAATGATCGCCATCAGGCCGGGGATAGCAGCGAGATCGGCAATCGATGCGATGTTCCAAAGCGCGTTGCCGTAGAACAGATGCGCAATGCCGAGGCCGCCGATCGCCCAGATGATGGACATGATCGCCGCGTTGCGCAGCGCACCACCAATCGAGCCGCCTTCCAGCGATTTCAAAATCATCGCCGGGCTGCGTTTGGAGCCGTCATTGGCCGCTTCCAGATTGGGGGATTTTGGCGCCTGTTCGGCCGCAGCGCGCGCCGGTTCGGGTGCGGAACGCTGCTGTCTGCTGGCTTCCTTCAATCTGGCCTCCGGCTGCTTCGGCGTTGTAGATTTTCGCTGCTCCGGCGTGTCTTCAAAGGCGCCGAGTTGCAGGGCGTCTTCCAACGCCTGAAATGCAGTCTCGTCGACGGAGTCGCTAATCTTGTTGTTCGCCATGCGGTTACGCCTCGTTACACATACGCCCGGCTTCATGCCGTAGAACCCGTTTGCCGCCCGCAAACGAATTGCCGCCATCTGCCAACGGAAAAGCCCTTGAGAAAGGGAATCGATTCCGCTCATTACACATTTCCGGATGCTGGTGACCCAGCTTTCGGGCGAAATTACATCACTGTGCCGTAATAACAAAGCTTGAGCGAAAGCCTGGTCGGAACGGCAGTACCGTAGTGACACATTTGCGTCTTCGAAACAATTAATGCGGATTTGCAGAGAGGGCGAAGTGTCGGCTTTTTAACAGTATTTAAACCTCGGTCCCGCGCCGAATGCCTTGTTTCATATAAGTTTAGCATAAATTAACCATAGCGAAAGATTTTCACCAATGCCGCGCCGTAATTTAAGCCGATAGCACCGCCATACATGCGTAAATCCGGCACAGATGTGACGCAAAACAAGAAACGGCGAGACAGAAACAAGGAATTGAGACATGGCAGCGGTCAGTATTGCTTTCGAAGCTCCGGATAATTCCGGTGGCGCGGCTTCCGCCAGCACAAAGCCGATCGATTTTGTTCATCTTGCCCGTCAGACGATGGGTGACAAGGAACTGGAAATTGAAGTCCTGCAGCTTTTCAGCCGCAGCGCCCGCTCGGCATTGCACGAGCTGAATGGCGCTGATGCGACCGCCGTCAAGGCCATCGCACACCGGTTGAAGGGTGCCGCCGATGCGGTTGGCGCATTCGCCGTTTCCGCCGCCGCTGCCAAGCTCGAAGACAATGCAGGTGATGGCGCCGCCATGGCAAAGCTCGTGGCAGCCATCGTCGAAGCAGAGAATTTCGTTCTCAAGCTCTGCCGCTAAGCCGGGATTGGTCGATTTTGTCAGGCCGGCCGGGCTTGGTGCCGCTTCTGCGGGTTGCCAAGCGGAGCCGGCCTTTCTATGTGTTTAGAACAATTCTTAGAACACACCTCAGTCACAGAACACGACCTGGATCTCCGACATGACCAAACTGACCATCGTCGCCTTCGACGGCACGTCCCATGAACTTGATGTAAGCAACGGTTCCACCGTCATGGAGAATGCCGTGCGCAACTCCATTCCCGGTATCGATGCCGAATGTGGCGGTGCCTGTGCCTGTGCGACCTGTCATGTCTATGTCGATGATGCGTGGACCGAACGCGTCGGCGGCCCGGAGCCGATGGAAGAGGACATGCTCGACTTCGCGTTCGATGTGCGTCCGACGTCGCGCCTTTCCTGTCAGATCAAGATGAACGACGAGCTCGATGGTCTCGTCGTTCATGTGCCTGAGCGCCAGGGCTGATATCTGATTATTCCGCTTTGCGCACAAAGAACCCCGCTCGCCTGATTTGGGAGGAGAGCGGGGCAAGGTGGGTACGCAGCATGCAGGCGAGGGAGGAAACACCTGCGAGCCCTCAAGCGCGCACCGGGAGAACTGCTGTCGGATGTCTTATGCCGATGGTTTTACTCGGCTTCTTCCTGAATTTCGTATTCCGGAAGCAGGCTACAATGAGTCTATTTGCGCGCGCCACGGTGAGAAGTTACCGGTAAAATCGGGCATGACGTAACGTAACGCCGCCTATGGCGCAGGCGCCAGAATGCGATGTTAAGTCTCTGATTTTTATGAGTTGATGGCGTGTTGTTCGCCGGCTTCCGTTACCGGCGGTTCTGGCCTTGCTCCAGGCGATGCTTCAATAGCCGCGTCATGCGCGCATCGAAGTTCTTCGATTCCACCACATCGAACCGGTACTGGTCCTTGTCATGCTCTTCCATGACGGTCTGGGTGATCTTTCCGGCCATTTCCTGCAGCTTGTCGCAGGATGACTGCGGCCGCATCGCCTTCAACTGGCGTTCGAGCGAACGGGCATAGGTTCGAGCGATTTCCGCGTGCCGTTCCTCGTGCCGTTTGATGTCGGCAAGCAGCGTATCCCAGATGAAGGCAAGCTCTGCCGTTGTACGGCGGCGGTTCTTCCATTGCGGCAGCAGGATGCGCGTGTTCAGCAACACCTTGGCCGTACCGACGCTGCAAAGTCCGTTTCGTTCGACATAGGTCACGTCGCCGCCGAACTTGATCTCCGTCGCACCCGGATGACGCGCGCCTGTCGCTTTCGTCAGTGGGCCACGCGCTGAAAGCTCCTTGTCCAGATCACCAGCCGTTTTGCCGCCAATCGAGAAATAGGAATAGCTTTTGCGCAGAACCGTTTCCGGAAATGCCGCTGTCGGCAAAGAAACGGCCAATGCGCCGGCAAGAATGGCGCAAAGGGCGCGTGTTGGTCTGGTCATTACCCGGCCTTCCGGTTGAATTCGAAAATCGTTTGCTGCATAGGCGGAGCGGAACTTATAAGACTTTGCATAACACTCCGTTATTCCTGAAAGGCTCGTGTTACGTGATAACAGCCAGCAGCAATGTGTGGCAAGCGGCCCATGGCCGCTCCCTGAAACTTGATGGACGTGGCCGTATTATGGCCATCGTCAACGCCACACCCGACTCGTTTTCCGATGGCGGCCGCTATCTTGCCGCCGATCAGGCGTTTTCTCACGCCATCAAATGTGTGGAAGAAGGCGCTGATATCATCGATATCGGCGGAGAATCGACACGTCCCGGTGCAGCTGATGTCACGGAAAGCGAAGAGCAGGACCGGATATTGCCGGTGATCGAAAAACTGGCGCGCGAAAGCGACGTTCTGATCTCGGTCGATACATACCGCGCCTCAACGGCAAAACGGGCCATCGAGGCAGGCGCCCACATCGTCAACGATGTTTTCGGTCTGCAGAAGGACGCTGACATGGCCGCTGTTGTGGCCGCGACTGGCGCAGGTGTTTGCATCATGCACACCGGTCGCGAACGGCAAAAGCTCGATGACGTCATCGAGGATCAGTTTGCGTTTCTCGGTACTTCGCTTGAGATCGCCTCAAAGGCGGGTGTCGCTCGCGGCGCCATCGTTCTCGATCCCGGTTTCGGCTTTGCCAAGGACACGGATGAAAACGTGGAACTGATGGCGCGGTTTGGTGAACTCGATCCTTTCGGCCTGCCGATCCTGGCCGGAACGTCGCGCAAGCGTTTCGTCGGGTCGTTGACGGGCAGGGATGTTGCCACCGATCGCGATATTGGTACGGCGGCGACAACGGCGATCCTCAGAATGGCGGGAGCTTCTGTCTTCCGCGTCCACAATGTTGCCATGACACGCGACACGCTGGCGATTGCCGATGCGGTGTTCGCCCGCGTATCGAAGGCTTGAAGGGAAGGCTGACACATGAGCCGCTACACCATCGTACTGAAAAACTGTTCGTTCTTTGCCCGTCATGGTCTGCTGGAGCAGGAGGAGGTGCTGGGTCAGCGCTTCTTCGTCGATGCCGAGATGGAGGTCGAGGCCGGTGACGCACTGGAAACCGACTCGATTGAAAACACTGTCGATTACGGCGTTGCTTTCTCGGTCATCGAAAAAAGCGTCGTCGGACAGCGCCGTTATCTGATCGAGGCACTAGCAAACGATATCGCCAAGGCGCTGCGCGAACGTTATCCGCAGATCGTCTGGGTACGCATCACGGTGCGCAAGCCGTCGGCGCCGGTTCCGGGAATTCTCGACTACGCGCAAGTGAGTGTCGAGCATCATGCCTGAGGCAAGGCAGATGACAGTCGCCACGCTTGGGCTTGGCGGCAATATCGGTGATCCCAAGGCTGCAATGGCGCAGGCGCTGCACGATCTCGATGCGCGCGGCGATTGCCGGTTGCTGGCGGTTTCTGCGCTCTATCGCACGCCACCATGGGGCAAGACCGATCAGGCTGATTTTTTCAATTGCTGCGCCAGGATCGAGACGTCCTTGTCGCCGGAGGCGCTGCTGCAGACCTGCCTCGACATCGAAAAAAGCATGAAGCGGGTCAGGATCGAACGCTGGGGTCCGCGCACCATCGATATCGACGTGCTGACCTATGGTAACGCACCTTACGTTGCGGAAACCATCGAGGTGCCGCATCCGCGCATGACCGAGCGCGCCTTCGTTCTGATGCCGCTTACCGATATCGCCCCCGACCTGCTGGTCAAGGGCCGCACGGTCAGCGACTGGCTGGAGGCTGTCGATACGGCCGGTATCGTCAAGGCAAACGAAAAGCGGGAGTGGTGGACACTCCCGCTTTGAAAATCGGATAAAGCCTGGTTTTCGCTTACGGCTTGATCGAGCCGACAGCCATCTGATCGACATCGCGTGCCAGCGTCAGGCCGATAACCGGAACCATCTGGTCGGCGACCTTGACCGAAATCGTGATGTTCATGGAGTTATCGCTGGAAACGCGGGCAACCATGGCGCCATTGAGCTTTGCGCGGTTGATGCCGACAACCACCTTGTCGCCGCTGACCTGTCCCGAAATGATGTCCAGGCCTTTGCCTTCGGCGCCATCAAGGAACTTGCCCTCGTAGCTGCCACCCTTCTGGGCGATAACGGCGGACATCGGCTGGCTGAACACGCCCACGCGGCAGGTGCCGCCAAGCTTGATGCCGGTCTGCTTGTCTTCCAGCGGTTCGCCGGTCAGATCGCAGGTGAATTTCGTGCCCTTGTACTTGCCGGCGACGATTTCGCCCGGTCCCTTCCAGCTTCCGGCAACGGAACGGAAGAACACGTCGTCACGGTCGCGCGAGGCAGCCTGAACGTCGGAAATTCCCAGGCCACCGCTGAAGGACATAGCGGCGGCAAGTCCGCCCAAAAGCGAAAAGAAGCGCGAATACATGATACTTTCCCCGGCGAAGAAGCCTTGTTCGATAAGGGGCAATCTACTGGCGGAATGGTTAATGAACGGTTTATTTGGCCTCGAAACAGCGCAAACTCCGTAACCTTTTGAACCGGTGGATGCCCCTGAAATCAGGCGTTTTCGCGGGTTTTTCCGCCAGTTAGGTCAGGGGTCAGATCGGACACGAAATCACCGATGCCAGGACGTTTGACGGCCCTGAACGGCAGGGGGCGGCAAAGATCCATCGCGGCAATGCCGATTCGTGCCGTCATCAGGCCGTTGATCACACCTTCGCCAAGACGGGCCGAAAGCTTGGAGGCAAGCCCGTGGCCCAGCACCTGCTGGGCAAGCCCGTCACCAACGGCAATCGAGCCCGTTACGGCAAGATGGGCGACAACGTCGCGCAACAGCCGCAACATGCCAAGCGTGCCGGGACGGCCGCCGTAAAGTTCGGCCATGGCGCGCACCAGACGCGTCACCTCGAACAGCACATAGGACAGGTCGACGATGGCGCGCGGGCTGACGGCCGTTACCACCGAGACACGTTTCGATGCATTGAGGATCAACGCACGCGCCTGCCGGTCGAGCGGAATGAGCAGCTCGCGCTCGGCAAGATCGATCAGATGCGGGCCGTCGATCACGTCATTGTCGGTTTCCTTCAGCGCTGCACGTCCCTTGGCCGTTTCGGCGCGATGCGACAGCACGGCATTGAGCCGCGCGACAATGGCACGGGCCGCAGTTGGGCTGCGCTCCAGGCTCGCCGCTTCGGCATCGGCCTTCAGCGCCTGCACGGCATTCAGCCGCATGATGCCGAAGACCTCCCTCCCGACGAGAACCAGAACGGCAAAAACGGCTAGGATCAGCGCGGCGCTTGCCGTGTAACCCAGCCAGTCGGAGCGGGTGAAGAGGTCGCGGACAAGCTGGTCCGCCCAAAGACCGAAGGCGAGCGAGAACAGCACGCCGAGCGCGCCGAGCGCGAGTTTTCCGAAGGAAAAGCGCGTCTTTTTCGGTGTGGCGACGGGCAAGACGGTGGCATCGACGTCATCCGGGATCACGAACGGGTCGTCTTCGTCCGGCGTCATCGTCACTTCGCTGGCAAAGCTCTGCGGTGCGCGCTTCTGCGTGGCGGTTGGCTTTTCCGTGCTTTCAGGTTCAAGCGTGAAGGCCGCGGGGCGACGTGTCTTTTGATCGCTGGGGGTAGGAAGCTTCATGCGAGCTTGTCTCCGAAAAGGAACTGCATGGCGCGGTCGAGCCGGATATGCGGTACGGAAAGCCGGATGCCGCCGCTACCGGGTTCGTCGACTGCGGGTGGGCGAAACCGCACCACGTTGACATCCGGCAGCGTTGCCTTGTCACCGTCCACATCGATGCTGCGAAACAGCGGTTCGGGATCATCGGGCAGGTCGCCGGGGAAAATAGCCGTCTTGCGATTGCCGTCGAAGGTTTCGCCGTTGATCGTTTCTCCGGCAATTGGCGTGCCGACGATCACGGGCAGATTATGGCCATCCTGGCGAATACTCGCTTCCTTGGTGGCGCGCACCGAGGCAAGCGCCATCACCTCGATGCCGGCGCCGCTCATGCCGATGGTGGTGATCGCACGGTCGACAAGGCGGCGCGTCAGTCGCTCCAGCCGGTCGTGGCTTTCGTGGTGCAGATGGTCGGCCTTGGTGGCGGCAATCAGCACCTTGTCGATGCGTCGGCCCAGCAGGGACGACAACAGGCTGTTGGTGCCCGGCCGGAAGCAGGCCAGCACGTCGCCGAGCGCCCGTTCCAGATCCTGCACCGCCTCGGGACCGCGATTGACGGCCTGCAGCGTGTCGATCAGCACGATCTGCCGGTCGAGGCGGGCAAAGTGCTCGCGGAAGAATGGTTTGACGACAATCGATTTATAGGCGTCGTAACGCCGTTCCATCATGGCGCGCAGCGAACCCTTCGCAGCCTTTTCATCTGTCAGGCCCGGCAGCGGCGCAAAGGTCAGCGCCGGTGATCCCTCCAGATCGCCGGGCATCAGGAAGCGGCCGGGTGGCAGGGTGGAAAGCGAGCGTTCGTCGGATTTGCAGGCCTTGAGATAGGCGGAAAAGCTTTCGGCAAGTCGCCGCGCCGTCATTTCGTCTGCCGGTGCGTTGAGATCGAGCGAAGAGGCGATCGCCAGCCATTCACGCGCCAGTTCGGCACGCACCCCCGTCTTGGCCAGCGCCACTGTGCTGTCGCTGAAACTCTTGTAGTCCTGCGAAAGCAACGGCAGGTCCAGCAGCCATTCACCGGGATAATCGACGATGTCGATGGAAAGTTTGCCCGGAGAAAACCAGCGGCCCCAGCCGCTTGCGCTCTGGTAATCGAGCGTAATGCGCAGTTCGGAGATCGCGCGGGTCGAGTCGGGCCACAACCGGTCGCGCACCAGCGCCTGAATGTGATCTTCATACTGAAAGCGCGGAATGGCGTCGTCGGGCTGCGGCTCCAGCCGCGCATTGGAAACACGGCCGGACCGCATCGCTTCGAACAGCGGCAGGCGGCCGCCATTCAGCAGGTTATGGACCAGCGAAGAGATGAACACCGTCTTGCCGGCTCTTGAAAGACCGGTCACGCCAAGCCTCAGGGTCGGGTGGGTGAGGGTGCTTGCACGGTCGGCCAGATTGTCCAAAGCGACGAGCGCGCTGTCAGTCAGGGACGTAAATGAAGGCGGCAATGGCGGTTTCCCGTCTGGTTTCGATAGTTACGCCAACAATATAGGAAATTTTCGTGCCCAAAAAAGAAGCGGAATAACGGATTTTCACGTCATTTCCATGCCCCGGCCGCTTGGCTCGCCGTAAAGGTGCCGCCATTATTTTCCTGGCGAAACGAAGTCGACAAGCCGCCAGCGGCCTTTTCCGTTATAGGCGTCCTCAATGAAATCCAGGACCGCAAGACCGGCTGTCGGAAAGCCGGAAGGCAGCGCGGCATGCAGAAGATCCTCGCCGATCAGCGCTTCAAGCGTGGCTTCCATCGTTGGATTATGGCCGACCAGCATCACCGATTTCGCCTCTTTCTGCGCGGCGATCAGAGCGAGGTAGTATCGACCTGCGCCTCATACATCTCGTCGACAAAAGAGATGCTGATCTCTTCGTTGAAAGCTCTTTGCCAGGCCTCTGTCGTCTGCCGGCAACGCTCTGCCGTGGAAGACAGCAGGATGTCCGGATCATAGCCCTTGTCGGCGGCAATATCGGCGACGATTTCCGCTTCGGCAAAACCGGATTCATTCAATCTGCGGTCGAAGTCGCGTTCGCCCGGAGCCGCCCAGGCGGCCTTTGCGTGGCGCAGAAGATAGATGCGGTACGGCGGAGAATCGATCTGAAGCATGGACCAGCATTCGAAACCAGAAAGGAGCAACTGCCATGCTACAAGATAGAGTTGTCAGCCCGCAAGTCCCTTCACCTTTCAGCAAGTCGCGTAAATGTGCGTGAAGAAGAGATCTGGGCGAAACGCAATAAAGGATAAAAATTAGTCATTTAGATGATTTTTGTGTCAGTTTTAAAAATGCCTGAAAACTGATCTGTAGACTTGAATCGATCTATATCATTGGAGTATACACCGCCACATTGAGATGTTCTTCGAGGAGAATCGCGTTGAGTGAGAAGATCGATCTTAGCAGCTATGTACTCTCGGAATCCGATGAGTTCATGAACGTCAATCAGCGGGCGTACTTTCGAGCGAAGCTGATTGCATGGAAGAACGACATCCTGAGAGAAGCGCGCGAGACGCTAGGCCATCTCGCGGAGGAAAGCGCCAATCATCCGGATCTTGCGGACAGGGCGTCTTCCGAAACAGACCGGGCAATCGAACTTCGTGCCCGTGACCGTCAGCGCAAGCTGATTTCCAAGATCGATGCCGCGCTCCAGCGCATTGACGACGGCACTTACGGATATTGCGAAGAAACCGGCGAGCCTATCGGACTGAAACGTCTGGATGCGCGACCGATCGCAACTCTGTCGATCGAGGCGCAGGAGCGTCACGAGCGTCGTGAGAAGGTCTACCGCGACGAGTAAGTCGCGGGCCTCCGGCTAAGGCAAACCAGACATCACAGAAAAGAAGGGCGCGGATTTCTGTCCGCGCCCTTTTTGTTTCCTTCATGCTGCAGGCAGCAATGCGTTTCGGCATGCCTCAGCGATCACGGGTGACGGAAAGCTCACCGAAGATACGCGCCATTTCCTTCTGCATGTCCTTGTCAGGCGTGGCACCCGTCATCGGCGGTTCGACGATCTCGGCTTTTACAGGTGCTTTCGGTGCTGGGGTGGCGTCATTGGACGCGGTTGCTGCCGCATCCTGGCCCTTGGCAATTTCCGCCTCGAGAAAGCTCTCGAAGTCGCTGGCCAGATCGTCGGAAAACTTCGGCTCGGCGTCGGAGGCAACGACGACGGCGTCCTGCCTGTCCATCGAGGGGGCCGGCTGCGTCAGTGTCGGAAGCACGCGCTCGCGCGCCGCATCGAGAAAATCGGCGGCGCTGGACTGGTCGATAACCGCTTCACGCGCTGTAAACAGTGCGGCTGGGTGTGGCGCTTCCGTCTCGACCGTGACCACTGGCTGCGGCGCGATCGAAACGACAGGTGCATCCACCTGCTTCGGCTCCGCGCTCTGCGCAGGCGTATCGATCACTGCGGCTGCGAGCGGCAGGGCGGCGGCGGCCTGAACGGCGACGGGCGGGCGAACAGGTGTCGCCACGTCCGGTGCAGGCCGGGCAGCGGCCGTTACCGGTGCCGATGCGACCGGAGACGAAACGGGTGCTGGCGCAGCCGCGGGGGGTGCGGCAGGAGCCGGTTGCGGGGTTTGCTGCGGAGCAGGGCGCGGAATGTCGCGCGCGACAACCGGTGGCGCGGGACGCGGAGCAGGCGGTACATCGCGCGGAACAGGCGCCGGGCGTGGCGGCTGCGGCGTTGCCGCTGCGGGCGCGCGGGCCACGGGTGCTGCAGGCTCTGCCCTCAATGGGCGTTTGGCCGGTTCTTCGGTCTGGAGAATCGGTGCAGCAGCAATGGAGGGTGCCGGAGACTGCTGCGGCAGGGCTTCGCGGCGTTCCTGCTGGATCGCATTCTCCTGCGCTTTCGTCTCGTTTTCCTGGCGAGGCAGCGACTTCAGCGGCAGTTCTTCGGGCTCGCTCACTTCCTTGACGATCGGGATCGCTCCGATACCGCTTTCGATGACGATGTCCGTCGGTCCACCAATCATGACCAGATGCTCGACATTGTCACGGCGCACCAGCACCAGCCTGCGACGCGCATCGACCGCCGTCGCATCAAGCACCTGCAGGCGCGGCTGGCGGTTTCGACCGCCGCGAATGAACGGCGCCGAACCGCTGCGTCTACGAATGATCCACAGCGCGATTGCCAGAAGAAGCAATGCAACACCGACGCCGACGACGGCGACGATCAGATTGTTTCCATAGGTGCCGATAAAATCGTCCATCATGGAGATCTTCCCTTTAGATTTTCTCGGGCAAAAAATGCCGTGTTTCTTTGTTTTACCGTGCGTTAGCAGGAAAAGACGATTTTTTTGGGTTCGTTACAAGTTTTATCCGCCCATGTCCCCACATTTGCAAAAAGCCTTGAAGCTTTATCCGGTTCCATCCGGTAAAAATCGCGAAATTCTTTGCTCCGAGGCGTTTTGGCTGTGCGTTTTTAAGTCTTTGTGTCGCGGCAGAGCTTTTTGATGTTTGAGCGAGTTGCTACAAGACAGTCTTTCTGCCCGATTCCGTAAAGGAACCGGGCCTTTCTGATGACGACGACCTGCACGATTGCGAGGCCAAAAATGACACGGGTGCGCCAGCCAAGCGACAACGACCTTCCTTTGGTGGACAGGCGTGCCCGGTCCGGCACGGTTCTGCGAATCCTGTTGCTGGCGCTTGTGCTGGTCGCCGCTGCCGCAGCCTTCGTCTATTTCAAGGATTCGCTGGAAAACGAGATCGTGCTCGGCATTCTCGGCGTGCTGGCCATGATGGGGATATTCTTCCTCGTCTCGTCGATCATCGGCTTTATCGAGGTCATGCCGCAGTCGCGCTCCGATGGTCTGGCCCGCCGTTTCCTCTCCGCTCATCCGGATGGAACGCTGATTACTGATGCCAAGGGCCGGATGGTCTATGCCAACGCCACCTATTGCCGCATGACCGGCACGACCAAGGCGAGCGACATTCAGAGCCTGGAAACCCTGCTGTCGCGCAGCCGGGAATCGACCGAGGCGCTTTATCGCCTGATCAATCTTCTGCGGGAAGGCCGCGACGGTTACGAGGAGTTCCGGCTTCTGAAGCCGTTGAGCGAAAACGCCACCAATGGCGGACCGCACTGGTATCGCCTGAAGGGCCGCGTGCTCAAGGATGCCGGTGACGAAGACCTGCATGTCTTCCAGATCGCCGATATCACCCCCGAGCGCGAAGACCAGGAACGGTTCTTCCGTGAACTGCAGAACGCCATCGATTATCTCGACCATGCGCCGGCCGGTTTCTTCTCTGCCGGCCGCAAGGGCGAAATCGTCTATCTGAATGCCACGCTGTCGGAATGGCTGGGCATCGATCTTGCGCAGTTCTCACCGGGGTCCATGACCGTTTCGGATATCGTCGCGGGCGAAGGCATGGCTTTGATCGAATCGGTCCAGCCACAGAACAACGCCAAGCGCACTGAAATCCTCGATCTCGACATGCGCCGCGTCAACGGCCAGAGCATGCCCGCCCGTCTCGTGCATCAGGTGACAGCTCAGGATGGTGCGCCGGGTGAAAGCCGAACCATCGTTCTGATGCGTCCGAAGGGGCATGAAGACGCCGAATCGTCTTCGGCGATGCGCTTCACGCGTTTCTTCAACAACACGCCGATGGCGATTGCCTCGCTGGACGGTGAAGGCCGCATTCTTCGGATCAATGCGCCGTTCCTCAAGATGTTCTCGGGCGTTGTCGGCCGTGACGACATCGATCGCGGCATCGCGTTCGAAACGGTCATCAATGATACCGAGAAGACACGCCTCAAGGATGCGCTGGCCGAGGCGAGGGATCGCCAGGGCGATATCGCGCCGTTCGATTCCCGCCATCCGACTGACGAGGGCCGCCATTTCCGTTTCTACGTCAATGCGGTGATCGACCAGGACGATGAAGCGCCGGAAGAAATCGCTATCGTCTACGCCATCGAAGTGACCGAGCAGAAGGCGCTTGAGACACAGATGGCACAGACGCAGAAAATGAATGCGGTCGGTACGCTGGCGGGCGGTATTGCGCACGACTTCAACAACGTTCTGACGGCGATCCTGCTGTCGTCAGACCACCTGCTGCTGCAGGCGCGTCCGGCCGATCCGAGCTTTGCCGACCTGATGGAAATCAAGCGCAACGCCAACCGCGCCGCGGTTCTGGTGCGCCAGCTCCTGGCCTTCTCGCGCAAGCAGACCATGCGTCCGGCGGTTCTCAATCTGACCGATGTGATCGGCGATCTGCGCATGCTGGTCGATCGATTGATCTCGGGTACCAATGTCAAGCTGGAAGTCGATTACGGCCGCGATCTCTGGCCGGTGAAGACCGACCTGTCGCAGTTCGAGCAGGTGCTTATCAACCTCTGCGTCAACGCGCGTGACGCGATGCCGAATGGCGGCAAGATCACCATTCGAACCCGCAACGTCGAGGCGCAGGAAGCGGCCGCACTCGCGCGTCCGGATATTCCGGCAGAAGACATGGTCATGGTTGAAGTTGCCGATAATGGTACCGGCATTCCGCCCGAAATCATGGACAAGATTTTCGAGCCGTTCTTCACGACCAAGGAAGTGGGCAAGGGCACCGGCCTCGGCCTTTCGATGGTCTACGGCATCGTCAAGCAGTCCGGCGGTTACATCTATCCGGAATCGGAAGTGGGCAAGGGAACTGCGTTCCGCATCCTGCTGCCGCGCCATGTGGTCGAAGCGGTTCAGCCGGGCGCACTGGCATCCGAAGCCGTGGCCGCACCTGTTGCAGCGGTGGAAGCGGCCAAGGAAGAGCCTCTTGATCTGACTGGCAAGTCTGCCGTCGTTCTTCTCGTTGAAGACGAGGAAGCGGTGCGGCGCGGCGGAAAGCGCATGCTGGAAACGCGTGGTTATACTGTCCATGAGGCCGGTTCGGGCACCGAAGCGCTTGATGTGATGGAGGAGCTGGGCGGCAAGGTGGACATCGTCGTCTCCGACGTGGTGATGCCGGAAATGGATGGCCCGTCGCTGCTGCGTGAGCTGCGCAAGTCTCACCCAGATCTGAAATTCATCTTCGTTTCGGGTTACGCGGAAGATGCCTTTGCCAAGAACCTGCCGGCCGACGCCAAGTTCGGCTTCCTGCCAAAGCCCTTCTCGTTGAAGCAACTCGCCGTTGCTGTGCGGGAAATGCTCGACAACAAGGACTGATGCGAATCTCCTGGTGGCAATGCATGACGATGGGGCCGCTCAGTCGGCCCCTTTTTCGTTTTCGCGTGTATTTTTCAGGTGTGCCGGAGGGGCGGGCCGGTGCGACGGCGCACGAATGCGGCAGCCCTTCGCTGTCATCTGCAAATTTCCTGAAGTTTGCCTCTTCGCAAACGCAATAGTGATTGCAGTGTTTCGCAAGGGGCTTAAAATCACCGATGAACGACCTAGATATGGAGAGGCGAAGTTCTCCCTCCTGGCATGAGCCGACGGTTTGAGAACAGTTTGGAGAATGATGAAAGATGATCGCTAAGCCGATCTATATGCAGGGCGAAGGCGAAGGGGAGGGCGACGGTTCCAACCGTGGAACGTCCGTTATCACCCGCGTTAAACCTAAGACGAAAAGACCAAATCTGTACCGTGTTCTTTTGCTGAATGACGACTATACTCCAATGGAATTCGTCATTCACATTCTGGAGCGTTTTTTCCAGAAGGATCGCGAAGCAGCAACCCGCATCATGCTGCATGTCCATCAGCATGGGGTGGGGGAATGCGGAGTGTTTACATATGAGGTCGCAGAGACGAAAGTAAGCCAGGTCATGGATTTCGCCCGACAGCACCAGCATCCGCTGCAGTGCGTCATGGAAAAGAAATGAGGATCGCAACGTGCCAACTTTTTCCCCAAGTCTCGAGAAGGCGCTGCACCAGGCACTGACCTTTGCAAATGAGCGTCACCACGAATATGCGACGCTTGAACATCTTCTTCTGGCGCTGATCGATGATGCGGACGCAGCCGCCGTTATGGCCGCTTGCAATGTAAATCTCGATGCGCTGCGCAAGACCGTCAGCGACTACGTCGATAATGAGCTTGCCAATCTGGTGACCGGTTACGATGAAGACTCCAAGCCGACTTCCGGCTTCCAGCGGGTCATTCAGCGGGCGGTCATTCATGTCCAGTCTTCCGGTCGCGAGGAAGTGACCGGCGCCAACGTGCTCGTCGCCATTTTCGCCGAGCGCGAAAGCCACGCTGCCTACTTCCTGCAGGAGCAGGAAATGACCCGTTACGACGCGGTCAACTACATTTCGCACGGTATCGGCAAACGCCCGGGCACGTCGCAGACGCGCACCCCGCGTGGCACCGAGGAAACCGAAGGCGAAAACAAGGCCACCCGCAACAACAATCAGGAAGAAGAAGGTCCTTCTTCCAAGAAGCAGCAGGATGCTCTCAAGGCTTACTGCGTCAACCTCAATGAAAAGGCCCGCAACGGCAAGATCGATCCGCTGATCGGTCGCCATGAAGAGGTCAACCGCACGATCCAGATCCTGTGCCGCCGTTCCAAGAACAACCCGCTTTACGTGGGTGATCCAGGCGTCGGTAAAACGGCAATTGCCGAAGGTCTGGCAAAGCGTATCGTTGAAGGCAAGGTTCCCGAAGCGCTGAAGAACGACACGATCTTCTCGCTCGACATGGGCACGCTTCTGGCTGGCACCCGCTATCGCGGTGATTTCGAAGAACGTCTGAAGCAGGTCGTCAAGGAACTCGAAGAGTTTCCGGGTGCGGTTCTGTTCATCGACGAAATTCACACCGTTATCGGTGCAGGCGCCACGTCCGGTGGGGCCATGGATGCTTCGAACCTGCTGAAGCCGGCGCTGTCGTCGGGTGCGATCCGTTGCATCGGTTCGACCACCTACAAGGAATATCGCCAGTTCTTCGAAAAGGACCGCGCGCTGGTGCGTCGTTTCCAGAAGATCGACGTCAACGAGCCTTCCATCGATGATGCCATCGAGATCATGAAGGGCCTTAAGCCCTATTTCGAGGACTACCATCACCTCAGATATTCCAATGAGGCGATCAAGGCGGCAGTCGAGCTTTCGGCACGGTATATCTCCGACCGCAAGCTGCCGGACAAGGCCATCGACGTGATCGATGAAACCGGTGCCGCACAGATGCTGCTGCCGGCTTCCAAGCGTCGCAAGCTGATTACCGAACGGGAAATCGAAGCCACGATCGCCACCATGGCCCGCATCCCGCCGAAAACGGTGTCCAAGGACGACGAGATGGTGCTTGCCAATCTCGAGCAGGAACTGCGTTCGGTCGTTTATGGTCAGGACACCGCCATCGAGGCGCTGTCGACGGCCATCAAGCTGGCGCGCGCCGGTCTTCGCGAACCAAACAAGCCGATTGGCTCCTATGTCTTCTCCGGCCCTACCGGCGTCGGCAAGACGGAAGTCGCCAAGCAGCTTGCCTCGTCGCTTGGCGTGGAAATGCTGCGCTTCGACATGTCGGAATACATGGAGCGGCACACGGTTTCGCGCCTGCTCGGTGCACCTCCCGGTTACGTCGGCTTCGACCAGGGCGGTCTGTTGACCGATGGCGTCGATCAGCATCCGCACTCCGTTGTTCTGCTCGACGAAATCGAGAAGGCGCATCCGGATATCTACAACATTCTGTTGCAGGTCATGGATCACGGCTCGCTGACCGACCATAACGGCAAGAAGATCGACTTCCGCAACGTCATCCTGATCATGACGACCAATGCGGGCGCGTCCGAAATGCAGAAGTCGGCCATCGGCTTCGGTTCGTCTCGCCGCACGGGTGAGGATGAAGAGGCGATCAACCGCCTGTTCACGCCGGAATTCCGCAACCGTCTGGATGCGATCATTCCGTTCTCGCCGCTGCCGACCGCTGTCATCCACAAGGTCGTGCAGAAGTTCGTCATGCAGCTCGAAACGCAGCTTTCCGAACGGAACGTTACGTTCGACCTGCACGAAGATGCCGTGTCCTGGCTGGCGGAAAAGGGTTACGACGAGAAGATGGGCGCCCGTCCATTGTCCCGCGTGATCCAGGAAAACATCAAGAAGCCGCTCGCCAACGAAATCCTCTTCGGCAAGCTGAAGAAGGGCGGTGTCGTCAGCGTCACCGTTGGCAAGAAGGAAGACGGAACCGATGGCTTGATCCTCGAGGTGTTGCCGGAAACGGCACCCGTCAAGCCAAAGCCGGAAGCGGAACTGAAGGCTGCCAAGTCGCCGGCCAAAACGGCGAAGGGCAAGTCAAAGTCTGCCTCCAAGGCGGCCAAGGCCGAACAGGCCGATGTGCTGACGCTCGACGCGGACAAGTCGGAAGACACTCAAAGTCCGCGCCGCAAGGCGAACGCGGTTCCGAAGGTTCCGAAAAAGAAGTGATATCGATCGCTTGATCGACAAGACGATGCCGGGCTCAATGCCCGGCATTTTCGTTTCTGCGAAGCTGCTGCCGTTCACACGGCTCCGTCCGTGCCCCTTGGCCAAAGACGATTGTTTCCGGCCGTCGCTTCGGTTATTCCCTTGGCCAACCGCCTCTGTCCCGCCGGAAATCTCCTCTGCAGAACGAGCAAGGAAGCGTATCTTCATGGCCATGCAATCCGAAAGCGATCAGGTTTCCCTCGGTCACTGGTTCCTCCGGGGCATGAGGGGTATTTTTTCCCTGCCGTCCTTCATCCTCATGACGTCCTTTGTCGGCTTCAGCGCCTTTGCGCTGGAATCGGGTGTCACCAGGGGCGAAGCCGTGTTCATGACGCTGATGATCTGGGCTTTGCCGGCCAAGATGATCCTGATCGGCTCCCTGGTCGGCGGCGCCAATCTCGCCGCCTGCTTTCTGGCGGTGACGCTCTCATCGGTCAGAATGATGCCGATGGTGGCCTCGATCGTTCCGGAAATGCGCGGCGCCAAAACCCCGACCTGGCTGTTGCTGTTCCTGTCGCATTTCGTCGCCATCACCGCCTGGGTTTTTGCCACGCAAAATCTCTCGAACGTGCCGCGCGAGGGCCGTGCCGCCTGGTTTGCGGGCTTCGGCATGACGCTCACCCTCGTCAACACGCTGATCGTCGGCCTTTGCTACGGTGTCGTCGCGGCCTTCCCGCCTCTGGTGGCTGGCGTACTGTTCTTCCTGACGCCGGTCTATTTCATCGCTTCCATCTGGGCCTCGGCCCGTCACTCCGTCGTCAAGGTCGCCTTTGTGGTGGGCGTCATTGCCGGGCCGTTATTCGCGGTCATCACACCGGAGTTCGATATTCTCTATGCCGGGATTGGTGGTGGCACCTTCGCCTATCTGGTCGATCGCTTTCTCTTTCGCCGCAAGATCGTGCCGGTCTCGCCGGAAGGAGAACCGTGATGACCGATCAATGGTGGGCGCCTTACGTCTTCATCGCCATTGCCGGATGGCTGGCAACCGATCTCTGGCGCTGGCTCGGCGTTCTCGCCGGCAACCGGCTGAAGGAGGATTCGGAGGCTTTGTCGTGGGTGAGGGCGGTCGCCACAGCCCTCGTCATGGCCGTCACCGCCAAGCTGATTGTTTTTCCGACCGGCTCGCTTGAGGCGTCGCCTGTCTGGCTAAGGGTCGGCGCCGCCGCGCTCGGCTTCGCCACCTTCCTTGCCGCCGGTCAACGCGTTCTGGTCGGTGTGGCAGCCCCCGTTATTTTTCTGGCTGCGGGGCTGTTTATGCTGGGTTTTGGTGTCTGACTTTATCTGAATATTAAATTCCCGGTTCTAGCTTTCGACTGTTTTAGCCAGGAATTTTCAGTATGAAATTATTTGTCGCAGAACGTTTTGTCCTGACTGTCATTTTGTCTTTGTTTCTGATTGATGCCGTTTTGATTGTCGTCAAAGATATCAATTTCGATTTCGGCGGATATCTTGTTTGCGTGTTGCTTGGCGGTGGCATTTTTATACTCGGCCAGTTTTATCGAAAAACCGGACGCGACCTGCGTATCGCAACGGCGTTGATTTCGGCGGGATTGTTCATTCTGTTCACTCTTGTGGCATCCGTTTTCAACTACATGTTCCTGCCGGTTCACTTTCCGGCCATCGATCCGCTGCTCATGCGCATCGATGCCGCATTCGGTTATAGCTGGCCGGATGTCGTCACCTGGGCGGCGACCTACCCATGGATCGGTACTGGCCTTTTCGTGGTCTATGGAACGTCGCTGATACAGCTTCTCCTGATCGTCATCATGCTCGGCTTCACCGGCAAGGACCGTATGCTGCACCACTTCCTTGTCACAGGTGTCTTGGGGGCGCTGGCAAGTATCCTGTTCTGGATCGTCTTCCCGACCTACGGTGCCAAGGCTTATCACGAACTGCCTTTATGGGTGTCCGAAGCCATCCCTATGGCGGTCAATCCTGCCTATGGCCGTGAGTTGATGCGGCTCGGGCAGGAGGGCGTGAGCTATCTGACACCTGCGGATGTCCTCGGTCTCATCGGCTTCCCATCGTTTCACATCTTCATGGCGGCAATGTCGGTCTGGTTCGTGCCCCGGCATTGGCTTTTCATGGCGGTTATCTGGACACTGAACGTGCTGATGCTGCCTGCCGTTCTGGTCCAGGGTGGCCATCATCTCTCGGATATCTTCGGCGGACTTGCCGCCTTCGCCATTGTCTGCCCGCTGTCGGCATGGCTCCTGAACTGGATGGATGCCCGATCTCATCAAACCGCCGCTGTTCCAGATGGGATAGTTCCCGTGGGTGTTTCAGGATAAGCCTTATCCGAATTTTAAAACCCCTGTTCTAGACTGTGCTCATTCGAACAGGGGCTTGATCATGAAACTCTTCCCTGCGGAACGGTTTGTTCTGTCCATCATCGTTGCGCTGTTTGTGATCGACGCGACGTTGATCACGCTGAAAGGCATTCGTATCGACTATGCCGGATACCTGGTCTGCGGGCTGCTCGGCGGTGGCGTTTTCATACTCGGTCAGTTCTATCGCAACAGCGGCCGCGATCTGCACATAGCCGCCGCGCTGACCTCGGCCGGTCTGTTCGTCCTGTTCACGCTTGTCGCTTCTGTCTTTAACTACATGTTCCTGCCGGTCCGTTTTGCAATCGTTGATCCCCTGCTTTTCCGGATTGATGGGGCGTTCGGTTATAGCTGGCCCGATGTGGTGACCTGGTCTGCGACCCATCCGTTGGTCGCCAAGATTCTCTATGCCGTTTACGCGACATCCTTGCCGCAGCTTTTGCTAATCGTTATCACGCTCGGCTTTACCGGCAGGCGTGCTTCGCTTCACCACTTCCTCGTGACCGGTGTGCTGGGTGCACTCACCTGTATCATCTTCTGGATATTTTTCCCGACTTTGGGCCCCTCCGCATATCAGACATTTCCTCAATGGGTGATGCAGGTCATCCCTCTGGCGGTTGATGCAGGTTACGGTCGGGAACTGGTTCGTCTCGCCTATGAGGGTGTCGTCTATCTCACGCCGAAAGACACGCTCGGCCTGATCGGCTTTCCGTCGTTCCACATCGTCATGGCGGCGATGTCTGTCTGGTTCGTGCCGCGCCATTGGGCGTTCAGAGCGGTGATCTGGCCTTTGAATGCCCTGATGGTGCCGGCCGTTCTGGTACAGGGTGGTCACCACCTTGTGGACATTGCTGGTGGTTTACTGGTGTTTGCCATCATCTGCCCGGTTTCGGCGTGGCTGCTGAACCGCATGGCGGAGCGGGAAAAGGCGCGCAGAGCACCTCTTTCCCAGTCTCAGGCTCTGGCAACCAAATAACTGCTCAGCTGGTCCTGTGCCTCCTGAACGAGCCAGCCGAACAGCCGTTTTGCTGGGGCCGTCATGGTCTCTGGCGCCACCAGCCAGTAATATTTGTCCTGATCAGACGCCTGATCGAACAGCACGCTCAGACGACCGCTCGTTATCTCGTCCCGCATCAACTCGGTCGGGCATAGTCCAACACCCTGTCCGGCTTTCAAGGCTGTCAGAAGCAGATTGAAATCGGCAAAGATCGGTCCCGTGTTTTGGGGGCTGCGTGTTCCCGTCGCTGCGAACCAGTCCCGCCAGGCCGCCTCGGTCTCGTCATGCAGAAGTTCCGCCTTCGAGAGCCTCGCAATATCCTTGATCGGTCCGAAGTTTTCGAGATAGGCGGGCGCGCAGGTTGGCCTGGTTGCGGCACTGAACAGCGCCACTGCGCTCTCCGTCGGTCGTCTGCCGTGCAGGATGGTCAGGTCGGCCGGCGTGGACATGCCCGTCGTCGAATAGCTGATTGAAACCTGGATATCAGGATGAAGCGCGCGGAAGCGGGGCAGGCGAGGCGTCAGAAAATATGCCACCACGGAAGGCAGGCTGGCCAGCCGCACGACTGCGCGCTGTTTGCGTCCGCGGATCTCTTCGGCAGATGCCGCAACCTGCCGCAGGCTTGAGGAGACCGTGGCTCCAAACTCGCGTCCTGCCGCGGTCAGTCGAACACCGCGCGCCTGCCGTTCAAACAGCGGTTCGCCCAGCCATTGCTCCAATGTACGGACATGCTGGCTGATGGCGGCGGCACTCATGCCCAGTTCAGCCGCAGCGCCTGCGAAACTTTCGTGGCGGGCAGCAGCCTCAAAGGCGCGAAGGGCAGGGAGCGGAGGTAGTTTCATGGTCTCCGAAGGCTAAGTGATACTTGTGCTCAGGGCAAGAAAAACCCGTCTTGTCAGGCCGTCTTGCACAGGGCAGTTTCGCTTTTGCCACTGCCCTTTGTTTCGAGGATTTATATGTCGCACACCGCCATGACCGAACCCGCAGATGCCGCTGAGCGGCGCGCCCGCCGTCCAGTTGTTGTTTATCCGAATGGAACGCTTGAGGCACCTGACCTTTCCAGTCTCGTAAAGGCCAGGGAAACGATGCAGAAGGTGGGTGAGGTGATTGTACCACCACGTGATGGCCGCACCTTTCAGGTGCCTAAGGGGCATTTCTTCCGCATTATCAGCATTGATGGTCCACAGGTTGGCGACCTCAATCTCTGGAACGCGCATGATCTGACCGAGCGTTTTTTCAGCGGCAAGACCCGCGCCCTTCATGCCACCCATGTCTCCATCGGCGACCGGCTGTGGAGCAACCTGCCATCATTGCGCCCGATGGCAACGATCACCGGTGATAGCCTCGCATGGTACGGTTGGGATGAGGATGGCGGCGGACTGCATGATGTGATCGGCACGCGTTGCGATCCCTACACCAATCGCCTGCTCAGCGGCGGTGATTACCACCATTGCTGCCATTCGAACCTCACCAATGCGCTGGCATCGTCCAGAGGCCTGTCGTTTGCAGAGGCCGAACCGCATGTGCACGACGTTCTCAACGTCTTCATGTGCACGGGCTTCACCCGCGACACACACCAGTATTTCATGAAGGCAAGCCCCGTTCGGCCGGGCGATTATCTGGAATTTTTTGCCGAGATGGATCTGCTCGGCGGTCTCTCCGCCTGCCCCGGTGGCGATTGCAGCGCCAGCCACTCAAGCGATGCGGCTGCCTGCTACCCGCTGAAGGTGGAAATCTACCGCCCGGATATGGCGCTTCTCAACGCTTGGCCTTTCCCGGAACGCAATGCTTATCGCAACCCGGTGTGAAGGCCGGACCTGATCTGTTGCCACCAGCCGCGTATTCACGAGCGGGACCCCGGTTGTCTCCGGGGTCGTTGCTGTGATCGTCAGGAAGCCAGGGCTGCCTTGATCTTTTCTGCATGTGCTTTCAGCACGTCGCTGTCGGCCATCGCGCCGGAATGCGGCTTCAGCGGCTGGCCTTCCACGCGCGGAATGACGTGGAAATGCAGGTGGAACACCGTCTGTCCGGCAGCCGGCTCATTGAACTGCGCAACGTAGACGCCGTCGGCATCGAAGGCCTCCTTGGCGGCGACGGCAAGCTTCTGCACCACGGCAATGGTGCGGGCCAGCACGTTCGGATCGGCATCCAAGAGGTTGCGCGAACCGATTTTCGGAATGACCAGGAGGTGACCCGGCGCCTGCGGCATCACATCCATGAAGGCCAGCGTATGCTCGTCCTCATAGAGCTTCACGCTCGGAATTTCCCCGCGCAGGATCTTGGCGAAGATGTTGTTGTCGTCATAAGCGCTGGCGGTCATCAGCAGTCTCTCCTCATGTGGTGATATCGAAAACGGATTATTCATCCGATTCTTGTCTTTCGCCCTTGCGGAAGGGCGTGTGGTCTTCGAGGTAGTCGCCGATGTTTTCAACTTCCTGACGTTCCCGTTCCAGATAGTCGTCAATGGCGCGGCGCAGCCCCGGATGGACGATGTAATGCGCAGAATGCGTGGTGACAGGCACATAACCACGCGCCAGCTTGTGTTCGCCCTGCGCGCCCGCCTCAACCCGCTGCAAGCCTTTCGACAGGGCAAAATCGATGGCCTGATGGTAGCAGACTTCGAAATGCAGAAAGGGATGATCCTCGATGCAGCCCCAATGCCGGCCATAAAGCGCGTCCGAACCGATGAAGTTGATGGCGCCTGCGATATAGCGTCCGTCGCGTTTTGCCATGACGAGCAGAATGTCGTCGGCCATACGCTCGCCGATCAGCGAATAGAATGTCCGCGTCAGATAGGGTCGGCCCCATTTGCGGCCACCCGTATCCATGTAGAAGGTAAAAAACTGATCCCAGATGTCTTCCGTCAGATCACTGCCGGTCAACCAGTCGATGCTGATGCCGTTTTCGAGCGCGGCGCGGCGTTCCTTTTTCAGTCCCTTGCGTTTGCGGGACGAAAGGGCATCGAGAAAATCGTCGTGATCGCGGTAGCCATTGTTGAGAAAATGGAACTGCTGATCGGTCCGGTGCAGAAAGTCCTGCGAGGTGAGGGCTGCAATGTCGTCATCCGTTGCGAAGGTGACATGGGCCGATGACAGGCCGCCCTTTTCGGTTACCTGTCCGATACCGGAAGCAAGAAGCAGCTTGACGCCGTCATTGTCGGATGTCTGCGAGGTCAGAAGGCGCGGACCGGTCGCCGGGGTAAAGGGGATGGAACACTGCAGCTTGGGATAATAATGTCCGCCGGCCCGTTCAAAAGCGTCCGCCCAGCCGTGGTCGAAAACATATTCGCCCTTGCTGTGGTTCTTCAGATAGGCCGGTACGGCACCAAGCAGATCGCCTTTTTCATTTTCAAGCAGCAGGTGGTGGCCCTGCCAGCCGGTCTTGGCCGTTGCCGATCCGGACTCTTCGATGGATGATAAAAAGGCGTGTGAAATAAATGGATTATAGGACTTTCCTTCCGCGTTGCGCGAAGTTCCGGAAAGCTGCTTCCAGCGATCCGGATCGATATCCGTGAAGGATTGCGCAACGCGGATGGAGTAGTTTTCTGTCATGCCGTAGCGGACGGGTTCTCTCTCGGGTCGAAACCTTCGAATGTCATCTGGTCAGCATATTTATAGGTAATCGCACGGGCATTTTCATCCCTTACCGTCCAGGTAATCACCGGAACGCCAAGTTTTCTTTGTGCTTCGATAAAGCTGTTTGGCAGGTGGCCCCAATGGTAGGAGATGAAGTCGAGGCCGATATGCATGGCTTCGTCATGCTTGAAGAAGTCTTCCGGCTTGTCGCCTTCGGCCGTGAGGCCGAGTGGCCAGGGGGAACCGGCGGCCTTCAGATCCTTCAGGAGATGATGGTCGAAGCTCATCAGCGCCACATGGCCCTTGTAACCTTCGAGGTCTTCCAGCACCGCCTCGGCAAAACCGTCATCGACGCCTTCACCCTCGCGGCCCTTCAGCTCGATCACCAGCGGCACCTTGCCGGCACAGAGTGCCAGAAGCTGCTTGAGCGTCGGGATCTTGTCCTTGGTCTGGCCGATCGACAGCAGCGACAGTTCGCCGGACGTCCGCTCGCGGATGTCACCCTTGATGCCGGTCAGGCGGGTCATCTCATGGTCGTGGAAAACGACCGGTACGCTGTCGGCACCAAGCTGAACGTCGCATTCGATTGCAAATCCGGCTTCGATGGCGCGGGAAAACGCCGAAAGCGTGTTTTCCCAGATCGCATGGTTCATGTCATGATAGCCGCGATGGGCAACAGGCTGAGCAATCAGCCAGGAAAGTTTCAGCGTCATACGTCTATTTCCACGATCGCGTCGATTTCGACAGAGGCATTGAAGGGCAGGCAGGCCATGCCGACGGCGGCGCGCGCATGTTTGCCGGCATCGCCGAGAACATTGGCGAGAAGGTTGGACGCACCGTTGATCACAAGGTGCTGCTCGGTGAACTCGGGAACGGAGGCAACGAAGCCATTGAGCTTGAGGATGCGGCGGATTTTCGAAAGGTCGCCATTCAAGGCTGCCTTGACCTGCGCGAGGATGTTGACGGCGCAAAGTTCGGCCGCGCGCTGGGCTGCGGGAACATCAACATCGCGTCCAACGAGGCCCGTGACCGCAATCTTGCCGGATTCCATCGGCAATTGACCCGATACGTAAAGCAGATTGCCGCTGATGGTGAACGGAACGTAGTTTGCCGCAGGTGCGGCGGCGACGGGAAGCGTAAAGCCAAGTTCCTTGAGGCGGCCTTCGATGACGTCCGACATTTTCGTCTCCGGTTTTGTTGTAAATCCTTCAAGAATCCGGCATTCAGGAGATGTGATCCCAAAGCCGGGCGGTTGCTTGTACAATATGAGTGGCGAGTCCAACAGGAGATAATGCATGTTTGTCAGGAAGCTTGGTTTCGTTGCCACTACGGGGCTCTTGTCCTGCTTGTCGAACGCTGCCAATGCTTTGCCCGCCCAGCTTCCCAATCTGATTGCCCATCGGGCAGTCTACGATCTGGAGCTGAAGGATGCATCGGATCGCTCCGGCATCGAGGGCATGACCGGCCGCATGGTCTATGAATTCACCGGTTCCGCCTGTCAGGGCTACAAGACGGACTTCCGTTTCGTCACGCAGATCAATACCGGCGACGCCGTTCGCCTGACGGATCAGCAGACCACGACGTTTGAGGACCCGGCCTCCAAGAAGTTCACCTTCGAGACGAAATCCTACACCGACGACAAGCTGGACAAGGAAGTGCAGGGCGCTGCTAGCGACAGCGATGCCGGTGTGAAGGTCGACATTACCCGACCCGATGCGCGCCAGATCGATCTCGTCGCCTCCGAATTCCCGACCGAACACATGTTCCAGGTCATCGAGAACGCCAAACAGGGCAAGCGGATTTTCGAGTCCCGGATTTTCGACGGCTCCGATGATGGTGACGAAAGCCTGATTACCTCGACCTTGGTCGGCAAGTCGCAGACGGCGAAGGATGGGGACGCGGAAGCCGGCAAGGCGGGCGATTTCGCCAAGGCGTCCTTCTGGCCTGTCACCATCGCTTATTACAACGACAAGACCGGTACGGATTCTCTGCCGATCTACCGCATGTCGTTCAAGCTCTACGAAAACGGAATCACCCGCGACCTGACCATGGATTACGGTGACTTCGTGCTGACCGGAAAGCTTGCGAAGCTCGATATCCTCACGCCCGAAACCTGCGAAAACAAGCCGGTTCGCTGAAACCGGCCTCGTCAGGCAGGTTTTTTCGCATAAAAGCTTGCATTTTGTCGCAGGCGACTGTATGCGCCTCACCATTCCACACGCGAAGCTTGGGATGTTCCGGGAGAAATCCGGATCGTTCCGCCCGGTGGTGTCGATGAAAGTCGATGCTGTTCGCTTCGCGGGGGTTAAACCGGAAAAGGAGTAACAAGGCATGGCATTGCCCGATTTTTCTATGCGTCAGCTTCTCGAAGCTGGTGTTCACTTCGGCCACCAGACGCACCGCTGGAACCCGAAGATGAAGCCGTACATCTTCGGCGACCGTAACAACATCCACATCATCGACCTCGCTCAGACGGTTCCGATGCTGTCGCGCGCCCTCCAGGTCGTGTCCGACACCGTTGCCCGTGGCGGCCGCGTTCTGTTCGTTGGCACCAAGCGCCAGGCGTCCGAAATCATCGCCGACAGCGCAAAGCGTTCGGCTCAGTACTACGTCAACTCCCGCTGGCTCGGCGGCATGATGACGAACTGGAAGACGATTTCGAACTCGATCCAGCGTCTTCGCAAGGTTGACGAAATCCTGAACTCGGAAGCTTCCGGCTACTCCAAGAAAGAGCGCCTGAACCTCGAGCGCGAGCGCGAAAAGCTTGAAAAGGCTCTCGGCGGTATCCGCGATATGGGCGGCGTTCCGGACCTGATGTTCATCATCGACACCAACAAGGAAAAGATCGCGATCGAAGAAGCCAAGCGTCTTGGCATTCCGGTCGTTGCGATCATCGACTCGAACTGCGATCCGGATGCAATCGATTACCCGATCCCGGGCAACGACGACGCTTCGCGCGCAATCTCGCTGTACTGCGACCTGATTGCTCGCGCTGCCATCGACGGCATCGCACGTCAGCAGGGCTCTTCCGGCCGTGACATCGGCGCTTCGGAAGAAGCTCCGATCGAGCCTGCGCTCGAAGACGAGGCTGGCGCCTGATAAGGGTCTGTCGGGCGGCGAATTTCACGCCGCCTCATCGATCATGATCTGCAAGGCCGTCAAAGACCGTTCCGGGTTGACGGCCTTGTTCGTTTCAAATCGCTCCGCCGGTGATCGGCGTCCTGATGTGATTGAAACGTCCGGGGTGCTCATTCATCACCCTGTCACACTTTAGGGTAAATTCGTCACCCAAACATCGGCATGGCGATTTCCAGCCTGCTGACCGATTGAACAGACAAGAGGCAAACAATGACCGAAATCACAGCCGCAATGGTTAAGGAACTGCGCGAGAAGTCTGGCGCAGGTATGATGGACTGCAAGAAGGCTCTTGCTGAGACCAATGGCGACATGGAAGCAGCAATCGACTGGCTGCGCGCCAAGGGTATTGCCAAGGCTGACAAGAAGTCTGGCCGCACGGCTGCCGAAGGTCTCGTCGGTATCGCATCTGCCGGTCACAAGGCTGTTGTCGTCGAAATCAACTCGGAAACCGACTTCGTTGCTCGTAACGATGCCTTCCAGGACATCGTTCGCGGCGTTGCTGCCGTTGCTCTGACGACCGACGGCACTGTTGACGCGATTGCTGCTGCCACCTACCCGGCAACCGGCAAGTCCGTTTCGGACAGCATCAAGGACGCGATTGCCACCATCGGCGAAAACATGACGCTGCGCCGTTCGGCTGCGCTCGAAGTTGAGCACGGCGTTGTTGCAACCTACATCCACAACGCTGCTGGCGACGGCATCGGCAAGCTGGGCGTTCTGGTTGCCCTGAAGTCGGTTGGCGACAAGGCTGTTCTGACCTCGATCGGCCGTCAGGTTGCCATGCACATCGCTGCAACCAACCCGCTGGCGATTCGCGCTGAAGAAGTTGACGCTGCTGTTGCTGAGCGCGAGCGCAACGTCTTCATCGAACAGGCTCGTGAATCCGGCAAGCCGGAAGCAATCATCGAAAAGATGGTTGACGGCCGTATGCGCAAGTTCTTCGAAGAAGTTGCTCTTCTGTCGCAGGCTTTCGTTATCAACCCTGACCTGACGGTCGGCGCTGCTGTCAAGGAAGCCGAAAAGGAAGCCGGCGCAGCGATCGAAGTCACCGGCATGGTTCGCCTGCTGCTCGGCGAAGGCGTCGAGAAGGAAGAAAGCGATTTCGCGGCAGAAGTCGCCGCAGTCGCCAAGGGCTGATTATATTTACCCAATCTTGGGGAAACGGGAGGGCATCGCGTGACAACGCGGTGCCCTTCGTGTATCCGCGTTTCGGTTACATTTCCGAGGAGTCATGATGTCTTCCAAGCCGATCTATAAACGCGTCCTGCTCAAGGCTTCCGGTGAAGCCCTTATGGGTGACCAGGGTTTTGGTATCGATGTTGCGGTCGCCGACCGGATTGCCTCCGATATCGCTGAAGCAAGAGCAATGAATGTCGAAGTCGGCGTCGTCGTCGGCGGTGGCAATATTTTCCGCGGCGTTGCCGTTGCCTCTAAGGGTGGCGACCGGGTGACCGGCGACCACATGGGCATGCTGGCAACCGTCATCAATGCGCTGGCGCTTGCAACGTCACTTCGAAAGCTCAGCATCGACACGGTCGTTCTCTCGGCCATCGCCATGCCTGAAATCTGCGAAAGTTTCTCGCAGCGCGCCGCTCTGCACCATCTGGCCCAGGGCCGCGTGGTGATTTTCGCCGGTGGTACGGGCAACCCGTTCTTCACGACCGACTCCGCAGCCGCCCTGCGTGCTGCCGAAATGGGCGCTGAAGCGATCTTCAAGGGAACGCAGGTCGATGGCATCTATTCGGCTGACCCGAAGAAGGACCCGACAGCAACACGTTTCGACGAGTTGACCCACAGCGAGGTTCTCGGCAAGGGTCTGGCGGTCATGGACGTTGCAGCCGTGGCGCTTGCACGCGAAAACCACATTCCGATCATCGTTTTCTCGATTCACGAGAAGGGTGGCTTCGCACAGATATTGACCGGCGGCGGCCGTAAGACCATCGTGCACGACAAGTAATCGCAAACGAACGATGCCGCCTGGTGCGGAATACGGCCGCGATGGCCGACAGAGATGGAGTATCAAATGAGTGGTGTTGACCTCACCGATATCAAGCGCCGTATGGATGGTGCCATCAATGCATTCAAGAGCGATATCGCATCGCTGCGCACCGGCCGCGCATCGGCCAACATTCTCGACCCTGTCACGATTGACGCCTACGGCTCGCGCGTGCCGCTGAACCAGGTGGCCAACATCACCGTTCCGGAGCCGCGCATGCTCGGCGTCAATATCTGGGACAAGTCGATGGTCAACGCCGTCGACCGCGCCATCCGCGAATCCAATCTCGGTCTCAACCCGATCGTTGACGGTCAGAATCTGCGTATTCCGCTGCCTGAACTCAACGAAGAGCGCCGCAAATCGCTGGTCAAGGTTGCCCACGAATATTCCGAAAAGGCCAAGGTCGCGATTCGCCACGTTCGCCGCGATGGCATGGATGGTCTGAAAAAAGCCGAAAAGGATGGCGACATCGGTCAGGACGAAAGCCGTGGACAGTCGGAAAAAGTTCAGAAAATGACCGACGACACGATTTCGGAAATTGACCGCTTGCTTGGCGAGAAGGAAAAGGAAATCATGCAGGTCTGATCGCCAGGGCGACAGACACTGTATTTTATTCGTTTTAAATCCGCGCTGCCAATATTGGATCGATATGCCGACGACGACGATACGTTCCTCAGTTCCCGAGCACGTCGCCATCATCATGGATGGTAACGGGCGTTGGGCAAAGCAGCGCGGTCTTCCGCGAATCATGGGTCATCGCCGGGGCGTGGAAGCCGTTCGTGAAACGGTGCGCGCTGCCGGTGACTGCGGCATTTCCTATCTGACGCTGTTTGCCTTCTCGTCGGAAAACTGGCGTCGGCCGGAGTCCGAGGTCACGGATCTGATGGGCCTGCTGAAAGCCTTCATCCGTCGCGACCTTGCTGAGCTGCACCGTGAAAACGTGCGTGTCCGCATCATCGGTGATCGTGAGACTTTGAAAGCCGACATTCGCTCGCTTCTCGAGGAAGCCGAGCACATGACGCGTGATAACACCAAGCTTACGCTTGTTATCGCATTCAACTACGGAAGCCGCGACGAGATTGCCCGTGCGGCGGCCTCGCTTGCGCAGGATGTTGCCCAGGGCAAGCTCGATGCAGCCTCGATCACGCCGGAGATGATTTCGGGACGGCTCGACACTGCCGGCATCCCGGACCCGGATCTCATCATCCGCACCAGCGGTGAGGAGCGTCTGTCGAACTTCCTGCTCTGGCAGGCTGCCTATTCGGAATTTCTCTTCGTTCCAGACTACTGGCCGGATTTCGACCGCCAGCATTTCTATTCTGCAATCGAGCAATATGCGACGCGTGATCGCCGTTTCGGCGGCTTGGCCGATCAGGTTGCTGTGGCAGGCGCCTGATGAGCCCTGAACTCCGTTTGCGGATCGTCTCCGCGATCGTCATGGCGGCGGTCATCCTCACTGCGACGTGGTACGGCGGCATTCTGTTCCGTATCGTCGCGGGCCTTCTGGCTATCCTCATCTATTATGAGTGGTCCTCGATCACGAGGCTGTCTGAAACAAACCCGACGGGCAATGCCTGGGGCTGGTTCTCGGTCGCTGTGATCGCCGGCAACACGATTTTCGGCGAGACATCGCTCGATCTGCCGCTTCTTTCCGGTTTTGCCCTGACAGCGGCGCTGTTTCCGATTCTGCGCGGCCAAAACTGGTGGCTGGTTGGTGGCATTGTCTATGCGGGGCTGAGCGCGATTTCGCTTGCCGCCATCCGCAGCGACGATCTCGATGGCTTCGTTTCGATCATCTTTATCTTCGCCGTTGTCTGGTCGACGGATATCCTGGCCTATTTTGTCGGTCGTGCCATTGGCGGGCCAAAGCTTGCACCGTCCATTTCGCCCGGTAAGACCTGGTCCGGTGCCATCGGCGGCACGGTTGCCGCGCTGATTGGCGGGGCGGGTGTGTCCATGGTCTATCATGGCCGGGTCGGCTTCGTCATTCTCGGGCTTGCTCTGGTGCTGTCCGTTTTCAGCCAGATCGGCGACCTTTTCGAATCCTTCGTGAAGCGGCGTTTTCAGGTGAAGGATTCCAGTCACCTCATTCCCGGTCACGGCGGTTTTATGGACCGGGTTGACGGTCTTGTTTTTGCCTGCTTTACCGTGTTCGTCATTGCTTTCGTGCATGCGGCGGTTACCGGCGATGCGCCCGGTTCACGCGGCGGCCTGTTGCCAGGTTTTTGAAGTGCGGCGGGTCATTGGAGTAAGAGGCTGAGTTATGAGCACAGTAATGGCTGCCACCGGGTTTTTGACCGGTTATATCATTCCATTCATCCTCGTTCTCTCGCTGCTCGTTTTCGTGCATGAGATGGGCCATTATCTGGTTGGACGCTGGTGCGGTATTCGCTCCACCGCCTTTTCCATCGGATTCGGGCCTGAACTGATCGGTTTTACCGACAAGCGCGGCACGCGCTGGAAGATTTCCGCGATCCCGCTCGGCGGTTACGTGCGATTCTTCGGCGATGAGGATGCATCCAGCAAACCGGATAGTTCCGGCCTTTCCCACATGTCGCTTGAAGAGCGTGCGCAGACCCTGTCGGGCGCAAAGCTGTGGAAAAGAGCTGCTACCGTCGCGGCCGGCCCCATCGCCAACTTCATACTGGCGATCCTGATCTTTGCCTTTCTGTTCGGGATCTACGGCCGCGTCATCGCTGACCCGGTTGTGGCCGAGGTGCGCGAAAACAGTGCGGCTGCGGCCGCAGGCGTTCTGGCCGGAGACCGGCTTGTCGCCATCGATAATGAAAAAGTGAAGACCTTTGAGGATGTGCGCCGTTACGTCGGCATCCGTCCGGGCACGCAGATCGTCGTGACGGTCGAGCGGGCAGGCGAGGAGCTTCGTCTGCCGATGGTTCCGACCCGCACTGAAACCACCGACCAGTTCGGCAACAAACTGGAAATGGGTATCATCGGTATCGTCACCGATCAGAACAGCGGCAACTTCAGGCACATTACCTTCACGCCGACCGAGGCCTTGATTGAAGGCGTGCAGGAAACCGGCCACGTCATCACGGGAACGTTCAATTACATCGGAAATCTGGTGACTGGCCGCATGAATGCCGATCAGCTCGGCGGTCCGGTGCGGGTTGCGCAGGCGTCCGGCCAGATGGCCACGCTTGGCATTTCCGCCGTGATACAGCTTGCAGCCGTGCTTTCGGTGTCGATCGGTCTTCTCAATCTCATGCCTGTCCCGGTTCTGGACGGCGGGCATCTGGTGTTCTATGCAATCGAGGCGATCAGGGGCAGGCCGCTCGGTGCGGGCGCGCAGGAAGTTGCTTTCCGTATCGGACTTGCCATGATCTTCAGTCTGATGGTATTCGCAACTTGGAATGATATCAGCAGCTTGATCGGTTGAATGGGGTGTTTTATCGATTTTGTTAGCGGCTTGTTTACCTTGTTTTTATGCCAAAGTGGCGAATGAGCCACTCTAGGTCACGAAGTAAACAGAAATTAACGTTCGCGCTTGCTTGTAGAGGAAAAGCAGGTAAAACGACGCAGATGGCCGGAGTCGGGTTCCGCCCGCTGAGGGACAACGTAAAAAGGTAAGAATTGAAATGAAGGCTGGTTCAAGATTTTTGAACGCGGTGTCGGCGGTTGCGCTGTCTGCTGGTGTTTCTTCGGTTGTAGGCCTGGGGGTGCTTGCTTCTGCGGGTGTTGCGAATGCCGCTGTCGTCAGCAGAATTGATGTTCGGGGTGCCGAAAGATCTGGTGCAGATTCTGTACGCTCCAATCTCACCATCGCGCCCGGACGCAACTTTTCCAATTCTGACATCGACGAGTCGGTGAAGCGTCTTTACGCCACCGGTTACTTCTCGAATGTCGCCATGCGCGTTTCCGGCAATACGTTGGTCGTGACCGTCAGCGAAAACCAGATGGTCAACCAGGTGGTTTTCAACGGCAACCGCAAGATCAAGGACGAGAAGCTTTCCGGCATCGTGTCGACGCAGCCGCTCGGTCCGTTCAACCAGGCGCTCGTTACGGCTGATATTGCCCGCATCAAGGAAGCTTACGCCGCCATTGGCCGTAGCGACATTGAAGTGACGACGCAGACCGTTTCCGTCGGCCAGGGCCGCGTGAACATCGCTTTCGTCATCAACGAAGGTGAGCGCACCAAGATCGGTCGCATCGATTTCGTTGGTAACAACGCTTACAGCGACGGCCGTCTGGCTGCCGTTATCAACACCAAGAAGTCCAACATGCTGTCGTTCCTGACGCGTAAGGACGTTTACAACGAGGACAAGCTGCGCGCCGACGAAGAGGCGCTGCGCCAGTTCTATTACAACCGTGGCTACGCCGACTTCCGCGTCGTGTCGTCCGAGGCTGTGCTGGACGAGTCCAAGAACGAATACAACATCACCGTAACCGTCGATGAAGGTCAGCGTTACAACTTCGGCAATGTCGCGGTTGAATCGACTGTTCCGGGCGTTGATGGCACTGAACTGCAGGGTCTCGTAGAAACCCGCCAGGGCGGCACCTACAGCGCCAAGGAAGTTCAGCAGAGCATGGAAGCCATCAACAAGCGTGTTGCTGCCGAAGGTTACCCCTTCGCCCGCGTTACGCCGCGTGGCGACCGTGACATGAGCGGCAACACTGTTGGCGTTACCTACATCGTCGACCAGGGCGAACGCGCTTACGTCGAGCGTATCGAAATCCGCGGCAACACCCGCACACGCGACTACGTTATCCGTCGCGAATTCGATATCTCTGAAGGCGATGCTTTCAACCAGTCGATCATCACC
The DNA here is from genome assembly GCA_025559845.1 of Agrobacterium tumefaciens. Taxonomy (NCBI): domain Bacteria; kingdom Pseudomonadati; phylum Pseudomonadota; class Alphaproteobacteria; order Hyphomicrobiales; family Rhizobiaceae; genus Agrobacterium; species Agrobacterium tumefaciens. The sequence continues at coordinate 1,114,808 of CP048469.1, forward strand.
TCCGCAAAGCGTCGTCTTGAAGCGCTTGGCTACTTCTCCAAGGTCAACGTTTCGACCGCCGGCGGCAGCGCCCCGGACCGCGTCGTGATCGTTGTCGACGTTGAAGATCAGCCGACCGGCTCCTTCGGTATCGGTGCTGGTTACTCGCAGAACGACGGCGTACTGCTCGAAGCTTCTGTAGAAGAAAAGAACTTCCTCGGTCGCGGTCAGTACATCCGTATCGCTGCGGGCGCAGGCGAAGACGATGCGCGCAGCTACACGCTGTCCTTCACCGAGCCTTACTTCCTCGGTTATCGCCTTGCAGCCGGGTTCGATCTCTTCAAGAGCCAGACGAGCAGCGAAGACTATTACGATTACGACGAACAGGGCTTCACGCTGCGCGTTACCGCGCCGATCACTGAAGACCTGTCCACGACGTTCAAGTACACCTACAAGCAGATCAACTATGACGGCGAAGGCGATTGGGAGAACACTGCCAACCTCGCAGAGCCGTATCAGGAGCTGATCCGTGGCGGTGACTGGACACAGTCGATCATCGCAAACACGCTGAACTTCAACACGCTTGATGACCGCAACATGCCACGCGAAGGCTGGCAGGCGCAGCTCACGAACGAGTTTGCAGGTCTCGGTGGCGATTCCGAATACTACAAGATCTACGCCAAGGCGCGTTACTACCACACCTTCTCGGACGAGTACGACATCATCGGCTCGCTGACGGGTCAGGCTGGTCACGTGATGCCGACCAACGACAACCTGCTGGTCTTCGATCAGTTCAAGTTTGGTGGTCGTCAGGTTCGCGGCTTCGAGAACGACGGTATCGGTCCGCGTATCGGAAACGACTCCATCGGCGGCACGACCTACTTCGCGGCTTCTGCTGAAGTCACGGCTCCGATGCCTGGCATTCCGGAAGACTTCGGTCTGCGTCTCGCCGGCTTCGTTGATGCTGGTACCATGTACGGTAACAAGGTCTCCACGACCCAGACCGTTCAGGACGACAGCTCGATCCGTGCTTCCGCTGGTATCGGCGTCATGTGGGCATCGCCCTTCGGTCCGATCCGCGTCGACTATGCCGTTCCTTTCATGAAGGAAGACTACGACGAGGAACAGCGTTTCCGGTTTGGCATGTCCAACACTTTCTGATATCGGCAGTCCAGAACTGCAACTTTGAACGTTCTGGAGTTTCCGTCTGATGGAATACAACGGCTTTTTTCCGCCCCACGAAGGAATGCGATTGAAAGACATCGCAGACCGTCTTGGGGCGGAACTGTCTGATGAGGCGGCTGGCGAGCGGATCGTGCGATCCGTGGCGCCCGTCTACCGGGCAAAATCCGACCAGCTCTGCTACATACTTTCCCGCAAGAACCGCGAGGAACTGCTGACCTGTGAAGCGGCTGCGGTCATCTGCGATGTGGCCCTGGCAAGCTCGATACCGCCCCATATCCCCGCTTTGATCTCGAAGACGCCGCATACGCTGTTTGCGCAGGCCGGCGCGCTTCTGCATCCTTCCGCCATGCGTCCTTCGACCTTCGGCCGTATGGACACGGCGATTTCGCCGTCCGCTCATGTCGATCCGTCGGCACGTCTGGAAGACGGTGTAGTTGTCGAGCCGTTTGCGGTGATCGGTGCTGACGCACATATTGGTGCGGGCACGCGCATCGGGCCGGGCGCGATCATCGGCGCCAATGTGCAGATCGGTCGCGATTGCACGATTGCCGGCGGCGCCAGCATCGTTGCGGCACTGCTCGGCAACAATGTCATCATCCACAACGGTGCACGCATTGGCCAGGATGGTTTCGGTTATGCACCGGGTCCGCGTGGCATGCTCAAGATCGTTCAGATTGGCCGCGTCATCATTCAGGACAACGTCGAGATCGGCGCCAACACCACGGTTGATCGTGGCACGATGGATGATACCGTTATCGGCGAAGGCACCAAGATCGACAATCAGGTCCAGATTGGCCACAACGTTCGCATCGGCCGCCATTGCGGCATCGTCAGCAAGGTCGGCATTGCCGGAAGTACCCGCATCGGCGATGGCGTGATGATTGGCGGCGCAGCAGGCATCAACGGCCACATCACCATTGGTGATGGCGTACAGATTGCGGCAATGAGCGGCGTTGTTGCCGACGTGCCGCCCGGCGCGCGTTACGGCGGTACGCCGGCGCGTCCGATGAAGTATTTCCTGCGCGACATGGCCGACATTCTGGCCCGCGTCGAAGAACGTGATAAAAAAACAGGAGAAAAAAACAATGGCTGAAGAAACGACGACGACGCTTGGCGCGGCTGACATTCTTGAAGTGATGAAGCTGCTGCCGCATCGTTATCCGTTTTTGCTCATCGACAAGATCATTGAGATCAACGGTGACAATTCGGCAATCGGCATCAAGAACGTCACGGTCAACGAGCCGCACTTCACGGGTCACTTCCCGGATCGCCCGATCATGCCTGGCGTTCTGATCGTTGAAGCCATGGCCCAGACGGCTGGCGCGATCTGCGCGCGCAACCAGGGTGATGGCGGTTACCTCGTTTATTTCATGACCATCGACAACGCCCGTTTCCGCAAGCCCGTCGTTCCTGGCGACCGTCTGGAAATTCACGTTGCAAAGCAGCGCCAGCGCGGTAACGTCTGGAAGTTCCACTGCGAAGCGAAGGTGGATGGCGTGCTGGTCGCTGAGGCGGATGTCGGCGCGATGATGATCCCTGAGGATCAGCAATGAGCAAGATCGCGGCTTCGGCCACAATTCATCCGACAGCGGTCGTCGAAGACGGCGCTGTGATCGGAGAGAACGTTTCCATCGGTCCGTTCAGCTATGTCGGTCCGAAGGTGACGTTGCACAATGGTGTAAAGTTGTTGAACCATGCTGTCGTGACGGGCAACACGGTCATAGGCGAGGATTCCGTCATCTACCCCATGGCCGTTATCGGTGGCCCACCGCAGGCAATTCGCCACGACGGCTCAGAAACGACGCTGGAGGTCGGCGCACGCTGCACGATGCGCGAAGGCGTCACCATGAATGCTGGTAGCTCGGATGGCGGCGGCAAGACCGTTGTTGGCGATGACAACCTGTTCCTGGCCAATTCGCATGTCGCGCATGACTGCATCCTCGGCAGCCACATCGTTCTGTCGAATAACGTCATGCTGGCTGGTCACGTCACCGTCGGCGATCGCGCCATCCTCGGTGGCGGCTGCGCCGTTCATCAGTTCACCCGTATCGGTCGCCAGGCGTTTATCGGTGGGCTCGCGGCGGTCAATTACGATGTCATTCCCTACGGCATGCTGAATGGCAATCCCGGTATTCTCGGTGGCCTGAACGTCGTCGGCATGACGCGTGCTGGTATCGAGCGGGCAGACATTCACAAGGTTCGCCGTATCTTCAAGCAGGTCTTCGAAAGCGAAGGCGCGATCCGTGGTAACGCTGCGGCCATCGAGCGTGCGGATTTCGCCGATTGCCCGCAGGCGCTTGAGGTTCTCGACTTCATCTTGGCTGCAACCGATCGGCCGATTTCCTCGCCGAACCGGGGCAAATAAGCCGTGAAGGGCAGCGGACGCCTCGCCATTATTGCGGGCAGCGGGCAATTGCCGCTGTACGTGGCTGGCGCTGCGCGCGACATGGGTGAAAACCCGTTCGTTGTCCGTCTGCGCGATGATTCCCGCCTTGATTGGCAAGGCTTCGACAGCGCCGTCATCAGTGTCGGCGATGTCGCGGGCCTCGGCCGGTTGCTGAAAGACAAGGGCATAGACCGTGTCGTTCTCTCCGGCGCCGTCGCACGCCGCCCGGAGTGGCGCGAAATTCGCCCTTCGGCAAAAATACTGCTGCGCCTGCCGTCGATCGTCCGCACGCTTTTGTCCGGCGGTGACGATACCGTGCTGCAGATGGTCATCAAGATCATAGAGACGCTGGGTGCGCGGGTCATTGGCGCCCATGAGATTGCGCCCGGTCTTCTGGCCACCACCGGTCCCTTTGGCCTCCACAAGCCGCAGGAAGACGATCTGCGTGATATCCGCAAGGCGGCACAGGCTGCTCTGGCGCTCGGCACGCTTGATGTCGGGCAGGGCGCTGTCTCCGTTGGCGGGCGTATCGTGGCGCTCGAAGGTGTCGAGGGAACCGATGCCATGCTAGCGCGGGTTGCCGCGTTGCGTGCGGAGGGCCGTATTTCCGCGCGTCGCAAAGGTGTTCTCGTCAAGCTTTGCAAGCCGCAGCAGGATATCAGGGCCGATCTGCCGACAATCGGCGTAGACACGGTCCAGAATGCTGCCAGGGCAGGCCTTGCCGGGATCGCGGTTGAATCGGGCAGAGCCCTGGTGCTGGATCGTGACTCCATGCTGCAGGCCGCCGATGCACAAGGCATCTTCGTCTGCGGTATCGATACGTCACTGGATGGAGACATGATGTGATGGCTGAAACCCTGAAGGTGGCCGTGATCGCGGGTGAAGTGTCCGGTGACCTCTTGGGAGCAGACCTGATCCACGCTCTGAAGACCCAGTATAGAGGGCCGATCGAACTGGTCGGCGTGGGCGGCGAGGGGCTGGAGGCAGAAGGTCTCACCTCGTTTTTCGACTATTCCGAACTGTCGATCATGGGTTTCACGCAGGTTTTGAAGAAGCTGCCGAAGCTGATCGCCAGAATCAGGCAGACGGCCGAGGGCATCGTCGCGGCAAAACCTGACGTGCTGCTGATTATCGATAGCCCGGACTTTACCCATCGCGTCGCCAGAAAGGTGCGTCAGGCATTGCCGGATCTGCCGGTCATCAACTATGTCTGCCCCAGCGTATGGGCCTGGAAGGAGTACCGCGCCACCGCGATGCTCTCTTACGTCGATCATGTTCTCGCACTTCTGCCGTTCGAACCGGAAGCCATGAAACGGCTGGGCGGCCCGCCAACCACCTTCGTCGGCCATCGCCTCAGCGTTGATGGGGACTTGCTGGCCGTGCGGCAAAAGCGGGCAGGGCGTGCCTTGCCGGCGAAGGGCGAACCCCGAACCATTCTGCTGTTGCCCGGCTCACGCTCGACCGAGACCACGCGGCTGATGGAGCCGTTCCAGGATGCGGCAAAAGCCTTCGTGGAACGCAATGGCCCCACCCGCTTCGTCCTGCCGACCGTGCCGCGTCAGGAAAGCCGCATTCGGGAACTGGCTGCGACGTGGCCGGACCACATCCGGCCTGAAATCGGCGTTGGCGCCGATTTCAAGTGGAAGGCCTTTGCCGAGGCCGATGCGGCCATTGCCGCATCCGGTACAGTCATTCTTGAACTGGCGCTCGCAACGGTTCCCACCATTTCCGTCTACAAGACCGACTGGATTTTCACCATGCTCAGCAAGCGCGTGAAAACCTGGACCGGCGCTTTGCCGAACCTGATTGCCGATTACGCGGTCGTGCCGGAATATTTCAACGAGGTCGTGCGCGCCGGTTCCATGCTGCGCTGGGCAGAGCGCCTGTCTTCCGACACGATCCAGCGCCAGGCCATGCTGGAAGGCTATGCGCTGGTGCAGGAGCGCCTGCGCACCGACGTGCCGCCGGGCGAAACCGGCGCCCGCATTCTTCTCGATGTTCTGAACGCACGTCGCGCGAGACACTGACATTTCAGCATTTCGGTTGACCTGAAATCGCAGAGCCATTCCTACTGCGGCGAAGCTTGCCGATTCTGAGCAGGCCTGTCCGATCGTCCCGGAAGCGTTGCCGTAACCCGGGTCTTACCTTCTGCAGACTTTGCAAAGAAAAAGGCCGGCGGGTTTCCCCGTCGGCCTTTTTGATGGCTGGGTTGCCAGCGCTTAGCGCTTGGAAACCGGAATGTAGTCGCGCTTGCCGGCGCCCGTGTAGAGCTGGCGCGGACGGCCGATGCGCTGCTGCGGATCTTCGATCATTTCGTTCCACTGCGCGATCCAGCCAACGGTACGGGCCAGAGCGAACAGAACGGTGAACATGGTCGTGGGGAAGCCGAGAGCCTTCAGCGTAATGCCGGAGTAGAAGTCGACGTTCGGGTAGAGCTTCTTTTCGACGAAGTAAGGATCGGACAGAGCGATCTTTTCCAGTTCCAGCGCGACCTGCATGATCGGATCGTCGGAGTTGCCGGTTGCTTCCAGCACTTCGTACATCGTCTTCTGCATGATCTTGGCGCGCGGGTCGTAGTTCTTGTAGACGCGGTGGCCAAAGCCCATCAGGCGGAACGGATCGTTCTTGTCCTTGGCGCGGGCAATGTACTCAGGAATACGGTCAACCGAGCCGATTTCGTTGAGCATGTTGAGCGCAGCTTCGTTCGCGCCACCATGTGCCGGGCCCCAGAGGCAGGCAATGCCAGCCGCGATACAGGCAAACGGGTTTGCACCCGAAGAACCGGCAAGACGAACCGTCGAGGTGGAAGCGTTCTGCTCGTGATCAGCGTGCAGGATGAAGATGCGATCCATGGCGCGGGCCAGAACCGGATCAACCTTGTATTCTTCGCACGGTACGGCAAAGCACATGTGCAGGAAGTTGGAGGCGTAATCCAGATCGTTCTTCGGGTAAACGAAGGGCTGACCGATGTGGTACTTGTAAGCCATGGCAGCGATCGTCGGCATCTTGGCGATCATGCGCAGCGAAGCGACCATGCGCTGATGCGGATCGGTGATGTCGGTCGAGTCGTGGTAGAAGGCCGAGAGCGCGCCAACGGTACCGCACATGACGGCCATCGGGTGTGCGTCACGACGGTAGCCGGTGAAGAATCGGCTCATCTGCTCATGCACCATGGTGTGGCGCGTTACGCGGGTGTCGAAGTCCTTCTTCTGTGCGGATGTCGGCAGTTCGCCGTAAAGCAGCAGATAGCAGGTCTCGAGGAAGTCGCCCTGTTCGGCGAGCTGCTCGATCGGATAGCCCCGGTGAAGCAGAACGCCTTCGTCGCCGTCGATGTAGGTGATCTTGGATTCACAGGAGGCCGTGGACGTGAAACCCGGGTCGTAGGTGAAAGACCCTGTGTGTTTGTACAGCGTGCCGATATCGACGACGTTTGGTCCGATCGTGCCTTCCCGTACCGGGAGTTCGACCTGTTTATCGCCAAGTGTCACTGTAGCGCTTTTTTCCGTCATACTGATCCTCCGAAAACATGCGGGTGGGGGCGCTGGGAAGCGCCCCGCGGTTAAGCGTCTGATGATTAGCTATATGATCCTTGCGCCAATGCCAAGCTATTCAAAGGTCAAATTGTGCATTGCAGTAAACCTGTTGCGCGCCTTCGTGCAGTTGGGTGAAGAGCCGATTAAATATCTCTGAACGACCCGTTAAAGCAAAAGATTGCAATCGTTAGCGATGAGCTGCACACTCCCTTCCAGTCCGGCAGGGGGCAGCACGGATTGACCAGTCAAGGGGAAAAACAGCATTTCGGATATGCTGAAACGATGCAGGGTTCAGCTCCCGGCACGGCGGAGATTTTGTCGCCGTTAAGGCGCTCGACAGACGCCACCGCTGAGGCCGTGACAACAGCATTTCGCCGCCGCGGCCGCGCGGCCAGAATCGCCAGAAAATTCTCGGTTTCCGTTGAACACGAACGCGCCTTCGCCACCGAATTTCTTTTCATTCCTGTCTTTATCAGCGCTGGCGCGGTTTTATGGTTTTCTTTTGCTGAGTCCCCGTCATCCATTTTCGTGGCGCTGTTTTTCATCGTTGCGGCTGCATTGGCGCTTCTGCTTCGTCACCGCACCGGCTGGACGGCGAAGATATGTGCATTCGGCGCATTCGCGCTGCTCGGCATGCTGCTTGCGGATCTCGAAACGCGCCGTGCCGCAACCGTCATGCTCGATACGCCGGTTACCACGACCATCACCGGAACGGTGGAGCGCCGGGAGGTCGATGCGCGCGGATACTGGCGTTACCTGATCGCCGTATCGGCAACCGAAGGTCCGACCTTGTCCCGACCGCCGGAAAAGGTCTCGGTGTTATCCCGCAGCAAGGGAGAAGCGATTGCCGTTGGCGGCATCATCGAGGGCAAGGCGCGGCTTTCGCCGCCTTCGGGCCCGGCTCTGCCCGGACTGAACGATTTCGCCTTTGCCTCCTATTTTCGAGGCATCGGCGCCACGGGCTTCTTCTATAGCGCACCGAAAGCGGTGTCGCTTGCCGGTGATGCTGTTCAGAAACCGCAGAGCTTCATGAAAGATGCCGGCACCTGGCTCTATCTTTTAAGAAGTGCCATTGCCGACCGTGTCCGCTCCGTCATCGGCGGAGATGCCGGTGCTTTTGCGGCTTCCATCATCACGGATGAGAGAAGCGCCATATCCGCCGATACGATGGAGGCGTTGCGCGTCTCGGGTCTCGCTCACATCGTTGCCATATCCGGCCTCAACATGGCGCTGGCATCGGGCATATTCTTCGTTGGCCTGCGGATTGGTTTCAGCCTGTTCCCGGCCTTCGCGCAGCGCTGGCCCGTCAAGAAGATCGCTGCCTTCCTGGCGCTTCTGATGACGCTTGCCTATTACCTGATCTCCGGCTTTGCCGTTTCGGCGGAGCGCGCCTGGCTGATGATGTCGGTTCTGCTGATCGCCGTGCTGTTCGACAAACCGGCGCTCAGCATGCGCAATGTCGCCTTGTCGGCCCTCATCATTCTGGCTTTTTCGCCATCGGAAGTCATGGGGCCAAGTTTCCAGATGTCTTTTGCCGCAACCATCGCGCTGGTTTCGGCATATGCGTTCTGGAGCCGTTGGCGGGTGGATCGCGAGCGGCTGTTCGTCGGTCAGAAACCGGCATGGATGAAGGTCAGTGAAGCGGCCATCGCCATTGTCGGCGGCGTGGTCGTGACATCGTTGATCGGCGGCCTGTCGACGGCTGTCTATTCCATCGAACATTTTCATCGTGTCACCACCTATGGACTTGCGGCAAACCTCGCCGCCATGCCTGTCATGTCGCTGATTGTCATGCCTTTCGGCCTGATTGGCATGCTGCTGATGCCCTTCGGGCTGGATGCGCCGTTCCTGAAGGTCATGGGTTATGGCATGGCCATGGTGATTGAAATCGCCAATGGCGTCTCCTCATGGGGCGGCAGTGCCGCAATCGGCCGCCAGCATGGCTGGTTTCTGGCGCTTTCCACGGCAGGGTTCCTGCTGCTCTCGCTGTTTCGCACGCGGCTTGCCCTGTCAGGCATTCCCCTGCTGTTTCTGGCTTTCGGCCTCTCTGTGGCCGAACATCACCGCCCGAGGCCCGATCTGCTGATCTATGAGGATGGAACGCTGGTCGGGCTGGTCGGGGAGAGCACGGTGGCGACAACCAAGACACGACCTTCCGGTTTTGTATACGACCAATGGTCCCGCGCCTTGCTGCTGCCGGAAAAAACCGTCTCACCGATCTTTCTCAAGACCGAGAAAAAGACGGACGAGACCGATCAGCAGAGCGCCAAGCCGTCGAGGGAGAGTCGGCGCCTTTCCGATGAGCAAAGGGCGAAGGCGATTGAGGACATCGGCAAGGCGCTGGCCGCAGCGGGTGAGGGCTTTACCTGCCACAGAGGTCTCTGGTGCGCTGCCCGCAGCGCCAAGGGCCAGCGCATCGTCGTTCTCGAGGATACGTCGCTGACCGGGGCAGCCTGCGATATCGCCGATATCATCGTCACCAGCAGACGAACCTCATTCCAGCAGTGCCGTTCGGGCGCGGTGCTGTTCAGCCGCGATGTCCTGCGGCGCATCGGTTCGGTGGAAGTTACGCTGTCTCATGAGAATGAAAGCGGGCCGATTGCACGGTTGGCGACGGCTATGGCCGGCACGAACCGCGCCTGGAGCGAACACCGCTCCTATGACTGGAAAACCCGGTCGTTTGACCGGGAGACATCTGAAACGATCGAAGAACTGGTTACGGCGACGCCATAAGGACCGCCGCACCAGTGACGATTTTTCAAGCCTGGCTGCGCAGATCGGCAACCACGGTTGAGACGTCGCGGATCTCCTGTTCATGCGGTTCGTCGCGCCAGATTTCCTTCAGGCCGGCGTCGTACCAGTCGCGCATCGCCGGAAGGGCGAGAAGACGCTCCAGATAGGCTTTTGCCGCCGGTGAAAGGTCGGCGCCAAAGGACTGAAAACGGAACGCCACGGGTGAGAAGAAGGCGTCGACAGCGGTAAACTCCGCACCGGCCAGATACGGGCCACCAAAGCGGGAGAGCCCCTCGCTCCACAGTGCATCGATCCGGGCAATATCCGCCGCAAGACCCTTGTTGTCCGGATTGGGCGTGGCACGGATGCCGACGCACATGGGGTAGAAGTTGCGCAGCGAGAAAAAGCCGGCATGCATTTCGCTGGCCGCGGACCGCGACCATGCGCGGGCGATGGCATCAGCGGCCCAGACGCCATCATGCCGTTCCGCCAGATATTCGACGATCGAAAGTGATTCCCACACCGTCGTCGTGCCATCCACCAGACACGGCACCTTGCCGGTTGGCGAAAAGGTGGTGAAGGGCACATCCTGCCCGAATGGCACGAGCTTTTCGTTGAAGTCGATGCCCAGCGTGCGCATCAGCACCCACGGTCGCAGCGACCAGGACGAGTAGTTCTTGTTGGCGATATAAAGATCGTACATGGCATGCTCCCCGATATGATCTGGCTTTCTTACGACCAGGATACACGCTTCGAATATCGAAAATATTCCATGGCTCCCATAAGCCGAAATGATGGGTCGGCTCGAAGCGAGCCGTGACACCGGATCATGCAATCAGACCGGCACGCTGTCATCCAGCGAAGCGGGCCGGTTCAGTCGGAATCAGATCGTCTGATCCACGCGCTTCCTCATCGTTCTCTCGTGCCAACAGATGCCGACCGGACTGGCTTGGCTTCTGTCGTGAAGGATCAACGTCGCTCGATGAAAGATTCTTGCGGGAGCGCTCCGGCAGGCGGTGTCTCGTCAGACAAAAACGCAGCCAATCTCACGATTTATTCGGCAGGACTATCCAGCACCCGACCAATCTCTCTCCATCCATGTCGATGATCGTTCATATGCCTGCCGAGATAAAGCCGATGCTCAAGACCCAGTTCCACACCGTGCCTGTGTTTCAGCCTTTTATGGGCACGGCGCAGAACGCCGCAAATGACACAATCCATTGTGTCACGCCCAAAAGCAAAACCGCCAGCCAATGGCCAGCGGTTCAAGCGTCGATACAGATCGATGCGGCGTTAGTGATAACGCCGGATAAGGCCAACCAGCTTCCCTTGGATTTTAACCCGGTCAGGTCCGAAGATACGGGTTTCATAGGCCGGGTTTGCAGCCTCGAGCGCAATCGAAGCGCCCTTGCGGCGGAAGCGTTTCAGCGTTGCCTCTTCGTCATCCACCAGTGCCACAACGATGTCGCCCGGATTGGCCGTGCTGCCATCGCGAATGATGACGGTATCGCCATCAAAGATACCGGCCTCGATCATCGAGTCGCCCTTGACCTCCAGCGCGTAGTGTTCGCCAGAGCCCAGCATGTCCACAGGCACTGCCACGTCATGCGTGTTGTTCTGGATCGCCGAAATCGGCACACCGGCCGCGATACGGCCCATGACGGGAACATTGACCGCACCGGCAAAATCATTGCTGGCGGGTTTCAGCGATGGGGCAGGGGCTGGCTCAGGCGCCTTCGGCTTGCCAAGGCTGCCTTCGATGACGCTTGGCGAGAAGCCGCGTTGCGGTTTCAGGCCGGGCGAATAGGCCTCGGGCAGCTTGATGACTTCAAGCGCGCGCGCCCTGTTCGGTAGCCGGCGAATAAAACCGCGTTCTTCAAGCGCGGTAATCAACCGGTGGATACCGGATTTGGAAGCAAGATCGAGTGCATCCTTCATTTCATCGAAGGACGGCGGCACGCCGGATTCTTTCATTCGCTCATGAATGAAGAGAAGCAATTCCTGTTGTTTGCGCGTCAGCATGAGGAAAACACCCTTGAGAATCGCATCGAAAAGTTGCGAAACAAATACAGAACGAACACTATATGTTCCATATGTGTTCTGCAATCCCCTAAAATTTCGTGAAACTGCAATCGGTTATTTTGATGAGTGACGCGTTTTGTTCCAGTTGTGTGTTCCAGGCCCCCGAAACAGCGTTTCAGGCAGATTGATCCAGCTCCTAAAGCGCGTCACGCAATCTCACATCGGCCAGCGCACCAATGCTTCGCGGCCAGCTTCCGTCAAACCATAGACGCCCCGCTCAAGCCGTTCGAACCAGCCATAGACGTTCGATTGCAATATCTTGCCGGCATCGGGGGCGTTCAATTTCACGTCACGAAGCCGGAGCGGCCCTTCGGAGAGCGCTTTCGCACATCCCAGCGCCTGCTGGCGATAGGCTGTCATCTGCGGCATGCGTGTGCTGCCGCCAAGGACCGGATCGCCCTTGCGTTTCTGGTGTTCGCGCATCAGCCGCGAGCGTCGTTTCGGGTTGGTGCGCGGCATCGGCGATACCGAACTGACGATGACACTGACATGACCGCCTTCGGAGACGGCAAGCATGCCAATTCCCAGCCGCCGGCAAAGATCGCGGTAACGCTTGTCGGTCTCGCGCCCTCGGCCACTGACAGACATTTTTGCCGCGATCCAGACTTCGTCGGATATTGCGGCACGATCGATCGCCTGAAGGATCAGCTCGAGATTGAAGGCGAGCTTCAGTTCGCACACCACCACCACAGGCGGATCATCGTCACTCATCCCGACAAGGTCGCAGCCGCCGATTTCGCCCTTTACCGTATAGCCGGCTTTTTCAAGGAAGGCTTTCACAGGGTGGTAAAGGGAGGTTTCCATGCGGGCACTCGGAAAAAAGAATCGTCTGGCGACCATACAGCAAGACGATGCTGGATCACGACACCCCTTGAAAACCGAGGGGCGCCACCTCATCTAGGGATCATCACCCGTTATCGATGGCTTGCAGCAGTGGTTTTCCGCGCGTAATGCTGTCCGGGTCTGCAAAGGGCGCTCTCCAGAAACGGATCGAGCGCCCTTTGTGTTTTTCGCAACGGGTCTCGATGGAAAAAGGCATCAGGATAAATCTCCGGGGATTGCCGCACCCCCGCAGGCTTCGAATGAAAACGCTTACACCTTTTTTACGATCTTCTCAGCTTCCCACGTCTCTGGGTTGCCAAATGGCTGTGTCACGATATCTACGGCCCTGCTTTCGAGGGTCATGTGGACATGACCGGATCGTCTTGTGGGACAGAAGGCTCTTTGCCGCTCAAAGCATCTTTCTGAAATCGTGATGGATCGCTGCCAGTGTCTCCGCGGGGAGATATGGCGCGTGAGCGGGAAAATTTCGCATGAAACGCATGAAATTCGCATTGATTCTGGGCCTGCTGGTGGCCACGGGATGCCAGACCGTGTCGCCCAATTCTCCGGAAGCTTTGAAGCGCGCCGAATATGACCGGCTGCTTTTGAATTCCACAGTCGCCAACTGCAAATTGATCGTGGAGCTCAATCAGAAGCGCAAGGCGCAGAACAAGGAGCCGACGCGGGATAACCAGTGCGCATATATCCTGAAGAACAACAATCTCAATGCCGGGCCGCACGCCGCCAACTTCATTCCCGACGTCGGTATCAACGGTATCCCGATCCCGCTCGGCAGTCTGGTGCGCCTCGCCGTTGTTGCAGACAGAAACCAGCGCGAAAAGAAAGCACTTGAAGCAACGTTGCCCGCCTGGGTCTCCGCTCAGGGCGAAACCGCCACGCACGTCTATCGCATCCTGCTGACGCAGGGCTTCAAGCCGGATGAGGTGGACGGACTGAAGGGCAGCGGCAAGTTTGCCGATGCCGTGAGATCGGCCGCACCGTTTGTGCAGTTCGTCAAGGACAATCCTGACACGGTAAAAAGGGCGCAGGCTTAGTTCGCCCTTCGTTGTTTGACGGGTGAAGATGTCCATCAGGTCATCTCCACCCGCTACCCGCCTGACATGCGGTTTTGGCATGTCAGGCGGTCTTGCTGCTCCCGGCCGCCGGTGCCGGTTACTGCCATGATTTGCCAGCATTGTTGCTGATGTGCTTTGGTATGGTTCGGCGTGCCGTCTGACACGGGCGCCGATCTTGCCGGAGAGGGAGCTTGTCATGGCAAAGCCTGTTGATGTCGACCATCTTGTCCTGCCCGTCGGCAACATTGAAACCGCATCACGACGGCTTTCCAGTCTCGGTTTTACGCTGGCTCCGCTGGCGCTCCATCCCTTCGGCACGCAAAACGCCTGCATCTTTTTCGAAGACGGCACCTATCTGGAGCCTCTCGCCATTGCTGACCCGGATAAGTATCGGGCGTCGATAGAGGCGGGTGATGTCTTTACCGGTAGGGATCAGGCTTTTCGGAACGCACATGGCAGCGACGGCTTTTCTGCGCTGGTCGCCAAAACCGACGATGCTCTGGCCGATCATCAGCGCTTTGTCGAAACCGGTATTTCGGCTGGCGATGTTTTCGATTTTTCCCGGCCGGTGACGTTGCCGGATGGGTCGCAAAGCGAAGCGTCTTTCCGGCTGGCTTTTGCGGCGGAGGGCACCGCGTCCGATTTCTTTTTCTTCGCCTGCCAGCGGGTCAAGGCCCTGCCGGGGGATCGCTCCGCGCTTGTACGCCATGACAATGGTGTCATCGGTCTCGGCGAAATCCAACTGGTGTCGGATGATCCTTCTGCCGCCGCACCGCTTGTCGAGGCCGTCTTTCAGGTTGATCGCAAGGTGTCGCCGGATGGTGATGTTCTGTTCGAGGCCGGCAACGTCGATATATATGTTGCCTCGGACCTGATGTCGCCATCGGCATCTGGTGCGGACGAAACTGGTGAAAAGAACGGGCTGCGCGGCGCAACCATCGTTTTTTCTACGGCAGATATCGCCGTGACAGAAGCGGTGCTTGCTGCTAATGGCGTTCCCCATATGAGAGAGGGTGCCCGTCTGATGGTACCCGCAGCACCCGGTCAGGGCGTCGCATTCGCCTTCGAGGAAAAATGATGAGCGTTACCAACAATCTCAAAGTCACCGCCGGAGACGGCGCCACCAAGGTGTCCTTCTGCAACACCGAGCGCTTCTCGCTGATTGCCGGTCCCTGCCAGATGGAAAGCCGCGATCATGCCTTCATGATTGCAGGCGTTCTGAAGGAACTGTGCGACAAGCTTGGTATTGGCCTCGTCTATAAATCTTCCTTCGACAAGGCAAACCGCACCTCGCTTTCGGGCAAGCGCGGCATCGGTCTGGATACGGCCATGGAGGTTTTTGCCGATCTGAAGAAGGAATTCGGTTTCCCGGTTCTGTCGGATATCCATACCGAAGAACAATGCGCCGAAGTGGCGAAGGTTGTCGATATTCTGCAGATTCCGGCCTTCCTCAGCCGTCAGACAGACCTTCTGATCGCTGCGGCAAAGACCGGTCGCGTCATCAACGTCAAGAAGGGCCAGTTTCTGGCGCCCTGGGACATGAAGAACGTTCTCGCCAAGCTGAACGACAGCGGCAATCCGAACGTGCTTCTGTGCGAGCGCGGCGCCTCCTTCGGCTACAACACGCTGGTATCGGACATGCGTTCGCTGCCGATCATGGCGTCGCTGGGCGCGCCAGTGGTGTTTGATGCCACGCACTCGGTTCAGCAGCCGGGCGGGCAGGGCGGTTCTTCCGGCGGCCAGCGTGAATTCGTCGAGACGCTGGCGCGTGCGGCCGTTGCCGTTGGCGTCGCCGGTCTCTTCATCGAAACCCATGAAGACCCCGACAATGCGCCTTCCGATGGCCCGAACATGGTTCATCTGAAGGACATGCCGAAGCTTCTCGAAAAGCTTCTGGCTTTCGATTCCATCGCGAAAGCCTGATGAAATCCTGCGATTTGCCGCATGTGATTTTTATGAGAAAGCAGTGCGCTGATTTGGCGCACCGTCATTGTAATTTCTTCGCCATCGTCTAAGACAGGCGACTGAAAATATCTGTTCCATTCCCAAGGGAGAGACCATGACTGCCATTACCGATATCATTGCGCGCGAAATTCTCGACAGCCGCGGCAATCCGACCGTCGAAGTCGATGTTTATCTCGAAGACGGTTCCATGGGCCGTGCGGCCGTTCCGTCGGGTGCGTCGACTGGCGCGCATGAAGCGGTAGAGCTGCGCGATGGCGGCAAGCGTTATCTCGGCAAGGGCGTGGAAAAGGCTGTCGAAGCCGTCAACACCGAAATCTTTGACGCCATCGGCGGTTTCGATGCCGAAAACCAGATCCAGATCGATCAGATGATGATCGCGCTCGACGGTACGCCGAACAAGTCGCGCATCGGCGCAAACGCCATCCTCGGCGTTTCGCTGGCTGTTGCCAAGGCTGCTGCTGAAGCCTCCGGTCTGCCGCTTTACCGTTACGTTGGCGGCCCCAACGCGCATCTTCTGCCGGTGCCGATGATGAACATCATCAACGGTGGCGCACATGCCGACAACCCGATCGACTTCCAGGAATTCATGATCCTGCCGGTCGGCGCGGAAAACATTCGCGAAGCCGTGCGCATGGGTTCGGAAGTGTTCCATACCCTCAAGAAGGAACTGGCGGCACAGGGCCACAACACCAACGTTGGTGACGAGGGCGGTTTCGCACCTGGTCTGGAAAGCGCGCCTGCAGCGCTCGATTTCATCATGAAGTCGATCGAAAAGGCCGGCTACCGTCCGGGCGACGACATGTTCATCGGCCTCGACTGTGCCTCGACCGAATTCTTCAAGGGCGGCAACTACGTCTACGAAGGCGAAGGCAAGACCCGTTCGCCGCAGGAACAGGCCGAATACCTCGCCGATCTCGTTGCGAAGTACCCGATCATTTCCATCGAAGACGGCATGGCTGAAGACGACTGGGAAGGCTGGAAGGTTCTAACCGATCTCGTCGGCAAGAAGTGCCAGCTCGTCGGCGACGACCTGTTCGTTACCAACTCCGCACGTCTGCGCGACGGTATCAAGATGGGCGTGGCCAACTCCATTCTCGTCAAGGTCAACCAGATCGGCTCGCTCTCCGAGACGCTGGACGCCGTCGAGACCGCACACAAGGCAGGCTACACCGCCGTCATGTCGCACCGCTCGGGCGAAACGGAAGATTCCACCATTGCGGATCTCGCCGTTGCTACCAACTGCGGTCAGATCAAGACCGGTTCTCTGGCGCGCTCTGACCGGCTCGCAAAGTACAACCAGCTCATCCGCATTGAAGAAATGCTGGGTCCGCAGGCTGCTTACGCCGGTCGCTCCATCCTGCGCGGCTAATTCGCGTTCGATTTGTTCAAGAACAGCCCGCCCTCCGGCGGGCTGTTTTGTTTTGGGGCAGTGGCATCCGCTTCGCTCCTTTTCGGAAGGTGTCCGCTTCCCGCTCGTCAACCCGGAATCGATCCGGTGTCGGCGCGATCAAGCTCCAGATCGCCTGAGATTCGTCGGCCGATCTTTCCTGCCGCCCGCCGCGATCTTTTTTTGTGCTTTGCAACCGGTGAATTTTTAAGGTCAACGGATAGTTAAACAATCCGCCGTAGTCTCAGACTCACGTTACGAGTTTGAAGGCATCTATCCGGCATGTGGACAAGACATCATAAAAAGAGACGATTCGGCCGCCTCGTTGTTCCGGCAATCACCATCGCTTTTCTTTCCTATTTCGGATATCATTCCATCCACGGCGACTTCGGCCTTCAGGCAACGGAACGCCTTGAACGCCAGCGTTTGGCCCGCACAACCGAGCTTGCAAAGCTGACGGAAGCGCGGGTTGCACTGGAGCGGCAGGTCGAATTGCTGAGCGACGGTTCGCTGGAGCGCGACATGATCGATGAGATTTCCCGGTATCAGCTCAATATGTCCCGTTCGGACGAAATCGTCATCATGAACGGATATTTCTGATTAACCGAAATCAGGTTAATTAAGCTTTTTTGATTTGTTCACAGCTATTTAGCGTGAATACGTGCCATGCGTTTAAAGCATTGCTGCGTGGCGTTTTCTTGCATATGGTACGGCCCAATCTACCCATTCTAATGGCAACTCAGGGAGGGATGAATGGCGCCGCGAAAATCCGCGTCCGTATCCGGCCGAAAGACCACGGCGAAAGCCGCCACCGAATTTACCGGCAAGAACAGCCCGGACTTCTCGAAGGATGAAGAGCTTCACGCATATCGCGAAATGCTCCTGATCCGTCGTTTTGAAGAAAAGGCCGGCCAGCTTTATGGCATGGGCTTTATCGGCGGTTTCTGTCACCTTTACATCGGTCAGGAAGCTGTCGTTGTCGGCATGCAGATGTCGCAGAAGGAAGGCGATCAGGTCATTACCGCGTATCGCGACCATGGCCACATGCTGGCTTGCGGCATGAGCGCCCGTGGCGTCATGGCCGAGTTGACCGGCCGCAAGGGCGGTCTGTCCAAGGGCAAGGGCGGCTCCATGCACATGTTCTCGAAAGAGAAGCATTTCTATGGTGGCCACGGTATCGTCGGTGCGCAGGTTTCGCTCGGCACCGGTCTCGCATTCGCCAACAAGTATCGCGGCAACGACAATGTGTCGGTGACCTACTTCGGCGACGGCGCTGCAAACCAGGGCCAGGTCTACGAGAGCTTCAACATGGCTGCTCTGTGGAAACTGCCGATCATCTATATCGTCGAAAACAACCGTTACGCCATGGGCACCTCCACGGCCCGCGCAACCGCACAGTCGAACTACTCGCTGCGCGGCCAGTCCTTCGGCATTCCTGGTATCCAGGTTGACGGCATGGACGTTCGCGCCGTCAAGGCTGCGGCCGACCAGGCACTGGAACATTGCCGTTCCGGCAAGGGTCCGATCATTCTTGAAATGCTGACCTACCGTTACCGCGGTCACTCCATGTCTGACCCGGCAAAGTACCGTTCCAAGGACGAAGTGCAGAAGATGCGCTCCGAACACGACCCAATCGAGCAGGTGAAGGCACGCCTTCTGGAGCAGGGCTGGGCAAGCGAAGAGGAACTCAAGGCAATCGACAAGGATGTCCGTGACATCGTTGCCGACAGCGCCGACTTCGCCCAGAACGATCCAGAGCCGGATGCGTCCGAGCTTTACACCGACATTCTGCTCTGATCGGGAAAGGGAAAACAATGCCAGTAGAAATTCTTATGCCCGCCCTTTCCCCGACCATGGAGGAAGGCACGCTTTCCAAGTGGCTTAAAAAGGAAGGCGACAAGGTAACGTCCGGCGACGTGATTGCCGAGATCGAAACCGACAAGGCGACCATGGAAGTGGAAGCTGTTGATGAAGGCGTTATCGGCAAGCTGCTCATCGATGCAGGCACCGAAGGCGTCAAGGTCAACACCGCAATTGCAATCCTGATTCAGGAAGGCGAAAGCGCCGACGATATTTCGGCTCCTGCCAAGAAGGAAGAGCCGAAGGCTGAAGCGCCTGCTGCCGCTGATTCCGAGCCGGCCGCCGCTACCGAAGCCGCCAAGGTTCCGGCTGCACCGAAGATCGAAGTCGCTGCCGATCCGGATATTCCGGCAGGCACCGAATTCGTGACGCAGACGGTGCGTGAAGCACTGCGCGACGCGATGGCCGAAGAAATGCGTTCGGACGAAAAAGTCTTCGTCATGGGCGAAGAAGTTGCCGAATATCAGGGCGCCTACAAGGTTACCCAGGGTCTTCTGCAGGAATTCGGCGCAGCCCGCGTGATCGACACGCCAATCACCGAACACGGCTTTGCCGGTATCGGCGTCGGCGCTGCAATGACGGGCCTCAAGCCTATCGTCGAATTCATGACCTTCAACTTCGCGATGCAGGCGATCGACCAGATCGTCAACTCTGCTGCCAAGACACTTTATATGTCTGGCGGTCAGATGGGCGCACCGATGGTCTTCCGTGGCCCTTCGGGCGCGGCGGCACGCGTCGCAGCTCAGCACTCGCAGTGCTATGCCGCCTGGTACAGCCATATTCCGGGCCTCAAGGTCGTCATGCCGTATACGGCTGCTGACGCCAAGGGTCTTCTGAAGGCTGCTATCCGCGATCCGAACCCGGTCATCTTCCTTGAGAACGAAATTCTCTACGGCCAGCAGTTCGAAGTTCCGAAGCTCGATGATTTCGTCCTGCCGATCGGCAAGGCACGCATTCACCGCAAGGGCAAGGACGCGACGATCGTTTCCTTCGGCATCGGCATGACCTACGCGATCAAGGCTGTTGCAGAACTCGAAAAGCTCGGCATCGACGCCGAACTGATCGACCTGCGCACCATCCGTCCGATGGACCTGCCCACGGTTATCGAATCGGTCAAGAAGACCGGTCGTCTGGTCACCGTTGAGGAAGGTTTCCCGCAGTCATCGGTCGGTGACTTCATCTCCAACCAGGTCCAGCGCGCTGCATTCGACTACCTCGACGCGCCGATCCTGACGGTTGCCGGCAAGGATGTTCCGATGCCTTACGCGGCAAATCTCGAGAAGCTGGCTCTGCCGAACGTCGATGAAGTCGTTCAGGCCGTCAAAACCGTCTGCTACAAGTAAGGGGAGGCGTTTCGATGCCTATCAACATTACCATGCCTGCCCTTTCCCCAACCATGGAAGAGGGCAACCTCGCCAAGTGGCTGGTGAAGGAAGGTGACAAGGTTGCACCGGGCGACGTGATCGCGGAAATCGAAACCGACAAGGCGACCATGGAAGTGGAAGCCGTTGACGAAGGTACGGTTGCAAAGCTCGTCGTTCCCGCCGGTACGGATGGGGTCAAGGTCAACGCCCTGATCGCAATCCTGGCTGGTGAAGGCGAAGACGTGGCTGCGGCTGCAAAGGGCGGCGATGCCGCCCCTGCAAAGGCGGAAGCACCCAAGCAGGAAGCCCCGAAGGCGGAAGCTGCCAAGGCCGAGCCTGCGCCTGCCAAGGCTGAAACGCCGGTTGCCGATCAGGCTGCCGCGCCGTCCACGCCGGCACCGGTTGCCAAGTCCGGCGAGCGCATCTTCGCCTCGCCGCTGGCACGCCGCCTGGCCAAGGAAGCTGGCCTCGATCTCGGCAATGTCACCGGTTCGGGACCACATGGCCGCGTCATCAAGACCGACGTTGAAAAGGCTGTTGCCTCTGGTGGTGCAAAGGCTGCTCCGGCTGCTGCTGCAGCATCGGCTGGCGCTCCGGCTCCGGCACTTGCCAAGGGTCAGTCGGACGAGGCCGTCCTCAAGCTGTTCGAGGAAGGTTCTTACGAACTCGTTCCGCACGACGGCATGCGCAAGGTCATTGCCAAGCGCCTGGTCGAGTCCAAGCAGACCGTTCCGCACTTCTACGTCTCCGTCGATTGCGAACTGGATACGCTCCTTGCCCTGCGCGCCCAGCTCAATGCTGCCGCACCGGAAAAGGACGGCAAGCCGGTCTACAAGCTGTCGGTCAACGACATGGTCATCAAGGCGCTGGCTCTGGCGCTGCGTGATGTTCCGGACGCCAACGTCTCCTGGACGGAAAGCGCCATGGTCAAGCACAAGCATTCGGATGTCGGCGTTGCCGTTTCCATTCCGGGTGGCCTGATCACGCCGATCATCCGCAAGGCCGAGCAGAAGTCGCTGTCCACCATCTCCAACGAGATGAAGGACTACGGCAAGCGCGCCAAGGAACGCAAGCTGAAGCCTGAAGAGTACCAGGGTGGCACCACCGCCGTGTCCAACATGGGCATGATGGGCGTGAAGAGCTTCTCCGCTGTCATCAACCCGCCGCACGCCACCATTCTGGCCGTCGGCGCGGGCGAGCAGCGGGCAGTTGTGAAGAACGGCGAGATCAAGATCGCCAACGTCATGACGGTCACGCTCTCCACCGACCACCGTTGCGTCGATGGCGCGCTGGGAGCCGAGCTGATCGGCGCCTTCAAGCGTTACATCGAAAACCCGATGGGCATGCTGGTCTGATAAAAACGGTCGAGCCGAAAGCTGTCACCAGCCTTCGGCTCTTCCCGTTCGGGAGACGGATGTGATGAAAACCGTTCTTTGCTACGGCGACAGCCTGACGTGGGGATATGACGCCGAAAACCTTGGCCGTCATGCCTTCGAAGACCGTTGGCCGAGCGTGCTGCAGAAGGCGCTTGGTGACAATGTCAACGTCATCGCCGAAGGATTGAACGGCCGCACGACGGCTTACGACGATCACCTCGCGGATTGCGACCGCAACGGTGCGACGCTGCTGCCGACCATTCTGCACAGCCATGCGCCGCTCGATCTCGTCATCATCATGCTCGGCACCAACGACCTGAAACGGGGCATCGGCGCCGGTTCCGCAGTCGGCGCGGTCAAGGGCATCGACAGGCTGGTGAGTCTCGTCCGGCATCATGCGTGGTCCTTCGAGGATCAGGAGCAGCCGGAAATCCTGATCGTATCTCCGCCGCAGATCTGCGAGACGGGCAACGAAATGTTTGCCGCCATGTATGCGGGTGCCATCGAGCAATCGCTGATGATGGGTTCGCTTTATCGCGATCTGGCGGACGACAAGGGATGCGCTTTCTTTGATGCGGCATCCGTCACCGTGACGACGCCACTCGATGGCGTCCACCTGGATGCCGAAAATACGCGTGCGCTGGGACGCGGGCTGGAGCCCGTGGTGCGCATGCTGCTTGGAATTTGAAGATAGATTCGATTGACGCAGCGGCGCGACGCCGCCGTCAAAAAGATAAAGGCAGGAAACACAATGGCTCAATCATATGACGTCATCATCATCGGTTCGGGTCCGGGCGGTTATGTCACCGCTATTCGCGCCGCTCAACTGGGTCTGAAGACAGCCATCGTCGAGCGTGAGCACTTGGGTGGCATCTGCCTCAACTGGGGCTGCATTCCCACCAAGGCACTGCTTCGCTCCGCTGAAGTCCTCGACAATGCCAGCCACGCCAAGAACTACGGCCTGAAGCTCGAAGGCACGATCACGGCTGACGTCAAGGAAGTCGTGGCACGGTCGCGCGGCGTTTCGGCCCGTCTCAACGGCGGCGTTGCCTTCCTGATGAAGAAGAACAAGATCGACGTCATCTGGGGCGAGGCCAAGCTGACCAAGCCGAACGAAATCGTCGTCGGCAAGTCGTCCAAGCCTGTTGTACAGCCGCAGAACCCGGTTCCCAAGGGCGTTCTGGGTGAGGGCACCTACACCGCCAAGCACATCATCGTCGCAACAGGCGCACGTCCGCGCGCCCTGCCGGGCATCGAGCCGGATGGCAAGCTGATCTGGACCTATTTCGAAGCGATGAAGCCGGACTTCCTGCCGAAGTCTCTCGTCGTCATGGGTTCCGGCGCCATCGGCATCGAATTTGCCTCCTTCTACCGCTCGATGGGCGTGGATGTGACGGTTGTTGAGCTGATGGCTAATGTCATGCCGGTCGAAGACGCGGAAATCTCCGCATTCGCCCGCAAGCAGCTTGAAAAACGTGGCCTGAAGATCATCACCGAAGCGAAGGTTTCGAAGGTCGACAAGGGCGCGAACTCGATTACGGCCCATGTCGAGACCAAGGATGGCAAGGTTCAGCAGATCACGGCGGATCGCCTGATTTCGGCTGTCGGCGTTCAGGGCAACATCGAAAATCTCGGTCTGGAAGCGCTTGGCGTGAAGACCGACCGCGGCTGCATCGTCATCGATGGTTACGGCAAGACCAATGTTCCCGGCCTCTACGCGATCGGCGACGTTGCCGGCCCGCCGATGCTGGCCCACAAGGCCGAGCACGAAGGCGTCATCTGCGTTGAAAAGATTGCAGGCCTGCCGAACGTTCACCCGATGGACAAGAACAAGATCCCGGGCTGCACTTACTGCAATCCGCAGGTCGCTTCCGTCGGTCTGACCGAGGCCAAGGCAAAGGAACAGGGCCGCGAAATCCGCGTAGGCCGTTATTCCTTCGCAGCCAACGGCAAGGCGATTGCGCTCGGTGAAGATCAGGGCATGGTCAAGACCATCTTCGACAAGAAGACCGGCGAACTGCTCGGCGCGCACATGGTTGGCGCGGAAGTCACCGAACTCATCCAGGGCTTTGTCGTTGCGATGAACCTTGAGACGACCGAAGAAGAGCTGATGCACACCATCTTCCCGCATCCGACCCTTTCCGAAATGATGAAGGAAAGTGTTCTGGACGCCTACGGACGCGTGCTGAACGCCTGATACGATACGACGGTGCCCGGCATTGCCTGACGATGCCGGGTATCCCATATGTCTGACTGGACATGTCTTTCAGGGAGCGTGGGAATGGAAAGTGTAGGCTGGATTGCCGCAATCATCATCGGCGGATTGGCGGGATGGCTCGCCGGCAAGCTCATGGATATGCGTTTCGGCATCATCATGAACATCATTCTCGGCATCGTCGGTTCGGTTGTTGCGGTCGCAGTGCTGCGCACCTTCGACGTGTTCGTGCAGGATAGCCGGCTCGGTTATTTCGTCACGTCCTTCATTGGCGCAAGCCTGTTGCTGTTCCTGGCGAAACTCGTCCGGCGCTGAAAGCTCAGGGCAGAAACGTTCAGGTTTTCGATAACCGAACGCGGTAGAATCCAGATTTCATGCAGTTCCAGATGAAAATGCTTACACTTTTTCTGGAATTGTTCTAAAGGGCCGCAGTAAGCGACAGAAGCAGGTTTCTTA
The DNA here is from genome assembly GCA_025559845.1 of Agrobacterium tumefaciens. Taxonomy (NCBI): domain Bacteria; kingdom Pseudomonadati; phylum Pseudomonadota; class Alphaproteobacteria; order Hyphomicrobiales; family Rhizobiaceae; genus Agrobacterium; species Agrobacterium tumefaciens. The sequence goes on from CP048469.1 coordinate 1,139,227, forward strand.
TGGTCACTATTCTCGACAGGACATCCTCGGACGAAAAGCGCGTTCGTCACCCGGAAAAGGCGCACCGCCCCGATACCGAGGTTCAGCGCAAGCCCGAGTGGATTCGTGTCAAGGCGCCGACCTCCAAGGGCTATCACGAGACGCGTGAGCTCGTGCGCTCCCACAAGCTGGTTACGGTCTGTGAAGAAGCCGGCTGTCCGAACATCGGCGAGTGCTGGGACAAGAAGCACGCGACCTTCATGATCATGGGTGAAATCTGCACCCGCGCTTGCGCCTTCTGCAACGTCTCCACCGGCAAGCCGAACCCGCTGGATATGGCCGAGCCGGAAAACGTCGCGAAGGCCGTCAAGCAGATGGGCCTTTCCCACGTCGTCATCACCTCCGTTGACCGCGACGATCTGGAAGACGGTGGCGCCGAACACTTCGAGAAGGTCATCTGGGCCATTCGCGCTGCTTCGCCGAACACCACGATTGAAATCCTGACCCCTGACTTTCTCAAGAAGCCGGGTGCGCTGGAGCGCGTTGTGGCTGCCAAGCCTGACGTCTTCAACCACAACATGGAAACGGTTCCCGGCAACTACCTCACGGTTCGCCCCGGTGCGCGTTATTTCCACTCCGTCCGCCTGTTGCAGCGCGTGAAGGAACTGGACCCGACCATGTTCACCAAATCAGGCATCATGGTTGGCCTTGGCGAAGAGCGCAACGAAGTGCTGCAGTTGATGGACGATCTGCGCAGCGCCGACGTCGACTTCCTGACCATCGGCCAGTACCTGCAGCCGACCCGCAAGCACCACAAGGTCGAGAAGTTCGTCACGCCGGAAGAATTCAAGTCCTACGAGACCATTGCCTACACCAAAGGCTTCCTGATGGTGTCGTCGAGCCCGCTGACCCGCTCCTCGCATCACGCCGGCGACGATTTCGAGCGCCTGCGCGCCAACCGCGAAAAGAAGCTTCTGGCAGCCGCCGAGTAAGCATCAGACATCGCCAGCGTCTCCACGCTGGCGATTTTGTTTTGGGCTGCATCCGGTTGCACGCGCCAGACGAATTCCCCAACCGGCAACCTCTGTTTCCTCTCATTCCGGCCTGGGCCGGAATAGAGCGCCGCGTCCTCGACGCAAAGGAGGTCTCCAGCGATCAAGGATCGACCTGGACCCCACCATCAGCGCCGAGTGGAGGAAGAGCGTTCAGGACCGTGCCGCCGAACGCAGCACATCCTCTGGAATCACCCATGCGCCTTCGCCGGTCGATGCGCCTGCATGCAGAGCAGCACGCTCAACACCACGGAAACGATGGCTGCGGTTTCGACCAGTGTCGGGCCGCGCTGTTCCCACAGGAAACCGTAGAGCAGGGCAAACAGGGTTTCGAACAGGATCATCTGTCCCACCATCGTCAGCGGCAGAAGGCGGCTCATGCGGTTCCAGAAGGCGTTGCCGAGGATCGAGGCGGAGATGCCGAGGCCGATGGCGACGGAGGTGAATTGCAGCCAGTCACTGCTGCTGTGCGCCGCCGTATCGCCAAAACCGAAGGCGGGAACGGCCAGCATCAGCGCCAGCGCGCCGGTGACCACGCCGGTCATCAGGTTCCATTCGTCGGCACTCACATCATGCAGGCGCGTCAGCCAGCGGGCATTGCCGACCGCAAAGGCTGTCCAGGACACCAGCGCGCCAAGCGCGCAGGCAAGGCCAATGATCCTGTTGATGTCGAGCGGCCCCTGGCCTTCGCTCAGCGATTGCCAGGAGATGCCGATAATGCCGATGGCACCGAACAACAACGAAGGCCACAGGCGCCTCAGCGACACCGCCCCATGATCGCGGCTGCCGATGATCGTTACAGCGACCGGCAGGAAGCCGATGATGATCGAGGTAAAGGCGACGCCGCTCAGTTGCACGGCCGTGGAGATGAAGACGTAATAGACGATGTTGCCGATCAGGCTGAGCCAGGCAAGCGCAATCCATTCCTGCTTGCCGAAGCGCGAGGCGACACGACGGATTTTCGGGCCGATCAGAACGAGAGCGATCAGGCCATAGGTGAGGTAGCGCGCCGTGGAAAGCTGAAGCGGCGTAAAACCTGCCGGGATGATTTTCGGGGCGAGGAAAATGCCGCCCCAGAGCGCGCCCGCAAGCATGCCGTAAAATACGCCGAGACCGGTCTTGTTGTTCATGTCATTTCAATTCCGCATTCAAGATTGCGGCTGTTTGACATAGATACGGGGCGGCTGTCTTGACAAAAACTCCTGCGACGCACGCCGTACAAGCCGTCAGTGCATGTCTTTTAGATGGGCGCGGCGATAGGCGGCCGGTGTCTGCCCCATCGTGTTGCGCATCGCCCGCGTCAGCGCCGTCTGGTCGGAAAACCCGGCCTTGAAGGCGATTTCGGCAATCGGCATCGCACTGTCCCGCAAAAGGTGGCAGACCTTTTCCAGACGCAGGCTGGCGAGCCATTGATGCGGCGAAGTCTCGAATTCCTCGATGAACAGCGCATGCAGGCGGCTGTCGCTGATGTCGACATGTTTTGCCATCGTCTCCACCGTCCAGGGATGGAACGGATCGACCGAGACAATCGCGCGCAGCGCATCGAGGCGGGACCGGATCGCGGGCTTGTCGTGTACGAGGCTGTCGATCAGAAGCGGCGCCCACAGGCCGGCGGTCTCGCTTTCAAGCCCGTCGGTTGTCATGCTGTGGCGCATCCAGCCGACAAGCTGCCTTGTCGTCGCACCAACCTCGAAATAGGGTGACGCGGCAAACCGCTCGAGAATTTTATCGCTGACGGTGCTCTGATCGATATCGACGACCAGCGAGCGGTTGATGGCGGTTGCTTCCTGTGTGTGCAGCCTGCCGCTTTCAATGAGGACGCCGCGTGCCGAGGACAGTTCGTTTTCCCGCCCGGCAACATCCATGCGCAATTGACCGAAAACCGGCAACACGATCTGGACGAAGCCGTGGCGTTCGCTCGGCCTTTCCTTCGTGTAGGTCCTCAAATCGACGGCAGGCGTTTTCATCGAACCGATATCCCGGTGCAAAAGCAAATGGCCGCATGATGAAGCGGCCATTTTCATTTTGCTATTGTCGCACACGCTGGCCGACAGAGCCAGCGTGCGAAGTAAAAAGGTTCAACCTTCACTTTTGACCGTCGATTCGCCGCGTTTGCGCTTGCGCAACACCGGCTTGTTCTCACGCGCTTCGCACTTGGCGACGTCGATCAGATATGCCAGAACCGGCATGCCGTTCATCGACGCAAGCTGCTTGGCGGATTCGAGAAGATTGATGATATTGGAAAAGTCGTCCATCGGCTCACTCGGTAGCTCAAAGCATGTATGTCTTGTTGTGACTTTAAGGTGAATACGGGCGTGGAAATCGGGTGTTTCCGGCGCGTTTGCACCTCATGGGTGTAGTCTCGTTCGCGACTAAATAGCAATCCCTGTATGCACGTTGCAATAGTCAATTTTCCGAGACTGCCATGCTTCCACGGCATGCATGGGTCTAATGAGGGGAGGCGAGCACTCCCGAACTGCGAGGAGACACGCCATGCCAAACTATCTCCAGCATGTGGAAGAGGCCGCAGCCATCGTTTCTCAGGCCAGACGCATCATGGTGGTTGGCTGTTCGGGTGGTGGTAAATCCACTTTGTCGCAAAAGCTCGCCCGCACATTCGGCCTACGCTACATCTCCATGGACAAGGAGATCTTCTGGTTGCCTGGGTGGCAGATGCGTTCGCGCCCAGAGCAACGGCAGATCATAGCGAGCATCATTTCGGACGAGACATGGCTGATGGATGGCAGCAATCCATCGTCTTTCGACATGCGCTTGCCACGCACACATATCGTGCTTTGGGTAAGAATGCCGCGTTGGATTTGCCTGTGGGGCGCCGTCAGCCGCGCCGTCAAAGGATATGGCAAGGCGCGCCCCGAAATGGCGGAGGGCTGCCCGGAGAGGCTTGACCTCGATTTTCTCAAGTACATCTGGAATTTCGAAAAGCGGCACGCGCCGATTTTTGAACAGAACTTCGGTGTTCATGGCCCGCAAGTACCGGTATTCCAGATCAAAAGTCGAAAACAGACCCGCCAGCTTCTTGATCTTCTGCGCATCGAGGATTAACTGCGGCCCATGCCTCAGTTCGAAACGCATCGCCATGTAAAACACTCGCCAGACAGGATGTATGCCCTTGTCGCCGATATCGAGAGCTATCCGCAGTTTCTGCCCTTGTGTGAGGCGCTGACGGTTCGGTCCCGCAAGGAGCGCGATGGCAAGACGCTTCTGGTGGCGGATATGACGGTGGGCTACAAGGCCATTCGCGAGACCTTCACCACGCAGGTGCTTCTCAACCCTGCCGAGCGCGCCATCGACGTGAAATATATCGATGGCCCGTTCCGTTATCTCGAAAATCGCTGGCGTTTCGAGCCCTCGGAAGATGGCGGATGCTCCGTCCACTTCTTCATCGATTACGAATTCAAGAGCCGCATTCTGGGTGCGCTGATGGGGACGATGTTCGATCGTGCCTTCCGCATGTTCACGGAAGCCTTCGAAGCCCGCGCCGACAAGATCTATTCAGCGCCGGCCTGAGACAGAAGAATCAGCATTTCCAATGCGGTCTTGATGGTCGCTAGGCGAATTTCGGTTCGGCCGATATCGCCGTAACGCATCTCCCGATGCAGGATTGCGCCGTTGCGGCATCTGGCGGCGAGATGCACGAGACCAACCGGCTTTTGCGCCGAGCCGCCGCCCGGTCCGGCAATGCCGGTTACGGCCACGGCAAATTCGGCGCGTGAGCGGAACAGCGCCCCATGCGCCATCTGCAGCGCCGTCTCCCTGGAAACAGCACCGAAGGTGGAAAGGGTCTGGCCGCTGACGCCCAGCATGTCTGCCTTGGCCTCATTGGTGTAGGTGACAAAGCCGCGATCCACGACCGCCGACGACCCCGCGATCTCGGTCAGCGCACCGGCAATCAGCCCGCCGGTGCAGCTTTCGGCGGTGGACACCATGTGACCCCGTGCCGAAAATTCCGCGATGATCTCGTGCGCCAGCGCCTCGATCTCGGCCGGAAACAGGCTCATGCCGGGCGGCCCGTATAAACGACGGTTGCCGTGGCAATGGCGGCAATGCCTTCTCGGCGACCAACGAAACCGATTGTCTCGTTGGTGGTGGCCTTCACTGAGCAGCGTTCCAGCGCAATGCCGAGAATTTCGGAGAGCTTTTCGCGCATCGCTTGGCGGTGCGGACCAATCCGAGGTGCCTCGGCAATCAGCGACACATCCGCATTCATGATCGTTCCGCCATTGCCGCGCACAACCTTTGCGGCGTGCTCGAGAAAGATGCTGGAGGCGGCACCCTTCCACTGCGGGTCGGAAGGCGGGAAGTGGTCACCGATATCGCCGGCGCCGCAGGTGGCAAGAAGCGCATCCGTCAGCGCATGCAGGGCAACATCCGCATCCGAATGGCCTTTCAGCCTCTGGTCATGCTCGATGAAGACGCCGCAAAGCGTCACGCCGTCACCGGCTTCGAGCTGGTGAACGTCATACCCATTGCCGGTGCGCACATCCGGCAATCCGTGTGAGAGCTTTTCGTCGGCCATGGCAATATCCCGTTTCAGTGTAAGTTTGACGTTGTCGACTGACCCTTCGGTGAGCGTGACCTGAAGGCCAGCCCATTCGGCAATCGAGGCGTCGTCGGTAAAATCCGTGCGGTTGGAGGCTGCGGCTGCCCGGTGCGCTTCGACAATATCTCTATAGAGGAAGCTTTGCGGTGTCTGTGCGGCGTAAAGTCCCTGTCTGGAGACAGTCTCGACAACTTGACCTTGCGCACCGCGCTTCAGCGTGTCGGTAACGGCAAGCGCCGGCAGGACGCTCATCGCTCCGTTTTCGAAAAGCGTGACGGTGCGATCGAGAATATCGGTCGAAATGAACGGGCGTACCGCGTCATGGATCATCACATGCGTAATGCCGGTCGCGCCAAGCGCTTCCAGCCCGGCCAGCACGGACTGCTGCCGTGTCGCGCCGCCATGCAGGGTGATGATTCGTTCACCGGCGGCGAGCCTTGCGGGTATCGGCGCAAACAGCGCTTCGTCGTCAGGGTGGATGACAACGGCGATCGGTGCGGACTGATCCCAGGCGAGAAAGGTGGAAAGCGTGTGTTCGATCACCGGTCTGCCGCCAATCGGGCGATATTGCTTTGGCCCTTCCTCTGGCGAGCCTGCTCTTTCACCGCGTCCGGCGGCGACAATGACAATACCGATATTCATCATGCGTTCCTGCATTGGACATATGCTGCTGGTGCAACTCTCGATGGTTGACAGTCAGGCTTTAGCGCTCCAAAACCCGAAAGACCAGCCCGGCCACATGCGCACAGGACGCATGTTGTTTCCAGAGGGAACGTTTCCCTCGCCAACAATTTGCACAAATTGCCATCGTCCGCAAAAGAGGCGGGCAAGCAATGGCAAATAAAACGTGCAGGCCAGTAAAAATGCTTGGCAAGAGCATAAACACTGGCTAAAAATAATGCACGCAATCATTCTGCATGAAAGATCATCAATTGCCCCTTCCGGAGTTGTCAGACCCGTTTAGCATCGGCTCCGTTGCAATCCGCAACCGCGCTGTGCTGGCACCCATGTCGGGTGTCACGGATTTGCCGTTCCGGCAGCTTGCCTGGCGTTACGGCGCCGGCCTCGTCGTCACCGAAATGGTCGCAAGTCGTGAGCTGGTCGCCAACAAGGGTGAGTCCTGGGCGCGATTGAAAAATGCAGGCATGGTTCCCCATGTGGTGCAGCTTGCCGGACGCGAGGCGCATTTCATGGCGGAAGCGGCAAAAATCGCCGCAGACAATGGCGCTGGCATCGTCGATATCAACATGGGCTGTCCGGCCAAGAAGGTCACCGGTGGTTATTCCGGTTCCGCCTTGATGCGTGATCCGGATCACGCCCTGTCGCTCATCGAGGCCACCGTCAGGGCGGTGGATGTGCCGGTCACCTTGAAGATGCGTCTCGGCTGGGACGAGAACTCTCTCAATGCACCTGATATTGCCAGGCGTGCCGAAGAGGCGGGCGTTCAGCTCGTGACGATCCACGGCCGCACCCGCATGCAGTTTTACGAAGGCCGCGCCGATTGGGATGCGATCCGCGCCGTTCGCGATGTCATTTCGGTTCCGCTGATTGCCAATGGCGACGTGGAAACGGCGGAAGATGCCCGCGAAATTCTGGCCCGCTCCGGCGCGGATGCCGTCATGGTCGGGCGCGGCGCGCAGGGCCAGCCCTGGCTGCCTGCGGTTCTTGCGGGACATGCGGCACCAGAGCGCAGTGACATCGCAGACATCGTTGTCGAACATTACGGCATGATGCTGGAATTCTACGGAAGGGAAGCCGGTTTCCGGCATGCCCGCAAACATTTGGGCTGGTATCTCGATCGCTTCGCGCCCGGGACTGCCGCCAAGGACAAGGCTACGATCATGACATCGGGTGATACGGCGCAGGTGACGGATCTCCTCCGCGCCGCGCTTTGCGAAGACGCGGCCAGCAATGCCGCAAGGAAGGCGGCATGAGCGCTGACAAATCAACACCGGTCGATACGAACGCGCTGGCCATGGCCGTTCTCAACGCGGTGCAGAACCCGGTTATCCTGGTGGATGCCGAAGGCTTCATCGCTTTCGCCAACTGGGAGGCGGAAGCCTTTTTCGGTGCAAGCGCATCGCACCTGGCCCGCTATCGCGTTTCGACCTTCATTCCCTTCGGCAGCCCGCTTCTGGCGCTGATCGATCAGGTGCGCGAACGCCGCGCGCCGGTCAATGAATATCGCGTCGATCTGAGTTCGCCGCGTCTCGGCCAGGAAAAGCTGGTCGACCTTTATGTTGCCCCTGTCGTCAGCGAGCCGGGCTCTGTCGTCGTCGTCTTCCAGGAACGGTCGATGGCCGACAAGATCGACCGCCAGTTGACCCATCGCGCCGCAGCCCGCTCCGTCACCGGTCTTGCATCCATGCTTGCGCATGAAATCAAGAACCCGCTGTCCGGTATTCGCGGCGCAGCCCAGCTTCTGGAAACCTCGGTTGAAGATGAAGATCGCGCCCTGACACGACTGATCTGCGACGAGACGGACCGCATCGTCTCGCTGGTCGACCGTATGGAGGTGTTCTCCGACGAGCGCCCCGTGGATCGCATGCCGATCAACATCCATTCGGTGCTGGATCACGTCAAAGCCATCGCCAAGGCCGGTTTTGCCCGCAACATCAAGATTTCGGAAAATTACGATCCGTCGCTGCCGCCGGTCTATGCCAATCGCGACCAGCTTGTGCAGGTCTTCCTCAATCTGGTGAAGAACGCGGCCGAAGCCGTGAGCAACCAGCCGGATGGCGAAATCGTGCTGACCACCGCGTATCGTCCCGGTATGCGTCTGTCGGTGGCAGGCAGCCGTGAACGCATTTCTCTGCCGCTCGAATTCTGCGTGCATGACAATGGTCCCGGCGTTCCGGCAGACCTGCTGCCGCACCTCTTCGATCCCTTCATCACCACCAAAACCAATGGTTCCGGCCTTGGCCTGGCGCTTGTCGCCAAGCTGATCGGCGCGCATGGCGGCATTGTCGAATGCGACAGCCAGAACCACAGAACGACTTTCCGCGTATTGATGCCCGTCTCGCCGGAAGTGGCGCTGGACGACAACATCTTGCCGAACACGACAGGAAATAACCCATGACAGCAACGATTCTCGTCGCCGATGATGATGCGGCCATCCGTACCGTGCTGAACCAGGCGCTTAGCCGTGCCGGTTACGATGTGCGTATCACCTCCAATGCGGCCACGCTCTGGCGCTGGGTCTCCGCGGGCGAGGGCGATCTCGTCATTACCGATGTCGTCATGCCGGATGAGAATGCGTTCGATCTTCTGCCGCGCATAAAAAAGGCCCGTCCGGAGCTTCCGGTTCTGGTCATGAGCGCCCAGAACACCTTCATGACCGCCATCAAGGCGTCGGAAAAGGGTGCTTACGATTACCTGCCGAAGCCTTTCGACCTGACCGAGCTGATCGCCATCATCGGCCGCGCCCTGTCTGAACCGAAGCGCAAGCCTGCCAAGCTGGACGACGACATGCAGGATGGCATGCCGCTGGTTGGCCGTTCGGCGGCCATGCAGGAAATCTACCGCGTTCTGGCGCGTCTGATGCAGACCGACCTGACGCTGATGATCACAGGTGAATCCGGTACCGGCAAGGAACTGGTGGCGCGCGCCCTGCATGATTACGGCAAGCGCCGCAACGGCCCCTTCGTGGCCATCAACATGGCGGCCATTCCGCGTGATCTGATCGAGTCGGAACTGTTCGGCCACGAGAAGGGCGCCTTTACCGGTGCACAGAACCGTTCGACCGGCCGCTTCGAGCAGGCCGAGGGCGGCACGCTGTTTCTCGACGAAATCGGCGATATGCCGATGGATGCGCAGACCCGACTGCTGCGCGTGCTGCAGCAGGGCGAATACACCACCGTTGGCGGCCGCACGCCGATCCGCACCGATGTCCGCATCGTTGCCGCCACCAACAAGGATCTGAAGCAGTCCATCAATCAGGGCCTGTTCCGTGAAGACCTTTATTATCGCCTGAACGTCGTGCCGCTGCGCCTGCCGCCGCTGCGTGACCGTGCCGAAGACATTCCAGATCTCGTCCGCCATTTCATCCAGCAGGGTGAAAAGGAAGGCCTGGAAGGCAAGCGTTTCGAAAACGAAGCGCTGGAAGTGATGAAGGCCTATGCCTGGCCGGGCAACGTGCGCGAGCTGGAAAACCTCATCCGCCGCCTGATGGCGCTTTATCCGCAGGAAGTCATCACCCGCGAGATCATCGAGCAGGAGTTGCAGTCGGATGTGCCCGACAGCCCGCTCGACAAGATGGCGGTTCGCACCGGTTCGCTGACCATCTCGCAGGCGGTCGAAGAAAACATGCGCGATTATTTCGCCGGTTTCGGCGACAACCTGCCGCCACCCGGTCTTTACGACCGTGTTCTGCGGGAAATGGAATATCCGCTGATTCTCGCTGCCCTGACGGCAACGCGCGGCAACCAGATCAAGGCAGCAGATCTTCTCGGCCTCAACCGCAACACCCTGCGCAAGAAAATTCGCGAGCTTGGCGTTTCGGTTTACCGCAGTTCGCGTCCTGCCTGACAATATTGACAACCTCAGGATTGCCGTTGCATTTTCGCCACATTATGTTGCTTGGAAAACACTAGGGGGCCCGGAGAGATTCGCTCCGCCCCACGGATGTTTTCAAAGACAATGAAATGGGACGCTGGCTTCGCCGGCAACTGGGAGACGTGAATGCGGAAAACCGCCGCGGAAAAAACCGTTGCCGAAGATGCAACGGGAATGGTGGTCGCCGATCGCAGAATGTCGTTTGCCTTGCCGGGTTTGGTTCTTGCCGGCATTGCGCTGATCTGTGCGACGCTGACGCTGTTCGTCCTCCTCGGCCTGACACCGATTGCGCCGACCTCGAATGTCGTCGTCGCATCCGGCATCATCAACGCGCTGTTCGTCATCGGCCTGATGTATCTCATCGGCCGCGAAATCAACCGGCTGCTGAAAGCGCGCAAGAAGGGCAGGGCCGCTGCCCGCCTCCACGTGCGCATCGTCGTTCTGTTTTCGATTGTGGCAATCACGCCTGCCGTACTCGTGGCGATTTTCGCCAGTCTGACGCTGAATGTCGGCCTCGACCGCTGGTTTGCGCTGCGCACGCAGTCGATCGTCGATTCCTCCAGCAACATCGCTGAAGCCTACATGATGGAGAATGCCGGTTATCTTCAGGGTCAGACCCTGCAGATGGCGACCGTTCTCGACAGCAACCGTGCGCTCTTCTATCTCGACCGCACCGGCTTCGTGGATATGATGACCCGTCAGGCCAAGGGGCGTGGCCTGCTTGGCGCGTTTCTCGTTCAGGATGATGGCGATGCCGTTGCCCAGGCCGATATCAAGACCGAAAAGCCGCTGCCCGCGATCCCGCAGGATGCGCTGCAGAAGGCCGCGGCCGGTCAGCCGACGCTCATTCCGCCGGGTATAACCAACCTCGTTGGCGCCATCATCAAGCTTGAGGGCATCAGCGGCACCTTCCTTTACACCGTGCGCGCCGTTGACCCGAAGGTCATGCAGGCGATGCGGCTGATGGAAGAAAACCGTGCCGAATACAAGGCGATGGAAGCGGGCCGCGCACCGCTGCAGATTGCCTTCGCAATCCTTTATCTCGGCTTTGCGCTGATCGTGCTTCTGGCGGCGATCTGGACGGCCATTGCCGTGGCCGACCGTATCGTCCGCCCGATCCGCCTGTTGATCGGCGCCGCCGACAGCGTTGCCTCTGGTAACATGCAGGTGCTGGTGCCGGTTCGCGCCATCGACGGCGACGTTGGCCGTCTGTCGCGGACCTTCAACAAAATGGTGTCGGAGCTGCGCAGCCAGCAGGGCCAGATCATCGAGGCGAAGGACGATATCGACAACCGCCGTCGCTTTATCGAAGCGGTGCTGTCGGGTGTCACGGCTGCCGTCATCGGTGTTGACGAGAACCGCAATATCACCATCGTCAATCCGTCTGCCGAGGAATTCCTGGCGCTGGAAGCCGACAAGCTGATCGGTGCACAACTCTCCGAGATCGCGCCCGAGGTCGAGCAGGTGGTGACCGAGGCACGCGTCTGGTCGCGGGGCGACTTCCGCAAGCAGATCAACATCATGCGGCGCGGCAAAGAGCGCACGCTGAATGTGCAGGTGACACGTGAGGATGCGCGTGACTCCGGCGATTCCTACGTCATCACGCTGGATGACATCACCGATCTCGTCATCGCCCAGCGCTCGACCGCATGGTCGGATGTGGCACGTCGCATTGCGCATGAAATCAAGAACCCGCTGACGCCGATCCAGCTGTCCGCCGAGCGCATCAAGCGCCGCTTTGGCAAGCAGATCGACGAGAATGACCGCGCCATCTTCGATCAGTGTACGGACACCATCGTGCGCCAGGTCGGCGATATCGGCCGCATGGTCGACGAGTTCTCGGCCTTTGCGCGTATGCCGAAGCCGACCAAGGAACGTTCGGACCTGCGTGCCATCCTGAAGGATGCCGCCTTCCTGCGGGAAATCAGTGCCGCCGATACGAAGTTCACCACAGAACTCGGCGATCTGCCGCTGGAGGGCATGTTCGATGCCCGCATGCTGGGGCAGGCCTTCGGCAATCTCATCAAGAATGCGACGGAAGCCATCGAGGCGATCGAGGGTGATAAGCGACCGGGCAAGATTCTGGTGCGCGCCTCCTTCGATGAAGCCAATTCGCGTTTCGTGGCCGATATCATCGACAACGGTCGTGGTCTGCCGGTCGAAAACCGTCACCGCATTCTCGAGCCCTATATGACGATGCGCGACAAGGGCACCGGCCTTGGTCTGGCCATCGTCAAGAAGATCATTGAGGAACATGGCGGGTATCTGGAATTGCACGATGCCCCGTCGGATTTCGATCATGGCCACGGCGCCATGATCAGAGTGCTGCTGCCCTATGTTGAGGCGGCCGGCAGCGAAAATAACAAGGAAGCAGCATATGGCGTCTGATATTCTGGTCGTGGACGACGAGGCGGACATTCGCGAAATCGTGGCGGGTATTCTCTCTGACGAAGGTCATGAAACCCGCATGGCCTATGACAGCGATAGCGCTCTGGCAGCGATTTCCGAGCGCGTACCGCGCCTGATTTTCCTCGATATCTGGATGCAGGGCTCCAAGCTCGATGGTCTGGCTCTGCTCGACGAAATCAAGAGCCGCCACCCCGACATTCCCGTGGTGATGATTTCAGGTCACGGCAACATCGAAACGGCCGTAAACGCCATCAAGCGCGGCGCCTTCGACTTCATTGAAAAGCCGTTCAAGGCCGACCGCCTGATCCTGATCGCCGAACGCGCGCTCGAAAACTCCAAGCTGAAGCGCGAGGTGCAGGAGCTAAAAAAGCGGACGGGCGATGCGAGTGAGCTGATCGGTGCGTCGCTTGCCGTGTCGCAGCTTCGCCAGACAGTCGATCGTGTCGCCCCCACCAACAGCCGCATCATGATTCTTGGACCATCCGGCTCCGGCAAGGAGCTGGTGGCGCGCATGATCCACAAAAAGTCTTCGCGTGCGACGGGTCCCTTCGTGGCCCTGAATGCCGCGACGATCACGCCGGATCGCATGGAAATTGCCCTGTTCGGCACCGAAGGCCTGCCGGGTCAGCCGCGCAAGGTCGGCGCGCTGGAAGAGGCTCATCGCGGCGTTCTCTATCTCGATGAAGTCGGTGACATGCCGCGCGAAACGCAGAACAAGATCCTGCGCGTGCTGGTCGATCAGCAGTTCGATCGCGTTGGCGGCGGCAAGCGCGTCAAGGTCGATGTCCGCATCATCTCGTCCACCGCCCACCATCTCGAAAGCCTGATTGCCGAGGGCCAGTTCCGTGAGGACCTCTATCACCGTCTGGCCGTCGTGCCGGTCAAGGTGCCGGCACTGTCGGAACGCCGGGAGGACATTCCCTTCCTGGTCGACATGTTCATGCGTCAGATTTCCGAGCAGGCGGGTATCCGTCCGCGCAAGATCGCCGACGACGCGATGGCCGTCCTGCAGACGCATGACTGGCCGGGCAACATTCGCCAGCTTCGCAACAATATCGAACGTCTGATGATCCTCGCCCGTCCGGAAGGCGGCGATGCGGCAATCTCGGCCGACATGCTGCCCGCCGATATCGGCGACATGCTGCCGAAGATCGCAGCCCAGGGCGACCAGCACATCATGACCCTGCCGTTGCGTGAAGCGCGCGAAATGTTCGAGCGTGACTATCTGGTGGCGCAGATCAACCGCTTTGGCGGCAATATTTCCCGCACCGCCGAATTTGTCGGCATGGAGCGCTCCGCACTGCACCGCAAACTGAAATCGCTCGGCGTGTAAACGCCGGGTGAGCCGCGCCGCACGCCCCATTTTCCGGTCAGAGAGACGTCATGAAGGTCATTATTTGCGGTGCAGGACAGGTGGGCTACGGCATTGCCGAGCAATTGTCGCGCGAGGACAATGAAGTCTCTGTTATCGATACCGCCGCGTCGCTGATTACCGCGATTACCGAGACGCTCGACGTTCGCGGTTATGTCGGCCACGGCGCGCATCCCGACATGCTGGCCAAGGCAGGCGCCGATCAGGCCGACATGATCATTGCGGTGACGCTGCATGACGAAATCAACATCGTTGCCTGCGAAGTGGCGCATGCATTGTTCAGCGTGCCCACCAAGATCGCCCGTATCCGCGACCAGAGTTATCTGAAACCGGAATATGCCGATCTGTTCAGCCGCGAGAACATGTCGATCGACGTGACGATTTCGCCGGAAATCGAAGTCGGCAAGATGGTGCTGAGACGCATCGCCTTTCCAGGCGCCACCGACGTGGTGCGTTTTGCCGATGACAACATCTCCATGCTGGCGATTGAGTGCATGGAAGATTGCCCCGTCATCAACACGCCGCTGCAGCAGCTTTCCAGCCTCTTTCCCGATCTGATTGCCACGGTGGTGGCGATCTATCGCAACGGTATCCTCAAGGTCGTCAATTCCTCCGAACAGTTGCGGGTCGGCGATCTTGCTTATGTCATCTGTCAGCGCCAGCACGCGCGCCGCACCCTCAGCCTGTTTGGCCATGAGGAACAGGAAGCGCAGCGTATCGTCATCGCGGGCGCCGGCAATATCGGCCAGTATGTCGCCCACAAGATCGAGGAACTGCAGCCGAAAACCAGGGTCAAGATCATCGAGGCCGACCGCGACAAGGCAATCGCCGCGTCCGAACAGTTAAGCAGCACGATTGTCATGCACGGCTCGGCGCTGGATCAGAAAATCTTGCAGCAGGCCGATATTCAGGATGCCGACCTGATCGTTACTCTGACCAACAACGACCAGACCAACATCCTGGCCTCGGTCATTGCCAAGCAGTTGGGCTGCAAGTCGAATCTGGCGTTGCTCAACAGCACCTCGTTCCATGATGTGTCGCGGTCGCTCGGTCTCGATGCCTATATCAACCCCAGGGCGGTGACGATTTCACGCGTGCTGCAGCATGTCCGCAAGGGCCGTATCCGCTCGGTCTACGCGGTACAGCGCGGCTCCGGCGAGGTGATCGAGGCGGAAGCGATGGAGACCTCGCCGCTGGTCGGTCTTGCCTTCCGCGACATGGACATGCCGGATGGAATCCGCATCGGCGCGATCTTCCGCGACGGCGTGGTCATCCGCCCCGACGGCAATACCAAAATCAAGGCGAGGGACCGTGTCGTGCTGTTTGCCGCAGCCGAGGCGGTTCGCGATGTGGAACAGCTTTTCCGCGTCTCGATACAATATTTCTGACTGTTTCGAATCAGCGCGATCGTTCAATACTTGCGCATGTTCGGGTGTTTTCATCGTTGCGGAACTAGGCGCGATTTGATACCAGAGTTTTCTGGCCTGCCAAGCTGGGGACGAGACTTGGCTGGTTGATTATTGATTGATTATTTTCCGGTATCCCGACCGGCAAAAAAGAAAGAAGCGGCGCCATGGCGGAACGTTCTCAAAACCTTCAGGATCTTTTTCTCAATACCGTTCGCAAACAGAAGATCTCGTTGACGATTTTTCTTATCAACGGTGTTAAGCTGACGGGTGTTGTCACCTCTTTTGACAATTTCTGTGTCCTCTTGCGTCGCGACGGTCATTCGCAGCTTGTCTACAAGCACGCGATTTCCACCATCATGCCCGGCCAGCCGATGCAGATGTTCGAAAGCGAAGAGAACGCTGCCTGAGGGTAACGCTCGTTTTCCGATATTCTCTTGATGATGTCGGGAACGTTTGTGATCTTACCAAGTTTTGATTGATACACCGCCCGCATCGCTGCGGTCGGTGTTACCTGTGTTTCTGGATAAGGCTGAGCCCATTTCGACGCGCGACACCTCAAACGAATCGATCATTCCGGAGCTGGAAAAGCACCGCGACGACATGCGCGCGGTTGTTATCATCCCGGTCCTCAAGCCCACGCGTGAAAATCGCGATGCCGCTCAGGTGCCCGCAGCACCGTCTCGCTCCGTCGAGGCCAAGCTGGAAGAGGCCAAGGGTCTGGCACTGGCGATCGATCTCGAGGTCACGCAGGGGTTGATCGTGTCGGTCAACCAGCCACGTCCGGCCACCCTTTTTGGCACCGGCAAGATCGAGGAAATCGGTCATCTCCTGGAAGAGACCAATTCGGGTCTGGTGATTATCGATCACCCGCTGACACCGGTGCAGCAACGCAATCTCGAAAAGCAGTGGAACTCGAAGGTCATCGACCGCACGGGTCTCATTCTCGAAATCTTCGGCCGCCGCGCTTCCACCAAGGAAGGCACGCTGCAGGTCGATCTTGCGCACCTGAACTACCAGAAGGGCCGTCTGGTCCGAAGCTGGACCCACCTTGAGCGTCAGCGCGGCGGTGCGGGCTTCATGGGTGGTCCGGGTGAAACGCAGATCGAGGCCGACCGTCGCCTCCTGCAGGAACGTATCGTGCGGCTGGAGCGTGAGCTGGAACAGGTTGTCCGCACCCGCCAGCTTCACCGCGCCAAGCGCCGCAAGGTGCCGCACCCGATTGTTGCGCTGGTTGGTTACACCAACGCCGGCAAATCCACGCTGTTCAACCGCATCACCGGCGCGGGCGTGCTGGCTGAAGACATGCTCTTCGCCACACTCGATCCGACGCTGCGTCGCATGAAGCTGCCGCATGGCAGAACAGTCATCCTCTCGGATACCGTCGGTTTCATCTCCGACCTGCCGACCCACCTTGTTGCTGCCTTCCGCGCAACGCTGGAAGAGGTGCTGGAAGCCGACCTCGTTCTGCATGTTCGAGACATGGCCGATCCTGACAACGCCGCACAGTCGGCCGATGTCCTGCGTATTCTCGGCGATCTCGGCATCGGTGAGAAGGAAGCGCAGGAGCGCATTATCGAGGTCTGGAACAAGGTCGACCGGCTGGAGCCGGAAGCCCATGACGCCATCATGCAGCGGGCCGAGGGCCGCTCCGACATCCGTGCCGTTTCGGCAATCACGGGTGAGGGCGTCGATGCGCTGATGGACGAAATTTCCCGTCGTCTTTCCGGCGTGCTCACGGAAACCACGGTGACGCTGCCCGTCGACAAGCTGCCGCTGCTCTCGTGGATCTACAACAACTCCATCGTCGATGGCCGTGAAGACAACGAGGACGGTTCGGTTTCGCTGGATGTCAGACTGTCGGAAACGCAGGCGGCCGAGCTGAATCGCAAGCTGGGCATCTCTGCAAAAGTTGAGCCCGAAGACTGGGAAAAGTGAAGCGCATTTGCGCAAAAACGTCACTTTATAGAACCGAATACCCCAAAATACGGCTTTCGCGCATGGCAGATATGCGCGAAACAACGGCTCGTGATGGTCACTGTTAGCATTTCCTCAGTCTGTTGATGGGATAGTGCTCATCCTAGATGATGAGCCAGCCGATGTTGCCACCGTTAGATCTCGAAACTGTCCTGCTGCTGCATAAACTGTCGTTTTTCGTTGCCGCCGTCTGTTTCCTTTATGCCCGTTCGCAATCGAAAGAGAGTGTCGGTCTCGGCTTTCTGTCCCTCGGCTTCCTGCTGGTCGCAGCATCCTCCACCCTCATCGGTTTCGGCAAGATCGTTCCCGGCCTGAACTGCGCGCTGATCGTCACCGGCAATCTTGCCGGAATGTGCGGTTATGCAATCTTCTGGATCGGCATGTGCCGCATCAGCAGTCAGCGCAAAAGGGCAGGCGAGTGGTGGATCTTGCTTCTGCCGGTCCTCGTCGGTGCGATCCTTGCGCTGGCGGGCTGGTATGGCGACCTGGTGGCACGAGCCTCCGTATTCCAGTTCACGGCCGGTTTTCTGCTGGCCGCAGCCGCCTACACCGTTATCGCCGACCGCAAGAAGGAGCCGCTCCCTGTCCGCCGTCCGCTTGGCGTCACCATCGGGCTGACGGCATTTTTGAGTTTCGTCGTGGTCATCGGCCTGCAGTTTCCGACCGTCGCCATCATCGCGCCGCGCAATGCGTTCTTCCTGTCCATCATCTGCCACTTCGCCATAGCCGTCTTCGTTCTGGCGCTGGTCAAGGAACGGGCGGAAGAGGGGCTGCGCCGTCTGGCCGATCTCGACCTTCTGACCGGCATTGCCAACCGGCGTTCCTTTTCCACCCGTCTGCGCGACAACATGCTGCCGGGCGACGCGATCGCCATGATCGACATCGACCACTTCAAACGCATCAATGACCGGTTCGGCCATCTGGCCGGAGACGACGTGCTGGCATCGGTTGCGGCCGGATTGCGCGAACGGGTCGGCGCCAACGACCTTCTCGCCCGCTTCGGCGGCGAGGAATTCGTGCTGTTCATGCCGGGCATCGGCAAGGAAGATGCAATGGCCTTCGTCGCAAGGCTGCGCGCCGAAGTCAGCGCCATCATCCACGACCTCGACGAACAGGTTGTCGCCGTAACACTGAGCGCCGGGCTGTCGGTCTGTGAGGAAAAAAGCCTGTCAGCACAGGCGCTGATCAAGATGGCCGATACGGCGCTCTATGCCTCGAAAGCTGCGGGCCGCGATCGACTGACATTTTACCGCCCGGAAGATTTCAACCGTATCACCCCACAGGCCGTGCGCCAGGCGGGATGAGGTCATAGACCGGCTCAGCCTGCGAGCGAACGCTCGATGTGCTTGGCCGCTTGCCACAGATCTTCCATGCGCTCCAGCGTCGCCGCTTCCAGGGTTTCGCCATTTGTTGTGAGCGATGTTTCGATGTGATTGAAACGTCTGCGGAATTTCGTATTGGTGCCGCGCAGCGCGTTTTCCGGGTCGGTCTTGACGTGACGGCCGATGTTGACGAGCGCGAAAATCAGATCGCCGAGCTCATCGGAGACTTTCTCCGGTTTGCCTTCCGCCAGCGCCTCGCGCAGCTCCGCGATCTCTTCTTCGATCTTGTCGAGGATCGGGGCAGGGTCCGACCAGTCGAAGCCGACGCGTGCGGCCTGTTCCTGCAGTTTCAGCGCCTCGGTCAAGGCGGGCTGGCTGCGCTGCACGCCGCCGAGAAAACCGGCCTTGAAATCCTCGGTAATGCCGCGGCGCAGGCGCCGTTCGGCGCGTTCGCGTTTTTCTTCGGCCTTGATCCGGTCCCACTGCAATTTGACGGTGTCAGGCGTGTCGGCATCCGAAACGTCGAAGACATGCGGATGGCGACGGATCATTTTCGAGGTCACGGCATGTACCACGTCGCCAAAGGAGAATTCACCCATCTCCTCAGCGATGCGGGCATGGAAAACCACCTGCAGCAGCAGGTCCCCCAATTCTTCGCAAAGATCGTCCGTGTCCTTGCGCTCGATGGCGTCAGCGACTTCGTAAGCCTCTTCGATCGTGTAGGGCTTGATCGTTTCGAAGGTCTGCACGATGTCCCACGGGCAGCCGGTTTCCGGCTGGCGCAGGGCCTCCATGATCTCGATCAGACGGGAAATATCCTTCGAGGCTTCCATCGGCATGTCTTTACTTCCCGGTTCAGTTGAGCGGAATGTTGTTGTCGGTCTTCGATGCCTGGTAGCTGTTCGAAAGATCGTCATAGGCGGCCTTGATGCGGGCCGTCTGCGCCTTCAGTTCGCTTTTCAGCGGGTCGGCTTCGCTCTCCACCAGGTCGGAGATGAAATAGGAGTTCCAGAAGGCATTGTTGCGGCGGTATCCTCCGGGCTCCAGACCGAACACTTCCTTCAGGATTTTCAGGTCGTGCGGAATGGCGAAAGCGTCGCGCGAATCTTCGTGGCTGAAGAACGAGTAGAAATTGTCGAAACCGGCCCAGGTGATCGCCGACATGCACATGGTGCAGGGTTCGTGCGTCGACAGGAAGATCAGGTCCTTGGTGTTGAGCTTTTCGCCAAGTTCATAAAAGCGCTTGAGGGTGTGGACCTCACCGTGCCAGAGCGGATTTTCCAGCTCGTTGTTGGTTTCGGCAATGACCAGAGACAGGTCGGACTTGCGCAGAATGGCGGCGCCGAAAACCTTGTTTCCAAGGCTGACACCGCGCGCCGTCAGCGGCAGGATGTCGTGTTCGATAACGTCGAGAAGGCGGGCGGCGATGGTGTTGCTGGCCACGGTGATCGTCCTTTGTGCCGGCGGAACGGAAAGCGGCTTCCGAGCGGAATGCCGTTAGAAAACAATGTCCTCTTTTTTGGCTCGAAGCCGCTTTTGTCAAGGGATGCAAGGCGGGATTCGTCTTGGGTAAAAACCCTTGCGGTTGGATTTCCTCAAAAACCCCACCGGTCGAGAAATAAAAATCCAACCGCGCGAACGGCATGAATTTCTGTTTCTTCATTCCTCGCGGCAAATGCGGGATACATGTGGCATGAATAATCATACCCGCTTTCCGCAAGCTGATGAACGGCTCTCCACTTTCCCCGCGTTTTTCCGCGTTGAAGGCAAGGTCGTTATCGTGTTCGGAAATGGCGATGAAGCTTTCGCCAAGGTCCGGCTGCTCTCCAACACCAACGCACATATCGTCGCTTTTGCCGATCAGCCTGAAGACGCATTCAAGCGTTATCTCCTAGAGAACGGTATCGATTATCGCCCGCTCGCCTTTTCCGCCGAGTTGATCGATGGCGCAACACTGGTCTTTGCCGCGACCGGCGATGAAAGCCTGGACCGCCAGATCGTGACGGAAGCGCGTGGCAGAAAAATTCCGGCCAATGCGGTCGATCAGCCTGCGTTTTGCGATTTCTTCACGCCCGCTCTGGTCACGCGTGCGCCTGTTGCCGTTGCCATCGGCACTGAAGGCGCCGGCCCGGTTCTCGCGCAGATGATCCGGGCGCGTATCGACCAGATGCTGGCACCGTCGCTTGGCAGGCTCGCACGCCTTGCCGTCGATTATCGCGATGCAGCGGAAGACAATGTTCCGAAGGGCGCTCTGCGCCGCAACTTCTGGCGTCGGTTCTTCTCCGGCCGCGTCGCGGATGCGGTTGCCGTGGGTGATGAAACCGCTGCTCGCCGTAGCGCGGAAAGCCTGCTGCAGTCGCCTGAACGCAGCGAAGGCCATGTCTGGCTGGTCGGTGCAGGTCCGGGCGCGGAAGATCTTCTGACGCTGCGCGCCCAGCGCGTTCTGATGGAAGCCGACGTCATCGTTTATGATGCGCTGGTTCCGCAGGCCATTGTCGATATGGGCCGCCGTGACGCGGAGCGTCTTTCTGTCGGCAAGCGCAAGGGCTGTCACACCAAGTCGCAGGACGAGATCAATCGCCTGCTGGTGCGCCTGGGACAGGAAGGCAAACGCATCGTCCGTCTGAAATCCGGCGACCCCCTGGTCTATGGCCGTGCAGGTGAAGAAATGGCGGCTCTGCGCCATGCCGGTATCGGTTACGAGATCGTACCCGGTATCACCTCGGCCTTTGCTGCGGCTGCCGATTTCGAATTGCCGCTGACACTGCGTGGCGTTGCCTCGTCGCTGATCTTCACCACCGGTCACGACCTGACCGGCGACGTGCTGCCCGACTGGGCACGACTGGCCGTTTCGGGTGCGACGATTGCTGTCTACATGGGCCGCAGCGTTGCCGCTTCGGTCGCGACCCGCCTGATGGATGCCGGTCTTGGCATTGAAACCACGGTTGCCGTGATCGAAAACGCCAGCCGTGCCGATCGCAAGCTGCTGCATGGCACATTGAAGGATTTGCCCGATCTGGAACATCGTGATGAACTGACCGGCCCGGTCATGGTTATCATCGGCGATGCCGTCGCGGGCGCCAATTTTGACAGGTCTGAGGCTCTTGCTCTTTCGGCAAGAACCAGGGACCTTAAGCGGGAGTATGAGAATGGCTGACAAGGTTTTGACCGCCAACCGTCTGGACGATGGCATTGCCGTCTGGCTGGATGCCAATGGAGAATGGACGGAAAACCTCCAGAACTCCCTGGTGGCGCGCCATGCGGAAGCCGTTGCTTCGCTGGAGGAAATCGGCAAACGCGATTTTTCCGCCAACAAGGTCGTTGACGTCAACATTGTCGATGTCGTCGAGGAAAATGGTCGCCTGTGGCCGACCCGCCTGCGCGAACGCATCCGTGCGGCCGGCCCTACCGTTCAATACGCCACCGGCTTCAAGCCGGCCGATGCAGCATTTATCGCAGTCTGAGGAATACGATGTACCGTTACGACGAGTTCGACCACGCTTTCGTTCAGGGCCGTGTTGAGCAATTTCGCGATCAGGTGGCCCGCCGCCTGTCCGGAGAACTCGCTGAAGATGCCTTCAAGCCGCTGCGCCTGATGAACGGTGTCTATCTGCAATTGCACGCCTACATGCTGCGTGTTGCCATTCCCTATGGCACGTTGAATTCAAAACAGATGCGTATGCTGGCGCACATTGCCCGCAAGTATGACCGTGGATACGGCCATTTCACCACGCGTCAGAATATCCAGTACAACTGGCCGCGCCTGGCCGACACGCCGGATATTCTTGACGAGCTGGCCAGTGTGGAAATGCACGCGCTGCAGACCTCGGGAAACTGCATTCGTAACGTCACCGCAGACCATTTTGCCGGTGCAGCCGCCGATGAAGTGGCCGATCCGCGTCCTTACGCCGAAATCCTGCGCCAGTGGTCGTCGGTCCACCCGGAATTTTCGTTCCTGCCGCGCAAGTTCAAGATTGCCGTCACGGGTGCGGAGCGTGACCGCGCCGCCATTCAGGTCCACGATATCGGTCTGCATCTGAAAAAGAACGACAAGGGCGAGATCGGCTTTGCCGTTTACGTCGGCGGCGGTCAGGGCCGCACGCCGATGATCGCCAAGAAGATCCGCGACTTCCTGCCGGAAGAAGACCTGCTGTCCTACACCACGGCCATCATGCGCGTTTATAACCTGCACGGCCGCCGCGACAACAAGTACAAGGCGCGCATCAAGATCCTGGTGCATGAGACCGGTGCGGAAGAACTGGCGCGCCAGGTCGAAGTTGAATTTGCCGAACTGAAGAACGGCGAACTCAAGCTGCCCGACGCCGATATCGCCGCGATCACCACCTATTTCGCTCCGCCGGAACTGCAGGACCGTTCGGAAGGCTGGGAAAGTCTGGCCCGCTGGAAGCGTGCCGACGAAGGTTTCGCACGCTGGGTCGAGCAGAACGTCGCGCCGCACCAGCATCCCGACTACGGCATGGTGACGATTTCGCTGAAGCCGATCGGCGGTATTCCGGGTGATGCCTCGGATGCGCAGATGGATCTGGTGGCCGATATCGCCGAAGAATATGCCTTCGACGAAATCCGTATCAGCCATGAGCAGAACATCATCCTGCCGCATGTGGCGCTGGCCGATCTGGAGCCGGTTTACCGCGCGCTGGTCGGTGCGGATCTGGCAACCGCCAATGCTGGTCTCATCACCGACATCATTGCCTGTCCCGGCTTGGACTATTGCGCGCTTGCCAATGCACGCTCTATTCCGGTTGCCCAGGAGCTTTCGCTGCGTTTCGGCGCACCGGAGCGTCAGGCTGAAATTGGCGAACTGAAGATCAAGATTTCCGGCTGCATCAATGCCTGCGGTCACCACCATGTCGGCCATATCGGCCTGCTTGGCGTGGAAAAGAAGGGTGCTGAACTCTACCAGATCACGCTTGGCGGTTCCGGAGACGAAAACACGTCGATCGGCGAAATCATCGGTCGCGGTTTCGAACCGGAAAAGGTCACCGACGCGGTGGAAACCATCGTCGATACCTATCTCGGTCTTCGCCAGTCGAAGGAAGAAACCTTCCTCGAAGCTTACCGCCGTGTGGGCCCGCAGCCGTTCAAGGATGCGCTCTATGGCTCTGCCGCCGAAGCCGCCTGAGGAGACCAAGACGATGACAAAGATCTGGAACGAAAGCGGTTTCGTCGAAAACGATCCTTGGGTGATCGAAACGGAAGAGGTGAAGGCCGAGGACGGCCAGAAGGCCCTTCTGCCGCTCGACGCCTTTCTGACGCGGGTGGGTGAAAGCAACGATATTGGTCTGGGCGTGCTGATTGCGCCCGCCGACGACGTGACGAAGCTTGAGCCATATCTCGACCGTATCGGCCTGGTGGCGGTCAGCTTCCCGGCCTTCAACGACGGGCGTGGTTTCAGCCATGCCTCGCTGTTGCGCAGCCGTCTCGGCTTTACCGGCGAGGTGAGGGCGGTTGGCGATGTGCTGATCGATCAGGTGCCCTTGATGTTGCGCACCGGCTTCACCAGCTTTGCAGTGACCAACCAAACCGCGATCCGCCGCCTGTCGGAAAACCGGCTTCCGGCGATCGACGTCTATTACCAGCCGACGGCCCGTGCCGCGACCGGTAACGAGACCTATAGCTGGCGACGCCGCGTCGCTGTGTGACGCGTCGCCATGGAAATATGAGTTTCAGATACATATTTCCTGAATGCATGGCAGTATTGGCATTCTCATGCCTTCAAAACCGGGCAGAAATGGTATAATTGCCCGGTCGGAGAATGTCGCTTATCGAATATGGACGGAACTAGAAATGAACGCGCCAGCCAAGACGGAAGATTTTGCGATCAAGATACCTGATGGTGTTTACGCCGAGACGGTTCTTTCGGTAGAGCATTACACCGATCACCTGTTCCGCTTCCGCATGACGCGGCCGGCCGGTTTCCGTTTCCGTTCCGGCGAGTTTGCCATGATCGGCCTGATGGTTGGCGAAAAGCCGATCTACCGTGCTTACTCCATCGCAAGCCCGGCCTGGGATGAGGAACTGGAATTCTTCTCGATCAAGGTTCCCGATGGTCCTTTGACCTCGCACCTGCAGGCCATCAAGCCCGGCGACACGGTCTTGATGCGCAAGAAGCCGACAGGCACGCTGGTTCTCGACGCGCTGACCCCCGGCAAGCGCCTTTACATGCTTTCCACCGGTACCGGCATTGCGCCCTTCGCAAGCCTGATCCGTGACCCGGAAACCTACGAAAAGTTTGATGAGGTCATTCTGACCCATACCTGCCGCGATGTGGCCGAACTGAAATACGGTTTCGATCTGGTCGAAGAAATCAAGAACCACGAGTTCCTGAACGAAATCGTCGGCGACAAGCTGAAGCTCTACTCCACGGTCACCCGTGAAGATTACGCCTTCACCGGCCGCATTACCGACCTCATCGAAAACGGCAAGGTGTTCGCCGATCTTGGCGTGCCTCCTTTCGATCCGGCGATCGACCGCGGCATGATCTGCGGTTCCTCAGCCATGCTGAAGGACACCAAGGCGCTGCTCGAAAAAGCAGGCCTGACGGAAGGCGCCAATAACAAGCCGGCAGAATTCGTCATCGAACGTGCATTCGTCGGCTAAGCCGCGCCACAGACCGAGATTTTGAAGGAGGCCCAACGGCCTCCTTTTTTATTGGCCGTGTGATACCTCTGCCGCCTCATCATGCTCCTTCGGCGCGATTTCGTTGCGGTAGATGAGAAAGAGGCCGATGGCGATGGCCGAGATACCGCCGCCGACGAGATGGGACAGGGAGTAGCCACCCTGCGTCACCAGCCAGCCTGCCACCACGTTGCTGAGCGACGCGCCGATGCCCTGTACTGTCATGACGCTGGCAAGGCCGACATTGAAGCGTCCGGTACCCTTGAGAATGCGCTCGGCTGCCACAGGTGTGACGATGCCGAGCAGACCAGCACCGATACCGTCCAGAAACTGCACCGGAAAGATCACCCAGAAATCCGTGAAGGCCGATGCCAGAAAACCCCGGATAGGCAGGGCAATCAGCGCAATCAGAAACACCGTTGCAAGTCCGAAACGGCGGATCAGCCAGGGTGCCAGGGCAGCAACGAAGATCATCGCGAATTGCGCGACGCCGGTGATGATCGCGGTGGTGCGGAACGGCGTCTGCAGTTCGATGGCGAAGTCCTGGGCGATCAGCCGGCCCATTGGCGCATTGCCGAAATGAAAGACCAGCAGAATGATGGCGAGGAAGATCAGGCCGCGTTCCTGCAGCAGCACCTTGAAACCGGAAGGGCCGGGCTCGCCCTTGTCCTCGCCAAGACCGCGCGCCACCTTGTGATCGATACGGTGCGGATCGATGGCGGCGGTTGCGATGAGCGCGCCAACAGCCGTGAGCAACATCAGGCCGATGACCCCATGCAGGCCGAAGAAGGACACGGCGACATAGGTCGCAAACAGCGAGGCGAAGTTGCCGCCATGGTTCCAGAACTCGTTGCGCGATATCTGGTGTGAAAACAGGCGCTCACCGACAAGGCCAAGCGTGAGGCCGGCAAGGGCAGGTGCGACGACAGCACCCACCACGGCGGTCATGATCTGCCCGGTCCAGACGATCCAGACATCGGGAAAGATCAGAGTGATGAGGGCGCCGATGGTGACCAGCACCACAGGCACGGCAATCAGCATCCGTTTCCAGGTCGTGCCATCCACCAGTGCGCCGCAGAGCGGCGTGGCGATCAGGCCGACCAGGCCGCCAACCGTGGCAATGAGACCGAGAGACAGCGAAGACCAGCCATTCGTGGCAAGAAAGGCATCGAGAAACGGACCGAGCCCATCCCGTGCATCGGCAAGAAAGAAGTTCAGCGCAGCAAGCGCAAACAGGGTGCGGTCAGATAGGCCGCCGGCTCGCGGCGCACCGCCGGAGGAATGACCGGCCGAGGGGCTGCCTTGCGGCGCAGAAACGCTGAGGGCCGTCATGAGAAGTGCTCCGGAAATATAGCGGTGGTGATGCTTGGCGTCATCGAGGTTCGCGAAGAACAGATGCCGCCGGATTTGGTTGCATTGGAAAACTAAAAAGCCTGATCGCGCATGTTGCTTGTAAAAACCGGTGAAAAGCCTGCCTTGGCACAGGAACATTTGTCCGGCTCAGCGAGTTACCGTCCGTCTAAACTTACGGATCGACGCCATGAAACGCACAGCCGCAGTCCTGTTATCACTCGCCGGTATCGTGGCAGCCCAGCCCGCTGCCGCTGACGAAAGCGCATTTCTCTCGTCCCTTGAAGGCACGTGGACGGGCAAGGGAACGGTCATCACCCGCATCGGTGCACCGGCTTTTTCGGTGAATTGCACGTTGAATTCGGATGCCCGAAGTGCTGCCCTGAGCATGTCAGGCAATTGCCGTGGACTGGTTGTCGTCAACCGCGCCATCGCGGCCGACCTGACCGCCAGCGGGGCGCGCTACACCGGCACCTACACCGGTCCGTCTGGCCGTCCTTCGGCGCTGTCTGGCAATCGCCGGGGAAATGCCATCAACCTGACTGTGCGCTGGAACCGCGATATCAATGGTGACCGCGTGGCCGCAATGACCATCGAAAAGGTCGGTGCGAACGGCCTCAGACTGCGCACAACCGACAAGGACGGCAAGACCGGCAAGACGGTGGTGACAAGCGATATCCGACTGGTGCGGTAAGCCTTACGCGGCAAGCGCGTCCGCAACCATTGTTCTGTTGCGGCCGGTGTTCTTGGCTTGGTAAAGCGCAACATCGGCGCGGGCATAGGCGGAAGAAAAGCTTTCTCCGGGATTGATCACGGCCAGACCGAAGCTTGCGGTAATCGGCAGATCGCTGTCGCAATCGGCAAACAGTGCCGGAACACCTTCACGGATCGTCTCGACCAGTTTCAGGGCATCCTTCATGTCCGCCCTGGACAGGAACAGCGCAAACTCTTCCCCACCCATACGTGCGGCAAGGTGATCCACGCCCGCAAAGCTATCAATATGGTCG
Source organism: Agrobacterium tumefaciens (assembly GCA_025559845.1). Classification (NCBI taxonomy): domain Bacteria; kingdom Pseudomonadati; phylum Pseudomonadota; class Alphaproteobacteria; order Hyphomicrobiales; family Rhizobiaceae; genus Agrobacterium; species Agrobacterium tumefaciens. The sequence continues at coordinate 1,166,855 of CP048469.1, forward strand.
GCAAAACGCTTGATCACGGTGTCACCGGCAGCATGGCCGAAGCGGTCGTTGACGGTCTTGAATCGGTCGATATCGGTGACGACGACAATTCCGCGTGGAGTGTGGCGAAGTGCGATCCGCCTTTCCACTTCTTCTTCAAAACCACGCCGGTTCAATACACCCGTCAGGTAGTCATGGCGGGCCTGGCGTTTCAGTTCCTTGGCAAGATCGGCCGCCACGATCATCAGCGTCAGAATGCCGGTTCCGATCATGCCGGTCGGCGTGCCGATCGACAATACGACGATAAAGCTGGCGTCGGCGATTTCGCCGCCCGCCCGCGCGAGCCAGGCGGCAATTGCGACACTGCTGATATACAGGCCATAAACGGTGAGAATGCGCCGGACGGTCAGCGCAATGCCGGTGGCGCCGCGCAGGGTGTAAACGATGATGCCCACGAAGGCGGCGTCGGCAATGGCGGTCGCCATGCGCGAAAACATGCGCCATTCGGTCAACTGGAACGCCCAGGCTACGAGAATGAACAGGGTCGAGACGATCCAGGTGATCGCGACACCGCGATTATCCCTGCCAGCCCTGAGCCGGAAACCCCAGGCCAGCAGCGCGAAACTGCCGATGGAGGCATGGCAGGCCAGCATCGCCGTCAGATATTGCTGCTCCGGCATCAGCCCGCCAACGATGCGCAAACCGTGGCCGATGGCCGACGACATGAAGGACAGCGCCCAGATCATCGCGTGTTGCTTCAACCCGAACTGACGCCACGCCAACAGAAGCGCGACGCCAAAAAGCAGGCTCACGACAACAATGCTCAGCGATGTGACGACGGTGGAAAGCATAAGCCGTTGGACAGGTTGTAAATGGGAAAAACGCCGTAGCGAGGCGCCCTTATATCGTCAGACCTGGGCGAATGACAATCCGCTCTCTGTTCACAGTATTGTCCTGCGTCAATGACGCGCAAAGCAGACGGATGATTTCTAAGTGAAATCAATCAGTAGAGGACAATGATCCGAGACTTCCGGACGGGTCACGACATCGAAATTGTCGATGTTTACGGCCGGATTGACCAGCATGTAGTCAGCATAACGGTTCTGTTTGGTGTAGTGGGAGGTGCGCGTGCTCGTAAAACCACGCCCCGTTACCAGTTCCACCAGATCGAGTTCTTTCAGCACGGCGAAGGTCTCGCTGTCTGGCAGAACGTTGAAATCGCCGCAGACGATGATCCGGTCGCCACCCTCTGCGACGTTCCGCACGAGCCGGACGAGGCGTTGTGCCTGCGCCAGTCGCTCCGGCGTGTCCTGTTTGCCCTGGAGATCCCGGAGCCCGTGCATATGGGCGATCACGACCGGCCGTCCCGTCGCAAAATCGAAAACACGAATGGCATGTGCGGTACGTGAGCGCGGATGCGCGCCATATCCATCGGCGGAAAACGCCCCGTGCACGAAACCCTGTGCCTGTCCGATCACGGCAATGGATTTGCGCACGAAGGTCGCCAGTCCCCATTGCGAGTCATATCGCGTCTCGCCTTCCCAGAGATCGCCCTGTGCTGCCGGGCAAAACACGGCCAGATGATCGGGCAGGGTAGCGGCCACATCGCGGAGCATATTGGCCCGCTGCACCAGATCGGTGCCATGATCGCGATACATCAACCACGCCTGCGTCGCCGCTGGCGTATGAATGACTTCCTGCAGGCAGAGAATATCCGGATCGGCCGCCGCGAGATAGGCAATCATCTCCCCATGCAGTTTTCCACCCCAGCCGTTCAGGCAAATCAGACGCATTCCCCCTCCATCACCGCAAAACTCCCGAAGTCACCTGTAGCACGGAATGCCCATCCAGAACGAAAAAGGCCCGGATCGCTCCGGGCCTCGAACATAAGGGTCAGAACCTTCGCGAGATGCCAGCCTTGGCGCCCGCCGATCTTTCGCCATCGCCTTCGATGTTGAATAGCAGTCTGCCTTCGACCGACCAGGCATCGTCGGTTTGCCAGGCGGCACCGATCGAGACAGATCCGAACGCGCCGGAGCCGTCCAGGCCCGAATAACCGCCCGTCAGGCCGATCTTCGGTGTCAGCTTAGCGCCGTCGTCAAACGTGAAGGAGCGGGCAATTTCTGCCCCGAGGCTGACCCGGAATTGTTCCTCGTTGAAACCTTCGATGGTCAAGGCATCCCCGGCCTCGTTTCTGACGGTGTAATCGTCGACATTTTCGGAGAAATAGACGGCACGAAGTCTCGGCGTCAGGCTCATGTCGTTTCCGAGATCGAGCTGGCCCTCGATCGACGTATCCGCCATCCAGCGCGTCGTGTCGAAATCGCCATCCCAGAATTGCGTGTCGATCGTGTTCGACGATCCGCCATAACGCAGGCTGGCATTCCAGAACACGCCCTTGCCGATTTCAAATGATGTATAGGGACCAGCCAGCCAACCGTTGCCCGTCAGTTCCGCATCGGTATCGGTTGGGTCGGTCATGTAATCATAGTGGAACGACAGGCCGAGAAGAGCCCTGTCGCTGACAAGATAATCGGCGCCCATGTTGATCATGGCGAAACGGCCCCACTTCGAACCGTTGATATCCCTGTCGTTATGAGCAAGGAACGCGCCGTCGATCCAGATGTTGAAGGGCGATGCATAGCCGCCGCCAACACCATCAGACCGGTCACGGGCGGATTCCATCTGTGCAAGGCTCGTGGAGAAATTCACCGTCATGCCGTTTTCAGACGGCGTCATGTTGGCGGTCACCGGGTCGGAAGCCTGCGCTATCCGGCGGCGCTCCAGCAGACCAGGAACCTTGATCGCAGAAGAGATCATGCTCTGCCGGCTGCGCACGAAGTCATGCACGAGCGCGTCGATTTCGTTCGCGACCTCGGCAGGGTCGTAGTTGATGTTGTAAGTAACCGTGCCGGTGTTTGATATGCCGAGCGCACTGGTCAGGCTGAAATTCACCTGGACCCTGCCGGAATAGGCTGGATTGGGAGTAAACTTCAGATACCACCCGAGCGTTGTCGGTGTGGAGGACTGCGCGAACTCGCCGCGCACGATCGAGATCGTACCGGCATTGGCCGGTGAGACCGACACGATATCGGCAGAGACGAAGGGCCCACCGGTTGCCCCGCGTGTCAGGTCTACGTTGTTGGGTGTCGCACCCGCCGCGACCTCGACCGTCGTATCCGTGGCAGTGACCGAACGCGGTTTGACGGTCAATGTGTAGGTTGCCGTTCCAATCCCGTTGTTCTGGTCGGCGACCTGGATGGTGAAGTTGTAATCCTTGGCTTCGGCATTGGCGGTTACAGGCCCGGTAAGCTCGCCCGTCGCGGGGTTGAGCGATAGGCCGTCCGGCAGGACACCTGACGTCAAACTGTAAACAAGTGTTCCGTTCCCGCCGCTGGCGCTGATCGTCTGGCTGTAATCCTCGCCCACCATCGCATCCTTCAGCGTACCCGCTGCAGGCGACAAGGTCAGTGTCACCGGTACGGCGGCGACATTGAATACGTAAGCCCCCGAAACCGTAACACCGTTGGCGTCGGTTGCGGTCACGGTGAAACTGAAGGTTCCAGATGTGGTTGGCGTTCCGGTAATCGTGTCACCCGATAGCGTCACACCAGCAGGCAAGCTGCCTGATGTGACGGAATACAGATAGGGAGCCATGCCCCCCGAGGCTGAGAGAGACTGGCTGTAGGCGCTTCCGAACGTCGCGGCTGGAAGCGTGCCTGATGCTGGAGACAGCGTTATCGTTGGCGCGGTAACGGTTATCGTCACCGTCGCGGATGGCGATGTGCCATTGGCATTGGTGGCGGTATAGGTGAAACTATCCAGGCCGGAGTATCCGCTGACTGGCGTGTAGGTGATTGAGGTGTCTGCTGCCGCTGCGGTACCATGCGATGCACCCGAGGCGACTGCGACCGAGGTTGCCGCACCACCGCTGATATCGAGCGTGATCGTATTGCCAGTCGAATTTGCGGAAACCGTCGCTGAGACGTCATGAGCAACGGGCTCGAGAGCCGAGATCTGAAGCGTATAACTCGACGACACCATGAAACTGTTGGCATCGGTTGCGGTCACAGTGAAATTGAAGGGGCCGGAGGCGGTTGGCGTTCCGCTGATGATCCCGTTGGCCGTATTCAGGGAAAGGCCGGTCGGCAAACTTCCTGCCGTTATGGCGAAAGAATAGGGTGCAGCGCCACCCGAAGCGGTCATCGTCTGGCTATAGGCCGTACCAACCGTTCCGCCGGTCAATGTCGGCGGAGAAAGGGTGATCGTCGGCGCATGATACGTAAATGCGCCGACTAGCGTTGCAGTGCCGCCGGGCGTGGTCACCACAACGTCAGCCGCACCAGCGGCGTGTGCCGGCGTGGTGGCCGTGATCGATGTGGCGCTGTTGACAGTGATGCCTGTTGCAGCCGTGCCGCCGATCGTCACCGATGTCGCACCCGTCAGGTTCGTCCCGGTGATCGTCACCGTCGTACCGCCTGATGCAGGCCCCTGGGACGGACTTACGGATGTCAATGTCGGTGCACTGGATGTGCCGGTGCAGCGTACGGCAACCGTACTGATGTAGGTTCCAGTCGAAATCTGCAATCTGAGACCGGTTGAGGTCAGTTGGCTGGATGTGATTGTGTAGAAGTGGGGACCTGCCTCTTTCGCGCTGCTGTAATACGTCCCGTCATACGGATCGGAATAGTTGGCAGCCTGCACGAAAACGCGATCAGTTGCTTCGATAGGCGAATTTTTCGGGTCGCCACCATTGTCTGTATAGGAAACTGTGACTGTTTCATCACTGTTGAAGGAAGACGCTGCAAAAATCTGGCTGAAAGAGTTGGTATCCAGCGAGCTTAGCGTCGTACATGACGCCGACAGCGCGTAGGCATTGGATGTCCAGGAAGCAAAGAGCAGAAATAAAAGTGAGGCGATGAATCTCGACAGATAAAAGACTGAGAATCTAGTCCCGGAAAATGATGGCTCTCCTTCTCCATTCTTTCCGAATGTCAGGAATTTCGACGGTATATTGCTGATTTTATTGTTCATTTTTTCTGCTGCGGTCTTGCTTGCCGTCGATATCATCTTTTGGTGAATCAACTTGAGATGGTGCGATTCTCTGGAATACCTGCACGCAGCAATAGCGTTTTCCTTGCCTCTTGGCTGTCGTCCATATGCGGGTGAATTTCAATAAATGCGAGCAAGCGGCCTTTTTGCACCACTGAATTTAAAGGGGTACCAGGAACGGCCCGGCCAGAGGAAGTGAGTTCGGCCCGCACGTTTTCGTCCGCGCCGCAACAAAAAAGGCCCGGATCGCTCCGGGCCTTTCAAGGTAAAGGTTACAGACCTTATTCTGCCGCTTCGGCGTAAGCTTCCATTGGCGGGCAGGTGCAGATCAGGTTGCGGTCGCCGAAGACGTTGTCGATGCGGTTGACCGAGGACCAGTATTTGTCGACGCGGAACGAGCCGGGCGGGAAGCAGGCCTGTTCGCGGCTGTAGGGGCGGTCCCATTCGCCGACCAGATCTTCGACGGTGTGCGGGGCATTCTTCAACGGGTTGTTGAGCTTGTCCGCGCGTCCTTCTTCGATGTCACGGGCTTCCTCGCGGATGGCCAGCATGGCGTCGCAGAAGCGGTCGATTTCCGCCTTGGTTTCGGATTCCGTCGGCTCGATCATCAGCGTGCCGGCAACCGGCCAGCTCATGGTCGGCGCGTGGAAACCGCAGTCGATCAGACGCTTGGCAACATCGTCCACCGTCACGCCGCAGCTATCGGCCAGCGGCCGTGTGTCGATGATGCACTCATGCGCCACGCGACCGGTTTCCGACTTGTAGAGCACGTCGTAAGCGCCCTTCAGCCGTGCCGCGATGTAGTTGGCGTTGAGGATCGCAACCTTGGTTGCCTGCGTCAGACCTTCGCCGCCCATCATCAGGCAGTAGCTCCAGGAGATCGGCAGGATCGATGGAGAGCCGAACGGTGCTGCCGAAACCGCACCCTCGCGTCCGTCCGTCGAGGGGTGGCCGGGAAGGAACGGCGCCAGATGCGCCTTGACGCCGATCGGGCCCATGCCGGGACCGCCGCCGCCGTGCGGAATGCAGAAGGTCTTGTGCAGGTTTAGGTGCGAGACATCCGAACCGATGTCGCCGGGACGGGAAAGACCGACCATGGCGTTCATGTTCGCGCCGTCCAGATAGACCTGGCCGCCATACTTGTGGGTGATGTCGCAGATCTCGCGCACCGTCTCCTCGAACACGCCGTGCGTGGAAGGATAGGTGATCATGCAGCACGAGAGGTTTTCTGCGTACTGCTCTGCTTTTGCACGGAAATCGTCGATATCGACGTCGCCGTTTTCGCGTGCCTTGACTGGAACCACCTTCATGCCGGCCATCTGTGCGGAGGCAGGGTTGGTGCCATGCGCCGAGGTCGGGATCAGGCAGACGTCGCGGTGCGTGTCGCCATTGGCAAGGTGGAAGTTACGGATGGTCAGAAGACCCGCATATTCGCCCTGCGCACCGGAATTCGGCTGCATGGAGAAGGCGTCGTAACCGGTGACCGAGCACAGCTTTTCGGAGAGATCGTCGATCATTTCCCTGTAGCCGAGCGCCTGGTTGGCCGGCACGAAGGGATGGATGTCGGAGAATTCCGGCCAGGTGATCGGCAGCATTTCCGCTGTCGCGTTCAGCTTCATGGTGCAGGAACCGAGCGGTATCATCGCGCGGTCAAGCGCCAGGTCACGGTCCGAAAGACGGCGGATGTAACGCGTCATCTCGCTTTCGGCGCGGTTCATGTGGAAGATCGGATGCGTCATGTACTGGCTGGTGCGCAGCAGATCCTTCGGCAGACGATAATCCGGCTCGAAATCGGCAATCTCGAAGTTGCCGCCAAAGGCACGCCAGACGGCCTCCAGCGTTGCCGGGCGGGTCCGCTCGTCAAGGCTCATGCCGATCTTGGTGGCGCCGACCTTGCGCAGGTTCACGCCTTCCGCCACGGCCGAACGTAGGATAACGCCCTGCATGTGACCGACATCGACGGTGATGGTGTCGAAGAAGGTTTCCGGCTCGATCTTGTAACCGAGCTTTTCAAGACCCTTGGCCATCAGAACCGCCTTCTGGTGGGTCTGCTGGGCAATCGCCTTGATGCCCTGAGGGCCGTGGAACACGCCGTACATCGAGGCCATGACAGCCAGCAGCACCTGTGCGGTGCAGATGTTCGACGTCGCCTTTTCGCGGCGGATGTGCTGTTCGCGGGTCTGCAGCGACAGGCGATAGGCGCGGTTGCCGCGTGCATCGACGGAAACACCGACCAGACGGCCAGGCATGGAGCGCTTGTGCGCGTCCTTGACCGACATGTAGGCCGCATGCGGACCACCGTAACCGACGGGAACGCCAAAGCGCTGCGACGAGCCGATGGCGATATCCGCACCCATTTCACCGGGGGACTTGAGCAGCGTCAGGGCCAGAAGGTCGGCAGCGACGGCAGCGATGGCGCCGGTCTGGTGCAGACGGGCGATCAGGCCGGAGAAGTCGCTGACATGGCCGTGCGTGCCGGGATACTGGAAGATCGCGCCGAACACGTCCACCGGATCGAGATCGGTGAAGGGGTTGCCGACGATGATTTTCCAGCCGAGCGGTGCTGCACGGGTTTCGATCAGGGCAATGGTCTGCGGGTGGCAGTTGGCATCCACGAAGAAGGCGGTCGCCTTGGACTTCGCGACGCGCTGGCACATGGCCATGGCTTCGGCAGCCGCGGTCGCCTCATCGAGAAGCGATGCGTTGGCAACGTCGAGACCGGTCAGGTCGCACACCATCGTCTGATAGTTCAGCAGAGCTTCAAGACGACCCTGGGAGATTTCCGGCTGGTAGGGCGTGTAGGCCGTGTACCAGGCCGGGTTTTCCAGAATGTTGCGCTGGATGACCGGCGGCGTGATGGTGCCGTAATAGCCCTGGCCGATCAGCGAGGTCAGGACGAGGTTCTTGTTGGCCGTTTCGCGCAGGCGGTCGAGGGCTTCGCGCTCGGTCAGAGCCGCACCCCAGGTGAGTGGCGTCTTCTGGCGGATGGAAGCCGGCACGGTCGCGTCGATCAGGGCGTCGAGGCTCTTGTAGCCGACAACCTTGAGCATCTCGGCCATTTCCGACGGCGACGGCCCAATGTGACGCCGGTTGGCGAAATCATAGGGCTGATAGTCGGTGAAATGGAATTCGGTGGGCGTCGTCATTACGCGATCAGCTCCTTGTAGGCTGCTTCGTCGAGCAGCGCATCGGCATCCGCAACGTTGGAAAGCTTCAGCTTGAAGAACCAGCCGGCGCCCTGCGGATCGGAGTTGACGAGAGAAGGATCGTCAACGATGGCCTGATTGATTTCGGTGATTTCGCCGTCAAGCGGACAATAGACGTCGGATGCCGCCTTGACGCTTTCAACAGTGGCCGCTTCGCCATTCTTGGCAAAGGTGGAGCCGACTTCCGGCAGTTCGACGAATACGAGGTCGCCGAGCTGTTCGGCGGCATGGCTGGTGATGCCCACGGTGGCGACATCGCCTTCGATCTTCAGCCATTCGTGTTCTTCGGTAAATTTCAGCATCGGGTAATCTCCGGGAGTTTTGAAGAAAGACTATCGTTTGTAGGTGGGCGTGATGAAGGGCAGGGCGGCAACGGTCACCGGCAGATACTTGCCGCGCACTTCCGCAAAGATCGCCTTGCCGGCAACAGCGTAGTCGGTGGGCACGTAACCCATGGCAACCGGGCCTTCGACCGTGGGGCCAAAGCCGCCGGAGGTCACTTCGCCGATTTCGGTCTTGCCTTCCGCATCGGCAAACAGCTTCGAATGGCCGCGCACCGGTGCCTTGCCTTCCGGCTTCAGGCCGACACGGCGACGCGTTGTGCCGCTGGTCAGTTCGCCCAGAATGCGCTCGGCACCGGGGAAGCCGCCTTCACGGTCGCCACCGAGGCGGCGCACCTTCTGGATCGCCCATTCGAGCGATGCTTCGATCGGCGAGGTCGTGGTGTCGATGTCGTTGCCGTAAAGGCAAAGACCGGCCTCAAGGCGCAGGCTGTCACGCGCGCCAAGGCCAATCGGATGACAATCGGGATGTTCGAGCAGCGCCCTGGCGATTTCTTCTGCCTTGTCGGCCGGCACGGAAATCTCGAAGCCGTCTTCGCCGGAGTAACCGGAGCGCGAGACGATGCAGGCAACGTCATGCAGCGGCACTTCCTGCACGTCCATGAATTTCATTTCCGAAACGCCGGCCCAGAGTTCGGCCAGAACCTCTTCCGCACGCGGTCCCTGCAGCGCAATCAGCGCCCGGTCGTCGAGAAGGGTAATGTCGCAGGTCTCGCTCATATGCGCCTTCATGTGGGCGACATCGGCGTCCTTGCAGGCAGCATTGACGACAACGAACAGATGGTCGCCGCGATTGGTGATCATCAGGTCGTCAAGAATGCAGCCGTTTTCGTCGGTGAAGAAACCGTAGCGCTGGCGACCTTCCTTCAGGCCGAGAATATCGACCGGTACCAGCTTTTCGAGCGCCAGCGCCGCATCGGCATTGTTGCCGGACTTGGCTTTGACGATGACCTGGCCCATGTGGGACACATCGAACACACCGGCGGCTGTGCGCGTCTGGATATGTTCTTTCAAAACGCCAGCCGGGTACTGCACAGGCATGTCGTAACCGGCGAATGGAACCATGCGGGCGCCAAGCGACAGGTGCAACGAATGAAGCGGGGTAACTTTAAGAGCGGCGGTATCGTCCAAGGACGCCTCCAGGGTTGCGCTGAAAACGCGCGGGCTCAGGTCGTGACGCAAAAGCGCCGGTTTCAAGAGCCCCCTCTGTCCTTGTCGCCTGAGATTGTTATCCCTTCGGCGAGCCGTCCTTGTGAAAGGTGGCTTCTCTCCAGAGTTCCGTCATCTTCGCTGGTCCTTTTGCCTGAGAGTTTCCGGGGCGGTTGCTCCTTCGGCACCGCACTCAAGCGGTTTCTCCCAACGATGATGCGACGCTCATTATCTGCGAAGGCCCTCTCTTGGCAAGGACCAAATGCCGCAACTGAACAGATTCTTGCTCTATCTGCGCCATCGCCCAAAAAAACGGCGAATGCCCCATTCGCAGGCGCTTTACGGTCAGTCGCCCTTTCGCTCCGGCAGGCCCTTGCGCTTGGTCGATGCCAGATCTTCAAGTTCTTTTTCTGTCATGGACTTAGCCATGTCTTTTGAAGCACCTTGTAAACTGGATTTGCTGGTTTCGCCACGTTTTGCGGCCAGTGCCGCGCCTGCGGCTTTCTGTTGTGCCTTGGATTTTGCCGGCATGTGTCTGCCTCCTCTGAAAGAGCGATGCCGCCATTAAAATGCTCCCCTGCGACGATTGTTCCCACGCCGACAGGTCCGTTGCGGCAATTTCCCCTTTGCTCCGCGCCGCAAAGCGCTGTATCGCCTTGATTATGACGATGGGATGGAACGCTCGGCTGACATCGACGGAAAAGGTGCTGCGCATCCTCTGCGCCGTGCTGATGCTGTCGCTCGGTTTTGCCCACAAGTCGTTCGCCCTTCCGCCAGCCCAGCCGGTGCTGGATGAGACCTACAGACTGCCGGATGGCACCTTCGCCGAAATCTGCTTCGGGCACGACGAAGGCGTCAAGGTCGACCACGGCAAAAGCGATCACTCCGGCGACGCCATCCTGTTTTGCGAAGCCTGCCTTCTCGCCTCGTCCATTCTCGTTCCCGTGCCGGATGGCGAGAGCTGGCTGCAGACCGAATTCGCCTGGCTTGAAAACGGCCTCTCTGTCGAGCGCGGTGTCCACAATGATCAGAACCTGGAAACGCCAAAGGCGCGCGGCCCTCCCGTTCTCTTCTCCTGACCTCGCATAACGATCAGAAACGCCGCCCGTTTGCGGCATAGGGGAGACTGCCAGAACCTTGATATGGCGGCAGTCAAAGGACCGGAAAATGAGAACACACAAGATCATCGCCTGCACAGCACTTGTCGCCGCAGCCTCCACCGCGCAGGCATTTGCGCACACGTCTTTCGTCAATGGCTCGGCAGAGCAGGAAAGCACCATCGTTGCAGCGCTGCAGGTGCCGCACGGCTGCGATGGCGGCCTTGCCACCACGGAAGTGCGCATGGTGCTGCCGGAAGGTTTCATTGCCGCCAAGCCGCAGCCCAAGGCCGGCTGGGAACTGGAAATCATCAAGGGCGATTACCAGAAGGCCTATAAGAACCATGGGCAGGAGATCAAAAGCGGTCCGGTGGAAATCCGCTGGAAGGGCGGCGAACTGCCGGATGAGTTTTACGACACCTTCAATGTGCAGGGTAAGGTTTCCGGCGTAGAGGCCGGCGGCAACCTCGCCTTCAAGGTCACGCAGCTTTGCGGCGACAAAAGTAAGGTCGCCTGGGATGAGGTCGCGGCAGCGGGCGTCGATCCCCATTCGCTGAAGAACCCGGCACCGGTGATCCGCGTGACCGCGAAGACCGAAGGCGAGGGGCACCATGACCACGCGGCGATGGCGGCAGCACCCGATGTTGTCACCGTCGGCAGCCTGGAACTGTCGGGCGGCGTCTCCAGGGCCATGCTGCCGGGTCAGCCGGTCGGCGGCGGTTACGTCACCATCAAGAACACCGGCACGGCCGATGACAAGCTGGTTGCGGTCGAAACCGCTGCAGCCGGTCGCTCGGAAATGCACGAAATGGCTATGGTCAATGACGTCATGAAGATGCGCAAGCTCGACGACGGTATCATTATCCCGGCCGGTCAGACGGTGGAGCTGAAGCCCGGCGGTCTGCACTTCATGTTCTTCAACGTGCAGAAGCCTTTCGCCGATGGCGACAAGATCCCGCTGACGCTAACCTTTGAAAAGGCAGGCAAGGCAGAGGTCATTTTGTCAGTCGGTTCGGCCAAGGGTGGCGATGAACACCAGCATCAGCACAATTGATTTAAACAAAACGACCGCCGGAGCAACCTGGCTGCGGCGGTCTCGATCCTGCGATTGTGGCGTCGGACAATGTCAGCACCGCAATCGCCCGGAGATCGGGCTATAAGATCTCTGCGATATCCTGATTGGAGCCGTCGCTTTCAGGGTTTTTGTTGCCGCTGTTGTCGTCGTAAGCCTCTACGGCCTCTGAGAGCGTCGTCTGCGGTTCCTGCCGCTGACTGGCGGCCGTGAGGAAGTAGAGCGTCAGCGCCGGTGGGCGCACGGCTGTCATCAATCCTCTGAGCTGAAAGTCGTCGCCCGTTTCGGCCTTGCGCGCCAGTTCTTCAATGGCGTGCTCTACTTCGCTTTTGCGCGATACGCGCTGTACGGGCTTTTGTGCTTCAAGAGCATAGGCGGCCGTGGTCGCCGAAACTGAAAGAACCTGTGTCATTCACCCTCCGGCCCCTGCTGCCGATGTCATGAAAGCTTAACAATACTGATGACCTCTTGCCGTGAAGCTAAATCGGGAGGCGGTTGTTTAATTGAATTTTAGTGAAATCGGCGCGTCGGCACGGTAAGTCGTTGGCGCCTTCCGCCCTCTCCATCCATGGTCCGGGCGTGTCATATCTTTTTTAGACCGGAGACATTATCGATGCTGAATATCGCACTCGTCGCTGCAGGTGGCGCCATCGGTTCGGTTTTTCGCTACCTCGTCGGCATGTGGAGCATGCGCGTTGCCGGGCCTGCCTTCCCCTGGGGCACGCTGGTGGTCAATGTCGCGGGATCGTTCCTGATCGGCCTTTTGGTCGAACTGATCGCGCGACGCCTGAATGCATCGTCGGAAATGCGCCTGTTCATCGTCACCGGCGTGCTCGGTGGCTTCACGACATTTTCGTCCTTCTCGCTCGATGCCGTTGCCCTGTTCGAACGTGGCGCTCTCAGCCTTTCGGCAGTTTACGTCATCGCCACACTGGTTGTTTCGATCGTTGCTGTTTTTGCCGGGCTGGCCTTGGGACGCAGTTTGCTCTAAAGGCTGATCCAAACGGCGCGCCGATGACGTGAGCGCGCGATCAGACAGAAAGACTGGAATTTTTATGGCAGGTATCGAGCATATCAAGGTCGAGGCCGATGAGGCCGGTATGCGCCTCGATCGCTGGTTCAAGGTACATTATCCGGGGCTGGGCTTCGGTCAGTTGCAGAAGCTCATGCGATCCGGACAGGTGCGTGTCGATGGCGGCCGCGTCAAGACCGACGCGCGCGTGCAGCCGGGGCAGATGGTGCGCGTTCCGCCGCTGGAATCAGATGCGAAGGTCAAGACCGGCCCGATCGGTTCGAAGGACCTCAAGCACTCTGAAGATGGCGATCTCCTGAAGCGCATGTTGCTGCATGAAGATGACAAGGTCTTCGTCTTCAATAAGCCGGCCGGCATTGCCGTGCAGGGCGGTTCGGGTGTGACCCGTCACATTGACGGCCTGCTGGAAGCGTGGACAAGCCAGAAGGGCGAAAAGCCGCGTCTGGTGCATCGTCTCGACCGTGATACCTCCGGCGTGCTGGTGGTTGCCCGCACGCGAGGTGCTGCGCAGAAGCTGACGGCTGCCTTCCGCGAACGCGACACCAAGAAGACCTACTGGTCGCTGGTGAGGGGCGTGCCGCGCAAGCACCAGGACAAGATCTCGACCTGGCTGGTCAAGGAACAGACGCCGGATGGCGACCGCATGCGTATCGCCAAGCATGGCGAAGACGGTGCGGATCATGCCGTATCCTATTACCGGGTCATCGACACCGCCGCGCAGAACCTTGCCTGGCTGGAAATGGAACCCTACACCGGCCGCACGCACCAGCTTCGCGTACACGCGCTGCATATAGGCCACCCGATTATCGGCGACCCCAAATATTACATCGACGATCCGAACTGGGATTTCCCCGGTGGCGTCCAGAAGCGTCTGCATCTGCATGCGCGCCACATCGACATTCCGCACCCTTCGGGCGGGCGTCTGCGCATCACTGCACCTTTGCCGCCGCACATGGTGCAGACCTGGAACCTGCTCGGTTTCGACCAGGCTGATGGCGACAAGGACGACGAATGAAACTGGTCCTGTTCGATTGTGATGGCACGCTGGTCGACAGCGCGCGCCTTATCCACGAGGTCATGGCGCGCACCTTCGTGCATTTCGGTTACGATCGTCCGGATATTTCCGAGACGAAGGCAATCATCGGTCTCACCCTCGATATCGCCATTGCCCGCATGCAGGGCAAACCGCATGTCGATGAAGAGGCAACGGCGATGACCGCGCATTACAAGGCGATCTTTCAGGAAACCCGCGCCGAAGCCGGTTTTCAGGAGCCGCTGTTTGACGGCATCGCTCCGATGATCGACCGGCTGGCAACCCGTGATGACGTGTTGATGGGCGCTGTCACCGGCAAGTCGCGGCGTGGCCTCAATCTCATCATGGACACGCACGGTTTGCGCCAGCACTTCATCGTGTCGCGCACGGCAGACGATTGCCCCTCCAAGCCGCATCCGGGCATGGTCACGGAATGCTGCCATGAAACCGGCATGGTTCCGGCCGATACTATCGTCATCGGCGATGCCATCTACGACATGCAGATGGCCAAGGCTGCGGGCGCAACGGCGATCGGGGTTGCCTGGGGTTATGCCTCGGTTGACGATCTCTGGAAAGCCGGCGCCGACGCTGTCGTCAGCCATCCCAATGAAATTCCGGCCTATGTTCCCGACTAAGCCGATACCAGAGACCAAGAAGGACGTGTGATGCGCGATCTCCTGAACGATCTTTCCGAGGGGCTGAGCCACCCCGATCCGATCCTGCGCGCCCAAAAGCAGATGCAGCGCCCCTTGCCGAAGCGTTTTTACAAGGACGTGACGATTGCCGAGGCGGAAGAGGGCGGTTTTGCCATTCTTCTCGATGGCAAGACCCTGCGCACACCCGCCAAGCACAGCCTGACCGTGCCGACGAAGGCTGCGGCCGACCTGTTGCGTGACGAATGGGATGCGCAGACGGAGGTCGTCAATCCGGCGATCATGCCGATTTCGCGCCATGTGAATACGGCAATCGACGGCATTGCCAGCGACACGCAGGCTGTGTTCGAAGATATCCTGCGGTTTTCCTCCAGCGATCTCCTCTGCTACCGCGCCAGCGATCCCGCCCGTCTGGTGGAACGTCAGGCCACGCATTGGGACCCGGTTCTGGATTGGGCGGCCAATACGCTTGGCGCACGTTTCATCCTGATCGAAGGTGTCATGCATCAGGAGCAGCCGAAAGAGGCTGTGTCGGCCTTCGCGTTCACGCTGCGTAAATACGATACGCCGATCGCGCTTGCCGCTCTCCACACCATGACGACGCTGACCGGCTCCGCCATTCTGGCGCTGGCCGTGGCGGAAGAGGAGCTGACGCTCGAAGAAGCCTGGGCGCTCGCCCATCTCGACGAGGACTGGACGGCGGAACAATGGGGCGAAGACGAAGAAGCGCTGGAACGCCGCGCCTACAAGCTGGTGGAGATGCGGGCTGCGGCCGGGCTTCTGGCGGCGCTGAAAGCGGCTGCTTGACGCTTTTTTAACCCTGATGATCGAATATGTGGCTACCTTACGTTAGGGGAGCCGCAGGTCATGTCCATTCGTCCAGGGCGCCTTGGCATTTTTGTGCTGGCGTGTTTCGCGCTCATGTCTTTCCGGCTGGAGCCGGAAGCGACTGACGCTGGGCGGCTTCTTTACGATGTGCGCGGTGCGTTCGTGGCGGCAAAGCCCGATGTCTCCGCGCCTCTCATGCAATCCATTCATGCGCAGGTGCTGAACGCCATCAAGATGACGGCGCGCGAAAAGATGCGGCCGCGGGTGGTGCTGACAATCCGCCTTGCATCGGTAACCCGCGCCTCGATGCTGTTTGGCGAAAGGGCATCCGCCCGCGTCATCGTTCGCGCCGCGGCCGTCTCGACGGGCGAGGTGATTGCCGAGGCAAAATTCACCGCGACGGTGGTGGGGCTGAACGGCCAGTCGCTCGAGCAGGAACTGGCCTACGGCGTTGCCGAACGGGTGATCCGCGAATTCCGCCTCAATCATCCCGGTCCGGCAACTCTGGCAACCGCGCTCTTTCCCTGACAATTCGAAAATCGCGTGAAAAAGAGCGCTCCGCTCTGGCGTCTTAGCCGAGACGTTCGGCATGCCACTTCAGATGTTCGTCCATGAAGGTCGAGATGAAGTAATAGGAGTGGTCGTAGCGCTCATGCATGCGCAGCGTCAGGCCGATATCGGTGCCCTTCACCGCATCCTCGAACAGCCACGGACGCAGGCCCTTTTCCAGGAAGCCATCGGCTTTGCCCTGATCGATGAGGAATTCGGGGAAACGCGCGCCGTCTTCCACCAGCGAGCAGGCATCGTACTGGCGCCATGCGGCACGGTCAGCGCCGAGATATTTTTCGAAGGCCGGTTCCGACCAGTCGGCGGAAGACGGGGCGACGATCGGTGCGAAAGCCGAGCAGCTCCTGAAGCGCTCCGGGTTCTTCAGCGCAATCGTCATCGCGCCATGTCCGCCCATCGAGTGACCGAAAATCGCCTGGCGGTTCATGTCCGCACGGAAATGTGTGGCGATATAAGCCGGCAGCTCCTCGGTGATGTAGGTATACATCTGGTAGTGCTCGGCCCAGGGCGTTTCGGTGGCGTTGAGGTAGAAGCCCGCGCCCTTGCCCATCTGCCAGTTGGTCAGTTCGTCCGGCACGTCATTGCCGCGCGGGCTGGTGTCCGGGCAGACGATGATCAGGCCGAGTTCGGATGCCATGCGGCGGTACTCGCCCTTTTCCATCACGTTCGCATGGGTGCAGGTCAGGCCGGAAAGATACCAGACAACCGGGCAGGGCTCGTTGATCGCTTTCGGCGGTACGTAAACGGCAAAGGTCATTTCGCTCTTGCAGGCTTCCGACGTGTGGGAAAATACGCCCTGCATGCCGCCGAACGCCGTATTTTGCGAAATGATATTCATGAGATCAGTCCTTGATGATGCTTGAATGTAAAAAGGATCAGCCCGCCAGCGCGACGGCCGCATTCACGGCAGCGGCGACGAGGATCGTGTTGAAGAAAAACGAAACGATGGAATGCAGCAAGGTCACCTTGCGCATGGAGGTCGTGGTCAGGGCGACGTCGGAGGTTTGCGCCGTCATGCCGATGACCACGGCGTAATAGAGGAAATCGAAACCGCAGGGTTCCTTGGTATCGGGAAAATCCATGCCGCCACGGTGCTGCGGCTTGCCGTCCACAGTCGTCGGGCGCCAGTAGAGATGGGCGTAATGCAGCGCCGTCATGGTGTGGATGGTCAGCCAGCCGAGGATTACCGAACCAAAGGCGAGGCAGAGTGTCCACACGGTCTGTCCGGCCGCATGGTTCAACGCCAGAAACAGCGAGACCACGGCAACACCGACAGCGAGAAGCGTGACGCCGGTAATCGCAAGTGCCGGCAGGTCATCGGTATCGGCATGCGCCTTCAGGTGCCGTGCCGTCAGTTGCGGCAGCCGCACGGCGATCATGACCAGATAGGTCAGGAAAAACAGGATTGCGGCAATTTCAACCGCCAGCGACGGCATGAAGATCACCGCTGGAACAAGCCCGACGATGCCGACGAGAAAGGCGACATAAAACGGCTGGTGCCGACGATACGAACTGCTCTTCTGGGTGGTTGTTGTCATGGGCGCGCTCCGGCTTGCCGGTCATTTTTTGACACGACGGCAGAACCGGTCAAGCGTCTCCAGAAACGCCGATCTGTCGCGCGGTGAAAATGCCGCGTTGTAACCCTTGCTTTCGCCGGTTTCGCGCAGATGCGCGCCAAGATCGCGCATGGCTGTGGCCATGCCGATATTCGATTTGTCGAACACACGTCCTGTCGGTCCGGTCACGAGCGCGCCTTTGGCGACGCAGCGCCCCGCCAGCGGCACGTCGGCGGTCACGACGATGTCGTCTTCGCCGGCATGTTCGGCAATCCAGTCGTCGGCTGCATCGAAGGAGCTGGACACGATGACATTGCGCACCATCGGATCGCGTGACGGGCGCAGGCCGGAATTGGCCACGAAGGTCACTTCCAGCCCATGCCGTTCCGCAACCTTCAGAATTTCCGGCTTCACCGGGCAGGCATCGGCATCGACATAGATTTGCGGCATGGATACTTCTTCGCTGTTTTTGGCGTTTCAGGCGCTTTTATCGTCATTACAAGGGATTACCAACCCCGCACCGTTGCAGAATGCCATAAAAGAGGTGCGCGCTCGCTGATCTGCCAGTGCTGCTTTGCATTTGAAGCCATTGCCTTCATAAAACGGTCATCGGGCATCCGCATAGCGTTGCGGGCAGCATGGGCGAGGGGCAGTGGTGACATCTTCGGCAGAGACGGGCAGTGAAGGCATGGCAGGACAGCCGCATGGCACGCCGGCGGAGGTATTTTTTGCCTTCCTCAAACTTGGTCTGACCTCTTTCGGCGGCCCGATTGCTCATCTCGGCTATTTTCGCGACGAGCTTGTGGTGCGCCGCAAGTGGATCGATGAAGCCGGATATGCCGATCTCGTTGCGCTCTGCCAGTTTCTTCCCGGCCCGGCATCCAGCCAGGTGGGGTTTGCTCTTGGTCTTTTGCGCGGCGGGCCGCTCGGTGCTTTTGCCGCCTGGGCCGCCTTTACCCTGCCATCGGCGATCTTGCTGGTGGCCTTCGCATTATTGGCCACAGCCTTTGACGGTCCCATCGGCACCGGTCTATTGCACGGCCTGAAGATCGTTGCGGTTGCCGTGGTAGCGCAGGCGGTCTGGGGCATGGCGCGCAGCCTGGCACCGGATCGGCAACGGGCCAGCATCGCGCTTGCCGCCGTCGCCATCGTGGTGTTTGCCGCAGGCGCCATCGGCCAGATCGCCGCCCTTGGTCTTGGCGCGCTGGCGGGTCTGGTGTTTTGTCGTGATGGCGTCGTTACCGGCACGCCGCATCTGGCGTTTCGGGTGTCCCGCAGCGTCGGCGTTGCCTCGCTCGTTGCGTTTTTCGGTTTCCTCGTCGGCCTGCCGGTCATCGCCTCCGTGGCAGGTTCGCAAGGGCTGGACCTTTTCGACGCCTTCTATAGGTCCGGTTCACTGGTGTTCGGCGGCGGCCATGTCGTGCTGCCGCTGCTGCAGGCCGAGGTCGTCAATCCCGGCTGGCTCGGCAACGATGCCTTCCTGACCGGTTATGGCGCAGCGCAGGCCGTTCCCGGACCGCTCTTCACCTTCGCCGCCTATCTCGGCGCGGCCATGGAGCTGCAACCGAACGGCATCACCGGCGCGATCATCTGTCTTGTCGCCATCTTCCTGCCGGGATTCCTTCTGCTGGTCGGCGCCCTGCCATTCTGGAACAGCTTTCGCAAACGCCCCATGGCTCAGGCCGCCATGCGCGGCGCCAACGCCGCCGTCGTCGGCATTCTCGGCGCCGCACTCTACAGCCCTGTCTGGACCAGTGCCATCCTGAACGCCTACGACTTCACCCTCGCACTCACGGGTTTCATACTCCTCGTCATCTGGAAAGCCCCGCCGTGGCTGGTGGTGGTGCTGATGGGAGCAGGGGGCATTCTGCTGGGGTGATTATCATGCTTGCGATAACCACTCTTCGCGCAACATACCCATGATGGCCGTGTCCCATCGCTCATCACCCACCTTGGCCGAGGATCGCCTGACGCCCTCGTGAGAAAACCCGGCCTTGATGTAGGTCCGGATCGCAGCGGTGTTCCAGCTATAGACGTTCAATTCCGTCCTCTCGATCTCGGGATTGGAGAACGCCTGTCTCACCGCCGCTTTCAGCAGTGGCAGGGCCAGGCCTTTGCCGCGCATCTCCGGAGCGATCATGACACGGCCGATCCGCGCGACACCATTTCGCCAGTCCAGCGCCACCTGAATATGGCCCGCCAACGCGTGAGTGCGATCAACGGCCATCCAGCTCAGGCGCCTGGGCGGAGTAGCCCGTCCCTCGGCGATCATCTCTTCAAGCTGTCGGTCCGTAACAGGGTGTTCCAGATCGGGGCCTCCCCATTGCACGAGATCCCGCTCGGTCGGGAGCCAGTTGCGAAGAACCGGAAAGTGACTGGGTTCGAAATCGATCAATTCAATCATGTCTGCCGCCATATCTCATTCCACTGAAGACAACCTGCAGCCAGCAGCTTCCGCAACACAACGCAGGTGTTATCTCCGTCAGCTCGTATTTAAACGTTAGCGCGAATCTTTCAAATTACCCCATCGTCAAGTTGCGAAAAACAATCTAGGATAAGTCATATAGTCTTTTGGTTGCGTTTTATTATCAGTCACTTACATTCGGAAACAATAAGAAACATAGGGGCGCCAGGCTCCGATTTCCGTGTTGAGACGGCATTTCCGACGAGACGTCACACGGATCACGCATACCCCCGACATGATTGTCCGGGTGGCGCAAGACTGGAGGGGAGATGCGAGAAATTCTCCTCCCGCTTTAGCCTCATCGGCTGGAAATTGAAGATCGTCGGCATGCCTGCCTCGCCTCACCAGCGAGGATCGCGACTTGCCGCCGCAAAATTCATGGGATGCGTTTGAAGCATCCACCGATTTGCACGGGAGATTTCATATCAGATAAAATTCTGCTTTTTCAATTATTTGCAAGTCTTGTGCGGGGGCACGTTTGATGCGTAATTCGAGACAGAACAGAATACCCGGTTTCTTTTCCTTTTCGCACTCCGGTGCATTTCAGTTGAAGCTTGGACTGCCGCTTACCAGCGCCTTGCTCTTCTTTCCCTACACGGGAACGGCACTTGCCGATTGTACACCGACCACGCCGTCTTCTGGCGATACGGTTGTCTGTGATGGCAATCCGGCGGGCTTCACCACAACCGGCCTGGGCAGCCTGAATGTCCAGATACAACAGGGCACCAACCTGAATGGTCCGTTCACGGCCAGCACGATGGGCACTCTGACGGTCGACTCCTCGGGCAATCTGCAGAGCGTCGGCATCACCGATGTCAGTAGACTCGTCTTCGACAACCGCGGCACCATCAATGGTGGTCTGGTGGTGAGTGGCGATGGCACCTATATCGTCCACAACTACGCCAACTCCTTCATCAATTC
Source organism: Agrobacterium tumefaciens (assembly GCA_025559845.1). Taxonomy (NCBI): domain Bacteria; kingdom Pseudomonadati; phylum Pseudomonadota; class Alphaproteobacteria; order Hyphomicrobiales; family Rhizobiaceae; genus Agrobacterium; species Agrobacterium tumefaciens. Next base: position 1,187,806 of record CP048469.1, read on the forward strand.
GGCCTTCAGCTTCACCGGCAACAGCACCAACGTCATCACCAATGACGGCACGCTGAACAATGGCATCACCATCAATGGCGACGGCCAGACCAACATCACCAACAACACTGGAGCATCGCTGAACAGCGGTATCTTCGTGACCGGCGCCAGCCAGACCTACGTGCAGAACTACGGCACGATCCAGAGCAACATCTCGCTCGGAACGGGCAATGACACGATCATCAACTACGATCCGGGCCAGATTAACGGCAGCGTCTCGCAAGGCTCCGGCAACGATATTTTCGACATGCGCGGCGGCCGCGTCAGCGCAACGGTCAATCAGGACGATGGCGACGACCAGTTTCGGCTGTCCGGCGGCGAAGTCACGGGATCGCTGGTAGCGGGTTCCGGCGCCGATTCCATGGTCTGGATCGGCGGTCTGATCGGCGGTATCGACATGGGTACCGACAACGACACGGCCTATTTCTCCGGTCTCACCGATGAACATCTCCGCGGCATTCAGATCGATGGTGGTCTCGGCACAGACATTCTGACCTGGTCGAATACCAAGGGCAGCAATCCGGGACGTTTGATCAACTGGGAACGTATCGAACTGACGAACGGCTCCGACCTGACGATGAACAACACCCTGACACTGGGGGACACTGGAACTCTGACGGGTGGTCTCGTCATTGACGGTTCCAGCTATCTGCGAGCCGGTAGCGGCACGTGGAGCATCAACCCGGCGGTTGGCGGCAATCTGGTTCAGGTGCAAAACTCAGGTTTCATCGATCTGACCAACGGTTCCAACTCGACATCGGACAGCCTCACCATTGTCGGCAATTATCGCGGTTTTGGCGGCCAGCTCTGGCTCAATACCGTGCTGGCGAGCGATAGCTCCCCCTCCGATAAGCTGGTGATTTCCAACGGCACGACATCGGGCACCACCGGCCTCGTCGTCACCAATGTCGGTGGCGCCGGTGCGGAGACGACGCAGAACGGTATTCTCGTCGTGGAAGCCATTAACGGTGCGACCACAGGCTCGGGCACCTTCAATCTCGCCCGCCGTGCCTCTGCCGGTATCTACGAATACCAGCTCGTTCAGGGCGGCGTGACCAGTGGCACCGAAAACAACTGGTACCTGCGCAACAACTTCCAGGGCATTGATGCCAGCAACCCGAACCTGCCTGACTGGCTGCTGCCGGGTGGCGGTGGCGAAGAAGGTGGCGGTGACAATGGTGGCGGTTCGGGCGGCGGCGGCAGCGGTGGCGGCGGTGACGACGGCGATGGCGGCATCACGCTGATCCGTCCTGAAGTCCCGATCCTCAGCGCGACGCCAACTGTTGTTCGCGGCCTGCTGCGCGTCGCGCTTGGCACGTTCCATGAGCGTCACGGCGAACAGGCCTGGTTCGGTGACGAAGCGGACAAGGATATCGTCTGGACCCGCTTCTTCGGCGATCAATACCGTCAGGACCTCAGCTCCTTTGCCGATCAGCGCTTCAAGGGCAACCAGTGGGGCCTGCAGTTCGGTGCGCCGGTCTATCGTGCCGAACATGATGATGGCCAGCTTGATACCTTTGGTGTGATGGCCGGTTATGCGCGCGGCTGGGGCGATATGCGCGCCCGAAACATCTACGACCGGGTCATCGAAATCGGCAACATCGATGTCGACGCCTATAGCCTTGGTGCCTACTGGACGCACACCTGGGAAGACGAGTCCTACATCGACGCCATTCTCATGCATTCCTGGCTCAGCATCGATACGGACTCGGTTGCCGATTACAGCACCAGCTTCCACGGCCGAGAATGGACGGCTTCGCTGGAGGCCGGCAAGAAGTTCGATATTTCCGAAAACTGGGTTATCGAACCACAGGCGCAGATTTACTGGCAGTACCAGAATTTCAACGAGGCCAACGATCCGGGCGGCCGGATCAGCTACGATAACAACGATTCCTGGACTGGCCGTATCGGCATGCGTCTGGAAGGCGACTACACGATCAACGAGCGACCGTTCAGCCCCTTCGTGCTGGCCAATGTCTGGCATCAGTTCAAGGCCAGCGACACGATCCACTTCAATGAAACCGCTATTCGCCCGTCCTGGGAAGAAACCAGCCTCGAACTCGGCGTAGGCTTCACCACCAAGGTCTCGGAAAACGCCTCGATCTATGCGAACGCGTCTTACGAGTTCAACCTCGGCGGCGAAGACTTCCGCCTATTCTCCGGCCGCGTAGGCGCCCGCATCGTCTGGTGATGCAAAACAACGGTCGCGCCTGACGTTCCAAACGACAGGCACGACCGGTTCATTCTGGACAATCCATGCAGGGCCTGACCTTCAGGCCGATGATCGCTTACAGCATTAACGCCACGACGCGGACGTGGAAATCCGCGTGCAATGCGACAGCTCCGTCCCCGCATGCGAGAAAGAACGGGCAGGGAAGGCGCCTCCCTCGTGGCAAGCATCTTCATGGCGAGGTTTTGCTAACTCGACCGAGAAGAGACTTCAGCCATCGCTCTTATTTTAACGTCAGAACCATATCCCAGCGATCCAGCCCCACGCCATAACCATCCGGCGTAACCTCGGTCATGACAAAGCCGAACTTCTCGTAGAAGCCTTTGGTGTGCTGGCTGGTGTTCAAGGTAATGCTGTCGACATCGGGCAGGTTTCTGGCAAGCTCGAGCCGCGCCTGCGTCAGCAGTCGCCCGACACCCTTGCGATGATGATCGCGCGCCACCATGCCCCACGACAAAAACGCCGTCCTTTTCTCCGGTAAGGTCTCCAGCCCACCGCAGGCAATGATGCCAGTGCCATCCTCAAACACCAGATAAGGGCGCTGCAGGGCAAGTCCCGTCAGGAATTCTGCATACTGCGCGCGTTCCTCTTCGGCGAAGAAATACGGGACATTGCTGTCAAAGACAGCAAGGCAGGCTGTGCTATCTTCGAGATGATAGGGCCGAGACGAAATCGATTGCACTGGTCCAACCAGACTTTGAGTTCAGATGAGGGGAAACTAGCCGAAGCAGCCAACAGCTGCAAAAGCTGGCGGCGGCCGCGGAGACCTGTGGCTATTGTTCCCGACAGTTAACCCCGGTCAAACAAGGCAATCCGTTCGATCAGTTCGCTGGCTTCCAGCAATTGTTTCTGTTCGTCGGCCGTCAGCGTCGCCTGCATGGCGGTTTCGAGCCATTTTTCGCGGGTTTTGCGGCTTTGGGACAGAACGTTTTTCCCTTCGTCGGAAAGCGCAATCCAGACTTTCCGGCGGTCCTGTTCGTCCGGGGTTCGGGTAATCAGTCGCTGTGCTTCAAGGTCTCGCAACAGTGCGGCGACATTGGCGGAGGACATGCTTTCGGCGGCTGAGAGCATGGTTGGTGTGACGCGTCCGCCCATTCTGTCGATCAGGCCGACGATCAGCATTCTGGACCATGACACTTCGTCGCTCTGGGCTTCCTTGCGCAACCGTCTGGCCAGAAGCGTCAGTCGCGACCGCAATTTCGATATGTCCCCGTCGTCCACCTGTCTGTCCTTGCTGACCATTTGAATTCGGCAGTTGGAGATTTACCTAACATATGTTAGCTAATGATTTATAGTTAAATAGAAAGTTGAGCCCATGATTGCTTCCTCCGGCCGTATCCGGCGTGTTTTGCTGACCAATGATGATGGCATCGATGCACCGGGATTGGCCACACTCAGGCAGGTGGCGGAAGAGATCGCCGATGAAGTCTGGGTTGTCGCTCCAGATCACGATCAAAGCGGTAGCGCCCAGTCCCTAAGCCTGCATGCGCCGTTGAGAGTGACGGAGAGGGGGGACAGAACGTTTTCGATTTCCGGAACTCCCGCTGACTGCGTTGTCATGGCGCTTCGCCATCTGATGCCAAGCCCGCCGGATTTACTGTTATCAGGCATCAACCGTGGTGCAAATCTCGGTGTTGAAACGGTGTTTTCCGGAACGGTCGGTGCCGCCATGACGGGACTGCTGCTCGGCGTTCCCTCGATCGCTCTGAGCCAGGCCTTTTCAGACCGGTTCGCCGTTCGCTGGCCAACGGCAAGGGCGCTGGCGCCGGATGTCATCATGAAGGCTGTGCGGGGAACGTGGAGCGGCAAGGTGTGCCTCAACATCAATTTTCCCGATGCCGATCCGGGTGAGGCGGGCCCCTGTGTCGTCGCACGGCAGGGTGCCGGTCTTCTGAACGATGTGAAGGTGGTCTCCGGTACCGATCCGCGCAATATCGGTTATCACTGGCTGAAACTGGAACGGCTTGCTGAGAAGGACGACGACCGGTCCGAGACCGAGATTATCCGTCGCGGCGCGATCTCTATCACGCCGCTGGCGTTCGACCGCACGGCATCCGAAAGCCTGGATTTTGCGACCACGCGTCCTTCGAGTTCCGAAGTCTCTCAGACCATACCCGTTGCTTGTCTATCGGCACATCCAGAATGATGTACCGCTCACAAAAGACGCAGCTTGTAACCGATATGGGTTGGTTCAAAGCCCAGCCGGTCGTAGAACCGGTGCGCGTCGGGGCGTGCCTTGTCGGTTGTCAGTTGCACCAGCGCGCATCCTTGCGAGCGGCTGTAATCGATGGCCCATTTGAACATCGCTTCGCCAATCTGCTCGTTTCGCCTGCTCTGGGCAACACGCACCGCTTCGATCTGGGCGCGCTTTGCGCCGCCGCGTGACAGGCCGGGAATGACGGTCAGCTGAAACGTTCCGACAATCTCGTCGCCGTCTTCCGCAACACACAGGAACTGGTTGGCATCGCCGGTGATGTCACGAAACGCGGCTCGGTATCGCTCCATATCTTCTGGTTGGGTCGATTCCCGGCTGGCGCCCAGCACGTCATTGGCAAGCAGGTCGATAATCGCCGGCAGATCGGCCTCGATGGCTTTGCGAAACATCAATGGCGCCAAGACCTGTATCCTTTTTTGCCAAAATATCGGAACGGCCGGACCCTAAACCGGTGAGGCGGCCAGTCAATGCAAATCCCTGGTGTAGACGAATTTTGGCATGCTCCAGCCAAAGCGGATGGCGAGGAGACGCAACACCAGGCCAAGCCCCATGGCGAGGAGGGTGGAGAGCGTGTGCGACAGCCCGAGATGCGGTGCGGCCAGATAAACCAGGCCGGTGAACACCGATACGGTGGCATAAAGTTGCGAGCGGAACAGCAGCGGCACCTCGTTGCAAAGGATGTCACGTAACACGCCGCCAAGGCATCCGGTCAGCATGCCCGCCGCCACCACAACAACCAGCGGCTGGTTCATGGTCAGCGCAATCTGGCAACCGATGACGGTGAAGACCACCAGTCCTATCGCATCGAGAAACAGGAACATCTTGCGCAGATGATGCATGTATCGCGCCAGCGGTATCGTCGCCAGAGCCGACAGGCCCGTGACCAGCAGGTAGCTGGGGTTTGCCACCCATGACAAGGGATGGTGGTTCAGCAACACATCCCGCACCGTGCCGCCGCCAAGAGCGGTGATGCAGCCGAGCAGGAAGACACCGATCCAGTCCATTTCGCGGCGCCCGGCGGCGAGGGCTGCGGTCATCGCCTCCGCGACGATGGCAACGAGATAGAGAATATGGACGATGTCGCTGGCGGGCGACGCGCTCATCGAAAACCACCTGAAAATTCAATCATGTCTGCAGATACCCTCAATAGTTCATCAGCGGAGATGCCTGCTGGTCTCCGAATGAGGGGCGAACGCCGAGAAGTGGCGCGGCCCGCGTAATGATATCGCGCACCATGGGCGCGGCGTTGTAAGCGGCCAGCCGCCCGCCGCGCTCGCCGGAAAGCGGAGCGTCGACGATGGTGAGAACCACGTAACGGGGCCGGTGCATGGGGAAGGCGGCAAGGAACGTGTTGAAGTTCAGGTTCTTGGCGTATCTGCCATTGATGACCTTTTCCGCCGTTCCGGTCTTGCCGCCAACATCGAATCCCGCGACCTGTGCGTTTCGGCCGGAGCCCTGCGTGCCGTTATAGGCGAAGAGTTCACGCATCTTGGCGCTGGTGGCGGCCTCGATCACCCGTGTCCCGTCCATCTGGCTGCGGGCATTGCTGCCGGCGATAAAGGTCGGATGACGGAACATGCCGCCATTGACGAGGGCCGCAGCGGCGGCGGCTGTCTGCAGCGGTGTTGTCGCCAGACCGTGCCCGAAGGAAATTGTCGCGGAATTGATCTTCTTCCAGTGTCTGGGCGCCGTGGGCGAGGCCACCTCCGGCAATTCCGTCTGCAGGCGTGACAGCAGGCCCAGCCTGGAAAGAAACCGCTGGTGATTGTCCAGTCCCACCAGATCGGCGACCTTGGCGGTGCCAATGTTGGAGGAATACCGAAACACCTCGCGAATTGTCAGCGGCCGGCCGCGACCGTGAAAATCGCGGATGAGGAAACCGCCCATTTTCAGGGGGCGGGAGGCATCGATCACCGAATTGAGACCCACCACACCGGCATCCAGCCCCATGGCGAGTGTAAAGGCCTTGAAGGTCGAGCCCATTTCCACCGCGGAATTGCTCATGCGGTTAAACCACCCCTTTTCGTAGTCCTTGTCGATTGCGCCATCCGCAAGGCGGCGTGAGGGTTCGTTCGGGTCGTAATCGGGGGCGGAGGCCATCGCCAGCACCTCGCCGGTGTCGACATCGATCACAACCGCGCCAGCCGCTTCCGCCTGATAGTTCTTCATGGCATCGACAACCACGGTGTGCACGATGCTCTGTACACGCAGATCGATGGAGAGCCTGACGGGTTTCAGGTCCGTAGCATCCGTCAGGCCGATATCGCGCAGATCCGCCAGACCCTGCCGGTCGAGATAACGCTCGATACCTGCCAGCCCCTGATTGTCGATGTTGACGTGCCCGACAATATGCGACGCCACCGGCCCGCCGGGGTAAAAGCGCCGCTTCTCCGGCCTGAAGCCGACACCGGGAATGCCAAGCCGCATGATCTCGGCCTGCTGTCGGGGGGTAAGCTGTCGCCTGATCCACTGAAAGCCGGTGTCGGAGGTAAGCTTGCGGTGCAGATCCGCCCAGTCGAGACCGGGAATGACCGAAGCGAGCTTTTCAATTGCCTCATTCGGGTCCACCACGCGGCGCGGTTCCGCATAAAGCGACACGAGATTGACATCCGTTGCGATGAGCTGGCCGTGCCGGTCGACAATATCGGGGCGTGAGGCAATGGCGCCGGGCGATCGTGGAATGCTCGCGGTCGTGTCGCTCTCGGAGACCTGACCATAGTGGATAAGCCGCGCCGCAATCACCCCGTAACCGATGGCGAAAGCGGCAAACAGCAGCGCCACACGCTGACGATGCCGGACCGGCGATGTTCGCCGAGTTTTTTTGGGCGATAGAACAAGCTTGCCAATGGCACCTTTGCGGGTGCGGACGATCAACGACATGAAATTACTCCACGCTCATGCATCGGGGGCAGGGTGGGCCTGTGGGCAGGTCGAACCGGCATCCGCACACGCGCCTGACAGGGTCTGTCATCAGGCATTCTACACGGCGGAAAATCGCGCAGAATTCGGCAATCGCGCAGGCCCAGTCTGCGCATAATCAGGAACGCCATAACGGCTTGAGGCTTTCGCTGATGAAGTCCATGGCAACGCGGATGCGCGGCGTGTCGCGCACGTCTTCATGGATCACCAGCCAGACATCGATGCTGACGCCGGGATCAAGCGCGTCAAACCTGACGAGGCCGTGTTCGGCGGCGAGATATGCGGGCAGCAGCGCCACTCCGGCACCACCGGCGGCAGCGGCCGCCTGGATGCGCAGATCGTTGCTGCACATGAACACCTCGTCAGCCGAAAGCCTGTCATCCAGCCAGCGATGGTGGTCCGACCCGCGCATCGTGTCGTCATAGCTGATGTAGAGCGGGCTGCCGTTTCGCGTCAGATAGGCGGGGCTGGCATAGAGGAAATAGGACAATTGCCCGAGGCGGCGGGCCACAAGCGTGGCTTCGCTCGGTCGCTTCAGGCTGATGGAAACATCCGCTTCGCCCTTGGAAAGCGACATGGCCTCCATGGTGCCGACCAGGCGAAGCCGAACGTCCGGGTGCTGCATCTGCAGCGTGGCAATATGTGGGGCAATGAAACTGTAAAGCAGGGAGGGCGGGGCAGATACCACGACGTCCCCCTCTATGCCACTCTGGCCACTGCAGGCGCAGCGGCTCAGCGCAAAGGCCGACTGGCTCATCTCCTCGGCGAAATTCGCCACGTCGCGGCCCATGGTTGTCAGGACATAGGATCGTGGCCTGCGATCCACGAGCTTGACAGACAACGCTGTTTCCAGTGACGCGATGCGGCGACTGACGGTGGTGTGGTCAACGCGCAGCGCCTTGGCGGTTGCCGTAATCGAGCCATGGTGTGCGAAGGCGGAGAAAAAGCGCAGATCTTCCCAATCGACCATTTTGATATTCCTGATAGCGAGATTGTGGAACGGGAGGAGCGTCGGCCATCGTCACGACAGGGCAGGGTCACGGCATGGCTTGCGCCACGCCAGTCCGGTGCCGTTATCGCGAAACGCCGCGAGGCCGTTCAGTTCCTGAAGGGAAGCGGGGTGAAACGTCGTGGCTGTTTCAGGTCGCCATGCGCATCGGCTGGCTGGATTTCAGCCGGCATGCGTAAATCATGCAGGGTTAATGCCCGCGCAGCAGGTTTCCATGAACGATGTCTTGAGATGGCGATAACGTGCATCATTGTCGATGGGGAAGGGTGACTTCCAGGCATAGGTGCTCCTTGCCCGTCTTTCCGGGCCTCTGGCACCCCCTCTGTCATTGGCCTGAGAGATTCGCTCACCACGTCAGGGTGAACTTACACCATCGGCGCGAGCCTCGGCCCGCTTTTCAGAGTTTTCAGGATCTTGCAGCGGTCCTTTTGCCTGAGAGTTTCCGGGGTGGTTGCTCCGTCGGCGCCGATATCGGGAGACATCGATCTCTCCCGCTGCTCGATTTGTTTTGTCCATCGCCGGCACCCGGCAGGCGTGAACGACGTGAGATATGGTGCCGTTTATGGCGTAAGTTTGACACTTGGCGCCATCAGATCACCAGCAGAGGCGTCTTGCCTTTGACCCGGTCGTAGAGATCGATGGCATCCTGCATCAGCATTCTGACGCAGCCCGACGAGGAATTCTTGCCGATCGTTCGCCAGCTTGGTGATCCGTGAATGCGGTAAAGCGTGTCCTTGCCGTTCTGGAAAATATACATGGCGCGCGCACCAAGCGGGTTCTTCGGGCCGGGGGCCATTCCGCCGGCTTCAACACCGTAGGGTTTAAGTTCGGGGTTGCGCGCAATCATGTCGTCAGGCGCCTTCCAACGTGGCCACTTCTGCTTCCATTGCACGACGGCGCGTCCCTTCCAGGAGCGCCCCTGTGTTCCAAGTCCGACTCCGTAACGTATGGCCCGACCGTTTGGCAGCACCCAGTAAAGGAACCGTTCGCGGGTATCGACGACAATGGAATAAGCCGGCTCGGTCGTGGCGTAAGCGACCTCCTGGCGCAGATATTGCGGATCGATGGCGCGGTGGTTGACCGCAGGCACATCAAATCCGCCATCTGTCAAAGCGGCATAGATGACATCGTAATCGAGACCGGCAGCCTTATCCCCAGGCTTGTTCTCCTTCGCCGTTTTGACGAGCGGTTGCGGCTCTTCCTTCTTCTCGGGCAGGAGGCCGGCGGCGGTCTCAAGCTTTGCCTTTGGAGCCTGCACGCAACCGACTGCCAGTACCGAACTGGCGGCAAGGGTAAGCAGCGACCTGCGCGACATGTGGGAATTGAGTTTCTGTTCCAAGGCTGTTCTGCTGTCGATGTCTGGAGGTAACGGTCGGGATGAGGTTTGGCCCGGACCTTCTGGTTGCGCGACACAGACCACGAAACCGACGGATTCGGTACTGCGCAAATACGCAGATCGATGCTGCAGCATCGCATGTTGCCAACCGGGGTCACGATGTGGCGAAGGGCAGGGTGCAATTTTCGGGCGAGAGCCAATTGACCGATGCCACCCTGCGTGGCTCAATGGCGCGACTCCTGCCCACAGATTCAGTCGTCGTCATGACGACACCAGATGCTGCCAATTTTTGATTTGATAATCGGAGATATCCCATGCCTCTGGCTACGGCGCGCGCGTTTTTGATCTTCGGCCTCGCCACACTGGTTCTTTTGCTGAATGCGGCGCCTCGTGCGATGGCGCAGGAAGGGGCTATCGATGGCGATGACAGGCCGAAAAAGAAGAAGATTCCGATAGAAGAACGCCTGCCGGGCATCCTGTCGGGCCGGTCCACCGCAATTGATCTGAGCCGATGGAAGGTGACCTTGCCGGTGAACGAGCAGGGCGTGAGAAGCGGTGAGGGCGATGCTGTCGAACTCAAGATGCTGAAGGGTCTTTCCGTACCGCCCTATTTTGATGTGCAGCAGAACTCGATCACCTTCGTGGCGCCAACCAATGGTGCGCGCACCAAGGGTTCGAACTACCCACGCTCGGAATTGCGAGAGATGGACGGCAAGGGTGATGAGTACGAGTGGCAGGTCGGCGATGGTGGGCGGCTTTCTGCAACGCTGAAGGTCGATCAATTGCCAAAGGCCAATGATGATATGCCCGCCAGAGTGGTTATCGGCCAGATCCATGGACCCGACGACGAGCTTTGCCGCCTTTATTATACCGACAAGGGTGAGCTCTATTTCATCGACGACAAGGCGGGCGACGACCACGAAGAAACGGTTTTCAGGCTGGTATCGTCCAAAGGCAAAGAACCGAAAATCCCGCTGGGCGCCAGCTTTTCCTACGTCATAGACGCGAATGCCGAACGGCTGAGCGTAACGGTCTCGTACAAAGGTGTTGATTACGTCGGCGTCGATCCCATCAGCAGCTTCTGGCCGGGCAAATCCCTCTATTTCAAGGCTGGCGCCTACCTTCAGGTCGGAAAGCCGGGCAGCAAGGCCGGAACCGTCGGCCAAGGCCAGGGCAGCGTCACCTTCACGGCGATCGGAACACCCACGCACGATATCTATCGTGAGCAATCGGAAGAAGATGGTGAGGATAAAACCGCCGGCTCCGAAGAGACCGGCCGCGACCGGAAAACCGGAAAAGCCGTCAGCAGCGTCGAACTTTATGCGGGCTGCATCGCGGTCAAGACGACCAAGCTGCTTGAGGCGGTCAGCGATCTACCTGACGCAATGAAAAAAGCACGCCCCTTGTGCGAAAGTCTGGATCGCGAGTTCAGTGCGAAGGAAACGGCCGAAGTGGATGCCCTGTTACAGAGGATTTTTGCACGCTGACGATCAGCAACGCGCATCGTTTTCCCAAAGATAACCTGCGACGTCGCAGGTTATCTCTACCTTCCACGGCAAGATAGAGCAGGGGCAAGGGCAGGGTACAGAGCGCCTTGCTGTGGCTATCCGCTGATGAAAACGGATACGCACTCGGGCCGATCGATTTGGGGTGCCGCCTGCAGGTTCAGATCCCTTTCGTGAGCTGCTTCGTATTGACTGCGACAGGACGTAGGGATGCTTGGCGCCAATGAAGCGTTCCATGCGGTCGTTATGACGCACAAAGTTTTGTCGTTGGCGCAAAGTTCTGACCTAGAACTCCGTTGGCTCGGGAGTTTTCTTTTGTACGCTGGTTTTTATCGGGTCGCACTTGGCTTATCGACCGCTGTGCCGACCAGTCCTGTAGATAACACGTCCATTTACTACTGCACGCTGGTAACCCTGACCGTTGCCCTGATCGACCCATTGGGTGGTATTGCCCGAGCTATCGATCCTGACGGGGTTACGGCTAGAATCTCGGCGGTCATGGTTGCGTCGTTCGTAGTCGCTGCGATGATAATATCGGTGATAGCGATCTTGGTTGTAGTCGCGGTAATACTTGTCTCGCTCGTAGGATCGATACTGGACACCGGATGCATAGTAGCCGCCAGACCGATAGCTGCCGTCGTCTACACATCCTGCGAGAATAGCGACGGATAAAACACATATTGTTGCGCTGAATATTTTCATAATTTTATCTCCTATCGTTAATTCTAACGCTCACAAAGCGTTCGATGTTCCATTGTAGAGATTGCAATCTTTGAGCTTAATCGAGGCTGAATAGACAGGATCGTTCGTGAAGTCTTTCCGATGACCTGAGCCATTGGCGTGTATGTTGTAATCACTTATCGCTGTTGCTCTTCACATCAGGCGCCGGCTGAACGTCGTCGCATCCTTGTCGCCCTACCAAAAAGTGTGAGTTCATGCTGAACCGCGACTTGCGGGGCATCCGAAGCTAACCGGCATGCCGCATCTGCGCGAGAACTTTCTTGCGGAAAACTTCTGCAGGCGTTCGATAGCCAAGGCATTTGCGCGGCGTTGCGTTGAGCCGACTGCAAATTTCTATCAAGTCCGCGTCGGTGACCGTGAGTGGGTCGACGTCTCTTGAAAGCCATTTCCTCACCCGGCGGTTGGTGTTCTCGACAGTGCCTTTTTGCCACGGCGATTGGGGATCACAGAACCAGGTTTGCGTACCGATGCTTGCCTGAAGATAGGGCCAATCAGTGAACTCTGTTCCGCGGTCGAACGTGATCGATCGGCGGGCAAGGTGGGGCAGGGCTTGCAGGACACGAACAAGGCCATCCATGACGGGCCGGGATTGCCGGTCGTTGTTGCGTAGGAAGATCGCAAAGCGGCTGACCCTTTCTACGAGCGATGTGACGTTTGCCTTCCCAAACTTCTTTCGGAACTGGATCAGATCGCATTCCCAATGACCAAATTGTTTGCGCTCGGCAACAGCATCCGGCCGCCGCAAGATGTTGAGTTCTGGACTAAACCGTTGTCCGTGCTTGCGTCTTGCATGTCGTGGTCGCCGTCGAGCACGATGCTCTGGCAGATGCCGCCACAGCTTGATCGCATGCCCGTCGGACGAGTATGCAAACTTATAGATCGTTTCGTGACTGACCGAGACCGGATGGCGCTCCAGGCGCATACGGCCAGCGATCTGCTGCGGCGACCAGCCATGCATGATGCGTTCGATCACCGACTGTCGAACGTACGAGAACCGCGCCAGCTTGCGTAGTTTCGCACGTCGTTCACACGACATGGCGTGCGCAGTCACGCAGTAATAGCCGGTTAGATCGGGCACAACCTTATCGACAAAAGTGTTGCGTTTGATCTCACGAAAGATCGTTGAGCGATGCCGGCCGAGCTGCTCTGCGATGGCACTAACAGTCAGCCCGGCCGTTCGCCAGCGGGCTATCTTACGACGTTCATCAAGATCAATGTGGGAGTAGGTGCGTTCCATTGCATCTTCCTTGTGACTGATAACCCATTGGTATCATTCGCAAGTCGCACTTCAAGCTTGAACCCACCCCCCTACACACAAAGATCGCATAAGATAGATTATGGAACTTTTGTGGGTGCTGGGACAGGCTGAATTGGCTGGATTACGGGCTTTTCAGGCGTTTTCAGCCTCTCAGTCGTTATTCTGCGTTCTGATGTAAGCTGTGACGTAACAGCTCGTCTTCCACTTTGCACACCAGGTCTTCTGTTGGCTGTTCGCCCTGAAGTCGCAGTGTGGGTTTGGTTTGTCTGCTCAGCCAGCGCTCGTGCTGTGCCACGTTGCGTCCCGTAAACGACGGGTCGTCGTAGCGCGATGCCCAGTCGCGGAATGCCTGATGGGCCTCGTGCATGTCGCCGCCTGGCAGGATGCGTGTGCCGTGGCGTGCACTCTCTCGTGCGTCGAGGCGTTGAAGCCTTGTTGGCGTTGGCGTGTGCAGGAAGATGATGAGATCGATGTTGTCCATCAGGGCGTCGCCCCAGACCATGCATGAGCCGGTCAGTATCCAGCCAGCCAGTGCAGCCTGCTGCTCCTGCATCTGCCGTACGCGGTCCTGCGGTGGACGTTTGGTGGTGAATGGCGGATCGGTCGGCATCCAGTAGAAATCGTCGACATCGAGCTGCGGTACGGAAAACCGCTGCGATAGCGCCGCGCCGAGCGTCGAGACGCCGCAGCAGGACGCTCCGGTGATGTGTATGCGCGGTAAAGTCGTCATCGGCCCTGGTCCTGGGTATGTTTCTGCGAGAGGATGCCGCTTTTAACGCGGCTCGCTGTCGGGCTCAATCACCGGGCGGCAGACAAGCGTGCAACGGGTTTGGCGCGGCAATGGGCTCCCATGCCGCGCCGATCCTTTAGGCCGGAACGCGCTTCCAGGCCCGGACCTTTTCGATGTTGCGTTCCGAACGGGAGACGATTTCGAACTCGAACTCATCGCCGGAAACACGTTCGCCAACGTCTGGAAGACGGTTGAGACGCCACAGGATATAGCCCGCGACAGTCGAATAACGGTCGGCATCGTCGACCAGATCGATATCGAGAAGATAGGACGCGCGTCTGACGTCGACAGCGGCATCGATGATCCACGAACCGTCTTCCGCCTGCTCCGAAATGAGCTGTTCTTCGCCCTCCTCCGGAAACTCGCCGGCAATCGCCTCGAGAATGTCTGTCGGTGTGGCGATGCCCTGCAGCGTACCGTACTCGTCGATGATGACGGCCATCTGCAGCGGCGATTTGCGCATCTGTTCCATGACCTGCAGCGCCGTGGCGCTTTCATGCACGACAAGCGGTTCGCGCAGCGAATGGTCGAGATCGAGCTTTCCATCGCGGAGAAGATCGCGCAGCAGGTCCTTCGTTGCAGCAACGCCCAGGAAGGCATCGAGCTTGCCATCCGCCAGCAACAGCCGCGAGCGGTCGATTTCCAGCAGGCGGTGTCTCAGCACCTCAGGACCGGCGCCGATATCCAGCCAGTCGAGTTCGGTGCGTGGCGTCATGATGGAAACAACCGGGCGTTCGCCCAGTGTCAGCACGCCACGGATCATGTCCTTTTCCTCGGATTTGAACAGCTCGCCGCGCGCTGCCTGTTCGGCAATCACATCGGCGGTCTCGCCAAGCGGCTGTTCGCCGACCCGGCCGCCCAGAAGCCGCAGAATGGCGTCTGACGTCCGCTCGCGCATGTCGCCAGCAGTAATTCGCTTTTCGCGATTGCGCCTGCCGATCTGGTTCGCCGCTTCGATCAGCACGGAAAAACCGATGGCGGCATAGAGATAGCCCTTCGGCAGATGGAAACCGAAGCCTTCGACAATCAGGCTGAAGCCGATCATCAGCAGGAAGCCAAGGCACAGAATGACGACGGTCGGGTGTTTCGACACGAACGACATCAGCGGCTTCGATGCCGCCATCATCACGGCCATGGCCACACAGACGGCGGTAATCATGACCCAGAGGTTGTTGACCATGCCGACGGCGGTAATGACGCTGTCGAGCGAGAAGACCGCGTCGAGCACGACGATCTGCACGATCACCTGCCAGAAAACGGCATGAACGACCTTACCCTCCTTGGGCTTGTGCGCGCCTTCCAGGCGCTCGTGCAGTTCAATGGTGCCCTTGGCAAGCAGGAACGCGCCGCCGAGGATGAGAATGATATCCCGGCCGGAGAAGGAGAAATCCGCGATGGTGAACAGCGGACGGGTCAGTGTCACGATCCACGAGATCGAAAACAGCAGGAGAACGCGCATGACCAGCGCCAGCGACAGGCCGATAAGCCGCGCCCTGTGGCGTTGATGCGGTGGCAGCTTATCGGCAAGGATCGCGATGAAGACGAGGTTGTCGATACCGAGAACCACTTCGAGAACGATAAGCGTGACGAGGCCGATCCAGATGTTCGGATCTGCAAGGAATTCCATGTTCAGGGGCCTTTATGGGAACGGGCGCAAACGCAAAAAGCCCCGGACAAACCATCCGTGGCGAAAACCCGTCGTGTTGAGAAAAACAAGAAAGGACGAGGCTGGCTTAGCGGTTCGCAAGCCAGCCTCGTTCGGTGTCGACTACTGTCGCTACTACTGTCGCCTTCGTCAGGCATAAGGGTAAAACATCCCGTTATCAGTCAAATCTTGTGTTGGCGGACCTAGCAGATTTGCGGCGGCAACAAAAGCGGCTTTCGTCTTGGCCACCGCAGCAAGGGGCGGGAATTGACAATTTCTGCGCGCAAACAGGAGTTTTTACGGCCATAAACTTTCCGTGAAGTGCAATCTTCGCGATAGGTAAACCGCCCTCACCCATCGCACCGGTGCGGCTGCAACAGGCATCGTTGTCGCCGTTACGCCGCAGCCGGTGGCGCCTGTGCGTAGCACACGTCGCCTTCACGAACTCGTGTCTGCAACCGGTGAAACATCCGGTCGTGATCGCCCGAATACAGACATACGCAGCCGATGAACGGCCTGCGGACGTTGAAGAGGAGATCACTTATGAACCGTTCCACGCTCACCCTCGCTTTGGCAGGCTCGCTCGCCAGCGCCGTCGCATCCGTGTCCTTTGCTGCACCGCTGACACCGGAACAGATGGCCGGAAACGAGAAATGCTACGGCATTGCCCTCAAGGGTCAGAATGATTGCGCTGCCGGCGCTGGTACCACTTGCGCCGGAACCTCCACCATGGATTACCAGGGCAACGCCTGGAAGGCCGTTCCCGCCGGCACCTGCACCACGATGAACGTGGAAGGCCACAAGGGCATGCTGGAACCATCCAAAAGCTGAGCTGCGACACTGGAGGCCCGCTAGCCGGGCCTCCCCCTCATCCGTCAAAACCGGGAGACCAGCAATGACCGTTTCAGCAGACCGCGCCACCGTCCTGCCACCTCGCGCCGGCCTCGGCCTCAAGCCGGAGCATTATGAAACAATTCTGGAGACGAGGCCGGATATCGGCTTTTTCGAAGTCCACGCCGAAAACTACATGGGGGCCGGTGGCCCGCCGCACCGGTATCTTGAAGCCGTTGCAGCGCTTTATCCGCTGTCGCTGCATGGCGTCGGCCTGTCGATCGGAGCAGCCCGCGATCTCGACACCGAGCATCTGAAACGGCTTCGCGGACTTGTCGATTGCTACCGGCCGCAGAGCTTTTCGGAGCATCTGGCCTGGTCGACCCATGACACCGGTTTCCTGAACGATCTCCTGCCCTTGCCCTACACGGTCGAAACGCTGTCGCGGGTCATCGCCCATGTTGATGAGACCCAGCAATGGCTGGGCAGGCAACTGCTGCTCGAAAATCCCTCGACCTATGTGCTGTTTTCCGAAAGCACCATCGACGAGGTGGATTTCCTCACCGCCATCGCCAGCCGAACCGGATGCGGGCTGTTGCTTGATGTGAACAATGTCATGGTCTCGGCTGTGAACCACCGCCTCGATCCCGTTGCCTATATCGACCGTTTCCCGGTCGAACTGGTGGGTGAAATCCACCTTGCCGGTTATGACGAGACCGTCGATGGCGTCGGAGACCGGCTGCTGATCGATGCCCACGGCAGCGAAGTCAGGTCTGACGTTGTCGAGCTTTACCGGCATACGCTCTCGCGCAGCGGTGCTTTGCCGACCCTGATCGAATGGGACAACGACGTGCCGGACTTTGCCACGCTTCAGGCAGAAGCGGTGCGCGCCGATGCCATGTTGAACGAAGCGGCCCTGAAGCGCCGCGCCAGCCGGGCGGCATGACCATGGGATTTTTTCAAAGCCAGAACGCCTTTGCCGCCGCCCTCCTCCATCCGGACAAGCCGCTTCCGCACGGCATTACCACAGCCCGGGGTGCCGCAGATCGCACACGGTTTGCCGTCTATCGCAACAATGTCTATGTCGGGCTGACATCGGCGCTGGCGCAGCGCTTTCCGGTCACAAGACGGCTTGTCGGCGCTGACTTTTTTGCCGGCATGGCGCGTGCCTATGCCGCCGATCACAAGCCGCCCTCACCGCTCATCATGCATTATGGAGATGATTTCCCGGATTTTATCGCGGCCTTTCCGCCTGCGGCGTCTCTTGCCTATCTCGCGGATGTGGCGCGGGTCGAGGTGGCGTGGACGAGGGCCTATCACGCGGCAGACAGAGTGCCGCTTGAGGTCGCCCGGCTCGCCGCCATTTCGCCCGAACACCTGCTCAACAGGGCGCTTGTCCCGCATCCCTCCGCCCAGCTCGTGCAGTCGCCGTTTCCAGCCGGAAGCATCTGGAGCGCCCACCAGGGCGAAACGGTGACACCGGTTGAAAACTGGCGGGCGGAAACCGTGCTTGTCGTGCGGCCGGCCATGCAGGTCGAAATCAGCGTCCTGCCACCGGCAGATGCCGCCTTCGCAGCGCGCCTGCTTGCAGGCGCAAGCCTTGGCGAAGCAGCCGAGACCGCCTTGGCGGAAACATCGTCGTTTGATTTCGGATCGGCCTTGATCGGCCTGATCGGCCTTGGCGCCTTCAGCGCCGTTGAACACCGTGAAGGGGACCTTCCATGACCACAGACCTTGCCTCCACACGCAGCCTCGGTGGCGCGCTTACAGCACTTCATCGCCACGTCGAATGCCTGCTTGCCTCCATTCCGCAATCATTGCCGCTATTGGCGCTGCGGCTCGGCCTTGCAGTTCCGTTCTTCAAATCGGGACTGACCAAGTGGGACGGATTTCTGACGTTATCAACCGGCGCCAGATATCTGTTCGAACAGGAATTCAGGCTGCATATCTTCGGCAGCCTTATCCCCTACCCTATGCCGCTGGTCATGGCGGCGGCATCCGGTATTGCCGAACTCGTTCTGCCCGTGCTGCTGGTTCTCGGCCTTTTCACCCGCTACGCCGCCTTGGGCCTGCTGGTCATGACGGCGGTGATCCAGCTTACCGTTCCAGACGGCTGGGCCAATTTCCACCTGCCCTGGGCCGCCATGGCGCTGACGCTGGTGGTCTATGGCGGTGGCAGGATCGCGCTGGATGCGCTGTTGAATGGCCACCGGTCCTAAAGTTCGCCGGATGCCTCGCGGCGTCGCTGTTCCAGTTCTTCGCTGTAGCGGCGCAGCGTGTGGCTTTCGGTCAGCAGGCCGACGGGCCGGTTTTCGATCTTGTCGTTGACGACGACGAGCGCTTCGCTTTCGGAAGCATCGAAGGCGGCTGCGGCCTGGCGGGCGTTCATGGTCGGCAGCAGCACGTCGTTCTTGTATTGCAGATAGGTTTCAAGGCTGATGGTTTCGGGATCGCGGTCCATCGGGTCGGCGTAGATTTCCGGCACCAGCACGATGCCCGCATAACGTCCGTCATCGTGGGTCATGATGACACGCTGTGTCGAACCCAGCGGAAACTTTTCCTTGAAGGCCGGAAGCCCCATGCTGACATTGGCCTTGCGAATGTCGGCACGCATCATCTTGCCAACCGTCAGGTCGCGTATCCAGCCGATATCATGGGCGCTGCGAATGCTCTCGCCGCGCAGGTGGAAACGCCAGGTGGCGAAGGAGTAGCCGAATGTGGTGCGCACCACGAGCGAGGTGGTGATGACGGCAGCCAGTACCAGAACCGAAATCTGGAAGTCTCCGGTCAGTTCCAGCGCCAGAAACGTCATGGTCAGCGGCCCGCCGATGATGGCGGCGGCAAAGGCGCTCATGCCGATCACGGCGTAGACGATCGGCGATGTCGAACCGTAACCGATATAGGGCGCGCAGATCGCGAAGATCTTGCCCAGCAGCGCCCCCATGAACAGCGATGCGAAGAACAGGCCACCACGGAAGTTCGAACCGATGGAGATGGCGCTGGCTGCGGCTTTCAGCAGGAACAGGCCCGCCAGCGCGTAAAATGGCAGGTCGGCATCGATGTTGAGGTGCAGCGCGCCGTGGCCGCTGGACAGAACCTGTGGCGAAATCAGCGCCAGCGCACCGACCGCCGTGCCGCCGATTGCGGGACGCAACCAGCTTGGAATGGCGCTTTTGCGCGCCGTTTCCTCGATGAAAGACACTGCCTGCATGAGCCCGATGCCAATCACCGCGCAGAGAATGCCGAGAATGATCGTCGGCACGTAATCGGGTGCTGTCACCCGGTTGGCGTCGAAGACATCGATGGTCAGCCCATGCCCGCCGATCAGGCCGGTGACGACAGTGGCAACCAGCGCAGACACGATGAGCGGCGCCAGTGTGACGACGGTATAGGTGCCGATGATGAGTTCGATGGCGTAGAACGCCCCGGTCAGCGGCGCATTGAAGGCCGACGCGATCGCACCCGCCGCCCCGCAGCCGACGAGGATACGCATGTCCCCTCGCCTCAGTTTCAGCTTGATGCCAAGCTTCGATGCAACGCCACTGGCGATCTGCGTGTAACCGGCCTCCAGCCCCACGGAGGCGCCAAAACCGTTGGAAACGATGTTCTGCACGCAAACGAGAATGCTGTCCGTCAGCGACAGACGCCCGCCATGCAGCGCATTGGCCTCGATGGGGTCGACCATCGGTTTCTTGCGGGTTCGCGACAGGATGAAGAGGATGATGCCGAGAATGACGCCGCCGATCATCGGCCCCAAAAGCACCACCCGACCGGAGAGATCGCTGCTGCTTAAACGCTCGACGCCGAAGACCAGAACATGCAGCGCCGTGCTCAAGGCACCGATCAGTGACACCAGGAGACCGGCAGCAATGCCGATGACAACCGCAAGCGCCACAAGCCCCAGTTCGCCGCGCCGGAACATGGCGCGCAGGCGGCTGGCACGCAGATTGTCGAAAAAGCTTGCCATACTCGGTGCACGGAAAGGCTTGGTCGACATGATGTTCCTTTGCAGGCGGTATCAGAGGGCTTCGATCTCGACCTCGAAACGCATTTGGTCGTAAGCCGGTTCAACATGATCAGGCGTTTCACGCATCACCGTATCGTAATCGAGCGGAATATGCATGTGGGTCAGAATGGCTCTTTTCGGGCCGATCCGCTCGATCCAGTCGAGGGACTGCTCCAGCGACAGATGGCTCGGGTGGTAACGATACTGCAGCGCATCGATCACCAGCACATCGAGGCCCGCAAGCTTCGGCAGCGATTCAGCCGGAAAATCGCTGACATCGGTGCAATAGGCGACGTTGCCGATGCGAAAACCCAGCGAATGTACATCGCCATGCTGCTGCATGTGGGCGTGGAAGGTGATCGGCCCACCTGCCCCCTTGACCACAACAGGCTTTGCAATGTCCTCGATCAGCCTTGGCTCGACGATCGGCGGATAGTTGCTGCCCGGCGGTGTTTCCAGGCAATAGGCAAAACCCTGACGAATGCGCTTCATCGTCACCGGGTCGGCCAGGATCGGAATGCGGTTCTTCTGCAGGGCGAAATAGATGCGCAGGTCATCGATGCCGTGCAGATGGTCGGCATGGGCGTGCGTGTAGAGCACGGCATCCACGGCCTCCACCTTCGCGGCAATCATCTGCTGGCGAAAATCGGGTCCGGTGTCGATGACAACAGTGGTCTTGCCGCCATTCGGTGCAATCTGCTCCACCATGAAGGCGGCGCGCGTTCTGCGGTTCTTCGGGTTGTCGGGGTTGCAGGCGCCCCAGTCACCGTTGATACGCGGTACGCCGGGCGACGAAGCGCATCCGAGCACGGTAAAACGGCGCCGATAGCCTGCCACGCCTCACACCCTTGTCATCTTGGAAAAGCAGCGAAACGCATTTTCCGTGGTGATTTCGGCCATGCGCTCATAGGAAACGCAATGCACCTCGGCCAAAACCTCTGCCGTGTTGACGACATAGGATGGCTCGTTGCGCTTGCCGCGCCAGCGCTTCGGCGCAAGGTACGGCGCATCGGTTTCCACCAGCAGCCGGTCAAGCGGCACGGTCGCGGCGATATCGCGGATATCCTGTGATTTCGGGAAGGTCAGAATGCCGGAGAAGGAGACGTAGCCGCCCAGCTCCACACCCACCCGGGCAAGTTCGGGCCCGGCCGAGAAGCAATGCAGGATGAAGGGGAAAGCCCCCTTGCCGCTTTCATCCGTCAGGATCGAAATCATGTCCTCATCGGCGCTGCGGCTGTGAATGACGAGCGGCAGTTTCGTGACGCGGGCAGCTTCGATATGGCGCAACAGACCGGTTTTCTGGTCTTCCGGTGTCTGCGTGTCGTAGAAATAATCGAGCCCGGCCTCGCCGATCGCCACGATCTTGTCGTGGCTGTTGGCCAGACGGATCAGGTCTTCGGCCTGAATATCCAGCTCCTCGTTCGCACTGTTCGGGTGCGTACCGACAGAGCAGAACACGGAGGGGTATTTCTCGACGATCTTCAGCAGTTCCGGCAGACGCCGCACTCTGGTCGAGATCGTCACCATTTGGCTGACGCCGGACGCGTGAGCGCGGGCGATGATCTCGTCGCGCTCAGCATCGAAGTCCGGAAAATCCAGATGGCAATGGGTATCGATCAGCATGGCGCTCAAGCCTCTGGCGCCACGTAACGCGGGAAGACCGGCTTCGGTGCTTCAAGCGGCGTGCCCGGTACCAGACGACCAGCTTCGCCAAGCGCTGCGAAGTCGCGCTTGTCCGCCGGTGCTGCCACCAGATCGAGCAGCTTGTCGCACGATTCCGGCATGAACGGCTGCAGCAGAATGCCGATCTGGCGCACCACTTCTGCCGTTACGTAAAGCACGGTGCCCATACGCTCCGGGTCGGTCTTTTTCAGCGCCCAGGGCTCCTGGCTGGCGAAATAACGGTCGGTTTCCGAAACAACGGCAATGATGGCGGCAAGCGCGCGATGGATAAGCTGCTTGTCCATTTCCTCGCGGCAGATGGCCAAAAGGCCATCGGCGGAAGCCAGCATCGCCTTGTCTTCGTCGTTGAAGGCGCCGGGCGTCGGGATCTGGCCGTCGCAATTCTTCACGATCATCGACAGCGAGCGGCTGGCAAGGTTGCCGATACCGTTGGCAAGGTCCGCATTGATGCGGGTGGCGATGCCTTCTTCGCTGTAGCTGCCGTCCTGTCCGAAGGAGACTTCGCGCAGGAAGAAGTAACGCACCGGGTCGAGACCGAAATGGTTCACCAGATTGACCGGATCGACAACGTTGCCGAGCGACTTCGACATCTTCTCGCCCTTGTTGAGCAGGAAGCCGTGGGCAAAAACGCGCTTGGGCAGCGGCAGACCGGCGCTCATCAGGAAGGCAGGCCAGTAAACCGCGTGGAAGCGGATGATGTCCTTGCCGATGATGTGCACGTCGGCCGGCCAGTATTTGGCGCGCGGGCCGTCCTTGTCTTCGATGTATCCGGTCGCGGTGATATAGTTGGTCAGCGCGTCGACCCACACATACATGACGTGCTTGGGATCGTTCGGAACCTTGATGCCCCAGTCGAAGGTCGTGCGCGAGATCGACAGATCCTTCAGGCCCGACTTGACGAAGGACATGATTTCGTTGCGACGCTCGGCCGGGCCGATGAAGTCGGGCTGGTCTTCATAAAGCTTGAGCAGCTTGTCCTGATATTCGGACAGCTTGAAGAAGTAGCTAGCCTCTTCCACCCATTCCACCGGCGTGCCCTGCGGCCCGTAGCGAACGCCGTCGGCGCGCACTTCGGTTTCGTCTTCGGCGTAATAGGCTTCATCACGAACGGAATACCAGCCGGCGTAGCTATCCTTGTAGATATCGCCGTTGTCGGCCATCAGGTTCCAGATGTTGCGCGACGTCTCGTGGTGACGCTCTTCCGTGGTGCGGATGAAATCGTCGTTCGAGGCGTTGAGCAGCTTGCCCATTTCGCGGAACTGGTCGGAGTTGCGCTGCGCCAGTTCTTCCGGCGTAATGCCTTCGGCACGGGCCGTCTGCTGCATCTTCTGGCCGTGTTCGTCGGTTCCGGTCAGGAAGAAGACGTCCTTTCCATTCAGGCGCTGGAAGCGCGCCATGGCATCGGTCGCAATCAACTCGTAGGCATGGCCGATATGCGGCTTGCCGTTAGGGTAGGAAATCGCGGTGGTGATGTAGAAAGGTGTCTTGTCTGTCATGACGCTCGATCGGCTTTGCGGACTGTTTTTTGGATAGACCGCTCTTAAACCATTGTTCGCACCAGCGAAAGCGAAAGCCGCACGATTTGTACGATCTATCGGTTTCAGACGCCGCGAATGTCTTCGAGGATGGACAGCACCATCTGTTTCTTGTCGAGATTGTAGGCGGTTGCGACCGTAATGCGCTCCGAAAGCGTGGAAGAAAGCCGCGCATGCCGCTCTGCGGCATTGATGTCACCGGCAATCGCCAGCGCCCTCGCCTGATCCATCAGCGCTTCGGTGGCATGTTCCATGAAGAAGCCCAGAATGACATCGCCGTCCTTCTGCGCCAGCACGTCGGCCAGCTTGTGCATCAGCTTGCGCGCTGCCGGCCCTTCCGCCGTCATCACCTCTGAAAACGCCTCGACGATATCGCTGCCGCCATAGTTCACCAGCTTCAATGCCTGCGCCACGCTGCCTTTGGAGGCTGCAAGCAGCGCATCGCGCTTTTCGCCGCTGGTGCTGATGTCGAGATTGTCGAGCGCCCGAACCATGTCGTTGTCGGACAGCGGCAGCATGCGCAGCGGCATGCAGCGCGATCGGATGGTCGGCAGCAGCTTTCCCGGCGCATGCGAGAGAACCAGGAACATCGCCCGTTTCGGCGGCTCCTCGAGAATTTTCAGGATCGCGTTGGCGGCGTTGCGGTTCAGATCGTCAGCCGGGTCGATAATGACGATACGCCAGTTGCCGGTGCCCGAGGTCTGCGAGAAGAAGTGCCCTGCCCGCCGCACCTCGTCCACGGTAATGGCGGATTTCACCCGACCGGTCTTTTCATCGACAGGGCGTGTCAGATGCAGAAGATTGTGCGAGGCGCCGGAGGTGATCTGGCGGCTGACCAGCGATTGCGGGTCAGGGTCGGCCATCTCGGCCGGCGCAAGCGCCGGGTCGGGGTGGCTCAGCACATGGTTGGCAAAACGGAAGGCCAGCGTCGCCTTGCCGATACCCTCGGGCCCTTCGATCAGAATGGCATGGTGGCCTTTGCCGGACCGGTAAGATTGCGCCAGAAAGGCTTCCGCCTCGGCGTGACCGAACAGTCTGGTATTCTGCTGCGGAGCGATGGCGCCGTCGAGAACGCCCTGAACCTCGCTCATGGTGTCTCGCCCGCGGTTTCCCTGAACCGCTCCAGCAGAGGCTCGACAAAGGACATCACGTCGTCGGTGACGCGCTCTTCCGGCTGATCGGCATTGACGATGCGGCAGCGGCGCGGTTCGGCAAGCGCAATATCGAGATAGGCTTCGCGGCGCTTTTCATGTGTCTCGATCTCTTCCTTTTCGAAGCGATCGGGCGTTGCCCCCTCATCGGCGCGTTTTCTGGCGCGTGCCAGACCCTTTTCAGCGGCAATGTCGAAGATCAGCGTCAGGTCAGGCACCACACCATCAACGGCGATACGCTGCAATGTCTCGATGAAGTCCGGTTCCAGATTGCCTGTCGTGCCCTGATAGACACGCGAGGAATCGAGAAAGCGGTCGCAGAGCACCACGGCACCCTTGTCCAGTGCCGGACGGATCACCTCTTCGACGTGGTCGTTGCGTGCTGCGGCAA
Organism: Agrobacterium tumefaciens; assembly: GCA_025559845.1. NCBI lineage: Bacteria > Pseudomonadati > Pseudomonadota > Alphaproteobacteria > Hyphomicrobiales > Rhizobiaceae > Agrobacterium > Agrobacterium tumefaciens. The sequence goes on from CP048469.1 coordinate 1,213,090, forward strand.
ACAGAATGGCTTCCATGCGAACGCCAAATGATTCTGCCGCACCCGACAGCAGCACATGCCGCACCGCCTCGGCGCCTGCGGAGCCGCCCGGCTCCCGCGTCACGATCACATCGAGACCACGCTTGCGCAAAGCCTCGGCAAGCGTGCGAATCTGCGTCGACTTGCCGGCCCCCTCGCCGCCTTCAAAGCTGATGAACAATCCGGTCTTTTCAGACAAAGCGATTTCCTGTGCAGTCTTCTTTTTGAATCCGGGTTCTGTTTAGACCATATCGCCGGCTTGTAAAACAGCCGCGTTCAAAGCCAGAAGAGCAGCAGTTCTTTCAGTGCGCCCGTGGCGTTCTGGGTCAGGGTGCCCTTGCCAACCGCCGTGGTGGCGTAAAGCGGCACTTCACGCAGCAGCCGTTCGCCAGAAAATACCCGAAGCGTGCCGGCATTGGCGCCATTTTCCAGCGGCGCGCGAAGCGGCCAGTTGTAGACTATGCGGCCGGAAAGCCGATCGGGATTGTTGACCGGCACCAGCACGCTGATGTCTTCACCCGGTGCCAGATCGATATGCGAGACATCGCCGCCATAGACGCTGACCGAGCCGACCGCCTCACCCTTTGTAAAGAGATGACGTTTTTCGAAATTCGTCAGGCCCCAGTCCACCACCCGGCGGGCTTCTTCCTGACGGGTCTTTTCGTCGGCAATGCCGGCAAGCGCCAGATAAACGCGCCGTCCGTCACGCCCGGCCGAAACCACGGCGGCGTAGCCACTGCCTTCGGCAAAACCAAGGCCCATGCCGTCAATGCCGACCCCAAGCGCCAAAAGCGTGTTCTTGTTGCGCTGGAAAATCCGGTTCCATTCGAAATCCGGCTTGGTGAAAAGCCCGTACTGATCCGGATAGGTATCATGCAGATGCTGGGCGAGCCGCACCATGTCCTTCGCCGTTGTCTGGTTGCCGAGGTCGGGCAAACCGGTGGAGTTAGCAAAGGTGCTGCGGTTCATGCCAAGTTCTGCCGCCCGTGTCGTCATGCGCTTGGCAAAGGCCGCATCCGACCCCGCCATGCCTTCGGCCACGATGATGCAGCCATCATTGGCGTTCTGCACGATGATGCCAGTCAGGAGATCGTTGATGCCGACGGAGGATTTGAGCTGCGCGAACATCGTCGAGGTTCTGGAGGGCGCCCCGCCCGTTCGCCAGGCGTATTCGGAAACGGGATATTGCGTCTCGGCGGAAACCTCGCCCTTTTTCAGCGCATCCAGCATCACCTCGACCGTCATCAGCTTGGCAAGCGATGCGGGAGGGAAATTCTGGCTTTCATTCTGGGTCAGAAGCACCGTGCCGGTTTCGGCATCGATCATATAGGCCTGTTCGGCCTTGGCAATGAAAGGGGCTGTCTGGGCGCCAGCGCCTGTGCTGCCGGCAACAGCGACTGCAAGCACAACGGAAAGCCGGATGAATGACCGTTGGAATGCCTTGCCCAGATCGCCGCCCAGATCACCGCCCATGTCGCCCCGCATGGCCGCCGTTCAGATAACGGCGGCAGAAAATTCACTTTGACCGTCAGCGCTTCGCGTTCTGACGCTTTACGTAAGCGAGAATGGACTCTTCGTTGAGCGCACCGCGATCTGTCAGAACGCTGTCGAAGGCCTGAGATGCCTTGGAAACGGACGCTTCCTCGGAATAGGCGGCGGCATATTTGGACGACGGCGTCGGAACGCGCAGGTAATGACCGCCGGGATCGTTGGGCGCACGCAGGAAGTCACCGTCCGGGCGCTCGGCCAGGAACGGACCGATTTCCGGCAGAACGGCGAACTGCTCAAACGTCTGCGGCGCGCTGTTGACCAGCGGCATGGCCTGCAGGGCGGCATTCTTCTTGGAACCGACCAGTGCCGTCTGGGTCGAGCCGCTGTAAGACGGGCTGGACGCCGGAACCGGAACGAAATTCGGAGAGGCCGAAGCCACCATCACGCCGGTTGCGATCTGGCCTTCGGGTGCAACGCCTGGAGCGCGCGAGCCCTTCGGAATGTACGAGGCCATCAGGTAAGGCATGTCATGGCCGTCGAGCGGCGCACGTCCGGCATATTGCACGCGCACATTCGCCGTGCCGGTTCTCTTCATGTCGAGAAGGTCAGCGGTCTTGCTGGAAACGTCGATCAGGCGTCCTTCATGGAAAGGACCGCGATCGTTGACGCGCACCAGAACCGACGAGCCGTTTTCCATGTTGGTGATGCGGGCATAGCTGGGCAGCGGGAATGTCGGATGCGCGGCAGACAGGTGTTCCTTGTCGTAGACTTCGCCGTTCGCCGTCAGGCGACCGTGGAATGCGGAGCCGTACCAGGATGCAAGACCGGTCTTGTTGTAGCCCGGCTCTTCCTTCGGGAAATAACGACGTCCCTTCACCGTGTAGGCGTTGCCGACCAGTTCGCGGCCGCCGCCCTTGGGGATGTTGTGGCCATCAGCCACACGCGGGCTGGCCTTCACGCCGTATTCCGATTCGGAGAAATACTCTTTGCTGCGCTTTTGCTTCGGTTTGGTTTCTGAGGTGGTCGAGCACGACGCTGCCGCAGCGCACAGCACGGAAATCGCAAGCAACTTAACGCCCGACTTGGCGTTGATGCCGAGTTTCTTAACCGGAGAATTCAAATCGTCTGTCCCACGCTGCTTGCAGGTCGGTGAACCGCACCCTCTTTTACTTCGATTGCATTGCCCCTGCCATCGAAGCACCTAACAGTCGTTTAATCTTGTGCATAACGTGGCGAAAATGCGAACGACTTCTGCAAAATCGATAAAATTGTAACGAACGTGGTTAATGAAGTGTTGCAAAATGAACCACCTTCGCGGTGGGGCAATCTGCGTAAAACGCTTTTATTACAGCGGTTTAGTCGGAAAATTGGTGTAAAGACACCCGATCCCGCCAATCCGGCGGGATTTTTGCGGCATACATGGCCCGGATTGGCCTGAAATGCCTTATTTCGATGTCGCGGCGTGCAGACGGGCCACCAGATAGTCGTAGCTTTCCATCACCTGCACACGGTCGTTCGGTCCACGAACGATCATCGCGCCCTGTGCCAAAGGCAGGATCTGCAGCACGTGATCGAAGTTGATTGCAAACTTCTGACTGTTGCCAACAGCGGTGACTTCAATCCACATAAATAGCCCCTTCGAGAATCATATTTCCGAAGGATTTTATAAAGGCAGGATTGAAACTCTCAACCGCTTATCGATGCTTGTCAGACAACGAATTGGCTGCCGCAGCGCCGCCAGCCATCACGTCTTCGCCAGTTGCCAGATCAGCCCTGCCGCCAGCACGGCCGGCACGGCGAACACCACGAGCAGGATCGGCAGTTCCTGGGCAATCGTGTAGCCGGCTTTGGTCACCCCAACCGTCAGGTTGACGAGCGACATGACCAGCCACACGGGCACGAACCATTTCGCCCCGGTGACGATGCCAGCGGTATCGCCACCCCAGAGTTTGCCGAACAGGGCAAACAGACCCAACAGAACCGCGCCGCCACCGATGACTGATACCATGTGCATGTCTTGCCCTCGCCCTTTGCCCTCTTGAAAAACGCGGCCTGCCGGATGGACAGACCGCGCCGTGATGTCACTTGGTGGTGTAACCGCCGTTGACCAGAATGGTCTGGCCCGTCATCCACCAGCCATCGGAAACCATGAAGCGGATATAGGGCACGATATCGGCGATATCGGTCAAGCCGGTCTTCGAAAAACCGGAAAGTGCGGCGGCGGTCTTGTGGTAGGCCACGGCATCCGCGCCTTCAGCGGGGTAGAAGAATGGCGTGTCCATCGGCCCCGGCCCGATCGCGGTCACCGAGATACCGCGTTCGCCGAACTCCTTGGAGGCGGCACGGGTAAAATGCTCCACGGGCGCCTTGGTGCCGGCATAACTCGCATAGAATGGCGTATAGGCGCCAAGCAGCGAGGTTACCAGCGTCACCAGCTTGCCGTTGTCGTTCAGGTGCTTCCCCGCTTCCTTGATGAAAAAGAAGGCCGTCTTGGCGTTGACCGCGCTCATGTCGTCATATTCGGCCTCGGAGATATCGAGGATCGGCTTTTTCAGGACCTTGCCGACGGTGTTGATGGCGATGTCCGGCCGGCCGATGGCGGCGACCGCATCGGCAAACAGCCGTTCCATCGCGCCCGCACTCGTCAGGTCTGCCTGAAGTGCGACAGCCTCGGCACCGGCCGCCTTGATGGCCGCCACCGTTGCCTCGGCATCCGCCTTGGTGGCGGCGCTGTTATAGTGGATAGCGATGGCCTTTGCGCCATGCGCGGCCAGATCGCGGGCAATCAGTCCGCCCAGGTTTTTCGCGCCGCCTGCGATGATAACGGTTTTGCCCTTGATGCTGTGATCGGTCATGGGTGGCCTCCTTTGCCAATGGGCGGCCGCATTGCGACCGCTTTCATGCAGAAACCATATCGTCTAGGATTGGCCGATAAAGGCAGTCGTTCTGACATCACTTGTCAGGAAATCCGCACAATAAAGGTGCCCGCATCTTGGACCGTATCGACCTCTTCCGCATCTTTGCGCGTGTTGTTGAATGCTCCAGCTTCACCCGCGCCGCCGATATGCTCGGCGTGCCCCGGTCCTCGGTCTCGGCAGCGGTGCAGGAGCTGGAAGGACGTGTCGGCGCGCGGCTGCTTCACCGCACCACGCGCAGCGTTTCACCCACACAGGATGGCGTTGCCTTCTATGAACGCTGCCAGCGGGTCATCGCCGATGTAGAGGAGACGGAAAACCTCTTCCGCCAGACGGCGGCACAACCATCCGGCCGTCTCCGGATCGACGTGCCGGGCCGCATCGGCCGGCTGATCATCGCGCCTGCCCTGCCCGGCTTTCTCGATCTTTACCCGCAGATCGACATCGATCTCGGTGTCACCGACCGGGCCATCAACCTGATTGAAGACAGCGTCGATTGTGTTCTGCGCGTCGGGCCGTTGCGCGACTCCGGGCTGATTGCACGACCGATCGGCAGATTGCCGCTCATCAATGTTGCGAGCCCCGACTATCTCGCCCGGTACGGAAAGCCGCAGACACCTGACGATCTTGAACGTCACTGGGCGGTGAATTACGCCTCACCCTCCAGCGGCCGGGTCGAGGATTGGGAGTGGATGGAGGACGGTGTGTTGCGTACCAGAGCCATGCGCGGCCGCGTCACCGCCAACAGCGCCGAAGCCTATATCGCCTGCGCACTCGCCGGTCTCGGCCTGATCCAGATCCCGGCTTATGACGTGCGCGCCCACCTGGAGGCCGGTGAACTGGTCGAAGTCATGCCCGGCCACCGTGCCGAAGCCATGCCCATGGCCCTGCTCTACCCCCACCGCCAACACCTCTCCCGCCGCCTGCAGGTCTTCGCAGACTGGCTGGAAACCCTGCTCAAACAGCAGCTTCTGGCTTAGGCAGACGGATGTGAAGTATCACGCGCCCGGACGCCGAGAGCTGCTGCTCGCCAGATCGCACATCGCGTCGATCACCACCTCGGCGAATGGATCGGGCAGGTCGTGGCCCATGCCCTCCACCGGCATGTAGCGCGCACCGGGGATCGAGGCCGCCGTTTCCTCGCCGCAGGCGGGCAGGATCAGCGGATCATCCGTTCCGTGAATGACGAGTGCCGGTGCCGTGATTGTTGCCAGACGGGCCCGCCGGTCGCCTGCCACGGCCATTGCAGCAATCTGGCGCGCAACGCCGGCGGGATCGTGGCTGCGCCTTGCCTCTTCCATCAGGATTGCCGCAAGCGATGCCTCGTCGAACGGACAGGCCGTTCCGGCGATCTTCCGCGCAAAGGCAAGCCGCACCGCCAGAAAGCCATCGGGATCGACAGCGGGATCGGGCGCCGGGCGCATCATCATCGCCATCACCTCGGGCGCGGCCTGCGGCAAGGCCGGGTTGCCGGTGCTCGACATGATCGAGGTGAGAGACAGGGTCCGCGCGGCATTCTCACTCGCCATGATCTGCGCGATCATGCCGCCCATCGAACGTCCCGCGACATGCACCCGCTTGATACCGAGCGCATCCAGAAGCCCGATTGCGTCTGCTGCAATGTCATCAAGCCTGTAGGGCACGACGGGTTGGCCTCCGGCCATCAGCGTGGATGCCAGTGCGGCGAAATCCGGCACGGCAGAGCTGGTAAAATGCGTGGAGCAGCCGGCATCCCGGTTGTCGAAACGGATGACCCGGTAGCCCCTCGCCGCCAGCCCTTCGCAAAAGCCTGTCGTCCAGCGGATCATCTGCGTGCCAAGGCCCGAAATCAGCAGGAACGTTTCATCACCTGGGTTGCCGAAACTCTCCCAGGCAATCTCGATGCCATTGGCCTTGGTGATCGTCAGGGTCATGTCTCACTCGGTCCGTTCGTGGCATCGACTGGCGCAAAGGCGAGCTGCAACGCGTAAGCCCTGATATCGTCAGGCCAGGTGGCGATGAGCCCTTCCAGCGCATTCAGGTCATCGGCAAACAGAGCGCGTGTCGCGTCCTCGTAACCGGGCAGATCCCCGGCCATGGCGTGCATGAACCGATAGGCGGCCTCTTGTGAAAGCCGCTTCTGCTGGCGTGGCTGGGTTGCCTTGCGGGCATTATCCACCAGACGACGCAACGCCGCAGAGGCGCCGCCGGGCTGCGCCGCCAGCCACTCCCATTGTCGCGGCAGCAATGTCACCTCGCGGGCGACAACGCCGAGTTTCGGTCGCCCCCGGCCCTTCTGGTCCTGCGCCTCCCCTGATATCTCCGGTGCCTGCGACATCTGCCGCAGACGCTTCACCACCTCTGTTTCACTGCCGCGAAGATCAAGGTCGATGATGCGGCCCGTCGCATCGTCAAACACCAGCACGCTGTCCGCCGCGTCACCGGCGCGTTTCAGCGAAACGGCTACGTCCGCAAGAGCGCCCTTTGCCATCATCCTATGGCCGGAAAATGCTGTGCAGGATTTGGTCTGGGGATCGGGCATGTCGCGCTCACTCAACTGGATGTGCGGATTAATACCCGGGTATAATTTTCCCGTCAATTCTATCCGGGTAAAAACAGACGCGTGGAAAACTGCCTCTCGTGGCATCAGCGGACGGATGCTATGAACCATGCAAAGCCCAGGGGTTGGATGCCATGACGCAAGCCGCAGAAATAACGTTGGATATGATGAATGTGCTGGAGCGTCAGCGCCTCGCGTTTCTGCAGGATGGCCTGCCCGATCTTGCACTGCGCAGGGCGCGGCTCTCACGGCTGCGCGCTGCCGTTCTTGCCCATCGTCGGGCAATTGGCGATGCCATTTCCCAGGATTTCGGCCATCGCTCGCACCACGAAACCGATCTGATGGAACTGGTCGGCGTTATCCAGTCGATCGATTATCTCAGCCGCAACCTGCCCCGCTTCATGAAACCGGAGCGGCGTCATGTCGATATCCTCTATCAAGGCGGGCATGCCTCCGTGGCCTATCAGCCAAAGGGTGTCATCGGCATCATGGCGCCGTGGAACTACCCGTTTTCGCTGACGATGATCCCGCTTGCCACGGCCCTTGCCGCCGGCAATCGCGCCATGCTGAAACCATCCGAACTGACGCCGCGCATCAGCGAATTGATCCGCGCCATACTGGCAGAGGCATTCCCCGCCGAGGAGGTCTCGGTCGTGCTGGGTGGGCCGGAAGCCGGTGCCGAATTCAGCCGCCTTCCCTTCGATCATCTGCTGTTTACCGGAAGCACGCAGGTCGGCCGCATGGTCATGAAGGCCGCCAGTGAAAACCTCGTGCCGGTCACGCTGGAACTGGGCGGCAAAAGCCCCGCCATCATCGCACGCGGTCACGTCGACAGGCACACGCTCGGAAGTCTGGTGTTCGGCAAACTCTCGAACGCCGGGCAAACCTGCGTTGCCCCGGATTACGCCCTCGTGCATGCGGAGGATCTGGATGCCTTCGTGGCGGGATATGATGGCACCGTCGCCAGCGCCTACCCCGATGGTCCGACGGGCAAGGATTTCACCTCCATCATCAGCGACCGGCATTATCAACGCCTCACGGGCCTGATCGAAGACGCACGACAGAAAGGCGCCCGCATCCTCGAGGTCGGCGTCAAACCCCAGTCCGCTGCCGACAGGCCCAAAACCCTTGCGCCCACGCTCATCCTCGAGACGACCGACGACATGGCCGTGATGCGGGAGGAAATCTTCGGGCCGATCCTGCCCGTGCGGACATGGCAAACCATCGATGAGGTCATCACCCACATAAACGCCCGCCCCCGCCCGCTGGCGCTCTATTATTTCGGCAAGCAGGATGCCGATTGCGAAACGCTGCTCAGCGCCACCACATCAGGCAATGTCGGCATCAACAACACCATGATCCACGTCGCCCAGGACGACCTCCCCTTCGGCGGCATAGGCCCAAGCGGCATGGGCGCCTACCACGGCATAGAAGGCTTCCGCACCATGAGCCACGCCAAAGGCATCTTCACCCAAAGCCGCTGGAACCTCCCCAAACTGCTCCGCCCACCGTTTGGCAGACTGGCAGATGCGTCCTTGGCGTTTTTGCTGGGGCGGAGGGGTGGCGCGTAGATCGCGAGGGCAGGATAGCGGGATTTGATATCTGCTTGATGGTTACTTCGATCTTGGCGTAACCGATCTTACGCAATAAATACGCGTCAAGAAATGTCCGTGGTTGCCTTAATGGCTCGCAACTGAGCCGTACCAATATGACTGAGGCGATGGCTTTCTTTCAATTTGCTTGACACCATGATCTCCGATAGAACCGGCTTCACAACCTTTTGTGCTTAAAAGATGAATATGTTTCCGATTATCGAAGTCGACAACGAGATTGAGGTGATTGAGTATCTCGGCACGAAGGAAAAGTTTTGGTTTAGACGCCAAGGCGAACTTCACCTTTTGAAATTTGGCCGAGAGGGTACCGGAGAAAACTGGGCCGAGAAAATCGCTTGCGAATTATGCGGCTTATTGAATCTCCCACATGCTCACTACGATCTCGCGCAACATTTGGGTCGCCAGGCGGTACTCACCCCTAAAATGAATGAAGAGGGTAGCCGTCTTGTTTTAGGAAACGAAATTATCGGCTCAGCAGGTAAGGCAGACAATGATGGCGCGCGCTTTTACAAATATCGCGGACACACGGTGAGGCGTGTCATCGCTGCTCTAACTAAATTCACTGATGATCCAGACGTTAGCATTAAATATTTTATTGGTTACCTACTTTTAGATGCATGGATTGGAAATGGTGACCGTCACAACGAAAATTGGGGGGTTGTGGTAAACCCAAAAAGGCGCACTATCACACTCGCACCAACGTTTGATCACGCATCAAGTCTAGGTCGCGAACTTTCTGACGAGACACGCGTGAGGCGTCTTGAAACGAAGGATAAGCGTGCTGACGTGCAAGCATATTCCGCAAAGGCGCGCTCAGGTCTGTATGGCGACCAATCCGACGACCGACCACTATCCCCTTATGATGCGTTTCGACAGGCGGGCGTTGCAGGGAAAGATCATATCGAATTTTGGCTGAGTGAACTGGAAGCGATTCCGGAAGTCAAAATTGAACAGTTGTTCGATCGAATACCAGCAGAGTTTATTAGTCAGGAGGCTTCGGCCTTTGGGAAAGCTCTACTAACCATAAACAAAAGAAGACTGTTGGGATGAATGTTGTGAGGACATTTTTTATTCACTGGCAAGACCCAGAAACACGAAGATGGATTCCTGTGGCTAAACTCATCCAAGCCGATAATCTCTTTGTTTTCGGCTACACAAAAGGTGCACGTTTATCTGAAAACTTCCTGCCATTCGGAAGTATGCACGACCTAGATTCTTTGTACGTGTCCCATGAATTATTTCCGATGTTTGCAAATCGGGTGATGAATGAGAAGCGGCCCGAGTACCAGCAATACATGCGATGGGCAGATCTATCCCCAAGCACTTCTGACCCTATCGGATTGATGGCGCGAATTGGCGGTGTGCGCGCAACCGATGGGTTGCAGGTTCTCCCTGTGCCAGAACCGGGCGCCGATGGAAACTACAAAAGCGTGTTCTTCGTCCATGGGATTAGCCATCTGTCATTGTCGTCTCAGCAAGCCGTTAGTACGCTGAAAAAAGGTGATCAACTATATCCACTTCTTGATATCCATAATCCAATTGACGCGAACGCAGTTTGCCTAAGAAGTGGTGACCCGGCATCATTGGTTGGCTACTGCCCAAGGTATCTTGCTCCAGACATGAAGTCACTCGCTGACAGTGTTGGGGCAAACATGAAGTTTAGCGTCCGGGCGGTAAATCAAGATGCCCCAGCTCAGTTTAGGCTATTGTGCGAGGTCACATGCAATTGGCCTGAAGGTTTTGTTCCTTGTGATACGGAAGAGCATCAACTTAATCGGTCGATCAAAATTAACGAACTGATCAAGCTCGTTGACCAATCTGAGCGGGCTCACTCTCCAGCACGTACATCATGGCCTCAAGCGAGAAGTATGATGTGACGATCAAACAAACCGAATCTAATCGTGTCTAATTTTCGAAATTAGGCAATGACTTTTTATTCGGGGCCGGTCTTGGCCCCGTCTCTGTTTAGGTACTCTTCGTAATTTGGGAGCTTACCTTTAAGAAGGCGGGCATCGTCGAATAATCGAATTGCTTAAATGTGATAGGCCCGCATACCGGAGCTTCTACCGCATGTTAGGCCAAAACCGAAATGTGCCGAGCAAATGGCAGATGGGGTGTCTGCCACGTTTAGAGGGTTACGGCCTTGAAAACGAAGCGCATTTTTTCGGCCGTTTTCCGATTATACCCGGGATTGTACCCGGAAAAATAATTGGTTCTTAAGACGCCCTTTTCAGTGTGTCGACCGGCTGTCTGGCGTCCTGCCATGCCTTGATGTCGGCAACCGTCCATCTGACACATCGATCGCCGAGCTGACGCGGGCGTGGGAACGATCCCTGATCCATCCAACGATAGAGTGTCGACGAGCCGATCTTGAGCATGCCCAAGACTTCACTCAACGAGAGATAGGCGTCTAGGGCGATAAGATTTTGTGCGGGGGGCTGGGACATTGTTGCGCTCCAAACAGATTAAAGGGCGCGGTGATAGGCTCACCGCTTTGGAACTGTCCGCAGGAACAATATGGGAACATATGGGATGACATGTCAACCCATGGGAGCCTAAAAATGGATGCAGAATAACCAGACGAGAAGAACGACTGTAGCCGCGGCCAGAACCCTGCCCTGCGGCTTTGCTGCTTCTCTTATGTGTCTTGCCTTAGGTCTCATCATGCCGGCGTCTCCCGATCTCCGCGTGACGGAGGCGAAATGCCTTCAGAATAATTTCGATGATGATAACACCACCGATACCTGTAATGAAACCGCCGACACTCGCCGATTGTTCCTCTGCGATGCTCATGGCGCCGAAGATGAAGTGAAAGAACTTCATCCCGATTGGGCTCAGCCAGTAGGCCGCAGCAGCGCCGACGAGGAACTTCCTCGCGCTTGACGCCCAGCCGGTCCACTCCATCGCAACCGACACTGCAGAACCTGCGATGCCCGCGAAAGCGATCTTCCCCTCAGCAGAATTCCACCATTCCCAGAACGACATCAGCCATCCCTTTTCACGGCGCGAATTACCGTGTTACCGCCCATGTAGAGGCCGGTGTAGATCGTGAATATCCCTAGGAAGGTTGCGAGGTCGAGGCCCACCTCGATCTGCACGGCCACTCCGAAAGACCAGAGCGCCGCGTTCAGAAGCGGGCGGACGATCACGAACCATGCGATGCAGACAAGCATGAGCCACATGCCTGCAGGGCGCCAGAGCCAGCCAAACGAGCTATCCTTGTTCATCTCGGCCAGCATGAGCCGGTTCGCCTCGCGCTGCTGTTCGATCTCGGCAAGGATCAGTTCGGGCGACATTTGCTCCACCCGGCTAACGGCAGCGTCCAGCGTAGTCTGGGGAACGGTAGGAAGCTCCTCAACCGTCACGCCTGCTTGCGCCGCGATCGCGTCGATCAGCGTCCCGCCAAGTTCGCCCGCAGTGCCTCCGACTTGGTTCTGTAAGATGGCCTTGACGGTCGTAGCTCCCACACGGAGAGCTGCACCAAGAAGGATCGACGTCAGCGCGCTCATGCTGCTACCTCGTTGTAGGCTTCGACGCGGGCATCGGCGGCGCGCTTCTTGGCGATGAAGATTGCTGTGGCGACGGCACCAGCCGCGACGAGTGCCACCAACACCCAGACCGTCGTCATGTCGGTGACGGCAGATGGCTCAACGACCGGGGCGGCTACAGGGGCAGACGAGGCTGCGGCGGTTGTCGTGGCAACCTTCTTGGCTGCAGTCGCTTCCTTGGCCGACGCCTGGGCCTCGTATGCTGCCTTCTCACGCACCTTTGTTTCGCTCATTCCCATGGCCGCGAGAGCCATTGCCACGCCCTTCGCCTCGATATCAGCGACACGACGGCCCCAGCCCTTGCCGAAGGTTTTCCAGATGGCGAGGGACTGCATGAAGGACAGACGGGCGCGGCAGATCTTTTTGACGGTCTCGCTGTGATCGTTGCTGCCGGTCGATGCTTTCAGCCATTTGATGCCTCGAGAGACCCCCGAGTTGACCGACGCATCGTACACGGCGAGATCCACGCCGGGGAACAGATCAAACTTTACTGCAGTGGGGTTCCAATACTGCTCGCGGTAGATTTGCAGTGCTTCGGACATCGAGATGTTCCGGACCGGCTTCAAGGCGAGACCGCGAGCTTTCAGCCAGGCGTGATAGACGGCCTCTGTGATGCCGTACATCGTCTTGCCGCCGGGGTCTGCTTTGTGGTCGCTCCAGCCACCTTCCCATGCAGCTGTAATTGGGTGGCAAACATCAAATCTGTCAGTCATGAGGGCGCTCCGAAGAAGGGGCCGCACTCATGCGCTAGCGATCCGTTTCAATATCATGTGCCAGTTGTTGCAACAATCCGCCAAATCCAGTATTTAGAGAGCAGATGCGCATGAGTGCTGTTTGATCCCGAACCGGAGACATCACTCATGACCAAGACTGTGGTTGCCTTTGGCGATCCGAAAGCGCAGAAGAAGTGGTCTGGCGCACTCTTCATCGACATCACCAAGAAAAGCTACTTTGACCGCAAGTTCATCGGCACGTCCGACGAATTCGCGATCCAGCGCCTAACCGACCTCGAGTCGGAAGCAGGCGACCAGATCAGCTTTGACTTGTCGGTTCAGCTCCGCAATCGCCCGACCTACGGTGACCAGCGCCTCGAGGGCAAGGAAGAAAGCCTTCGCTTCTTCACTGACCAGATCAAGATCGACCAGATGCGCCACGGCGTTTCCGCTGGCGGCAAGATGAGCCGCAAGCGTACCGCGCACAACATGCGTCAGATCGGCAAGAACCGTCTCTCCGACTACTGGTCGAAGTTCAACGATCAGATGATCTTCATCTACATGTCCGGTTCCCGCGGCATCAATGAAGACTTCATCGAAACGACTGCTTGGACCGGCCACGCCGAAAATCCGATCGAAGCGCCGGATGCCGACCATATCCTGTACGGCGGCGACGCGACGGCAAAGGGTAACCTCGATACGGCGGACATCATGTCCCGTTCTGTCATCGAGCGCGCTCAGACCAAGGCCCGCATGATGTCGGCCAAGGATCCGAAGAACGCCAACATGATGCCGATCATGATCAACGGCGAATCCCACTACGTCTGCGTCATGAACCCGTTCCAGGAACATGACCTGCGTAACAACGATCAGGGCGGCTGGCTGGAAATCCAGAAGGCGGCGGCAACGGCAGAAGGCCGCAGCAACCCGATCTTCAAGGGTGGCCTTGGCATGGTCAACAACACCGTGCTTCACAGCCATGAGTGGGCGATCCGCTTCAATGACTATGGCGCTGGCAACAACGTCGCCGCTGGCCGTGCTCTGTTCATGGGTCGCCAGGGTGGCGTGATTGCCTTCGGTTCCGCTGGTGGCTTCCGCTACACGTGGACCGAAGAGACCAAGGACCATGGCAACGAGCCGGTTGTCGCGTCTGGCGTTATCGCCGGGGTCAAAAAGACGCGCTTCAACGGTCGCGATTACGGCGTGATCTCGATCGACACCGCTTCGAAAGACCCGAACGCCTGATGATCTGCCCGGGCTAGTCCCGGGCACTTCCTTTCGCCACCGCGATCTAACCCTCAAAGGAACATGCTCATGGCGCTCATTCAGAGCAAATACGCTAAAGGGACCGAGCCCCTTTCCTACCCTTCGACTGCTGGCGAAGCGGTCGCGATCCGCTTCTCTCATCAGTTGGCAGCAAACCCAGCCGCCGGTGACATTCTTGAGCTGGCGTGCATTCCGTCGAATTGCCGCGTCGCTGAGATTGTCCTCGACTGCGACGATCTCGACAGCAACGGCGCTCCGACTGTCGTCTTTGACGTCGGCATCATGAGCGGTGCGTTCGGCGAAGAGAGCAACGCGCGCACCTGCGGCGCAGAATTCTTCTCCGGTTCAAACGTCGCACAAGCCGGCGGCGTTGCTCGCCCAACGGTTCGCACTGCCTACCGCACGACCCCCTCAAACATCGATCGCAGTATCGGTGTGAAATTCACCGCTATCTCGGCGACCTTCCAGGCGGGCTCTATCGGCCTCACTGTCTTCCTGACCACCGAGTAAGCCCCTCGACGGTTGGTTGCGACAAGGGGCTCACAAGCCCCTTTTTCTTTCAAGGAGCGGATTATGAAAACTGTCATCGAGTGCCTGCTGGGGGCGACTGAACAAACCATTGGCGGCATCACCTACAGCTTCGACCGTGACGAACATGGCCGTTACGTCAACGAAGTGAACAGCGTTCTCCACCGCTCGATCTTCCTCAACGTAGTTCACTACAAGGAAGTGCCGTTAGATCCTCCTGTCCCCGACGATCAGGAAATCCCTGCGTTCCTCTCCGGGCAGGCAGGCGCGGCCACTGACGCCGCGGACGATTCCGAAACCGTGAGCGACGAAGATGCCAACGATGAAGGTAGCGACGCGGACGACGGGGATGCATCCGTGCCGGAAGCTGCGCCCGCAGAAGACACCGGCGAGAACGAGCCGTCCGAACCTGCACCGGTAGCACCCGCTGCCAAAAAGGCCACCAGCAAGAGCAAGTAAGCCATGCCCAAGGCAAGTGAAGTGATGAAGAGCGCCAGCGTCCTCCTGTTGGACGAAGACAATGTGCGCTGGCCGCTTTCAGAGCTTGCCGACTGGATCAACGATGCGGTCAAGGCGATCATTCTCGCCAAGCCTTCCGCATCGTCTCGCACGGCGCAATACCCGCTC
The DNA here is from genome assembly GCA_025559845.1 of Agrobacterium tumefaciens. Taxonomy (NCBI): domain Bacteria; kingdom Pseudomonadati; phylum Pseudomonadota; class Alphaproteobacteria; order Hyphomicrobiales; family Rhizobiaceae; genus Agrobacterium; species Agrobacterium tumefaciens. Next base: position 1,228,348 of record CP048469.1, read on the forward strand.
GAGCAGGGCACCTACCAGAAGATCCCTGAGACGCTGGACGGGGTGACGCCGCTGCAGCTCCTTGGCGTCAACCACAACATCATCGACACCGTTAAGAACATCGGCGGGCGAGCCATCCGCACCGCCTCGCGATCGATGCTCGATTCCCACGAACCGAATTGGCGTAATCCCGCCTACGCACCGTTTGCGAAAGAAGTGCGCCAGGTCACGTTCGACGAAAACGTGCCGCTCGAATTCGAGTGCTACCCGGGCAATACCGGCAACGGCGTGGTGCAGATCGCGATTTCGTACCTCCCTGCCCGCGTCGCACCCGTCACCGGCCGTGATGTGGCAACGCTCGAGGCGTGGGACGTTAGTGTCGGTGTGCCCGAGCCCTACACCGTCCCCTTGATCGACTACGTGCTGTTCAAAGCCTTCTCGAAGGATGACATCGCTGGCGATCCAACAAAGGCGATGACGCACTATCAGACATTCGCGACTGCGCTTGGCATCAAAGTGCAGGGTGAAGCGGCTGCTAATCCGAATAGGAGGCGGTGATGCGCGACATAGACGATATGCTGCCGTTCGTCCTTCCCTTCGCGCCGAACTGCGCCGATTTGACCGCCTATCGATGCATTCGTGAAGCAGCTCGAGAGGTTTGCGAAAAAGTCGACATCTGGCGCGAGAAAGACACGATCAGTGTCACCGACATTGACGGTGAATGCCTTTCGACGTTCGGTGACGCAGAGGTGAAGAAGATCGAGGCCGCGGCGCTGGACGGCATCCGCCTCGAGCCTAAATCCCCTGAATGGCTCGATGCGAACCAGCCGGGCTGGGACGGCGACAACGAGAACCAAGCACAGGCGCGTTTCATAACGCAGATCACGCCAGGCAAGATTGTTGTCGTCCCCCGTATGACGGGCACGCTCTCCGTTCGCCTCATTCTCAAGCCATCGCTCAAGGCAATGACGCTGCCTGACTTCATCGTCGACAAGTATGCGACCGAGATCGGCAGAGGCGCTGCAGGAAGGGTGCTGATGCTGCCGAACGACGACGGCGGGGCCAATCCCGCTATGGCGACGGCCCTGCTCTCTGAATTCAATCTATTCCTCGACCGCCTGCCGATGATGGCCGCAAAGGGCCAGCAGGGCGCGCGCCCGAGAACGAAAGCGAGCTTTTACTGATGCCAGCCAGCACCTACGCCGCCAATGCCATATTGAACCAATTCCTTCGTGGGGTTGCTGCAGCGCCACCGACACGGCTGTACGTCTCGCTTCACACAGCGGACCCGGGAAACACTGGCACGTCGGAAGTCGCGACTGCAGCTTGGCCCGCATACACTCGTCTCGACGCTGCGCTGGGGGGCGCTGTGGCGTCGGGCTTCACCGCCGCGGCGGGGAAAGCCTGCACCAACGCCAAAGAGCTGCTCTACCCGCCTCACAACGGCGCGGCCCCCATCACCGTGACACACTTCGCGATTTGGACAGATCCTCTCGCCGGTGAGATGGTGATGCAAGGCGAGCTGATCGCGCCAAAGACACTCAACCCAACCGACGAATGTATCATCCACGCCAACGACCTCGACATCGTGGTGGTCTGATGGATAGCCGCGGCTCCACAAATGGCGCTGAGGTGAATGCCTTCGCGGTCAACACTGGAAACTTCATCGTCGATGTTCCGGCATCGGCGCAAACTTCTGTGACGCCCTCCCTCTCGCTGATCCGCCGCATCGCCGCCCGTAGCGTGGATGTTCTGGCAGTCGCAGGAAATGTGATGCTGACCGCTCGCCGACGCGCAACAGCCGCGGCTCAAGTGACTGTCGACGGAGCGGCCTTGCTAGCTCGTCGAGCCGCAGCTCGAGCCACGTCACAAGCAACTATCGACGCCGGTGCGGCGCTCACTCGTCGCATCACCGCCTTGTCTACAGCCACAATCACGATTGACGGCAAGGTGTTTCTCGCCTGGCGCTACCTGCGCCGTGCCACGCCGAACCGGATCATGCGCATCCAGCCTGTACGTGCTTTCGTCGTCGGACCAGAGCTGCGCCGCTTGATCGTGCCTCGAGACATTTCTGTGATGCGCCTGCCTCGGGAACAGGGAGCGATGCCATGACCGATGTGATGGTGAAAAAGCCTGCTGACGTTCTCGACTACGACGTGGATTTCGCACGTTGGCTCCCCTCGCCTGATCGCTTGTCCGGCGCATCGACCACGATTGAGAACTCGACTGCCGTCGTCGATCGTACCGAGTACACCGACACCAACGCAAAAATCTGGATTTCCGGCGGCGCGACTGGCGAGACCGCTGACGTCACCGTGACTGTGACAACCCTGGAAGGCCGAACCAAGCAGTTTTGCTTCAATCTCAAAATCAAGGAGTGCCATTAATGGTGGTCAAGCTTGCCAATAATGCCATTTCCACCCTTGCGGCCTCAATAACGGATGCGGTGTCGTCACTCTCTGTGCAAGGCGCGGATGCTGGAAAATTCCCTCCATTGGATGCCGGAGACTGGCACCCCGCTACGATAATTGATCCCGCTGGCAATATGGAAATTGTCAAAGTGACGGCTCGCGTCGGTGCAGTTTTGACAATTGAGCGCGCTCAGGAAGGCACAACGGCAAAAGCGTTTGCGGCGGGGTCGCGTGTAGACATACGCTTGACGGCCGGGGCTTTTCTCGGTGCTCTTTCGGGCAAGGTAGATAATTCCACATTCGGGGACGTTGTTAACGACCTGCAAGAGATGGGTGACGATCTGCAACAACTGGGCGACGACCTGCAGTTACTCGTCAGTGGTAATGCGGGCAAAGGTTTGCCCAGCTACGTTAAAGGTCTCGTCACTTCGAGACCCTCCGCTTACTTGGTCTCGGTTACAAGTGGCGAGATCAAGGGCAACGGAAAATTCACCGAAAATACTGCCGCTTTCTCGAAACGGCTTGATGCGGTTTGGGCGGCGGGCGCTGGAAACGGCGGTCGATTAAGTGCGGCGGCTATTGCCGCCAGCACTACCTATCACCTTCACGCTCTGCGCAAAGATAGCGACGGTTCATTCGATTGGGGGTTTGATGTATCTGCTACGGCTCCCACGGTTCCCGTAGGTTATTCGTGGGTAGGACGCTTTTGGTCCGTTTACACGAACTCAGCGGCAAATGGGATTGTTGCTTATACGCAAGCAGATAATTTTTGCATCACATCCGGCGGCACATGGTTTGTCTCGACTTCGGCTTTAGCCTTGGGGTTGTATTCGCCGCCTGTTACGATCCCGGTGCCTAGCGGCATTAAAGTAAGAATGCGCGTAGCTGGCATTGCCGATGCCGCCGCAAGTGGCAACACCGACCTACAGCTGTACCATGCTGAAACGGTTCCAACGGCATTGGCAGATTTGCGAGCTTTCGCCGGTGTTGGGGTCGTTGCTGCGTCGACAAACGACGTAGTAGCAGGAACATTGATAACAAATACCGCAAGACAGGTAGGCATATTGTTGGCATTCAATGGCGCGGGCGGAACGGGTACGCTTGTTGTCGTGGGATGGGAAGATTTCACCCTCAACAGGATTTATTGATATGGCTTTCGTTAGACGAGAGAACGGCAGGATCGTTACTTACTCCCTTGGCCTGTCGCCTGGCATCGCGGAAGAAGAAATCGCCGACAACCATCCTGATTTCTTGGCGTTTCTCACGCCCCCGAAATCGGAAAAGGACGTGGACCGAGAGCGGGATCGCCGGATCGATGCCGGCTTTGTGTTCGAGGGCGTGTATTATCAGTCTCGGACAGAAGATCGCGAAAACATTGCGGGCGCGAAAGCAGCAGCAACGGACGCCATAACGCTGTTCGGCGCCGAGGCTGGCAACTTCGCGTGGCAACGCCTTCTTGATTCCAATGCCCCGCCGGAATTTCGGTGGATTGCAGCGGACAACAGCACCCATCTGATGGATGCCCAAACCGCAATGCGCTTCGGCTACGCAGCGCTAGGCCACAAACAAGATCATATCTTCGCGGCTCGTAAGCTAAAAGACATGGACCCGATACCGGACGACTATGCCTCGAACGCACTGTATTGGCCGTAAGGAGGCTCAATGCCTGCCATCAACATCTCTGCGTTCATTGGCGAGCGACCCCTCATCATCCCGCGCCTTCTGCCCGAGACGGCGGCGCAAGAGGCAGTGAACGCGCGCCTTGATGATGGCGGTCTCACCCCGATCCGTAAATCGCTGAAAACAGGTGAATTCGTAGAAGCTGGGGCTGTCACAGTCTACCGCCATAACGGCGTGTGGTTGTCGTGGCCCGTCGTGGTTGACGCCGCCCCCGGCCCGGTCGCGCAAGAGCGCCTCTATTTCACCGGCGATGGTGTCCCTAAAATGCGCATCGGAGCAGACGTCTACGACCTTGCTGTGCCTCGCCCAGTTGGTGCTCTTACCGCCGTTGCTTCTGGCACCGGAGATGGGGACACTCAGAGCCGAACCTACGTATACACCTACGTCACCGACTTTGGGGAGGAAACAGGCCCCTCGCCGGCCTCTGCAATCATCGACTGGAAACCGGGGCAGACTGTCACCCTTTCTGGATTTGCAGCGCCGGTGGCCGGTCGGCAAATCACGAAACAGCGTATCTATCGAAGCCAGACCGGCTCCAGCGGAACATACCTCTACTTTATCGCTGAACGCGCTGCGACCGCAGCAAACTACATCGACAACGTGGCCGTGGATGCGTTTCAGGAGGCTCTGCCGTCTGCAGGCTGGGACGAGCCGCCTGATAATCTTTTGGGCCTCACCGTCATGCCAAACGGCATGATGGCAGCGTTCGTCGAGCGTAGCGTGTATTTCTCCGAACCATGGCGCCCGCACGTCTGGCCAGAGAAGTATATCATGAACTGCGACAGCGAGGTGGTTGCGCTCGGCGCGATCGGGAACGTTCTTGTAGTCATGACCAAGGCGCACCCTTACATCATGACAGGTAGCCATCCCGATTCGATGCAGTCGCAGAAACTGGAAGCGAACTTCCCCTGCATTAACGCTAGAGGCGTCGTCGATCTCGGATTCTCCATCTGCTATCCAACAAACGACGGGCTCATCGCAGTCGGGGGCGACGGTTCTGTCAATCTCGTCACTCGTGAGCTTTTCCGCCCGCACGACTGGCTCAAGCTGTCTCCCGCGACGGCCATCGGAGCGCAATATTCAGGCGCTTATGCAATGTTCTACGACATCGAGCAGGATGGCATACGGCAGGCGGGATGCCTCTTCGTCACGGTAGGCGCGACGCCGTTCCTTATACGGTCGGCAGAGATTATCTCGGCATGTTATTTCGATGTGGCGGATTCGGCCCTCTATTTCACGCGCCCTGGCGATACGAACATTTACAGGTTTGACCCGCCTGATGGTCCACCTGAGATGATGGTTTGGCGGTCGAAAGAATGGTGGTTGCCGCGCCCAATGAATTTCGGTGCTCTTTTGATCGATAAAGGTAGCCTCAAGGCCAACAATCACACGGCAGCTATACAAGCCGAAGTGGAAAGGATTGAAACAGAGAACGCGGCAATTTTCGCGTCTGGCCAGCTCGAATCCGCCGTTAACGAGAACGCCGTCAACGCATACCCAGTAAATGGCGATGCTATGCTTCCTTTGCCGGAATACCTTGCGGTCTCTATAGGTGTCTTTGGTGACGGCAAGCTTGTACGCGTAATCAACAGGACTGACACAGTCGAGCGCCTGCCAGGCAAGAGCATGGCGAGAGTTTGGGAGATCGCGGTTTCCTCCAACGTTCCAATCAGTCGGATCGCCATGGCGTCATCGGTCGACGAGCTGAGGACGTTAGCGTGAGGACACTGGCATGAACAATGAGCAGATCGAAAAGCTCGAGGTTCTGGACGGTTCTCGCCGCGGCACGCGTGAAAAGGCCGCGGTGCGTATCGAGGATCTCAACGAGCTGCTGCGGATCGGCGGGAAGCTGCAAACGAAGCAGCTCACCGCCGCGCCGACGATGGACGACTTCAACGCGCTGCAGAAAGACCTCGAGAACATCTCCGCGCGCCTGAACGGTGTCGCGGCAGCGATCCAGAAGAGGCTTATCCGTTGAAAGAAGTGGTGTACGGCCCGAGCGAAGAGATGCTGGATTGGGCGACACAGCGCGGCGGCATCCGATTCCGCGACGATGCGGCAACGATCGGCATGCGTTCCGACAAAGGCCTGCACGGCGTCATCGTTTTTGACAGCTTCACCACGACCGGCTGCTGGGTCTCCGTCGTTTCAGACGGTGGACGCAAATGGATAACCCGAGAGCTGATTATCCGGACCTTCGCCTACCCATTCATTCAGCTCAACTACCCTCGCCTCAACTCTTTCGTTTCGGTGCACAACGCCGACGCGATCCGCTTCAACGAGCATTTCGGCTTCCAGCGCGAGGGCGTCATGCGTGAGGCGGGAGAGAAAGGCGAGGATCTGATTGTCTACGGCATGCTGCGCCGGGAGTGCCGTTGGTTGCCAGAACGCTTCTCTGGAAAAGTTGGTCAGAGACAGCTATAACAAGCCATTGCGCATGAGTGCTTTTCCCGTTTCGAAGAGGCACGTTATTCATGGGCAAAGGCAGCTCCTCCGCACCCGGTCCTGATCCGCAGATCGGCGCAGCGGCTCTCAAGCAGGCAGAAACAGGCGAGGCATGGCTCGCCTTTGCGCAAGACGCATTTGCAGTCTCTCAGGACCGACAGAAAGAACTCGACGCGCTCACCACGAAAGTGACTGAGCAGCAGCTCGGGCTTGCCACCGATCAGGCCACATGGGCAAAGGAGGATCGAGAGCGGTACAATTCGGTCTATAAGCCCATCGAAGACGAGTTTATCGAGGAAGCTACCAACTACGCGACGGAAGAACGCCAGACGGAAGCCGCTGCAGAAGCTCGAGCCGACGTTCAGAGCGCCGCGGCGACGAACCGGGCTGCAACGGAGCGCGCAAACGCCTCTATGGGTGTCACACCCGGCAGCGGACGTTTCACCGGTGTCCAGGCCGCATCTGACCTCGGAACGACGCTAGCAGAGGCCGGTGCAGCCAACACGGCGCGTCAGGCGGTGCGTGACAAGGGGCTGGCGCTGAAAGCGGACGTCGCGAACCTCGGCAAAGGCCTGCCTGCGCAAGCCGCGGCCGGTGCGGCCGGCAGCGTCGCGGCAAGCGGTACAGCGCTGGGCGGATCTCAGGCAACCAACAGCCAGGCGCTCGCGGCATCCACGATCCTCAACGCGGGATATGGTGGCGCGATGCAGGGTTATGCCGGACAGGCGGGCACTCTCAATCAGCAATATGGCCTGCAGTTGGATGCGTGGAAGACGCAGCAGCAGATGAATGCTCAGAATGCATCCGGCATCGGCAGCTTCCTTGGCGGCATCGGTGGCCTCATCTTCTCCGACGAAGAGGTCAAGGAAAACAAGGAAGAGATCGAGGACGGTGACGCACTCGATGCTCTCAACTCAATGCCGGTCGAAGAATGGGACTACAAGCCCGGTGTCGCCGACGAAGGGCGTCACGTCGGCACCTATGCCCAAGACTTCCAGCGCGCCACCGGTAAAGGCGACGGACATACCATCCCGGTGCAGGACGCCATCGGCATCACCATGAAAGCCGTGCAGGATCTCGACAAGAAGCTTGATGCGACGATTGACGCCATCGGCCTCGGCGGTGTCGCGCCCGCTCCCCGTAAAACTTCGGTACCCAGCGTAAAACGTAAACCCGCAGAGGAGAACGCACCATGAGTTTGGCAATTGGCCTTGGCGGCTTCATGGACGGCTTCCAGAAGGGAATGCAGATCAAGCAGGACCGAGCCGACGCGGACCGCCGCAAGACGCTGCAGGACCGGCAGGACGCGGAATACACACGCGTCACTGAGCAGCGCGCCGCTATCGACAACATCAACAAGGAAGCCAAGTCCACGTTCGATGCGCAGGTCGCTTCCGGCGCTCAGCAGCCAGGCAACTTTGACCAGTTCTGGACAGACTACGCCCTCCCGAAGCTCAAGAACACATACCTGCTCAACGGCGACGTGGAGAATGCTACAAGGGTGCAGGAATGGGGCGATCAGGAGGACACTCGGAAGGGTGCTCGCCTTTTTGCTGGCGCGCTCTTTAAGGCGCAGACTGGAGACGCGTCGGGCGCCCTCACCGACGTCATGGAAGCGGCCAAGGTCAAAGGCTACATGAACAACGGCTATCAAGTCCTTGGACATGAAGCGATTGTTGGTCAGGACGGGTCACAGCAGGGCTATCGCATCTCGCTCAAAACGCCCGATGGCAAAGACGTCTCGCAGGACGTGCGGACGCAGGACCTCCCGAAGCTCATCGCGACCTTTGGCAACCCGCAGGCCGCATGGGAAAGTCAGGTTGCTTCGAGAGCCGCCACTGACAAAAAGCGCGACGAACTAGAGACCTACGAGGCGAAAAAGAAGATCGATCGTCAGTATGGCACCGGAGAGAACAAGGAGCGCGGCAACGCCATCACGGCGCTGCGCAAACGCTACGAGGGCGGTCTCGGAGGCGATGAGGTCAAGTTCGACGACATGCCGCGTGAGCAGCAGGAGAAACTGATCTCGCAGGAGCTTGAACTGCAGCAGGGCCAGATCGGTCTTGCAGGCGGCGCACCGACTGCTCCCGAGAAAAAGGTTCTCGTCGATCAAACGACGGGCAAACCCGTCCCATCTAGTTCCGCACCAAAGGCTGAGGCAAAGCCACCGGCCAAGGCTGACGCATCACCCCGCGCCGAATCCACCCAGGCACCTATCCCGGGAGTGCCGGAACGGGCTCAAAGCGGCGTTCGTTCGCGGATGGAAGGCCTGCAGCGTTCCGCCAACAGCCCTGCCCCAGCCGCCGCTCCAACCCCTGCATCGCCGTCCGACACAGCTTCACTCGTCTCGCAAGCTGATGTGGCGATAAAGAACGGCGCTCGCGTCTACGACGTCGCAATGGGCTTGCAGGAATCGGGTGTCCCTGAATCGGAATGGCCCGCCTCATTGAAGCAGGCCATTGCTAATCAGCGTGGCGTCATCGGCCTTGGCGACTGACCCTTACCGATAAATCGGATCGGCCAGCCTATCGCGCAGTGCCGATCCGAGAGCCTTATTCCCGATCAACACACCATCTTCCCGCTTTGCGGCATTGGTCGCGCGCGTCTTGATCGAGCGCTTGAGCGTTTCCTGCGTGATCGGGAAACCAGCATGCACCTTCACCGAGTTGAACGCCTTGATGCCGTCCAGCGCCTCGCCGGCCGTTTCCTTGTCGCCAGCCATCGTCGCCATTGCCCATTTGTTGATGAGCCGCTGACGTTTCTGCTTCACCCTCACCTCTGCATTCTTGAGCGCGCTGTTGCGTTCCCAAGTCTCGGCGATTTTCGCGGGTGAGAAACCGAGGGCTTGGGCGACGATATCGGTAGCGTCGATCTGATCCTTCTCGAGGATCTGATCCTTGCCGATCGTTGCCAAGCCATCCTGCGAATAACGATACGCCTTCATCAGGTCACGAACCGCCTTTGGCGCCATCATCTCGATACCTCGAGCAATATCGCCATCGCCGGTCATAACCTTGAAGCCGGTATAGAGCTGCTCGCCAAGGCTGACGGTCGCACCAAGGCTCTGCGACAGCCAATACTGGTATTCATCCTTCCCCTGCAGTTCCCTCGACGGAGAACGGAACCAGAGATCCGGCATGCCGATACGTGAGGACAGGTCGATGCCGAGATAATGGCCGGGGGCACCGTTCAGCAGGATACCACCCAGCTCTGGCCCGAGAACGTCAACGACGTCAGCCTTGAACTTATCCTCAAACGCCATCGGATCGTCATCGTCGCCGAAGAGAGCCCCTGCCAGCATCATGGCGACACTGAAACCCATGGTGCCGGTCACACCCGCCATAGCGGTCATCATGCCAAGGACACCGGCCAGCTGATAGCGCGCCTCACGGCGGGCCTGCGGCGTCTCACCCTTCACCGACTGATGAATATCGCGGATGACGCGGTACAGCATGTTGATGTTGTGCTGGCGGAAGACGAGAGCGACCTTGGCGAAGTCGTTCTGCAGCAGCGCTGGTCTCGAGCTGTTCGAATAGTCGAAATGCGTCTTCCACGTCAGATCGTGGGCGGTGTCGATCGCATCGGACATGTTCTGCCCTGCCTCACGCGCCATGCGATATGCCGCCAGCGCCGTCACCTCACGGTTCCAGACCTCGGCGCGGTGGAAGGCCCAAGAGATCTTCTCCATGACCTTGGCGCGCAGCGGGGTGTATTCGACGCCCGTTTCACCCACACCGGCCAGATCGTGGCTCTGTGTGCGGTCGATCAGGCCGGATTCGTAGAACGCTGCCATTGCGTTCTTCTCGTCGCGGCTGAGGCGTTCGCTAACGACGGTACCGCGACCGGCGAATGAATCGGCGGACGCCTTGCCAATCGCTGCAGCAGCATTCTTGAACCCGCCGAACTTCGCCGCCAACACCGGCAGGCCGAGCATGACAGTTTGTGTCATGTTCACCAGTGCCGCTGCAGGCGATGCAGCCAGGTACCAAACGAACGCCGTGCTGGTCATGGTTTGCGCAACCTTGCTGCCGGTCGGGTTCATCACCCAATTGTGCCGGTTCGAAAGCTCATTCGCCAAGGTCATGGCGCGGGTTTGATCGTCAGCTTCTTTCGCCTGGTCGACGGTCTGGTTCACCAGCTCCTGCAGCTCGAGGCCGTATTTTAGGCGGGCCATCTGGTGAGCGGCATGGAACATGTGGGACGAAAACACGCGCAGCGCGTCCTTGCTGTACCCAGACGTCCCCTTACGATGTATGAAGCGCTTGCGGGTCGACAGGTCCGGCATCGACTCGAGGTAACGCTGCCAGATCTGGTCCATGACGTCGCTGTTGACGTTTGCACCGCCAAGGATTTCCTCAATCTCGGCAACGATGCGCGGGTCCATGGCTTTCCGGAGATCGCTGCCCGCCTCCATCACACCCACCTCGACCTTACCGGCTGGGTACTCGTTGCGCAGTTCGCGCGCCATCCGGTCTCGTTCTGCCACACTCTCATGTTTCGAGAAGCTGAGGACAGCGCCGTCGATGTTCCGCACCGTGACGAAGTATCGACCGAAGCGACCCAGCGGGAAGTATGGCGGCTGCACCCGGCTGGCTTCGAACGCTACACGCATCCGGGTCAGACGTGCTTTCGCTGCCCAATTGGATTTGGTGGTTTCGGTTTTGTACGAGCTGGCCGCGTCTTCTTCTGCCTTCTTCCGATCAAGGCCGGTCATACCTACGTCCTTGATCTTCTGCAGCGTACGCTTGTAGCGATCCTCGGCGTTGCGCTGCGCGATTTCCTGCGCCTTTCGTACGTTGTCGAGGAGAATGTCGTCCAGCTCCTCAGCCTGCGCCAGATAGGCGTCCCGCACCTCGTTGAAGAGCGCTCTACCCTTTGGCGGCATTGCGACATACCGCCTGCGGAGATGCTCGTAACCGGCGATCGCCCGGGTCTCTTCGTCGGTACGCGACGGGTCGACACCGGCAATGGTGGCATCATGCATCAGGTCTGCCAGTTCCTGCGCCTTGGCCTTGTCCTTCCCGGCAAAGCCAAGACGGGTGTATTTCAGCCAATCCTGTGCGATGGCGTCCGCCTCAGCGTGCTTCGTGCCTCTGAACGCATCCATCAGGCGCTTTACCCGCAGATAATCGGCGACTGCCGTCATGTTGGAACGGGCAAGCTCGTTGAAATAGTTCAGCGGGATGGTTTTCAGGAGGGTTGGCTGAATGTCGATCAGCTTACCGCGCAGTTCCTCGACGACGCGAGACTGCGTTACGCGTTGGGCTCGACCTGGCTGTTGCTCTGGTCTGCGCTCTTTTCTCTGATAATTTGGCGTGCTTGTTTCAGATAGGCCTGCCGGTCCGGATCGCGGGGCGACCACTGGCTCACCGAGGCGTGCCAATCCTTCCACTTCTGCAACGTGTCGAACGTCGCGGGGGGATCGTCGTGAAACCCTCTGATCTGTGCCTGCTGCTGTGCCATCGCTGATCTGTCCCTTGAGCGCGACCGCCAATTTATCGAGCCTGGCCTCCAAGCCCTCGATGGCGGACGTATCATACTTGTTGTTGCTGGAAATGTCGATAATCCCGGCCTTATCAGCCACGATTGCAGCCGTGTTGCGATAGGCCTCATTGCCCATCTCAGCCGTGATCTCGCCCCGCTCGACGAGAGGACGCAGAAACGCGTCGATATCCTCGAGCGCAGATGCCAACTCGTTCTTCCAAGCCCTCACCACGCCGTTGTGGTCGGTAGACGCCTGCACGAAGACATCGGCCTCTGGCGTCAGTGCGGCTCGCATCTGCATGCCGTCCTTGCCGAATGCCCATACAGAGTGGAGACCAGGTAGTGCGAGCATCGTGAGATCAGCGACACTCAGAGGGCCGCTCGATGGGTGGTTATGGAATACGACAATGCGACGGTCCGGGTTCATCAACGCGCCCAGCAGGGTGTTATTGATGCCGGTTGCGGCCTTTTTCTTCGCGGTACCGAACTCGACAATGCTGCCGTCGTCATCTACGGCCATGAGGTATTCGTGGCCGTTCTTCCCAAACCGGGCAATGGTGTCCTTCGCCCACTTGAAGATCGCGGTACCGGAAGGCGCGCTTGGCAGGCCAACGGTCAACAGGTCGTTCGCGCTGCCGGTCTCAACGGGGTCAGGACGCTTGTTTGCGATCGGAGCGTCGTATTCCCCGCTCTCAACCGTTTTCGCTGCGGTGGCGCTCTTGGGCTGGGGCTTGAGAGCATCCAGCAGTCGACGGTGGCGTTCCGACGTCTCCGCGAGATCCTGCGTACCGATCCATGCGCCGATCTGCTTCTCGAGCGCGGGTGTCTGGGTACCAATCTCAGCGATACGCGCCTTGTCGAGATCTGGCTGGTTGGCGATACGCTTCACAGTGTTGGCGATGCGGGTTGCCAGACCTGCAGCATCGACGTCGGACGCATCATCGACCGGGACATGGTATTCCTTGCCGCCATTGATGGTGACGTTGAATGCCCTGCCGTAACCCATCGGTTCGATGCCGATCTTGAAACCGGCATACTCGCCGATCTCGCGCACACCTTCCTTGTCGATCAGCTCCTTGCGCATCGCCGAGACGATGGCCGCGCCGAATTCCTTGCGCTTGTCGAACGCCTCGCCGTTGATGGTACCGGCGAATTCCGCCGGCGCATTGCTGGCAAGCTCGGCGTCGGCCTGAACCGCTGCCATACCGGAACGAAGCTTTCCTGCTTCCTCCTCGAGCGAACGGATCTTGCCCTTGATGCGGTGCTGCTCTCTGTCATGCTCGACGGACTGGCCCTCGAGCTGGCGAAGCTTCCGGCGGGTGTCCATCTCCTCGAGGATCAGCGGATTACCGGACGCTGCCGCCTTCATCTCAGCGGCGTTTGCGGCCTCACCGGCGATATCCTCGATCTCGCGGGCTTTCATATCACCCTTGCGCATCTGCTGGATAAAGCGGGCCTTGGCCTCGATTGTCTGCCACTGACGCGCATCCAGCGTGTTCTTGGTGGCATACCGAAGGATCTCGATCTCGAAACCTTCCGGATCGGCGGCATACAGCTCGTTGCCCTGGCGGATGCCCCGCCCGTCGCGCTGCTCGAGGTCAGACGGGCGCCACGGTGCGTCGAGGTGATGCAGCGCCACCAGTCTGTTCTGAACGTTGGTCCCCGCACCCATCTTCGCCGTTGAGCCAAACAGGAAGCGGACACGGCCGGAACGGACCTTGCCGAACAGCTCTTCCTTCTGTGTCTCGGTGTTGGCGTCGTGGATGAACGCGATCTCCGCTTCCGGAATGCCGCGATCGATGAGCTTCTGTTTCAGATCATCATAGACAGAGAATGTGCTCTCGAGCGCCAGCAGCTCGTCGGGCGAAACCTTGTCCAGCGCCTCGATTGCGGCCTCATCGCCGTTATCGGCCTTCTCCATCAGGTCACGAAGGCGTGCCGCTTCTGCAGCCTGCGCTTTCTTCGGCGTCGAAAGGTCGATGAACACGAGCTGAGTGCCGCGCTGTTCCTTCGTCGCGTCGTAGATCCGCTTCATCTCATTTGCGGCTCGGTGAACCTTCGATTTCTTATGATCCGGATAATTCGGGTCGATCAAGCGCATGTCGAGCGCCGCCTTACGGGCGTCAGACATGACCTTGAGCATGTTGTCTTTACCCTTTTCGGCCTTCTTGGGCAGGTTCTCCGCCCGCCATACCAGAGAGCCACGCGGGAACACGAGGTTCCCGGCGTCGTCGGACTTGCCCTCACCGATGAATGCGGCCTGATCGGACGAACGCTCGACAACCACGTTGGTGGGCTTTCCGCCCTTCACCTTCGGCAACGGGAATTTCTTGCCCTGAGCTGCGAGCTGCGCCTTGATGTCGTCATTGGTGATGACGTCGGCAAAGCTGCGGTACCGCTGCATCAGCTCTGGCACGTTGACGAACTTCGCGAACCGGCTGTTGAGCCGGTACTGTCCGGACGGTGAAAGCTCCCAATCGGTGACGACTTCGCCGAACACACGCGCCCAGGCATCGAAGTGCGACACACCCATGGCCCGCAGCGCCTTCTCGTCGAGGTAACGCTGAACTGTGAACATCTCGGCCATCGTATTCGACAATGGCGTACCGGTGAGGAAGACAACGTTATTGCCGCCGGTGCGCTCGAGCACGAAACGCGACTTCATGTAGAGGTCTGCCGCCTTGGCACTGCCGGCCATGTTGCCGAGACCTGCCACACGTTGCATCGACGTGGAATAAGCGAGGTTCTTGAACTCGTGCGCCTCGTCGACATAGAGCGCATCAACACCCAGCTCGTCGAAGGTGAGGCCGTCGTCCTTCCTGCCGGAATCGAGCAGGCGTTCCATCTTGGCTTTGAGGTTATCGCGCCATTTGGTGAGTTGTGCGACGTTCCGGCTCTTAGCGCCCGTCGCACGTCGCACCTCTGCCAGTGAGGCCTCAAGATCATCCATTTGCTGCTGGATGAACTGCGCCTCATAGTTCGGATCGATGCCGATACGACCGAATGAGGAATGCGCGACGATCACAGCGTCCCAATCGCCCGTAGCGATGCGGGCAAACAGCCGCTTGCGGCGGTCTTTCTCAAAGTCCTGCTTTGTCGCAGCCAGGACCTTCGCACCGGGATAGAGACGGACGAAATCTGCAGCCCACTGACCGACAAGGTGATTGGGCACAACGAGCATCGGCTTGCGAGCCTGCCCGGTGCGGCGTTTCTCCATGACGGATGCGATGGCTGCAAAGGTCTTGCCCGCGCCTACGGTATGATCGGCGAGCGCGGTACCACTCTGCAGCGTGCGCCAGATGAAGTTTTTCTGGCTGGGGCGTAGCTCGATGATGTCATCACCCACCTTGCCCGGGAGCGTGAGGTGCGAGCCGTCGAACTGCTGGATGACGTCGGTGTTGAACGTGTCGTTGTAGAGACGCGCCAAGTCATCGCGGCGGGTGTCATCCTGCCACAACCACTTGCGCCACTCTGCCTTGACGCGCTCCACCTTCTCGTTGGCGGCGTCTGTAGCCGCCTGGTTGACGACGGACTTACCATCCGTGGTGCGGTCGTTGATCGTGATGGTCTGGCCGTTCAATACGGCGCTCAACACTGTTCCAACCGGTGCGCGATCGGTACCCCACTGCACCTGCGCCGCCGGCGTGACCTGCGGCACCTCGATGTCCCATTTCGCGTTCGCGGCGGAATAGAACACTTTCGGCCTGATCGATCCTTGGCCGATATGGCTGATGAAGTCCTGAACGTGCGATGCCGGGAGCCATGGTGCGCCTGGCTTAACATCGATGTCGATTGCCTCGATATCGGCTGGGATGACATCGCGCAGCGCATTCACGTTGCGGCGGAACTCCGGATCTTGCTCTGCAGCTCGCTCAGCCTCGGCAAGCTTCTGCTTCACGTTGCCAGAGAGGTACTGGTCAGACGTCTCATACGCGCCGGTCGGTGTTCTGAATACGAGCGGGCCCAGTTCGTCGACAATCGCATCGACCGGCTTGCCGTAGAGACGCGACATCGCCTCGAGATCGATACGCCCATAGTCGTTCAGGACCGTTGCAAGAGCATCCTTGGCGCTGCTCGCGCTGGTCGGGCGGCGGTATGGCTGCTGTGTCCTACGGCTGAAAATAGCCGCTTTGTCAGCCGTGGCAGGACGGGCCTTTTCGCCCGTTTTCTTTGCCATGCCCGCGCTGAGACCCTTATCGAAATTCTGCTCGAGCGCGCTGATCTGCGGCCACGTCGGATCATCGCGGAACAGACGCTTATTTGCGTCCGAATTGACAGGACCATTAGACTTTACAAAGCCATCGTACAGACTGTTCAACCTTTTTCTGAGGTTTTCAATCTGCTGCTCCGTTGCCGTTTCGCTGATCTGAGCGCGGCGCAGCTTCGCAAAGGCGTCACGCACGCGGATCATGCCGGACACACGCTCTTTCGCGGTGTCGTTGGAGAAAGTAACGGCCTGCGACGTGGCGTTGCCGATGTGATCGGGGGTACGCAGGTGGATGGTGCCATCAGGCGCGGCAAACATGGTGCCGACTTGCACGTCGGTAACGGTCTCAGGGACGGTGACAGTTTCTGTCACCCTTGCAGCACCCGGTTCTGCCATGATGTCTCGCGGCAGTTTCTCGACGGCCTTTGCCAGCTCTGCCGGGGTATCCTGTCCACCTCGGGCAATGAGCGCGGGCTCATCAGGCCCATACATCGTGCCATATGCGCCGAAGTCACCCACCATCATTTCCGGGTTGTTGGCGAAATACTTGTTCAACGGCACGGAATTGCCGTCCTTGCCGCGATAATCCACGACCTCGAGCCAATCGCTCGACTTCGGCGCAGCACCATTCTCGCGGCGCTGCAGGATGACGATGTCCGTCGTGACCTCGGTACCGGCGTTCTTGAGGAACGCGTCATTCGGCAGTCGGATAGCGCCAATGAAATCCGCCTTGGCGTGGATCATGTTGCGCGCCGAGGCGGACTGGCCGTCGAGGAAACGGTTCGTCACGACCATGGCAAGCACGCCACCTGGTCGCAGAGTCTCAATCGCCTTGGCGAAGAAGAAGTTATGGATGGACAGCTTGTTGAGGTGCGTGCGCTCTTTGTCATAGAGCTTTTCCGAACCGAACGGCGGGTTGCCGATCGCCAGATCGAAATATGAATCGGGAACGGTCAGTTTCTCAAAGCCGACAGGGGCCTGAATGTTGGCGTTCGGATAGAGGTGCTTGGCGATAGAACCGGTGATGCGATCAAGCTCTACGCCGGTCACATTCGATGGGCCGCGCAAATCCCCAGGCATCAGACCAAGGAAGTTGCCAGCACCCACCGAAGGCTCGAGAACCTGCCCGCCCTTGAAGCCGAGACGCTGCACGATGCTCCACGCTGCATCCACGATCTCGGGAGACGTGAAATGCGCATTGCGCGTCGAGGACTCGGCGGCGCTGAATTCCTCTTTGGTCAGCAGACCCTTGAGTTGTGCTGCTTCGCGCTCCCAGCCTTTGGCAACGCTGCCATCTTCACGCGGGAATGCAGAGCGCAGACCGCCCCAGCCGACCCACTTTGCGAGAACAGCCTGTTCGTCGCGGGTTGCCGGCCGCTTCTCCTCGTCGAGTTTTTTGACAAGCTCGATGGCCGCGACGTTGGCGCGGTATTTGGCTTTCTGCCCGCCCTCGCCCAATCCGTCTTCGGACGTGATGACGTAATCGGTAGGCCGCTGCTGTGCCGGTACAGACGCAACGCTGGTCTCGGTTACTCGATCGCGACTGTCCGTTGACCGCTGCGTGCGGCGCTCATCAGATCCTGAGACGTCTGGCTGGTCGTTTCTGCCTGCTGGCTGCCTTCCGGCGGAAGCAAGAGGTAATTCCCCCTCACCATCTGCCACGCCTCGTCCGGCTGGAACCCGTTCTGCTCGAGCTGGTCGGCTTCCAGATACGTCTGCTCCGCTGCGTCTTTCAGCGCCTCGTCCAGCGTCCCGGCCACTTTCAGCTCCTTGTACCTCTTCGGCAGGAACTCTTTCCAGTGCTGGCGCCCCAGCTCGATCCAGTTCTGCAGGTTCATTCTCGGCTCCGGTGAAGGTGTTTACGTCGGCGGCTTCTACGTCCGCTGCGCTCGACATGCCGTCGAAGGCTGCAGCGCGTGGATCGTACTTCACACCCATATACCACGATTTGAGGTAAGGACGCGCCCCCTCGCCAAGGTCCGCCAGCATAGCCGAAGCGTATGCGGCAAAGGTGCGCGCCCCTTTCTCGATGTGGTAGCCTGCAAGTGTGATCCCGGCCTGCAACAGCTCCGGGTCGATGCCGCTGTTCAGGGTATTGCCGGAAAGCTTCTTCCGAAGCAACTCACGCGCCTTCGCCGCGGCGTCGTCAGTGAAGAGCTTGTTCTCGGAGACCGCAGGTTTAGCCTTCTGAGGAGCCGCGGCGGGTTTCTCCGCCGTTCTTTCCGGTACCGGATTATCACGCTCCCACCGTGCCAGATCCTTCTCGGATGGCTGCGTCGAGTGGTTGCGCTCTCGATCGAGCGAGCCGTCTGCCTTTATCTCGGCAACCGTTACATTCCATCCGCGAGGTCCGCCGCGGTCAAAGCCAATTACACGATCAGGTCCGCCGTAACCCGGAACATCACGCCCAGGGCGGAAGTAGTTCTCAAGTCGGGCGAGGTTGTCGGGAGCCTTGCCCTTCTTCGGCTTGGGCTTCTGCTCCACCGGTGCTGGTGTGGCTGGCGGTGTGGCCTCACGCGCTGCCGCTTCGCGCCTCATGTCCTCGAGGGAGACCGCGAATTCCTTCCGTACAGCATCGGCGAGATCCTTGCCGCGCAGCACGATACGCTCGTTACCCCCGTCTTTCTCGAGCGTGATCGTGACTGAGGGTCCCTTACGGGTCTCAATCATGTAACGATTGCCGCCGGCACCGCCCTCGCCCCACCGCGTCTGGATCAGCTCGAGCAGAGCCTTGTTACTGACTTTGGCCTTGATCGCGTCAGAGATCGGCGTGTCACCGCCATTCACCTCGGCTATACGGCTCAGTGCGTCAGAGATCGCATCGGCTTCGCTGTTCCACACATCGGTCCAGGGGTACGCGCTCGGGTCAATCTCGCCACCCTTGGCACTCAGCACCGGCGGAGTGGTACGGCTACGCTCCAAGACCTCGAAGCGCTTACCACGCTGAACAACCTCATGGGTCTGCCCCATCTTGTTTTTCGCCACGTAGGCGTCTGCTTTGTCCTGCGACGCAAACCATTTCGGCGCGAACGGGTCTTTCGTCTTGCCGGATTTCAGCCAGGTCTTGAAGTCGCCAAGCGTGGTTTGGCTGATATCGCCGAGACCCTTCCAGTCGGCGGTGTAGTTTTCGAGATATGCCGCACGTGCCTGTGCCTCGTTGTCGAAGCCAGCCATTACCTTGTGCTCATCAAAACGACCCCGGGCTGGGTCTTTCTGGTCGACGACAAAGATCGGCGCGGAATCGTCCAGTGTCTCGGTACCGGGACGCACGAAGATATCGATGTGATCCTTGTCCCGGCCTTCGGTACCGCGAATGTAGCCGTAATGGCTCTTCATATCGACGGACCACGCCTTACCAGATCCGGACACGCCCTTGCGCTGCGATCCTGCGGGGTTCTCGACCGAGATATCTAAGCCGCCCAGCTTCAACCGGCCTACTTTGTAATTCCCAGCTTCCTTCTGTGCTGGTGTGGGCTCTGGCAGGTCATTGGTGGGCGACGTTGCGGCCTCGTTTGCTGCGGCTTCCGTCGTCGTCGGAGTTTCACCCGCCAACGTCGCGACATCTTCCGCTGCAGCGCGCTGCGCATCACGTACATCGAGCAGCTTCTTCTTGATGCCAGGCGTCATGTTGGCCCATGGCGTACGCTCTGGCCGTTTCACCCCAGCCTCAGCCAGAATGCGCTTGCGGTCTGGGTCTGTGAGATCAACCTCCCACCAGCTCGCGCCGTCGTCTGCGGCCTGTGGCTGTGCCTCACCCGCCTCTTTCGCCCTCGCCGCCTGCCGCTGCTTCAACAGCCGGTCATTCAGCGCATGCATCTTCACGGGCAACGTCGAGCGAGCATCCTTCGCTGCGCGTTCTGCACGGTACCGGTAATCATCTGCCATCGATGCGAGGTCGGAGACCTTCACGCCGAGTGCATCCGCAAGCCTCTTGCGCTCTGCAGGCAGCACGTTGTCCATGTCGACCTGTGACGTGCCGCCCAGCCGCTTTGCCATGATCTGCTCGCGGGCAAGGTCATAGAGCGCTGCGTGGTTGTCATCGGGGAGGACAACAGTCTTGCCGCCGATCTTGCGGCTGTTTGGGCCAGCATCGCCAATCTCGCGCTCGATGGGTGGATTGCGCTCGAGATCCTGTGCCTCGACCTGTGCCGCGGTAAGGCTGCTGACGTTTAACGCCGTCGTCGGCACCTGATACGGATTGCCCTTGTCATCGACTACAAGAGCCTCGTTGCCTTCGTTCTCATACCGCTCGATGCGCGCAGCGAACCTGCCTGCCTCTGGCGTATCGACAATGACACGCTGTCCGGGCTGTGGCCGCGTCGGGCGCATCTCGGTTGCTGGCTTGTCTTCGGAGCGTGGCGGAACCTCTGACGTGACCTGAGACGCCACTGGCGCCATCGGCTCGAGCGCAGGATCTGCAGACTGCTCTGGCATGCCATCGCTAGACCGCTCGGGGAAACGATAGTCCTCGATCGGTGGCGCGATCTGCGTGATGTTGGCGAGCGGCACCTGGTACACTTCGCCACTGCCGGAATCGACCACGACGGCCTCATCGCCCTCGTAGCTCTCAACCG
The DNA here is from genome assembly GCA_025559845.1 of Agrobacterium tumefaciens. Taxonomy (NCBI): domain Bacteria; kingdom Pseudomonadati; phylum Pseudomonadota; class Alphaproteobacteria; order Hyphomicrobiales; family Rhizobiaceae; genus Agrobacterium; species Agrobacterium tumefaciens. The sequence goes on from CP048469.1 coordinate 1,249,128, forward strand.
TGCCCATGAACGGCTCGATGCCTTCGGCCTCGACACGCACCGTGGCTCTGGTGGCCGGCCTGCCATCGATCGGCGCACCGGCATCCGCCGCCGCTGCACGTTCGGAACCGCGCTGCTGACCATGATCTGCAGCACGGCGCAGCGGGCCCCGGTTGTCTGGTTCTGCCTCAGGGGCTTCGATATCCTGCGGCGCAGACTGCTCTGCACCTGCACCGCGACGAGGACGGGCCAAGCCGCCAGCACCGCCCATGCCGCCGCCCATCGCGCCGCCAACAGCCACACCAGATGCCAAGGATTCGCCGAGACCTTCTGTCAGCTCCTGATCCGGATTGACGCGGCGCATTGCTGCGTTCTCGGCGACGGTCTGGCCTACGCTCTGCGGGGCCTCTTCAAACAAGCCTTCCGCAATCGCGCCACGCGTCATGCCAGTGGCGACGCGACGGACCACGCCGCCCTCAACGCCTTCGGCAACAATCTTCGCCAGTGCACGGTCGCCCATGCCACCGAATGCGCCGGTGACGACACCTGCCGTAACGAGAGCCTGCATCTGCGCATCGCTGCTCACCGCTGCAATGGCGTCATCCTCGGACATGCCCTGCGAAACGAGCTGCTTGACCGCATCCGACTGCACCAATTGCTCACGCGGCATTTCCGCGATCTTCTGGCGCACCGAGTTTGCGGCGTCTGCACCGCCCAACAATCCCTCGGTGATGCCGCCTGCCAGTGTTGCAGCCTTTGCCGCTGCTGCTGCCGCGACCTCAGTCGTCGCGCCTTGCGCCAGTGTCGCAAGATATGCGCCCCGAGCAACCAAGCCGGCGGGTGCCATGCTGGCGATTGTCGACGGGCCGCTTTCAGCGATCGCACCGATGTAGCTGCGCGGATCGGTCCACGCATCGCCCAGCCTGCTGTTCTCTTCGTCCCACCACTTCTTGTCTCGAGCTGCTTCACCCTCTGGCGAAAGCGTGGCGTTCTGACGGTCAATGCTCTGCTGCAGGCGTTCATCGCTGCTGGTGCCGCCGCCGATCCACCTATCGATCCCGTCCAGCGCGTCGTTGATGAGCTTTCCACCTGGTACCCTGTTGAGCAGCAGGTTGCCGAGGTTGTCGAGCGACTGGCTCGAGCCACTGGCTCCGGCACCCCAGCGACGTACGATGTCGCCAGCCGTGCCGCTCGCGCGGTTCTCCTTGTCCCACTGCTCCTGCCACGCGCCAAGCTCGCTCTCCGAGATCTCGCGGTACCTGCCCGGTTCCTTTGCCTCGAGGCCGGTGAGCGTCTTCTCGACCGTGGCGTTGTTGGCCGTCACCTCAGCCTCAGCGGCCTTGCGCTCTGCATCGGCCTTGGCCTGTTCTTCCGTCAACCGGCGCGTCTCGGCCGCACTGACTGCATCCTGCTCGATGGGATTTGCGCCGCCGGAGTACAGGCCGAGAGGGTCGCTGGCCTTGAAACCAGCATCAGCGACGATGCCCTTCGCCTCACCTGCCGCCCCCGGGTTCGCTGCCACCTCCTGAAACCATGCCGGTGCGCTGCGCATATTCCGGTTGCTGCGGTCGTACATGAACCACGGCGTACCCTTGCCGGTCTGATCCTTCATGTCGACGTGCAGCATGTCCGGGCTGTCTTTGTAGGTGATGAACCTACGAGCACCACGCGCATACAGCTCTCTCACGAGCTGCTGCCGCTCTGGCTCGCTCATGCCTTTCATCGACACGTCCGACGCCTTGCCTGTAGAATGCTCACCCGGTCCGTTCGCCTTTGCCGCCTCGACGCGATGCTTGGGCGAGCGGTACCCGGAGTTGATCGTGAAGTCGCGCCCCATGGCCTTCGACGTCTCGGAGAGGATCGATGCGAACTGCGGGTCGATGTTCTCCTGTCCGGCATGCACGAAGTTCAGCTTGCCGCCGGTACCGCGTGGCGCGTCCTCTGGCTCACGCACCAACCGGGCCAGCCCTTTGCCGTTCGGGTTGGGCGCGCTGGACTTGCCCTCATCACCCTGCAGCAGATCCTTGAACTGCCCCTTCGGGCCATACAGGCCAAGTGGGTCTTGCTCTGGCACGAACGCCGTCGATGTTGACGGTTCCTTGCCCTGCTTTCCACTCTTGGAATTGTAATAGACGTGCTCGCCGATCTTCGTCGTCTGCGGCATCGACGATGCCCAATACGGATTGACCGACGTGGCATGGTAATGATCCGCGCCTCCGGTCGGATCTGGGCCGTCGCTGGTCAGCACGCTGCGGAGAATGCCCTCAGCTCGAGCACGCATCGCAGGATCGCGCATAGCCTCGACGGCCTTTGCGCCTGGCTGGGCGTAACCGGTGAACTGATCTGGCTCGCGCACCACATCACCAATGGACTTGCCACGGATATTCGATCGATTGCGGATGACATGCGCAACGCCAGCCATGCCGTCGTCACCCTCGCCTGCAGCTTCGGCGATAACGGTGTTTACCGTATCGTCCCAATCGCGCTGCGACATGCCTGCAGGCAGTGATGGTTTTGTATCGTTTTGAGGAGAAAGCCCGGGCGTTGTACCGCCGTACAGGTTGAGAGGATCATTCCACTCGGCATTGTCGCCGAGACCAAGGACGATGGGCATGCGTGGGCTCCTGATCGAGAGCCGCACTCATGCGCGGACGTGATGATCCGTTTATAGTTTGAACCGCATCGAATTGGAAGTTGGATTGAGTTTCTGCGGTTTTTTCAATGTGTTCAACACCTGTGGATTGCTTGGCCTCCCACGTCGACTTGCAAAGGCAAAGGTGCACAATCGAGTTCTTGGAATCGTTAGGAGAAATACCATGACAGATAAAATCCCGAACCAGCGCTGGGACGTCTACATCGCTAATCCAGACAGTGAAGATCAATTTCGCGGCAAGGCGGTTTTAGCAGATCCTGCGCGCCCTTTGCCTGATGAAGTCCTACGTAACTTCACCATAGATAAAGAGGACGAGCTGGTCATTATTACAGACCCGCTTATGCGCGACTATCAAATGGTTGCGGCTCACGGCTTTGTTCTATCTACGATTGAGTGACACGCGAAACGCTGCCACCCCTTTTATGGTGTGACAAAATTCCGCCCTCACCCACTCGCACTGTCCCTCGATGACCGAACCTTACCAACCCAAATACCGCTGGAAGCGCACCCAGATCGACGCTCAAGACCCGCCCACGGATTTCGACTGGACGGGTTACGACGGCGTCGAGGTTGTCGGCCGTGTACGCAAAGACATGCACGGTCCGACAAAAGGCAAATGGCAATGGGCTGGCTATTTTCCGTCTGGCTTCAAAGGCGCTCCGCCAACGCCGAATACCGGCTACGTCGAAACCGCTCGTCTGGCGATGCAGAAGTGTGAAGAGTATTGGGAGCGAGCGAACGAGGCGAACAGTAGATGAGCATCGACGTCCGCGTTAAGCGATGACAACTCTACGCTGGAATACAGATTGAATAGCGGAAGACAAGCGAACTGCTATCGGCTTTTCAATCCATTGTGCGATGACGAAGGCTACGGCGATTGAACCAGCAAATGCCAGCGCAATTGATGCCTCTGGAGACACCCCTGTCGGGTAGAGCCACAGCATAATCGCTCCGCCAACATGAAAATGGACCAAATACAGTGGGTATGTGATCCGCCCGAGAGCCATGACGAGTCCTCTAACAGGCGTTAAAACGCGAGAGATGTAACTGTTCCAGTAGATCGACCCGGCCATAGCAAACATCGCAAAAGCCCAAACAAGATAAGGGACCATTGGCCAGAGGTCGAAACCAAACCCTGGCTTTTCCCACACGAGTGATGTCTTGATTTGTACCCACGTCGGCAAGAGCGACACCACCATAACAGCAACATTCAACGCGCTCGCGCCTTTTGTTTTGAGCAGCCAGAACGCGACCCCTAGGGCAAAGTAGCAGCCATGCTGCAAAAGGAATAACTGAGTGAGACGCCCGGTGGTATCTTCATAAAATCCGCTTGTCACCGCCAGCCAATAAAACGCCGAAGCAAATGCGACAGCGAGGCATACCCACGCGATGCGATCAAAGCTACGGAAAATCAGTAGCGCCAACATTAAACCGTAAAACATTATCTCAATGGGCAGTGTCCAAATTTGACCAGCAATCCACGGCCCGAATGGGAAAAATGTGATGCTCTTCGCGTATAGATAAAGCGCCGAAGAGACAGGAAATGCCTGCCAGTAGAGCGTGATGGCTAAGCAGATTGTCGCGCTTATCCACATTACTGGCGCCAGTCTGGCTATACGTCCGACAATGAACTTAGAGGGCGCAGAATTCTCACTAGAAAACGCTATGACAAATCCGGAGATGACGAAGAATATTTGAACTCCGACCCACCCGAACCATGTCTCTTCCGACCACGACCACAAGATATCCGGGGCCCGTAATTCTTCGTGGAGATAGTATGTATCGAGAGACCAAGCTTTGTATCCGAGATGATACGCCATAACCATAATAGCGGCTATGAACCGAAGTACATCGATCCCGAGATATATTTCCCGATTACGCATTTCGCATCCCTTCCTAGCCCCTTAAGGAAGAGTTACCGCAACGCAATAAATATTGCCATGCAGCTCGAGGGATTTATTTCTACGATACGTAAGTTACCGAGGGATGAGCAATCATCACTTCATGCTGTGCCGGGGTTAGCCAAACTTTAATGACGAAGCCTGCCACCTTGTCAGTCGTATCGAGAGATACAGTCCCGCCATGCTTCTCGATCATGAAGGTTTTCCAACCAGGTACGTCTGTGTCATCGGGATCGTAAAACGGGATGATGCGATAGATGTATTCGTTCATGCTGCAAGCGCCTTTATGCTAACTGTGCCGAAGAGAGGGGTGATGGAGGCTCGGACTGTGTGTCCTGCCTTCGTCGCGGTCGACAACCGGCCTCCCAAAGAGATATTCGAGCCGATGAGCTCTGCACCGTTCCTCGTCAAGGAAACGGCGCCCCCAACCACTTTCATTTCGATCTCATCGCCAATGACTACTTCTTGTGGCGATGTTCCTAGAGATATGAACCCCTCTGTCGTTGTTACAACGTATAATTGCCAGAGGTTCCCGTTCCGACGAAGGCCTGCGTAATTGTCCCCGTCGATCATCCGCAGGCATAGAAAGAACGTCTGGGAATTTGCGATGGTCTGAATTGTGGTTTTGATAGAGTGGTTGGGTGACCCGGTTTCAACCATGTACGGCGTGTCGGGTGCTGCGCCCGCGACATGCTTTACGGTGCTAGCTCCGGTTGTTTGCGCCGATCGTCCACCCGCCCCTTTTATCCAAGAGCTGCGTGCCGAGAGATCGGCATTGTTTGCTCCGTCAGCGAAAGTATCGGTGAACGCAAACAGGGTGCCAGCACTCGGCGTAACGCTCTTCACATCGCTATCCGCCCCATTGCCTATCGCGTTTACAGCACGCACCTTAACGTTGACCGATGCACCGTTTGTCAGGCCGTTGATGTCGAAGGTGCCAGGGGACGATATGCCTGAGGCAGTCCAAGCCCCTGCGCCAACCTGGTATTGAATAGCCGTGATAGCTGACCCACCATCCGCTGGGAGCGCCGATATCGTAACTGTTGCTCTGCCACCGACCGCGGCATCGACCACAGACCATTGCCCCGCGCCGAAGGCCGCTGGTGCGGTTTGAGCGGGGGGGCTGTTCTCGCCCTGCTTCGCCTCACTCAGGGCAACGAGCCTACGAAGCGACTTCATGTTCCCCTTGAGCCGCATCCCCATTACGCAGCTACCCACACAAAGCGGTCGCCTGGCTTAACATACAGGTCGTGTGGAGCGTTCGCCGCCAACAGCACATGGCGCGGGCTCTGTCCCGCATTCGACACGTCCGGACCATGAGCGACGAAGATATCGACAGTGTTCGTAACCCTGAAAACGGGGACGAGACCTTGGATGTCGGATGCACGCTGCGTTGTGGGAACGTTGGAAGCCGGTTCGGCTGACCACTGAGGGTCTTTGAAGAGCGCCTGCTTGTCTTTGGCGTTACCGTCGCCACCTGCATAACCGCAGATCACATGCACTTGCGGGAGAGCCATTCGCGATATCCTTTTGCGAAGGGCACTCATGCGCCTGTTGATATGCGCAATATACCGGATTTTTGCCGCGTATCCAGCCCGGTACACGGTTGGAACCATTTGTGCGGCAACCAACAAGTTTCAGTGGACCGGGTGAAATTCACTGACATACTGCGGCAGCAGGCATTCGCACTTTTTCTTTTTTTAAATGGAAAGGTGCGTCATGAACCATACAACCGATTTTTTCATGTTCTCATTCCCAGGCTTCCACGGGCAGGCAGAAGGAACATTAGCAGTCTTGTGTATTACTGCTGTAGTGCTCGTTGCACTTTGGAGGATACCAAGGCAGTGAACTATTGTTCACTGCTTCACACCAGCGACACGGCGCAGATAAGCCGCGAATGCGAGCAGTGACGCGTAAAACTTGTTTTTCATGCTTCACCTCCGAATGCGGCGATGCGCTCGCGCAGAACCTTCGAATATTCTGCCATGATGGAAGACTGGCGATAAAGGCGCTCGCGTTCCTTCTGGTCCGCGACGATAGACACAAAGTCGTCACGGCCAATGAAGTCGCGCAGCTTGTCATGCTTTTCGTCCAGCGCGGACTTTTCATCAACAACCCGCTGCTGGTGCGGCAAAAGCGGCTCTGTCTTTTTGGGTTGGTCTTTCGCCCGCGGCCTGAACCGGTAATCAAATTGTGGAAGTCCCATGTATTTGATCCTCGTTAAAACTGATCAATTGTCTGACGGCGCGTCAACGCCGGCCGAGGCTCTTCGCCCTTGTGGATCTTGATCGGACCCATGGGTGTATCGAAACCAAGTCGCACTCGGCGCCCTGATTTCTCTTCGACATGGATGGTGCCCATGCCCTCTATCTTCACGGTGTCACCAATCTTGACGACAAGCCTCAGCATCGACGCTCCTACTCGGCCAGGTAACGTTCGCGCTTCTCCTCAGAGAGCTTCGCGAGTTCGATTTCGTATGCTTCGTGGTCCTTCGCGCCGAGGCGATCCAGCCAGCCGAATTCGCCGCCATCATCTGCGTCGTTGGCGTCGGCAGCGGGTACAGAGCCCAACGTCGGCACAACGTCGCGCGCCGGCGGCTTCTTGTTGTCATTCGGCTTCTGCTGTTCCTGCGGCTTAACGCCGTAAGCCTTGGACACCTGATCGGTGAGGTTCTTGTGCGCCTGCTTGAGTATTGCTGGGTTCAGAGGGTTCTGGGATTGCGCCTGCAACTTGCGCACCTCGGCATCCAGCATGGTGTAAAGGATCGACCCCTTCTCATACTGCTTGTGCTCGGCAAAGAACTCAGGAACGGTTACCTCCTTGTAGTGGTTGACGGCGTTCGTCTTACCGATGTTCGCCGCCATACGCTGCTCTTTGAGCTCTTCAAGCTGCGCGTCGATCTTGCGCGTCTCTGTCCGAAACTCTTTGAACGTAAGCTCACCGTCGTCAGCCTTTTCGGTCAGCTCGTCCTTTTTCTTCTCGAGAGCTTCAATCTGCTCCGGCACCTTCGGATCAAGCACCCAAGACGGAGCACGATCATCAGGGATGACGGCTGCAGCGGCAGCGGGCGTTTCGTCGGCAACAGGAGCGGCGGTGTCGTCCGCGGCGGCAGCGGCCGCAGCAGCAGCGGCATCGTCGGCCTTTGTGGTGTCTGGCTTACCAGCGTCATCATCATCGCCGTTGCCATCGTCGTCACCGTTCCCGGCGTCGGCGTTCGCCTCGTCGTCCTTCTTGCCAGCTGCATCATCAGCAGCCGCAGCGGCGGTATCGTCTCCGTCATCGCCCGCACCGTCGTCGCCATCTTCCAGACCTTCGTCAACGGTGTCTTCGTCGAGCAGGCCCTCAAGCTCCTCTTCGGTCAACATTTCCAACTCGGCTGCACTCAGCTTGGGTGCCATCGTCTCTACCTCTTATACGCCCAGGCCAATTGCCATTGGGTCTTGTTGCTGTTGGGCTTGCTGCTGTTGCTGCGCCGCCTGTGCCTGCTGGGCCGCTGCGGCGCGCATGGTCTCCTCTCCCTCGGTGCGGGAACGGAAACCGGATTCGTGAAGGATGACGTCGCCAACGTCGGCGAGACCCGGAGCCATGACGGCGATACCTGCAGCCTCGAGCGCCGCTTTCTGGCTGGTGACGTTGGAGGAGACGGTCTTTGCCTGAATGTCTGCGGCTTGGGCTTCGTTCTTCGTCGCTTCGGAAACAAGCTTGCGCAGTGTGGCCATGGCCGTCTCGATGGCGAGCTGCTGCTGCTGCGCGTTCATCTGCTGTTGCTGCTGCTCTTCCGGCGTTGGGCCTGTGTCTTCGGCGTCCGGATCTTTCATGCCTGTGATCTGACGAATACGGCGCACGATTTCGTCACGCTGCGGAATGTCCATGGCCTCAATGACGAGATCCATCATGGCGATGGCGAACTGCGGATTGACCGGTGCGATCTTGGCGATGAGATCGAGCAAGGATTCAACCTGCGCTTGGCGAACCGATGCGCGCCAATCCTTCTCGTCTATAACGAAATCCGCCTTGGTTCGAACGATGCTGTTCTCGGGCAGACCGTCGTTAACCGTGACGTATTCCGGCTTACCGCGCATGTTGGTGATGCGGAACTGCTTTTCCTCGGACATGAACTGCTCGATGTTCGCCAGCTCCTTCTCGCCCCGCGTCTGCTGGGCGTAGCGGTAATTGTCGAAGAGCTTTGCTGTGGCGAGTGCGCCCTGCTCCTGCCGCGCCTGAATGGCGATGCCGGAAACGGCGTTGGTGCTGCGGCCAAGGTTTTCGTCGGTGACGCCGCCGACCTGCTGCACCATCTGAATATTGCGCGACATCAGCTCGAGATGCCACTGGCTGAGTTCTCGGTCGGCGTTAAGCTCGAGTTTCTTGCCTGTGTTGACGACGATGATCGCGTCGGGGTTGGCGGCTTCTTCGCGCAACTCCTCAATATCGTCGACTGCACCGCTTTCCATAATGATCTTGTTCGACGACAAGATGTGTAGGGCTTTGGCGGCGCGCTTGTTGATGTCGCTCTGAATGTCGCGGATGTTGCGCACCAGGCCGTACGGCATGCCGTCGCGGTCGCGGCGCTTGTTCCAGATCGGCGTGAACGGGTACTTGTTGTGGCGGTACGGCGATGGCGAGAGCCATAGCATGCCGGACGTGGTGAACAACGCGACGTACATGCGCATCATCGGCTTCTTGACGACTTCGCCGTCGCCTTCGTTGATCGCGTCGAGGTGTCCCGGGGATGCATCGTCGAACAGTTCACCGGCAAAGGTGCCGCCAGATATTTTGTCCGTCGTTACCGGCATCTTGAACCACATCTCAATGATGCGAATGCGCCGACGCTGATATCCGGTTACACGATCTGAAATGTATACCCCGTCGCCCCTGCCCTGATTTTCCTGCTCCGGGCCGTCCATCGGTTCATCGCCATAGGCGTCAATCATGGCGAAGTTGTCGCTGTCATCGACGCTGCGCTCGAGCAACGCTTTGCGCTTGGGGAAAATGGCCTGCGCCACGTCGAGATCGATCCACTTGGTGCGGGCGACGTAACGGGCGTCGTTGATATCAAGCTCCGTCGCCGTGCTGTCCCACAGCATGTTCCGCCACGATTCGTAGCGGGTGAAGAGCGGTTCGCCCTCATCGTCGCCCTGATAGCCATCCTCGATCCAGCCGAGACCGACTTTGGCGGCATCTTCAAAGGCGCGGCTGACGTGGAACTGTGTCTTGTTGACGTCGGAGAGGTATTTCAGCAGCTCTGTCTTGCGCTGCGCAGGCTTGCTGTCCTCCTTGCGTCGGGGCAGCACGTTGAAATCGGTGCGGGCGCGCTTCTCGGTACCAATGACCCAATCCACGGTGGTTGCCGTGACGTTGAACACGAGCGGCACCTGGCCGCGCTCCTGCAGCGTTGCTGCCTGCTCCTCGGTCCACTGGATGTTGTCGTAGAAATCGGCGTCGACTGCCATATCGCGGCGGTTTGGGTTCTGGCGGTCCAGCTCCCGGGTGTAAAAGTTCAGAAGGCGATGATGGAGCTGAACATTGCGGTTGTTGTCGAGCGTGTTCCCGCGCTGAGGTCGCTGCAGCGCGGGGGTGTCGGCGGGGATCGGCGATTCATATCGCTTCTTTCTGACAGAACCGTCATCCGCGGCGAGATCGAACATTCTATTCCCTTAGTTCAGCTTCGATGGTGCGACCGGTGTTGGTGTCGCGCATTGTGATCTCGGCCACGGTCTGCTGATCGGGGTTCTGGTATGGGCGAATAGACAGAAGGTCGCCGAGATGGTCCTGAATGAACATCGCGAGGCGGATAACGGTGCGCTTGTCGTGGGACGCTAGACCGAGCGTGTCGGCGAATTGGTGAGCTGTAAACGCAGCTTGAGCAGGGTCGCCGACTTTCTCATCCCAGATCCATGCCTTGTCAATCGTGACAACGCAGGGCACCAGTCTGTCGTCATATTCCCTGTCCGCTGGAATAAGTACCATACACTGCCGGAAACGATCTCCCTGACGCAGCCAAGTGCCGATAGCTATAATCCCGCCTCTGGTTCGTGTCCAGACGCGCTTGTTCAAGTCGAGATCAGGGGTCATGAAATGCCTCATGGGGTTAGATCGTCATAGGATCGCGAGAGCGGCGGCGGCTTCGCGACGATGAGGAGGAGGACGTGGCGTGGTAGCCGCAGAGTCGGCGAACCTCTTCGCGGAACTGTGCTTTCTGGCGCAGGGAATCGACGGCGTGCTGGTGGCCGTTCTTCTTCGGCATGTCGGACCAAACGCCCATGTTGGCGTTCCACGACTTGCGGTAGTTGTCGCAGTGCAGGATGCCTTGGGCGCAATTCTCTTCGTCGATGACGTAGTTGACGAAATCATCCTTGAGCGCAGGGATACCGATCGCCATCAGATCCGGCGTTACCGGAACGATGTGGACATTCATCAAGCCGACGCCTTCCAGCATCTCCTTTGGGGTCTCGATGACGACGCGGCCGGGGCGGCGGTGGTCGCCGTCGTGGGGCAGGAAGTGGTGGCCCCAGATGTAGCCGTGCTTGTTCATCTCGCCGACGACGTAACTGTACGCCTCGCCGCTGCACTCGAAGTAGTTGATGAAATGGTCCATGAGGCCGACAGCTTGGTGAAACCAAATCGCGATCTCGTCATTGACGCCAAGGTCCCAGAACGTGTTGACCGGGATTTCGGGACGCCACGGCACGCGGGTGATGCGGCCTTGGCTCCGGGCAATCGTCATCTGCTTGGCGAGGATGACGCCTTCGGTGGAAACCTTGAACGCCTCGTCGACGGTGGACGGGTATTCCTGCCACATCATTTCGTCGTCGTCGGAATAGTCGTTCTTGCGGATCTCTACGTACCAGGCGCGCTTTCGATCCGAGATGGGACGGCCAATCTCGCGCTCCAGCTCGTCGAAATACTTGGTGTCTTTCGGAGTGACGACGACGCCCTCAGGGTCGATCTCATACTCGTCAGCGTCCCACCACGACGCGAAATGCAGCCGGTACTGCAGGCGTGTCAGCTTCTTCTTGGCCTCTTTGTTGGCCTTCGCTTCCATGACCATCTTGTAGTAATGGCCGTCGCGCCCTTTGGCCGTACTCTCAATGAAGGTGATCCCCTGTTGAGCCGCAGCGAGAGCGCCTGAAACGATTTTTGCCGCCTTCAGCGGCGATTCGAAGCAGATAATCCCGAACTCGGAGACGTGGAGCCAGTTGAGAGTGTCGCCTCGAGCTGAGGTCGAAACCTGAATCGACGAACCGTTGGTGAATATCTTCTCTTCGGTGTTGTCGACCTTGATGCCGATGTCTTTCCGCAGGAATTCCGGCAAACGTTGATACGCAAACTCGATCTTGTTGCGCATGATCTTGCTGGCGGTGAACTGATCCTGCGCAATGATTGCGCCGCGCTGGTTCTCGTTGAACAGACACGCGTCCAGGATCAATATCTGGATGACGGTGGAGAACCCACGCTGGCGGGCCTTCGGAACGATGTTGCGGTACCAGATCCGCTTGAGAAACTTCTCCTGCGCCTCATTCGGGCGGAAAAGGACCGTGTTGCCGTCTTTATCGAGAATGTAATACAGGTTTCGGATGCGCCACTGAGGGTCCTTGAGCTTTTCAAGGAACTCTTCCTCAGTCATGCCGCGGAGATGCTCATACATTACGCGTCTTCACCCTCGCCGTCCTCGTCGTCGGAGGGTCTGATGGAGTTCGGCGCATCGTCGTCCGGCGCATCCTCAATGGGGGTGAACGTGCTGGGGCCGAGCTTGGACAGGAAGCTCCCGAGCGGGCTTTTCTCGTCGACGTCGTGTTTCAGGTTCTTGGTGTCGCGCCAGTCCACGCCCTTCCGGTTCTTGAGCCAGAAGATTGCGGCTGTGGTGTCTGGTGGCACATGCTCCATCGTCTCGACACGCTGGACCACGCCGCCAGCGGTGACGATCTTCTCGCTGTCGTAGGTGTAGCCGGTGGCGCGACGGAACAGGCTCTGCTCGACGATGGTGTCTGCCAGCTCTTTGCCCACCTCGAGCGCATCGGCAAACTCCGGGTGCTCAATCTTCCAGCGGTGCAAGGTCCGAATGTTGCAGCCGAGCGCGTTGGCGATGTCCATGTCGATCGCGCCGAGCTTCGCCATGGCTTTGGCAACCTCGACGAACTTGTCATCCCAGATCGTCGGACGGCCTGCGCCGCGAGGGTCGCGATGAAACGCCTTGTCGAACGCGGGATGCTCCTCACGCCACCAGGCCAATTCCTCCATGTCGCAGCCCAAGGCTTCGGCGATGTCCTCATCGGTGGCGCCACGGTCTACCAGCTTCGTGGCGATACCGACGAAACGATCATCCCAGATGGCACCGTTGCGAGGCTCAGCGGCAACGGTCTGCTGTGTCGCCTTCTTGCGCGGTTTCTTGGCCTTGGGAGCGGCAACGCCACCCTTCACAGCCTTGCGAGGAGTACGGCTTACCACCTGCCACCTCCCTGCCTCGATCGACGAGCGGCAAGCGCGGCTGCTGCCCCCGATCCGGTTCTACGGTCGAGGCTTTCGATGAGACGATTGGGGACAGGAATAACCGCTGGTGGATCGGCTGAAACAAACCGTTCAACCACCTCCTCCGGCGACTGCGTTTCCACAGATACCGAAGCGTTATTATTATTTATATCTGGTACTGGTACTGGTATTACAACGCAATTGTCGAGCAATTGCTGAACCGGATCATTGATTTTATTTCTCTTTTCCAGTTTTTCGTTAGAATTATCTTTTCGTTTCGATCCGTTTTCAGCTCGTTTTCGCGAGATATTCAGCGCGTTTCCTATTTCAACTTCGGCACGGTGATTGCTGATTTTCTTGTCCCTCGTGATGTAGATTTTGCGCAGTTCGATCAGCTCCTCGAGGAGTGCTTTCACCTTTCTGAGGGAGCAATTCAGCTCACCGGCAAGCCACCGTTCGTTGCGCTCGATCGGTCCGCCCTCGTCGTAAATCAGGTCAAGGATCGTCGTGTACGCGCCACGCTGCTCGAGCGTGAGCTTGCGGTAGCCCTGCAGGGCGTCGCCTTGGTACCGGCGGTGATAGGGCATGGTACGGCGGCTCATGCTGGCGTCCCTTCGAATGGCAGAGAAAGCGCCTCCTGCGGCGGCTGTGGCGAGGCGGGAGGCTGGTCGGCATAGAACGGCACGTCGGCCTCGGCGAACGCTCGCTGGCGAAGCTGACGGCATACGGCGTGGGTGACTTCCTTGCCGGTGAGATGCCAGGCTAGGTCGCGGATCATGTCAGGACGGGTTGAACGGGATGAGCAGGCGACGCGGTGCCTGTTGCATTCAGCTCTCAGCTCTTCCGCCCACAGCATGTCGAGCATCGATGTTGCCCGGGGGATTCGAGATAGGTCTTTGCGACGATCAAAGTCCCACGCGTCGCCGTGGCGACCATAATTCCAATCGCTCATCTCGGGTTTGGGGTAGCGCCAAATGTTCTTGCGACGGCTGAATCGCTTGCCGAAAAACAAGGGATGGTTCAGATGCCGCTCGGGCGTGTGGTCACTATCCCAATATGGTTCTCGGAAATCTGCGAAATGCTTCTCGTGGGCCGCGACGGCGACGAAGTGGCACACGTCGTTGAACGCCTTCCACTGCTCGTCGAGGCGCTTGAGAACGTCCTTCCGGGATTTGATCTCAACACCAACGATGTGCTCTTTGGTCACAGCGGCAACGTCGATACGGTTCGACCCCTGCCCCGCAACGTTAAGTTCGTGAACGATACGGGCGTCTGGCAGCAGCTCGCGAAGGCGGGCGACGACGACATCGCGGATTTCCTGTTCGTCGAGGGAGCGCGTCATCTCTGCCCCCTGCTGACCTGTTGGGCCCACGAAACAGCCTCAGCAACGCTATGGAGCGTGACGACAGACGAACCGCGCCAAGCATCGGCGAAAGCTTGTTGGTTGTCGTTGAGCGCTGCGCCGTAACCTTTGTGACCGGATTTGAACTCGACGACATGGGTAACGCCCCGATACCCGACAATCGCGTCGGTCGGCTCGTGCAGGAGGAAGACGCTCATGCCGAACGCCTCGAGCGTCTTCACGATTTCGGGCTCGGCAGCGTCGCGCTTGGCGTTTCGGCGCGCCATCGTGGTGCGCTTCTTCGCTTTCGTGTTTTTGCGGTAGGTTGAGGCTGGGAGGCGTGTCACGTGGCACCAGCTCCCCGCGTCATGTGGAGGTGGGCAACGTGCGCAGCGATGTAATCGACGCCCCATTCCTCACCATGGGCGGTGAAAACCTCTTTCGCCTGATGCTGGACGCGCAGAAGCAATGCCAAGGGGCACTTCAACAGCCAGTCGCGGCGCTCTGCAGATGATGCCTTCGCTAGGATCTCGATGAGCGGCATGTCATCGGGTGGAACAGGAACGGGCTGCAGCCTCGTCGCCGCAAGGAACTCATCGAAGCGATGCTCTACGACTTTCTGGGCCTTTTCGACCGTCGACTCGCTGCCATTGGCGGCGTTCTTTGTCGGGCCTACCCAGACACGGTACCGGAAATACTTCGCCGACAACGGACGGAATACCGCGCCAACAGCCGTGTCGCCGCACCGGGCCAACAGGCGATTGCCTTCATCTTTCCAAATAATCATGCCGCCCTACCTAACTCCGCGATCATGTCGCGGGCGGCTGAGAGGATTTTGGACGGAGTGGAGAGGTCGCGAGTAAGCGCACTGCCCAGGGCGACGTTCTCCTGCTGTATCCTTTCCCAGTCAGTGAAGTGATCCCGCACGAGATTATCCAGTGCAGACCACGCACTTTCCTCGTCCCATTCTGGTTCGTAGTATCCAGATACGGCGCCAACCATCACGGTACCCTTGCGGGGGTGGATTGGGGGCTTGATAAGGACGGGCGCACCAGCCTTCGTCCAATGAAGGATTTCCGCGCCACGCTTGGTAAGGTAATCGCTTCGGGGTTCACACTTTGGGTGGCAACGCCGCCGATCCCAATGTTTTCGAGCGGTTATCAGGTTGCCGTGGTAGTTGTCGCCTCGTTCGGATGGAAACTGTTGGCGCTTATCTCCCAGCAGCGGCAGGAGCGCCGCCGCCCGCTTCGATAACTTCTTGAGGGTGCGTAGGTTCATGCCGCGATCCTCCGAGGCACAGCATTCCGCTCCGCCTGAGAACCAAGGCCGACAGACATCTTGTGATGGCAATCGCAGTAGGATTTCTGATCACGCGTTACCGCGCCGCAGAACAGCGTGTGTTCGCGCTCTCCCGAAACCGGCCACTTGCACTGATTACTCCCCAGCTCGAATAGTTTGAGGTTCAATGGCTCGGGCACAACGAGTGGCGCAGCGGGCTGGACGACGACTGGTTTTACCGGGGCCGGAGCAATCTTGTGCGGCTGGGCGAAATGCCCCCCGGTTCTCAGCAGCACGCCGGATGGCTTTTTCACCCTCGCCTTGGCAACCTCGCGGGCCTTCTCGACCTTCTCTGAGATAGCCGGCGCTTTGCCAGTGAGCGGCACGTCGACGAGCTTTGCAGCGTGACGGTTATAGTGCGAGATGACGGCGTTGCGTGAAATCGTGACCCGGAACTTCCCCGACAGCGCGGCAGCGATCGCAGCGCCGGTACCGGTCGTGGTGGGGTGGATTTTGATGATAGCTGCGGTGCGCTCGTCGGCGCTCAAGCCTTTCCAATGTTTCGTCATGGCTCACTCCATTCCAAGAGCGGCCATGTACGTCTGGAGGATGGTCTCCTCCTCGATACGCTCGTTGGCGTCTTTCTTGCGAAGACGGATTAGGGTGCGGATCGCCTTGGTGTCGTAACCGCGCCCCTTTGCCTCGCCCATCACGTCCTTGATGTCAGCCTGGATCGCTGCCTTCTCTTCCTCGAGACGCTCGACGCGTTCGATGAACTGGCGCAGCTCGGCCGCGGCAACGCCCTCAACGGCGCTTTCTCCGGTCTCTTCTCGGCTGAAAGCTTCTTTCTGTCCGGTCTGCGGAGGGTTATGTGCCCTGCCGATCGCCGCATTGGTCACAGCTCGCGCCGCGCCCTTCATGTTACCCTGTGCAAGTTCACCAGAAATCGTCACCCGTCAGTCCCTTCTAGGCTCTGCAGCGTCACGCGCCGCGCTTTGGCCCGCCGATTGAGCCGGCAGGCTTTGAGTTTCAGTTCGTTGTCGGACAGCATTTTGAGTTTCGCCGTGTCGCGATGCCGGGGGTTCCAGATCGTCACAACGACCCCGGCAGGCTGGGCAATTCGGGCCGCAAACACGCGATTGTCGAAAGACGTCACACCGAACTTCGCGGCTGTTTGGAGCCCCTTCGTCCAGATCAAGGCGCGGATATCGACGATCGACATGCCTGCAGCGGCGCAGAGCGCATGCGCCCTCGCCTTTTCACTCTCAAATTCTTCCATGGTATCGATGTGCAGGATGCGCTGCACGTAACGCGCTACGGCGTGATAACTCACCCGTTCAGGATCATCCGCCGCGTTCGGTTGCATTGCCGCTCCCGCTTTTCAGGAGGTCGCGGGCCTGCACCAAAGCTTCGAGATGGCCGCGCTGCGTCTCGATCTCATGAGCAGGACGAGCGCCCTTCCCTGAGCCGAAACGGCCCAACCACCAGATTTTGCTACGCGCCATCTTGTCGAGGTGCTGCAGGATCATCCGCAGGACCAGCTTATTTTGGCGGGCTTCCTGCATCTGCTGCTGAATGTGGGCTTCTTCTGCTGCGTGAGCGGCGTTTTCCACTGAGGTGCGGCGAAGTCCGTTCACTCACGCCACCTCGCTGAAATTGTCGCGTTCTCGCTGCAGCATTTCGATCTGAGCGTCGATCTCGCGCCGGCGCTGCGCCTGGACGGCTTCCGACACCCACATCGGCGGCTTCGGAAAGGAAGCAGCGAGAAGGCTGGGACCGAACACGGCGATAAGGATTGAGAAATGCTGCACCGACGGCTGAGAGCGCCGGTGCAGCCAGTTCTCTACGCTGGCGGCTGGAATTCCCGTTTTGGCTTCGACGTGGAACGTCGTGGATCGCGGGTATTTCTTGCGCAGCCAGTCAATCAGGCCCGTCACGTCAAACAGAGGTGATGAGCCAGTCCCGCAACTTTGCGGGATCTTCCCTGCGGAAACGGTACGTCGTGACGTGGCATTGTCAAAACGTTGGTGATCCTCTTCGGAGAAACCGAAAGGGCTTCGACCGGTGCGAACGGAAGAAGCAGAGGGATGCGATGGCTGGGCAATCAGGCGAAGGGTTTTGCGGACAGTAGACGCGATCATGGCCAGCCACGCAAACCGCAGGGGAGCGGAATGCTGGGAATGGGGCACCGAAGCGGACGCAATACCTGCCGCTTCGGTGTTGCAGCTCTCGGGGACGTGAGATGCTGCTGGGGTAGGAAATTGGAGAATGTTCAAATGTGCCCCCTGATGTTTGCTGAAATGAATGGTTTCAACCGGCTTGAGCGACGTCATGCGGCATCGGCTCCCTCGGGCGGCTCTTCGTCGAGCTTGCGGATAAAATCGCGAACCTTGTCTTCTGTATCTGGCCAAACACGTCCGCCATTTCGCAGGCGCTCCACGAGCCTGCCGTTGCCAGCAGCGAGGATGCCAAACCGGTGAGGTCCAACACCAGATTTCGGCAAGCAACGTTCAATTTCTTTGAGGAGTTCGGTTTGCATACGAAACTAGATACACGCGATAGCGTGCAAGTCAATGCACGCCATAACGTGCAACACATTTTTTACTGGCGTGCTAAGAACGGAGATATGGAAAAGGGCTGGTACGACCGTTTAGTTGAGGCGATCAAAGGGGATGGGCGCTCAGAGCGAGCGATAAGCCTTGAGGCTAAGTGTGGCCCGAATTACGTCCAGCAGATGATCAGCGGGGGCAAGCGTCCAACAGTCGACAAGCTGATGGCGCTTTTAGATGTTCTTGGGGAGGCTAAAGCCTTCGAAATTCTGACCGGCCAAAAGTTGGTGGACGAGGATCTGGAATTTATAAGGCTTTCCGCTGGCCTCGATCCTGCTCAGAAGCGCGCAGCTCTGGCTTTTTTTCAGACTCTTTTAGAGCGGCAAGGTACTCCAACGCCTCCCGGCGGCTCTCAGGAGTGAGCTTTACCCAAATATCCAGCAGCGCAAGAAAATCTTTCAATTTTACGACCCTTTCCCAGGCCGGAAAAGTGGAACAAAATAAGAACTAAGGCAAGCGTGATTGCATCAAATCTAAATGATTAGTTAATTATTCACAGCGCCCTAAAGTAGCATAAGGGCATAGTTTGGTTGTGTAATATCTTTTAGTTATGGGGGAATACTATGAAGCCACTTAATTGTTTTGCTATGATTTTTGTAGCTGCTACCGCCTGCGCTTGCGCCACCACAAGCGAGATGCCGCTGGCACCGAATATGGTGCGGCTTGACACGCAGGCAAGCGGATTACTCTTCACTTCTACGGCAGGGCAAACCACTCTGGTAAAAGCTGCGGAAGCCACCAAAAGTCGCGGATATACCCATTTTCGCTTAACTGATGCGACAACGGCCCGGGGCTCGCAGATGGTGGGGATGCAGTCTCAGTCATACGGCTCGTACAACAGCGGTTTTTATTCGGGCTCGACGACCTACACTCCGATGCACGCTCCAACCGCGCAAATCGGCGTTACAGTAGTGATGTTTCACTCAAATGAGGCGGGTGCTAAAGGCGCTTTCAGCGTTGCCGAAGTCCTTAAGCAAAAGAAATCGTGAGCGTCCAAACGCACGATTCGGGTGGGGTTTACTCCGCCCAAAAATGATGCACGCTAAGGCGTGTATTTTCTGTTGACTAGCACGCTATAGCGTGCAATTGTCTTTCCATCGACGGTTGCTTCGCCGCAACCGGATTTTACCGATGGAGAGAGACGAATGCGGACCCTGCTTGCTTTGGCGGGAGCGATATCGCTTGCCCTGATTTTCAATGTCGATGACGGCATGAGCCGTTGCACCGCGTCGGTCTCGACGTGCCACTCAACTCTGAACCGTTGAGGTGCCGATCATGAAATTCTGGACCTGCACCGGCTGCGGCAACGTCGAACGCCTCAACATCTTCCCTGACTGCTGCTCCTCCTGCAACAGCCCCATGATCTGCGACGATGGCCGTACCACGAATGGCCGCGTCGAGCCCGATGTTATGGATTGCTTCGAGCTGCGCACCGCCGCGGCTGAGGGCGATCCGGAGGCGAACGTCATTCTCTGGCAGGAGTGCGCGCCTACCCGTTCGTTTGATCAGGATATGATCGACACCCTGTTGCTGCAGAACCGCATCGACATGATGCAGGCCGTTTTCGGGAAAGCGGCATGAGCGAGCTGCCGAAGTTTCCAGAAGCCACTCATATCGCGCTCTACGCCGCGTCGGATCGTTCCACATCACCTGTCACGCAGCAGCTCATCGCTTACACGGCGTTGAGCTATCTGTACCCGGGCGCGGCCCCGCGGTGGCTCGGCGCTGCCGTTGGCTATTCGACCCCGGGCCTCGCTGAGGCGATGTCGTTGATTTACCTCTACGCCAACGCTTTCAGCACAGTCGACGTAGATCACGTCATCGGCGCCATCGTCGCCCCTCTCTACGGTGAGAGGGCGAACTGACGTGAGTAAGCATTCCAACTTCCCCCGCAACAAGCACGACATGTATCTGACGCCCTATGAGGCGGCTTTGCCGCTCCGTCCCTTCTTGGAGGGAGTTGAGACGTTTGCAGAGCCCTGCAGAGCTGATGGCCGGCTGATCCGCTGGCTTGAGAGCTTTGACCTGTCCTGCGTCCACAGCGGCGACATTCAGGACGGCGTTGACGCCCTGACTGATCCTTGGCTCGCTCTTGCCAAGGCAGACACCATCATCACGAACCCACCGTACACTTGGGAAATCCTCGAGGCGATGCTGGTACGGTTCATGAAGATCGCGCCGACCTGGCTTCTTCTCGAGGCAGATTTCGCATTCAACTTGCAGAGCGCGAAGTTCATGCCGATGTGCACCGACATCGTGCCGATCGGGCGTGTGCGCTGGTTCACTGAGACGGAACACGACAGCAAAGACAATTTTGCTTGGTTCCGGTTCCACCAGCAGCATCGCCGTGGCCCGGTGATGCACATCATGCAGCTCATCGACAAGCGCAGCATCCGCAAGATGAAACATCCGGAAATCCAATATCCGGAGTTTGAGCGTGCAGCCTGATCCAGCCCTCACCGCGCTTTTCTGCCTCGCCTTTCCCATCGCCGTATTCGGCGGCGGCTGGCTCATCGGCAGGGCGCACCGGTCTTTCCATGGCCGTTCCCACCTCACCCACATCGAGGCGACGCGCAACGCCATGCTGCGCCAAGCCGATGAATACGATCGCCACCACAGCGCCCGCATGGGCCTCACCAATGGAGAATGAAATGCTCGATAAAGCACAGCACGCAAAGAAGCCAAACCCGGTCGACGTATTCGTCGGGTCAAAGGTACGCGCCCGCCGCAACTCCCTGTCTATTAGCCAGGAGAAGCTTGGTGCGGCCATCGGCGTGACGTTCCAGCAGATCCAGAAATACGAGAAGGGCATGAACCGGATCGGAGCTGGGCGCTTGCAGCAGATCTCCGATGCACTTGGGACCAACCCTGCATTCTTCTTTGATGGAGTGCCGTCGCACGGTGTTTCCAGCAACGTCGATCAGGATGATTTGCTGACGTTCATGCAGCGCGCAGACGGGCTGCGATTGGCCCGCCTCTGGATGAAGATCGGCGATAGCGAAGCCCGCCGCAAGCTTCTTGGCGTGATCGAACTGGTCGCTGCGCACCGCAGCGCCGAATAATTAATCTCCAACTTGAGGACTTCTTATGAAGCCATTGATTGTTTTGATGTTCGCGGCGCTATTCGTCGTGGCATGCCAAGCCAGCAACGCCAAGGCCGCATCTATCCGGCTTTGCACCGGTGCTGAGAGCGGCAACTACTTCGCCGCTGGCGATGCCGTGGTGAAGATGGCGGGCAAATCGCTCACCGTCGTCAACGTGCCGACCGAAGGCACGATTGACAACCTCGAGCGCGTCCTCGATCTCGACCCATCTAACCCCGAAGCGTGCGACGCTATGATCGGCCAGCCTGACGGCCCGGTCTATGTTAGTCGTTCGTCACCGGCCAAGGTGAAGAAGCTGCGGCAGGTGGCAACTCTGCACCGGGAATACCTGCATGTCCTGTGCGGCAAAAAATCCGGCGTAGATGATCTCTCTGACCTGCCAGATGATCCAGCCAAGTATTCCGTTGCGATCGGCGAACCCGGCAGCGGTGCCTGGCTGATCTGGCAGAACATCATTGCCGAAGACGAATCCTACGGGAAGGTTCCGGTTCGCAATGAAGGCAGCACCCTCGCCCTGTCTGCAGTCTCGAGCGGCGAAACAACGTGCATGCTCGTGCCGGCCGGACTGAAAAACGGCACCGTCAATGAAGCCGACCAGATCTATGGCGACACCGTGCTGTTGGCCGGTGCAAAGGATCGCGACTTCGACGATGCCACCGATATCAAGGGCGATCCGCTCTATGAATATCGAGATATCCCAAAAGGTACCTACCCGCGTTCCCTGCAGAGCGGCTGGTTCTCGTCGCGCAGCACGATCTCTTGGCCCGCTGCCATCTTCGTCAACACTGACCGCATCGATAGCAAGACCCTGACAACCTTTGTCCAGGCAGCAGCTCGCGCAGCGCAGGCCGTCAAAGCGGAGTACGGCAATTGATCGCCCGGGCAAAGGCGTGGGCGAAAGAGCGGACGTCGGGGATCATTCTCACGACCGCAACAGCCTTGGTTGTTCTGTCGATTTTCACAGGTTGGATCATCGACGCAGTGCTTGGCTTCTTCGTCCTTCTTCTCCTGCGTCTCGCTCTGCATCTCAACAAGCGCTGACCCGCTCCGGTTTCCCCGCCTGCCTTCGGGCGGGGTTTCCCGAACAGGTCATGGAGTTTGAAATGACGAATACAGCTACTTCCCCCACAATACCCCCGCGTCCGCGCTACTACGACGATGCAGTTCGTGAGACGGCGGTAGACGGCATTCTAGAAGACGTCTGTGAATGGCTGCAGGACAACGCGCAATTCGAAGAAAGCCGCGTTCGCGAGGCGCTTCTGAGGTGCCTCGATACGAACGGCTATGAATATGCTCAGAACCTCGCGCGCCGCCACGGTTGGGCACCAGATGCTCGGCTCGTCGAAATACTTGATGGTTTGTCTCTCGATGCTGCGCACCGGAAAGCGTGCATTGATTGGGTGAAGGCGCATGACGTGAAGGTGCCGTTTGAGGTGGGCGCATTGGTTAGTACCGTGCGCTACGCAAAAGCGAAGATCTTTGCGATTGAAGAGAAGTACGGGTGGCTGATCGTCCAGGACGACGCGTGGACGCATGGTGATGGCGGTCACATCATCAATTTCGAAGACGCCATCCCGATCATCGGCACCATTGACGATGCTGCACCAGCGGAAGGCGGTGCGGCATGAGCCATCGCGTCACCGGTCGAGACCCAATCAAGCGGCACCGTCAGAAGATTGTCGAGGCATCTGACATCGCGAAGAAAGTCTATTTCGAGGAGATGCAGCGGGGCGCAATGACGTGCAACGCATTCCATCTCGCTTTTTGCCGCGCCCTCCGCTCCGGAATCGTCGAAACAGCTATTGAGGTCAGTCAGCTTCCAGAGGGAGAGGCACTGCTCGCCAGCCTTGCCCAAGAGGCGGAGGGAGGTGCTGCATGACGAACGAAGATCTCCGCAAGCGCTGGGCCGAAGCAAATGAGCGCGTCGAGCTGCTGGACAAGCAGCGGTACCAGCTCCTCGCACATACCGAACAGGAATGGCTCGAGGCTCAGACTGCGTTTCAGAAAGTCGTCGACGAGTGCGTGAATGGCGATGCCTTTTTGTGCACTGCCTGTGACACGCCAATTTTCCCTGGCGATCAATTCCACGCTGGCGCCACTCCTCTTTGCTACGAGTGCGCCCCGACATTCCAGTCGATGCTTAACGAGCCTGAGCTGTTCGTCGACCTTATCAACGAGAAGCCATCGAGCCCCGAAGATCTTCGCGCTGCGTTCGATGCTCACATCGCCGCCGGCGGCAGCCCTGACGACAAGATGGTGGAAGTATATGAGTGATCGCCCGATCTTATTCAGCGGCGAGATGGTCCGCGCTCTATTGGCCGGTCGCAAGACACAGACGCGCCGGGTGCTAAACCCTCAGCCTGCAAACTCGGATAAGTTCCACGGCTTCGTAGGCGTCGGAGAGACGCGTGCCGTATTCGGAAAAAGCGACTATCCGCCTGGCGAGCCTAAGACGGTGAAGGTTCGCATCGGTATCGGCGACCAGCTTTGGGTGCGCGAGACGTGGCAAGGGTTGTCGTTCGGCGATTATTTGCCGACGAAGAGCAGCGCTTGCGACGTTAGATATGCCGCGACAGATCCTTGCGCTGATCTGGATGCCGAAGCCCGCGGCTACCCATGGCGCCCTTCAATTTTTATGCCCCGCTGGGCGTCACGCATTACCCTGCTCGTGAAAGACGTAAGGATCGAGCGTCTACAGGATATCAGCGACGATGATGCCATCGCGGAGGGCGTTGAGCAGACGATTGCTCCTGTTGCCGGACGCGATGTGGACATCGACGGCTTCTATTGGCCCGGTGGCCCGAAACGAATGTTCGCTAGCCTCTGGGACCGTGTGAATGGCAAGGGCGCATGGGACGCCAACCCATGGGTGGTGGCGTACACCTTCGTCACGATCAACGCGAATGTCGACAAGGTGGCAGCATGAGCTATTCCACCTTCGACGACATGCCCCGCCGGAATCGCCGGTTGATCCTTCGCGATGAGGGTATCGCCCGCCGCGCCGGGAAATGGAGCAAGTGGGAAACGCTCAGGTTCCCCCGCGGCAGCGTCCACACCCACGGCTGGACCGCCGACATACTCATAGCTCACCGGAACAACGTGTTCAGCGTGCTTGATCGCACTTTGCCCGATGGCACGCGCCACCTGGCTATCACTTCGCTTTCCGGCGTTCGCCCGACGTGGCCGGAGATGCAGCGCATCAAGAACGAGATTGCAGGTCCAGAGGCGACCGCGGTCGAAGTCTACCCGCCGCAAGCCGAAATCGTCGACGACGCCGACATGTATCACCTGTGGGTGCTGCCTGCGCCCCTGCCATTTTCTCTGCACTCGAGGACGAACAATGACTGAACCGGTCAACCGTGATTTTATCATCAAATCCTTCACTGAGGTGGACAGGGATCTCGTTTCGTTGACCACGAAGCGCGTCGGGGATGCCGTCAATTCCGTGATGCAACTCGTCGATACGCCCGAGAAGGCTCACCATATTGGGCTGGCTGCCCTCACCGCGGCACTCGGCGTCATGGCCGGGACACACGCGGCCTATCACGGCGAAAACAGTGAATTCGACGACATCGCCTATGCCCGCAAATGCTTGGACATGATGCAGATCGTGCGATCGGCCAAGAACGGCACCGAGATTGAGAAAGCTCTAGAAGCCGTTCCTGACGAGGCGAAAATCAAGCACTCGATCGAAGCAATCAGCTATTTGCTAAATCGTTCACAGCGCGACGACAGACTCTATTACCAGATAGGTTTTGGCACCGAATCCTTCCGTCTTCTAACGGTCGCCTTGGCAGCATTGACCGACGTCGACCACGCCTCTGTCGAGAAGAGGTATTCGCGATGAAGGCGTCCTTACTGAATATCCTTCAACACTCCCTTGGCCTCGACGAATACGGGCGCGGCACACCCTATCGCAACCACTTCGTAACAGGTGAAGGCAGCAAAAATCACGCTGACTGCTTGGCGCTTGTCGATGCTGGGTACATGGGGATTCGTAAAAACCATCCTCTCGCAGGCGGGGATGACGCTTTCTGGGTAACAGAAGACGGTAAGCGCGCAGTGAAGGAACATAGTCCAGCCCCTCCTAAGCTGACACGGGGGCAGCAGCGCTATCAGGCGTGGCTCGACTACGACGGCAGCATGTCCTTCATCGAATATCTGAAATGGAAATCGCATCAGCGGAAGGTGGCAGTCCATGGCTGAAACCTCCGCTATCGAGTGGTGCGACGCCACCGTGAATTTCTGGTGGGGCTGCACCAAAGTCTCGCCCGGGTGCGATCATTGCTACGCCGAGACATGGAACGCCTTTCGTGGCAACGGCGAATGGGGACCAAATGCCCCTCGCCGCAGGATCGCAGGCGCTCCCTCTCTGATCCGCCGACTGAATAACAAATCCGCTCGCACATTCTTCTCAGAGCACGGCCGGTTGATGCGCGTGTTCATGCAGTCGATGTCCGACACCTTCGACAACGAGGTGGCAGACACATGGAGGCATGAACTCTTCAAGGCGGCTGCCTGGGCGACCAGTCTGCAGATCATCTTCCTGACAAAGCGCGGCGCGAACGTCGCCAAAATGGTGCCTGAGACCTGGCTGGACCGTTGGCCCCGCCACATCGGACTGATGTTCTCCATCACGAACCAGCGCGAGGCAGACCGGGATATCCCGCGCCTTATCGATCTCAAGCAGCGTCTCGGCCTGCCGTGGATCGGTTTGAGCATGGAGCCGCTTCTCGGCCTCACCCGTCTCAAGGCTGAATGGCTGGACCATATCGATTGGGTGATAGTTGGAGGCGAGAGCGGCAAGGACGCCCGCCCGATGCATCCTGACTGGCTAGACGAGATCAAGAACGCCTGCACGATGCGCCGCCATCCGCGCAAGCCGGTACCGTTCCTGTTCAAACAGTGGGGCGAATGGGTGCCTCATGACGTGGCGCGCAAACTTCCCAGCGTCAAGCCAATGGCGCCCTACCCGATGATGAACCTGCGACGCGAGAACAATGCGTTCTCAATGACCAATCTCGGCACCGTGGTGATGGTTCGCGTCGGCAAGAAAGCCGCCGGCCGAGAGATCTACGGCACCGAATACCTGCAGTTTCCAGAGGTGTTCGCAGCATGAGCGAAACTGCTCCACTTTTCGCAGGCATCGGTGGCCACCACAGCACTCGCGCCCGAACAGATGAATGGCTAACGCCGCCGAGCATCATTGACGCGCTTGGTGGTTCATCGTCGTTCGACCTCGACCCATGCTCGCCCGTTGTGAGGCCTTGGCCCACTGCAAAACGGCATCTCACGGTCGAGGATAACGGGCTCACGAAGCCTTGGAGCGGACGGGTTTGGCTGAACCCGCCATACTCCACTTCCGTTATTGGACTGTGGCTGGGCCGTCTCGCTCATCACGATGACGGCGTGGCGTTAATCTTCGCTCGCACCGAAACCGATGCGTTCTTCCGTTTCGTGTGGGAGCGAGCAGCCGCGCTGCTGTTCCTTCGCGGGCGCATCAATTTCCATCTGGTTGACGGGAGGCGTGCGACGAAAAACAGCGGCGCGCCGTCAGTTCTTTGTGCCTACGGTCTCGATAACGCAGTCCAGCTCGGCGATTGTGGCATTGATGGCCAATTCGTGCCCCTCCTCCTTCCTCGGTTCTGGACCGGTGCCAGCGTGGCGCAGACATGGCGGGAGGTGTTGGCGGCGTTCATGGCCGAGAAGCGCGGGCCGGTCGCTCTTGCGGAAATCTACAGGGCGCTTGTTAGGCACCCAAAGGCGCGCAGCAACCGGAACGTAGAGGCAAAGATCCGGCAGGAGTTGCAGCGCGGTCCGTTCATTCGGGCGGGTAAAGGGTTTTGGGAGGCTGCCGCCCATGACTGACCGAATCGCCTGCATCAACCCCACCTGCCGCCGCACCGCCGCCCAGGAAAAACACCCGGGCTCGACGTGGATCATCTGCGGCAAATGCTGGAAGGCAATTCCCGCTCGATATCGAGCCCGTTGGAATTCGTTGAAAAAACGAAGCCGGAAGCTCGACCGCATCTTCGACAAGCAAAAGCCCGCGCAGCCAGATCGGCTCGAGCAATGGCAAACCATCGACCGCTTCTACAGGCAGTCGTGGGACAAGCTCATCTCGTCAATCACCCACTATTTTACCGCCTCAGAGCAGCCAGTCGGCCTCGAGGATTATATGAAGGAGAACGGCCTTGGCTGAGGAAAATCAACATTGGGCCATTGAGGTCCGCGTCGACGGGGAACAGGTAATCACCCTAGAAAGTGATGGCAGCCTGGCCGGTATCTCGGACATTCAGCCCTCCTGCCAAGAGGCTATACGAACTGCGGCAGATCATATTACGGCCTTTATCGGACGTCGCCCACCAGAGATCGATATTATCGATCTGCGAGAAGCTGGGTCGGACGGCGGTAGCCTGATGGGATATTGGGCGAAGGGACACCATGAGCGCCACGCCTTCGCGGAAGCCGTCAATCAGCATACTGGCGCGGACTACTACTACGACAAACGTTACGTGAGCTGGGAACGGCGTCTTCCCGGCAGCACCGATGTTGTCCGCCATGAGTGGTGGCGAGCCGTACCGTTGTCCGGAGAGCCGGGGCACAGCGTCTATCAAAGTGCAGAGCCGCATTCCCGCGGCGCGTTCCCTGTCACCGTTACAACGATCGTCGAGGATCGGGAGCGTAAGGCTGTCCAGCGCAACATCGACGAGTACCACAAAGGCAGCCGCAGCGGTTTCGCCGAAGGGCTCAATTGGGCGCTGCGCCAGCTCGACAACATCGACGAAGAGGCCGGCAAGAAGCTGCTCGCTCGCTACCGCGAAAGGGACAAGGCATGAGCGACAAGGATTCGGCAGCGCTCGATATCGTAGAGGCCATTTTCACGGACATCCGTGGTCGTGCAGTCATCAAGTGGCTGTTCGACACCCACGGATCGGAACACTTCATTGCCAAGTTCGATGACGGCGAAGAGCTGCGGGGTATCGACCTCGAGGTGCAGGGGCAGATCAAAGCCGCCTGGCAGGTGCTTGTCAGAGAGGGTTTGGCGAAATTCAGTCGCCCCACTGGATGGCGCTGTTTCCATTGCGACGAGGTTTTCACGACCGAGCAGGATGCCCGCCTTCACTTCGGTATGGATCAGTGCAGCGACCCTGCCTGCAAGATCAAACTCGGCGCAGAGAAAAGCCTGCTCGTCGCGCTCCATCGCGCCGAAACCGAGCTGCAGGACGCATGGGCCGCGATCCACAACGAGAGCACGGAAGCCGCCAAGGCCTATTATGCGCAGCAGTCTCGACATGGCGAGCAGCTCCGCGCAGCAGAGGAGCATGGGTACGAGCGCGCCGTCGCGGACAGCGCGACTGTTTTCCGCGAAAACGACGAACTGCGGGCGATAATTAGCAAATGCGCTGACGCTCTCGGGACTGGTGCGTTCATCTCGCAGAAGTGCACCATGGAATTCATGCAGCAACTTCCGGCGGAAATATCGTCGACCGTGCAATCCCTTCGCTCCTGCGCAGAAGCATCGCGTGAGCTGGCCTCTTGGGCGGGATGTATCAACTGGCGCGGAGGCGAAAATCAAAAGGAGTGGCTGAACGAACTTCGTCAGCACATCTCGCAAGTTGAGGCTATCACGCAGCCATATATCGCTAGCCAGCAGGAGAATACCAATGAAGCCAACTGACACGGAACACCCCCGCATTTGGCTCGAGCCAAAGGGCGCACCAGACCGCTGCTGGTGCTCTGACAACCAATGGGGCGATGAAGGCGTTGAGTACATCCTTGCATCTGCGGCGCAACCGCCATGTGACCACGATTGGTTCGCGATGGTCGATCCAGCTAGACCCTTGACCCATGCGATCGCCTACTGCTCGAAGTGCGGACAAGACGGCAACGGAAGAACTGTGATGACGCCGGCCTACAACCCTCAACCCCATCTTATGGCTTCGCCCTGTTTCTCGCACGGTGGGACAAATGCGGGCGGGGCCCCTCCCGCGCCATCCCCAGCCGTGAAGGCTTTGGAGTGGATCGTTGCCCACCCTGCGGAAAGTAATGCAGTTGTTTGGGATTTAGCAAAGAACGCCCTCTCCGCACAGGTGCAGGACGTGGCGCGAGACCTTCCGTCCGAGTTCGAGAAATGGTGGGATGATGCCGGCCATTATGTCGGCGGCGTGGTCAAGATGACGTACACGCAGCGCAAACAGCTTGCTTGGGATGCGTTTTTCGCGTCAGCCAACCCCGCCGCACCCACAAAGCAGGAGGGCTGAGTTTTGACCTGCGACGTATGCCAAGGCTCAAAATACATATGTGTACCGGTCGCTCTAGCGCTCAGCACTTTTGTAAACGAAAGCGGTGTTCCCTCGAGCAGTGAGACAGTAATCGATCGCAAGACCTTTCCTTGCCCCCAATGCTGCGGGAAGCAAGCTGCCGACGAACGCATCGAGATCGCGGGCGTGGCGCTGGACGTGCCTGATTATGATGATGCTAGTGCCGAACGGTTCTACAAGGACCAAGCCGCACGCGTCCTCGCGAGCAACTTTCTCAAGCACGCTTCTATCGATTTCAAAAAGACCCCTCACCCCTACAAGCCCCTCCAATTTGAGATGACCGGCGTCGTCGGCCTCGTAACGAAGGTGCAGGTAAACCGCATCGAGGCCCGAGCAAAGGCAGAGGCGGCGAAGATTGTCGAGGAGGTGATTGAGGTCGCCACTCGTGACATCGAAACGTGGGGAAGCGCGTACACCGGCCTTGATGGCCCAATCGAAAAACGGATGGCAGTTCGGTTTATCCGGGCAGCTTTTCAGAAAGTGAAAGAGGGATTGTAAATGGGAGATCGCAACGAGAATTCGATTTTGTTGAAATTAATGGAGGTCCAAGACGCCGACGACGCTGCGCAGGCCCAGCTCCGCGCCGAAAAGATCGCTGCAGAGCGCCAGGCAATTGTCTCGGAAGCCTATCGCCAGATGCCTGCAGACCTGCGTGAGAGAGCCAAGGAATGGGGTGTTTCGGCCTTGATGGAGCTCGTCTGGCTCAACGGCTGGGATTGTGGGTACCGGCAGTCCTTTCGTGACAGCGCCGCCGTTCCGGTTCGGGAGGAATAGTATGGCCTACGGAGATTATGACGGGCCAGATAAGCCCGATAAAGGCGAAGAAAACGGAAGCTGCGCCCGTACGCTTTGTCAGTGCGGCCCGTCACGTTGGTATAACCATGGCTCATTCAAATGGTATTGCGACGACTGCCGTAGGGATATCCAGTTCGACATTTTCAATCTGAGGGATTGGGAGAGAAACTGGCAGCCGCGCTTAGGGCATCCGATGTTCGAAACCCGCGAAATGATCGTTGCTCGAGAGGCTGACCAATGAGTTACAGCCTACTTAGCCGAAAACTTACAAAGGCCCGCATCCCACACCGATGCATCTGGTGTTGCCATGAAGTCTTGGTTGGGTCGCTGTATGTGAGAGAATGCTCTACTTATGACGGCCATTTCCAGAATTTCGCATGGCATGAAGCCTGCCGAAAAGATGCAGACGATTACTTCGACGACGGTGGTTGCGAAAACTTTACTTCCGGCAACGACATGCCGTTTTATGCGCTCTATGAGTTGGAGAAAGCAGCGTGAGCAAGTTCACCGAAGCGCGTTTCTCGCAATTGTGCGCCTACATCGCTACGAACGCAGCGAAATGGGCGGGCGATACACTCACCCTCCCCGAAAATCACCATCGCCAGGCTGACCCGGCGATGGTCAAGCGTTTCACCAATGAGATGCGAGAAAGGCTTGACCGTCTCGACGAGTTGGCGTCTCGCGGCGATTAAGCCGCTATCCGCTTTTTCCTCGAAGGGGCCGGGTTCGGCCCCTTTTTGTTTATCCGGATAGGTCCGTTCACGAATTCATCGAGCGAAGGGGCACCATCCAAGACTAGATCCGCATAGATCTGCGCCAGTTCGCAACGGCGGTCTATATGCCGGGAGCGGTTATAAGTGCCCTCAACCTTATCCTTCGGCGTATGCGCGAGCATATGGTCGATGGTGCGATACTCGAGCGGGAAACGCTCATTCATGATCGTCGAGAATGAAACACGGAAGCCGTGCGGCACGTGATCGCCGTAATATCCCGCCCTATTCAGCATATAGCCAAGCGCGTTAGCTGACATCGGCTCACTTGGCCGCCTGGTGTTCGGGAACACATACTTGCCTCGTCCAGTCAACCGGCGCAGCAAAGCGATTATGTCCAGCGCCTCACGCGGCAGCGGAACGAAGTGGTCGAAATTCTCGTCGCCTTTTCTGCTCTTCTTGAGCTTCATTCGAGCCGCTGGAACTCGCCAAACGGGGTTGTCCGGGTCAAGATCATCCCACTCTGACCACGGCGTTGCTGCCAATGTTCCTGGCCGAACAAAGGTGAGAATGAGAAGACGAATGCCAAGTTTAACGAATGGCCGGCCGGGTGTTGCACAGACGTCTTTGAGGATTTTCTGTACCGCCGGAACTGTCGTGACCGCCGGGTGTCTACCCTTCTCGAGCGGCGCCAATGCATCCTGCACTACGGCTGCAGGATCGGATGACGCCCGGCCTGATGAAATCCCATAGACGAACACTGCAGATATTCTCTGACGGAGACGTTTCGCCGTTTCAATCGCACCGCGCTTTTCGACCAGCCTTAACACACCGAGAACGATGGGAGCATCGATGTCTTTGATCGGCAGCTCTCCGATGTGCGGTATCACGTCACGTTCAAGCGTGTGCCAGACCTCATCCGCGTGAGCTGTCGACCAGGCCACGCTCGCCAACTCAAACCACTCTTTTGCCACGACCGCGAACGTGGCCTCAGCATCGGATCGCTGAATCGCTTTCTCGAGCTTCTTTTGGGCGGATGGGTCTTTGCCGGATTTCAAAAGCTGACGTGCTTCGTCACGAGCGCGTCGCGCATCGAGCAAACTCATCTCAGGATAATCGCCTATGACGAGGGTTTTTTCCTTGCCTAGAAATTCGTAGCGATATCGGAAGGTCTTGTTACCCGCTTTGCTGACATGGAGGTGCAGGCCATTGGTGTCTGCAATTTTGTAAGGCTTCTCTTGAGCCTTCGCTTTTCGAATCGCCGTGTCGGTAAGCACGCCCACTTCCTTGTACCCGGTTTTTGAATGCCCTGTACCCGGTTTCGTACCCGGTTTTGACCGGGATAGTACGGAACGTTATGGGAACCAGTGGGAATATATGAACCGGAAGAGCGTTGGCGCGCAAGGGCGAACGGGAACAAAAGGGAACGTATGGGAAACAAATGTGGCAGATGGGGTGGGATTCGAACCCACGGTACGCTCTCACGCACGCCGGTTTTCAAGACCGGTTCCTTAAACCACTCGGACACCCATCCCTGCAGTGGTGAGGCTTTATAGCGGTTTGAAAAAAGCCGTCAATCCCGCTAACGCCATGATGCGCCCCGCCCCGTCATAATCCACCGGTGATCTGCAGAGAGCTTATTGCCCCGGCGTGGTGCCCGGTGGCAGGAGGGAGCCTTGTCCCGTGGGGACGGCCGGTATCTGCTGGCTGGTTTCGAAGAAGGCGATGCTCAGCACGATCGCGATCAGTACCAGCAGAAGCCCGACAAAAACCAAACCCGACTTGTCCATTCGTCTGCGCATGGGCGTGATGATATGTCCAAATGTGTGCAATTCGAGGCGACCGGGCAAATCCGGTGCCGCGTGCAAACCTGCGACCATCCCGTCGCCATTGCAACGGTTTATGCCGGAAACGGTGTCGGATTTTTGCAATGCAAGGGAAACGGGCCGGCATCTGCCAGGCGTTTTTCAGGCGGGAAGCTTGTTCTGATTGGCCGGCTTGCGGTTCGAAACGGGTGTCGAGGCAAGGTAGAGAACGTAATCGTCGGCAGCATCGGCTAGCGCCAGCGCCGCCTCTTCCTCCCGCCAGCCATTTGCCACGGCATTGACGATCAGGGCCCGCGCAGCAGCAATAAACGTTTCCCGGCATTCGGCGATCCGGGCCGTCTGGTCAACTGCAAAACGTGGGGGTTGAATTTGCTGCATGACGGCAGATTGCCATTACTGCCTTGCTTCCGCAAGTCATTGATTAAGCGATAGTTAATATATCAAGGTGTGAGACAGTTTTGTATCATAGTGGCACGAAATTGCGCAGCGCAGCGCCGCAAAACGCCCTTTTCAGCGGCAAATAGCCGGGCGCGCAAACCTACCCTGCCCGATGGGTCGGGGGTGCTGACATGTTTTTTAGCAAAGCGTACCGATTGGGACGGATGTGACCTATCTCATCCACGACATAATGAGCTATTCATTATTCATCGCTCCCGGGCATTGCCCAACTTTCCCCGAGCGATCAACCTTGCCCCGCTTATCGCGGGGCTTTTTTATTTCGGGCTTGCGTGTTTCAAGCCCGCCAGATGCCTCAGACGTCAATGCCCGGACGGTGCCCGTCATAGCGCAGCAGGTCTTCGAACAGGTCGATGATGGCGGGCGGCAGCGTATCGGAAAGCTCGGCGATGATTTCCGTGGCCCGGTTATAGGAATAGATTGCGCACAGCGTCAGAACCAGCAGCACGATCCACGGCCACATGGCTTTCTTGCGGGGTGGTCGTGGCGGGGGTGGTGGGCCTTGGTCGACAGCCATCTTTCTCCTGCCCTTCTTTCAGTGCGTGTCAGCGCGCTCTCGCACGCGGTTCGCCGCCCGGTGCATAGGCGGTCTTTTGCAGAAAGCGGAATATATTGCCGCATTGCGCGCAGCGTATCATGTATTCCGAAGGATTGCCGGAAGGACGCTCGGCGCGAAACCCCCTCGGCATCTCGTCAATGCGGAAGTCCACATCCGGCAAACGCTTGTCATCCAGTTCCGAGGCTTCGGCAAAACCCTGGTGGCCGCACTTCGAACATTCGAGTTTCCGGGAATATCTGTCGCGCGCTGCCATTTGCCGTCCTTTTTACTGTCAAAGGTCAGGTAGCAGCGACGAATGGGCATTTCAATGGTTCGGGCCGGACGTTAAGAGTAAAGAGTGGCCGAATCCCATGTCCTCTGCGGCCAGCAGGCGCGTTTGCCGCTGCGGTCGCGTCGATCTTTCCGGACAGTTTTATCGCCGTGGACGTCTTGAGGGGCCCATGCAGAACGAAACGCCCTTCTTCTCTTCCCGTTTCCGCCTCGTGCTCTCCGCTTTTGCAGCCCTGTCCCTTGTTCTTCTGGCGGCGCTGTGGTTTGCGGCGGGCTGGTATGGCGAGCAGATCCTCAATGCCGGGCACACGAGCTCGACCGATCCCGTCACCGTTACCATTGGCAATGACAGGCTGCAGCTTGCCAAAAACACCATCCGCGTGCCCGCGCAGCGCCAGGATGGCGAATCGGACCGGGTCGATCTTTATCTGACCTGGCCGGATCTCGGCGGATATGGCGAAGCGAATCGCAAGGTTTTTGATAATCCGGACAGCACGGCCGACCTTATCTTCATACAGATATCGCGCAGCACCATGTCGGAGGATATGTCCGGCCGCTTCCTGCCGATCTACGCGCGGCTGGCGGAAGGAGAGCCCCTGCCCCTGCGTTACGGCCTGATGCTGCACCGCCTGAAAGCCGATTCCGGTTACGGCAAGGAAGTCATTCTGACTGGAAAGCGTGACAGCGAGACCGACTTCGTGGTGCGCTGCCTTTTGCCGCAAAAGCCCGAGGAATCAACAGGAAACGATTGCCAGCGGGATATTCGCGCCGGTCAGGACCTGACCATCTTCTACCGCTTTTCCGCACGCCTCCTGCCGCAATGGCAAAAACTCGACCAGGCACTGAAAACTTATGTCGAGGCCCGCCTCAATAAAGGCTGAATACTGCGGGAAGCCCCGTCCCGCAATGCGCTCGAAAAGTCGCATTTTATGGAATCCGGATACCCTTCATAAACCACTTGGTAACGCCATCTCGATAAAGTTCCGACCCATAGAGTTCGGGCGGGGCGTGTCCGAGCGGATTATGAATATGCGATTGAAGAGTTCAGCGGTGTTGAAAATTCTATCTGGAGCACATGTGCGCAAAGCGGGTGTGAAGTCTTTCGTCAGGTTCGTTGCGTTGACCCTTGCTGCGGCGTTCATGGCCGCAACATCCGTTCAGACCGCACAGGCAGAACCGAAGTATGCCGGCATCGTCATCGATGCGAAAACGGGCAAGGTTCTGTATGGCGAAGACCCCGACGGTCTGCGCTATCCGGCCTCGCTGACCAAGATGATGACGCTTTATCTTACGTTTGAAGCGTTGAGCTCGGGTCGTATCTCTCTCGACTCCAAGGTTCCGGTTTCGGCCAATGCCGCAAAGGAGCCGCCTTCCAAGCTCGGCGTTCGCGCCGGTGGCAGCATCACGGTTGAACAGGCCATTCTGGCGCTGGTCACCCGCTCTGCAAACGATATGGCAACGGCACTTGGCGAATATCTCGGCGGATCGGAAGATCGTTTCGCCCGCATGATGACGGCAAAGGCACGCGCTCTCGGCATGACCCGCACGACCTACCGCAATGCCAATGGCCTGCCGAACACCGCGCAGATGACCACGGCACGCGATCAGGCCCGTCTCGGCATCGCCCTTCGCCAGCACTACCCGCAATATTACGGTTACTTCAACACCCGCACCTTTACCTTCGGCAAGCAGGTCATCGGCAACCACAATCGTCTGGTTGGCACGGTCAAGGGCGTTGACGGTATCAAGACCGGTTACACCCGCGCTGCAGGCTCCAACCTTGCAACCTCGGCACAGCTTGATGGCCGCTCCATCGTTGCCGTTGTTCTCGGCGGCCGTTCCAGCGCAGCCCGTGATGCCACCATGCGCAAGCTGGTTGCCACCTATCTGCCGCAGGCTTCGCGTGGCGGTAACTCCAACCTGATTGCCCAGACGCGTTCCGCGCCGATTGAGGAGCCGATTGCACCAGCCGCACCGGTTGCCATTGCTGCCGCTGTGCCTTCCGCACCGGTTGCCGCAGCCTCCGCTGGCGGTCTGCCGCACTCCGGCCCGGTTCCGCAGGCCCGTTACGGCGATGAAGCACCTGTCAGCGCCTTTGCCGGTTCGTCTTCCAACGCGGCTGTCAACGCGATGGAAATGGCAACGACCCGCCAGAAGGCAAAGACCCAGGCACCTGTTCCCGTCGCCCCGATTGCGCCGGATCGCAGCCTGATCACCAACTCCACCAAGGTCGACAACATCGTCACCGCGTCCGTTGCAGCCTCTGCAGCCAAGCCTGCCATTGCCCCGAAGATGGAAGCACCGGCCAGCGGCTGGGTCATTCAGATCGGCGCTTCGCCAGACGAAACCTCGGCCCGCAACCTGTTGCAGTCGGCGCAGGAAAAAGGCGGCGCGGCACTGCGCTCTGCCAAGCCCTTCACCGTCGCCTTCAACAAGGACGGCTCCCAGTTCTACCGCGCCCGCTTCGGTGGCTTCGATGGTCAGAACGCTGCGGTCAATGCGTGTAATGCGTTGAAGAAGAAAGGCGTAAGCTGCTGGGCCTCGGCACAGTAGTCGTCACCCTGAACGGGCGGTGCCTCAAGGTTTTGGCGCCGCTCAAATCCCCTCGAATTTGTATTGTGTAACGAGGCGTTCAAAGATGGCAATCAACGAGAATTTTTCGGACATTGCAGCAGGCAACGGTCAGGGCAGCCTGTCCGTTCTGCACCCCATTCATGAGGCCGCAATGCGCATTGCCGATATCGGCCTCAACCGTTCCCGGCATAAGACGCGTGATCTGGTCAACCTGCTGCTTTCCCACGGCGCCCGCGCATGGCGCAGCAACCAGCCGGAAGCGAAGATCCATCTTCACATTTCCGGCCGCTCTGGCCGCGCGCCCATTCACATGAAGCTGCGCTGAAACGCGACTGTCCGAACAGCAATAACAAAACCCCGCGGCGCCATCGGTTCCGCGGGGTTTTTTGTCTTTTCAGCCGGAATGGCCATGGCGCACCTGCCCTGCCGGCCCGTTTCTCAGTCAGGCGTTCTTGCCATCGTTATCAGGTCGTCGCGGTCGGCGGTGTTCGTTGCAAGGACGTTGACGCACATCACTTGCAGCCGCTGGCACGCGCAAGGCGCTCGCATCCCTCCAATGCCCTGCTCCGGAACGATCTTCGGCTGTGCTGACGAAATGCGGCTGAGCAAGCCAGAAGGAAAGCGATCTGCTCTCGCCATGTCGATGGAGGAAGGACGCCGCGTGTTCACCAGCGCGCCGCATCGATGCGCAGCAGGCCCGCCGGCAGCGCCCATTCCGGTCCCCTGCCATCGACGCGAACCGGGAAAGTCAGCCGCCTCGCCGGTCCCCAGGATGTTTGTTCCAGAGCAGGAGCCAGATCGGCATCCCTGTCCTCGAGTTTCGATCCCTGAAATGGCCGGGCACCGGCGCCCGTCAGCAAGGCCGCCGTTCTGGCAAGTGACAGGCGGGCGGAAAACCTCGTGCCGGTTGCCTGCGCGTGGCGCAAGGCGCGCAGCACGGCTGCGGCGATCAGATAGCCCGTCGCATGGTCAAGCGCCTGCACCGGAAGCGGCACCGGTTGCG
This sequence comes from Agrobacterium tumefaciens, assembly GCA_025559845.1. Lineage (NCBI taxonomy): Bacteria > Pseudomonadati > Pseudomonadota > Alphaproteobacteria > Hyphomicrobiales > Rhizobiaceae > Agrobacterium > Agrobacterium tumefaciens. The sequence goes on from CP048469.1 coordinate 1,286,980, forward strand.
CGCCGCCGGATCGTGTCATGCCTTCATCGGCAATGCCGCAGCTCATCTGCACCAAACTGTCGAAACCACGCCTGCCCGCCCAGGGACCGGTCCAGCCATAGGCATCAAGGCAGACATCGATCAGGCCGGGCGACAGGCGCTGGCGCTCTTCATCGCCATAACCGAGCTTTTCCAGCGCACCGGGGCGGTAACCATGCACCAGCACATCGGCCTTTGAGAGCAGGGCTTCAAAGGTGCGGCGGTCGTCGGCACGGTGCAGATCAAGCCCGGCGCGGCGTTTGCCCACCGTCACCTCCGGTTCCACGGCCGGTTCGTTCCAGTCGGGTGGATCGATGCGCAGCACATCAGCCCCGAAACCCGCCAGAAACCGCGTTGCCACCGGCCCGGCCAGAACGCGGGTCAGGTCCAGCACCCGCAGGCCAGCGACCCCGGTGATCCTGCGTCCCTGCCCGATGTCTCGCCACTGGATCAGCGGCTCTGCCGCCACCGCCTGCCCTTGCGGATGCGTCCTCCATTCCTCGAGGCTGCGCATGGCGGCCGCCGCACCGCCCACCGCCACGATCGCCGCTTCCAGCTCGTCCTTGTTCCGGGCGGCAACCGCCGCTGAAACGCTCTCCCTGTCGCCGGCGCAGTCCAGCACCTGCAGCGCGGCGTGGCGGTGGTGCGGCGCATTGGTGTGCAGCCTGATCCAGCCATCGGCAGCGCGGTAATCGCCGGCAATCGGGTCCCATATGGACGGCAGGCTCCAGCCGGCAGGGCGAAGGCTCATGCTGAACCACATCAGCGATAACCGGCGGTCAACCGAAACCGCCCGCGCACCTGTCAGTCCCGCAAGCTCGCCTGCGGCGGCGCGCACCGAGGCCTCCGCCAGATCGGACACCCGGAAACACGACGGTAACTCACCGTCACCGCTGCGTGACACCTCTGCTGCAGGGGCAAATTCGCGCCCCAGCGCCTCGTTGATCTCCCTGTCGAAATCCTGCGTCACCTTCGCCTCCATCGCTGCCTGCCTTCAATGCATGATTGGCGCATGAGACCGCCGAGTTGACCGGCTGTAAATCTTGATCAATATAATCAATATGAATTCTCTTGACTGGATCGACGCCCACACGGCCTGTGCGATGCTCGGCGTCAAACCGCAGACGCTTTATGCCTATGTCAGCCGTGGTCAGGTGCGGGCCGAAGCGGATGCCGAGGACGCGCGCCGCAGCCTTTATGCGCGCCCGGATGTGGATGCCCTGCTGCAACAGAACCGACGTCCCCGCGCCCGTGCGGAGATTGCCGAACAGGCGATCAGATGGGGCGAGCCCGTGCTTTCCACCGCCATTTCAGAGGTGCGCGACGGTATGCTCTGGCTGCGCGGCCTGTCGATCGAACACTGCGCGGAGCATTTCACGCTTGAGGATATGGCCGTGCATCTGTGGGCCGTCAGTGCGGTCGATGCGCCGGAGAGCGAGGTGGCGTCATCCCTGCCCAGTCCGCTCGGCCGCGCATTGGAGGTTCTCAGCCGGGAGGTGCCGGCGGCACCGAAACTGAAGCCGGATGCGGCTGCGAAACAGGGCGGCAGGCTGATGTCCCTTGTCGCCAATGCCCTCCTCGGTAAATCAGCATCGGGACCGATCCACCTGCGTCTCGGGCAGAACTGGGGTCTGGATGCATCCGGCTGTGACGATGTGCGCCGTGCCCTGGTGCTGCTGAGCGACCACGAATTGAACCCGTCCACCTTCGCCGTGCGCATCGCCGCATCAACAGGCGCAAGCCTTCCGGCCGCCCTGCTCTCCGGTCTCGCCACACTCAGCGGCCCGCGCCACGGCGGTGTCGCCACGCTGGCGCGGGTGGCGCTGCAAGCCACGGAGAGCGGCAAAATGCAGGCATTCCTCAAGGATCATGCCGACCAGTCACCCTATGGTTACGGCTTCGGCCATCCGCTATACCCGGAGGGTGATCCAAGGGCACGCCTCATCCTCGCCCGCCTCGGCGCGACAGCATCGCCGGTCGCCGCAGTCTGGGCGCTCTCCAGTGAAATCGGCATTCCACCCAACATAGACGCCGCCCTCGCCGCCTTGAGCCTGGTGCACAAACTACCCGACGATGCCGCCTTCACGATCTTCGCAACCGGAAGACTGATCGGCTGGATCGCCCACGCCATCGAACAACAGCAAACCGGCGAAATCATCCGCCCGCGCGCACGTTATCGCGGGAGCGTGTAACCATGTCACTCATCAGAGACATTAGGTGACAAAGGGCATGATATCCACGCCGTCGCCGGGAAAGACGGTGATGTGCGGGTGGTCCTGAAAAAGCCGTGCGGCGTCGTCGGCGCTCTCTGCCTCAACCACCAGATAACCGCAGAACGGATTGACCGCAGCCTGTATGCCATCTCTGCTAACGCGCGTCGTCTTGCCCACCATGCCGCCGCGATCCAGAATGGACGCGGCGTTTTTCTCCTCCCACGCCGCCCATGCCTTGACGCCGACGGCATCGACAGCGTCCCGCTCGGATTTCGGCATCCGCCGAAAGGCCGCGAGGTCTTCGGGCGTCATGGTGTAAACGGCTAGAAAACGCGGCATGGACCACCTCCACAGTCTGCAACGATCACCAAGCTTACACCGCAAGTCTGCAAACCAGTCACGGAATTTCAGAGTGGCCTGCGCGGGTGTCGCGGCAAGGCAGGCATGAGGCGCGACCCTGCCGCATCTGCCTTCCCGCTTCACAGCCTTTGCCGGTTTAAATCCGCACTGCCGGTTCCGCCTGATAGGCGGCGTGAAGCAAGGTGTTGAACGCGTCCGACACGGGTATCTCAAACGAACCGATCCTGCGGATTGCGACGGCGGGCGTCCATGAATTCATCAGCGCGGCACCGGCGAAGCTTTCGGCATCTGCAAGGCTGATGTCTTCCGTTCGGGAGCGGATGCCGAGTTTCGCAAGCTGTCGCTCGACGATCTGCATGGTGACGCCGTGCAGGATATCGGCCTTCGGCCATATCACCGATTGCCCATCCCAGAACGCCAGATTCCAGATGCTGGCTTCGGTCAGGCGCCCCTGTTGATCGACAAACACGGCATCGTCAAAGCCGTTGCGTGCAGCCTGACGCATCGCGTAGGTCTTCATCGGCTCACCCACCTGCTTGATGCTGGCAAGCGCCCTCTGGTGGTGAACGACATCCAGCGCGACAGGTCCGCCCGGACCCGACGATGCCGGAAAGCTCCGCACCAAGATGGCCGGATCGTCATAAGACGCTTGCGCTGTGAACTCCCCATGCCGCGAAAACACAGTGGCGGTCAGAGAAAGGTTCTGCGGCCCGGCCGCAACCGCCATGCGCAGAAAACGGCTGATGTCGGCATCGCTCCGCGCGCGGCCAAACATTGCCATCGAGGCGGTGCGAAGGCGTGTGAGATGCAGGTCCAGCCCCCGCACCTTGCCATCACGAACCTGCATTGCGGTAAAATGGGCAAAGCCCGCAAAGGCCAGCGGCGACAGATCCGTCGCGGTCGCCTCGTTTCCATCCAGCATGGTCACGAAGGAAGGATGTTCTTGCATGGTCTCTTGCTCCTCAGATGTGTTTGCATTGACGAGCAAATCCTATAGACCCTGACAGTGCTGTTAGGGTCAAGGGTGAAATCATGAAGATTGGCGACATGGCGGAGCGGACCGGCATCAGCATCCGGATGCTGCGATATTATGAAGAACAGGGCCTGCTGACGCCCGGCCGAACCGCCGCCGGCTACCGCGACTATGGCACAGAAGAACTTGCCACGATCACAATGATCAGGAAGCTCGGAGCCTGCGGAATGACCCTGCCGGTCATCCAGCAATTCCTGCCCTGCTCCCTCGACGGCCGCGATGAGTTCGAACCCTGCGACGAACTGCGCGCCATCCTGCAAAAACACATCGACGGCGTCGACCAGCAGATGGCCGCACTCACAGAAAGCCGCTCCCTCCTCTCCGACCTGATGAGCGAGATCGACACAAGGCTGAAATGAGCGCGGGGAGCCTTGTCTGAAGCCAGTCGGTCGCTACTGCGATGTCAGCTTGGGTTGCCCAATCAAATCAGGCACTTCGCCAAGTTGAGTTACTGACAGCCCTTCATAAGATTGTTCCTTGCCAATCAGGATCGTCGAGAGGCCCGCAGCTTTGCCGCCCTCGATATCTGACTTCACATTGTCGCCAATCATCCAGACGACCTGCGCTGGTGCGAGTTCGGCGACGACGCGGGAAAAGCTCTCGGGTGAGGGTTTTTCATGACCAAGTGAGCCGGATGAAAATATGCGGTCGAAGCTGCCGGCAATACCGAGACCTTCAACGATCTGCTGCAGGTCCGGTGCAAAATTTGACAGTATAGCGTGCCTCCAGCCTCTAACGGAAAGCCTCTGCAGCGTTTCTGCCGCATGGGGAAGCAAATCCCAATATGCCAAATTGAGGTAAGTCATTCGCAGATTTTCTGACGCTTGTTCTGCCAGGTCAAAACGCAGTCCATGAGCAAGCAATGCCTGCATACTTGCACTCCGCAGTGGAGCCCACCAAGCCTCTTGAGTTGCAAAATGATGGTCCCGATCAGGGCTGTTCCACGGAAGCACCGCCGAAAGGTATGGCTTCAAATCGTCTGAAGATGTTTCGAAATTCGGATCAACCGACATAGCAGACGTTCGAAGTGCCTCGGCAAATCGTCCGCGCCGCCTCGCAAGTGTTCCCTCGAAATCCCAGAGAATGTAGTGCGACGCCATGCTGTTTCTCCCACCCAGCGCGATAACCAATGACGTCCTATCGCGTTCATGTGACCTGAATTTGAGGCTTGTTCCCCAAATGCAGAATCTCAAAAAATCTGATGATCAGCCGTCCGTCATCTGTCGATCATGAGGAGCGGCTAAAGAACCGTTCTCGGCTGAAACAGATATGGAGCTGAGAATGATCGAGCGGCATGGCGTATCCTTCGAAGACCCCTTGGTTGTGGAGAATTACATCCATCGCCCTCCCTATCCCCAAGGCGTGTACGACAGGCTTCTGTCCATTACCCCGCATCGCAATTGCCTTCTGGATCTGGGGTGCGGGACCGGTAAAATCAGCCGCCCTCTGGCCCGGCATTTCACTGACGTCGTTGCTGTTGACCCTTCGGAAGCCATGATCGATCTCGCCCGGCGGCTCGAGGGTGGGACGGCGGCGAATATTCGATGGGTTACCGGTTTTGCGGAAGATTATGACACTGCCGCGGATGACAGGTTCGACCTCATGGTCGCCGCTGCAAGTATTCACTGGATGGATCACACCCGCCTGTTTCCGCGGCTCAGGATGCTGGCGTCCGAATCCCACAAGATTGCGATCGTGACGGGCGATACGCCTTTCGCGCCTGCCTGGGCTGGCGACTGGCAATCATTTCTGGCGAAATGGGTTCCCATCGCTACGGGCGAAGAGTTCGACCACGACCGGAAAGACGAAAAACGCTCCCGGTACAAGGCATTCCTGCATATCGAGGGTACGGAGTTTTTCAGTTCGGAGCCGGTAGAGCAGAGCATCGAAAACTTCATCCTCTGCCAGCATTCCAGAGACACATTCGCGCCATCTCGGCTTGGCGAACTGCTGCCCCGGTTCGATGCGGAGCTGCGCGACATTCTGGTGCCGCATGCCACCGATCAGACGCTGCGCTTTTCGGTGCGTTCGCAAGTGCTGTGGGGCACGATCAGATAGGCTTAAGCCGCCTGCCACCGCGAAAGTCGCTGTGGGATTATCCCCTCACTCCCGCAGCGTATCCGCCACCAGCGCGTTGGCGTGGCCGTGGCCCATGCCGTGTTCCTGTTTCAGCCAGGCGACCAGTTCCATGTGTTTCTTGCCGCTCTGGGCACGGATCAGCTCTTTCCACTCGGCAATCGGCCGCCCGTATTTGGCTTCGATGGACGGAAAGTAGGATGCGGGGCCCTTTACCGGAGTGGTTGTCATGATACCTCCCAGACATGAACGGTTCGTCTGGCAAGTGATAACACGAAAGAACGCGGTGTCACCGCCCGTGGACGCGATTTGACGCTTGAGGTGCATGTTTCGGTACAGCGCTTGTGAGCTTGTTCTCATCTCACCAATCGCCTCCAGGACAGAAAACCCCGCAGCGCCATCGCGCCACGGGGTTTTGATGTGTCGCACCTGAAAAGGCGCAGATCAGTCTTTCGGGTCAGGTTTTGCCTATCGGCAGACCTTTTCCTTCTTGGTGATCGGGCGGCCGAAGCGGTCTTTGGCTTTTACCAGCACCGTCTTGCAGTGAAGTTTCGGCTTTTTCGACGGGCCGCGCTCGACCTGTTTGCCCGGCTGGCGCGGCGGCGGTTCTTGGGCGATGGCCGGCAAGGCAAAAGCCGTTGCGACAACGCAAGTGATTGCGAGGGTGAGACGTCTCATTTCAAACTCTCCTGTCTTTCTGAAATCCGGCAAAACACGCAAACGCCGCCATAGCTGCCGCCGCTATGACCACGGTCATCGGCAGCGGCGAATTGTTCGCCATCATGCCGACGAGGCCGCTGACCAGTCCGGCGATGCCGAACTGCAGAACGCCGAGTATTCCCGATGCCGCGCCCGCATCCTTGCCGCAGGCCGCCATCGCGAGAGCCGTGGAATTGGCGGCAACGACCGGCACGTTGGCAAGGCACAGGGTCAACGGGATCATCAAGGTGATGAGATCCGCCGCCCCCGAGAGCGCCACCGTTGCAGCACCGGTGACGACGAACAGCAGCAGCGAATATTTCAGGACGGTCGCGAGCGGATGCCGGCGCAACAGGTAACCGTTGATCTGCGAGCCGATGACCATGGCCACGGCGTTGGCGGCGAACACCCAGCCATAGGTTTGCTGAGACAGACCGTAGAGGTCCATCATTACATGCGGCGATCCGGTGATGAAGGCGAAGAGACCGCCAAGCGCAAAGCAGCCGACCAGGGTGAACAAAACAAACTGCCTGTTCTTCAGCAGCTTGAGATAGGTTCTGCCGGTCTCGCCGATCCGTTGCGGCTGGCGGTTTTCCGGCGGCAGCGTTTCGCGAAAGGCAAAGCCGATCGCAAACAGGCTGGCGGCGGCAATGGCGGCAAGCGCCACAAAGATCGCCTGCCATCCCCAGGAGATCAGGATGTAGCCGCCCAGGATCGGCGCCAGAATAGGCCCAAGTCCGGTGATCAGCATCATGTGCGAGAGCACCCGCGCGCCCTCGGTGGCATCGAACAGATCGTTGATGGCGGCGCGGCCGATGACCATGCCGGAGCACGCCCCGACCGCCTGCAGCAGACGCAACCCGTTGAAGGTGACAATGTCGGGCGCAAACGGCATTGCGACCGAACTGAGTGTGAAGACGGCCATGCCCGCCATCAACGGCAGCTTGCGCCCGAACCGGTCGATCAGCGTGCCATAGATGAGCTGGCCGAACGCCATGCCGATGAAGAAGATCGACAGGCTGAACTGGACCTGCCCGGCCGAGGCCGAGAGGTCGGCGCCAATCGCCGGAAACGCCGCCAGATACATGTCCGTGGCCAAGGGCGTGACGGCTGTCATCGCCCCGAGCACCAGTATGGTGACCAGATGCCCTCGGGAGGTTGCGGGAGACGCGGTGCCCATCGTCATCGCATTGCCACCCGTGGGCCGCTGGCAGGATCGACCACCGCCGGTTTTTCGACATCGACCGTGCCGGTCCAGCCGCCACCGAGCGCCTTATGAAGCGCAATGTAATAGGTGGCGATATTGGCCTGGCTCGAGATCAGCTCTTCCTCGGCCGAATAAAGCGAGCGTTCGGCTTCGAGAACGTCCAGACGGTCGATCGCACCATCGACATTCAACTGACGGGACAGTTCGGCCGCTCTCCGGTAGGCGGCCACCGAGGCCGACAGTCTGGCGCGACGCTGCTGCGACTGCGTCAACGCCACGACCGCATTTTCCACGTCTTCCATCGCCGACAGCACGGCCGACTGGTAGGCTACGAAATACTGGTCGCGCTGCGCCTTCGCCACATCCACGGCAGCCTTCAGCTGACCGCCCTGGAAGATCGGAATGGAAAGACTTGGCCCGAATGCCCAGCTGATCGTCGATTTTTTGCCGAGGTCGGAAACGCTGCTCGCCGTCGTGGCAATATCGCCGGTAAGGCTGATCGACGGGTAACGGTCGGCTTCCGCCTTGCCGATCTTGGCGGTGTATTGCGCCAGTGCACGTTCTGCCGAGCGGACGTCCGGACGTCCGCTCACGACATCGGCCGGAATGCCGATACCGGCCGCCATCTTCGGCGAGGGTATCTTGCCGGCCTTCGCCATCAGCGGCTGCAGCTCTGACGGTGCCTTGCCAAGCAACACGGCGAGACGGTTGACCGACTGCATGTAGGAAATGCGGTAGGAAGGAATATCCGCCTCGGTCGAAGCCGCCTGCCCTTCAGCCGTTGCGCTGTCCACGCCCGTTGCAGCCCCAGCCTGCACCTGGTCGCGGGTCAGCACGGCTGACTGGCGTTGCGATTTGGCGGTGCGCTCGGAAAGCGCCACCAGAGCCTGATATTGCCGCGCCTGAACGTAATAGGACGTGACGTCACCGATCAGTGTCACCAGCGTATCCGCCAGATCTTCGTCTGCGGCCTGTGCCGCATAACGCGCTGCTTCCGCCGAGCGCCGGTTGCCACCGAACAGATCGATTTCCCAGCTCGCGTCGAATCCGGCCTGCGCCTGGTTGTAGACGGCCGTTTCACCGGCGCTGGCCGTGCGGTTGCGCGTGCCGGACGCGGAACCGTTGACGCTCGGGTAGAAAGCCCCCGTCTGCTGGCGATAGGTGGCGCGGGCTTCGCGAATGCGGGCCTTTGCACTGGCGACATCCAGATTGCCGTCCACTGCCTGCGCGACGAGCGTGTTCAGCAAGGGATCGTTGAGCTGGCGCCACCACTCCGTCAGGTTGGGTTTTTTCGCCGCCGCCCCGGCTTTCGCGCCGCCCCCCCAGCTGGCGGGCACCACAAGATTGGGCTTCTGGTAGTCAGGGCCGACAACACATCCGGCAAGCAGAACTGCCAAAATGGACGCAGAGGAGGCCTTAACGCAGGTCGCAAGACCGCGCTTGAAGGTTGGATTGAGCAAATGAGCGTTCCTTACGCTGGGGTGGTTATTCTGCCGGCGCGACGGGGATCGCGGCGGGTGTTGCGGCTTTCGACCTGAAGATCCTGCGCACGATGACGAACAGCAGCGGGATGAAGAAAACACCCAGCACCGTTGCCGAAATCATGCCGCCCATCACGCCGATACCGATCGAGTTCTGCGCCCCGGAGCCTGCGCCATCGGCAATCGCCAGCGGCAACACGCCGAGGATGAAGGCAAGCGAGGTCATCAGGATCGGGCGAAGACGCTGGCGTGCGGCCTCGAGCGTTGCTTCCACCAGGCCCTTGCCATGCGCCTGCTGTTCGATGGCGAACTCGACGATCAGGATCGCGTTCTTCGCGGCAAGACCGATGGTCGTCAGCAGACCGACCTTGAAGTAGACGTCGTTGGTCTGCCCGAACATGGTTGCCGCAACCACCGCCCCAAAAATGCCGATTGGCACAGACAGAAGAACGGCGAAGGGAATGGTCAGGCTTTCGTAAAGTGCGGCCAGCGCCAGAAACACTACCAGAACCGAGATCGCATAAAGCTGCAGGGCCTGGTTGCCGGAAAGACGCTCCTGCGCCGACAGGCCGGTCCATTCATGCGCATAACCGGCCGGCAGCTCCGCCATCAGGCTGTCAACCGACGACATGGCTGTACCCGAGCTGACACCGGCTGCGGCCGACCCCTGGATTTCAACAGCAGAGGCACCGTTGTAACGTTCCAGACGCGGCGAACCATAGGTCCATTTGCCCGTCGAAAAGGACGAGAATGGCACCATCGTCTCGCTGGAATTACGGGCATACCAGCGGCTGAGGTCTTCAGGCTGCATGCGGAAATCCGTTGCACCCTGCACGTAGACCGGCTTCACGCGACCACGATCGATAAAGTCGTTGACATAGGTTCCGCCCCACGCGGTCGACAGCGTGGTGTTGATGTCGGAGAGGTCGAGGCCGAGCGCGCTTGCCTTTTTGTCATCGATCTGGATCGAATATTGCGGCGTGTCTTCCTGGCCGTTCGGTCGCGTTCCGCTCAGCTGCTTGTCCTTGGCGGCAGCGGCGAGAAACTGGTTTCGGACATCGATCAGTTGCGCGTGACCGGCACTGTTGTTGTCCATCAGGTAGAACGAAAAGCCGCCGGATGTGCCGAAGCCGGGAATGGCCGGAGGCTGCAATGCAAAAGCGCTGCCATCGGTAAATCTGGAGAATGCCGCCATGGCGCGACCGGCAATGGCACCGGCTTTCGCCTTGTCATCCGTACGTCCGGCAAAATCCTTCAGGCTGACGAAGGCGATGCCGACGTTCTGGCCCGCGCCGCCGAAGCTGAAGCCGACGGAAGACATCACGCCTTCGACATAGTCCTTCTCATCATTGAGGAAGTAGTTGGTGACGTCGTCCAGCATCTTGCGGGTCCGGTCCTCGGTCGCACCCGGCGGAAGCTGGACGCTGGCGATGAGCACACCCTGGTCTTCATCCGGAATGAACGAGGATTCCATGCGCGTGAAGACAAGTCCCGTGACGACGACGATGGCCGCAAAGATCACCAGAAACACCGGGCTGCGGCGAATGATGCCGCCGACGCTTTTCTGGTAGCCCTGGGTGGTCTTTTCAAAGCCGCGGTTGAACCAGCCGAAAATGCCCTTGTTCTTTGCGTCATGCTTGGGTGGACGCAACAGCGTTGCGCAGAGCGCTGGCGTGAAGATCAGGGCAACGCCGACCGAAAGCACCATGGCCGAAACGATGGTGACCGAGAACTGGCGATAGATGATGCCGACCGATCCGGAGAAGAACGCCATCGGAATGAACACGGCAGACAGCACCGTGGCGATGCCGATCAGCGCGCTGGAGATTTCCTTCATCGACTTGATCGTGGCAGCCTTGGGGTCGAGCCCCTCCTCCTCCATGACGCGCTCGACGTTTTCGACAACGACAATCGCGTCGTCCACCAGAAGGCCGATGGCCAGCACCATGCCGAACATCGTCAGCGTGTTGATGGAGTAACCGAACAGCGACAGGATGCCGAAGGTGCCAAGCAGCACGACGGGAACGGCAAGGGTGGGAATGATCGTTGCGCGGAAGCTCTGCAGGAACACGAACATCACGACGAAGACCAGAACGATGGCTTCACCGAGCGTCTTGACCACGTCTTCAATCGACAGTTCCACGAACGGGGTCGTGTCGTAGGGGTAAACCACTTCGACATTCTGCGGCATCGTCGGCTTCAGCGCCTCGATGGCGGCCTTGACGCCGTTCGCGGTGTCTATGGCGTTTGCGCCGGTGGCGAGATTGACGCCGAGACCGCTGGCCGGCTGGCCATTGTATTTCGTCGTGGTGGTGTAGCTTTCCGCGCCGAGTTCGACGGTTGCCACGTCGCTCATCTGCACGACGGAACCGTCCGTCAGGCTTTTCAGAATGATGTTCTTGAATTCTTCAGGGGTCTGGAGACGGCTTTTCGCCGTAACCGTGGCGTTGAGCTGCTGGCCCTTGCGCTGCGGCGCGGCACCGAGCTGCCCGGCCGAAACCTGGGTATTCTGGGCCTCGATGGCCGAGGTGACATCGCCGACCGTCAGCGAATATTTCGACAGCTTGTCGGGGTCCAGCCAGATGCGCATGGCATAACCGGAACCGAACATCTGTGTATCGCCAACGCCTTCAACGCGGGCAATGCGGTCCTTCAGCGTGCTGTCGATATAGTCGGAAATATCCGTGGAGCTGAGTTTGCCGTCCGTCGATACGAAGGCGGCAATCAGCAGGAAGCTGGAGGTCGACTTCGTCACGGTGATGCCGGCCGTCTGAACGGCCGTGGGCAGGTTGGACTCCACCTGCTGCAACTTGTTCTGCACCTGCATCTGCGCGACATCGGGGTCGGCCTTGTTGGTGAAGGTCAGCTCGATCGAGGCTTCGCCGGTCGATGTGGACGTGGCGGTCATGTAGTCGAGATTGTCGATACCGGTCATGCCCTGCTCGATGACCTTGGTCACCGAGTTTTCGACCGTCTGGGCGTCAGCGCCGGAATAGCTGGCGCTGATCGTTACCGAGGTCGGGGCGATCTGCGGATATTGCGAGATCGAGAGACCGGTGATCGACAGCACGCCTGCCAGCATCACGCAGACGGCGATCACCCATGCGAAGATGGGGCGGTTGATGAAGAACAGAGACATCAGTGCTGCGCCTCCGTCAGGCTGGCGACCTTGTTGGGGGTGTCGATGGATGCAGCCTTGAGTTCGCCGGTCGCGTTGTCGATGGTCACTTCCTTTACGTCGACATCCTGGCCGATCTGCGTGCGCTGCGTACCCTCGACGATCACCCGGTCGCCATCTTCGACACCTGCTGTCACCAGCCAGTTGTTGCCGATGCTGCGGTCCACCGTCAGGACGCGCTCTTCGACCTTGTTGTCCTTGCTGACGAAACGTGCGGTCGGTTCACCCTTGGTGTTGCGCGACACGCCGCGCTGCGGCACCAGATAGCTGTTTGGCGCAACGCCTTCCTGGATCACGGCGCGCACATACATGCCCGGCAGCACGATGCGGTCGGGGTTTGGAAACTGCGCGCGAAGTTTGACCGTGCCGGCCGATTCATCGACCGTCGCCTCGGCAAATTCCACCGTGCCGGTCTTGGCGTATTCCTTGCCGTTGTCGAGTTTCAGGTTGACCGAGACGTTGATGCCCGAAAAACGCAACTGCCCGGCATCGACGGCCTCTCTGAGATCGAGGATTTTCGAGCTGGCCTGCGTCACATCGACATTGATCGGATCGAGGCTTCTGATCGTCGTCAGCGCCGTGGTCTGCTCCGCCGTGACAAGCGCGCCGACAGTAATGGCCGAGGCATCGACACGGCCGGAAATCGGCGCGCGGATCTTGGTGTATTCGAGATTGATGCGGGCTGTCTCGACGCTCGCCTTGGCCGACGCGACATCCGCCTTGGCCTGTGCCAGCGTCGACTTCGCGTCTTCAAGGTCCTGCTCACTGACGGCGTTGTTCGATGTCAGGCGGCCGTAACGGTCGACTTTGGCCTGTGCGCTCGGCAGAGCCCCTTCAGCCTTCTGCAGTGAGGCAACGGCGCTGTCATAGCTCGCCTGGTAGGTCGCGGGGTCGAGTTCGTAGAGCACGTCGCCCGCCTTTACCTCGCTGCCCTCCTTGAAATTGCGCTTGCGGATAATGCCGCCAACCTGCGGGCGGACCTCTGCTTCCAGCGAAGCGGATGTCCGGCCCGGCAGCTCCGCCGTAATGGCCACGTCCTGCGGGTTCAGCACCACGACACTGACATTGGGCTTGGCGGCTGCGGCCGGTGGCGCTGCTGCCTTTTCATCGCTGCAGGCGGCGAGCGCTGCACACACAAAGAATGCGAAACCTGCTGCAAAAATGGGTCTTGATCTGGGGGGCACGGGTTTTTACCTTTTTCTGTAACGGTGGGTACAAATAATCAATTTGCGGTAAGAGTCAACGCATGCTAGGGAGACGTTCATGGAAAATTCACCAGCAGACACGCCCGAAAGGCCGGCGGAACGAAGCCGCGGCAGGCCGAAAATCTATAGTGATGAGCAGCGTCGACAGACGATTCTGGACGAGGCGCGGCGCACCTTCACCGAGGAAGGTTTTCGCCGCACGACCATCGCCAAGGTCGCGGCGCGCTGCAAAATTTCGAAGCAGACCATCTACGAATCGTTCGAGAGCAAGGTCGATCTGTTCAAGGCCGTGGTGGGCGATCACCGCCGCATGATGCTGGACCTGCCCCGCCCTGCCGATGAAGACGCACCTGTCGATATCGTCATCGAACGTATCTTTCGCATCGATATCGACGAGGAAATGGACGCGGAACGCGACAGCTTTCTCTCGATCATTTTTGCCGAATCGAAAGAAGTGCCCGAACTGTTCGATTTCATCCGCGACGAAGGCGCCGATCCTTCAAGGCGCGATTTGATCGACTGGCTGAAAAATCAGGTCGAGCGTGGGCGACTGAAGATCGACAACCCCGAAAGTGGGGCGCGCATGCTGATGGATATGCTGCTCGGCCCAACCGGACCCGGCCGCCGCGACTGGGCCACATTGGAAGACCGCCGCCGCCACCTCAGATGGTGCATCGACTTCTTCATGGCTTCGGCCGCGGCCAGGTGACGGATGCGGTGATCGCGTAAAGGAACGAACCGTCGCCATGACACGTCCTCACTATGAAACGGCCATTCAGGCACTCGGCATCATGGAGGCGCTTGCGGCTTACGATCCACATATCGCCGGAACACCCCCACTGGGTGTGCATACCGAAAAGAGCGATATCGACATCCTGTGCCATGCGACTGACCAGCAATCCTTCCTGCGGGACGTCGTAAATTTATATGGAGACCGCAAGGCGTTTTGTGTCTGGCAGTGGACGTCGAACGACCAGCCAATCATCGCAAGCTTTACCACAGAAGGTTGGGACTTCGAAATATTTGCCAGCCGCCTCCCGGTCGTCGCACAGGCCGGATGGCGTCATTTTGAAATCGAGAAACGCCTTCTTGCCCTCGGCGGCAGTGCATTCAAAGCGAAAATACTCGCGCTCCGAAGCGAGGGATTGAAAACCGAACCGGCGTTCTGGAGCGCGCTGCAGTCCGCCGGTGATCCCTATCTGGGATTGCTGGACCTTGAGGCTGCTTCGGACGAGGAACTGCGCGGCAGGCTCGCCGAAGCCGGATTTGTGTGCCGGCTGGATATGGAACCTGCTGCAAAAGCTCTACGCTCCACCTAAAAAAACGCCCCGGAATGCGCTGGCATCCGGGGCGTCTGTCTTGTCATGCGGCTGTCTTTGTCTTGGCCGTCGATGCGTCAGCCAGATGTTTTCTGAAGAACGGCACGATTTCCTTGAGCGCCTTGCCCACGGGTTCAGGCTTGTCGTAGAGGTCGTAGTGTGACCAGCCTTCGACGACGACCAGCTCCTTGTTCTTCGAGGCGGCGCGACCATAGATTTCCATCCCGTCACGATAGGCACCAAAGCCGCCGGGCTTGTCGCCGAACACCAGCATCATTGGCTGCGTCAGCAGCGTTTCAGCGAAGGCGAAGGCGTCCCAAGCAACGGCTGACGCGGCATGCGAGACCAACATCCTCGTCCCTGCCCCTGCGGCCGGGCACCGGTTGCGGTAGTAGTCCGTCGCTTCCAGCACATCGATGTCAGTGATACCCGCGGCATTGCCCTCTTCGACGCTGGCGGGCAGGAAGATGTTTATGCGCTCTTCTGCTCCGGCGTTCTCGGCCGTTCGCTGTGCGGCCATTCCTTCGAGCGCCCCGACGGGGTCGAAGTTGCTGAAGCCCTCTCGCATCAGACGTCCAAAGTTGACACCGGTAATACTGACCAACGCCTTGATGCGCTTATCGATGATGGTGGCCTTGATGGAGTAGCCGCCGCCACCGCAGATGCCGAGGATACCGATGTTGTTGGCATCGACGTAGGGCAAGGATTGGGCATAGTCGATGACATCACGATAGTCCTTCACCCGCTGCTCCGGGTCTTCAATCCAGCGGGGTTGTCCGCCGCTGCCACCCTGGAAGCTGGCGTCCGGAACAATGACGACGAAACCCGCTTTTGCCAGCGCTGCGCCGTAGACGTTGCCGGCCGTCTGCTCTTTGCAGCTGCCGATAGGATGGTTCGAAACGATTGCCGGATAGCGATGCCCGGCGTTGTAGTCGGGTGGGAGGTGAATGTCGGCGGCGATGTTCCAATGCATTCCGGGGTTACGGATGTTCACGGTTTCCATGTGACTCTCCTGTTTACCTGAAGCGACTTGCGCTCGGTGGTTTCTAGTCCCGTTACTCGGCGGCTTGGCTGGCAGTGGTGTCGGCAACGAGCTTTGCCCGAAAGAACGGTGCGAGGACCGACACGGCTTCATCGACATATTTTTCGCCGTCATACAGCTCCATGTGGTTGGCACCTTCAACGACATGCAGCGCCTTGTCTCGGCTTGCGGCACGCTTCAGAAGGTCATCGCTCATCCACTTGCTACCGGCCTTGCTGCCGGCAACGACCTGCAACGGCTGTGTCAGATAGACCTCGGCCATGTGGTAAGCGTCATAGGTGATGATCTGGTTGAGGCTGCGCAGCGTCGCAAAACCGGGTGCGGTCGGGCATTCGGCGCGGGGGGTGTGGTAATACTCCCAGGCCTGACGCAGTTCTTCATTCGGCGCGTCCTCTTCCTTCAGCGGAGCAAGCGGCATCTGTCCCTTCTGGGCGCTTCCCGCATCGGCCGTACGGGCATTCGATCCCGCCTCGATATAGGGCAAGGCGTCGATGTCCTTGACGTTGTTTTCCCAGCCGTTGCGGAACATCGAGCCGATGTTGACCGCGCTCACTGTGCCAACGGCCTTGATGCGGCGGTCCTGGATGGCGGCGTTGGCGGTGTAACCAGCGCCGGCGCAGATGCCCATCGCGCCGATGCGGCTCTGGTCGATGTAGGCAAGCGTCGTCAGGTAATCGATAACGGCGCTGACATCTTCCGTGCGGATATACGGGTTTTCGAGCTGGCGCGGCTCACCGCCGCTTTCGCCCTGATAGGAGGCGTCATAGGCAATCGTCACGAAACCTGCTTCGGCAAGCTTGCGGGCATAGGTGCCGGCGGTCTGTTCCTTCACGCCGCCGCCGGGATGGGAGACGACGATGGCAGGATACTGGCGGTTCTCATCAAAACCTGCGGGGAAGTTGATGACGGCCGACATGGTGATTTCAGGGTTATTCGAATTGGTGAAGCTGATCTTTCCCATGGTCATATCCTCTTGGTTGGTCTGGTCTGTCGTGCACCAGAAGGGATGACTGGAAATATAGATCCATCTCACCTATCACTCTATGATAGAGAATTGCATGAACCTATCACTGAGGTGATAAATGAAACGCGATGAAATGGCGGATCTGACGGCTTTTGTCGTTGTCGCGGAAGAGCGCAACTTCACCCGCGCCGCGCTGAAACTTGGCCTGTCCCAGTCCGCACTGAGCGGCATCGTCAGGCGGCTGGAAGAAAGGCTCGGCGTGCGGCTTCTGGCGCGCACCACCCGCAGCGTCGCGCCGACCGAAGCCGGGGAACGGCTGGTGCAGACGCTGGCGCCGATGCTGCGCGATCTCGATCAGCGCATTTCCGAACTCAGCGAGTTCCGCGACAGTCCGGCCGGCACGATCCGCATCACCTCGGTCGAACATGCGGCAAAAACCATCATCCGCCCCGCCGTCACCAAACTGCTGAGCCGATATCCCGACATCAATGTCGAGGTCGTCGTCGATTACGGGCTGGTCGATGTCGTCGTCGACCGTTTCGATGCGGGTGTTCGTCTGGGAGAGCAGGTCGCGAAGGACATGATTGCCGTGCGGATGAGCCCGGATGTACCGATGGCGATCGTTGGCTCCCCTGCTTATTTTAAGCGGCACCCGCTCCCGGAAAATCCCGAACAGCTTGTCGATCATCGCGCCATCAATCTGCGTCTGCCGACAACAGGCGTGCTGAACGCGTGGCGGTTTATCGACAAGGGGCGTGAGATCAGGGTCCATGTCGATGGTCCGCTGGTCTTCAATACGATTGAACTGATCCTCGATGCGGCAATCGACGGGCTGGGGCTGGCCTATCTGCCGCTCGATCAGGTGACCGGGCATATATCCGCCGGACGCCTCGTCAGGACGCTGGAGGAGAGCACGCCGCCCCTGCCCGGTTACCACCTATATTACCCAAGCCGCCGACACTCCTCCCCGGCCTTCAACCTGTTTGTCGATGCGGTTCGCCACCGAAGCTGAAAACCTTCTTTGTGCCTCGTTTGGTGCTGATCCGGCGCATGCCGTCCGCGACGCAAAGCGGGTACAGTCCTGTCTTGTGACTATGCCCTTGCGACCCCAAATAGCCGGGAGACATTTGCAGCGAGTATCCATGATCCCGACCTTGCCTCTCGAAACGCAACGCCTGATCCTTCGTCCATTCCAGCCGCAGGATTTTTCCGCCTATGCCGATTATCATGCGCGCAGCGACGTTTACCGGTTCCTCTACGCCGCGCCGCCAGCCAGGGCGGCGCTGGAAGCGCAGTTCGCATCGATCCTTTCGGCGGCGTTTGAACAGGATGGCGATACGTTGCGACTTGCCGTCATCCGTCTTGATGACGATGCTTTGCTTGGCGAGGTGCTTCTGAAGATTGCCAGTACGGCGGCGCTTCAGGCCGAGGTCGGTTATATCTTCAACCCGGCATATTCGGGAAAAGGCTATGCGACAGAGGCGGTGCGCGCCATGATTGGCCTCGGCTTCGACAGCCTTGGTTATCACCGGATTTTCGCGCGGCTGGACACGCTGAACCATGGCTCCATCGGCGTGGTGGAACGCCTGAAATTGCGCAGGGAAGCGCATCTTGTGCAGAACGACCGCTTCAACGGCGTCTGGGGTGACGAGTTCATTTATGCCGTTCTGAATTCGGAATGGCAGAGCTGAGATATTGACAGTCTCCTGCCGGTGACAAGGCGGGGCCGCAATCTCCATCAAGACAGCAAAAACCCCGCGGTGCCATCGCTCCGCGGGGTTTTGATTTTTGCGGGACCTGAAAGCTGAGGCTTATGCCTCGCTTTCCGGTGCTTCCGGCTGCTCGGTGACCTGGTCTTCGACCTCGGCACCATTGCCGTTTTCAGCGTCTTCGTCGCCTTCCGGCTCGTTGATGCGCTCGACCGAGACGACCTTTTCATCCTTGGCCGTCGAGAAGATCGTCACGCCCTTGGTGGCGCGGCTGGCGATGCGGATACCGGCAACCGGTACACGGATCAGCTGGCCGCCATCAGAGACGAGCATGATCTGGTCGTTGTCTTCAACCGGGAAGGCTGCAACCAGTTCGCCGATTTCCGTCGTCTTCGACGTGTCGGTGGCGCGGATGCCCTTGCCGCCACGGCCGGAGGTGCGGAAGTCGTAGGAGGACGAACGCTTGCCGAAGCCCTTTTCGGAAACGGTCAGCACGAACTGTTCGCGTGCCTTGAGTTCCTGATAACGGTCTTCGCCGAGTTCTCCTTCTTCCGTCACCTCTTCGCCAACCAGCGCGATGTCTTCTTCATCGACACCGGCTGCACGGCGTTCTGCGGCCGAACGCTTGAGGTAGGCTGCACGCTCCCATGGGGCCGCATCGCTGCTGCCAACGATAGTCATGGAGATGATGCGGTCGCTGTCGCCCAGATTGATGCCGCGCACGCCAACCGAGTTACGGCCAGCGAAGACGCGAACGTCATCGACCGGGAAGCGGATGCACTGGCCAAGCGCCGTCGTCAGCAACACGTCGTCACGGTCGGTACAGGTTTCGACGGAGAGGATCTGATCGCCCTCTTCATCCAGCTTCATGGCGATCTTGCCGTTGCGGTTGACCTGCACGAAGTCGCCCAGCTTGTTACGGCGCACCGTTCCGCGTGTCGTCGAGAACATCACGTCGAGGGTTTCCCACGTCGTCTCGTCCTCAGGCAGCGGCATGATGGTGGTGATGCGTTCGCCGGGTTCCAGCGGCAGCATGTTGATCAGCGCCTTGCCCTTGGACTGTGGCGTACCGATCGGCAGGCGCCAGACCTTTTCCTTGTAGACGATGCCACGCGAGGAGAAGAACAGCACCGGCGTATGGGTGTTGGCCACGAACAGACGGTTGACGAAATCTTCGTCGCGCGTTGCCATGCCCGAACGGCCCTTGCCGCCGCGACGCTGCGCCTTGTAGGTCGTCAGCGGCACGCGCTTGATGTAGCCAAGATGCGATACGGTCACGACCATGTCTTCACGGGCGATGAGGTCTTCATCGTCCATGTCGGGGCCGCCTTCGACGATTTCCGAACGGCGTGGCGTGCCGAATTCGTCACGTACGGCGGCCATCTCGTCCTTGACGATCTGCTGGATACGCACGCGCGACGACAGGATTTCGAGATATTCGCTGATCTCAGCGCCGATCTTGTTCAGTTCGTCGCCGATTTCGTCACGGCCGAGTGCGGTCAGGCGGGCCAGACGCAGTTCGAGGATGGCGCGTGCCTGCTCTTCCGAGAGGTTGTATGTGCCGTCTTCGTTGATGCGGTGGCGCGGATCGTCGATCAGGCGAACGAGGCTTTCGACATCCTCGGCCGGCCAGCGGCGCGTCATCAGTTCTTCACGCGCAGACGCCGGGTCCGGCGCATGGCGGATAACGCGGATGACTTCGTCGATGTTGGCGACGGCAATGGCCAGACCCACCAACACATGCGCGCGGTCGCGCGCCTTGCGCAGCAGGTACTTGGTGCGGCGGCTGACGACTTCCTCACGGAAGGATACGAAAGCGCGCAGCATGTCGAGCAGCGTAAGCTGTTCCGGCTTGCCGCCGTTCAGCGCCACCATGTTGCAGCCGAAGGAGGTCTGCAGCGGCGTGTAACGGTAGAGCTGATTCAGGATGACTTCGGCATTGGCATCGCGCTTCAGCTCGATGACGACGCGGTAGCCCTGACGGTCGGACTCGTCGCGCAGGTCGGAAATGCCCTCGATGCGCTTTTCCTTGACCAGTTCGGCCATCTTTTCAATCATCGTTGCCTTGTTCACCTGGTAGGGAACTTCGGTGATGATGATCTGCTCGCGGTCGCCGCGCATCGGTTCGATGGTGGCGCGGCCGCGCATGATGACCGAGCCCCTGCCCGTCTCGTAAGCCGAGCGGATGCCGGAGCGGCCCATGATGAAGGCGCCTGTCGGGAAGTCGGGACCGGGAATGATCTGCATCATCTCGGCCAGCTCGATGGCCGGATTGTCGATGAGCGCGATACAGCCGTCGATTACTTCCGAAAGGTTGTGCGGCGGAATGTTGGTTGCCATGCCGACGGCGATACCGCCAGCACCGTTGACCAGGAGGTTCGGGAACTTGGCCGGAATGACCACCGGTTCCTGAAGCGTGCCGTCATAGTTGTCGCGGAAGTCGACAGTTTCCTTGTCGAGATCGTCGAGCAGCGCGTGCGCGGCCTTTTCCAGACGGCACTCGGTATAACGTTCAGCCGCCGGCGGGTCGCCGTCGATCGAGCCGAAGTTGCCCTGACCGTCGATCAGCGGCAGACGCAGCGACCAGTCCTGCGCCATACGCGCAAGCGCGTCATAGATGGCAGAGTTGCCGTGCGGATGGAATTTACCCATCACGTCACCGGTGACGCGGGCGCACTTTACGTATTTCTTGTTCCAGTCGATGCCAAGTTCGGACATGCCGTACAGGATGCGGCGATGAACAGGCTTCATGCCGTCACGAACATCGGGAAGTGCGCGCGACACGATAACGCTCATCGCGTAATCGAGATACGACCGCTGCATTTCCTCGATGATGGAAATCGGCTCGATGCCTGGCGGAAGCTTTCCGCCGCCGGGGGGACTTTGGTCAGTCAAAACGGATCACATTCTCTGTTAAGAATCGGATGAATTTTTATAGCGGAAACAGCAAGGTTAAGCCAATTTCCCGGCAAGTTTTGAACAGCCTTTTGCGTCAAATGCAAGACAAACAGCGCTTTTCTCGCCTTCTCCGCCCAAAAGCACCGCTCCTCCCTTTAAAACCGCCATCGACTTGCGTAGGCTCACGGCCAAAATAACATAAGCAGGGGAAAAAATGCCTGGCAGCGAAACGCTCATCAATGCGCTCACCACCCTTCTGGTGACGCTCGATCCACCCGGCCTTGCCCCCGTATTCCTTGCCCTGACCGTGGGCATGACGCGTGACCAGCGCAAGCAGGTGGCGCTGCGCGGTTCGCTGATCGCCTTCGGCATTCTCGCCGTCTTTGCGCTGTTTGGTCTTGCCATTCTCAACCTGCTCGGCATTTCGCTCGGCGCCTTCCGCATTGCCGGTGGCCTGCTGCTGTTCTGGATCGCATTCGAAATGATTTTCGAAAAGCGCCAGGAGCGCAAGGAAAAGACCTCCGAGATCGCCATCACCAAGGACCATCTGCACAATCTGGCGGTCTTTCCGCTGGCCCTGCCGCTGATTGCCGGGCCTGGCGCCATTTCCGCCACCGTGCTTCTGGCCGGCTCGATGAAAACCACCGTCGAGATGGTCATCCTCATTCTGATCCTCGCCTTTGCCATGGCGCTGGTCTATGCGGCGCTGATCGTGGCGGAACGCATGGACCGCTTTCTCGGCAATACCGGCCGGGCAATCCTGACGCGCCTGCTGGGCGTGCTCCTGGCAGCGCTCTCCGTGCAGTTCGTGGTGGATGGCATAAGGTCCGCCTTCGCGCTGCCATAGACCGCCCGAAAGGCGTTTTTGCAACAAAATCCCTGAAGTCGGACGAGAGCGGAAATTCCGTTCTTTGATTGCGGCGCGTGCGCGGGTTAAAAGGCGGCCATCGACCAATCGAAAGTGCCTCCCATGCAATCCATGCTGCGCCGCCTCATCCCGGATGCCGCCCCGCCCAGTCTCAAGGAGCGCCTGCGCGCCGCGCTCGGTGCCCTCGTCGGCATTCTTGTCACCGGTCTTCTCGGCAGTCTTGCCTTTCGCTTCGATCCCGCCCTGCCCGCCATGATCGCGCCGATGGGCGCATCCGCCGTGCTGCTGTTTGCCGTGCCCTCCAGCCCGCTCGCACAGCCCTGGTCGATCCTCTGCGGAAATCTGGTGGCGGCCTTCGTCGGCGTCACGGTCGCGCTGCTGGTGCCGGATGTGTTCTTTGCCAGTGCGCTGGCCATCGGCCTTGCCATTGCTGCCATGATGGCGCTGCGCTGCCTGCACCCGCCAAGTGGCGCCGTGGCGCTGACGGCCGTTCTCGGCGGCCCTGCCGTGCACGATCTCGGTTACGGTTTCCTGCTCTGGCCGGTCGCCGGCAATTCACTGATCCTGCTGGCGCTGGCGCTGCTCTACAACAACATGACGGGCCGCCCCTATCCGCACTCGATCAAGCCCGCAGCTTCCAGCCACGGCGCCGGCAATCTCGGTTCGATCCAGAAGATCGGTTTTGCCTCCAGCGATCTGGACGAGGTTCTGAAGGAATACGACCAGGTTCTCGATATCGACCGTGACGAGCTGGAACTGATCCTGCGCAAGACGGAACTGCGCTCCTATCGCCGCAGGGCCAGCCACCTCGATTGCGAAAGCGTCATGACCCGCAATGTCGTGGCTGTCGCGCCGGAGGATTCGCTCACCCATGCCCATGCGCTGATGCGCAGCCACCATTTCAAGGCGCTACCCGTGACGAATGACCGGGCCGAGATCGTCGGCATCGTCACGCAGACGGATTTTCTCGAAAAGGCGAGCTGGAACAAGGGCCGGCCGGCAATCGGCTTCGGCCAGCGGCTGCGGCTCATTCTGACAGGCGCCAGGGCGCCGAACGACACCGTCAAGGATATCATGACCTCGCCGGTGAAGACCGTCAGGCCCGACATGGCCGTGGAGGAAGCCATCATCCGCTTTGCCGAGGAAGGGCTGCACTACCTGCCGGTGACAGATCACAACGGCAAGATGGTCGGTATTGTCTCGCAGTCGGATGTCATGGTGTCGATGCTGGCCGACAAGGCCGCCGCCTGAGCGCACCCCGGCAATAAAAAAGGTGGCTGCCCTTCGGCCGCCACCTCGTATTCCAGAGCCCGATAAACCCGGTTCTCAGAACGGGATATCGTCGTCCATGTCGTTGGAGAAGCCGCCCGAAGGCTGGCCGCCACGCGAGGAGCCGCCACGCGACGACTGCTGGTCGTAACCGCCGCCACCGCCGTAGTTCGAACCGCCGCCGCTGCCACCGCCGTAAGAGCTGCCGCCGAAGTCGCCACCTCCGAAGTCACCGCCACGGCTTGCGCCGCCGCCTTCACCACGACCGTCGAGCATCGTCAGGGTCGAGTTGAAGCCCTGCAGAACGATTTCCGTCGAATAACGGTCGTTGCCGTTCTGGTCCTGCCACTTGCGGGTCTGCAACTGGCCTTCGATGTAGAGCTTGGCGCCCTTCTTGATGTACTGCTCGACAACCTTGCAGAGACCTTCGTTGAACACCACGACAGTGTGCCACTCGGTCTTTTCCTTGCGCTCGCCGCTGTTGCGGTCGCGCCAGGTTTCGGAGGTCGCGATACGCAGGTTCGCAATCGGGCGGCCATCCTGCGTCCGGCGAATTTCGGGATCGGCGCCCACGTTTCCGATCAGAATTACCTTATTTACGCTGCCAGCCATCTCTTTAATCCTGTCCGCCGGTTGTTCTGCCCGGCCTTTGCATTTCAAAAAATTCCGTTCACAATAACCATCGCAGCCCGCGAAAGGCACCCGCAGACGGGACTCTATCCACAAAGAATAATCCCGTTCCGACCCGCGAGACATTGCCGCTTGATTTTTGTTCTTTTTTTGTTCTATTAAACCCCGAAATTCGAGTCAAGAGAGCTGAAAACCGATTGGCCGATTGGGAATAGACCTCGACTCCTCCGGTTGCGTGCCTACATAAGGGACCGCCCCACCAAGCCCGTTATCAATGTCCGAGCCTTGTCATGAGTGAACTGAAGACGATTTCCATCCGTGGCGCCCGCGAGCATAACCTCAAGGGCATCGATCTGGATCTGCCGCGCAACAAGCTGATCGTCATGACCGGCCTTTCAGGCTCGGGTAAATCGTCGCTCGCCTTCGACACCATCTATGCCGAAGGTCAGCGTCGTTATGTCGAAAGCCTCTCGGCCTATGCGCGCCAGTTTCTGGAAATGATGCAGAAGCCGGATGTGGACCAGATCGAAGGTCTGTCGCCGGCCATTTCCATCGAGCAGAAGACGACCTCGCGCAACCCGCGCTCGACGGTCGGCACTGTCACGGAAATCTACGACTACATGCGTCTGCTGTTTGCGCGTGTCGGCGTTCCCTATTCGCCGGCCACCGGCCTGCCGATCGAAAGCCAGACCGTCAGCCAGATGGTTGACCGCATTCTGGCCTTCGAGGAAGGCACGCGTCTTTATATTCTGGCGCCGATCGTGCGCGGCCGCAAAGGCGAATATAAAAAGGAACTGGCGGAGCTGATGAAAAAAGGCTTCCAGCGCGTCAAGGTCGACGGGCAGTTCTACGAAATCGCCGATGTTCCGGCCCTCGACAAGAAATACAAACACGACATCGACGTGGTGGTGGACCGCGCCGTGGTGCGTGGCGACATGGCCGCGCGCCTTGCAGACAGCCTTGAAACCTCGCTGAAACTGGCCGATGGCCTGGCCATTGCCGAATTCGCCGACAAGCCGCTGCCCCCGGAAGAAACCGCAGCCGGTGGCTCCGCCAACAAGTCTCTGAACGAGACGCATGAGCGTGTGCTGTTTTCGGAAAAATTCGCCTGCCCTGTCTCCGGTTTCACCATTCCGGAAATCGAACCGCGCCTGTTCTCGTTCAACAACCCCTTCGGTGCATGCCCGACCTGTGACGGTCTCGGCTCGCAGCAGAAGGTCGATGAGAACCTGATTATTCCCGAACCCGCCCGCACCCTGCGTGACGGCGCGGTCGCGCCATGGGCAAAATCCTCTTCGCCTTATTACAACCAGACGCTGGAAGCGCTCGGCAAGGCCTTCGGTTTCAAGCTGTCGAGCAAGTGGACGGATCTTTCCAGGGAGGCGCAGACCGCCATCCTGCAGGGCACCGAAGAGAAGATCGAGTTCCAGTATCAGGACGGCGCCCGCTCCTACAAGACGGTCAAGAACTTCGAAGGCATCGTGCCGAACCTCGAGCGCCGCTGGAAGGAAACCGACAGCGCGTGGGCGCGTGAGGAAATCGAACGTTACATGTCAGCAGCGCCCTGCCCGGCCTGCGCCGGCTATCGCCTGAAACCTGAAGCGCTGGCCGTCAAGATCAACAAGCTGCACATCGGCGAAGTCACCCAGATGTCGATCCGCACGGCGGGTGCCTGGTTCGAAACCCTGCCGGCGACCTTCAACGCCAAGCAGAACGAAATCGCCGTGCGCATTCTCAAGGAAATCCGCGAACGCCTGCGCTTCCTGAATGATGTGGGACTGGATTATCTCAGCCTGTCGCGCAATTCCGGAACGCTTTCGGGTGGCGAAAGCCAGCGTATCCGCCTTGCTTCGCAGATCGGTTCCGGCCTCACAGGCGTTCTCTACGTTCTGGACGAGCCGTCGATCGGCCTGCACCAGCGCGACAATGCTCGCCTGCTGGAAACGCTGAAACATCTGCGCGACATCGGCAACACGGTGATCGTCGTCGAACATGACGAAGACGCCATTCTGACGGCTGACTATGTCGTCGATATCGGTCCCGCCGCCGGTATTCACGGCGGTCAGGTCATTGCCGAAGGCACGCCGCAGGACGTGATGGCCAATCCGAAATCGCTGACCGGCAAATATCTCTCCGGCGAAATGGGCGTGACCGTTCCGTCCGAACGTCGCAAACCCAAGAAGGGCAAGGAGATCAAGGTCGTCGGCGCACGCGGCAACAACCTCAAGAACGTCACGGCCTCCGTGCCGCTTGGCGTGTTTACGGCGGTGACAGGCGTTTCCGGTGGTGGCAAGTCCACCTTCCTCATCGAAACGCTCTACAAGTCTGCCGCACGCCGGATCATGGGTGCGCGTGAAATCCCGGCTGAACATGACCGGATCGACGGTTTCGAATTCATCGACAAGGTGATCGATATCGACCAGTCGCCGATTGGCCGCACGCCGCGCTCCAACCCGGCCACCTATACCGGCGCCTTCACGCCGATCCGCGACTGGTTTGCCGGTCTGCCGGAGGCAAAGGCACGCGGTTATGCACCGGGCCGGTTCTCCTTCAACGTCAAGGGCGGCCGCTGCGAGGCCTGCCAGGGCGATGGTGTCATCAAGATCGAGATGCACTTCCTGCCGGATGTTTACGTCACCTGCGACGTCTGCCACGGCAAGCGCTACAATCGCGAAACTCTCGACGTGACCTTCAAGGGCAAGTCGATTGCCGACGTTCTGGATATGACCGTGGAGGAAGGTGTCGAGTTCTTTGCCGCCGTGCCGGCGGTGCGTGACAAGCTGCAGTCGCTGTTCGATGTCGGTCTCGGTTACATCAAGGTCGGCCAGCAGGCCAATACCCTGTCGGGCGGTGAAGCCCAGCGCGTCAAGCTTGCCAAGGAGCTGTCCAAACGCTCCACCGGCCGCACGCTCTACATTCTCGACGAGCCGACCACCGGTCTGCACTTCCATGACGTGAAAAAGCTTCTGGAAATGCTGCATGCGCTGGTGGAACAGGGTAATTCGGTGGTGGTGATCGAGCACAATCTCGAAGTCATCAAGACGGCCGACTGGATCATCGATATCGGCCCCGAAGGCGGCACCGGCGGTGGCGAAGTGGTGGCGGCCGGCACACCGGAAGCCATCGTCAAGGTGGAACGCTCCTACACCGGCCAGTTCCTGAAAGAACTTCTCGAACGCCACCCGGCGGGAAAGCAGGTGGCGGCGGAATAACCGTCGCCCTTTGAACCGACCACACCGAACATTCCCAGGGAGGAAACAGCACATGGCCACGTCAGGCACGATCCGCACAGGCATAGGCGGCTGGACATTTGAGCCCTGGGAAGGCACCTTTTACCCGGAAAAGCTGGCCAAGAAGCGCCAGCTTGAACATGCCAGCCGGCAACTGACGGCCATTGAGGTCAACGGCACCTATTATGGCAGCCAGAAACCGGCAACCTTTGCCAAATGGGCATCGGAAGTGCCTGACGATTTCATCTTCTCGCTGAAGGCCAGCCGCTTTGTCACCAACCGCAAGGTTCTGGCTGAAGCGCAGGAATCCATGACCCGGTTTCTGACGCAGGGGCTGACGGAACTGGGCGACCATCTGGGCCCGATCCTCTGGCAATTCGCGCCGACCAAGAAGTTCGAGCCAGATGATTTCGCCGCCTTCCTGGCGCTCCTGCCGGAAAAGCAGGACGGCATCAAGCTGCGCCACGTCGTTGAAGTCCGCAACCCGACCTTCCAGGTGCCGGAGTTCATCGATCTGATCGCGAAGCACAATGTCGCCGTCGTCTGCGCCGACCACCACGATTATCCAATGCTGCCGGACGTGACGGCCGATTTCGTCTATTGCCGTCTGCAAAAAGGCGAAGACGACATTCCGACCTGCTACCCTCAGACGGAAATCGACCACTGGGCAAAACGCATCAAGACCTACGCGGCTGGCGGCACACCCGACGATCTGCCGATGATTGCCCCTGATAGCAAGGCCGAAAAACAACCCCGCGACGTCTTCGCCTTCTTCATCACCGGCGGCAAGGTCAACGCCCCGAACGGTGCACAGGCCCTGCAGAAGATCGTTTGATTGCTTCAATGGTGGCAGCGGTTCTCGTGAACCGCTCTACCCGATTGCAGTGTCCGTGGCAGTTCAGGTCGTTCCCAGTGCTTTAGGCACCCTGCCGCCGATATCGCGGCGGGAGTTCTGCGATGGGCAGATCGTCGGCCTTGAACAGCTTACCGGTGGACCATGGAAGCATGTTCAGCACTACACCAAAAATCATGACGATCGCCGCAGCCACGGGTTTGCCAAAAGCCTTTGTCCAGCCAGCAAGAAGAGCTCCGAGCGGTTTGAAGATCAAAAGTGGGATAAGGGCGAACGGCGCGATCAAGAGGGTCAGCACCGTCGGGATCGCCGCCTCCATCATAGGGTCGCCGCCGTATCGAAGACGGAGACGCGGGTTACGGGCGACTGCGAACGGAATCAGTTCTTCCATGAAGCGAACATAGTCGGCGGATCGATCGAAGCCAGTCTCTCCCTGCCAATCCAGCGAGGATACCTCCCTCGACGCGAAGAATGTCCGCAAACGCGCGCTGTAAACTGGAAACCCAGTGGTGCCGACCCCACTCGTAACGTGAATGTGCAGGAAACGAAACGAAGTCCATGGGACCAGTGTGACGGACCGTCCTTGCGTTACCGAAAGGCCTTGCGCGTCGATGACGTAGGCCATCTTGATGCCTGGAGAGCTTTTATGATGCTTCTCGACTTTCGCGGTAAAGCGATAGGTCGGCGGGTCGTCCGTCTGCAATTGAACTCTCCAATACGGTCCGCCAAACGGAAATTATGAGCGTCTAGCCTTAAACGCTTCAAGCTGCTTCGACAGTTCTTCTTCTTTGGCGTCTGCAGCTTTAAAGCTCCCAAACTGCAAGCTCACGCCTATCCAATACCAGCGAAAAAACCACGGACTGAACATAAACAAAAAAACGAGGGCGGGCAGGCTAATAATGAAAACTGCGGCCGTCTCGCCGAAAAGTCCTAACAAAAGAAAGTATGCCAGAAGGAGCGGGAGACTAGCCGCAGCATACCAGAAAATCATCAGTACTATGGTCGGGAAAGGTCGAAAAGGCGAGTATAGTGATCGACTGAGACGAAGGGTCCAGAGCTCGCTACGATGGCGATAGTATGTAATCAGTTGCCAAAGTTCCCGGCTCATTTACGGCTTGCCCCCTGCTTTTCCCCAAATCCAGATATCTTCACAAGAAGGACTGTACTGCAATAGATTTTCGCACTCTATAGGTGCAAAAACCGTTGGCCAATGCAGCCGTCAAAATCCGTATCTGTTTGGAATTCTTCGCTTAGCCCGACGGCGTCAGTATCCGACCCGCTCGCCCAGTCAAACGCCTATGCATTACCGAAGGTAATGAGAAACGGGAAAAATCGATAAATGTAATATTCCTTCCGGTTGCGACTTGCCCATTATAATCGGTCGCAAAACTGCTCATGCAGATAACACGAATGCCGACAAGCGATCACAGATCACGGAGGTGGGACACGTGCGAGCGGAACACCGGTTACCCTGCAGGGCTAAACAGGAACAGACTTTCCCGTCTTGGTAGCTACGTGCTGTCAGGCGCTTCTGAAAAAATCGCCACCATTCAGGAAGAGCCCCACCTGCCCGTCTCAAAGGCTGGTTTCTGTGGCGAGATGAGGAGCGGTCCAGTGCGCCAGACGCCTTGGCAGGATTTAAGTCTGTGGCCGCAAGCTCCGCCTTGCCTACATGGCCGAGCAGCAACGGGCATAGCAGCAAAGTTCTCGGATGCCTGCCAGCATCCGGCTAGTCCAGAACTTTCCTGTCGTCGTGGCTCCGTGCCGTCAGGCGTTTCTGAAAATCGCCTCCATCAGGGAAGAGTCCCACCTGCCGTTTCACGACGCTGAATTCGGCAGCGAGGCGACTGGCGGCTCAGCCAGCCAGTTCTTTCGCGGGGTTGAAATCGATGGCGGCGAAAGCGGCCTCGATGACTTCAGGCCCGGCACCAGGGCGTGTGGCGTCGCTGGACAGGATCTGGCGGAAGCGGCGTGCGCCTGGCATGCCCTGAAACAGACCGACCATGTGGCGGGTCACATGGTTCAGGCGTCCGCCAGCGGCGATATACGCTGCGGCATAGGCCATCATCGTGTCGCGCAGCGCCATCCAGTCCGGTGCGCTTGCCGCATCGCCATAGATGCGGTGGTCGACATCGGCCAGAATGGAGGTGTTGTGGTAGGCGGCGCGGCCAAGCATCACGCCATCCATATGCTCGAGATGCGCTTCGGCCTGATCGAGATCGGAAATGCCGCCATTGATGCCAATGAAGACATCGGGGTTTTCCTGCTTCATGCGGTAGACAAGGTCGTAGTCGAGCGGCGGAACCTCACGGTTCTCCTTGGGCGACAGTCCCTGCAGCCAGGCCTTGCGGGCGTGAACCCACACGGCATCGGCACCGGCCGCCACAACACGTTTCAGGAAGTCCGGCAGCACCACTTCCGGCTCCTGATCGTCCACACCGATCCGGCATTTGACGGTCACAGGCACGGAAGAAACGGTCTTCATCGCCGCCACGCAACGCTCCACCGTCTCCGGTTCGCGCATCAGGCAGGCGCCGAACGTGCCGGACTGCACACGGTCCGAAGGGCAGCCGACATTGAGGTTGATTTCATCATAACCGTAATCACCGGCAATACGCACCGCCTCGGTCAACTTGGCCGGATCAGATCCACCAAGCTGCAACGCCACCGGATGCTCCTGCGGATGATACCCAAGCAGCTTCTCCCGCAGCCCATGAATAATGGCATCGGCAACAATCATTTCAGTGAACAGCAACGCACGCTTCGACAACTGCCGATGCAGAAATCTGCACCTCGTGTCAGTCCAATCGATCATAGGCGCAACCGCGAAGATTTTTTCTCCGCTATAGTATTGATTTTTCATGATATTCCAAAACTGCACCATTTTGCCGGCTAGGTGCTTGGCGGCATTTGGGGCCACTCTCTATCACACGTAACCCTTTGAATCCACTCAAAGCATACGCGGCGTAATTTCCTGACTGCACCAAGAACTGCACCTCGGCAGTCGCGATCTGTCCTTACAACTGCACATGAAATCCCGTCTATTCAACAAATAGTTGAATACTGAAATCCGGCTCAGGTACACTTTGCTCACACCAACAGGCGCGGCCATGAGCCGCCTGGGAAAGGAACGTGAACCAGAAAGTAAACCTATACGACGACCATAAATGGGCGGGGAACGGCGAGTGTCCAATGTGCTGCGAAACCTGGCGCGGCCTGACCCCAGAGCCCGAAGCGCCGAGGGCCGGAAGCGTATGGCGTCACTATAATGGGGCCACATACGAGGTGCTCACGATCACAAACGCTGAAAGCAGCAGACCCAAGTATCCGCCCACTGTGGTTTATCGTGGTCTTGGCAACGGCAAGCTGTGGTCACGCCCGCTGAGCGACTGGAATAGGTCGATGACGATCAGCGAATAGGTCTCGTAGCAGTGGTCTCGTGCATCCTGCTTAGAAGCTCAGCGACGTTACCCCCGTGACAGGAGATGGTGCCAGTCACGCGATGTTCAAATCCGTTTTCGTTCTCATACTCATAGCTCTCCTCAAACATCTGAAAGGCGTCGGACCACGGTGCGACGTCGACCTCTTTGATTGCCTCATAGGCATCCACCGCCACGTTAAAGACGGCAGGCTCTATGTCGACGATCTGGCCGTACCACCGGAATGCTCCCACCACGTCTCCGGGCGTCCGCTTAAACTTTTTCGCTTGCGCCGCCTCTCCAGCAGCCGCCCGCTCAATAAGTGAACGGTCAACAAGGCAGACACGGCTCAACTCAACGACGACCGGCTGCACGAAATCGGTGACGACGCTGATCTTGCTCAGCAGTTCAGCCTCATGATGGAACAGATTCCGTAGCGCCTTCAGCCCGATGAAGTTCGGAGAGTCGTGCAGACCGTCTTTTCTGTGACGCTTGAGTTTGTCGCTGAAACTATGCAGCGAGTTCAGGAAGTGGAACAGTGTGTCCTCGTTCGGTGCTTGGCAGTGGCGACCATAGTCTCTGAACAAGCGATCCGTTGCGGCTTGAAGGTCTTTCATTCACAATCCCTTATTGGGGCCTATGGCAAGAATCTATTCACGGCTAAATCTTCCACTCAACAGCCAGAAGCCGCCTTTGCCCGACATAGTGAGGGCGGTTTGTTAGGTTCAGCACCAACGCAACCGCTGCAGTAGTGAACTGGCCGCGAGTGTTGACCTTCACGTCCGCGTAGGGCTTCACGTCCGCGTAGGGCTTCACCGCCATCTGAAGCTGCGCGCACAGACCGACTACCTTCTCCGTCGCAAACGACACTTTGATCCGGTGTGCGAACTCGTTACGCACTTTTCGGATCAACTCGCATTCCCGATACTCTGCTTCCGAAATCAGACCAAGGCCGAACGCCGCTGCGATCCTGGCTGAAAACGATCCGAGTGGCGCGTTGAACCCACTGAGTAACGCCTGGCTACCCTTGTTTGGAATGAGGAACGCTTCGATGATTTTGCCGAGCTGATCATCGAGCATCGCCGCCGCAGCGAGAGCTGCACCGCGCTCGGTTTCTTCGTTGAAGTCGTCCAGAAAATCGGAGAAGCCGATCAGATGCGGGTGTGTTTCGGAGAACGGTCTGCGATTATCTACCACTCAGCAACATCCTTCCCTTCGATCCACCATAGGTAGCATCTGCACCAGTCGCTTGGCGTTGGCTGCACCAGAACTGCACCATCGCGATTACGAAAATAAATATCTAAGCGATTTCAACGGTTTATTTTTCGCCCGTCTAGTCCATCATAGACACAACCGCGAAGATCGGAGATCCGGATTGTACGGCGTCTTTGTAGAAATTCAATGTGTTATGACCGTTTGTTAGTGTATCGCTTTATCAGCGTTGCTGTCTCGATGCATCATTTTCAATATCAGACGACAATGCCGTGTTTACCCGACAGAACTGTTTTGCCGACGAGAAACACGCACGAAAACAATGGATGGCTGCGCCCTACATACAGCGCTGCTGTTTCGAAAAAAAGGCTGGGGCATCGTTTTTAGACAGGCCGGGTCTTTCGACTGATGCGGGGCTTTGTCATACGTTCGGCAAACCCGTATATCGAACAACGAAAAAGGCCAGCGCGTTTCTGCACCAGCCTTCTCTTGCTTCTGTTCGCCGCCATTACATCCGTGGTCGACTTTGGAAGCCGCGGCGCATTGCGCTGCTATGACGTCTTTAACGTCTGGGCGATCATTCGGTTCCAGGGTGCGCAATTACTTTCTGTAGGCAAGACCGCCCCAGACGCGGCCTTCGTCTCTGTGACGACCGCCGTGCACCGCCCCGATGTAGGCAGCGGCGGCGGATACGAGAGCCGAAGCAGCCAGAAGGAAAGCGGTCAGGATACCGGCGACCCGTGCTTTTTCAGCGGCGTCGACGGCTTTTGTCTTGGCGTCCTGCAGAGCTTTTTCCGCCTCCGCCTTCAGATCATCGATCCGCTTCTGGGCCTCGTCGACCTTTTGCTGTGCCTGCGTTCTGACTGCCTGAACACGCTCAACTGTCTGGCTTACGCGCGTCTGAGCATCCGTCGGGCTGATACCAGTCCGCGCTGCAATCTGGTTTGCGAGCCACGCGCGATCGGCATCGGAAATCTCTCCGGTTGCCAGCAGGTTGCTGAGAATACCGCTCACCTGACGCTGAAAATCTCCAGCGCCCTGATCCCCGCCAATCGCCGGTGTATCGGTGCGCAACAGAGTGTCCGTCAGATAGTCGATCGGGTTCGACTTCAATCCCTGAGGAAGAGCTTGTTCGATACTGGGAGCCGCAGCCTGTCCTGCACCCTGCGCAATGCCTCCAACAGCGTTGCCTGCACCGGATACGACACCGCCGGCCAGCTGCCCAACGCCCTGCGCTGCGCCGCCCACGGCAGAACCTGTTGCCTCAACGGCAGTCTGAGCCACGCTGCCGACCGCCTTTGCGCCGCCAGACACCACGCTGACGGCCAGTAACGCCGATACGACAGTGCCAAGACCCCAGACGACCAGTCCGTTGATGCCATCACGCGTCGTAAGTTCGTTCCGGTCGGCCGAGCCAGCCGGACGTCTCATGCGACCGGTAATGTAGCCGCCCAACATGTAGGAGCCGACCATTGAGATAACGACGAACAGTCCGGTGATGATCAGCCATGTCATGCTGATCTCACCACCATCGTCCGCCGAAATCGAGCTCAGGCCCAATCCACCGGCAAAAGCCGTGAGAATGGCAACCGCTCCGGACGCGATGACTGTGCCCGCGAAGATGGCTGGCCAATCGACATAGCTACGGTTCGGATTGGTTTCGATTGAGGTTGAATCTACCATCAGCGTAGCCCCAGCAGAGAGAGAATAAACAGCACAACGACGACCAGTCCAACCAAGTAAATGATTGAATTCATGAGACCCTCCTACGGTAATCTTGTTTTCAAGACGCAGCCGATCAAATCGATGCGTTAGAGCTTCCTGCGCTTGAGGTTTTGTCCGGTCGAGTGACCGTGTTGAAAACACCTTTCGGCATCAAACGTTCCGGAAAAAGAAACCGCCAGTCATCAATGACCGGCGGCCTGTATTCTTGGCGATCTTACCAGCCCTGACGGCCGTACCAGTCATCGATGTCTTTCTTGGCCTGGTCTTTCTCGTAGCCGTAGCGCTCCTGGATCTTGCCTTCGAGCTGCTCACGCTTACCGTTGATCACGTCAAGATCGTCGTCAGTGAGCTTACCCCACTGCTCCTTGATCTTGCCCTTCACCTGCTTCCAGTTACCTTCGACGCGGTTCCAATCCATTGAAATGTCTCCTCTTTATGTTGTGACCGGTAAACGCGGCAGGTGCGGGTTGGTTCCCTGAAAAGGGACTTTGTGCTGTGGCGCACAGTTCCTGCTGACAGACGTTGGATTTATACGAGGGCCACACCCCGAACCATTCCACCCCCACCGCGTTAAACGCGCATGGACGCTGAACACGCCGTTTTCGGATCGCTGCCCGATGGTTTTCATGCGCTGGTTGTTGGTGCGACTGGCGGGATCGGTGGTGCTTTTTGTGATCTCTTGGAGCGGCAGCCTCGTTTGGGGTCGCTGGTGCGGGTGTCGAGAAGCGGCAGCGGGTTTGACCTGTTGAATGAGGACAGCATTGCCGAACAGGCGGCGTCTCTTTCACAGCGGAAATTTCACCTGATGATCTGTGCGACTGGCGTGCTGACCACGGATGGGCGGGCGCCGGAGAAGGCGTTGCGGCAGCTTGACCCTGAAACAATGGCCATGCAGTTCCGCGTCAATGCCATCGGCCCTGCCCTCGTGATGAAGCATTTTCTGCCGCTTCTGGATCGCCAGCAGCGTTCGATCGCGGCATTTCTGTCTGCCCGTGTGGGCTCGATCGGCGATAACAGGCTGGGCGGCTGGTATGCCTACCGGGCGTCCAAGGCAGCCTTGAACCAGTTTGTTCGCACGGCATCGATTGAGCTTGTCCGCACGCATCCACAGGCGGTGCTGGTATCAGTGCATCCGGGCACCGTGCGCACATCCCTGTCAGGGCCCTATTCCGCCGGCCACAACACCGTCAGCGCGGCGGAAGCGGCCGTGTCGATGTCAGGCGCGCTGGAAGCGCTGACACCTGAGAAAACAGGCTCTTTCATTGCTTATGACGGCAAGGATATTCCGTGGTGATGCTCTCGCCGCTGTCCGCACAGCGGCGAAGACGGATACTCCCTCGGCCGATGACCAGAGCCTAGGGCACTGGCACCCAGATTGCCGAGATGTCGTCACCATAGGCTCTTGCCCTGCCATCCAGAATAGCGGCGCCAACCCAGGCGCAGATCACCGCATCGAGCATGTCCTCGAAGGCCTTCATTTCGTATCCGCGCGCGTCCGGGGCGGGCAATGGCAGAGCAGCCAGCACACCCTGCACGCGGCTCTCCAGCAGGGTTATGATCTGCCCCCAGATTTCAATGAGTTTCTGCCGCCGCACCGTCGGCGGTTCGCCCGGCCAGTATTTTGCGACCTTGGAAGCCTTGTAAGGCAATCGCCTCTCGGCAGCCGCAAGTTCGATCAAGGCCGGATGCGGATAGACTTCGACGATGGCGCGGCCTTCGACGGCGCTTGTCGCCAGCGGGTAACCCAGCGCGGCAAAGCCCGCACGCAGCGCATCGCTGATCTTGCCGGGGCGGGTGGCGCTGGGCGTGTGCGTGCTGGCATGCCTGGCGCCATAAGCTGTTGAAATCATGTTGTCGGATGGTCTGCGCGTGATGATGGGCTGCAGGGAAAGCGGCATGTCGATGGCCACCAGATCGACGGGGCAACCCGCCCTCGCCTCCGCCACGGCCATAAGCACCGCAGCATCCGGCACCGAGCCGCGATGGCGCGCAATGGGCTGAGATCCGACCTCCCGCAGCAGGCCTTCATAGGACGCGGCGACCTCGATCAGCCGCCAGCCGGAACCGTCATCGCTAACCAGCGCCACGCCACTCGGTTGCTGTTCCGTCCACGCCGCATCGATGCCCAGCACGGCCCTCTTTTGCACTGCCTTCATCGGCCCGTTTCATCCGGCATCACTTCCGTCAGCCTGAGGCTGATACCGCTCTTGACCACCACGTTGAGCGTGCGGATCAGGTCGGCAGCCTCCAGCAGCGCATCGCGCCGTGCCGCCTCTTCCTGACGGTCAGATCCGGCCGCCACCTCGGCCAGACGGATAATCGCATCCTGACGGGTGCCGCTTTCGGGAATGCCCGCCTGACGTCGCAGATCACGGATCGCAACAATCGAGCGGAACAACAGGTCGTCGATGATCTCCGTGGAGGCGCGGTTGATGCCGTTTGCATTGCGCAGCAGGTCAGCGACGATCTCACCAGGGTCATGTTTCAAGCTTAAAAGACCTCGCTATCCAGTCATTGCCTAAGACGACGTGAACGAAGCTAAGCGAGGAGAAGAGTCGCGGCAACCACGCACGTGGAAGATGCGGATGTTTTTGCAACCGGTCTGCGGCTGCCCCTGGGGGTCAGGTCTCGGCCAGCCGATGCACCGTTCTCATCGGCGTTTCTCTGGAAGGTCTCAAAGAGGTTTACGGCCTCAGAAAGAAAACGCTACTGGTTGTGGAACTCGCTTGAACGATCGCCGAGGTTGGTGGAATCGTCAGGGAAACCCTTTGAACGTGGAGTGCCCTAGGCAATGCGAATAGAACAGGCGGCCGGTCGTCCGACGCAAAGAGTTTTTGAAGTCTTTGGCTGGAGCGGCTTTCCCTATGCGTTGTTCTACCAAACAGATTTCGCTCTGCGTTTCAATCTGGGAGACAATATATCGGAAGTCCCCGCCTGTTTCCTTCAGGCAATGGATCGGTCCAGAGCTATTTTGAGTGCGTTGTTCCGTGGATCGACACACCTTACTGCCGTCATAGACTATCTCGATCGTGACCGGCGGACATCGCGTGCTGGCAGAAGTTTTTCAGCTTTGTCTGCGATGGGTTTCAAAGGCAAGTTTGGTCCGGCAGAGCGGACAGAGTTAGACGATGAGGACTGCGATTACCGGCGCAGATATTGGCACGAGGCGGAATTTCCCAACGATCCGGATCAGATCAACGCTCTCCTTTGGGCCAGCATCACCCAGGAATTATCGATGGAGCCCAGAATCCACCAGTCCCTGCGTATTTATATCGTCGATTTTCAGCGAGGGATTGCCGCAACAGCCTATGACGACAGGGGTATGGATATTGTCGCCTTGAATCAGGCCACGCTGCAGCCCCTCTACGATCAGTTCGGAGCATGGCTGCTGGACTATGATCGGTCAGCAATGGACCGGGTTTTCGTAGCGGGATGACAGCGTCATGAGTTATCGGCGGGCCTGAAGCTTCGCCGCGCGTGTACCGGAGAAAAGACCGCGTTCACCAAGCCAGACTTCAGGAGCGAAAGTCGAGCTACTCCATTTCTTCCTGCCCTGATCACCGGGATCGCAGGTCTTGTCAGTGGACATTGCGATGATGGATTGCGAAGTTCTAAAAGTAAGGAATCAGCCTTGCTTCTGGCATAGTTTTCCAGCTCGATTTTCGGTTCTGCACTTCTTCAACCAAGTCCGTCCAGGCCACAGGCCTCCATCCCATAAAACCGGTTTCGCAGAATTGACAGCCTCCCTACCAGAAGGTAGGTTGTGCGCATGAACAATGTCGGTTCCACTTACGATCACATCCTCGCCTGCGCGCAGAAACTCATCGTTTCCGGCGGGTACAATGGTTTCAGCTACGCGGATATTGCCGATATCGTCGGTATCCGCAAAGCCAGCATTCACCACCATTTCCCCAGCAAGGTCGATCTGGTTCAAACACTTGTCAGCCGTTATCGCATTGCTGCCGAAACCGGCTTTGCAGGGATCGAGCAGAATGTGCCCCACCCGCTGGACCAGTTGCGCACCTATACCGACCACTGGGCAAAATGCATCGATGATGGCAGCCGGCCCTTTTGCGTCTGTGCCCTGCTGGCCAGCGAGCTCCCTCTCCTGCCGCCGGAAGTTGCCGTTGAGGTCAAAGCCTATTTCCAGCTTCTTTCTGGCTGGCTGACCCGAACATTCGAGCGCGCCGCAAGCCAGGGTGTCATCCACATTTCACGCCTGCCAGCGGTCGAGGCGGAATTGTTCATGGCCACCGTTCACGGTGCCATGCTTTCAGCCCGTGCCTATGGCGACGCGACCAAATTCTCGGTCGTCACCTCCGCCGCATTCGAAGACCTGAGGCCGAAACACCAGGGATAAGCGTGAGACATCCGTAGACAGGCGAAAGCTTATGCCGCGCGCCAATATTCGCGCACTCTCAACCTACCAACTAGAAGGTTGATTGTCTCTTTGGCGCCTGCTGATCGGTATCTTTCCGCGCGGAGAAAACAGAGAGAACCGGGGAGATCCCCTCCTCAAGACCCGAAATCAGATCGAAAGGAACTGACATGTTTGGAATAACACCACTCGGCTGGCTGCATACGCTGGGAAGCCTCCCGGCCATCCCTGCCGCGGCATACATGATTTTCCGGTTTGGGCGGATCAAGCCAGACAGTCTGGCCGGCCGCATCTATTTCATCTGTATGCTGATCGGCAGCCTGACCATTTTCCTCGTTGCGAAGGCGCCCGTCAGCCCGGCCATCGCGCTTGTTACATTGCTGTGTCTCATCGGCGGCTACACGGTTCACAGGCTGACCTTCCTCGGCCGCCTTCAAAAGTACGTGGAAACGCTGCTTCTGAGTCTCACTGTCTTTCTGCTGATGGTGCCTTCCGTCTCGGAGACGCTGAGACGCGTTCCCGACGGTCACCCGATCGCCGCCAGCCCCGATGCAATCATCCTGAAAATCGCCCTCGCCACCGTCGCCGCAACCTTTCTCTTCGGCCTTGCCGCACAGTTCATCTATCTCGCCCGCTACGCAGGCAAACCGCGCTGAAAAAGCCGTATGGGCAGGTGGCTGCCACATCCTCAAGCCACCTGCCCTGTTTTGGGCTTGCCCCCGTTGAACAGTCAGCGCTAGGCCGACAGTTCTCTTCGGATGATTTCCGCCCCGGCGCCCAGGGCATTCAGTTTGCCTCTTGCAATCTGACGAGACAGCGGAGCCATGCCGCAATTGGTGCAGGGGTAAAGCTTGTCTGCGTCGACGAACTGCAGGGCTTTTCGCAGCGTATCGGCGACCTCTTCAGGGGTCTCGATTGTGTTGCTTGCCACGTCGATGGCCCCGACCATGACTTTTTTGCCGCGAAGGAGTTCGATCAGATCGATCGGAACGTGCGAGTTGTGGCACTCCAG
The DNA here is from genome assembly GCA_025559845.1 of Agrobacterium tumefaciens. Taxonomy (NCBI): domain Bacteria; kingdom Pseudomonadati; phylum Pseudomonadota; class Alphaproteobacteria; order Hyphomicrobiales; family Rhizobiaceae; genus Agrobacterium; species Agrobacterium tumefaciens. The sequence continues at coordinate 1,326,978 of CP048469.1, forward strand.
CGAGATCAGATCGACACCGGATTTCTGCAGCTTGGGGAAGGATTCCTCATATTGCCGCCACTCCGACCCCAAGGTCTTTTTCCAATCCGTATTGGCCTTGATGCCGTAGCCATAGCAGATGTGGACGGCGGTTTCGCATTTGAGCCCTTCAATTGCCCTTTCGAGAGTGGCAACACCCCAATCGTTCACTTCGTCAAAGAAGACATTGAATGCGGGCTCGTCGAACTGGATGATATCGACACCGGCGGCTTCCAGTTCCCTCGCCTCCTCATTGAGGATCGTGGCGAATTCCCAGGCCAGCTTTTCGCGGCTTTTGTAATGCGCATCATAGAGCGTATCGATCATCGTCATGGGGCCAGGCAAAGCCCATTTGATGGGTTGCGTGGTCTGCTGGCGCAGAAATTTGGCGTCTTCCACAAAGACTGGTTTTGGGCGAGACACCGCGCCAACGACCGTCGGAACGCTGGCATCGTAGCGATTGCGAATCCGGACCGTCTCGCGTTTTTCGAAATCGACGCCGCTGAGGTGTTCGACAAACGTCGTCACAAAGTGCTGGCGCGTCTGCTCGCCGTCGCTGACGATATCGATCCCCGCCTTCAACTGATCGTCGAGGGACAGACGCAGGGCATCCTGCTTGCCCTCGATGAGTTCATCATCCTGCAGTTTCCAGGGCGACCAGAGTTTCTCGGGTTGTGCCAGCCAGGAGGGTTTGGGCAGGCTGCCGGCGGTTGACGTGGGCAACAGTCTTTTCATGTTATGCGACCTTATGTTCATGGGTTCGTCAGCGGGCGTGATTGGCCGACCATTGCTCGAGAATGGCCCTGTAGGGTTTGATGAAATGCTCCTCGGCAAAGCGTCCCTGTTCGACAGCCAGCCGGCTGCGTTCCTCGCGATCGTAGACAATTCGCGTCAGGGAATAGTCCTGGTTCTTCAGGCTGGGCTGATAACAGGCCCCGGCGGCTGAGTTGGCGTTATAGATTTCGGGCCGATAGATCTTCTGGAACGTCTCCATCGTGCTGATGGTGCTGATGAGTTCAAGATTGGTGTAATCGGCCAGCAGGTCGCCGACGAAATATAGGGCGAAAGGCGCGACGCTGTTCGGCGGCATGAAAAATCGAACCTGCAATCCCATTTTCTGGAAATAGAGGTCTGTCGAAGACAGTTCATCCTGCTGGTATTCGATACCCAGTACCGGATGCTGATTTCCGGTCCGACGATAGGTTTTGCTGCTCGACGCACTCAGGCATATCACAGGCGGCTTCGGAAAATGCTGCCTGTAGGCATCAGAATTCAGGAAACTCTTGAAAAGCTTGCCGTGCAGATCACCGAAATTGTCTGGCGTACTGAACTCGGACCGCCCCCTGTTGTGCTCAGGCAGCACCACGCTGAAGTCGTAATCCCGGACATAGGAGGAGAAATTGTTTCCGACGATACCCTCGATACGGTCGCCGGTTTTTTGATCGTTGATCGTCGTCTTCAAAATCTCGATCATCGGGAATGCGTCGCCATGGTTTTCAGTGCCGACATTCATCTCGACGGATATGATATCGAGCTCGATAGAATATCGATCACCTCTGGGGTTATCCCAGTGCGCCAGGTCGTTGAAACGGTTGTCGATCATCCTCAAGGCGTTGCGAAGATTGTCCCGCCGGTTCTCGCCCCTTGCCAGATTGGCAAAGTTGGTGGTGATACGGGTGCTTTCAGACGGGCAATAATCCTCGTCAAAGGCAAGACGCTTGATCGTGAAGGTGAGATCTTTGGTCATGGCGTTATGGTGTCCTCATCCCGGGACAGAACCTGAATGAAGTGCTCTATCGGTTCTCTCGGTCAGCAGATTTCATGCTCTCCGTTGTTGAGAGCCATGCCTGACTTATGCCTGAGCCGCTGATCTGGAAAAATTGGTATTATCTCATCGAAGCATGAGCCAGCTTCATGAGTGGATGCGAGGTCACGGTGGCAGATGCCTTGACCATTTTGGCGACATGCGACATTGGTTCGTCATCGTGGTTCTGCGGATGCAAATCCGGAGCTAAGAGGGAATTCGGTGAGGGTTTTGCCTGAAACCGAAGCTGCCCCCGCAACTGTAAGCGGCGAGCGAAAGTCCATCGAAGTCACTGAGGCCTGCCTCGGGAAGACGGACCGAAGCAACGACCCGCAAGCCAGGAGACCTGCCGCGATAGATAACGTCCACGGGCGGGGTGTCCCGGAGTGCCGCTTTCGCGATGGGCATTCTGCTGCCTTCGTCTTTGCGTCATGCCACTGCCCGGCCGCAACCTGATGGCAAGGCCGATGACTGAGACACCGACAACAGGAAAGCGTGCGCAGCACGGCTCCACAACCCGCCTCATCGATATTGTCTTTCCCGGAGACACCAACCATCACGGCACCCTTTTCGGGGGAACCGGTCTTGCTCTCATGGATCGCGTTGCCTTCATCGCGGCCACGAGGTTCGGTCGGGCACCCTTCGTCACCGCATCCTGCGAGCGTATTGATTTCAGGCAGCCGGCCCGCATAGGGCACGTCATCGAATTCAGCGCCAAACCCGTCAAGGCCGGTCGCCGCTCCCTGACGGTCGAGGTGGAAATGGTGGCGGAAACCATTGTCGGCCGGGAGCGAAACACCTGCACACGCGGGGTCTTCCATATGGTGGCTGTGCCGGAGGGCGAGCACGCCGCGCATTACGCCTTGCCTGCCCTGCTCCCGGAGGAACCGCCAGAGACGAGCGACGTGGTTGCCATGGTCGAGATCGTCTTTCCGGATCAGGCAAACAGCGTCGGCCGGATGTTCGGGGGCGATGCAATCGCCTACATGACCAAGGCCGCTTTCGTCGCAGCGTCACGCTACTGCGGCCAGATGGTGGTGCTGGCGTCATCCGAGCGCATCGACTTCACGCGAGCAATCGAGATCGGTGAAATCGTCGAGGCAGAGGCACGGGTCGAACGCGTGGGCAAGAGTTCGATGTCCATCCAGACAAAACTCTGGTCCGAAAACCTGATGACGGGCGAGAGGCACATTACCGCGACCGGACACTTCACCATGGTCGCGGTCGACAGGGAACACCGGCCAGTTCCTGTCCGCGACGACGCTCCTGCGGTGAGCGCGCTCTTTGACAAGGGGTGGGAATAATCATGCTCGACAGGCAACATCTTTCGATCCTGCGTGAAGTCGACCGCCTGGGCAGCCTGACGGCTGCGGCGGAAAGGCTGAACGTCTCGCAGTCTGCGCTCAGCCACACGATCCGCAAACTTGAGGAGCGCTACGGTGTGGCGATGTGGGAGAAATACGGTCGAAACCTGCGTCTCACCGAGGCCGGTCGCTACATCGTCCGGCTGGCGCAGCGTGTTCTTCCGCAGATCGAAAGGGCTGAGAATGTGCTGTCGGATTATCGGCATGGCCAGCGAGGCTCACTGAAGATCGGCATGGAATGCCATCCCTGCCATCAGTGGCTAATGGGGGTGACCAAGCCCTATCTCATGGACTGGCCGGACGTCGATCTGGAACTCACGACATCCTTCGCCTTCGGCGGGGTCGCAGCTCTGACGGGGTACGAGATCGACATCCTGATCACACCGGACCCGATCGAGGCACCCGGTATCCAGTATCTGTCGGTGTTCGATTACGAACTGGTGCTCGCCGTTCCGGCCGGTCACCCGTTGGCGCAGAAACCTCACGCCGAAGCTGTCGACCTGCTGGATGAGACGCTGTTTACCTATCCGGTACCGCCTGAGCGGCTGGATGTCTTCACGCAGTTCCTCGTGCCCGCCAACGCCCGCCCGCGCCACCACCGCAATGTCGAGACAACGGAAATGATGCTTCAGCTCGTCGCAGCAGGTCGAGGCGTCAGCGCCATCCCGAACTGGCTCGTGCGTCGCGAAGCCGCAACACTCGGTGTCCATCCCGTCCGCATCGGCCAACCCGGCATCCGCAAAAGCATCCATCTCGGTTTCAGGGACGGTGACGACACTGTCGATTTCATCGCAGGGTTTCTCGCAACATCACGCCAGACATCAGCCTGACGCGTTGGAGGCATGAGTGACCGCCTGCGGCCGAATGTGGTTAGGGCGGCATCGCGCCAAAAGCGGTCATGCCCATGCCAGAAATTGTGGGTAGGATGGATCAATTCCAATATGGGCTGGATACGTCAGTTTGATCGGAACACGATAAGGCTAGCCCCAATTGCAAGAAGAAGAGCGCCCACCATTGCACCTTCGTAGCCCCGGATATTTCCGGTTCTGAAAATGTCGATTGCCAACCCGAAGGCCAGTTGGGTGCCGACAAGCGTCGCTATCGTCGCCGCGGCCCCGAGACGTTGGTACCCAAATATGCTGGCGAACACGAAGAACGATCCGAGAAGTCCCGGCAGCACATTCCAGACCTTGAAGGAGCTCAACGCCTCCTGAACCCCGGTCATGCCTGATCGTGCAATCAATAGCCCAAGAAGCGCAAATAGACCGACTGCGGAGTTCAGCACCAATGGGATGAGGATTGTCGAAGAACTTTCGGAGATGCGGGCCATCAACATGTTTTGCGCCACGAGTGCGGCACCTGCGGCCGCCAACAGTACGAATACGGTGGAAGGCATTTTTCCTCACCGCCTGTTCGGTGAACCGTTCGGATCGAGGGTTAACTGCATGAAGGCGAGATCGAGCCACCTGTCGAACTTGGTTCCGACCTGCCTGAGGTGGCCGACATGCTCGAAGCCGAGCTTTTCATGGAGGCGAACGGAACCGAGGTTCTCCGCTTCAATCCCGGCGACCATGACATGCTTGCCGATGCTGCGCGCCCGCTCGATGAGGGCGGTCATGAGCATCTTGCCCGTGCCCTTGCCACGCTGATCTACCCTGACATAAACGGAATGCTCGACAGTGTGTCGGTATCCGTCGAAGGCTCGCCAATCTCCGAAGGAAGCATAGCCTACAACCTGACCATTATCGTCGACGGCGACGAGGACCGGATAGCCGAGCTTCGTGCGATCGGCCACCCAGTTCTTCCTGTTGGTGAAATCAACTTCGGTATCGTTCCAGATTGCAGTCGTGTTGACGACCGCGTGATTGTAGATGTCGGTGATGGCGGGAATGTCGGCCTCTACGGCGTCGCGGATATCCATGGTCACTTCCATTTTTGTTAATATAATGGACTATTGTCTACTATATTAAACAATGGAGATCAAGCCGATTTTGCTCGATTAGGAGACTGTCAGGGCTGCAACCGCGTAGACGCAATCGTGACCGCTCTCGTTCTTGAACAGGCAGTCCGTTGGCGGCCCAAGCTCAAGGCAATCGCCTTCCTTCATCTCATGTCGGGTTTGGCCTTCAATGAACACGAGCTCGCCCGAAAGCACCCAGACGAGCTGGCGCAGGAAGGCATATGCCGAGGCCGGCATGGGCACGTCCTTGCCAGCGGGTAGTGTGACATTAACGAGGTCCAGTGGCATGTCCGAACGCGGAGAAACGTGGCGTCGAAGATATCCCGTCTCCGGATCGGTCCAAGTCGGCTGATCCGCCTTCCTGAGGAGGCGACCCTGCTGTATCTCGGCGCGCGCCATCAAGGTGGACATGCTCAGTCCGAATGCCCCTGAAAGCTTCCCCAGCATATTGGCGGTGGGACTGCTTTCGCCCCGCTCGACTTTGTAGACCATGGCGCGGGAGACCGACGCCTTTTCCGCAAGGTCGCTCAACGACCATCCCCGGCTTTCGCGCTCGGTTCGAATGCGGGCACCGATGCGTTGATCCATATTATCTTCTTTGCTCATCGTGCTACAATAGTAGACCCGTGTTTGGTCTTCAAGGGGCGTCGCCCAACGACGACGCCCCTGCAGGATCAAATGGACTGCTTGAGCAGCTTGACGAAGGTTTCCGACGAGATGACGGGAGCGAAGAAGTTGTTGATGCGCTCCATCGCCGCCTTCTCCTGTTCGGGCTTCTGGCAACCACAAGCGTCGCCGATGACGATGGGAAGGTATCCGTTATCACGGGCGAGACGCGCATTGCCTTCGATGCACCAATCGAGATGGATGCCCGTGAGCACGATCACCTCGACCTTCTTACGCGACAATTCGAGCGGTAGCTGAGTTCCGATGAACGCTGTCTGGAGGGCGCGCTCGTTGAACTCGTTGTCGCCCGGTTGAACCAGGGCCTTGAGTTCTCCCACGAGTTCGTTGTCGCGTGCCTGCTCTTCCTTTGTCCACTTGAGTCCCTTTGTCCATGAACTGAACTGCACGCGGTCGAAGTCGTTCACCGGGTAATCCTGGCGGAAGACCTCGTAGCCGATCCAATTGAAGGATACGAAATTCTTTGCCTTGCGGGCGGCTTCGACCACTTTGACCGTTGCCGGAAGGCTGCCGCGTTCGCGATGTCCCTCAGCGGCCTGCACGCCGCCCGGATCGTAGCAGGACTTGTTCTGGCTTACCGAGCAATATGCGGCCGGCCGCGACAGGATTTCGGCGAGATCGAGTTCTTTCCACTGAGGAGCAAGTTCGGGAATGGCGTGGATGCCGCCTACATTTGCGGCAGTCTGGTTGGCTTTTGCTCTGGACGCGCCAGCGACGGCTGCGGCGAGGCCCAGTGATCCGAGCATTGCGGCTCGACGAGTTGCGATGACATTTTCCATGTTTTCCTCACGTTAACGAGTGTTTCGCCCGCGGAGCATTCCGAGGTACGTGAGGATAGATGCAATCGATGTGCCAATTTAATAACACAACGTATTACTATAGTAATATGGATTCGCCTCCAACCAATTCTCACAACACTATTTCGTTTATCACGAGCAACATTTGAGTGCACACCATGACTGCAATGGGTCGAAAGGAGACACCGGCCAGGTCAGATTGGGCAAGAAGGTGGATTGCGCTTAAGCGACCAGGGTTTCCGGGGCCTGTCGTCATGTGGCTTCGCCCAGATGTGCCCTCATCCAGCGGGCTTCCTCGGTGGCACTGCGCCCGAAATACTGGCGAAAATCGCGGCTGAAATGGGCGGCGCTCGTATAGCCGACTTCGGCTGCAACCGTGGCCACGGGTCCATGGTTGCGGGCGATCATCAGGCGCGCTTCGTGCAGCCGCATCGCCTTGAGATAGCGAACCGGCGATGTGCCTGTCAGGGCCTTGAAGTGGGCGTGATAGGACGGAACACTCATTCCGGCCTCGGTGGCCAGAGCCGGCACGGAAAGTTCCGAGGAGAACGAGGCGCGAATGCGCGCGAGACTTTCAACGATCCGGCCGGTGGTCCCCCGCTGACGCAGGGCCGCCCGTAGAGCATTTCCCTGCGGGCCGACGAGCACCAGATAGTGCAGTTCCCGCTTCAAGCAGGGCCCGAGGATTGCACTTTCCTGCGGATCGGCGAGCACCCGAAGGGTCCTGCTCAGAAGCTCCCGCATCCTCGGAGTTATCGGGCTTGAAACAAGGCTGCGCGCCTGTTCCTGCACGGGGGTTCCCCGCTCTTCCAGCATCACGGCAATCTCTGCGGCGAGAGGCAGGTCGAATTCGACATAAAGTGCCAGCAAGGGCCGTTCAGGGCTGGCTTGCGACGCCATCCGGAACGGAACTGGCACCGACACGCCGAGGTAATGATCGGCATCGTAGCGATAGACCTGCCCATCCAGAAAACCCTGTTTCGCGCCTTGCAGCACAAAGACCGCACCGGGCCGATACAGCACTGGCACGTCCTCCAGAATGGCTTCGGAGCGCAGGATGCGCATGCCTGCCAGCGCGGTGGGATTGTAGCCGGGGCGCGACGCGAGCTTAGACGCCTGCGCCGTGAGATCGTCAACATCAATAGGATTGAGCAATTCTATCATAGGATCTGCACTATTTTGCCTCGAACGCCCAGACTATCTGTCAATTCATCGAAAAGCAAAAGTGAGGGCTCTTTCATGAATGCCAGGACTTTCTTCATCACTGGCGCCAATTCGGGGTTCGGGTTCGCCGTCGCCCGGGCAGCGCTTGAGGCCGGACATGAGGTGATCGGCACGGTTCGCTCGGAGGCGGCGCGCTCCGCTCTCAGCGAGCGTCTTCCCCGATCCCGCGTTGTGTTGTGCGACGTTACCGATTTCGACCGCATCGAGGCAACCGTCCAGCAGGCCGAGGAGGATTTCGGCCCGGTCGACGTCCTGATCAACAATGCCGGTTACGGGCACGAGGGAGTGCTGGAAGAATCCCCGCTGTCCGAGATGCAACGCCAGTTCGACGTCAACGTGTTCGGCGCGGTCGCTGTGGCCAAGGCTTTCCTGCCGCGGTTCCGTAAGCGGCGCTCGGGGTTCGTCGTCAACGTCACCTCCATGGGTGGTTTAATCACCATGCCGGGTATTGCCTATTACTGCGGCAGCAAGTTTGCGTTGCAGGGCATATCTGAGGTGATGCGTGCCGAGATGGCGCCATTCGGGGTGCACGTAACAGCGCTCTGCCCCGGCTCCTTCCGCACCGACTGGGCCGGACGCTCCATGGTCCGCACAGAGCGCTCCATCGCGGAGTATGACGCGCTGTTTGATCCGATCCGCGAGGCGCGACAGAACAAACACGGCGCGCAACTCGGCGATCCGGACAAACTTGCCGATGCGGTCCTGACCCTTGTCGCCTCCGAAAATCCCCCACCGCAACTGCTTCTCGGTAGCGATGCCCTTGGTCTGGTCCGCAAGCGGCTTCAGGCGATGCTGCAGGAGATAGACGACTGGGAGCCGCTCACCCGTTCGACAGACGGTTGACGGAACGGAGCGCCAGACCGCGCCATATCGCGGCCCGAGGCTGCGACCGCTTCGGGCCGAAAGCCAGCCAGAAAAAAAGCCGGCTACGTATCAATCCTCACACATTGCGGCGGCATGGAAATTGTCTAGTTTCGCTGAATTGCACACAGGAAGGGCAACGGGCGGTGATGGTTGAGCGCGATCAGGATGAGGCATTACTGACACCACACGATGATGGGGCAGCCAGGCATTTGTCTGGCATGGAATTGCCTGACGTCGTGCTGGAGGCAACGGATGGTACGGCCGTCAATCTTCGCGGACCGGGCTTGTCGGTGGTCTATGCCTACCCTCGGACGAGCCCGCCCGGAGGCAAGGCGATTGATGGATGGGATGCCATTCCCGGTGCGAGAGGCTGCACACCGCAATCCTGCGCCTTCCGGGACCATTTCGCCGAACTGAAGGCCGTGGGAGCAACGCATCTGTTTGGCCTCTCAACGCAGACCACGGACTATCAACGAGAAGCGGCCGAACGGCTTCACCTGCCCTTTCCCCTGCTCTCCGACCATTCGCTTCGTCTGGCATCAGCCCTTCGTCTGCCAACGTTTCAGGCTGGCGGCATGACATTGCTGAAAAGGCTGACGATGATTATCGAGACAGGGGTGATCAGGCACGTCTTCTACCCCGTTCATCCGCCAGAAAACAACGCGGATGCCGTGATTGCCTGGTTGAAAGCCAATAGAAATTCATGAACCGATCGATGCCAGCGTTGCCAGCCCCGGCTTTCAGTGTCCTTGGAATTATGCCGGCCGATGGCATGTTTTTAAGGGGCGGACGCAAGGAACGGGTCCAGCTTTTCCGGGCTCGTATCAACGCGAGCGCCGACACGACTGTCGCGTAACATCCATCAAAAAAGACCCTTCGAGATGTGGTTCGCGAAGGGTCTGATTCATGTCTGGAGATTCTCGTTAGATGGCGGCTTATCACGCCGCCTTGCTGCGCGCCCGATCGTGGGTCGCGTTGAGCTGTCGGGCGACGATATCGTGATTGAGCCATTGCACCGGTCCGGAAGGTGCGCTGGACGATCTGAAAATCAACTGCCCGGTTGCTTCCACCACGAATGTGCTCAGGTGATCACTGATCAGTGACTTGCCATCGCGGTGCATCTGCGTGATCTCGTGTGACGTGCCGATGGTGAGATCGGCCTGAGCCTGGCTGTTCGGCATCGGCCATGCCGAGAAATTGTAGAACGGGATCATCACATCGCTGGCCTGCATGGTTCTGATCTTGTCCATAACGTCGTCGAGGGTGACGTTGTCGGCCAGCAGAGCCTGGCATGCCTGCCATTGTTCCCGCGCCCATTCCGCACCGCCTTCTTTTTTCAAAGCCAGCAGAAGCGGGATCAAAGGCAGTTCGATACCCGTGAACACGTCGGAAGAGTTCGTCCGGATTTCCGGGCAATTATAGACCGATGCCTTGATTCCAGCCGCCCATGCCCGCTCGGCTATACCCTCGAGCCGCATCTTTGCGTAGCCCTGCGTATAGTTGGTGTAGGTCTGCCAGCGATATTCGCCATCGATGAGGATTTCGCTGCCGTGATAGCCATAGGCCGTGTAGCGGACCTGGCAACCAGACGCTTCGACACGCTCACGAATGGCAGAGCTGAATTCGATCAGATGGCCGAACGTATCTGCCGACACCGCGTCGAAATTCTTCAGGATCAGCTTGCCCAGATCACTCTCGATGAGAGCCTGAGACGACATGTGCCTTGCCCCGGTGCCCTTGTAGATACGGTTTGCGAGAACCAGGAACACCTTTGCTTTCGGTATGCCGCCCGCCATCGTGTGCGCAAAAAACACGTTCTGACCCTTGCCGATCATCCCGTCGAGTTCGGCCATCACCTGCGTCAGCGCGTCCGTGAAACGCTTGGCGGAAATGTTCTGACATTGCTCGATGTAGCTCCAGTCGAGCTTGTCGTCTTCCCAGCTTGTAAGCGACATGTCCGCCAGAAGATCGGTTGGCGTCTGTCCGCCTTCCGGGGCATCGAGATCAAAACCTGCCATGAGCGGGATATTGATGATCTTGCCGCCCAGCCGCTCTTCGGCCGCTGCCAGCTCTTCCGCGTCAAGCGGACGCAGAGTGTTATCTTCGTTGCGACGGCCGACCGTGATGCCGACGATCTTCATTCCCGCCTTGCGCGCTTCATCGAGCAGTCCCGTGGCGTAACCACGTCCGAAAAGTTCGCCAAAAAGGACGAAGATATCACCGCTCTTGAAAACAGTGTTTTCGGGAAGCTGCTGCTGAGAGGACGAGTTTTTCATTTTTCAAACATTCTTCATTCAAGACTTCGAGCGTCGGCTAACCGACTTCTGGATCATGTGATGCCTAAATTCGCGCGTCTTGGGAATTCATATTGGGTTACAGAGCATCGCATAACGTGAGCGCCACCCCAATTGTTCCCCGCCCCGCCGCCCGATTGCAGGCGATCCGCGCAATGTTTTCGTGAAAATAGCACTCTGTTTGCGGCGCCTGAAAACCACGTCGAAAAGGCCGTCTGAGCGGGAGATGCCACATCTTCACCTCGGTTCGAGACATGTGCACGCTCGATTCGCACAAGGCATTGACACGGAGATATCCTCTCGCCCGAGGCTTACGTTTACGATGCGGAAATGCTTAATACCGGGAATGACAGAACCCACAGTCGAACAAACCGAACAACTTGCCATCGCTTTTGAGCGCTTCACCCGCCGGTTCAAGGTGGCCGAGGCGGCCGCCGCGATGCAGAACGGGCTTAATGCGCTCGACATTCAGGTCCTTCTGTTCATCAACGAATGTCCCGAATGCAGCCTGGGAGACGTCGCGCGCCACATTCAGGTCGCGCTGACGACAATGTCGTCCTCGGCCGACCGGCTGGTGCGCCGGGACATGATCGAGCGGAACAGGCCAGAGGCCGACCGTCGATCGGTCGCTCTCACACTCACACCAAATGGGAAAGACGCTGTTGCGGGTTACATGGACGGTTACAGAGCCTCCTGCCGGGCAATGCTGGAGGCGCTCGATGATACTGATCGGATCGCGTTTCTTCGTCTGACGGACAAAATCGCAAAATACGATAATTGAATAATACGAGATTCGTAGTATATCGCTGACACCGAAACTGTCAGGGATATGAAATGAGCAAGGCACCGTCTTCCGCACTCGTCACAGGCGCAAACAAGGGCATCGGCTTCGCTATTGCCCGGCAGCTTGGCACGAATGGCCTGCTGGTCTGGCTTGGATGCAGGGATTTGTCGCGCGCAGATGCAGCGGCGCATCAATTGCAGAGCGAGGGCATTGAAGCGCGTGCAGTCCAGCTCGATGTGACGGATGAGGCAAGCGTTGCCGCCGCCGTTCAAACCATCGACGGCGAGACGGGCAGTCTCGATGTTCTGGTCAATAACGCCGGGCTCATGTTCGGACCACCGCTTTCCCTAGCGGAGGAATCGATCGATGAGATCAGGCGGATGTTCGAGACCAACGTGTTTGGCGCATTACGCGTCACTCAGGCCTTCCTTCCATTGCTGCGCAGATCAGAGGCGGCGCGAATCGTCATGATGAGCAGCGGCCTCAGTTCGCTCGCAGATTCTCTCGATATGCGAAGCGAGACATGGAATGTGGGGTTCGGCGGTTACTGCGCATCGAAGACGGCGCTCAACATGCTGACCGTGAAGCTGGCAAAAGAACTCGATCGCGAAGGGATCAAGGTGAATGCGGTAGATCCGGGCCTGACATCCACTGACATGACGGGGAACGGCGCCGGGCACCCGCCTGAAATTGGCGCGCGCCCGGCCGTCGCACTGGCAATGGCTCACGCGTTCGGACCATCGGCCGGCTTTTACAGTTGTTCGCCACAGGGCGAACTGGTTCAGAAAAACTGGTGACATGCGGGTCGATGCCGGGGAGCGAGACAAATCCGTTCCGCCTCCCGGTTTTCTGAATGCCCTGCCCTGTATTGAAAACGGAATATGACATCTCTGGTGGCTGTAATGTCTGGTTCGGGCCTACGGCGCTGAACCAACATCGGTCGTTGCGTTTGATAAGACACATCATTTACGATGGGGCATTGTTGTTTCCAGAGATTGATAGTGACCTTTCCAAGCATGTCTTTCCATCTGCTCGCCCCTGTGGCCATGCTCGTTGGCGCCTATCTCATGGTCCGTTGCATCGCCATGCTGGCACGGGTGATCTTTCCAAAGGTAAGGGTGCGGTTTTCGGCGGGTGAAGCCCCTTGCAAACTGACGATACAGAGGCCAGACCGCTACGTTATCAACGTTCTGATCCCGCCTTTCACCTTCATCACCGGCGTCTCCCATTTCTCCGCCCGGTTTTCCGTCACCACATTTCCCGACAAAGTACCGCTGGATTATCGATCCTACGGACGTTCGCTTTTTCGCGTTCAGAGAACTGATATGGCGGGGAAACAATCCGTGCCGCTCGGCTCATTCGAGTGCACGGCGCCAGGCGAAATCCTGATTACCTGCGACAATCCCGAGACGATACGGCCGAACTATCTGCTGGAAGTGTCTTCCCATGTCTCAGCGCTAAAGCTTGTCGCCCTTATCCTGGCAACGATCATGTCATCGGCCATGACAATCGGCGGCCTCATCATCTCCATCCTATGGATAAGCGGAAAGATCTGAGCGCCTCAGCGCCTTCGGCGGTCACGAAGAGGCCCCCGCTCTGCGCCAGCGCTAGCCGTGTCATTTGATCGCCTGCTCAAGTTCAAGCAAATTGCCCTCGGGATCACGTGCGTAAGCGATCAAGCATGGGCTCTCAGGCGTCCCGAAATCCGTAATTTGTCCGATTTGCGATCCCCCGGCCTCGATTATGCTGGAAAGGGTGCTGCGGATGTCTTCCATCTGAAATGCAAGGTGCCCAAAGCCGGGTTCGTTGACCCTTGGCTCGCCACGATGATGCGTAATTCGATGCTCGTGAATCTCCAGAAAAGGATGTTCCAGTTCAGGGAACTTGAGCCAGATTGTGAGGATTTTAGAGTTGGAAAGCCCATTTCCTCGCGAGACCTTTTCACCAGATAACGTCTTAGGTCCGCGAAGGACTGTGCATTTCATAACGTTCACGTAAAATGCCGCGAGCGGTTCAGCGTTTCTGGCAACCAAGTTGATATGAGCTAGTCTCAACGCGCTTCGCATCCTCGTTTTGTATCAGCTTCGCTGCACGCGGCGAAACAATTCCGCTTTGGGCCAACGCACCACGACGGCCCTGACGCCGGCGAGATTCATCCCAGACACTCACGCTGAAGACCGCTCATGGCGACGCTTTCAGACGTAAGTATCGAAAGTGTCGGCCTCACTTTGAGTGGTGAAGGTGAATGTGACCACTTCACTGTCATCGGGTTGGCGGATGCCAATCGCGGTTACAATCAACCGGGCGATCTCATCCTGAGCTTCACTTCCCGACCGGGACAAATTCACCGTTTTCTCGATGGCCGGTGCGAATACCTCGCTGATGACGCCGAGGCGCATATTGTGTTTCATGATGATATCCCGATCCTCGATGATCGCGGCCTGCTCATCCTTCGGGATTCCGGCATTGTCCATTGCGCTTATCGTGGCATTGGTCGCGAGCTTGATCGGGCCCTCCTCGAGCCACCGCTCAACCATCTGATGGAACTGGCGCATACGCGCAGCGGGAATTGTTTTCTGTACAGTAATCGACATCTGCGTTCCTTTGTCAGCTTCCATGCATACTCGATACCAGTTCCCCGGATAAGGGCCGGCGATCGCACTCATCAAGAACTTGCGTGAGCAGCGTGTAGGGCGTTGCGCAACAAGCTTCAATTGATTTGTGCTGAAGGTCAGTCGCCATGGAATTGGGCGAACCAAACTGCTTACATCATGCAGTGTTTCTGGTTTGAAGGGCCGAATCTAGCGCCTCTTCGGAGTTCAATGGCGGGGTCATGGGGTCGCACAGTTATTGTGCGCTCGCTTCGGTAAGTTTTGCCGAGATCGGAAACAATTTCAATTTCACACATCACTTTGGCCGGAGCAACGATGGAAACCCTTATGGTTGCATCCGCGAACCACGTTGGCGGCATCGCATTTGACTCCATCATTCGCAAAACCGCGCGCCCATAATATTCCTCTGACAGGGCAAAAGCAGGATGATCAGGTGTCTCCGTTGCATGCGTCAGTTTGAGTTGAAGTTGACGTTCGCCGAGGTTGTTGAGTACGGAAACGTACTGGCCTAAAGCCCAGTAGCCATTCAAATCATTGTAACGACTTACAAATGATCCAAGAATGTCATTGCAAATGCCTTGGAACTGCTTTTTCCTGGACATATGAAAACCAGCTCCCTTCGCCACCAATCTGAGGATGTAGACGTCTTCCGGTAGCAGCAACTTTCTCTTGATGGCAAGCTTTCAGTCCATTCGACGCCGCCACGGACAGTTCCACGGTCGTGGCAACCCAGTCATATCGCTAAGCGCCGATGGTAGCCGCCCCTGAGGAGCTACGCCCCACGGTTGAGGCCGAATGGAATTCAATAAACCGCCAGCTACCAACCAAAGGGCGAGTTTTTAGCAACGTAAGTAAGAGATTCGTCACGGAAACCCCATAGGCTCCTCCCCGACAGGAAAAGCGATAGCGGCTATGGTTTTTGGGCATGATGCTTGATTACAACTCACTTTTGATTGCGCTTGCCGTCTCGGCCACGTGTCTTGGGGTGACCCTGCTCGGCAGCTGGTTCGCGCGCCGCTCCGAGACCTTTCTATTGAGCTGTACGCTCGGGCTCGTGCTCATCGTCAGCGGCATCATTACCTACGGCCTTTATGTGGACGATCCTGTCGTTGCGTTCGGCGTGATGTCGTTCATTCTTCTTCACGCGGGCTTCGCGATCATCTGGGGAGCAGGCTGCCAGTTTCGCAGCAACAGATTGCCGCTACGACCCGTTATTGCCTGTGCCATCGCGGCGATGCTTGTCTCTATTCCGCCGCTCGTGATCGGTTACGACGGGATCGCATTTATCGCCCAGAATTCGGCGATTGCCACGATGCTCTTCGCGACCGCATGGCAATATTGGCGCGCGCGCGAGGAAGCGCTGGTTCCCCTCATCGGAATTTCCATCCTCTATTGCCTGACAGGGGTGTCCTTTGTTCTGTGCGCCGCCGTTCTCGTTGCCGATGGAAAGGCCGTACTGGGCGTTGCGCCAAGCAATTGGGCCGAGGATCTCAGTATCGCCATCTGCATCGCCGGGATGACCGGCATCGGCGCCCTTTCACTGGCGCTTCACCAATGGCGGCTCGCGGCGCGGCACCGTCTGGACGCCATCACTGATCCGCTAACCGGTCTCCTGAATCGCCGGGCGCTGTTCGAGCGCTGCGGTCAGCGTATGATCGGACCGGAAACGGCAGTCCTGGTCTTCGACCTCGATCATTTCAAATCCATCAACGACACGTTTGGGCACGCCGCTGGCGACCGCGTGCTGAAAATCTTCGCTGCCGAACTCGCGGCCAACTGTGGAGCCGGTGATACCGCTGCGCGCCTCGGCGGCGAGGAATTCGCTCTGATTTTGAAAGAAGTCATGCCCAATCGCGCCGAAATGGTGGCGGAGGGCATTCGCAAAGCCTTCGCGGATCACAGGATTCACCTGGAAGGCGAAACCCTCACATGCACGGTCAGCGCCGGGGTTGCCTTGGGGCGCTCCGCGCCAATGGATTTCGACGCGATGCTGAGCGCGGCGGACAAGGCGCTCTATATCGCCAAGCGCGCGGGGCGTAACCGGATCGAGGTTGCAAGCCATCTCCACGCTGTATCAACAGGTTCTGCTCGCACTGTCTCATAAGCGACTGCGCATGAGGCGGACGAAGGGTGCGGCGCACTATCGCTGGTCTCGTACTCCACAGAACCGTCAAGCCTTACGGTCAGCACGGACCCCCGTACTCTATGCCAACCGACTTCTTGCGTCTCTGCAGGAATGTGGGTGATGCGGACGCCCGAAGCTGGCGAGCTGGTCGTAGACAAATCGATTTATCGAAATGAGACTGGCCATCCGGGGGGCCGTCGTTCACTCGAAAAGCTGATGACTGCCCTCGCCGAAAGTCAGCCCCCTCACCCGGTCAAAGCGCGAAACAATCGCCGCTCAGGCGTCCTGCAGGAACGCCGTCGGGGTCAGCGCGGTCACCTGCCGGAAGGCGTGGGAGAAGGCGGCGGTGCTGGCGAAGCCGGCCTGGTCTGCCACGCGTGCGATGGGTTCTCCCTCGGCGAGCCGCCGCATGGTCCAGGCGATCCGGGCCCGCTGGCGCCATGCCTTCAGTGTCATCCCGGTTTCTGCGGGAAAGAGCCGGCTTGCAGTGCGAACCGATGTGGCAGCGCGAGATGCGAGTTCGCCGAGGTCCATCAGGTTGGCGTGGTCGGCAAGGGCAAGCTCCGCCACGCGCCTGCCCGTCGGGCTTTTCGGCAGGGGAAGGAATGTCGGTGCATCCTGCATGGCTGTCAGTTCGTGCAGCATCAGCCTGACGATGAGGGATGCCTTTTCCGATTGAGGATCGGCGGCCACGGCTGCATCGAGCAGAGATCGCAGCAATGGCGTAACCCGCGAAGCGAATGCCCGCTGCGGAAAGGCTGAGGGAACCCACTCCCGGATGGCGGATTGCTGCCAATGCACCATCCACAGTTCCGCATCCGTCATGATATCCAGCCGGTGTGAAACACCTGCGGGTATCCACGCCGCAAGCTGCGGAGGCACCAGCCACACGCCCTCATCCGTATGAACCTGCACCATGCCGGAGGCCGCAAACGTCAGTTGCGCCTCATCATGGGAATGAAGCGGCAAGGCCTCTCCACGGCGTTTGATCATGCGGTGAATGGTGAAGGGTAGCGGCAAAACGATTGGCCTTTCCGCGATGCAGGTTGGCGTCACATCGAAGAAATCATCTGTTACCATTTTGCCAATGGACGATCAAGGAAGAGCGCTGATGGGAATGAAGATGCAGGCGGTGGTCATCGCCGAATATGGCTCAAACGATGTCGTGGAGTTCACCGAGGTCGACCGGCCGGAGCCACAGGCGGGCGAGGTTTTGGTCAAGGTTCTCGCCGCTGGCGTCAATCCGGTGGACTGGAAAATCCGCAATGGTGCGGGCCAGCGCATGGGAATGACCCTCCCCATCCATCTCGGCGGCGAGCTGGTCGGCACGATCAAGAAAATTGGAAGCGGCGTCGATGGCTTTTCCAAGGGAGAGACGGTTTTCGGAATGGTCCACACCGGCGCCTTTGCGCACTACGCTGTTATAAAGGTGGGTAACATGGTTCGCGTGCCGGTCGGGCTCGACCCGGTTGAGGCCGCAGCACTGCCGCTGGCCGGTACGACGGCATGGCAGGCCCTGTTCGATGTGGCCGACCTGAAAGCCGGGCAGCGCCTGCTCATCACCAACAGTTCCGGCGGCGTCGGCTCGCTGGCGGTGCAATTCGCCAAGGCAAGCGGTGCCCATGTCACGGCGGTCGGTTCGGCGCGTAACGAAGATTTCGTTCGCAGCCTCGGCGCAGACGTCTTTGTCAACTATACCAGCCAGCCTTTCGAAGAGGTCATCAGCGACATGGACGTCGTGTTTGATACGATGGGTGGCGAGACGTTCGGCCGGGCATTCAAAACCCTGCGCAAAGGCGGCTTCATGGTGACCGTTGTTGCCTTTCCCGATGGCAGCGAAGCCGAACGCTTCGGCGTCAGCGTCAAACGCTCCTTCACCGTGCCAAGCGCGCAAAGCCTCACCTCGATCGTGGAGTTGGTCGAAGCCGGCAAGGTAACGCCGCATGTCCATAACGTCCTGCCGCTTGCCGAGGTCAGGCAGGCACTTGCGCTGTCGGAAAGCGGCCGTGCGCGTGGCAAGATCGTGCTGTCCGTTTCGGATTTAAAAGGAAAGTACCCGATCTGCTGACCGGCGACGGTCATCTCCAGAAATACTGAATCGCGCTTCAAGTCGATGTCAGCTTGATGTCAGGTGTGTTGTCTACCGATATCTTCGTCGGAGCTAATAGAGTTCCGGTCGAGTGCCTGGGAGGAGTATTCGACTGTGAACACGATGGTGACGCTCGTCATCGTCAGGCGTTCACGAAGTCGACAGGCAAATGTTTTGGAGAGGAAAACATTATGTCCTACAGAGACAATTTTTTACACGCTTTACAGACGGTTATCGTTGCGGCGATGGCGACTTTGATGTTCGCTTTTGGAGTTAAGGCCGAGCAGACAGAGCAAAAGTTAAAGAAAACCATCGAAGTAGAACTCGATTATTTGCTCTACTTGCCGAAAGATTACAAAAATCTCGCAGCGACTAACAGCTTTCCGCTGGTTGTTTACCTGCACGGCGGCGGCGCAGAAAGTCTGGCCAAAGTTGGTGAGAATTTTCTGCCCAACCTCATCAACCAAGGCAAAGAATTTCCTTTTATAATGGTGTCTCCGCGCAACCCGCGCGAAGAAGAGTTTTTTCCCCAGGAGCCCCTGGCGACCCTGGTTGAAGACATTGCCTCCACCTACAAGGTCGATCGCGACCGGATTTATCTCGTCGGCAACAGCCGGGGCGCATTCACCGCATTTCAGATGATCCAGAATTATCCGGACACTTACGCTGCGGTCGTCGCCGTGTCCGGCGGCGGCATCGCCCATTACCTCGACCGCGTAAGGGCATGGACACCGTTCTGGGTTTTCCATGGCAACAACGACGAAACCGTGAAGCTCTCCGAGTCCGTCGCGATGGTTCAGAAGCTCAAGGATCTGGGCGGAAATCGTGAAATCCGCTTCACTGTCTATGAAGGCGTTGGCCACTCTCAAGCGGATGATTTGGCGTTTTCGGACCCGTCGCTTTACGAATGGCTGCTCAAACAGACCCGGGTACAACCGAAAGACGTCACTCCAACAGCAAAGTCGACAGATACCGCGGTCAAACCCGCGGCTGTAATCAAGTAACTCTGCGCAGAGTACCGCATGAAGGGGGCGTTTCGCCCCCTTTTATCTATGTGGCGGGCACCGCAAGTTTCAACTGCTGTTCGATCCCGGTAATGTCCCATCCCAGCCGGAAGCCCGGTGCCATTTCACATGCTTGAAACGTCCGCCTGCCCTCACGCCTCATCCAGCGCAAGCGTCAGATCGGCGATGAGATCGTCAGGATGCTCGATGCCGATGGAGAGGCGGATGGTGGATTCCAGCACGCCGATGCGTTGGCGCACATCGGCCGGCACGCCGGAGTGGGTCATGGTTGCCGGGTGCGAGGCGAGCGATTCCGTGCCGCCGAGGCTGACGGCGAGCTTGAAGATTTTCAGCGCGTTGAGGAACTTGAAGGAGGCCGCCTGCCCGCCGACGATATCGAACGAGAAGGTTGATCCTGCCCCCGTGCTTTGCGCCGCAAAGACCTTGCCCACTGGTGAGGCCGGATCGCTGAACGGCAGGTAGTGGATCTTGTCGACCTTGGGGTGAGCCTGCAGAAATTCGGCCACCAGTCTGGCGTTGCTGTCGGCGCGCTCCATGCGGATCTGCAGCGTTTCCAGCGAGCGGCCGAGCATCCAGCAGGAGTGTGGATCGAGTTGCGTGCCGATGGCGCCGCGCAGCGCCTTTACCTGTTTCATCACGTCCTTGCGGCCAAGGGCTGCCCCGGCAATGAGGTCGGAATGGCCGCCGACATATTTGGTCAGCGAATAGAGCGAGATATCGGCGCCGTGCTCGATCGGCCGCTGGAACACCGGGCCCAGAAGCGTGTTGTCGCAGGCTATGATTGGCCGGTGCCCCTGCTTGTCGCCGATCATCTCGGCTATTCGGCGCACCATGGGAATATCGACAACGCTGTTTGTCGGGTTGGCGGGGGTTTCGATGAGAATGACGGATACCCTGCCCTTTTGCATCGCCGCCTCTGCGGCGGCCGTGACCGAGGCCTCGCTGACACCATCGGCAAAGCCCACGGCCGAAACGCCGAAATTGTGGAAGGTCTTTGCCAGCAGCGTTTCCGTGCCGCCATAAAGCGGTTGCGAGTGAAGCACGGTGTCACCCGGCCGCACGAAGGCAAACAGCGTGGTTGAAATGGCCGACATGCCGGAGGAGAACAGCGCGCAGCTTTCGGTGCGCTCATAAACCGCCAGACGATCCTCGACGATCTCGCTGTTGGGATGGTTGAAGCGCGAATAGACAAGGCCAGCGCCCTTGCCCGCCGGAGGCTCCTTGCGGCCGGAAACGTAATCGAAGAAATCGCGGCCGTCTTCCGCCGTCTGGAACACGAAGGTCGATGTCAGGAACACCGGCGGCTTTACCGCGCCTTCTGACAATTCCGGATCGTAACCGTAATTGAGCATCTGCGTTTCGGGGTGAAGCGCGTGGTTGCCGATATGGGTTTTAGACGGATGCGGCGCGGTCATGTCCGGTGTGTCTCCTCAAACAGGCGTTGAACTGAGACGAGGTTACACCCAATCGGGCCGAAATACCTTGCATTCTGCAGCGCTGCTCTGTCTGATGGCGCAATAAATTGCGGGGAACGACCTAGAATGTCGCAGAAAATTGCCGATACGATCGACAGACGCATATTGAAAGAACTGTCTGCCGACGCACGCATCACCAACAACGAACTGGCCGAACGCGTTGGCCTTTCGGCATCGGCCTGCCTGCGGCGGCTTCGCCGGCTGGAGGAAGTTGGGGTGATCAAGGGCTATTGCGCCATCATCGATCCTGCCACCGAAGGCTGGACCATGACGGCACTCGCCTCCATTCGCCTCAGCCGCCAGCATGACGATGAAATCCGCATGTTCGAGACGGCGGTTCTGGACTGGGACGAGGTGCTGGAATGCCACCTCGTCACCGGTTCGCGCGATTACATGCTGAAAGTCATGTGCGGCGGGTTGGAGGATTACGAGCGTTTCATCAAGGAAAAGATCGCCAAGCTGAAATGTGTCGATACCATCGAGACCAGCTTCGTGATGAACACCATCAAGGCCCGCCGCATCTGACTAGCGTGATGCATACTGCTCCAGCTCGGCCAGCGTGAAACGCGGTGTGATGTGCTGCGGGCAGTTCCAGTCAAACGCTTCCACCGTGATGAGCGCCAGACGCTCCACCCTGGCCGGGTAATCCGGCATCGTCAGCCGCTCTGCCAGATCAGGATCTTCGTCCGCATCGATAACCCGCATGTGGCCGAAGATTTTCAGGCGCCGCCGGTGGGCATAATCCATCAGAAACAGCGAGACGCGGTCATTGGCGCTGACATTGCCGGTGGTGATGTATTGCCGGTTTCCGCGAAAATCCGCAAAACCGAGCAGCGTCGGATCAACCGCGGTGAGAAAACCCGTCGGCCCACCGCGATACTGCACGTAAGGCCAGCCGGTTTCCGAGACGCTGGCAAGGTAAAACCCATCCCTGCCCCGGATAAAGGCGGCTTCCGCCGGGCCAAGCCGCTGGCTTTCACCCGTTTCCGCGCCGTTGCGTGCGCCGATCCGCGCCCATTGCTCCGCGCTGCCGTAATGTTCCTGTGCGGCCGCCACGGAAAGTGTTGTGGCGATATTGAGATATCTGCTCATTCCGTTTCATCCTTTCCTGGCCAGTTCATCTCTGCGGGCGGCCGAAGCCGGCCTCAATCCTGCAGGGCCCAGTCCGCCACTTCCCAGCGGGTCTGCCCACGGTCGGAAACGATGCGACCGAGCCCCGGGAAAGGCATGTGCGTGGCAGCAATCAGTGCACCTTCGGCGGCAGCACGCGGGAAAAACCGGTCGCGCATCGCCTTCGCGGCGTCACGATCCTGCTCGAACAGGAAGAACACGTCCGTGGCAGCGGGATGCACCACCGGGAAAATCATGTCCGACACCATGATCATGCTCTTGCCGCCGTCTTCCACCCGTACGCCGATATGGCCGGGCGTATGGCCTGTCAGGTCAACGATCGACACGCCGGGGACGATTTCACGTTCGCCGTCAATCGCCTGCAGCCTGGGGTAAAGGCGCACCACCTCATCCGCCATCTGGAAGCTGGTCTGCAGGTAATCCGGTGCACCGGCGCGCTTGGCCGGGTCGGTCCAGTGCTTGACGTCGCGGCGATCGATATAAAGCTCGGCCTTCGGATAATTGTTCTTGCCGCCGGCAATCAGACCGCCCATGTGGTCCTGGTGCATATGCGTGACGATCACGGCGTCGATCTGGTCGAGCTTCAGGCCAAGCGTGGCAAGCGCCTGCGGCAACTTGCCGGTCTCGCCGATCGAACCTGCCGCCCCGGCATCGATCAGGATGCGGCGTTGGCCATCATCGATCAGATACTGGTTGAACAGGAACCGCACGCCGCTTGGCCGGGCGGTAGACTGGGCGACGGCTGCCTGCTCCACATCGGCCGGGCTGCGGCCGGGAAAGAAGTTGTATGGCATGTCGGCATAACCGTCGGTCAGTGCTGTCACCGTAAAGCGACCGATGCGGATCTGCGCCAGCGGCGTGACGCTGGCCAGCGCCTTTGCGGGTTCCTGCGCTGCAACGAGGCCTGGCAATGCGCTGCCGATCAGCCCACCGCCTAGAAGGCCAAGAGGAAGAGCGCTGGCGAAGGCACGGCGTGAAAGTTGAGGCATGGCGTCTTTCTCCTGATCTTTGAACAATGGGAGGAGCCGTTTGCGTCCCCTCGACGACATGAAGCTATGATATCCATAAACGATGGGGTATCCTGCCATTTCAGGAAGTTTCCTCTCATTTTCCGGAAGGATGAAATGGACCGGTTTGATGCGATGTCGGTGCTGCTGGCGGTGGTGGATGCGGGCAGTCTTTCAGCGGGGGCGCGGCGCCTGCATGCACCGCTTGCCACCGTCAGCCGCAAGGTGGCCGATCTTGAAAAACACCTCGGCGTGCGTCTGGTGCTGCGCACCCGCCGTGGTTTGACCCTGACGGATGAAGGACGCAGCTACGTTGCCGCATCACGGCGTATTCTGGACGAACTGGAAGCGGTGGAGCGTCAGGCAAGCGGCGATTATGGCGCGCTGCGCGGCGGGCTGCACATGACGGCCCCCGTCACCTTCGGCGAGCGCCATATGCTGCCAATCGCTCTGGAATTTCTGAAGGAACAACCGGAAATCAACCTGCGGCTGACATTGGCAGACCGGCAGATCAGCCTTGCGGATGAGCATGTGGATGTGGCGCTGCGCATCGGCCATCTGGCCGACAGCGCGCTGATCGCAACCCGTGTCGGCACCGTGCGCCGCGTGGTCTGCGCCAGCCCCGATTACCTGGCCCGGCGCGGCATTCCGCTGAAACCCGAGGACCTTGCCCAGCATGACGGCATCAGTTTTCAGGGCTTTGCCAGCGCGCCCGAGGTGCGATTCCGCCGCGACGTCTCGGCATTCACCGCCGAGCCCCGCCCCAAACTCGCCGTCAACACCACCGAAGCCGCCATCCAGGCCGCCGTTTCCGGCATCGGCATCATCCGCGTTCTCTCCTACCAGATCGCCGACCAACTGCGCACCGGCGCCCTGCAGGAAGTGCTGGCAGATTACGCCCCAGAGCCCCTGCCGATAAACATCATCTACGCCCCCGCGGACCTCCAGCCACTGAAAGTGAGACGTTTTCTCGACTGGATCACACCCCGTTTGCGGTCGCGGATGGCCGGGTAGTGTTATTCCGCCAAGGGAATGAGATATCGGCATGACCCTCGCGCTCTGCAGTCTATTTCAGACCAGAGCCTCACAAAAAAATGTGCCGCGCCTATCCATTTCTCCCCGTAGTCGTGGTTACAGTACGCACTCCATTCTCTTTTAACCCGCTGAAGTATGAGTGGATGAGCCATGGCTGTAATTCTGAGTACGGATCGACTGTATCTGCGCGAAATAGACGATTCTGACCTCGTTTCATTGGCTGATATCTACGCCGACGATGAGTGTATGAAGTTCTACCCGGGCACAAAGACAGCGGCTGAAACAAAGGCATGGTTTCAGAAACTGGCTTTTGACAGTTACCGGGCGGATGGGTTTGGACTATGGGCGGTCGTTGACCGTCTGACCGAGCAAGTCATTGGTGATTGCGGCATCACGCGACAACAGACGCCGGCAGGTATGGAGCCCGAAATCGGTTATCATCTCTGGCGTGAATTTTGGGGGAAAGGGTTCGCGACTGAAGCCGCAACCGCCTGTCGTGATTACGCCCTTGAGACACTGGGTCTCAACCGGGTCGTCAGCATCACGACGCCCGAAAATATTGCCTCCCAGCGGGTCGCTCAAAGGGTTCACGACCGAAAGGAAATCTATCAGAAACGGTCAGGAGACAGCGGTATCCTGGTGGACCGTTTTCTCTACATCAGCGACAAGAGATAACGGCTTCGTTCCCTTCCACGCTCATCGGATTTCCTGCTTTGAGAGATATGCAGCGACGGTGCGTTGCCGCCGTTGCTGGCAAGGGCGTTGCTCTCGTCAGAAAAGCCTTGGTCACACAGGAATTGAGCAGTGGCCGTCTGGTTCACCTGATGCCGGAAGTCGCCTGGCCGGTGAAGTGGGCTTATTACGCGGTGGCCGCGCCCAAGGCGTTGCGCAGGCTTGAGGTCAGCGCATTTCACGATTGGCTGACGAGGTCGATGAATGTCGGCTCGGAGGGGAACCATCTCCCCTCGGTCGATACCCCCTGACGGGTCACGCCGGGGGGCAAGGCTGTATTCGGCGGGCGCTTCTGTTCCGCCGGTTTTGTTACTTCTTCTTCGCCTGGTCGTGGTGCCATTTGATGGAGAAGAACATGCCCGTTCCCAGGACGAGAATCTTCAACGGAAAGAAGACTATCGGGAACCAATCTACCCAGTCCATTTTGAATACTTTCAGGCTGTTACTGATGCTGTCTGTCGTAGGATCTACCTCAAAACAGCCGCCTCGGCAGCGTCTTTTTCGCTAAAAGCCCTTCTGGCGGCATTATGCCGCAATCACCCCTGCGGACCATGCCGCACGCAGACCGGGGCGACGGGATCATGAAAAAGGCATGTCAGGGAGCGCTCCTCAGACACGTGGCATCGCCTTAATGAAATCGATGAAGGCACGCAGCGGCGACGGTACGAGGCGGCGGCCGGGGTAGTAGAGGAAGGGGCCGGAGAAACTCAGCCACCAGTCTTCCATAACAGGCACAAGCGCTTTGCTCTGGAAATGCGGTTGCAGCCAGTCTTCGAAGAGATACATGAGCCCGAGGCCGGAAATTGCCGCGTCTATGCCGAGATCGGTGGCGCCGCCGGCCTGAACGACGAGGCCGCCGGAGGGCTCTATCGTCAGTACCTCCCCGTCCCGTTCGAACTCCCAGCCGGGAATGGCGCGGCCCGAAAAGCGGCCGCGAATGCAATTGTGCGACAAGAGATCGCGTGGGGTTTTCGGTGTTCCATGCGCGGCGAGATAAGCGGGTGACGCGGCAAGCGCGAAGCGCTGTTCGCGGGGGCCGATCGGCACGGCAATCATGTCCTGCTCAAGCCGCTCGTCATAACGGATGCCGGCGTCGTAACCGCCTTCGATGATATCGACGAAGCTTTCATCCGTGACGATTTCCAGCCGGATATCCGGATAGGCTGCCAGGAATGCTGGCACGATGCGCGGCAACACCAGCCGGGCGGCACTTGCCGGAACATTGAGCTTCAACGCGCCGGCCGGGCGGTCCCGGTGGCTTGTCGCCTGATCGAGCGCAGAGGCGATTTCGGAAAAGGCAGGCCCCAGACGTTCCATCAGCACCCGCCCCGCCTCGGTCGGCAGAACACTGCGCGTCGTGCGGTTGAGAAGCCGCACTCCAAGCTCGGCCTCCAGACGCTTGACCGCATCGCTCAGGGACGACGAACTCGTGCCGCTGATGCGCGATGCCTCGCGAAAACCCCTGGCACGCGCCACCATCAGGAAAGCCTCGACATCGGCCATTTCGCGCATTCAACTCTCCGCCTCACCAGTCGCCTATTGTCCGTCCACACGGACAGCATGTCCGGATCTTACCGGATTGTGACGTTAATGTCAGGCGCTTACCTTGATGGTCGAAACAGGAGACAAAGCCATGACGACCATTGGAAAATCCGGCACATTCATTCTCGGCGACCGCGCTGTAAACCGGCTTGGTTACGGCGCCATGCAGCTTGCCGGAAAGGGCGTATTTGGCCCTCCCCGCGACCGTGCAGAGGCAATTGCCGTTCTGCGCGAAGCTGTCGAAAGCGGCGTCAATCACATCGATACCAGCGATTTCTACGGCCCGCATGTCACCAACCAGATCATCCGCGAAGCGCTTCATCCCTACAGCGACGACCTCGTGATCGTCACGAAGGTTGGTGCCCTGCGCGGCACGGATGCTTCCTGGAACCCCGCCTTTTCGCGGCAGGAACTGACGCAGGCCGTGCATGACAATCTGCGCAATCTCGGCCTCGATGTTCTCGATGTCGTCAACCTGCGCGCCATGTTCGATGTGCACGGTCCGGCGGAAGGCTCGCTCGATGAGCCGCTGGAAGTGCTGGCAGAGCTGAAACGGCAGGGCCTGATCCGGCATATCGGCCTCTCGAACGTCACGGCAAAGCAGATCGACGACGGCAAGGCGATTACCGACATCGCCTGCGTGCAGAACCAGTACAATCTCGCCCACCGTGGCGATGACGCTCTGATAGACAAGCTTGCCGCAGACGGCATCGCCTACGTGCCGTTCTTCCCGCTCGGAGGCTTTTCGCCGCTCCAGTCCTCGACCTTGTCAGATGTCGCAACCCGCCTCGGCGCAACACCCCTGCAGGTGGCCCTCGCCTGGCTGCTGAAACGTTCACCCAACATCCTGCTCATCCCCGGCACCTCATCACGCACCCACCTCAGAGAGAACATCGCGGCCGAGAGCGTTGAACTGCCGGCCGATGCACTTTCGCAACTGGAAAACATGGCGGCGTGAGAGACACAAACCGGGCAGCGCGGGTGATGGCTCGCACCTCTCCGTGCTGTCCGGATAATATGCCCGATTGTGTCGCGGTCCGTTCCTCAGTGACGAGGAGGCTGATAAGCAATGCCGACGTCAGGAATTCTGTTCAGATGGAATCGGCATGCTCGCACCAACGCTCCGCACTTTGAGGAACATATCGCTCGCTCACCTCGCGGGAACCTACGTAACGCTGCTGGTTTTTTTCATGGCAGGCGCTTCGGTTCCGGATCAGGTGTTGAAATCACCGTTGATAGCGTGGATGATGTTGCCAGTCATCTACCCGATTACGTTACCGTTGGTTGTGCCTTTCGCCGTATTGTCGCTTTTCATCATCAACAGGTACCGCCTTCAGGCTCGTTGGACTTTCACGCTGGCAGGTGCGGTATCGGGATTATGCTCGGTCCTGCTCATTGGGTATTTCATGCCCGGTTTCTGGAAAGAGGGCCCCTATATTCTTTGTATCTCGGCAACCGTGGGCGGCGCCGTTGCAGGGCAGATATTCAAGCTGGCGACGGGTTCTGCCTCGCGCCGACGAGGGCGTGAAAGATTTGTGGCTGATGAAAACTTTAGCTGAGCCATGGAGAGATTGCGACAAGGCAAAGTGTGACAGATGCACCCCATTGGACATACTGAAGCGTTTTGATCCGGGCAGTGGATGCACCGCGAACGGCAGTGCGGAGACCCACGACCAGCATGACCAGCGCCAGGGGTAAACCGAAGAACAGATAAACTAACTCTGGATAGGACTCGTTCGGGCGTCCCATTTCTTGCCAGGCCAGTGGTGTGAACGAGAGCACCGCCATCACCAAGACGCAAACCGCGCCGAGAACTACTCCAATATAACGCGACACTGCACGCTCCGATGCCCGGTGAAAATATTTCCCTGTGATTATAGAGGCTTGGTGACGGCGTCAATTTCGACACGAGCCCCGCCGCCTCCTCCCTTCGCCGCATCATGCGGCTAATCAACCTCTTTCGTTCCCCACGCATAATGCTCCACAATGCCCTGCTGGTTGCGGATGAGGTGGCCGGCCAAAATGGGGTCGCCGCCTTTCATGGTTTCGGCATCCGCGCCGCACAGATGCAGGAACATGCGCTGGTGAAGGACGGCGGCGAAATAGTCCTGGGGTGGCGGGGGTTGCGTTGCTTCCTCGCTTTTCCATCCTTCCGATACCTGCGTCGTCGCATCTTCCAGCGCCTTCAGAACCTCAGCCATCATGCCTTCGGTGGCCCGTTCGATGAGGTCGTTGATGTGCCTTTCGGCGGGCGTGAGGACGGGGCAGGAATTGCTCATGCGAAGATCTCCCATAGACGTGCGTGCTGTTCTGACGTGGCTTCACCTTAGAGGAGAATGTGTCGGTTTTGGGCGGTGGGCTGGTGGAGTTATACCGGATGAGAATTTTACCACTGCCCTCAAACGCAGTCCAAAATAATTATTGACCGATCTATCAATAATGGATATCCAGTCAGCATGGCTAGACCGAGAGAATTTGATCGTGATGCGGCGCTGGACAGTGCCTTGCGGGTGTTTTGGGCAAAGGGTTTTGCTGCGACATCGACCGATGATCTGCTGGGCGCGATGGGGATCGGCAGGCAGAGCCTGTATGGTGCGTTTGGCGACAAGCGTACGCTTTATCTTGAGGCACTGGATACCTATCAGCGGCGCACGGTATCGGGTCACCTGAAAAGGTTGAGCGATGCCGCCTCGCCTCTGCAGGGCATCCAAAACCTGCTGACCGGGCTGATCGCGGAAGATGAAAACGAGCGGGTGCTGGGCTGCATGGGCGTCGGTTCACTCGGCGAGTTCGGCATTACCGATGCGGAACTGAATGAGCGGCGTGGCAAATCCAGCCAGGTGCTCGACACGCGCATTGCCGAGCGTATCCGGCAGGGTCAGGCGTCGGGAGACATAGACCCAGCCCTTGATCCGGCCGAGGCATCCGCATTCGTGCAGATGACGATGACGGGGCTGCAGCTTGCGGCGCGCAGTGGTGCCGCAGCCGCCGATCTCAAGGCCATGGCGCGCTTTGCTGCGCAACGCCTGACACCATGAGACCGTAAAATACCGAGACTGGCCTCCCGCGACGGGAGGTTTTTATATGCTTAATTATGGATCGATCAGTCAATAAAGGAGACGATCATGACGACAGGTGAACGCAGGACGGCCCTCGTTTTTGGCGGTGCACGCGGCATTGGCGCTGCGGCAGTGGAAAGACTGGTGAAGGATGGTTTCGACACCGCCTTCACCTATGTCTCGCGGCCCGATAGCGCCAATGAACTCGTGGCGAAACTTCAGGCTGCCGGTGGTCGCGCCGCTGCCATTGAGGCCGATAGCGGCGATCCCTCGGCCATCCGCGCCGCCGTGGCAAAGACGGTCGATCTTTTCGGACCGCTGGATGCCGTTGTCGTCAATGCCGGAATTCTGCGCCTCAACACGGTTGAAGATGTCAGCCTCGAGGAGCTGGATCAGATGCTGGATATCAATGTCCGGGGCGTGTTCCTGTCCATTCAGGCGGCCGTGCCGCATATCAGGGATGGAGGACGCATCATCACCATCGGCTCCAATGTGGCAATCAGCACCGGTCATCGCGGTTCCAGCGTCTACCAGTTCACCAAGACGGCGGTTGCGGCAATGGTGAAGGGTATCGCGCTCGATCTTGCGCCACGCCGCATCACCGTCAACAACATCCAGCCCGGCCCGACCAACACGGATATGACCTCCGATCTGGTGGCGATGCTGTCGGAGAAAAGCCCTCTGAAACGCGTCGCCGACCCTGCCGAGATTGCCGGCGTTGTGGCGTATCTCGCCAGCCCCGCCTCGTCCTATATGACCGGTTCAAGCCTGACCATCGATGGCGGCTTGACGCTCTGATCGGCCGCCGGCACGCGGCAATCCGTAGCGCCTGTCAAAAAAAAATCGGCAGGAGCCGGAACCGAATGTCGCGATGCGCATTGATTAGCCGGACAAGCCTCCCCCTCTTTGTCCATCCTGCCCGCAATTTTGCGGGTTTCGGCACCCTTTGAGACCCTCCCGACGGAGGGTTTCTTTTTGAGTTTTGCCCGTCACGCCTCATCCAGCAGAATGGCCATGCAGATGGTATCGCTGAATTGCCCGTCCACGCAGACACTGCGTTTGAGCAGCCCCTCCTTCACGAAGCCGACCTTTTCATAAAGCGCGATGGCGTTGGTATTATCGGAGCGGACGGAGAGCTCGACACGAAGAAAACCTTCTTCGCGCGCCTTGTCCAGAGCCGCGATCATCAGCCGATGCCCGATCCCCTTCCCGCGAAATTCAGGAATGATGCCCATGCCAAGGCTTCCGCGATGGGCGTGCGAGGGAAAGAAATGCCGCGAGATATCACACCAGCCGACCACGCGATCTGCCGCCATCGCCACCATGTGCGGATTGCGTTGCTCGATCATTCCGAGAACGAAGTCGCGCGTCTGCGGCAGAGGAAACGCCTCGAACATCGTCAGATATTTCCGCTCCCGTGCAACCGTATCGAGCGCGTGGTGATATCCCTCGATATGGTCGGCGGTAATCGACGTGATGTCGATCTGCCCCAGGGCATGTGTATCGGCCATGTCCACCCTCATTGGCATGTCGCAAAATCCTGCCGCAAGGTTAGTGGTGAAATTTCAGGCGATCAATGCGCGATGCAGCCGCCTCCCGCCTAATGGGATATCCGGCATTTCGACAGAATGTCGTCCACGACGGCAGCCAACGGCACTGTCGCATCGATATCGATGGCGTTGCGGGGAATGTCTTCCTTGCTGGCCAGCAGTTGCAGCACGAATGTCCGCTCGTCCGGCCTGCCGCCAAACTCGTCGTCCGGGCGCACGGCCAGCCGCTGTATCAGGGTTTCGGCATCGAGACTGAGCACGAACACGCCGTCGAACAGGTCGATGAAATGATCGAAGTTTCTGGAGCCGCCGCAAAAGAACGACACGTAACGGCTCTTGTCGGCAATCAGCGATGTGACCTTGGCGACATCCCACAGGTGGTGGCGATGGGTGAAGGCGAAGTCGGCGCGATTGTGTTCCAGGGCCGAAAGATCGATAGGCTCTCCCGTGACGGGATCGCCCTTGTAGGCCAGTTCCCGGTCGCCATGCACGACATGGTAACCGCGCCGCTGCAGCTCCGTGGCGACGGAGGTTTTTCCCGCGCCCGATACGCCTTCGATGAGGTAGTTGCGGATACCCATATCGCCTCGTCTCAAAACAGCGGTTCTGTTCTCCAGCCAGGATCTTTGCCATGACTGTCGGCCGAACATGCCTCAGCTTTATGACGCCGCTTTCAACGCATTTCTCGCAAAACTGGCGTTGACCGTTCTCATTCCTGAGGCGACACTCCGGCCAGTCACAGGATGGGAGGAACAGATGGCAGAACTAGACCGCTGGCGACACATGCGGAGCGCACCGAAAGATGGCAGCCGCATTCTGGTGACCATTCGCCCCTCCGAACAGGGGCCGGGAACGGTCGATCTCGCCTACTGGTCGAATGGCGACAGATATGGTGCCGAAGCCTGGCGTTCCTCCGATTCCGCACCGGGCCGGATCATCGAATATGCCGACCCGGAGCTGAAGTGTTGGATGCCGATGCCCTCGGCCAATCTGGAACAGATGACATTGCCGTCCCCCTGGGAGGGTGAGGATGCGCAGGAGCTGGATGGATCGGGCATCTAACCCGGTCCTTGAGCGCAGAGCACCGCATCACAACGCGTCCGAGGTCATTTTGCGGAGAGGCCGCCGTGCTCAATCTTGCCTTCTATTGCGATCAGATCATCCCTGAAAACCGGGCAATCGACGAAAGGCTGCTGGCGGTGATGGCCGCAAAAGGCCCCGGACGGCGCATCGCCTATATTGCATCCGGGCCGGAGCCGGACAGGCGGTTTTTCCTTGAGCGCGTCGACTATTACGCGCAATACGGGCTCGATCTCTGCATCTTCCACGATCTGGATGAGACGCACGGCGCAGACGACGAGGCTGCACTGTTTGGATGTGACGCGATTCACCTGACCGGCGGTCATACGGCAGATTTTCTCGCCCGCCTGAAACGCAGCGGGCTGATGCCACGCCTCAGACAATGGGCTGTCGATGGCGGTGTGCTGATTGGCACAAGTGCGGGCGCCATTCTGCTGACGCCGACAATTGCCACCGACGCGCTGTTTACGAACACCGCACCGGAAGAAGCGATGGAGGAAACGGCACTCGATCTCGTGCCCTTCGAGTTCTTTCCGCACCTTGATGAGCGCCCGACATTTCTGGCCGATCTGATCCGTTACAGCCGTTTCACGCCAAGACCCGTTCTGGCGTGCCGGGATGGCGACGGGCTGGTGGTGAGCAATGGCCTGCTGGAATGCATCGGCCAACCCCTGTGGATCGAAAAGGGTGAAACGCGCCCTGCCCGCACCATGCCGTTAAGCGCCATCAGTGCGTAGACGCGAAGCGGCAAGACGATTATGTCAGCGGAGCGCTGCCTGCCGTATCTGTCTTTCCCATGATGAAGGTGAACCATGACGTTCGAGACCAAGCTCAAGCCGCTCTCGCCAGATGATATCGATCTGGAGACCCTGTTTGCCGATGGCCGGATGGCAAAGCAGATCCGCTTCATTCTCGAGGTCGAAAAGCTGAAAACCGTGCTGCGCATGACGCCGCTGCTCGATGCCTCCCGCCGGGAAAACGATGCCGAACACACCTGGGAACTGGCGCTGATGGCCGTTCTGCTGGCTGAATATGCCGACGAACCGGTCGATCTTGCCCGCGTGGTGAAGATGATCCTCATCCACGACATCGTCGAGATCGATGCTGGCGATACCTTCATCTACGACGCCAAGGCCGTGACGGATCAGGAAGCGCGCGAAATAGCCGCCGCCGACCGGCTGTTCGGCCTGCTGCCGGAAGATCAGGCAGCGGAGTTTCGCGCGCTCTGGGACGAGTTCGAGGCGAGAAAGACAGCCGAGGCGCGTTTTGCCAGAGCGATGGACCGGCTGCAGCCTTTGCTGCACAACTTCTTCACCAGCGGCGGCACCTGGCATTCCGCCGGTGTGACAAGGGATATGGTGATGGAACGCAAGGCCGTCATCGCCGGTGCCTCCAGCCGCCTGTGGACGGCGGCACAAAGCCTGATCGACGAGGGTGTGCGCCGGGAGTTTCTGGCTGAGGCCGCGCCTGTTGCTCCGCAGGAATAGTCATCAAACCCTGGTGTTTTCGGGATTTGCACGCAAGACTGCCTGAAGGAAGCATGGGAGACTGAACAATGCGTTTGTCCGGCGGGTGTTTTTGCGGCGCGGTGGAATACGCGGTCGAGGATGCGTTCGTCTATGCCGCGATGTGCCACTGTTCGGGCTGTCGCCGTGCGACGGGATCGGCTTTCAAGGCCTTTGCCGGCATTCAGCGCGAAAAGCTTGTTGTGACCAAAGGCAACGCCGACCTGATGATCTATGGCCAGCCGGACAATCACGATGCTCACTGCGGTATCTGCGGTTCGCTGCTCTATTCCCTCGTCCGCGATGCCGCCTGGGTGCATGTGACGATGGGTACGCTGGTGGACGCGCCCTCTATTCGCCCCACCCACCACATTTTTGTTGGGTCGAAAGCGCCCTGGTACGAGATTACCGACGACCTGCCGCAATATGACGGGTTCAACTGAACGCCCGGCATGCCTATTTGCCGCTTCTGACCGACCAGATCGCCCCTGCCATCAGGGCAAGCCCGACAAGCTGAATGGCGGAAAGCGTGTGGCCATAGACCTTCCAGTCAATGATGAAGGCCGTGAGCGGATAGACGAACTGCAGCACGGCAATGCGGCCGGTGCTCAGGCGGGCAAAACCGGCATACATCACCGCATAGGCAAGCCCGGTGTGAATGGCGCCAAGCCCGACCAGCCAGGCAATCGCCGCACCATCCGTCGGCCAGCCATAAAGTGCCGGCCACCAGAGGGTGAAGGCCGCACCCACCAGGCATTGCCACCATGACAGCGCAAAGGACGTGACCGAGGTCATGGACTTCGCCACCAGCGGCACGCCGGCATAGATGAACGAGCCGAACAGGCTCATGCCGAGGCCGAGCATAAACCCGTGGCTCAACGTGACGGCACCCGCCAGCCCGTCCACCACGCCGGTGCTCAGCACCAGACCGGCAAAGGCGACAAGGGCGGCGAAAACCTGCGCCGAGGACACCTTTTCGCGCAGCAGCCAGGCACCCAGCGCCATCGTCCAGAACGGCTGGATGTGAAACACCACGGTCGAGATGCTGATGGAGGTTCTGGGAATGGCGGCGAAATGCAGCGCCCAGCTCATGGTCATCAGGATGCCGGTGACAAGTGCGCCGAACAGCGCACGGCCGCGCAGCCTGATTTCCGGCAGACGCCGGGACATGGCGCCCCAGATCAGAAGCGAAAGACAGCCGAAGGTGCAGCGAAACGCCACGGTGGTGATAGGGTCCTGCCCCGCCTGCACCACAAAAACCCCGACTGTGCCAAGGATCAGCCCGCCCAGCACCAGCAGCATGGTGCCCTGACGCTCACGCGCCGAGGGTTCCCCGGCCAAGGGTGCGGGGGCGGATGACAGAACGGATGGTGCGGTAGGTTGCTGCGTGCTCATGGCAAGACAATCGCGCGAAGAGACTATCCTGAAAAGCGAATATTCATTAGGATAAGCATTCGATTTTCGAATGAGGGAAGTTGCCATGCACGACCTGCAGATCGACTGGCTGCGCGCCTTTATCGCGGTAGTGGATTCCGGCTCGATTACGGCGGCATCCCGGCAGGTTTCCCGCTCGCAATCTGCCGTCAGCATGCAGCTTAAAAAGCTGGAGGATTGTGTCGGGCATACGCTGCTCGATCGTGGTCCGCGCACTCTCTCGCTCACACCGGCCGGTATCGATCTCCTGTCTTACGCCCGGCAACTGACGGAACTGCACGGGCGGGCGCAACTGGCCATGCGCGGCGCCACCATTTCAGGCAAGGTCAGCATTGGCGTGCCGGACGATTATATCTCCAGTCATTTTGCGTTGATGCTGCGTTCGCTCGCCACCCGCTTTACCGATGTCGAGATTACGGTGGTCTGCGAACCATCCAGCTCGCTCCTGCCGCGCATCGATCGGGGCGATCTGGACGTGGCGCTGGTGACACGCGACACGGCGGCACGCGGTGAACCGGACAGAGGCCGCTTCCTGTTTCACGAACCTCTGGTCTGGGTCGCCTCTGACCAGCACGAAGCCTGGCGCAGAGACCCCCTGCCGCTGGCGCTGCACGAACTGGGCAACCGGTTTCGAAACGAGGTTCTGGCCGGTATCGAGGCGCTGGGGCGCGACTACCGTGTGGTCTATGGTTCGCCCAACATCACCGGGCAACTCGCCATCGTCAAAGCCGGCCTCGCAGTCGCCGCAGTCGCCCGCTGCAGCGCCCCCGCCCACCTCAAACTGCTGGATACCCGCCACGGCCTGCCCGACCTGCCCAAAATGGAAGTTGCCCTCGTGCGAAGCCGGGATTCCAGACGCTCCGCAGCTGTGGAAGCGATCTATAACGAGGTGCTGCAGACGCTTGATGCGCAGGCGTGACGCCTATCCGCTGGAGGCAGCCGCCGTATGCCCCCGCGCCAGGGCCAGAAACGCCTTCAACCATGCCGACAGGTTACGACGACCGGGGTAATAAAGGCAGAACCCCGGAAATGGCGGCGTCCAGTCATCAAGCAGGCGAATCTGGCGACCCTTGACGGCTCAGCAAGTCTGCAAGTAGCCTCTGATAATGTTGATGATCCGCGTTCTTTCTGGTCTCCCACCCTACGGGTCTCCAGCTCTATCCTTCCCAATGCCACACGCCTTTCAGGAAGGTTTTGTTCTGGAATTCACCCCAGAAAACGGAAAAACGTGGGTGGGGAACTTCGCGATGCCACGCCTTGATGGCTTCTCCGCCGTCTATAAGGAGTTTGGTTCCAAAGCGGTGGTCGTTGTTTCCGGTGGCGCTGGATATATCGTTGACTGTGAGGATCGCAGACTCGTCCGCGAGATCAACGGACCAATTGATCAATGCTGGTATCAGCCCGAATTACACGCCTTAATTTTTTCGGATGGATTGGGTTTCGAGTGCTTCGATGATCACCGAACACTTTGGCGGAGTCCTCGGATTTCGTGGGACGGCATACGAAACATCGATTGCTCGGACATGATGGTAACCGGAGAGGCGTACGATCCGTTTTCTGATAGCTGGCTTCCAATGCGACTCGACCTTAGAGCCGTCACATTTACGGGCGGGTCATATCCAGCCGCAAACAATGAAGATAATGCTGCGATCAAAACTTCCATGGGGCCCAACAGCTAAAATGGTCGAGGCTCTTCGTTGTCTGAGAGCTTCTCCAAATCACGGCTGTAATCGACTTGCCTCTATATACCACTCAGGCCCGCATCCTCGGCGTCTTCGCAAAGACGCTCAGGCCCAGCCAGTCCTGCATGTTGTGGGCAAGGCCCCTGTCGCCTTCCAGTTTGAGGGTTGATGCGTCGATTTCCTGACGGATGGTGGAGATGCCCATCCAGATGGCGGTCATGGAGCGCAGGGCGCCTTCGACGAGGAGGTCGACGTCGTAGCCGGGGTCGAAATTGCAGAGGTCGACCTGGCCGTTTTCCACCACCAGCCACCAGCATCGCTGCGAGGCGGAAAGTTCGGGGTACAGAAACTGAATCGTGCAGCGGCGCGGCGGCAGTCTTCCGGCATCGAGGTTGCGGCGCATGTCCCACATCAAGAGAGACGGGTCGAGGTTCTTGAGCGACAGGCGCGACTCCATCCAGCGCTGCGACCAGTTGCCCAGCCCGACGATCAGCGGGCGCAGCTCCTCGCCAGCGGCGGTGAGCTGGTAATCGTTGATGCCGCCGGCATTGCGCGTGACCGTGATGATGCCGGAGTGTTCGAGTTCCTTCAGCCGCTTGGACAGCAGCGCCGGAGACATTTTGGGCAGGCCGCGACGCAGCTCGTTAAAGCGTGTCGAGCCGCAGAGGAGTTCGCGCACCACCAATGGCGTCCAGCGCGAACAGAGGACTTCCGCTGCCATAGAGACGGGGCAGAACTGCCCATAGCCGTGACGCTCTACCATGGGGACCTCCAGAGGTCTGATGGCCCCAAGAATATTGCAAAGCGGCCGTTCCGCCAATGCCCCATCCGGGTGTGCCCCGCCCGCAACGACAAGGCGGTTCGACCGAGGTTTTGAGCAGTACAGTTCCTGAACTAGCGGCAGCTCTGAAACGGGCGCAAAATTTCAGTCCTGATCTCGAGGAGGAGGACTTGAAATGCTCGGGCTTGTAGAACCAATGGAAAGACCGGTCGGCGGTCCCTCGATTGCCGAACGAACCCGTTCCGTGTTGCAGACGCTTGCGGAACGCGCCGCATCGATCGATGAAAACGATGACTTCGTGGGCCAGAATTACGGCCTGTTGAAAGAGGCCGGTCTGGTGCATGCGGGTGTTCCCGAAGAGCTGGGCGGGCTGGGTGCAGAGGTGCCGGAACTGGCAGAGATGCTGAAATCGCTGGCGCATGTCTGCGGCTCCACCGCGCTTGCCTTTTCCATGCACACCCATCAGGTCGCCATTCCCGCCTGGCGCTGGCGCCACCAGAAGGTGGCGGCGGTGGAACCGCTGCTGAAACGTGTGGCGGCCGACAGGATCATTCTGCTCTCAAGTGGAGGGTCGGACTGGATCGGCGGATCGGGCAAGGCAACGAAGGTGGATGGCGGCTACCGCATCGCGGCACGCAAACGCTTCACCTCCGGTGCGGCCGCAGGCAATGTTCTGATGACCGGCGCGATTTATGAAGGCGACGACGGCAGCCGCAGCGTCATTCACTTTGGCGCACCGATGGCCGCGCCCGAGGTTTCCATAGAGGAGACCTGGCGCACGATGGGCATGCGGGGCACCGGCTCGAACGATGTCATCATCGATGACCTGTTCATACCGGATGCGAACGTCGCCTTTTCCAGAACAGCAGGACAATGGCATCCGGTGTTCCAGGTCATCGCCACGGTGGCCTTTCCGCTGATCTATGCCGTCTATCTCGGCATCGCCGAAAACGCTCGCGACATTGCCATCAACATGGTGCGCGGCAAGACCAGCAGCGAGCACACGATTGGCCTGATCGGGCGCATGGACACGGCACTGAGAGCCGCACAGCTTGCCCACCGCTGGATGCTGGAGGTGGTGGCGAAAAACGCGCCTTCGGCCGAGACGGTCAACGAGGTGATGATCGGTCGCTCACTGGTGGCACGCCACGCCATCGAGGTGGCGGAACTGGCCATGGAGGTTGCCGGTGGCGCCGCCTTCTATCGCGACAACGGGCTGGAACGCTGCTTCCGCGATATTCAGGGCGCGCGTTACCACCCCATGCAGCCGGGCGCCCAGGCACATTATGCCGGAGCATGCGCACTGGGATTGCCGACGGACACGATCTACTGATCGAAAACGCTGGCCGGTCCTGTCCGGCCAGCCCCAACCGGTGCCCTAGCAAGCGGGCCGCAGATAGGTCCTGAAATAGTCACCCGATGTCCAGATGCCAGCCCTGAGCTTCGCATCCACCGCTTCGGGTGTGGTGGGGACCAGCAGCAGCATACGCTCGGCGATGGTATCACCGGGCCGCATGATATCGGCGATGCAGGCCAGTTCTTCATCGAGATCGATATCCTCCGGCAGCGCCGCCATACGTCGCTCCGCCAGAATGGCGACCTCGTGCAAGGCGTTGCGCAGCCCCAAAAGCTCAAGATCGTCAGGGCTGAGAGCTGCGGTATCGAGCGAAATGCCCCCCGCATCCCAGCCTGCAAAATCAAGGTTTTCGATCTGCTCTCGGACGAATTGTAAAATGGATTTTTCCAGCTTGTTGAGAGAGTTAAACAGGTTTTCTCGATCATTGCGTGAGAGTGCGGACGGAATGAATGTCGGGTTCAGGGTCAGCTTGAACATCAGGCCCCACCCCTGACTCTGGCAAGGCCGTCTGAGACGGCGATGTCGCTCCAAGAAAACATTCTGCAACTCTCTCCTGTAGATTATGCCGGGATGATAAGCGCGTCCGGCGCATGTGGGCAAGCGAAATATGAATTAATTCCTATATCATTTGCGTTTCGAGACATATGTCGTTCTAATTCATATGGTTAGGTGGCTAGGAAAAATTTCAACCTGAAATATGGTTCCGGAATTGGGGTGAAACACCGGCGATAGGTCTCGATCGATGCGATCAGCGGCCTATCCGTCTTGCCCTGAAACAGATTTTGGCACTTGCCGGACTGTCATTTAGAAAGCCGGGATTTCGTGTTTCGATGCTAAAATAACGCTTCTTTCTAGTGCGCAACAAACTCCAGCAATACATTGATATAAAACGAATTTAATCGCGATGGCAGGACGTTTTTCAAGGTGTTTATGTTTGACGTTTACGTCAAATCTTGTGGCGAGTGC
Source organism: Agrobacterium tumefaciens (assembly GCA_025559845.1). Lineage (NCBI taxonomy): Bacteria > Pseudomonadati > Pseudomonadota > Alphaproteobacteria > Hyphomicrobiales > Rhizobiaceae > Agrobacterium > Agrobacterium tumefaciens. Next base: position 1,366,958 of record CP048469.1, read on the forward strand.
GATGATAGCCGGAGACCGGAAAATGACGTGGTTTAACAAGGCCGTCACCTTCATCCGCCGCTTGGGCTGCTGCACATTCACATGGCCCATACACCCACCGTGATACCGCTGATGCCGGACGTCAATGTCGGCTCAATCCCACCCCGTTTATGCGCATCGCCCCTCTGGAGGGGTGAGAACCAGCTCGCCAACGATGTGCAGCACGGCCCGGCAAAACGCTGGATGTGAAGCCTGAGCATCTATCGGCGCTACAGGCGCGGCGGTATCGAACCGGCCGGGAGATTTCACCGCCTTCGTTTCAGGTCACCTCGCTTCAGGCCACCTCTTTGTGCAGCGCCACCGCATCGGCCCACTCGGCGGCGGCATAGCGGCCGACGCGCGTTCTGTCGTTCTGGATGATCAGGGCAATGCGCCTGAACAGTTCCGCCTCGAATGGTGTCTCCAGCTCTGCCACGTCCGACAGGCAGGTGCCGTCTTCCAGATAAAGTTCCGTCACGAGGAAACCTTCGTCATCGCCTTCCAGTTCGGCGCGGCCGGAAATCATCACACCGCTGTCAAAACGACCATGCACGGCGATGCTGAGTTCATCGAATTCGAATGTGGCGCTGATGGGTGCCAAGGCGTCTCTCCTGATTGCTGCGGCTTCCGGCCAGAACAGGGCAGACTTGGTTGTCGTGTAAATCAGGCTGCAAACAGCGAGGCGAAGCGAGTGCCACTGACCATTTCCGGTGGCTTCCGGAAGCTTAGGGAAAGCGCCTTTTTTCCTCTATGCGTTTGAAAATGAATAAGTGATGCAGGTGTTTTCAAAAACCGGCATAGGGCCTGAAGAACAATGCCTCCAGCCTTCGGCCCGCCCGCTGTTTTTGCATGATATCTGCGGAGCTGTTTGGAGCCGATGCGCGTCACTTAAACATTTTCAATGTCTTGCTGACGTTTTCTCACACAACCATTGAGCTGTTAGAGGAATTCCGAAACGGAGGCATGACGCGCTATGACATCACTGACGCCAAAACAGGCCCGCTTTGTGGACGAATATCTGCTGGATCTGAACGCCACGCAGGCCGCCATCCGGGCCGGTTACCGCAAACATGCGGCGGGCAGAATGGGCTCGCACCTGCTGAGAGACCCTGCCATTGCCGCAGAGATCGAGACGGCGAAAAAGGAGCGCGCCGCACGCACGCAGATCGATGCCGACTGGGTGCTGAAACGCATTGGCGAAGAACTCTCGGCCGACATGGCCGATCTCTATGACGACCACGGTGATCTCCTGCCGATCGAAGACTGGCCGCTGATCTGGCGGCAGGGTCTGGTCTCGGGCGTGGATATTCTGGCGCTTTATGAAGGCGAAGGTGAAGACCGCAGGCTGGTTGGGCAGGTGAAGAAACTGAAGCTGGTGGACCGCACACGGCGGCTGGAACTGGTTGGCAAACACATCAGGGTCAATGCCTTCCAGGAGGTGTTTGAGCACAAGGGGCTGAACGCGCTGGCCGACCGGCTGGAGCGGGCCGGCAAACGTCTGGAAAGCGATGCAAGACCCCTCGCCGCACCTTTGAGCGATGGCGCGGCCCACGCTGAGATCGACACAGGAATGCAAGAACAGGACGCCGCAGACGATGCCACCAACCCCTGACAGCGACGACAACAGGCTGATCGAGCTTGCCGCCTCCTGCCGCTTCAGTCCGAGGCGCTGGAGCCGGCTGGCGTGGGACTGGGGGGTCGGCGAACTGGCCGGTCACGATGGCCCGCGCGGCTGGCAGGATGACATCAACGACATCATTGGCCGGCATCTCGAAAACCCGGCAACGCGGTATCAGCCGCTGCAGATCTCGGTGGCATCCGGCCACGGCATTGGCAAGTCGGCGGAAATGGGCATGTTGTCCAACTGGGCCATGTCCTGTTTTGCCGATTGCCGCATCGTCACCACCGCCAACACCGAGGGCCAGCTTCGCACCAAGACCGCGCCGGAAATCGGCAAGTGGTTTCGCATGTCGATCACCGCCCACTGGTTCGACATTCAGACCATGTCGATCAAGAGCAGAGACCCGAGACGCGGCGAGAGCTGGCGGCAGGATTTCATTCCCTGGAGCGAACACAACACCGAGGCCTTTGCCGGGCTGCACAACAAGGGGAAGATCATTCTGCTGCTGTTCGACGAGGCCTCGAAAATCCACGACAGGGTGTGGGAGGTTGCCGAAGGTGCGCTGACGGATGAAGACACCGTCATCATCTGGGTGGTGTTTGGCAACCCGACGCGCAACAGCGGCCGCTTTCGCGAATGTTTCCGCCGCTTCCGCCACCGCTGGATTGGCCGGCAGATCGACAGCCGCACCATTCCCGGCACCAACAAGCAGTTCCTGCAACGCATGGTCGATGACCACGGCGAAGACAGCGATTATGTGAAGGTGCGAGTCCGGGGGCAGTTCCCGTCGCAATCCGCCATGCAGTTCATTTCCGCCGACGACGTGGACAAGGCGCGCGCCGTGCACCTGCGCAACGCGCAATATGGCTTCGCCCCCGTCATCATCGGCGTCGACCCCTCATGGACCGGCGACGACCCGACCGTGATCATGCTGCGGCAGGGGCTGTTTTCCAGACGCCTCGCCTCCATTCCCCGCAACGACAACGACATCGAGGTGGCAAACCTGATTGCCCGCTTTGAAGACGACTATCAGGCCGACGCCGTGTTCGTGGATGCGGGGTATGGCACCGGCATCGTCAGCGCCGGCACAACCATGGGCCGCTCCTGGCAACTGGTATGGTTCGGCTCCACCAGAACGCTCGACCCCGGCTTCTACAACATGCGCTCCTACATCTGGGGGCAGATGAAACGCTGGATCAAGGCAGGCGGCGCCATCGACCCACGGAACGAAACGCTCTATCAGGACCTCGTCGGCCCCGAAACCGTGGCCCGCATCGACGGCAAGATCCAGCTTGAAAGCAAGCAGGACATGAAAGAACGCGGCATCCCCTCCCCAAACGAAGGCGACGCCCTTGCCCTCACCTTCACCCAACCCGTCACCAGAAAACTGCGCACCCGCAAGGCCGTAACCCTGCCGGATGGCACCACGGTTTATGAACCGGGCGTGATGCGCGCGGATACGGAATATGATCCGTTGGGTGGGTGAGTGTTTGGGGTGGGTTAATCGCTGTTGTTTGCCAGCAATAGGATGACCGGGTCAGAGCTATCTCGCGCCCGGATGTAGCTGCTCTCTATCAACGTGCGAAGGCGTAGTGCATCGGAAGCGATCTTGTCGAGGTTTTCCTGTGTGCAATCGATGGGATAGAGCCCTTCGGCAAGTCTCGGCCTGTTGTATTCGCAAGTAAGTCCTATTTTACCGATCGCAGCGAGGTATGCAGACAACGACGAAGCCCGAACGTCGCCCGGTGCGAGACGCCCATGCTGAGCAGCATAGAACTGCCGGCCGATATCATCGAGTTTTTCCTTGATCGACCCATTCGGTGTCAGGACGGTCGCAATCATCGCGACCTGCATGCACACCAATCCACCGCACTGATGCTCCAGGGCAAGCCATTGGCGGTCGTTCGAGAGCTTAGGCGCCGAACTGACGAACGCCAGAACCGGCACGATACGTTCAAACCCTTCGTCCTGTCCTGAAACTGGTGTGTTGTTTTTGAAGAATAAATCTCTGGAGCGCGAGAACATCGATACCGGCAGTGCCTTGACATCAACTCCGCCTGTTTTGCGACGTTGCTGTAGCTCGCCTTCCGTTACAATCATAAGAAGTCCATCACCTGCGCGAGATCGGTTATACGTGTAGGTAATTGTTCTGGCACGCATGTCCGAGGTGAGCAATACCGCTGTTGGGGTGACGACCACCCGCGCAGCCGTCACGCTATCGGCTTTGTCATCAGCGGGCTGTCTGGCGATGGGTCGATTACATGCCAGCCCAGTTTCTCGTAAAATGGCACGGCGTTTCGCGCAGCGTGGACATCCAGCCTCTCTACCCCTTTTGTGGCGGCGAAGGATTGCAGTCTTCGCATCATCGCCGAACCGACGCCACGCCTCTGGTACTCGGGCAGGACCGCGACCAGCCGAACAATGCCGACGCCAGCTTGCGCGTCTGCCATATCAAGACGAACGGTTCCGACCGGCGTGCCATCGAGGCTGAAAAGCAGGGGAAAGTGCCCTTCCCGGTGCTCGTCCGGATGGGTTGGATCATAATTCTCCTGACCGCGCAGTTCGAAGAGAACATGGCGGCGAATGGCGTGGTATGCCTTCCAGCCGTCGACGTCGTGAGCTTTCAACAGCCGCAATTCCATCCCGTCGCTCCCATCCCGTAAAGCAACAGACTGGAACGTTACGCCGGATAGGTCCAGAGCTCATCATCCGCCTTGATCGCGGCGACCGTCGCTCTTGCGCGAATATCCGTATCGGGCTGCTGGTCGAGCGCCATATGATCCGTCTCTATCGTGACCAGAAACGCAACCACCTGTTCGTCAGGAGCACCACGCCGCAGCATGCCGGCGGCCTGAACCAGATAGGCGTCATATTCATCGGCAAAAGAAAGCGCCTCGCCCTCGTCCCACCGCCAGCCGGGACCGAGCAGACCGATCGGGTCCCACAAAGACCAGCCGATGTCTCTCAATCGGGAGAGCCTGATTTTGGGCGGCGGCGTCAGAGGGGGCATTGGTTCTTCCGGATTGCTGTCTGGTGGACGCGTCTCACCACGTTGATGCTTCGTTGTCCATTCTTTGATGAGACGCTTGGCACGGTTTGATGGACGTGGCATCGCGCAATCCGAATGTTATGGTGTCACCTCCTGACTTCTGGGGGAAATGCATGATCTGTGTGATCGATTTGATGATGGGAAGGTTGATGACGCCAAGCTACGGACAGATACTTGGAGCCGTTGGTCAGAAAGGACGAACATTTTTTTCAGCGTGGAACATCCCTCAGGGTCATTGCGCTGCATGGCCCACAGTTGCATTGCGATGACCTTGCCTGACAAAATAGCCAGAACAGTCAAAACCCTCCAGGCAGCCGGTGGTTTGAAGCGCGTTCGGATCGTGGAACGGTCTGACGGCGTTTATCGCCTCGCACCCGAAGAATGGTACAGGTCAATCGATGAGGGAAAACTCATCGCCGAGGGATGGAAACCGATATACGAGCAGTTCGGACTTTTCGGCGATGTCGCATCGGCCGAGCGTGAAGCAATATCAAGCTTTGACTGGCTGTCGGTTGATTCACGCTCCGGTGATTAGGACACCTCTGCCCAAAACTACTCCGCCCAGCGCAGGTCGCTGGTGAAGGTGATGGTGATCCAGCGGTCCGGGCCTTTGCCGCCGATGGCGTCGCCGAGTTCGTCTCTGAGCGTGTCCCATTCCAGCAGCGAGCGGGTAGCGCGGTCTTCGGGCACGATGATGTAGACGCTGATTTCGCGTGAGCGGCCGGTTTTTGCGACATAGGCGCGGAAATCGCTGAAGCCGTGGCGTTCGACGAACTCTGTCGTGACGGAGCGGACGTGGCGGCGCAGATCGGCAGGCGTAATCATCAGAATATCCGCCAGCGCATCCCGCACTGTTCTGATGGGCAGCGGAATGATGACGAGGCAGACGAGCACCAGCGCGACAGGGTCGACATAGGGAATGAGCCAGGCAAAGCTGGTTCCTTCCAGCAGCAAGGCCGTGCCGAATGCCACCAGCAGGGCGCCGGAAATGCCGCCGCCGACCAGCCAGCCCTTCACATCGAGCCCGATCAGCGCCGAGCCGATCTTGCGGTTGGCAACGCTGGCGATGCGCGCCATGACAAGGCTGATGACGAGGGTAACGGCGGCGTAGGCCACGGCCGCATCCATGCTGAGTTCCGTGCCGCCATTGAGAATGGTGCCGAGCGCATTGACCAGCGCGTAAGCTGCCACGGTGAAAAGCAGCGTGCCGTTGAGGCCGAGGACGATGGGTTCCAGATGCCAGAAGCCCATGGAAAAGCGCTTGCGAAACCGCTCCGAAAGATTGCCGACGATCTGCGTGTCGGCCAGGATCAGCTTTGCCACCCACAGCGACAGAAGGCTCATGATCGTATCGAGGAACGAATAGATACCGTCGAAGATGATCGAGGCCGAACCGGACAGGATACCGGTGACAATGCCGAACGTCGCAACGAGGATGGTCATGGAAATGGACAGGCGAAAGACGCCCTGCTCATCTCGAAGATGATAAAAATCTCTAAGGGGGGTGGAAAACATTCTTCTTACTCAAACAGTTTTGTCGGTCCGGCGAAAGCGCATCATGCCACAGAGGCGTTGCCTTCGCATGTCTGCGGCGGATCAGCGCCGCGCGGCTTCGATACCTGCGCGCAACATGTCGACCGCGCGGTCGAAAACCTCTGTTGCATGCAGGTGGCGGTAACGGGGTTGCAGCCGCCTTGTGAGCGGGTATTCCTCCGGCGGAAGTGTGTTCAGTTCCAGATCGTCCTGCGCCGATGTGGGGCGGATCAGGCCGGAGATTTCCCCCATGCACAGGCCGATGATGCCGGCGTACCAGGCAAGGCTGACGGCGGGCATGTCCTCATCCTGCAAACCGGCCTCCACCAGCGCGCCATGCACCATTTCGATATGGGCAAAATCCGCCCTGCCCGTGCTGAGATAACGCTGAAACAGTGCAAAGGTGGCCGGGTAGGAAAGCGCGATCTGTCGGTACTGCCCGGCCAGTTGCCGCAGCCTGTCGGCCCACGGCTGGTCGCCTGAAACAAGGGCGAGCCTGGCGGTCAGCCCGTCTGCCATGGCGCGCAGGAGCCCGTCCTTGTTCCTGAAATGATAAAGCACGGCCATCGGATCGCAGCCGAGCCGCTCCGCCAGCTTTCTCACGCTGAATTTCTCCGCGCCGATCTCTTCCATCAGCGCGATGGCGGTGGCTGTCATCAGGGATTTGTCGAGCCCACGGGCGGACATCTGGGTTTCGGTTCTGGTCATCATCAACTCCGTGGCATCAGCCAATAGCATGCTTGCAAAGTTATTTCTACAGTGTAGAGATTGCCGCCGTTTGATGAGACGTATCGGGAAATCGTGATGTCCTGGAATAATCGCTGGTTGGTGCTCGCTGTGGTGTCGAGCGCATTGCTGCTCATCGTCATCGACATGACGGTGCTCTACACGGCCTTGCCGCGCCTGACGCAGGAGCTGCAGGCAAGCCCCTCTGAAAAACTCTGGATCGTCAATGCCTATGCGCTGACGGTGGCCGGACTGTTGCCCGCTTCCGGTGCGCTGGGTGATCGTTACGGCGCAAAGCCGCTGTTTCTCGGCGGTCTTCTGGTGTTTGGCCTCGCCTCCCTGCTTGCCGCCTTCGCACCCTCGCCCAACGTGCTGATTGGCGGGCGTGTCGCGCTGGCGATCGGGGCGGCCATGATGATGCCGGCAACGCTTTCCATCATTCGCCACACCTTTGAGGATGAGCGCGAGCGCAGCCTTGCCATCGGCATCTGGGCTGCCATTGCCTCTGGCGGTGCGGCCTTCGGGCCGATCCTCGGCGGTTTTCTGCTGGAGTTCTTCTGGTGGGGGTCGGTGTTCCTGATCAACGTGCCGATCGTGGCGCTGGCGCTGGTGCTGGGCAGCCTGTTCGTGCCGAACAAGAAAGGCAGCGCGCATCACCCCTTCAGCCTCATGGCCTCGGTGCAGATCATGGTCGGTCTGGTTGCCTCCACGCTCGCCATCAAGGAATTCGGCAAGCCGGAACCGTCACTTGCCATCGCCGCGATTGCCGGTGTGACCGGCATTGTTTTCGTCTCTGCCTTCATTCGCGGCCAGCGCCGTGCGGTCCGACCGATGCTCGATCTGCGGCTGTTTGCCAATGCCAGTTTCAGCGGCGGTGTCATCGCCGCGCTCATTGCCGCATCAGCCCTGATCGGCCTGGAACTGGCAATGACGCAGCGTTTCCAGCTTGTGCTGGGGCTTTCGCCACTGGAAGCGGGTATCAGGCTCCTGCCCCTGCCGCTCGCGGCGTTTCTGGCCGGTCCGATTGCCGGCCGGCTTCTGCCACGCTTCGGCATGCGCATGCTGCCGGTGTCGATGGCGCTGATGGCCGTGGGCGGGCTCATTCACCTCTTCGCCATGCAATCGCTCGTCGTTGAAATCGTCTCGATGGTGGTGATCGGCATTGGCGTCGGCGCGACGATGACCTCCGCCTCCGCCTCGATCCTGCACAATGCGCCGGCGGAAAGCGCCGGCACGGCTGCCTCCGTGGAAGAAGTCTCGTTCGAACTCGGCGGCGCTATGGGTGTGACCATTTTCGGCAGTGCGCTTGCGGCCATCTACAGCCATGCATTCGAGGGTGACGGTGTGGCCGCCGAAGGCATCGATCAGGCCATGCGGCAGGCACAAAGCCTGACAGGACCGGCCAGCGATGCGCTGCAGCGCGCCGCCGCGGCCGCATTCAACCTGTCGTTCATGTCGGTTCTGGCGGCGGCAACCGCCATCGTTCTGGCGGGTGCCGCGCTGGTGGCATGGATGGCAACCCGGACCGAAGGAGCAAACTCATGAACACGCTGGCTGGAAAGATCGCCGTCATCACCGGGGCCGGCCGTGGCCTGGGCGCCGCCTTCGCCCTGTCACTTGCCGATGCGGGCTGCGAACTGGTGCTGTGCGGCCGCAGGACCGAAGATCTGCAGACCATCGCAACGCTTGTTGCGGAACGCGGTGGCAAGGAGCCCGAGATCATCGCGCTGGACCTTGCCGGAGCCCAGAGTATCGACGACGCCGTCAACCGGATCGCCGCTCGAAAAGACCGTGTCGATATCCTCATCAACAACGGCGCCATGTGGCTGGAAGCCAGCGACGAGCCCTATCGGCAGGAAGACGTGCTTGCCGTTATCAACGCCGCCATCACCGGCACATTCCTCTTCGTGCAAGGGCTTCGCCCGCTGATGCTGGCATCCGAAACACCCGATGTGGTGACAATCGGCTCGATCAGCGGCCTGCCGAATGCCGCCCTGCAATCCGTTTCCGTGCCGTTTTACGCCGCCAAACGCGGACAGGTCGCCCTTGCCGAAGGGCTCAGACAGGCGTTTTCAGGCAGCAGGTTCCGTTCGATTCTGGTCAACCCGCCCTATCTCGACGACGCCCGCCCCGACCAGCAGGACTGGATGGACGCTGCAACACGACAGAAGGGCGAACGCGGCACCAGCCGCGACGTGGTGGAAGCCGCCCTCTACGCCCTGACACGCCCCCGCCACATCTCGCTGACCATCGACATCGACGCCGACGACGGCGGGCTTTATCCCCCGGCATGAAACGCGGCAGCCAGAGCAACGGTAATTTCAGCTGATCCAGCACCTGTCGATGGTCTGGTGCCGGCAGCATCTTCAGGGTGTCACGCGGCACATTGAACGGCAAGGGATACAGGACGGCAGTTCCACCGCGACGCTCCTGACGACAATGCACTTCAAGCCATCGGCACCAGCGTGTAAGGAGCACCTGTGTTATTCGAGGAATTGACCATGACCGCGCAGATATCCTTTCGCCACGCCGTTCCTGCCGACGCCGAACGGTGTTTCGAGATCGAGGCTGGGGCCTATGAGGGCGACGAGGCCGCGACACTGGTGAAGATTTCGAAACGGATCGCGCAATATCCGCAAGGCTTCCTCGTGCTGGAAGCCGATGGGCGGATCGTCGGTTTCATCAATTCCGGTTGCGCCCACACGGTCGTCATGTCGGATGAAGCCTTCAAGGAGTTGGTCGGACACGATGCATCAGCTGCGAATGTCGTCATCATGTCTGTCGTTGTCGATACGGCCGAACAGGGTAAGGGCTACGCAAAAATGCTGATGAGCGGCTTCGTTGAAAGAATGCGGGCCATGGAAAAGCAGACAATCCATCTGATGTGCAGGGATCGGCACGTAGCCCTCTATGAAAAATTGGGCTACCGATATGTTCAGCCGTCCGACTCCGACCACGGTGGAATGGCCTGGCACGACATGATGATGACGCTCTGATTGGGGGAAGAATGCGCAGATTGATCATGGCAACCACCTTCGCCATTGCCACGGCTTTGACGCCAACCTGGCTTCTTGCCGGTTCGGTGATGGATCCGACCCCTCTCGACCGCTATGTCGGTGAGCAGACGGCGCCGAAAACGTTGCTCGTCTATACCGCGCCCACCTGTTCGAACTGTGTGGATTTTGAACGGCAAATCCTGCCGGAGCTTCACAAACGTTATGTCGAAACTGGCAAGCTTCGGCTGGTTCATCGCCCCTTTATTCGTAACTCGGTCGATGCTGTCGCCTTTATGGTGATTGCCAGCGTGAACGATGCGAACAAGGAAAAGGCGTTTGCAGCGTTCACCGACAATTTTGAGAAGATCACTCAGCCCGGGAGCAAACCGGTGATACACAAGATCGCCGCAAGCGTGGGGATCGACAGTGACGGCTTCGAGCGTCTGCTGAAAGATCAGAAACTGCTGGATGAGCTGAACCGCACGATGGCAACCGCAATGACGGTCTATGATGTACGGGGGACGCCGGCATTCTTCCTTGACGGGAAGCTGATTACCCCTGACGGAACGATCCGCCCTTTTGCCGAGGCAATGGACGCGAAAACGCCCTGACGGATACGGCCCGGCGAATGGCAATGGCGTGCACGCAGAGATGCCCTATGTCTGCTCCGCAGTCATGAAACGGTAAATCCAGACGTCATCAAGCTCGATCCGCTCGATTGCCTTTACATCCGCCGTTGCGATGGTCTGGCGCCAGAACTTTTCTGCGGCGTGGTTGTCCTTGAGAACGCTGAGTTCCCATATGCCGGGGTGGCGTTCCAGAAGACTGGTGAAGGCACCCTTGCCGACGCCGGCGCTGCGAAATTCCGGTTTGATATAAAACTCGGCGACCGCGAAATCCGTGCCCTTCAGCGATGTCGACCAGGTGTTGATGAGGGAGAAACCGGCCACAGCGCCGCCATGGTCGATGAAATACGGCCAGCGGTCCTGATCGGTCCAATAGCTGTCAAAATAAACATAATCGGCATCGACAGCACCATACTGGCTGAGTTCCTGCAGATACGTCGAAAGCATGCCCCGAAGCTGCCCCTTCTCCGCCTCGCCCACCGCTCGCAATCTGACCGACATGATTGAACCTCTGCGCCACTTTTGAGCGCACTATAATGTCCTGCTCTGCTTTTAGTCGAACGAAATGCCGCCGCGCAGCGACGAAGACGATGTGAAGGAAGGCCGCCTTGAGATTGTCTTGCCGGAATTGTCCAAGGCAAACATTCCGATTTCGCTGATCTATCCTAACCGCAAACACATTGCGCCGAAGGTCCGGCTGTTCATCCAGCATCTGGAGCGCAGTGTGAATAAGACGTCTCTTTGACGTGATTTTCTGGCCAGTTCAGTGGAGAAACATGAAAAGAATATCGGGCCTGCTGAGAAAACCACCGATAATCAGGCCGGCTATACCAAGGCCGATAGCACCGCCGATGCCGTGATTTTCCAGGCCGATCAGGACACCGAGCGTGGTGCATAGGAGTATCACCGATGCGGTCCAGACGATCTTGAAGATCGTGACCATGCGTTGCCACCGGGTCGGTGCTTCACCTGTCATGACACATTCTGTGCGCGCGACTGCTTTTCCCATGCTGATGTAATGGCGATTTTTCGGTTCTCCAGAGGCTGGTTTCAGGCACCTCGCGACCTCGGAAGGTGCAGCCGTTCCGCCGGCAATTCAGGCTGACAACCATTCATCGCGCACCTTCGCTTGAGATGGCCGGGTGGCCGTGTGGAGCAGCTTATGGATGACACCTTCGACATGGATCTGCGCGTCTTCGCCACCGGCCTGCCGGTGATGCGTGCGGGCGTGGTTCTGCGCCGCGTGCCAGCCACCGCTGTTCTCCCTGTTCCTGATAACCTCGGATGATTGCCATGTGCATGTTTTCTTCTCCCAAGACCACCGCCGCGGCCCCCGTTGCCCCGCCTGAATATGCGCAGCAGAAAACGCCTGATTATGCGGCCGCACAGGCCACCACGGCGCGGCGTGCCACCGACCGGATCAAGGGTGCGAGCAGCACCATCCTGACCTCGGCCACCGGCGTCGGCTCGCTGGCACAGACCTCTTCGCCCACGCTGACCGGCACGGACGGCAAGAAAACCCTGCTGGGAGCCTGAGCCATGGCCGATTTTCCCCGTTCGCACGAAACGCAGATCACCTATCACCGCCGCCGTCTGGAAGAGCTGAAACAGGTCCGCCAGCCCTGGGAAGCGGAATGGCGGGCGCTGGCCGATTACATCGAGCCAACCCGGCTTCGCCTGTCCGGCAACCGCGAAGGTCCGCGCTCACGCGCCAGGATCATAGACAGCACCGGCACCCATGCCTACGACACCCTGAAATCCGGCATGCATTCCGGCCTCACCTCGCCCGCCCGGCCGTGGTTTCGCCTGACGACCTTCGATCCCGGCCTGAAGAAGGCGGATTCCGTCAAGGCCTATCTGGCCGCCGTGCAGGACAAGATGCGCGAAGTCTTTGCCGCATCCAACCTCTACCGCGCCTTCCATGTGGGTTATGGCGATCTTGGCCAGTTCGGCCAGTCGGTCGCCATTCTGGTGGAGGACGAGGACACCGTCATCCGCGTGCAGCAGCTTGTGCACGGCCGGTTCTGGCTCGCGCGCAACCACAAGGGCCGCGCCACCACGCTTTACCGGGTGTTTCGCTGGAGCGTGCAGCGCATTGTCGAACGCTTCGGTTACACGCAGGTGCCACAGCGCATTCGCGACCTCTACGACACGGCCAGATATGCGGAATGTTTCGATGTCTACCACGCCATAGAGCCGCGTTACGACCACGATCCGGCCATGCGCGACAAACGCAACAAGCCGTTTCTCTCCAACTACTGGGTGGATGACATCGGCACGGAGCTGCTGGAAGAAAGCGGTTTCGACAGCAACCCCATCATCGCGCCCGCCTGGGAGCTGTCCGACGACGACCATTATTCGCTGTCGCCGGGACAGAAGGCTCTGGGCGATATCAGGATGCTGCAGCTCGAACAGACCCGCAAGCTGGAGGGCATCGACAAGAAGGTGCGCCCGCCCATGAACGCGCCGACCTCCATGCAGAACAGCCCGACCTCGCTTCTGCCGGGTGCGGTGAACTATGTGGACGATCCGGCCGGCAAGGGGTTTCGCCCGGCCATGGAGGTCAATCTCAGCCTTTCGGAGCTGCGCGAAGACATCCAGGAAACCCAGCGCCGTATCGACCGCACGTTTTTCGCCGATCTGTTCTTCGCCATCACCAACATGGAAGGCGTGCAGCCGCGCAATCAGTTCGAGCTGACGCAGCGCAAGGAAGAACAGCTGCTGCAACTGGGCCCGGTGCTGGAAAATGTCTTCGGCGACCAGCTTGGACCGACCATCGACCGCACCTTCGACATTCTGGCCGCCCGCGATGAGCTGCCGCCGCCGCCACGCGAATTGCAGGGCGAGCAGCTCAAGGTGGAATATACCTCCACGCTGGCGCAGGCGCAGATGGCGGTTTCCACCGGGCCGATCGAGCGCGGTGTCGCCTTTATCGGCCAGCTTGCCGGGGCAAGGCCGGATGCGCTGGACAAGCTCGATACCGACGAGGCGATCGATCTCTATGTCGAAGCGATCGGCGCGCCGCCCTCGCTGATCCTCGCGGACGACAAGGTACAGGCCATCCGCGACCGGCGTGCCGAGGAAGCGCAGGCAAGACAGTCTGCCGAAATGGCCTCCACCATGGCACCGGCGCTGAACCAGGGTGCCAAGGCCGCCGAACTGCTGGCCAGCGCCAACGAGAACCCGAATGGCAGCGCGCTGCTGCGCCAGCTGGGGCTCGGCGCATGACGGATTTCACTGATTTGAGCCAACAACCTTCTGCCCTTCACACCTTGGAGCGTGACGAAATCACGATGGCTTTTCGTGATGTCTTTGCTCTCGATGCCGGCAAACGCGTGCTGTTCTGGATGCTGGAACAATGCGCCATCTACCAGGATGCCTATTCGGGGGAACTGACCAACGCAACGAACTACACGCTTGGCAGGCAGGGTGCCGGTCGCAAGCTTATCGCACAGCTCGATAGCATCGACCCCACCTTCTACCCGAAGCTGTTGCTGGCCATCGCGGATTTCAGGGCCATGGATGAGGCGGCGGCGAAACGCCGTGCCTCAAGCGAGGAAGGTGAAGACCATGACGTTGATGCCTAACAGGTGGCTTGGCCTGACGGCGTTCCTGTTTGCTGCCGAAGGCAGCGGTTCCGGCAGCCCCGGAGGCGATGGCGCATCGCCCTCTCCCGAGGCCGTGCTGTTTCCAGATGACAGGGCGCAGACCGGCGATGAGGCTGCAAACGGCCAGTCCCTGACCATTGCCGATGCAAAAGCCGACGATGGCGCGGTTGATGACCCCGCCAGTGACGACACCGGCGATCTGGCTGACACGGTGCCCGAAGACGGCAGATACAGCCTGACCATGCCCGAAGGCGTGGAGGTTGATCAGGAGCTTCTCGATGCGCTGGGCACCGATTTCAGGGACATGGGCCTGACCAGCCGGCAGGCACAGAAACTGGCCGATACCTTCATCGAAACACAGACGAAACGCGGTGCTGCCGCAGCCGAAGGCTGGGCCAACCGTGTGCAGGGCTGGGCCGATGACGCCCGCCGGGACCGGGATATCGGCGGCCACAAATGGCAGGGCACGGTGTCCAATGCGCAGCGCGCCCTTTCCACCCTCGGGACACCTGCCCTGAAGGACTATCTGAACGCCAGCGGCGGAGGCAACCACCCAGAACTCATCCGGATATTTGCGAAAGTCGGATCGATGATCCGCGAGGACAACCCACCAACCGGAGGCGCAGACGGCGACGGCAGGAAGGCCGAAACCGCTCACCTTCTTTTTCCTAACGACGCACCGAAGGGCAAATAAGCTATGGCTATCATTGGTAGCACCGTTCCCACCCTCGTCGACGCCCACAAGGCATCCGGTGAGGGCATCGTTCTTGAACTGCTGGCGCAGAACAACCCCATTCTGAAGGATGCGATTGCCACCCAGTGCAATCTCAAGGGCATTCACCGCCACTCCATCCGCACCGGCCTGCCATCGGCCGGCTGGGGCAAACTTTACAAGGGTGTGCAGAAGTCGAAGAGCACGCTGCAGCAGGTGGATGACACGACAGGTTTTCTCGAAGCGCGCTCGGAAATCGATACGCGCCTGCTGAAACTGGCGCCTGACCCGGCCAAGCAGCGTCTGGTCGACAGCGCACCGTTTCTGGAAGCCATGAACCAGGAAATGGCAACCGGCCTTTTCTACCACGACACGGACAAAACCCCGGAAAAGTTCAAGGGTTTTGCGCCGCGTTTCAGCGCCTATAACAGCAACATTCCCGACCCGACGCGGCCAAACGCCGCCAACCAGGTGATCAATGCCGGTGGCACCGGCGGCGACAACACCTCCATCTGGTTCGTGACCTGGGCCGACCATGCCGCATCCCTGCTCTACCCCGAAGGCACCAAGGCCGGCGTGGAAGTGATGGACAAGGGCGAAGAGCCGGTGAAGGACGACGACGGCAACACCTATTACGCCAAGGTGACCGCCTTCGAGTGGCACATGGGCGCTTTCGTCAAGGATTACCGCTACATGGCGCGCATCGCCAATATCGATGTGTCGGAGATGATGGCCGGCAATGTCGACCTCTGGAAGCTTCTGCGCCAGGCTTATTACCGCCTCTACATGACCTACGGCATCAACGCCAAGGGCGGCCGGACGGTGTGCTACATGAACCGCCAGGTCATGGAAATTCTCGACGAACAGTCCACCGACCGTGGCCTGACGACGGGACGCGCCAACTCCGTGCCGCTGAAATCCGCCAACCTCGAAGGCGAGGAAGTGACGACCTATCGCAACATCCCGATCCGCATCGCGGACTCGCTTCTAAGCACCGAGGCGCCGGTTCCGCCCGTCGCACTCTGACGATTGCCCAAAGCGTCTGCCGCCGGTTTCAGGGAGGCAGGCCCTCTCCCCGCTTGTCTCGTTGCCGCAGCGGATACCCCCGAAACCGCATTCGGTCGACGTTTGAGAAAGGAATACGTCGTGATTTTCGACACTCAAAGCATGCTTTCCAACGCCCAGGCCGTCACAGTCACGGCGCCTTCCACCAACACGCTCGACCTCGGCCCTGTTGCCTCCGGCATCGCCCGCGATATCGGCAAGGGCAAAGCGGTCCCGTTCCGCCTGCAGGTGGTGGAGGATTTCAACAACCTCACCTCGCTGACGCTCGATCTGCAGAGCGACGACAACACCGGCTTTTCATCACCGAAAAGCCTCTGGTCGCAGACCGTTCCGCTGGCGGAGCTGAAAACCGGCAAGGTTCTGCTGCCGGAGTATCTGCCGCGTGGCACGGCCGAACGTTATCTGCGGCTGAACTACACGGTCACCGGCACAGCGCCGACGGCGGGCAGGATCACCGCTGGCGTGACACTCGGAAACCATTCCAATGGTTAAGGTCATCGCCAGTACCCGTGGGTACATCGACGGTGAAATCCGCGAGGCGGGCGACAGCTTCGAGATTGACGATGCGCTGTGGAAGGACGAAACGCGCCGGCCGAAATGGGTGGCGCCCTACACGCCCGAACGCGCCGCAGCCGTGCGGCAGGACAGCACCCGCAAACCGGTGAAAACCGCCGCCAGACCGGCTGCCGGATCAACCGGGCCGAAAGGCGATGGCGCGCAGCAGGAACCGGGCGGCCCGCCGCCCGACTGGTTGCCGCAACAGCAGCCGGACCCGGACAGCCCGGCCGACTGAGCCACAGCGCCAGCGGCCGCGGACCGGCAAACGCGCAAACATCGGGGCGGCTTCAGGCCGCCCTCTCCTCCGCTCTATCCTCTTTTCCAGACGGTGACCCATGGCAGAACTTTACAACGAGCAGCGCGTTCTCGGCGTGCGCTTTGTCGATGACAGCACGAAGATGTTCAACGACCAGCGCGTTCTGGGTGTGGTGCCGCTGACCCGCGCCACGAAATCCACCAATCTGGTGGCGCTCTATGGCGACAGCCTGGTGGCGCAGACCTTCATGGACCCCGGCACGCGGGTACGCCGCACCGTTTATAACAGCATCAACATTGCCAATGCGCTGAGCGGCCAGAGAATGCAGTTCGTGGTCAAGCGCGCCGCATCCGGCGAGCGCAGCGACCAGATCCTGCAGCGTTTTCTGACCGATCTCGGCAATGGCTCGCTGGTTGCCAGCGGTGCGGGCACGCTGATCTTCACCATGGGCACCAACGATATCGCCCAGAGCAGCTACACCGACCTTTTGAGCGGTGCGGGGGTAACGCTGACCAATGTGGCAGACAACATCGTCGCCAATGCCGCGCGGCTTTTGAACGCCTGCAGTGCACTTGGCATTCAGTGCATTTTCCGCACCCTGCATGGCGCATCCAACTACAATGCGGCGATGATTGCCGCGACCGCCGATGCCAACCGCAAGATCCAGGCGCTCTGCAAGGGACGGCGCGACGTGCATCTTCTGGAAGTGCGCGATGCGCTGCGTAACCCGCTGACCACCACCAGCAGCGCAATCACCTTCCGCACCGGCGCGATGATGAACGATTCCGGTGTCTTCGTGCATGAGGCGGTTCCCGGCGCCTATGCGGTGGGCAGGAAGCTTGCCGACATCATAAGGGAGGCTATTCCGCCCCTTCCCGTTTCCTATTCTGATGCCTCGGAACGCTATTCCGCGAACTACCCGACCCAGCTTCTGACCAACCCGGAATTTTCAGGCACCAGCGGCACCCTGAACGCCGGCGGAACGCTTGGTACCAATGCCACAGGCGGCGCACTGGCCGGTGTGCCGACAAGCTGGATTGCGCGGCGCCGCGCCAACGACACCACCACGGCCTTTACCGTGAATGTGGGAGAAGATGCGGCCGGGCGTTATGTGGAATTCGTCATCACCGCAACGGCAGCCAATGGCGGTATTCTGTTTCAGAACGAAGTGACGAGCCCCGCCACCAAGGTCGCCGCCGGCGAGGTTCTGCAGGGCTTCTCCACCGTCGAGGTCATGTCTGGCGCAACAAATCTGGGTGCCGCCTCGCCCTCCATGGATTTCAACTACACCAGAGATGGCGTCAACGCCTCGATCTATGCCCACGGCTGCAACCAGCCAGGCACTGGCGTCGGCAATTACGGCGTCTTCCCCTCGACCGAAGGTTTCACCTTCGAAGACGCCACCGAACCGGCAACCCTGCCCGCCTTCGACAGCGTCCAGTGGATCGTCAGCCGCGCCCTCGACATCATCTTCATGGCCCCCGGCTCCGCCACAATCCGCGTGCGCCGGCCGAGGCTGGAGAAACTGGCGGCGGTTTCGTGACGGGCCATCATAAACCCGAAGCAATCCACTAAACTGACGCCCGCTTGACGATTGCAGATCTTGCGACAATACTCGCATTCGTTGTTAGCGGTCGATTTGCCGCGAACATTGTCTATTGGGGGCGTGGGCAATGAAGACAATTGCAATTCGAAACTGCGGCGTTGTCGCAAGCGGTAGCCTTTGGCAGGGCTTCATGGCTCGAACGGTGCTGGCATCGCTTGGCTGTATTGTCTGGAGCAGTCCCGGATTTACCGCCGATGACGCCAGCGGTTACAAGGATCTCGGCGCACAAGGCGGCATTTACTCCGTCGCTTTAGACGTAAGCGGCGATGGCTCTGTTTCTGTTGGCTATTTCTCGCTAGACGATATGACCTACCGTGCCTTTCGCTGGACCTCCGCCGGCATGACAGATCTCGGTACGCTGGGTGGAGCTTTCTCGACAGCCTATGGCGTAAACGCAGACGGGACAGTCATCGTCGGGGCGTCAATGCTGGCCAACTCAGATTCGCATGCCGTTCGCTGGACATCTGTCGGGATGGAGGATCTTGGCACTCTACCCGGCGGCAATATCTCCGTTGCCCGTGGGGTGAACGCAGACGGCTCTGTTGTGGTTGGTTCTGCCAATTCGCCCACAGCAACGAACCATGCCTTTCGCTGGACATCTGCCGGCATGGTCGACCTCGGTACGCTTGGCGGCACGTATTCGTCTGCCGAGGATGTCAATGCAGACGGTTCGGTTGTCGTTGGTTTTTCTTTTCTCAGCATTAGTGGGCAGCGCGCATTCCGCTGGACATCCGCCGGCATGGTGGATCTCGGTACGCTTGGTGGCGATACCTCTACTGCCAGAGGTGTGAGCGCGGATGGCTCTGTAGTTATAGGCGGTTCAACTTTGAGTAATGGAGACCAACGAGCCTTCCGCTGGACATCGGCTGGCATGGTGGACCTCGGTGCTTTTGCCGGCGGCTCATCCAGTGGCTTTGGCGTTAATGCCGATGGATCTGTGGTCGTCGGTCGGTCCACTTTGAGCAGTGGTTCCAACCGCGCTTTCCGCTGGACCGAGGCGAGCGGAATGGTGACGGTCGAGGACTGGCTGCGCGCCAATGGTGTGACTGTCGCAGCGGATTTTACCCGAGAGGCGAATGACGTCAGTGCGGACGGAAATGTCGTGGTCGGCATGACGCAGAACCAGACGGCGTATATTGCGCGTGTGACCTCAACGACGGACGGCTCCGGCCTGATCGACCTCTCGCAATACATGTCCACGCTGGTAGCCAAACCGGGCGCGGAGGCTTCGCTGAACATGGCGGGCACGACATTGAACGGTGCGCACGGTGAGCCTATGCGAAACCTGCTCGATGCGGGGCGGCAATCCTTTTCAGTGACAGTGGATGGCGGTTACGACAATGGTGCGACTTCAGATGGCGGCCTTGGCATTGCCGATTTCAGCTATGGTATCGGCCTTGAGGGTGGCGCCACGGCGCGGCTTTCAGCCGGCGGGCTTTATACCAGGCAGGATATCGATACCGGTGGCGACTTTCGCCAGAGGGGTTTTTACGTTGCGCCGGAAGCGAGTATTCCGCTGACCGATGGTTTGCACGCCACGATCGGCGGGTATTATTCGCCCGGACGCCTTGATGTCACGCGCGGCTATCTGAATGCTGGTCTTGCCGATTATTCGCGCGGCGAAACCGATACACAGACGTGGGGTGGCAAGCTCAGGCTGGACTGGCTGAACGCTTTCAGCGCTGGAGACTGGGCGTTCACGCCCTATACCAGCATCACCTACACACATGCCAGGCTGGACGGTTACAGCGAATACGGCGGCTCTTTCCCTGCCTCCTTCGATAGCGTAAGCGATCATGCAACCGTCGCCCGCATCGGCCTCGATGGCGTCGGCAATGTCACCGATCGGTTACGAATCCTCGGAAAGCTTGAGGCCGCTTACCGCTTCGAGAACGAAACGGCAGATAGCACGGGCCGTATTATCGGCCTCTCGGGTTTCAATCTCTCAGGACAGGACGTCGATCAGGTCTGGCTCCGGGTCGGCCTTGGTAGCGAGTTCGATCTGGATAAAGGCACCGCCTATCTCAGCCTCAATGCTTCGACCCAAGGCGACGACCCAACGGTCTGGTTACGCTCAGGCTGGAAGGTTATGTTCTAGCTGCTATCAGAAAAACGGGCGTGTGCGGCCTGCTACCCATTGATGGCCTGACGTAGCACGTTCGAGATGCGGCCGACATCGGCAACATTTCGTTTGTCACCGGCCGAGGGGGGATAAACTGGCGGTGGTTTGAGCGTGTGGCCGGGTGGTGGCTGATGCCGTGCCGCTCAATGCCCCACCACGTATTTGCGGTCGGAAACGGACAGGGAATTCAAAATTTAGCGGGGATTTTTACACCAGCGAAAGCGGCAGATGCTCTACTCCCGAAAAAGGGGATGGCATGAGCTGGCAAGCAAGGATTGCGGAGCGTCTCAAGAAGACCGAGGCACGGACGGAGCGGCAACGAAACGCAATTGACGAGAAAATGGCTCGGGAAAGACCTGTGCGCGTGCTGAGGCGCGTGTGGCGGGACTTTCGCGAATATCGTCGTATCTTGACAAACAGCCGAAGTTACCAGGCACGCACACGCCAACTTTATATCGTTCTCGGCGCAATGACTGGCTTGTTAATTTCGGCACCAACCCACACGCCGCCGCTATTTTGGGCAGCCGGCGGCGTTCTGCTCGGCTTCCTGATCTATCGCATAAGGCGTCGCGCGAAACTTGAACGCGACAGGCAAAATCGCCGGTATTAAGTAAGCGAGCACGGTTAAAGGCTGCAACCGGGATGCCTGTAAAGATCGGCCTGGGACAGATCAGGAGGGCATTCGGAGGTTTTTCCACCGGATTGGCCGCAGGCCGATGCCTTGATTTGCGATATGGCCGAATAGCGCCCCTGCGACACATGCACCCGGACGCAGACCTTTGTATCGGCATTCCACCAGGTATTGTTGCCGCCTACATCCACATAACCGCGCGATTGCATCTCGCTTTCCGCCCCCGGTGCCCGCGCTCCAACAAGATCGGCAACATCATCAGGAGATTTCGCATGAACTGCAGAGGCTGAAAACAGCGACGCGGCGAGAATCAAAATTGGATTCAAACGCATGAATTGTGTCCCTCCCGGTAACGGCCCACGTGAATCTAGCCGTATCGACGAACTGTGACGAGCAGATATTTGACGAAGGCCGATGGCCTCAAGCATCCCGCCATTCGCTGGGGGCGTGCTGTCTGTATCCCTCTCTCAGTCGACCGCCAAAATCTCGCAGAACGTCGTCGATGAGGTCATTGACCTGCCGGCTTTCCAGTCCAGCAAACAGCGCCTGGAATGATCTTTCAAATTGCAGGGCAAGACCGTCTGACATGGTCGCAAGAGCCCGAGGCAATGCCTTGCCCGTTGCACTCCATTGCCCATTGGCCCGCAATGCAAAATCCGCCAACTCGATATAGAGCGTCGCGCCGGTTGCAAGACGCTCGTGTCCTGATGTGGTGGCATCGAGCGCCAAAGCCAGATCCGAAATAACATGGCGGCGGCGATCAATCTCAGGGTTGGTCAGCGGCAGAGGTCCTGCGTCAATCACCTGCTTTGCGATGACACGCGCACGCTCCAGCGTTGGCGTGGGCGGCAAGACGGAGATTCCTTCCGTCACCAGCGCAGGCAGAACCGGTTTTCCTGATGGGCGGTCAATCTCCCGGCAGAAATAGGAGAACGTGTTGAGGTCGTGACAAAAGACTTCAAGCACCTGCCCTTCGAACGCCACAACCTCGCGCCATGCGCCCGTGGGCAGCGAAGGGAAAAACAGAACGACGTCGTAATCCGAGTTCGCCCGTGCTGTGCCCCTTGAGCGCGAGCCCGCCAGCAATGCCGCCTCGGCGTTCTCGTGAAATTGTTGCGCGAACCGCATGATGCGTTCAATCGCGTTCACCACCTCCGCGCAATATTCGCTCTGGCCCTCGCCCATCGAACTATCCCCAGGACATACCGGTGTTGGAGAGTGACTAAGATCACAATACGCTCGGGAATCAAGCCACACGTCCAGATCGCACCTGAACGCGCCCTGCCACATGGCCGAGATGCCTGCCTCGGGCTGGACTATATGAGACTGGCCGCTTAAACCGGGAGCTTGATGGCAGGGGGAAAACGATGGCGTTGCAGTTTTCAGGTGTGTTGCTGGACCTTGATGGGCTTCTGCTCGATACCGAACGGCTACAGTTCGAGGTCGGGCCAGCGGTGCTGCGCAGTCTCGGATATGCGGTTTCGCAGGATTTCTTTCACACGCTGGTCGGTGTCGACCGGGTGGAAAGCGCGCGGCTGATCAACCTCGAAATCGGCGCCTCCATCGACAGCCAGGAACTGAACCGTGCCTGGAACGAGGCGATGGACGCGAAAATGCGTGACGCCATACCCCTGCGTCCCGGTGTGCACGATTTTCTGGACGCGCTGGATGAGCGCAAACTGCCCCGCGCCATCGCCACCAACAGCGTCACCGCCAGAGCGGAATGGAAGCTGGAACATGCCGGCCTTCTCGAGCGCGTCAACGCCGTTGTCGGCGTCGACAAGGTCAAGCGCGGCAAGCCTGCGCCGGATGTGTATATCGCCGCCGCCGCAGCGCTCGGTCTCGACCCATCGGAGTGCATCGCGCTTGATGACAGCGACCTTGGCGTGCGCGCTGCCGTGGAGGCCGGACTGGCAAAGGTCATCCAGATTCCCGACATGGTGATGAGCCGCGATCTGCGCGCCCACCACCAGGCAGGTTCGCTTGCCGAAGCGCGGTCCATTCTCGGCATCTGAGCCAGACCGCGCCACTGCCCTGCCAGCCGATCCCTCATTGCGGCCTTACCCCAATAGAAACAGCCTGTTGACTAATAGTTAGGCGCCATACTATATGCCGCCATATGACATTATTGGAACAAAAACACCTTGCCTTGCTCGACGAGGCCGAACGCCGGGGTCAGACTGACATCGGCAATATGCGCTTGTGTTTCGAGGTGCTGTCGCTGGCGGCCTCCATCGATCGAGCCTGCGCCGGGCGGCTTGCGCCACACAACCTGTCGGAAGGCAAATTCGTTCTGCTATTCCTGCTGCGCGATCTGCCCGAGGGGCTGGCGCCGCACGAACTGGCCGAACGCGCCGGTGTGACGCGTGCAACGGTAACAGGTCTTCTGGACGGGCTGGAACGCGATGGTTTTCTGGCCCGGCACAACGACAGGCAGGATCGCCGCAAGGTCTCCGTTCGCCTGACGGAGAAGGGACAGGCGACGGCCGCAGAGCTTTTCCATGAGCACAGCCGTTGGATCGGCTCATTATTTGCGGGCTTCGACGCCGCCGAGCGCGTGGTGCTGGGCAACATGCTGCAACGTGTATGGCGCAACGTGACCCTGCCGCATGATGACCACGCCGCGACAGAGGCCCCTTCCCCGTGAGCGGTCGTGCATCTGGAAAACGCGTTGCGGATATCGCGCCGTCACGTCTGGCGCTGCTGAATGCAGGCACTGTGGAGGCGACCACGCTGACGGAATGCCTGGCCGTCGATTTCGCTGCCCTTATGGCTGCCGCCCTGCCTGAAATTGGCGAAGAGGCAATCGGAACCATGCGGCAGGCTTCGACAGATGGCATTTCCCGGCGCATGGCGCTGGCGGCGCACCTGATGCGACAGGCGCTGGTGGACGAGCATCAGGACGCGTCGATGCTGGACAGCCTGCGCCAGCACCCTTCCGATACGGTGCGCGGCTGGGCATGTTTTCTGGTGGGAGCGACGCCCGACCACACGCTTCATCAGCGCCTTCGGCTCATTCGGCCGCTGGCTGATGACATGCATTTCGGCGTGCGCGAATGGGCATGGATGGCGGTGCGCCCGCATATTGCCGGGGATCTCGAAAGCGCCATCCGCGAGCTTGCGGCATGGACCCATGCGCCTTCGGAAAGGCTGCGACGTTTCGCGTGCGAGGCGACCCGGCCGCGCGGCGTGTGGTGCGCGCATATCGCGACGCTGCGCCAGTGCCCTGAACTGGCCTTGCCGATCCTCGAGCCCCTGCGCGCCGACCCTGCCCCTTACGTTCAGGATTCCCTCGGCAACTGGCTGAACGATGCCAGCAAGGACCGGCCAGACTGGGTGCAGGACCTTTGCGACCGCTGGTCCCGCCAGAGCCCGACGCCGCAAACGCAGCGGATTTGCCGCCGCGCGCTGCGCTCGCTCACCCGCAAGGCTTCATGAGAAACGAAAGGCCCATACCGATGACGCACTATCTTGCCGAACTTTATTCCCCCAGGCAGCAATGGCTGTCTCTGGATGAGGCAGGCCGCACCGGCTTTTTCGAAACCATCGGCGCCGGCATGGGCGCCTTGTCCGCCCTTGGCATCGAGGCAATCGCGCTGGGACGAACCGAGGCGACAACACTGAACGCCCCCACCCAGCAGTTCTTCGCAATCTGGCGCGCCCCTGACGCCACCGCCATGCAAGCCCTCATCAACGGCATCGCCGCCTCCGGCTGGCACGACTACTTCGACACGATCAACGCCACAGGCGCCGGTGGCGACCTGAACACGCATCTTGCGGAACTGGCAGCGCTGTAAGTGGAACCTTGAAGCACCACTCATCCACACATGAGATTGCCGGGCGGCAGATCGTCCACCGCCCGGCAGACATCATGGGACCTGGCGGCGGTTTCGACGCAGCAGGTAAAGCGCAAACAGCACCAGCACCGCCATGACCGTGGCATAGGCCACCAGCGGCCAGGCGGTGTCGCCATCAAATGTGAGGACCATCAGCGTTCCCACGATGCCGACGAACAGGCTCTGGATGCAGAAATAGAGCGCCACTGCCGAGCCGGCCCTGTCCTCGAATTCGGCCAGCGCACCATTGGCCGTGACGGACACCGCAAACACGATGCCTGTCGCCATCAGCCACATCGGTATGACGAAGCTGAAGAAGGATGGCTGCGCAAATGTCTGCCCGAGACCGAGCAGAATGGCACCGGCCAGCAGCATGACCATGCCCCTGACGAGACTGCCGGGAATGCCCCAGGCCCCGACAGATCCTCTGGCAAAGCGGCTGGTGAGGATCATCACCACGGCCACTGTCGCAAACATCAGGCTGAAGTGCAGTTCGGAGTAACCCGCTTTGTCGATCAGCACCCGCGGCGCGGTGGAGAAGAACACGAAAAACGTGCCCATCGCCGCGCTGAAACCCAGCGTATAGCTCCAGAATGAAAGGCTGCGGAACATCGGCCGGAAGGACCGGTGCGATGGCGTGGCCGTGACCGGTCGTGTTTCGTGCCATTGCCCCAGCGCATTGAGCACCGCCAGCGAGGCAAGCCCGCCGAGCAGGAGGAAGATTGCCCGCCATCCATAGGCATCGGCAATCAGGGCACCGGCAATCGGCCCGAGTGCGGGCACGAAAGCCAGCATCGATCCGAACAGGCTGTAGATGGTCGCACCTTCCGGGCGTTCCGCGTAAACATCGCGAACCGTTGCAAACAGGGCAACCAGCGCCGCCGAGGCGCCAAGCCCCTGCAGCAACCGCAACAGCAGGAACGGTACGGCCGAGCACGATGCGGCAAGCGCGAAGGACGCGATCGCAAACACGGCCCCCCCGAAAATCAGCACCGGGCGACGGCCGATGCGATCGGAAACCGGCCCGAAGACGAGCTGACCTGCGCCAAGTGTCACCATGTAGAGACTGAGCGTTAACTGGACGATGCCGGGGCTGGTGCCGAGAATACCGGGCATGGCCGGAACGACCGGCAGATAGATATCCATCGCCAGCGACGCGAGGATATCGAAAGGCGCCATCAGCAGCAGTGCCGCAGGCAGGCGGTGGCTCCAGAGAGGAGTAGGATGAGACATGAGAAAACGTCCGCACAAATGAGAGCATCTGGCAGCGTCTGTCTGCAGCAATGGCTGGATCTGGGTTCGACAGGACGCCGCAACAACGAAAAAGCTGTTGCGGCTTATCTGTCTGCTTGTTTGGCCGAACCCATAATGCGCTCCACGGGCGAAATCTCGATGGCCGGGAGGTTAGGCGATTGGCAGCCTCAAGTCGAGGGCCGACGGGCCGTCACAAGCGGATCAATAAAACAATGTGCCTTCGGCACATGTCACGCACATGCCGCCAACAGTGACACCGCCTTTGCCATCGGTGACGACCGATATGCGGCCGTCACGGCCGACCCGGCGGCCCTGTGACGCCGTATAGTGGATGCCGCCTGCTGCAGATGCTTCGCGTTCTGCGCGGAAATAGCCGACACTGCCGTTGCCGGAGCCGCAGACGGGGTCCTCCTCCACACCGCAGGACGGCGCGAAGGAGCGGACTTCAATATCCGCCTCGCCGCCCTGGTAGCCGCCGAACACGGTTACACCGGTGGCGCCAAGTTGACGCTCGAACGCTGCCGAACGTGCGAAATCGGGTGTCAATCCGAGGACAGCCTCGCCATCCTGAAGACGCGCCACGATCCAGACCGCGCCGACGTCAACGATGGCAGGGGCACTCTCCCTTTGAACAGCACGGCCGAGGATGGCTTCAAGTTCATCGACCTCCGCACCTGTCAGCGTGCGGATTTTCGCCGGTGGCATCGACAACGTCAGTCTTCGCTCGGCACCCTCTCCCGCCACGGAAATCCTGATGAGCCCTGCTCCACACTCTTGAACGAGCAGGCCCGAACGCGGAGTGACAAGGCCCGCCTCCAGCACGGCATGGGCACTGCCGAGGGTCGGATGTCCCGCAAACGGTAACTCGCTTCGCGGCGTAAAAATGCGAAGGCGGTAGTCCGCATCCGGTGTGGTCGCGGGCAGAACGAAGGTGGTTTCGGAAAGGTTTGTCCACCGCGCAATGGTCTGCATCTCGTCATCGGTCAGCCCCGCCGCCTCGAGAACGACAGCAACGGGATTGCCCATGAACGGCCTGTTCGAAAAGGCATCGACAACTTTATATGTTCGCACTCTATGGCTCCCTGCGTGGTCTGGGTCCATCTGCAACTATTCCCATCCTCGCATCATGACAAATCTAATCGGCTGATGGATGCCATCAGATTTGGTGCAGGCCCCGGTCCGGGTCGGATGCCTTGCAGCGTTGAGGAAACACGCGGGCGCAATGCCGTGACAACAATCGCCCCCTTGCCGGGAATCATGCAACTCGCTAGCTTCCAGGCACAGGCAGCCCCAGGCCTCCCCCCTCCTTTCGGGAAAGCATGACACATGCAGGGTAATGCCCGTTTGTCGAACCATCTGTTCGAGCATCGCATGAGGAGGGATTGCGTTTCAGCTCGCAATGGAGGTTTTGATGAAGCTTTCTGCCCCGATCTTCCAGTTGAAAAGACGTGCCAGATTGATGGCCCGCAACAAGGCTTTGCCGCTGAACGAAGCGCTCGATCACATTGCCCGAGAGGAAGGCTTTGCCCGCTGGAGCCTGCTGTCCGCCAGCCTGTCTTCCACGCCGCTTTCCGAGACCATTCTGGACCGGCTGGACAATGGCGATCTGCTTTTGCTGGCCGGGCGCCCCGGTCAGGGCAAGACGAGGCTTGGTCTCAAACTGCTGCTGGATGCCGCCCGAAATGGCCGCAAGGCGCTGTTCTTCACGCTGGAATTCACCGAACCACAGACGCGCAGGCATCTGACGTCCTTGCAGATTGATGCCTGCGTTGCCGCAGATGCCGTTCAGGTGTTCACCTCCGACGATATCAGCGCCGACTATATCATCAGCCAGATGTCCGGACTGGAACCGGGAACGGTCGCCGTCATCGATTATCTTCAGTTGCTCGACCAGCAGCGGAGCAAGCCCGACCTTTCCGAACAGCTTCAGTCGCTTGGGCGTTTTGCAAGGGAGACAGGCATTATCCTCGCCTTCATTTCCCAGATAGACCGGGCCTTTGAAACGACCGGCAAACGGCTTCCTGATATCGGCGATATCCGCCTGCCCAACTTTGTCGACAAGGCGCTGTTCAGCAAGGCCTGCTTCCTGCATGGCGGCGAAGCGCAGATGAAGGCCGTTGCCTGAAAACCTGCCAAACCGGTACCAGGTCGCGGCATTTTTCATGCATGCCAGTACAATCGGTGATATCAGCGGCGTCGAGATACAACATATCAAGGTGAAGCCGTGCCCGCAGAGATCAGACTTGCCCAGATGACCGACATTCCCGCCATCTTCCATGTGCGGACCTCGGTGCATGAAAACCATCTGTCGCGGGAGCAGCTGACCGCGATGGGCATCACCGAAGATGCCATTGCCGACATGATTGCCGCCTCGCCCTCAGCATGGGTTGCCGTGCGCGATGGCGAGGTGGTGGGCTTTTCCATGATCGATGCTGAAGAAGCCTCGCTGTTTGCGGCCTTTGTGCTGCCTGCGCATGAGGGACAAGGGCTGGGAAAACCCCTCGTCCTCGCCGCGGAAGCCGAACTCTTCCGCCACCACGCCGCAATCTGGCTGGAAACGGAACCCGACAGCCGCGCTGCCGGCTTTTACCGCCACCTCGGCTGGCGCGACGACGGCGTGGCCGACGACAACCAGATCCGGCTGATCAAGACCCGTGTTTGATTTCCGGCGGGATGCTTCGATAATCCCGTCCTGTTCCACGTCTTTGCCATCGCCCTGATTATCGGGTCTCTTGTCGTGACCAGCTACATGCTGCCCAGTCACCCCGACCGCATTTCTGAAACACGGCCGGGGGATGTGTTTCAGGCGTCGAGCAGGGATGTGCCGTAGGAGTTGTCGATTGTGCAAAGCCAGTTGCCAGTGGCGTCCTTGCGGAAGACGTAGGTGGCGCGGCGGGTGATTGCGGTTTTCGCCCCTGCCCCGTCAACCGTTTCAAGCACTGTCTCCATGATCACCAGCGCGGTATCGCCGCCCTCGATCACCTCCATCTTGCCCTGGTGCACGGTCAGTTGGCCCTGAAAATAGGCGGAAATGGCTTCGAATGCCCTACGGATCTGGTCCTTGCCTTTGGCGACAAGGCCGGGTTTCACCACCAGCGTGGCATCGTCGGTGTAAAACCGCATCAGCCCGTCGAAGTCTTTGGCGGTGATGGCGCGGTCGGCTGATACGATCAGGGATTTCAGGGGATGCTCGGTCATTTCGGACTCCAAAATGGCCGCGAGCGGAAACAGAAAACCCGCCTCGCGGCGGGTTGCTTTGTCTGGAACGAAGACGTGCCTAACCCACCACTCGAAGAATGGCGGGAATAATCGATGCGGCGGCGCGTTCAGATTCCATGCTTGTTGACTAGCATGGGCAGCGGCACGGCGTAAACCGTTCCGTCGATCAGCATCACCTTCTCCGGCCGGTGACATCGAGTGCCATCAGCCGTTCGTCGACATAGCTATCGCCAAGCTTCAGGGCGCGTTTTTCAAGGCCGTATTGCTCGAAACCGGCGCGGCAATACATGGCGAAAGCCGGCGCATTGTCTGCCCCGACCACCAGCGTCACCTCCTCCACCAGCGTCGCCGCATGGTCAAGGACATGGGAAAGAAGTGCGGCGCCAACGCCGAGACCGCGCGCCTCAGGCCGAACATAAACACCCCACAGCAATGCCTTGTGCCGAAGCTTCTCCGCCGTGGGAATGCGGATCGCCATGGTGCCGATCAGGCTCAGGTCGACGCTTGAGCGGGCACCGAAGATAAGCGCATCTTCAACACGCCCGGCAAACTGCTCGACACTCAGAATGGCCTCATCGTCATGGGACGCGCCGAACGCCTGCGGATGACGCATGAGACCTTCAAGACGCAGCGCACGATAGGCCTCCGCATCATCCCGGCCCAGCCTATCGATCGAAAACGCCACCATTTCAAACCCTCTCCTGCCAGTTCAGTCGATCTCTAAGCCAGCTCAATAAAGCCTGGATGACGATTTGAGGAGCCATCAATCCGTGCGCCGCCACAGATAGGACCAGCCATTCAGTCTTTCGCCGCGAGGCTTCATCAGCAACGCGCCGGGCAAAAACGCATCGCGCACAAGGCCGATCTTTTCCAGCACGCGGCAGCTTGCGCCGTGGGTTGCGGCACATGTGGTGCGGATGGTGGAAAGGTGCGATTGCCCGGTGACCCAAAACATCACCGCCTTGCCGGCTTCGGTCGCCAGCCCCTGCCCCCAGAAACCACGCCCCAGCCCGTAATGGAATTCCGCACCGTCGCCCTGCATCAGCAGCAGAAAAAGGCCGATTGGCCTGTCGCTTTCCCGATCGATGATGCTCCAGGCGAAGCGGTCGTTTGAGGTCCAGCGGTCAGCCCCCCAGGCATCGATGACGGCGAGGGTTTTCGCCTGCGACCGATGGGGCCCGCGCGGCAGAAAGCGTGAAGCCTCGAGATCGCTGGTATAATCAGCAAAAAGGCCTGGCGCGTGGTCGGCCCGCGCAGCGTGCAGCCACAGACGCTCGGTCTGGAACGCCGTTGGCGGCAGATTTCCCTCTCGCACCATGACCTCGCTTTCCGTTGCCATTCCCGTATCCGGCAACGCTACAGCGATCGGCAAGCAGGCACAAATCGGTGAAGCCGCCCTCTCAGAGCGTGCCGGTGAGAAACTGTACCTTTCAAGATGCGACAAGCTGTGTCATAAAACCGTCACAAGCGTTGAGGAGTTGGCATCCAAATGACTGTCATGGCTTTCGCCGGCGGGGAGACGCTGGCGGCAAAGGCGTCTGTCATTGGCGACGTCCACACGCTGACTGCAGCACGTTGCTGTGAGCATGCCGTTTATGCAGACCGGCCTGATAACGCCCGGCGCAGCATGAGACATCTCGTTTTACCTGAGGTCGATTTCAGAACGGAGCACGTCGATGGATACAGGTCGAACGTCCGGGAACATCACCATGAGGCATGAGGCAGCGCGGGCACGTCTGTGGCCTGCGCAACCGCGCAGACGCCTGATCGAACGGCTGCTGCCGGTCACACAGGTCATGGTGGCCTGCGTCCAGCTTCAGGATGACGATCTGTCCGTTGTCATGGTCAGCGCAAAATCCGGGTCCGGCTGGACCTTTCCCAAAGGCACGATTGAAGCTGGCGAAACGGTGGCGGAAGCGGCATTGCGGGAGGCTTACGAGGAAGCTGGCGTCAAAGGCCGTATCCTCAACCCCTTCATCGGCGATTTTACCTACCGCAAGGGCTCGGAATTCTGGCCGCGCCGCGCTGCCCTCATTCTGGTCGAGGTGGACGAGCTGGTAGCCGACTACCCCGAAGTCCAGATAAGAAAGCGGCGGACCTTCAAGGACGTGTCGGCCGCTCCCAAGCTCTCCTCGGCGGTGCATGCCGCACGCGAGGCCGGCCTGCTCGATCTTGTCCAGCAGGCCCTGTCACAGACGCTTTCCCTGAAAGCCTGAGCCCAGCGTCACGCCACGCTCACAGCAACAGAGGTCAAGGCAATTACGCCTCGACAGCCATCTCGACTTCGGCGCCGCGACCAAGCGAGGCCATCCAGTCTCTGAACTGCGGTTGGGCCTTGAGCTGGCGTCCATAATGGCGTTTCAACTGCTCGCTCAATTCACCCTTGCGGCCAAGCTGTTCGTCGGCAAAGGCGATCATGCGGGAGTTCGGCCACGCCTGCGGGCGGATTTCCACCAGTTTCAGGAACAGCGCCTGCGCCGTCTCATCCGGATTGGCCTGCGCCATCAGCGTCATCATCGCCGCCGTGGAGCGCGAAACGCCCATATGGCAATGCACGAGAATATGCGCGGCGGTCTCATCGTCCCGACTGTCCAGGAACGACTGGCCGAATGCCAGGATTTCTTCCACATGCTGTTGCGTAGGCAGGATGTGGCCGTTCTGCTCGGCAATGATGTCATGGAAGCGCAGCGTCGTGCGGCTGTGATCGCCATAGCCGGAGAATTCGGTCAGGGCCGGACGGTCCGGATCGATGATGGACAGCACATGGGTAACGTTTCTGGCGCTGTGCGATGTCAGCTCATCAATGCCACAGACGGTCAGTTCGGGGGAGAAATGGATCTTCATGGAATTACACCTGGTCATGCGAAGTAAAAGCGATGCGGAGCTTACAGCAAGCTCCGCCACGGTCCAGCCTGATAATCCAGTTCGACGACCGGGATATGAAAGCTGGCTGACGGTTAGCGAAGAAATCCGTCGACGTCGAATTCGGCCCAGCCGCGAAGCTCCGCAGCCGGATTGTCGGGATCATTTTTCGGCTTTTTCGCGGTCTTCTCAGCCTTTTTCAGAGACCGTGTCAGTTTCGCCTGATAGGCGGCACGGCGTCTCTTTTCGGCCTTGGCTTCGGCATCTTCAACACGCCATTCATCAACCGCGCCCCGGTCAAGAAGGTCTTCCACCACCTTGGGGTCGAAAACGTGGAAGGTGATGCGACGGGCGCGTCCGTTCAGCCGAACGGTGCGCGTTCCGGCACTCGGCAGGCGCCCGTCTGCAAGCCACCTGTGGCGTTCGCTGGTCTTGATGGTCAGAATATCCTGGATCTCGCGCGGAATGACCGGCAGGGTCTCAACCTCATCCATCGCCCTGGAGATAACGGCGACGGCGGCATTGAAGACGGCCTTGTCATTGGCGGGCATCGCAAGCGTCAGCTCGCGCCCTTCGAGAACCAGCAGCTTCTTGATGGCGGCGGGCAGCCTTGCCTGCATTTCCTGCAGGATGCCCTTGGCCCGCACCGACGAACCAAGCGTCGCCGCAGTCGACAGCGTCCACGTTCTGATCAGCTCGATATCGTTCTTTGCGTTCTTTGGCATGGCCTTTAGATGGGATTTGCAGCCCGCGAGGTCAATGATTTTGTGATGCCCTGAAGGCCCGCGTGGATTTAACCCGCGACCTTTCTCAGCGATTTTTCGATCTGTCCGCCACAATAGGAATCCCCGTAATCCTCGAAGCTCTTGCGGTTCAGCGCAGAGAGTGCCGGTGTCGCCTGCATGCGCTCGGCAAGCCCCCAGATCAACGGAGACGTCCTGACGATCACCGCCTTGATGGCCGGGAAACGATCCGCCATCGTTGTGAAGAGAATGGAGGTGACGATATCGGCCATGCCGGGCTTCTCCGTGCCGAGCATGAACCCGGACCCGCCCTGCAGCCCGTGTCGCACGCCGGTCGCCTCGAAAATCCTGATCCACGCTTCAAGTCGCGGCACAAACGCGTCCCACTTGTCCGACGTCCACATCTCGCGGCCACCGTCGAGGGTCAGCTCATCGATCACATCGTTGGCGTCGTTGACGATCTTCACGCTTAACGCCCTGCCCTCGGCCGTATCGGGCAAAAGTCCGAGCCGTTCTCCGAGATAAAGAGCAATCGCCGGCATCTGCGAGATGGCAAAATCACGCTTTCGATCGATCAGCACCGGCGGGCCCATGAAGGCGACCGGTTGCTGTGCGGCATCGAGAGCCATGATCACTCCGATATCATCGGCGTCGTGCTCGTCCCAGCTCTGGCCGCCATAGGCCAGAATGGCCCGGATGAACTGGCCGCGAAACGGAACGGGCCAATAATAAAGCTCGAAGTCGCTCAAATCTTTCTCCTCTCATCCCGCATCGCTATCTGTGTCGTTGGCAGCATCGCCGGCGCTGCGCGCATGATACCAGTCGGCATAGGGCGTGGATGTCACCAGATGTCGGTTGAAATCCGGTGCGCCATCCGACCACCAAACCGGCCCGCGTTCACCGAGTGCAATCTTGGCTGCATTGAGCGCGTCTCGCGCATGGCGAAGCCTGCCGTCATCCGCCCCGGCCTGCCTGACCGCCCTGCGCGCCGACATCAGCTCCGATACCAGCAACGTCAGGCGCTCCGGCGGCAGGCGCGGGTTGGATTTGCGCCACAGCCTGCCCCGCACGACGATGTAGCGTCCATCGGGTGTCTCGAATGGCGGGCTGGTCTTCAAATGGTCGTCTCCGTTCGGGAGGGGCGCCATATGCTTCAGAACAGCGCGTGCTCGATCCTCTCAAGATATTTGACGGGCGCCGCCTCGTCGGCCTCTTCAGCGGCGGCGATTTCGGCAACAGTCAGACCGGTGGCAATGGCAAGGTCTTCATAACTGTAGCCTTTTGCCAGACGGGCCTGGCGACGACGTTGGGCGGAGTGGGGTTTCAAGGTAATCTGATCCATCTTGTGGCTCCAAAAATCAGGCGACAAGAAACAGATCAGACGGCGTTGAAGTTCCCTGGAGACGGCAGGGTTCAGCGAAATATTTGCAGCGGGCAACCAGACACACGCGCTGCGCGATGGCACCGCACGCGCAATGTCGGCGTTGAGCCCTCCGGCCATTTCAGCCGCAGCCAGAAGATCCACACGCACCTCATGCAAAAGAGCGCCTGCCGGGAGATCGAGCTCCCTTGCAGCGCTTTCAAAAACGGCGACATTGCTTTCGGCAGTATGCAGGCAGGCAATTTTCACGACGAACTCCGGCTGGAGGAAATGGTTCTGTCCTTATCAGGACGCCATGTCTTCCGAAATTTTGGCCCGCCCGGCAAGGCCAAACACGGCCCATTCTACGCGGCCCTTCTAGGCGGCCGATCCTACGCGGCCATACGCGCATATCGCGCCGGGGGCACACCGGCATGGCGGGCGAAAGCCACGCTGAAGGTGCTGGCAGAACCATACCCTACCCGCTCGGCCACGTCCTCGATCCCCAGCCTGCTATTGCGCAGCAACTGCTTTGCCAGCGCCATGCGCCAGACCAGCAGATATTCCATCGGCGGAACGCCGACAACGCGGCTGAAACGTGCAAAGAAGGCCGAACGCGACAGCGCCGCCTCATGGGCGAGATCAACCACGGTCCAGGCCTGTTCTGGCCGGGCATGCATGGCGCGCAGCGCACCCGCCAGACGCTCATCCCCCAGCCCCCGGCTCAACCCCGGCGCAGCGCCGGTTTCCGTGCCGGAGCGCAGCGCCTCGATCAGCAGCACCTCGATCAACCGTTCCAGAACTAGCTCGCGGGCCGCGCGCCGCTCGCGCGTTTCTTCATCGATCAGTTGCATCAGCGTGGCAAGCCGGGGTTTGTCACGCACCACAACCACCTCCGGCAAAAGCGAAACGAGCAGCGCTGTGTCAGGCGCACCGAAGCTGCAATGGCCGATGCGCATGCGCAGACTGGCCGGACCGTGCTGCGAGCCGACGCGAAAATGCCCGTCATTGATCCTGACCGGCAGCATGGCCGGAAGATCGGGTGCGGCATCGATGCTCTCGTTGACAAGGTCACGCATGGCGGGTGCAAGAATGAAGTCTCCGGCCTGCAGCGTCAGCACCTGATGCCCGTCAAAGGTCACCCGGCAGCTTCCTTCAAGGATAGCGCAATAAAAGGGTTCGCCGGTCGCCTCCCGGTGGATGCGCCACGCGCCGCCGCATTCCACCAGTTTCGACAGCCGCGCGGCGGGCTGCAGAAGCGTGACGATTTCAGCAAGGGGATCTACGGTCATAACAAGGACTATCGCTAAAGAAATGAGGACTTCAGCCTATACAAAGTCTCGCTTCCCGTCACTACCCTTGGAAACTGTCACCCAAGGAGAAAGTCATGCCCACGATCTTGATTACCGGTTGTTCCTCAGGCTTCGGCCTCGAAACCGCAAAACTGTTCCTCGAAAGAGGCTGGGATGTGGTTGCGACAATGCGGACACCCAACCCGGATGTGCTGCCGCAATCGGAGCGCCTGCGCATACTGGCCCTCGATGTCACCGATCAGAACAGCATTTCAGCGGCGGTCGCGGCGGCAGGCGAGATTGACGTTCTCGTCAACAATGCCGGGTTTGGCGCACCCTCCCCGGTGGAACTGACCGCGCCGGAAACCGTGCAGGCACTGTTCCAGACCAACACCATCGGAACCCTGGCGATGATCCAGGCCGTTGCCCCGCAAATGCGGGCGCGCCGCGCCGGCGTCATCATCAACGTCACCTCCACGGTCACGGTAAAACCGATGCCGGTGGTCGGGGTTTACCGCGCCGCCAAGGCGGCGGTGAATGCGTTCAGCGAGTCGCTGGCAATCGAAATGCAGCCGCTGGGCGTTCGTGTGCATATCGTGCTGCCCGGCCGCTCGCCCGAAACAAGCTTCGGCAGCAGCGCACGCCCGCACCTGCGCGGCATGGATGACACCGACTACGCGCCGCTTCTGCAGCAGTTCATCAAAAACGTTCAGGAAGACAAGGGCCCCGTCACCCACGCACCCGATGTTGCCGAAGCAATCTGGCACGCCGCCACCAACTCTTCCGCCCCGCTGCGCATTGCCGCAGGCGCGGACGCCGAGTTGTGGATGGCCGAGGCCGGTCTGTAACCAGCCTGCCTGCCAGATGACCCACTGCTAGATAACGTATGGGGAACGCACTGCCGTAGCGTAAGGTGCGTTCTCACCTCGCTCCCTCGCGGCGCTGGCGCGGGCTTATCCAGCCCCTTGCACGGCAGGAGGTCGCGTCACCGACGACAGAACAGGCTTTGCACTGGCCCATCCGTCAATCTCGGCCTCGATGTCGGCCGCAATCTCGACCTCGACCTCGATGCGGTTGCGGCCATTCATTTTCGCCCGGTAGAGACAGACATCGGCTTTTTCCAGCAGGTGCGGAAACGTTGTCGCATCCACCGCGCCGCGACAGGCTGCGATACCGAAGCTCGCGGTCAGCGCAATATCCTCGCCTTTGAACACAAGCGGCCTCGCCTCCATTTTCCGGCGAAGTTTTTCCGCCAGCAGGGAGGCCTCCTCGATAGTTTTTCCCGGCAGCAGAACAACGAATTCCTCGCCGCCGATGCGGGCGATGAAATCCTGCTCGTGAAATGTCTCGCGCAGCAGATCCGCGCAGCGCCTGATTGCCTCGTCGCCCGCCGCGTGGCCATGGGTATCGTTGACGCTTTTGAAGTGATCGATGTCGAGCAGCACCAGCGCCGTCTCGTCCTGCGTCTGGCGCTGCCTGACGATTTCAGGCAGGGCCTCGATGCTCAGGCGATTGTAGAGACCGGTCAGGGGATCGCGAAGCGCCGTCTCCCGCAGCCCGGCGACGCTGCGCTCATAAGCCAGAGACAGCGAAAAAGCCCCGCTCGCGCTGATGTGGATGGCGGCGGCGATGAGGTTGAGATCGAGGAAGATATCGGCGGGCAGCAGGTTGTCCATGCCACGGTCGAGAAGCAGCCCCTGCAGCACGCGCAGCGCCGAAGAGGCCGCAACGGCGCCATAGGCGAACACCAGACCCCAGCGGGACGGCAGTTGCTCGCGCTCCCGCGCCAGCGACACCATGATCGCCACGATCTGCGCGGCAACGATGGCGTTCGTCAGGCCGAAGATCAGGCCCTTGCCAAGAACCGGTGAAAACAACAGCGCCAGCGCAATGAAGACGCTGAGGGACAGAAACCAGACCGACGACGAGGCATGCCCGAAAAAGCTCCTGATCGCCCGCCATCGCAGGCCAAGACCGATGACGAGCAGACCATTCGGCAAGATCAGATCGCCCGGCGTGCCATTGATCTGGCGCGAGAACAGAACGAAAGCGACGGCGAAAACAACATTGGATGCGACGAGATAAGCCCAGTAACGCCGATCCTTCTGCCAAAGCCCTGCAAAGGAAAAGGCCGCAGCGAACACGATCAGCAGCAACGCATTCAGCTTGAACATGGTTTGCTGGTCGAGGCCGAACAGAGGTTCCATAGAGTAGAAAGTACCAATTCACATCTTTGACGTGCAGACAGATTAGGCCAACTCATTGACAATCCCCTCAAACACCACACGCCATTTTTAATCTCATTTTAGGCAAGTGGGGGATGTCGACACCACGACTTGAGAACCGGCCGGCCTTCTACACTCCAGATCATTGATCGGTCAGGCAGGCGCCCACATCATTTTGTCGGCTGGGACCGTGCGGTCAGTTTGTTTCCGTCGGGGTCGCGGAGATAGGCGACGAATGCGCCGTTTGGGCGTTCCGAGGGTGGGGTTTCGATTGATTTTCCGCCGTTGGCGGTGCCTGCGGCGTGCCATGCCAGAACATGGTCGGGGCTTTCGGCGGCAATGCCGATTGTTCCGCCGTTGGCCGCAGTTGCCGGGTTGCCGTCGATTGGGGTGGTGACCATCAGGCGTCCGCCCTCATGGACATAGATCAGCCTTCCGCGCGCATCCATCTCGCCGGGCTTGCCGCCGAGTGCCGCGAAGGTGGCGTCGTAAAAGCGTCTGGCCTGCTCCAGATCGTTGCTGCCAATCATGATGTGGGTGAACATGCTTCATCTCCAGAGATCGAACCGGTTTCGGCCAGAGCGCCATTTTTTCGGAGCTTTTGCAAGGCCGCGCGACAAGGCTTCTGCTCAGATGCCTGTTTCCATGCCATGAGCGGCGCGGGCCATTATGCATTCGGGATCTCCCGGCAGGCAGGCGCGACAGACATCCGGGCGGACGTCATAGACCATGCACGCGGTGCCCTTGCCTATTTCGCCTGACAGCGCCGTACACCGTTCGCCATCGCAACGCATGCCCCGCGCGTCGTCGGAGACGAACTTTGCCGGAATCCGATCCAGCGCCTCATCGCTTTCCATGGTGAAACGCGGCCATTCCGACGAATAGGAACAGCAGGCACCGCAGGTCTGACAGTCCCAGTCGACGCTGGTTTCAAGGTCGGAAAATTCCATGGTGTAATCATAACCCTCAGGCATTTCGGCGCTCCTTGCCCAATGGCTTCCTTCTCGACAGTCATCATTGTGATCCCCCACCCAGAAATAGTCATGCTGGAAATCCGCAAGTCGGCTTCTGGAACAGTCACGCTCTGCGGCATGCCGTCGGTGGGTCAGGCTGATACGCCGTAGAATGTCCTATAGATCACATGGACGTTGGGAGGAAGGTCTTGTGCCGAAACGTGGCAGAGGCCCGCATTTTCCACATTCCGGGTTGACCGCTCAATCGCAAGCTGCAGCTCGCGCCGCATCATCGTGAATGTAATCAGGAGCATAATCGTCAAAGCATCTGCTGATATTTGAGTTCACTTCCCATATTGGAATGATCACGACGTGCAGTATTCCTGCCCACACGCATCCCGTCAAAACGCACATGAAAACGATAAGAGCTCGATCCTTCATTGATTGCCCGTAATGCAGGAGTTTTCGTAGTGTCTTCAGACATAAGGATTGCGAAAAGTGTTGGATATGAGGCTTGCGACAATCCTCTCTACGGTCAATCGCGCCGTTTTTCAGTTCCCGTCCTGTCCGCCGTCTCCCGCATGAAGCGGGTTCGATATTCCACCGGGCTGATGCCGACTTTTTTTCGGAAGTGGTGGCGCAGGGTGTGGGAGCTTCCGAAGCCTGCGGTCATGGCCACCGTTTCCATTCTGGCATTGCCCTGACAGAGCAGCCGTTTGGCTTCGTTGATGCGCTCGTCCGCCAGCCAGTCTCCCGGCGTCTGGCCGGTGGCTTCTGAAAAGCGGCGCAGAAAGGTGCGGGTGCTCATGTGCGTTGCCTCGGCCATCTGCCTGACGCTCCATTCCCGTGCCAGATCGGCACGGATGCGGTCGAGCAGCGGGGCAATTTCGAGGCCTTCGCGGGCCGAGACCGGCCGTTCGAGAAACTGCGCCTGTCCGCCCGTGCGGTGCGCGGGCATGACAAGGCGTCGCGCCACGGAGTTGGCGGCCCCTGCCCCGAAATCCTGCCTGACGATCTCGATCAGAAGATCGATGCCCGCCGCACTGCCGGCGGAGGTGTAGATGCGATCATGGGCACGGTAGAGCGAGGCATCGTCGACCTCGATATCGGGATAAAGCTGGCGCAGCTTGTCGGCGTAACGCCAGTGCGTTGTCGCCGTGCCGCCGGAGAGAAGGCCGGTTGCGGCCAGAACGAAGGCGCCGGAGCAGATCGAGGCGATCCGTGCGCCACGGCTGTGTGCGGCCCGAAGCTGACGGCACAGTGTTTCCGGAACGGCAATGTCGCTGCCCTTCCAGCCGGGAACGACGATGATATCGGCCTCTTCGAGAATTTCAGGCCCGTGATCGGCAACAATCGAAAAACCGCCATGAGCACGCATCGGCCCCTCATCCACCGCGCAACTGGCAAAGCGATACCAGGTCTCGCCCATTTCGGGCCGTGAGAGGCCGAAGATTTCGGCAACGATGCCGAATTCGAAGGTGCAGAGACCATCGTAAAGAAGGCCGACAACGAGGGGTCCGGTGAGGTTTGGCATGATCTTTACGTATATTGTCATTTGCGCCAATTGCAAGCACGGCTCCAAGGGATAGACCGGAAGGGCAAAGGAGATCGACATGACCACAGCCGTAACCGCCGTTCCGCCTGCCCCAAGCGCACTGGCCCGCGAGCATTTTGCCGCCGAATTCACCTTCGAAACCGATTGCTGGGATGTGCACGACGCGCTCGAAAAGGGTGCGGATTTCGTGCTCATCGATGTGCGCAGCCCCGCCCTGTTCGCCAGAGGCCATGTGCCGGGCGCCATCAACCTGCCGCACGGCAAGATCGTCCGCTCGAAGATGAGCGAATGGCCGGAAGAAACTATCTTCGTCACCTATTGCGCCGGCCCGCATTGCAACGGCGCGGCCCGCGGCGCGCTGCGCCTTGCCGGGCTGGACCGCCCGGTCAAGATCATGGCTGGCGGCATCACCGGCTGGATCGATGAAGGGTTCAGGCTGGAAACGGTCGAAACTGCCGCCGCAACCGGCACCTGATCCCTTAATCCCTTACGGCCCAAGGCCATGATGCGGCCGGTCAGATCGATGTCAGCGACACCCGCTTTTCCAGTTCGGCCGACTCTTCCTTTCGCTCGCTGTAACGATCGGTGAGGTAGGCCGACGCATCGCGCGTCAGAATGGTGAACTTGACCAGCTCCTCGCAGACATCGACGACGCGGTCGTAATAGGAAGATGGCTTCATCCGGCCATCCGCATCGAATTCCTGATACGCCCGGGCGACCGACGACTGATTGGGGATGGTGATCATCCGCATCCAGCGGCCGAGGATACGCATCTGGTTGACCGCGTTGAACGACTGGCTGCCGCCGGAAACCTCCATCACCGCAAGGGTCTTGCCCTGCGTCGGGCGTACGGAGCCAACGGAAAGCGGTATCCAGTCGATCTGCGACTTCATGATCCCCGTCATTGCTCCATGGCGCTCCGGGCTGATCCAGACCTGCCCCTCCGACCATTGCGAGAGTTCACGCAGCTCCTGCACCTTGGGGTGACTTGCGGGTTCTTCATCCGGAAGCGGCAATCCCTTCGGGTCGAACACCCTGATGTCGCACCCCATTTTCTCCAGCAGGCGTTTCACTTCAAAGGCAAGCAGGCGGCTGTAGGACACCTCACGCAGCGATCCGTAAAGGATCAGGATGCGTGGCTTGTGGCGCGAGAATGCCGGGCGCAGGGCATCGTGATCGATGGCGTGAAGATGTTCGCTCGCAAGCGCCGGAAGATGATCAGACAAGGCGCTTTCCTTCGTCGTTGAGAAGCTGTTCGCCATCCTCCTTGGTAAACGGCCCCTTGAAAGCATCGGCAGGAAGAATATCGAGAACGACTTCGGACGGACGGGATAAACGTGTGCCCATCGGGGTCATGACAAACGGACGATTGATCAGGATCGGCGTTTCCAGCATCGCATCCAGCAACTGCGCGTCGCTCAGTTCCGGATTGTCCAGGCCGAGTTCCGCATAGGGTGTGCCCTTTTCGCGCATCGCCTGCCGTACCGTGAGGCCGGCACTGGCAATCATCCGCACAAGCTGCTCGCGGCTCGGTGGGTTCTTCAGATATTCGATCACCGTCGGTTCGATGCCGGCGTGACGGATAAGTTCGAGCGTATTGCGCGACGTGCCGCAGGCCGGGCTATGATAGATCGTGACGTCCACGTTCAGGTCCTTTCAGTGACGATGGTTCGGGAAACGGCGGGGGAAGCCTCGTACCAGTCCTTCGAGCGGTTCACGATCCATACGACCGAGAGCATGACCGGAACCTCGATCAGCACGCCGACAACCGTTGCCAGCGCCGCGCCCGACTGAAACCCGAACAGACTGATGGCGGCGGCGACCGCCAGTTCGAAGAAGTTGCTGGCGCCGATCAATGCCGAAGGTCCGGCGATGCAATGGCGTTCCCCCGTCATCCGGTTCAGGAGATAGGCAAGACCGGAGTTGAGATAGACCTGGATGAGGATCGGAACCGCGAGCAAAGCGATTATGCCCGGCTGCGCGATGATCTCTTCACCCTGGAATGCAAAGAGCAGCACCAGCGTCGCGAGCAATGCCACAAGAGACATCGGCTGAAGTCTCGAAAGCAGGCTGTCGAGCGCACCGGTCGTTCCATCCGCCGTCAGGTGGCGGCGCACGACCTGCGCAATGATGACGGGCACGACGATGTAAAGCGCAACCGAAAGCGAAAGTGTCGCCCACGGCACGGTGATCGCCGAAAGACCAAGCAGAAGCCCGACGATCGGCGCGAAGGCAACGACCATGATCGCGTCGTTCAACGCGACCTGCGAAAGCGTGAACAGAGGTTCGCCCCGTGTCAGATTGCTCCAGACGAAAACCATGGCGGTGCACGGCGCTGCCGCGAGAATGATCAGCCCTGCAATGTAGGAGTCTATCTGTTCGGCAGGCAGATAGGGACGGAACAGCCAGCCGATGAAAAGCCAGCCGAGCAGCGCCATCGAAAACGGCTTCACGGCCCAGTTGATAAACAGGGTCACGCCAATTCCGCGCCAGTACGACCCTACCTGCGTCAACGACCGGAAATCGATCTTGAGCAGCATCGGGATAATCATCAGCCAGATCAGAATGGCGACAGGGATGTTGACGCTGGCAATCTCTGCCGCTGCGATGACGTGGAAGAAGCCCGGCATGATATGACCGAGTGCAACGCCGACGGCGATACAGAGGAAGACCCAGACGGTCAGGTAGCGTTCGAACGCGGACATATCACGCATCCCCGGTGGATTTGACGGAAGCACCGTCAAGCGAACCGATCTGGCGAACATGCTGTTCAAGCGCCATGCGATCGATGGAGGCGATGGGCAGATTTATAAAGGCAGTAATGCGGTTTTTGAGGAAGCGGGCCGCCTGTGCAAAAGCGCGCTGGATCTCGACCTCGGAACCTTCCACCGCCGCCGGATCTTCGATACCCCAATGTGCCGTCATCGGATGACCGATCCAAACCGGACAGGCCTCACCTGCGGCGCTGTCGCAGACCGTGAAAATGAAATCCATCTCCGGGGCATCCGGCCCCGAGAAAACGTCCCAGCTTTTCGATGAGAAACCGGTTGCGTCGTAACCAAGCACGTTCAGCTCCTGAAGCGCGTGCGGGTTCACGCCGCCTTTGGGCTGGCCGCCGGCCGAATAGGCCCTGAAGCGTCCCGCCCCTTCCTTGTTGAGAATGGCTTCGGCGAGAATGGAGCGTGCGGAATTGCCCGTGCACAGGAAGAGCACGTTGTAGATCCTGTCTGTCATGGTCGTGTGTCCGTGGTTACGCCGGAGCGTGATGGAGCGTCATGAGGGTTGTTGACGGTTGGCAGCACCCGGCGCGCAGCAGGGCGTCAGCTCCGCGATCAGCGGCGCGCAGA
This sequence comes from Agrobacterium tumefaciens, assembly GCA_025559845.1. Classification (NCBI taxonomy): domain Bacteria; kingdom Pseudomonadati; phylum Pseudomonadota; class Alphaproteobacteria; order Hyphomicrobiales; family Rhizobiaceae; genus Agrobacterium; species Agrobacterium tumefaciens. The sequence goes on from CP048469.1 coordinate 1,410,731, forward strand.
GTTCGGTCGAACCGCCGCAGCAGTCCTTCAGCAGAAACAAAGTCAGATCACGCAAGCCATCGAGATCGGCCCGATAGATGATCGATCGGCTCTGGCGTTCGCTTTTCACCAGACCGGCACGCGACAAGGTGGCAAGATGCGCCGACATCGTGTTCTGCGGCACATCGAGAAGCCGGGCAAGTTCACCTGCCGGAACGCCCTCCGGCTCGTGCCGCACGAGCAGCCGGAACGTATCGAGCCTGGTGGTTTGGGCGAGCGCGGCAAGCGCCGCTATTGCTGTTGAGTTTTCCATATATCCAGATTTATGGATATAATGTGCGTTGTCAATGGAAAATCTTTATGAGCGTGGTTGGCGCAGTGGAAAGCGCAGGACTTTTTCGCGCGGCAAGCCTCCCTCCGGCCCGAATAACCAGCCAGTTCGGGCTCCGCACACCCCGGAAATCAGCGCGTCAGCGTCTCCACGATCCGGGCGATATCGGCGCGGTCGAGCAGTTTGGGGTTGGTGGCGTTGTGGATGGTGATGCCTTCGATCATGGCGTCGAGCGCCCTCGCCTCTTCCGGCGTGAAATGCTGCTCCAGTGCACGACGGCTGGCGGCCATCCAGTTCAGCATGATGGTTTTCAGAAGCGTCCGGCGTGAGGCATAGGCGTAGAGTTCGTAGATGACGATCATGTCGTCGGATTTGTCCGGCGCATCGTCGCAGAGATAGGAAACCAGCGCCTCGCGCGCCGCCTCGCGGTTTTCCGCAGCCGCCATGACGGCAAGGAAACGGCCGGAGACCTCCTCTGCCAACTGCTCGAAGGCGGCGGCGATGATCTCGTCGAGACCTGAAAAATAATAGGTCAGTGAACCGAGCGGCAGACCGGCGGTTTCCGCAATGCGCCGATGCGTGGTGTCGGCAACGCCAAGCCGCGCAATGGTTTGGCGGGCTGCGGCGATGATTTTATCACGCCTTTCCGGGTCGTTGGCGGCCCGGCGGCTTCTGGGCGGGGAAATTTTGGTCATGATCGTCGCTTTTCAGGTAGATTGACGTTGTGTACTATCGTACATATATCAACAATTCCTTTCCCAGACCAAGAGATACCATGCCCTCGCTCCAGCAACGACGCCTCGCTCTCTTCGCGTTCTTTTTCCTTCCCGGCATTGCCATGGCCTCCTGGGTCACCCGCACCCCCGCCATTCGCGATCGTATCGATGCCTCGATTGCCGAGATGGGGCTCGTCCTTCTCGGTCTCTCGGTCGGCTCCATGACCGGCATCCTGTTTTCCGGTTTCGCCGTCGGCAGGTTCGGCACCAAAACGGTGATCCACGCCGGAACATGGGCAGTGGCAACGGGTGTGGCGCTGATGGCAACCGGCACGCTGACCGGACAGGCCGCCATTGTGGCACTGGGGCTTGGATCGTTCGGCCTCGGCATGGGGTTTGCGGAAATTGCCGTCAACATCGATGGCGCCATGGTCGAACGCGCCTCGGGAAAGCCGTTGATGCATGCGCTGCACGGCTGTTTCAGCTTCGGCACGGTGCTGGGGGCGCTGGCCGGTTTCGCCGCCAATGCGCTGGCCGTGCCGGTCGAGGCGCATCTGGCTGCCGTGGTCGTTCTCATCGCACCATCGACGCTCTATTTCATCCGTCATATCCCCGAGGGAACAGCGCGCAACGATGCAGCGCAGACCAGCGAGGTGAGAGGCGACAGCGAAGATGCCCCGTGGCGCGACCCGCGCCTGCTTGCCATTGCCCTGATCGTTCTTGCCACGGCGCTGGCCGAAGGTGCAGCCAATGACTGGCTGCCGATCCTGATGGTCGACGAGCATGATTTTTCCAAAACCACGGGTTCGCTGATCTTCCTGGTGTTTGCCACAGCCATGACCATCGGGCGCTTCTCCGGCGGGTATTTTCTGGAGCGTTTCGGCCGGTCCGCCGTCATTCGCACCAGCGCGATCTTCGGTGCGCTCGGGCTTGCCGGGGTGATCTTCTCGCATCACCCGGTTCTGGCCGGCGCATCCGTGCTGTTGTGGGGGCTTGGCGCCTCGCTCGGCTTTCCGGTTGCCATTTCGGCTGCCGGTGACTCCGGCGTTAACTCCGCAGAGCGGGTCAAGATCGTGACGATCGGCGGATATGTCGCCTTCCTCGTCGGGCCGCCGCTGCTCGGACTGATCGGCGAACATTATGGCCTGCGCAACGCCATGCTGGTGGTGCTGACGCTGCTGTTCTGCGCCATTGCCGCCGCCCCCGCCGTGCGGCCAAGGGTTGCAGCAAACGCCGAGGAAACATCGAGAACGCCAGCCTGATCGGCGTAACCTGACCATCCTGCTGGCCCCTCCCACAATCCCACAGCCTCACGGGCCTGCCACAGACATCGAAAGGATACCCCATGAACGAAATGGAAAAGGCGGCCGCCGGCCTGCTCTACGATGCGAACTACGATCCCGAGCTGAAGCGTCAACGCGATGCCGCCAAGGAGGCGCTGTTTGCCTTCAACACCACGCCGCCCAGCCAGAGCGAAAAGCGCCGCGAGATCATCCGTTCCCTGTTCGGCAAGACCGGCAAGGAGTTTCTGATCGAGGCGCCGTTCAACTGCGATTACGGCTTCAACATCGAAATCGGCGAGAACTTCTACGCCAACGTCAATCTGGTCATTCTCGATGGCGCCAGAGTAAAGATCGGCAGCAATGTCTTCATCGCACCGAATGTGCACATCTGCTGCGCCGGGCATCCGCTGGACATAGAACGCCGCAACAAGGGGCTGGAATATGCCTTCCCGGTGACGATTGAAGACGACGTCTGGATTGGCGCCGGCGCGCAGATCCTTCCCGGCGTCACGGTCGGCCGTGGCAGCGTCGTGGCTGCCGGCGCCATCGTCATCCGCGATGTGCCGCCCATGTCACTGGTCGGTGGAAACCCCGCCCGCGTGATCCGTCAGATCACTGACGCCGATATCGCCAAGTACCGCGAGGCGTAATCGCCGCATATCTCTCGCCTGGGCCTCAACGATCCGGCTGAGGCCCTTTCACCCATCGCCGTCACGCCGCAAACGGCAGCAAGGGATAACGGGCATTGCGTTTTTCAGATGCGTTGAGCGGCGCATGGCGCAGCACCTCGGCATAATGCTGTTCCATGAAGGCGCCCAGCTCCGGCGAAATGCGGTGCATGGTGGCGATGGCGGGGGCCATCCAGTTCCAGCGCGAATAGCCGTCATCCTTCAGGCCGTAATCCAGCGGAGGGGCGTTTTCGGGCGCACGTCTGTCCTTCAGTTCAGAGGCGCAGGCATGGCCGAACGCCATGCCGGATAAAAACCAGCGTGCCGCATCCGGTAGTGAAAGACCTGACATCCGCTGCGTCTCCTGCCCGCGTTCGGTAATGACGATCTCGTAGAGGCCACGACGGATTTCGACATGCGGCGATCCATCGTCCTGACGTGCAGTCCTGACCCGGACCGCCGCGCCAAGACCGGTCTTTTCCCAGGCGGTGTCGATGGTCGATTGCAACGTGTCGATCAGCCCGTCATCCATCCGCCGCCTCCATTTTCCCAAAAGCCTCATATTGCCGCTACCGCCTTTCGCCTTCTACCCAGCATTGCACCTGTTGTATCGAGCCGTTATAGCTTGGGGAATTGCCGGTTCCCGCTTCCCCCATAGAAAACGGGTAGTTCATGCGACGACGCCTTGCAGCCTTTTTATCACCTGTCTTCACCGCTGCCGCCCGGCTGAATGCTGTCGATCAGCATCGTCGTTACAAGGCAATAGCAGGGGCGAACTGATGGCCGGATTTCAGGGTGCGCGTGTCAGCCTGACGGTGATTGCGGTTCTCATTGCGCTGTGGTCAGCCAAGGCTGCCTATGTGTTTCTGGCCCCGCTGACGCTTGCGATCTTCGTGCTGGCGCTGGTCTGGCCAGCGCAAAAAGCGTTGCAGATGCATGTGCCGAAGGTGGTTGCCGCAGCGGTAACTCTGGTGGGCGCGACACTGGTACTGGCGCTTTTCGGTTTTGCCATCGTCTGGGCATCCGGCGCGGTCTGGAGCAATGTTGCCGCCCAGTCGGAACGCTACCAGTTGCTCTACCAGAGCGTCACAGGCTGGCTGGAAAAGAACGGCATTGTCGTTGGCGCGCTGTGGGCCGATGGTTTCAACGTCAACTGGTTGCTGCGCGCCGTGCAGCAGGCCTTTTCGCGCATGAGCCAGTTTACCAGCTTCCTGATGGTCGCCGTTGCCTATCTTCTGACGGGGCTGATCGAGGTCGATGCCGTTGAGAACCGTCTCGACCGCTTCTCACTGGGCTCGTCGGCGAAAATTATGCTCGATACCTGCCGCACCACGGCAAAGAAGCTTTGTACCTATATCTGGGTCCGCACCGTCATCAGCCTGCTCACGGGTTTCTGCTTCGGCGTGGTGATCTATGCGCTTGACGTGCCGCTGGCGCCGCAATGGGCGGTGATCGCCTTCGTGCTGAACTACATTCCCTTCATCGGCCCGCTGATTGCCACCATCCTGCCCACGGTATTCGGGCTCGTCCAGCTTGGCGACCCGTGGACGGCATTCGTGCTGTTTTCCACCCTCACCGTCGTGCAGTTCGTCAGCGGCAACTATCTCGAACCCGTGCTTTCAGGCGGCATGCTGACCCTGTCGCCCTTCGTCATTCTGGCGTCGATCTTTCTCTGGACCTTCCTCTGGGGCATTTACGGCACCTTCATCGGTGTTCCTATCGCCATTGCGGTGGCCTCTTTTGCCGCCTCCTCACCATCGGCCGCGTGGCTTGCAGCCTTGATGGGCGCCGAAGGACCGGAGCCCGATCCGGACGCTATACCGGAACCTCCCACGACTGCTTGATCTTCTGCATCGGGATTTCCGATTTGATGTTGCGCACGCCCTTGATGCGGCCAAGGTGCTCCATCTGGAAGCGGCGATAACCATCGAGATCGGGCGCCACGACGCGCAGCATGAAATCGCAATCGCCCGCCATCAGGTGACATTCCACCACCTGCGGCAGCTTCTCGGCCGCTTCGTAAAAGGTGGTGGTGGTTTCTTCGTCCTGGCTGTCGAGCCAGATGCGCACGAACACGGTAAAGCCCATGTCGAGCTTGGCAGCGTCGACCAGCGCCACATACTGGCGGATGATGCCAGCCTCTTCCAGAAGCTTGACGCGCCTGAGGCACGGCGATGGCGACAGGCCGACTTTGGCCGCGAGGTCGGTGTTTTGAATGCGCCCGTCCTGCTGCAGCACACGGAGAATCTTGCGGTCGATGGCATCGAGTTTCATTGGCGTTTCGTTTCAAGCATATGGCGATTGGTTGGCACACAATGCCAGTTTTTCTAAAAATTGGAAAGAGAACGCAACCAACCACCACACCGACAGCTCTATGATGCCGCCGTCCCGATCAAGGCTTCGGGGCGAAATGGCATGAAAGTGAAAAGAGACGTTCGGTGGTTGAATATGTTGCAAGTGACGCCCGCCTTTATGGCGGTGCGCGAAGCGAACTGTGGCGCGGATTGAAGGATGGCATTCCGGTGATGCTGGGCTTCGTGCCCTTCGCGCTGGTGCTGGGGGCGCAGGCCGCCGCCAAGGGGTTCAGCATTGCCGAAGTGCCGCTGATGACCGGGCTGAATTTTGGCGGCGGATCGGAATTTGCCGCCGTCGAGCTATGGACCTCGCCGCCGCATATCGCGCTCATCGTCGCCATCACCTTCCTCGTCAACAGCCGCCACCTGCTGATGGGCGCGGCGTTTGCACCGCTGATGCAGCACCTTTCCCGCAGCAAGGCATTGGTGGCGCTGTTCTTCATGTGCGACGAAAGCTGGGCGATGGGTCTGGCCGATGCCAGGAAGGCGAGACGCGGCCTGAGTGCCGGCTATTTCTTCGGTGTGGCGCTTGGCCTTTATGTGAGCTGGATCGTCTTTACCGCCGTTGGCGCAGCCGTAGGCCCGCTCTTGGGAGATGTGACGCGTTACGGTTTCGACATGGCCTTTCCGGCGGTGTTTCTGGTGATGCTGGCGGGCATGTGGAAGGGCGCGCGCTCTGCCCTGCCCTGGCTCATCAGCCTTGTCGTGGCGGCCACCGTTCACCTTCTCGTTCCCGGCGCGTGGTACGTGCCCGCCGGTGCGCTCTCCGGCGTCCTGTTCTCTTATCTACTGGCCAAACCGCATGTTTGACGCACTCCCCACCCCCCTGTTCGACCCGCATTATGTCGCGGCGATCTTTCTGATGGCAACGGTGACCTATCTGACGCGGATCGGCGGTTATCTGTTCCTGCGCAACCGCGCGCTGAGCCCGCGCATGCAGGCGGCAATGGAGACCGCGCCGGGCTGCGTGCTCATCACCATCATCGCCCCGGATTTCGTATCGGGGCGACCGGCCGATCTCATCGCGCTGGCCGTGACGATGCTTGCCGCCACGCGCCTGCCCATTCTGCCGACCGTCATCATCGGCATCGTCTCTGCCGGTCTTCTGCGCAACATGATGGGCTGAAAAGACGCCTTGCCGGCGTTTCAGGCAGGCAAGGTGTTCTTGTGGATGCGCCCGTCCTTCATCACCAGCGACATGCTGCGATCGGGGTCACCGATCAGGGATATGTCCTGCAGCGGATCGCCATCCAGCAGCAACAGGTCGGCATAGGCGCCGGCCTCGATGCGGCCAAGCTTGCCGGGATAGGGATTGCGCGGGCCCGAAAGCCCCAGCAGATCGGCATTGCCGCTGGTCAGCATCCGCAAAACCTCGGCATTGTCATACCAGCGGGCGAATTTGGCGAGCTGCCTGCCCTGCGTGGCGGTGCCAGCCGGGCTGAACAGAATATCGGTGCCCAGCGCCATCCTGACCTTGTATTTGCGGCCCAGCTCAATCGCCCGCACCGTGCCCTCGGCAATCAGCTCCTGCTGCTGCCGCTGTTCCGGCGATGGTTTGGCATTGGCATCCTCATCGGCCAGAAACGGCTGGATACTCCACCACGCATCGGCATCGGCGATCCGCTGCACGGTTTCCTCATCCGCCAGCTGGCCGTGTTCGATGGATCTGACGCCGCATTCCAGCGCCCGGCGAATGGCCGCGGAGGTGTAGGCGTGAATGCAGACATAGGTGCCCCAGTCTGACGCCGCCGCAACGGCCGCCTTCATTTCGGCGGGCGTATATTGCAGGGAATCGATCGGATCGAAGGAGGATGAAACACCGCCGCCGCCCATGATCTTGATCTGGCTGGCACCAAGCATCAGTTGCTCGCGCACCCGGCGCAGCACTTCCGCTTCGCCATCGGCAATGGCCGAAATACCCGCCGTTTCGGCAACGCTCAGATCGCTCTGCGGCTGGCGCGGCAGATCGGTGCGCATGCGGAAATCACCATGCCCCGAGGTTTGCGACACCATGGCACCGGATGGATAGATGCGCGGACCGGCCACGCGGTTTTCATCGATGGCGCGTTTCAGCGCGAAGGAAGGCCCGCCGACATCGCGCACGGTGGTAAAACCGCGCAGCACCGTACGCTCGGCCTCCTGTGCCGCGACCAGATGCACATAGGGAATATCCGCCGTCATGGCCGCAACCTGCGAAATACCGGCGAGAATGGAATGCCAGTGGGCGTCGATCATGCCGGGCATCAGGGTACGTCCACCGCAATCGATCACCTGCGCATCCGCAACCGCATCCGCCGCGCCCACCAGCGCCTTGATGAGATTGCCCTCGATCAACACGCCATTGCCCTCGATCAGCCTGCTGTCGATGCCGTTGAAGATTTTGACATTGCGCAGCAGGATCGATTTTGCCGGTGCCTGCGCAAAGGCAGGGTCGACCTGACCGAGTGCGGCCACCGCCAGGCTTGCCGCAATGCCCTTCAGCACCGAACGGCGGGAAAGCCCGGCATTCATGCGCGCAAACAGGTTTCGGGCTTCGGGACTATGGCAGGCGCAGCCGCCATCATGAACGAGATGAGCGTATCTTTCTCCGAGACGAAACACCAAGCGACACCCCTTGTTTCTGCGGAAGCGGATCAACCACCGTCGGGTTGCGAGTTAAGCCGATTTGCCGTTGAGCGACAAGCGCAATCATGCCGGGAACAGCAGACAAGCGAACAATCAGACCGGCAGATATTTTTTCGACGTTCAAACCGTCAATGACCGTTTCAGCCACCTGCCCCACGCCGCAAAGTGCTGTCGCAGATGACCGTGGTCACGCACGCGTGCTGGTTGCCGCATCAGTGCATTTCGGGGCCGTTTTCAGGCCGAAATGCCGCGACTGCGAAGGGAATGACAGGCAATGACGAAATGCCGATAACACGCATAGAGTGCAATTGATCCCTTGACGAATAGCAGCCTGCGAAGAGCACCTTACGTTAAGGGAAGAGCTTCGACAGATATAATTTTAACATATTGTTTTACAACGTATTCGTAAGGATAAATCGTTGTGGCGCGACACCTCCCTCAATTTCCATCCGAGAAATCTTGTTCTAACAATCGTCAGCTTTTTCGACTATTCGACATTGCGAAACTGCAACTTTCCCTTGTTCTCAGTGAGTCTGAAAACGGGAGAGACGGGCAGATCGGCCGCACTGCGGTATTTGTCATATTCGGGGGCGAATAGTGAACGACGTTACGGTAGAACCACGGGCTTCGAAAGAAGCGCGCGCATTGGCACGCAATGCCATCAGATCCAGCAAAAACATCCGTTTTCTTTCAGGCGTGTCTCTCGCCGTTCTGGCACTCGGCTGTTCCATGCGGCCGTCGCTGGCCGCAAGTTTCACAGCCTCCAATGAGGCCGAACTTTCACAGGCCATTACCGACGCGGCAGCCAGCGGCGACGCCTCCTCCACCATTACGCTGACCGGCAGTTTCTCTGTCACCAGCACGCTTCCGGCCGTCAGCAGCAACATCACCGTGGATACGGCGAGCTACACGCTGACCTTCGCAACGGCGGCGAACCTGGATGTCGCCAGTGGTTCGACATTGACCTTCTCCGGCCAGCTTGCCGGCACCAACACGGTGCTGACCGTCAATGGCAATGGGACACTGGTGGTCGATGCCGCAGCATCCGGTATCAGCCGCATTACCGTCGACCACGGCGCACTTGTGGTGAATGGCGGCGGCGACGTCATCTACGGAACATCGCTCGGTACAATCTCGCAGCTCGATATTGCCGGATCGACTGGCGCCAACGGCAGTGTGACCGTATCAGGGGCCGGAACACGCCTGGTTGCGACGGGTTCGGATAACGTCGATCTCAGCAACGCCACAGGAACCGTTTCGACGCTTACCATTCAGGATGGTGCGGCCCTTACCACAGGCACGTCGTCTATCCGCGTTCATACGATCAACTCGCAGGGTGTCGCCACCATCAATGTGCTGGGCACAGGCTCCAGCCTGCAGAGCAACAATTTCGGCTCCTACAACGGCACCACCAACATCAACGTGCTCGACGGCGCCGTGGTCGACATCACCGGCGCAACCAACTGGGGCGGGCTTGGCGCTGCCGCTTATGCCGGCGCCAATGTCACGGCCGTTGTCTCGGGCGATGGATCGCGCTGGGATACCGGTGGCGCCTTCGGCATGCAGAAGGGCTCGCTCTCCATTCTCGATGGCGGCGCCGTGACGGCAACGACCGTGAACATTGCCACAGCTTCCGGCGCTGTTGTTCCCAACTTCAGCGTGCTCGTCTCCGGTCAGGGCTCCGAACTCAGCGCTACCAACATCAATGTCGGCACCTTCGGAACCGGCGTTCTGACCATCGCCGACGATGGCACGGTGATCGTCAATGGCGGCGCCTCTGCGCTGGTGCTTGGCGGCGCGGATGCCGACAGCAACGCATCGCTGAACATCGGTGGCGTGGCCGGTCAGGCCGCTGCGGCGGCGGGTACGCTGGTTGCCTCGGCCGTCACACTGGCGGCAAGTGCCGAGATCAATTTCAACCACACCGAAACCGGCTATGTGTTCGACACGCCCATCAATGGCAGCGGTGCGATCAACCAGTATGCCGGCCGCACCATCTTCAATGCCGCCCAGACAGGTTTTTCCGGCACCAGCAGCATCTATGGCGGCGTTCTCGAAGTAAACGCCACGCTCGGCGGCGTGGTGGATGTCATCTCCGGCACGCTGGCCGGTACGGGCACGGTCGGCAACACCACCAACCAGGCGGGCGGCACCATCGCGCCCGGCAGCAATGGCATCGGAACCCTGACCATCGGCGGCGATTACACCGGCAATGGCGGCACGCTGGCGATTGAAAGCGTGCTGGGCGACGACAGCTCGGCCACCGACAGACTGGTCGTGACGGGTAACACCTCCGGCAGCACCAATGTCGCCGTGACCAACCTCAATGGTGATGGCGCATTGACGACCGACGGCATCAAGATCGTCGATGTCGCGGGCACTTCGGCAGGCCTTTTCTCGCTGCTCGGCGATTACACCTATGAAGGCGAAGAGGCCGTGGTCGGCGGCGCTTATGCCTATCGGCTCTATCAGGGTGCGGATGGCGACTGGTATCTGCGTTCCGTTCTCGATGCATCGGTTTCGGTCACGGACCCGCTCTACCAGCCGGGCGTGGCGCTTTACGAAGCCTATCCGCAAATGCTGCAGATGCTGAACGAACTGGACACCCTGCAGCAGCGCGTCGGCAACCGCTACTGGCAGACGGATCTCGAGCCTGTCGCGACATCGGGTCTCGATGGCGTCTGGTTCCGCACCAAGGGCATGCATGGCAGCATCGACCCGAAGTCCAGCAGCAGCGGCGCGACCTATGACTACGATCTGTGGAAGGCCGAAGGTGGCATCGACGGCGCGCTTTACGACAATGAAAAAGGTCGTCTGATCGGCGGGCTGACCGCCCATCTCGGCACCATCACCGGCGATATCAACTCGATCTACGGCAATGGCGAGGTCGACACGACGGGCTATGGCATCGGCAGCACGCTGACCTGGTATGGCAATGACGGCTTTTACGCCGACGCCGTCAGCCAGGCGACGTGGTACGACACCAACCTGAAATCCGATCTGGTCGATGGCGCACTGAAAAACGGCAGCAACGGCTTCGGTTATGCCCTCAGCCTCGAAGGCGGCCGCCGCTTCACCTCCGGCTCATGGGTCATCACCCCGCAGGCGCAGCTCGTTTACTCCTCGGTCGATTTCTCCACCTTCAACGACCGCTTCGGCGCCCGCGTTTCGCTGAAGGACGGCGACAGCCTGATCGGGCGTCTGGGCGTGGCGGTGGACCGCGACGAGACCTGGCAGGACAAGAACGGCGAAACCGTTCGCGGCCGCATCTACGGCGTTGCCAATCTCTATAACGAGTTCCTCAACGGGACCGCCATCGACGTCTCCGGCGTCGGCTTCGACAGCAGCAGCGAACGCCTCTGGGCCGGCGTGACGCTGGGCGGCTCCATGACCTGGAAGCAGGACCGCTTCTCGATCTACGGCGAACTCACCGCCAAATCCGCCCTGAAAGACTTCACAGACAGCTACGCCCTCAGCGGAACCGCCGGCTTCCGCGTGAAGTGGTAACCTGAAACGACCGGCGGGCGGAAAAAGCTGCCCGCCGTCTCATTCGATCACCTCGCCCCGCATCAGAAACTTCGACAGCACCACCGTCGAAATGAAGCCGATCACGGCGAAGATGAGGATGAATGGCAGGTAGAGCGGATTGCCGGTCTTGATGGCCAGAACCAGCGCCTGCAGCATGGCGATATTGTAAAGCGTATCGGCCGCGAGAATCCGGTCCTGCGCCCGTGGGCCACGCAGCAGCCGGAGGGCGGCGATCAGCATGGCAAGCGCCAGCATGACCTGAGCGAGACTGGCCGACCAGTAGACGATCATCGAACCCGGCATGGCGATTACCCGCGCATGTGGCTGATATCGAACGGAAAAACCGGCTGAAAAACGCAGGGTGAAGGGATATGCATGGCGACCTCGTGAAAAACACAGAGGGGCCGTCCCCGAATGAGAAACAAGACACGGGTCGTCCCGCGTGACACCCGGATATCATGATCTCCCCTGCCCAGACAAGCACACTCTGGACCCTCGCGCACAGACGTGATAATTCCTCGAACCAGCTTGATAAGCTCCGTTCGGGACGACCCGAGGGCGGCATGATGTGATTGGGGACGACCCCGGATGAGGTCACCATTTATGCCCCACATGCCCGCAATTTCTCTTTTCCGTGGTGTTGTTCCCAAGCTTGTCATCGCCTGGGCCGTCGTTACCGCGTTTCAGTTCGAGTTTCATTCCTGGCTTTCCGCCGACATGTCGCCGATGGTGGCGATCAGCTGTTTTGCCGTGCTGTTTGCGACAATCCTGATGGCGGCGTTCGGTGTCGTGCGTGAGGCCGATGCGCTGGCGCACCGGCTTGGCGAACCCTATGGCACCCTGATCCTGACGCTTTCCATCGTGTCGATCGAGGTGATCCTGATTGCCGCCGTGATGCTAGGACCGGGCGAAGCGCCGACGATTGCGCGGGACTCGATCTTTGCCGTGATGATGATCATCATGAACCTCATCACCGGCATCTGCCTGCTGGCCGGTGCGCTGAAATACGGCGAGCAGGAATACAACGCCCCCGGCACCATCACCTTCATCAGCATGATCCTGATCCTTGTCGGCGTCGCACTGCTGCTACCCAACACACTGAGCACGGGCAACGGCACGTTCACGCCGGTCCAGGCGGTCGTTCTCTCGCTTCTGACCGTGGTCGGTTATGGCGGTTTTCTGGCACTGCAGATGGGCAGATACCGCAGCGATTTCATGCAGCCCGAAGCCGGGCGCATGTGGATTCTGCTGTCGGAAGCAGCAAGCCGCAACAAGGCCGACGACACGACGGCGGAGACCCGCGGCAGCAGCAACCTCATGCATGCGGTCAGGCTGGTGGCGCTGATGTTGCCCATCGTGCTTCTGGCGCATGACCTCGCCATCATCATCGACTACGGCGTGGTGCAGGCTGGCGCACCGGTTGCCGTGGGTGGCGTGCTGATTGCCATCATCGTCTTCACGCCGGAGTCCATCACCGCCATCAAGGCCGCACTCAACAACGAAACGCAGCGCGCGATCAACCTTTGCCTCGGCGCCTTCGTCTCGACCGTGGGACTCACGGTTCCAGCCGTACTGACGGTGGGCCTGATGACCGGCAAGACCGTGGTTTTCGGCATTTCAGCGGTCGAAACCATGCTTCTGGCACTGACCATCGGGCTGACGACGCTGACCTATCTCGGCCACCGCACCTCCGCCACGCAGGGCATGCTGCATATTCTTCTCTTCTTCGTGTTCGGCCTGATGCTGTTTACCGCCTGACACGCAGATGCACCGCAGGACGACCTGCGCTCTGCCAAGCGACCAGGGGACGGCCCCACAGCCATGAGGCAATCATGATGTGGACCAGCCGCCGAAAGCTTTACCGGGCGATACGCCAGACGATCATGGACAATGCGTGCGAGCGATCGCCGGGCATCGTTACACGCGTGTCCGCGCTCGCCATTTACCTGCTCACCGCCAACCGTGAGGTGCGTTTTCGCCGTGCATCAGCCTTTGAACGATGGCCGTTGCAATCAGAGCGCGACGCAGCTAAGAAGCCCCTGTGCGGGACGACCCGCGCCTTGAAACGTTCCGGGGACGGCCCCGAATCTCCTTGTCGAGATCAGAGGCCGCCCGATTGTTGACCATCACCCATCATCCAGAAATCATTGGTCCGCAGGCTCTGCGCGCCCGGCAACGCTGTGGCGCTGCCTTGGCGTGCCGTCGGTCTGTCGTGGCCACAGCCCGTCAGAGGAAGCCGAATGGCCGGACCCATTGAACAATTCGAAGTGAAAAAGATCATCGAGATCAACATCGGCGGTGTGGATCTGAGCTTCACCAACGCCTCCGCCACCATGTTTTTGACCGTCGCCATCGCCACCGGTTTCCTGCTTCTGGCGACAGCGCAGAAACGGCTTGTCCCCGGCCGGTGGCAATCCAGCGCCGAAATGCTCTACCTGTTCGTCAACAAGACGCTGCGCGACAATGTCGGCAAACACGGAATGCACTTCTTTCCGTTCGTTTTCACGCTGTTCATGTTCATCCTGACGGCCAATCTGCTTGGCATGTTTCCCTACGCTTTCACGGTCACGGCCCAGATCGTCGTGACCTTCGGGCTCGCCGCACTCGTGTTCCTGACGGTAACGCTCTACGGCCTCTACAGGCACGGCCTCGGTTTCCTGCGGCTGTTCAAGCCGGATGGCGTTCCCGCCGTTCTGGCGCCGATCATTATTCCCATTGAGCTGATTTCCTACCTCTCGCGCCCGGTCAGCCATTCGGTGCGTCTCTTCGCCGTCATGCTGGCAGGCCACATCACGCTCAAGGTGTTTGCCGGTTTCGTCGCATCGCTCGGTGCCATGGGAACGCTGGGTGTCGCAGGCGCCATCATGCCGCTGTTCATGACGGTTGCGATCACCGCACTGGAATTCCTGATGGCTGCCATTCAGGCTTACGTCTTCACCATGCTGACCTGCATGTATCTGAACGACGCACTGCATCCCGGCCACTGAAGCCCTGATGTGAAACGGGCGGGCCAAGGCCCGCCGCTTGCCATAGGATCAGGCGCAACAGCCTGTCGATGACGGTGTGCAGCACGGCTTTGGCGTGGCGGTTTCCTGCTCCGCCAGCCACCGGTCACGCGGCTTGCAACTGGCCGGGCGCGGTGCAAGCTCTACCGAGATGACAGTCTCACCAACCTGCGGCATTGCCGCGCAATAAAGCGCCATCGGCCGCACCCCGTCGCTGACCTCGAAGGTCAGCCGCGCCGAGCCATCCAGCTTCACATGCTCCGATACCTTGCGGATGATCGCCGCAAATTTCCCGGCCTGCATGTGGGTTCGCCCGCCGTCTTCGACATCCCAGAGCTGCACGAAGATTTCCGCCCATGCCTCGGGGTTCGCGCCGCAATCCAGGCCCGAAAACTGCCCGGCCTTCACTTCGGTGACGTGATAGCCGGGTCTCACCACCTGCCCGTCATAGCGGAACACCAGCGGCAGGTCGGGTTTGCGCGCCAGCGTTCCGAGCAGAAGCCCGAGGCTGATGTCAGGCGATGAGGTCTTGTCGAAGGCGTTCATCTGCGTTATTCCTCGTTTCAATATTTCAAGGATTATTGAAACATGGAAGAACGTCAAGCCCTCGCATCCTTCGGCGCGCTGTCACAGGAAAGCCGGCTACAGATCGTGCGGATGCTGGTGGTGGCGGGTCCGGACGGCATGTCGGCGGGGTCGATTGCCGAACGGCTGGAAGCCTCGCCCTCCAACGTCTCGTTCCATTTGAAGGAGCTGGACCGTGCCGGTCTGATCGGCCAGCAACGCGAGGCGCGCTCGATCATCTACACCGCCAATTACGATGCGCTGAGCGGTCTGGTGCGCTTCCTGCTGGAAGACTGCTGCGCCGGACACCCGGACATCTGCAAGCCCATGTCCTGCAAATCAGAAATGAACGCGGACGGAAAACCAATTGTCTGATCGTGTGCCTGTTGCCGCCGTCCTGCTGCTGGGCGTTACCCAGAACATCGGTTACGGCACGCTCTATTACAGTTTCAGCATTCTCGCGCCCGATATGGCCGGGCATTTCGGGCTTTCGCAGCAATGGGTGTTTGCCGCGCTGTCCGTGGCGCTCATGGTTGGTGGGTTGACGGCGCCGTGGCTTGGCACGCTGTTTGACCGGCTGGGCGCGGCAAAGGTCATGACGGCAGGCTCGGCGGTGGCGGCGGCAGCACTGGTTGCCTGTGCCTACGCACCGGAAAAGGCATCCTACGCCGCCGCGCTGATCGTGATGGAGGTGGCGGCCAACCTCGTTCAGTATGGCGCGGCCTTTGCGCTTCTGGTGCAGCTTCAGCCGCAGGTCGCCGCACGCAGCATCACCTATCTGACGCTGATTGCCGGTTTTGCCTCCACCATCTTCTGGCCGATCACCACGGCACTGCACGCCCATCTGTCGTGGCAGCAGGTCTATCTGGTGTTTGCCGCCCTGAACCTCTTGATCTGCCTGCCGTTTCACGCCTGGCTTGCCGCGACCGTGGTAAAGTCGCGCAATGCCCCTGCCCGCGAGGTTCAGCTTGTCGAAGGCGTCCTGCCTGGAGAGCATCGAAAGCTTGGATTTGTGCTGATGGTGGCGGGCTTCTCCCTGACCTCGCTGGTCAGCGCCGCCGTGCTGGTGCACATGGTGCCGCTGCTGTCCGGCCTCGGGCTTGGCGCAACCGCCGCCATGATCGCCACCCTGTTCGGCCCCTCACAGGTGGCGAGCCGGTTGATCAACATGGTGTTTGGCAAGGGCATCGATGCGGCGCATCTGGCCATCATCGCCGCCGCGCTGATGCCGGCAGGCGTGATGACGCTGGCCGTTTCAGCACCCTCCATCGCGGGCGCCATGGTCTTCGCCGTGGTCTTCGGCATGGGCAACGGCCTGTTGAGCATCGTGATCGGCGCCTTGCCGCTCCACCTCTTCGGCAGCCAGGGTTATGGCAGGCTGCAGGGAAAGATGATGGCGGCGCGTCTGATCGTCTCCGCACTCGCCCCCTTCGCGCTGGCACTTGCCATGTCCGCCATTGGCATTGGCGCTTCGCTTGCGGTCACGGCAACCCTTGGCGCATCGGCGATCGCCCTCTTCGTCGGCTTGGCAAGACTGGCGCGTTAGACACCTGATCTGCCGCGTCTGACAAGCAGCAGGACGTAATGGGTCACGGCGGCAAACAGCCCGACGATCGACGCGTAGTTGACGAAGAACTGCAGCGTTGAGGCGTTGAAATCCCACATATCCAGCGCGTAGGTCAGCATCAGCTTCGAGCCGAAACCAATCTCGACCGTGCTTCTGACACCATGCGCTGCAACGGCCGCTGTCACCACCCGCAGACCCGCCGTGCGCCAGCGGCTTTTGCCGTCGAGACGCAACAGCGCGGCGCAGGCAGTCATCACCACCTGCCAGCGGGTGCCGAGATGGATGGCAACGACAAGCAGCACCCAATAGGCCGCAAACATGTGCAGCTCCCGCACAGCAAAGGCGCCGTCGAGCGCCATGAACGGCAGGAGGTCGCGCGAGATCAGCAGGCTCGTCACCAGCATGATCGTCATGCCCAGGGCGAGACAGGCGATGGTCGCCAGATTGACGATGCGCACGGCATCAAGCCTGCGCTTCGCCACGCCGCCATACCAGCGCCGATTGAAGACATTGTGCCCGATGACCAGCGCGAACAGGGCCGTGCCGAAGATCTCATGCGCAAGATTATCGAGCCACCAGTAGGCCAGACAGGCGACAATCAGCGCGATGGCAACGACATCGAGCAGCAGGCGCAGACGAAAGACGGCATTCATTCGAATTCGAACCGGCGCATGTCATTGAAGGTATAGAGGAAGTCCCGGTCTGCCCGCGATGTGTGGCAGCGCTGACAGCGCGCCGTGTTCTCTTCCATGTTGATCGAGCCATCGGGCTTGAACCACTGAAACTGCCAGTCGGCGGTGCGGCGGTTTTCATCATAGTCCTGCCCCCAGCCCTCGCCTTTTTCCATGATGAAATAACGGAAGACCTCGCCACCGCGATAATCGACCAGCGCCACATGCGTACCGTTGGGGATCGGCTCGCCCCGCTTGACCGCCTCGATCGCTTCCCGCGTCGTCATGATATGCTCCGTCACCTCACCCCGCGTCACCGTGGTGTAATGGACGAGCTTGCTGATATCCGGCATGGTCGCCCGCGTCGGCTCTGCCTGAACCTGCATGCCGACGAGAACGACGGCGCCGGTGACGAAAGCGGCAGCACCCGCCATCCTGAAAACCTTATTCATCGGCGCCCCCGTTTTTCAGGCCATATTGTGCGTCGGTCACGTGTTTCATCCACTCCACCGTCTTGCCATCAAGGGCTTCCGCAACGGCGATATGCGCCATGCCGCTTTCGGGCGACGCCCCGTGCCAATGTTTGACGCCGGGCGGTATCCACACCACGTCTCCGGGAACGATCTCCTCAATCTCGCCATCCCAGTGCTGCACGCGCCCCACGCCCTCCGTCACGATCAGGGTCTGACCGAGCGGATGGGTGTGCCATGCGGTTCGGGCAGCCGGCTCGAAGGTAACGAGGCCACCACCAACCCGGGCGGGCGATGGCGTCTGAAACCGCGACTGCACTGTCACGGAGCCAGTGAAGTTTTCCGCAGAGCCTGCGGTCGCAGTCGCAACACTCGAACGCGTAACCTTCACGGCGCGGTCGGGTTCAGCAAAAGCTGCGGTGGCGCTCAGGGCTGCAGCGACAGTAACCAGCGATGTCGTGTTCATGGATCAGTCCTCCGCAAACACGTCTTTGGCGATCGCGACAGCCGAGACACCACTCGGCCAGCCGGAATAGAAGGCCATATGCGTGATGGTCTCGACGATCTCCTCCTCCGTCAGACCATTCTGTCGGCCAAGACGGATATGTGAGCGCAACTGATCGGGACGATTGAGCGCAATCAGCGCCGTGATCGTCACAAGGCTGCGGTCGCGTTTGGAGAGTTCGGGGCGTTCCCAGATATCGGCGTAGAGGACACCATCGGTCAGTTCGGCGAGCTTTGGCGCGGTCTCGCCCATCAGTTGCTGGGCACGGCTCTGCTGTGGCGAAGGTGTCGTGGTCTGGGCTTGGGTCATCGTAACGGAAACGAGAATGAGAGTGACGCTGGTGGCGAAAAACAGGCTTCTGGTCAGTCGCTTCAAAGGGAACTCCTTGCATGGCACAGGGGATGGCCGGGGCGATGCGGCATGGCAACGCCCTGATCTTTTTTCGAGGGGAATGAAAAAACGGGACGGTTTCAGACGAGCGTTCGGCCGAAGAACGGGGTCAGCTTGTCGAGCGCCGCATCGACATATTCCGGCACCCAGTAGGTTTCGATGTGTCTGGCGCCGGCAATCCTGAAGAGTTCCTTGTCCTTCGTGCCGGTGGCCCGGGGGAACGCGTCTTCCGTCATGTAAAGCGTATCGGCTTCGCTGCCGGCGATCATCAGCAAGGGGACGTCGATCAGCTCGATTTCGTCGGTCGCATCCCAGCGCATCAGATCCATCAGGCTGCTCATGGTGTAACGGAAGGTCGAGCCCGGATGCGCATGGGTGCGCCAGTAATAGTGATAACCCTGACGATAGAGATCGAAGGGCAAGGCTTCGATCTGCGCATCGGTCAGGTTGGCATCACCGGCATAAAGCACCTCTCCACCGGCCGCTTCCTGAGCGCGGGCGGCGGACGCCTGCTGCAGCCGCGTCTGTATCGTTTCGAGCTGCGAGTCCTGAAAACCGTTGCGGCGAACGCGGCCGGAATTGAACATGCTGAGCGTGGCAACCGCCCTGAAACGCTTGTCGGTCTTGGCCGCCGCCAGCGAATATCCGCCGCCGCCGCAGATGCCGAGCAGCCCCAGCCGCGCCGTATCGACACCGGGAAAACGGCTGATGAAATCGGCCATGCCGTGAATGTCCTCGATGCGATGCTGCGGTTTGTCGACGCTGCGCGGCGCCCCGCCGCTTCCGCCCTGATAGGCTGCGTCGGCCGTGATGGTGATGAAACCGCGCTCCGCCAGACGCTGGGCGTAAAGCCCGGTGGTCTGTTCCTTCACGCCGCCATTCGGGTGAGCCAGCACGATGGCGGGGTATTTTTGCGCGGGGTCGTAATTGGCAGGGGTATAGACATTGGCAACGATGTCGAGACCAGCAAGCCTGTATGTCACCGGGTGGATATTCACCTTGCCCGGTTCGTTTTTGGTGATCGCACCGTCATAGACCAGCGTGAACGGGTTCTGTTTGTAATCGGCTGCGACAGCCTCGGTCGTGCTCATGGTTGATACTCCGAAAATTGCGCCGGAAACGAAAAACGCCGTGGCGCCGAGAAACCTGCGTCTCGCGCCGTTGATGATGTCATTGCTCATGCAGAGGCTCCTTGTCAGATCGGGCCGGGTTTTTGCCCATGCGCCGCTTGCTCAATCGAGCGCCTTGTCGGTGAGGAATTGCGAGATCTGGTCGGCGATCTCGACGTTGTTCAGGTCCGACATCAGAAAATGCGTGCCGCCCTTGGTGCCCTTTTCCGGCAGGTGCACCAGCGTGGCGTCGCCACCGTGTCTGTTGACGGCATCGACCCAGAGCTTCGCCATCGCCAGCCGCACACGCCAGTTGTCCTGGCCGCGCTCTGCGGTCGGTTCGGTCGGGAAATTGTCGCCGTAATAGATGACGATCGGCAGACGGGTCAGCTTTTCGAAATCGGCAGCAGGGACCGCCTCGCCCTTCAGCGTGCCAGCCGCACTCGGCATGTCGGCAGGCACCTCACCTTCTGGAAAGATGAAACCGCTGCCCGGCTCCAGCGCCACGATGGCCTTGACGTTCGGGTTCCTGATCGCCGTCAGCCAGCCGGGGCCACCGGCCTGCGAATGGGTGAACAGAATGGCGGGACCGGTCCGGTCGAACAGAGCCGACATGGCATCCGAAATCACCTTCGCATCAAAAGGACCGGTATTGGGTGTGACCGAGCGGAAAAACTGGTCGAGTGCGGCCGGGTCACGCGAGAACTGCACGTTCCCGAAATAATCGGGCCATTTGCCAATGCGGAACTGGTCGAAAAACAACTGGTCGTAAGGCGTCGGCTCGATGGTCGTCGCCACCGTGCTGTTGCCCGCCCGGCCCCGGCGCGGCTGATCGACGAGATAGGTGGAATAACCGCGACGCAGGAAGATGTTCTGAAAACCCTCACGTCCATCCGGCGTGGTTTCCCAGCTGCGCGCCGACTGAAAGGCACCATGCAGCATGACGATGGGCAGCGGCCTCGGGTTCTCCGGTACCTGATAGAAAACATAGGCGTGGTCGCCGTGGAGCGACTGTCCCTCGGCACTAGGCGCATTGTTGTTGTAGGTGCCCGGCGTCTTTGCCACCGTGCCGCCCACGGCAAAACTGCCCTGCTGCTGAATGACGATGGGGCCGGGTTTGGCCGCCTCCGCCCATGCCGATGGCGATGCCATCAGGCCACCGGAGAGCACCAGTACCGACGCCAGCGATTTGAAATTCTGTCTCATCATACCCGTCTCAAGAATTGCGATGAGAAACGATATCGCGGTCGCTTTGACGGGATTAGCGGCTGGAAACCGGATGAGGTTATTAGCCCCACTTATCAATCACAGAGTGTTGATTACTATTTCGACCTCACCCGAAAAAATACCGCTGCGCCAAAGCGGCTGAAAACCGTTCAAACGGCTGATCGCATTCGGATTTTTACGAAATCTCGCAAAAAACGTCGCCACAAGATTGTCCAGATTCCCACGTTTGCGCGTTGATACCGGGAGTAGCCGTCTGCTTCGCTCCGCGGCTTACATCAACTGTCGTGGAGATATGCCGTTGGAGATAAAAACGCCTGCGCTCGATCCCGCCCTCCGCGCCACGGCATTTGCCGAACGTCGCGGTTTTGAGCTTGCGGTCTACGGCCGCACCGTTGCGGCGGTGCTGATGGCCGGAACGGCGTTCTGGGGGTATCACTATCCCAACAATCTCTGGGTCGCCGGGCTGTTTCTGCTGCTGGCGGCGATCGGTCTGCTGCCGCTGGCGGCCGAAGAGACGCGTTACGAAGTCCCCTCACGCTATGCCTTCTTTGCCATGGATGCGCTGCTGATTTCGGCCGTCCTGTCCTTCGTGCCATTGAGCAGCGGCGAGATGGTGCCGCAGAACCTCGTCTTTCTGACCAGCCGCGATCATTTTTATTACATCGTCATCGTCGCCTCGGTGCTGACGCTCTCCCCACGCCTCGTCGTATGGACCGGTGTGTGGTGCATGGCGGGGCTCTCGGCATCGATCGGCTGGATCGTTTTCAGCCTGGGCGACTTCCTGACTTACGAAAACCTGCCGCTCGCGCCGAAACGGGAGGTGTTTTATTCGGTGGTGCTGAGCCCGCATTTTCTCGGCATGGCCTCCAGACTGCAGGAGGTGCTGATTATCGGCGCGGTCACGGGCATTGCCGCCCTCGCCGTGCATCGCGCCCGGCACATGGTGCAGGCCAGAGCCGTGGCCGAAACCGGACGGCGGCGCATGCAGCGGATCTTCGGCAAATACGTGCCGCCGCATGTGGTACGCGAACTTGCCAGCAATGAAGGCTATCTCCGCCCGCAGATGCGCGAGGCAACGCTGCTGTTTGCCGATGTCGAAGGTTTTACCGCGCTATCGGAACAGCTTTTCCCCGAAGTGCTGATTGCGGTGCTGAACGAACTCTTTTCCGCCACCGCAGGCGTCATTGCCCGCAATGGCGGTCTTGTCGTCAGCTACATGGGCGATGCCTTCATCGCCTCCTTCAACGCGCCGCTGCCGGTCGACGACCATGCCGAACGCGCCATCGCCTCGGCCCGCGAAATCCTGCGGCTGACAGACCAGAAAAAATTTGGCGGCCACAGCCTGAAACTGCGCATCGGCATTGCCACCGGCCCGGTTGCCGCCGGGACGGTCGGCAGCGATGACCGGCTGTCCTACACGCTTTACGGCGATACCGTGAACCTGGCGCAGCGGCTGGAAGCGCTGAACAAGGATCATGACACGCGCTGCCTGCTGAGCGGCGAAACGGCAAAGGCGGCGGGCCATGCCGTCGGGCTGACCTATCTCGGCGCGGCGAATGTGCGCAACCGGCAAAAGCCCGTCGATCTCTATGTGCTGAACGACTGAAACCCTATCCGCGGTAACGCAGCGCATCGACCACCAGCGCAAAGGCTGGCGAGGCATGGCGCCGGTTCGGATAATAGAGGTGGTAGCCCGCAAACGGCGCACACCAGTCTTCCAGCACCCGGATCAGCTCGCCCTTCGCAATGTGCTCCTCCACCAGATCTTCCGGCATATAGGCCAGGCCGAAACCGCGTTTGACGGCATCGAGCCGCATGGCGATGTTGTTGAATACGAGCTGCCCCTCGACACGGACCTTCAGTTCGTGGCCGTCCTTCTCGAACTCCCAGGCAAGAATGTTGCCATAGGTCGGCATGCGGATCTGGATGCAATTGTGGCTGGTCAGATCTTCGGGAACCTCCGGCCAGAGGTTCTGCTGGAAATAGGAGGGCGAACCGACCACAGCCATGCGCATTTCCGGGCCGATCCTGACCGCGATCATGTCCTTGGCCAGTTGTTCGCCAAGCCGCACGCCCGCGTCATAGCGCTCCGCAACAATGTCCGTCAGGCCGTAATCGACGGTGATCTCGACGTTGATATCGGGATATTGCGGAATGAATTTTTCAAGCGCGGGCGCAAGCACCGAGATTGCCGCATGTTCGCCGGTCGTGATGCGAATGGTGCCGGCGGGTTTGTCGCGCATGTCACTCAGCGCAGACAGCTCCGCCTGTATCTCATCGAAGCGCGGTCCTGCCGTCTGCAACAGCCGCTCGCCCGCCGCCGTCGGTGAAACGCGGCGCGTGGTTCGGGTGAGCAGGCGAAGTCCCAGCCGCTCCTCAAGACCGCGCACCGTCTGGCTGAGCGCCGATTGCGAGACACCGAGCTTGACGGCTGCGCGGGTAAAACTCTCCTCGCGCGCCACGGTGACGAAGGCGATCAGATCGTTGAAATTTTCCTGCGGCATTTATTAGGTGTCCTTATAGCCTCATGCTGATTACTGCCTCTAATCGATAAGGTCGGCAAGCAATATCTTCAGAGCATCGAAACCGCAGCCTTGCCGTGGAGGACGGCCAAGCGCCCGCGCAGAACGGAATGACGATGCCCGAAAGACACTTGACCGCCTCCCCGCAACACAAGACCGCAATCCTCGCCATCATCCTCATCAGCTACGTGATGATCGTGCTGGACATATCGGTCGTGTTGACCGGACTTCCGAAAATCCACCACGAACTCGGCTTTACCGATGCCGGCCTTGCCTGGGTGCAGAGCGCCTATACGCTGACCTTCGGCGGTTTCCTGCTTCTGGGTGCGCGTGCCGGTGACATTCTCGGCCGTCGCCGCATGTTCATCACCGGCATGGCGATCTTCACGCTGGCCTCGCTTGCCATCGGCGCCTCGCAATCTGCCGCCTGGATGCTGGCATGGCGGGCCATTCAGGGCCTCGGCTCGGCCATTCTCGCACCCGCCACGCTTGCCCTGCTGCAGACCAATTTCGAGGAAGGCGATGAACGCGTGCGCGCCGTTTCGCTCTACAGTGCGGCGGCCGGTGTGTCGGCGACTGTCGGCCTGATCGTCGGCGGGCTGCTGGCCGACTGGCTGTCCTGGCGTGTCGGCTTCCTCATCAACCTGCCGATCGGCATTGCCATGATCCTTGCAGCCCGCGCCTACATCAAGGAAACCGGCAGACAGCCCGGCACCTTCGATATTCCCGGTGCGCTGACCTCGACCACGGGCATGAGCGGCCTCGTCTACGGTTTCATCCGTTCGGCGCAGGCCGGATGGGACGGCACGACCATCGGCATCATTGCCCTGTCGCTCATCCTGCTCGCCACCTTCTTGCGCATCGAGCGCCGCGCGAAACAGCCGATCCTGCCGCTGCGCCTGTTTTCGGATATCGAACGTTCCGGTGCCTATGGCGCCCGCGTTCTTTACCTCGGCGCAATGGTCGGTTTCTTCTTTTTCACGACGCTCTATCTGCAGGAGGTCGCGGGGCTGCGCCCGGCGCTCACAGGCATTGCCTTCGTTCCAGCCACAGCCCTGCATGTGCCCGTTGCCATGATCGTGCCGCGCCTGATCCGCCGGTTTGGCCGCAACGCGGTGCTTGTTGCCGGCATGATGGTCGGTATCGTGGCAATGGCCTGGCTGAGCCGCGCCGGCGTCGGCTCAAGCTACTGGACAGCGATTGCCATGCCCATGCTGCTGATCGGCATCAGCCAGGGTCTGACGCTGAGCCCGCTCACCTCATCCGGCGTTGCCCGCGTCGACAATGCGGATGCCGGTGCAGCCTCCGGCGCAGTCAATGTCGCCCACCAGATGGGTGCATCGGTCGGCCTCAGCGTATTGATCGCCATTGCGGCCATCGGTTCTGCTGGCCTCAGCGGCGCTGACCTGACGGCCTACCGTGTGTCCCACGCCTTCGATGCCGGAACGGCTATGCTCGTTCTGACATTGATCATTGCTCTTCTGACAATCGTGCCTGCGGCCTCGCGCCAGGCAAACTCCAACGCCGTGCCGACTGAGCGCACGGCCTGACCCGAAGGAGAATAAAATGCAAAATCGCAAACTCGGAACGCTCGACGTCTCCGCCCTCGGCCTTGGCTGCATGGGCCTCAGTTTCGGTTATGGCGCAGCGACCGACACGAAGGACGCCATTGCGCTGATCCGCGCCGCCCATGACCGTGGCGTGACCTTCTTCGACACCGCGCAGGTCTACGGCCCCTTCACCAATGAAGAACTGGTTGGCGAAGCGCTGCAGCCGTTCCGCGACAAGGTGGTCATCGCCACCAAGTTCGGTTTCGAACTGCCGAGCCCGGATGGGGGCCAGCACATGAACAGCCGCCCCGATTACGTGCGCCAGTCGGTCGAGGCCTCGCTGAAGCGCCTGCGCACCGATGTCATCGATCTGCTTTATCAGCATCGTGTCGACCCGAATGTGCCGATCGAAGATGTGGCGGGCGTGGTGAAGGACCTGATTGCCGAAGGCAAGGTCAAGCATTTCGGTCTTTCCGAGGCCGGTGCACAGACCATTCGCAGAGCGCATGCGGTGCAGCCGGTCACGGCGCTGCAGAGCGAATATTCGCTGTTCTGGCGCGAGCCGGAAAAGGAGATCATTCCAACGCTGGAAGAGCTTGGCATCGGCTTCGTGCCGTTCAGCCCGCTCGGCAAGGGTTTCCTGACCGGCAAGATCGACGCCTCGGCAACCTTTGCGCCCGGTGATTTCCGCAGCGTCGTGCCGCGTTTCCAGGCCGAAAACCTGAAAGCCAACACGGCACTGGTGGAAGCCCTGACGCAGATTGCCGACGCCAAGGGCGTGACACCGGCGCAGATCGCCCTCGCCTGGCTTCTTGCCCGCAAACCCTGGATCGTGCCGATCCCCGGCACCACCAAGCTGCACCGTCTGGAAGAAAATCTCGGTGCCGCGACTGTTGAACTGAGCGCGCAGGACGCCGCCGAAATCGCCGATGCGCTGGCAAAGATCGATATCGTCGGCGACCGCTACCCGGCCCATCTGCAAGCCCGCGTCGGCAAGTAACAACGGGAGAAACCCATGAAAAAGAGAACTATCGGAAACCTCGAGGTTTCCGCCCTCGGCCTTGGCTGCATGAGCATGAGCTCGGCTTATGGCCCGGCCGCCGACCGGGGCGACATGATCGCGCTGATCCGCCACGCCCATGACCGGGGCATCACCCTGTTCGACACCGCCGAAGCCTACGGCCCCTTCGTCAATGAAGAGCTGCTGGGCGAAGCCCTGTCACCGATCCGCGACAGCGTGGTCATCGCCACCAAATTCGGTTTCGACATCGACCTTGAAACCGGCGAACGGCGCGGCGGCACCAACAGCCGCCCGGAGCATATTCGTGCCGTGGCCGAAGCCAGCCTCAAGCGGCTGAAGACCGACCGTATCGATCTGTTTTACCAGCATCGCGTCGATCCGGCCGTGCCGATCGAGGACGTCGCCGGTGCGGTGAAAGACCTGATTGCCGAAGGCAAGGTCAAGCATTTCGGCCTTTCGGAAGCCGGTGTGGCGACCATTCGCAAGGCCCATGCCGTGCAGCCGGTGGCCGCCGTGCAGAGCGAATATTCGCTGTTCTGGCGTGGTCCGGAGGCGGAGCTTCTGCCGGCGCTTGAAGAACTCGGCATCGGTTTCGTGCCGTTCAGTCCGCTTGGCGCCGGTTTCCTGACCGGCAAGATCGATGAGAACACCACCTTCGACCCGACCGACTTCCGCAACAGCGTGCCGCGCTTTACGCCGGAGGCACGCAAGGCGAATTTCGCGCTGGTCGACGCCATCACGGTCATCGCCGAAAACAAGCGCGCCACAACCGCCCAGGTGGCGCTGGCCTGGCTGCTGGCGCAAAAACCGTGGATCGTGCCGATCCCCGGCACGACCAAACAGCACCGTCTGGACGAAAACCTTGGCAGCGTCGATCTGCAACTGACCGCAGCCGACCTCACGGAAATCGACGCCGTGCTGTCCAGGATCGAGGTGGTTGGCGACCGGCTCCCCGAAGCCGCCATGAAGATGACGGGCCGCTGAGATGGATGGCGTGCCGAACTGCCGTTTCAGCTTCGATGCCATCGGCACGCGCTTCGAGATCGACACGCCACAACCGCTTTCGACCACCATGCGAGAGCGCGTGCTTGAGCTGACAGAAGACTTCGACAGGCTCTATTCGCGCTTTCGCGACACCTCACTGATCGCAGAGATCGCCGCTGCCAAAGGCGGTGGCGTCTTTGCCTTTCCGCCTGATGCGGCGGTGATGTTCGACCTCTATGACCGGCTTCACACAGCAACCGATGGCGCGGTCGATCCGCTGGTTGGCGCCGATCTCGAGCGGCTGGGGTATGACCGCAGCTATTCGCTTGTCTCAACCTGTGACACGGCACCCTGCCCGGCATCGCAACGCCCGGCATGGAACCGAGATATCACGAGACATGGCGCGACACTCACGACCGGACGACCGTTGACCATCGATCTCGGCGCACTCGGCAAGGGCCGGCTTGTCGACCTGATCGCCGACCTGCTGAAATCGAAAGACATCGAGGATTTCCTTGTCGATGGCAGCGGCGACATGCGGCATCGGGGCAACCTGCCTGTAACCGTCGGGCTGGAAGATCCACGCGATCCTTCACGCGTTATCGGCATCGCCACGCTTGCCGATGGCGCACTCTGCGCCTCGTCGGTCAATCGTCGCGCCTGGGGCGATGGGCTGCACCACGTTGTCGATGGCCGCACCGGGCGACCGACGCACGATGTCATCGCCACATGGGCGATGGCGGCAGATGCAGCGACGGCCGATGGCCTTGCCACGGCGCTGTTCTTCGCCCCGGCCGCACGTCTGAGGCAGGCATTCGATTTCTCTTTCGTCCGCCTGTTCGCCGATGGCCGCGCCGAAGTTTCCGACAACTTCGATGGCGAAGTTTTCACCTGAGAAAGGACATTGATATGACCAGCCAGACCAGAACCATGCTGATGGCATCGGCTCTCGTGCTGACACTTGCCGGAGCGGCCGATGCGCAGGGCGTGAACCGCAGCCGATATGTTGATGGTGACTATGAAGCGACCGGCCAATATGGCGGCCAGCCGTCTTTCGTAACCGTGCGCGTCACCTTGCAAAACGACATCATCACCGCCGTCACGGTGACACCGCATGCCTATGTCCCAAGGTCGCTGGAACTGCAGCGCGCCTTTGCGGCGGCAGTGCCAGATGTCGTGGTTGGCAGGCGCATCGATCAGGTCAAGGTCGGCAAGCTGGCGGGGTCCAGCGGCACGCCGAAGGGTTTCAACGCGGCTCTCAGGCAGATCAGGGATCAGGCGGCGCGCAAAGCCGGATGAGGCAACGGCCGGTCGAAACCGGCCGCCACACATGTTCGGGGAACGGTGTTATTCCGCCGCCGCCCGGGCATACTCCGCATCGGCTCCAAGCCGTGCGATGAAGGCCAGAGCCAGCGCGATGAGCGACAGAATGGCGCCTGCCCAGTTTGGTGAGGCAAGACCGAAACCGGCCGCAATGGTGGCGCCGCCCGCCCAGGCACCAAGCGCGTTGCCGAGATTGAACATGCCGATATTGACCGAAGCGGCGATGGTTGGCGCACCGGCGGCATTGGCGCGGTCCATGACCAGCTTCTGGATCGGCGAAACCGTGGCAAAACCGAAGGCCGCCATGAGGAAGACCGAGGCCGAAGCGACCACGGCATTTTCAACGCCAGCCCAGAACACCATCAGGATGGCAGCCTGTGCGGCAAGCGTCACAAACAGCGTGCCGAACAGCGAGCGGTCGGCAAAACGCCCGCCCACCCAGTTGCCGACGGCAAGGCCAAGACCGAAGAGAACCATCAGCCGCGCCACACCGGCTTCCGAAAAACCACCCTCCTCGATCATCATCGGCGCGATATAGGTGATCGAGGTGAAGAAGGCCGCCGGGCCGAAAACGGTGATGCCCATGGCCAGCAACACCTGCGGATCGGTGAAGGCACGCAGCTCGCGGCGCAGGGCAATGGCCTTGCCCGCCTTGATCTGCGGCACCAGCAAAGCAACGCTGACAATGGTGACAACACCGATGGCGGCCGAAAGCCAGAACACCAGCCGCCAGTCATAGACCTGTGCCAGCCATGTCGCGGCGGGAACGCCGACGAGATTGGCCATCGTCAGGCCGGAGAACATGAAGGCGATCGCACGCGCCTGCCGGTCAGGTGCCACCAGCGAGGCGGCGATGATGGAACCGATGCCGAAGAACGCACCGTGGTTGAAGGAGGTGATGATGCGTCCCGTCAGCGCAATCGACAGGGTCGGCGCAATGGCGGTGATGACATTGCCAAGCGTGAAGATGACCGCAAGACCGATCAGCATCGTCTTTCTGGGCACCCTCGCCCCCAGCACGGTCAGAACAGGTGCGCCGACAAACACACCCAGCGCATAGGTGGTGGCCATGAGACCGGCCGTCGGTATGTCGACGCCGAACTCCTGGGCGATCTGCGGCAGGATGCCGGCGACGACGAATTCGGTCAATCCGATACCGAAAGCGCCGACGGCCAGCGCGAGAAGAGCCAAGGGCATGATGAAACTCCAGATAGGCAATTGTCTTCCGAATAAAATTCGGCGTTAATGGCCATATGGTGGAATGAAATTCGGAGGTAAAGCCTAAATGGCAACTGAAGTTGAAGAAAAAGATACGGTTCGGCAAACACGCCATCACCCTGCCGATATCGATGCGACAGACCGAAAAATATTAGGCGTGCTCGCCGAGGATGCCTCCGCCAGCTACGCCGAACTCAGCAAGATCGTGAATCTCTCCGCCCCCGCCGTGCACGAACGCGTCAAGCGTCTGAAGCGCGATGGCGTCATCAAGGGCACGGTTGCCCAGCTCGACGGCTGCAAACTCGGCCGCTCGCTGCTGACCTTTCTGGTGATCGATACCAGCAGCTACAACGCAACGCGCGAATTGCTGAAATTCACCAAACGGCCCGAGGTCGAAGAGCTGCATACCGTGGCGGGCGATGGCTGCGTGCTGGTCAAAGTGCGGGCTGTCGATACGGAATCGCTCGAAAACTTCCTGATGGAAATTCAAAGCCTCGAAGGGGTGCGCTCCGTGCGCAGTTACATCGCCCTTTCGACCTTTCTGGAGCGTGGGCCTTACCCCTGAACGGCAGACATCACGGCGTCACGGGCTCATGGCGTCATGGCGTCGAAGATGGAACGGGGTCGATCGGGAGGGTGACATGCTGATTATTCTGGGCGGCCTGCCCGGTTCGGGAAAAAGCACCATCGCGCAGGCTCTCGCCGCACGCATCGGCGCCTGTTACCTCAGGGTCGATACGCTGGAGCAGGCGATCCGTTCGTGCCTGCCGGACGGATGCGATGTCGGACCGGCCGGCTACATCGGCCTTTACCGGCTGGCGGCGGACAATCTGCGGCTCGGCCAGACCGTGATTGCCGATTCCGTCAACGCAACGGAGATCACCCGCAAGGCCTTCAGGCAGGTGGCGGCGGAGACCGACCGCCGATAAATCGAGATTGAAATCCGCTGCTCGGATGCGACCACCCATCGTCACCGCGCGGAGACCCGCCCTTCGACCATCGAAGGCCTGACACCGCCCACATGGGCGGCAATCGAGGCGCGCAGCTTCGAACCGTGGACGACTGACCTCAGCCTCGACACATTTCGCCTGTCGGTCGAAGACAGTGTGGCTAAGATCATGGCTTTGCTCTGATGGATTGTCCCCGTGAGAATTACCACCGCAATTGTAAGGTTCTGACAACCTTGAACGTTTAAGTTGAGCATCATTGCTTGTGATGCCCGGCGCTCAAGGAAGCCAAGATGCGGCGAAACATTGTTTTGACGATTGCATTCGGATTGGCAATTTGCGCCGGGGCTTTGCCGCTGCTCGCCGCAGTCTACATTTCACGCGAACGGGCCTTTGCGCTGGAACGACGGCATCTGGCCGATTATGCCGACTGGACCGTGCAGCGCGGCGACCTCAACATTGCCCGCGCCCGCGCCGTACTCAAGGTGCTTGCAGCGGAAAATCGCCAGTCCTGCACGCCCGACGATATTGCCCGGCTGCAGAAACTGACGACCGACGCACTCTCCGTCGATGAGATTGCCGTGACGAACAACGGACAACTCGTCTGCGACACCTGGGGGCTGGTCCGCACCGAGGCAACGCTGTTCGAGGACAGCATCGCGCTTTCCGAAGGCTATGAACTGCGCCTCAATGGCGGCGGTCTCTCGGACCCAGTCGATGGCATGATCGTGGTGAGCCAAGGCAATTACCACGCGCTTCTGAAACGCGAACGGCTGGTTGATGTGCTGCACGACACGCCCATGCTGCTCGGCATCGCTTCGCTGGATGGTCAGCCGATTGCACTGTCCGGCGCTGCCGATCCGCAGCTTGTCTCGCGTCTGGTCAGCCAGGAAACCAGCGGCTTCAACGACAGGCAGGTCTTTTCCTCCCGGCGCGGCAAGGACTTTGCCGCCTTCGCCATTTCCAACCGCAGCGTCGTGGACTGGCGCACCGACGCCGAACTCTGGAAGATGATCCCGGTTGGCATCGGCATATCGCTCGGCCTCATCGCGTTGATTGCCTGGGTGTCGCGGCAGCGATTGTCACTGGCCGGTGAACTGGCAATCGGTATTCGTCGCAAGGAATTCGTCGCCCATTACCAGCCGATCATCGATCTCGCGACCGGCCGCTGCATCGGGGCCGAAGCCCTGATCCGCTGGCAGCGCCCGGATGGCTCTTCCGTCCGGCCCGATCTTTTCATTCCCGTTGCCGAGCAGAACGGCATGATCGGCCAGATCACCGAAATCATGGTGCGCAACGTGCTTGAAACCATGAAGGATGCGCTTGCCGAACACCGCGACATGCACGTCGCCATCAACATATCGCCGCAGGATGTGGAGGACGGCCGGTTCCTGACCCAGATCGACGATCAGCTCCGGACCATCAAGGTCCAGACATCGCAGATCTGGCTGGAGGTGACGGAGCGCGGTTTCATTCAGGCTGATGCTGCCAGCGCCACGCTGACCAGAGCCCGCGACGCCGGACATGTGATTGCCATCGACGATTTCGGAACCGGCTATTCCAGCCTGTCGATGTTGCAGAGCCTGCCGGTGACGGTGCTCAAGATCGACAAGTCCTTCATCGATGCCCTCGGTCGCAATGCCGCCACCAGCCTCGTCACACCGCACATCATCGAGATGGCCCACAGCCTGAAACTCAAGATGGTCGCGGAAGGCATCGAAACCGCCGAACAGGAAGCGGTTCTGTACAAGGCCGGGGTGCAATATGGGCAAGGCTGGCTCTATTCGAAGGCCCTGCCCTTTGAGGAATTCATGGCGTTCTACGAGCGGCGCAACGCCGATATCAAGGGCGGCGCCAAGATCATCCGCCCGGTTCACTTCAGCCATTCACGTTAAGGCCGTCAGCCCGCACTGCGCGTGTGCTCGAAACAGTCGATCAGCATTTCGGTCAGCACCCGGACCTTTCTGGAAGGGTGCTGCCCCGGCGGGCGGATGACATAGATGCCGGCCGGCGGCGGCGGATAGCGGGTCATGACCGGCACCAGCGCACCGGAGGCGATGTGTTCGCCGGTAATGCCATCCGGCAACCAGCCGATGCCGAGACCGGCCAGCGCTGCCGCGGTCAGCGCCACGGCATTGTCGGCCTTGAACCGTCCGCGCGGATAGACCGTGATCGTCTTCTCTCCATCCAGAAACTGCCAGGCTTCCGTGCCCTGCATCAGCGCCTGATGATCGACAATTTCGGCCGGTGTCTTCGGCTCGCCATGTTTCCTGACATAGTCGGGGCTGGCGACCAGCTTGCCGTAGAGCGGGCCGACACGTCTGGCAATCAGGTTGGAATCCGCAAGATATCCGACGCGAATGGCGCAATCGAAACCTTCTGCGATCAGATCGACAAAGCGATCGCTGTAGGATGTGTGCACATTGAGTTGCGGATGACGCTGCGCCATCTGCGCAAGCACCGGGGCAAAATGCGTCGGGCCGAAGGAAAGCGGCACGGCAATGCGCAGGCGCCCGCAAAGCTCTCCCGCCGGCAGGATGGTTTCTCTGGCTTCATCGATTTCGGCGCAGGCTCTGGCCGCATGATCGCGAAAGGTGATCCCGGCCTCGGTCAAGGCGGCACCCCGTGTCGTGCGGGCCAGAAGCTGGATGCCGAGTTCCGCCTCCAGCCGGATCAGCCGGCGGCTGACAATCGATTTCGACAGGTTGAGCCGCCGTGCGGCCGGTGAAACACCGCCGGCTTCGGCAACTTCCACGAATGTCCTGAGATCTTCGATATCCATCTGGCGTTCCGGTTTGCGCGACACAGCTTGCCGCAAGTCAGCACTATCGTAGCGAAAAACGCAATGACAGTGTTCGCGCCACAGGCTGCGCCGCTGTCAGCGCAACCCTGTCGGCAAACGAACGTCACACCCAAAACGACAGCAAGAGGATGCATTCATGACCTTTCGTAACGGCCTTGCTTCACTCCTTCGCCCCGAAGATTCGGTTCTGGTTCTGATCGACCATCAACCCTACCAGCTTGCCAACCTGAACAGCCACGAGCCGCAGATGGTGGTCAACAACGCGACGGCGCTGGCAAAAGCCGCAAAGGTGTTCGGCGTCCCCACCATTCTGACCAGCGTGATCGCCGATCGCGGCGGCCTGATCTTCCCGCAGATCACCGATGTCTTTCCGGGTCAGGAGGTGATCGACCGTACCTTCATCAACACCTGGCAGGATCAGACCGTGGTGGATGCCGTTAAGGCAACCGGACGCAAGCAGCTCATCATCGCCGGTCTGTGGACCGAGATCTGCGTTGCCATGCCGACGATCCAGGCGCTGGGCGAAGGCTGGGATGTGACGGTGATTACCGACGCCTCGGGCAGCGTGTCCGTCGAAGCCCACGAACTTGCGATCCAGCGCATGATCGCCGCCGGCGCCAACATGATGACGTGGCTGGCACTGGCCGCCGAATGGCAGCGCGACTGGGCACGCACCGAACACGCCGCGGAACTGACGGATATCCTGAAGCACCACGCGGCAGGCAGCGGCATCGCCTATCTCTGGGAGCAGCAGCTTCTCAACACCCCGGTCCCGACCACGGCTGGCTGATCATCGGCGCGGGGGTGGCGACCCCATCCCCGTTTCCTCTGCCGGTAAAATTTGATGGCAAGCCTTTCAGGTGAAGGTTATGCGCGTCACGGTCGCCTCATTGGCGATTGCGGCAAGCGCATCGAGGAAAGATGCGTTGCCGTCCCCGGTCCTCAGCGCAGACAGGTGCTCCGTGTGCGAAAAGATCAGGGCAACATCCCCTGGCCACCCCGGCCCGCCACCTTCAATGGCATCCCAAAATGCATCCAGGTTACATCCAAACACCGCCGCGCCCTGCGGCTTGACCACGTCCAGATAGCGCTGCCAGAATTCCGCAGCCGATCTGATCCCTGAACAATCGACAATGACCTCTCGCATATCCCAACTATGGCTGTTGGCGGCGGGTCGTCAACCGTGCCATGTCCTAGACTGCATCCCGCAATTTCTCCCGCAGGAACTCGATGAACCTCTGGGTTTTCGCCGGTAACAGCCGTGTTTCGGTGACGGCGTAGACTGGACCGGGCTCGCCGGTCCAGTCGGCAAGCACAGGCTGCAATGTGTCGGCTGCAAGCTTGTGGGCGACGACCCGTTCAGGCAGGAAAACGATCCCCATGCCATGCGCTGCCAGTTCGCGTACCATCGCCACGCTGTTGGCACGGTAGCGGCTCGAGGCATTGACGGTCATCTTCTCCTTGCCGCGATAGAGCGTCCACGACGGCCGCGTCGCGACGGTCAGACATTCGTGGCTCTCAAGATCATCAGGCCGTTGCGGTTCGCCTCGGTTCCTCAGGTATTCCGGCGAGGCGTAAAGACGGGAGGATATTCTGGCGATGACACGGGTAATCAGTCCCGTTCCCTCGGGAACGGCCATTCGGATGGCAAGATCGAACGGCTCGCCGACAAGGTCAACATTGCGCGGCGTCAGGTCCATGTCGAGCGTGATACCCGGATAAAGCGCGGCAAATTCCGGCAGCAGCGGCGCGACATAGGTGGTCGCGAAATCCACCGGTAACGACACCCGCAGCACCCCGCTCGGCTGCGCCACCATGTTGCCCAGTTCCTCATGCGCAATGCGCGCTTCCTCGACAATGCGCTTGGCGCGCTCGTAATAAAGCCGCCCCGCCTCGGTCAGCTCGATTTTGCGCGTCGTGCGGTGCAGCAGCCGCAGGCCGATGGACTCTTCAAGTAGCGAGATACGCCGTGACAGTGTGGAATTGGGCATGCCGATCACGTCAGCAGCCTTGCTGAAACTGTTGGAGCGGACGACTTCCACGAAGAGCGCCATGTCATTCAGATAGTCCGACATTATACCACCTAATGAATAATCATTTCCATTATCCGCCGTTAATCCCGATTATGGAAGAGATTATATTGCCCTCAGAACATCGAACCACCCAACCGCCCGGTTGATCGCAATCGAAACGGAACTCTGAGGAGACTACCCATGACCGATATCTGGAGCCCGGCACGCGTCGGCACACTTGATCTTGCAAACCGTCTGGCAATGGCGCCGATGACACGAAGCCGCGCAGACTATGACGGCGTGCCCGGCCCGCTGACATCAGAATATTACGCACAGCGCGCAGGTCTTGGCCTGATCGTCACCGAGGGCACGCAGCCCTCCGATGACGGACAGGGATATCTGACGACACCCGGCATTTACACCGACGCCCATGTTGCGGCATGGAAGACGGTAACGGATGCCGTGCACGCCAAGGGATCGCACATCTTCATCCAGTTGATGCATGTCGGTCGCACATCGCACCCGGACAACACGCCGCACCACCGCCCGGCACTCGCCCCTTCGGCCATTGCCCCCAACGATCAGATCTTTACCGCGACCGGCATGCAGTCGATCCCTGAACCGCGTGAAATGACCGTTGAAGACATAAACCGGACAATCGCCGATTTTCGCCATGCGGCCAGACGTGCGGTTGAAGCGGGTGCGGACGGTGTGGAAATTCATGGCGCCAACGGCTACCTGCTACAGCAGTTCTTCGCGCCCAACGCCAACCAGCGCACGGATGCCTATGGCGGATCGATCGAGAACCGCGCCCGCTTCGCCATCGAGGTCGCCAAGGCGATCGCCGATGAAATCGGGCCGGAGAAGACGGCAATTCGCCTGTCGCCGGGAGCAACGCTTGGCGGTCTCGATGAAGGTTCCGAAGGTCCGGAGCTCTACCGTTATCTGGTCGGCGAACTGAACAGACTGGGCCTTGCCTATGTCCACATCATGCACTTCGGCAACGAGGCGCTGCTGGCCGACATCCGCAGGCTCTGGCACCAGACGTTGATCGTCAACCGTCCGGGTCGCCCCCTCGCTGACATCGGCGCCGATATATCGAGCGGACTGGCCGATATCGAATCCTACGGGCAGTTCGTTCTCGCCAATCCGGATTTCACCAGCCGGCTGAAGGATGGATCGGACATGAACCCGGCGGAACGTGCCACCTATTTCGGCGGCGATGCCAGGGGTTACACCGATTACCCGACGCGCGATAAAGCCGCCGCCTGACAAACCATAGATCGCGTCATCACCTCTGGTCGGGGTTTTCCCCGGCCGGTTGCCGCATCGTCTTCTGGCAGAACTGCGTCATCATCGATCATTGCACCGGCTGCATTGCCGGGCGTAGAACAGGCCCGTTTCAGAACGAAATGTGCATAAGGAGATCGAACCATGGGCAGATTCAGCGGCAAACGCATCTTGATCACCGGTGGCACAAGCGGCATGGGACTGGTTGGCGCAAGGCGCATCATTGCCGAAGGCGGAACAGTGCTTGTGACCGGCCTGAACGAACAGCGCCTGAAAGCCGCAGAGCGGGAATTCGCCGACAAGGCCGTGGTGTTCCGCAACGACGCTGCCGAACCGACTGCAACAGCCCTTGCCGAAACCGTGGCCTCGGCTGGTCCGCTGGACGGGCTGTGGCTGAACGCCGCCTTCGCGACCCTTGGCCTGCCGGAAGAGATTGATGCCGAAGGCTTCGACGCCATGATGGCGACCAATGTGCGCGGCCCGATGCTGCAGCTTGCAGCACTTTCGCCGCACCTCGTCTCCGGCGCATCGGTCCTGCTCACCTCTTCCAGCTCGACCTATGAAGGGGCGGCCGCAACCGCGCTCTACGCGGCAACCAAGGGTGCGGTCGTCGCCATGGCCCGCTCCTGGGCGTCGGCGCTGGCGCCGCGCGGCATCAGGGTCAACACACTGGTCCCCGGCCCGATCGAAACCAACTTCCGCAGCTTCCTGCCGGATGAAGCGCGGCAGGGTTTTGAGGATTTCGTCGTCAATCAGGTTCCACTCGGCCGGGCTGGCAGCGCAGATGAAGCGGCCGCCGTTGCCCTGTTCCTGCTTTCATCCGAAGCATCCTATGTCACCGGCAGCCAGTATGCCGTCGATGGCGGCCTCATCATGCAGTGAGTGTCGCACCATCGTCATCCGCCTGGTTTAGTCGACGCCCTATCGAGACCTCCCAGGACAGGACTGCATCGTGACGATGACGACATCGCCGGACGAGACGAACGCTCGGCCGGCTCCCAAACTTGCCGAAACCTTCATCCACCCGACTGTGGGACTGCGTGAGGTCAAGATCGGCAAACACTGCGAAATCCTCGAGGCCACAAGGGTCGAATATTCGACGCTCGGGGATTTCAGCTATCTCGGTGAAAACTGCACGGTGGCAGATGCGCGGATCGGCAAATTCTGCGCCATTGCCGCATCGGTCAGGATCGGTGCACCGAACCATCCCATGCAGCGCCCCTCCCTGCACCGCTTCACCTATTGCACCGATTATTACTCCAGCGATGTCGGCCGCGATCACGCGTTTTTCGAAGATCGAAGACGCGCCATCGTCACCATCGGCAACGATGTGTGGATCGGCCACGGCGTCATCGTGCTGCCGGGCGTGACGGTTGGCGACGGCGCCGTTCTCGCCGCTGGTGCGGTCGTCTCACGCGATGTCGCGCCCTACACCATTGTTGGCGGCGTGCCCGCCCGCCTCATCCGCGAACGCTTTTCCCGCGAGATTGCCGGGCGGCTGGCGCGGCTGGCATGGTGGGACAGGCCGCACGACGAGATCGTGGCGCGCGCTGGCGAATTTCGTACCGACGACATCGAAGAATTCTGCCGCCTCTGGGAGACGGATGGCGATTGACCGGGAATAAACGGCGATCTATCCCGCTCCTCAAGCCGGGGGCCATCCATGACATTTCTCTTCAGCAGAACAGCCGCGACATCGACACCGATCCCGAAAACCGTCTGGTTGCTCGGGCTCGTCAGCCTTCTGATGGATATATCATCCGAGATGGTGCAGACATTGCTGCCGTTTTATCTGGTGTCAGGGCTTGGCGCGTCTGCAATCACCGTCGGTTTCATCGAAGGCATCTCGGTGGCAATCGCCACTGTGACCAAGCTGTTTTCCGGCGTGATTGCCGACTGGACCCGCAACAGAAAGATGCTGGCCGTGATCGGATACGGGCTGGGCGCGGTCTCGAAGCTCGTCTTTCCGCTGGCAACCTCGGTTGATGCGGTGATTGCCGCCAAGGCCGTGGATCGGGTTGGCAAGGGCATACGCGGCACGCCGCGCGATGCGCTGATTGCCGATGTCACGCCACCGGAAATCCGCGGCGCGGCCTTCGGCCTCAGAAAATCACTCGATACGGTTGGCGGTTTTGTCGGCCCATTGGCGGCCATCGGGCTGATGTTTGCGCTGAGCGGCAATGTCTCGCTTATCTTCTGGATCGCTGTCATCCCGGCTTTCCTTTCCGTCCTTGTGCTGATGTTCGGCGTGAGCGAACCCGACCAGCCACCACGCAAGGCAAGCCCGGCTCCAACGATCGGCGAGATGATGCGACTGAGCCGCGCGACATGGCTCGTCATCCTCGCCGCCTCCGCCCTCACCTTCGTCCGTTTCAGCGAGGCGTTCCTGCTGTTGAAATCGCAGGAGGCCGGTTTCCAGCCCGCCTGGATACCGATCACCATGGTCATCATGCACGCCATTTATGGCCTGACCGCCTACCCGACCGGACGCCTTTCGGATATCATCGGGCCGAACGGGCTGCTTGCCGCAAGCGTTGCAGTCCTGGCCGCCGCTTATGCCGTGCTGGCGCTTTCGACCTCGATCCCTGTCTTCCTCCTCGGCATTGTTCTCTGGGGTCTTCACATGGGGCTCTCGCAAGGTCTTCTCGCCACGCTGATTGCCCAATCCGCCCCGGCGCATCTCAAGGGCACATCCTTTGGCGCCTTCAACCTGATGACCGGCTTCACCGTGCTCATCGGCAATGTCTTTGCCGGTTTCCTCTGGGAATTCTACGGCTCCGCCACCGCATTCACCACGGGCGCGGTCCTGTCGCTCTGCGCTTTGCCGGTGCTGCTGCTCGTATCGAAAAAATCTACGGCGCAAGCGTGAACTGGTATAGGTGCAGATCATGATCAGCATTCGACCAGCACGCCCCGGCGAGGGCGACCGCATCATGGATATCTGGAGAAGCGCGGTTGACGCCACGCATGGTTTCCTGCTGCCCGAAGACCGTATCGCCCTCGATGAAATGCTCTGCGGTTTCCTGCCGCAGGCCCCGCTCTGGCTCGCGGTCGATGCGGCCGATCATCCTCTCGCCTTCATGCTGATCGACAGCGGCCATATGGAAGCGCTGTTCGTCGATCCGCGTCACAGCGGTAACGTCATTGGCGCCGCACTCGTCCGCCACGGCCTCTCGCTTCATCCTGATATGACAACAGACGTCAACGAGCAGAACGATCAGGCCATTGGCTTCTATAAGAAAATGGGATTTCGTGAAACGGGCCGCTCACCCCTAGACGGACAAGGCAGGCCTTACCCGCTCATTCATCTGGCTTATGTGAACTGAGCCATGCACGCATTGCGGCATTGCCAAAACACCCTATTCTGCTGCCTTGACGGGCAGCTTCCGGAGGTGGGGTGGCATGAAGCAGACGGCACTGATAGAGCATATTGCAAGCGGGCTTCGCGACGATAAGGCGCTGGCTGGTCTTTTCCTCGGTGGAAGTTTTGGGCGTGGCACCGAGGACAGCTACAGCGATATCGACTTCATCGCTCTTGTCGAACCCGACGCGCAGACCGCAACGATCGCCAGATGGCGCGAATGCCTGCAGGCCATCACACCAGTCGTTTTCTGGCGGCAACGCGGTCAGGGAAACGTTCTCGTCAATGCAATCACGGTCGACTGGCTGCGATGCGATCTCTCCGTCATGCCGCCAGCATCCTTTACCGGGCGGGCCCGAAACACTGTCCGTCCGCTGATCGACAGGGACGACCGTTATGGCTCGTTACCGGAAACGCTGCCGGTCAAAGCCCCTGACACAGGCAAGGTGGAGTTTCTGATCGGCGAATTTCTCCGCGTCCTCGGGCTTCTCAATGTCGTGGTCGGCAGACGGGAATATGTAACCGCTGTCGGTGGCGCCGGCATGCTGCGCGATCATCTGGTGAGCCTGATGCTGGAAGCGGCCAATGTCGCCGGGCGTGGCGGAGCGCTGCATCTCAGCAAGGCCTTGCCCGAAGACGACATGCAAACTCTTCTGCGTCTGCCGTTTCCGAAGCCGGAAAGACAGGCGGTCATCGACGCGAATTTTTCCATCGCCGAGCAATTCCTGCCGCGCGCCCGCGCGTTGGCAAAGCAGCTTGAACTGTCATGGCCCCACGACTTCGAGCAGGCCACCCTTCAGATGCTGGCAAGGTCGCTGGGACCAACACCAGACTGGAATGCGCTGTCGCCCGCATCATGACGCAACCTTCACCGAAGTGAGCGATGCTCGTCTGCGTCTTTGACGCCTCTGGCGAAGCAGCTATCATGTGCCGCCGTCATCGGGCGACCGGGCATGTCTCTTTCAGGTGACAGCCTGTCATGGCAGTGCGGGTGCGAGGTTCGATCATGGCGCAGAACATTTACGACAACGCGGCTTTTTTTGCCGGTTACAGCCAGCTTCCGCGTCAGGTGCAGGGTCTGGATGGGGCGCCGGAATGGCCTGCCATTCGCGCCATGCTGCCGTCATTGACCGGCAAACGCGTCGTTGACCTCGGTTGCGGTTTCGGCTGGGCCTCGCGCTGGATGCATGAGCAGGGCGCGGCCTCGATGCTTGGCGTCGACCTCTCTGAAAACATGATCGAGCGGGCACGCGCCGACACGCCCTACCCTGCAATCGACTATCAAAGAGCCGATCTCGAAACGCTTGAATTGCCGAAGGCGTCGTTCGATCTCGCCTACAGTGCGCTCGCCTTCCACTATGTCAGCGATTTTGAGCGCCTCGTTCGCATGGTTCATGCCGCACTCGTTTCAGGCGGCGATTTCGTCTTCACCATCGAACATCCGATTTTCATGGCCGCCGACAAGCCGCAATGGATATCCGGTGACGACGGACGAAAGACCTGGCCGGTCAACGGCTATTCGATCGAGGGAGAGCGGCGCACCGACTGGTTCGCCAAAGGCGTTCTCAAATACCACC
The DNA here is from genome assembly GCA_025559845.1 of Agrobacterium tumefaciens. Classification (NCBI taxonomy): domain Bacteria; kingdom Pseudomonadati; phylum Pseudomonadota; class Alphaproteobacteria; order Hyphomicrobiales; family Rhizobiaceae; genus Agrobacterium; species Agrobacterium tumefaciens. Next base: position 1,452,331 of record CP048469.1, read on the forward strand.
GCACGATGGCAACGACGCTGAACAGCCTTGTCGTCAACGGCTTCACCATCCGCGAAATCAGGGAATTCGCCCCGACGGCAGACCAGATCAGGCAGTTTCCTTCACTGGCGGAAGAACTTGAGCGCCCGATGATGCTGCTGGTCGCGGCACATCGCCCCTGACGGACACCCCGTCCTACACCTCCCATTCCATGCCAGCCGGAGCTGCAATGTCGTTTGATGCGAATGATATCGAGATGTTTTTCTCGCTGGAAACCAGCCTGCATCGCCCTAAGGTCAGATCGTCGCCGCAGGCGGTCTCCGATCTGCTGGCCGATGACTTCGTCGAGTTCGGCAAGTCCGGCCGCGTCTACGACAAGCAGATCACCATCGAGGCGCTGGCGCAGGAAGAGGTATCGGTGTCGACACCGCCGCTGGAGGTCGCCGACTTTACCGCAAAACCACTGTCGGAAGATGTGGTGCTGGTCACCTACAAGAGCATCCGCCCGCTGGCGCAGGACCAGCAGAGCAACGAGACGCTGAGAAGCTCTATCTGGAAACGCATCGACGGTCGCTGGCAGATGATCTTCCATCAGGGAACGCCAGTTCCCGTTTGACGCGTATTTTCTGCTGTCCTCGATGGATGTGGGAGCGGGAGAGATCATCATCCTGTCCACCCTTGCAACACGGCCAAACCGCAGAGCCAGGAAGAGAAAAAAACGAGCAATCGAGCGCTTTTTCAACCCGCTTGCGCGCGATCAAAATGAGCGCTACCACAATCATGAATTGAGGGGCGGGACATGGAATCAATCGCGTATGACGTGCTGCAGATGGGGGCGTGGCAGACGCTCTTTTTAGTTTGGGGTATTGTGAGCGTCTCCGGCCTGTTGGCGGGCGCCCTGATACAGCTTCCCTGGAAAATGGGGCGATCTGCATACGTCCTGTCTAACGGATTTTCGTCGTTTCTGGTCGGGCTGACTTCCGTGTTGTCGTTAGCGGTGCCACATGCATCGGAAAACGGCTACCTCTCGCTCATCGTCGCCGCTTACTATGGATCTCTCATACCCATTGGTGCCTTTCTTGGCATCACTGCGGCGGCTCGATCACTCGATGCATATGGAACACGCAACAGATATATCTTGTCGTTCATTCCTGTCGCCAATCTTTTTCTCTTGTTTGCCAAGCCTAAAAACCGCACCAGAACAAGCGGCATGAAAGCGACTGGCATCATCCTGCTCAGCTTCATTCTTGCGATGGCGGGACAGTCCGTATCGATGCGTGTCAAGGACACGATTGAGAAAAGAAACACGACCGAGACAGCCTCTGAGGACAATGAACAGAGCCTCATCGCCGAACGCTACATCCAGCTCATTTCTTCCCGGTCCGACAACTTTCCAGACGCTCCGGTGAAGGCGACCAAGGTCGCGGTCAAAGCTGACACCAAAACCCTGATCCAGGTTTTGCAGATCGAGGCCCCCGATGAACAGCAGGCTCTACTTATCCGCGATGGCAGCATGTACGCGCTCTGCAACGCGGAAAACTTGAAGACGCTGTATTCATCAGGCGCAGCCGCAATGTTCAGCTATCAGGACAAGGCGGGAAAAACTCTCGATACGGTGACAGCCAGCACCTCACTCTGTGAGATATGGAACACCGCGGTCGATGACGGAATGACAGCGATTGCAGCATCTGAAAAAACACCGGTAAAAATGGACGAAGTGTCGACCCTCATCCGAATGTCCTACGCCGATAAAACCCTCACCCGCTACATCACACTGAGCATCGCCTGGCCCGACGGGGTAGAGGCAGAGATCATAAGCGGCGAGTGTCAATTACCGCTATTCCAGGTGAACGTGGGTTTAACGCTTCGGAACGTCTACCTTACGGAGACAGGCGCACCGCTCGCTGCGATTTCCGCCGACTGGGATACCTGTCAGGCTCTAAGCAACCCGGAGCGGCCCACACAGCCAATCGACGATCCTTTATGAGATCCAGGCGATGATCGGATGACGGCTGGCAGCAAGAGCTGATTGCTTGTCCCTTATTTGAAAAAGTTATTATCACAGCCCTTAATTGAAAGAAAAAGCATGGACACAATCGCGGCTGCGCTGGGATGGAGCATGCTGGCGATGCTCTTCTGGCAATGGGGCATCATGGCGCTTTCAGGCCTGTTCGCGGGTGCCCTGATACAACGCCCGTGGAAGCTTGGCCGCGCCGCGTATTTCGCGTTGCTCAACCTTATTTTTTTGCTGTGGGGAGCAACGTCGTTTCTCGGAAAACTGATGCCTCACGCAGCGGCGAATGGCTATGCATTTGCCGTCGTGGCAGTATTTTTTGCCGCCATCGTGGTCCTGGGCGCGATCACCGGTATCTGTGCCGCGTCGCGGTCCCTTGATGTGTTTGGTACCCGCAACAGATGGCTTTACGCGTTCATTCCCTACCTGAACCTTCAACTGCTGCTGCCGCCCTCATCTTACCATCCGAACCCAGATCGTGTCGGCCCCATAAAAGCGGCGGGGCTCTTCACCCTTGGCCTCACCCTGTGTGTTGGCGGACCGCTGATCATCCCGTCAATGTACAAGCCTTTCCTGCAGGCCATGGATGAATTGCCGCACCAGTCTCCTGAAGAAGCGATGAGAATGCAGTTTGAGACATTCAAACCGCATATCATCAAGAATTTTGCCGGCAGGCTTCCCTTGCCGATCGACGACAACAGGACTTTGATCGACGTAAGAGTCATAGGCAGAACCCTTATCCGCACGATTAAAATTCACGGCGATGGTGAAGCGGATACCGATCTGCTCACAGCTTACGAAACCCACGATGCCTGTAACTCACCGGAGGTCGAAGAGGTTTTCGATTGGACCGGAATTGCCGAAACCCGTTACTGGGACAAGAACGACCAGCCCATCGTAAACGTGACGTTGGCGCGGTCTTCGTGTGAGGTCTGGAACAAGAACAGAGTTGAAGCGATGGCAGCAAAAGCGGATCGAAAATCGCTTGAACGGAGAATTACCGCCGCGCAAACGACAGGACGTTCCCTCGCCCACAGACAGGCGATGCAAATCGTATCCGATATGAGCCTGAAACCTCCGATGAACATGGGACCTGGGCTGACACTTACAGCGGTAAAAGCAGAATCTGACGCCGTTCTGCTTGTGATAAGCGCAACGGGCAACAAGGGAAAACCCGAGGAAACGAAGCTCCGCGAAATCTACACACGCTGCACCAACCCGGCCATCCGGAGAGATTTCTTTGACAGGGGCGTCAGCATATTGAGCCGTTACCACAATCGTGACGACAACACTGTTCTGGAGGTGCGGATCAACACGGCTCAATGTCAGACCCTGGACGAACAGATCGACGCCCATATGGCAGGTCTGGCGAAGGTGAACTTTCTGGAAGGAGCTGAATATACGTATGATGCACCGCGTTACACGAACAAAAACTATATATTATATCTCTTCATGTCTGGCCCGATTTCCGCCGGGTTTGATGCCGATGCGAAAAAACGCATGTGCAGCGCGCCTCATTTCCAGACAGCCCTTCGTCTCGGCGTGACGATCTGGGCAATCATCATCCGCAATAGCGACGAACCGTCGAAACAACTCTACGTGGACCGCGCCACCTGCGGCGTTTGAAAAGCCGAGGGAACGGTCACATCAGAAACATCCACCGCTGTTGACCAATTCAGCGACAAAGATCCCCGATGCTGCCTTTTCAAAACGGCGTGTGTTAAGACGTCTGAAGTCGATCTTCTACCGTGATTGCCAATGCCCGACGCGTCCACTTTTCTGACCTTTCTCATAGCACTCGCCGTTCTCGAAATAACGCCGGGGCCTGACATGATGCTGGTGATCGCACGTGGCGTTGGCCAAGGGCGCAAGATCGCATTGCTGACAGTTGTCGGCATGATATTCGTTGCCGGTATTGTCCAGGTAAGTTTGCTGGTGTTGGGTCTGGCATCGCTCGTGGCGGCCTATCCGTCCGCCCTCACCGCGCTCCAATGGGCCGGTGCGGCATATCTGATCTACCTTGGTGCCAAAATGGTCTGGGCGAGCTTTGGGCCACAGTCCGAAGCACGGCTGAAAGCAAAACCGGTTTCCGGTTGGAAGGCCGTGCGCGAAGGCACGCTCAACAGCCTGACAAACCCGAAATCGCTGCTTTTCATGTTCACCTTCCTGCCGCTGTTTGTCGATCCGGGCGCAGGCCCTGTCTGGCTGCAGTTGCTGGTTCTGGGATCGATACAGAAACTGGTCGGCATCGTTTCTCTGGGTGGTGTGGCGATCGCCTCCGGCAGTGTCGGCCAATTCCTGCATCGTTGGCCAAAATTGCTGGCCTGGCAGGAACGTTTCACCGGCATCATCCTGCTGGGCCTCGGTATCAGGCTGCTGCTTTCCGGCAGCCCCTCACCCGCACCGGCGCCAGCGCGATAGTGCGGTCCTCCCGCCAACCTCAGGAGGCTGACGGGAGAGCGGTTAAATCGATCCGTGGTCAGGACGACAGCGAAACGACGATCTTGCCGATCTGCGCATTGCTTTCCAGAAAACGTGTCGCCTCCTGAATATCGTCAAACGCGAAGCTGCGAGAAATCAGCGGCTTCAGCGCTCCGGTTCGCAGCCCCTCATTGATGAAGGTCTTCGCCCGCATCAGGATCGCATCGTCCGAAACGATCTCCGTGTAGAGGTAACCCTTCAACGTCAGGCTTTTGCCGAGGACGGCGAACTGCGGAAACGGTCCTTCGTCAGGGCTGAGGGCGCCATATTCCAGCAGGATGCCGCCAACGGACATGCATTCGGCAAGCTCGGCGATGGCGGGGCCGCCAATCGGATCGAAGACCACGCGGGCGCCTTTACCGGCCGTGATGTCGCTGACACGCGCCGGAAGATCCTCTTCCGCCGTGGCGATGACGTGATGCGCGCCGGCATCGAGCAGAGCCTGCGCCTTGGCGCTGGTCCGCGTTGTGGCAATCACGACAGCGCCAACGCTGCGGGCAATCTGGAATGCCGCGATGCCGACGCTGCTCGATGCGGCAGAGACGATGACGAACTCGCCCGCCGACAATTTCGCCTGTTCGATCAAGGCTCCCCATGCCGTCACATATTGCATCCACGATGCGGCAGCCTGTTCGAAGGACAGATTTTCCGGATGCCTGACAACGTGCCGGGCCGGAACGTTGATGACCTCCCCATATGTGCCCCACCGCGCCATATCGAGTGTGGGGATGACGCTGACCGCATCCCCCTCTGCAAAACCGGAAACATGCCCGCCAAACGCCTTCACCGTACCGGCGGCTTCATAACCGAGCCTTGAGGGAAATTCGGCCTGTTGCAGATAGGCGTTTTTGCGAAACATCACCTCGGCGCGGTTGAGGCCAATGGCCTTCACTTCAATCTGCACCTCGTCAGGTGCTGGTGCTGGAACTTCGATATCGTCGATCCGAAGCACCTCCGGCTCGCCGTATTCGTGAAACCGTACAACTCTCGTCATGCTGCTTACTCCTTGCATCTTTTCGCGCCCGGCCTTGGGAGCGGCGGGAACGGTCAGATGCAATTGGCAACTGGATGCAGAAATGAAAATACGGTAATCGAATGCATATAGTGCCCAAAAGTATACCGTCAGCGAGGTCATGATGAACAAGGACAGGAATTACGACGAGGTGCCCGGCTGCACCATGTACGCGGCCCTGAACCTGATCAGCGGCAAGTGGAAAGGCATGATCCTGTATCACCTGCTCAAGGGAACCCTGCGCTTTAACGCGCTGAAAAGAGAGCTTGGCGACTGTTCGCAACGCCTTCTGATCAAGCAGCTTCGCGAGCTGGAAGATGACGGCCTTGTTGAACGCAAGGTCTTCGCGGTCATACCGCCGAGGGTCGATTATTCGATCACCGAAGAAGGCAGAACACTCGCCCCGATCCTGCTGGGTCTGCGCGACTGGGGACATGGCTGGCTCACCCGCCGCAACCTCGTTGCCCGCGACGACCATCTGCAAGCCGTGAAGCCCGAGACCAGCCCCTCTGCCTGACCGGACGTCATGGGGAACTGTTCTCGAGGCCGCTGACAATCCCGGCGATGAAGGCGGTTTTTTCCGAGGTGTAACGGTCGCCATCATAGGGAAAACGGGCAGCAAGCCGGGTTTTCAAGGCCGCATAGGCCGCAGCCGTCTGCGGATTTTGGCGCAGGTGGTTTCGAAACAGCATTCGGGCCTGATGGGTCCGGTTTTCGGGCGGGCAGAGATAGCCCCTGAGCTGCGGCGAGGAATCTCTGTCGAGGAAGGCCCAGATATCATCAGCATGGCGATTGCCACGCGGCTCGAACCCGGCCCGGACAAGCACCACGCTCGCATCGGCAATGTCACCGGGGCCTGACACGGTCACATCGATATCGACAACAGGCTTTGCCGAAAGCCCGGGAATGGCCGTGCTGCCGATATGATCAATCGCCACGACCCGGCCGCCGAGCATTGCCCGCAACCGCGCTGCGGCGCGTTCGAAATCTCGCGGCCAGTCCGGATCATATGTAACGATTTCAACCAAGGTCGGCATGGAAAATCCCTGAAAACACCGCCATCCGTTTGGACAGGCTTTGCCTGCGGAGATCAAGCCATTTTCAGCCCCGTCTCAACCGCCGCTCAACGATGCCGACATGGAAGTTGGCGCCGTGGATCAGGCCGTCGTCGTTGAAATCGTAGCTGGCATTGTGCAGCGGCGCGGAGTTTTTGCCGTTGCCGAGAAAGACAAAGCAGCCCGGCACCTTATCCAGAAAACGGGCGAAATCTTCCGAACCGGTCATCGGTTTGTCGGCGATATCGACATTCTCGCTGCCGTAGAGCTCCTCAGCCAGAGACAGCACCTCCCCGGCAAGCTCCGCATCGTTGACCAGCGGCACGAACTCGCGGCTGTAGGCCACCTCTGCCGTGACATTGTAGGTCAACGCCGTTCCCTCGGCGATGGTGCGCATCTGCTGTTCGATGCGCGCGCTGACGCTCGGGTCGAAGCTTCTGGCATCGCCCAGAATGCGCGCCAGACCGGGTAGCGCGTTGCGCGTGCCATCGGTAATCAGTTCGGTCACGGAGACGACGCCGATATCGGCCGGATCGATGCGGCGCGACACGATGGTCTGCAGGTTGGTGACAAGCGCGCAGGCCGCCACCAGAACCTCGTTGCCCCAATGCGGACGGGCCGCATGACCGCCAACACCTGACAGCGTGATTTCGAAATTGTCCTCCGCCGACATGATGGCGCCGGGCCGGGTTTGCAGCAGACCGACAGGAAGACCGGGCATGTTGTGAATGCCGTAGATTTCATCGAAGGGAAACCGCTGAAACAGCCCGTCATTGATCATCGCCAGAGCGCCCCGCCCCCATTCCTCGGCCGGCTGGAAGAGAAAGCGTACGGTGCCGTCAAAACCGCCCTCTTCCGCCAGGTGTCTGGCCGCACCCAAGAGCATGGCGGTGTGGCCATCATGCCCGCAGGCATGCATGACACCGGGGTTGCGCGATCTGTAAGCATGGTCGGCGTGTTCGGTGATGCGCAGCGCATCCATATCGGCCCGCAGCGCAATGGAGCGGTTGCCCGTGCCGCGTTTCAGCGTGCCGATAACGCCGGTACCGCCGACACCCTCCACCACTTCATCCAGCCCGAATTCCCTGAGCTTTGCTGCCACGAAGGCGGCTGTCGCCCGTTCCTCAAAGCCGAATTCCGGGTTGGCATGCAGGTGCTGGCGCCACTCTTTCATGGCGGCGTGAAGCGAGGAAATCCCGGTCATGGCTTTACCTTTTGCGTATCTGTCAGTGATCTGACGACATCGAGCAGCACGTTGGCACCGGCGACAAGATCGTCATCTGCGGTAAATTCCCTGGGGTTGTGGCTGATGCCGCCAACGCTCGGCACGAAGATCATGGCCGAAGGGGCAATCCGCGCCATCATCTGCGCATCATGCCCTGCCCCGGATGTCATGCGCCGCGAGCGAAGTCCCCGACCGGAGACAGCCTTTTCGATCAGCGAAACGATGCCGCTGTCGAACACAACAGGCTCAAACCGCGCCAGCCGCTCCACGCTTATGCTGACCTCTTCCTCCTGCTGCAGCCGCAGAAGAAAGGCAGCCAGCGCGGCCTCCTCGTCCTTCAGGCGCTGCTCATCCGGGTCACGCAGATCGACCGTGAAGGTGGCCCTGGACGGGATGACATTGATGGCGTTCGGCTCAAAGGCCATGGTGCCGACAGTGGCAACCGTGGGCGTGTTGGAAGCGGCGGCCCGCTCCCGCAGAAAGGTGATGACGCGGGCGGCGGCAAGTCCGGCATCGCGGCGCATGGACATCGGCGTCGTGCCGGCATGGTTGGCATCGCCTTCAATAACGACCTTCTGCCAGGAAATGCCCTGCAGGTTTTCCACCGCGCCAATCGGCAGACCCTCGCGCTCCAGGACCGGCCCCTGCTCGATATGCAACTCGATATAGACTTCCGGCTTCAGGAAACCGGGCTCATGCGGGCCGGCATAACCGATGCGGGCAAGCTCATCGCCAAGGATTGCGCCATCCGTGCCGATGGTTGCCAGCGCCTCATCGATGCCGAGACCGCCGGCATGAACGAGCGAACCCAGCATGTCAGGCGCGAAACGAACGCCTTCCTCATTGGTAAAGGCCGCAACGACCACAAGCATGGCAGGCACAAAGCCGTTTTCCGCAAGCGACTGGATAACCTCAAGCCCCGCCAGCACGCCGTAGCAGCCATCATAAATACCGGCATTGATAACCGTATCGATATGCGAGCCCAGCATCAGAGGTTGGGCGTCATGTCCGGCCTCTGGCCGCCATATGCCGAAGATGTTGCCGATACGATCGATGGCTACCTCAAGACCGGCCTCGCGCAGCCAGGCGACGAACTGGTCGCGCCCGGCCTTTTCGCTGTCTGACGCGGCAAGGCGAATGAGGCGCCCTTCCTGATCCCGGCCGATATCGCCAAGCTGTCTCAACCGGCCAAGCAGCCTCTGGCGATCAATGGATATGCCGCTCATCAAGCCTTCTCCTCCGCCAGAACGGTGTCCGGCGACTGGCCGACAATCTCCTGATAGCGCAACGGATCGGTCGCGCCTTCGGTGTTGACCAGCAGCACGCGGGACGCATCGTTCAGACCGAGCGCCGCCTTGATGGCAGGATCTTGCGCAGCCTTGATGAGACCGGCAAGACCGACGCCGCCGCTTTCCCCCGAGACGATGGCGGGATCGCCGGGCAACGGACTGGCAAGCGAGCGCATGACTGCAATGGCGTCTTCCTCATCGACGGTCATGAAGGCATCGGCCACCCGCGAGAGAATGCGCCATGCAACAAGCGACGGCTCGTAGCACTCCAGCATGGCCATGACGGTGGGTTCGCCATGCGGAATGACAACCGCATGCCCCGCCTTGGCGGATGCGCAAAGGCAGGCCGCGCGGGCGGGATCAACCACCGTGAACACCGGCCGCCTCTCGCCAAACAGCACCGCCATATGCCCAGCGACGGCAGCCGCAATGCCGCCGACGCCGGACTGGATGAAGATGTGGGTCGGTGGTTCAGCAAGCGCGGCAAGCGCCTCGGTGACGATGGCGGTGTAACCCTGCATCACCAGACCGGGAATCCGCTCGTATCCCGGCCAGGAGGTATCGGACACGATCGTCCAGCCGCGCTCTTCGGCAACGCGGGCGGCGTGCCGCACGGAATCGTCGTAATTGCCCTCAACGCGGATCATCTCCGCCCCAAAACGGGCAATGGCCGCAACGCGCTCATCGCTGACACCGGAATGCACGAAGATTGCCGCGCTGGCGCCCACCAGTTGCGCGCCCTGGGCAACCGAACGGCCGTGGTTTCCATCCGTGGCGCAGGCAAAGGTCATGGTTTTGGCAATGGCCAGAACCTCGCCGCTATCCAGTTCGGCAATATCGACCGTGCGCCCCAGCCGCCGCGAGGCTTCTTCCAGCACCAGCCGGATCACGGCATAGGAACCGCCCAGCGCCTTGAAACTCTTGAGGCCCAGACGATGCCCCTCATCCTTGATATGGATGGCCCCGACACCAAGCTTTGCGGCAAGCGCCGGGAGTGAAACCAGCGGTGTGGCAGCATGGCCCACCCGGTAAGACAGGAAACGCGACACCTCGCTTGCCGCCGCACGGCCAAGCGTCTCCGCATCCGTTACATCCAGCGCGGCGCCATAAGCAGGGTTTTCATTTCGAAGAAACATCGCCATCTCCAATCTCGGTTGAAGAAAACATATTGCATTCACGACGATATTTGCGCTGATATCCGGGCGCTTATTTGCAATTTTGTTTCATGAAAGCCGCCCGATGCGCCGTTCACAGCCGCTTGACGATTTCGACCTGAAAATTCTGGCGATCCTGCAGAAAGACAATCTCACGCCGCAAAGAACGATCGGCGAAGCCGTAAACCTCTCCGCGCCCGCCGTGCAGCGCCGCATCAAGCGCATGACCGACATGGGCGTCATCAAGGCCAACGTCGCCGTGGTCGACCCCGACGCGCTGGGCCAGCCGATCACCATTTTCGTGGAAGTCGAAGTCATCAGCGAAACCGCCGCCCAGATCGAAGCCGCCAAGCAGCAATTCGCCAGCACACCCGAAATCCAGCAATGCTACTACGTCACCGGCGAAGCCGACTTCGTCCTCGTCCTCGTGGTCAGCGACATGGCCCGCTACGAAACCCTGACCCGCGAACTGTTCTTCGGAAACAACAACGTCAAACGCTTCAAAACCTTCGTGGCAATGGACCGGGTGAAATCCGGGCTTGAGGTGCCGGTGGTGCGGTAGTCGTGGTCAGCATTGATAACAGAAATCGATAACTTCCTTAAAGCCGACCTGCTCATTACGCAGCCTACCCTCCAGTTCATTCAGTTGATTGATGGATACAATCTCCTCGGAAGCTTCTATACTGAGTGAGAATGAACCTCCATAGACTTTCCCAATCCTAGTCAGTTCTCGGCTTAACTGCTTAAGGATGGAGTCCCTGAAAATCACCTGGACACGTCGGAACCTGATAAGACGATGGCAATCGAAGAAATCCGATCGCTTCTCCGAGTCATACTTTCTACCGTTCCAACCCGTCGCACGCGTGGCTCGGTAGAAAGCCATGTCATGTGCCTCGCGCCATTGAGTAAAGTTGAAATAAGTGTGAGGGTTCGGATTCTCATGGGTTGCTTGAGGCTGTAATGCCAAGGCAAGAGAGCCGTCGTACCTGTCTAGCGTTCCAAAGATCTTGTTCTGAGCTGATATCATCCGGCGGATTGCCGTTGGCCATTTAAAGAGCAAGATTCTCCGCCTGTCCAGTAATCGAAGTTCACGTTCCAGCTTGCGCTCTGCTCCATCCTCTTGGCGCTCGACCCTGCTAGGCACGTACTGCACAAAGGATTTGTAAAGACTGAACACTCGCTCTGACCCAAGAGATATTAGATCAAAAGCGTCATCTGCATCGTGATCCCTAATGAAGTACAACGCCTTCCCGTGAAACATCATCAATTGAGCGATGTCTTCAACTAGCTCTACAAGACGTTCAGTTTGTCCTCCGCGATGACGGGTAGCGATGTTGGCCAGCAGACGATCTGCAAGGTCGTTGTTACTTGTCTCAAGTTTAAGCGGGCTCGCTGAACCATGCATGCGGTGGTGGAATAGATTGACAAAGTCTTGTGTGAACAGATGTCGATTTAGGCCTTTGTCGCGCCTGCTACGACCAAAGATCAGCTCCTCTAACCAGTTCATCTCCTGATGGTAGAATTGGGTTTGGATCGGCATCGATCTAACAAACTTCATTCTGCTTCCCCCTCACCATTTGTCTTTCGGCTCAACTTCTTAGCCAAGTGAGTGATTCTCCAGTCGATCTTAAAATCCACTTTTCCTAGGGCAGGAAGTACCTCTAGCGCAAAAAACAGATCAGATGCCTCTGAGTGGAAGCTCAAGAATTCATTGATGATGTCGCTTGTATGCGCCCTACCACGTTCAAAGCCCATTCTATCGAAGTAGCCATCTTGTCTAGCCTGACGCTCAAAGGCCATACGCCACTCAATTCTGATAATGTTCCGTGGCGACGCGCCCCAGCTGAAACTATTTGTGTCAGATAGACGTAGCATTCTCGTTAGGTAGGCTTTCTTGTCCGCCACTCGACTGACGTAGTGCCGAAAGCACGTCCTGCTTATCAATTGAAGATCGGGATTTCCGTAGTACTCACTATAGATGATGGAGTAACCCACCACAGATGCAAGATCCTGCAATACTGTCGATATTAGGTGGAGACGGAACTCTGTAGAAATAGTTGAATCTGGCTGAACAAATTTGTGGTCAGCGGCAAGAATAGCGAGCGGAATGAACACCTGCACTAATCGCTTAAGATTTTCCGCATTATTTTCCTGCAATGCAAGGATGCATTCTTCAGCTAATGTATAGTAAGCATGTCCGAACTGATCAGGAAGATCGTCGTCGTGCGAATAGCTCATCAGATGCTGCACGATTTCCGGACCAGAGAGCAAGGCAGTAACTTCATCTTTGGCGGTGGCGTAAGAGGACGCCATAGCCAACACATCCGGTCGCTCCAGCTTATATTGCTCTTCTGAGTAATGTTCGTATTCAGTATACCGATTCAGGAGGCCAGATATCTGCTCCAGCCATTGCGGAAACTTCCAATAGGAATGAAGATTTGCAAGAAGCACTTGCGTCGCTTCTTCTATCAATCCTGACTTGATCAGACCTCTGGCGAAGTCGGGAACTTCCTTTTGATGAAATTCGGAAGCTTCTGGCAGGATCTTCGAGTATGTCCTTAGAAGTCGTTGGACAACCAACTGCTTAAGGTACTTTGGTTGAGAAAGTCGCTGTCCTTCGACGTCTATTTCGAATTTGATCCTGCGGCTTATGAAGGAGACTTCGGCTTGTAAGAACGCCGGTAGTTGCCGCGTCGTATCCGTCGTCCATTCATTTGCTTCGAAAAAATCAACAAGTTCCTGCTCAAAAGTGAGCATACGCCTCATCGATTCTAGGCATAGAGAGCCACCCAATGCTGCCCAAGTGTCGCACAGATAGATCAGTGATTTCCTATTCGAAAGGCTCGCGGAAGAGGTATCCAAAAGACTCCGCTCGATTATGTTGCGAAGCTCCTTGATTTCGTTCATTCCAATTTCGAAGTGAAAACCTTTCGCGTAAACCGCGATACGCGAAGACAGCCGTCCCAGTAACTTCAGAGCTAAATTATACTTCCGGGCCTCAACAGCGAGCTCAACGTGGTTCTTTAGACGGCCTATGATCTCTTTCTCCAACCAATCGAGATCAGCTTCTTCCTCCGGTGTGAGCTGACTACTTGTGCAAAGCGCCATAGTAGTGACAGTGTCCCCAGCGTAGAACCATTGCCTATGGCGCTGCCTGCGAGGGAACCAGTAGCTTTTTGGATCGATCTGCGGCTTCTTCTCCAAGTAGTGAATAAGGAGCTCAGTGTAGTCTTCGGTGAGGTTTGGTAGGGAGGCATCCCACCCGCTAACGTCTGACGTGATGCGGTCATCGATGTAAGTCATCTGCTCAAACAAGCGCCTGGCCTGCAGGGAGTGATGATTAGCAAGTGACTTCGAGATCCTAGGGTTCGACGCGGCGGCTATGTGTTTAGATATACGCGGCAGTATCTCACTTCGAATAAGCGGATTCAAATCAAAGAAATTAAAAAGGCGCTGCCCAAGAGGGAACAACGTCAACGATGTTGCTAAGGTTAAGATAGTGGCTGCACAGTAAACTAGGTATCCCGGATCGAGACCCAGCATCGGTAACGCAGTAGCTGCGACGCAAAACGACGCGGAAAAGACTAGGGATTTAGAGTAGTTGCTCCCGACCTGCTCCGATGTCAAAAGCCAGACAATATCCCTTCTAAGTTTCGAGTGACCAGAACTGAGTATGATCCCAATGGTAGCGAAATATATTGAGAATATGGACGCGAGAATCTGGGCGTATAGCCTAAGCTGATCCAAATAATAATCTAATTCAGAAGAAGGTATCGGCTTTAAAATCTCAAGCCCTCTACATAGGACTTCCTCCAAGAGGTAGAGAACAGCCAGAGATACCAGCAACCAAAACAGACCTGACGTACTTAGCCAGAAAACTTTTCGCAGTATCAGAAGATCTGACTTGGCTCTTCCAGCAGCATCAATTCGCTTATAGATAGCGGCTTCGAAGCGGAATATCGAACGGCTGAAATAGTCTCTGGATGACCAGAACCAGTGCCGAGACATCATCCAAATCTTAATTCGTTGTAACAAGCAGGACCTACAAAGTTCTTCTACTGCATGAGAGACATTAAGAGTACCAGAATCGCTGGCTGACTGGTTGAAGATCAACTTTGGCGTTCAACCGATAATATGCAATCACTATATGCTGGACAGCTCCAGAATTACCGTTCAACCCCACAGATGGAACGGAACCTCGTGTTTCGTCTGCTCACTACGAACCAGTCTGGAATGCCTATCGGTCTGTCTCACCGCTAAAAGCCTCATCTAATCAGCACGCACTCTGGGTATGTTCCTCCAAGCCCAAAGCACCGTTCTCTGTCGCACTCAAACAACTCTCATCACCACAACACTGCGAACACATCCCCCCACCCCAAAACCATTATTTTTATACGAACGGTCGTTTTTTATTGCATTTAAATACGATCGTTCGTAAATAATCTCGCGACTTGAGCGATTCCGGGTGATCCGTGTTTTGGTTTGTCTGTGGAAGATGCGAAAGTGCGAACAGATGGAACATGCCTGATGATTTCGTTTAGAACGGGGTGTGTTCTGATTTGGAGAGTGACGTGGGCCGTATTCGCAAGATCATGAAGGATGACATTCTGGATGCTGCCGAGCGGGTGGTGGTGAAGCTGGGTGCTGCCGGGCTTTCCATCGATGCCGTGGCGCAGGAGGCTGGTGTCAGCAAGTCCACCGTCGTCTACGACCACAAGTCCAAGAGCGCCCTGCTGGAAGCCTTGATCGACCGCCGGATGCACCAGGAACTGGAGCGTCAGGCGGAGCTGGTGGCTGCGGCGAAGGACACCCCTCACCCCGAGCTTTACGGCCGCATTACCGCGGCCGAGCGTGTGGTGGATGATGTGGAGCGGGCTGTTGCCATTGCCATCAGCGCCTCGATGTCATCGGAAGAAAAGATCCAGCAGCAGATGCGCGAGTGGACCCAGACCGACCTTGACGCAATCAGCAAAGGCCCGAAACCCAAGGCGGCGCTGATGGCTTACCTAGCCTTGTGCGGCTTCTGTGTCACCGAATTTTTTGGCTTCCACCAATGGAGCGACGAAGAGCGGACAAGCATTCTTGAAGGTGTGCGAACGATCTACACATCCTTTCCCGACAAGACCTGAAATCCCGGCCTGACGGCTGAAATGGCCTGATGGCCTGACCCCAACATTGAGAGAACCACCATGCAACGCAGCAGAACACTGCCGCGCCTGAAGGCGTGCCTTATTGCCACCTCGCTTCTGACCCTGACCGCCATGGGCGCAACCACCGGCGCACGCGCCCAGGAAGGCATGCCCGCCATGCCGCCCGCCGCCGTTGGCGTGATAGACCTCAAGGCGCATGCCATTCCCGTGGTCAGCGAATTGCCGGGCCGCGTTGCGGCAACCCGCGTTTCCGAAGTTCGCGCCCGCGTTTCCGGCATCCTGCAGGAGCGCGTTTTCGAGCAGGGTGCTCTGGTGCAGCAGGGTGACGTGCTCTACCGCATAGACCCGAAACTGTTTCGCGTGCGTGTGGCCAGCGCCGAAGCGGCCCTGCGCCGGGCGGAAGCGACCCGCGACAACGCCAAGGTGCAGCTTGACCGCCAGAAGACGCTGCGCGAACGCAATGTCGCAACCGGCGTCGAATATGACACGGCTTCCGTCAATCTGGCGCAGGCGGAGGCAGATGTGGCTCTGCAGCAGGCCGCGCTGGAAGAAGCCCGCATCAATCTTGAATACACCGAGGTCCGCGCGCCGATCACCGGCATCATCGGCGGTGCGCTGGTGACCGAAGGTGCGCTCGTCACGGCTGACGGCACATCGAGCCTTGCGCTGATCCAGCAGATCGACCCTGTCTATGCCGACTTCACCCAGTCCGCGCAGGATCTGCTGGCGCTGCGCCGCGCCGTGAACGAAGGCAGGCTGCAGAGCCCTGCCCCCGGTCAGGCCAGCGTTGAACTGGTGTTCGACAATGGTGATGTCTACCGCGAAAAGGGCAAGCTTCTGTTTTCCAGCGCCAATGTGGATTCCACCACCGGTCAGGTGACGCTGCGCGCCGAGTTTCCCAACACCGGCGGCGACCTGCTGCCCGGCATGTATGTGCGCGTGAAGATCGAACAGGCGGTGCGCCAGGATGCGATTACCGTGCCGCAACGCGCCGTAACCCGCACGCAGGATGGCCGAGCCCAGGTCTATGTGGTGGATGCCGACAACATTGCAAAGCTGCGCGAGGTCGAACTCGGCCAGGCGCTTGGCCAGGAATGGGTGGTCGAAAGCGGCCTGAAGCAAGGCGAAAAACTCGTGGTGGACGGTGTGCAGAAGGTGCAGCCGGACGCCAAGGTGGCGCCTGAACCCTGGGCGCCCACCCCGCAGAAAGCCAGCGAGCAGGCCGCCGGTAACGGCGCTGCCGCGACGACGGGCCAGTAAGGAAAAACTATGGCACAGTTCTTTATCAGCAGGCCGATCCTTGCCTGGGTCTTCGCCCTGTTCATTTCCATCGCGGGCATCATTGCCCTGCCCTTTCTGCCGATTGCGCAATACCCCAAGGTTGCGCCGCCGCAGTTGACCATTTCCACCGCCTACCCCGGCGCCTCGCCGCAGGAAATCTATCAGGGTGTGACGCGCCTGATCGAAGAAGAGCTGAATGGCGTCTCCGGCATGATGTATTTCGAGTCCACCTCGGATACCTCCGGCTCCGTCAGCATCAACGCCACCTTCGAGGCGGGCACGGATATCGACCAGGCGTCGGTGGACGTGCAGAACGCTATCCGTCGCGTGGAATCCCGCCTGCCCTCGGCCGTGACCTCGCAAGGCGTGACGGTTGAAGAGGCCGCATCGGGCTTTCTGATGATGGTGACGCTGACCTCCACCGATGGCCGCATGGACGAAGTGGCGCTGGGCGATTACCTGAACCGCAACGTGCTGGGTGAACTGCGCCGTATTGACGGCGTGGGCCGTGCGCAGCTTTTTGCCGCCCAGCGCGCCATGCGCGTCTGGATCGATCCGGACAAGCTGGTTGGCCTGAACATGACGGCAGCAGACGTCAATGCCGCCATCACCGCGCAGAACGCGCAGGTTGCCGCCGGCCAGATCGGTGCTGCCCCCAACCCCGTGTCCCAGGACCTGACTGCCACCGTTCTGGTGCAGGGCCAGCTTTCCGATCCCAAGGCATTCGGAGAGATCATTCTGCGCGCCAACCCGGATGGCAGCACCGTGCTGCTGAAGGACGTGGCACGCATCGAACTCGGTGCGGAAAACTACAACTTCTCCAGCCGCCTGAACGGCCAGCCGAGTGCGGCAGTCGGCATCCAGCTTTCCTCCACGGGTAACGCCGTTGCCACCTC
Source organism: Agrobacterium tumefaciens (assembly GCA_025559845.1). Classification (NCBI taxonomy): domain Bacteria; kingdom Pseudomonadati; phylum Pseudomonadota; class Alphaproteobacteria; order Hyphomicrobiales; family Rhizobiaceae; genus Agrobacterium; species Agrobacterium tumefaciens. The sequence goes on from CP048469.1 coordinate 1,469,867, forward strand.
CAACGCCGTCAAGGCAAAGCTGGACGAACTCTCCGGCTTCTTCCCCACGGGCGTCGTTTATGACACGCCTTACGATACCAGCCCCTTCGTTTCGGCCTCCATCGAAAAGGTGCTGCACACGTTGATCGAAGCCGTTGTGCTGGTCTTCGTGGTGATGTTCGTGTTCCTGCAGAACTTCCGCTACACGGTCATTCCGACCCTTGTTGTGCCGGTGGCGCTGCTGGGCACCGTGGCGGTGATGTTTGCCACAGGCTTCTCCATCAACGTGCTGACCATGTTCGCCATGGTGCTGGCGATCGGCATTCTCGTCGATGACGCCATCGTCGTGGTCGAAAACGTCGAGCGCATCATGGCCGAGGAAGGCCTTTCGCCGAAGGCTGCCACCCGCAAGGCCATGAAGCAGATCACCGGCGCCATTCTGGGCATCACGCTGGTTCTTTCCTGCGTGTTCATTCCCATGGCGTTCTTCCCCGGCTCAACCGGCATCATCTATCGCCAGTTCTCGCTGACGATGGTGGTTTCGATTACCTTCTCCGCCTTCCTGGCGCTGTCTCTGACACCGGCGCTCTGCGCAACCTTCCTGAAACCCATCAAGAAGGGCCACCATGAGAAGAAAGGCCCGGCCGGCTGGTTCAACCGCAATTTTGACCGGCTGACCAACCGCTATGTCAGCGTGACCAACGGCATGGCGAAACGTGCCGGCCGGATGATGGTGATCTACCTCGCCCTCGTCGTCGGTCTCGGCTACCTCTTCATCAACCTGCCGTCGTCCTTCGTTCCGGCCGAAGACCAGGGCAATCTGCTGGTCGATATCCAGGGCCCGCCGGAGGCGAGCGCCAACCGCACGCTGGCATCGGTGGAACAGATCGAGGCGATCTTCCGCTCCGAGCCGGCGGTGAAGGATATCGTTGCCATTCAGGGCTTCAGCTTCTCCGGTAGCGGCGCCAATGCCGCCCTGATGTTCGTGACGCTGAAGGACTGGAGCGAACGTGGCGAAGGTAACTCCGCGCAGGACATTGCCGACCGTGTCAACATGGCCCTGTTTGGCCTGAAGGATGCAACCAGCTTCGCGCTGTCGCCACCGGCCATCGAAGGCTTCGGCGCCACCGGCGGTTTCGCCTTCCGTCTGCAGGACCGCAACGGCGTTGGCCAGGCTGCGCTGACGGCGGCTGCCGCCGACCTGATGGCCAAGGCCAGCCAGAGCCCGGTTCTTGCAGGCATGCGTGTGGAAGGCCTGCCGGATGCCGCGCAGGTGCTGCTGGTAATCGACCGTGAAAAGGCCAACACCTTTGGTGTGACCTTTGCCGATATCAACAACACCATCACCGCCAATCTCGGTTCGTCCTACATCAACGACTTCCCGAATTCGGGCCGCATGCAGCGCGTGATCGTGCAGGCGCAGGACCGTAACCGCCTGCAGGTGGAAGACCTGCTGAAGCTGAACGTGCGCAATGCCAGCGGCGGCATGGTTCCGCTGTCTTCCTTTGCCATTGCACAATGGCAGAAGGGCTCGCCGCAGATCGTCGGTTACAACGGTTATCCGACCGTGCGTATTTCCGGCGAACCGGCGGCCGGCAATTCCTCCGGTGTGGCCATGGCGGAAATGGAACGTCTGGCGGGCGAAATGCCCGAAGGCATCGGCTTTGAATGGACGGGGCAGTCTCTGGAAGAGATCAAGTCCGGTTCGCAGGCGCCGTTCCTGTTCGGCATCAGCCTTCTGTTCGTGTTCCTGCTTCTGGCCGGTCTCTACGAAAGCTGGTCCATCCCGCTCTCGGTCATGCTCGTGGTGCCGCTCGGCATCATCGGCTCCGTGCTGGCGGTCATGGTCGCGGGCATGCCCAACGACATCTACTTCAAGGTGGGCCTGATCGCCATCATCGGTCTCTCTGCCAAGAACGCGATCCTGATCATCGAATTTGCCAAGGACTATTATGCCGAAGGCAAACCGCTGCTGGAATCGGCGATCGATGCGGCAAAGCTTCGCTTCCGCCCGATCATCATGACCTCGCTTGCCTTCACGCTGGGCGTGGTGCCGCTGGTCATCGCCTCCGGCGCCAGCGCCGCCAGCCAGAACGCCATCGGTACGGCGGTTCTGGGCGGCATGATCTCGGCCACCGTCCTTGCGGTGTTCTTCGTTCCGGCCTTCTTCGTCTTCGTGCTGAAACTGTTCAGGACCAGGCGGCCGGTGGACGATGACGAGGCGGATCTGATGGAGGAAGAGACGCATCAGGCGGCGCGTCAAAAAGAGCTGAGCTCCGTTTGATCCCTCCGCGACTGTTTGATACCCCGTGAATGACCGGCCCGTTTCTGAGCAATCAGCGCGGGGCCGGTCGGCATAGATGACGAAGATCAAGACTGGCAGGAGTGCAGACATGGCCGACAAAACCGCCCGGACAATCGAAGGACGCAGACTTTCACGCGCTGATGTCACCGAACTGGGACAGCCATCCCTGCCCGTGCATCTGGTCGATTGCGATTTCGAGGAAGCCGATCTTGCCGGTCTTGAATTCGAAGGCTGGATCTTCGAAAAGTGCCGCTTCGGCCGCACCGATCTGCGCGGCGCCAACCTTGAAGGCGCAAAATTCACCGCCTGCCGTGGTCCCTTTGCCGATTTCTCCGGTGCGGACCTGCCCGAAGTCACGTTTCAGGGCTGCGATTTCAACAACGCGTCTTTCGTGGAGGCCCGCGTCAACGACACCGCCTTTACCGGCTGCAAGCTGACCGGCGCCAACCTGACACGCCTGCGTGCCATGGGCATCAGCTTCAAGGACACGCTGCTCTCCGCCGCCCGCCTGCCCGGTCTTTCGTTCCGCAAGGCGCGCATCGAGGGCGTGGATTTCAGCATGGCCGATCTTGCCAGATGCGATTTCAGGGCAGCGGTGTTCGATCGATGCAGCCTGCGCGAAGCCAATGTGGTGGATGCCCGCTTCGAAGACGCCGATCTGCGCGGCGCCGATCTCGGCGGTCTGCGCCTGATCGACGCGAAAAAGTTCAAGGGCGCGACGATCTCGCGCGAACAGGCCGGAATGCTGCTTGCCGAACTGGGTTTGAACGTCCGATAACAGGGCAAGGACGAACAAAGCGAGACACGCATGAACGCCAGGATCAACGACGCCATCAGGACCGATATCGAAAATTCCGTACTGTGCTGGCTGGCGAGCGTCGATGCCGAGGGAACGCCGAATGTGAGCCCGAAGGAGATCTTCGCGTCGCACGGCGACGACCATATCGTCGTGGCCGATATCGCCTCCGCCAACACCGTCCGCAACCTGCGCGCCCAGCCCAGAGCCTGCGTCAGCTTCATCGACGTCTTTCGCCAACGCGGCTTCAAGATCGTCGGCACCGCCCGGATTATCGAACCCGACGAACAGGACTTTCCGGTCTTCGGCGAAAGACTTCTGCAGATGGCAGGAACCGACTTCCCCATCCGCCACATCATCGCCATCAAGATCGACCGCATCTCGAGAATCTGGGCCCCGAGCTACACGCTCTTTCCCGAGCGCACGGAAGACGAGCGCATGGCGAGCGCACTCGAAACCTACGGCGTGACCCTGCGCGAGCGCTGACGGCAGGCACCACCGCCACGTGGGCGGGATATCGCTTTACCCATGCCAGCCTGACAACCATTTCCGCCCTATCCAGGAGCCAACACGAAAGGTTGGTTCATGGCTTCGGTCGTTTCTATCTGCAATCTTGCCCTTTCCAATGTCGGCAAGTCCAACATCACCGATCTGACGGAAAAGAGCGCCGAGGCGCGTGCTTGCAATCAGTTCTATGCTCACACGCGCGATGTCCTGCTGCAGTCCTATCCCTGGACGGCGGCGAGGAGGACGCAGTTTCTGGCGGAGGTCGACAATGACAAGCCGGGTGCCTGGCGTTACGCCTACACCCTGCCCTCCGATTGCCTGCAGGTGCGCTGGATCAGGCCGGTTTATGCCGGGGATGGCGACGCGCTGAAGGAGTACAGTCAGGACCGTGACACGGTGGGACAGGAGCTGAAGCATCCTTATGAAATCGAGGGGCAGACGCTTTATGGCAATCTCTCCCCCTGCGTGCTTCGCTACACGGCACGGCTGACCGACCCCACCAAATATTCACCGCTGTTCATCGAGGCGCTGTCCTGGCATCTGGCCGTTCGTCTTGCTATGCCCTTGACGCGCGACCCGAAAATTCGTGCCGATGCGTTGAAGGTGGCAACCAGCGCGCAGGCGAGCGCCGAACAGGCCGATGCCAGCGAGACGCGGCACACCTCCGACATCGTGACCGATTTCATCGCGGTGCGTGACCATGGCTGAATTTCGCGCCTACCAGCCCTCCTTTACCGCAGGCGAGCTTTCCCCTGCCCTTGGCGCCCGCATCGATCTCGCCAAATATGGCAGTGGCATGCGCACCGCGCTCAACGTGTTCATTCACCCGCATGGCGGGGTCTCGAACCGGGCCGGGCTGGAGTTCGTGCATGAAATCAAGGACAGCGCCAGCCGTGCCCGGCTGATAAAATTCCAGTTCAACACCGAGCAGACCTATGTGCTGGAATTCGGCCACAACTACATCAGGATTTTCCGCGACGGCGGGCTGATCGTGAAAGGCGAAGCCGCCTATGAAATTGCCACGACCTATACGGCCGCACAGGTGGCCGATCTGGTGTTCGTGCAGGAAGCGGACGTTCTCTATCTTTGCCATGTGGCCCATCCGGTCAGGAAACTCGGGCGGCTTGCCGATGACAACTGGACGCTGAGCAATGTCAGTTTTCAGCCGAAGATCGCCTCCCCGGTTCTGACCTCCGTCAACAAGCCGGGCGATACGGCCGGCAAGGCCGGTTATGTGGCAACCGTCTATAACTACGTTGTTTCAGCCGTGGCGGAGAGCGGCGAAGAAAGCCTGCCATCCAACAGTGGCGGCGTGGTGAACGACCTTGCCATTCAAGGCGGCATCAACCGCGTGACGTGGAACGGCGTGGCAGGCGCCGTGCGCTACATCGTCTACCGCGAAGACAACGGGATTTACGGCTATATAGGCGGCACGACGGGCCTGTCCTTCGATGACGAGAACATCACGCCCGACCTTGCCGACACACCGCAAACCGGCCGCAACCCCTTTAACGCCGCTGGCAGCTATCCGCGCTGCGTAACCTTCATCGAACAGCGGCTGGCCTTCGCCTCGACCGAGGACGACCCGCAGGCGGTGTGGTTGAGCCAGTCTGCCAATTACGAGAATTTTGGTGTTTCCTCGCCTGCCAAGGCAAGTGACGCGGTGACGTTCCGTATCCGCGCCCGGCAGGTGAATGAAATCCGTTCGATGATTTCCGTGCGGGGTCTTCTGCTTCTGACCTCCGGGTCGGAATGGATCGTCACCGGCGGTTCGACCTCCGACGCCATTTCACCCTCTGCCCTGAAACTCGACAACCAGGGTTATCGCGGCGCGGCGAAGGTGCAGCCGATTGTGGTTGGCAACACGGTGCTGTTTGCCCAGCGGCTTGGCGGCGTGATCCGCGATTTCTCCTATGATTACACGCAGGACAGCTATGTCGGCAAAGACCTGACGGTTCTTGCACGGCATCTCTTCAAGGACCGCGAAATTGCCGCCTGGGATTATTCGCAGGCGCCTGACTCCATCGTCTGGGTCGTACTCGATAACGGCGCGCTGGTGTCGCTGACCTACATGAAGGAACAGGATGTCTGGGGCTGGACCCGCCATGAAAGCGGCCCTGATGGCGACGCGCATTTCGAAGACGTGACGGTGATCGAGGAAAACGGCGAAGACGTCGCCTATTTCATCGTACGCCGCACGATCAACGGCGAGACGAAACGCTATATCGAGCGCCTGCACAGCCGCTCCTTCGCCACCGTTGCGGATGCATTTTTCGTCGATAGCGGCCTGACCTATAACGGCCCGCCCGCCTCCACCATCACCGGCCTCAATCATCTGGAGGGGCAGGATGTGGTGGCGTTGGCCGATGGCAATGTGGTGCGCAATCTGAAGGTCGCGGGCGGCGCTGTGACGCTGCAGAACACCGCCGCCAAGATCCATATCGGTCTGCCGATGACGGCGACCATCCAGACGCTGGACCTCGATCTCGGCCAGATTCAGGGGCTGGGCACCGTTCAGGGCCGGGCAAAATCCATCAGCGAAGTGACGCTGAGAGTGGAAAGCACGCGCGGCATCTTCGTTGGCCCCAATGATGGCGGGCGCGATGACGACACGCTGGTGGAATACAAGCAGCGCCGCGACGAGGCCTGGAACGAGGCTATCAGGCTCTACACCGGCGACCTCAGGATCACCCCCAACTGGGACTGGACGGAAAGCGGCAGCATGTGGGTAAAGCAGTTCGATCCGCTGCCCATGACCATCCTCGCCATCATGCCGGATGTCACCCTTGGCCGCTGATCTCAACATCGTACCGGCCTGCCCCAGCCACATCCGCGCCATTGCATCGCGCATGCGGGCTGCGGACCGCCAAGAGGTGTTCGCCGCGTCCGGTCGCACACCGCTTGCGGCACTTTCCTATTCCTATCGCAAGTCATCCTGCTGCTGGACGGCCATCTTCAATGGCCGCCCGGAACTGATGTGGGGCGTTGGCGACATCAACGTCCTCACCGGCGTTGGCGCCCCCTGGCTTTTGGGCACCGACGCGGTGGAGCAGAATTTTCGGGTGTTTCTTCGCATATCCAGCCATTGGCCGCAGCAACTGTTGCAGCGTTATTCCGTGCTCAGAAACTTTGTGGATGCCCGCAACACGGTTTCCGTTCGCTGGCTCGAATGGCTGGGTTTTCGGCTGTTCGACCCCGTGGATATCAACGGGCATTCCTTCCGGCTTTTCGAAATGAGGGCGACCGATGTGTGATTTGGGAATTGCGTTGACGCTGGGTTCAACCCTGCTGGGCGCGGCGGGACAGGTGCAGGAAGCAAAAGCAACTGCGGCGGCCAACCGCTATAACGCCGAGGTCGCGACCATGAATGCGCAGATTGCCGACCGGCAGGCGAAAGACGCCATCGAGCGCGGCAAGCAGGAAGAGCAGCAAAAGCGCATGCAGACCGCCGATCTGCAGGGCCGCCAGCGTGCCGCCATGGCCGCGAACGGGCTCGACCTTTCCTTTGGATCGCCACTCGACACCATCGTCGACACGGCCCGTATGGGAGAGATGGATGCGCTGAACATCAAGACCAACGCCTACCGTGAAGCCTATGGTTACAAGGTGCAGGCCACCAACCAGCGCGCCAGCGCCACACTGGACCGCATGCGCGCCGACGCCGCGACAAAGAGCGGTTATCTGAGTTCCATCGGCACCATTCTCGGCGGCGGTAGCAACGCCTACGCGCAGGCCAATAAACTGGGTTATATCTGAAGAGGTTCAACATGCCGACCGTTCCACGTTATCAGGATACCCAGCAGCATGTCGCCCTGCGCCCCGAATATACCGAGGGGTTGAGCGTGCGCGCCGACGCGGAAGCCTTTGGCGCCGGTGTTGGCCGCGGCATGCAGGTGCTGGCCAGAGGGCTCGAAACCGCTAGTGACGCCATGGTGCGCGTGCTGGAACTGGATGACGCCAACAGCGCCAAGGATGCAGGCACACGTTACGCAGACTGGCAACGCAACGCGCTTTACGGCGAAAACGGCTTCCTGAAACTCTCGGGCAAAACTGCGCTCGACGCGCGTGCCGCTTTCGAACGGCAGGCCGGGCAAAAGCGCATGGAATTTGCCAGAGGGCTGACGCCGGGCGCCGCAAAACTTTACGACCACAGCTCCCGCGAGGCGATGACCGGCCTGCTGGACAGCGCAATCAGCCACGTTGCCGAGCAGCGCAAGGCCTGGTTCACGGAGACCTCCAACCGCCGTATCGCCGGTTATGCCAGCGATGCACTGGCGACCTACAACGATCCGGCAAAGGTTGACGCCGCCATAGAAGGCGGCCTGACTGAGCTGGATGAACAGGGCTATATGCACGGCTGGAGCGCCGATGTGCTGGCAGAGCGCAAACAGCACTATGTTTCGGGCGTGACGAAAGACATCGTCGTCGATATTGCCGGCAGGGACGCGCTGGCTGCCGACGACTACATGGCAGAACGGCGCGGACAGCTTTCAGACGCCGACCGCAAGGAGCTGGAAACGGCGCTCGCAGGCCCCGTTCTTCAGGCCAGAGCAAACCGCAATCTGAGCGAGATTACCGGCAGCCTCTCCATCCCGACCTATGATGACGGGCGCCCGGCCGGACCGCGACGAGACCTTGTGGCCGGGAGTGCCAGCCCGGACGCCGGGCCTGGACCCGGCCCCACCCGTGCCCGCGCAGCCCTGTTGCCGCAGGATTACCGAACCTTTGCCGCGTCGGCCATAACAGGCCCGCAAAATGCCCCCTTCGGTCGACTTCCAGCGCTGCCGCGCGGCCCCTCGGGCATGATGAACGGCGACACGGAAACGGCGGTGACCGGTTTTCTGAAAAACGCCGCCGGAACGACTGTCGACCCCTCGGTCGGCCTTTGGTCCAGAGACGTTCTCAACGATGTGCTTGACCGCCAGGGTGTCACGCCAGGGCACAATCGGGAGCCCCGCTCCTATCTCCATTTCGGCACGGCCACCGATGCGCCTCGCCCCGGCGATATCGTCGTTTTCAACCGCGACAACGACATGGCCGATGTCGGTCTGTTTCAGGGCCATGATGCCAATGGCAGGATTCTGGTGCTTGGCAGCAATCACGCGCGGGCCGGAAGAATTGAGGTCACGGCTGAGGACCCGGCCCGACTGCTTGGCATCCGCACAGCCGGAACTGTCGATCCCGACACCATGAAACTGGCCAATTACAGCCCGCGGGGTCTGAGCGAGATCGAACGGAAACTGGCTGCAATTACCGATCCCGATGAACGCGCCGCGACGAGGAACGTGCTGGACGCCCATTTCACTGCGCAGAAGCGCGCGATCGATGCCGCACGGGACGATGCCCAGCAGTGGGCGCAGGCGCAGGTGAAGTCCGACCCCGCGTTCGACCCGATGACCATGCCCGTCAAGACCCAGTCAACCATCGGTCCATCGGGCATGCGCGCCCTCAGAGACTACCACAGGACCGTGCGCCAGTCCGGTGAGCCGAACACTGACGAAAGCACGCTCTCCGAGCTGCAGAACCAGTATGCCAACGACCCGCAAGGCTTTGCAAAAGCGGATCTTTTCCAGCACCGCAGCCGGCTGTCCGATCAGGACTGGGAAAAGGTCACCGCATGGCGACAGGTGGCTCAGACCGACCGGAAAAGGGTGAAATCCGAAAGCTTCGATCTGAACCGCACCTTCACCCGTTCACGCGAATTGATGACGGAACTCGGCTTCATCAGATACCCCTCCAACATGACCGCCGAGGAGGCCAGACGCCTGGCGCAATTGCAGATCGGCCTCGCCGAAGACGTGACCGAATTCAAACGGCTGAACAACGGCAAGACCCTGACGGAGACCGACATGCAGAAGATGCTCAACGACCGGCTGATCCCCATGATCGCCAGCCGTGCGCCGATCACCGGCGAGCGTTCGTGACCTTGTGGATGCAGGTGCGAAAAACAGGAACGCCTGATCCTAGTGTTTCATCTCGGCAATGAATGCAAGAATGCCAAAGATGACAATCATGATCGAGCCGGTGTAAAGCCCTGCCGACGGGTTACGTCCCCTCTGAACAAGACGGGAGACGAAAAAGCCCAACAGGCCAAAAAGGAAATAGGCAAGCGCAGCGCCCAATTGCTCGCCGACAAAGGCGCCCCAACCCGAAACGGGAAAACGGCCAACGATTACGACTTTCACCAACTGTAAGCCGAGAGCCAGCAGCGCCATATTTCTGATGACCTGCCATCTCTGTCTTTTCCATTGAGCCGGCGAAATACCCTCAACCACGTCCGTCATGAAATCCCCCAATACACCCGGCGCCGCCACTGTGAAACAGAGAGCAACCCAGGCAAAAATGAATATCTCCGTGGGCACATGGCGCACGGTAATTTTCTAAAACAGCGCCCCAATTGACGCCGCCATTATCGTTATGCAATCGCCAGGCAAGAATCCACACATGGTTGCAGCAAACACGAAATTGCAACAGCTCTGTTTACGCCGCGGGGAACGACATCAGACCGGGATTTCGGTGATCTGCAGGGCTGCGAGACGGGCTGCACTCTGCGGGTCATGGGCAAATTGGGTGATTGTCCGCCTGCGCTGGCAAAGTTCGCGCATTCGCCGCGTGGTATCGTGGTGGATGGCCGAATCGAAGGCGACGCCGTCGACATGACCGGCGATCATGTCATTCTCGCTGTAGGACGCGTCGCCTGCGATCAACACGCATTGATCGCCCGTATCCACGACCACAGAGATGTGACCTTGCGTATGTCCGGGGGTCGGAACGATATGAACCTTGCCGTCCCGCGTCAGCGTTTTACTGCTGCCGAAACTTTCAAAAGGACCATCGGTAAACTCGACCTCCGTGGGTTTCAGCCATTGAGGATAATGCTTGTTGAGATAACCGGTGAGCGGGCCAGTGCGTGACAGCGCCGCATGCGCCTCCGGTTTGCTGAGCAATATAGTGCTGTTGGGAAAATGACCTATGCCGCCAGCATGGTCGCCATGCATGTGGGTCATCACCACCCAGCGCACGTCCTTCGGGTCAAAACCCATGGCGCGGAGCCGCGGTCCAACCTCTTCTTCCGGTCGCACCCAACGGCGCTCGCAAAACTGCATGAAGGGATGCCACCACGGTTGATAACCCGGATCATTCGCATGCGACGTTTCACCGGTATCGACGACGATAAGACCTTCGGGATGCTCAATCAGCCAGCAACCGATCGGCAATCTTGGCGACCAACTCCCATCGACAACGACATCCAGGGCGCGTGCCGGCCGGGCCGCAAAGCGGGCGAGCTGATGACGGCTCTTGATCTGGACATCGCCTGTTTGAATGCAATGAATTTTCATGGTATCTACCTTAACGCAGCATTTGCTGCATTAAGAAATAGGAGTGACAGGCGATGCGGTCAAGTGGGTCGGACATTGGGCCGTTCGACAGGGTTCAGGAACGGCGTGGCGGTCGCAGCGAACGCGTGCGCGAAGCGGTGATGGATGCCGTACGGCGTCTGCTGCAGGAGGAAGGCTATAGCGGCCTTACCCACCGCGCCGTTGCCGCAATTGCCTCGGTGGACAACGCGACGATCTACCGTCGCTGGCCGACCCGCCCGCAACTTGTCAGTGACATGCTGCACGACATTTCCAACGATCTGGTTCCCATACCGGACACGGGATCAGTCGGGAGCGACCTTCAGGCCTATCTGGCCAGCATCGTGGCCATGCTGGCTAACCCAGGGACGAAGAAACTGGCACAGGCGTTTTTCGCCGCATCACTGGAAGGTGACGAGGTGGTGGGTCACGTGCTCGCCGAATTCTGGCAGGGACGGTTTTCCGGTTCCTATGTAATGCTCGATAAAGCCGTGCTTCGCGGCGAACTGCCGGAAAATCCGGATCATACCGCCATTATGGAGGCACTGGTGGCACCCGCATGGTTCAGAACCTTCATTAGCCGAATGCCCGTCGATCAAGGTTTCCAGCAACGTTGTGTCGGCGCGGCGCTGGCGCTTGCCCACAGTGGCAACACCCATCCCTGAAGCCAGCGGACAGAACGCCCGCTGGCCAGAGTTTCAGATGTCAGAACGTATCACGGCTGTCGCTTCGCGGATCGCTCTCCACATGGTGTGCGGCGTAGAGATCGGCGCGGGCCTTGCGGCGCCATGGCCGTGCCGGATTGTCCCTGTCGACGAGGATATCGGTAACGGTGATCGATGCCTTGCCGTCTGCCGGGGCGCGGCTTGCCCAGCGGCCACCCGGCGATGCAATGCCGGCTGGAACGGTGACACTTTGCGGCGCATGGGCCGCATAGCTTACCCAATAGGCATTGCTGGCGGCATGGCCCAGCACCTCTGCCGCAAAGGCCGGGGCAGCCGATGGGCTTTCACCGGTGGTCGAAAACAGCACGCAATCGACCTCAAGACGCTCATATTCGGCAAAGACTTCAGCGTAATGGGTTTCCATGCCGATTGCGCAGCCAAAGCGGATGCCATCGACAGCGAATGTCACCGGGCCTTTTCCGGGCGAATACATAAACGAGATCTTCGTGTTCGACAGCATGCGCTCGTCGTAACGGGTCACCAGTTCACCGCGATCGGAGATGACGTAGAGGCTGTTGTGCGGACGATGCGGCGGTGTCAGCGCATGCACGGAGCCGAGCACCGTCCACAGGCGCAAGTCCTTTGCAAACGCGCTGATGGCCCGCAACTCGTCCCGCAGCGTCACCCAGTCGCAGCGCGACCAGTCGGATGGACCGATTTCCCTCGGGCCGTTGGCCGACATCAACCGCTTGTTGGGCGAAGACGTCGCCCCCTCCGGGAAATGGATGAGACGTGCGCCAGCCTGATGTGCATCCCGCATCAGAGCGCGAATTTCCGCCCCGCTCTCCCGCAACTGCGCGGGATCGCCGGGATAATTGAACAGCGACGTCTGCGCTACGGCAAGCCGCAACGAAGGCGCCTCGGGTGTTGGCGACGGCTGACGGATGTGGCGAAGAGCGGCGGTGTAGGATTCGCCGGTTTTGGCGGCGCGGGCGCGCACACGGCGTTTGAGATTTCCGTTCTGTGTCATTGTCGGGCCTTTCACGTCTCAGACGCAGTCCCCCAGCAACCCGCCCGAAACGACCGGACCATGGACAGGTGGCCTGAGACAAAAGTCCCTTTGCCTCCGTTCAAGACCATGCCGGGGAAGGTCAAGGAGGTTGGGCGCAGGCCACGCCTGAAGAAAGGATGGCGGGCAGCTCTCGATTCGTCAATCGAGCGCAATGGCACATGGTCATCGGATCGGCTCGGCGCTAACGTGGCGCAGATTGCAGATTCGATGTTCAAGGCGAAATTTCATGTCGATGCTTCTCGTTCCCGGCTTCATGCTCGATGCCGATCTCTGGCGCGATGTCCTGCCTGCCATCAGCGAATTCGGTCCTTTCGTGCATGCCGATCTGTCAAAGGACGGCTCGATCGAGGCGATGGCGCGACGCACCCTTGCCGACGCGCCGGAGCGCTTCATTCTCGTCGGTTTTTCCATGGGCGGATATGTGGCACGCGAAATCGTGCGGCAGGCGCCGGAGCGTGTAAGCGCCCTTGTTCTGATCGCCACATCGGCCAGGGGCGATACGGAGGTGCAGCGCCAGCGCAAGGCCTCCGTCGCAACGCAAAAGACCAATCTCGCCTTCAAGGGATTGAGCGCGCCTGCCGTTGCCTCATCACTCCACCCCGACAACGCCGGCCGCAGCGATCTCATCGAGCGCATCCAGGCGATGGGCCAAAGGCTGGGAGCCGAGGTATTTCGCCAGCAATCCCTGCTCGACCGCGTCGACGAACAGGAAACGCTTGTTAACATTCACTGTCCATGTCTCGTCGTGGCTGGCGAAAACGACAGGCTTCGCAGCCGCGCCGAGACCGAGGAGCTTTACCACGGTATCAGCGGATCAAGCTTCAAGGTGATAGACCAGACCGGACACATGATCCCGCTGGAGGCGCCGGACGCGCTGGCTGAGACCATCCGGCAATTTCTCGCCTCCGTTCCGGCAGGGTAAAGTCTCCCCGGCCCCCAGCATGCAATGGCTCAATCCGCCACGACGTCAGCGTCGATATCCTCCGGTTCGAGATCGGCGACCACAGCGGCCTTGGGAAGAAGCACGATGATGGTGATGGCGCAAAGCGCCGTCGCTGCCGCCAGCCACCAGCAAAGGGTGGAAAAGGCCGCCTGATAAGCCTGCTGCAGAAGATGGACATCGATATCAGGTGACAGCGCTGCAGCCGAGGCCAGATCGCCGACGGCAAGACGCTGCCCGGTATTGCCAAGCACGCTGCCCGATAGGTGTGTGAACTGGCCGAGCGACGCGGCGATCAATGCCGACAGGGCGGCGCTGACGATGGCAAGCGCGATCCCCTCGCCAGCCACACGCACCGTGCTGAAGATGCCGGTCGCCATGCCCGCCCGCTCCGCTGGCACGACGCTGATCGAAAGGCCGTCCATCAGCCCCCAGGGCAAACCCGCGCCGATACCGATCACCAGCATCGGCAGCACGATGAGGCTGCCATCCTGAGCCGTGAAACCCGAGAGCCAGACGAGACCGAGCGCGGCGACCATCAACCCGATGCCGGAGATCAGGCCCGGCGCGACATGCCGCGCCAGCACGGTTGCCAGAATGGGCACCACCAGCATCGGTGCAGACAGACCCAGCATGATGAAACCGGCCTCGATGGCGCCAAGCTGCGCGATGCCGATCAGCCGCAGCGGGATGATGACGAGAAGAACGACAAAGCAGGCGCAGGTGGCGACCGGCAGCAATTGTACACCGACAAAACGCGGATACCGGAAAAGCGAGAGATCGAGCATCGGCCTTTCCACGCGCATCTCCGTTACAATGAAGACGGCAAGCGACAAGAAAAATCCCGCAGCGAGCGCGATCAGGCCTGTGGTGCCGAGGGCCGACATTTCAATCATCGCCACGGTGAAGAGCGTCAGCATTACGGTGAAGCTTGCCGCTCCCAGCCAGTCGAGTTTCGCGGCGTCGGGATCACGCGTTTCGCGCATGCGCGGCGGACCGAGGATCAGGGCGACGAGACCGATGATACCGCTTGCCAGAAAGATCGCCCGCCAGCCGATGCTTTCAATCAGCAAACCCGTCAATAACGGTCCGAAGGCAAGACCGACGCCGAAGGTGGTGCCGAGCAGGCCGAAAGCACGCGTTCTGGCATGACCATCAAATTCCTGCGCAAGTGCTGCCGTTCCACCGGCCAGTGCCGCAGCGGCGCCCACGCCCTGACAGGCGCGCAGCAGATCGATCAGCCAGACCGAACCTGCCAGCCCAAGCGCCAATGAGAAACCGACGAACAGGGCAAGGCCGATCAGAAACACCCGCCGTCTGCCATAACGGTCGGCCAAAGCTCCGGCCGCCATCAAAAGGCTGCCGAAAGTCAGCATGAAGGCATTGGTGATCCAGGTGAGCGCCGCCGGTGATCCACCGAGATCCTGGCCGATGGCGGGCGTTGCCACGGCGCCCGCCGAAAAGCTTAAAGGCAGGGTCAACGCGGCAAGGCAAACGGCCGCCAGAACCGAATTGCGGCTGGCCGATGGGGTTTGAGGTGTGACGGTCATGAGAACTCCAGGCTTGGACATGCGGACGCGATCAACGCGCAAAGCCCATGTGCACCCGATGACAGGAATTCGATAATCAGCCTCTTCGTCCTTTCATTGCAGACCAGAATTCTATAATTTGCGAAGCATGGATAAACTCAGCGAGATAGAAGCCTTCGTTCGCGTTGCCGAAAGGCTGAACTTTGCCAAGGCGGGGCAGAGCCTTGGCCTGTCGCCCTCGGCCATCGGCAAAAGCGTGGCACGGCTGGAATCCTCGCTTGGCGTACGGCTCTTCAACCGCACGACGCGGCAGGTCACGTTGACAGACGAAGGCACGATGCTGTTTGAGCGCTACAGCGCCATTCTCACCGACCTGCGCGACACCCACGATGCCGTCAAGGATAACAAGGCCGCCCCAAGCGGCAGCCTGCGCGTGACGCTGCCGACCATCGGCTATCGTTTCCTCCTGCCTATCCTGCCGGAGTTTCGTCGGCTTTATCCTGACATCGATCTGGAATTCGATTTCAACGACCGGCGCGTCGACCTGATCGAAGGCGGTTTCGATGCCGCCATTCGCAGCGGCGCACTCGACGATTCCAGTCTGATGATGCGACGCCTCGGACCGTTTCGTTTCGTCGTCTGCGGCGCGCCTGACTATTTTGCCCGCATGGGCAGACCGCAGCAGCCCGGCCAGTTGCTGCACCATGACGCTTTGCGCTTTCGTTTCCCCTCATCCGGCAGGTTCCAGGACTGGCGGCTTGAAAATGGCGACAATGCGCTGGCCGGCATGCGTGTTGCGTTGACCTGCGGTAACATGGAAGCGATACGCGCCGCTGCAATCGATGGCCTCGGCCTTGGTTACATGCCGGAGTTTCTGGCAAAGGACGCCATTCGCGACGGCTTGCTGGAAAGTGTGCTGAATGAATATCTCGCAGCACCCGGCCACTTTTCGATCCTGTGGCCGGCAACGCGGTTCATGACCCCGCGCCTGCGCGCCTTCATCGATTTCGCCTCCGAAAACATGTTCAGGGACACCTGATCCGGAAGATAACCGGTGCTTCACGGCTCGACAAGCTGGACCACCACCTTGCCCTTGGCCCGGCCGGCTTCGAGATAGGCAAAGGCTTCGGAGACCGCATCGAAGGGAAAGACGCGATCGATAACCGGCTTGATCGTGCCGGCATCGATCAGGGCTGCGAGCGATCCGCAAGGAGTGGGCGGCCGGTGCCCCTTGGGAATAGGCACTTTCCGCGATAATCGCGATAACCGAGATCACCGCTTCGGAATGATCGTCACCCGGCATTCATCGTTGGTCTCCAGCCCGGCCTTGGTACATTGCGGTGCGGTCAGGTTGAAGAAGAAGACGTCCGAGCCCTTCCCCCAGGGCCTGATGTTGCGGGTGAACGGGCCTGTTTCATTGAGCAGGACATCCGCTGTAAAGGCACCGGTGCGACCGGCCACATGCTCGGGTTTCACCACGATGTAGCGCGGCAGAAACTCTTCCTTGCGCAAAATTCTCGTCGAGAACGTCACCCTGTCTTTGTCCATTACAGGCCCCTGTCGTCCAGACATCCCTGCACCCCCTTGGCCCCGGCCTCTAATCGAGCGGCATCCCGCGCTCGACCAAAGCCCGAAAATAGGCAATGCCATAGGGAATGGCGGCGTCGTTGAAATCGAAACCCGCATCGTGAACCGAAGGGCCGTCTCCGTTACCGATCAGCATGATGTTTCCGGGACGCGCTTCCAGCATGAAGGCAAAGTCTTCCGAGCCCATCAGCGGTTCCATGAAGCCATTGACCGCATTATCACCCACCAGTGACTGCGCTGCTTTTACCGCAAAAGCCGTTTCCAGCGGATGATTCACGGTGGGCGGATACATGCGTCTGTAAGTAACGGTTGCGCCAGCGCCGTAAGCGACCGCGACATGTTCGGCAATCTCCTTCACCCGTCTTTCGATGAGATCGCGGATCGCCGGGTCAAAGGTGCGCGTCGTGCCGCCCATCTCGGCCGATTGCGGAATGACATTTCCCGCCTTGCCGCCACCCATCCAGCCAACGGTCACAACGGCGCATTGGCGCGGATGGACGTTGCGGGACACGATGGTCTGCAACGCAAGCAGAATGTTTGCGCCAACGACAAGCGGATCGACACTGACATGCGGCGATGCGCCATGCGCGCCTTTGCCGTCGATCCTGATCCTGAAACCATCCGCAGATGCAGCAAGCGGCCCGCTGGCGGTCGAAAACTGGCCAATCGGCAGGCCGGGTTCGGTGTGCATGGCGTAAACTTCGCTGATGCCGAAACGGTCCATCAGCCCATCGTCGACCATCGCCTTGCCGCCGCCACCGCCTTCTTCCGCCGGCTGGAAGATCACCACTGCCCTACCGTTGAAGGCGCGGCTACGGGTAAGCTCGCGCGCCGCCCCCAGCAACATGGCTGTGTGGCCATCATGCCCGCAGGCATGCATCACACCGTCAACGGTCGAGGCCCATGCGGCGCCGGTTTCCTCCTGAATTGGCAAGGCATCCATATCGGCCCGCAAGCCGATGACCTTTCCGCTGCTCTTTTCCTGACCATGAATAACGCCGACCACACCCGTCTTGCCGATGCCTGTCACCACCTCGTCACAGCCAAATTCAGCGAGTTTTTCAGCGACAAACGCAGCCGTTCTGTGAACGTCGAACTGCAATTCGGGATGGGCGTGAAGATCCCGCCGCCACGCCACCACATCGGCAAAATCGCCGTCAGGTCCAACCATGCCGCCTCCCGCGATTATCTTACGCCAACTGGCTTGCCGGTACGATGTGAACGCCGCCCGCCGGGCGCAGCGCGGCATCGAGTATGGCACGCGCAATCTTGTCGGCCGGATTGATGCGCCACTTTTTCGGCAACAGCGGGCCGAGAGCTTTCAACACCACCGTCATGGCACGCTCACCGAACCGGAACTCGTCACGTTGCCCGCCGATCAGACCCGGCCGAACCAGAGTGAGCGATCGAAAGCCGATTGTCTTGAGGCCATCTTCCACCTCGCCTTTCACCCGGTTGTAGAAAATCGATGAACGGCGGTCCGCGCCGATAGCCGAATTGAGAACATAGGTCTGCGTGCCGTAGGCATGGGCAAGACGCGCCACCGCCAGCGGATAGTCATGATCCACCCGCCGGAACGCGTCCTGCGAACCCGCCGTCCTGATGGTCGTTCCCAGCGTGCAGATGACCGCATTTGCCCGCCACCAGTCGGCCGTCTCGGGCAACTGATCGAAATCCACCTGCGGCGAAATGAGTTTCGGGTGCGGCGGCAAAGGGCGGCGCGTGGGCGCGACAACGCGGGCAACAGCCGGATCTGCCAAAGCCAGCCTGAGAACATGACCTCCGACCATCCCCGAAGCCCCGACAAGCAGAAGCGTCGCACCCTCACCCGCCATATCCGCCATGCCGCCTCTCCCCGTCAACTGCCTTCAGATACGAGACAGGCTACCCGGTACGCGCTGCGGCGTCGATCCCTTGGCGGTGATCAGATGGAAGCGCGGCCATGAGACCGCGCATCCGAGGCATCAGACCGCGACACCCTGCACCGCAGCCGCCAATGGTTCCAGCCGATCCATTTCTTTATCGGTCAGGTGAATGGTGGCGGCGGCGACGTTTTCCACCAGCCGTTCGGGCTTGCGTGTGCCGGGAATGGGAACGGTTTTCGCTTTCAATCTGTCGGACTGGGCATAGAGCCAGGCGAGCGCCAGTTGCGCAGGCGTGACGCCCTTGGAAGAAGCGATGTCTTCGATACCGGCGACCAGCTTCATATTGGCTTCCAGGTTTTCAGCCGAGAAACGCGGGAAGTTCTGGCGCGCATCATCACCACTTAGTGACGCGGAAAACCCCTGCCCCGTCAGCAGGCCGCGCCCCAAGGGGGAATAAGGCACGATGGTCACCCCAAGCTCTGCCGCCGCCGGCACGATTTCCCGCTCGATATCGCGGGTGAAGATCGACCATTCCGATTGCAGGGCGGCGATGGGATGAATGGCATGGGCGACGCGCAGCTCAGCGGCGCTGACGGCCGACAGACCAAGCCACTTCACCTTGCCCGCCTTGACCAGATCGGCCATCGCGCCGATCGACTCTTCCAGTGGCACGGTCTCGATGCGCCGGTGCATGTAATAGAGGTCGATCACCTCCACACCCAGTCGCTTCAGGGAGCGATCCACCGCCGCCCTGATGAATTCAGGGCGGTTATCGATGCTCCAGTCATCAGGGTTATCGGGCGTGCGCGTGTAACCGAACTTGGTGGCGATGATGACTTTGTCGCGGTTGGCCGTAACGAAAGGCGCCAGAAACTCCTCATTGGTGCCGACACCATACATGTCTGCCGTGTCGAACATGGTTACGCCGAGGTCCAGCGCCCGTTCCAGCGTTGCACGCGACTGGGCCACATCGGTAGCGCCATAAAATTCGCTCATGCCCATGCAGCCCAGTCCCTGAACGCCGATCATCGGGCCATTTGGACCAAGCTGAAGCTGAGGCATGGGGGTATTTTCGCTTGTCATTTTTGGGTCTCCACTTTCTGACAAGCACCTCTTATAAGTATGGAGTATAGTCTATAGTCAAGGGTTTATGATGCTGATTTCGGAATTTTCCAGAGCCACCGATCTGCCGGTCGATACGATCCGTTTCTACATCGCCAAGGGACTGTTGAAACCGGAGCGCAGCGCCAAGGGCGGCTCCAATCCTTACCAGATGTTCCGCGCGGAAGACGTGACGGCGGCACGCATGATCCGCCTGCAGCAGACGCTGGGTTATTCTCTCGGTGAAATCCTGGCGCTGAACGAGGAATATCGCGCCGGCGAAAATTCGTCAGAACGCACGATCGAGGTGCTGCAATCGCAGATAGCCAGGCTGGAAGAGCGCAAGGCCGCGCTGGATGCGGCCCTGTCGTTTCTGCGTGGCAAGGTGGACTGGATCAAGGCCGGCAAGCCCGATGACGCGCCGCGCCTTGAAGACTATCAGTGTTGAGCGGCGCTGAGTTCCGCCAGCCCTTCTTCCCGTGAGATCACCGGCTCGTATCCAAGTTCCCGCCGCGCCTTGCCGATATCGAACGAGACCTCCACAGCCGAGGTTGCATAAGCCTGCCTTGTCAGCGGCGGAACAATCCTGCCGCCAGATATGCCCGCCAGAATATCGCCAATGGTCGCCACGGTGCGAACGACGGCACGCGGCACCACCTTTTCAGGAACCGCAAGCCCCTGTGTTTCCACCAGCGCTGAAACGATGCTGCGGAACGGCACGGGCGCGCCGTCCGAAATGAAATAGACCTGGCCACCGCGACCACGGCCAAGCGCCAGTTCCACGGCGGTGCAAAGATTGGCGATGTGGGTGGTCGAGGTCAGATAGGTTCCGCCGCTGATCCAGGCGAACTTGCCGGATTTTACCGCCTGCGTCAGCGCTGGAAGGGCAGTCGTATCGTCCCTGCCCCAGACAAAACGCGGGCGCAGCACCACGACAGAAAAGTCCGGCCCGTCAGCAGCGAGAGCGAGGCGCTCTGCCGCCGCCTTCGTACGGGAGTAACCGCCTGCCGGTCTTTGCGGCAATGGCATCGTCTCATCCACATTGACGAGCGGCTTGCCGGTGGCGAGCACGGATTCCGTGCTGAGATGAATAACCTTGCGAATGCCGGCGGCACGGGCCGCATCGAGAACCGCACGCGTGCCGTCCTCATTCACACGTCGCTGTTTTTCGCTGGCAGGCCCATGGTCGGTATCGGCGGCGGCGTGGATCAGCGCATCGCAGCCCGCCATGCCGGCAGACAAAGCGGGATCGAAAAGTTCGCCGATGACCGGTTTCGCTCCCAGCGATCGAACCAGTTCTGCCGCGCCTTCACTGCGCACCAGCGCGGAGATTTCCACACCGCGCGCAACAAAATGGCGGATCAGGTTACGGCCGACATAGCCGCTAGCGCCCGTTACAAAGATCCGTTGAAACGGAACGAGTTTATCCGTGGCCGCGTCCTGTGCGGCAATGCTGTCAATCATGTCATTCACCTGTGTCCTGGGAGGGTCAGCTCGTGGCGATTTCGGGAAGATCGCTCTCACCCGGTTGCGCTGTTACAAGCCAGTTGATCTCGCGAAGAAGCCTGTCGCGCTCTTCACGCGGGAAATGGTGGAAATCGAGATGTTCGAGGAATTTCAGCCCCTCCAGCGCCAGATAGGCAAGAAGCGCACCACGCGGCGATGGTGATGTGGCCTCAATGCGGGAAATGGTGCGGGCCTGATTATCCTGCATCTTGGTACGCAGCCCGGCATCCAGCGCAAGCGCGGCACTGAGGTTCAGCGCAACCGCCCTGAACTCCTCCGGCGGCGGGGCAGCAGCGGCAAGAATACGCCCACGGATGGCCTTGTCCTCGACTGCAGCGATCTGCGCTTCAATCCCGGCATGATGGTCATTGTCGCGTTCAAACGCGCGGTCCACCACGGCTTCGACCAGGGCCTGCTTGGACTTGTGGTCGTAAAGCACGCTCGCCTTGTTGATACCCGCCTCCCTGGCGACAGCATCAACCGTCAGATTCGCCGCCCCGTCCCGACCGACAACCCTTTCCGCCGCATCAAGAACCGCCTGCTGATCGATAACCCGCTTCCTGCCCATCATCTCATCCAATTTATTTCCAGCCAGATGGTTATAAATAATTGGCGATGACCATGTCAAGCGTAGGAAGGGATATGGCGCAGCCCCTGCCCGCCACGGAACAGGAGCCGCTTTTGCCTGATGTCAGACCGAACGGGTCAGACCGCCATCGACCTTGAGGTTCTGGCCGGTGATGTAGCCGGCGCCATCCGACACGAGGAATGAGATGGTAGCGGCGATTTCGTCGCTGGTGCCGTAACGCTTCATCGGCACCATGTCGCGGCGCTCTTCGGTGGCCGGCAGGCTGTCGATCCAGCCGGGCAGCACGTTGTTGATGCGGATATTGTCGGCCGCGTAGGTGTCGGCATAGATCTTGGTGTAGGACGCGAGACCGGAGCGGAACACCGCAGAGGTCGGGAACATTGCAGCCGGTTCAAACGCCCAGGCAGTCGAAATGTTGACGATGGCGCCGGATTTCTGCGCCTGCATGATCGGCGTGACCAGCCTGACCGGGCGAATGACGTTCATCAGATAGACGTCCAGACCGGTGTGCCATTGCTCATCGGTGATCTCGGTAATAGCGGCGCGCGGACCGTGACCGGCGCTGTTGACCAGCGCGTCGATACGTCCCCATTTGTCCACCGCAGCATCGACCAGACGCTTCAGATCATCATTGGACTGGTTCGAACCGGTAATGCCGATGCCGCCGAGGTCTGCGGCCAGCGCCTCGCCCTTGCCGGAGGAAGACAGGATCGCAACCTTGAAGCCATCGGCCGCCAGGCGCCTGGCTGCCGCTGCCCCCATGCCGCTTCCGCCCGCGGTGACAATTGCTACTTTTTCTACTGCCATATCCTCATCCTTTTCACATCGACGCGCACATTGATTATGCCTGAAACCATGATTATCATCTTACATGCCCGGTCAGCCAATCAGTTCTCCTGAATTTTGACTGTAGAAAATCTATCGTATGAGCGACACACTCGGAAAAATTCCCTCCCTCAATGGGCTGAAAGCCTTTGAGGCAGCCGCACGCCACCTGAACTTTCGCCTGGCGGCGGAAGAGCTTGGCGTGACACAGGGTGCGGTGGCACAACAGGTGCGCGGACTGGAGGCCGAACTGGGTCTGCAGCTCTTCGAGCGCCTGCCCAGAACGCTGGCGCTGACAGGCGAAGGCCGCGCCTATATTGCCGATGTCAGGCGTGCCTTCGAAATCATTGCCCGCGCAACCGGCGACCTGCGGCCGCAGCCCGTGCGGCTCGCCATCAGCACCACGCCGACCTTCGCATCCAAATGGCTTATTCCGAGATTGCCGGATTTGACCGCCCGCCACCCCGATCTCGATATCCATATCGTTGCGACCGATCGCATCTCGCATTTTCAGGCGGATGGCGTCGACCTTGCCGTGCGTTATGGTCGAGCGCCGTTCGGACCGGGCTTGTCCTGGCAATTGCTGTTCGAACAGGAAATTGTCGCCGCCTGCAGTCCCATGCTGCTGAGGGACCGAGAACCGCCGAAAACCATGGCAGAACTGGCGGGTTTTCCGCTTCTGCTGGACGCCCACAATTTCTGGCCGGAATATATCGAACAGCAATTCGGCGTGCCGGATGCACCACAGGAAGCGCCGGCCTTTCGCCGCATCAGCTTCAACCAGACCTCACACGCCATCGACGCGGCCATTGCCGGCCAGGGCATCGTACTCGCCACCCGCAACTTCATTGCCAGCGATCTGGCTGAACAGCGGCTCGTACAGATCGGCCAGCACACGCTGCGCGGCCCCTCCGATTTCTACCTCGTCTGGCCCCGCCACAGAAAATCGGCAGCTCTGGAGGCGATCAAAAGCTGGATGGTGTCAGCGACGACAGGGGCCGATTGATCAGCGAGCCGTTCCGTTACCGCCAGCTGATGTTTCAAGCGCCGCCGCGAGCAGCGCTTCCACATGAATTTCCATGGTGTCCAGCGTCGTTACCGGTAAGTCGGCATCGCTGAACAACAATGGCAGTTCCGTGCAGCCCAACACCAGCGTGTCGATAGCGTGATCGCGCTGCATGCGCCGAACGATGGCGAGAAAACCTTCACGCGTCTCGTGACGGACAATTCCCCGTTCGAGTTCGTCCGCGATCTTTGCCGCTATGTAGTCGATTTCCGGCACGGACGGTGCGATCACCTCAATGCCGCTTTCGCGAAACGGCGCCTTGAAGAAATCGGCTTCCATCGTGAACCGTGTCCCGAACAGGCCAAGACGACGAAGCTTTCTCCTGGCAGCCTCCTCGCGGGTCGCCTCGACGATGCTGATGAGCGGTACTCTCGACCGTGCCTGTAGCGCATCGAAAACGATGTGCGGTGTGTTGCCTGTGAGCGCAACGATTTCCGCCCCGGCCGCGATCAGCCTGTCGATGCCCGCCATCAGATAGGTCGTCAGCCCGTCATAATCCCGCGCCTGACAAAACCGGAAGACATCAAAGACATTCAGGCTTTCAATCGTCATGTTTGGAAAGAAATGCTCTCCAACCCGCGCATGCGCCGCATAGACCAGCCTGCGATAATAGAGCAGCGTCGATTCCGGCCCGATACCGCCGATAAGGCCCAGCTTTCTCATGCTTGTCCCTCTTGAGCGCCGTGCTGGTGTTAAGCCGACTTTTGCGATTTGCTTTTCTGCCGGCGAACGGTCGTGCTTTCGCCACCGACACCCCAATTGTCCAGGGAGACCTCATCGATGATGACCACGGTTGTTTCCGGGTTCTTGTTCAGGACGCGGGCCAAAAGCTGCGTAACCTCACGGATGAGTTCCGCTTTCTGCTCAGCGGTTGGTGCCTCCGAGCCGCCGGTAACCTTGATGTTGACGTAGGGCATATGATCTCCTCCATGTTGTTACGTGAAACTAGGCAGTGGTCTCGAGCTGCTGACGGCTCAGCGCCTGCACCGCAAAGCGGCGAAGCAGTCCAACCGGCTCTGGTGCATCAGTAACCCCCGCAAGCAGGCTGTCCGGGTCTCGTCCCTCATTGCGCAATGCATCGGCGCGCAGGTGAATGATTGCTGCACCGATCTCCGGCGTGAACTCGGGGTGAAACTGTGTGGATATGGCATTGCGTCCATAACGGACGATCTGATGAGGATCGTGACTGGACGCGGCAAGTGCCTTGGCGCCAGGTGGAAGCCTTATGATGGTCTGCATGTGGGTCAGATGCGCAGGAAATAGCGGCGGCATGGCCTGAAGCAGTGGATCATGCTCTGCACCCTCCAGAAGGCGGATCGTCTGCGTTCCGATCTCGCGCCCATCTGGATGATAGTCAACGTGACCGCCCAGAGCATGCGCCATGAGCTGGTGACCGTAACAAACGCCGAACAGCGGCAGGTCGATTGCCATCGCCTGACCGATCCATTGCGCTGTCGCTTCGCTCCACGGCAAACGTTCCGTCACCATGTCCCACGAACCGGTGATGATTGCGCCGCAAATGCTTTCCGGCGCGGGCAACACCTCTCCATCGAAAACACGGACCACTTGCAGCGTTTCAGCCAACGGCCCCAGCGCATGCCGGAACCACTGCGGCAGATCGCCATGCCGGGTGCGAATGGCTTCAGGCGGCGTACCGACCTGTATGAGCAGCAAGGGAGAAAAATCCAAGGTGGTCCTCGCGATAATGGGTTGGAGTTGGCAAGGCGCTGCGAGCAGCAACAGCTCCGATCCGTCCGCGACATTTCTAGCTTGCCTTCCCCATCTTGAAAAATGAATAATAGAGATAGGGAGTTCTTGAATTGAGAAACATAGACATAGACTCGCTTGAAATCTTCAAGGCTGTCGTGGACTGCGGCGGCATAACGAAAGCAGCGATGCGGCTGAACAGGGTCCAGTCGAACATCACAACACGGGTCAAAAACCTCGAAGAGCGGTTACAGGTCTCGCTGTTTCACCGCGAAGGCGGCAAGCTGGTTCTCACCGCCGAGGGACAACTGCTTCTGACCTATGCAGAAAGGTTGTTGCGCCTGTCCAACGAGGCGGAAGCGGCGCTGCGCTCGCGTGCTCCAAGCGGAACACTGAGAATTGGCACACTGGAAAGCACGGCAGCCGCCCGCCTGCCGCCCCTGCTGGCATCTTACCATCAACGTTATCCGGACGTTCGCCTGGAACTGGTGACAGGCGACACAACCTCGATGATCGAGCGTGTCCGCAACTACGATGTGGAAGCCGCCTTTGTGTCGGAGCCATTTCAGGCCGACGATCTGGACACCTGCCCGGCCTTTACGGAGGAACTGGTGCTGATCGGCGCCAAAGAGGTGGCGTCTATTGAGGCCGCACGGCAACTGGCAAAACGCACCGTCATTGCCTTTGCCACCGGCTGCTCCTATCGGCGCATTTTCGAGGACTGGCTCTCCAGCTCAAACATCATGCCGGAAAGGGTTCTCGAACTCGGTTCCTACCATGCGATCACCGCCTGCGTGGCGGCCGGTTCAGGCATCGGCATCATGCCGCGTTCCGTGCTTCGCGCCGTCCACACCGAGGCTGAGGTACAGGCCATTCCCCTTCCGCCACGGTTTGGAAAGACCCGCACACACCTCATAACCCGCCGCGGCTATTCCTCAGTGGCACTGGAGGCACTGCGTGCCGAACTGAAGCGCAGCCAGGATAAATAACATGGGTGCCATAGGCGACCCGATTGTGGCATCCGGCCTGCCGGTGTCCAGACGCCGCAGAATTGCCGCCACGCGGACACCCCTCACCACATCAGTTCAAATTGGCTGAGGAGTCTGCGCCGGCAACACTCTGCTCAGGCGAAGCTGCTTTGGGCCGGAAGAACAGAAAAAAGATGATGCTGAGAGGGGAGCCCACGCTGATCGGAAATCCCGTCTCCAGAAAATAGGCGAGTGAGCCGAGCGGGTTACTCGTCACCGTCGCAAGTGTGGATGGCAAATAGTTGAAAAGCGCCAGAACGAAAACCGTGACCGTGCCGACCAACAAACCCAGAACCGGCCCCATCAGGCAT
This sequence comes from Agrobacterium tumefaciens, assembly GCA_025559845.1. NCBI lineage: Bacteria > Pseudomonadati > Pseudomonadota > Alphaproteobacteria > Hyphomicrobiales > Rhizobiaceae > Agrobacterium > Agrobacterium tumefaciens. The sequence goes on from CP048469.1 coordinate 1,496,603, forward strand.
ATTAGCAGCGTCGTGGCGATGCTGCGCTTGAACCATCTGGAGATTTTCAGCATGCAGCCAAATGTGACAAAGGCAACAAGGAGAATGAGCAGGAAAAAGTTTCCCCCGATCATCATGTCAAATTCATTCATCGCATAATCCTTATCCTAAAAATTTCTAGTTATTCATCTGTAGCGTTCGTCGAAGCTCAACCGCCTTACGGCTTCGTCGAGAACCTGCAATTGTCCGCAGACCATTCGGAAACATCGTTCTGTCGCCCAGAGAGAGAACCGATCAACCTCAAAAAACAGGTCACAACGTATCGACGCAATCATTGCCCAACGCACCCGCAACAGGAAGCAAGAACGACACATTACAATACAATTTAAAGATGAAAATCCACGCACAATGAAAAAAATTCGGAATGCGGTAGACCCTCGCTCGTTTCGAACGCGAATGCCTCAGTTTCCCTCGGGCATTCTCCATGACTTGCATTGATCGACGCAATACTCGGGAAACACAATCTTTTTGTCGGCCAGGTTCAATTCGAACATGATGACTGCAATATTGACCTCGCGCAGCGGATTTCTCTGAGCCGTCAAAACAAGTGCACCGGGAGGCAAGGCCTCCAAATACTCATCAGCATTCCGATAGTGAGCGCCCTCTTCCAAACGGCGTGGAACGAATTGAAGTTCTAAAAGTGCCTCTACGTTTTTCGGATCGATGAGCGGCAAGGCTTTCAAAACCGCGTTCTTGACCCCCAGCTCATGCATATCCTTGAAAAGATCGACATCGACAAATAACGTTTTGATCCGAATGGTTGTCGTGTTTCCCGACCCGGAAAGCTGAAAACGCCTGTAGAGCGGCAGGAAATTCTCGGCACCTGCCATGCCGAACGTACCCGAAAACGCCCTTTCACCCAAGAACTTCAGTACGAATGCCTCTGTATCGCCCTTCGGCCCTGGATCGTGGTGGCACAACCGTGTTCGAGGCGCACCGCCGCATTCAGTCCAGCCGGGCTGCGCTTTCACCCGGTCGTAACTGTCTCCCGCCCTGACGCCCTGCCAGAATTCCGGCGGCGCGTAATTTCCGGGCGGTGCTGCATGAGCGGGCATGACCAGCCCACACAACAACAAGCCCACCCAGCCGACAAGACGGCTTACGGCTTCTGCGCGCATCATTCACCCCCACAACCATTGCCCCCGTAACCATGCCTCAATCAAACAGGAGAGGCATGCCTTGGACACTCAACCCGACCGCGAAACTCAAGGAAAAGAGAACCACCGTCGGGATGCTGTCTCACCCGATATCGATATGCAATCTGGGGATGAAAAACCAGACGTTTTTTCGAAAACAGCCGGGCTTGGCCAGGCATATTCAGAGGCGACCGGCCACCCTGCCCCACCGCATTCCATCATCATGGGGAACGAGGCTGAGTTTCAGAGAACGATTGACAAAATCCGTCGGGCAAAACTGCTCAAAGAACACCCACGCCTCGCCGCCTGGCTGGCGGAAAACCGGACCAATGGCGACATCGCCGAACGTGACCTCGAAAATCTCGCAACATTTGACCGGATCGCCAAAGATGCAACGGAGCGTGAGAAAGACCGGCGCAACAGCGTGTTTTACCAGCCGGCTGCAGCGAGCAAAACGGACGACGAACGCGCGACAGGCCAGCCCAACAGCCTGATGTACCAAACGGCTGGTCCGACTTCCCTTCAATCCGGGTCACCCTTCACTCCGGTCACGACGCCGGTAGCCGGAAGCAATACGGACGGTGACGTTGGACGCACTACAAACCCCGCCGTCTCTGCTACTCCCCCAGACCCGGCACCGTCGGATTCAATTACGCCGATGGCCACGGCCCCCGAGACCGCAAGCGAGGCTGGTAAGAGGGCTGACACTGCGGCAATCCAACCTGTGGGACCTTCAGTCTCAGAGCAAAAAGTCGATCTGATTCTAAGGATCGCTGACTCAGGAAGCCTCGACGAAGCCGGAGTTCACCAGCTTCGTACGGACATTCAGGCTCAGAGCGACATCAACTCCTACTTTGCATTAGGGCTTGCGACTGAGCAACTCGCCGGAATGCCGCGCGAGAAGGTCCTCTTTCAGATAAAGCCGTACTTGACGCCTGAAGACAGGCGACACTTTGCGAGCGAAGACTTGGAACTCGTAAAGCGTCATGATGTGCAACTCATGACGGTTGAGGATCTGGAGTGGTCTGGACAAAGCATCGTAGAAACTGGGAAGGGGATCACCCGCGGTTTAGTTAAGGTCGGAGGCAGCCTTGTGGAACTCGCCAGCTCAGTTTTGGAGGCTTGTCACGCTGGAAGCCCAGCAACCCCATATCAACGCCGCACTGATGCGCATTGAAGGCAGTGTCGGCAAGATCGCCGACAGGATACGCAATGCGCTTTGGGCCCTGTTGCTGCTCGTTCTGGGGCCAATGATCGCCCTGTTGTTCAAGGCCTTTGCCGCCGGCGCGCTCTCCACCCATCTCTAGATTTGCGCGAACAACCTTTCCCCAACAATCCTGCCTCCGTCATCAAAGGAGGGCACCACACATGACGCTCGTCTTCATTCGCATTCTGTTGCGGTATATCGCGGCGGTCCTTGTTACCCAGGGGTTTATCGCGCCTGAACTCGGAGACCTGATGTCCGCAGATCCCGATATTGCCATGGCGCTGCAGATCCTCATCGGTGCGCTCATCGCCGCCCTGGCGGAAGGCTGGTATATGCTTGCCCATAGATACGGTTGGGCAAGATGACGTGGCTCACCAATCTCCTGCTTGGCGGACTGGTCGAAAAATTCACCGCGCCATTGCTTGCCGCCTATCAGGCGAAACTGGCTGCAGAAACGGACAGGGATCGTCTCGCCGCCGACCAAACGATCAAGCGCCTTGAGGCAGCCCGCGATATTGCCATAGCCGAAACCGCCGATCGCTGGAGCGCCACCCGCGTCGGACGCTGGCTGATCGTCGTTCCCTTTGGCCTCTGGTGGGCGGCAATCTACCTGGTGCAGATCGTCAACCCGTGGTTTGGGCTAAATCTCGTTGTTGTGGATGTACCCAAGCACATCAACGAGATGGCGCTGATCCTGATACCGGCAATCGTCATCGGGGACGCCGGAGCGCTGCTGGCTCGCCGCATCCGCCGGTAGCGAACGCCACTTTAATTCGCGCAACGGCCAAAGAGCCGCACTCATCCACTTTGAACGTCGTCGCGCGCCTTCAGCCAAAGGCCGAATTCCTTTACCACCGCAACGAGCTTCTCCAGACGCTGACCATCGCTGGTCAGCGAATACTCCACCTTGACGGGAATGGTGGGATAGACGGTGCGCATCACCAGTCCCGCCTCTTCCAGGGCACGAAGATCAAGCGTCAACATCCGCTGCGAAATACTCGGCACAAGCCTGCGCAATTCATTGAACCGCTTCGGACCATCCACCAGATAGGAAGCAATCAGCAATCGCCATCGCCCGCCCAGCAAACGCATTGTTTCCTCAACCGAACAGCCGGTCACGCTATCCTTCATAACGGGCGCCTTTCGCGAAGACAGGTATAATTTATGTACCTAGATGACAATATTTTGCGTTCTTACGTTTTTATACCGCCTCCATTAAGTGGGTTTCCTGCCGCGAGCAATACGACACGGGTTCGCGCAGAGACACATTCGGAGACAGCAATGAAACTCTATTATATGCCGGCGGCATGCTCGCTCGCATCGCATATCGTCGCCAACGAACTTGAACTGGCGGTCGAGTTTATCAAGGTCAACGTCAGCGATCGAAAAGACGAAACAGGTGAGGATTTTTACCGGATCAACCCCAATGGTTACATTCCGGCCCTGCAGTTGAATGATGGCCGCGTACTGTTCGAAGGCGCCGCCATTCTGCAGTATCTGGCCGATCTGAAACCGGAACGCTGCCTGGCGCCAGCCAACGGAACATTCGAGCGCTACAAGCTGCAGGAAATGCTGGGCTTCCTGGCGACGGAAATCCACAAGGGGTTCATCCCGCTGCTCTACGCGGACCTCGCCGGTCGTTATCTGGAGACGGCACGGCCGAAACTGCTAAAACGCTTCGCCTGGATTGATGAGCAACTGGTTAAAGCCCCCTATCTGATGGGAGACCGCTTCACCGTTGCCGATGCCTATCTGTTCGCGCTGACCGGCTGGGGTCAGGCATCCTGGCTGAAATCCTACTATAACGCCGATATTCGTTTCGATGCCTTCCTCAACCTGCAGGCATGGTACATACGCATGCGGCAAAGAGAGGCAGTGAAACAGTCACTCCAGGAAGAAGGTCTGGCCTTTCATTGACCTCTCACCTCCCGGCGACATCATGCGGCATGGCGCCGGGAATTTCATTCGCCGAACTCCTCCAAGACCGCCTGCACGAAGCTTTGCACCTTCACGGTCGGTCGGCGCCCCGCCGGATAGATCACATGCATCGGCCGAACCGGTCCTTCATAATCCGGCAATACCCGCACAAGCCGACCGGCGGCGATTTCGGCGTCTAATACGCTCTCAGGCCCCAGGGTAACACCGAAACCCTCTTTAGCGGCATGCAACAGTGCTTTCCAGTCGTTGCTGCGGATGCGTCCCGTCGCCTGCACCTCTTCGGTCCTGCCGTTGCGGCTGAACTGCCATCGGCAGGGAACGGAGGGGGACCAGTAGGCATAGGCCAGGCAATCATGTTTTGCGAGTTCGGCTGGCGTCCTGGGCACGCCGCGTCGCGCCAGATAATCCGGAGACGCGCAGGCAATCAGCCGATATGGCGCAAGAGGATGGGCAACAAGGGCCGCATCATTGACCTCGCCGACACGCACCATCACCTCGAACCCCTCTTCCAGCGGGTCGACAAAACGGTCGTTCAGCGTCAGGTCGATCTGCATATCCGGGTAGCGGCTGAGATAGCGGGTGACAAATGGCGCGAGGCTGAAGGCGCCAAAGGTCATGGGTGCGTTGACGCGCAGCACGCCTTTCGGACGCGAGCGCATCTCCTTCGCCACGGATTCCGCCGCCTCGACCTCCGAAAGCAGTTGCTTGCAGCGATCATAATAGGCGCGGCCCACATCCGTCAGGCTCTGGCGCCGCGTTGTCCGGTGCAGCAGCGCAGTGCCCAGCCGGTCTTCCAGAAACACGACGTGCTTGGCGACCATCTGCGGCGAGATGCCCATGGCCTCGGCGGCACCGGCAAAAGAACCCAGATCCGCGGATTTGACGAAAACCGCCATGCTGGTAAGCCTGTCCACGATTAACCCCTGACAGTGTTGAATGTCGTTCAATATGGAGAATTTATCCGGTTTTGGCATCAAATTAAACCTCCGTCATCCCATCAACACGGAGATACGACATGAACATCGGAATTATCGGCGCAGGTTTTGTCGGCCGCGCCATCGGCAAGCTTGCCGTCGCTGCGGGCCATAAGGTCATGCTCAGCAATTCACGCGGACCGCAAACCCTGTTCAGCCTCAGATACGGCGTTGGCTGCGAGGTCGGCACGGTGGAAGAAGCCGCCGCCTTTGGCGATATCGTGGTCGTTGCCATTCCGCTTGCCGCCTATCGTTCCATTCCGGTGGCGCCTCTAGCGGGCAAGGTGGTGATCGACACCAACAACTACTACCGGGAACGCGATGGTGGCATAGCCGAACTGGATGCCGGCACGACCACGACAAGCGAACTTCTGGCAAAACACCTTCCGCAATCGCGTATCGTCAAAGCCTTCAACGCCGTTACCATGAATGATCTCGAAACGGATGGCCGCCCCGCAGGCTCGACTGAGCGCCGCGCCTTGCCTCTTGCCGGTGACAGCAAGGAAGACAAGGCCATAGCCATCAGGCTCTATGATGAATTCGGCTTTGACGCGGTGGATGTCGGCCCTCTGTCTGAAGGCTGGCGTTTCGAGCGTGACCGGCCAGTCTATTGCGTACCGATGAACACCGACCGCCTCAGACAGACGCTGGCAGAAACCCAACGCTGAAGACGAGAGAACAGCGATCGTGTAAAATCGAAGGGGCATCCCACCCCTTCCTTTCAGTCAACCGGAATATCGCGACGTAAATCCAGCGTCATCCGTGATAGCGCAGCGCCTCAAGCACAACCTTCATCGCCGGCGACATCTGCCGTCTGCTGGCATAATAGAGATGATAGCCCGTAAACGGTTCACACCAGTCGTCGAGTACGCCCTGCAATCTGCCGGAGGCAATGTGCTCCTCGACGAGATCCTCGGGTATATAGGCAATTCCATATCCTTTCATGGCGGCGTCGATCTGCGCGATCGATGAGTTGAAACTCAGTTGCCCATCCACCCTGACCCGAAGCTCGCGGCCGTCCTTTTCAAATTCCCAGGCATAAAATCCGCCCCAGGTAGCCTGGCGCGTGTTGATGCAGACATGCCCGACCAGATCCTGCGGCACCCGTGGAATGCCGTGGCTGGCAAAATAGTCGGGTGAACCCACCGCCCGCAAACGCCAGTCCGGACCGATACGCACGGCAATCATGTCCTTGTCGACGCTCTCACCGAGCCGCACACCCGCATCGAAACGTTCCTCGACAATATTGCGCATGCCGTTGTCGCTATAGAGTTCGACGCGGATGTCGGGATAACCCGAAAGCACCCGGCTCAATTTTGGCCAGACGGTCATCTGCAAGGCGTGATCGGAGAGCGTCAGACGCACGGTGCCCGAGGGCTTTTCACGAAAGGCAACGAGGTCGGCGAGATCAGCCTCAATTCCCTCAAAACGCGGCGAAAGCGACTGGAACAGGCGCTCACCAGCCTCGGTCGTCGCAACGCTGCGCGTGGTCCTCGTCAGCAGACGCACGCCAAGCCGTGCCTCCAACTGTTTGATCGTATAGCTGAGCGTCGATTGCGACGTACCAAGTGTCGCTGCCGCCTTCGTGAAGCTCTGCGCCTTCGCAACCTCGAGAAACCACAGCAGATCCTTCATGTCCTCACGCTGCATGGCTGCTCCTATTAATATTGGATTTCGATAAGTCCATGCGGATTAGCACGGATTGTCCGCAAAGTAGAGCGACAATATCCTGGCGCCACAGAGAGAAACCCGGTTTCGACAGGCGGCGCCATATGACACTCACCTACAACGAAAACGTTCAAGCGAAGGAGACGGTGCCTGCTGCCTGGAGCGCGGTGCTATCCATGACACTGTGCGTTTTCGTTCTGATCGCCTCGGAATTCATGCCGGTCAGCCTGCTCACGCCCATTGCCACTGATCTCGGTGTTTCCGAAGGAAATACCGGTCAGGCCATATCGGTTTCCGGCATCTTTGCCGTGCTGACCAGTCTGTGCATTGCCTCCGTCATCCGCAGGCTGGACCGCCGAACCGTCGTTCTCGGCCTGACGGCGCTGCTGATGGTATCGGGCGCCATTGTCACCTTCGCCCCCTCCTACTCCGTTCTGATGCTGGGACGCGCCCTGCTGGGCGTATCGATCGGCGGTTTCTGGTCGATGTCGACATCCATCGTCATGCGGCTTGTCCCCAATGAAGAGATACCGAAAGCGCTCGCTCTGCTGAATGCCGGCAATGCCATCGCGGCAACCGTCTCAGCCCCGCTTGGCAGTCTTCTCGGTGCCTATATCGGCTGGCGTGGCGCCTTCTTTCTGGTTGTACCGGTGGATCTGCTTGCGCTTGTCTGGCAATGGGTCAGCCTGCCATCCCTTCCCCCTCGTCGGGAACGCGCATCGCTCAACGTATTCAGGCTTCTGGCGCGGTTGCCGGTGGCAATGGGCATGGCGGCGATCCTGACGCTGTTCATGGGGCAGTTTGCGCTTTTCACCTATCTCCGCCCGTTTCTGGAACAGGTCACACGGGTCCACATCGAAACGCTGTCGGTGTTCCTGCTTGTCATGGGTCTGGCGGGAGCGGTCGGAACCTGGGTCGTCGGAAGACTGCTGCAACACCGCCTGTTCGGCATTCTGGTCACCATCCCGCTGCTGATGGCCGTTGTCGCCCTGTTCATGATCGCCTTCGGGGGTATGAAAATCCCGGTCTTCGTCGCCTTGATCGGCTGGGGCTTCCTCGGCACGGCAGCACCGGTCGGTTGGGGCACGTGGCTGAGCCGCACGCTTCCCGATGATGCCGAGGCCGGCGGCGGGCTTCAGGTCGCCGTCATTCAGCTCGCCATCACGGCGGGGGCATCGGCCGGCGGGCTGGTCTTCGATGCGTTGGGCTGGCAGTCGACATTCTCGATGAGCGCGCTTCTCCTGTTCTGCTCCTCGCTTCTTTCCGTCGCCGCATGGCGGGCAGCACGGGACCGGCCATGAAGAGATCAAATGCGCCGGAACCGCAGCGGAGAACACTTCTGGCAACGGCGCTGACAGCCTTCGTCCTGCCTGCACACGTCTTCGGAAAAAGCGCCCCCAACAATCAGGACATGACCGACATGAAGATCAGGCTGACATTCGCCGGCAGAAGCATGAGCGCATCGCTCTACGACAATGCATCCGCCCGCGACTTTTTCACGATGCTTCCGCTCGACCTGACAATCGATGACTTCAGCTCCAACGAGAAGATCGCCTATCTGCCGCGCAAGCTCACGACGGAAGGCCACGGTCAATTCGACAATGAGAGCCCATACGACCTCTGCTACTACATGCCCTGGGGCAATCTGGCGATGTTTTACGCCGATTACAAACACCCCGGCCTGATCCGGCTTGGGCGTTTTGATGAAGGCCAGGATGCCCTTCATCTCGCCGGGAAATTTCCACTTCGCATCGAACCCCTCCCATGACCGAAACCTCAAACACGCAGGAGATGTCTCCATGACCAGACACGTCGAAACAATTGAAACCCTCAACACCAGCAGACGAAATCTGATGAAGACAACCGGCCTGACGGTCGCCGCATTGAGCATGGTAACCGTGGGTGGTCAGTCGGCGGCGGTGGCGCAGGACGCCACATGGGACAAGGTCTTTGCCAAGAGCGACCGTGTCGACCATCAGAAGGTTTCGTTCAGGAACCGCTACGGCATCACGCTCGCCGGTGACCTCTATTTGCCGAAAGACCGCGGCAGCGCACCGCTCGCAGGTCTCGTCATCAGTGGTCCGTTCGGCGCGGTCAAGGAACAGTCGTCCGGGCTCTATGCCCAGACAATGGCCGAGCGTGGCTTTGCGGCACTGGCCTTCGATCCGTCCTATACGGGCGAAAGCGGTGGTGAACCCCGCAACGTTGCCTCACCCGATATCAACACCGAGGATTTCAGTGCTGCGGTCGATTATCTTGGACTGCAGTCTTTCGTTGACCGCGAGCGTCTCGGTGTCATCGGCATCTGCGGCTGGGGCGGCATGGCGCTGAATGCGGTGGCCGTGGACAAGCGCGTCAAGGCCGTGGTGGCCAGCACGATGTACGACATGACCCGCGTCATGTCGAAAGGCTACAATGACAGCGTTACCCTTGAGCAGCGCACTCAGGCGCTTGAACAGATGAGCCGGCAGCGCTGGCAGGATGCGCAAAATGGCACGCCCGCCTACCAGCCACCCTATAACGAGCTGAAGGGTGGCGAGGCTCAGTTTCTCGTCGACTACCACGATTATTACATGACGCCGCGCGGCTACCATGCCCGAGCCGTCAACTCCGGAAACGCCTGGAGCCAGACGACGCCGCTGTCATTCATGAACATGCCGATCCTGACCTATATCGCCGAGATTTCACCGCGCCCGGTTCTCTTCGTCCACGGCGAAAAGGCGCATTCCCGCTATTTCAGCGAAACGGCCTTTGCCGCAGCGGCAGAACCGAAAGAGTTGCTGATCGTTCCCGGCGCCAATCACACCGATCTTTATGACCGGATGGACAAGATCCCGTTCGACCGGATCGCCGATTTCTTCGGCCAGCATCTGGCTTGAGACGGACAAAACAAATCACCGCTGAAACTCTGCGTCGCCGATGAACGGCGACGTCAATCCACACGTCACAGGCCCCGTTCGGCAGACGTTTCCTGCCGACCGCGCCTGTCTGCACGACAAAGGATACCGACATGAAAAACATTGCTGCAAGTTTCGCCATCTCCGCCCTCGCCGCCACTGGCGCCGAAGCACAGGAAGAACGCCGGCGGATTGCCCCACCGGCCGTCTATGACGTCGCACCCGGTCTCGGGCATTTCACCGACAACGTTCTCTTCGGTGAGGTCTGGGAACGGGCCGACCTCTCGCCGCGCGACCGCAGCCTGGTCACCGTTTCAGCACTGGTTTCGACAGGCAAGACCGCGCAGATTGCCGCCCATGTTGGCCGCGCGCTGGACAATGGCGTGAAGCCGGAAGAAATCGGCGAGATCATCACCCATCTCGGATTTTATTCCGGTTGGCCGAACGCCATCTCCGCAGTCACGGAAACCAAGAAGGTGTTCGATGAGCGCAGCATCGCGCCGGTGGAAAACAGCACCGGTCCGCGCATCGCACTGGAAGCCGCCGCAGAGGCAGCCCGCGCAAACACCGTCAACACCGCTGTGGCGCCGACAGCCGCAACGCTCGCAGACCTCACCAACCGCGTCCTCTTCGGCGATCTCTGGCAACGGCCCGATCTCTCCGCCCGCGACCGCAGTCTCATCACGGTTGCCGCGCTGATTGCACTCGGTCAGCCCGAACAATTGCCGTTCCACGCCAACCGGGCCATGGATAATGGCCTGTCACAGGCCGAAGCCTCGGAAGTGTTGAGCCATGTGGCTTTCTACGCCGGCTGGCCTCGCGCCATGTCGGCTGTGCCAGTGCTGAAGCAGGTGCTGGAAGGCAGGAACGCTACCCCGGCAAACGCTGAGAATGCCGATATCGAGATCACCCGCGCAGGAACCGGCATGATTGCGGCACCGGAGCAGTATTTCACCGGCAAGGTGGAAATCTCGAGCTTCTATCAGGCCGCGCAGCCGGCGCGTGTCGGCGGCGCAACCGTTTCCTTCACAGCGGGCGCACGCACCGCATGGCACACGCACCCTCTCGGTCAGACACTTTACATCCTGAGCGGCCGGGGCTGGGTGCAGAAGGAAGGTGAAGACGTCCAGGAAGTCACCACCGGTGACATTGTCTGGATACCGCCACTTGTCCGGCATTGGCACGGTGCCTCGGCAGGCGAAGCCATGAGCCATTTCGCCGTGGCGGAAGCACTGAACGGAAGCTCGGTAACCTGGATGGAGAAGGTGACGGACAGCGACTATGCATCCGGTGCGGCAACGGAGTGAACGTGCCCGCGGCGGTCGGACAAGGCATTGTCTGACCGCAGCACACGGCAGCATTCGCAGAACCGGAAAAGAGAAGGGGTAGCTCCCTGCCCTTTCTTCTCGACACGACCAATCCGTATCGTAGAAGTTTGTCGATGACATTGCGTCTCGCCGTCTGATTGTGGCACTCTCCACGCCATGGCGGCCTGGGAGATCGTGCGGATGCGGTTTGGTGACAGATTTCGAGCCCTTGTTGCTGCCGTGGCCTTTGCCGCGTTTTGCGCTCCATCGGCCAAGGCCGCCGAGCGAACCATCTATCTGACCTTCGATGACGGCCCGCTTCCCGGCACGGAAAATGTTCTGCAGGTGCTGTTCGAAGAAAACGTGCCGGCAACGATGTTCATGGTCGGCCTTCACGTTGAAACGCAAGACGGCGGCCGCGCTGTTCTGAAGGAAGCAAAATCGCTGGATGCCGTCGTCGTCGGCAATCACAGCTACAGCCACGCCCATAACCGTTACAGACAGTTCTATTCGAACAGCGATGGCGTCATTGCCGATTTCGAGAAGGCCAACGGCGTTCTCGGTCTGGCAAAGCCCACGCCTGCGAGATTACCGGGACGAAACGTGTTTCGGTTGCAGAACATCCATTCCGAAGACCTTTCGCTCGATGTGCGCGAATGGGGACAGGAATGGCTGGACTTCGAGCTGGTCAGCGAGGCCGGTTTCCGCCTGTTTGGCTGGGATCATGAATGGGTCCACTACAACGACGGCAAGCCTGTTCAATCCGCGAAGACACTGGTGAACGAGATCGACGCGCTCTTCGCGCATAACCGCTTCGTCACGCGCGGAAAGATGATCCTGCTGATGCACGACCAGATGTTTCAGGACAAGTTCGACGGAGAAAACAATCTTCGCACGGTGATCCGCGAATTGAAGAAACGCGGCTACAAGTTCGAAGATCTGACGACCTACGAACCGCAGGTCGTCGCAAGCGACTGAAAGGCCGGCATCACCACCCCCACAAAGCTTCGTTGACTTGCAGAATGCGGCTTGCTATTCGGCTCTCATGATGACCGTTACGACCTTTGCCGGCCTGTATTATGCGATGCTGAAATAGCGGCGGGTTCATCATATTGTTCAACCGCTGCCTGGCCAGCGGTTTGATTTAGACGGACGCCTCTGGCCGTGTGGCCTTTTCGAGGATGTCATGTCTGACGTTTCCCAAGAACTGCCCCTGATATCGCTGGGGATCATTGGCTTCGGTGCCTTCGGTCAACTGATTGCCGAACACCTTGGCCCGCATTTCGATATCCGCGTCTTTGACATCGCGCCGGATATCGCCCGCGCCGAAAGGCTCGGCGTATCGGTTGTTTCGCTTGAGGCAGCGGCGCAATGCGCCATCGTGGTGCTGGCCATGCCGGTCAGCAGAATGCGCGATGTGCTGATCGAAATTGCCCCGCATCTGAAGCCCGCAACGCTCGTGCTCGATGTCGGCAGTGTCAAGACCGGGCCCGCCGCCATGATGAAGGAACTGCTTCCCGACACCGTGGAGATTGTCGCGACGCATCCGCTGTTTGGACCGCAGAGTGCGAGAGGCGGCATTCGCGGGCTGCGGATCGCTGTCTGCCTGGTGCGTGGGCCTCACCTGCGCGTTGCCGCCTTCTTCCGCAGGCTTGGCCTTGATGTCATCATCACCACACCTGACGATCATGACCGCGATGCCGCGCAGGTTCAGGGGCTGACCCACCTTGTTGCCAACCTGCTTCTGCAGATGGACCTGAGACAGACACGCCTAACGACAAAAAGCTTCGATGCGCTGATGTCCGCTGTGGACATGGTTCGCCACGATGCACCGGAAGTGTTTCAGGCGATCCTCGGCGCAAATCCCTATGCCGGTGACATGATCAGGCAGTTCAAATCGGTCACCTCTGCTCTGGACATGCCATCGGCCCTGTCGCGACCGTGATGCGTACGCAATGCTACCGGCTGGTCGGGGTCGGACGGAAATCGACGGGAACCGTCCAGACCAGACCGTGCCACGGCTTTGACAGGTGCGTGATGGTGAAATCACGCGCTGCGTCGCGAACAAGGCCAAGCTTTCGCATCACGCTCTGCGAGCGCAGATTGGCTGCGCCGGTATAGGAGACAATGCCGGTCAGGCCGAGATCGGTGACGGCATGTGTCAGCGCCGCACCCGCACTTTCCGCCGCATACCCATTGCCCCATGCCGCGCGGTTGAACCGCCAGCCGACTTCGAAATGCGGACCGAGGGGATGCTCCCTCGCCATGCGCGGCATCACGCCACAATATCCGAGGAAATCGCCTTTACTGTCTTCGACCGCCCAGCGGGCAACGCCATGTTCAGCCAGTGCGGCCAGATAGCGGTCGAACTTGGCCTCGCTTTCCGCGTGATCGGCAGGCCCACCAAGGTCCTCCATCACCTCCCGGTCGGCATGCATCATCGCGAATGCGTGACGATGGCGATCTTCCAAACGGCATAATTGAAGGCGTTTCGTCACGATCATGTCTGCCATTCCCAGTTTATTCCTGCCTGAACCATCGCCCCTAACCAAGTTTCAAGACAGAGACATGAACAGGTCAGCCCGATATCAAGCAAAACAGCATTTCCTGGCAGTCAAAGACACGTTCTGTTGAGTACATCTTATGCCCGTCGCCAAGCCAAAACTGGCGGAGCACGGCCAATGCTGCGACCTCTTTAAATTCGCCACCAGAAGTGCCATTGTCCCATTTTCGCGACGTCCGACAATAGGCTTACAGTGTCGATTCCAGAATATGTTCAGAACAAAACGCGACTTGCTGCTCTCGACGACTTCGCCGTTCTCGACTCCCCGCCAGAACAGGGCTTTGACGACATCGTATCGCTTGCCTGTCTGATCTGCGAAACACCGGTTGCCCTAGTCAGTCTGGTTAGCGGCACACGGCAATGGTTCAAGGCCAAGGTCGGCTTCGAACCCTGCGAGACGGATCTGGACAGTTCAGTCTGCGCTTATGCCCTGGTCGAGAACGACTTGCTGGTCATTCCCGATCTCACGCAAGACCCGCGCACGAATAAAAACCCGCTAGTCACCGGTTCGCCGCATATTCGTTTCTACGCCGGCGCGCCGCTTCGCGACGAAGCGGGCAACGCGCTTGGCAGCCTTTGTGTCATCGACAACAAGCCGCGCCCGGAAGGGCTGAATGAGCAACAGGCCGAAGGTCTGCGCAATCTTGCCCGCCAGGTCATGACGCAACTGGAACTGAAACGTGCGATCAATGCCCGCAACGAGGCAATCACGCGGCAAAACGATCTCGATATTCAGAAGCGACTGACTGAAAACCAGTACAGAACGCTCTTCGACGCCATCGAGGACGGCTTCTGCATCGTCGAAATGAAATTCGATGGCGAACGGGCCGTGGATTATCGTTTTATCGAAATCAATCCCGCTTTTGCAGACCAGACGGGACTGGTGGACGCCCATGGCAAATGGATGCGCGATCTGGCACCCAACCACGAGGAACACTGGTTCGAGATTTACGGCCGCGTTGCGCTCACGGGTGAAACTGCACGCTTCGAACATTTCGCCAACGAACTTGAGGAACGCTGGTTCGACGTGCACGCCTTTCGCGTTGGCGATCCTTCGGAACTGCGCGTCGGCATTCTTTTTACCGACAACAGTGAGCGCAAGGCCGTAGCGCAGCTCAAGGCCAATGCCGACGAAGCCCAGAAGGTTCTCAACCACGAACTCAGCCATCGCATGAAAAATACCTTTGCGATGATACAGGCGATCGCAGCACAGACGCTTCGGCCCATTCCAGATCGTGAACCTGTCGATGCCTTCATGCAGAGACTGCACGCGCTGTCGACTGCCCACGACGTTCTCCTGCAACAGAATTGGGCCGAAGCCAAAATCGGCGATGTGGTTTCTGCCGTCCTCGGCGCGCTGGTCGATCCAAGCCGTTTTCGCCTTGATGGGCCAAGCGTCGACCTTGGAGCCCGCGCCACACTCTCCATCTCGCTGCTGTTGCACGAACTTGCCACCAATGCCCTGAAATATGGTGCTCTTTCCGTTGTGGAAGGCAGCGTATGCGTTCGCTGGGGTGTAGAGCGGCAGGAAGACGGCGCAGACGAGCTCGTTCTGTCATGGGACGAAGAAAACGGCCCTCCCGCCGTGGAACCGACCAGAAAGGGTTTTGGCTCGAAACTGATAAAAATGGGCCTCGTGGGAACCGGACAGGTTCGGCTGAGTTACGCTCCATCAGGCTTCAGTGCCGAATTCAAGGCACCGCTTGTTCAGGTACAGGCGGCGTAAGGTATGCCAATGTCAGCGCCCAAGATACTCGTCGTCGAGGACGAACCGCTGTTGCGAATGGCGGCCGTCGACATGATCGAGGCCGAGGGTTTCGAAGCGATCGAGGCTGCCGACGCGACGGAAGCGATTGCTATTCTCGAAACGCGACCGGATATCACCATCGTCTTTACCGATATCGACATGCCGCGTGGCATGGACGGCATGAAACTGGCGGCCCTTATCCGTGACCGCTGGCCGCCAATTCACCTGATTATCACCTCCGGTCACATGACCCCGGCACGGACAAGCCTGCCGGAAAACAGTGTCTTCTTTTCAAAGCCCTACAGGGAAAGAGACGTGATCGCCCAGATGCGGCGAATGGCGGCCTAGCGCTCCCAACCAGAAGTCCCCTTAGTCGATGATGGTTTCGGCCGATGCCTGGGAGGCAACGGACAGGCTCGTTGCGGCCTGCGACAAACAGCCATCTCGATCTAATGCAATTAAATTCGCATTAACGAGTGACTCGCATTATTAATGCTAATTGATTCGCATTAATAATGCCGGTGGTACCGAGTGATCGGATTTTGACTGCCCCGGAACACGGTCTCTGGAACTCAATGTCCCTGTCATCTCGCATCCTCTCCGCCCGCAGCCGATTTCATTTTGCCCAGCACAAACGCGGCGGCAGTTTTCGCCTTCCCGGCGCGGCGGTTTCAAGACGTAAGGAAACGCGCAAACGTCTTCTGGTGCTCATCAGCAGTTTCATCGCCATGTATGGCGTCATTGGGGCGCGGCTGGCGCAGTACGGTTTTGCGTCGTCGCAGACCACGGTGTCCATCGGCGGCCGGGGCACCTCCATGGCCTCCCGCCCCGACATTGTCGACCGCAACGGCGAACTGCTGGCGACCGACCTGAACATGGTATCGCTTTACGCCGAACCGCGACGGATCGTCGATGCCGACGAAGCCGTGGAAAAGCTTGCCTCAGTGCTGCCGGATATCGACTGGAGCGACATCCATAGACGGCTGCAATCGAAAACTGCTTTCCAGTGGCTGAAGCGCCAGCTCACGCCACGCCAGCAGGCCGACATTCTGGCGCTCGGCATTCCCGGCATCGGATTTCGCCCGGAAAAGCGCCGTTTTTACCCTGGCGGGCGCACGGCTGCGCACATTCTCGGCCACGTCAACGTGGACAATCAGGGGCTGGCAGGCATGGAGCGTTACATCGACCGCCAGGGATGGGCAGATCTGCGCGCGCTTGGAATGACATCAGACACCCCGCTAGCGCCGGTCAGGCTCTCCATAGACCTGCGCGTCCAGAACATCGTTCATGAGGTCGTGACCCGCTCGATGAGCGCCTATCAGGCGCAGGCCGCAGGCGCCATCGTTCTCGACGTCAACACGGGCGAAGTGCTGGCGATGGCATCCGTTCCCGATTACGACCCGAACGAACCCTCGCGCACCCTGGCGGATGGCACAATCGACAAGGAATACGAAAACGGCTGGCTGAACCGCATGAGCAATGCGACCTACGAGATGGGATCGACCTTCAAGAGCTTCACGCTGGCGATGGGACTGGATATGGGCAAGATCACCCTCAATTCCGTGCTCGATGCGACGAAACCACTGCGCATTGCCGGTTTCACCATTCATGATGACCATGGCCAGGGCAGACCTTTGACCGTGCCGGAAGTGTTTCAGTATTCATCGAACATCGGCACGGCAGCCATCGCCGCGATGGTCGACATGGACGATCACCGCGCATTTCTGACCCGCCTCGGCCTCCTGTCGAAAATGGACACGGAACTGCCCGAGGTTGCCACACCAAGCCAGCCGCGTGTCTGGAGAAAGGTCAATCAGGCGACAATTTCCTTCGGCCACGGCGTTGCGACAACGCCGATGCAGACAGCCATTGCCGGAGCGGCGCTGATCAACGGCGGCAAGCTCATTTCACCGACCTTCCTTGTTCGCCCACCGGCGGATATCGCCTCGAAGACGACTCAGGTGATCTCGCCGAAAACCAGCGCCGACATGCGTTTCCTGTTTCACTGGAACGGCGTGAAAGGCTCTGGCCGCAGCGCTCAGGTGCCGGGCTTCAATGTTGGAGGCAAGACCGGAACCGCCGACAAGGTCATCAACGGGCGTTATGCCGCCCACCTGAACTTCAACGCCTTTCTGGCCGGTTTCCCGATGGACAAGCCGCAATATGTCGTTCTGACCACGATTGACGCGCCGCTGACTGGCGAGAAAGGCGGCCGTCTCGCCGCTTATACCGCAGCTCCCATGGCCAAGGAGATCATCACCAGATCGGCAGCGCTTCTGGGCGTCAAACCTTCGTTCGGCGACGGCGACACCGCACTACTCAATTACTGAGGATCGTTCTCATAGAGGACGTAATCGCGGATCGACGGCTGGTTGGTGAAAGGATGCGTCATGGCCTGCGATGACAGGGCATTGCTGACCAGTTCGACCTGATAGGCCTTCGAGATCTGCTGGCCGGTAAAGAAGATTCGGTAGATGATCGGCGCCACGATCATGTCCATCAGGCGATCTGGGTCAGGCATCACCTCGCCGCGTCCCGCGCATCGATCGCAAAGGCAGACGAGGTTTTGAAAGGCATAACCGGCCGCCGTCTGCGCCACGCGCACATTGGTCAGCCGCTCCCGCAGGAGAACATGCCCCGGGCCGGAAGAAATATCGTCGACCAGTTGCTCCAGCCACAGCTCCAGATCGCTGCGGAAAGCCCCGGTGTCGCGCGGCACGCTATCCGGCAGGAAACGTTCGCTCGCCACGTCCTCAAGCAGCTTGGGCAGACTTTCCCATCTGCGATAGATCGTCGATGGCGGAACTTCGGCGCGCTCGGCGACAAGCGGTATCGTCAGCTCACGCTCCGGATTTTCAGCCATCAAGGCTCTCACAGCCTGATGGACAGCAATCTGTATACGTTCGCTGCGCCCGCCGGGCCGGATGAGTGTGCGCGCCATGTTCCAATTCCAGTGTCTGAACCGAAGTACCATAGGGTGCCGGAGCCGGAAACCCCTGCGCTGCAAAACCGCCGGGAGCTTCGGCCCGTGCTTTTCCTCCGCCACGTCACGGGCCAGAATGCCGGTCTTTCGGAACAGCATCGATATTGGCTACACCCTCCACAATCAGAAAATACACGTAAAACACGTATCAAGTTGTATATTTACAAGTCTTGGTGCTTGGCCTTAGATCGGATTCTCATCATCGCGCTGGGGAGCCAGATGAAATTTTCGATTCTTTTTGCAGCCTTTTTTTTCTCGTCCATCTCTGCGGCTCTGGCGGACTGTCCCGCCCCCGTCGACAGCAGCTTCGCGGCTGCAGCCCAGGCGAAGTTCGACTGTTCCAGTTCTCTGCCGCTGAAGGGGCATGAGACGGATCGGAAATTTCAGGTCCATTACGACTTCCCCAAGACCCTGCCAGATAATACCAAGCTGCCGTGGCTGAGCATCGATCCGCAGAAGGAACCGGCCGCCTATATGAAGGCGATCCTTGGTTATGTGACCAAGGTGAATGCCCGCCCGGATATCGACTGGCGCATCGAGGACAACAAGGAAGAGCAATGGTGCGATGCGCCGTGGTTCTTCATGTTGCGTGAACCGCTGCGCGGCATGACGACCGAGCGCTGGTCGCGTCCCAAAGAACTGCACGCACTACAGAAAGGCTGGGAGCGCAATTTCGCCGTCGGCATCTATAACGATGTCGCCTGTTACGGTTTCGGCCAGATCTGGGGCGATCCGGCCTTCCCGAAGACACGCGGTTTTGCCTTCGCGGAAGGTGCCGTTGCCGCCAAGATGCTGTTCACTACGGCCACGCCGCAGGACGTGCCCTATCTGGCAAATTCGAAGGAGTGGGAGGTTGCCGGCAAGAAGGACGGCGGTACCATGACGATGCGTCTTCTGCAACTCGACCTTTCGGTGAAAGACAAGCGCTCGCCGAACGGCTGGTTTTTCGGCACCTTCGTCTACAACGCCCTGCAACCCGGTGCGACGCCCTATGACCGGCTGGTGCCGGTGGGTCTGATCTGGGGCAGCGACCCAGCCCTGACTGCCAACGCCTATATGACCAAGGGTGCAACACCGACCGAAAGCTGGGTTAACCCGTTGATTGCGGAGCAATTTTACGCCCTTCCCCGCCAGCATCTCGGCCTTTTCGGCCGCGCCAACGGCCCGGTCGACAACCCCAAATCCGCCTGCATTACCTGCCATCAGGGCTCGCTGGATTGGGGTACGGCCGTTTTGCCAAAAAGCTGGCAGGCGAGCGAAGCGGCAAAACTGATGCCGGGCGCACCTTACGACCCTTATGATGATGCGGCTGTCACGGCCTATTTCCGCAATATCGGCACGAATTCGGCGGTGGCCGACACACAGGCCCTGGACTACGTGCTGCAGGTTTCAAAGGGCATTGCCGCGTTCCGCAACTGGGTTGCAACCGACTTTCCGGACCAGGCGGCAGCCACCACCGACGTACCACCCTACCCGTTCAAACCCCAGCCACCCGGCGCTTTTGTGCCGACAGACGAAATTTCGCCTGACCTGGCAGGGCCTGAAGGATGGGAAGAAAATGAACATGACACAACCGGTAAGCTTTTCCTTCGTTGAAGAAAGCTGATAGACAGGAATCTCATCTGTTTTCAGGCGCGACTTATGCTGTCCTTAAACGTCTTTGGCCGCTTTCAGATCGTTGATCAGTTTGGCACCGACTACAGCCCGAAAGGGCTGAAGGCGCGCGGCGTTTTCGCACTCCTGGCCATGTCGCAGGGCTATTCCCGCAACCGCGTCTGGTTGCAGGACAAGTTGTGGAGCGACCGCGATTCCAAGAAGGGATCGGACAGCCTGCGCCAGACGCTGGTGGAAATCCGCCGCACGCTCGGTCCCTACGAGGCCGCCCTCAAGACCGACCGTGAAAAGATCGCGCTCGACCCCGCGCAGTTTACCGTCACCTACAACCGGCCGGTCAGCGGTGAAGACTGGAACGACGAGCACAGCGCCTTTGCCGATCTCGATATTGCCGATGGCGAATTCGAGGACTGGATCAGAAATCTGCGCATGTCCTTTGCGGCGGAAACGACACCGCAAAATATACAACCTGTCAGGGCCGTGCACACGCCAACGCCGCCCAAACCGGCGATCTTTTTCCAGTGCCAGTCCGACAATCAGCCGGTGAGCGAACTGGTCATCACGCGGCTGATGACGCTGGCAACGACGTCGCTGCTCGACCGCGACGATTTCCAGATCTTCCCACAGACAACGCTGTTCGAAACCGGTGGCCGTGCCCCCGTCTCCGGCCTTTCCATTTCTGTGCGCGCCGTGACGATGGGCCTTGTCACCCACGTGGCCTTCGCCATCAATCATGCAGAAACGGGCCAGCTCTACTGGTCACGCACCGTTCCCATTCTCCTCGCCTCGGAAGAAGCCTTCGTTCAGGAGTGCGGCACGCTGGTGCAGGCCGTTCTTTCGACGTTCCGTGAGCGGAAGGACCAGCTTTCGATTTCCAACTCGGCCGCCATGCTGGCCGGTCATGCCCGCGATCTGATTTTCCGCTTCGACCGCACCAGCCTCAAGGATGCCGACACGCATCTGCGTTACGCCTATGATCGCGAACCGCGCCCGCAATATCTGGCCTGGCGCGCATTCCTGCGCAACATGGCGCAGTTCCAGCACCGCACCAGCGCCTTTCTGGAGGACAGCATCAGCTCGTCAGAACTGGTGCAGGAAGCACTGCGTCAGGAAGGCGGCAGCGCCAGCATTCTGGGCATCGGCGCTCACCTCGAATATCTGGGTGGCGGTTCGAGCCGTGGATCACTCAGAATGGCCGAACGCGCCGTCAGCCTCGATCCGCTCAACGCCGTCAACATCGCCATCCTCTCCAACACCGAACTGGTGCTCGACAAGCTGGAAGACAGCCGCCGCTCGGCCACGACGGCCCTGTCACTGACCGGCGGCGGTGAACATCGCGCTCTGGTGGAATTTTTCTGCTGCATGTCGGCCTCGGCACTCGGCGATTATCCGACCGCCATCGGCCATGCCGAGGTGGCGTTGATGCTGCGCCCGGCTTTCCGTGCGCCGCTTCGTTATCTCGTGGCGCTTTACAAGCAGATGGGCATGATTCCCGAGATGGAAAACGCCATTTTGCAACTGCGCCAGCTCGAGCCCGACTTCACGCCACAGCGCTTCCTTGACGACGATTACCCCGTCACGACCATGCGACGCATCCGACTTATCGAAACTATCGCAAGTTAAGTGCTTCAATTCACACGCAGCTCACGGTCGATTCACGCTGGAATCACGATAGCGGTCTAGTTGTACCTAATTGCAAAAAATCAGGGGCCGATCATGAGTGATACCAAAATTGTTTCAGATCATCTGAATGCCGCTTTGCTTGCCACCAAATCCGACAGGCCGTTTCTGGCCTATCTGATCCAGATGGCGCTGATTGAAGCCAAAACCGTACCCGAACAGGTGCACCAGAAGAACGAAGTCAACGAACTGAAAGACTACCTGTTCCCCTATGGCAGCACCGAGGAATTCCTGTCCAAGCCGCTGCAGTTCCGTGCACGCAGCCGCGTCGCTGGCTTCCTTTGAGACCATCACTACCCGCGGATCATGAGATTTTGTCCTGACTGCTCACGCAGTCAGGCCGCATTGCGTTTCGCTGCGGATTTTCCTTCGCAGGCCATGGCACTGCCCGCACTGGCACAATCCCACCGACCATAGCGACACTATGAATTCCGGGCCGCGCCAGCATTGTGCCGCCAGCATCACGCGCCTGTTCAGCGCTGAGGGCGAAAGCCCGTCATTCCCTCATGCCGAAACGAACGACGTGATTTACGGGATCACCGCAATGATGGGCGATGCCGCCAGAAGAACGACCTCTTCCGACTTGCCGGCCGGTGAGACAAGACTTGCCTCTCCCGTTTTGCGGGCCCGCTCCACCTTTGCCAGAACCTGCCTGCCATCCCTCAGACGGCAGATCGACAGCGCGCCGATTGCGGACGCATCGACCATGTCAGTCTGGCTGAACAACAGCACCGCATCGTCCCAGATCGCCAGCGCACCTGATGACGCGCGGATCTGCGCCGCGACGACCTGCCTGTTGTAATGACCGCCAACGGCAAGCTGCGCCTTCTCAACGACGGAGGCCGGCAAAGGTTTGGGCTCCGGCAACATCTCGATCACGCCACTTTCGTCGATCGTCGCAGCCAGAACGATGCGCGCCTGCGGCCCATCCGCCTCGGTCGTGATACCGGCATGTTTCATCACATCCGCCAGCGAAACACCCAGAAAACCGGCAATCTGCGTGGCCTCGTCCATCCGCATCCTGCGATGGCCGGAAAATGTACGGGAAACGGCGGAGGGATCGGAATCCATGTGTCGGGCCAGTGCACGAAGCGATTTGCCCGTATCTTTCAACCGGGCATGAAACCAGTCACCATCAATAGCCGCCATAAAAATCCCCTGGCACATCCGTATTGTTGTATATTTGTTGCAAAATTCACAACGATATGCAAGCGCCGCGCAAAATTGAATGAATTAGCAGCACGAGGTCTCGGGTTGAGTTGGTGCGAATTTTCCAACAATATTGAGACTCAGAGTTGGAAATATGAGGATCGCCCGCAATGCCGGTAAAGTACCTTCTATTTTCGATGGCCATTTTGTTTTTCGCATGTCTGGCCATCAAGACCGGGCTTGCAAATGATGAGACCGAGACGCTGCGCGTCCGGCTTGCGGTGATATTCGATAACGCCGACCCGGTTGCGGGAGACATGACGTGCAGCCCTAACAAGACCTGTCTTCTGCTGACGCACGAAAAGCCCGAACTTAAGCTGGAAATGACGGCCAGCCGGAAGCAAGGTCATCCGGTTGAATTGCATGTAATCTGCGAAGGCAAGTGTTCATTTGCCAACGAACGGTCACAGACCATACTCGGAAATGCTCGCAAATTTGAAGTCTTCAAAGGCGAGGCTGGCGTCGAAATCCCGCTGGTTCATAAACCGCGCGAGAGAATTGCCACCGTGTTGCTGGCCTTTGAGTAGCTCCGGTCATCGCAGCATCGGGGACACATTCGCCAGATAGCAGTCCTTCGACCTCTGTATCGGCAGTGCGCACCCGCGCTGCAGCCGTCCGCACGCATTTTCTTTGATCTCATGTTGCGCACTGTTGACGTTGCGATTATCACAACATATTGTTGACACACACAACGAATGGTTCGACCGTCCCTGTAATGATGAACCTGAACATGCGCCGGAGGGCTGACATGCGCGACAAGCCGCTTTCCATGCTGGAGCAGTCGGAACTGATCGAAGAGCTGATTGCTCGCTGCACGATGCGCAACGGCGCGTTTTCGCAGGAAACCGTTCTCGTCATCAACGGGCATACCGTGGATGACCTGGCGCATCTGGCAAGCCGGCTTCGGCGCATGTCGCATCATCAGACCAGGATCGAGAAAATGGTGATGGGCAAATGAGACATGCCCATTTCCACTCCGCGCCCCGGTCACAAGCAATCGCGCCTTACGCTGCCATTGGCTGAGCGAAGGCGTCCCCGCAGCAACAGATTATGGAAGGCAAGCCATGACCATCAGAGCACAACACCCCTCGCATGCCGCCCTCTCAGCACCGGAAACCACGATCCCGAACTGCAACTTTCCGTTTTTCGGCGACCAGTTGAGCCGGGAGCAGGCCCGCGACCTGTTTTTCTATGACAACGGCCGCCTGCTGTGGCGCGAAGGCTTACGCCGCCGGCGCCCCGATGCAGGGTCGGAATATTATCGCAAGAGCACCAGACAGGACCCGATCTGGGTCATTCTGCTCGGCGCGCGTGGTGAGCAGCGTTTCTACATGCGTCGCTATCTGGTCTGGAACTGGCATTTCGGTGAAACGGATCAGATTCTCGTCCCGCGTGATGGCGACCACCTGAATGACCGGATCGGCAATATCGGTTTTGCCGGGCGCCTGGCGAAACCGGAAATAAAGTCGACAGTGCCTGAAAGACCGCTGTTTGAAAGCCGCTACGGCGTCAACTGCCCGTGCTGCGACGCGCCGGTGCAAACCATGTCGGCCGATATTGCCACGCAGGTCTATGGCATTACCGAACAGCAATCGCGTATCCTGCGGGCCATCTGGAGCGGCAAGGGAAAACCCGTCCAGATGGAGCGCGTCTTCACCGAAATGTATCACGACGACCCCGAAGGCGGCCCCACGCAGGTCAAGATGTATGCGGCCTTCAAGGTGGCCCTGTCGCATCTGCGCAGCAAACTGAAAGGCTCCGGAATTTCGATTGTGACGGTTGGCTACCGTCAGGGCTACCGGCTGATCCTGCAGGACAAGGTGTGATTACCGACCGGGATCAACGGGCAACAGACCTTGCCGTCAGCAAGGAGAACGTGGAGGGAAATCCCGTCGCAAGCCCCTGAGAGTTTCAAAGACGACGCTCGTTTTGCGTCACCAATGTTGCGTTAATCACAACAATCAAGCAAGAGCAGCAACGTAATGTCCTCTGATGTCGAACGGTTACGCCGTGATGTTTCCTTATCCGCGACGGCAGAGAGCTACGGTTTCAGGCTGGAGCGCAACGGTCACGAGTTCCAGACCTGCTGCCCGTTCCATGCCGAAAACACGCCCTCCTTCACCATTTTCATGGGCCAGGATGGCGTGCAGCGTTTCCACTGCTTCGGCTGCGGCGAAAAGGGGGATGTCCTCGATTTCGTCCAGAAGATCAAAGGCGTCGCCCTACCCGAAGCGGTTCGTATCCTCGGCGGTGCGGATACCACCCGTGCCAATGCCAGGCTGCAAAAGCGCGATGCACCCGACCGCTATGACGGCATCACCCCGATAGACCCGCCGTTGCAGGCGCTGCATGCCGGACGCCGCGTGCAGCTTTATAACCCCAAGAGAAAGGGCCAGCGCAGCGAATGGGGCACCTTCGCGCCCGCAATGGTATTTCCCTATCGCCGCACCGATGGCTCCCTGCTGGGTTACGTGCTGCGCCATGATCTGCCCGGAGGCGCCAAGGAAACGCCGATGGTGATGTTTGTGCGGTTGCCGGATGGCAGGCAGACATGGTGCCGTTTCCCCTTCCCCAAGCCCCGGCCGCTCTACGGCCTGCATGAACTCGGCGATGCCCGTGAGGTCTATGTCGTCGAAGGTGAAAAATGCCGCGACAGGCTGCACAGGGCGACCGGCCTCACCGTCGTCTCATGGGCAGGCGGCACCCAGGGCGTCAAACACACCGACTGGTCGCCACTGGCCGGTCGCAAAGTCACCATCTGGCCGGATTTCGATGCGCCGGGCATGGCAACAGCCACGGAAATTACAACCGCTCTGACCGGGCTTGGCGTAGAAGCGCGCCATGTCGGACTGACCGAGATTGACGCAGCCTCCGAGATCGAAAGCTACGGTTTCGAAAACTGGCAGACAGGCGATTTTCCGAAAAAGGGTTGGGACTGTGCCGATGCGGTGGAGGCGGGCTGGGACCGCGATCAGCTCATCCGCTTCCTCAACACCACCATGCGGCCCATGACCCCGCTTGCCTCCCAACCTCAGGAAAAATCACCCTCCAGAACGGTGCCTCTCGGTGCTGATGGTATCGAGGCCATGCCCGACATGTTTCCAGGCCAGATGTATGGATCGGAAGTCTGGCTGGCGCGGGAATTTCACCACGAGATGAAGAAGGCCTGTGGCGGCCAGATCGTGCGCGCCGAGGGAAAATTCTGGGCTTTTGGCCCAACCGCCTGGCGGCCGATTTCCGACCAGAAGATCAGGCTTGCCATGCACGCGCTGGACGCCATCGGCATTGGCGCGAAAGAAACGCCGCTCAAGCTCGGCAAACGCATGATTGATGGCATCATCAACGAGCTGGGAACACGCGTCTCGGACGACGACTTCTTCAAAAGCCCTGTCGTTGGCATGAATGTGAAGAACTGCACCATCACCATCGACGACAAGGGAAAGGTGGATTGCCGTGCCCATGATCCGCAGGATCGCTTTCGCTTCACCATCAACGCCGAATATCACCTGCACACCGATAGCCATCCACCCGAGGGTTCTTTGCTGCACAGACTGCTTTACGGTGCCTTTCGCCATGATGCCGATGCCGCCGACAAGATCCACCTGATCTCCGAAATGCTGGGGGCAGCCGCCTTCGGCCTGGCGACGCGTGTAAAGCAGCCGAAGGCCTTCATCCTGCTCGGCGAAACCGCCAATAACGGCAAATCGACCATTGCCGCGCTGTTTCGCGCACTTTTGCCTGAAGGCGCCGTATCCTCGATCTCCCCGGCTTTCTTCAACGATGAAAAGCGCATCATCAACCTCGCAGGCAAGGCCGCCAACGTCGCAGACGAGCTGAGCGCTGCGGCTATTGCCGGAGAAGAATTCAAGGCGGCAGTGACCGGAAACCCGATTGAAGGCCGCAGTCTCTACAAGGATGTGGTCAGTTTTTCGCCACGCGCCCTGCACTGCTTCACCACCAACACCCTGCCGCGCTTCAACGGCGGTATCGATCGCGGTCTGCGGCGACGGCTTGTGGTCATGCAGTTCAACCGGTCGATCCCTGACAGTGAGGTCATCACCGATATTGCCGAACGCATTCAGGCAGAAGAGCTTGATCTGCTGCTCGGCTTTGCCGTTGCCGGTGCAATCCGCCTGAAAAAGAAGGGCAGCTACACCATTCCGGAAAGCTCGAAGGAAGCACTCAATGCCTGGCTGCTGCTCGACCCGCTCAATGAGTGGTTCGACATCCGCGTCGTGCCCGTCACGCACGAACCGCGTGGCGGCTGGCTGCGCACCAGCAAGCTTTTCGAAAACTTCAGGAACTGGGCCGTGGAACAGGGTTACAAGGAAAGCTTCCTGCCCCCGGTCAACACCTTCTCCCAGCGGCTGAAATCCATGCCGAATGTGCAGTTGAAACGTCTGAGTTCAGGCATGGTCGCGCAAGGCGTCACCATTGAAGACGTCACCCAATATGGTGATGTGTTCTGAAGCTTCACCCCGCCGGGATCGCGCCCCCGTGCCATGCGGATAACCATTGGCGAGGGAAACTTGCCGCCTCATCATCCATTGAGGACATCGCGACATGGCAAAACAGAATTTCGAGGCATGCCTCGCCTTCACGCTTGCGGCCGAGGGCGGGCTTTCGAAGGACCGCAGGGACCCCGGCAACTGGACGGGCGGCAAGGTCGGCCTTGGTGAGTTCAAGGGCACGAAACACGGCATTTCCGCCGCAGCCTTTCCCACGCTGGATATCGCCAATCTGACCGTCAAGGATGTCGCCCCGATCTACAGGACACGGTACTGGGATGCGGTGCGTGGTGACGAACTGCCGCCAGGCTTCGATCTCGCCACCTGGGATTACGGCGTCAATTCCGGGCCGGCACGCGCCATCCGCGAGGCGCAGGCGGTGATCGGCGCCCCCGTCGACGGCAAGGCCGGTCCCGTCACCCTGCGCAAGGCCTCCTCGGCAGGCGTCAAGGAAATTCAGGCGCTCTGCGCCCGTCGCCTCAGCTTCATGCGCGGCCTGAAAATCTGGAGCATCAACAAAAATGGCTGGACGGCCCGTGTCGCAAAGGTCGAGGCAAAGGGTGTCGCCATGTATCTCGCCGCAACGGGATCGGCATCCTCAGCCAGAAAGGCGCTTGCCGAAGAAAGCCAGAAGGCAGCCCACAGTGCAGAGAAGAACGGCAATCAGGCGGCCCTCGTCGGCACGGGTGGCACGGTGTCCGTCTCGACGGGTATTTCTTCCTGGACGGGCTTTTGTCTCGGAATGCTGGTCGTGCTGGCAGCAATGTCCGTCATTTTCGCACTCTACAGGAAGAACAGGCAGCGCGCCGAAGCCTATCGCGCCGAAGTGACCGCGCTTGCCGACGCGGGCGCCTGACAGGGGTTGAGAGGTTGCCAAACGCAGGCCCGCAGGACTGCGGGCTTTTTTCGTTTCCGGAAGCGCAAGAGGACCGCCAGCGCGGTTTTTGAACTGGTAATTGCCCCGGAATTGCGGGAAAAGACTGGCACCTGAAGTCGATGCAAGGAAGCTTTTCATGGCCGCAACTGTCATTCCCACACCGCAACCGGTTCTTCTCCCCGTCGAAGGCACCAGCGAGACGTTTCCGGTACGGCGCGTTTATTGTGTTGGCCGCAATTACGCCGACCACGCCATTGAAATGGGACATGATCCGTCGCGCGAGCCGCCCTTCTACTTCCAGAAAAATCCGGACAACCTGCTGCCATCAGGTCGCGATTTCCCCTACCCGTCGCTGTCGTCCAACGTGCATTACGAAGTCGAATGCGTGGTCGTTCTGAAAAGCGGCGGTTCGGATATTCCGGCCAGTGAAGCACTGGATCACGTCTGGGGTTATGCCGTCGGCATCGACATGACGCGCCGCGACCTGCAGGACGGCCTGAAGAAGATGGGCCGTTCCTGGGAAGGCGCCAAGGCATTCGAATTTTCCGCGCCGGTCTCGCCCGTCGTGCCCGCGTCGAAAATCGGCCATCCCTCCACCGGCGCCATCTGGCTTGATGTCAACGGCACGCGCAAGCAGACCGGCGATCTCTCGCAGATGATCTGGAAAGTACCGGAAGTGATTGCCGAACTGTCCAAGCTGTTCACGCTTGCCGCCGGCGACGTCATCATGACCGGCACACCCGCAGGCGTTGGCCCCATCGTACGCGGCGATCTGATCGAATGCGGCGTCGACGGTGTCGGCACGCTGTCCGTCAAGGTCGCGTAACGCAAACCGGGAGGAGAACCGATGCCGCTTTACCGTCTGGAAGACAGAACGCCCCAAACCCCTGCCCCTGACCGTTACTGGGTTGCCCCCGATGCGAATGTCATCGGGTCGGTCACGCTTGGAGAGGATGTCGGCATCTGGTTTGGTGCAACGCTGCGCGGCGATAATGAGCCGATCAGCGTTGGCCGCGGCACGAACATTCAGGAAGGCGTGATGGTGCACAGCGATCCCGGCTATGCCGCGACGATCGGTGAGATGTGCACCATCGGCCACCATGCCATCGTTCACGGCTGCACCATTGGCGACAACTCGCTGGTCGGCATGGGCGCAACCATCCTGAACGGCGCGAAGATCGGCAGTAATTGCCTGATCGGCGCCAATGCGCTGATTACCGAAGGCAAGGAGTTTCCCGACAATTCTCTCATCGTCGGGTCGCCGGCACGGGTGATCCGCACGCTGGACGACGATGCGGTCGCAGCGCTGCGCCGTTCGGCCGAGAAATACATCGAAAACTGGAAACGGTTTTCGAACGACCTGCAACTCGTGCAGGAATAGAACCGGTCCAGTCAGACCGGTTGCAAATCAGGATGCACAGGCAGCGCAGAGGCCACGAATTTCAATTGTGGTCTTTTCCGCCTTGAACTTGTGGTCTTTGACCCAGCGTTCCAGACGATGATCGATGTCGTGATCGTGAAACTCGGTCACCTGCCCGCACGCCTCGCAGATGGCAAAGGCGACAGTGCCGTGGTGATGCGTGCAGCACTCCGCCTGGGTATGGGTGCAGGCAACGAAGGCATTCAGGCTTTCCAGCCGATGCACCAGCCCGAACTCGATGAGTTTTTCCAGCGCACGATACACCTGCAGCGGAGCTCGGAAGCCGTCATCGCGCAGCTTGTCGAGGATCATGTAGGCGCTGAGCGGGCCTTGCGAGTTCGACAGCGCGTTCATCACCAGAGACTGGTTCTTGGTCAGATTTTGCGCATTCATGACTTGCCTCCCTCATCGGCCGCACGGGAAGCCCCCGGTAACGGCAGCAGGCTTACAACGAACAGAACGACTGCGGCAACCACGATCGACGGTCCGGA
This sequence comes from Agrobacterium tumefaciens, assembly GCA_025559845.1. Taxonomy (NCBI): domain Bacteria; kingdom Pseudomonadati; phylum Pseudomonadota; class Alphaproteobacteria; order Hyphomicrobiales; family Rhizobiaceae; genus Agrobacterium; species Agrobacterium tumefaciens. The sequence goes on from CP048469.1 coordinate 1,526,861, forward strand.
CGGCGTATCGTAGGTCAAAGACCCCATCAGCCCACCGAAAACCGCGATGGCTCCGATCAGCGATGCGATCACAGCCATGACCTCAGGTGTGGACGAAAAGCGTCTGGCCGTCGCAGCCGGAATGATCAGCAGCGACGTAATCAGCATGATGCCGACGACCTTCATGGCGATGGCAATGACGAGCGCCATCAGCAGCGTAAACAGGAGCTTGGCAAGTTCCGGGTTCAACCCCTCCGCCTCTGCCAGTTCGGCATTGACGGTGGATGCCAGAAGCGGCCGCCACAGCTTGACCATGACGCCAATCACAACAAGACCGCCGCCCCAGATCAGCGCAATGTCCGTGGTCGTGACAGCCAGGATATCGCCGAACAGGAAGGAAATGAGGTCGATCCGCACCCAGGTCATGAAGGCGACGATCACCAGACCGATGGCCAGCGCCGAATGCGAGAGAATGCCGAGAAGCGCATCCGCAGACAGAGCTTGCCGGCGCTGCAGGAACAGCAGCAGCACAGATACCAGCGAGGCGACCAGAAACACGCTGACCGTCAGATTGATCTGGAAGAGAAGCGACAGCGCCACGCCCAGCAGCGCCGAGTGCGCCATCGTATCGCCGAAATAAGCCATGCGCCGCCACACGACGAAACAGCCAAGCGGCCCGACGGTCAGTGCAACGCCGATACCGGCGATCATGGCGCGAATGAAGAAATCGTCAAACATGCCGCTCTCCGTGTTTTGTATCGGAGGTCACAGCATCCGCCGAATGATCGTGTCCGCAGCCGCAGCCATCATGGTCGTGATCGTGGTCGTGATCATGGTCATGGTGATCGTGATGATGGACATGCGTTGAATGGTCGTGGTCATGATGGTGGCCGTCATCGGGATGGCAATGGTCCGTGACCGAGCCATCAGCGTGCAGGACACGGCCGTCGGGCAGATGGGTATGATCGTGATGATGGCTGTAGACGGCCAGTGCCTTGGCAGCCGTTCCACCGAAAAGCTGCATATATTCGGCGCTCTGGCTGACCGCCTGCGGCGTACCACGGCAGCAGACATGGCCGTTCAGGCAGATCACCGTATCGGTTTCCGCCATCACCACATGCAGGTCATGCGAGATTAACAAAACTCCGCAATTTGTTGAATTTCTGATATTTTTAATCAGTTCGTAGAGTGCGATCTCGCCGGAGAAGTCGACCCCCTGCACCGGTTCATCCAGAACCAGAAGATCCGGCTTGCGCGCAATGGCCCGCGCCAGAAGCGCACGCTGAAACTCGCCGCCGGACAGGTGCTGAACCTCGGCATTGGCAAGATGGGCAATGCCCGTGGCATTCAGGGCCGCATCGATTTCCCGGGCCGGGAGCGGCCCGGTCAACGTCATCAGACGCCGCACCGACAGCGGCATTGTCCAGTCGACGGAAAGCTTCTGCGGCACATATCCCACCCGCAACCCATCGATGCGCGAGACAGCGCCCTCGCTCGGCTTCAACACGCCGATCGCCATTTTGGCGCTGGTCGATTTGCCAGATCCGTTCGGACCGATCAGGGTGACGATCTCGCCCTTGCTGACGGAAAAATCTACGCCGCGCACCAGCCAGCGACCGCCGCGCTGAATACCGGCATTGGAAAGAGACACGAGTGTATCACCACCCTTGGGGGCAGAATGAAGCATGGGATTATCCGATTGGCGATGTTGCGTACCGCTATCGCATACGTTATAGCGTTACGCAATAAATGTAATAACATAACCGTCTTCTTCAAGTGGAGTGACTTTTCATGAGACCAATCCTGATCGCGCTGGCGGCGTCCGCCTCGATAGCAGCCATGGCGTCGACCGCGATGGCCGCCGCCCCCAATGTCGTGGTCTCGATCAAGCCTGTCCACTCCCTCGTCGCCGCCATCATGAAAGGCGTGGGCGAACCGCAACTGATCGTCGATGGCGCGGCCTCCCCGCACATCTACAGCCTGAAACCGTCCAACGCCCGTACGCTGGAAAAAGCCGACATGGTGTTCTGGGTCGGCCCCGGCCTCGAAGCCTATCTGGAAAAGCCGCTGCAGGCGCTGGCCAGCAAGGCAAAGGTCGTGGAACTGGAAGATGCCGAGGGTCTGGAAAAACTGCCATTCCGCGAAGGCGGTCCTTTTGAAGCCCACGATCACGGCGACCATGAAGGACACGATCATGAGGCCGAAGAAGCCCACGAACACAAGCATGATGGCGAAGAGCATGCCGACGACCACAAGGATGGCCATGATCACGATCATGGGCATGGGCATGACCATGCACATGGCGAATACGACATGCACCTCTGGCTCGACCCGGCAAATGCGAAGGCGATGGCACGCTCGATCGAGGCAGCTCTTATCAAGGCCGACGCGGACAATGCCGCCACCTATCAGGAAAACGCCCGCAAGCTGCTGACCGATATCGACGCTCTCGATGCAGAGCTGGCGGAAACCGTAAAGCCGATCAAGGACAAGCCCTTCATCGTCTTCCACGATGCCTACCAGTATTTCGAACACCGCTATGGCGTGAAGACGGCAGGCTCCATCACCGTCAGCCCCGAGACCATGCCGGGTGCGGACCGCGTCAAACAGGTGCAGCAGAAAATCCGCGAACTCGGCGCCACCTGCGTGTTTGCCGAACCGCAATTCGAGCCGAAGCTCGTCTCAGTCGTCATGGAAGGTACAGATGCCAGGTCCGGCACGCTGGACCCCGAAGCAGCAACCCAGACACCCGGCCCCGATCTCTATTTCGAGATGATGCGTGGCATCGCCAAGTCGCTAAAGGACTGCCTGTCCTGACAGGTCTCTGCTGACCGCACAGATGGCGCTCAGGGCTTGGGCGCCATCGACGACCATACAGGCTTGCTGACACTCTGCAGCGTCTCCGCCGGCTCGCCATTGATGCGGGCCAAAAGCGCCGCCGCAAGCTCCCTGCCCGCCAGCTTGATGTCCTCGTTCACAGTGTGAACCTGCGGCTTGATCCAGTTCAGGAATTCGGCCGACTGCTTGGACACGACGTCGATATCCTCACCGATCTTCACACCGGCCGCCTCGAACCCGGCCATCAGCGCAATGGTGCTGCTGCCGCTGATCGACACGATACCGTCGGGCCGGTCCTTCCCGGACATCAACTGTTCGCCAAAATCGCGCAGCTTGTCGAGCGGGGTTTCAATGGTGACGGAATCCAGCGGAAACTCCGATACGCCGAAATGCCGGATGGCCCGGTTGAAACCTTTTCTGGCGTGGTCGTGGAAGGAAAACCGTGACGGCGGCACGATGATGGCGATCTTCTTGCGCCCGCACTGCACCAGCCGCTCCACAGCCTCGTAGGCATAGGCCTCGTTGTCGAAGTCGTGATAGGCGTGTTCGATGCCCATGTCGCTGCGACCATGCGTGACAAACGGCATGTTGCGCTCGGTCATGAAGCGAACGCGCGGATCATCCGGCTGGATCTTGGAAATGATGACACCATCGGCCGACCCGGTGTCGAGAATGTAGCGGATCGGCACCATCGAATCCTTGGCATGCGTGTGCGGTGTCACGACAAGATGATATTGGGTCGCGGCCAGAACCTCGGTGATACCGAACACCATCTGGCTGGTAAAACCCATCAGCTCTTCATCGACGCTCAGCACCAGTGCAATGACATTGGTCTTGCCGGTGCGCAGACGAACGCCGGCGCGGTTCGGCTGGTAACCGATCTGCCTGGCAATCAGCCGCACACGTTCCTTGGTATCGGCGCCAATGTCGGGAGCATCCTTCAATGCGCGTGAAACGGTGGTGATGCCGAGGCCTGTCATAAACGCGATGGTCTTCAACGTTGGGCGCTCACCCGCACCTATCGAAACGTTGTCACTGTCGGTTTTCCCAGTATCGTTCATGTCATTTCGCCATGCTTTATCAGTAATGATCATAGATAGCTTTTGCCATCTTGCAAAGGCGCCAGGCAGTCTCCGTCATCAACTATGCTGCCTTTCCTCCCGACACCTACTGTAACGATATAGGAGACAAAAATCGACAGCCGAACGAAGAAGAAAATTCTCTAATTCTTGGCGTCAATACAGCACCCCGGCGCCTTCTTGCCTCATTAAAGACTTTAGAAATATCATACAACCTATTGATTTATAATTTTCATGATCAAAACAGGTGGATGACATGTCCCGATCTGGAACATCAACATCGACAATAACGGCGATCGTCGTCTGAGGGCATGACGGCGCGGAAATTTTACGGTAACGTTGCCGCTGGGAGGACTGTTGGAAGAGTGCCGGAACCGGTTTTGCCGGGCGGCGTTTCCACGATATCGTCTCCCGAAATTCAGATGCCAGCTTGCATGACGATGCCGTGCGACATTGCCAATGCCCGCACGAAAAAGAGGGTCCAAAAATGGTTTCTTCTTCCTCGCCCGACACGCTTATCGATCTTTCCGGGCACTGGTCCCTGTCGTCTGCGGAAGGAGATCATCGCACCGAAATCCCGATCCCCGGCGACGTTCATACGGCGCTGAAAAATGCCGGCATCATCCCCGACCCCTATCACGGCCGCAACGAGAATGACGTGCAATGGGTCGCGCACCGCGACTGGCTGATCGAGCGCACCTTCGTGGTCGAAGACGTCGACGCAAGCTGGTATCTCGATATCGATTATCTCGACACCGTCGCCATCGTCTACATCAACGACGCGCCGGTGCTGACCAGCGACAATTGCTTCCGGCGGTATCGCCCCGATGTTTCGAATGCGCTGCGTCCCGGTGAAAACACCATCCGCATCCGCTTTCACTCCAACATTACCGCCGGTGCGGAACGGCAGGCACGGCAACCCTTTTACATTCCCTACCACGAAGGCAACTCGCCGATTGCCAACGGCAACATGCTGAGAAAGCCGCAATGCCACTTCGGCTGGGACTGGAACATCGCCATCGCCCCGCTTGGCCTTTACGGCACGATTGCCCTGAAGCGGCTGGACACAGCCCGCATCGAACATGTCGTCACCTCGCAGCACCATGTCGAAGGTGGCGTCGAACTGCATGTGGCCGTGACGCTTTTTGCCGAACATGCCGCAAGCGTTACCCTGCACCTGTCGCTGGATGATGAAAGACTGCGTCTCGATTGCGGTGTCGGCGCTGGCGAGACGACGATCCAGCACGTCTTCTTCGTCGAGAACCCCAGGCTCTGGTGGCCGGCGGGCAGCGGTGAACAGGCGCTCTACTCGCTGACTGTCGATTTGCCGGATGAGACCGTGACGCGCCAGATCGGTCTGCGAACCGTCGAGCTTCTGACGGACAAGGATGAAGCGGGTAGCCGTTTTGCGTTCCGCATCAACGGGCGCGAGATCTTCTGCCGTGGCGCCAACTGGATTCCGGCCGATGCCCTGCACTCCCTGACGAGCCGCGAAAAGACCGAAGATCTCCTCTGCTCCGCTGCGGAAGCCAACATGAACATGATCCGGGTCTGGGGCGGCGGCTTCTATGAACAGGACTGGTTCTACGATCTCTGCGACCGGCTTGGCCTGATGGTCTGGCAGGACTTCATGTTCGCCTGCAACCTTTATCCCTGCAGCGAGGATTTTCTGGAAAATGTGGAGCACGAGGTCACCTACCAGGTGCAGCGGCTGTCCTCCCATCCCTCGCTCGTGCTGTGGTGCGGTGACAACGAACTCGTCGGCGCGCTGACGTGGTTCGACGAATCCCGCAATAACCGCGACCGTTATCTGGTTGCTTATGACCGCCTGAACCGCACCATCGAACGCGCCCTCAAAAAGGCGGCGCCCGAAGCGCTCTGGTGGCCCTCCAGCCCCGCCTCCGGTTATCTCGATTATGGCGACGCGTGGCATGCGGATGGATCGGGTGACATGCACTACTGGTCGGTCTGGCACGAGAACAAGTCGTTCGACAATTACCGCTCCATCAAGCCACGCTTCTGCTCGGAATTCGGCTTCCAGTCCTACACCTCCATGCCCGTCATCCGCACCTATGCGGAGGAAAAGGACATGAACATCTCCTCCCCGGTGATTGAGCTTCACCAGAAGAACGCCGGTGGCAACGAGCGCATCGCCGGCACGATGTTCCGCTACTTCCGCTTCCCGAAAGACTTTGCAAGTTTCGTTTATCTGAGCCAGGTGCAGCAGGCGGTGGCAATCCGTACGGCGGTCGACTACTGGCGCTCGCTGAAACCGCATTGCATGGGAACGCTCTACTGGCAGCTCAACGACACATGGCCGGTCGCGTCATGGTCGAGCCTGGATTACGGCGGTAGCTGGAAGGCCCTGCACTACGCCGCCCGCCGTTTCTTCCAGCCGGTCACGGTGGTGGCGATCCCGTCAGAGGATGGCAGCAGGCTCAGCTTTTCGATGGTCAACGACAATGGCGAAGACGTCGAGATCGACATCAACATCCTGGCATTGACGATGGATGGAAACCGCATCCCGCTGAAATCCGCCAATGGCACATGCGGGCCGGATGCTGCGGCCGTTCTGACCGAAATCGATCTTGCCAGCCTGCCGGATGGCGCGTTGCTGTCGTGGAACTTCATCGCCTCCAACGGCATGACGGGTGAAGGCCACCATGTCCGTGACACCTACAAGGCGCTGGAAATGCAGCCTTCCGGGCTCACATTCATCACCAGGGCACTGCCGAACGGAGAGTTCGAGATCGACGTGACGGCAAAGGGGCTTGCACTCTTCGTTATGCTCGAGGCCGATCTGCCCGGTCGTTACTCCGACAACCTGTTCGATCTGGCAGCGGGCGAAACACGCCGCGTACTGTTCACGCCGAAAGACGAAAACAGACACGGCAGGCAGCCGCATTTCACCATTCTCGACCTTCAATCCTGCTAGGTCGTCGACACCGTATTGAAGGTGACAGGCAAACACTCTAACCATTTCAATGACGAACAATCCCGCTCCACGGCGGGCTTGTCTCATCCAGTTCAAAGGTTGCCGGTGTCTTCGGCAACTCTCATCAGCAAGTGGAGGAAAGACATGGCTTGGCAACCGGCCGAAAACCGTTATGCGTCCATGAAGTACAATCATTGCGGCCGTTCGGGCCTCAAGCTTCCGGCGATCTCGCTGGGGCTCTGGCACAATTTCGGCAATGACACCCCGCACCAGACCAAACAGGCAATCTGCCGCCGTGCGTTCGACCTCGGCATCACCCACTTCGATCTCGCCAACAACTACGGCCCGCCACCCGGCAGCGCCGAAATCGCCTTCGGTGAAATTCTGAAGACCGATTTTGCCGGCTACCGCGATGAGCTCGTCATCTCCTCCAAGGCCGGATACAACATGTGGCCGGGTCCTTATGGCGAATGGGGCAGCCGCAAATACCTCATCTCATCCTGTGATCAGAGCCTGAAGCGCATGGGCCTCGACTATGTCGATATCTTCTATTCGCATCGCTTCGACCCGAACACGCCGCTTGAAGAAACCTGCGGCGCGCTCGATCAGATCGTCCGCTCCGGCAAGGCGCTCTATGTCGGCATTTCCTCCTACAACTCCAAGCGTACCCGCGAGGCTGCGGCGATCCTCAAGGATCTCGGCACGCCCTGCATCATCCACCAGCCGAGCTATTCGATGATCAACCGCTGGATCGAGGAAGACGGCCTGGTCGATACGCTCGAGGAACTGGGCGTCGGCTCCATCGTCTTTTCGCCGCTGGCACAGGGCATGCTGACGACGAAATATCTGGGTGGTGTGCCGGATGGCAGCCGCGCGACACAGGGCAAGTCGCTCAATCCCGCTTTCCTGAACGATCAGAACGTCGAAAACATCCGCGCTCTTAACCGTATCGCCGAAAAGCGCGGCCAGACACTGGCGCAGATGGCAATTGCCTGGGTTCTGCGCGGTGGCCGCATCACGTCGGCGCTGATCGGCGCCAGCCGGGTCGAGCAGGTCGAGGATTGCGTGAAGGCTCTCGACAATCCCGACTTCACCGCCGAGGAACTGGCTGACATCGATCGTTACGCACGCGATGCTGACATCAATCTGTGGGCGAAATCCGCAGAACGCAAATAACGAAAAGAGACGGCCGTCCGGTTTTTCCGGGCGGCCCGATCACCCGATGAAGCAGGGAAAGTCGCTTCCGGCCATCTTCGAATGGCCCCGAAGCCCCCGCGCGCTCACATGGGTTACCCAAGCTTGGGTCAAGGCTCCTTTATTAGCCGCAGAACACGCGAATGACGGTCGACTTCGGATTAGTCACAGATTCTGTGGCAGTGCCGCTATGAACAAAGTTCAATCTTGAAGGTGTGTCGTTAGCAACGTGCTCTTGTCGCCCGTAATGCCGCGAGTCTCCGGGAATATTCAGACCAACAGTCGCGGATGAAGGCCCTCCAACATATTTCTGATAGCGCGACGCACCACAAGCGTCAGAAGACGATCCGGAAGTCTTAAGCGTTGTCGGCGCAGTTGTGCAGCCACTAAGGGTGATCAATATGAGCGACGCTGACGTAATCAATCTTGACTTCATGCTTATCTCTTCTACTCGCCTTGGTCGTGGTCAGATATTTATTTCTCACTAAAGTGGCATGTATCTAATTGCAAACGTTTCAGAATTTGAACGTTTTTCGAGGTGAATAAAACCATAATTGGCACAACGGATCGACGATGAACGCCATCGCAGCGCGCGGTCGGCTCAGGCTTCTGTGGTGTGTTTCGTGCACAGGAACCTGCCGTCAGCGTCGACGCGATGGTACTTGCACTTGCGCAGGAAAGGCGGATTTTTTTTGGGGGGGGTAATTAACAGCAGCATTCGCACATGACGGCATAGTGGACAAAAACGACGGCCTGGCGGCCCGATCACTTTGGCAGCAAGAAAAATCTCAAAACAGAAGATTAACTCCCTCCCCTAACCGTTAACAACCATTACATAAATGTAATTTTAAATTCAGTTTCCGTTCATTCGTTTATTCGTAAATTCCTCTCATCGAAACAAGAGGAAACACTCATGAAAAAGTTCATCACCGTTCTTCTGGCCGCAACCGTTCTCGCTGCTCCGATGGCACAGGCACAGAGCCGTCACGACGACCGTCACCGCAGCGTTCGCATCGAACGCGAAGTCACCACCAAGAAGGTCATCGTCAAAAAGCATCGCTGGGATCGCGGTCAGCGCCTCTCCGCTGGTGAACGTCGCAACTACATCGACCGCCGCGACTACCGCCGTTACCGCCTGTCCGAACCGCGCCGTGACCAGCGCTGGGTTCGCGTCGACAACCAGTTCCTGCTCATCAACGCCGTCAGCGGCCTGATCGTTGGCCTGGCTGCAGCACGCTAAGGCAAGCACCGGCATCAAAAGAAAAGGCCCGCTTTCGCGGGCCTTTTTTATTGGTCATTTTCTGCAATCAGAAAATGTCAGCACCGCTGCCCCACGGGCCATGCGGCTTGTCCACACCGTCGGTGCGCTCAAAGCCGTGTGCGCCGAAGAAGTCGCGCTGTGCCTGGATGAGGTTCGCGCTGCCCCGGCCACGACGGTAAGCGTCGAAGTAACCGAGAGCCGACGCCAGAGCAGGAACCGGCAGACCGGACAGAACGGCGTAGGAAACGACGCGACGCAGCGGCGCATCGGTGTCCTTCACCATGGTCGAGAAGGCCGGAGTCACGATGAGGTTGGCCACATGCGGGTCCTTCGTGAAGGCCGAGGTGATCTCATCGAGGAACTGCGAGCGGATGATGCAACCAGCGCGCCAGATGCGGGCGATCGTCGGCATCGGCAGGTTCCAGTTGAACTCGTTCGAGGCTGCCGACATGATGGCGAAGCCCTGCGCGTAAGCACCGATCTTGGCGGCCAGAAGCGCGCTTTCCAGATCGGCGATGAAGGCTTTCTTGTCAGCCGGGGAATCGACGAGGCCCGGCAGACCGAAGATCTTTTCGGCAGCTTCGCGCTCATCCTTCTGCGAAGACAGGATACGGGCTGCAACGGCCGCTTCGATGGCGGTGGCAGCAACGCCCATGTTCTGTGCTTCGATGACCGACCACTTGCCGGTGCCCTTCTGGCCGGCCTTGTCGAGGATCAGGTCGACCATCGGCTTGCCAGTGATCGGGTCTGCGGCGCGCAGAACCTTTTCGGTGATCTCGATCAGGTAGGAGTTGAGGCGACCCTTGTTCCACTCGCCGAACACGTCAGCGATTTCAACGGCGCTCATCTTCAGGCCGTCGCGCAGGATGCCGTAGATTTCGGCGATCATCTGCATGTCGGCATATTCGATGCCGTTGTGAATGGTCTTGACGAAGTGACCGGCGCCATCGTTGCCGAGCCATGCAACGCACGGGTCTTCGTTGTACTTGGCGGAGATGGAGGTCAGAACCTTCTCGACGCGCTTCCAGCTGTCTTCCGTGCCACCGACCATGATCGACGGTCCGTGACGGGCACCTTCTTCACCACCGGAAACACCCATGCCGATGAAGGTCAGGCCGCTGTCCTTGAGGTTGTCGAAACGGCGGATGGTATCGCGGAAGTTCGCATTGCCGGCGTCGATCATGATGTCGCCGTTGGCCAGGTGCGGCTTGAGAATTTCCATCTGCTGATCGACCGGATCGCCGGCCTTGATCATGATGATGATCGGGCGTGGAGGACGAATGGCGGCGACGAATTCCTCAATGGTTTCGCAGGGGATCAACTGACCCTGCAATTCGCCAGCCTCGGCGTAGAATTTTCTCGTAGCTTCCGGGGTCCGGTTGAAAACGGCAATCTTGTTGCCCTTTTCCGCGATGTTCAATGCCAGGTTCGAGCCCATGACACCGAGACCGATCAAACCGATTTCTGCCTGTTCCACGGATGTGCCTCCATCTTGCTTTTTGAGTGGTCGTGTTGTGGCACTGTAATGAACAAACAGCAAGGCTGAGGCTGGCTTAAACGATTAAATTTTGATGACGCAAGTCAGCTTTGCATATTTGCTTGAGGTCCATAAGCTGGAGTTATGGCGGATCGGCGACCTCCTCTCAGGACGGTTTTGGCCTGTCGTCACCGTCATCGAGCACGCGCCACGCCGCCCCATCCATATCGTCATACTGGCCCGCTTTCAGCGACCAGAGAAAGGCGAAAAGACCGAGACCGCCGAGAAACAACGCCACCGGTATCAGGTAGATCAGCATGTTCATGCCGCCTGCACTCCCTGCCCCAGACGCACGGCCGGCATGTCGATTTCGGTTCCGGCCCTGTCGGCGCCAGCAAGACGCAGGGCATTGGCGACGACGATCAAGGACGACGTCGACATGGCAATCGCCGCGATCATCGGTGTGGCATAACCGGCAATGGCAACGGGCACGGCGATCACGTTGTAGCCAATCGCCAGGGCAAAGTTCTGGCGGATCAGTTGCCCTGCCCGCCGCGCCGTATCGATGGCGAACGGCACGGCCTCCAGGCTTTCATGCATGAAGACGAAATCAGCCGCCTGGCGGCCGATGTCAGCGGCGGTCGCCGGTGCCATCGACACATGCGCCGCAGCAAGCGCCGGCGCATCGTTTATGCCATCGCCCACCATCAGCACACGCTTTCCCTCGCCCGCAAGCATCACGCAGCGCGCCGCCTTGTCCCTGGGCGAAAGCTCCGCGCCCCACCTGTCGATGCCAAGCCGCTCTGCCAGCAGCCCCACCGCCGCCTTGCGGTCGCCGGACACGACTTCGCTGCTGATGTGCCATGCGCCGAGCCGGTTCAGCACATCAGCCCCACCGGGTCGCAGACTGTCCTCGAATGCGAAAGCGGCCAGCAATTTTCCATCCTGCGACAGCACCACCTCGGAGAGCGTGCCCGCATCGCCGCCCCCGATGTCGGAGGGGCATGCGAAACGGCGATTGCCGAGCCTGTAGATGCCGGATGCGGTGACAGCCTCCACCCCCGAACCCGGAATTTCGCTGACCGTATCATATGAGGAAATGGAGCCCTGACGTGCATCGTAAAGCGCCCTGGACAACGGATGGTTCGAATGGGCGGCAAGCCCCGCAGCAATCGCCATGGTCGTGTCAGGTATATCGGCGGAACCCACGAGACGTGGCCTTCCTGATGTCAACGTTCCGGTCTTGTCGAACAGCACCGTGTCGATGTCCGCCAGCCGTTCCATCGCAGACCCGTCCTTGACCATCACGCCGCGCCGGAAGAGCCGTCCTGCGGCCACCACCTGCACCACGGGTACGGCAAGGCCAAGCGCACATGGGCAGGTGATGATGAGCACGGCAATGGCAATCAGCATGGCCTGTTTCCAGTCACCACCGAAAATGCCCCAGCCAAGGAATGTCAGCAGGGCGAGCAGATGCACGACGGGCGAATAATAGCTGGCGGCGCGGTCGGCGATGCGGCGATAACGCGCCCTGCCTCCTTCGGCCGCTTCCATCAGTGCAATCACTTCCGAAAGGAACGATTCCCTCGCTGTGGCCGTGACGCACGCCGTAAGCGAACCGGTGAGGTTCAGCGTACCGGCCTGCAGATGGTCGCCGCTCTCCACGCGGCGCGGCGCGCTTTCGCCATTGACGATGGACATGTCGAGATCGCTGCTGCCGCTTGTAACCGTCGCATCGACAGGCACCCGCTCTCCCGCCACGATCGCAATCGTGTCGCCCGGTTTGATCTCATCGAGTGGCCGGTAATCGCGCGAGCCGCTGGCATTGACCAGCATTGCCCCACGCGGCAAAAGCCTTGCCAGACCGGCAATGGCCGAACGCGCCCTGTCGCGCATGATGTGATCCAGCGTGCGGCCGATCAGCAGGAAGAACAACAGTGACACGGTGGCATCAAACCAGGCATGTGCGCCGTGATGGATCGTTTCCCACAGCGAGACGGCATAGGAGAGCGTGATAGCAAGCGCAATCGGCACGTCCATGTTGGTCCGGCCGTGTTTCAGCGCATTCCAGGCCGAGATGTAGAAGAAGCGACCGCCATAGATCAGCGCCGGTGCGGCAATCATCGCCGAGATCCAGTGGAACATGTCGCGGGTCGCCGCATCCGCACCCGACCAGACCGATACGGACAAAAGCATGATGTTGGCAGAGGCAAAACCGCAGAGTGCCACAGCGCGGATGAGCTGCTTGCGCAGTTCATCCGAGGCATCCTGACTGGCCGAAAAAAGATGCGCCTGATAACCGGTTGACTGGATAGCGCCGACAAGCTCGGCCGGATCGGTCTTGATCCCCGCAACCGCGTCTCTCCAGACGATGGCCACGCGCCGCGAGGAGAGATTGACGCGTGCCCGCTCGACGGCTGGATGCCCCCGCAACGCGCCTTCAATGGTGGAGATGCAGGTGCCGCAATAAACACCCGGCACGCTCAGATCCGTCTGGCGAAGGCCCTGACCCAGATCGCGGCTTGCCAGCAACAGCTCTTCGGCAGATGGCGGATTGCCGCCATTTAACGCAAGCGAGCCCTCCGTTCCCGGTGCACAGCAGCTCATGGACGTCCCCTGATAATGGCGATGCGTGTGCCCTCATGCACGATCACCCGGCCATCCTTGACGGCGATCACCTCGACGATCCATTGGCCCGGCAGCACGTCATGAGAACCGGTAAACACGCCTGTCGAAACCGGAGTAAGTTCCATATCGAAGTTCTGATGCTCCCCCACCGGACGGCGGAAATGCGCCGTGACCGTGTCGGTCGCGACCGGTCCGGTCTGAGGATGAAATATCTCGTAGCGCATGCCGTTCCTGTCTACGGAAAGCCTGCCTTCGATACCGCTCGCCGCTCGCGCCTTGGCGGCTTCCGCCTTGCCGTTGAACTGCTGGCTGGCGACATAGGTGTTCTGAACCACCAGCCCGCTCCAGCTTGAGACAGCATTCCAGGCCATGATCATGTTGACGGTGATGATCGTACCGAAGAACAGCACCATCACACCCAGCATGTGCCAGCCGGTAAAGGTAAAACCCGGCGCTTGAGATTTCTGGACAGTCATTTTTTTACTCCCGGGCCATTGAAGACGGCGTCGTAACGCGCCGTTTCATGGCCCTGCACATCGCTGACAATGAATTCGAAATTTTCCGACGCAGAGGAGACGTCCTCTCCCGGCAAGGTGACGAACACCTTCAATGTCGTTGCCTCATCCGGCTCCACCAGCACATCGAAGCTGCGCGACGGATCGGCCTGCACGCCGTTGATCTTCATCACCGCATTCGCAATGCCGTCGATGGTCAGGCTGACGGTACGCGGCTCCGGCACCATGTTGAGAATACGCACCGTATAGCCGTTGCGGATCGAGCCATTCGATTCCAGCACATATTGCGGATTTCGGTCATGCAGCACGTTGACCGCCAGACGGTCGCGGGTTGCAAGCGCCACCAGCAGCCCGACACCGATTGCCGCCCATGCAACGGTGTAGATGATCGTCCGTGGACGGAAAATGATGAGCCAGTCGAACTGGCGGACGGCGGCTGCGAAATTGCCATCCGCATTGCGGACATTGCCGGGGCGTATCTCATGACGTCCGCCACCGGTCGCGAGCGCCATGTTCGACTGGTATTCGGCAAGCGTGGCATAGGCGATCAGCCCCTGCGGCTTTCCGGTCTTGGCCATCACGCCGTCGCAGGCATCAATGCACAGCGCGCAGGTGATGCATTCGAGCTGCTGCCCGTCGCGAATATCGATCCCCATGGGACAGACCGCGACGCAGGCGTTGCAATCGACGCAATCCCCCACCGGTTCACCGGCAGCAACCGCCCTTTTTGCATGGCGCGAACGCGGCTCGCCACGCCAGTCATTATAGGTCACGACCAGCGAGTTCTCATCCAGCATCGCCGCCTGGATGCGCGGCCAGGGACACATGTAGGTGCAGACCTGCTCGCGCATCAGCCCGCCGAACACATAGGTCGTCGCCGTCAGGATCGCGACGGTCATATAGGCGACCATCGCCGCCTGCCCCGTCATGAACTGCCAGGCGAGTGTCGGCGCATCGGCGAAATAGAAGATCCAGGCACCACCCGTCGCAACACCGATCAGCAGCCATATGCCGTGCTTGAGAACCCGCTTGCGCACCTTGTCGAAGGTCCAAGGCCCGGCATCGAGTTTCATCCGGGCGTTTCTGTCACCCTCGATGGCGCGCTCGACGACCAGAAACAGATCGACCCACACCGTCTGCGGACAGGCATAACCGCACCACGCGCGCCCGACCGCAGAGGTGATGAGGAAAAGTCCAAGCCCTGCCATCACCAGAAGCCCGGCAATGAAGAAGAATTCCTGCGGCCAGATCTCGATGAACAGGAAGTAGAATCGGCGATTGGCAATATCGATCAGCACCGCCTGATCCGGCGCAAAGGGCCCACGATCCCATCTGAGCCACGGTGTCAGATAATAGATGCCGAGCGTGACCAGCATGACCAGCCATTTGAAGCGACGGAAACGACCCTCGGCGCGTTTGGGAAAGATTTTCCGGCGTGCCTCATAGAGCGGCTTGCGCAATTTGGCGGAGTTCACCGCCTCCGCCTCAAGCCGTTCAGGGGATGGTCCGGCGCTTTGCTGATCGGCGCGGTAAATATTCATGATGCAAGGTCCGTTGCTACTGCTTGCGTTTTCCCATCTGGCCGGGGAAATATCCTTGACTTGCATCAAGTGAGGACAAAGTGGCGCAGGCAGACCACGCGCACCAAATGGGAGGTCCACATGCCCGTCATGCCATCGAAGATCGTCCACCTGTCGATCGACAGACCCTGGAAAGAGGTTTGTGACTTTGCATCCAAACCGGAAAACATGCCGCTCTGGGCGGCCGGACTTGCCAGCGGCCTGACCCGCAACGGTGATGAATGGATTGCCGATGGCGGCGCGGTCGGATCGGTGCATGTGCGCTTTGCCGCAACGAACGATCTCGGCGTCATCGACCATGTCGTGACCATGCCCGACGGCCTGAAGGTCTATAACGCCTTGCGGGTTACGCCGAATGGCGATGGTGCAGAAATTGCCTTTACCCTGCTGCAACTTCCCGGCATGACAGACGATGATTTTGCACGCGATGCGGGTCTGGTGAAAGCCGATCTCGAGACGCTGAAATCAATCGTCGAACGGAGCTGAAGGAGGAGCACATGAGTGAAACTGAAAACGACAGAAGGATCGACTATGTCGAATTCAATGTGTCAGACATTGAAGCGAGCAAAGCCTTTTATGGCGGCGCCTTCGGCTGGACCTTCAAGGACTACGGTCCGCAATATTGCGAATTCTCCGATGGACGGTTGACCGGCGGTTTTACGACGACAGCACCAGTCACCGCCAAGGGCGGAGCGCTGGTCATTCTCTACGCATCGGACATCGAGGCGGCACAAAACCGCGTCGAATCGGCCGGAGGAAAGATCAGCCTGCCGATTTTCGAGTTTCCCGGCGGTCGCCGTTTTCACTTCACCGATCCTGATGGCTATGAACTGGCCGTATGGTCGAAAGCCTGATCGGGAGATGCATTGAACATGACTGCGACAACACCGCCCTTTTCGCTCGTCGGCCTCGACCATGTCGTCTTCATCGTTGACGACATGGCGCGCGCCCTCGATTTTTACCGGAACGTTCTTGGATGCACGAACGGCTACACTTATCCGGCACTTGGCATGGAACAGGTCTGGTGCGGAAACTCCCTGATCGTTCTCTGGGATGTGACCCATCCCGGCGGCACGAAGGCGGCACCGCCCGTCGCCGGTGGCCGCAATGTCGATCACATCTGCATTGCGACCGGACCGCTGAACCATGAGACGCTTCGCGCTCATCTGGCGAAATTCGACGTAACCATAGAACAGGAAGCCTTCCACGGTGGCGCACGGGGAATGGGGCATTCCTTCTATTTCCGCGATCCCTTCGGCAACAAGATCGAACTGAAAGGTCCGGCCGAATATCCCGATGGCCGCGCCGCCTGACCGTATCGACCAGACGAAAAAGGGGCGCTTCGAGCGCCCCTTCTTTATTTGATGATCTGGATTCGACGATCTGGCGTCCCTTATTCGCCGCCCCCCAGCGAATGCACGAAGATGGCAAGCTGCTTGACCGTGGCGTCACCAAGACGTCCACCCCAGGCGGGCATGACGCCGTGCTTGGGCGAACGGATCTGTGAGACGATGCCCTGCTCGCCATGCGCTTTCAGCCAGATGGCATCGGCAAGATCGGGCGCGCCGAACTCGCGGTTGCCCTTGGCATCCTCTCCATGGCACGAGGCGCAATTGTCGGCGAAGACCTGCTTGCCGGGCTCCACCAGCGCCGGATCGGAAGGCGTTCCGGTCAGGCTGACGACGTAGGCCGCCACCTCGCGGATTTCCGATGTCTCGAGAATATCGCCGAACGCCGGCATTTCCGAAATACGGGTATCCGCGTCCTCGGCAAAGCGAATGCCGTGGTTGATGGTGGTATAGATATCCTCGACGCTACCGCCCCAAAGCCATTCGTCATCATTGAGGTTGGGGTAACCCTGGCTCCCCTCGGCACCGGAGCCATGACATTGAATGCAATTGACCTTGAAGGCGGCGGCACCGCCCGATAGCGCGAACTGCATCAATGTGCTGTCGGCCTGGATATCTTCGAGCGAGGCGCTGGCGATCCTGTCGAGTGAGACGCTCTGCGCATCCTTGGCGGTGGCGATTTCGGCGGTGATGTCAGCGCGGCTGCTCCAACCGAGCACGCCTTGTGTCGCGCCGTTGATCAGCGGCCATGCCGGAAAGGCAATGGTGTAACCGATGGCCCAGAGAATGGTGGCGTAGAAGGTCCACACCCACCATCTCGGCATCGGGTTGTTCAGTTCACGAATGCCGTCCCATTCATGGCCGGTTGTTTCGACGCCGCTCAGCTTGTCTATATGTTTGTCGGCCATATCCTAGTCCTCCTTCAGAGGGATGCTGGCGGCATCGTTGGCCGCCTTCTTGCCGCCGGGACGCAGGGTGAACACCACGACGCCGACGAAAAACAGCGCCATGGCAAGCAGGCCCCAGCTATCGGCGAAGTGACGCATGGCTGTGTAGGTTTCCATGGTCTCTCCTCACCGGTATCCGGCCGCATCGTCATAGGTCGAGAAATCGACCAGCGTGCCGAGCATCTGCAGATAAGCGACCAGCGCATCCATCTCGGTCAGCCTGGCCGGATCGCCGTCGAAATCGCCGATCTTGGCCTTGGGGTAGCGCTGCAATACACCGCTGGTATCGGCATTCGGGTCGGCCTGCGCCGCAAGGTCGGCGGCCGCACTGTCGATCATCTCGTCGCTATAGGGCACGCCAACAGCGCGATTTGCCTTCAGCTCCATCGAAACGTCGGTCACCTTGAGAGGTGTCGTCTTGAGGAAGGCGTAGGACGGCATGATCGATTCCGGCACCACCGAACGCGGGTCGGCCAGATGCTGTACGTGCCATTCGTTCGAATAACGGTCGCCGACACGGGCAAGATCGGGCCCGGTTCGCTTCGAACCCCACTGGAACGGGTGGTCGTACATGGATTCGGCCGCCAGGCTGTAATGGCCATAACGTTCCACCTCATCGCGGAACGGGCGGATCATCTGGCTGTGGCAGACGTAGCAGCCCTCGCGGATGTAGATGTTGCGCCCGGCCAGTTCGAGCGGTGAATAAGGCCGCATGCCCTCCACCTTCTCGATGGTGTTTTCAAGGTAGAACAGCGGCGCGATTTCCACGATACCGCCAATCGAAACGACGAGAAGCGAACCGACGAGAAGCAGGGTGGCGTTGCGTTCTATGAGCTGGTGTTTGTCAAGAAGCGACATGGTTGCTCCTCCTTATTCGGCCGGCTGGGCAACGACGGGATAGCTTCCGGCAATCGGAGCCTCCTCCCGCTCGTAACCGCGCGCGGTCATGTAGACGTTGTAGGCCATGACGAGACCGCCGCAGAGGTAGAGCCCCCCGCCGACCGCACGCAGGACGTAATACGGGAACAGCGCCGCGACCGATTCCGCGAAGGAATAGACGAGGAAGCCCTGCTGGTCGTATTCGCGCCACATCAGCGCCTGCTGGATACCGGCAACCCACAGCACGGCGGCGTAGATGACGATGCCGAGCGTTGCGAGCCAGAAGTGCCAGTTGACCATGCGCAGGCTGTAAAGCCGGTCGCGGTTCCACAGCTTCGGTGTCAGGTAATAGATGGCGCCGAAGGTAATCATGCCGACCCAGCCGAGCGCGCCCGAATGCACGTGGCCGATCGTCCAGTCCGTATAATGGCTGAGCGAATTGACGGCCTTGATCGACATCATCGGTCCCTCGAAGGTCGACATGCCGTAGAAGGCGATGGCAATCACCATCATGCGGATGATCGGATCGGTGCGGATCTTGTCCCATGCGCCCGAAAGCGTCATCAGGCCGTTGATCATGCCACCCCACGACGGCATCCACAGCATGATCGAAAACACCATGCCGAGCGTCTGCGCCCAGTCGGGCAGCGCCGTATAATGCAGGTGGTGCGGACCTGCCCAGATATACATGAAGATCAGCGCCCAGAAGTGGATGATTGACAGGCGATAGGAATAAACCGGGCGACCGGCCTGCTTCGGCACGAAGTAATACATCATGCCCAGGAAGCCTGCGGTCAGGAAGAAACCGACGGCGTTATGGCCGTACCACCATTGCGTCAGCGCATCCTGCACGCCCGCGAAGGCCGAATAGCTTTTGACACCGAGGAAGGAAACCGGGATCGCCAGATTGTTGACGATGTGCAGCATGGCAATCGTCACGATGAAGGCGAGATAGAACCAGTTCGCCACATAGATATGCGGCTCCTTGCGCATCAGGATCGTACCGAGAAACGCGATGAGATAGGCAACCCAGACAATCGTCAGCCAGATGTCGACATACCATTCCGGTTCGGCATATTCGCGTCCCTGGGTAATCCCGAGCAGATAGCCGGTGGCCGCCATGACGATGAAGAGATTGTAACCCCAGAACACGAACCAGCCGAGGTTGCCGCCAAAAAGGCGGGCGCGACAGGTTCTCTGAACCACGTAGAAGGACGTGGCAATCAGCGCATTTCCCCCGAAAGCGAAGATCACCGCCGACGTGTGCAGAGGCCGCGTGCGGCCGAAATTGAACCAGGGCGCGACATTGAGATCGGGATAGGCAAGCTGCAGCGCCACGACCACGCCGACCAGAAAGCCGACGACACCCCAGAACACGGTCGCGACCACGCCGTATTTTACCACCTCGTCAAAATACTCGGACTGGCGCTGCGTCTTCGCAGCCTGACCAACCGGCGCAAAGGACACACGGCGCAGCAACAGAACGGTGCCGACAAGCAGCGTGAAGAACAGAACCCACATATGGGCTTCAAAAAGACTGTCGTGAGCGAAGGCCGCTCCGAGCAGCGCGAAAAAGGCCCCGAGGGCCACCATCGCAATTTCCAAGGTATAGTTCATTGTTGGTTTCCCCCAACGTCAAGCGGATCGACGCCAGGCGCGAGCAGCTTTCGAAAGCGGAAACCGGCCTTTGCGTCAGGGGGAGCATTGCCACCGACCGCGGGAAACAGCCTTGATTCAGATCAACGGAAAAAGAGCTGCTGGAAGCGGCCTAGCCCTTCATTTTCAGAGGCAGGCCGGCGGCGATGAAATAGACCTCGCCTGCGATGGCGGCAACGCGCTGGTGCAGGCGGCCCGCATGATCGCGAAACTCCCGTGCCATGCGGTTTTCCGGCACGATGCCGAGGCCAACCTCGTTGGACACGAAGATCAACCTCGCCCTTGCCTTGCCGATATGCTGTTCAAGCAATGAGAAGGCAGCCTCGATATCGGCCTCTTCCATCATCAGGTTGGTGAGCCACAACGTCAGGCAGTCGATCAGGACGACATTATCGGGCGCGTCGATCTCACGCAGCACGGACACGATATCGACAGGCGCCTCATGGGTGATCCACTCTTCACCGCGTCGGTCCCGATGGTGGGTAATGCGTTCGCGCATCTCGTCATCCCACGCCCGGCCGGTGGCGATGTAATGCGCCTGGCCGCCTGCCGCCTTGACAAGATCTTCGGCGAAACGGGATTTTCCGGAGCGAGCGCCGCCGAGAACGAGAACAGAGCGTGAAGTATCAGTCATGCGAACCAGAAGAGAAATCTGAAGGAGAGCCGGTGTCATTGCGGCGATACCACAAGCCGCAAGCCGCCGCGTCATGAAAAGAGAACGATTCGTAGATCAAGAGGCGTTCTCCCGGTCGATCATGCCGGACTGCTGCGATACCGTTTCAAAGGGCCGAACCCGTCCGCACCATGCGGACATCAAAGCGCAGCTTTCGATAAAACGGAAACACCGGACTCTCTGGAAAAAGGCTAGGTCCGAACGCGCTTTCTGTCAATCGAGCGTGACGCGCGAAAACATCGGATCTGGGTCGGCAACCGGGACGCAAAACCTTTTCCGGTGCCGACAGGCAGCGTTCGTTGCCTGTGCGTCATTGATAGCCGCAACATGGTTACCGGAACGTTAGCGCCGGACGCGATCTCATGCCATCGATGCAAGACAGGGCCATTTTAAGCTGTTTACTCGCCCTGCCATTGCATCAAAAGCGATTCCGGTTCGCGCGCCTATGCGCTAACCTTCGCGCGACATCCGGTTCGCAAGATTCGCAAACAGCAAAGGTTCTCGCCCACGATGACCACCATGGACTATGTGGCATTCGCTCTCTTCATCCTGCTGTGGATGAGCTATACGCACCTCACCACGAAGTCGACCTGGTTTTCGAGAACGAGCCTGAACCGGGCGATGGCCGAACGTCGCCGTGAATGGATTTACAATTCCCTGAAACGCGACCTGAAAATGATCGATACGCAGATCATGGCGGGCCTGCAGAACGGCACGGCGTTTTTCGCCTCCACCTCGATCTTCGCCATCGGTGGCTGTTTTGCGCTGCTGGGTGCCACAGACCAGGTCGAATCGGTGTTTCGCGACATGCCCTTCGTACATTACGGCGGCCGGACCGCCTTCGAATTGAAGGTTATCGGCCTCACCTGTCTTTTCGGTTATTCCTTCTTCAAGTTCGGCTGGTCCTACCGCCTGTTCAACTATTGCACCATTCTGTTCGGCGCCATTCCGATGGTGCACGACGCCAATGCCGATCAGGCCGCCGCCGAACGCGCCGCCGAAAACGTCATTCGCATGAACATCATCGCCGCGAAGAATTTCAACGACGGCCTGAGAACCATCTTCCTGTCGATCGGTTATCTGGGATGGTTCATCAGCTCCTATGTTTTCATCGCCACCACCACCATCATCATCGTTGCCCTGCTGCGCCGCCAGTTCTTTTCGGAGGCACGACTGGCGATCATGGATGAATCGAAGCCTTGAAATCGCCTTACTTCGAAGGCCAAGCCCGAAGCAACGAAACCTCAGCGTGAAGCAGCTCCCGACATGGAAACAGATAGTGTGGCGCAACCGCCTCGTCCCAAAGGCCGCATAGGCGGGCTCGATACCCTGCGCGGCATTGCGCTGCTGGCCATGGCCTCCTACCATTTCACCTGGGATCTGGAGCTGTTCGGCTATCTGGAGCCCGGCACGGCAACCGAGGGCCTGTGGAAGCTTTATGCCCGTGGCATCGCCACGTCCTTCCTGTTTCTGGCGGGTTTCAGCCTGTATCTGGCGCATGGCAAGGGCATAAACTGGGCCTCGTTCAACAAGCGCTTTGCCATGGTCGCAGGTTCGGCCCTGCTGATCACCGTTGCGACCATCTTCGCCTTCCCCGACAGCTTCATCTTCTTCGGCATCCTGCACACCATTGCCGCGACAAGCGTGATCGGTCTCCTCTTCCTGCGTGTGCCGGCGTTGCTGACGCTCGTGGCTGCCGTCGTCGCGTTTGCCCTGCCGCATTATATTCAGTCGGACCTGTTCAACAGTCGCTGGCTGGCCTGGATCGGCTTTGCGACGCTGCCGCCACGCTCCAACGACTATGTGCCGCTTCTGCCCTGGCTTGCCCCTGTGCTGGTAGGTATCGCGGCCTCGAAATTCGTGGTGCCGCGCGGATGGCTGGACCGTTTCCGCACGCCAAGCGCGCCGCGCAACATCATTGCGCTCGCCGGTCGCCACAGCCTGATGTTTTATCTGGTGCATCAGCCGCTGCTGCTCGGCATCGTCTACGTTGCCTCGCAGATCGCCCCGCCGCCGCCGGTCGATCAGGTCGAACTCTACAAGTCGAGCTGTGAGAAAAGCTGCATGCAGCAGGAAAACAGCGTGGACCTATGCCAGCGCTTCTGCGGCTGCACGCTGGAGAAGCTGCATGCGGAAAATCTGTTCGATCAGATGATGGAAGGCAGCCTGTCGGTAGAACAGCAGTCAAAGATCACCGACGTTGCATCGCAGTGCACGGTGGAAGCGCAATAGCGCTTCCCGCCAACAGGTAAATCGTCAGAAAATCAGGTGCCGACGCCGATTTCGGCCAGGCGCGTAAGGCAGGCTTCCTCGACATTGTCGAGCTCCGCCAAGGTTTCCTCGATGTCCTTGCGCTTCTGGCGAAGGTCGGCACGCTTTTCGTCGACCTTCTTCATCAGAAGCTCAAGCTGACCCGATTCGCCCGGCGGCTCCTTGTAGACATGAATGATCTCACGGATTTCGGCGATCGTGAAACCGATACGGCGACCACGCAGGATTTCCTGAATGAGATGGCGATCTGCCGACCGGAACAGCCGGGTCCGACCACGGCGCTCAGGATGAATGAGCCCCTCGTCCTCGTAAAATCTCAAGGTGCGAGTGGAAACGCCGAATTCGCGTGTCAGTTCGGTTATGCTATAATACTTGTTCACGGGCCTATCCGATTCATAACCCGAGAATTATTATTTGACCTTAACGTAAAAGTCAATTTTTTGCTTGCCCGGCACCCTACCCCGAAATGCCATACCACCATGTCGCGATGCCAAGGAAGGCAAAGAAGCCGACGATATCGGTAATCGCCGTCACGAACACGGCAGATGATACCGCGGGATCGGCCCCGAACTTGTCGAGAACAAGCGGAATGAGAATGCCCGCCAGCGCCGCCGCCAGCATGTTGAGACACATGGCCGTGGCAATGATGCCGCCGATGTGGATATCCTGAAACCATATTCCCGCCACCACGCCAATCGCAGTACCGAACAACATGCCGTTCAGGATGCCGACGCCCGCCTCACGGCGGATGATGCGCGCCGCATTGTGGATGTCGAGGCTCTTGGTCGCCAGCGCCCGCACCGAAACCGTCATGGTCTGCGACCCGGCATTGCCGCCCATGCCGGCGACCGCAGGCATCAGGATGGCCAGCGCCACGATCTGCTGGATTGTCGCATCGAACAGGCTGATCACCGATGCCGACAGGAAAGCGGTCACCAGATTGACGGCAAGCCACGGCACGCGTGACCGCGATGTGCTGGCAACGGAGTCGGAAAGTTCTTCGTCACCCACGCCGCCGAGGCGCAAAAGATCCTCCTCCGCCTCTTCCTGAATAACGTCGACCACGTCATCGATGGTCAGGACACCGACCAGCCTGCCGTTGTTATCCACGACAGCGGCTGAGAGAAGGTCGTACTGCTCGAAAAGCTGCGCGGCCTCTTCCTGGTCCATCTCGGCCGGAATCGAATGGTTCGTCTCGTGCATGATCGTTTCGACCTTCACCTGACGCTTGGCGCGCAGCACCCGGTCGAGGTCGAGAGCGCCAACCAGCTTGAAGGTCGGATCGATGACGAAAATCTGCGAAAAGGAATCCGGCAATTCCTCCTCTTCCCGCAAATAATCGATGGTCTGGCCGACGGTCCAGAACGGTGGCACAGCCACGAATTCCGTCTGCATACGGCGACCGGCCGAGCTTTCCGGATAATCGAGCGCCCGCATGAGGCGAACACGCTCGGTAAAGGGAAGCTGCGAAAGAATATCCTCGCGGTCCTCGTCGTCGAGGTCCTCGAGAATGTAGACGGCGTCGTCCGAATCCAGTTCGCCGATACCGGCGGCAATCTGCTCGTTCGACATCTGGTCGACGATATCGAGACGGATGCCCTCATCCACCTCCGTCAGCGCCGTCATGTCGAAGTCGGAACCAAGCAGGCGTACGAGCGCGTGGCGCTGTTCCGGCTGAATGGATTCGATCAGGTCACCGAGTTCGGATTCATGCAGCTTGGCGACGTTGCGACGCAGGAAAAGCAGGTCGCGGTCGGCAATCGCCGCCCCCACCATGGCCAGAAAATCGGAACGGATAGACCCGTCTTCGGCATAGATATCGGAAGGCACGTCCACGGACTTGTCGTCTTCGGGCGCGAGAAGATCGTCGTCACGGTCTGTCATCTTGCGTCCCCTTGTTTCTGAAATGCCGCAGTGCACGAATTGGCTGGAGAATGGCGTTTAAAAACTTATTGTCAACAACCGGATAGCTGCAAACCGGCAAGCACCGCCGCCACGACGAGAATGTTGCAAATTGCCCTCATGCGTGAGGGGTTTTCACATCAGACCGAACGCCGAACCGTCGCTTGCCGTTCCATGCGAACCGGAAAGATAAGCGTTGACATATACGTTCCCAGGGCGATTCTGGAACACTTGATCTCAGGCATATCGCCAGGAATCGACGTGCCCGGCACAGCCGCACGCAATCACAAGCAGACGTCAGGAAAGACGGACAGAAATGAGCAAGACGGACTTTATCGGCAAGGCATCTTCGGCGGCAGGCGGCTGGGGCGCGCTCAAAAGCGTGGGCAAACGCCTGATGGAGTCAGGAGCCCCGATATCCGGTGCGCGAACGCTTCTTAAAGCCAACCAGCCCGATGGTTTCGACTGTCCCGGCTGCGCATGGGGCGACCCTGAACACGGTTCATCCTTCGAGTTTTGCGAAAACGGCGTCAAGGCCGTCGCCTGGGAAGCGACCGAAGCACGGGTACCGCCGGACTTCTTTGTGCAGCACACCGTCTCAACCCTTGCACAATGGTCGGATTATGAGCTGGAAAAACAGGGCAGGCTCACCCATCCGATGCGTTACGACCGCAAGGCCGACAAATATCTTCCCGTATCCTGGGACGATGCCTTTGCCGAAATCGGCCGTATTCTCAACAGCCTCGACAGCCCCGACCGCGCCGAGTTCTATACCTCCGGCCGCGCCTCGAACGAGGCAGCCTTCCTCTATCAGCTCATGGTTCGCCTTTATGGCACGAACAATTTCCCTGACTGCTCCAACATGTGCCACGAAGCAAGCGGTGTGGGCCTGAAAGCCTCCATCGGCGTTGGCAAGGGCACCGTGCTGCTGGAGGATTTCGAGCAGGCCGACGCCATCTTCGTGATCGGCCAGAACCCCGGCACCAACCATCCACGCATGCTGGGTGACCTGCGCCGCGCCGCACTCAGAGGCGCAAAGATCGTCGTGCTCAACCCGATCAGAGAAAAGGGACTGGAGCGTTTCGCCGATCCGCAGGACAAGGTCGAGATGATGACCGGCGGCAACACGAAAATTGCCACCAATTATTACCAGCCGAAGCAAGGTGGCGACATGGCCGCCATTCGCGGCATGAGCAAAGCGGTCTTTGCCGCCAACGATGCCGCAAAAGCGGCCGGTGAACCCGCCATCATCGACCATGACTTCCTCGCCGATCACGCGGTCGAATTCGAAGCCTACCGCGCTGCCGTCGATGCGACGAGCTGGGACGACATTCTCGACCAGTCCGGGCTGACGCGCACCGAGATCGACGAAGCCGCCAGCATCTATATGCAGGCCAATGCGGTGATCGCCACATGGGCCATGGGCATCACGCAGCACAAGCATTCGGTGATCACCGTTCGGGAAATCGCCAATTTCATGCTGTTGTGTGGCAATGTCGGTCGTCCCGGCGCCGGTCTATGCCCCGTGCGCGGCCATTCCAACGTCCAGGGCGACCGCACCGTCGGCATTGACGAGAAGGCGCCGCCTGCCCTCCTCGACGCGCTGGAAAAGGAACTGGGCGTGCCTATGCCGCGCAAGCGCGGCCACAACACCGTGGAAGCCATTGCCGCCATGCTGGACGGAACGGCCGAAACCTTCATCGCGCTCGGCGGCAACTTCCTGCGGGCCACCCCGGACAGCCCGTTGATCATCGATGCCTTCAGAAAACAGAAGCTGACGGTCAACATCGCCACCAAGCTCAACCACTCGCACCTGGTGCCGGGTGAAACATCCTACATTCTGCCCTGCCTTGGACGCACGGAAATCGACCGCAACTCGAAAGGCCGCGCACAGATCGTTACAGTCGAGGATTCCATGAGCATGGTGCACGGTTCGGGCGGCATCAATCCAGCCGCATCGGAAGACCTGCGTTCGGAAGTGGCAATCGTTGCCGGCATCGCCGCAGCCACGCTCGGTAATGCCCGCGTCGACTGGCAGGCGATGGCGGATGATTACGACCTCATTCGCGACATGATCGAGCGTGTCATTCCGGGCTTTGACAATTTCAACGAACGCGTTCGCGTGCCGCGTGGCTTCCATCTGCGCAATGCCGCCGCCGAGCGGGAATGGAACACTCCGGCCGGAAAAGCGACCTTCTATACGGGCGAACTTCCCGCAAAGACCGAGCACCAGCAGGCGCTAGGCGATGACAATCTGTTCGTGCTGCAGACATTCCGCAGCCACGACCAGTACAACACGACGATCTACGGCATGGATGACCGCTATCGCGGCGTCTATGGCGAGCGCCACGTCATTTTCATGAACCCGAAGGACATGGAGGCGCTGGGCGCCCATTCGCGCCAGCGCGTCGATGTCATCGGCCAGTATACCGATGGCCGTGAGCGCATCGCCGAAAACTTCCGTCTCGTGCCCTATAACATTCCACGCGGCAGCATCGGCGGTTATTACCCCGAACTCAACGTGCTCGTACCCCTGAGCAGCTATGGCGACGGCAGCTTCACCCCGACGTCTAAATCCGTCCTGGTGACCATCAAGCTGCGCGCCGGTTCCGAGGCGGCATGAGCGATGACGATCACGCCGCAGCCGCATTCCTGGCTGCGGTCGACAGGCTCGTGCATCTGGCCTCGCCTGATATCAGTGCCACAGCCGCCGCCACGCTGCTCGCCATCCATCTTGGCCTTGCCACGGACAGCCGCAGCATTTCCAAACGGCTGGGGCTTGCCCATGCGCTTGTTCTGAGAGAGATAGCAGCCGCGTCTCCCCGCTACATCAGAACGGTAAAACGCGACAGTCGAACGCAAAGAACCTGGTTGGAATTGACCGACGACGGCAGAGACCTTGCCCAATCGTCGGTTTCGACCTGACAACGAACGGAGACACGTCTTGGCGATCCGGCCGATTCTTTCCTACCCGCATCCGGGATTGTCCGAAATCTGCGCGCCCGTTGCGGTTTTCGACGACACCGTGACAACACTGGTCGATGACCTGACCGATACCATGCGGGCCGCCCCCGGCGTCGGCATCACCGCCGCCCATATCGGCGTCAGACAGCGAGTTTTCGTGCTGGAACTGACGCCGGGAACGGTGCTGACCTATATCAACCCTGAAATCACCGGGCTTTCGTCCGAGATCATGCGCCACGTCGAAGGCAGCGTGTCGATGCCTGGATTCACGGACGAGGTGGAGCGCCCCGCCACGGTGACGCTGCGCTATCAGGATGTGACGGGAAAGATGCATGAGGAAACCGCCACAGGTTTCCACGCGATCTGCATCCAGCACGAAATCGACCAGCTTGACGGCATGTTCTGGCTGAAGCGCCTGTCGAAGCTGAAGCGCGACCGCCTCATCAAGAAATGGGACAAGTCCCGCAAGTAATCCTAGCGGTCATTCGCGAGTACAATATCCACCTCACCCTTCAGCGTGTTGCTGACGGTGCAGATTTCCTCGGCCTTGTGAGCGATCGCATGACGCGTCTCGGCATCGTAATCACCCGCGATATCGATCGAGACGTCGAAGCGGATGATGCGGTACGGCTCCGTCTCAGATTTTTCGCCGGAGACGCTGACCGAGACGTTTTCGAACCGGTCGAGCACGCCCATCTGGCTTGCAGCAATTCTGGCGCTCAGCGCCAGGCAGGCGGCCAGCGATGCGTACATCAGATCCAGAGGATTGTAGCCGGGCTCCGAGGCGCCCGTAACCACGGTGAGGCCACCGCCTGTTGCCGATTCGAGAATTGGGTGGCCAAGGCGATTGAGATTCGCTGTAGCGCCCGTTGGCCTTTTCTTCACTTTGAACTGATTCACGCGACTACCTCGTTTTCAATAAATGCCGTGGAACCAAATTAATTGTGCGCAGTTATTCACGCAACGGTGAACGACCGTTTAAGTGGTTGAAAAAGGGAGCTGAACCATATGGTTACGTCAACGCTCATCAGTATTCTGATTACCTTTCTGGTAATCGTTCTTGTCCTGTGGCTGATCGCTCGCCTGCCCGTCGGCGGCGGCGCAAAGCAGATCGCACAGATTATCGTGATTATTATCGGCATCATTTCGCTTCTGAAATATCTCGCCGTCTTCTAATACGCCTATCGATTGCCCCAAAAGAACTAAGGCGGCCATGTGCCGCCTTTTTTCGGGTTCGGATCAGGCCAAAGCCCGTGGTCGCTTGACCGTAATGTCTCTCACGGCGCCAAGCCCGAGAAACGGCGCATTATCGGCATCGAAGATCGCCCTGCCCTTGGCCGTAATTAACCGGAACGATCCGTCAGGCAGCCAGACCTTGTAGCGTTGATTGAAAAATACACCGGTCGTGATGCTGTCCATGATTGCCTGCGCAACCCGATCCCGCATCTCGATATCGATCCGTTCGAGGATTTCCTCGATCGTTACCCCCTGCGCGCCCGTATCTGCGGAGAAGCCGTGACACTCCGCCGTGACCGCGTCCATGATGAGCCTGTTATCGGCAATACTCCACATGTAGTAGCCGAGCTCATCGTCCGAATTCGCGTTGTCCCCCAACAAGATCGCCCCCAGACGTATTTTTGACAAAAGCTAACATTCAACCCATTACATTCCACCCCTTGCTTTATGGGGGTTACTGCGAAGTAACTCGTCCTAAAACGAGTAATCCACCGAAATCTGTTGGGGTGACCTGCCGATAAGTGAATGTGCCAGCAAAGTTTTTGTTGCACGAACGTCGAAAATCTCTTCTACGGCTACTACATCTCCTGCGGGAAACCATCAAGGAGACGACAATGCTGAAAACCGCTCTTGTTATCGGACTGATGTCCGCGAGCGCGCTGCTGGCCGGATGCCAGACCTGGGAAAGCCCTTACCGCGGAACACAATGGCGCATGGACCAGGTGATGGACGGCGATCCTTACCGCGTTGGTGACGGAAACCACCAGCAAAACGGCACGGCTTCGAACGCCATCATTCGCCGCTGAGAAACGACAGATCGCGCGCCCTCTCGACCGGATATGAGGGCGCGATGATGCCCCCGAAAACAACGGGAAAAAACGGCAGCAATCTGGAGAATTGGTCGCGCACGACATGACGGCCAGCACCAAAATACGCCGTCAAACGTATTGAAGCAAAATCTGAGAGCACGCGGGGAACTGTCTGATAGAAAAAGAAAAACCCGCCGAAGCGGGTTTTCTTTTGGTGCGGTCGAGAAGACTCGAACTTCCACGGGTTGCCCCACAGCGACCTCAACGCTGCGCGTCTACCAATTCCGCCACGACCGCATCGTGGTAGGTGTCAACTTGCGCCGACGGGGGGTCATGTAGCAAAAGGATTTTGGGTGCACAAGAGCGTCGTGACAGTTTTTTGAAATTAAAAATCAACAACACCCTTCCTATATCCAAGAAGCCCGCAAATGCAGGGGTTGCCGCCTGATCGTCATTTTGCGAGAAGGCTGTGGAAAGGACATTTTTCATGCTCACACGTACCGATCTTCAAACAAATATGTTTCCAGCCCCCGGTTCGCGCCCTGTTCGATGTCGAATCTCGGACCGACTCGTGCCCTACGAGGAGGCCATGGAGACGATGGATCGTGAAGTTGCGGCAATTGCTGCAGGCGAAGCAGACGAACTCATCTGGTTTCTGGAGCATCCGCCACTTTATACGGCTGGAACCAGCGCCGACGCGGCAGACCTGATCGAGCCGGACCGTTTCCCGGTCTTCGCCACGGGCCGAGGCGGCGAATACACCTATCATGGCCCCGGACAGCGCGTCGTTTATGTCATGCTGGACCTGAAGCGCCGCCGTCAGGATGTCCGCGCTTATGTAGCAGCACTCGAAGAGGTCATCATCCGCACCCTGGACAAGATGAATGTGCGCGGTGAAAGACGCGAAGACCGCGTTGGCGTCTGGGTACAGCGTCCGGAAAAGCCGCTTCTGCTCAATGGCGGTGTGCGTGAAGACAAGATTGCCGCAATCGGTATCCGCCTGCGCAAGTGGGTGAGTTTCCATGGCCTGTCGATCAACGTCGATCCGGATCTCGGCCATTTCTCGGGAATCGTGCCCTGCGGCATCAGCGAATATGGCGTGACAAGCCTTGTCGATCTGGGATTGCCGGTTATGATCACCGACGTCGACGTTCTGCTGCGGGAAGCCTTCGAGGAGGTTTTTGGTCCCGCAGTTGCCGAAACCGGCGCCGGAGACTGATTCTCTTCGCACAATTGCCACCCACCGGTCTTTCAGCATCAATATATCAAGAGGAGGAACTTCCATGTTCACAACGTCCGCTTACGCCTGTGACGACGGCTCGTCGCCCATGAAGCTCGCGACGATCAAGCGTCGCGATCCCGGCCCGCGCGATGTCGAAATCGAAATCGAGTTCTGCGGCGTCTGCCACTCCGATATTCATACCGCCCGCGCCGAATGGGCCGGTTCGCTTTATCCTTGCGTTCCCGGCCATGAGATCGTTGGCCGCGTTGGCCGCATCGGCTCCGAAGTCACCAGGTTCAAGAAAGGCGACCGTGTCGGCGTCGGCTGCATCGTCGATAGCTGCCGCGAATGCGCAAGCTGCGCCGACGGGCTGGAACAATATTGCGAAAACGGCATGACCGGCACCTATAACTCGCCTGACAAGGCCATGGGCGGCGGCGCGCACACCCTTGGCGGTTATTCCGCCCATGTGGTCGTCGATGACCGCTACGTGCTGAATATTCCCGAAGGGCTCGATCCGGCCGCAGCAGCACCCCTGCTCTGCGCTGGTATCACCACCTACTCGCCGCTTCGCCACTGGAATGCCGGTCCCGGCAAGCGCGTCGGCGTCGTCGGTCTCGGCGGCCTCGGCCACATGGCCGTCAAGCTTGCCAATGCCATGGGCGCAACCGTGGTGATGATTACCACCTCGCCCGGCAAGGCAGAGGATGCCAAGAAGCTCGGCGCACATGAGGTCATCGTGTCCCGCGACCCGGACCAGATGAAGAAGGCCGCTTCAAGCCTCGATCTGATCATCGACGCCGTTGCCGCCGATCACGACATCAACGCCTATCTCGCCCTTCTGAAGCGTGACGGCGCACTGGTGCAGGTCGGCGCACCGGAAAAGCCCCTCTCCGTTCATGCCTTCAGCCTCATCCCCGGCCGCAAGACCTTCGCGGGTTCGATGATCGGCGGCATTCCCGAAACCCAGGAAATGCTGGATTTCTGCGCCGACAAGGGCATCACCGCCGAAATTGAAATGATCGACATCGATCAGATCAACGACGCTTATGAACGTATGATAAAAAGCGATGTGCGTTACCGCTTCGTCATTGATATGAAGAGCTTACCGCGCCAAAACGCTGCCTGAGCAAGACGCTTGTTCAAGGAGAAATGAGGCGCCGGTTGGCGCCTCTTTTTTTTGAACATATCGGCTGAAAGCCCAGGACAACAGATGACGATGAATTCCGGCTTCAGCGATACGGTCAGAGGCATGATGATTATGGCGGGCTGCATGATCGTGCTGCCGGTCATGGATGCGATCGCCAAATATATGGCCGTCAGCGGCGGCATGTCGCCGGCGCAGGTCACCTTCTACCGCTTCTTCTTCCAGCTGCTCTGCACCCTGCCCCTCATCCTCGTGGTGTCGCCGAGGGCGCTGTTCACGGCCAAACGTCCCTGGATGAATTTCCTGCGCGGCATCCTGCATGCCGCCGCCAGCCTGACCTTCTTTGCCGCCGTCAAATACATGCCATTGGCGGATGTGTTCGCGATCTATTTCGTCGAGCCTTTCATGCTGACCATGATGTCGGCCATTTTCCTCGGCGAAAAGGTCGGCTGGAAACGCTGGACGGCAATTGCCGTCGGCTTTGGCGGCGCGCTGATCGTCATTCAGCCGAGTTTTGCCATCTTCGGCTGGACATCGCTGCTGCCCGTCGTCTGCGCCTTCCTCTACACGCTCTATCTTTTCATGAACCGCGCCATTGGCGATGCCGACAGCCCGCTGACCATGCAGACCATGGCCGGTATTGCCGGCACCGTGTTCATGGGCGCGGCACTGCTGATCGGCGACAGCCTTGGCGACAAGGACTTTGCAATCTCGCTGCCGCAGAATGGATCGCATCTCATTCTGCTGATCCTGCTTGGATCGATATCGGGCTACATGCACCTGCTGATCGTGCGGGCATTCCGGCTGGCGCCGCTGTCTCTGCTGGCGCCGTTCCAGTATTTCGAAATCATCTCCGCGACCGTGCTCGGCTACGTATTCTTTGCCGATTTCCCGACCCCGTCGAAATGGCTCGGCATTCTCATCATCGTGGCTTCAGGGCTGTTCATCATCTGGCGGGAACGCAAACACGCCGGCGCAACCCAGCCGCTCGACACGCAGTAAACACGTTGAAGGCGTGGCCTCAGGCGTGCGAGGGTGGCAAGTCGTGCGCGTGGTGGTCCTGCGCTTCAACAAGGCTGCCAAGCAGCCACAGAGAAACCTCGGCGGCCTCTCCCGCCGATTTGAAGCGGTATGCACCGCTATATTTCGGCATGTCCTCAAAGCTCACGACAAAACCGTCGCCGCTCTCCAGACTTTCCACACGGATGCGCTCGGGATCGATCAGGATGCAGGCATAGTGTGAGCCCATGTTGCGCATGAAGCCCGCCTTGTTGTCGTGCAGGCGCACGAAGGCGGTCTTTCCATCCACCGTCATGTGCAGGCTGCGGATCGCCTCGTTCGGGAACGCCCGTGCAAAATCCATGATTGCCTGACCGACATCATGACTGTTGTCGTCGTCGGTCGCCCGCGACATGCGCAGGGCATAAAAAGCGAAGACTGCAAGCAACACGAAGACGATGATCCAGATCGCCAAATTCATCCGCGACGCTCCCTCGGGCAAGTGGCTGGTGTGATTCGCGACTCTGAACGCGCGAACCCGATCCCCGGTTCATACCAGCCGAGGCTTGCGTGGAGTTTGGGTGTGAAAATTCTTCCCTCAGAATCGCTTGAGGAAGGATGCCTTTGCCAGAAGCCATTGGCGGCGCAGCTGCGAAAGCTGCACACCACCGTCCAGAAGACCGGCGCCGGCCTTCCTGGCAGCAGAGATCACCGGGCCTGCCATGGCGACAGGCAGAAAGGCCGGAAAGACTTGCGGTGAAATTTTGTGTGCCCTTGCCTTGGCAAGGTGATCGAGCCCATGAACAGCAAACAGTTCAATGGCGATACCGATGCGCTGCCTGTCGTCGCCCTCAAGGAAGCTCTCGCGGTTGAGACCGGCAGCCGCCAGCATGTCGGCGGGAATATAGACCTGGCCGCGACGGCGATGCAGCGGCATGAGCAGCAGCAGCCCCGCCATGGCCTGCGCCACACCGGCATGGCCGGCAGCTTCCGCGCTGGCAGCAGCATCCTCGGGCGACAGGACGAGGCTGGAAAGCTGGATAAGCGCCGAGGCGGTTTCACCCGCATAACCCTCGAGCGCGTTTCTGTCTTCGAACACGTCGTCATAGAGATCGAAGATACGCGCTTCGATCATGTTCAGGAGAACCTGACGCGGCAGACGGTGTTTCTCGATGGTGTCGAGGAGTGCTGCCGCAACCGGATGCGACTGGCTGTCGCCATGCGGATTGCCTTCCAGCAGATCGCTCCACCACTGCATCCGCACCTCACCGGGCAAGGCGTCCCGCACCAGATCGCGAATGCGGGCGATTTCGGCGTTAAAGGCATAGAGCGCTGCCAGAGAGGACCGTTTGTCCTCAGGCGAAAGCAGGCAGGAAAGATAGCGGTCGCGATCGGTGTCGCGCAACGTCGCAAGGCAGATGTCGAGATTTTCTTGGCGCGCCATCGTTCCCCGCGAGGTCCGTCTTTTTAACCTTCGACCGCGATCAGTGCCGCAGCGACGGCACGCGATTCCGAAAGCAGAATATTGTAGGTCCGCACCGCAGCCCCCGTGCTCATCGGATCAACCGATATGCCCGCCTCTTTGAAGACAGCGCGCAGTTCCTTTGGAACCACCCGCATGCCGTCACCCATGCCGAGCAACAGCACTTCAATGTCCTGCGCTTCGGCAAGCACCTTTTCGAAATGCTCAAGCGCCAGATCGCTGTACGTCACCGGCGCCCAGCCATGGATGCCGGAAGGCAGGCACAGCAGCGAACCGCGATGCGACATGTCCGCAAAGCGAAATCCGCCGTTGCCATAAGCGTCGATGGGCGCCCGGCCGGGAAAATGGGCCGGGCGTATTTCGATACCGCCAGCCATCAGACGGCAGGCTTGCCGCCGATGGTGCCGTTCTTGGCAGCATCTTCCTTCTCGTCTTCCGCATCGGCGCTATCAGGGCGCAGCTTGAAGGCAATCAGCACCGGAGCCGCGATGTAGAGCGAGGAGAAGATACCGATACCGACGCCGAACAGCATGGCAAAGGTGAAGGAACGAATGACTTCGCCGCCGAACAGGTAGAGTGCCAACAGAGCCAGCAGAACCGTCAGACCCGTCAGGATCGTGCGCGACAGCGTCTGGTTGAGCGACACGTCGATAATCATCGACAGAGGCATCTTCTTGTAGCGTCTGAGGTTTTCGCGGATTCGGTCGTAGATGACGACCGTATCGTTCAGCGAGTAACCGATGATGGTCAGGATCGCCGCGATACTCGTCAGGTTGAATTCTATTCCAAGGAACACGAACAACCCGAGCGTGAACACCACGTCATGCACCATCGAGATAACCGCACCGAGGGCGAACTGCCATTCGAAACGGAACCAGATGTAGACCATGATCGCGCCCATCGCGAGCAGGATACCAATCGTGGACGTGAAGGTCAGGTCACCGGAAACGGCAGGGCCAACCACTTCAACGCGGCGGAAGTCGTAATTGTCTTCCAGTTCGCCACGCACCATGGTGATCGCAGACTGCTCGGCATTTTCGCCGCCTTCCTGCGCCTGAATACGGATCAGAACGTCCTGCGGCGTGCCGAAATTCTGCGCCTGGATTTCGCCGAGGTTGAGCTGGCTCAGGCGTTCGCGGATATCGGCCAGATCGGCTTCACCCTGCTTGGCACGGACTTCGATGACCGAACCGCCCTGGAAGTCGATACCGAGGTTCAGACCCTTGCTGACGAAACCGCCAACGCAGACCAGCATGATCGCACCGGTCAACATGAAGACCAGACGGCGATACCGCATGAACGGAATGTCGCGGCCATCGAACATGGCGGTGCGAACACCCTTGGGAAGATGCTTCGGGCGGCTGCGGCGAACCCAGAAGCCGAACATCCACGCCGTCAGCGTGTAGGCCGTGAAGACCGTGGTGATGATACCGACAGCCAGCGTCACGGCGAAGCCCTTGACCGGACCGGTACCCATGTAGAACAGCACGCTGGCAACGATCAGTGTCGTCAGGTTGGCGTCAATGATCGTCGCGAAGGCTCGGGTAAAGCCGTTTTCAAGCGATGATATCAGCGGTTTTCCGCTCTTCACTTCTTCGCGGATGCGCTCGTAGATCAGAACGTTGGAGTCAACCGCCATACCGATCGTCAGGACGATACCGGCAATACCCGGTAGTGTCAGTGTCGACCCGATAATACTGAGCACCGCCAGCAGCATGACGATGTTGACGATGAGCGCGATGTTCGCGAGCAGGCCGAAGAAGCCATAGAAAACGAACATGAAGATCAGAACGCCGACCGCACCGATGGCGCTGGCCGTCAGACCTGCGGTGATGGAGTCGTTACCGAGGCTTGGACCGACGGTGCGTTCTTCAACCACCGTCAGCGTTGCCGGAAGTGCGCCGGCGCGCAATAGCACGGCGAGATCGTTTGCACCCTGAACGGAGAAGTTGCCGGAAATCTGGCCCGAACCGCCGATGATCGGCTCACGGATAACCGGTGCGGAAATCACCTGATTGTCGAGCACGATGGCGAAGGGCTTGCCGACGTTCTGCTGCGTTGCCTGCGCAAAGCGCTGCGCACCGCGGCTGTCGAAGCGGAAGGTCACGACCGGTTCGTTGTTCTGCTGGTTGAAGCTTGCCTGCGCGTCGACGAGGTTGTCACCCGAAACGAGAGCGCGGCGTTCGACCAGGTAAGGAACCGGCGGATCGTCCTGC
Organism: Agrobacterium tumefaciens; assembly: GCA_025559845.1. NCBI lineage: Bacteria > Pseudomonadati > Pseudomonadota > Alphaproteobacteria > Hyphomicrobiales > Rhizobiaceae > Agrobacterium > Agrobacterium tumefaciens. The sequence continues at coordinate 1,564,100 of CP048469.1, forward strand.
GAATAGAGAACTTCAGAGGTGGCCGGCGGACGGCCATTCATGGCTTCCTGTACCGGCATGGTGGTGTCGACCATGCGGAACGACAGCTTTGCCGTCTGGTTCAGAAGCGACTTCAGGCGCTGCGGGTCCTGAAGGCCCGGCACCTGCACGATGATGCGGTCGCCACCCTGACGCTGGATCAGCGGCTCGGTGGTGCCGACTTCGTCGACGCGGCGGCGAACGACTTCGATCGACTGCGACACAGCCGACGACAGACGGTAATCGATACCCTCGTCAGTCAGGTTGAGACGCAGAGAATTGTTGTCGCCATCGCTCATCGTCACTTCCGTGACGGTGCCGCCAACCAGCGTTCCGTGGGAGACAGGCAGGGTCAGATCGCGAAGCGCGGTTTTCGCGGCCTCGAGCTGAGCCGGATCGCTGATGCGAACCTGGACCTGCTGTCCGTTACCGGCAAGGCCGGAATAGCGGATATTGGCATCGCGGAGCTGCGTGCGCACGTCTCCGACGATGGTTTCGAGGCGTTCCTTGACGATGTCGGAACGCTCGATCTTGAGCATGATATGCGAACCGCCCTGAAGGTCGAGACCGAGCGTTACCTTGTTGTCCTTGTACCAGGCGGGCATGCTGGCCAACTGTTTGTCTGAGAACAGGTTGGCGGAGGCGATGACGACGCTTGCCAGAACAAGCAGCCATATAAAGACTGTTTTCCAACGGGAAAAATGAAGCATTTCGATCTCGGTCAGGGTTGGGGGTCGCGGAATCCGCAACCCGTCAAAGGTTCGTTATTCCGGCAGGATCAGGAAGCGGCTTCCGTCTTGACCACTTCGCCCTTGACGCGCACTTCAGCAATGTAAGCGCGTGCGGCACGGATCTTCACGCCTTCGGCGATTTCAACTTCGAGTTCATTGTCGTCGATAACTTTCGTCACCTTGCCGACGATGCCGCCACCCAGAACGACCTGATCACCACGGCGAACAGAAGACAGGGTTTCCTGACGCTTTTTCATCTGCGCGCGCTGCGGGCGGATCAGGAAAAAGTACCAGACCACCATAAGCGGTGCAAACAGGAAAAGCATCTCAAGGCCGGAGCCGAGTGCAGACGTACCGCCTGCTGCATCCTGCGCAAAAGCTTGACTAATGAACATATAAAACTCCTCAGATTACAGCACCATCCAAAGATGCCGCCCCAGCTTTCAAGTCGCCGGAATATAGTGGGGAACGCCGTGAATGCAACAGATGCAAGGGACACGCCGTACCGATTCCGGACCTCTTAACCTTTATGTGCCCGAAACGCCATGCTAGGCGGGGCCGAAAACATCGTTTTGAACATGCCAAAAGCGGGAGAAACATCATGATTCAGGAAGAAACCGCGTCCCTTCTTCTTGCAGAACTGCGCAGACTGGCCACCGCCGTAGAACGCCTTGCCGGCCCCGCCCCGGCCGTAAATGACTGGAATGCTGCCGACTGCTTCGTCTGGGTGCCTGCCAATTCCTGGCTGCAGCCGGTTGCACGCCCCAACCGCATCGCGCTGAAACTCATCCGCGGTGTAGACCATGTGCGCGACATCCTGCATGAAAACACGCTGCGTTTTGCCGAGGGTTTTGCCGCCAACAACGTGCTGCTCTGGGGCGCACGCGGCATGGGCAAGTCCTCGCTGGTCAAAGCCGTTCACGAAGATGTGCGTGCCGCAAGCGGCGTATCGCTGAAGCTGGTGGAAGTTCACCGCGAGGATATCCATACCCTGCCCGCCCTCCTCGACATCCTCAAATCGTCCTCGCAGCGCGTCATCGTCTTCTGTGACGACCTGTCCTTCGACCACGACGATACCGCCTACAAGTCGCTGAAGGCAGCGCTCGACGGCGGCATCGAGGGTCGGCCGGACAATGTACTGTTCTACGCAACCTCCAACCGCCGCCACCTCTTGCCGCGCCACATGATGGAAAACGAGCAGTCGACCGCTATCAACCCATCCGAGGCCGTCGAGGAAAAGGTGTCGCTGTCGGACCGTTTCGGCCTCTGGCTCGGCTTCCACAAATGCGGCCAGGACGATTACCTGACAATGATCGACAGCTACGCTGCGCATTTCGATCTGGGTCTCGACAAGCAGACGCTGCATCACGAAGCGCTGGAATGGGCAACGACGCGTGGCGGACGCTCCGGTCGCGTCGCCTGGCAATATATTCAGGATGCCGCCGGCCGCCTGCGCAAGCCGCTCGACAGATAATGTCACCGCGCGGCGATGCATCATCACAAACAAACAGAAACGCCCGCAACGAAGACCGTTGCGGGCGTTCTTTTTTAAGTCACATGACCTGACATCACCTTGCGGCGACGATCAGAGATCCACGTCGAGGATCGCCATGGAGAAGTTGTAGGAACGGTCGCCGTCTTCGTCGTCGATGTAGACAACGCCCAGGAACTCGTCGCCGAGATAGACTTCAGCGGAATCGTCCTTGCGCGGACGGGCCTTGACCACCATTTCGGGGTTGAAGGTGCGCTTGAAATAGGCGTCGAGCTTTTTGATTTCGTCGGCTTTCACCACTGTTCTCCTGTGCGGTTCCCACGGCGCCGCGCACCCATCCAGGGCGCGCCACAAGGACGCCGTGCTTCTGAAAATTCCACGCCACACCAAGACCGCTCCGATCCCGAATGTTCGCGTCAAGTGCGCCGCTTTTGGCATGGCTTAACGGCGAAAGTAAAGTGAAAGCGGGAAACTGTCCGCATGTTCCACACGGACGTTTGATCACATGTCAGATATCGGCACCGATGACCTGATCCATCAGGCGTGAGGGCTCCGAACACCCAGCCTCTCCTACCACGCGCGCTGGAACACCCGCCACGGTGGTCTTGGGCGGCACATGCTTCAGAACGACGGAGCCTGCGGCAATGCGCGAGCAGCTGCCGATCTCGATATTGCCGAGAATCTTGGCGCCTGCGCCGATCATCACGCCATTGCCGATCTTCGGATGGCGGTCGGCGCCTTCCTTGCCCGTACCGCCCAGCGTCACACCATGCAGAATGGAGACGTTGTCGCCGATGACGGCGGTTTCCCCTACGACAAGCCCGGTCGCATGATCGAGGAAGATCCCCTTGCCGATCCGCGCAGCCGGGTTGATGTCCGTCTGGAAAATCGAGGACGAACGACTTTGCAGATAGAACGCAAAGTCCCTGCGGCCCTTCTGCAGCAGCCAGTGCGCGAGGCGGTGCGTCTGGATGGCGTGGAAACCCTTGAAATACAGAAGCGGCTCCATGAACCGCGTGCAGGCCGGGTCACGGTCGTAGACGGCCTGGATATCGACGCGCAGCACACTGCCCCATTCCGGCCAGTCTTCCAGCATGTCCTGGAACGTCTGGCGCAGAAGAACGGCCTGCATGTCGGGATGGTCTAGGAGTTCGCAGATCCGGTAGATCACGCACTCTTCCAGCGAACGATGATTGAGGATGGTCGAATACAGGAATGCCGACAGCAGCGGATCTTGCGCAGCAGCGGTGCGCGCCTCGTGCAGCAGACTTCCCCAGATCGGGTCGACGATCGCCAGTTGATCCTGCTGACGGGCCTCGGTACGTGCGACCATGAATGGCCTCCTCATGAACGTGGTCGTTCTTTATACAAAAAAAGACGTCCGTTAGAAATGGGATTCGAACGACGACTTTAAAGGCGGGATAGCCTCAGTTTTTCTTCATCATTGATGAAAAAGCGTTTCTTGCCGGGCGCGGCTTTTAGAGACTGGCGTAAAACTCCAGAACCGCAGCCTTGAACACCCTGTCGCCGACGGCAAGCATATGATCGCGGCCGGGAATGTCGATGGCACGTGCATGCGGCATAAGGGCGGCAAGTTCTTCACCCGAACCGGCAATATCGTCCTTGGTGCCGACGCCGATCAAGGTCGGAACGTCGATTTTGCCCATGTCTTCGCGGCTGACGAGAACACGCGAGGTCTCGATACACGCAGCCAGCGCCAGCCGGTCGCTTTTCGTCTGATCGGCAAACGCCCGGAACATGCGGCCACGCTCATGCGTCACCACATCGAGCGACGGCGCAAGCAGCGCCTCGGCAATAGGGTCCCAGTCGCCGACGCCATCGACCATGCCGATGCCGAGCCCGCCGAATACCAGAGACCGCACCCGTTCCGGATGCGCGAGTGTCAGAAAGGCGGAGATACGGGCGCCCATGGAATATCCCATGATATGCGCTTCCGGAATTCCCAGATGATTGAGCAGCGCCACGGCATCGCCAGCCATGACGGATGGATAATAAGCCTCCGTGTCATGCGGTTTGTCGCTTGCGCCATGGCCGCGATTGTCGATGGCGATCACCCGGTATCCCGCCTCTCCCAGCGTCTTCAGCCATCCGGGATGAACCCAGTTGACGTTGGCGCTGGAGGCAAAGCCATGAATGAGCAAAACCGGCTCGCCAGCAGGATCACCCTCATCGAAATAGGCCAGACGCAGGCCATCGTGAGAAAAATCGGAAAACTGCGGCGTGTTGAGATTCATCAAAGACATCCTTTTTGCCGGACCATATGGCAGGAAATCGCATGGTTGAACATGTTTTCCTGACGATTTTTATGGAGATGCAACGCGTTTGAGGCTACATATCCGCAACAATGAGCCTGGCCGCGTTGACGGCGTGAGGCTCACCCACAATTTCGCATTTGGAGACAAGCATGGCCGGGCATTCCATTCCCCACTTCCAGAACGACGGCGGACACCGCATGATCGAGATCGGCGTCAAGGAATTCATGTGCACCGGCGCTTCGGTTCCTTACGATCACCCCCATATTTTCATCGACATGGGCGACGACAACGAAAAAGTCTGTTCGTACTGCTCCACGCTTTACCGCTACAACCCGTCGCTGAAGGCCGAGCAGACCAATCCTCCGGGCTGCGTCTTTCACGTGAAGGCGGCCTGATCCCTTCTTTTTCCTGATTGGGGCTTCCAATGCCCGTTAAATCCGTTGCTATTGTCGGTGCCGGCATCGCCGGTCTTACCGCTGCGCTTTCTTTTGCCCGCAAGGGCGTGAGCTGCGACATTCTCGAACAGGCGCCCGAACTTGCAGAAGTCGGCGCCGGTCTTCAGGTCTCGCCGAACGCCGCACGCATTCTGGCGGAACTCGAGGTGCTGCCGCAGCTCGAAGCGCGCTGGACCGAGCCGGTCAGCATCGACCTAGCATCCGGCAAGTCGCTTGCCACGCTTCTTTCCCTGCCGGTCGGCGCGGTTGCGCGCTCCCGCTGGGGCCAGCCTTACGGCGTTCTTCACCGCGCCACCCTGCAAAGGGCGCTCCATGAGGCGGTGATGCGCAATCCGCTCTGCCATCTGCATCTTGGCAAGCGTATTGAGAATGCAAAAGCCGAGACCATCGCCGCACTCACCTTTCGCGAACACGACCTGATTGTCGGTGCCGATGGCGTCTGGTCTGCCGCGCGTTTTTCCGTGCCGTCAGCACCCTTGTCGACCTTTTCGGGAAATGTCGCCTGGCGTTTCACCGTCAACGACCGCGACGTGCCGTCTTCCGTCAACAAGCGCGCCGTCACGGCCTATCTCGGCCCGCGCGGCCACATCGTTGCCTATCCTCTGAAAGAGGTCGGTGGCCTCAACATCGTGGCGATTGCGCTTGGCCCGGACCCCGGCGCCACATGGCGGGCAGAATCGAGCGGCCAGCACAAGACGATGCTGATGCAGCAGTTTCGCGACTGGAACCCGGAAATCGTCAAATTGCTTGCCTCTGCAGAGCAGCCGACCTTCTGGCCGCTGTACCAGGCCGGTGCCGGACACTGGCACAATGGCCGCGACACCGTGCTGATCGGCGACGCCGCCCACGCGATGATGCCTTTTGCCGCGCAGGGAGCCGCCATGGCCATCGAGGACGCCTTCGAACTGGCGGGCAAGGTCACGGGTGCCCTGTCCCTGCCGCAGGCGCTGGCCTCCTTCGAGGCCCTGCGTCTGCCTCGCATTGAAAAGGCCCGCAAGCGGGCCTCCGTCAATCGTTTCGCCTATCACGCCCGCGGTCCCTTCCGCCTGGGAAGGGACTTTGTTTTCGCCACGCGCCCGACGCAGGCCTTTCTCAAGGACTTCGACTGGCTCTACGGCTACCGCGCCGAAGGCTGATCGCTCTGCTCAGACCGCCGCAGCGGCTGCAAAACCGATCTCGAGATCCTTCTTGAGATCGGCAACATCTTCAAGGCCGATCTGCAGACGGATGACCGGACCTTCGCTCGGGCCCTTGGCAACTGTTCGGTCGGCCAGCGACACCATGACGGCCAGCGATTCGTAACCGCCCCAGGAATAACCGAGACCAAAGAACGTCAGCGCATCGAGGAAGGCCTGCGCCGCCTCCTTGAACTTTCCGTCTTCCGCCTTGAGCACGAAGGAGAACACGCCGCTTGCGCCCTTGAAATCGCGCTTCCAGAGATCGTGCCCCGGAAAACTCGGCAAGGCCGGATGCAGAACCCGCAGCACATCGTCGCGGCCTTCCAGCCAGGTGGCGATGTCGAGCGCGCTTTTCTGGTGGTGCTCCAGCCGCACGCCCATGGTGCGCAGGCCGCGCAGGATCTGGTAGGCGTCATCGGACGTCACGCAGATGCCGAGATTGGCATTGGCCTGGTAAAGCGCCTTCCAGTGCTTCTCGTTGGAGGAAACGAAGCCCATCAACACATCGGAATGACCGGAGGGATATTTCGTCGCCGCATGGATCGACACGTCGACACCAAAATCCAGCGGCTTGAAATAAAGCGGCGTCGCCCAGGTGTTATCCATGGTGACGACACAGTCATATTTATGCGCGACGGCAGTGATCGCCGCGATATCCTGAATTTCGAAGGTGTTCGAACCCGGCGCTTCGGTGTGGATGAGCCTGGTGTTCGGGCGAATGAGCTTTTCGATGCCTGCACCGATCGAAGGATCGTAATAGTCGATCTCCACACCGAGCTTGCGCAGCATCACATTGCAGAAACGCCGTGTCGGGAAATAGACCGAATCCACGATCAGGGCGTGATCGCCGGCCGAGAGGTAGGCAAGAAACGGAACCGTGACCGCAGCCAGACCCGATGGCACGAGAATCGTGCCGGCAGAACCCTCCAGCTCGTTGACCAGATTGCAGAGCGCATCCGTCGTGGGCGTGCCATGCGTGCCGTAGGTGTATTTCTGGTCTTCCGTCGCAAGCGTCTTCGCATCGGGAAAAAGGACCGTGGAACCACGAACGATGGGGGGATTGACGAAACCGAAGCAGTCATACGGGTCGTTGCCGCCATGGGCCAGGCGGGTATTCACACCTGCGCCTGCGCGCAGGTCATTTTTCTTGGTCATTGCGGATCAGCTTTCGAAGATGTTTGACGCGAGCGACAATGCTGAGCGCGCAACCCAAGGTCAAGCCCTCAACGATGACACCGAACCGTACCGTTTTGCCTCAAAAACAGCACGCAAAAAGTATACAAAAAATATGCACGCGTAAATTTTTGCCAAAACATGCTTATTTTTTCATCCTATGCACTGTTTAAAGTCAAATTTTGGAAAATTCCGTTTTGTAGGCACAATTATTGCTCGCAAGTCTTGACCCAAGCCGGAATGTCGACTGTGATGTACAAGGCGGATCAAAAAGATACGCCGAAGGGGGAACTGGGGGAACACAATCACGCAGACCCTCTTCCAATTAGATGAGAACAAACAAAGGTTGGGAAAAATGAAAAAGGCAATTCTGTCAGCCGCTGTTGGCGCTGCGGTTTTGGGGGGAGCGTCATTCGCTTCGGCTGCGACACTGGACGACGTTAAGGCAAAGGGTTTCGTTCAGTGCGGCGTCAACACAGGTCTTGCAGGTTTCGCATCGCCGGATTCGGCTGGTGAATGGACTGGCTTCGACGTCGATTACTGCCGCGCAGTCGCGTCTGCTATCTTCAACGATCCCAAAAAGGTAAAATTCACGCCCACGACCGCACAGAGCCGCTTCACCGCTCTGCAGTCTGGCGAAATCGATCTCCTGGCACGTAACACCACCTGGACGATCAGCCGCGACACCGCGCTCGGCTTCAACTTCCGTTACGTCAACTATTACGACGGCCAGGGCTTCATGGTCCCGAAGAGCCTCAACGTAAAGTCCGCTCTTGAACTGTCCGGCGCAGCCGTCTGCGTTCAGTCCGGTACGACCACCGAACTCAACCTCGCCGACTACTTCAAGGCCAACAACCTGCAGTACAACCCAGTCGTCTTCGAAAAGCTCGAAGAAGTGAACGCCGCCTACCAGGCTGGCCGTTGCGACGTTTACACCACCGACCAGTCGGGCCTGTATTCGATCCGCCTGTCGCTGAGCAACCCGGATGACCATATCGTTCTGCCGGAAATCATCTCCAAGGAGCCGCTTGGCCCGGCCGTCCGCCAGGGCGACGACAAGTGGTTCGACATCGTTTCCTGGGCTGGTTACGCGCTGGTACAGGCTGAAGAGTTCGGCATCACCAAGGCCAACGTCGACGAGATGAAGAACTCGACCAACCCGGACATCCGCCGCTTCCTCGGCGCTGAAGCCGACACCAAGATCGGTACCGACCTCGGCCTGACCAACGACTGGGCCTACAACATCATCAAGGGCGTCGGCAACTACGGCGAAGTCTTTGAGCGCAACATCGGTACGGGCACCCCGCTCAAGATCGAGCGCGGCCTGAACGCTCTGTGGTCGAAGGGCGGTCTGCAATACGCACCGCCGATCCGCTAAGCGGTCGCATAAAACACTGAACAAGGCGGCCGCTGGCCGCCTTGTCTGCCTATAAAAACAAAACAATGGGCCAAACAGGCCATATCTTTCGGGGACCGGGCAAGCATGACTGATCAGGCTACAATTGCGCCTTCCGGCGGGCGAACGACCCGCTCATTGATCTACGATCCCAAAATTCGTTCTATCGCCTTCCAGATTCTGACCATCGTTGTTCTGGTGATCTCCGTCTGGTGGATCGGGCACAACGTGGCGACGAACCTCGCACGTTCCAACACCGCGTCCGGTTACGGCTTCCTCGCAGGCCGTTCCGGTTTCGATATCGGCGATACGCTGATCGAATACAGCAGCAACTCCACCTATGGACGAGCACTCGTTGTCGGCTTCCTCAACACCTTGATGGTTGCGGCAATCGGCATCGTCACGGCAACGATCATCGGCTTCATCGTCGGTATCGGCCGCCTTTCCGGCAACTGGCTGATTGCCAAGCTGTGCACCGTCTATGTTGAAGTCTTCCGCAACATCCCACCGTTGCTGGTCATCTTCTTCTGGTATTCGGGCGTCCTCAGAGCGCTGCCGAACGTGCGCGAATCTCTCGCGCTGCCATTCAACGTTTTCCTCAACAACCGCGGCCTGGTGTTTCCCAAGCCCATCTGGGGCGAAAACGCCTGGATGATCGCGGTCGCGATCCTTGTCGGGATCATCGCGACGGTTGGGGTCTACAAATGGGCAACAAAGCGCCAGATGGCGACCGGCCAGCGGTTCCCGATCCTCTGGACCGCCATCGCGCTGATTATCGGACTGCCGCTCATCACCTTCCTGGCGCTCGGCGCACCCATCACGTTCGACATTCCTGTAGCCGGACGTTTCAACCTGACGGGTGGCGGCACGATCCTGCCGGAATTCTTCGCGCTTTACCTGGCACTGTCGTTCTATACGGCGGCCTTCATCGCGGAAATCATCCGTGCCGGTATTCGCGGCGTTTCCAAGGGCCAGACGGAAGCCTCGACGGCTCTCGGCGTCCAGCCGGGCCTGACCACGCGCCTCGTCGTGGTGCCGCAGGCAATGCGCATCATCATTCCGCCGCTGACAAGCCAGTATCTCAACCTCACGAAGAACTCGTCGCTTGGCGTCGCCATCGGTTATCCGGAACTCGTTTCCACCGGCGGCACGACCATGAACCAGACCGGTCAGGCTGTTGAAATAGTCTCGATCTGGATCGTCGTTTATCTCAGCATCAGTCTCGCAACGTCGCTGTTCATGAACTGGTTCAACGCCAAGATGGCTCTGGTGGAGAGATAAGCCATGGACACCAGAAACATTCACTTCGTTCGTTCCAGCATGCTTGCGCCGGAGCCTCCGCCGCACAGCGAAAAGAACATTGCCGGCTGGGTGCGCAGCAACCTCCTGGCAACGCCCAAGGACGTGATCCTGACGATCATCGGTCTGTTGATCGTGTTCGCCATTCTTCCGGGCGCAATCAACTGGCTTTTCCTGCAGGCAAGCTGGTTCGGTGCAGACCGCACCGCCTGCCTCAGCGTTGCACAGGGCGGCGTCCAGCCGGATGGCTGGAGCGGTGCCTGCTGGGCATTCGTACAGGATCGCTTTTCGCAGTTCATCTTCGGTCGTTATCCGCTCGATGAGCGCTGGCGTCCCATGCTGGTCGGCATCCTGTTCATCGCCCTCCTCGTCCCTCTGCTCATCCCCAAGCTGCCGCACAAGGGCCTGAACGCCCTTCTGCTGTTCGTCATCTTCCCGGTCGTTGCCTTCTTCATCCTGCATGGCGGCTTCGGACTGGAACGTGTCGAAACCCCGCTCTGGGGTGGCCTGATGGTGACGTTGATCCTGTCCTTCGTCGGTATCGCGGTATCGCTGCCGCTCGGTATTCTTCTGGCGCTCGGCCGTCGGTCGAACATGCCCGTCGTGAAGATGCTGTGTGTCACCTTTATCGAGGTGGTGCGCGGTGTGCCTCTGATCACGGTTCTGTTCATGGCCAACGTGATGTTGCCGCTCTTCCTGCCGACAGGCTGGACGATCGACAACTTCCTGCGTGCGCTGGTCGGTGTCGCCCTCTTCGCCTCTGCCTATATGGCCGAAGTGATCCGTGGCGGCCTGCAGGCGATCCCCAAGGGGCAGTCCGAAGGCGCCGATTCTCTCGGTCTCGGTTATTGGCAGAAGATGCGTCTGATCATTCTGCCGCAGGCGATCAAGCTGGTCATCCCAGGCATCGTCAACACCTTCATCGGCCTGTTCAAGGATACGTCCCTCGTCTCGATCATCGGTATGTTCGACCTGCTCGGCATCGTCCGCCTGAACTTTACCGACACGACATGGATCACGCCTGTCACGCCCATTACCGGCCTCATCTTCGCCGGTTTCATTTTCTGGATATTCTGCTTCGGCATGTCGCGTTATTCTGCCTTCATGGAACGGCACCTCGACACCGGGCACAAACGATAAGGGACGCTCAAATGGCAGAAACCCAAGCAAAAAAACTGGCCGTTTCGGCAACCGACGTTGCAATCGAAATCGTCGGCATGAACAAGTGGTACGGCGATTTCCACGTGCTGCGCGACATCAACCTCAAGGTCATGCGCGGCGAGCGCATCGTCATTGCCGGCCCTTCCGGTTCCGGCAAGTCGACCATGATCCGCTGCATCAACCGTCTGGAAGAACACCAGTCGGGCAACATCTTCGTTGACGGTATCGAACTCACCAACGACCTGAAGAAGATCGATGAAGTGCGTCGCGAAGTCGGCATGGTGTTCCAGCACTTCAACCTCTTCCCGCATCTGACGATCCTGGAAAACTGCACGCTGGCACCGATCTGGGTTCGCAAGATGCCGAAGAAGGAGGCCGAGGAAGTGGCGATGCACTACCTCAAGCGCGTCAAGATCCCCGAGCAGGCCAACAAATATCCCGGTCAGCTTTCCGGTGGTCAGCAGCAGCGTGTGGCAATCGCCCGCTCGCTGTGCATGAAGCCGAAGATCATGCTGTTCGACGAACCGACCTCGGCACTTGACCCGGAAATGGTCAAGGAAGTGCTGGATACGATGGTGAGCCTTGCCGAAGACGGCATGACCATGCTGTGCGTGACCCACGAAATGGGTTTTGCTCGTCAGGTGGCAAACCGGGTGATCTTCATGGATCAGGGCCAGATCGTCGAACAGAACTCCCCGCAGGAGTTCTTCGACAATCCGCAGCACGAGCGCACCAAGCTCTTCCTCAGCCAGATTCTGCACTAGGCCAGATTCTTCACCAGGATCGAAGAAACATCGAACCTTCATCAGACGGGGCCTCAATGGCCCCGTTTTTTATTGGCCGATCGCAGTTTTCGGCGATTTTTTTGGGCCGCAGCGATTCCGGAAATTCGAATCTCTTGTGACATTTCCGGCAATCAAAGGCTTCGAACAGGGTTGAATAGCACCTCAACGACACGAATTAACTATCTGTTACGAAACGAAAATCCTTGTTTTGCAGGGCTTCTGGAGTGCCTTGTCATTTTTTTGTCAAATCATGCAATTTTCCGCTTGCGGACATTCAAGAGCCTGACTATAAGGGCGCCACACCACAAGCGCACGCGCCCTTCGTCTATCGGTTAGGACGTCAGATTTTCATTCTGAAAAGAGGGGTTCGACTCCCCTAGGGCGTGCCACTTGTGGGGTTAATCTCCCCAAGACAATCTGATCTGGCTTCAAACATTGCTTTGATCTGTCGATCTGCGTCTCCAGTTTCACTGCCATTATCCATCGCCCAGAATAACGCTTCGAGGACACCTCCCCGGTCGTCACGCGTCCGCTGCGCATCATTTTGTCGGATCATAACCGCACCCGATGATGTCAGCGAAAATATAGGTGCCTTCGGCGCACCTCACCGTTTAGGCCCTTTAGAATATCCTCATATTTTCAATCGCTTGCCGATTTTGAAGCCAGTTTTCCACAGGCTTCGGCAGCCAATTAAAAAAAATGTCGTTCAGACGAAAAAAATGCATTTTGCCGCTTGCGGAGAATCCGGAGCCTGACTATAAGGGCGCCACACCACAAGCGCACGCGCCCTTCGTCTATCGGTTAGGACGTCAGATTTTCATTCTGAAAAGAGGGGTTCGACTCCCCTAGGGCGTGCCACTTGCTTCTCTCATAAAATCATAGAGTTACAGCAACGTCTTGAACGTCGCGACATACGTTTGCGATCAAACGTGACGTGAACCGTATCGCGATATTTCGGTCCTCCTCCCCTCGGCTTGAATACTTCTTCAGACGCAGACCAGCGCCGCAAAACCGCGCAACGGTTTGGCGTATCAGGCTCTCTGCAGGAAGAATGTAACCTGCTGGCCTTTCGGCCCGTCAGGACGCCGCCGGAGCGCTATCAGACAGACTTGTCAGGGAGACAGGGCAGCATCGAGAAGACGAAGCTGCACGCGCTTCTGTCCCTGCCACAGATCCGCACCAAGCGTGCCTGCGACGTGGAGAAGCTTACCGCGAGAATTGAGCAGCAATTGCCCCAGAGGCGCCTCTGCGGCGCGAAATGCGATACCATCGAGCCGTGAGCCATCCATCGCCTCCAGCGTCACCTTGACGTGCGAGGTGCCAACCAGGCGCACATCGCGCAGGCGGTGGGCTGGAATGGCAAAGACTGGCTGCGAATGACCGGAGCCATATGGCCCGGCCTGCTCCAGCTGGTCGATCAATTGCAGGGTCGCACCGGATGCACCGATGGCACCGTCAATCTTCAGCACGCTGTTTTCAACCAGCGTACTGACCGTCTTGGCAGCGCTCTCCTCGAAAAAGGCTCTGAGCTTGCCGAGATTGGCACGCTCGACGGTGAGACCGGCTGCCATGGCGTGACCACCACCCTTGACCAGCAGACCCATGTCCACGGCGGTACGCACCATCTTGCCAAGGTCGAAACCATTGATCGAGCGGCCCGAGCCCGTGCCCTTCCCCGAGGGATCGAAAGCAATGGCAAAGGCCGGACGGCGAAAGCGATCCTTGAGGCGCGAGGCCAGCAGGCCGACAATACCCGGATGCCAGTTCTCGCGCGCCGTGACGATCACGCCGGCACCCGTGCCGTCGCCATATTCGAACAGCGCCTCGGCCTCGGCTTCAGCCAGCATGGCGGCTTCCATCGCCTGACGCTCGCGATTGAGCTCATCCAGCTTTTCGGCAATGACTTCCGCCTCGACCGTATCATCAAGCGTCAGCAGCCGGCTGCCGAGTGCCGCGTCACCGATACGACCGCCGGCGTTGATACGTGGGCCGATCAGAAAGCCGAAATGATAAGGCGTCACAGGCCCGCCAAGGCCCGCCTTGCGAAACAGCGCAGCAAGCCCGGCATTATTCATGTGGCGGGCCGCAATCAGCCCCTTGACCACATAAGCGCGGTTCAGCCCCTTGAGCGGCACGACATCGCAAACCGTGGCGAGCGCGACGATATCCAGATAGGACAGGAGATCGAGCGTGAAGGCCTGCCGGTGCTTGCGGTCTTTCAGCAGACGCAGCGTTGCGACCAGAACAAGAAACACCACACCTGCCGCGCAGAGATGCCCCTGCCCCGACAGATCGTCCTCACGGTTCGGATTGACCAGCGCCACCGCATACGGCAGCTCCGTGCCGACCTGGTGGTGGTCGATGACGACGACATCGGTACCGGCCTCGCGCGCCGCCGCAAGCGATTCATGGCTGGTCGAACCGCAGTCGACGGTGACGATCAGTGTGGCGCCATTGGCGGCCAGTTGCTGCATGGCGGCCGGGTTTGGCCCGTAGCCCTCGAAAATGCGGTCTGGAATGTAGATTTCCGGCGTCAGGCCGAAATGATGCAGGAAACGATACATCAGCGCGGAAGACGAAGCGCCGTCCACATCATAGTCACCGAAGATCGCAACCTTTTCGCCGCGCTCTATGGCCTGCGCCAGACGTTCGGCCGCTTTTGCGCAATCGGTCAGCACATGCGGATCGGGCATCAGTGAGCGGATGGTCGGATCGAGAAACGCCATGGCATCATCCACGGCCACGCCACGTCCCGCCAGCACGCGTGCAATCAGTTCTGGAATGCCATGAACCTGTGACATGGCGAGCGCGCGGTTCTGGCCAGCCTGATCGAGCCGCGACACCCAACGCTGCTCAGTCGCCGACCGCTCCACGCCGAGAAAGGCGCGGGCCACGGCATCGACCGGCTCATTCATTGCGATTCTGTCCATTGTCCTGCCTTGCGCCTTTCCATCAAGGCGCATGTTGTCTCAACAATGGGCTAGAGGGCAGATCGGCGTTTTTCAAGCAAAAACGCCTGAAGGTGGGGTCATAAAGCCAGAATCGAGAAAAACGGGCTGGCGATGGAAAGCGTGCCGACCAGCAGCAACGACGAAAAAACCGCCAGGGAACACCAGTTGCGCTCCTGCATGACGACGTCGAATTCCATGCTGCGGATATTGTCATTGGCGCTATGACGCGCCCTGCAACGGGCAACAGCAACCTGCGACGGACTGGAATCCTTGAAGAGAATGATGGATGTCACGGCCGCGCCTCCCTCGCTTCGGTGAACTTCATTAACCGTATTCTGAAATACGAGTATTTTCCAGTGTCTTTGTCCCGTCACAACTCAAGAATTTGCTGGCAATTCAGCAGTCTGAAGTCACCACGACTGACAAACCGCAATAAAAAACGGCGACATCTTTGAAATGTCGCCGTTTCCTGAAGATCATCTGCCTGCGAGAGAAACTTACGTCCGCTCGATTCGGATCACCTGCGGTTCGCTGACGAGATACTTCTCGTTCTTGATCGCCTTTACCGCCTTGCGAATCGCATCTTCCATCGTCGCGTGCGTAACGAGAATGATGGTCTTCGCGCCGCCTTCAACGGGAACGCGCGAGTGCTGGACGATCGATTCCAGCGAGATGTTGTTGTCGGCCATGCGGGTGGCGATCGACGCAAACACGCCGGCCTTGTCCTTCACCGTCAGACGAATGAAGTATCCGCCCTCGTGGCTCTTCATCTTGGCACGACGATATTCGGTCAGCGCCTTGGCCGGACGGCCAAGCACCGGCACCTGCTGTGCGCCCGGACGGCTCTTGGCGATGTCGGCGATGTCGCCGAGCACGGCCGAGGCCGTGGCGTTGCCGCCGGCACCAGGACCGACCATCAACAGTTCACCGAGAATATCGGACTCGACGGCAACAGCGTTGGTCACGCCGTCCACCTGCGCAATGACGGAATCGAGCGGTACCATCGTCGGATGAACGCGCTGTTCGATGCCGGTTTCGGTCACCTGCGCCACGCCGAGCAGCTTGATGCGGTAACCGAGATCGGCAGCCGCCTGAATATCCTCGATGGAGATATTCGTGATGCCTTCGAGGTAGATATCGTCCGCCGAGATCTTGTTGCCGAAAGCAAGCGTTGTCAGGATCGCCAGCTTGTGCGCCGTATCGTTGCCTTCGATGTCGAAAGCCGGATCGGCTTCTGCGTAACCGAGACGCTGGGCTTCCTTGAGGCAGGCCTCGAACGACAGCCCTTCCTTCTCCATCTTCGTAAGAATGTAATTGCAGGTGCCGTTCATGATGCCGTAGATGCGCGACACATGGTTGCCGGTCAGCGACTCGCGCAGCGCCTTGATGATCGGGATGCCACCGGCCACAGCCGCTTCGAAGTTCAGGAGCGCGCCCTTCTCTTCCGCCAGCACAGCCAGCTCGACGCCATGCTTGGCAAGCAGAGCCTTGTTGGCTGTCACCACATGGAGACCACGTGCGAGCGCCGAACGGACGGCATTTTCCGCCTGTCCGGACGCACCGCCGACCAGTTCAACGAAAACATCGATATCGGCTTCGCTGGCAAGCTGCTCCGGCGTGTCAAACCAGGTAATACCGGTGAGATCAATGCCGCGGTCGCGCGAACGGTCGCGCGCGCTGACGGCAATAATCTCAATTGCGCGTCCGCAGGTAATCGCAAGTTCGTTGCTTCTCTGCTGGAGGATGCGCACGAGCGAAGCGCCGACAGTGCCGAGCCCCGCTATGCCGATTCTCAATGAATCTGCCATGGGTATGTTCCTGATTTGCTGGTGATGGTGGCGGCCGGGACCGGCCGCCTTCGGGTGCCCTTATCTGTGGGCGTTCAGAGAAACGACGTTGTGCATCGTTTCGTCTGCAGTCGACAGGAAGCGCTTCAGATTGCGCGCGGCCTGGCGAATTCGATGCTCGTTCTCAACGAGCGCGAGACGAACGTAATCATCGCCCATCTCGCCAAAGCCGATGCCGGGAGCAACGGCGATATCGGCCTTCTCGACCAGGAGCTTGGAGAACTCCAGAGAGCCGAGATGGCGGAACTTTTCCGGGATTTTCGCCCATGCGAACATCGTCGCAGCCGGCGGCGGAACTTCAAAACCGGCCTTGCCGAACGTGTCGACCATGACGTCGCGACGGCGGCGATAGACATTGCGCACTTCCGCGATGTCGGAACCGTCGCCATTGAGCGCGTGCGTCGCGGCAACCTGGATCGGCGTGAACGCGCCGTAATCCAGATAGGACTTCACGCGTGTCAGAGCTGCGATCAGGCGTTCGTTGCCCACCGCAAAGCCCATGCGCCAGCCGGGCATGGAGAAGGTCTTCGACATGGAGGTGAATTCCACCGTCACGTCGATAGCACCCGGCACTTCCAGAACGGACGGCGGCGGGTTGTTGTCGTCGAAATAGATTTCCGAATAGGCAAGGTCCGACAGCACGATCAGCTCATGCTTCTTCGCAAACGCGATGACGTCCTTGTAGAAATCCAGCGATGCAACATGCGCCGTCGGGTTGGACGGGTAGTTGATGATCAGCGCCAGAGGCTTCGGAATGGAGTGGCGCACAGCGCGCTCCAGCGGGCCGAAGAAATTTTCATCCGGCTCGACATTCATCGAACGGATAACACCGCCAGCCATCAGGAAGCCGAAAGCGTGGATCGGATATGTCGGGTTCGGACACAGGATGACATCGCCCGGTGCCGTGATGGCCTGCGCCATGTTGGCGAAGCCTTCCTTGGAACCGAGGGTCGCAACGACCTGCGTGTCCGGGTTCAGCTTTACGCCGAAGCGGCGGGCGTAATAGGCGGCCTGCGCGCGGCGAAGGCCGGGAATACCCTTGGACGAGGAATAGCGATGGGTGCGTGGGTCCTGAACCACTTCGCAGAGCTTGTCGACGATCGCCTTCGGCGTCGGCAGATCCGGGTTACCCATGCCAAGGTCGATGATATCCGCGCCACCCGCTCGCGCGCTCGCTTTCAAACGGTTGACCTGTTCGAAGACGTATTGCGGCAGACGCTTGACCTTGTGAAACTCTTCCATCTCTTTCCTCATGGAAATGGACCGGACTGCCGGCCCATAACGAAGGTTCGTTTTTGTTGGTGAACGCTGCCGATACGAACCCATCCGGCAAGCGTTGTTCATTGTAACGCAAAGCGCCGAAAAACATAAAAGGGTTTTCGTCCGCAAAGCGGTTGTGCGATCGCCTGCCCTGCCATCACCGGCACAAGCTTCAGCGGCTCATGCGAACCGCATGGATTTCAGCAGGAAATCGAAGACCTTGCATAACGCCAGATTCTGGGAAAATGCAAGGCAAGCTATGCTCAAGGTGGTCGTGACGATTCAACTTTTATTCCACGACACGCGAAATCGTCACGACGGACCTCAAACCGCCATTTACGGCATCAGCCGCGTTCACCGCGAACGATGACCGCCCTGATCAGATCCAGCACCCGCTCCGGCTCGATATCCGTGCAGATAAGCTGGCTTGGATGACCATCCCAATGGCCCGGCGGAAAACCACGGCCATCCGGCTTCTGAATCGTCTGACCATCGGCAATACCGCCGCAGACCACGCGGATCGGGCCGCTACGGGTCTGGAACAGCTCGGGCGCCACCAGATAGACGCAGGCGCAGCTATCATGCACCACCATGCCGTCGCCGGTGCGGGTCTTGTAGAAATCGATGTAGAACTGCGACAGATCCGACAGAAGCTGGACGGGCTTGCCGCCCTCCTTCGCCATCTCGTCGAGAAATGCGCTCGTCATGACCGTCTTGGTGGTCACGTCGAGACCAACGACGGTGACGCGCCAGGGCGCGGTGAAGACCAGATCGGCCGCTTCCGGGTCGCCGTGGATATTGGCTTCTGCGGCGGGCGAAACGTTGCCGTTCATGTCGAAGGCGCCGCCCATGATGATGACGTCTTTCACCAGTGCGGCGAAATCCGGCTCCTGACGCAGCGCAAGCGCAAGGTTCGTCATGCGGCCAACGGCAATCAGCGTCACTTCGCCCGGATTGGCCTTGACCGTGTCGATGATGAAATCATGCGCCGAACGCGGATCGAGCGGCAGGTCGATGGTCTCGGGAATATCGATGTCGCCAAGACCGTTCTCGCCGTGAATGAGGGTCGGCCAGTGACGCTCAGGACGGGCTGGATCGAAGGTGACGCCAGCACCCTTGGCGACAGGCGCTGTCATCTGCCATTCCTGCTTGAGGAACAGCGCATTGCGGGTGGTGATATCGATCGGAGCGTTGCCGAACACCGTCGTCACGCCGATAAGGTCGATATCGGGATGGCGGTGCAAAAACAGCAGCGCCATGGCATCGTCCACACCGGGGTCCGTATCGAAAATCACTTTATACATTGTCGTCCTGCTCCAAAATTCCGGCACTGCCGGAACTGACCGGCGGCACGCCACGCACCATAGCCATAAGCGCCGCCGCCGCAAGCCGGGGACGATCCGAATATCGAAGCGGATGACTTATAAAATCATTGCACCGGCATCGTTTAGGTGAAAGAAGAAGCCCACCTCCCCGCGTCCGTTTTCTCCCGGATTTTTTCAGTGCAAGACATCGCCCTCCACGTATTCCTGGTTCTCATTCTGGTTGCCGTTTTTGCCGGATTTATCGATTCCATCGCGGGTGGAGGCGGCCTCATCACCATTCCGGCCATGCTCATCATGGGCATTCCGCCGCTTGATGCACTGGGCACCAACAAGCTGCAATCGCAGTTCGGCTCGGCCTCTGCGACCATCGCTTACGCGCGCCGCGGCCACGTCAATCTGCGCAAGCAGTTGCCCATGGCATTCATGGCGATGCTGGGCGGCATGCTGGGGGCGCTGGCAGCGGCCTTCGTGCCCTCCGATATCCTGCGCGCCATCATGCCGTTTCTGCTGATCGCCATTGCCACCTATTTCGCCTTCAAGCCGCAACTGAGCGACATCGACAGCCACCAGCGCATGACGCCGTTCATCTTCGGCGCCGTTGTGGCCCCGCTGATCGGCTTTTATGACGGTGTTTTCGGGCCGGGCGCAGGCTCCTTCTACATGCTGGCCTTCGTGGCGCTCGCAGGCTTCGGCATGCTCAAGGCGACGGCGCACACCAAGCTTCTCAATCTCGGCTCTAATTTCGGCGGCTTCGTCGTGTTTGCGCTGGGTGGTGCAGTGCTGTGGAAACTCGGCCTCGCCATGGGCTTTGGTCAGTTCGTCGGCGCGCAGATCGGCTCACGTTTTGCCATGAAGAACGGCGCAAAGATCATCCGCCCGCTTCTGGTGATTTCGTGCGTCGCCATGGCGGCGAGGCTGATGATGGACAGCTCCAGCCCCTATTCGATCGGCGCTCTTCTGAACGCTCTGATTTCGGGATAAACGGCGTTTCCTTACGCCGTTACCATCACGCCATCGCGCGGCGTCTGCGATCGGCGATTTCGCGGATGACCACCATGGCGCCCACCAGCTTGTAGGCCGAGGAATAGCACGGCGACATCTCGAGCGACTTCACAACGGTATGGCCGTTGCTGTCTTCCGCGTAAGTGTATTTCGAAGCGTCGCCCTTGAAGCAGTTGTCGAGCTTCTCACGCAGATCGTTCTGGAAACGGTGAACCCCGACCAGCTCGGCAATATGGCAGCCGACCAGCCCCTCGGGCGCATTGCGCTGGAAGGTATCCAGACCATTGGCATAGGACACGCGATAACCGGGAGAGACGACGACAACGGGCTCTCCGAGATCGGACAGCATGTCCTCATCGAAAACGAGATGGCGGTGCTGCCATTCGAAACTGCCGATATCGGCGTCTTCGTCACCAACGGCCTTCGACTTGCGCGACAGGCCGACATAACGATCGACAAGCGTTCTCAGGATTTCGGAGTTGCGCTGGACGCAACCCAGGTCCTCGGCTTCATGGTTCAGAAGGTCGATGGCGAAACGGAACTGCTCGCGAATTTCTTCGGCGTTCTCCGTCTTGCTGCCGGCGATCTTGTCCAGAAGCTGTTCGAGCTCACGCTCCAGCACTGCGATCTTGTCGGCTTCGTTCTTGCCGACAGCAGATTGCAGTTCCGTGTAACGCAACCAGAACAGTTCAATCAAATCTTTCAACCCGACTCTCCCGGAACGAACAAATAGCCCGTTCTCAACCCGAACGCATATACCCTGTTCTCCCCGTTATATCGGCTGGTCGCTTAAAAATGCCGTAACGAGAAACGAGAACGCCATTCAGAATAGCAGCCAAAATATCACAGCCGCGAACGTTTTTTCAATTTCGATAATCTACGAGCAAAAAGTTAGGGCTGGAAGTCCGGTTGGCCGGACCAGAAATGCCTTTTGTCAAAAAAAACCGGCGCCTCGAAAGGCACCGGTCTTTTGTCTTATTCAGCTGGAATCTGGTGTTTGACGTTCCAGCGATCGTGGTACCAGAGCCATTGGCCGGGATGCTCCCGTACCCAGCTTTCAACCTTGTCGTTGAGCATCTGGGCCGTTGCCTGCACGTCGACATTGCCTTTGTCATCGCGCGGAATGTCGACCTTCGGTTCGATTTCCAGACGATAGCGGTTGTCGGGCAAGCGCACGCAGCGCGCCGGATAAACATCGCAGTTGAACTGGCGCACCAGCTTGGCAAGCAGCGGGTTGGTCCGCACCTCAAGATCGAAGAACCTGGTGGGCAGCCCCTTGCTGAACTTCTGGTCGACGAGAACGCCAACCCCGCCGCCTCTCTCGAGCTGGCGGGCCAGCGCAAAGGACGATCCGGCATGCGAAGGCACGAGATTGCCCATGCGTTCCTTGCGGAAGTTGAACACCTTGTCGGCCACGTAAGGATTGTTCGGCGGACGAAACAGCACCGTCACCTCAAGCCCGAATGCCGAACCGGCAACCGGCAGCAATTCGAAATTGCCGGTATGGGCGGTGAAAACGATGAACGGACGCGGATTGTCGCGCAGCTCGAGGAACGAGGGAATGCCGACGACCTCGATACGGCCGGGCTTGTCGTTCTGGGGATCGAAGTCGAAGAGACGGTCGAGGAACACATATTCGGCCGCAAGACGGCCCATATTGCCCCAGCTATCCATGGCAATTGCCAGGCGCTCTTCCTCGGTCTTCTCGGGGAAGGCCCGCGCCAGATTGTACAGTACAAGCCTGTGACGGCCGGTCTTCGGCCCCATCCAGCGGGCAAATCTGTCAGCGAAGCGAATTCCCGCATCGGCGGGAAAAAGCTTCAACATGTTCAAGAAACCAAACGCAAAGGTCGCGATCAACCATTGCCGGAAGTTATCCAGCTTCAGGACGATGCGCGTGAGAAACATTTTCACGGGCTTCAATCCATCCGCAGAACGATTTTCCCGAAGACCTGACGGGTTTCCATGCGCTCCAGCGCCCGATCGATATCATCGAAGGTCACTTCGGTGTCGATAACGGGGTGAACGATGCCGCGTGCCATCTTCTGCATGGCATTCGCCATGTTTTCCATGCGGCAACCGAAGGAGCCGAGCAGCTTCAACTGCTGCTGGAACAGCATCATCAGGTTGATATCGGTCGAAACACCCGAGGTCGAACCGCAAGTGACGAGACGTCCGCCGCGCTTCAGCGAGAACATGGAACCAGCCCAGGTGTCCTTGCCGACATGTTCGAAGACGACGTCGACGCCCTTCTTCTTCGTCAGCTTGCGCACGACGCCTTCAAAACGGTCCGTACGATAGTTTATGACGTGGTCGGCACCCAATGCCTTGGCGCGCTCGATCTTGTCGTCGGAACCAACGGTGGTGATAACGGTGCAGCCCATCTTCTTGGCAAGCTGGATGGCGGCCGTGCCGATGCCGGAACCGCCGGCGTGAACCAGGATCGTTTCACCCGGCTCGAGCTTGGCGTTGTCGAACAGCATGTGCTCGACCGTGCCGAAAGTCACAGGCGCCAGCGCAGCACCGATGGCGTCGACGCCGTGCGGTGCCGGAACGAGCTGGCGAGCCGGGATATTGATCTTTTCCTGCGCAAAGCCGTCCAGATGGAAGCCATGGACACCCTGAACGTGTTCGCACAGGTTGTCGCGGCCTTCGCGACAGGGCTTGCAGAGACCGCAGGTGCGCGCGCCGTAGATCGACACGAGCTGGCCGGGCAGAACATTCGACACGCCGGGGCCGATTGCCTCGACCACACCGGACGCCTCGGCGCCGATGGTGAGTGGCATCTTGCGCTTGGCGAACGCCATGCCGCGCCAGCCCCAGACGTCGATATGGTTCAGCGCGACAGCCTTGACGCGCAACGTCACTTCACCCGCAGCCGGTGCTTCCGGCTCGGGCAGTTCCACTTTTTCAAGCCTACGGTCATCGACGAGTTGCAGAGCGCGCATAATTTAAAGTCCTTCGCCTCGAGGCGTTATTTTTGTTTTTGATCCAGAGCGCCGCGCGTCCGGCAGGACGCGCAAGGGGCGCTCAATCTCTTTGAATGTCTGCATCGTCCTGGCCGAAAATCGTTTCCGATTTATGGCAACGATGCCTCGGGGAACCGATTAAGCCGGTTCCCGCGTCATGACAAGGCTCGCATTCTGCCCGCCAAACCCGAAGGAGTTGGACAGAACAGCACTAACCTCGGCGCCACGTTTTACGTTGGGCACCACATCCAGCACGATAGCCGGATCGGGATTGGTGTAGTTGATCGTCGGCGGCAAGGTGCCGGTCAACATGGTTTGCAGCGAAAACACCGCTTCAACCGCACCAGCCGCCGTCAGGGTGTGACCGATCATCGACTTGTTGGACGAGAGCGGAATATCCTTCAGTCCTTCGCCGAACACGGCAAGCATCGAACCATATTCCATCTTGTCGTTTTCAGGCGTCGATGTGCCATGGGCGTTGATGTAGCCGATATCGCTTTCGGCAACACCAGCGTCCGCAAGTGCGGCGCGGATTGTTGCGATAGCCGGGCCGCCATCCGGCGAGGACCGGGTGCGGTGGAAGCTGTCGGCCTTCTCGCCGGCGCCCTTGATGATGCCGAGAACCTTTGCGCCACGCGCAACGGCCGCTTCGAGCGACTCCAGCACCAGCGTTGCAGCGCCTTCGGCAATCACGAAACCATCGCGATCCTTGCTGAACGGCTTGGACGCCTTTTCCGGCGGATCGTTCTGCGTCGACAGCGCCGACAGCAGCGAAAAGCGGATCAGCGCTTCGGCACTGACCGAACCGTCGGTGGCAACCGTCAATGCACGGTCGGTGCGACCCTGACGGATCGCCTCGACGCCGAGCTGGATTGCCGTGGCGCCGGAAGCGCACGCAGTCGACAGCGTTACCGGGAGGCCACGCGTGCCGAAACGATCGGAAAGACGCTCGGAAATCGCGCCGAACAGCGCCGCTTCCTGAAATGCCGGGTCGGGACGCTGACGCAGCGCCGCCATGAAGCGATCATAGGCGTCGCCCGGCTTAGCAGCGGGTGGAGAACGGTCGCCCAGCTCAAAACGTGCGCTCCATTCCGGCTCGATCGGCGGTGCAGCAAGGAACAGCGGTCCCTCGAAGTCACCGGAGATACCGGCCTGCGCCAGCGCTTCGATGGTCGTTTCACGCGCGAACGCATAGGAGCGCTCGACGGAGTTGGGCACGGGAATGTCGATGAAATCGACGGTACCGCTGATGCGGGTCGAAAGCTTGTCGGTCGGGAAACGGGTAATCGCATGGATGCCCGATTTGCCCGAGGTCAAAGCCGCCCAGTTGTCCTGAAGGCCCTGCCCCAGCGACGTGATGATGCCCATGCCGGTAACGGCGACGAGCGGGCGACCGAGATGATCCTTGAAACTGGAAGTCATATCCTTCACTCCCTCAAACGTCGCGCGACAGCACGGCAACACCTTCGCCGCGCACATGACCAACCGTGGTGACAACCGCTTCATCAGCGGCCTGTGCCATCGGCTTTTCGGCATTGGCATCGAATGGCGGAACCTTGGCACCGCTTTCAAGCGTCAGCGCTGCGAGCGCCAGACCAAGCGGGAACTGTGCTTCGAGGCCATGACCGGTGACACCGCCAAAGCCGCGAATGGCAGCCTGCGGCAGAACTTTTTCCAGAACGTCCTTTTCCCGTAGGGTCACGGCGTCATAACCGCTGGCACCGGAGAACACGACCGTTGAGGCGCTGTCACTGGCAGGTGCCAGCATGCGCTCCAGACGTTTTTCCATACGCCCCTCGTCACGGCTGCCGCGATCGCCTTCAATCGCGTCGATGCGTGCATAGATGCGTGCGCCGCGCGCTTCGGCGCGCTTGCGTGATTCCAGCACCAGGAACGCGCCGAGCGAACCGATGACGATGCCGCCGCCTGCAGCCTCAGAACGAGACCAGAGCGGCTGCCAGTCGCCCTGCGCATGCGCGCCGATGGCTTCGAACAGCAGGATCATGTCAGGGCGTTCGGCCGAAAATGCGCCACCCACCAGGGCGTGCGTGGATTCGCCGGAGCGGATGCGATGGAACGCGGTCTCGACGGCGGAGATGCCGGCAGCCTCTTCACCCATGAAGGTACGCGACGAACCGGTGACCTTGTGAACGATGGAGATGTTACCGGCCATCAGGTTGGAAAGCTGCGCCAGGAACAGCGTCGGACGCAGTTCCGTCGTCAGCTTCTCGTTGAGCATGACTTCGCGGTCGTTGCGCTTCAGGCCTTCATCGACGATCTGCGTGTCGACATTGATGTCGCGCTCGCCGCCACCGGCCGCCACGATCATGTCCATCGTGCCGCAGGCTTCGGCGTCTTCCTTCAGGCCAGCATCATCAAGTGCCACGCCTGCGGCGTAAACGCCGAGACGCTGCCAGTTTTCCATCTGGCGCTGATCCTTGCGGCCGATCTGGGTAGACCAGTCGATTTCCGGCAGCGGATGGATCGGGTATGGCGAAAATTTTTCGGTTTCGACAATCGCTCCCGGCGCGGAACCGGCGGAGAGCAGTGCAATATGGGCGTCAACACCGACACCATGACAGGTCACGATACCGACCCCGGTAATCACCACATCATTGTCAGACTTCATAATCCGTCATCCTTTGTCGCTTTTCCGGAACATTGTGTCTCCGGGCCAGCCATAAAAAACGGCAGGAACGCCGCACTTGCCATGCGGAATAATGCCCACGATGCGGCTTTGCAATGGCGAAGGCTGCAAGACCTGCTCCAATGCATGACTTTTCATCGTTTAACGGCGGGCTTTTCGCAAAGATCAGGCAGAAGTATCGGCGGCAATCGCCGCCATCAGGCCAACTTCCTCGGCCCGCTTCTTGACGATCGGGCCAAGCGGAATTTCGCTGAACGGCATGGTGCGCAGCTTGAGTTGCGCATCGCAGACCTTCTTGCCGCCGGACGTGATCTTCGCCTTGGTCACGGCAAAGCCAGAACCGTCATGCTCCAGAACCGCCTCGATATCCAGCACGGCGCCCGGCTCCACGAAGGTGCGCATCTTGGCGCCATCGACCGTCATCAGGAACGGCATGGCGGCGAAATCGCTGAACGCCAGAACCAGCATGCCCGAAGCCTGCGCCATGGTCTCGATCAGAAGCACACCCGGCACCAATGGCATGCCTGGAAAGTGTCCTTCGAAAACTGGGCTTTGATCCGGGACAATGGACTGCGCCTTCAACGTGCGCGTCGCCATATCAACGGCTTCGACCTTGTCGATCATCTGGAAATATTCGAGCAGCATGTTTCGTCCATGAAGTTGGGTAGCAGCGGAAGGAAGGCTACACCGATGTATGCACGACGTCCCGACTTGCGTCATCCCGGAGTTGATCCGGGAGCCAGCCGCCGCGCGTCTGCGCGGCAGAAGAGCTCTTCGCGATCAAGGACCTGATCGCACTGGATTCCGGCTCAAGGCCGGAATGACGAATATTGAAAGCACGCCCGGCCCTAATTGCCGGGCACCCTCAAAATCAGCCCTTGGCTGCGCGCAGTTCGTCGATCTTGGCGCAGAGGTTCTTCAGCACGAAATACTCTTCCGTGGAAACCTTGCCCTCGTTGACTTCCTGCGTCCACTGCTCGAGCGGAATCTTGATGCCGAATTCCTTGTCGATCGCGAAAACGATGTCGAGGAAGTCGAGGCTGTCGATGCCCAGATCGTCGATCGTGTGGCTCTCCGGCGTAATGGTTTCGCGGTCGATTTCGCTGGTTTCAGCGATAATGTCGGCAACCTTGTCGAATGTAGCTGTCACGCCCATAATCCTTATTGTCGTTGTATAAAATAATCTTGTCTGACGCTCCACATAGGCAAGTCGCGTCAAAAAGCCAATGGTTTCGTGACCTGACATTCAAATTTGGCGGGAAACTGTTGCTTAAACAGCAACCGAATGGCGCCCGCGGCCATTGGAAAGATAGCTGTCGAAGGTTGCGGCAACTGTCCGGGCAAACGGCTTTCCGGCGTCGCTCAGGGCAAAAACGTCACCGTCGAGTGCCACAAGCCCATCCCTGTCGCCTGCGGCAAAAAGCTGCGCCTCGGCCATCACGGCATGGGCGGTCTTGCCGAAGGCACGCTTGAGCGCAGCCAGATCAAGACTGAAATCGCACATCAGGCGCTCGATGGCAAAAGCGCGCACGCGGTCGTCATCCGACAGCGCAATGCCCCTGATGGCACAAAGCCCACCCTCGCCCGCCATACGCTGATATTCCCCCGTTGCCACCATGTTCTGCACATAACCCTGCGGCAGCTTGCCGATCGATGACGCACCAAGCCCGATCAGCGCATCGGCCGTATCCGTCGTGTATCCCTGGAAATTCCGCCGTAACCCGCCATCGATCATGGCCTTCGCCAGTGTGTCGTCCGGCTTGGCAAAATGATCGATGCCGATTGCCTGATATCCCGCCGCGCCCAACATCCCGGCCGCAAGCGACATCTGCCGATAACGCTCCTCAATACCGGGCAGCGCATCCTCCGGGATCAGCGACTGGTGTTTCTTCATCCACGGCACATGCGCGTAACCGAAAAGCGCAATGCGATCAGGGTCGAGCGAGACGATCTGCTCGACCGTGCGTTTCAGCGTGTCGAGCGTCTGATAAGGCAGCCCATAAAGAATGTCGCAATTGACTGAATTGACACCGCGTGCCCGCACCGCCTGCACCACCGACCGCGTCTGATCGAAACTCTGGATGCGATTGATGGTCTTTTGCACCTTCTCATCAAAATCCTGCACACCCAGGCTGGCGCGTGTCATGCCGATCGCGGCCAGCGCGTCATACCGTGCATCGTCCAGATCATTGGGGTCCATCTCCACACTGATCTCCGGCTCGATACCGAAGGTAAAGTGCTCCTTCAGACACGCCATCAGACCTTTCATGTCTTGCGGCCTCAGCATGGTCGGCGAACCACCTCCAAAATGCACCGCGCTGACCACGGCATCGGGCGACACACGATCGCCGACAGCAGCAATCTCCCGTTTCAGTGCTTCGACATAGGCGGCAATCGGCTCGTATTTCAGCGTGTGCTTGGTGTGACAGGCGCAAAACCAGCACAGGCGATCGCAATAAGGAATGTGCAGATAGAGCGAAATCCGGTTCGTTCGATCCAGCGCGCCAAGCCACCCGGCGTAAACATCTGAATTGATTCCCTCATGGAAATGCGGGGCAGTCGGATAGCTCGTATAGCGCGGCACCGCGCCCGAATATTTCTTGAGGAGTTCGCCAGCCATGTCCAGTTTTGCCTTTTGTCAAGAAAATGTCGATTTCATTCCCCTGAGTAGCGGCTGCGACAGTTTGCAACTTTGACTTCAATCAAATAGCGACTTAAATTCCACGTGAATTCGTTGAGGGGCGGTGACGAGGATAAGCGGCCTGAAACGACGCGGTTTTGCCGGCATAGCTTGACGTTTGCGAAGCCCCCACTGGAATCATCGGCTCATGGATACGCTGCAGAAAACCATCCACAATTCGGACGTGCCCGTTGTCTGTCGGTCGTGTGAATCGCGCCACGGCGGCCTTTGCAGTGCGCTGACCCCGCAGCAGCTTTGCGAACTGAACCGACATTCCAGCCGCAAGAAACTGGACGCCGGAAACGAACTGCTTGGCCAGGGAGAACTGGTCACCTCTTACGGCAACATCCTGAACGGCGTCGTGAAGCTCTCGAAAATGCTGTCGGATGGGCGCCAGCAGATCGTCGGACTGCAATTCGCACCCGATTTCCTCGGCCGTCCCTTCATGGCGGAAAGCCGCATGACGGCGGAGGCCGCGACCGATGTGGAAATCTGCATGTTCCCGCGCCGCGTGCTGGACCGCATGGCAACGGAAGTGCCTGGCATGGAGCGCAAGCTGCACGATCAGGCGCTGAAAGAGCTGGATGAAGCGCGCGACTGGATGCTGACACTCGGCCGCAAGTCGGCCCAGGAAAAGGTTGCCAGCTTCCTTTACCTGATTGCCACGCACATAGACCCCGAAAACGACGACAAATCCTGTTTCGACCTGCCGTTGTCACGCGCCGATATTGCTGATTTCCTTGGGCTTACCATCGAAACCGTCAGCCGCCAGATGACCAAGCTGCGCAAGGATGGCATCATCCGCATCGAAAACAACCGCCACATTACGGTTCCCGATCTGCGCGCGCTGAACGAAGCCGCAGGCAACGACTGACGATACGGTTCAGGCAGCCCGGTCGACTGTCCTCACCGGCCATGCAGCGCATGCGTGCCGCCATAGATCAGCGGCGCACGTGCCTGTGCGGGATTGAGCGCAAAACCGGCAAGAACCAGCAGAGCGGCGATGCATTTCATGATACTTCACCCTGATTACCGCTTTTTCGGCGGCCTGTTTGTTATGGCCGCACCATAACCACCAAACCGCATCCATTCGCTTAAGAACTTGGGTAAGCGGATCGTTGAGCGACAGGGTAAAGAAGGTCTTGCGACGGCATAGCAATACGCCTGTCGACGTAGGACTTCAGCCACCGGACATCATACGTAACTCAGGCTGTCTCGAATAACAGGAGCGTCGATTTTACTGCGAGGCTGGTGTCGGAACCGGTTTTTGATTTTCGGCAATCGCACGCAGTTCGGCAACGCGGCGATTGTATTCGGCTTCCGAAATCTGGCCGTTGCGACGCGCCAGGCCGAGACGCGTCATGCTCGTCTCCATCTTGGCGGCTTCGTCATCGGTCATCTGGCTGCCTGCCGCCGTCATGGGCTGGCCAAAGGTCGGATAGGTGCCGGTATCGCGCTTCTGACTGACGGCATCGCTGTTGACAGGCTGCGGACCGACAATTTCAGCCGTCGGGCGGCGCATATGGGCGGGCGCAACAATCGGCTCAGGCGCCTTGCAGGCGGCAAGCATCACGCCGGAAAGGGACAGAAGCATGATTCTCCCCGTATATTTCCCGTACTTGCCCATCTGCTTGCCCATCCGTATGTTCCGCCTCTAGGGATATCTGCCGATACCGTATCCGACTGTGAGGGCGCTTGACCGCCTCACCCTTGCTGGTGGAACTTGTATTCGTTTTCATGCAGAATGTGCAAACACAAAGATAACAAAAATGTGCAGGAGGACGGGTGCATGGCAGGCGTTGATGGCATGGGCGGAGACAAGGACGAAAAAGCGTCCGGCTTCGATGCCAGATCCGCCGAAGCATATGTGATCCGCGACCCCCAGGAATTTGCGATGAATATCGCCCGGGCGCTGGAAAACCTGGGCAAGGCGGCGTCCGAATGGCTGGCTCCGCGCGAACGGGGTGACATTCCGCAAAACAGCGCAAGCCCGATGACCGATCTGGTCAAAACCCTCTCCGACGTTGCCGAATACTGGATGGCGGAGCCGAAGCGCTCTCTGGAAGCCCAGACCCACCTGCTCTCAAGCTATTACGATCTCTGGACGAAATCGGTCGCGCAGTTTTCCGGCGAGACACCGCCTGAGCCCGAAAAGGCCGAACCCGGCAAGACCGGCCGCCGCAACCGGCGCTTTGCCGACGAAGACTGGCACGCCAATCCGTTTTTCGATTTCCTGTTGAAGACCTATCAGACCACCGTCGCCTTTGCCGACAAGATGGTCAATGAAGCCGAAGGGCTTGACGATCACACCCGCGAAAAAGCCCTGTTTTACATGCGGCAGATGACCGATGCGATTTCACCCGCCAACTTCGTGTTCACCAACCCGCAGGTATTTCGCGAGACTGTGGCAACGAGCGGCGCCAATCTGGTCAAGGGCATGGCGCAACTGGCCGAAGATGTCGCCGCCGGCAATGGCCACCTGAAACTGCGCCAGACCGACTACAGCAAGTTCGTCATCGGCCAGAACATTGCCATAACCCCCGGCAAGGTCATTGCCCGCAGCGCTCTTTGCGAAATCATCCAGTACGTCCCCTCCACCGACAAAGCTCTCAAACGGCCACTCCTCATCATCCCGCCGTGGATCAACAAGTTCTATATCCTCGATCTCAACCCGCAGAAATCCTTCGTCAAATGGTGCCTTGAGCAAGGCCACAGCGTCTTCATGGTGTCGTGGATCAATCCGGATGCGCAACTCGCCGACAAGAGCTGGGAAGATTATATCCGCGAAGGAATAGGCTTTGCGCTGGATGCCGTCGAAACTGCGACCGGCGAAAGCGAGGTCAACACCGTCGGTTATTGTGTCGGCGGCACCCTGCTCTCCTCCGCACTGGCGCTCTACGCGCAGGAGGGTGACACCCGCATCCGTACCGCAACGCTTCTGGCGGCGCAGACGGATTTTACCCATGCCGGCGACCTCAAGGTGTTCATCGACGAAAACCAGCTTGCCGCACTCGACCAGCACATGAAGGCGGTCGGTTACCTCGACGGTTCGATCATGGCGACAGTCTTCAACATGCTGCGCGCCTCCGACCTGATCTGGCCCTATATGGTCGACAACTATCTGCGGGGCGCAGAGCCGCTGCCCTTCGACCTTCTGTACTGGAACTCCGATTCAACCCGGGTGACGGCAGCGAGCCATTCCTTCTACCTGCACAATTGCTATCTGAAGAACAATCTGGCCCGCGGCCTGATGAGCGTGGCTGGCAAGCGGATCAATCTCGGTGACGTGAAAATCCCGGTCTACGATCTGGCAACCCGCGAGGACCATATCGCGCCCGCCAAGTCGGTTTTCACCGGTGCATCCCTGTTCGGCGGCCCTGTGGATTTCGTGCTCGGTGCCTCCGGCCACATCGCCGGTGTCGTGAACCCGCCGGAGCTTGAGAAATATCAATACTGGACAGGGCCATCACCATCCGGAGACTTTGACGCCTGGCAGGCTGCGGCCACCGCGCACAAGGGCTCGTGGTGGGTGCACTGGCAAAGCTGGATCGAAGACCACGACAACACAAGGGTCAAGGCAAGACCGCCCGGCGCCGATGACAGGCCGGTGCTCGCCGATGCGCCCGGCACCTATGTTCTGGCATGAACAGGCAGCATGCCGGAGCGCTTGCCATCCCTCACGTCGCGGTCCAATAAGTCGTCATGCAATTTTCCCCGCCCCTTACACCCGCCACCCTCGTTGCCCGGTACAAACGGTTTCTCTTCGATGCCATTCTCGAAGACGGAACCGCGATTACCGGCTCCTGCCCCAATACCGGTTCGATGCGCGGCCTGACGACACCAGGATCGCGGATCTGGCTTTCCGAACACGACAGCCCGACCCGCAAGTACCGCCACATGCTGGAAATGGTGGAAGCCGACGGTACCGTGGTCGGCATCAACACCGGCATGCCGAACAAGCTGGCGGAAGAAGCAATCCTCAACGGTCGCATCGAACCGCTCACCGGTTATGCGACACTCAGACGCGAGCAGAAATACGGGCGCAATTCCCGCATCGATTTCCTGCTCTCGGGCCCCGGACGGCCCGACGCCTATGTCGAGGTCAAGAACGTGCACTTCATGCGCGAGCCGGGTCTGGCGGAATTTCCGGATACTGCGACCAAGCGCGGCGCAAAACATCTGGAAGAGCTGGGTGACGCGAAAGAAGCCGGTCACCGCGCGGTGATGCTCTATCTCATCCAGCGCGGCGATTGCGACCGGATGCGCATCTGCGAGGATCTGGACCCGGTCTATGCTCTGGCCTTCCGCCGCGCCATGCAGCGTGGTGTCGAGGCATATGCGGTCAAATGTGACGTTTCTCCGGCACAAATTGCAGTCAGCGCGGCGGTTAAGATGGACGAAGGCCACCTCGCTGTTTTATGAACGGAGATAAGAAAGAACAGAAAGCACTATCATGGTCACCTATATCGATGCAGCCTCTGCTCCCCTGAAGAATACCGGCGTCATCCGCCTCTATAACGCGGAAGACTTTGCCGGCATGCGCAAGGCGTGCCAGTTGACGGCGCGCTGCCTCGACGAGCTTGCGGCAATCGTCAAGCCCGGCGTGACGACCGATACCATAGACCGTTTCGTTTTCGAGTTCGGTGCCGATCACGGCGCCTTGCCGGCAACGCTGAACTATCGCGGTTATACCAAATCGGTCTGCACCTCGATCAACCATGTGGTCTGCCACGGCATACCGGATAACAAGCCGCTGCGTGAGGGCGATATCGTCAACATCGACGTGACCTATGTGGTGGATGGCTGGCACGGCGATTCGAGCCGCATGTATCCGGTCGGCCAGATCAAGCGCGCTGCAGAGCGCCTGCTGGAAGTGACCTATGAGTGCCTGATGCTCGGCATCGCCGCTGTGAAGCCCGGCGTCCGCACCGGCGCCATCGGCGCTGCCATTCAGGCCTATGCGGAAGCGGAACGTTGCTCCGTGGTCACGGATTTCTGCGGCCACGGCGTTGGCCGCCTGTTCCACGATACGCCGAACATTCTCCACTACGGCAAGGAAAGCGAAGGCCCGGAAATCCGCGAGGGCATGATCTTCACCATCGAGCCGATGATCAACCTCGGCAAACCGCATGTGAAGGTGCTGTCGGACGGCTGGACGGCGGTAACGCGCGACCGTTCGCTGTCGGCGCAGTACGAACATGCCGTTGGCGTCACCGCAACCGGCTGCGAAATCTTCACGCTGTCGCCCGGCGGCTTCGACCGTCCCGGCCTGCCGCCCCTTCCCAAAGCTTGAGGCAACGACCGCTCGATGGCCAAACGCCCCGCCCCGCCTTCTGCCGATCTATTGACGACATCAGGCTCCGGGGCGGGCCAAAGCGGCCTTTTCGGGCAGGATGACGAACGTCATTTTTTCGCCGATCCACAACTGGCAGCCAGGAAGACGGCATCAACTGCGCCGAAACGGGAACCGGATGCGGCCCATTATCACGGCCATCGCGACCGATTGCGCACCCGCTACCGCGACGGCGGCGACGCCGCCCTGGCCGATTACGAACTGCTGGAACTGCTGCTGTTCCGGTTGATCCCCCGCAAGGACACCAAACCCATTGCCAAGGCGTTGATTGCCCGGTTTGGAACGCTGGGCGGCGTTTTCGGCGCACCGCCAACCTTGTTGCAGGAGGTCGATGGTGTCGGCGAAGCCGTCGCACTCGATCTCAAGCTCATCGGCTCCGTTTCGCAGCGCATGCTGAAAAGCGAAATCCGCAACAAGCAGGTTCTGGGCTCCTGGTCGTCCGTCATCGACTATTGCCATGCGGCGATGGCCTATGAATCGCGCGAACAGTTCCGCATTCTGTTTCTGGACAAAAGAAACGTCCTGATTGCCGATGAGATTCAGGGCCACGGCACGGTGGATCACACGCCGGTTTATCCGCGCGAGGTGGTGCGACGGGCGCTTGAACTGTCATCTACAGCCTTGATTTTAGTGCATAATCACCCGAGTGGAGACCCCACCCCTTCCCGCGCCGACATCGAGATGACGAAGACCATCATTGACACGGCCAAGCCTCTCGGCATCGCCGTTCACGACCACATCATCATCGGCCGGGATGGCCATGTCAGTTTCAAAGGCCTGCGCCTGATCTGACGATCTTTACTTGCACCCAGCGGGAATTTTACTTGCGCTGCAACCTTTAAGCGTCGGCGCAAGGGAAAATTAACGTCTGCAAATTAGCATTTCCGAAAATAATAATATCCGGCATTCAAGAATAGCGCCAATAAAGCGGGAGTGTGCTATGCGTAAGGGGGTACGTTTATTCCGTGATCGGTCCGGCTCGTCGGCTGTCGAGTTCGCGATTGTCGCACCGATTTTCTTTCTCGTTCTGCTGACCATGATTGCCTACGGCATCTATCTGATGGCTGCCTATTCGGTTCAGCAGGTTGCAGCTGATGCCGCACGTACGGCCGTTGCCGGGCTGAACACCGCCGAGCGACAGAAGCTCGCCCGTGATTTCGTTGCCCAGAGCAACCTCAACTACGCCTTCATGAACAAGAACCATTTCACCATCAGCGTCGATGGCGACCCCAGCAATGCCAACCAGTTCACGGTGAAGGTCGAGTACGACGCCCGCGACCTGCCCATCTGGAGCCTCTACAGCTACACGCTGCCGGAACCGGTGATCCGGCGTTTCTCCACGATCCGGATCGGGGGAGTCTGACATGCAACATGCATCTTCGCTCCTCACCCGTCTGTTTCGGGACCGTTCCGGCAACATCGCCATCACTGCCGGCCTGACGGCGCCGCTGTTCATCGGCATTCTCGCGCTTGGCGTCGATTACGGTTACCTCACCCTGCAGAAACGGCAATTGCAGCAGACGGCTGACCTGGCCGCCATCTCCGCCGCCGGAACCACCAATCCCGAACAGGCCGTCCAGCAATACTTCCAGCTCAATGGCATGGACCTTGGCGTCAAGACCGCTCAGGGCCTGCTGACGGAAAATGGCGTCGTCCCCTTCGACCCGCTGAAAGCCTTTGCCACCCGCAACGGTTACGCCGAAGTGGTGAAGGGTCACTATGAACCGGATGCAAGCCTCGCCGTCGGCAAGCGCTTCGTCGAAAATGCCCTGCCGACCAACGCGGTGAAGGTCAATATCGTCGAAAAAGGCCAGATATTCTTCGCATCCGCCTTCACCACGCCACCGACAGTTTCGGCGGTTGGAACGGCATCGTCGCAAAGAATTGCCGCCTTTTCCGTTGGCTCGCGCCTGGCAAGCCTGAATGACGGTCTGTTGAACAGCCTGCTTGGCGGCCTGCTCGGCACCACCGTCTCGCTGAAACTGATGGACTACAAGGCGCTGGTCGATGCCGACGTCAACGCGCTTCACGTCATCGACGCACTGGCGCTCGACCTTGGCCTGACGGCAGGAACCTACAAGAATGTGCTGAAGACCGAAATCACCTACGGCAAGTTCCTGAACGTGCTGACCAAGACTACCGGCATTCAGCCAACTGTCGCCACCGTTTTGAAAACGCTCGAAAAAGCGGCGAACAAGACCAACGTCAAATTGCGCCTGGAGGAAATCCTCAATCTCGGGCCATTGAGCGAACAGCTCATCGGAACCGGCGAGAACCTGAAGGTAACGGCAGGCGTCTTCGATCTGATCAACGCCGCAGCCGTCGCCGGCAATGGCGGCAACCAGATTGCGCTCGATGCCGGTGCGGTCGTTCCGGGCCTGGCCTCGGTCAAGATCACGCTGGCGATCGGCGAACCGCCGGTTGAAACACCGCCCATGGCGGTTGGCGGTGTCGGCACGGTTGTTCGCACGGCCCAGACCCGCCTGTCGGTCAATGTCACCGTGGATGGACTTCAGGCAATTGCCGGCCTGAAGATCAATCTGCCGCTTTACGTGGAAGTCGCCAATGCCGAGGCGCGGCTGGCGGATCTGCGCTGCACCGGCGGCGGTCAGGGCACGGTCGATGTCGAGGTCGTTCCCGGTGTCGCCGAAATCGCTGTGGGCAACGTCGATACCAGCGCCTTCAACAACTTTGGCAAGGACCCACGCGTAACCAAGGCAGCCCTGATCGATTCCGCCCTGCTCAGCGTCAATGGCATGGCCCATATCAATGCCGGCAACATGACCAAGACCAAGCTGACCTTCCAGCAGACGGATATCACCCAGGCGAAGATCAAGAGCGTCTCTACCAAAAACACCGTGACCTCTCTGGTCAGTTCACTGCTGACGAACCTCGATCTCGACATCAAGATCCTGTTCCTCAGCCTTGGTACCCCGACGCTGATCCAGCAGGCGCTTGCCAACACGCTGTCGCTGGTAACAGCCCCGGTGGATGCCCTGCTCTACAACACGCTGCTGGTGCTGGGGGTCAAGATTGGCGAAGCCGATGTCCGTGTCACCGATGTTCGCTGCATGCAGCCCGCGCTGGTGCAATAACCCCTCCTCCGCCGCCGAACAAAAAAGCCGCCGGATCATCTCCGGCGGCTTTTTTTATTCGATCTTGTCGGCGATCAGAAGTTGGCGATAGCCAGACGCTTCTCGTCGCGGCCGCTCTTCATGCGCTCCGACAGCAGGAACGCCAGTTCCAGAGCCTGATCGGCGTTGAGGCGCGGGTCGCAATGGGTGTGGTAACGATCCGACAGCGAGTCGGCCGTAACCGCGCGTGCACCGCCGGTGCATTCGGTCACGTCCTTGCCGGTCATCTCGATGTGGATGCCGCCCGGATGGGTGCCTTCCGCACGATGGATCTGGAAGAAGCTCTCGACCTCCGACAGGATGCGCTCGAAAGGACGCGTCTTGTAGTGATTGAGCGTGATCGTGTTGCCGTGCATCGGGTCGCAGGACCAGACAACCTTCTTGCCTTCCTTCTCGACAGCGCGAATGAGCTTCGGCAGGTTTTCGGCAACCTTGTCGTGGCCGAAACGGCAGATCAACGTCAGGCGACCGGCTTCGTTCGTAGGGTTCAGCGCATCGATCAGCTCAATCAGGTTGTCGGGCTGCAGGGACGGGCCGCACTTCAGACCGATCGGGTTCTTGATGCCGCGGAAATATTCGACATGCGCGTGATCGAGCTGGCGCGTACGGTCGCCGATCCACAGCATGTGGCCTGACGTGGCGTACCAGTCGCCGGAGGTGGAATCGATACGCGTCAGCGCCTCTTCGTAACCGAGAAGCAGCGCTTCATGGCTAGTGAAGAAATCCGTCTCGCGCAGGCTCGGATTGTTTTCAGCCGAGATACCGATGGCCTTCATGAAGTCCATGGTTTCGGAGATACGGTCCGCCAGCTTGCGGTAACGGTCTGCCTGCGGGCTGTCCTTGATGAAACCGAGCATCCACTGATGCACGTTTTCGAGGTTGGCGTAGCCACCCATCGCGAAAGCGCGCAACAGGTTCAGCGTCGCTGCCGACTGGCGGTACGCGTCGAGCTGGCGCTCAGGGTTCGGAATGCGCGAACCTTCATTGAATTCGATGCCGTTGATGATGTCACCACGGTAGGACGGCAACTCGACGCCGTTCTGCGATTCAATGTTGGAAGAACGCGGCTTGGCGAACTGACCGGCAATACGGCCAACCTTGACGACAGGAAGCTGCGCGCCATAGGTCAGAACAACGGCCATCTGCAGGAACGCACGGAAGAAGTCGCGGATGTTGTCAGCGCCATGTTCCAGGAAGCTTTCAGCGCAGTCACCGCCCTGCAACAGGAACGCATTGCCTTCTGCAACGTTGGCGAGCTGCTTTTTCAGGCGACGTGCTTCACCGGCAAAAACCAGCGGAGGATAGCTTGCAAGCTGGGCTTCCGTAGCAGCCAGAGCTGCTGCGTCAGGATATTCAGGAACCTGCTGGATCGGCTTGTGTCTCCAGCTACCGGGGGTCCAATTCTGTGCCATTGTTCTTCACCTGGTTTTCACGTCCGCTCCATCCCGGGCGGCGATCTCGAAAGTTGCGCGGCTTATATCTCCAAGGATCGGCTTTGCATAGCCGATCCTTCCGTGCCCCCTGGGTTTCGGGGCGTTTTGGGCCTTCAAAGAGCAGAAAAACAAATCTAAACGATTTAAATTTCTGACCGGACTAGAAGGCGCGGGGCGCAAGGCCTGAACGCAGATGATATCACGCTTGCGCGCTGACTACACGCGCTCGCCGTTGAAGACGCGATAGCTCGGCGAATACATCGTGACAAGCTCTTCCGCAGCCGTCGGATGAACGGCCATCGTGCGGTCGAAATCGTCCTTCGTGCAGCCGGCCTTCAATGTAATGCCGAGAAGCTGCGCCATCTCGCCAGCCTCATGGCCAAGGATATGCGCGCCGACAACCTTACGGTCCGCCGCATTGACGATCAGCTTCATGATCGTCTTTTCCGTGCGGCCGGAAAGCGTCGCCTTCATCGGCCTGAACTGGGCGCGGTAGACTTCAAGTTCAGGATATTTCGCACCGGCCTCTTCTTCGGACAGACCAACCGTGCCGATTTCCGGCTGCGAGAACACCGCCGTCGCGATCAGTTCATGATCGGGCTTGGTCGGGTTGTTCTTGTATTCGGTCTCGATGAAGCACATGGCCTCGTGGATCGCCACCGGCGTCAGTTGCACCCGGTCGGTGACATCGCCCAGCGCGAAGATGCTCGGCACATTGGTACGCGAATAATCGTCGACGATGATCGCACCGCGCGCATCGAGCTTCACACCGGCATTCTCAAGGCCAAGGCCCTTGGTGTTCGGATCGCGGCCAAGCGCCAGCATGACCGTGTCGACCGCGAGCGTGCCGTTGTTCTTGGTGCGGGCGTTAAGACCGCCCTCGCCCTTCGTCACCTCTTCGATGACGTCGGTGAGCAGGATCTTGATGCCTTTGGCTTCCATGGCTTCGTGCAGACCACGGCGCATGTCGTGGTCGAAACGCGACAGGATTTCCTTGCCGCGATAGATCAGCGTCGTCTCGACACCGAGACCATGGAAAATATTCGCGAATTCGACGGCAATGTAGCCACCGCCGGCAATCAGGATCGATTTCGGCAGCTCTTCCAGATGGAACGCCTCATTGGACGAGATCGTCAGTTCATGACCCGGCAGCGCCTTGTGCTCGTTCGGCGTGCCGCCGACGGCAATGACGATACGCTCGGCCGTGAAGGTCTGACCGGTCTTCACCAGCTTGACGGTATTCGCGTCGACCAGTTCGGCACGGCTGTCAAAAATATCCGCCTTGGCGTTGTCCAGTCCCTTGCGGTACAGGCCCTCAAGGCGGGTGATTTCCTTGTCCTTCGCCTCGATCAGCTTCTTCCAGTCGAAGCTGCTCTTGCCGACAGTCCAGCCAAAGCCTTCCGCATCCTCGAAATGTTCCGGGAACTGCGAGGCATAGACAAACAGCTTCTTCGGCACGCAGCCGCGAATGACGCAGGTTCCGCCGTACCGGTATTCCTCGGCGATTGCGACGCGCTTGCCGAGAGAGGCAGCCACGCGGGCGCTGCGCACACCGCCGGAACCGCCACCGATGACGAAAAGGTCATAGTCATAAGCTGTCATAGTCAAAACCCCTGCTCAAAATCACTGGCCGACCACCTGAAGATGGCAGCGGCGCATTCGTGGCACATATAGGTGCTGCGACGCACAAATGAAAAGCCCGGTCTTGCGACCGGGCTTTGAAAATTTCTGAACGAAACGTCAGCCGATTATGGCTTCGGTGCAGCCGGTGCGCCGCCCGTTGCGTTCTGGTCTGCCGGAAGCGGAGCCAGATCGGCGCCGGCAACCTTCTGCAGTTCAGCCATGCTGGACGTGTTGAGGTCGCGGTTGATGCCTGCAGCCCAGATGTCGGCAGCCTTCATCAGTTCGCGTGTAGCGATCGGGCCATCCTTCAGGAGCTTCTTGCCGGCTTCGCTGCCGTAGAATGCAGAAATGGCCTTCAGTTCGTCGATGGTGAAGGCGCGCGCATAGGTCAGCGCAGCTTCACGCTCGAGGTCTGCACGGCGCGGTGCAAGCTCGAGAGCCTTCGCATCGACGGTCGCGCTGATGGCATCCTGCACGTTCGGCGAAGCCTGGATGAGCTCGCCCTTCAGGC
The DNA here is from genome assembly GCA_025559845.1 of Agrobacterium tumefaciens. Taxonomy (NCBI): domain Bacteria; kingdom Pseudomonadati; phylum Pseudomonadota; class Alphaproteobacteria; order Hyphomicrobiales; family Rhizobiaceae; genus Agrobacterium; species Agrobacterium tumefaciens. The sequence goes on from CP048469.1 coordinate 1,604,799, forward strand.
GCTCTGCCAGGCCCGGAAGGATGGCGTCGAAACGATCGGTAACGCCGAGAGAGGCGATTGCCTGCCGTGCGGCAGCGACATGCTCTTCCGAAATTTCCTGAGCCCGTACGGCCGTGCCGAATACGATGCCGGAAATGAGGATCGAAGCAGCGGCAGCTTTGCCCAGTCCCGCTAGTTTGACCATGAAAATCTCGCTCCTGTTATACTGCCTGCATCACGCGGGCGCCGTCCGGGCCTGCAATGATGGCAAGCGATGCCAAATTTATGAAAAGTCCGTGCTCGACGACACCGGGAATCGTGTTCAGCTCGCGTGCAAGCGCTTCTGCATCAGGAATACGGCCAAAAGATGCGTCGAAAATAAGGTGTCCGCCGTCCGTGGTGAAAGCGCTGTCTCCCATGGTGCGGGTGGTCAATTCACCGGTCAGACCGAGACGCGATGCCAGTTTTTCAATGGCGATGCGTGTCGAAACCTGCCCGAAGGGATTGACCTCGATGGGCAGCGGAAAAGCGCCCAGCGTCTCCACGACCTTGGTCTGGTCGGCAATGACGATCACGCGCTCGGAAGCCGCAGCCACGATCTTTTCGCGCAAAAGTGCGCCGCCGCCGCCCTTGACCAGCCGCAGGGCATGGTCAACTTCGTCTGCGCCATCAATGGTCAGATCGAGTTCCGGCAACTCGTCGAGAGATTTGAGCGGCACGCCGAGTTCGACGCAGAGCCGCGCAGTTCTTTCAGAGGTCGGTACGCCCTGCACTTTCAGGCCGCCCGCAACCTTTTCAGCCAGAAGTCGCACGAATTCCTCAGCCGTCGAACCCGTACCGATACCGAGGCGCATGCCGTCTTCCACATAGGACAACGCGGCCTCGGCGGCCTTGATCTTCATCTGGCGGGCATCCATGTGCCTGAAACTCCGGTCTCTTGATCGTCGCCGTGCTGTTTACACGGGTCGCAGGCCAAACGAAAGCCTTTTTGCGCAGAAGAAACAGAACACTTGCCCGCGATTGCAAAGACGACGGGGATTGCCTACGGTTTGCAGCAACACCACACCAGCACGACACCGAAAGAGGCGATCTCTTGACTTCCCCGCTTGCCATCTTCGATCTCGACGGCACATTGGTTGACACTGCAACCGACCTCGTCTCGAGCCTGAACTACACCATTGCCGCCGCAGGCCTTGCCCCTGTGACCTATAACGACCTCACCCATCTTGTCGGCCAGGGTGCGCGCGTCATGATCAAGCGCGCCTTTGCGCTGCGTGAAACGCCGCTGTCGGAAGACGAGGTCGAGCCGCTCTACGAGCGTTTCATCGCCCATTACAAACATGAAATGCCTGGCGAAAGCCGCCCCTATCCCGGCATCGTCGAAACGCTGGAAAGCCTTGCCGCAGCGGGCATCACACTTGCCGTCTGCACCAACAAGACCGAAGTTCTGGCGCTTCCGCTGCTCGAAAAGCTCGACCTGACGAAATATTTCGCGGCGATTACCTGCGGCGATACCTTCGAATACCGCAAACCAGATCCACGCCATATTCTCGGAACCATCGCGAAGGCCGGCGGCGATCCGCTGCGCTCCGTCATGGTGGGTGACAGCATCAACGATATTCTGGCGGCCAGAAACGCCGAAGTGCCGTCGATTGGCGTCACCTTCGGATACACGGATGTGCCGATGTCGGAACTCGACCCGACCGTCATCATCGATGACTACAAGACGCTGACACCGGCCCTGTTTAACAAGCTTATTGCCGGCCGCGTCGCCGCAGCCTGACCATCGGCTGCACCACAAACGAAAAAAGCGCCGTCTCCGGCGCTTTTTTTATGTCTTGTCAGATCGATATCAGACCGAAGAGCCACGAGCCTTCGTGGTGATGGCAAACGCCTTCTGCACGTAGCTGTCGCGATCGTAGACGTCGTTGAAATATTCGATCTTGCCGTCCTTGTTCGGCCATGCCGTGAAATAGGACACGTAGACCGGGATCTTCTGCGGCACCTGAACGGCGCGGTTCTTGCCGGAAGCGATCTGCTCGCCGACCTTATCGACACTGGTGCCGAGAACGGCCGCAGCCATGCGGCGCGGATCGACCAGACGAATACAGCCGTGGCTGAGAGCGCGCATGTCACGGTTGAAGAAGCTCTTGGCCGGCGTGTCGTGCATGTAGATCGCATGCGCGTTCGGGAAGAGGATTTTCAGATCGCCCAGCGCGTTGTCACTGCTCGGTGGCTGACGCACGGAAATGGCGTTCGTGGAGCCGTACCAGTTGACACTGCTGGAAGACACGGCCCGGCCACCGACCTGGACCTCGTAACCCAGACGGTCGAGATAGGACGGGTCGCGGCGCAGTTTCGGCAGCATTTCATTGACGATGATCGACTGCGGAACGCCCCAGTAGGGGTTGAATTCCACCGTCTGGATTTCATCCTGGAAGAAATAGGTCTGGTTGGCCTTGGAGCCGACGACCACCTTCATGCCGAACTCTTCCTGGCCACCGTTATGGTAGTAGGCCATGAAGGCAGGCTGGTTGATGAAGACGTAACGCTGGCCGAGGTCAGCCGGAAGCCAGCGAACCTGCTCCATTGCCACTTCAACCTTGGCAATGCGCGCATCGTTGGTTTCGCCAACCATGGCACGAACCGTCGCCGGACCGATGACGCCATCGGCCTTGAGACCCTGCGCGCTCTGGAATGCCTTCACCAGATCGACCAGTTCCGGCGAATAGTCCGTCGTCTGCTGGTAACCGGAGATAACGGCCGCATGCTCGGTCTTGAACGACGCCGAAGCCCGGTGTTCAATGGCCTTGACCACATTCGCCAGTTCAGCGCTGCTGTTGCCTGGCTTGAGGACCAGATCGGCAGGAACGGAAACGACATGCGCCGGATCGGTCTCGGCGCGCAGCGTCGCAAGTTCGGCCTTCAGCGCCTGATATTCGGCACTCGACGGCTCGCGGCTGCGCAGATAGGCGCCAACATCGGGGCTGAGCGAAGCAAGCTTCAGCACCGGTGCAAGGTTGACAGTCTTGCGCTTGAAATCGTGATAGCCCGACAGCCGGTTCGGATCGACGCGGCCACGATTGGTATCCTGCACGTAAGCAAGAACCTTCGCGGACAATGTCAGCTCAAACTGCATCAGGGCGCGCTGATAGGCGTCCGACGCCGATGTGGAAGCGTCAGCCTGCTGTGCGGCGGCAGTGTCGCTAATGCTGGCAGTGACGTCCTTTGCCGGTGCGGAGACGGAATAGTCGGCCGGATCAAGGCCGCTGGCACCGACGGTCTCAAGGAATGCCATTGCCGCATTGGCGCGATCAGTCAACGCACCTTCTGAGACCCAGAGCTGCTTGCCGCCGGCGCCATAATAGGCTTCCAGCGCCTTGGCGATCTCGGGCGTGGCGCTGAACTTGACGCCTGCCAGACCATCCGCAAACTTGCTGGTATCGACAGCACGCGTCGCATCGGCCTTGTAGGTGTAATAACGCGGACCGGAAACGCGCGGCAGAGGCTCAGGATCGGAAGCATCGGCGCTGAGAGATCCGGACGAAGGAGACGTGACGATGCCCGCAGGTGGCATCTCGCCGCGATCACGCGCAACCTTGCCCGGACCACCGCGCAGCAGATCCATCAACGTGATTGCGTCCGCAGTGCCAGGCAGGGCCGTGGAGAAGGAAAGACCGAGAGCCAGCATTACTGCTGCTGATGTTTTTCCAGATGTGACTTGCAATTTGATCCTCGTAGCACCCGGCATGTCTATCCGAAGACATGCGTCAGTTTCATGCTTTGTCTAGCCGATCGGCGGCCTGTTGAAAAGAAAACGCGCGAAGCACAAACCTGCCGCGGAATGAACTTCATGTTACAGCCGAAACCATAAAAGCGTAATTTCCAGAATTGGTCAGAACGGTTAAATTTTCATTTATTTCATTAACTTTACGACAAGACTTTGAAGATGGGCAAAGCCTGTCGCGATGGCTTTTTTACGTCTGACGGCCGCGTAGTAAAAATGCCACGTTCCCTGCTTTTTCGCAAAGTCGGGAAATATCTGCCGCAGCTCCACGCCAACGCTTTCATTGGCGGCACGATGATTCTATATATCGGCGCGCGCGAAGCGGGCCGAGGCGCCGTTTTGGCGGAGGAAAACGAATATAAAGGCAAGATTGATGACAGCCACACGCACGGAAACCGATACATTTGGCCCTATTGAGGTTCAGGCCGACCGCTACTGGGGCGCGCAGGCGCAGCGCTCGCTCGGCAACTTCAAGATCGGCTGGGAAAAACAGCCTGCTTCCGTCGTGCGTGCACTCGGCATCGTCAAGCAGGCCGCCGCCCGCGCCAACATGGCGCTCGCCGGCCTCGACCCGAAAGTCGGCGATGCCATCATTCAGGCTGCACAGGAAGTCATCGACGGCAAGCTGACCGAGCACTTCCCGCTGGTCGTCTGGCAGACGGGTTCGGGCACACAGTCCAACATGAACGCCAACGAGGTTATCTCCAACCGTGCGATTGAAATCCTCGGCGGCGAAATGGGCACCAAGAAGCCCGTTCACCCGAACGACCACGTCAACATGAGCCAGTCGTCGAACGATACCTACCCGACCGCGATGCACATCGCCTGCGTCGAGCAGATCGTTCACCACCTGCTGCCGGGCCTCAAGCACCTGCACGCGGCGCTCGAAGCCAAGGTCAAGCAGTTCGAACACATCATCAAGATTGGCCGCACCCACACGCAGGATGCAACGCCGCTGACACTCGGCCAGGAATTCTCCGGCTACGCAGCCCAGGTTGCTTCTGCGATCGCCAACATCGAAACCACCCTGCCCGCGCTTTCCAAGCTGGCACAGGGCGGCACGGCTGTCGGCACGGGCCTCAACGCACCGATCGGCTTTGCCGAAAAGGTTGCCGACGAGATTTCCAAGATCACCGGCCTGCCGTTCGTGACCGCGCCGAACAAGTTCGAAGCACTTGCTTCGCACGATTCCATGGTCTTCTCGCACGGCGCCATCAATGCTGCCGCAGCCGCTCTCTTCAAGATCGCCAACGACATCCGCTTCCTCGGCTCCGGTCCGCGCGCCGGTCTTGGTGAACTGTCGCTGCCTGAGAACGAGCCTGGCTCGTCGATCATGCCTGGCAAGGTCAACCCGACCCAGTCCGAAGCGCTGACACAGGTTTGCGCCCACATCTTCGGCAACAACGCAGCTCTTTCCTTCGCTGGCTCGCAGGGCCACTTCGAGCTGAACGTCTACAACCCGATGATGGCGTACAACTTCCTCCAGTCGGTCCAGCTTCTCGGCGACGCCGCCGTCTCCTTCACCGACAATTGCGTTGTCGGCATCGAGGCCCGCGAAGACAACATCAAGAAGGGCGTTGAAAACTCCCTGATGCTCGTCACGGCGCTGAACAGCAAGCTCGGCTACGACATCTGCGCCAAGATCGCCAAGACCGCACACAAGAACGGCACAACGCTGCGCGACGAAGCCGTCGGCGGCGGTTACCTCACCAACGAGGAATTCGACCAGTACGTTCGCCCGGAAAACATGATCGGCCCGAAATAAGCCGATCGCGATTTTCACTGACAGTCAGGAACGGGCCTTCGGGCCCGTTTTTTTGTTGGGTGGATAGAAAGAGTTTGCTCCCCTCCCCAATGACCGATTTGATTCTGAGCCGGGTGCGATCAGGGGCTCGTCTCAAGGCGCAGGCGCGTCGTGGCCTGACTACGTCCGTAGCACCGCAAGGGTGATTTCATGGAGCGCGGTATGATGGCAGACCTCGGGCCATTTCGTTCAGCCCATCAAACCGGAGAAGCACCCTCAAACAAAAAGGGCCGCTTTCGCGGCCCTTTCGAATTCTTAAACCAGACGGCTCTGCTCGAGCGCCGCTTCAACGAAGCTGGCGAACAGAGGGTGTGGATCGAGCGGACGGCTCTTCAGTTCCGGGTGGTACTGAACGCCGATGAACCACGGATGGTCAGGGTATTCCACCGTCTCAGGCAGAACGCCGTCCGGTGACATGCCCGAGAACACCAGGCCGCAGTTTTCCAGGCGATCCTTGTAGTCCACGTTCACTTCGTAACGGTGGCGGTGACGCTCGGAAATATCGGTCGAACCGTAGATTTCGGCAATCTTGGTGTCTTTCTTGAGCGATGCCTTGTACGCGCCAAGACGCATCGTTCCGCCGAGATCACCCTTCGCGTTGCGCTTCTCCAGCTCATTGCCCTTCACCCATTCGGTCATCAGACCGACAACAGGCTCCTGCGTCGGACCGAATTCGGTCGACGAGGCTTTTTCGATACCGGCGAGATGACGGGCTGCTTCGACGACAGCCATCTGCATGCCGAAGCAGATGCCGAAGTAAGGCACCTTGCGCTCACGGGCGAACTGCGCCGCCATGATCTTGCCTTCGGAACCGCGCTCGCCGAAACCACCGGGAACGAGGATCGCATTGACCTTTTCCAGATAAGGCGCCGGATCTTCCTTTTCGAAGACTTCCGATTCGATCCACTCAAGCTTGACCTTGACGCGGTTGGCGATGCCACCGTGATGCAGCGCTTCGATCAGCGACTTATAGGCATCCTTAAGACCGGTATATTTGCCGACGATGGCAATGGTCACTTCGCCTTCCGGCGTATGGATGCGGTCGCAAACCTCTTCCCACTGCTCGAGACGCGGCTTCGGTGCAGGCTCGATGCCGAACGCTGCGAGAACCTCGTTGTCGAGACCTTCCTTGTGGTAGGCCATCGGCACGTCGTAGATGTTGGCAACGTCGAGCGCCTGGATAACGGCCGATTCGCGCACGTTGCAGAACAACGAAAGCTTGCGGCGTTCCGCTTCCGGGATTTCCCGGTCTGCGCGCACCAGAAGAATGTCAGGGTGAATACCCAGTGCCTGCAGTTCCTTGACGGAGTGCTGGGTCGGCTTGGTCTTCAGCTCGCCTGCAGCCGGAATGTACGGCATCAGGGTCAGGTGAAGATAGATCGCCGTGCCGCGTGGCAGGTCGTTACCGAGCTGACGGATCGCCTCCATGAACGGCATCGCTTCGATGTCACCCACGGTACCGCCGATTTCGCAGATGACGAAGTCGTAGTCGTCATTGCCCTCGATCACGAAATCCTTGATTTCGTTGGTCACGTGCGGGATCACCTGAACGGTCGCGCCGAGATAGTCGCCGCGGCGTTCCTTGTCGATGATGTTCTTGTAGATGCGGCCAGTGGTGATGTTGTCGGTCTTGGTCGCCGAACGCCCTGTAAAGCGTTCATAATGGCCAAGATCGAGGTCCGTCTCGGCACCGTCATCCGTCACAAACACTTCACCGTGCTGTGTCGGGCTCATTGTGCCGGGATCGACGTTCAAATAGGGGTCGAGTTTACGAAGTCGCACCCGATAACCACGGGACTGCAACAACGCTCCGAGTGCTGCGGCCGCAATGCCCTTTCCAAGAGAGGAGACCACGCCGCCTGTGATGAATACATATCGCGCCATGGGATTCACCGGATACCTTTTTACCTTTGATTCCGCCAGCCCAAAATTCATGCTTTTGCAAATTCGCTGTTGACGAACGTGCAGTTCCACTGGCCGGAATGCGAACAAAAGAAAACCGGCAGGCTTTTGGCCTGCCGGAGCGTTAAACTTGAACCGGGCTTACTGTCCGGTCGGAACTGCGTTCGGGTCCGCCTGCTGAGCGGGAGCCGCCGGGGCTGGTGCCGGAGCGGCTGCGCCACCAGCGGCCGGAGCCTGGCTGGTAGAAGGAACGCCGTTGTCGGCCGGAGCCGGTGTTGCTGGCGTCGTGGCCGCCGGGCCGAGCGTATCGAGAATGCCGTTACCCTGACCCTGCGTGGCCGGAATACGGTTCAGGATATCGGTCGGGCGTGCTTCGTAGCGGGTCAGAAGACCAAGACCGAGCGAGGTGATGAAGAACAGCGCGGCAAGAATGCCGGTCGTCCGCGTCAGCGCATTGGCCGTTCCCCGTGCGGACATGAAGCCCGAACCGCCGCCGATACCAAGGCCGCCGCCTTCAGAACGCTGGATCAGAACGACGCCAACCAGCGCCAACACGATCATGAGGTGAATAACAATCAAAACGGTCTGCATGACAATCCATTCCATGCCCCGAAAGGAGCACCATAAAGAAGGTTTTGCGGCTCTTTACATGAGGTAGCGGCTTATTCCAAGCCCCCGTGACAGGAAACCGTGTTTCAAGCCGTCAGTTGCTCGTATGCCGCATAGATGGAAAGGAAGTCCGACGCTTTCAAGCTCGCCCCACCGATCAATGCACCATCGACGTTTTCGACGCCCATCAATTCGAGCGCATTGGACGGCTTTACCGAGCCGCCATAAAGGATTCGCATCTTGGCGCCTTCGCCACCGAAGCGCTTGACGAGTTCGTCGCGCATGAAGGCGTGTGCCTCGCGCACATCCTGAACGGTCGGCGTCAGGCCGGTGCCGATGGCCCAGACCGGCTCATAGGCGATGACAGTATTTTGCGCCGTCGCGCCATCCGGAAGCGAACCGGCAAGCTGGCGCTTCAGGATATCGAGCGTCTGGCCCGCCTTGCGCTCATCTGCCGTCTCGCCGATGCAGACGATGGCAACCAGTTCGGCCGCATGTGCAGCCTCTGCCTTGACGCGCACCAGATGGTCGGTCTCCGCATGGTCGGTGCGACGCTCGGAATGGCCGACGATGACATGGGTACCAAAGCAATCGGCAATCATCTCGGCGGAAATATCACCGGTATGGGCACCCGAAGCATTCTGATGGCAATCCTGCGCGCCGATCAGCAGCGGGCTATCGTCGCAAAGCGCGGTCGCTACGTAAAGCAGCGTCGAAGGCGGGCAGATCAGTGCGTCCACTTTTCCGGACAGAGCCCCCTTGACGCCTTCGGCCATGGCCTTGATCTGATCGAGGGATGAACGGGTGCCGTTCATCTTCCAGTTTCCGGCAACGAGCGGTCGAACATTCGGCGTCATGCGTATCTATTCCTCTGCTGAAACGGGGTCAACGCCACCCTGGCAGCGTTACCCCTCTCCCCTTGCCCCGATCGCGGTTCGCCCTGCGACGGACAGCCTTAAAAACTCCGACACTCCCTTTAGCCGCAGCCAGTGGCAATTGGTATAAAAAAGCGCCGGTTTGGTTCAGAACCGTGGTTAATTTTGCCGAAATCACGCAAGTTTCATCGATAACGGCAATAAAACCCCCGTCAACGGCTCAAAATCCAATTCAGCACCGTCCGCCAGTCGGTCATGCGGACCGGCGTTCCATGCCCCCCGGTCTGGAAAACCGAAAACCGCGCCGGTTGCCCGGCCTTGAGCATGGTGCGGAAAATCGTTGCCTGCTGATCGGCTGAATAGACCTTGTCGACGCTGCCATGGGTAAACCACACCGGCTTCTTTGCCCTGGCAAAAGCGCTCTTCGGGAATTCGGGATCGACCGCACCGCCAAGAATGGCCATGCCCTTGAGATCGGCAACGGCAGTGGCGTCGCGGCTGATGCCGTAGCAGATGAAGCTGCCCATCGAGGCACAGGTGAGAATGACCGGCTTGCCCCCGGAACTGCGCTTTGCATCGGCAATCAGCGCGGCAACATCTGCGACACCCTGCGCATCGAAAGAGCGGACGCTCGGCACATAATAGGTGCCGCCATTGGCAGCGGCTAGGTTCTTCAGCCGGTTGAAATTGCCGCCGAAGGTATAATCGTTCATGCCAAGTCGCCGGTCGCCACCGCGCCCGTGGATGAAGATGACAGTGAAGGCCTGCCCGGAGGCCGGCCCGACACGTCCTACCTCGACTGCCCTGCCCCCGGCCGTGACGGTTTCGAGCGCCTGCACCCTCTTGATACCCATATCGACATATTGCCGTTTCACGCGTCGCTCGGGCACCTCGTCGCGGCCGTTGATATCGCGCATTTCGTCGTAGTCGAGAACTTCCGAAGCTCCGCCGTCGGCGGTGGAAAGCACCGTCTGCCCCGAGAACAGATCGTCCTTGAAAGGCTTGAGCGGCCCGCCCGATGTCTGCGCGGCGACCGGCATCACCGCAACAGTCAGGCAAAAAAGAGTACAAAACGTGAAATGAGCTGTGGACATGCCTTGCTGAACCGTTCCATTAGTTGGCCTGAGACTTGCCATCGCGACGGCGGCGGCGCAATCCTCCTGTTGCGAAACCCTGACATATTCAGTCGTGCAGGAGGCCTCGCCTTTGGCCGACCGGGCGGATTGTCGCGTTTCGCGCTATACTCGCGCCGATTCGCATGGCGAAATTCTGACGACACGATAAGACTTGAACCTTGGGCACGATGGACGACAGCAACGATCTTTTCTCCGGTCTACCGGCAGCACGGCGCGATGAAACGGAAACGCAGGGCGAACCGGCGCAGCCTGCAAACGCCAATACGCAGCCGAAGCCCGCAGCCGTGACACCTGTTGCCGCGCCGGCCGCGACATCCGTTGCGCCGCCCGTCTCATCATCCGGTGACGACTACGGCGCATCCTCGATCCGCGTGCTCGAAGGCCTGGAGCCGGTGCGTATGCGCCCCGGCATGTATATTGGCGGCACCGATGAAAAGGCGCTGCACCATCTGTTTGCTGAAGTCATCGACAACTCGATGGACGAAGCCGTTGCCGGTCACGCCAATTTCATCGAGGTTCATCTCGATGCCGAGGGTTTCCTGACGGTCAGCGACAACGGTCGCGGTATTCCGGTGGAAAACCACCCACAGGTTCCCGGCAAGTCGACGCTTGAAGTCATCATGACCAAGCTGCACGCCGGCGGCAAATTCGACGGCAAGGCCTATGAAACCTCCGGCGGTCTGCACGGCGTCGGCGTCTCCGTCGTCAACGCGCTGTCCGACCTGCTGGAAGTGGAAGTCGCCCGTAACCGCAAGCTCTATCGTCAGCGCTTTTCACGCGGCCTGCCGCTTGGACCGCTGGAAGAGCTCGGTGACGTGCACAACCGTCGTGGCACGCGCGTTCGCTTCCATCCCGATCCGGAAATTTTCGGACCGCACGCCAAGTTCGAAGCTGCCCGCATTTTCCGCATGGCGCGCTCGAAGGCCTATCTGTTTGGCGGTGTTGAAATCCGCTGGAGCTGCGATCCAGGCCTCGTCCAGCAGGGCGGTGAAATTCCGGAAAAGGCGGTTTTCCATTTCCCTGGCGGTCTGAAGGATTATCTGTCCGCCACGCTTGGCAAGGAATTCACCGTCACCCGCGAAATCTTTTCGGGCCGCACCGAAAAGACCGGCGGCCATGGCGCACTTGAATGGGCGGTCACCTGGTATGGCGGCGACACGCAGCTACATTCCTATTGTAACACCATCCCGACGCCCGAAGGCGGCACCCACGAAGCCGGCCTGCGCATTGCGCTGACCAAGGGCCTCAAGAACTATGCGGAGATGACGCAGAACAAGCGCGCCAAGGAGATCACCACCGATGACGTGATGATTTCCGCCGTCGGCATGCTGTCCGTCTTCATTCGCGAACCGGAATTCGTCGGGCAGACCAAGGACAAGCTTGCGACCGTCGAGGCGCAGCGTATCGTCGAAAACGCCCTGCGCGACCCCTTCGACCATTACCTCACCGGCAACCCGGCGGAAGCCGACAAGCTGCTGGAATGGGTGATCGAGCGCGCCGAAGAGCGTCTTCGCCGCCGCAAGGAAAAGGAAGTCAACCGCAAGACGGCCGTGCGCAAGCTGCGCCTGCCCGGCAAGCTGGCGGACTGCGCCCAGAACACCGCCGAAGGTGCTGAACTGTTCATCGTCGAGGGCGACTCGGCTGGCGGTTCGGCCAAGCAGGCGCGTAACCGCGCCAATCAGGCCATTCTGCCGCTGCGCGGCAAGATCCTCAACGTCGGTAGCGCCAGCCGTGAGAAGCTCTCTGCCAACCAGCAGATTGCCGATCTCATTCAGGCGCTCGGTTGCGGCACGCGCACAAAATATCGCGAAGAAGATCTGCGTTACGAACGCATCATCATCATGACCGATGCCGACGTCGATGGCGCACATATCGCATCGCTGCTGATCACCTTCTTCTATCAGGAAATGCCGGAACTGATCCGCGGCAACCATCTCTATCTCGCGGTACCGCCGCTCTACGTTATCCGTCAGGGCGCGAAGACAGCCTATGCCCGCGACGACGCCCACCGCGCCGAACTGATGGAAACGACCTTCAAGGGCCGCAAGGTCGAAATCGGTCGCTTCAAAGGCCTTGGCGAGATGATGGCCGCACAGTTGAAGGAAACCACCATGGACCCGGCAAAGCGCACGCTACTGCGCGTCGAGATCGATGATGTGGATTTCGAAGGCACCCGCGAAGCGGTTGATAACCTGATGGGAACCAAGGCCGACGCCCGTTTCCGCTTCATCCAGGAACGCGCCGCCTTCGCCGAAAACCTGGATATCTGACGCTTGAGCGCAGAGCCATTCGAGCGGCCCGTTCTGCGGGCCGCAATTTTACTTCCCCTTACGTGAACGCTTTATCCTCTCGCGCGTTTTCGCCCGGCCTGATACTGTCGGGGCGGGAGCAAAAAAAGACGTGACTGCAATCTGGGTCGTCATAGCCATTCTGTCGCTGGTCCTCGGGTCCAGCCTTTTTGTCGTTGTCAGCAAACAGCTCGAAAAAACCAGTCCGAAGCGCCCTTCCCGCGCCTTGCCGGTGCATGAAAACCGCACACCGCTCGACCGTCACTGGCAGGTGATACGCAACGGACGCAATGAGCGAAATGCGCTCTGCCTCCTGCAATCCAACCTCGATGCCTTTGCAGTGCGCGTTGCCACGGCACGCGCCGCCGGACGCAGCCTCGACCTGATGTATTATATGTGGAACGCCGATCTGGCCGGTCGGCTGATGATGCGGGAAATCGTCGCCGCCGCCGACCGTGGCGTTCGCGTGCGCCTTCTTCTCGACGATCTCGGGGTATCGATCTCCGACCGCGTTTTCCATGCCATCGACCGGCATCCGAATATCGATCTCAGGCTGTTCAATCCGACGAGGGCACGCGAAAACGCCCTGCATCGTGGCATCGAACTTCTGCTGCGCTTCGGCAGCGTCAATCGTCGCATGCACAACAAGGCATGGATTGCCGATGGACGCGTCGCAATCGTCGGTGGCCGCAACATTGGTGACGCCTATTTCGACGCGGCAGAGCAGGCCAATTTCCGCGATTTCGACATTCTGGGTTTCGGCAAGGTTGTCGAGGATGCCTCGCTGATCTTCGACGACTACTGGAACAGCGCCGCAGCCGTGCCGGTTCGTTCTCTTCTGGCGCGTCGGCCGAACAAGCTCGCCAGATTGCGCCGCGACCTTGCCGCCCTTCCGAAGAGCGATGCGGCCAAGCCCTATCTGGCCCGTGTCGAAAAACAATATGACAACGGCAACTTCCTGATGTCCGACCGGCTGCATTGGGTCGATGCCGCCGACGTGCTGGCAGATCCGCCTGAGAAGGCTACGGGAAAACGGCGCCAGGGTCACAATTTCCTGATGGAGACGCTTCTGCCACTGCTGGAAGCCGCACAGCAGAAGCTGCACATCACCTCCCCCTATTTCATTCCCGGCAAGCAGGGCGTCGCGACCTTCTCCGGACTGGCAAAGGACGGGGTCTGCGTCAACATCCTGACCAATTCGCTGGGAGCAACGGATGTCGCCGCCGTTCACGGCGGTTATGCCCGTTATCGCAAGCCGCTTCTGGCCGGTGGTGTCATCCTTCACGAGTTGCGCCCACGCGCCGACCACCAGCCGCTGTCGCTGCGTGGTTCGGGTCAGGCGAGCCTCCACACCAAGGCCTTCACCCGGGATGGAGAAACCGGTTTCGTCGGCTCGCTGAACTTCGATCCACGGTCCATGTCACTGAATACGGAAATGGGCGTGCTTTTCTCCTCGCCTGCCCTTGTCGAGATGATGGATGCCGTCTTCTGCGAGGAAACCAACAGCTCCATGAGCTTTCAGCTCGAAATGACCAGGGGCAACCGCATCGTCTGGTCATGCACGGAAAAAGGCGAACCGAGGCGTTACAGCAGCGAGCCGAACGCCCCGCCGGCACGCCGGCTGATTGCCTGGGTCATGGGCCTGCTGCCGCTGGAATCGCAGCTCTGACGATGAAAGGTGACGTCAGGCGGCTGCGGCCTTCGCACCCGCCTTGGCAAGCTGGATCTGCACCAGCGTGTCGAGGTTCTGGTTGACGCGGCAATAGAACTCCTCATCGATGAACGGCCGCAGCATGAAGTCGTTGCCGCCAGCCTTGAGGAAACGCGCCGATAGCAGCCGGTTGGTCGAAGACGACACACCGATGATGCGCAGCTCGTGCGATCCGCGCATGGTGCGTATGCGGCGCGTCAGCTCGAAACCGTCGATATCGGGCATGTTGTAGTCGGTGACAACAAGGCCGATATCCGGATTGGCCTTGAGGATTTCGAGTGCCTTTGCACCGCTGTCGGCAAGGCTGACGCGGAAATTGTAGCGCTTGAGGCGGCTGGACAACAAGGCACGCGCCGTCGGGCTGTCATCGACGATCAGCACGTGGTGACGATGATTGGTCAGGAACCGGCAGACGGATTCCGTCAGCATGTCGACGGCGAAAATATTGTCCTTGAGAATGTAGTCGACCACGTTCTTGGCGATCAGCGTTTCGCGGGTCGCCTCGTGGAAGGTGCTGGTAAAAACGATGGTCGGGATCGACAGGTCGATCAGATATTCGAGCGCCTCGCCGTTTTCCGCACCCGGCAGATTGATGTTGGAAATCGCCAGAGTCACCGGATCGGAGGAGCGCTCGTAGCACTCCTGCAACTCCTCGAACGAGCGGCAGATTTCGACGGTGACACCCAGCAGCTCTCTCAGCCGCATGCTCACCATCTGGGTAAAGACATTGGTGTCTTCCGCCAGCAGAATACGATTGTTCGTAAAAGGTACGCCGGAATATTGCATTCCGGTAATTCCGAGAAAGTTCATGTGCCCCAAGCCCCCGTCTTTTCACGGGAAAAATAGCCGGGACCATTTGCCGAATGATTAATCGCATTTTTGCCGCGCAACGAGTTTGCGGACATGCTTACTCAAAAGAAAATACGGCCCCGAAGGGCCGTATCCATCGTGTTCGAATGAGGTGCCGGTCAGCCACGCAAAGCCACGTTGTCGGTATCGAACGGGCTCTCCTGCACGACCTCGGCATCGTAGAGAACGCCGAGAATACGCACCTTGAGTTTGGTGCCGATGGCAGCATGTGCAGGTGCCAGCATGGCAAGCGCCACCGACTTGTTGATACGCCAGCCGAAACCGCCGCTTGTGACGCGTCCCACCAGTTCGCCGCTTTCGTCGTAGATCGCTTCCGACCCACGCGCATCGACATCGCTATTGCCTGAAACGATCAACGTCGAGAAGATCCATTTGACGCCTGCCTCCTTGTAGGCCACCAGCGCATCGCGGCCGATAAAGGATTTTTCGGGGCGCAGGAAACGGTCGAGACCGGACTCATAGGCGTTGTATTCCACCGAAAGCTCACGCCCCATGTTGCGGTAGGACTTTTCGACAGCCATCGACACCATCGCCCGGATGCCGAATGGCTTGATGCCGAATTCAGCCCCCGCCTCCATCAACCGGTCGAAGATGTAATTCTGCATTTCGATCGGGTGGTGCAGTTCCCAGCCGAGTTCACCGACAAAATTGACGCGCAAGGCATGAGCGGTGGCGACACCGACGGAAATCTGCTTTGCCGTCAGCCACGGGAAATCCTTGTTTTCAAGACTGGTACGCGTCAGCTTCTTCAGAAGATCACGCGACTTCGGCCCTGCCAGCACCAGCACCCCGTATTTCTGGGTAATGGGCTGCAGCACGACCGATCCGTCACCCGGCAGCAGCCGGAACAGCGTATCGTGGTCATGGGACTCCAGACCGCCCGCCGAAACCAGGTAGAAACGGCCCGGTGCCCATTCGTAGACGGTGAACTCCGCCTTTACGCCACCATTCGGCGTCAGAAGATGCGTCAGCGCGATACGGCCGCGCTTCTTCGGCACCGTATTGGCGAGAATGCTGTCCAGCCAGGCGCGAGCGCCCGGACCCGAAACTTCCATTTTGGCGAAAGCCGACATGTCGAGCACGCCGACATTCTGGTGAACGTTCTTCACCTCGTTGCCGACATGCTCGAAATAGTTTGAGCGGCGGAACGACCACTTTTCAACGAAACGGCCATCATCCAGCGCTGGCGCGTAGTTGTGGCTGGTGATGACATCGACGCCAACACCCTTTTCGCTCTCCGGCAACTCGTAGCCTTCGGGCGCATACCAGTTGGCGCGTTCCCAGCCATAGACGGAACCGAACACACCACCAAGTTTCTTCAGGCGGTCGTAAACCGGTGTCGTCTTCAGCGGCCGGGCCGCCGAACGCTCCTCATCCGGGTAGTGCATGGTGAAGACGTTGGCATAGGCCTCCTCATTTTTGGCAATGAGATAGCCTTCCGTTGCGTAAGGTCCGAAGCGTCGTGGATCGACACCCATCAGATCGAGCGTCGGCTCCCCATCGACAATCCATTCGGCAAGCTGCCAGCCGGCACCACCGGCAGCAGTGATGCCGAAGGAGTGGCCCTCGTTCAGCCAGAAGTTCTTGAGCCCCGGCGCCGGACCGACAATCGGGTTGCCATCCGGCGTATAGGCGATCGCGCCATTATAGACCTTCTTGATGCCAACCTCGCCAAAGGCCGGAACGCGCACCATCGCCGCCTCGATATGCGGCATCAGGCGGTCGAGTTCTTCCTGGAACAGTTCGTATTCGCTGTCGTCGGAGGGGCCGTCGACATAACAGACCGGCGCACCAACTTCGTATGGGCCAAGGATCAGGCCACCGGCCTCCTCGCGCATGTACCAGGCGGAATCGGATTCGCGCAGCACGCCCATTTCCGGCAGGCCCTGCTTGCGACGTTCCAGAATGGCCGGATGCGGTTCCGTGACGATATACTGATGCTCCACCGGAATGACGGGGATATTGATGCCGACCATCTCGCCTGTCTTGCGGGCAAAGGAGCCGGTACAGGAGATGATATGCTCGGCGATGATCTCGCCCTTATCCGTTGTCACCTTCCAGTGACCGTCTTCAAGCTGTTCGATGCCGGTGACTGAGGTGTTGCGGTAAATGGTGGCGCCGCGATCACGCGCCCCCTTGGCCAGCGCCTGCGTCAGATCGGCAGGCTGGATGTAACCGTCGTCGGGATGCTGGATGGCGCCGAGAAGCCCTTCCGTCTCGCAGAGCGGCCAGACTTCCTTGATCTGCTCGGGGGTGAGGATATTGACCTTGATGCCGATGGTTTCGGCAATGCCGGCATAATACATATATTCGTCCCAGCGATCTTTGGTCCGGGCGAGACGAATGTTGGAGACTTTCGCAAAACCGACATTCATGCCGGTTTCTTCCTGAAGCTCCTCATAGAACTTCACCGAGTATTTGTGGATCTGGCCGACCGAGTAGCTCATGTTGAACAGCGGCAAGAGGCCCGCCGCATGCCATGTCGAGCCGGATGTCAGTTCCTTGCGCTCGATCAGAACGCTGTCGCTCCAGCCCTTTCTGGCAAGATGATAGAGCGTCGACACGCCAACAACGCCGCCGCCGATCACCACTGCCCGTGCATGTGTCTTCATTTACAGAACCCCTCATGAGCGCCGGCCTCGTGCAAGTGTGCCGACAAATCGATGAGGAGAATATGAAGCGACTGATTTGCGTTCAGCCGCCTGATTGCGACATGGCCAATGGGTGCTGCGACAGGGCAGAAAATGCCGTCATCCGTCTGTCGGTGGGTCGCCGTCTCCAGACGCAGACACGACGCCCCACCGCAGAAGATATTACCGACGCGCCTCGGACACAGACTTGCTGGGCTGTTCGGCGCCCTTGTCATCCCTGTTGTCTTCCTTCGGCGTCTGCGCGACCTTCGCCGATGCGGCAGCGGTACGCGACACAACCGTCTTGTCGCCTTCCTCTTCGAGAATTGCTGCCAGCATTTGCGGATTGTTTTCACCATCCACGTGGATGTTCAGATTGCGCTGCGGGAACGGAATTTCGATGCCTTCCTCGCGGAAACGCTTGAGGATGGCGATACGCAATGCGTTCTTGACGGTCAGACCGCTGGAGAGGTCAGCGAGATGGAAACGCAGTTCGAAATCCAGGGCGAAATCGCCAAACCGCATGAATTCCACATGCGGTTCCGGATTGCGCAGCACCGGCGGCTGCGCCCGTACCAGCTCGAGGAGAATATCCATCACCTGCTGCGGATCGGCATTGTAGGACACCGAAACGGGAATTTCCGCACGCATGATGCGGTTGCGGTGGGTCCAGTTTCCGACAGAGGCGTTTATGAATTCCGAGTTCGGCACGATGATTGACTGCCCACGGAAGGTTTCGATTTCGGTCGCACGCACCGACAGGCGCTTGACGGTGCCCTCGGTCGTGCCTGTCACCACCCAGTCACCAACCTTGAATGGGCGCTCGACCAGCAGGATGAGGCCGGACACAAAGTTCGACACGATGTTCTGCAGGCCAAAACCGATACCGACCGACAGTGCCGAGGCGACCAGCGCCAGACTGGAGAGATTAAGCCCCGCCGACGAAACGCCGAAGATCGCCGCAACGGCAATACCGAGATAACCGATACCCGTCTTGACGGAGTTGCGCACGCCGGCATCCACCTGGCCGCGCGCCATAACGTTGTTATCAAGCCACTTCTGGAACCAGCGGGTGATGGTGTAGCCGATGGCGAAGACCATAACGCCACCGAACAGCCCAAGCAGCGAAATCGAGGCGTTGCCGACGGTAATGCCTGTCAGAAGACGGTACGCCCAGCTTTCGATGTCGCCCGGCTGGAAGCCCCAGGAGAACAGGATGAGCGGCACACCGAAGAACAGCGCGACGACATAGATGCCGAGACCGGCGGCAAGACCAGCCTGATCGAGCGGCACCGGGCCGAGATTATAGCGCCGCTGCAGGAAGCGGCCGGCCAGGGATTCGGCAAAAGCGCCCTGTCGTGAAATCGCCTTGCCCGAGAGGATGCCGATGTACATCGTTGCCAGCACCGCGCCGGTCGCGACGATCTGCGTGGCCAGGAACCGCGCAAGGCCGACATAACCGGTGAGGCACGCGCCGATGAGAATGAGGCCACCAACCCGCAGCAGAATGACGAGCCAGCGCGGCAGGCGCTGGTTGCCGGTATCGTGGTCCTGACCCTCGCCGATGACCGGTCGCAGGAACGACACGGCGAGAAGAATGACGCCGATAGTCACAGACGCAATGAAGCTCTTGGCCACGGTGACGATCAGAGGCGAATAGAGCGTCTCGCTGATGGTTCCGAACAGATAGTCGAGACCATTGACCAGCGCCATCAGAACGACGGCTGTCGAGAGCGTATGCGCGCCCTTGTTCGAGACCTGCAGCAAACGCCATTCTGGCTGCGTTGGCGCAAAGATCGCGTAGCTCAGCCGCGATACGAAATAGACGAAGCCGATGATCGCCATGGCGCCGAACAGGATCGGCGCGATATCGGACCGCAGGACGTTGAAATTGTCTAGGAAGAAGGCCGAGGTGATGAGGAACAGGAACAGCGAGAGCGACTGAACCATCGTCGACCAGAAGGCGAGCGACAGGCGTCGCAGATAAGACGGTTCACCCGAAAACGCCCGCCGGTCCATGCGGCTGCCGAAAAAGCGATAGCCGCCGACCAGGAACAGCATCGCCGCCATGACGGAAAGCGCCACCGCGCCGAACATCGGAAGGCGCTTGTAGTTCCAGACGAACGTTACCCAGCTGCTGACGGCGTTGTTGAGATTGGAGAGTTCGTCAACAAAAGCAGACGTGGCCTCTGTAAATGTGGCTGCGGACAGGTCCGTCCGCTTGAACAGTGTCGCAGCAAACAGTGCACGGCGGACAGCCGTGATATTGTTGGAAATCTGCGCCGCATTGGTGGCGATGCTGTCCACCTCGCCGGCAATGGCATTCACTTCGGCCCGTTCGGACGTCAGACGGGTGCGCTCTTCGGTAACGACGCTGGCTTCGGGCGCCTGCCCTTCGGCTGGCGGTTCGCCAAGCGCATCAAGCCGGGCCTTGATCTGGTCGAGGCGCGCACGCAGCTTGCTGTTGGTCGCACCCGCATCACCGGCGATCTGGTCGACCTGCCCCTTCATATCCACCAGTTTGGCATCGTCGTTGCCACCCGCCTCGATCTGGCTGGTCACTCTGGCGACATCGGCCTTCCAGCGTTCGAGATCGGTTTTGGCCTGCTCGGAAACCGATTGCTGGATTCCGACAGCGGTTGGCGGCGTTTCCTCCTGGGCGGAAGCCTGCATTGCGGAAAAGAACATTCCGCCAATGAGGGCCAGCACAATCGCCCCGATGAATTTATGCCGCTTATCAAACATCAACCGCACTCCGTTCCTTTCCGTCGTCTCGATCATCGCACCCGGCCCGTCAATGCCCGACACCTTGAAAACTACCCGCAAAAGGGGTGTTTCCCCAAGGATTGCCTTGCCTTCCAACGCGAGAATCACCACCTTTGATATTGCAGCAATCATGGGAGGAAATCATGGAATCTGCTGGCATTGGCTGGATTGCAGCCATCATCATCGGTGGCATCGCCGGGTGGCTCGCCGAACAATTCATGAAAAGCAATATGGGTGTTTTCATGAACATCCTACTTGGAATCGTCGGTGCGGTCGTCGCCAACGCCATTCTTGCCGTTTTCGGAATCGTTTTGACGGGTTGGCTCGGTTATCTCATCGCCGGATTCGTCGGCGCATGTATTTTGATCGCGATCGGGCGAATGTTCAGACGCGGATAGCGAAAAAAAAGAAAAGCCGGAAAACCCCGGTTTTCCGGCACTTTTCGCGATTGCCGAAATTTTTCTGTCATAAAAATCGAAGAAAATTCATTTCGACGCTAGACAACCAGAATGATCCTCTTTATACGGCCTCTCACACCGCCAGACGGCGGGCGGCGGGTGATTAGCTCAGTTGGTAGAGCAGCTGACTCTTAATCAGCGGGTCGTAGGTTCGAGCCCTACATCACCCACCAAATTCTCTCAAAAAGACAATACGTTGCTGATTTTCGTTAAAGCGCTTTCGAGGCGCTTGGCGTAGCGGTTTCAGCCTGAACGTCGTCAATCTTCTCGACACTTTGAATTCTCTGCCCGGCGCCAAGGGAATGATGGCGGCGACGTCCCATATTGACGTCTCTCTGCCGATTGCCGCATCGCAGCAATGCCCTCACCACACATAAACGGCATCAGACCAATAAATTTCATGTAGAACGCGAGTACCATGCGATTCTATAGTCAGGAATTGTATCGGTTAATCACCGAACCCCGCTGAAATCATGAAATTTAACCACGCCAAGTGATACAAATTGCAACGGCTATTCTTCCCTGTATTTCTCTCCCGGCACAACATGGGTTGGAGGGGAACAATGAAATTGAATTTGGTCGCAGTCGCGGTCTTTGGCGCGGCAATGACGGTTGCCAGTGCTTCCCACGCGGAAGATCTCGTCTTCACGCTGAAGAACGGCACCAATTCCGTCCTGAACGCATTTTACACCTCACCGGTCGGCGTCGACGATTGGGAAAATGACGTTTTCGGCAAACAGGCGCTCGGTCCGGGCGAAGCGATCGAGATCACCATCGCCGATGGCCGCACCGTATGCAAATACGACATGCGCTTCGAATTTCAGGGCGACGAGCTGGAAGATCTCGAAGACACGCAGGACCTCTGTGAACTCGGCGAATACACAATCACGGAATAGGTGACGGCGAGACGGCCTGCCCGACAGACGCTTCGCTGATGATTCAGCGAAGCCGCTAGGGCGGAATCTGCCTTTGATTTGCCCCACCCGTTAAAATTTCCGGATCGACCGCGTTTTTCCCCAAAGCTGTCTTAATCGTACTTATGATTGAGACCATGAGACTGATCACCAATATAGTGCTGTTCGTTCTCGGC
This sequence comes from Agrobacterium tumefaciens, assembly GCA_025559845.1. Taxonomy (NCBI): domain Bacteria; kingdom Pseudomonadati; phylum Pseudomonadota; class Alphaproteobacteria; order Hyphomicrobiales; family Rhizobiaceae; genus Agrobacterium; species Agrobacterium tumefaciens. The sequence continues at coordinate 1,626,704 of CP048469.1, forward strand.
ATCGTCGGAAGCGGAACGCTTGCATTTTTATTGTCGTCGGCGCTTGCCGCAAATGGCCTTCTCGGCTCCTGTTTCGAGGGAAGCTGCGGTTACGCTGCCCTCTTCATGGTTGCCCCGCTCGCCTGGTTCGTCATGTTCGCCCTTTATGTCATGGCCCTGCTGATCTGGCGAAAAAAGCCATTTAGAAGTGAAAAATTATGAGATCACGAAGCTGACGACACGTAACCCGACGTCTCGGTTGCAAACACCACCAACCGTTCGTTGACAGTCGTTGCGACTTCCCGCTAACGTCCGGCTGCTGTGGGGAATCGCTGTCTGCGATGCGTGTGAGATATCAGGTCTTGCCGCATCACGGGCCTCTGAAGAGACATGTCGCCACTATGTATGGCGTGCGACATGCGGGAAAACAGGGAGACTAAACGATGCGGGCCGCCATTAACCCACCATCGCTTTCCATCGGCACGCTCGACTATCAATCGGAATGCCAGTTCGCACTTGAACCATCGATCCAGGGGTTGCTCGAGAAGGCAATCGATGCCGGATGGAACCGCCAGCAGGCCGCCATGGCCATCATTGCACTGGCAAGCGAACATGTCGGCGACTTTACCTCCGAGATCGTTCTGTCAGAACAGCGCCCGCTCTGCTGAGAGCGCGCCACACGACGGGAGGCGGGTATCTGCCCGCCATTCACCCCGAACAGTGAAAAGCCGCTCCTGAGCCGCCCTCCTCCCTTTTTAGCCCCATTTCCAGACAGGACTTGCCCACGCTGCCACAGTGTTGACATCAACCGCCATTAATGAGAACATAAAGTGAACATTATGGAGGTCAGCATGAACAGGCCAGACATCACCATAGAAAATGCACTGTCCGTTGTTGCCCGCTCGCAGGGCATGCGGGAGCGCGCACTGGAAAGACGGCGTGAATTGCAGCGGCGCACCGAGGTCATCACCACCCGCCCGCTCTATGTTCTGAAAAAGCGCCCCGTAGAGCGGCAGCTTTCGCTGAAGCTGGATAGCTGATTGCAGCGATAAAAATGAAAATCCCGCGCGAACCAGATGCCCACGCGGGATGATCTTATGAAGATGTCGCCAGGCTTATTGCATGCGTTGCAGTGCAGCTTCCGGCTCTCCCACCGTCGTCGATGACGGAAGGCGGTCTGTCTTCTTGAGAACAAGGATCGGTTTTTCCACCGGATCAGACGGCGGAACGATGCTGGCGGTCTTGAATTCGCGATCTACGGCTGGAACGGATGCGTTGATCTGTTGATGACCTGCGCATTCCGCAAACGCTGCGCTGGCGGAAAAACCAAGTACAGCGGCGATTATGAGAACTGATTTCATGTCATTCTCCCTTCGCTATTATGGCGATCCCCAGTCTATGTGGAGATCTTGCTGATTGAAAATCACACTTTAGTGGGCACTAAAAAACGGCAATACAGTCTGCGTGCCAATCTTCTCTTGCCTGAAACAAGAAAAACCGGATCAAACACCGCTACCCTTTTTGCACATCATGTGTTTTTGGGCCTCGGGAACGGCGGAATATCATCGCGGCGAAACTTCCCTTGAGGGGAATGATGATCGGATGATACGTCGATACCGTTTCCGTGTTTGCGGCCTTAATCGTTCTTCCGGCTGTGGAATTCTGCTGCATGGCACGCCTCCTTCCGAGGCGTTAACGACAGACATGCCGTCTTGTTCCCTCAGCTATCCCTGCAAATGCTTGAAAGCGGCACTGCAAAGGCTTATATCGCTCTCGCGAGGACGACCTCGGCCATCATGGCAATCGCATCGGGACGGCCCGGACATCAACCGGAGAACACCATGCGTTCCCTTGCAGATCGTATCCGCCACGCGCTCAGCTTTGAAATCATCGGTCTTTTGCTGGTCGTTCCGCTCGGTGCGCTGGTTTTCGGCATGCCGATGGAAGACATCGGTATCGTCGGTGTGGTCAGCGCCACGCTGGCAACCACCTGGAACTATCTCTACAACCTGATCTTCGATCACGCCATGCAGCGCCTGAAGGGCACCACGCTCAAGACGCCAGCAATCCGTGTCGCCCATGCCGTGCTGTTCGAGATCGGCCTGCTGATCGCGTTGATGCCATTCATCGCCTGGTATCTCGGTATCAGCCTCATGCATGCGCTGGTGATGGATATCTCGTTCGCGCTGTTCTACGTGGTCTATGCCTTCATATTCAATCTGGGCTACGACAAGCTTTTCCCGCTGCCTGAGTGGCAGACAGAAGCGGCGGCCGAATAGGCCGCCCTACCCCCTCTGAGCGCAGTCTCAGCGCAACGACGCCTTGAAGAAGGCCACCACGCCTTCGTTGAGCGTGCGGTGAAACGCCACCCGGTCAAACCCCTTTTCATCGCCGCAAACCTGCGGCGCCATCTCTGCCATTTCGGCCGGACACGGGGCGACAAATGAAAAATGCCCTGCCCCATCCACCGTATGAAACTCGGGCTTTGCCGGCAGGTTGTCGCGCAGTGCCGCAATATCCTCCGACGTAACACCGTCGCCACCGCGCTCCGACTGCCAGAGCTGGACGGGGATCGTAATCGCTCGCAGATCGTCGGCATCGGGAAAAGCATTCAGCGGATCGGCAACGGACACGGCCTTCACTCTGGCATCATGAAGCGCACCCCGCATTCCCACGCCTTCTTCCTTCATCCCGGCGCAGACTGTCGCCTGCCCCTCAGGACACGGCAGCGTGGCATTCTTCCAATCGGCAACAGCACCGGCAAGCAGAAGCGCCGTATAGCCGCCACGCGAAAAGCCGAAGACACCAATCTTATCGGCATCGATGAAACGACGGTCCTCCCAGTCGCCAAGCAGATGATCGAGCAGGCGGATCATATCGGACGGGCGCTCGGTCAGCGCCGAGACCTCGCCGGCCCGCGTCATGTCGAGAGCACTGTCGCCGGGATGATTGATCGCCACCACCAGAAAGCCGGCATCCGCCAGCGCCGTAGCCGTATCGCGGTGGCTGAGATAGGTGCCTTCAAAGCCATGCGAAATGACCACGAGCGGATATTTCCCCTCGGCGATGTCGCAATCGCGCACGGCGGGCAGCACAAAAGGTCCAATACGGGTGTCAATCGGCGCTGCCGCACAGGGCGACCAGAATGCCGCCCTTATCGACGGTTTTCCTTGAGACGAAGGCACTTCAACCAGCCGCAGGCCCGCCGCCCAGGCGACACCGGTCTGCGGAACAATGGAAAGAGCAGCAACGAAGAGCATCGTTGAAATTCGCATGAGGACCTCGCATGTCGACAACATCAGGTGCGGCCGGTCAAAACCGGCCACGACCGAGCGCACAGCGTTTCCATGTCAGGAATGACGACAGCCGGTTAAAGCGACTTCAGCGTCCAGCTTACGATATCGCGCGTTGCGGCCGCAAAGGCCTGATCGAGTGCCTTGACGAGATTGGCATTACCCGAGCCGCTGACGCGGGCACCGGCGCGGAATACCTCCTGCGCCTTGACCGTGCCGTTGCGATCGTTGAGCAGCTTCACCGAGATTTCGATGTTGGCGACATTGCGCGCCGTATCGATCTCGAAGGCGCGGATATCGGTCACGACCTGATAGTCGATGGCAAGGCCCTGCCCCGGCCGTCCGACGCCACCGAGTTTGCCGGTATCTTCAAACGCTTCAACCAGCTTCGACTGCACCATGCGCGGCAGGCGATCGCTCCACTGCGAATTGGCGAGATACTGCACTTCCGATCCCGAAAGCCGCACAACGATGTTCTCGCTGTCGAGCGCCTTCAGAGCGGTCGGATCGGCAATCAGCAACTGCCGGCTTTTCAACGATGGTCCCTGCGTCTCGCCAGCCGACGAAACCGACAGATCGAACGTGTCGTTCTTCGGGCTTCCGGCACATCCGGCCAGCAGCGCGGATACCAGCGGAACCAGCAAAAGGGTGCGGCGTATATTGCCGCTGATCAGTCGTCTTTTCACCCCAAAACCCCTCTTAACGCCTGGTCCTGCCATCGTATTGTTTCACGGTTTCGCCCCCGAAAATCAACCGTTGCGGATCGCGGTCGATATTGGTGATCGCATTGTTCAGATTGTCGACGGTCTGTCGCGTGCTGCCGATCAGCGCCTGGAAGTCCTTCAGACCGGAGCCGGAGAACCGGGTCAGATTGTCGGCAATCGGACCGATGCGCGCATTGAGATTGTCGGCCACCGCCTTGAAGGACACCAGCGTCTCGCGCGCCTTGGCAAACAGCGAGTTGGCATCCTCGGTTCCAAGCATGGTATCGATCTTGGCAAGAATGCCATCGACACGGCTGGATGCGAGGTTCAGCTTGCGTCCCATTTCGGTGAAGTCGGACACGGCCTGATCGATATCGGCGCGGCGTGCGCCCACATCATCGGCAATCTGCTTGAAGTTGGCGACCGCATCGCGTGCATCGGCGGTGGCGGTGGACACATCGTCCACGACATTGCCGACCTTGGCCGGATCGACGGAAGCCAGAAGCGCGTCGGCGCGCTTGACGACAGTCTGCACCTCGGTGCTGGCAGCCTCGAAGTTACGCGCAGTGCTCTGCACCGTTTCCATGATGCCCTGAATATCGCTCGATGCGGTGGCGACATCCTTTGTCACCTTGTCGACATTGGTCAGAATGGAATCGATCTTGCCGGCATCGACGGCCTTCACCAGATCCTCAACAGCCGTCAACGTGCTGTCGAGACGCACCGAAACGGACTGCACGGTGGTGGAGAGCGAGCTCAGGCTGGCGATGAAGGTCTTGATGCCATCGGAGTTGGCAGCCAGCGCATCCGAAAACTTCTCGGCGTTGCGCACCGTCTGCGTCAACGGGCCACGCGCATCCTGCACAAAGCCCTGCAGCTCGCCGATGGCGCCATCGGCGCGCTTCAAAATCTTGTCGGCAGTGGCAAGCAGGTTGGTCACGCTCGAAAGATCGGCTGTCAGTTCGGCAGGAACACCGGTATCGACGGCTTTCTGGAGAATGCGCTCGCCATCCTTGTTGCCGCCGGACAGTTCGATATAGGCGGCACCGGTCAGGCCCTGAATTTCAAGCACGGCGCGGGTCGACGGAAACACCGGCGCATCGGCCTGCACTTCGGTGAAGGCAATGGAATAGGCCGGATCATCGCGGTCGATGGCAAGCCCGCGCACCGTACCAACCGGAATACCGTTGAAGCGTACCGGCGAACCGACCGAAAGGCCGTTTGCCGAGCCGGGAATACGCACGGTGAGCTGCGCTGTCGGCCCACCACGGCCGAACTCAGCCATCCAGTAGACAAAGCCGAAAGCAGCGGCGATCACGATCAGCGTGAAAATTCCGACAATGGTGTAGTTCGCCTTGGTTTCCATACTGTTCGTTACTCCACCGGATTTTCGTGCTTGCCGTCCGGAAGAACGACAGAACGCGCCCGCTTGCCGCGAAAATAGGACTGCACCCAAGGGTCGTCGCAGGCAAACATGTCCTGCAGCGTTCCCTCGACAAGAACCTTCTTCTGCCCCAGCACCGCAATACGGTCGCAGACGGAAAACAGGCTGTCGAGATCGTGCGTCACCATATACACGGTCAGACCGAGCGAATCGCGCAAGCGCGCAATGAGCATATCAAATTCTGCGGCGCCGATGGGATCGAGGCCGGAAGTCGGTTCATCCAGGAACACCAGATCGGGATCGAGCGACAGCGCGCGGGCAAGGGCGGCACGTTTGATCATTCCACCGGAAAGCTCCGACGGATACTTGTCACCCGCATCGGGCTTCAGACCGACCATCTCGATCTTGAGATAGGCCAGTTCGTCCATCAGCTTCTGCGGCAGGTCGAGATATTCACGCATCGGAAGCTGGATGTTTTCCTTGACCGTCAGGCCGGAAAACAGCGCACCCTGCTGAAAAAGAACGCCAAGCCGCGTGTCGAGCTTCACGCGCTCGTCTTCGGTCGCCTTATCGTAATCCGTGCCGAGAATGCGGATCGTGCCCGCCTGACGGGGAAGAAGACGCAGCACCGCGCGCATCAGCACCGACTTGCCGGCACCGGACGGACCGATAAAGCCGAGGATTTCGCCGCGATAAACGTTGAGATTGAGGTTCTCCAGCACGTTCTTGCCGCTGAAACCAACCGTAACGCCTTCGACCGAAAGCACCACTTCGCGGTCTTTCTCGGGCTTCTGGGCCGGTTGTAACTGTGTGGTCGGCTGGTTCAACGCGCCCTCCTCAAAAATCGATGGCTGCGTAGAAGATGGCAAACAGGCCATCGACCAGAATGACGACGAAGATCGATTTCACCACGGAGGACGTCACATGCTGGCCGAGCGATTCTGCCGAACCGCCAACCTTCATGCCTTCCACCGCAGCAACGATACCGATGATGAGCGCCATGAACGGCGCCTTGATCATGCCGGCGGCAATGGTGGATTGCTCGACCGCGCCATGCAGGCGCGACAGGAACACCTCGAATGTGATGCCGGAATAAAGCAGCGCCACGACGGCAGCGCCAAAAAGCGCGGCGAAGTTGGCCAGAATGGTCAGAAGCGGCAACGCGATCGTCAACGCAACAAGCCGCGGAAACACCAGAACACCGACAGGATTGAGGCCGATGACCTTCAACGCGTCGATTTCCTCGCGCATCTTCATCGAGCCGATTTCGGCGGTAATGGCGCTGCCAGAACGACCGGCAATCATGATCGCGGTCAGGAGAACGCCGATTTCACGCAATTGAAGAATGCCGACGAGATCGACAACGAAGACTTCCGCGCCAAAATAGCGAAGCTGGAACGCGCCCTGCTGCGCAATGATCGCACCGATCAGGAACGACATCAGCACGATGATCGGCACGGCACGCACGCCCATGTGGTCGATCTGGTTGACGATGGCCGCAGGCGATACGCCGCGTCCGCGCCCGAGTTTCATCTGCGCACCACGCACCGCCGAGCCGAGAATATACATGCCGGCCAGAAAATCCGCACCGCTCTGGATCACCGCTTCGCCAACGGGTGCGAAGATGCGTTCTGCCCAGCCACGCTTTTCAACCGGTTCGCTCGGCTGTGGCGATTGATCGGGCAACTGGCCGATGAGGTCCTCGACACGGCTGTTGCCGTCGAGCTTGACGGTGGCGCCGCGCGCCTCAAGCTCCTGCCGCAAGCGGTGAATGATCCAGGCACCCGTCGTGTCGATGGCGTCGACGCCGGAGAGGTCGATATCGATTGCACCGCCCGGCGCACTCTTGCCGATCTTCTCCACAGCCTCGAAGACATGCGCCAGATCGCTGTTTCGCCAGGAGCCGGTCAGCGCGTAGCGAACACCCTCGCCGTGGACATTGTTGTCCTCGGAGATTGCGGCCGGGTTCGCCTGTTGCCGTCTGTCCTGTTCTTGCATAATGCTCCGAGCGAATGCAGCCTTCATGAGAATCTTAAAGGTTTCATAACGTTTTGACCTTTGACAGGCCACAGTGACGGCTGACAATTCGTAATAAATTTGGCGTCATCCCCTTCTTGTCGCTTATTCGGAAGTGAAAAATCATGCCCCGTTACCTCCAAGCCACAACCGAACGCTTTCCCGTTGCGGGAAGCTTCACCATCTCGCGCGGCAGCCGGACTCACGCCGACGTCGTAACGTGTACGATCCGCGACGGTTCCGTTGCCGGTCGCGGCGAATGTGTTCCCTACCCGCGTTACGGCGAGAGCATTGAAGGCGTGATCGCCGATATCGAAGCAATGGCCGACGCCGTTTCCAATGGCCTGACACGTGCCGAACTGCAAAAGGCGATGAAGCCGGGCGCCGCCCGCAATGCGGTGGATTGTGCCATGTGGGACCTCGAAGCCAAGACATCCGGAAAAAGCGTTGCCGATCTTGTGCTTGGCGCCGCCGCAAAACCGCTGGTCACCGCCTACACGATTTCCCTTGGCGAACCTGAGACGATGGCGGCCAAGGCGGCGGAAAATGCCGCCCGCCCATTGTTGAAGATCAAGACCGGCACGGAGAGCGATGAAGCGCGCCTGCGTGCCGTACGCGCCGCAGCCCCCGATGCCCGCATCATCATCGACGCCAATGAAGGCTGGAATGACGGCAATATCGAATATTACCTGCGGCTGGCGGCGGAGTTGAAGATTTCGCTGATCGAACAGCCGCTTCCCGCCGACAAGGATGATATTCTCGCACGCATCGAACACCCCGTCCTGATCTGCGCCGACGAAAGCGTGCATTCCACCAGGGATCTGGAAGGTCTGCGCAATCGCTACGACGCAATCAACATCAAGCTCGACAAGACGGGCGGTCTGACGGAAGCGCTGGCGATGAAGGCGGAGGCGGATCGGCTGGGCTATACCGTCATGGTCGGCTGCATGCTCGGCACCTCGCTTGGCATGGCGCCTGCGATCTTCGCCGCACAGGGCACGGCCTTTGCCGATGTCGACGGCCCCCTGCTTCTGGCCGAGGATCGCCAACCCGGCCTCATCTACGAGGGATCGCTGGTTTATCCGCCCAAACCCGACCTGTGGGGCTGACCATTCCCCCATAACAAAAGGGCGCGGATTTTACACCGCGCCCCTTTTTATATGAAGTGCCGTGAACTCAGGCGGCCCGTCTGCCGATCAGGCCCGGCAGGTTGACCGGTTCCATCTCGTCGGAGGCGCCCTCGGAGGCAACGTCGCTTGCCTGCATCCAGGTGATCAGTTCGAAGCTGCCATCCATGTTTTCGGCAATCGCCGTGCAGCTTTCCACCCAGTCACCGGTGTTGATGTAGCGGATGCCATCCATGTCTTCCATCACCGCATGGTGAATATGGCCGCAGATCACGCCATCCACATTGTTGCGGCGCGCTTCATCGGCGACAACGCGTTGAAACTCGCCGATGAAGTTGACGGCGTGTTTGACCTGCAGCTTTGCCCAGGCCGAGAACGACCAGTAAGGCAGGCCGATACGCCGACGCACGGCTGCAATGCCGATGTTGAGTGCGATGGCCGCGTCATAGGCCCAGTCGCCGAGATAGGCGAGAAGCCTTGCGTTACGCACCACCACATCGAATTCATCGCCGTGGATAACGAGGTATTTCTTGCCATCCGCCGCTTCGTGGATCATCCGCTCGGCCACTTCGATGCCGCCGAAATGCGTGCCGGGAAACTCCCGCAGGAATTCGTCATGGTTGCCTGGGATGTAAACGATGCGCGTACCCTTGCGCGCCTTGCGCAACAATTTCTGCACGACGTCGTTGCAGCCCTGCGGCCAGTACCAGCTGCGCCGCAAGCGCCAGCCGTCGATGATGTCACCGACGAGTATCAGCGTCTCGGCCTCGTGATGTTTCAGGAAGTCGAGCAGGAAATCCGTCTTGGCGGCTTTTGAGCCAAGATGGACGTCCGAAATGAAAAGCGTTCTGAACTGTCTGGGTTCACTGTGACCGGCCACGGAATTCATCCCCCTGTTCGGCTGCGTCTTCTGCGACTTTCATGCCTCTCAGAACCAGACTCGTGTTTCAGCAAAATGACAGACAGGCTTTTTTGTGACAATTCCGGCCGCGCACCTCACGAAAATGCGAATAACCCGTGCCCCGAATTTGCATGACGGAGCGGCAAATAACGGCTGTACGCACTGGCTGTTTGTTGTATGCAGGTGCCTACCAAGACAAAACAGATACGACGGTGAAAAGCATGACGTCTCAAGATAAGAACAAAACGCCCGCCACCACGGCAAAGGCCGACATTGAAGAACAGGCGCTCTTTTTTCACCGCTATCCGCGTCCAGGCAAGCTGGAAATCCAGGCGACCAAGCCGCTCGGCAACCAGCGCGATCTTGCGCTCGCTTATTCGCCGGGCGTTGCCGCACCCTGCCTCGCCATTCACGAGAACCCGGAAACCGCTGCCGATTACACGGCCCGCGCCAATCTGGTTGCGGTGATCTCGAACGGCACCGCCGTTCTCGGTCTCGGCAACATCGGCCCGCTGGCGTCGAAGCCGGTCATGGAAGGCAAGGCCGTTCTGTTCAAGAAATTCGCCGGAATCGACGTGTTCGACATCGAAATCGACGCGCCCGGCATCAACGACATGGTCTCGACCATTTCAGCACTGGAGCCGACCTTCGGCGGCATCAACCTTGAAGACATCAAGGCGCCGGAATGTTTCGAGGTCGAGCGTCAGCTTCGTGAAAAGATGAACATCCCGGTGTTCCACGACGACCAGCACGGTACGGCCATCATCGTTGCGGCAGCCGTCACCAACGCTCTGGAACTGACCGGAAAGTCGCTGTCGAGCGTCAAGATTGTCGCCTCCGGCGCCGGTGCGGCAGCCCTCGCCTGCCTTAACCTTCTCGTTTCCATGGGTGCAAAGAAGGAAAACATCTGGGTCCACGACATTGAGGGCCTTGTCTATGACGGCCGCAACACGTTGATGGACGAGTGGAAGGAAGTTTACGCCCAGAAGAGCGACAAGCGCGTGCTTGCCGAAACCATTGATGGCGCAGACGTGTTCCTCGGCCTTTCGGCTGCAGGCGTGCTGAAGCCGGAACTGCTGGAGCGCATGGCGGAAAACCCGCTGATCCTGGCGCTTGCCAACCCGAACCCGGAAATCATGCCCGAGGCTGCGCGCGCTGCCCGTCCGGACGCGATGATCTGCACTGGCCGTTCTGACTTCCCGAACCAGGTCAACAACGTTCTCTGCTTCCCGTACATCTTCCGCGGCGCGCTGGATTGCGGCGCCACGACCATCAACGAAGAGATGAAGATGGCCGCCGTCGAGGCCATCGCAGCGCTGGCGCGTGAGGAAGTCTCCGAAGTTGCCGCCAAGGCCTATAGCGGCGATACGCCGGTCTTTGGCCCGAACTACCTCATCCCGTCGCCATTCGATCCGCGCCTGATCCTGCGCATCGCGCCCGCTGTTGCCCGTGCTGCGGCCGCAAGCGGTGTCGCCGCGCGTCCGATCACCGATTTCGAAGCCTATCTCGACCAGTTGAACCGCTTCGTCTGGCGTTCGGGCTTCATCATGAAGCCGATCTTCAACACGGCCAAGGTCGCGGAAAAGAAGCGCATCATCTTCGCGGAAGGCGAAGACGAACGCGTCCTGCGTGCCGCACAGGTTCTTCTCGAAGAAGGCACCGGCGTTCCGATCCTGATCGGCCGTCCGCAGATCATCGAAACGCGCCTGAAGCGTTTTGGCCTGCGTATCCGTCCGCACACCGACTTTGCCGTCGTGAACCCGGAAGACGATCCGCGTTACCGCGAATATGTCGACGACTATTTTGCCCTCGTTGGCCGTGTCGGCATAAACCCGGAAGCGGCGCGTACCATCGTTCGTACCAACAGCACCGTCATCGGTGCGCTCTCGGTGAAGCGTGGTGAAGCAGACGCCCTGATCTGCGGCCTTGAAGGCCGTTACGACCGCCATCTGCGGGACGTCAACCAGATCATCGGCAAGCAGGAAGGCGTCCGCTCCTTCGCCGGTCTCAGCCTGCTCATCACCCAGCAGGGCGCACTGTTCCTGACGGATACCTTCGTCAATTACGAGCCGACCTCGGAAGAAGTGGCCGAAATGGCGGTACTTGCCGCCAAGGAAATCCGTCGTTTCGGCATTACGCCGAAGATCGCGCTCGCCAGCCATTCGAACTTCGGTTCGCGTGATTCAGAAAGCGCCCGCAAGATGCGTCGTGCGCTGCAGATCATCCAGAACGTGGCACCGGAACTGGAAGTGGACGGCGAAATGCAGGGTGGTTCCGCGCTTTCGGAAGCACTGCGCAAGCGCGCCATGCCGAACAGCGCACTGACGGGCGAAGCCAACCTTCTGGTCTTCCCGAACCTCGATGCCGCCAACATCACGCTCGGTGTGACCCGCACGCTGACAGAAGGTCTCCATGTCGGTCCGATCCTGCTCGGCACGGCTCTGCCGGCCCATATCCTGTCGCCGTCGGTCACCTCGCGCGGCGTCGTCAACATGGCGGCTCTGGCTGTCGTTCAGGCCTCGCACCCTTCGGTGTGATGGCCTCCTGACGGGATATTAACGCAATTTTGAACGCGCTGTTGCCGCCTTGCGGCAACGGCATATGCTAAAGTCCGAAAAGACACTTTGGACTGGCAATGCCGACAGCACGGCTGACAGCATTGCCCGCAAGACCTGACGGAACGGACAAATTGACCTGCCGCAGCCGCATGACCGGCTTCTTTTTTGTGATGTTCCTTGCCGCACCCGCTGCAGCATTTGCGAACGAGGTGTGCGACACGCTGTATGCCCAGTTGCGTGAGCCACCTCGCGTCATTGGCAACACGGCGGAAGTCCGCTTCTATGCCAACGCCCTTGCCCGCCAGAACATTGCCATCCGCAGGATCAGGAACGATCTGCGCGGCTACGGCTGTTCTTCCGGCAGCATCATCACCTACGGCAGTCCGAATGCCGGTGTCTGCGCGGAAATAGGCGATGCGCTTCTCGACGCCGAACACGAGCGCGATGCCATCATCCATGATCGCGATCAGGCGCTGGCAACCCAGCGCGGTGATGATCCCGGCATTCGCCGTCAGCGCATTCTGGCGGCTTTGGACGCAAATGGCTGCAGCCCGGTGGAGGCCGAACGGCCTGCCGTGACGGAACGTAACGTTACAGTATACGGGAACGCCCCGCGGTACGACCAGACGGGAATCCCGCCGCAACCCGGCCTATCCGGCGAAACTGGCCTCAGAACTCTTTGCGTGAAGACCTGCGACGGTTCATTCTTTCCGATTGCTTCCAACGCCTCGCCACTTGATTTTCGTGGACAGGCGGAACAGTGCCGCAACATGTGCCCTGGCACGGAAACGGAACTTTATTACCACTCCATGACGGATCAGGAGACATCCGACATGGTATCGGCCGAAACCGGCAAACCCTACAAGGAACTGCCGACGGCTTTCGCCTATCGCAATGCGTCCACCCGCGCACCGGGCTGTAGCTGCAACATGGCGGCCTATCAGGACGAGATGAAAAAGCAGGAAGCGGCTGCGACGCCTGAGGCCGAAAAGCCCTACTCCAGCATCACCGACATCACGTCACCACCGGGAGACAAAGTGGCGAAGCCTGTCGAACCCGAGGCTGCCAAGGCGCCGGAACTACAAGTTCCGGAGCGCGAGTATGATCCGCACAACAACAAGGTGCGCGTCGTCGGCCCAAAATTCCTGCCGGACGAAACAAGCCGCATAGACCTGAAGAACCCTGCCCTCAAGGGTATCCAGCCGCAACAGTAACAACGCTCAACGGTTGCCCCAGCCGTTCCTGAACACCAGCTCTTCCAGTGGCAGGCGCTGGCGCCAGCCTTTGACGGCAAGTTCCGGCTCGCTATAGAGCGTGTCGACGCGGCCGAGGCAGAGCCAGGCGACGATTTCGATATGCTCGGGAATATCGAGAATGACGCGAATATCGCTGTCATGAAAGATGCTGAGCCAGCCAACGCCGATCCCTTCAGCCCGCGCAGCAAGCCAGAGATTCTGGATGGCGCAGACGGTGGAATAGACGTCCGTGCGCAGATTATGGGTACGTCCCAGCACCACATCGCCGCCACGGGTCGGGTCGCAGGTCACACAAATGCTGAGCGGCGCCTTGCGAAGTCCCTCCAACTTCAGACTGCGGTAAAGCGCCTGCCGCTCGCCGGAAAACATCTCCGCCGCCTCTTCATTGGCGCGGCGAAACGCCACCCAGGCCGCCTGCTTGATGGCGCCATCGGTGACAAGAGTGAAATTCCACGGCTGCATGAAACCGACGGATGGCGCGGCATGTGCGGCGGCCAGCAGGCGCGTCACCAGATCATCCGGCAGCGGATCGGGCAGGAATTCGTCGCGCACATCCCGGCGCGTTTCAATGGCGCGGTAAAGCGCCGCCTTGTCTTGTTCGCAAAATTCACTGGCCGGACGCATGGCCTTGCGGAAGTCTTCAGGTTGCATCGTTAATCCCCAACAATGCCGGGGCAAGACACGAGAGCGCCTCACCCATCAACAACCTTCCGCCGTCCGCGCGGGTTGGTCTATCGTATCAGGCCGGTCTTCTGACTTGGCTTCATCCACCCGCTTCGCCTTCCCGAATGACTTCAGTGGCAATCAAAGCTGGTGTCCGCCTTACAGCGCTGGGCACGTTCCGGTCTCACACCGGATTCCCGATTCTCCTGCCCCATGGGCAGGCACCTGATGCCTGAGGTTATGGCCACGGCAGCGCGGGAATGCAAGCATCATGAATGCCGAACGCCGACATGGCTGTGGCAAATGCCCAGCCTGCCCGTCTTTTTGGGCCTTGAGCCGAAATCCGGCCAGCCCAAATCCTTGGGCTGGAAATATCTCTTTCATGCAGGCGTTGTGACGGAGACAAACACGCCCGCTAGCTTATCCGACAGGGAAATACCTGACATAGGCAAACTCATCCCCATCCGGAGACCAGTTAGGGGAGTTCATCGTGCCCTGCCCGCCGAAGAGATCAAACAGCGTTTCGACATTGCCGCCATCGGGGTCCATCAGCCGCACGCGCACATCGAGGTCGCGTGGATGGTCGAAGACATCGCCATCATAGGAGATGAAAACCACCTTGTCCCCCTTCGGTGACGGGTGCGGAAACCAGTCGCCATAGGCGCTGTCCGTCACGCGCTCGACCGCCGAACCATCGGTGCGCACGCGCCAGATCTGCATCTGGCCGGTGCGGCTGGAGTTGAAATAGATCCACTGCCCGTCGGCAGAATAATCCGGGCCATCATTGCGCCCCTCGCCATGCGTCAGGCGGGTCTCGATACCGGTCTCGATCTCCATGGAATAAATGTCGAACACCTGATCGCGAATGCCACAATAGGCGAACTGCTTTCCATCCGGCGACCAGCCATGCCAGTAGGACGGCAGGTTTTTCGTCATCAGCCTCAGCGCGCCACCGGAGGATGGCAAAAGATATATGGTGCTCTTACCGAACTCCACCTTGTCCGAGAGCGCATACATCGACCCATCGGGTGAAATGCCGTGATCGTTGTTGCAGATCGTCGCAAACCCCGTGTCGACCTTCTGAGGCGAAGGATCGCCGGAAAGCGGCAGGCGATAAAGAAATCCCTCGGAATTAAGCAGCAGATACGTGCCATCAGGCGACCAGTTCGGCGCCTCGAACAGTTCCGGTGTCTGCCAGACCACCCGCATCTGGCGTGTGCGGATATTATAGATTTCGATCGAACTGCGCATACTGCCTCCCGCTTCGTCATCGACCCGCACTATGGCCGAAACATTTGGCGCTTGCATACCCCGAAGCTGCCTTTATGGTCACAACGTCGCAGGCACCGTCCTGCATACGAAAATTTGGAGCATGGCAACGAACCGGCACCGTCCGCGTCTGTCGCCCTCTCTCCTTCGAGGTTTCTCGATGAATACCAATGCCGATCAAGCGATCCGGTTCGGCCGTATCGCCGCAATGCTTCCCGTCAAGAATATCCAGACGGCCCATGATTTCTATGTGGGTGTGCTGGGCTTCACCAAAACCTTCGAAAACGGCAATCCCGTTGGCTTCATGATCCTGAAGCAGGGCAATGCCGAACTGCACCTGACCCTGCAGCCATCGCACAAGGCAGCCCCCTTCAACGTGGCGCATATGATGGTGAGCGATGTCGACGCGCTGCACGCCCTTTGCAGGGCGCACGGCCTGCGCATCATCAAGGGCCTTCAGGACAAGGACTATGGTTTGCGGGCCTTCGTTTTCGAAGACCCGGATGGCAACCGCATCGATGTCGGGCAAGCCATATAAAGGCCAGATCCGGCGGCGCGGTTCACTCCGTGCCGTTTGCCGGCGGTGAAAATGACGCGCAGCTAAAGCTGCGCGTCATAAAAAACTACCGGTCACGGAAGCGATTGGTGATCGGGTAACGCCGGTCGCGGCCGAAGTTCTTTTTGGTGATCTTCACGCCCGGCGCCGACTGGCGGCGTTTGTATTCGGCGAGATAGAGCAGATGCTCGATGCGGTGCACGGTGGCAACGTCATGACCACGCGCCACGATATCCTCAACCGACATTTCCTGCTCGACCAGGCATTCCAGAATATCGTCGAGGACCGGATATGGCGGCAGCGAATCCTGGTCCGTCTGGTTGGGACGAAGCTCGGCGGATGGCGCCTTGGAGATGATGTTCTGCGGAATGACCTCGCCCGAAGGGCCGAGGGCGCCAGGCGGCACATGGTCGTTCCGCCATTTCGAAATTGCGTAGACCTGCATCTTGTACAGATCCTTGATCGGGTTGAAGCCGCCGTTCATGTCGCCATAGAGCGTGGCATAACCGACCGACATTTCCGACTTGTTACCCGTCGTCACCACCATCGAGCCGAACTTGTTGGAAACGGCCATCAGGATCGTTCCACGGGCACGACTCTGCAGGTTTTCTTCGGTAAT
The DNA here is from genome assembly GCA_025559845.1 of Agrobacterium tumefaciens. Taxonomy (NCBI): domain Bacteria; kingdom Pseudomonadati; phylum Pseudomonadota; class Alphaproteobacteria; order Hyphomicrobiales; family Rhizobiaceae; genus Agrobacterium; species Agrobacterium tumefaciens. The sequence goes on from CP048469.1 coordinate 1,643,029, forward strand.
GCCCTCTTCCGTGCCTTCGAACAGGTCCGACAGCGCCGACATGAAACCGTCCACCGGCTCGGCAATCGGCACGATATCGTAACGGCAGCCAAGTGCCCTGGCGCAGTCCGCAGCATCCTTCAGCGAATCTTCGGAAGTGTAGCGGTATGGCAGCATGATGCAGCGAACCCGCTCCTCGCCCAGCGCATCCACGGCGATTGCCGCGCAGATGGCCGAATCGATGCCACCGGAAAGGCCGAGCACCACGCTCTTGAAGCCGTTCTTGTTGACGTAGTCGCGGAAGCCAAGCAGGCAGGCCCGGTAGTCAGCCTCTTCGCCTTCAGGAATTTTCGAGAACGGCCCGTTTTCGCAGCGCCAGCCATCGCCGTTGCGCTTCCAGTCGGTAACGGCAAGTGTCGCCTCGAACTGGCTCATCTGGAAGGCCAGCGTCTTGTCGGCATTGAAGGCAAAGCTTGCGCCGTCGAACACCAGTTCGTCCTGGCCACCAAGCTGGTTGGCGAAAATCAGCGGCAAGCCGCTTTCGATCACCTGTTTCAGCGCGACCTGATGGCGAACATCGAGTTTTCCGCGATAATAGGGCGATCCGTTCGGCACCAGCAATAGCTCGGCGCCGCTTTCCGCCAGCGTCTCGCAGACACCCATGTCGTTCCAGATTTCCTCGCAGATCGGAATGCCGATCCGCACGCCCCGGAAATTATAGGGGCCGGAAATCGAACCTTCCGAAAAGACGCGTTTTTCGTCGAACTCGCCGTAGTTCGGCAGGTCGATCTTGTCGCGCAGCGCAATGATCTTGCCACCGTCGATAAGCGCCACAGAATTGTGCCGGCCGGTCTCGCCCTGGCGCGGGAACCCGATAATCACGCCCGGCCCGCCATCGGCCGTATCCGCTGCCAGTTCTTCCACGGCCTTGAGGCAAGCTTTCAGAAAAGCCGGTTTCAAAACCAGATCTTCAGGCGGATAGCCGGAAATGAACAGCTCCGTCAGAAGCAGGAGATCGGCCCCCTGCGTTGCTGCATCGGCTCTCGCCTCACGCGCCTTGGCGAGATTGCCCGCCACGTCGCCGACTGTGGGATTGAACTGCCCGACGGCAATCCGGAGATGGTTCGCAGTGGTCTGTCTGTCGCTCATGGCTCTTCATTACCGCGCTCGCGCCCGCTCCGCAACGCGGCAAATGCAGTGTGCGCATCATCACTTGCGTTCACGCAGAGGTTATCGCGCCATCTGTGTGTGAACACAAAGTTCATGTCGCATTCATCCCGCTTATGTGACAGTTACATGACACTTTCGCGACATACGATTCACTCCCGCTTCGTCACGTCGCACCGCATACCGGAGTTTAAGAGTTTGAGAAATTCGGCGCCTGAAACAGCGGCTTCCGAAAAGGCGAAGTCTGTCTTTTCGTTTGGCCTGGCTCGCGGCCTTTCCAACCGTGCCCTTTCCAAAGGTGCGGCCATTGCCTACACGACCGCCAATCTTGTGGTGATCTCCATTCTGCTGATTGTTGCACTGGAATGGATCGTGCGCGGCACGCTGACAGATGTTGGCCCGTTTCTCACCTCGTCCGTTCGCCCCGGCATGACCACCATCGCCTCGCTGGCATTGCTGATTATCGCGCTCGATGCCGTTTTCGGCCGGCGTTATCTGTCGCTGATCGTCATTGCTCCGACACTGCTGCTGGTGGCGCTGATTTCGGCACAGAAACAGACCTATCTTTCCGATCCGCTCTACCCCTCAGACCTCCTGTTCGGCCGTCAGATCGTTGAACTCCTGCCGACCATGCTGAAAGCGCAGCCGCTGGTGGCGGCACTCGTCGTCCTCGGCCTCTGCGCCGTTGTCGGAGTGCTTGTCTTTGCCTGGATCTCCGTTCGCAAACATGCGCCATCGCTGCGCTGGCGCGAGCGTGTCCTGAGCCTGGCGTTGGCCCTGCCCCTGCTGGCCGGTCTCGGTTCGCTGATGGAGTATTCACATTATTCCTGGATGCGTGACCGCCTCAACATCATCCCCATGATGTGGGACCAGAAGGAAAATTACCGTCACAACGGCTTCCTGATGGCCTTTGCCTTCAATATTCCGATGGCCAATGTCTCTGCACCCGACGGCTACAGCGAAAACACCATCGCCGAACTGATGCCTGATTCCTCCGCTTTTGCCGCCAACAAGAGCGATTACCCTGATGTCATCATGCTGATGAGTGAATCGCTGTGGGACCCGACACGACTGAAAAACGTCGAGCTTTCAGCCGATCCGATGCCGGCAATCCGTGCCAAGCAATCCGGCAACGTGTTTTCGCCGGAGTTCGGCGGCATGACGGCCAATGTGGAATTCGAGGCGCTGACCGGCTTCTCCAACGCCTTCCTGCCCTATGGCAGCATTCCCTATCAGCAGTATATCCGTCGCCCAGTCCCCTCGCTCGCCAGCTTCTTCCGTGGCGAAGGTTATTCGGCCATTGCCATGCACCCGTTCCAGGAATGGTTCTGGAACCGCAAGGAAGTCTACAAGAACTTCGGCTTCGAGGAATTCCGCTCGGAAGAAACCCTGCCTCCGATGGAAAAGCGCGGCAACTTTGCCTCTGACGACGCGCTGATGGAAGAGATCATGACGACCGCGGACCAGACCGCGAACCCGCTGTTCCTCTTTGCCGTCACCCTGCAGGGACATGGCCCTTACGAGGCCGATCGTTACGCTGCCAATACCATTGGCGTCAGCGGCGATCTCTCCGCACCGGCATCGCAGGCGCTCACCACCTACACGCAGGGCGTGGTCGAAGCCGATGAATCGCTCGTCAAGCTGATGAAGTGGGCCAAGAAGCGCGACCGCGAAACCATCATCGTTCTTTTCGGCGACCATCTGCCGCCGCTTGGCCGTACCTTCATGGAAAGCGGCTATATGCCGGGCATGGTGGCAAGCCGCCGCGCGCCGCTCGACGTCATGAAAAAGGAACACGAAACGCCACTCGTCGTCTGGTCATCGAAAAAGGGCGTGCAGAAGAACATCGGCACGATCAGCCCGTCCCTGTTGCCCTACCACATTCTCAAGACGGCAGGCTTCTCCGACCCGTTCTATACGGATACACTCGGTGAACTTCAGGACAAGTTCTCCGTCATCGACAGGCACATGCTGGTGACGAAGGAAGGCGACGCCCTGCCCGACTGGTCGATTTCACCGAAGGACGTTCCCCAGTCGGTGAGCAATTATCGCATGCTGCAATTCGATATGATGTTTGGCAAGCAATACGGCCGCGAGCGCTTCTTCCCAGGCTTCAACTGGCTGAACACGGAGCAGCAGCCGTCAGTCTGACCCCATCGGCGAGGGACGCCGGCCCGCATGGCACGGAAATCATTTGAATTCCGTCGCCATGCGGGCTTATGTCTCAGCACGTACAAAAGCCAAGCGGGGTTCCGCCGTGTCAGATATCTCCGACTATATCGTTTCGCATTTCAAACGCTCGTCCCGCGAGATTGGCGAGGTGGAGCGGCGCATTCTGGAACTGTCGCACCAGAAGAAGCTGATCTCGACGGACACGAATGCGGAGTTTTCCGCCGGCGCCAGCCTTGGTGACAAGCTGGCCGATGGCATTGCCAGGGTCGGTGGCTCCTGGGGCTTCATCATCGGCTTCTGCTGTTTCCTGATCTTCTGGGCGGTGATCAACACCATCATCCTTACCACCGGTGCCTTTGACCCCTACCCGTTCATCTTCCTCAACCTGCTGCTTTCCATGCTCGCAGCCATCCAGGCGCCGATCATCATGATGTCGCAGAACCGGCAGGCGGCGCGTGACCGCTTCGAGGCCGCCAAGGACTATGAAGTCAATCTCAAGGCCGAGCTTGAGGTTCTGTCCCTGCACGAAAAGATCGACGTGAAGGTTCTGGCCGAACTCGCCCTGCTGCGGCAGGAACTGGCGCAGCTTCATAGCAAGGTGACAGACCGGAAGCTTTGAACCGGCGGCAATTTGCCCGGCGATACCGGCAGGCATTCATTTTCCACGTCGCAAAACGGAGATTGGCTGTTCCGGTTACGAATCCGTCAGAATCTTCCGCTACAGATTGACGCAGGCGTTTGTTGCATTGCACTCTTGCGGGCAAGGCAAGGGAATCAGTTCCCTCCGTCGAAAGGGCATCATGCCCGTTTCGCAGCGACGCCAGGCCGGACACCAGTTCCGGTCATCGCAAATGCATTAATGTTCCGGGGTTTTTCATGCACCAGTACGATCTCATTGTTGTCGGTAGCGGTCCGGCGGGAAGACGCGCCGCCATCCAGGCTGCCAAGCTGGAAAAAAGAGTTCTGGTCGTGGAAAAAGGCACCCGCGTTGGCGGTGTCTCGGTTCACACCGGCACCATCCCCTCCAAGACGCTGCGCGAAACCGCGCTGAACCTGACGGGCTGGCGCGAGCGCGGCTTCTACGGCCGCTCCTACCGCGTCAAACAGGAAATCGATGCCGAAGACCTGCGCCGCCGCCTGCTGATAACGCTCGACCACGAAGTCGAGGTTCTCGAACACCAGTTCGCCCGCAACCGCGTACAGCACATTCGCGGCACGGCAAGCTTCATCGACGCCAACACGCTGAAGGTCGTGAAGAACGACGGCGAAATCCTGAGCGTCACCGGCACCTCCATCCTGCTGACGATCGGTACCCGGCCCTACCGGCCGCCGCACATTCCCTTCGATGGCGAGGCCGTGATCGATTCCGACGAAATTCTCGAAATCAAGGAACTGCCGCGCTCGATGATCGTGGTTGGCGCAGGCGTCATCGGCATCGAATATGCAACCATCTTCAGCGCACTCGACACCCAGGTAACGGTGATCGAACCGCGCGAAACCATGCTGGAATTCATCGACAAGGAGATCGTCGAGGACTTCACCTACCAGCTTCGTGATCGCAACATGAAGTTGATCTTCGGCCAGAAGGCGGAAAAGGTCGAGCGTGACGAGAGCGGCAAGTGCCTGGTATCGCTTGGCAATGGCCGCGTTCTCAAAGCCGAGACCGTGCTGTTTGCCGCCGGCCGCGTCGGCGCGACCGATACGCTGAACCTTGCCGCCTGCGGACTGGAAGCCGATAGCCGTGGCCGTCTGAAGGTTGATCCCGTGACGTTCCAGACCTCCGTTCCGAACATCTATGCCGCCGGCGATATCATCGGCTTCCCAAGCCTCGCATCGACCTCTATGGAACAGGGCCGTATCGCTGCCCGCCACGCGGTTGGTGCGCCCGCTGGCGAACCGCCGCAGTTCTTCCCCTATGGTATCTACGCCGTACCGGAAATTTCCACCTGCGGCCTGACGGAAGAAGAAGTTCTCGAGCGCGGCATTCCCTATGAATGCGGCATCGCGCATTTCCGCGAAACGTCACGCGGTCACATTATGGGTCTCGACAGCGGCTTGCTGAAGATGATCTTTTCGTTGAAGACCCGCCGCCTGCTCGGTGTCCACATCGTTGGCGAAGGCGCGACCGAACTGGTGCATATCGGCCAGGCCGTGCTGAACCTCAAAGGCACGGTGGAATATTTCGTCGAAAACACCTTCAACTATCCAACCCTTGCCGAAGCCTACAAGATTGCCGGCCTGGATGCCTGGAACCGCATGGGTGAAAAGAAGGAATAGGCCGCGCTATCGCCGGTCCTTATTTGCAGCCGTTACCCCGGACGTGATCCGGGGTGACAGACCCATCACGTCGTCCAAGCACTCACCACTTGATGCTGTAACGGGCGTTCACGCCGGGACGGAAACTGTCCTCGAAGCCCTGATTGAGCGTGCCGCTGACGGTCAGATGATCGCCAAGCTTCTGTTCGACGGCAACGCCGGTCGAGAACTCATCGAAACTGTTGCGGCTGGCACCTGTCAGCACGAAGGCCGTGCCGGTCTCCGAACGCGTCAGTCGCAGGGATTGTGAGACATCGAGACCGCTCCACTGCTGCGCGGAGCCATCATAGCGAACGGTGAAATTGCGATTGGCTTCGATATCCAGCTCTGGCGTGACGATACGCTTTTGCGACGATGTCATCGTCAGCGCACTGGAGCCGGTCAGGGCATTGAACATGACCGCCACGTCGCGGGCAAGTGACACCCCCGGCAGGTTTGTCGAAGCAATCGACATATTGCCCCAGAACCGCACAGGCGTATCCGTCACCTGCCCTTTCCTGGAGGCATTCATACCCATTTCAAGCCCGGCGCGAATGGGCGTATCGGTCGGCAGCTTTGCCCCAAGCCGCGCCGAATAGGACCGGCTGGAATTCTTGACCGGCTTCCAGATCAGGCCGGCATCGTCAGCGTAAACTGTGCTTGCGGCAAAAAGGCTTGCAGCGAAAGGCAGGCAAAAAACGAAAATTGGCGTCCGTGACGGCATATCTTGTTCCCAGGCCATTTAAGGGCGCACCGGTACGATCCGGTTTGCACGGTAAAAGTCGAGTCCAACGAGATTGTCGGCGATGAGGGCCACCCCCTTGGGATAGCCTTGCATTTCCCTTGATGGCAGCGCGAAGCAACCGGGAAATCATGCTTCGCATTCTGCCAGATGAACGGGAGATGAACAAGCGCACATGCAGCAAAAATTATATGCAGTGCAATCTTCATCACACTAGGTGAAGTCCTTAGCGCTCGCCTACCCAGCTAATAATAAGAATCCGATTGCTGATCTGAATTTTAAAAAACTTCGTGGGCATAAGTAGAAAACTCTTTTTTTACGAAAGTTTTCCAAACAACCAGTTTCAAAATCGAAATAATAGTGAAACCAATAAGAGCGTTTTAATATCGAGCACACAGACATGAACATTGATATATTTTTGAATAAGCTAAGTACAGCTCACCGAGCCTTCAATCAGGCACGTTCAATCTACGCACCTGAGGTTAGCCCAAATTTTCACTTACTGGGGCTTTTTCGACCAAATGAAATGACACTATCGCGCATCCTTGCGTGGATGATCACTCCATCAGAATCTCACAGCCAAGGCAGCATATTTCTATTCAAATTTCTCGATGAACTGAAAATCCCCCACAATAAAGGTAGTTCCGTACATGTTCGAGTAGAAGAGGCCGTGGCCGTCGGTCGGCTAGACATTTCATTACTACTAGAAGACGGTCGCAAGATCGTTATCGAGAACAAACCTTTTGCAAGTGACCAGCCCCGACAACTGGAGCGGTACCTCGCCCACACAGGAAAGCGGGGGCATGTCGTTTACCTGCCAGGAAACCGACGTGAGGCTTCACAAGGCAGTATCAAGGAAACTCATCGATTAGAGCGTCTGACTGATAGACGACTTATCGAAAGCAGTTGGATCGACCTGATCCCCTTTTTCAAGGCATGTCGCGACGCCTGCCACTCTCCTCGAGTAAGAGCCTTTATCGACGAGATACCCCGTTACATCCGCGCTGAATTTGAAGGAATCTCTGATTTGACCGAGACAGACAATATTATTGACCAAATGATGGCCTCAGCCGAAAGTATTGAAAGCTCGTTCCTTGTAGGCAATGCTCTAAGCACCATGAAGCGAAGGCTGATTACGAAACTTAATACTGAAATCCGCAGTAAACTTCCATCTGACTGGTCATCCGAAGGGGAGCTAAGCACAACATCCGGAAGTGCAATTTTTATTAACTATCCCAATCTACGGCTTCGGTTTTACTTGGGATTCGAGCGCCAAAACTGTGGTTCATTTAGCTATGGCCTTCAATGGTCACCCAATACAAAAAAACCAAGCGAATCTAGCGTAGCGAAAATCATGGAAAATATCAGTTTGGAAGTCAGAAACGAGGCTGACCCCTCACAAGATTACCCGCTTTGGAGTTGGGGAACCGAGGCTGACATGATTGGATTGCCAATGGATTGGAGTAGCACAGCTCAGCCGTGGCAGAAGATCGCAAACGGAACCGCAAGCGACAAAATTGTCAAGACCGCGAAGGCGTACTCAGATGTCGCCATTAGTTTTGATCATCTCGTTAAATAATGGAGCAAGGACTCTGAAATACGCCCAATAAAGAAATCAGACGTTTCTGATATCGGCAAACCCGCACGATCCCTCAACTACATTACCCAAAAACAAAAAGGCCGCAGCTTTCGCCACGGCCTTTCGTTTGTTCAGCGTGTGCTGAAGAAGATTATTCGGCGTCGCCTTCAGCGGCCTTCTTCTTGGCCGGAGCCTTCTTCTTCGGAGCGGCTTCTTCGCCTTCAGCAGCGTCGTCAGCCTTGGCAGCAGCCTTTTTCTTGGCCGGAGCCTTCTTCTTGGTTTCGGTCGCTTCTTCAGCGTCGTCAGCCAGCAGCTCTTCCTTGGAAACGGTCTTGTCCGTTACCGAGATTTCGCCGAGCAGCTTGTCGATGACCTTTTCTTCGAAGATCGGAGCGCGCAGCGAAGCGGAAGCGCCAGGCGTGTTGCGGAAGAAATCGAGGATTTCCTTCTGCTGGCCAGGGAACTGCTGAAGCTGCTGGAACAGGGCGCGCTGCATTTCTTCTTCGGTCACTTCGACGCCGGCCTTTTCGCCGATTTCGGAGAGAACGAGGCCGAGGCGAACGCGGCGTTCAGCCAGCTTGCGGTATTCTTCGCGAGCTTCTTCTTCGGTGGTGTCTTCGTCAGCAAAAGTCTTGCCGGACTGTGCGAGATCGGTGTTGATCTGGCGCCAGATGTTGTCGAACTCGGCGTCTACGAGACCAGCCGGCGTGTCGAACTTGTACATTTCGTCGAGCTGGTCGAGGATCTGACGCTTGACCTTCTGGCGGGTGACGTTGCCGTACTGGCTTTCGATCTGACCCTTTACGATTTCCTTGAGCTTTTCAGCAGACTCGAGGCCAAGCTTGGAAGCAAGTTCGTCGTTGATTTCAACGGCGCCAGCAGCAGCAACTTCCTTGACGGTGATGTCGAAGGCAGCTTCCTTGCCAGCAAGGTTTGCAGCCGGGTAATCAGCCGGGAACGTTACGGTGATGGTCTTTTCGTCGCCAGCCTTGACGCCAACGAGCTGGTCTTCGAAGCCAGGAATGAAACGGCCCGAACCGAGAACCAGTTCTGCGTCTTCAGCAGCGCCACCGTCAAAAGCAACGCCGTCGACCTTGCCGAGGTAGTTCATGGTGACGCGGTCGCCTTCAGCGGCCTTGCCCTTCTTGGTTTCGTAGGTACGTGCGCTTTCAGCGATCTTGAGGATCTGCTCGTTGATTTCTTCTTCGGAGACTTCAACAACTTCGCGGGTAACCTTGATGCCGTCGTTGGCCTTCAGTTCAATCGCAGGAATGATTTCGTAAGCCAGCGTGAATTCGAAATCGGCTTCGCCTGCAATGATCTTGTCGGCTTCTTTTTCGTCTTCGGTCATGGCGATTGCCGGCTGCGTTGCAGACTTTTCACCACGGCTGGAGAGAATTTCAGTCGGCTTCTCGCGAACCAGTTCGTTGACGAGCTCGACCATGATCGACTTGCCGTACATCTTCTTCAGGTGGCCAACCGGTACCTTGCCCGGACGGAAACCGTTGATGCGAACCTTGTCCTTGGCGTCAACCAGGCGCTCATCCAGACGAGCCTTCATGTCGGCAGCCGGGATAACGACCTTGAGTTCGCGCTTCAGCCCTTCAGAGAGCGTTTCGATAACCTGCATTTTCTCAAACCTTCACAATCATGGCGGCGGTGCTCAGACAGCCGTTGGTTTACTTTCGAGCACTGCGCCGGAAACATGGATACCGGCCGTGACTTCAATTCTCATTGCACAAACAGCGCCGGACACCTGATATGTGCTTGGGTTCGGGAAATAATGAGCGGCATCTCGCGAACCGTCAGACCTCCCGCGCAGCAAAATGCGCCGGACCGGACCTGACGCCCCGCCCTGCTCGACCGAAACCGGATGTCCTGAAAGACATCACGCCGTTCCAGCCTGCATCTCGCCGACCCATGCCTATACCGGCATACTCTGGCGCAAGCGTGGCACCGCCAAGCTTTGCTTGTGGTGCGGGTAGAGAGACTCGAACTCCCACGCCGAAGCGTTGGTACCTAAAACCAATGCGTCTACCAATTCCGCCATACCCGCACGTTGGGCGGCGGTATGTCACAATGTTCAGGAAGGGTCAAGCGCGGGTTTCCGGCCTCATCCGTTTCCAACGAATTTTCCCGCCCGGACGAGCCGACTTAACGTCCAAAAGCCCGCAAATGATGGCTATCACCCCAAAAGGCCAACTACGCGAAGTTCGCAACACTATATATAAGGAGCGCGCTTAAACCAGGGAAATGGTGCATGACGCTCGCAACACGTCAGTGGCATCGCGGGAATCATGTCGCCTCGGACCCGCCCCCTTCCGAAAAACATACCGATTTTTAACCCTCTCCCGCGACGGGACCGTCAGGTGATTGGCTAGCAGCCGGCCCAAACCACCACGATCGGCTGAAAGCCTCAATTTTGGTCACAAATTGAGCACGGAAATGCCTGAAACGGCCGAATACGCCCACTGCCTTGCAAATGGTGCATAGGTGGCATCTTGCTTTGTCTGTTTTTGTTTCGATTAAAACGATTATATCTACGGCCATACAAGAGATCGAAGTTCAGCGCAGGCCACATCCTCCCAAGACGGGCCGCGGACTGGACACCACGAAAAGGAAGATGACCATGAACATTGCACGCTCGCTCACCAACTGGCGCAAGTACCGTCAGACCGTAACCGAACTCGGCCGCATGACCGACCGCGAACTGAACGACCTCGGCATTGGCCGCCAGGACATCCGTCGCGTCGCTCGCACCGCAGTCGGCATGTAATATAAAGTGTCGCCATAACTGGCGACGCGCAGAATTGACCTCCCAAAAAGGCCAGAGGCTTCCCGCCTCCGGCCTTTTCTGTTTTTTGGCGCATCACCTGCACGCGCATGATGCAAACGGCACCCACACCTTGCGCAATCGGCAGAGCTCAAGCCGCCCTAAGTCTTCATCCAGACAGCTTCCGCACCTGGGATTCCCGTCGCTTTTCGCTCTGAAACGCAGCAAAAGCGGGTTCAAGAACCCTACCCCGTGCCTGACCGCCTATGAAGCGGGCATTTTCGCTCAAAAAACGCGCATATGGCCCCTGCAGCCGCAAAATTAGCCGACACATTGCACAAATGCATGGCAGTCGCTTAAAATCTGCACTCCAAAACATGGCTGATTGCCTCTATATAAGCCTCAACAGCCGAGAGCGCAGAACAACTCCTGAGCCGGCCGCGAAATTCAGACAACACACCAACACAACTTAGATTGAGGAAAAGAACGATGAACCCGATTCGCATTGCAAAAAACTGGATCAGCTACCGCCGCACGATGAACGAACTCGGCAGCCTCTCCAACCAGGCTCTGAACGACATTGGCCTGACCCGTTACGACATCCGTAACGTTGCTTCCCGTTCGTTCCGCTAATCAGCGTCAAGGGTCATCCCGCTGCCCGACCTCCAGGGCGCGATGACTGAGCGACAGGTAAAAGAAACGGCGCCTCTGGCGCCGTTTTTGATTCTGGGGACAGACGCGGTTCCGGGTCATTTCTTCCGTTATGCGCTTCTTCGATACCGAGGCGTATCCCGCAATCAAAGACTTGATCGCACCAGTGTCAGGCGCAACGCCCGAATGAAGATCGCGCATGGAGTCACGCGCACCCTCACCGTTTTTTCTTCCGCCTCTTCCTCCTATAAGCGCCAGCCGAGACGCGCCGCGAAAACATTTGGCGGCAACGCGCTTGCATGCTACTGCATCGGCACGAAGACGCATCCCTGAGGATTGCGCGAAACACTCACTTTAAAAAACTGCCGCGTCATGGAGGCTCATGCTTCCCGGCGGCATATGGGTTGACGATGCAAGACAAGACTTATTCCCCCATTCACGTCGTTGGTGGCGGACTGGCCGGCTCGGAAGCCGCATGGCAGATCGCACAGAGCGGCGTCCCCGTCATTCTGCACGAGATGCGCGGTGTGCGCGGCACGGACGCGCACAAGGGCGATACGCTGGCTGAACTCGTCTGCTCGAACTCTTTCCGCTCCGACGACGCGACTGCAAATGCCGTTGGCGTCATTCACGCCGAAATGCGTCTTGCCGGCTCGCTGATCATGGCCTGCGCCGACAAACACCAGGTTCCGGCCGGTGGCGCGCTGGCCGTCGATCGCGACGGTTTTTCGCAGGCCGTGACGGACATGTTGGAAAGTCACCCTCTGGTGACGATCGTGCGCGAAGAGGTCAACGGCCTGCCGCCGCAGGAATGGGGCAACACCATCATTGCGACCGGCCCGCTGACATCGCCCGATCTCGCCGCCGCCATTCAGTCGCAAACCGGTGAAGATGCGCTTGCATTTTTCGATGCCATTGCGCCGATCGTTCACCGCGACAGCATCAACATGGACATCTGCTGGTACCAATCGCGCTACGACAAGGTCGGCCCAGGCGGCACCGGCAAGGACTACATCAACTGCCCGATGAATGAAGAGCAATACAATGCCTTCATCGACGCGCTGGTCGAAGGCGATACGGTCGGCTTCAAGGAATGGGAAGGCACACCCTACTTCGATGGCTGCCTGCCAATCGAGATCATGGCCGAGCGCGGCCGCGAAACCCTGCGTCACGGCCCGATGAAGCCGATGGGGCTGACGAACTCCCACAACCCCACCGTCAAGGCTTACGCTGTCGTACAGCTTCGTCAGGACAATGCGCTTGGCACGCTCTACAATATGGTCGGCTTCCAGACGAAGCTGAAATACGGTGCGCAGGCGGATATTTTCCGCATGATCCCCGGCCTTGAAAACGCGGAATTTGCGCGTCTCGGTGGCCTGCACCGCAACACCTATATCGACTCCCCGATTTTGCTCGATCCGTATCTCAGACTGAAATCGCGTCCGGACATCCGTTTTGCCGGCCAGATTACCGGTTGCGAGGGTTATGTCGAAAGCGCCTCGGTCGGCCTCCTGGCCGGTCGTTTCGCCGCTGCCGAGCAAAAGGGCGAGGAACTGAGCCCGCCGCCTGCGACCAGCGCGCTTGGCGCGCTTCTCAACCACATCACCGGCGGACACCTGTCCTCCACCGATGAGCCGGGCAAGCGCTCCTTCCAGCCGATGAACATCAATTTTGGCCTGTTTCCGGAACTCGCACCGGGCTCCATCGTCAAACCGGAAGGCGTCAAGCGCTTCCGTGGCAAGGACAAGACCATCATGAAGCGCCAGCTTATTGCCGCACGCGCCCTCAAGGATTGCGCCGGATGGCTGGGCGTTGAAACTGCCGCCGACGAACAGGAAAACGTCGCAGCGTCGTAAGTTTCACGACGGCACAATCCTTTAAAAACAGGCGGGGTGCGTTTCCCACGCACCCCGTTTTGATTCCACAAACGGTATTTTTACACCTCTGGCCCTTGTCGCTCCCGGCAGGCTCAGGCAAAAAACGTTTCAAATCACATAGGCAATCCCAAGGAGATCACCGATGGATGTTCGCGCCGCTGTTGCCATTCAGGCAGGCAAACCACTGGAAGTCATGACCGTTCAGCTCGAAGGACCGCGTGCGGGCGAAGTGCTGATCGAGGTCAAGGCCACGGGCATCTGCCACACCGACGACTTCACGCTGTCGGGCGCTGACCCGGAAGGCCTGTTCCCGGCCATTCTCGGCCATGAGGGTGCCGGTATCGTCGTCGATGTTGGCCCAGGCGTCACCTCGGTCAAGAAGGGCGACCACGTTATCCCGCTCTACACGCCGGAATGCCGCGAGTGCTATTCCTGCACCTCGCGCAAGACCAACCTCTGCACCTCCATCCGTTCGACGCAGGGCCAGGGCGTGATGCCTGACGGCACCAGCCGCTTCTCGATCGGCAAGGACAAGATCCATCACTACATGGGTTGCTCGACCTTCTCGAACTTCACGGTTCTGCCGGAGATCGCCCTTGCCAAGATCAACCCCGACGCTCCGTTCGACAAGGTTTGCTACATCGGCTGCGGTGTCACCACGGGTATCGGCGCCGTCATCAACACCGCAAAGGTGGAAATCGGCTCGACGGCCATCGTCTTCGGTCTCGGCGGCATTGGCCTCAACGTGCTGCAGGGCCTGCGTCTTGCCGGTGCCGACATGATCATCGGCGTCGACATCAACCCCGAGCGCAAGGCCTGGGGCGAAAAGTTCGGCATGACGCACTTCGTCAACCCCAAGGAAGTCGGCGACGACATCGTGCCCTACCTGGTCAACATGACCAAGCGTAACGGCGACCTGATCGGCGGCGCGGATTACACCTTCGATTGCACGGGTAACACCAAGGTCATGCGTCAGGCGCTGGAAGCCTCGCACCGTGGCTGGGGCAAGTCTGTCATCATCGGCGTTGCAGGCGCTGGCCAGGAAATCTCCACCCGTCCGTTCCAGCTCGTGACCGGGCGTAACTGGATGGGCACGGCCTTCGGTGGCGCGCGTGGCCGTACCGACGTTCCGAAGATCGTCGACTGGTACATGGAAGGCAAGATCCAGATCGATCCGATGATTACCCACACCATGCCGCTCGAAGACATCAACAAGGGCTTCGAACTGATGCACAAGGGTGAATCGATCCGCGGCGTCGTCGTCTACTGATCGTCACAATCCGACCCGAACTGGCAGGCGGCGCATCTTTCGCGCCTCCTGTCCAACCGATCATAAAAATGTGATCGCACAACTCGCCGCTCAACCTCGGCATTTAACGGCCCGGTAAAATTATCGTCATAAAGCGTTGAATACGCGGCACGGTTGAAACTGCTTTCGGCCCGGCGAGACGAAACCCCGGAGAACAGACGCTGAAGACCGTTCCCATCGACAAGGATAACATCGACGCAGCCCACGCGCTGCTGGTCAAAGGTTTTCCGGAAAAAACGGCCTCCTTCTGGCGCGAAGGCCTGACCCGCGTCAGCGCCCATCACGAGCGCCGCAATCTCGGCAGTATCGGCCAGCTTCTGATGAAGAAGGAAGAGGCAGTCGGCGTTCTCCTGACACTCAAAAGCCGCCTGCCCGGCAGCGACCGGCCGGTCGTCAATCTCTCGAGCTGGTATCTCGATCCATCCTGCCGCTGGTTTGCTCCACGTATGCTGCAACTGGCATCCGCATCGCCGGATGAAACCTACACCGATCTGACACCCTCGCCCGAGGCCGCTACGCTAAACGAGAGGCTGGGGTTTACAACGGCCACGGAAGTCACGCTGTTTTATCCGCTCCCCCTCAAGGCCCTTCGCCCATCAGAGGCTGCGATCGTTGACATGAGGACGGTACCGCAGGATACCTTTTCCCGCGATATCACGCAGATGCTGGAAGATCACCGCCGCCTTGGCTGCATTCTGGCTGCCCTTCGCGTTGACACCAGCTACCACCCACTGGTCTTTTTGAAGACAGCCACCAAGCGATTGCCCTCCGCTCGACTGATCTATTGCGACGACCGACATCTGGCCCAGAAGAACCTTGGCACCATTGCCCGTTTCCTTCTGAAACATGGGCGGCTTGCCATGACCATGCCATGCCCGCAAGAGGACAAGAACAGTGGCGGCTTTGCTTTGCACAAGACTGCGAAGACACAAGTAAAAGGCGAGTGGAATGCTCGCCTTGTTAACGAAACATATTCAGAATTGGTGTTATTACCACTCTAGGACGTAGTCGCGACGTGGCTTTTATCTCGATAAGAGGCAAAGATCGTTGCGGTCTCGAAATTGAGACAGACCATTTAAATCGCCTGCCGGTGTTGCGCAGACAAGAGTGAATCCCGACTTACATGAGGTAACGACGGGAAATCGGAGACTTGATATGCTTGCAGCGAAATTGAACGAGCGCGATGTTGCGGACACGATTTACGACTATCTCGCACAACGTTTTCCCGCATCTGCGCCCTTCAGCGCCGATACCCCGCTTCTCGAAGGTGGTGTGATCGATTCCCTCGGTTTCCTGGAACTCATGGTGTTTCTGGGCGAGACGTTTGGCATCCTGCTTGAGGATGAACACTTCACCCCTGACAACCTCGGCACGCCCGCAGAACTCATCGCTTTTGTCGTGCGGGAAAAGAGATGAAACCATCCTACCTCCTGCATCATCTGCTGGACGCGCAAGCGGACAATGACCGCCAGGCGCTTGCCCACAATGGAAAATCGCTGACGTACCGCGAATTTGCCCTGGCAACAGCGCGCTGTGCGACAGCGCTGCGGGAGAAAGGTTTGCAACGCGGCGACCGTGTGGTCGTCTTCTTGCCACGCGGCCTTGAGGAATGCTGGTCGATCTTCGGTATCAGCGCCGCCTCCGGCGTGTTCGTCCCGGTCAATGCGTTACTGAAGGCTCCGCAAATCCGCCATATCGTGCAGGATTGCGGCGCAAAACTCGTTATTGGCAGCACCGAGATGCGTGCGGAACTGGACGCCGCCCTGACAGGGCTTTCGGATGTCACGGTTCTTCTGGCTGAAGAGATCGACGCCCGTCAAGATCTCGGCACAAAACCCTCTGCCGCAATTGGCGAGGACCTTGCCGCAATCCTCTATACATCGGGCTCAACCGGTTCGCCCAAGGGCGTCATGCTTTCGCACCGGAACCTTCTGGCTGGTGCGCGCATCGTACGCACCTATCTGGAAATCACCGAAATAGATCGTATCCTTTCGATCCTGCCTTTCAGTTTCGACTATGGCCTGAACCAGCTGCTTACCGCGGTGGAACAGGGCGCGGTCACGGTGATCTCGACGTTCAGACTGGGCGACGATATCGTCAAGGCATTGCGTGACAACGAGATTACTGCACTTGCAGGCGTGCCGACCGTGTGGGCGATCCTGACGCGTGCCGCACCGCTTCTTGCCAAAACGCCGCTGCCGCATCTGCGTTACGTCACCAATTCCGGCGGGCGTGTTCCCTCCGAAACCGTCAAGGCGCTGCGGGACAAGCTGCCCGACACGAAAATCTTCCTGATGTACGGCCTGACCGAAGCATTCCGGTCCACTTACCTGCCACCGGAAGAAATCGACATCCGCCCGACCTCCATCGGCAAGGCCATCCCCGAATGCGAAATCTTTATTGTCACCGCAGAAGGACAACGTGCAAAACCCGGTGAACCCGGCATCCTCGTCCATCGCGGCCCGACGGTATCCATGGGATACTGGAACCGGCCGGAAGACACCGCCAAGGTGCTGCGCCCTCACCCCTTCATTCCCGCCACCCAGGGTGGCGAAACGGTGTGTTACTCCGGCGATCTGGCCATTGAAGACGAAGATGGCTTTTTCAGTTTCGTTGCCCGCAATGACGCGATGATAAAATCATCCGGTTATCGCATCAGCCCGACCGAGGTGGAAGAAAGCCTGATGTCGACAGGTCTGTTTCATCAGGTCGCGGTGATTGGCCTGCCAGACCCCTTCGCGGGGGAAAAGGTGCATGCTGTGGCAACAGCAGCCAACCAGAACATCGATGTTTCCGCGGCACTCAGAAAAGCTGCGGAAATGCTCGCCCCCTTCATGATCCCGCGCGCCATTGAACTGGTCGATCAGCTTCCGGTGACAGCAAACGGCAAGGTCGATTATCGCGCCTTGGTGCGCGAACGGACAGACAAATAGACGGTACGATGGCGCCCACGGACAAGACTGCAAACCACGGCCCGGACCTTGCTGCCGCTTGGTTCGAGGTGAAGGGAAACGATCTCTTTGCCGGTGGCGTGCCGATTGGCGACATCGTTGCCAGGACCGGAACACCCGCCTTCATCTACGACGCCGCTGTCATGCGCAGGACCTATGCTGATCTGCAGGCGGCGCTGAACGGGTTTGCCGACATCTATTATTCGGTCAAAGCCAACCCTCTGCCAGCCGTCATCGCGCTATTTCATGGTCAGGGTGCTGGTGCCGAGATCGCGTCGATCGGCGAGTACCACGCTGCACTGAAGGCTGGCGTCCCGCCTCAACACATCATCTTTGCCGGTCCCGGCAAACGTGAAAGCGAGTTGCGTGCCGTGATCGATGGCGGCATCGGCGAGATACACGTCGAGAGCGCTGAAGAAATCGCCCGCCTCAAGGCCATCGGCAAGCCGATCAAGGTTTCGATCCGCATCAACCCGGTGCCGGATGCGCAGGCCGGTGCCATGCGTATGGGCGGCAAGGCGACCGCTTTCGGTTTCGATGAGGAAGAACTCGAAACCATTCTGCCGCTCTTCAACACAGCGCCGAATGTCGATCTCGTCGGCATCCACGTTTATGGCGGCACGCAGATTCTCGATGCGGACGCACTTGTCTCCCAATGGAGACATGCTGTCACGCTCGGCGGCCGCGTGGCGGCCATGCTCGGAAAACCGCTTGAAACAATTGATCTCGGCGGCGGACTGGGCATCCCCTATTTCACCGGTGAAACGCCGCTTGACCTCAGCGTCGTCGCGTCTGCGATTGCCGATCTCAAAGCCATGCTTGCCGGCGATCCGAACCTTGCGGCGACGCGGGTGATTGTCGAACCCGGCCGTTATCTGGTTGGACCGGCAGGCATTTATGTCTGCGAAGTCAATTCGGTGAAAGTCTCGCGCGGTACGACATTCCTTGTCACCGATGGTGGCATGCATCACCATTTGGCGGCATCGGGCAATCTCGGCCAGATCGTCAAGCGCAATTATCCGATCGTGGCTCCAGCCAGGATGCGCGAGACATGCGATAAAACCGCAACTGTCGTCGGCCCGCTCTGCACCCCGCTCGACACCCTCGCCCGCAACGCCGCCCTGCCAAAACTGAAGGCTGGCGACCTTGTCGCTTTCCTGCAATCGGGCGCCTATGGCGCCAGCGCAAGCCCTGCTGGCTTCCTCAGCCACCCCCATGCGACGGAAGTTCTGGTAGACAATGGCGCGTTTGACGTGATCGAGCGTTAGTCGACACAAGCTTATCGCCCCTGCAACAATCTGTCCCCGACGGCAAAACGGGATTTCAGCAGGCATTCCGCATACTCCGCCTCTGCCTCTGAATCGAAGACAATGCCACCGCCGACATTGAAGGTGGCGTTGCCGTCATCGAACAGCGTCATGGTGCGGATTGCCACGGAGAACCGCATCTCTCCACTTGGAGACATGACGCCAATCGCGCCGCAATAGACATCTCGGGGTGTCTGCTCCAGATCATGCAGGATCTTCATGGCCCACATTTTCGGTGCGCCGGTGACCGAGCCACAGGGAAACAGCGCCGAGAAAATATCTTCGACCGTCATGTCTGGCAGGAGTTTTGCCCGCACATGGCTGACCATCTGGTGCACGGTGGGATAGGTCTCGATTTCGAACAGCTTCGGAACATCCAGACTGCCGACTTCGGTAATCCGGGAAATGTCGTTGCGCAGCAGATCGACGATCATGCGGTTTTCGGCCAGCGTCTTTTCGTCCTCAAGCATCGCCGCGATGATCGCCCTGTCTTCCGCCTCAGATGCTCCGCGCGGGGTCGTGCCCTTCATCGGGTGCGTTTCGATCCATCCCTCTCCATCGACCGAGAAGAACAGTTCAGGCGAACGGGACAGGACGACGGGGCCGCCGAGATCGACTAGGGCACCGTATTTGACCGGTTGCCGTTCGATCAACGACCAGAAGGCGGTCAGGGGATCGCCGGACCAGCGTGCATGTACCGGCATTGTCAGATTGCCCTGATAACAATCGCCTTTGCGCAGATGCATGTGCAGACGGTCGAACCGCTCGCGATATTCGGAAAGCGTCCAGGCCGGGCGTGGATCGGAAAGCAAGGCGTCCGCCGCCGGTAGGTTCACCGGACGGTCGAATCGGCTATCGTTTTCGTGTGGCCCGGAAAACACCCCAAACAGCAGAAGCGGCACCTTGCGATCCGTCTGGGCAAAAGGCGCAAGTTTGGGCTCAAATAGGTAGCCGGCTTCATAAGATATGTAACCGGCAGTATATTTTCCGCTCTTTCTGAGCGTTTCCATGCGCTTCAGCGCCGCAAAAAACGCCTCTGGCTCGTCCGCAAAAATGATCTCTTCCGGTTCGGTGAACGCCGTCACCGTACCGGTGGAATCATCCCGAAAAAGAACATAAGGCGCGTTTGCCAAGCCAGGGCGTCCGAACTGCAGCGATGGAGCGAAGGGTCAGACCGGATCGATGTCGCCTCTCGCCCACATTTCTATGGTTTCTGCATAGAAATCGGCAAAGCGGCCTTCTTCGATCGACTTGCGAATACCCTGCATCAGCTCCTGATAATAGGCAAGATTGTGCCAGGAGAGCAGCATGCCGCCCAGCGCTTCGTTGGCGCGCACCAGATGGTGCAGGTAAGCGCGGGAATAGTCGCGCGAGGCCGGGCAATTGGACTGCTCGTCCAGCGGGCGCATGTCTTCGGCATGGCGGGCATTGCGGATGTTGACCTTGCCGCGACGGGTAAATGCCAGACCGTGACGACCCGACCGGGTCGGCATCACGCAGTCGAACATGTCGATGCCGCGTGCCACCGATTTCAGAATATCATCAGGTGTGCCGACCCCCATCAGGTAACGCGGCTTTTCGGTCGGCAGGACCGGCAGCGTGATATCGAGCATGCCAAGCATCACGTCCTGCGGCTCGCCAACGGCGAGACCGCCCACGGCATAACCCTTGAGGTGAAGCTGCTTCAGACCTTCAGCGGAGCGAATACGCAGATCCGGCTGGTCGCCACCCTGCACGATGCCGAACATCGCCTTGCCCGGCTGCTCACCGAAGGCAACGCGGCAGCGTTCGGCCCAGCGCAGCGACATTTCCATGGCGCGTTCGATTTCCTTGCGCTCGGCCGGCAGCGCAATGCATTCGTCGAGCTGCATCTGGATATCGGAATCCAGCAGGCCCTGAATTTCAATGGAACGTTCCGGCGACATGTGGTGCAGCGAACCATCGACGTGGCTCTTGAAGGTCACGCCCTTCTCGTCGAGCTTGCGCAGACCGGACAGCGACATGACCTGGAAACCGCCGGAATCGGTCAGGATCGGATGCGGCCAGCGGATCAGCTCATGCAGACCGCCAAGCCGCGCCACGCGCTCCGGGCCGGGACGCAACATCAGGTGATAGGTATTGCCGAGAATGATGTCGGCGCCAAGCTCGCGCACCTGATCCAGATACATGGCCTTGACGGTACCGACAGTACCGACCGGCATGAAGGCCGGCGTGCGGATGACGCCACGCGGCATCGCGACTTCGCCGAGGCGGGCGCCGCCACTGGTTGCTTTCAGGGTGAAGGTAAAGTTCTCGTGCATCAGTTTTTCCGGAACAGCAGGCTGGAATCGCCATAGGAATAGAAACGGTAGCCGGTTTCGATGGCATGGGCATAGGCCGCCCGCATCGTTTCCAACCCGCTAAAGGCCGAAACCAGCATGAACAGCGTGGATTTCGGCAGGTGAAAATTCGTCATCAGGATATCGACCGCCCTGAAGCGATAACCCGGCGTGATGAAGATGCCGGTTGCGGCAGACCACGGCTTGATCTGACCGTCTTCGCCCGCCGCACTTTCGATCAGGCGAAGCGAGGTCGTGCCGACACAGATGATGCGCCCGCCCCTCGCCTTCACGGCATTGAGCTTGTCGGCCGTCTCCTGCGAGACGTAACCGATCTCCAGATGCATCTTGTGATCGTCGGTGTCGTCAGCCTTGACCGGCAGGAACGTGCCCGCACCAACGTGCAGCGTCACGAAATGCCGTTCGATGCCGGCCTTGTCGAGCGCCTCGAACAATGCAGGCGTAAAATGAAGACCGGCGGTCGGCGCGGCAACCGCGCCTTTTTCACGGGCATAGATGGTCTGGTAATCGGTCTGGTCCTGCGCATCTTCGGGTCGTTTGGCGGCGATGTAAGGCGGCAGCGGAATATGGCCGACGGAGGCAATCGCTTCATCGAGTACCGGGCCCGATACATCGAACAACAGGGTGATTTCACCCTCGTCGCCCTTTTCCTCAACAGTCGCCTCAAGGAAGGCCAGACCGCAGGCATTGTCGCGCTCATAACCGAAGCGGATGCGATCACCCTGCTTGATGCGCTTGCCCGGGCGGGCAAACGCCTTCCAGCGGCTGGCATCGGCACGCATGTGCAGCGTTGCGGAAACCGGTGTTTCCTGCGCGCCCTCGCGCAGCCGCACACCTTCAAGCTGGGCGGGAATGACGCGTGTGTCATTGAACACCAGCGCATCGCCGGGCTTCAGAAATGACGGCAGATCGAACACATTGTGATCCGTCATGCGGTCCGTATTCGGATCAACCACGAGCAGGCGCGCACTGTCGCGCGGATTGGCCGGGCGAAGGGCAATGTTTTCCTCGGGAAGATCAAAATCGAAAAGGTCTACGCGCATGATGGTGCTCTTGAAGTTCAAAAACCTGTCCGGCGGTCGCCGCCGATGCATCTCGCCAACGTCGGAACCGATTGTCCGAAAGCGCGATGCCAGGATTTAACAAGTGAGAGCGCCGTGCATCCCAGCGGATGCACGGCGCTCTAAGCGGTCAAACGTCTATATCCTGAGCTCAGGCTGCGGATGCAAGACGGATGGAAACGATGGAGTCGGGATCTTTCACCGGCTCGCCGCGCTTTACCTTGTCGATGGATTCCATGCCTTCAATGACCTGGCCCCAGACGGTGTACTGCTTGTTCAGCCAGGGAGCGTCGGTGAAGCAGATGAAGAACTGCGAGTTTGCAGAGTTCGGGCTCTGCGAACGGGCCATCGAGCAGGTGCCGCGAACGTGCGGAACTGCGGAGAACTCAGCCTTCAGGTCCGGCTTGTCGGAGCCGCCCATGCCGGCACGCGCCGGGTTGAAGCTCTCGGAACCCTTCTTGCCGAACTTGACGTCGCCGGTCTGGGCCATGAAGTCTTCGATGACGCGGTGGAACACGACGCCGTCATAGGCACCTTCGGAAACCAGTTCCTTGATGCGGGCAACGTGACCCGGAGCAACGTCCGGAAGCAACTGGATGACGACCTTGCCAGCCGTCGTTTCCACGATGAGGGTGTTTTCCGGATCTTTGATCTCGGCCATGATATCTCTCCTTACTTATTTCCGACGGTGACTTTGATCATCCGGTCGGGGTTGGAAACTTCGCCATTGCCGCCTTGACCACGCTTGATCTTATCGACGGCTTCCATGCCGGATACGACCTTGCCGACGACGGTGTACTGACCGTTGAGGAAAGCGCCTTCGGCAAACATGATGAAGAATTGCGAATTGGCGGAATTCGGGTCCTGCGAACGGGCCATGCCGACGGTTCCGCGCTCAAACGGAACCTTGGAAAACTCGGCCTTGATATCCGGCAGATCGGAGCCGCCGGTGCCGGCGCGCTGGGCACTAAAGCCCTTTTCCATATTGCCGAACTGCACGTCGCCGGTCTGCGCCATGAAACCGTCGATGACGCGGTGGAAGGCAA
Organism: Agrobacterium tumefaciens; assembly: GCA_025559845.1. Classification (NCBI taxonomy): domain Bacteria; kingdom Pseudomonadati; phylum Pseudomonadota; class Alphaproteobacteria; order Hyphomicrobiales; family Rhizobiaceae; genus Agrobacterium; species Agrobacterium tumefaciens. Next base: position 1,666,277 of record CP048469.1, read on the forward strand.
CGTTGTCGTAAGCGCCCTTCTTTGCCAGCGCCTCGATCTGCGCCACATGCTTCGGCGCAACATCAGGCATCAGCTCGATAACAACCGGGCCGTCCTTGAGCTGAATGGTCAGCGTTTCGGCAGCGGAGGCGAGCGTGCTGGCGGTGAGTGCGCCGACAAACATGGCGCCTGCAAAGGCAAACTTCAGCAGTTTCATTGAATTGGCTCCCAGATATGACACTGAAACTAACGTTTCAGCTTGCTGTTAAGGGCTTCGAGCACGGCTTTCGGAACGAAGGCTTCCACATTGCCGCCCATCGCGGCGATCTGGCGGACCAATGTGGCCGTAATGGGTCGCGACGACGAACCGGCAGGCAGGAATACGGTCTGAATGTCCGGCGCCATCTGGCGGTTCATGCCGGCCATCTGCATTTCGTAATCGAGGTCGGTGCCATCGCGCAGGCCGCGCAGCAAAAGCCGCGCACCATGCTGGCGGGCAGCATCGACGACAAGATTGTCAAAGGAGACGACGTCCATCCGGGCCGCCTCGTTGGGAAGGCTTTCGGCAAGCGCCTGCTTGATCAATGCGGCACGCTCGTCGAACGAGAACATCGGCGCCTTGCCAGGGTGAACACCGACGGCAACGATCACCTTCGATGCAACGTTCAACGCCTGGATCAATACATCCAGATGTCCGTTGGTCATCGGATCGAACGATCCGGGATAAAAGGCAATCGTCATATCGCTCTCGATACTTCGCCGGGACTGGCGCCGATACACGGCATTGTTGAGCCGCCTTTTGTCACGGCAAGCGGCGCGGCGCAAGACATTTGCCGTTTTCGCCCACCCCATCAGCGCCCTGAACGGCATATGAATGGCGTGTTCAGGAGCGTTTCAGAGCCATTCATTTAAATCAGCAGCATCGGGAAACCGAAAGGCACTTTCGCTCGTTGAGCACCTGGAGAAACAAACATGCTGGCTTTCATGATCGTTCTATCGATCGTCACGTCATTCGCAGCCGAGTACCTTTTTCTCGATTGACGTAAGGAGCCGGTTTTCTGAACGCCAGATGAACAAGCCATTCAAGGAAGTTTCAGAGGCGCGATGCTAATCGATTTTTATGATTGACGCGGAACATGCATGGACATGGCGCGTTCGGATCAAATGAACAAGGAATGGACAGATGTTTGTAAAAGAAAAACAGTCTACCTCGGCGAAAATCAGCGTCATCAGCACCGCCTGGACAATGCTGGTCATCGCGATGGTGGCAACAACGTTTAGCCTTTATGAACAGAAGGCCGAACATCAGGGCCCGGAATATCCGCAACTCACCGCCCGCTATCAGTACATGAACTACTACTGATAATTGAGGCTCAATCCCCCGTCTAAGAAAACGGAGACATGCCATGACCACAGTACTGACAGCGCTTCTTGCCCTCATCAGCCTTATGTTCGTGGCTTCCATGGTCTCTGCTGTCGCAGAAATGCGGCGTGAAGGCGAGGATTTGAAAGAAGCCATGAAGCGCAACCGGGTCTTCTGACGAGGACCTGAGCGCGACAGCAACGTGATTCTTATTCGACCGTCCGGATTTCCGGGCGGTTTTGTTTTGTCATCGCCAGCACGGCCGGCCAACCCTGCCTCCGAATGCGAATACCTCTTCCTGCCTCCTGATTTCGGCCCCAGGTCGATGCTTGCCTGCATACCGAAAAACCTATTCATGTCAATGGCTTGGTGAATTCGGGTTTATATTCGACAGCGAAATAACGACGCTGGAAGCGCTCACAAGCAGCAAGAAACGATGCGACGGCTGCGCCGGCAGCCGCCTTTTGCCGGGAGAACGACAGTGCTTGCCGGGTGAGATCACAGAACCGTTTTTGCCAAACCCCGTTTTTCCAAGGGAAATTCCCTTCAATTTCCGTTTGGATTGTTTTAAGGAACCCCGATACGGTGCAGCCGGCTATGAACGCCGCTGCGGCCATGCCCGGTGTTTTCGCGTCGCTTTGACCAGCACGCTTGGCGCCTGAGTGGCAAACGATGTTCTTTTGAGGTTTGCATAACGATGCTCGATTCCCTGAGAAATGCTTCTCGAACCATGGCAGCAAAGCTGCTGCTTCTCCTGCTTGTTGTTTCTTTCGGCATCTGGGGTGTCTCCGCATCGCTTGTCACGTCGAATTCCCACGCGGTGGTGACCGTTGGCGACCAGACGGTTGGCCCGGAGGAATTCCGTCTCGCTTACCAGCGGCAGATTTCCGACCTGAGCCGCCAGTTCGGCACACGCCTGACGACCGAACAGGCCAAGGCATTCGGCATTGACCGTCAGGTCTTCAGCCAGCTGGCCGCAGGCGCGGCGCTGGACGAACTGGCCTCGAAGATGAATCTCGGCCTTTCCGAAGACCGGCTTGCCAACCTCATCGCCGAAGACCCCGCATTCAAGTCGGTCAACGGCCAGTTTGACCGCAATCTGTTCAGCGAGCGTCTGCGCAACTCCGGTTTCCGCGAGGATGATTACATCAAGGAGCGCAGCAAGGTTGCCGTTCGCAGCCAGATCGTCGAAGCCGTGTCCGATGGCTTCAAGGCGCCGCAGGTCCTGGTCGACGCGCTCAAGCAATATCGCCACGAACAGCGTTCGGTGGATTATGTGATCCTCTCCAACGCCGTCATTCCTCCGGTCAAGGCACCGGGCGACGACGTGCTGACGCCGTGGTTCGAAACCAACAAGTCGAAATATCGCGCTCCGGAATTCCGCAAGTTCACCTATGTGAAGCTTGAGCCGTCGGATATTGCCGATCCGACCGCGATCACCGACGCCCAGATCACCGAATATTACGATAGCCACAAGGACAGCTTCCGCACCGCCGGTCGCCGTACCGTCGAGCAGCTCACCTTCCCGAACAAGGAAATGGCCGAAGCTGCCGCAGAGCAGATCCGCCTTGGCAACACCACCTATGACCAGGTCGTCAAGGATCAGGGCAAAACGGCGTCTGACGTGATGCTCGGCGAATTCACCCGCGACACCGTTCCTGATCCGGCGCTGGCCGATGCGGTCTTTGCCGTTCAGAAGGATGGCGGCGTAACGCGGGTCGTCGAAGGTGCATTCGGTCCGGTCGTTCTGCGCGTTACCGGCATCACGCCGGAAACGACCAAGACGCTGGATGAATCGAAAGAGGAAATCCGCAAGGATCTCGCAACCGCTGCTGCGGCTGAAGAAATCACCAACGTTCATGACCGTTACGAAGACCTGCGCGCAGGCGGCTCCTCGCTTGCCGACGCAGCCAAGGAACTGAACCTCAAGCCCGTCACCATCGCTGCCGCCGATGCCTCCGGTCTCGACGAAAAGGGCGACACTATTCAGGGTCTGCCCTCCCCACAGCTCGTTTCTGACGTGTTCAAGACCGAACCCGGCACGGAAGCGCTGCCGATCAACCTTGGTCGCGAAGGCTACATCTGGTTCGACGTCGATGAAATCATCGCAGCCCGCGACCGCACGCTGGCCGAAGTCCGTGACGATGTCGTCGCCGACTGGACGGCAGAACAGCAGCGCATGGCACTTGCCGCCAAGGCGGACGAGCTGAAGGCACGCGTCGAAAAGGGCGAAACGCTGGAAACCATTGCTGGCGAACTCGGCCTTGCCGTCGAGCAGAAGTCGGGCCTGCGCCGCAACGGCGAGGACGCGATCTTCGGTCAGCAGACGATCGCCGCTGTATTCTCCGGTGGCGACGGCATGGTCGGCGCAGCCGCGGATGCCGATGGCTCCAGCCGCATTCTCTTCAAGGTCACATCCGTCGACGCCAATGCACCCGCAGATGCGCTGACCAACGATGACCAGCAGTTGACAGCCATCGCCTCGGCAGCCGGCGACGACATGCTCGACCAGATGGTCAACCGTCTGCAGAACGATTATGGTGTCACCATCAATCAGCCCCTCGCCGATCAGGCGATGGTCGGCTTCTAAGCGGGAGGCTTGAACACATGGCCGAACTGAAGCCGCTGATTGCCAAGGTCGCCAACGGGGAAAGCCTCAACCGCGAAGAATCGCGAGCGGCTTTCGACATCCTGATGTCCGGTGAGGCCACCCCGTCGCAGATCGGCGCATTTCTGATGGCGCTGCGCGTTCGCGGTGAAACGGTCGACGAAATCGTCGGCGCCGTTTCATCGATGCGGGCGCGCATGTTGCCGGTCAAGGCGCCTGCGGACGCCATCGATATCGTCGGCACGGGCGGCGACGGCATCGGCACCTACAACATCTCGACTCTGGCTTCGATCATTGTTGCCGGTACGGGCGTACCGGTGGCAAAGCACGGCAACCGGGCGCTCAGCTCAAAATCCGGTACGGCCGATGCGCTTTCCGCGCTTGGCGTGAAGCTCGATATCGGCCCTGACATGATTGCACGCTGCATTGCCGAAGCCGGTCTCGGCTTCATGTTTGCGCAGCTGCACCACTCGGCCATGCGCCATGTCGGTCCGACCCGCGTCGAGCTTGGCACACGCACGGTGTTCAACCTGCTCGGCCCGCTGTCCAACCCGGCAGGCGCAAAACGCCAGCTGCTCGGCGTCTTCTCGCCCCGTTGGCTGGTGCCGCTGGCCGAAGTGCTGCGTGACCTCGGTTCGGAAAGCATCTGGGTTGTCCATGGCGATGGAATGGATGAAGTGACCACCACAGGTGTCACCCATGTTGCAGCACTGGAAAACGGCAAGATCCGCACCTTTGATCTGACGCCGAAGGACTTCGGTGTCGACGTAGCGAAAATGGACGACCTGAAGGGCGGCGACGGCATTGCCAACGCGGCTGCCCTGCGCGAAGTTCTCTCCGGCAAGCGCAACGCCTATCGCGACGTTTCGCTCTGCAACGCTGCCGCATCGCTGGTGATCGCCGGCAAGGCGGAAACGCTTGGCGATGCCATGAAGATCGCATCCGCTGCACTCGATGACGGCAAGGCTGCCGCCGCACTCGACCGCCTGGTCGCCGTTTCCAACGAGGAATGAGAGCCGCACCATGAGCGACATTCTGAAGAAGATCGAAGCTTACAAGCTGGAAGAAATCGCCGCTGCCAAGGCAAAGGTGCCGCTTGCGGAACTGAAGGCGATGGCCGCAGACCAGACCGCACCGCGCGGTTTTTACAAGGCGTTGCGGGCAAAGCAGGCGGAAGGCAAGTTCGGGCTGATTGCCGAGATCAAGAAGGCAAGCCCGTCCAAGGGCCTGATCCGTCCGGACTTCAATCCGCCGGCGCTCGCCGCAGCCTATGAAGCTGGTGGCGCTGCCTGTCTCTCCGTCCTGACCGATACGCCAAGCTTTCAGGGTGCACCGGAATTCCTGACCGCGGCACGCAATGCCTGCGCGTTGCCGGCACTGCGCAAGGACTTCATGTTCGACACCTACCAGGTGCATGAAGCCCGCGCCTGGGGCGCCGACTGCATTCTGCTGATCATGGCCTCACTGTCGGACGATGACGCGAAACGCCTTGAAGACGAAGCGCTCGCGCTCGGCATGGATGTGCTGGTGGAAGTGCACGACGCCGAGGAGACCGAACGGGCACTGAAGCTGTCCTCGCCGATGCTTGGCATCAACAACCGCAATCTGCGCACCTTCGAGGTCAGCCTCGAAACCAGCGAGAAGCTGGCCGGTCTCGTGCCCGCCGACAAGCTTTTGGTGGGTGAAAGCGGCATCTTCACCTTCGAGGATTGCAAGCGTCTCGAAAAGAGCGGCATCAGCACCTTCCTGGTTGGCGAAAGCCTGATGCGCAAGGACGACGTGACGGCGGCAACCGTGGCGTTGCTAACAGGCAAGACCGGCGTTCTGGCCGCAGAATGAGCGGCGACGGCAAGCTGACCCATATCGATGCGTCCGGCGAGGCGCATATGGTCGACGTTGGCGACAAGGCCGAAACGGTCCGTGTCGCCATCGCCGAAGGTTTCGTAAAAATGAAGCCGGAAACACTTGCCCTGATCCGCGAAGGCAACGCCAAGAAAGGTGATGTCATTGGTACGGCAAGGCTGGCCGGCATCATGGCTGCCAAACAGACCGCCAGTCTCATCCCGTTGTGCCACCCGCTGATGTTGACCAAGGTGGCGGTAGACATCACCGAAGACAGCGCCCTGCCCGGCCTGCGCGTCGAGGCGATGGCGAAGCTGACGGGAAAAACCGGCGTAGAGATGGAGGCGCTGACTGCCGTCTCCGTCGCCTGCCTGACGATCTACGACATGGCGAAAGCCGCCGACAAGGCGATGGAAATCATCAACATTCGCCTCGTTGAAAAAAGCGGCGGAAAATCCGGCGATTTCCGGCGCGAGGAACCCTGATGAAACCGCTGCTGCCCGTTGACGATGCCAAGGCCCGCCTTCTGGATGCGGCGTCTCCCGTTACGGAAAGCGAGTTGCTGCCGCTGTCGGCGTGCGACGGTCGGGTTCTGGCTGCCGATCTGCCTGCCCTTCTCACCCAGCCACCTTTCGATGCGTCGGCCATGGACGGTTATGCGCTCAGCGCCGCTGATGCCCCGGCCATCGGCTCCGTTCTGACCGTCATTGGCCAGGCTGCCGCCGGACATGCATTTGAGGGAACGCTCGGCCATGGCGAAGCCGTACGCATCTTCACCGGCGCGCCCGTGCCGAAAGGTGCAGACGCCATTCTCATTCAGGAAGACGCCGACCGTCTCGACGAGAACAGGATTCGAACGACGTTCGAAGTCAGGGTCGGACAACATATTCGCCAGCGCGGGCAGGATTTTGCCGAAGGTGAAACCGTTCTTGCAGCCGGGCGTCAGCTCGATTTCACCGCACTGACGGTTGCGGCGGCGATGAACCACGCGAAACTTGCCGTCTACCGCAAGCCGCTGATCGCCATCCTCGCCACCGGCGACGAACTGTTACCGCCCGGAAGCAGCCCGAACCCGGCTCAGATCATTGCCTCAAACACATTCGGTGTCTCGGCCCTTGCCAAAAATGCAGGCGCGGACGTTCTCGATCTCGGCATCATTCCTGACGACGATGCCTTGATCCGTGCGGCAATCAGCAAGGCAATCGCCGCAAAGGCGGATGTTCTCGTGACACTTGGCGGCGCATCTGTCGGCGACCATGATCTTGTGCAGGCCGCCTTGAAGGCCGAAGGCATGCAGCTCGATTTCTGGCGCATTGCCATGCGGCCCGGAAAGCCGTTGATGGTGGGGGCGATCGGCGACATGCAGGTTCTCGGCCTGCCGGGAAATCCCGTGGCAAGCCTTGTCTGCAGCCTGCTGTTCCTGGAGCCGCTGGTTCGCAAGATCGCCCGTCTTGCCCCCATGCCGCGAATGGGCGTCTCGACGACCGCAACCGCGCTCAAGGCAAACGATCACCGTCAGGACTATGTTCGCGCCCGGCTGATCGTCGATGATGGACAGGAAACAGTTGCCGAAGCCTATACCAAGCAGGATTCGTCGATGATGAAGATCCTCGCCCATTCCGACTGCCTGATCGTTCGTCCACCCAATGCGCCTGAGCTTGCGACAGGTTCGCAATGCCCGATCATTCGCTTCCGGGCCCAGAACGTCTGAAACATTCCGACGATGTCACCTGCCTGCGGCAGTAACGCCGGTGAAATTTCCCAATAATATCGTTTAAAATATCATCGGCGCAAAGAACACTCTGTTGTATGCGGCCGTTCCGGTGTAAGTGGGCGCTCCCACCGCAAAGCTTCGTCCACGGCAAGACTTGCATTGTTGAACAATTGCAACCGGACGACCTGTCGGAACGCATGATAAAGAAAAACGACCAAAGAACGAAAAGAAATTTGAAAACCTATACGTTGTCAAATAAGTACAAATTCCGAAAGATAAATTCAGTGAACAAAAATTACTTCGCTGTAAATTAGGCTTTTCAAAACAAGTTTCCTAACAATAATCTCTAAAGTAAGCAGACTCACTGGAGTTCCTTGATGAACACGGTATCCACGCCGAAGGCGACGGGGCCTGATATCGCCGCGCAGATCACCTATGCGATGCGCAGCATGGGCGTTTCGCCAATTCCGCGTAACTACCAGCTTTTTTACGAAGCCTATATCGGCTCCAACCCGGCCTTGACGAGAGATCTCACGGCACTCGGCAGCCGGGCAACGCAGGAAGAGCTGGACGATCTATGCGCGCACTACTTCGACACCAGCGCTGTCAGACTGATCGACGACGTGCAGGAGCGCGTGCGCCAGGAGCTGGAAGCCCTGTTGAACACGCTGCGTCGCGAACAATCCTCGATCGAGAACTACAACAGAATTCTTGGCGAGACGCGCCAGCGCATCGATGACAAGAACGCGACCAGCACCAACATCCTGAAAAACGCCATTGCCCTTCTGGCAGAGGCTACAGGAACAAAGCTTGTCGATGGCGAAAAGGCCGTCAACGACGTCAACCGCCATGCGGAGGAAATGCATCAGGTTCGTCTGGAGCTGGACGAATACAAGCGCATCGCCAACACCGACTCCCTGACACGGCTTTCCAACCGTCGTGCTTTCGACGATCGGCTTGCCAGCATCTATGACAGCTCTCTCGGACTGAACTACACGACGCTCGCCCTGCTGGATATCGACCACTTCAAGAAGATCAACGACACCTTTGGTCATCCGGTTGGTGACAAGATCCTGGCAACTGTCGCTTCCGTCATTCGCGCCAATGTGCGCAAGGATGGTTTTGTTGCCAGAAGCGGCGGCGAGGAATTCGCCATTATTCTGGATGGCAATACGCCTGAAGAAGTCATGGTGGCCTGCGAACGCATCCGCCTTGCGCTGGAAAGCACGCCATTCCGTCACTCAAAGTCAGGCATCGATTACGGCCCGGTGACGATTTCGATCGGCTTCGCGTCGGCTGCCCAGGCGGACAATCCAGGCGAGCTCTACGCCCATGCCGATACGGCCCTCTACCATGCCAAGGAAACGGGCCGTAATCGCACCGTCTTTTTTGAAGAGGGCATGCAGAAGAACTACGTCGGCAAGAACTGGCTGATCTACAAGAAATAAAGGCTGGAACGCCAAACGAGCTGATAAAAAAGGCCGCGAAAGCGGCCTTTCCTCTATTTTGGCGTCACCACGATGTCACCACATCGTTTTTGCGGCGCGCACCGGCCATTCCCGATCGTAGGTTTCCTGATCGAAGCTTGCCTTTGCGGCCTTCAGCAAGGTGCCGGGCGTTGGCAAGGAGGCCGGATCGACAAAATGTTCGGGGTTCCAAAGTTCGGAGCGCATGAGCGCACGTGCACACTGGAAATAAACCTCGCCGATGGTGATGACGATCACGGTGCGCGGATGCTTGCCATCCATCTCAAAACTCTGCAGCAGGTCTGGATCGACGGAAACCACAGCCGTACCATTGACCCGCATCGTCGTATTGGAACCGGGGATCAGGAACATCAGCGCCACACGCGGATCGCGCACGATGTTCATCAGCGAGTCGACGCGGTTGTTGCCGCGCCAGTCGGGAAGCAGCAGTGTCGTTTCATCCCCGATGCGCACGACACCGTCGCCAGCCTGCGGCCTGTCGCCGCGCGGTGAGCAGTCCATGCCTTCGGGTCCAACCGTCGCCAAAGCCACAAAGGGCGATGCCTCGATCATCTGACGATATTCGGCGGTCAGTGCGCTCGTTACCTTGGCAACCGATGCTTCGGTCACGCCGTCATAGATGGCCTTCAATTCCTCGACGCTACGAATAATCGTCATCTGCCCTCTTCCCTCATCGACATCAGACCATGCCCCCTTCAGGAGAACAACAGCCCGCTTACTCCTCGTCCTGCTCCACCTTTTCCCGTTCGGCACGCTCGCGCGCAGTGCGGGCGGCAACGAGATCGGCAGGCTGGGCATTGCCACGGATCAGCGAACGCCCGGCATAGATACCGCCAACGATTTCCATGGCAAAGCGCTCTGCGTCCCTATCGCGGAACTCCTCGACAAGACGCACCGCATCCTCCTGGTCCTCGCCCATGGCAGTCAACACCTCACCGCTGAAAATCAGCGCCGATTCCAGTGTTTCGCGGATCTGGTAGTCCACCCCGGCCTTCAGCAGATCGATGGCATGGCCACGGTCGAAGGCGCGGGCCAGAACAGGAATTAGCGGGAACTCGTGCTTGACGATTTCGGCGATACGGATCGCCGCTTCCTTGTCATCGACACAGATCAGCACGGCACGCGCCGTTCCGGCGCCGGCGGCATGCAGAATTTCCGCCCGCGAACCATCGCCATAATAGACCTTGAAACCGAACTCCGCCGCATCACGGACGAAATCGGCGTCCCTGTCGATCAACGACAATGTGTAACCGCGCGCCAGAAGCGGCTGACTGACGATCTGGCCGAAGCGGCCAAAGCCAATCAGCAGGATGCTGCCTTCGACATTTTCCGGCATATCGAGATCGTCGGTATTGGGAGCGGCCTTGGGAACGATACGGTCATGCAGGATGACCATTAGCGGCGTCAGCACCATGGAAATGATGATCGTTGCCGTCAGGATGGCGTTGGATTCGCGGTCGAGCACGCCGGCGTTGACCGCCGCCGAATAGAGCACGAATGCAAATTCGCCGCCCTGCGCCATCAGTACCGCCCGCTCCAGGCTTTCGCGGCGCGTCGTGCCAAGCGCACGCGCAACGCCGTAAATCAGGAACGCCTTCAGCAACATGTAACCGGCAACGCTGACCACAACGAGCTGCCAGTTCGCACCGATCACGCCGATATCGATCGCCATGCCGACGCCGAGAAAAAACAACCCGAGCAGAATGCCGCGGAATGGCTCGATGTCAGCCTCGAGCTGGTGGCGGAAAGAGGATTCCGAAAGAAGGACACCGGCGAGAAACGCACCCATCGCCATGGAGAGGCCGCTGACCTGCATCAGAAGCGCTGATCCCAGCACCACCAGAAGCGCTGCCGCGGTCATCACTTCACGCGCGCCGGAGGCGGCCAGAAGCCGGAAGAACGGATTGAGAAGGTAACGGCCCGCCAGAATGAGTGCTCCAACGGCGGAGAGCGCAATACCGACAGAAACCCAGCGCTCGGAGGCCGTAACCTCCTCCCCGCCTGAACCAAGGAAGGCAACCAGCGCCAGAAGCGGCACGATGGCCAGATCCTCGAACAGCAGGATCGCAATGATCCGCTGCCCCTTGAGACTGGACATGCTGTTGCGTTCCTGAAGCATCTGCATGACGATCGCGGTCGACGTCAGCACGAAACCCGTTCCGGCAACGAAGGATGGAATGATCGGAAAGCCAAGCGCGATGCCGATCAGCGTCAGGCCGGCCATGCATACGAGCACCTGAAGTGCGCCGAGCCCGAATATATCCTTGCGCATCGACCACAGCCGTGACGGCTGCATTTCAAGGCCTATGATGAACAGGAACATCACCACGCCAAGTTCGGCGATGTGGAGAATGGCCTGCGAATTGGAAAAGAAACCGAGACCATAGGGGCCCACGACAAGACCGGCAGCAAGATAGCCGAGAACCGAGCCAAGTCCGATCCGCTTGAAAATCGGCGCGGCCACAACGCCGGCAGCCAAAAGCACGACCACCTGAGCCAGATCATTTCCGTTCGCTTCGACCGCCACGCGCCACCCCGTATCAAATGCAGGACGAGGGTGTCGCCCCTCGTCGAATTGCCGTCAAAGTTCAAGAAAGTCCGAAGCAAAGGAGGCGAAGACCCCGGTTTTCCGAAGCATGCCTCTCTCAACACCCTTGATGTGTTCTAACGGGATTGCCGTTACCGGCTCAAGCCTTTTTCCGCCAGTTCCCGTTCATAGGACTGAAACAGTGCGTCACCCGTCTCTCCGAGTTCGCGCAGGTATCTCCATGTGAAGATGCCGCTGTCGTGGCCATCGTCAAAAACGATCCGGACGGCGTAGTTTCCGGTCGCCGAAAGGGCGCGAATTGTGACGTTGCGCTTGCCGGGAACCGTGACCTTCTGCCCCGGCCCGTGTCCCTGCACCTCCGCCGACGGAGAAAGGACGCGCAGCATTTCCGCGCTCAGCCGAAAGGCGGTTCCGTCATCGAACGAGACGGTCAGTTCCTTCCGGTCTTTCGACACACGCAGTTCTATCGGCCAGACATCACTCATTTTTCACTTCCGAAGCAGTGGCTTTTGCGCGAGAATTACGAGCTTGCCCAACGATAGGCAAGGCACTACATCCTAATGAACGCCAAGAGATTTTCTAAACATGTTTGGCGAACGGAGACGGACACGTGAACGGCTTCCTCGGATCGCTCGATAAAGCGCAGTCCCTGACGGAAACAACCGCACCGATGGTAGACCCATTCGGGCGCGCGATCACCTATCTGCGCGTCTCCGTGACCGACCGTTGCGACTTTCGCTGCACCTATTGCATGGCAGAGCACATGACCTTCCTGCCCAAGAAGGATCTTCTGACGCTGGAAGAGCTCGATCGTCTCTGTTCCGTCTTCGTGGCGCGCGGCGTGCGAAAGCTGCGCCTCACCGGTGGCGAACCGCTGGTGCGCAAGAACATCATGGAACTGGTGCGCAATCTCGGCCGTCACGTCCATGCAGGCACACTTGAAGAACTGACGCTGACCACCAACGGCTCGCAGCTTTCCAAATTCGCAGCCGAACTGGCCGATTGCGGCGTCAGGCGCATCAATGTCTCGCTCGACACGCTCGACGCCGACAAGTTTCGCCAGATCACCCGCTGGGGCGATCTCGGCCGGGTCATGGAGGGGCTCGACGCAGCGCTCTCCGCCGGCATCAAGGTGAAGCTCAACGCAGTGGCGTTGAAGGATTTCAACGAGGCCGAAATTCCAGAACTGATGCGCTTTGCGCATGCACGCGGCATGGACCTGACTGTGATCGAAACCATGCCGATGGGCGAGATCGAGGAAGATCGCACTGACCGATATCTGCCGCTGTCCGAACTCAGGGCGTCTCTCGAGCAACAGTTCACCCTGACCGACAACGATTACCAGACGGGCGGTCCGGCACGTTACGTCACGGTCAGCGAGACCGGCGGCAGGCTCGGTTTCATTACGCCGATGACGCATAATTTCTGCGAAAGCTGCAATCGCGTTCGCCTGACCTGCACCGGCACGCTCTATATGTGTCTCGGGCAGGACGATGCCGCAGACCTGCGCACCGCACTCCGGGCTTCCGACGATGATGGCTATCTTTCCAGAGCGATTGATGAAGCCATCCTGCGCAAGCCCAAGGGGCACGATTTCATCATCGATCGCACCCATAAACGCCCCGCTGTTGCGCGTCATATGAGCGTAACCGGCGGTTAGGCGCCAACAGGCGCTTCTTTCTCGCGACCCCCAGATATAAACGGTTGAAATGACATCCGGACCGTGTCACGTCTGAACGGTGGAGGAATGCGGAGTCGTGGCCTTTTTGCAGTGAGAAGTCGCTGCTGAGCCAGACCGACGAACGGCTGCGCATGGTCTAGGACAAGATGGAATGGCATTGACGGACAACACCCGCGGCGCCCTGCTTATGGCGGTTGCGATGGCGAGCTTTACAGCCAACGACGCGCTGACGAAATCCGTCACCCCTTACATCAACACCGGCCAGATCATGTTCGTTCGCGGCATCATGACCGCGATCCTCGTCTATTTTGCCGCACGTCATTTTGGCGCCTTGCGCCCGCTGAAGACACTGTTGCGGCCAATCATCATCCTCCGCTGTCTCTGCGAGGTGACAGCCGCCGTCCTCTATCTGACCGCACTCGGTCTCATCGAATTCTCCAATGCCTCGGCAATCCTGCAATCGCTGCCGCTGGTGGTGACGCTTGGGGCGGCCCTGTTCCTGCGCGAGCCGGTTGGCTGGCGGCGCTGGCTGGCAATCATTGTCGGTTTTCTCGGCGTCCTCGTCATCCTGCGCCCCGGCCCGGATGGCTTCACCTTCGGCGCATTGCTGGTCGTCGCATCGCTTGCCGTCACCGCCGCCCGCGATCTGCTGACGCGCAAGATGTATGCCGATGTCCCCTCGCTTGCCGTAACCGTCATCACAGCATTCGTGAACATGGCGATGGGCGGCCTGCTCATTCAGCCTTTCGGCGGCTGGCAACCGATGAATGGCTGGATCATTTCTCACCTTGCCGGTTCGGCGGTGCTGGTTCTGATCGGCTATCAGGCGATTATCGTCGCCATGCGCACCGGAGAAATCTCCTTTGTGGCGCCATTCCGTTACACCAGCCTCCTCTGGGGCTTCATGATCGGCATCTTCTTCTTCAACGAACGCATAGATTCCTGGACGATCGTTGGGGCGGCCATCGTCATCGGCTCAGGTCTTTATACATTCTACCGCGAAAGCAAGCGCAACCGGTCGCAACTTGCCAAGCGTTCGGCCGTCACACCGACCGAGCCGCCAACCGTCAGGCCGGCTTCCGTTACGGAACCTCACGTAACGAGATCCATGCGCGCGGAAGAAGCGGGAGAGTGACGTGAATACCGGCCGTTTCCTGGACAGGACGACACCGCCCCACATTCTCACGCTGGTCATCATCGCGGGCGTCGCAGCGCTGTGCATGAACGTCTTCCTGCCGTCGCTTGCGGCCATGGCCGTCTATTTTGAAACCGACTACGCGGTCATGCAGTTTGCCGTATCCGGTTATCTCGCTGCCACCGCCTGCCTGCAACTCGTTATAGGCCCCCTCTCCGACCGTTTTGGCCGACGCCCGGTCATGCTCGTCAGCATCGCCATCATGATCCTCGCCACGGTGGTCTGCGGGTTTGCCACCACCACAGGCGTATTCATGGCCGGTCGTGTTGCACAGGCGGCCATCGTCTCGGCTTTCGTGCTGGCCCGCGCCATAGTCAGGGACATGGTGCCGATGGAACAGGCCGCCTCGATGATCGGCTACATCACCATGGGCATGTCGGTCGTGCCGATGATCGGCCCGACGATTGGCGGCATCCTCAACGATGTCTCCGGCTGGCAGGCCAGTTTTGCGCTTCTCGCCATCCTCGGCGTCGTCATCCTGGCGCTGGCCTGGTTCGACCTTGGCGAGACCAACGACAGCAAATCCACCAGTTTTTCCGAGCAGTTCCATGCCTGGCCGGAGCTGTTGCGCTCCCCGCTTTTCTGGGGTTACGCACTGACATCGACCTTCTCGTCGGGCATGTTCTTTTCCTTTCTCGGCGGCGCCCCCTTCGTTGGCAGCGTGATTTACGGCCTCTCACCGGCCATGCTCGGTCTGCAATTCTTCTTCATGGCAACAGGCTATATGATCGGAAACTTCATTTCCGGCCGTTACGCCAGCCGCATCGGCATCACCATCATGATGCTGTCGGGCAATGTCATCGGTCTTGCCGGCATTCTGGCCGCAATAGCACTGACCGGCATCGGCATTCACAGCGCCTATGTCTTCTTCGTACCGCTGGCGCTGATCGGCGTCGGAAATGGCGTGACATTACCCAGCGCCAATGCCGGCATGGTCAGCGTCCAGCCGCATCTTGCCGGTTCAGCCTCCGGCCTCGGCGGCGCCATGACGATTGGTGGCGGCGCCGCACTTTCGGTCCTTGCATCGGCAGTCCTGTCAGAGGAAGCAGGCACATGGCCGCTGCTTCTGGTGATGCTGGTAACCGGCATCATCGCATTCATAACCACCTGGTTCATCCGCGTTGGGGAAAAGAAACACAATGTCCGTAGCTGAACGTTTTCCCGGTCTTGTTCTCGCTGGCGGACTTTCCAGACGCATGGGCGCCAACAAGGCGACAGTCATGCTTGGGAGTGAGCCGCTGCTGGCGCATGTGTTGCGACGCATGACACCGCAGGTCTCGGACGTCGCCGTCAACGCCGCAAATGGTTGGGCAGACCAGTTCGGAAAGCCGGTGCTCCCGGATACGATAACCGGCCACGCCGGCCCACTGGCGGGTGTTCTGGCCGGAATGCGCTATTTCAAGGCTGCTGCAACCGGCAAGAGCCATTTTCTCACCGCGCCCGCCGACAGCCCGTTCTTCCCGCAGGATCTGGCAAACCGCCTCGCAGAACATGTTGCCGGCGACAACGAGATCGTCATCGCCGCCTCCGGCGGTCAGGTTCACCCGGTCTTCGCCCTTTGGCCGGTTGCGCTGGCAGACGATCTGGAAGAATGGCTGCAGGATGAGAAGAACCGGCGCATCCGCGCCTATCTTGCCCGCCATGTGACGATCGGCGTATCCTTCCCACCGCTTGAAACGGTGAATGGCAGTATCGATCCCTTCTTCAACATCAACACGCCGGATGAACTTGCCCTCGCCCGGACCTATCTCGAGAGCATCGAACAGTGAGCGGACAAAAAGTCTTCGGTATCGCCGGCTGGAAGAACTCCGGAAAAACCGGACTTGCAGTGCGCATTGTCAGCGAACTCACCGCCCGAGGCTACAAGGTTTCGACCATCAAGCACGCCCATCATGATTTCGATATCGATAAGGTCGGTGCCGATAGCTGGCGACACCGACAGGCCGGCGCGCATGAGGTCACCATCGTCTCCGGCACGCGTTTTGCCATCATGCATGAGCTGCGCGGTGGGCCGGAACCCTCTTTCGAAGACATTCTAGGACGGATCGAACCATGCGACCTGGTGTTGATTGAAGGCTACAAATACGAGCCGGTGCCTAAGATCGAGGCCCGGCGTCTGGAAGCGGCCAAGTCTGAGCCTTTGGCACCGACCGATCCACACATCATCGCCATTGCCGCCGACCATCCGGTCACCGATAGCGCGCTTCCTGTCTTCGATCTCGACGACACGAACACGATCGCCGACTTCATCGAAAAGACGGTCGGCCTTGTCAGGCCATGAGCTTGGTTCGGACGATTTCCGACACGCGCCATTTGACAGAACACGATGCCACAAAATGAAAAAGCCGGGCTTTTGACCCGGCTTCTTCATTCCTTGAGACGCAATACCTATTCAAGGAAACCTGATGGGTTCACAGGCGTCGCATCCTTGCGAACCTCGAAGTGAACCTGCGGACGCTTTGCACTGCCGGTCATGCCGGAGGTGGCGATTGTCTGGCCACGCTGGACCTTCTGACCGCGCTGAACGTCCAGATTGGCGGCGTTGCCGTAAACGGTGACCTTACCGTCGTCATGGCGAACCAGAACGGTGTTGCCGAGCTGTTTCAGGCCGTTACCAGCGTAGATAACCACACCGTTTTCGGCTGCCTTGATCGGCGTACCCTCGGGAACCGAGATATTGATACCATCGTTGCGGCTGCCATCGACGTTGTCGCCGAAACTGTTGATGACGGCGCCACGGACGGGCCAGCGATACTTGCCAATGCCGGTGGATTCCGGAGCGATGGAGGCAACGTCGGTCTTCTTCTCGATGTCGGCGACACTTGCCGAAGCAGCCGGAGCCGAAGGTGCGGCAGCAGCAGCCGGTGCCTTGTAGGGCTCGGGCTTGGCAGATGCGGTTTCGACCGGTTTGGCAGGTGCGGCTTCCTTGGCAGGGACCGACGCCGTCTTGATCGAGTCAGTCGCGGCACCCGGCATAGTCAAGGTCTGACCGACGCGGATGTTTTCATTCGAAATGCCGTTCGCGGCCTTGAGCGCTGCAACCGAAACACCGTTTTCACGGGCGATCTTGGCGAGGCTGTCGCCCGGCTGAACCTTGTAACCGCCAGCTGGAGGCAGCGGCTTGCCACCCGGAGGTGTCAGCTTGCCGTTTTCAGCAGAAACCTTGTCACGGGCAGCGCCCTGCGACGGCAGAACGGCAACATTCTGATCCGGCGTACGAAGCGGCGTCGGCTGATCGCCATTGCCGTTCAGCGCGATGTTGTCAGCAGCGGCCTTGGCCGGATTGCGGGACTGACCGAACTTCGGAATGAGGATCGACTGACCAGGCTGTACTGCCGAAGCGCTCTTCAGACCGTTGACGCGCAGCAACTCCTTTTCCGGAACGCCGTAGCGGTTGGATAGCGTCTTAATGTTTTCACCGGCACGCAGGGTCACCGACGATGCACCATCCGTGTGCCAGCCGTTATTGTCCGCCTTGATGGTGGACGTGGTGATGTTATCGGGACGTACCGCAGCCTGCTGGGTTGGCGGCGCCAGAGTTTGGGCGGCCTTGGGAGCAGCCGACGGGAACGGCTGCGCCATCGCTTCGCTGCGGGTTGAAGGTTCGCGGCTCGCAGGAGCACCAGGCGCGGAGAGTTCCGAACGCTGGACCGGCGATGCGGAGGCCGAACGGGCCATCGACGGCTGAACGCCACCACCATAACCGCCGGATTGCGGATAGGCCTGACCACCCATGCCCGAATTGGAGGCCATGTTCTGGTTGGCATAACCACCCTGCGGAGCCGAAGCATAACCGCCATTCATGTCGCCCTGCGGCACGGGAACCTGCCCGTACGCACCTGCGCCTTGTCGGTTAGGGATAGATGCCGTCGTCATCTGGTCCGGTCCACTGGAGAAGAGGCCGCTGAACCGCGATGCATCCGAGCTACAGCCCGTTGCGACGCTTGCCAGCAATGCCGCTGCGAACATTTTTGCGACTGATTTTCCGATTTGAGACGAATTACTCATACGCATGACTCGATCTACACTGACGCCAACCCGCCGCATCACGATCGATCCGGCGCAACTTCATTCTTTGCAAGGCATCTTTCCCGAACAGGAAAGCCATGCGTCTATGGAGATGATTAAAGCGCGTTAGTGTTACCACGCCGTTAAAACGTTAAGCCGTTTGGCGCTTTTTTGACACTTCGATAACCATGTCGAACACGACATGTGCCACGAAGAAACAACAATATGATTGAAAATCAGAAGCTTGAGGTAAATCAGCACATTCGAAGACAGACATGAACCGTCTTCGAAAATTTCATTTTGTCACAAATGACGCGCAATGTGGGTTGCCAGAGGCAGATATGGCGTCTCGAACAGCTCTTCCCGCTCGAATCGGCTGCCGGTCTTGGAAAAGCGCGTCATGACACAGCGCTCGTCTTCGGTAATGACGGGCGCAATCATCATGCCGCCGGAGACGATCTGCTCCGCGAAAAACCGGGGCATGGTGGTGAACGCCGCCGTCGAAACGATTCGGTCGAACGTACCCTCACCCACGAGCCCATTGCTGCCATCCGCCTGGCGGATGACGACATTGCGAATCGAGAGGTCGTCGAGATTGTTCTGCGCCGCCTGAACCAGCGTCTTGAAACGCTCGAGCGAGAAAACCCGCTCGACACGCCGCGCCATGATCGCCGTCATGAAGCCGCTGCCCGTGCCGATTTCCAGAACGCGCTGTCCCGGCTTCAATTGCAGGCGGGCAAGTATCTTCACTGCCATGTCAGCCCCTTCCATGAAGGAACCGCAGTCAAGCGGGATCGTGCGGGTGGAATAGGCATCGGCGGCGAATTGTGCCGGCACGAATTTGGAACGCGGGGTCTGTTCCACAGCCGTCAGGAGATCGAGGTCGGAAATCCCCTCGCCCCTCAGCCGAAGCACGAGAGCAGCAAAACCTTCCTTTTCGACCATTGCAGATTTCAATCGGCGACTCCGAATCCCAGTGCCTGTGCAACACGATCCTTGACCGTGTAGTCCGTCAGGTCAAGCTTCAACGGTGTGACCGAAATCTTGCCGTGTTTCAAAGCGTGGATATCCGTGCCTTCGCGGAAGGTGCCGAGACGCTCGCCGAAGCGCAGCCAGTAATAAGGAAAACCGCGACCGTCCTTGCGCTCTTCCACGGTCAGACCGAAATCGAGCTTACCCTGCCCGGTTACGGAAACGCCCTGCACGTCTTTCGGTGCACAATTCGGGAAATTGAGGTTGAGGAATGTCCCGTCAGGCAGGTCGACATTCATCAGCTTGCGGATGAGATCCGGCGCATAGGTCTCGGCGACCTCCCAAGGCGTGACACTGCCTTCGGCATGGTTGAACGCCTGGCTGAGCGCGAAGGAGCGAACGCCCTGCAACGTGCCTTCGATGGCACCGGCGATCGTGCCTGAATAGGTCACGTCATCGGCCATGTTGGCACCGGCATTGACGCCGGACAGAACGAGGTCAGGCTTTTCCGGCAGGACTTCGCGAATGCCCATGATGACGCAATCGGTCGGTGTGCCGCGCAGCGCATAATGCTTCTCGGAAACCTTGCGCAGCCGCAGCGGCTCGGACAGTGTCAGCGAATGCGCCAGACCGCTCTGATCGGTTTCAGGCGCAACGATCCAGACATCGTCGGACAGCGTGCGGGCGATCCGCTCCAGCACCGCCAGACCCTCGGCATGAATGCCATCGTCATTCGTCAACAGAATCCGCATATCAATCCCCCGCAACCCGTTTCATTCGCGCTTCGAACCTCCCCGCCAGCCTTACCGCGGCGGGAATGCCCTTTGTCAGCCCAAATGCATGGGCTGACAGGTCCGGCTCGACGCCGGAATGACGAATCGGAAACTGACCGTGAAACTCAGGCCGCTTTTTCGATCCGCTTCAGGCCGCCCATATAGGGGAGCAGCACGTCAGGAATTGTGACAGAACCGTCTTCGTTCAGATAATTTTCGAGAACGGCGATCAGGCAGCGGCCGACAGCGGTGCCCGAACCGTTCAGCGTGTGAACGAACTTCGTGGCCTTGTCGTCCTTGCTGCGATAACGCGCATTCATGCGACGGCCCTGGAAATCGCCGCAGACCGAGCAGGACGAGATTTCGCGGTAGGTGTTCTGTCCCGGCAGCCAGACTTCGAGGTCATAGGTCTTGCGCGCGCCGAAGCCCATGTCGCCGGTGCACAGCGTCATGGTGCGGAAATGCAGGCCAAGACGCTTCAGAACTTCCTCGGCGCAGGCCGTCATGCGCTCGTGCTCGGCAATCGAGCTTTCCGCATCGGTGATCGAAACGAGTTCGCACTTCCAGAACTGGTGCTGGCGCAGCATGCCGCGCGTATCGCGCCCTGCAGAGCCCGCTTCCGAACGGAAGGACGGCGTCAGCGCGGTAAAGCGCAGCGGCAGCTTTTCACCGTCGAGAATTTCGGCGGCAACCAGGTTGGTCAGCGTCACCTCAGCCGTCGGGATCAACCAGCGACCGTCGGTTGTCCTGAACAGGTCTTCCGAGAACTTCGGAAGCTGGCCGGTACCGAACATCGCCTCGTCACGCACCAGAAGCGGCGACGACACCTCCGTATAACCGTGCTCACCGGTGTGCAGGTCGATCATGAACTGACCGAGCGCGCGCTCCAGACGAGCGAGCTGGCTGGTCAGAACGGTAAAGCGCGACCCCGAAAGCTTGGCGGCACGCTCGAAATCCATGTACCCAAGCGCTTCGCCGATGTCGAAGTGTTCCTTGGCTTCGTGGTTCCAGCCAGGCTTCTGGCCAACAACGCGGGCAACGACGTTGTCGTGCTCATCCTTGCCTTCGGGAACATCCTCAAGTGGAATGTTCGGCAGACGCGACAGGGCATCGTTAAGCTCGGCGGTGACCTGACGGTCCTCCTCCTCGGCGCGCGGCATGTTTTCCTTGATGGCGGCAACTTCCGCCTTCAGCTTCTCGGCCAGTTCGGCGTTCTTCTGCGCCATCGCAGCGCCGATTTCCTTCGACGCGGCGTTGCGGCGCGACTGCATGTCCTGCAGGGACTGGATGACGGAACGGCGTTTCTCATCGAGAGCGATCAGGCCTGCGGCTGCAGGCTCGGCGCCACGGCGAGCAAGGCCCGCATCGAAAGCTTCAGGGTTTTCACGTATCCATTTAATGTCGTGCATCGTCGTTCCAGACCGTTGTTTGCGTCGCCGGCAATATGTCAGCAAAACGCCGGGCGAAGACCCGGCGTGTAGAAGTCGTTGAAGCGGAAAGAGCCTTGAACCTCAGGTTTCTTCCAGCTCCGTGGTTGCGGATTCCGCAGCGCGCTTCTTCTCCACGAGTCGAGCCATGTAGATGGAAATCTCGTAGAGAATGATCGCAGGCAGCGCAAGACCGATCTGGGACATCGGATCGGGGGGCGTCAGCACCGCAGCAACCACGAAGGCAAGCACGATGGCGAATTTGCGCTTTTCCCGCAGCCAGTCGCTCGTCAGAATGCCGACACGGGCAAGCAGGGTCGTTACAACAGGCAACTGGAAAACCAGACCGAAAGACAGCACCAGCGTCATGATGAGGCTGAGATACTCCGAAACCTTCGGCATCAGCGAAATTGCGACTTCACCGTCCTCAGGCAATTGCTGCATGGCCAGGAAGAACCACATCACCATGGGTGTGAAGAAGAAGTAGACAAGCGCCGCACCGATCAGGAACAGGATCGGCGATGCGACCAGGAACGGCAGGAATGCTGCACGCTCGTTCTTGTAAAGGCCGGGCGCCACGAACTTGTAAAGCTGCGAAGCGATAACCGGAAACGCGATGACCATGGCGCCGAACATGGCGACCTTGATCTGCGTGAAGAAGAATTCCTGCGGCGCCGTGTAGATCAGCGACGATTTCGTCACGTCCAGGCCAGCCCACAGAACCGCCCACTTATAGGGAATGACAAGCAGGTTGAAGAGATGCTTGGCAACGGCAAAACAGGCGATGAAGGCAACGAAGAACGCACCGAGCGACCACATCAGTCGCGTGCGCAGTTCCATGAGGTGTTCGATAAGCGGCTGTGGCTTATCCTCGATTTCCTCACTCATGCTTCATCCTTCTTGGCCTTTGCAGCCTTTGGTTTTACCGCCTTTGCCGCGGCGGCCTTGACGCCGTCCTTTGGCGCAGCCGGCTTCTTGACTGCGGCTTTCTTCGGTGCGGCAGCAACGGTCTCTGCACTTGCAGGTGCCTTCTTTGCTGCAACGCGTTTCGGCTTTGCAGCAACCGGAGCCGCTGGTGCCGTGACATCTGCTGTCGCGACAGTGTCGGCAGCAGGTGTCTTCTTGGCGCGGCTGCGCTTCGGCTTGGTCTCGGCAGCTTCAGATGCCGTTGCGACGGCAGGAGCCGACGTGGCCGGGCCGACAGCCTCGACCGGAACGACCGGAGGCGTATCCGGCAGCTTCATCTCCGGTTCCGGCACGCTGACGAGCGGTGCAACAGGCTCGCTCGTCGCGGGTGCAGAGGTTGCGGCAGGCGTCGCCGCTTTCTGCAGGTCCGACTTGATGTCGTTGCCAAGCTGGCGCAGCGGGTTCATCGCGTCGCGCAACGAGTTGGTCGGATTGAGATTGCGGACGTCGGATATGGTCTGGCGCACGTCGTCCATGTCGGCCTCTTTCAAGGCTTCATCAAACTGGGTGCGGAAATCACCCGCCATCTTTCGAAGACCCGCCATCGTCTTGCCGAAGGCGCGGATCATGGGCGGCAAGTCTTTGGGTCCGACGACCACGATCAACACGACCGCAATCACCAGAAGCTCGCTCCAGCCGATATCTAACATCAAAACGCTCCCGAAACCGGTTCGGCAATCTCAAAGCAAACAGGGAAAACCCTGCTTACTTGATCTCGTCAGCCTTGTGCTCGACAGTCTTCGAATTTGCATCGGTAGACTGCGGCGGCGTCTGATCTTCGTCAGCGATACCCTTCTTGAAGCTCTTGATGCCCTTTGCAACATCGCCCATCAGTTCCGGGATCTTGCCACGTCCGAAGAGGACGAGAACGATCACCAGCACGATTAGCCAATGCCACACACTAAAAGAACCCATAACTGAAACTCCTGAATTTCGCTTTCAGACGATGTAAGATGTTTGACGTGGTTTTTCAAACAGCAAATCGCCTCTTCAACAATGAGTGTGCAGAATCTTTTTCCGCACAATTTCCGTGCAGAAGCACAAGTCGATCAATCGTCGCCGTCGCCACCGCTTGGTGCCAGCAATCCGAGCTCTTCCAGATCGAGCTGGGTGATCGGGTCCTCGTCTTCACGCAGGTCGTCGCTCATCATCGGCAACGGGACGCCGAAATTGGAGGGGATGCGGCCGGAGAGCAGCCCTGCCCCCTTCAGCTCTTCGAGACCTGGAAGATCGCGCAGCTCCTCAAGCCCGAAATGATCGAGGAATTCGACCGTCGTTCCGATCGTGACCGGGCGACCGGGGGTGCGCCTGCGCCCGCGAAACCGCACCCAGCCCGCCTCCATCAACACATCGAGCGTGCCGCGTGAGGTCTGCACACCGCGAATCTCCTCGATCTCGGCGCGGGTCACCGGCTGGTGGTAGGCGATGATGGCAAGAACCTCGAGCGCTGCGCGCGACAGCTTCTTCGGTTCCTTCTCGTCGGTGCGGATCACGAAGGACAAATCGCCCGCGGTGCGGAACGCCCAGTTGCCGCCAACCTGAATGAGACCGACCCCACGGCCATTGTAGAACACCTTGAGCTTCCACATCAGCGCCGCCACGTCCATGCCACGCGGCAGGCGCTCGGCAATGAAGGCTTCCGAAACCGGCTCGGCAGAGGCGAACACCAGCGCCTCGGCAATCCGTTCGGCCTCTTTTAGCTGGCGCTCGGAAAACACCGCCGGGTCGTCGCCAACCTCATCCGTCATCAGAACGGTTTCATCGCCGGTATTGTGCTCAGACGTCATTCCTGGTCCTTTCGGCTGCATCGGCCTCGCCGCCTCGCTCGCCCTTGCGCACGTAGATCGGCTGGAACGCCCCCTCCTGCCGGATCTGCAGCGAACCTTCACGCACCAGCTCCAGAGAGGCCGCAAAAGCGCTGGCAATCGCCGTTACGCGCATTGCCGGGTCCGGCACATAACGCAGCAGATAATGATCGAGTGCCGTCCATTCACCAACATCGCCCAGAAGGCTGGTCAGAAGCTCACGGGCCTCCACCAGGGACCAGACCTGGCGTTTTTCAATCGTGACCTGGGTGATGGCCTGACGTTGCCGGAGATTGGCGTAAGCACTGAGCAGGTCGTAGAGACTTGCATCATAAGAGGAGCGGCTGACATGCGGAATATGTTCGGGGGCGCCGCGGGCAAACACATCGCGGCCCAGCTGGTCGCGATTGACGAGCTTCTCCGCCGCATCGCGCATCGCCTCGAGACGTTTCAGCCGGAAAGCCAGCGTCGCGGCCATTTCTTCACCCGAGGGACCGTCGTCCTTGGCCTGCTGGGGAATGAGAAGCTTGGATTTGAGAAAGGCAAGCCACGCCGCCATCACCAGATAGTCGGCGGCAAGCTCGATGCGCACCCGACGCGCGCTTTCGACGAACTGCAGATATTGTTCGGCCAGCGCCAGCACCGAGATGCGCGACAGATCGACCTTCTGGGTCCGGGCAAGATGCAACAGCAGATCGAGTGGACCTTCGAAGCCGGCCACGTCGATGACAAACGCAGCTTCGCCGGTCAGCCGCTCTGGCGTCACATCCTGCCAGAGCTTCTCCATCGGTGTCGAATTGCGAGACTTGTCTGCCGCCATTGCTCCATCCGCCGGGTTTCCGGCCTGTCGTCCCTACCCAGATGGCGCCGACTGTTTTTCAGGAAACGGCCCACATGGCGTTGAATTCGGCTCTCAGTTCCGCCTCATCGGCTGCATCCGCCACCGTAAAGCCGATCTCGACGGCGCGTGCCCGCTCCAGGGCGCGGCCGGAAAGGACGGGAACTTCCTTCACGACCTGAAGCATTTCACCCATCACGCCGTTGCAATGCAAGACTATATCACAGCCGCCCTCAACAATATTCGCCGCCCGCTCGCCAAGCGTGCCCTTGAGCGCATTCATAGAGCTGTCGTCCGACATCAGCAGACCATCGAAGCCGATACGGCCACGGATGATCTCGTCGATGACCTTGGCAGAAGTGGTGGCCGGGCGTTCGCGATCGACGGCATTGAAAACGAGATGAGCGCTCATCGCCATCAATTCGTGTCGGAGGGCGCGGAACGGCACGAAGTCGTGACGATCCAGTTCATCGAGAGGAACATCGACAACTGGCAACTCATGATGCGAATCCACCATGCCGCGACCATGGCCAGGCATATGCTTCATCACCGGCAGCATGCCGCCAGCCTTCAGGCCGTTGGCGGCCGCCTGCCCCATCTCCGCAACCATCTCAGGCGCGTAACCGTAGGCGCGGTTGCCGATGACGTTGCTGGCGCCCTCCACCGGTACGTCCAGCACCGGCAGGCAGTCGACATTGATGCCGAACCTCATCAGATCGAAGGCATGCAGGCGTGACATCAGCCAGGCCGCACGCAATCCCGTCTCGCGATCGCGCTCATAGATCTCACCGAGAATGCGGGCGTTCGGATAGGCCTGAAGGATCGGCGGCTTGATGCGCTGCACACGTCCGCCTTCCTGATCGATCAGCACCGGCGCATTCGGGCGGCCGATAGCGTCACGCATCGATGCAACCAGATCGGTAATCTGCTGCGGCTCGCCGATATTGCGACCGAACAGAATAAAGCCCCAGGGGCGCTCATCGCGATAAAGGGAGATTTCATCCGCCGTCAGTTCAAGACCGCTGCACCCAAGGATCATAGCTTTGGAAACTGTCATGATGTCATGCCCGCAAAAGAAACAGAAAGGGAAGGAAGGCCACAAAAAAGCCGGGAGCGTGGTCGGTCCCGGCTTTTGTCTTGAAAGGGTCTGGTATCAGCGTGCGACGAGGCAGCTTCCGCCGGCAGCGCGGTAGCGTTCGCACAACGCTACGGCTTCGTTCTTGTCACCGGCCGGGATGCGGACGCGGTAGAACGTGCCCTTGCCGGCAATTTCGGCTGCCTTGATGTCCACGCCGCGGCCGCCGATGACGGAACCGAACTTGGCGGACAGGCTCTGGTAGGACTTCTGCGCTTCAGCCTGGCTCGGCAAGGAGGCAACCTGGACGTAATAACCACCGGAAGACGCCGTGTTCGTGACAGCCGGGGTCGCCGCAGCCGTCTGCTGCGTGGCCTGCGGCTGCGCAGGCGTTGCCGGCGTCGTCGGGCGAACATTGCCCTGATTGGTCACGGTCGCAACCACGTTGGCAGGCTGAGCGGACGGACGAGCCGCCGGAACAGGAGCGCCATTCTGGTTGGCAGCCGGAGCCGTCGTTGCAGCAGGCGTGTGCGGCTGCGCCGGTTCAGGCGTAACGGCAACACGCGATGCGGCGATCACGGCCGGAGCACCCTCACCCGCATTGTTGACCGGCGGCGCCGCCAGCTCAGCAACCTTGTCAGCCGCCGGCTGTGGTGCTGCCGGAGCATCGATTTCCTGCGCAACGAGCGTGCCGTCGGGCTTGACGATCATCGTGCGGACCTTGCGCGGCGAAACGCCTGGGGTTGCAGCCGTTTCCGTCTGTGCGGCCTTTTCCTGCGGAGACAGGAGGCGCGGATCTTCGGTTTCACCAACAGGCGTACCTGCAGCTTCCATTTCACCGTCGTTTTCGCCTTCCAGCGGAAGCTGCTCGGGGATCAGCGTACGCTGAACCACATCGACAGGCTCTTCGCTGCTGGAAATCAGCGACGGCTGCTTCGGATCTGCAGCACTGCCACCGGCAACGCGATCATAAACGGCCTTGTCCTGGTTCGGGACAACACGACCGCCCGGATTTTCCGGAACGACTTTGGTCGGATCGTTGTCGGCGGAAATGATGACCGGCGCACCGCCAGAGCCCGTGCTCGACGAACCGCCGAACATCAGAGCGTAGACACCACCACCGATCAGCACGAGGCCAACGGCTGCCGCAACCGGCATCAGCCAGCGGCGACCGGAACGTTCTTCTTCACCACGATAAGCTGCCTGATGGTCGGCATAACCATCGTCCTGCATCTGGTTACCGCGAGACACCGAGGCTTCCTGCATGGAGCGACGGAAGTCCTCTTCCAGTGCGCGCTCGAACTCGTCGACATCCTGCGGCGCCGGCGCGGCCGGACGTGCCTGCTGCGCGTTTCCGCGGGCTTCGGCATGTTTATGGCGATCAAGACCACCCGTCACTGCTGGCGCAAACAGGGCCGCGAGTTCAGTGTCGATGTCGAGGTCTTCTTCCTGACGGCGAACCGGCTTCGGTTCGAAAGCGGCAACCGGCAGTTCCGGAACATCCATCTCGGTGATGGTTTCCGGATGCTCCTCGGTTTCGCCGATCTGCGAAGGATCAAACGGCAGGCTTTCAAGCGAGGCGGGCTCAGCCACTTGCGGTGCCGGTGCTGCGGCAACAGGGGCTGCCGGACGCGGAGCCGGTGCTACGGCAACGGGCGCAGGCGCCGCAACAACAGGAGCCGGGGCAGCAACGCGGCTTGCAGCAGCAACAACAGGTGCGGCAGCAACCGTGACAGTGGCAGGACGCTGTGCCGGCGGCGTGGCGACCCGAACAGGGATCGGCGGCGCGACAGGCGCAGGCTTCGGCTGCGCAGCAACGACTGGTGCCGGTGCGACTGCGACAGGCTGCGGCTCAGAGACAACATCGATAGAAGCGATTTCCGACAGGTCGAGATCCAGATCGAGATCATCGAGGGCCAGTTCGAAATCGTCGTCGTTGAAACCGTCAAAATCGGCCATGACAGGCGCTTCGACAGGCTTCGGAGCAACCGCTTCAACAACCGGTTCCTTGCGAACGGGAGCGGCAGCAACAGGCTCCTGCGCGGCGGGAGCTTCCGGCGCGCGGGTCGGAATGGAATATTTGGCGACGTCGTAGATCAACTCGTCCATTGGCGAAAGCTGGTCTGAGGAAGGCGTGGCCGCAACCTCGGCGACAGGCGCGAAGGTAGCTGCAGCATCCTGTGCCTGAACTGCAACCGGTGTCGGCTCAACACGGCGCGGTTCGGCAGCCGGCACATCCCGACGGGCGCCGAAATTGGCAAGCGGCAGACGAAGGCCGGAGAACTCCAGCGACGAACGGCCAACCTGCGACGGGGCGCGGACGGAAGGAGCGACATGCGGCTGAACGGGCGCTGGCGTCACCGGCGCTTCTGCAGCAACCGCCTGCTCGACCTCGTCGGCGAGATCGAACGTCGGAGCCTGTGCGACCTCGGCATGCGCATAGGGCTGTGCGCTCGAGGAAATATCGGCAGGCAGCGCAGGCATTTCATGCCATTCGGCCTGCTGCGGCTCGAAGGATGGCTCCGGCTGCCACGCGGCCTGCTCGTAAACCGGCTCTTCGTAAGCTACCGGCTGTGGCTCGCGAGGCTGGACGTCGAACACTTCGGCGACAGCGCCTGCATCATCACGGAAATCATTGCGGATATCGAAGGCGTGTGCGCCCTCATCCTGCTGCGCATAGGCGAACTCCGCGCCGGGAAGCGGCTCTTCCCTGACCTGCGGCTCTTCGACCGGCGCAAATTCCGGCTCGCGCCGTGCGAAAACGGATTCGACGCGCTGCATGAAATCACCGGCATGAATGCCGCCGCGCACGTCGTTTGCCGGATCGAGAACGACCGGATCGGCGCTTGGCGCGTCATAGACCTCGAACTCGCGCAGAAGTTCGTCTTCAAGATTGAATTCGGGTTCGCGCCGGACATCGGGCGACGCAGCGGACTGCGTAGCCTGGGACGTCACATGCGCAGGACGATCCTCGAAGCCGACGATACGCGCCAGCTCTGCCAAAGGATCATTGTCAGCGAATTCCTCGGACCGGTTGCCCCGGTTATACGCGACATTTTTTTCGACCATTACGTGTTCCACCATCTACGCATTGCAGCTCTTGCCAGCGTATTGTGAGCAAATAATGGTGATATGTTATCGCATTTCGTCAGGTGCGTCCGCTCCCAAAAGAGCAAGTCCGGACTTCAAAACATTCGCGACAGCATTCACCAGCCCGAGTCTGGCAATGCTCAATTCTCGGTTTTTATCGTTAACAAAACGTAATTCCGGCTGGTCTTTACCTTTATTCCAGTGTCCGTGGAAGAAACTTGCCAGGTCATAAAGGTAAAATGCGAGGCGATGAGGCTCATGCGTCAGCGCTGCAGACTCGATCAGGCGCGGATATTCCGCAAGCTTAGCAACAAGCTGCAACTCGTTGATATCACTAATCAATGATGCAGAGGCAGCCAGCTCTTCCTGCGTCGGAGCAAGCCCCGGAAACGCTTCTTTCGCCTGCCGGAACACGGACATGCAACGCGCATGCGCGTACTGCACGTAAAAGACCGGATTATCCTTCGATTGTTCCGTTACTTTCGCAAAATCGAAGTCGAGCGGCTCGGAATTCTTCCGATAGAGCATCATGAATCGCACCGGATCACGGCCGACTTCATCCACAACATCGCGCAAGGTGACGAAATCGCCGGAGCGCTTCGACATCTTCACCGGCTCACCGTCGCGGAACAGCTTCACGAGCTGGCACAACAGAACAGTCAGTTTCGACTTGCCTTCGGAGACAGCTCTCGCCACCGCCTCGAGACGCTTGACGTAGCCGCCATGATCGGCGCCGAGCACGTAGATCATCTCGTTGAAGCCACGATCGTACTTGTTCTTGAAGTAGGCCACGTCAGCCGCGAAGTAGGTATAGGAGCCGTCAGACTTCATCAGCGCGCGGTCCATGTCGTCGCCGACCTCGGTAGAACGAAACAGCGTCTGTTCACGGTCTTCCCAATCGTCCGGCAACTCGCCCTTCGGCGGCGGCAGCGTGCCCTTGTAGACATGGCCCTTGAAAGTAAGATCGTTGATGGCCGACAGAATGGGGCCGCCGTTGCCCGCATGCAGCGTGCGCTCCGAGAAGAACACGTCATGCTTGACGTTGAGGGCCGCCAGATCCTCACGGATCATCACCATCATCGCATCGATCGCCTTGTCCTTGACGATCGGCATCCACTTTTCTTCCGGCATGGTGCGCAGCTTGATGCCGTACTCATCCGCCAGCGCCTGGCCGACCGGAACGAGATAATCGCCGGGATAAAGACCGGGCGGAATGACGCCGACATCCTCACCCAGCGCTTCGCGGTAACGCAGGAACACAGAACGCGCCAGAACATCGATCTGCGAGCCGGCGTCGTTGATGTAATATTCCTTGGTAACGTCATAACCGGCGAAGGACAGCAGGTTCGCCAGCGTGTCGCCAACAACGGCGCCACGGCAATGGCCGACATGCATCGGTCCAGTCGGGTTTGCCGACACGTATTCAACGTTGATCTTCTGACCGACACCAACCTTCGAGCGACCGAAATCGGTGCCCTCGGAGATCATGCCCGACAGCAGGCGCTGCCAGTAGCCAACGGACACCTTGAGGTTTATGAAGCCGGGACCAGCAACATTGACGCTGTCGACATCCGGGTCCTGCTGCAGCGCAGGCACGATCAGTTCCGCCAGCGCGCGTGGATTGGTGCCAAGCGGCTTTGCCAGCACCATGGCGGCATTGGTCGCCACATCACCGTGGCTCGCATCACGCGGCGCTTCGACCGTGACTCGTCCAAAATCGATATTTTCGCGGTTCTGTTTCACGAGATCGACTGTCTCGAGCGCGTTTTTGATCCTGGTATCGAAATCGGCAAAAATATTCATCGTTCCAACCTGCGCGAAGCGTTTTCTGTTCTGATATCCGGCAATATGTCACCGGTCGGGGGTTCGCGATCGCCCGCTGCCCTATCGTAAATCCGGTGTATGGTCAAACAGCCGCTGGTGGGTGCGCAGTGCATAACTGTCGGTCATCCCTGCCAAATAGTCGCCGACGTGGCGGGCCTTGGCCGCAACACTCATGCCGGAAATGCTGTCCACCCAGTAGTGGCTCTGCATTTCGGCAGGTGTTTCCATATAACGGTGGAAAAGATCGGTGACGATCTGTGTTGCGCCTGCGCGGATGCGCATGATTTCCGGATGCCGGTAGATATGACCGAACAGCAGCTTCTTGATCTGCTTGTCGGTTTCAGCCATCGCTGGCGAGAAGGTTGCGACCGTCAGATCGGCAGCGCGAATATCGGCGGCGCTCTTCGGCTTCAGCCTGGCAAGATTATGCTGCGCAACGCCGATGACATCTTCCACCATGCGGGTGATTTGCCGGCGCATGATTTCATGGGCAAAACGGTCGTCATCCAGCTTCGGGTATTTCTCCCGAACCTCGGCCATCAGGCCGCTGAGGAAAGGCACCTCCTCCAGCATTTCGAAGGTCAGATAACCGGCCCGCAGACCATCATCGATGTCGTGCGTGTTGTAGGCGATGTCATCGGCAATGGCCGCGACCTGCGCTTCAAGGCTTGCATAGGTGCCGATCTCGAGATCCTGTAGCTGGCAATATTCGAGGATCGGCAGAGGCACCGGCCCATGCGTGCCCTCGCCCCTGGCGTCGAGCAGCGGTCCATTATGCTTGACCAGACCTTCCAGCGTTTCCCAGGTGAGATTGATCCCGTCATATTCGGCGTAGCGGCGCTCGAGCTTGGTGACGATGCGCAGCGACTGGGCGTTATGATCGAACCCGCCATAGGGCTTCAGCACTTCATCCAGAGCATCCTCACCGGTATGACCGAAAGGCGTGTGGCCAAAATCGTGAACGAGTGCCACGCCCTCGGCCAGATCCTCATCCAGTTTCAGTGCACGCGCCAGCGCACGCGCAATCTGCGCCACCTCGATGGTGTGGGTCAGACGTGTGCGGTAATGGTCGCCATCCGGACTGATGAACACCTGCGTCTTGTGCTTGAGCCGGCGAAACGCCGTGGTATGAACGATACGATCGCGGTCGCGCTGGAATTCGGATCGCGTCAGACTGGATGGTTCTGGGAACAGACGCCCACGCGTCGTCCATGGATCGGCGGCGAAAACCGCACGCTCTCCGCTTCCAAACCCCAGTGCACGCTGATCGATTATCATGCCTTGTCCTGCCATATGGCCATTGACCTTTTCATCTACCCTTCATACCTATCGCGAAGGTTGCCGCAAAGCACGTTCGCTGCGTGGTAACGCTATAGACGGCCAATTTGACTGGTTTATAATCGGTCTTGCACAGAACTTTACTCGCCGGTTCTTGACCCCGGTTGGAGAAAACACATGACGACTGACATCACACTATCGGAATCCGCCGCAAAACGAATCGCCCAGATCGTCTCTGCCGAGGCTGGAAAACAGGCTCTTCGCGTCTCTGTCGAAGGTGGCGGCTGTTCCGGCTTTTCCTACAAGTTCGACCTCGACGGCGAACCGACCGACGACGATATCGTCATCGCCCGCGGCGACGCCAAGGTGCTGATCGACAGCATGTCCGTGGTCTATATGGCGGGCTCGGAAATCGACTTCGTCGACAATCTGCTTGGCCAGTCGTTCCAGATCAAGAACCCGAACGCCGTCGCAAGCTGCGGCTGCGGCACCAGCTTCTCGATCTGACCCTTCTTTCCACCGCTACCACGCCCTCGCCGGGGGGAAAACGGTGGCAATCACTGCCGCATCGGGTAAAAGGATTCCTGTAAAAAGGAATTACCGATGAAGATTGCCACCTGGAACATCAATGGCGTTAAGGCGCGTATCGAAAACCTTTGCCAGTGGCTGAAGGATTCCGCGCCCGATATCGTTTGCCTCCAGGAAATCAAATCGGTCGACGAAGGTTTCCCGCGCCTTGAGATTGAGGCGCTGGGTTATCATGTCGAGACCCACGGCCAGAAAGGCTTCAACGGCGTCGCTCTGCTCTCCAAGGTGAAACCCGACGAGGTCAATCGCGGCCTGCCGGGAGACGACGCCGACGAACAGGCCCGCTTCATCGAGGGTGTATTCTCGGTCGAAGGCGGCGTGATCCGTGTCTGCTCGCTTTATCTGCCGAACGGCAACCCGCCGGACGATCCGGTCAAATACCCCTACAAGCTGGCATGGATGGAGCGTCTTCGTCGTTTCGCCGAAGATCGTCTTGCACTGGAAGAGCCGCTCATTCTGGCCGGCGACTACAACGTCATCCCCGAACCGTTCGACTGCCATGACCCGCGCGTTTGGGAAGGCGATGCACTGTTTCTGCCGCAGACCCGCACCGCGTTCCGCAAGCTGGAGCATCTGGGCCTCACCGACGCAGCACGCGCGACCACCGATGCAGCGGGTCTTTATACCTTCTGGGATTATCAGGCTGGCGCCTGGCCGAAGAACAACGGCATTCGCATCGATCATCTGATGCTTTCGGCGGAAGCGTCCGACCGGCTGCAATCGGTCATGATCGAAAAACACGTTCGCGCCTGGGAAAAACCTTCAGACCACGTGCCCGTCTGCGGTTACTTCGATTTTTCGCCGGTCAACTGACGCATAAGCGCTCGGACAGACATGTTCGAGCGCAACGAACCGGCATGTTCAGGACGTCATGAAGTCCGAACGGATCAGTCCAGATCCTCGCCACGCATGCTCTGTGCAAGCGAAATGGCGGCGCGGCGATCGTTCTCGGTGGCAAGCGAGAAGGCCTGCTCCTGAATGTTCTGAATCCAGGTGCAATCGGCTGCCGCGCACTTGTCCAGTGCCGCCGTCATGAACGCCAGTCCACGCGTCGTCTGGCCTTCCTGGAACAGGAGATTGCCGAAGATCGACATCGCGCCCGCATGGCCGTGTCGACGCGCCTGGTTGAGCCACTTCTTCGCCTGTTGCACATCAGCGCGACCGCCCTCGCCGGCTAGGATCATCTCCGCCAGCTTGAACTGTGCTTCCGCAACACCAAAGGTGGAGGCCACCTGGAAATAAAGTTGACGCGCCTGCGACATGTCCATCTTCACCGGGCTGCCGGGAATGCCGTGGCGGTAATAATTGGCGAGAGACAGGAGAGCGTTGACGAAAAAGCCGGTATCTTCCGAGCCAGGTTCGACACCCTGGTTGGCAATTT
This sequence comes from Agrobacterium tumefaciens, assembly GCA_025559845.1. Classification (NCBI taxonomy): domain Bacteria; kingdom Pseudomonadati; phylum Pseudomonadota; class Alphaproteobacteria; order Hyphomicrobiales; family Rhizobiaceae; genus Agrobacterium; species Agrobacterium tumefaciens. Next base: position 1,700,719 of record CP048469.1, read on the forward strand.
CGCTGTAGATCTTGAAAGCTTCGAAGTCGTTCTGGGCGACGCCATCGCCATAGGCATACATGTTGGCCAGCGCCCAACGGGAACCGGTGTGACCTTTTTCCGCAGCGTAACGGTAGGCCTCGACAGCCTCATCCTTGTTGCCGTTCTTGTAGGCCTTGAAGCCAAACTTGAACAGATCAAAGGGGCCGGATTCCTTGGTTACGCCTGCATTGATATCAAAAGCCGCAGCAGGCATTGCGAGCGACGCAAGCAACATGCCCAGGAAGAGCGGCTTTATAACGTTGGCTTCACATTTCAGCATTTCAGCGAACTTCTCTCACTCTACCCGGCGTATAGCCAATACTTGCGGAATACTGCAAAGCCAAACTCCGCCGGGTCGCGATTTTTCGAATACACTGCGTCTTTCCGGCAGCACTTTCCAGCGCACCACCGATGGTCTGTTGCGGTAATTGCTCAAGTTTTTCAGTGAGACAGATATAGACATAATTTCCGGCAATATCGCGGCGCCCCACCGCTCTTTTGCCAGGTCCAAACAAGTGCGGGGAGCACAATTCCCTCGTTACTTGCTTAAACCCTGAATCCAAATCCGTTTTCACTTTCCGCAATTCCACAGGACCATAAAAAACGCCTGCATATTCTTCCATTCCCGCGTCCGTAAACAAAGCCAAGCACCTTGTTTGTGGCGGGAAATGGACAAATCTGCCCACATTCCAACGCGACTAGAAGCTTGCAGAAAAGTGTTGCGAAATCGTCACAAAACAGACAGGCCCAAAAATTTTGTCTGTCAGGAATCACAGTCACATAAGAAAAAAGGCCCGGTTGGTAAACCGGACCTTTTCAAAACGTCACCCTAGGCAGATCGCCTCAGAACTTGACCTTCACACCGGTCGAGATCGCAGCGACAACATCGTTGCCGAAGTCATAGCCAGCTTCATTGCCGCAAACGGAACCAATCCCGCAAGGCGCTCCACTGATAGATGAGCTTCCCGAAGTCAGGAGGCCAACTGCACCCGCAATTTTGAACTCTATATTCTTATTTGGCGAGTAGACCACTTGCGTACCAATCATCCAAGTGTCGGTCTGCGTGCCGATAACCGTCGACGTCCCACGGTCCCAGGTCAGGCTAACGGCACCGCTCCACTGATCATTGAACTTGTGACCGATACCACCAGAGATTGTCCAGCCGTCTTGATAGAACAAATCGAGGGTATTGAGGGCGTTTCTGCCAGGCACACACGGAGAAGAACCCACAGGGCAGAATGGCACAACCTGGATCTGACTCCAGTCAGTCCATTTCACCGAACCGAAAGCCAGCCAATCGGGAGCGATACCTGACTGAACCTTGAGTTCAAGACTGTCCGGCATTGAGACCGACCCGTAAACCGGAACTACACGACCGCCCAACGCTCTAATTTCAGCAGGCAGCACCGCTCCCGGTACGTTAACCAAGTCCACCGTTCCAGACAGGTCATGATCAACAGCGCTGTTATAAACAAGGCTGGTCCGGAAAGCGATTTCAGGAATTTCATAAGCAACGCCTGCGCGCCAGCCCCAGCCGTCACCCTCCATTTCCAGCTTGCCGACACCTGTTCCCGGCAGTCCGAAACCACGCAACACATCGGGCGAAACAACCTGACGGTACTTGTAGCCGCTAAGCTCCTGATAGAAACCGCCACCGATGATCGAGAAGTCACCCTTGCCGAGATCGAACTTCACGCGGCAGGTCGTGGCATAGTTATGCGACTTGACCTTGGTTTCGATGTTGTAGCTCGAGCCCTGCCAGATGCCAGGCTTCAGATGTGCACCCCAAGGCTGCGAATAATCGAACATGCAGTCGCCGAAATCGCCAATGGCTGCCTTGGCGCCAACGCGGGTTGACCAGTAATTCTCGGAATCGTCCGCACTCGTGGACCAGGAAGATGGCAGTGGGCCACTTCGTGCAGGATTGTCCCGTGCGTTCTTCACTTCGCGCTGAGGCGCAACGAAGGTTGCAGAGCTATCCAGAACATAGTCGGACGGATCGAACAGCAGGTCGATATTGTAGCCGCCGCGCTCAAGGCCGCCAGCCAGCGAAGGCGTTACCGCTGCGATGCTGACCGCAAAACATACCGCGCCGCGAAAAATTGCAGTTTTTGCCATCTCTCTCCCCAATCAAGGCAATGTGATCGTCAACAGACTGAAGTGGTTCGCGGGAAATGACAATCTGCCGCGAGTTGGCGCAGTTCTGCGACAATGTCCCATTTTTTTACGTAAGATTTTCATGTTCGCCCTCTCGCCTAATCATTTTAGGCTATTTTTCTAACCCCACAGCAAAAACCAGACATAAAACGAAACAAATTCCCACTCCGGATGGGAAATGTCGCCGAATGACAACACTGAAAACTTTCCAAAAGAAAGTCCGTTATCAGGCCGTTTTCATTGGATATTTCGCTGTTTTCGTCCCCTTCGCCCCGTGTCGACGGCAACGAAACATTTCACTTTGCGATCATGGACGATTCGTCGCTGCAACGCAGCAAAGGCCGGAAAAGAAACTTTGCAAAACACAAAAAAGCGCCCCTTTTTCAAGGAGCGCTTTTTTATTGCCACAGTAGTCGGAGGCCGGTTTATCCGGCTTCGCTGACCCGCTGCAACGCGGTCTTGAGGCTGACAAGCTGAACATCCAGCTCCGCCTTGCGCTCGCGGTCTGCCGCCACGACTTCCGGGTCGGCATTGGCAACGAACTTCTCGTTGCCGAGCTTCTTGTCGATGCGTTCCATTTCGGCTTCGACCTTGCCAATCGCCTTTTCAAGACGTGCCTTCTCAGCTGAGAGATCGATCAGGTTGCCAAGCGGCAGGCAGATGGTCGCTTCGCCGATGATGATCTGCGCTGACCCCTTCGGCGCAACATCCGCACCGCGGATTTCGTCCGCACGCGCAAGACGACGGATCGCGGCCGCATGGCGGTCAAGCCGTGCTTCCGTCGACGTGTTGGCACCGACGACGACAAGAGCTGCCGTTGCACCCGGCGGCACATTCATTTCAGCGCGAGCCGAACGGATGCCGGAAACGAGATCGATCAGCCAGTTGATTTCTGCAGCCGCCGCATCGTCGCGGAACTCCGGCGTCGGCCAGTCGGTGTGGCAAAGAAGATCGGTACGCTCTTCACCCTCGCCTGCCGTATGCGCCCACAGCTCTTCCGTCATGAACGGCATGAAGGGATGCAGAAGCTTGTAGATTTCTTCCAGAACGTAGGCAGCGCATGCCTGCGATTCCTTCTTTGCGGCTTCGTCTTCGCCGCTGAACACCGGCTTCAGCAGTTCCAGATACCAGTCGCAGAACTGGTTCCAGACGAAGCGGTAGATCGTTCCTGCCGCATCGTTGAAGCGGAAGTTCTCGATCGCACCTGTCAGATCCCTGGTGGTGTTGGCGAGCTCGGTCAGAATCCAGCGGTTGATCGTCAGCGAAGCGGTTTCCGGCAGGAAATGCGGATCGCGCTTCACGCCGTTCATTTCGGCAAAGCGGGTCGCGTTCCACAGCTTCGTACCGAAGTTGCGATAACCGGCGATACGCGCCGGGTCGAGCTTCACGTCGCGTCCCTGCGCCGCCATGATGGCAAGCGTGAAGCGCAACGCATCCGCACCGTATTCGTCGATCAGGTCGAGCGGATCGATGACATTGCCCTTGGATTTCGACATCTTCTGGCCGTTCTTGTCGCGGACCAGAGCGTGAATATAGACCGTGCTGAACGGCTCCACCGGATTGCCGGCATCATCCTTCATGAAGTGCAGACCCATCTGCATCATGCGAACGACCCAGAACGGAATGATATCGAAACCGGTCACAAGCACGTTGGTCGGATAATAGCGCGCCAGTTCCGGCGTCTTTTCCGGCCAGCCGAGCGTCGAAAACGGCCAGAGTGCCGACGAGAACCAGGTGTCGAGAACGTCCTCGTCACGCGTCAGGATTTCGCCCGGCTTGAAGTTCTCGAGCTTTTCCTCGACCCATGCCTTCCACGGACCTTCGTGGGCGATGTAGTGCTGGATAGCCGCTTCCAAAGCCTCTTCTTCGGTCTTTTCAACGAAGACCTGACCATCCGGGCCGTACCAGGCCGGAATCTGGTGACCCCACCAGAGCTGACGCGAAATGCACCAGGGCTGAATGTTTTCCATCCACTGGAAGTAGGTGTTTTCCCAGTTCTTCGGAACGAAATTGGTGCGGCCTTCGCGAACCGAAGCAATCGCCGGCTTGGCCAGCGTCTTGTTGTCGACCCACCACTGGTCGGTCAAACGCGGCTCGATCGGCACACCACCACGGTCGCCATGCGGAACCACATGCTTGTGCGGCTCGATCTTGTCGAGAAGACCGGCTTCTTCGAAGATTTCAACGATGATCTTGCGGGCCGTGAAGCGGTCCTGCCCTTCCAGACGATCCCACGCGCCATGCAGGGCAGCCGGGTTGCTCAGTCCTTCGAGGAAGTCCTCATTGTCCTTGATCGAGATCGTCGCATCGATGTTCATGACGTTGATGGCGCGCAGACCGGCACGCTTGCCGACTTCGAAGTCGTTGAAATCATGCGCTGGCGTGATCTTGACGGCACCGGTTCCGGCAGCCGGATCGGCATAGCTGTCGGCGACGATCGGGATCTTGCGACCGACGATCGGCAGAATGACGTGCTTGCCGACGATGCTCTTGTAACGCTCGTCATCGGGGTTGACCGCAATACCGGTGTCACCGAGCATGGTTTCAGGGCGCGTCGTCGCAACAACGATGTAATCGCGGGTTTCGAACTCGGTGGGGTTGCCCTCTTCGTCGAAAGCAATCGGATACTGGTAGGTAACGCCCTTTTCCAGCGGGTAGCGGAAATGCCAGAGGTTCCCCTTCACGTCCAGCTGCTCCACTTCCATGTCGGAAATGGCGGTCAGAAGCTTCGGGTCCCAGTTCACAAGGCGCTTGTCCTTGTAGATCAGGCCATCCTTGTAAAGCGATACGAAAACTTCGAGAACGGCTTCGGAAAGCCCCTCGTCCATGGTGAAGCGTTCACGCGACCAGTCGCAGGACGCGCCAAGGCGCTTCAACTGGTTGAAGATCAACCCGCCGGACTCGGCCTTCCATTCCCAGACCTTTTCGACGAAAGCCTCGCGGCCCATGTCGCGACGGCCCGGCAACTGCTGTTCCATCAGCTTGCGCTCGACAACCATCTGCGTGGCAATACCGGCATGGTCCATGCCTGGCTGCCACAACACGTCCTTGCCGCGCATGCGCTCGAAACGGATCATGATGTCCTGCAGCGTGTTGTTGAGCGCGTGGCCCATGTGCAGGGAGCCCGTCACGTTCGGCGGCGGGATCACGATGGTGAAGGTTTCCGCGCCCGGCTTGGCGTTGGCGCCGGCACGGAAGGCATTAGCCTCGTCCCAGGCTGCGGCGATCTTCGGTTCGACGGATGCGGAATCGTAGGTCTTTTCGAGCATTTCCTGACCTGAATTTTAGAGTTCTATGTTGATTTTTTAAATAAGGATGGCCGGTTGAGAGTCAACAGAAACCGGACATTTCGACGGCAAAGGTTATCAAACAAAAAAGCCGCCCCCGGAACGGAGCGGCCTTTGTACCTAACCTTATCCGTTGATCAGCGGCGCGAACCGCGCGCCACGCGCTCGATTTCCTCGCGCACGAGACGTTCCACCAGCGTCGGAAGATTGTCTTCCAGCCAGTCCTGCAGCATCGGCCGCAGCATTTCCTGCGCCATATCTTCAAGCGAACGGCGCTCCACGCCGTCAAAAACCTCGGCAAGTTCACCAAAGGAACGGGCAATCTGCTCGCCAGCGGCGGCGGAAATCAGGCTGTTGAGCGAGGACATGCCCTCGGCCTGCGGCTCCTCCGGCTGCTGGATGGGCTCGATCTGAGCTTCAAACTGCGGTGCTTCCTCGATTTCCGGCAAAACCAGAGACGGCGCTTCGAAACGTTCTTCCACAACAGGCGTCTCGATAGCACCACGCAGGGCGACATTTTCGAAACGCGGTTCGGCGACTGCAATATTTTCGATAGCGGCAGCGGCAGCGCGATCCTCGACCGCGCCGAAGGTCGGCTGCTCGCGGCTTTCCTGCTGTGCGGCAACCATCAAAGGACGGACATCGGTCGGACGCTGCGCGACCGGACGCTCGATCGGAGCGGGTGCGACCGGGCTTGCTGCCTGCGCCAGTTCTTCTGCACGACGCTGCTGCGCCTGCGCGGCGAATGCCTGCGGTCCCATGGCCGCATTGCGATCGGCAGCAGCTCTGACGCGTGCGGCCACATCGGCAAGCGACATGGTCTTTTCGCCGGCACTCTCCTGCTGTTCGGACATTGAGGCAAAATCCTGTGCGGGGCGCTGGCCGTAGGCCTGGTTGGCCGCAGGTGGAACACGTGTCGGAAGGCTGGACGTATCGGCCGCGAAGGATGTTTCCGCAACAATATCGTCTTCATCGTCATAGACCGGCGGCAACTGCCCCGAGAACGCACCGGCAGGACCAGGCTCGTTACTTTCGATGATCCGGCGGATCGACGCCAGGATTTCTTCCATGGACGGTTCACGCGCTACGCTTGGCTGAGCCATTTCTATCCCCGAGTTCCACTTAAAGGCCATGCGGGGCGGCAAAACACACACACGCCCCGAATCACCCCTAGTTTAGGCCAGCCGACTCAGGAACTAAATCGCCGATTGAGCGACTTTCGCAGCGGTACACAGCTTTGTTACGCCAACAAAAAAGCCGGAATGGAAGAACCATTCCGGCTTTCATAAAAAAACATGTGGTTTTCGTCAGAAAACGAAATCCTTGGCCTTGGCAAAGCCCGGAACCGGCTTGATCGACGCGTTGAACAGCGTGACCGAGGACGTGCCGTTGCCGTCACGGCGGTAAACGGTTGCCTTGGCAGCATTGCCGTAGCCAACGACGACGACCAGTCGTCCTCCGTCGCGAAGCTGACCGAGCAGTCCAGCCGGCACGTCTTCAACAGAGCCGTTGATGAAGATCAGATCGTAAGGCGCTTCGCCCGCATAACCCTTTTCAAGATCGCCGGTCACAACGGCAACATTGTCGTAGCCAAGCGAAGCGAGGGTTTCGGTTGCTTCAGCAGCAAGCTGCTCGTCGCTTTCCAGCGAAACGACCGAACCTGCAAGCTGCGACAGGATGGCGGCCGCATAACCGGAACCGCCGCCGATTTCCAGAACCACGTCGTCCTTCGTCACGGCAGCAAGCTGAAGAAGCTTTGCAAGCGGCGAGGCCTTCATGACGTAACGCGCAGGACGACCGTCCTTTGCGGGACAGACCTGCAGATCCTCGTCCACATAGGCAATCTGCTTGACGCCAGCCGGCACGAAAGCTTCGCGCGGAACGTTCGCAAACGCCGTGAGCACGGAATGCGACGTCACGTCGGTCGTACGCAACTGGCTGTCGACCATCTTCGCGCGCGCGGTTTCGAAATCCATCATATCGTTATCGCCTCAATTTCACGGATGCTGGGCAAAAACGCCACGGCTCCAAAGCTCTCAAGCGGCACAGGGCTCCCCCTCGCCTTTCGATAATCTCATAATTGCCCGCGCCCGCGCTTTCAAGCACGCGATGAGGGCTTATCGCCAAAAAGCGGCATTTATCTTTTGCTGCTGCAAAGGCTTTGGTTTGCAGAGCTTCACCACGAACGCGACGAACAAAAACCCGCACATTCGAAATTAAGCCTCTTGCACCCAAAATGGATTCGTTCTAAATGCCCGCCATCGCTTGAAACGACGAGCGGTTGAGGCCTCGTGGCGGAGTGGTGACGCAGAGGACTGCAAATCCTTGTACCCCGGTTCAATTCCGGGCGAGGCCTCCAAACAACTTTAAATCCACTCCATAAATATAATTTCAAAAAAGTTGCCCTCTATGAGGCATCGTGGATTTTCCGCGCTCTAAGCGCTTTCGTCTTCTCCAAAAACAAAACTATCGCCGGCCCCGGCAAGGACCAGCGATAGAAGCGCGTCAGCGACCCGTTATTTGTTCAGCGGATCAAACTCGGCCCAGGAGCACGAGGATCAGCACGATCACCAGAACCAGACCAAGGCCGCCCGAGGGGCCGTAGCCGTAATTGTGGTATCCCCAGCTCGGCAGCGCGCCGATGAGGAAAAGAATAAGAAGAATGACGAGGATTGTGCCGAGCATTTGGACCCTCCTGGAGTTGCATTTGTCCTGCGGATTCAAATGGTCGAGCGCGATAAAGGTTCCGCAGGGCAATGCTGATTCTGCAAGGTAATTTCTCGGCCTATATGTGGGATGCCTGCATGGTACATACTCAAATCAAGTCGCCCGTCCCCTGAAACTGGCGGGAGGCGAAGAGACCCGGTAACACTGGCAGTGCGCCGGGTCTCTTTTAATCCACCGGCCCTTTTTCGGGCCTCGCATCTGTCACACCGGCGTTTTGTATCACTGTAAACGGCACCGGCCAGAGCGCGTCTTGACCACCCCTTCTCCCGCGGATTGGAAAATCCGGACGGAGAAAAAACGAGAATTCCATGTCCGGTTTCGCGAACCTCATTCCGCTCTTCATCTGCGCGCTGTTCATCTATGTTTTCTTCCGCTGGGTCGCAAAAGACATCCAGACTCCGAAAAAGAAATAGCCGTCCTGCGGCGTTATCCTCGTTGACAAACCAGTGCCTGCGCTGGACACCGGGCATCGGGAACCTGTTTGCCCGCACGGCGTTCTCCACGACGCACTTCGGAGGATATGATGAACAAGATCGCGCCTTATGCCGCAATCGTACTGAGCCTTGGGCTGACAGGCTGCACCGTCGCAGCGCCGGCCTATGAAGTGGAGCCGATTCCCGGCAGCATCATCTATAATGGGCAACCGCGCACCAAGTTGACGAAGTCGCCAATCGGTAGCACGTTCAGCCATGAGTTCCGGATCGACAGCAGCACGAAGGCGATCGAGACCTATCGCATAGCGCCGGATCGCTCGCTGCAACTCATCAATCGCCGCATCGTGCGCGACTGGCCGATGTTTGGACGCGACGACTAAAGGCTGCAGGTTGCGTGCGACATCGTGAGGCGCGGAACGGGATTGCGCATCCCGGCCGCTTGGGTTAGAGCCCGACACAAGATTTTGACATGGATGAGCGATGAACACGCGCTGGCAAAAACCCGTCCTGATCGCGTTTGAAACGCCGGGCGAGTACACGACCATTGACACCACACAGGCAGCCTCCTGGGCGCTGATCGAGGACTGGCCTGTAGAAGACGGCGACGCGCTGGACAAAGCGCTGCTGGTCTGCGCCGCCGTCGATGCGGGTAAAAAGAAACCCGAAGATGCAAGAAAAGCCTTTGTCGCCGCAGCGATCGAAGCTGGACTGGACTTCAAGGCGTAATAAGCAGCCACTTTACGGCTGTATTGCACAGCGAAAACAGGATTTCCCACATATGAAAAAAGCCCTGTTCATTACCCTTCTCTCCTGCCTCGTCATCGGTATCGTCGGCCACCTCGTCGTCGCTTTCGTGATCTCCGGTTGACGACCTGAATAACGCTGTCTGTTCCTGACGGAAATTTTGCATTCCCGAACGGAACCACAACACGCATTTCTCGTTCATTCTCCACGCGATGCAAGGAGGAAGAGAAATGCGAGACGGATTGAATGGTGTTCTGGAAATCTCATTGATTGGCGTGGTTATTGCCAGCTGCCTGATGATGGTCAGCCTGCCGATCTGACGGCCCCTCACCTCATCCGTTATCCAGTCTCGGACCGGTAAACCCGGTAGAAAAAATGCGGCCTTTCGGGCCGCATTTTCTTTTCTGGAAGGAGGCTTGGATCAGGCCGAAACCTTGGCGGCGATTTTCGCCACATGTGCACCCTGAAAACGGGCGCCTTCCAGTTCGATCTCGGAAGGCTGGCGCGAACCGTCACCATCGGTAATGGTCGACGCGCCGTAAGGCGAACCACCCTTGATTTCGTCAACACCCATCTGTCCCTGGAACGCATAGGGAAGACCGGCAACGACCATGCCATGGTGCAGGAAGGTGGGCAGGAAACCGAGAATGGTGGATTCCTGACCGCCATGCTGGGTGGCAGACGACGTGAAAGCCGAGCCGACCTTGCCGACCAACTTGCCGGTGAACCACAGGCCACCGGTCTGATCCCAGAAATTGCGCATCTGCGACGCGACCGTGCCAAAGCGCGTGCCGGCACCAACGATGATTGCGTCATATTCCGCCAGTTCGTCCACGGTTGCCACAGGAGCAGCCTGGTCCAGCTTGAAATGCGAAGACTTGGCAACGGCTTCCGGAACCAGTTCCGGAACCCGCTTGACGACGGCTTCCGCACCGGTTGATTTCACGCCTTCCGCCACGGCATAAGCCATTTTTTCGATATGGCCGTAGGACGAATAATAGAGCACCAGAACCTTGGTCATTCTCTTTGTTTCCTTTGCTGTGAGGGTTTCCGGCGTGCCGGCCAGGAACCGTTTCAAAAACTCGATAATCATAAGCGAATATCCCTGAAAGCAAGCTACGATCTCTCAAGGGAGCGCACCGCACTTCCAATCCTTGTTCGCCGCCTGCCGTTATCGCAAAACCGTGCAACAGTTTTGCACGTCTTGCCTGGAAAGCATGGAACGGAAGGTAGCCAAGAGCCCGGCCCTCGACCAGCCAGACTTCGACAAACGCACTGTTCACGATGATTGAACGAGAAACGCCAGCGTCAATCAATCCTATCCATAAGTTCAGCCAAAAGCGCTTTGCATTCCGACGGCAGAGCGCTAACGTCGGGCGAAACAGATGACGAGTACAACCATGTCCAGCCCCTCCTCCACCCAATCCGTCGTAACCGCAGCCATGCTCGCAATCGGCGACGAACTTCTCTCGGGACGCACCAAGGACAAAAACATCGGTCATCTCGCCGATGTGCTGACCATGTCCGGTATCGACCTCAAGGAAGTTCGTATCGTCGCCGATGAAGAGGCCTCGATCGTCGAGGCGCTCAATGCGCTGCGCGCACGTTACGACTATGTTTTTACCTCGGGTGGCATTGGGCCGACCCATGACGACATCACTGCCGATGCCGTCTCCGCAGCCTTTGGCCTGCCATGCGAACACGATGCGGAAGCGCTGCGCATCCTGGGCGACATGTACCGCGTTCGCGAAATGGAATTTACCGAGGCGCGCAAGCGCATGGCCCGCATGCCCAAAGGTGCGGCCCATATCGCCAATCCGGTCTCCGTTGCGCCCGGTTTCGTCATCGGCAACGTCTATGTAATGGCGGGTGTGCCGCAGGTATTTCAGGCCATGCTCGACAACGTGATGCCGACATTGCGCACGGGATCGAAGGTCATGTCGCAGGCGGTGCGCTCCCCCTATGGCGAGGGAGATATCGGCACGCCGCTGACAGCGATTCAGAAAGCACACCCCGAAACCAGCATCGGTTCCTACCCGAAATATGACGGCCAGCGTTTCTCGACGGAGATCGTTGTACGTGCCCGCGACCCCCAGGTTCTGAAGGCAGCGGCGGATGCCGTTTCGGAAATGATCGAAGCCATCGGTCGCGAGAAAAGGCTCGCTGCCAGCAAGGGCGATGCAACCGCCTGAACAGCAAAACGGTTTGACCAATATCAAGGTGATGTCCGCAAAACCGGACCACGCTTCACCATCGAAAATGCCGATATCATGTCGGCCAACGAGGAGAATAGCATGGGTTACAAGACAATACTTGCCGTTGTCGACAATGTTGCGAACACGCAAAAGCTCGACGATTTCGTCGTCAGCCTTGCCAACCAGTTTTCTGCCCATGTGATCGGCTTGCACATGGAAACCCTTGCTGCGGTTCCACTCGTGGCGCCAATGGAAATTCCAGATCCTGCAACCGTGCAGGCCATTCAGGATGTGGCGCACAAGGAAACGACGGAGATCGGTTCGATTTTCGAACGCACGCTTTCGGCGAATGGCATTTCGCATGAGTGGCGCAGCTTCGTGACCTCGGTGGGTTACGCCTCCGCCGCAGCAATCGACAGCGCGCGATGCGCCGACCTGGTCGTTGCACGCCAGAGCAGCACCTCGGCACTGTCCGACAGCCGCTCGGATATCGACAGTTTTCTTTATGAAAGCGGTCGCCCCGTTCTTCTCGTTCCGCATGTCCTGACCGAACCGAAGCCGATCCGCAAAGTGCTGATTGCCTGGAACGGATCGCGCGAAGCGACGCGCGCGACCTTCGACGCCCTGCCGTTCCTTAAAGAAGCGGAAAGTGTCGAAATCTTCTCCGTCGATCCGGTTGAAAGCGAAACGCAATCTTCCACCATGGCCGGGGCGGGACTTGCCGCGACCCTTGCACGCCATGGCGTCAACGTCACAGTCACTTCGCAGGAAAAGATCGCCGGCATCTCGCCGCAGGCGGCAATCGAGAACCGCCTGTCAGACAACAGCATCGATCTGCTCGTGATGGGCGCTTACGGCCACTCGCGCTGGTGGGAAATGCTGTTTGGCGGCGTCACGCGCACGCTGCTCGATTCCATGACGGCGATGACGCTGCTGTCGCGCTGATCGTCGCCGCGTATCTCGTCAGGCAACAGTCAGACGCCCCGTCACTCTCAGCCGGGGCGTCCTTTCTTTCCGGTTTTGGATCGTCCACAGCCCCAAACATTGCAGAACTGCCGTGAAATGGTGGCCGCAGCAGTGCAAAGCTTGCCTTTTTGCTGGACTTGCGGCTATTAGCCCAACCCATCACCAATTTGACCGGACGGTAAATGATGTCCCTGCCCGATAAAGCCTTTCCCGTTTCCTGGGATCAGTTCCACCGCGACGCCCGTGCACTCGCCTGGCGTCTTGCCGGCCTCGACCGCGAGTTCAAGGCCATTGTCTGTATTACCCGCGGCGGCCTCGTACCGGCTGCCATCATTTCCCGCGAGCTGAACATTCGTCTGATCGACACCGTCTGCATCGCCACACGTCACGATTATGTGAACCAGGGCGAGACGGTATTGCTGAAGGGCATTGCTCCGGAACTTGCAGCCGATGGCGGCGAAGGAGTTCTGGTTGTGGACGACCTGACGGACACCGGAAAAACTGCCATTGAAGTGCGCGAAATGCTGCCGAAGGCACACTTTGCCTGCGTCTACGCAAAGCCGAAGGGCGTGCCGACCATCGACACCTTCGTGACCGAAGTGAGCCAGGACACCTGGATCTACTTCCCCTGGGATATGGGCTTCACCTACCAGGAGCCGATCGCCAAGAGTTCGCGCGGCTGATAGCGAAAGCACATGCAAGCAAAAACCGCCTGTTACGGGCGGTTTTTTTATGGGGAAAAGGTTCTTTTCCAATCCGGCAAAAAAGGCCGAAAAAATGATTGCGTCACGAATATGTCGCACCCCAAAACCCGCAAAATCAGCATTCCGCTAGGAAAGCCAGCCTCGCGCAAGCTTCAAATTTATGCGCCAAGTCACTGATTTTTCTAAGAGCTTTTCCTTTCCCCGTTTTCCACAGGCCCTGCACACAATATCTTGTGGTTAAAAAACCCTTTCAATCTATGGCTTGACGAATCTGTGCTGTGTGGGGAAAGTGGCAGTCATGTTGCGGCGGCAACGGAATCGGGTGTCCTGATCATCGGTTCTTTCCAGTTTCAGTTGATGCGTTTGCCTGCGTTTCGGCCATGAGGGGGTGGAACGTCGAGCTGTTTTCGCGCGCTGATTTTGTCGCCAAAAACATGATACGGGGACTGGCGCTGACAAGCTGTGGATACTATATTTAGTAGCTGAATTCGCTTGCAGCCAAATTCGCCACGAGATACAGGGATGACATCTACGGATGAACATCCCATTCATATCGGCAACAACCGGCTGCACGCAGACTGCGCGTCGCTGGAACGAACTTTTGCGCCCTTTTGCGGGCGCCCAATGGACGAGGACAGGAACCAATGCGCATTGAACGTCGCTTCACGAAGCCCGGCCAGTCGCCTTACGCGGAGATCGATTTCCGCAAGGCCGTCAGTGAAATCAAGAACCCGGATGGTTCCATCGTGTTCCGTCTGGCGGATATCGACGTTCCCGCGCAGTTCAGCCAGGTTGCGACCGACGTTCTCGCGCAGAAATACTTCCGCAAGGCCGGCGTTCCGAAGATCCTGAAAAAGGTTGAAGAGAACGACGTTCCATCCTTCCTGTGGCGTTCGGTTGCCGACGAAAAGGCCATGAAGGATCTTCCGGAAGGTGAGCGTTACGGCTCTGAAACCGACGCTCGTCAGGTTTTTGACCGTCTTGCCGGCACCTGGACCTATTGGGGCTGGAAGGGCAAATATTTCTCGTCCGAAGAAGATGCCCTCGCCTTCCGTGATGAGCTTGCCTACATGCTGGCCACCCAGCGCGTTGCGCCGAACTCTCCGCAATGGTTCAACACCGGCCTGCACTGGGCCTATGGCATCGACGGTCCTGGCCAGGGCCATTTCTATGTCGACCCCTTCACCGGCAAGCTGACCAAGTCCAAGTCCGCTTACGAACATCCCCAGCCGCATGCCTGCTTCATCCAGTCCGTCGAGGACGATCTGGTCAACGAAGGCGGCATCATGGACCTGTGGGTGCGTGAAGCGCGCCTGTTCAAGTACGGTTCCGGCACCGGCTCCAACTTCTCTTACCTGCGTGGCGAAGGCGAAAAGCTTTCGGGCGGCGGCAAGTCCTCCGGCCTGATGAGCTTCCTCAAGATCGGCGACCGCGCCGCTGGCGCCATCAAGTCTGGCGGCACGACCCGCCGCGCCGCAAAGATGGTTGTTGTCGACGCCGACCACCCGGATATCGAAGCCTACATCGACTGGAAGGTGAACGAAGAGCAGAAGGTTGCGGCTCTCGTGACCGGCTCCAAGATCGTCGCCCGTCACCTGAAAGCGATCATGAAGGCCTGCGTCAATTGCGAAGCCGACAATGGCGATTGCTTTGACCCGACCAAGAACCCTGCCCTGAAGCGCGAAATCCGCGCCGCCAAGAAGGATCAGGTTCCGGAAAACTACATCAAGCGCGTCATCCAGTTCGCCGAACAGGGTTACAAGGACATCCAGTTCAAGACCTACGACACCGACTGGGATTCCGAAGCCTACCTCACGGTATCCGGCCAGAACTCCAACAACTCCGTGTCACTGAAGGATGACTTCCTGCGCGCGGTCGAAAACGACGGCGACTGGAACCTGACGGCACGCCGCGACGGCAAGGTCATGAAGACCCTGAAGGCGCGCGACCTGTGGGAAAAGATTTCGCATGCCGCATGGGCATCGGCAGATCCCGGCCTGCACTTCAACACGACCATGAACGACTGGCACACCAGCCCGGCTGCCGGCCCGATCCGCGCATCCAACCCGTGCTCGGAATACATGTTCCTCGACGATACGGCCTGCAACCTTGCTTCGCTGAACCTCATTCAGTTCAAGGATGCCGCCACCAAGAACATCAACATTGCCGATTACGAACATGCGGTTCGTCTGTGGACGATCGTTCTCGAAGTTTCGGTCATGATGGCGCAGTTCCCGTCCCGCCAGATTGCCGAACTCTCCTACGAGTACCGCACACTCGGCCTCGGCTACGCCAACATCGGCGGCCTGCTGATGTCGTCGGGCATTCCTTATGACAGCAACGAGGGCCGCGCGATTGCCGGTGCTCTGACAGCGATCATGACCGGCGTGTCCTATGCGACCTCGGCTGAAATGGCGGGTGAGCTTGGTCCGTTCCCGGGCTTTGCACCGAACCGCGACAACATGCTGCGCGTCATCCGCAACCACCGCCGTGCAGCGCAGGGCCTGGCTTACGGTTATGAAGGCCTGTCGGTGAACCCGGTTGCGCTGATCCACGCTGATTGCCCGGACCAGGACCTCATCACCCATGCAACCGCTGCCTGGGACAAGGCACTCGAGCTTGGCGAACAGCACGGCTACCGCAACGCCCAGACCACCGTTATCGCGCCGACCGGCACGATCGGCCTCGTCATGGATTGCGACACGACCGGCATCGAGCCTGACTTCGCGCTGGTAAAGTTCAAGAAGCTTGCCGGTGGCGGTTATTTCAAGATCATCAACCGCGCTGTTCCCGATGCACTGCGTTCGCTCGGTTACTCCGAAAGCCAGATCGCCGAGATCGAGGCTTACGCAGTTGGCCACGGCAACCTGAACCAGGCTCCGGGCGTCAACCCCGGTACGCTGAAGGCAAAGGGCTTCACCGACGAGAAGATCGAAGCTGTCAACGCTGCTCTCAAGAGCGCCTTCGACATCAAGTTCGTCTTCAACCAGTGGACGCTTGGCGCAGACTTCCTCAAGGACACGCTGAAGGTTTCCGACGAGCAGCTGTCCGACATGACCTTCAACCTGCTGGACCATCTCGGTTTCGGCAAGAAGGACATTGAAGCGGCCAACGTGCACGTTTGCGGCGCGATGACGCTGGAAGGCGCACCGTTCCTCAAGAACGAACATCTGCCTGTTTTCGATTGCGCCAACCCCTGCGGCAAGATCGGCAAGCGTTATCTCTCGGTGGAATCCCACATCCGCATGATGGCTGCTGCCCAGCCGTTCATCTCGGGTGCGATCTCCAAGACGATCAACATGCCGAACGACGCAACCGTTGAAGATTGCGGCGCAGCCTACATGCTGTCCTGGAAACTGGCGCTGAAGGCCAACGCACTTTACCGCGATGGTTCCAAGCTCTCGCAGCCGCTCAATGCCTCGCTGGTCGAGGATGAAGAGGACGAGGATGCACTGGAAGAGCTGATCGCTCAGCCACAGGCAGCCCAGGCCGTGACCATCACGGAAAAGATCATCGAGCGCGTTGTCGAGCGTGTGACCCGTGAGCGTGAAAAGCTGCCGAACCGCCGCCAGGGTTACACCCAGAAGGCTGCTGTCGGTGGACACAAGGTCTACCTGCGCACCGGCGAATTCGGTGATGGCCGTATTGGTGAGATTTTCATCGACATGCACAAGGAAGGCGCTGCTTTCCGTGCGATGATGAACAACTTCGCCATCGCCATCTCGCTTGGCCTGCAATACGGCGTGCCGCTGGAAGAGTATGTGGAGGCCTTCACCTTCACCAAGTTCGAACCGGCTGGGATGGTCATCGGCAACGACGCAATCAAGAACGCCACGTCGATCCTCGACTACGTGTTCCGTGAACTCGCCGTTTCCTACCTCGGCCGTCACGACCTCGCACATGTCGATACGTCGGACTTCTCGAACACGGCACTCGGCAAGGGCATCCAGGAAGGCAAGACCAACCTCGTTTCCACCGGCTGGACCCGTGGTTACAAGCCGACGCTGGTTTCCAGCAACGGCAGCGAGCGTTCGTCTTCCGAGCCTAAAGGTTCCGCAACCGCAGCACCTGCCCGCGCTTCGGCCAGCGTGACCTCGATTTCCGGCAATGCAGCCCGCAAGCTGGAACCGGTCATCGCAGCCTCGGCTTCCGAAATCGTCGCCTTCAAGCGCGACTACGAGGAACGCGCCAAGGAACTGGCGGAAGAGATTGCCGAAGAAGCTTTGGCAACCGAAACCGAACAGGCAGCAACAGCCCTCTTCTCCGACAAGGCAGCAGCCGACGCCGCATCTGCCAAGACGGAAGCCAAGAAGGTCGAAAACGAACGCCGGATGCGCTCCATCGCACAGGGCTACACGGGCAACATGTGCTCCGAGTGCCAGAACTTCACCATGGTGCGCAACGGCACCTGCGAGAAGTGCGACACATGCGGCGCGACGAGCGGTTGCTCTTGAGAAATACAGGGATAAGTGGTGAAGCCACTTCCCAACAACTTACGTTGACGTGAATATGTCCCCGCAGCGATTTGCCTCGCTGCGGGGATTTTTCGTAGGCGATCGCTGTGGACTGCATGTGTCCTCGTGGTTGCTCAAAAATGCTGCGTCAAACGCACCATTGTCGGCAGGACAGCGGCCCTTGGCACACCATTTCAAATCTACTGGAAACCCGTAGTTCGGCATGTTATATTTCGAGTGGGATGAGCAGAAGGCAGTCGCCAATCTTGCCAAGCATGGCGTCAGCTTTGAAACTGCGGCGCATGTCTTCAACGATCCGTTTGCAGTCGATATTGAAGAACGTTCAATGGAGTACCACGAAATCAGAAGGCGTATCGTGGGACTTGGCAATGGATTGCTGCTGACCGTCATTTACACGGAGCGCAGTGAAAAAGTCCGCATCATCTCAGCACGAAAGTCAACACGGGCAGAGCGTAGGGAATATGAAGACGATGGGTGGTAAAACAGATCAAACCGACTGGGCTCGTCTTCACGCAATGACCGATGAAGAAGCGGAAATTAATGCTCTGGCCGACCCCGACAATCGTCCTCTCTCCGCAGAACAGTTTACCACTGCAAAAAGAATGCCTCGCATAAAAATCATTCGACGCGCATTGAAGCTGACACAAGAAGAGTTTTCGGCCCGATACCATATTCCGCTTGGAACGCTTCGCGACTGGGAACAGGGCCGTAGCGAACCGGATCAGCCGACCAGAGCTTATCTTAGAGTTATTGCTGTCGATCCAGAAGGAACGGCCGCAGCGCTAAGAAAAGGTGCGGCTTGAGCCTGTCATGTCTCTGGCAACATTTAAGACGATGACTCCATACATTTCAATTTGCGTAGTCGGGGCTTCATTGTTCTGGGCACCCTTTGCGCATGCAGCCTGCTTCGACGTCTCAAAGAATGAGCCTTCTGCGTTGAGCGGCCATCTTACCCATCGTATCTTCGCGGGTCCGCCAAATTTCGAGGATGTTCAGAAAGGTGACTCGCCGGAACCGGGCTATATCCTGAAGCTTGATGAGCCGATCTGCCTTACCGGCGACGACTTTGCCGATCCGGAGAGCACATTTGATGAGGTTCAACTCGTTCCCGACGAAACGACCGGGAAGGACATGGCACGGTTGAGAGATACCGATGTCTTCGTTGACGTCATCAAGCCAATGCCGGCAATGACGGGACACCATCATCGGCCTCTTGTCGCCTGGGTAAAGGCAATCGCCCCCGCCCGCGACATCACCGAAAGTTACGGGACGGCAGCAACCACGATTGAGGCTTTCTATGCGGCTCTGCATTCCGGCGACGGCAAGCTTGCATCAACATTCGTCGTGCCAGAGAAAACAAGGAAAGGCGCCTTCAGCCCGCAGGCTCTGTCCAGCTTCTACGGGTCGTTGTCCGAGCCAATCTCGTTGATCGATATCCACAAGGTAGACGAGAGCCACTTTTCCGTTCGCTATCGTTTCACAAGTGGAAAGCGGCCATGCGACGGCTCAGCAGCGATCACCACAGTCAAACGTGACGGAAGAGATTTCATTCAGTCAATTCGCGCGGAGAATGGCTGCTAGAGCGCTTATCAAGCCTTTGTCATCAAAGGAACATCCCCGCGCATCGCTGCGTTGATCTTGACGATAACCGATCGAGGTCTGGGGTAGATGATGTTGCCGTTTGATAGACTGAAGCTGATGCAGGAGCCGGGGCGATGGCCACCGTTTTCGGTAAGTGAGCGAAAACCGCGCGAGTGGCTGCTGACAATCAGCGGTCTTGTTCTGCTATTCGTGCTCTCGACAGCCATTGCGATGGGCTATCTCGTGACCCGCCACCCCGGCAAGGCGGAACCGAACCCCGGCATTGCCGAAGAGCAGCGCATCGAGCAGGGAAGCTAGGCAAGACGCGCCTCTCTGATCACCACACCATGTCCCATCAGAAAGCTTTTCGCAGCGTCGTCAGATAGCGCCATTGGCGATGAGAATGGGAGATAGCTTTTCTTCAGTCCTCGCGCAGTCCCTGCCGGCGGCCTTGGCGGCATAAAGTGCTGCGTCGGCGCACTTTAGTAGTTCGGCTGGTTTTTCCGATGAGCCGCGATCCGTCGCAATGCCGATGCTGATGGTAACGACGCCCTTCTCGCTGAAATGGTGTTCGATTGCCTGAGCCCGAACGGCGGCCACGGCCATTGCGCCCATCGCTATCGCTTCCTGCGGGAGAGCACGTGGCAATATAACGGCAAACTCCTCACCGCCGTATCTGGCAGTCACCGCACCTTCGAACGGCAAGAAAACACGGGACAACGCCGCAGCGACTTGTTGGAGGCACTCATCACCGGCAACGTGTCCGTAGCCATCGTTGTAAGCTTTGAAATGATCAACGTCGATCATCAGCACGGAAAGAGGCACAACCTTGGCCACCGCGTGCGACACTGCCGAGCGCATGGCGTCATCGAAGGCGCGGCGGTTGACCAGCCCTGTCAAACTGTCGGTGCTCGCCAGTGCGGTCAGTCTTTCATTCAGATCCCTCAGGCGGTTCTCACGGTCGCGGTTTACCGTAACGTCCGAATACACGATCATCACGCCACCGCCCTCGGTAGTGCGTGAATTCGCCTCTATCCATCGACCGTCAGCGAGTTTCACGATGCGGTCGCCATTGCGCATCAGTACGTCGGCAGTACGTTCGACAAGATCAGAAATGTTTCCGACAGCCTCAGGCTCTTCGCCGCGCTCAAGTGATGCCCGAATGATTTCCCTGAGACACTTGCCAGGCACCCGAACATCCGCAGTCAAAGGAAAAAGCTCGTGATATCGACGATTGTGGAGGACAAGAATTCCGCTCCCGTCAAACATCGCCAAACCGTCTGCCATGCTTTCAATAGCGTCGATTAGGGTCGTTTGCGTGCGTGCGAGCCTCTGTTCGAGCCGTTTCCGATCCGTGATCTCACGATTGTGCGTAACGATGCCAATGATATTGCCGCTCACGTCGAGAAGTGGCGCCTTGAGTGTCGAAAGCCACGTCTCCGACCCGTTCAGCCCTATGAACTGTTGTTCCACGGTGACCGGACGACCGGACCTGAGCACAAGTTCTTCCGGTTCGCGAAACATATTCGCAGTTTCGGATGGATAGTAGTCGGCATCGGTTTTGCCGATCAGTTCATTGACCCCGGTCCCCATCATCTTCGCCGTTGCGGGGTTTGCCAGAAGGAACTGCCCGTGTTCATCCTTTGCGTTCAAGCAATCCGGAAGCGCCTCGATCACTTGCCGATAGCGACGGTTTTCGACCGTGGCCGCGTGCCTGCGATGTTCCTGCACAATGGCGAGCCCCGACAGAAGGGTCGCGCCTGCGACGATGATCGCCAGCGGCCCGGTTGCGTCGAGTGTAAGCGAAGGCCAGTTGGCGACCGGGTAGACAACGTAAAAACCCGCCGTCGCACTTATACCGGCCCAAACAGCAAGGATGGCTGTCGCGCGCGTGGACGCAAGGTGATTTCTGAACATGTAATGCAGGACGACACCACCTGCGGAGGCAGCGACGATCTGCGGAATAGCGGTGTAAACGCCTGTGCCACCTATCGACAGTCGCCGGATAACCGCCGTTGCGAATGGCAACACGGCTGCAAAGGGACCCCCGAAATACGCGGATATCGCCAACAGAGTGTACCGCGCATCGAGCAACACCCCAGGCAGCCATTCAAACGGGAGTGCCATGGTAGCAAGAACGCCACCCGCCATCACGACGCTGAAGATGGTGGTCCGTGCTGCCCATCTGAGCTGTTCGACGTGCCGATGGCCAAGTGTCCAGATTGACGTGGTGATTGCGACGACAGCGAGATTCGGAAGGAGTTGATGCCAGAGGCTCATCGATAGTCCATCATTTTCGCTCCGTAATGCCAAGATGGCATGACGACATGGTTTGCAAGCTCATGGCCAGCTTGATCACAATAACTGATGATCCAGAGGATGCGCCTATAGGTAACTGTAAACACTGGAAGTTTCGTAATCGCTTACCCAGGTCGTCCGAGGCTAACCAAACGTAAGGAACTCACAATTTCTTAGAACAGACTTTCTAGCGGGTATCACGGCCGATGGCAGCTATGAGTTATCGTGGATAACGTATGCTACTGAGTTATGAAAGCAGTGACTTGAGGCGAAGCCAAATTGACGTCGCAAAGACGCACCTCACTTAATAGCAGTTTGGAATCATTAGGCATTCTATTGCCATGGCAATTCTGAGCGCAGTCAAAAGACTTGCCTCTTGGGGCCCAGTTGCGCTGTCATGGAAGCGGACCGTCCATCGCCAAGAATGCTGTAGATTTCATAGGCGAACTCCACAAACGGCCCGCCATAACATCATTGCTGGAACTTGAAGTTTTTACGGTCGTACGCGTGCTCAAACCCCATTTTCCTGAGGTTCTCGTAGGAAATATTGGGTTTGCCAGCTGTGGGCACTTCTGTTTCGACGACAAATGTCGAAATGCCTTCTGCTATGCCGTAATCAGTGCGAGCCTGGATAAGCGCCTTTTGAACGCCGCGGTTCCGGAACTCCGGATGTGTGGTACCGCCACCCAACCACGCATAGTTCCCAAACGTGAAAATGGCGCCGGTGCCGATTGGCGTTTCGCCATCGAGAGCAAAAAAACACCCCCACCCCTCTTTGCCGACAATGGCTGACCAAAGAGGGATCAAGGATGGCGGGAAATTGAAGCCACTACACATCATCGATCCGAACTGCGACGCCTCGCGAACGTGCACCCTTCGGGTACGGACAGGACTTGGTGCGCGAAAGCGCTGGGCAGCGGTGAAGGTAAGCTTTGCCCAGCCGGGACCGTGTTCATGCAGATCCCTGCCCTGAATCCAGTTTTTCACCTTATCCGAGGCAGTATACATATTCAGTTGGAGGAACCGGTTGCCTGCCCTTCGTCGCATCCAGCCATATGCTTGATCGAGATCCTCGACAGCGCCTAGTCCCAGCACCCGATTTAGGCCGATCGCCGGCGCGCGTGGCAGGGAGATCGCGCACCCTCCGCTGATGGCAATGCAGTCGAAATGCTCTTCGGGCCGCAGATCCCTAGCCGAGATCCTGTGCAGACTGAGGAAAGCCTCAGCCTCAATGGCGTCTTCTTTCGTTGGGAATGAGCGTTCTGAAAACTGAGGATTCAAGATTGGCTCCTGAGCCACCGCCCCCTTGAAACCCTAATGAAGAAAGGTGGACGATTGTCGACTAAAAACCGAATTCGCTGAGACCGGGATGGTCATCCGGCCTGCGGCCGAGCGGCCACTGGAAACGCCGGTCTTCTGCCTTGATGGGCAGGTCGTTGATGCAGGCATGCCGTTTTCGCATCAGGCCACTATCGTCGAATTCCCAGTTCTCGTTTCCGAACGACCGGAACCAGTTCCCACTGTCGTCATGCCATTCGTAAGCAAATCTGACAGCTATTCGGTTGCCGCCAAACGCCCAGAGTTCCTTGATCAACCGGTAATCGAGCTCACGTCGCCATTTTTCTGAAAGAAATGCGACGATTGCGTCCCTCCCTGTGACAAACTCGGCACGGTTCCGCCACTGGCTGTCCCTGGTGTAAGCCAAGGCAACCCTCGCAGGATCGCGACTGTTCCAGCCATCCTCAGCCAGCCTGACCTTTTCAACTGCGCTTTCAAACGTGAAAGGGGGAAAAGGCGGTCGTTCAGCGTCGATCATCTCTCTGGGTTCTCCAACCGTGCACGTAAGTTCGCGTTCTCGATTTCCAATCGCTGCAGCCGCTCACGAAGTGGAGCGACTGCCTGCTCAACCTGCTGTTCCGTGTAGCGCGGCGTTATATGCTGCGGGCAATTCCAGTCAAAAGCCTCGAGCCGCAGCTTGAATACCCGTTCCGGCCTCCCCTTGTAGGTTTGGTCGGACACCAATTCCGTGAGTTCCGGATCGGCATCAAGCGCCAGCCGCTCTACATGCACATAGATTTTGAGCCGGGCTCGCCGCACATAATCCATCAGGAACAGGCAGGCACGATCGTTGGCGGCAAGGTTGCCGGCACTGATGTATTGACGATTACCCCGATAGTCAGCGAAGGCCATTGTCTGCCGGTCGATCACCTTGAGGAAGCCGATTTTTCCTCCACGATGCTGAACATATGGCCAACCCGTTTCGGAGACCGACGCCATGTAAAAGCTGTCAAGTGAGGCAATGAAGGCGATCTCGTCGTCTGTGAACGCGTCCGACGGGCGGTTGTGCGTGCCCAGCCAGATCTGGTCCACGCCCATGTCCGCCTGAGCCGCTCTGACGCTCGGCGTCACGGCAACCTCAAGGAAATGATATGGCATATCTGATCTCCCTGCTCGGTCGAGCCTGTATTGTCGTCTGACGTCGCAAGCCCGGGCCTGCCTCTATCTGCCGAAACCAGTTGCCGACAAATTTCACCCCGCAAACCGCGCGCTTACCTTAATCCTGCAAGGCCCAGTCTGCCACTTCCCAACGGGTCTGCCCACGGTCGGAAACGATGCGACCGAGCCCCGGGAAAGGCATGTGCGTGGCAGCAATCAGTGCACCTTCGGCGGCAGCACGCGGGAAAAACCGGTCGCGCATCGCCTTCGCGGCGTCACGATCCTGCTCGAACAGGAAGAACACGTCCGTGGCAGCGGGATGCACCACCGGGAAAATCATGTCCGACACCATGATCATGCTCTTGCCGCCGTCTTCCACCCGTACGCCGATATGGCCGGGCGTATGGCCTGTCAGGTCAACGATCGACACGCCGGGGACGATTTCACGTTCGCCGTCAATCGCCTGCAGCCTGGGGTAAAGGCGCACCACCTCATCCGCCATCTGGAAGCTGGTCTGCAGGTAATCCGGTGCACCGGCGCGCTTGGCCGGGTCGGTCCAGTGCTTGACGTCGCGGCGATCGATATAAAGCTCGGCCTTCGGATAATTGTTCTTGCCGCCGGCAATCAGACCGCCCATGTGGTCCTGGTGCATATGCGTGACGATCACGGCGTCGATCTGGTCGAGCTTCAGGCCAAGCGTGGCAAGCGCCTGCGGCAACTTGCCGGTCTCGCCGATCGAACCTGCCGCCCCGGCATCGATCAGGATGCGGCGTTGGCCATCATCGATCAGATACTGGTTGAACAGGAACCGCACGCCGCTTGGCCGGGCGGTAGACTGGGCGACGGCTGCCTGCTCCACATCGGCCGGGCTGCGGCCGGGAAAGAAGTTGTATGGCATGTCGGCATAACCGTCGGTCAGTGCTGTCACCGTAAAGCGACCGATGCGGATCTGCGCCAGCGGCGTGACGCTGGCCAGCGCCTTTGCGGGTTCCTGCGCTGCAACGAGGCCTGGCAATGCGCTGCCGATCAGCCCACCGCCTAGAAGGCCAAGAGGAAGAGCGCTGGCGAAGGCACGGCGTGAAAGTTGAGGCATGGCGTCTTGCTCCGTTTCAGACGATGATGTTCTAAGTTGCTTGGTTTTCAGCCGCGGTTGTTATTAGGGCTGCGACCTTTTCAGGCTGCGACAGCATCACCGCATGACTGCTGCGCACTTCCACTATTTTCGCACCTGCCCGCACGGCCATCTTCCCCTGCGCTTCAGGGGGGATCATTCGATCGTCGGTGGCGAGCAGGTAATAGGAAGGCTTGTTTTTCCAAGCCGTTGCACTGATTTTTCCCTGCACCGCCTCCAGCCCCCAAGGTCGCTGGGCGACGGCCATAAAATGCGTCAGAGCGGGTTCAACATCCGCGGCAAAGGCGGCAGGAAACTTCGCGCTGTCCACCCGGATAAATCCATCAGTCGGCGGCAAGAGGGGAGCTTTCTCCGCCCCATGAGCCGCCTGCGAGGCCAGATCGAATACCGACTCCCCGATCTCCGGCACGAAGGCAGCCAGATAAACCAGGCACACTACCTTTTCATCGGTTCCGGCTTCAGTGATCACGGCTCCACCATAGGAATGACCGACGAGAACAACCGGATTGGACGCATCAGCGATCACCTGCCGCGTGCGCTCGACATCAGCGCTCAAACTGACAGCAGAGTTCTGAACGACAAGAACTTCGTAGCCCTCACGCGAAAGGATCTCAAAAACCTGGCGCCATCCGGACGCATCGACAAATGCTCCGTGCACGAGAACGACTGTGATGGATTTGTCGCTGGTATCTCCAACGGTAAGGGTCATGAGCTTAACCTACCCGGTTGTGTCAAAAGGGCTCGTCATTCCGAAAATTGCTTGATCAGTGTCGAAGGCGGCGTCGGCGCGCATATTTCATGCGTCGACGCTCAGACGTTATTTCCGGTCAATGTGTAGGTTGGTTCAGGTCGCCTCACAATTGCGATCTAGGTCGCATGCAACTAGACGAAGGCACTGCGAAAATAGACCATCGTCTATCAATCTTGCCTAACGCGGAGGCGCGAAAGGGCGTAGATTTGAGTTCCATGCTGGAACGCCATGCGCTGAAGGGAATAGACTTGGAGAATCAGGACTTCGACGCGATCATTGACTTCATTCCGGCAATGGCATGGGCGACAACGTCCGATGGAATGCTCGACTTCGCCAATCAGCATTTTCTGGAATACATCGGCATGCCACTTGCCGAAATTGCAGGCGAAAATTTCTACCGGATTTTTCATCCAGATGACGTCGATCATTTAGGATCGGAATGGCGAAGCATCATGGCCTCCAAGGCGGGACGAGAAGTCGAAGGCCGAATTCGGCGCGCCGATGGCGTTTATCGCTGGTGCAGCCTTCGGCAAAAGCCCCGGCTCGATCCTGAAGGCAATGTCGTCAAATGGTACGGCGTTGTTCTTGATATCGAAGATCGCAAAAGCGCCGAAGACGCGCTCAAAGAGGCAAAATCGGCACTTGCGGCAAGTGAAGAGAACCTCAGGCTCATCATCAATTCGCTCCCTGTGCTGGTATGGTCAGCACGCCCGGATGGAAGCGCCGATTTCGTGAACCAGAGCTGGCTCGATTACGCCGGATTGCCAGCCGACCAGATTCTCGAATGGGGCTTTCTCGACCTCTACCATCCGGACGATATCCCTGAAATGGTCGAGATATGGAAGAGAGACCTCGAGCATTCAGATTACACTCGGCTGAGAGGCCGCATTCGTGGTGCGGATGGGCAGTATCGCTGGTTCTATTTTTCCGGGCGGAAGCTCACGGATGCAAATGGCGTCGTACGCTGGTTTGGCGTCAATATCGACATCGAAAACCTCCAGCGAGCCGAGTTCGCTCTCAGAGAGAGTGAAGCGGCGCTGAGGGAGAGCGAACACAAGCTGAAACTCATCATCAACACGATCCCTGCCATGGCCTGGTCATGCACGCCCGACGGGCAGCTCGAATACTGGAACCAGCATCTCACCAACTATGTGGGCCTCCCGATCGAAGAGATTGTCGGATTCGGCTTCTATCGCATGTTCCATCCCGAGGACGTTGAACGGATGCGTGAGAGTTGGGAGGAAATCGTTGCGACCAAACAGCCAAATCCGGTCGATGCACGGATAAGACGGTTCGATGGCGAATACAGGTGGTTCAATCTTCAGCAGAGCCCACTCCTCGACCCGGAGGGAAATGTCGTGCGGTGGTACGGAATTGTGGTCGATATCGAAGACCGCAAGCGCGCCGAAGAATCACTGCGCCAAAGCCAGGCCCAACTCGCCCAAGTCACCCGAATGACGACGATCGGCGAACTTGCAGTCTCCATTGCCCATGAGATCAATCAACCCCTTATGGCGATCGTGACCAATGCTGGGACCTGTCTGCGGTGGTTGCAGGAGGGACATACGGACGTCGAGCAGGCGCGTTTGGCCGCCGGGCGGATCGTTCATGATGGCCATCGCGCCGGCGAAATCGTCACGAGCATTCGCTCCATGGCGCAGAAAACGCCTACTCGCATGCAACGGACGGATTTCAGTCATTCGCTTAAAGATGTTCTGGATCTGCTTCATGGAGAACTACGCTCGCGCGGTCTGGAGGTCATAGCAGAATTGCCCCCTGAGCCCGTCGAAGTTCTCGGTGACCGTACACAGCTTCAGCAGGTCCTGCTCAATCTGATAATGAACAGCGCTGAAGCAACGCCTCGTGACCATGAAGCAGTGATGACGATCAGATGCACCGAGTATCCAGAGGGCAAAGTCGAGGTCAGCGTTTCGGATTCCGGACGAGGAATACCACCTGAACAGCTCGACCAAGTATTCGAGCCCTTCTATACCACGAAGTCTGACGGGATAGGGATGGGCCTGCCCATCTGCCGCTCCATTGTCGAGGCTCATGGAGGACGCATTTGGGCGACGAGTCATGCCGGTGGAAGCTCATTCACCTTCACGCTGTCTAGCTTTAAGGAAATAGCCGTTGATCGATGAAAGGAAGAATAGGCAGCCCACCATCGTCGTCATCGACGACGATCATGGTGTCCGTGAAGCGCTAAAGGGACTTTTTGAGTCCGTTGGGCTTAGCGCCGAGACCCACGGTTCCGTCAAGGAGTTCCTGGCTGCAGACGATCCCGAAAAGGCCGGATGTATCGTCCTCGACATCCGCCTTCCCGGCCAAGGCGGACTGGAGTTTCAGGAGGCGTTGGCGAAAAGCGATTTTCCTCGTTCCGTCGTCTTGATTAGCGCTCATGTCGATGTGCCCATGGCGGTTCGCGCAATGAAGGCGGGGGCAATCGACGTTCTCAGCAAGCCGGTCCGTGAGCAGGATCTGTTGGAAGCCGTCAACCGTGCGATCGCCAATGATGCCGCCCGCCGAGAGGAAAGAACCGCGAGAGCCAGCAGTCAAGCGAGATACCTCACCCTGACCGACCGTGAACGACAGATCATGAAACTGGTTATCACAGGTAAACTGAACAAGCAGATTGCGGCAGAGCTACAGCTTGCAGAGCCGACGGTAAAGCTTCACAGGGGCCACATGATGCGGAAGATGAAGGCAACGTCGGTCGCTCATCTGGTCAAGATTTCCGACGTCCTTCTGTAATTCAGATCCGATGACCTCGGCGAAAAACGCCGAAGTCTTGTCAGGTCAAAAAAGTCCTGTCAGGCCGGAAGATGTGCGCCGAACTGGGCGTCGTGCAGACGGCTGTAGTGGCCTTTCGCGGCAAGGAGTTCGGCGTGATCGCCGGTCTCGGCAATGCCGGTCTGATCCACCACCACAATGCGCGAGGCATCGCGGATCGTTGCCAGACGGTGAGCGATGACGAGCGTCGTGCGGCCCTTGGCCAGTTCCGTCAGCGATTGCTGGATTGCCCGTTCCGTTTCGGTATCGAGCGCCGAGGTCGCCTCGTCGAGGATGAGGATCGGCGGATTTTTCAGGAACATGCGGGCAATGGCAAGACGCTGCTTCTGACCACCTGACAACTTGACGCCACGTTCGCCGATGATGGTGTCGAGACCGTTCGGCATCGCCTCGATCACGCCATCAAGCCGCGCACGACGCGCCGCATCCATGATATCGGCATCAGACGCACCGAGGCGGCCATATTCGATGTTCTCGCGGATCGAGCCACCAAACAGGAAAACATCCTGCTGCACGATACCAATCTGGGCGCGCAGCGAAGCAAGCTTCATCTCGCGAATGTCGATGCCATCGATGGTGATCGCACCACCGGTAACATCGTAAAAGCGCGGCAGCAGCGAGCAGAGCGTGGTCTTGCCGGCGCCGGACGGACCAACAAAGGCAACCGTTTCGCCGGCCCTGATCTTCAGGTCGATATTGCGCAGAACCTGCTTGCCTTCAGCATAGGCGAAATCGACGCCGCGATATTCGATCGCGCCGCGGAATGCCGGAGCTTCGACTGCACCGGGCGCATCGACGATATCGGGGGCCGTATCCATCAGCTCGGTAAAGCGGCGGAAACCGGCAATGCCCTTGGGATAGGTTTCGATGACCGAGTTGATCTTTTCGACCGGGCGGAAGAACACGCCGACCAGAAGCAGGAATCCGACAAAACCGCCTTCTGTCAGGCTGCCGTTCAGCACGAAATAGGCGCCGCAGATCATCACGATCATCTGCGTCAGACGCATGCTCATGTAGCTGAGCGAGGTGCTGGCCGCCATGATCTTGTAAGCATTGAGCTTCGTCTGGCGGTATTTCTGGTTGTCCTTCTCGAACAGCGCGCGCTCGTGATCTTCGTTGGCAAAAGCCTGAACCACACGCATGCCGCCGACATTTTCCTCGATACGGGCGTTGAAGGCACCGATCCGGCCGTAAAGCTGACGGAAGTTGTTGGTCATGCGACCACCGTAACGACTGGTCACCCAGGCCGTTACAGGCACCACGGCAGCCGTGATCAGCGCCAGCGGCACATTGACCGACAGCATCAGCAGGAACGCGCCGATAAAGGTCATGATGGCGATGAACAGGTCTTCCGGACCGTGATGCGCCACCTCGCCGATTTCTTCCAGATCTTTCGTCAGGCGCCCGACGAGATGGCCGGTCTTCTGGTTATCGAAGTAACGGAAGGACAGTTTTTGCAGATGATCGAAGGCAAGCCGGCGCATATCGGTTTCGATATTGATGCCGAGCATGTGTCCCCAGTAGGTGACCGTCGCCATCAGGCCGGTGTTCAGCACGTAGATCATCAGCAGGCCGATCGATGCCGCAATGATGATCCCCCATTCGCCGCCCGGCAAAAGCACGTCGACGAACGCTTTCACGGCCATCGGAAAGCCGAGTTCGAGTACGCCGGACAGAACCGCGCACGAGAAATCGAGGATGAACAGACCCCTGTAAGGGCGATAATAAGCAAAGAAACGGCGTAGCATGGGACAACCTGGGGATACATGGCGGCAGGCGAACCGCGATAAAAACGGAGTTCAATTGTCATATTTCTGCGCGCCCGCCAAGGCCGATGTTCTATTTTTACCAAAATCGTTCAATAGACTAGGCGATAAACACACAACGGTAATGTGAACGGGTCATATTGCACTTATATGTATCCGTGTGACAGAGTGAACGCGCCCCACGGGAGCCTGGTGGGGGAGAATGCGAGAAAGAAGCCTGCCGTGAGTAACATTGAAAGTCGTAAGCCGAGTGGCGAACCGAGATGGCTTGGCCCTGCCAGCCCAACGCGGATTGCGATGATACCGCCGATTTCGGCGGCACGCTGGCTGCTTGTCCTGATCGTCCTGGCCGGAATCTATTTCTTTCACGGTTTTCTCGTTCCGGTTTTAGCCGCCCTCGTCATCGGCTTTGCGAGCTGGCCGGTCTACACACGGCTTCTGAGGCATGTGGGGGGCAACACCACTCTTGGCGCCACCGTCGCCATCGTTCTCATCATCGCCTTCCTCGTCGTTCCGATTTTTATCGCCGCCTCCTATACGGCAAGTGAAATCCGCGAATGGTTCGGCTGGGCCGTCGAGGTCAACAAGACAGGCGCACCGGTTCCGGACTGGATTGCCGCCCTGCCTGCCGTCGGCCCCTGGTTCGGCGAACAATGGGTCAGATATGTCGGCACCCCTGGTGCCATCGGTGAAGTCATTCAGCTCGTCAGCGGCGCCAATATCGGCAACATCTATCGCGCCATTCTCGCAGCCGGCAACGGCGCGTTCCATCTGATGCTGACCCTGCTGTTCATGCTGATTGCGCTGTTTTTCGTCTACCGCAATGGCGCGGGCTTTTCCCGCCAGGTCGATCTCGTCGGCGAGCGCATCCTGCCAACGCGCTGGGAGCGCATTTCCCGCGTCGTGCCTGCCACCATCAGCTCAACCGTCACGGGCATGACGCTGATCGCCATCGGTGAAGGCATCATTCTCGGTATCGCCTACTGGATTGCAGGCGTACCTTCGCCGGTGACACTCGGTGTTCTCACTGGCGTCATGGCGCTCATTCCGGGCGGCGCACCGCTCTCCTTCACGCTCGTTTCGATTTATCTCGTCGCCAGCGGCTCGCCCGCTCACGGTCTTGCCCTGTTCGTCTGGGGTTCGGTCGAGCTCTTCATCGTCGACAAGACGATCCGTCCGAAACTCGTCGGCGGTCCAATCAAGCTGCCTTTCCTGCCGACCTTCTTCGGCCTCGTCGGCGGCGTGAAGACGATGGGCTTCCTCGGCCTGTTCATCGGCCCGGTGCTGATGGCCCTCCTTGTCGCCATCTGGCGCGAATGGGTGCGTGAAGTCGAACTCTCCGCAGCCCCGGCAGGCGATGCCCTTTCTGTCCCGGTCGAAACGGAGGACGACACACGCCCCGCCGCGACAGAAAAGGAATCCTCGCCGCTGCGAAAGGCCGCATCCTGACAATCGACGACCGGCGGATGCGAAAACAGCGTCCGCCGCCGCTTTTCGAGCAGCATTGCAACGTCTGTTTACGTTCGTTTTCATTCAGGCCGTAATCTCACTACAATCAGCATGGATGATTCTGACAACGGAATCATCGGTGAGACATCGGATAGACCATGAAAACAGCCCTCGTTCTCATGACCATTCTCGGCTGCGACGACAGCGCGACGCAGTGCAACTACATCGCCACGTCGCAGCAGCGCTGGACCAGCATCGAATTGTGCGATGCCGTTTCTGAAAAGGAACTGGAAAGCTACGCCAACGCCCCCTACCCGGTGGTGGTCGCCGTGTGCCAGACACCGGATGAAACCGCTCCGCAGACTGCTGGTAACCAGGCGCCGGCGCAGCCGGATGCGGGCCAAGCCCCTCCACCGGCCGCCGAAGTTAGCGAACAGCAGCAGGAAGAAAGCCTGACACGCAAGGCCATCACCCGCGTCAGCAAGATCCTTCCCTCGACGGAAGGCGTCAAACATATTCTGGGAACGCCGGTGCGCATGGTGGAAAACAGCTATTCCTGGATCGCCAAGCGCTTCGAGAAATAAATCTCAGGCCGCTTCCACGGTCACGGTGCGCGCATAGTGTCTGGCCTTCTGGCGCTGCTCGGCAACGGCCAGCCTGCGAATGGCGTGCAGCAGATCGAGGAACGTCTCGGACCCGTCCGCGTCACAGAAATGCGCCAGCAACTCCCCGGAAACCGAGATCACGGCATCGGGCAGATGCGACTGCGCAGCACTGCGCCACAACAGTGTCGCCTTGATGAAGACGGCGGCGACATCGCCGAACAGACCGACCGACTGGAACAGTGCCTTCAGCGCATGGGGACGCGCCGTTGCCAGCATCGAGCGGACCTTGCGCTCATCGAGCCCCGAGAGATTGACCATGGCCGCGGTAAAGAATTCAAGCTTGCCGGAGGAGATCGCGTGCACAAGCAGCGCCGGCGTCAGCTCTTCTTTCAAACGCAGATGTTCGACCAGATCGGGCAATTCGCGTGGCGAAACGGCGGCCGCAATGAGGATCGTGCCGGAATCTGCCGCTTCGCGGAGAATGTTTTCCACGCGGCTGCGGGGAATGAAGTTGTGGACCAGCGCAGAGCCCGCCAGAGCCTCGCTGACGCGCTCCATCAACAGGTGACGGGCATCAGCAGACAGATTGTCCCGTTGCAGCAGCAGGTCGCGTATGTCGGCGTTATCGCCATGGCGCTCGGCGATGCGGCGCAGTGAAAACGGCGTGATCGGCGACGCGGCATTTTCCAGAAGGATGATCGTCTCAGGCAGATCGCCGATTTCGGCAAGAGCCGCACAGACACCGCGCGACAGTTCCGGGCGCGCCGCGATGAACGAGCGCGTCACGCTGTCGCCTCGCCCGGCGAGATCCACCAGATCACCGTCTCCCAGAACCGGAGAGCGGGCAATCACCGTGCAGGCAATTTCCGGCTGGTCTTCTGCCAGCGAAACGAGAATGGCGCGCGGCGCGTCGGCATCATCGGCCAAAGCTTCAGCCAGTGCCAGCCTGACACGCGGCGACGGATCATCAAGGAGATAGGTCATCGCCATATAGGCGGCGTCGCGCTGTTCGCGTGCCATCTCCGACTGCAGATAAGCCCGGCCAAGCATCTTGGCAGCTTTCGCCCGCTCGCTCGAACCGGCTCTTTCAGACCAGCGAAGAAATGCCTGTACGATCACCCGAGCCTCGACGTAACTGTGCGCCACCATAATGGGCAGCGCAAACGCCGCCCCTGTCGATAAACTCTAGGCAGAAAAGGTTTACGTTTGGTTCACCATAAAATTTAACCATGACCGATAACACACGCATCGGTCATGATTGATATCTCAGGCCTTCGCCTTGGGACGCTCCAACTGGAAAACGTCGCTGCCGCCGTCGGAATAATCCATGTATCCCATGCGGGCGACAGGCCGCGCCAGACCCATGTCGATCCGGCCATCGCGAATGATAGCCTCATCGATGTGGATCGCCATGACCTGACCGATCACCATCCAGGAATCGGAAGGTTCGCCCTCCACATCCTTGAGCTGCATGATCTCCGTCACCCGGCACTCGAGCACGGCAAAGGCCTCCCCGACATAGGGCGCATCCACCACGCGGCCGTCCACGGCCGTCAGGCCCGCAAGCTGAAACTCGTCCACCTCGTAGGCAACGGGCGCGGACGACGCGTTCATCTTGTCGACCAGGTGGCGACTGACGAGATTGGCGGTGAAAACGCCCGTTTCTTCAACGTTCCGCAAGCTGTCCTTGCGGCCGCTTGAGGAAAACATCACCAGCTTCGGTCGGTCGGATATGGCGTTGAAGAAGGAGTAAGGCGAAAGGTTGAGATGGCCGTCACGGCCTTTCGAACCTATCCAGCCAATCGGCCGTGGCGCCACAATCGCCTTGAACGGATCATGTGGCAGGCCGTGCTGATTGGTATCGGTGGTGTAGAACATCACGCGTTCCCGTCTTCAGGACCACCAACCCAGGTAACGACATCGGCAAGTTCCGGGCGGGGACGTTCGACCGGCGGGAATGTCGTGGAGCCGATATACATGAAGCCGGCGACCTTCTCGCCGCTCTTGATGCCGAGTTCCGGCCAAAGCGCTTCGTCGAACGCCAGCCATTCCGTCAACCAGTTCGCGGCATAACCATGCGCGTTGGCGGACATGAGAAGGTTAAGGCACACGGCACCGGCGGACATGACCTGTTCCCATTCCGGAATCTTGAAATGCGGCTGCGCCGTGCTGACGATGGCAATCACGACGGGCGCACGCAAAAAGCGGCTGCGCTCCACATTCTGCTGCTCTTCGCCAAGCTCGGGGTTCTTTTCAAGCGCAATCCTCAGCGCCGCTTCACCGAGACGCTCACGCTCGGCGCCGCGATAGACGATAAAGCGCCAGGGGGCCAGTTTGCCATGATCGGGCACGCGAACGGCAAGGCGCAGAATATCTTCGATCTCGGCCTTTTCGGGGCCGGGCTCCGACAGTTGCAGAGCGGGTGTAGAGCGGCGGACCTTGAGGTAGTCGAGAAGCTTGATGTCGGTCGTCATAGTCAAAAATCTTCCATTCTAGGGCCGTGGGAAAAGATGGGCCTTGAAATAGCCACGGCATTGGTTTTGAAGTGGTCCCGGAAACTCAGGAAGTCAATCGGCCAAGTGCCAATCGGAACGAGAAATGACGGCAATCAAGTTCGCGACCTGCTTCACAATCGCGTTGGTCGCGTTTGGTATTCACACTGAAGCCGCCTTCTCGCAAGACGCATTCAAGGAATTCAAGCAGCTTGGCGGCACCCCGAAAATGCCGAAGCTCAATGCGTTTTCCGCCCCCTCCGTCATTGCCGCACCTGAAAACACCACCCGCGATATCGTCATGGAAGCCAAGCTGACCAACGATGGCGACACGGTCAAGGAAGGCCTGTCCTGGCGCGTTTTCAGCCCTATTCCCGGTGCTGACGGAAAGCTGCCGATGCTGGCGAGCTCCGAAGGCGGTTCGGCTGCCTTCCATCTGGTGCCCGGCGAATATTTCGTCAACGTGTCGTTCGGACGTGCCGGCGTGACCAAGAAACTGCAGGTGCCGAATTCCGGCAATGTCGACAAACAGGTGCTGATCCTCGACGCCGGTGGATTTCTGCTGAACGCCGTTGCCGGTACCGACAAGCAGATCACCGGTACACAGCTCAAATTCGCGGTCTATTCTTCCGAGGTCAAACCGGATGGTGAACGCGGCCTCGTGATGTCCGATATCAAGCCGAACACGATTGTTCGTCTCAACGCCGGCACCTACCATGTCGTTTCCGAATACGGCAACGTCAACGCCGTCGTCCGCGCCGACATCCAGGTTGACGCCGGGAAACTGACCGAAGCAACATTGCAGCACCACGCCGCCCAGATCACGCTCAAACTGGTCTCTGAAGAAGGCGGCGAAGCCATTGCCGATACGGCATGGTCGGTTCTGAGCGGCGGCGGCGACGTCGTCAACGAAAGCGTCAGCGCCTTCTCCACCATGGTTCTGGCCGAAGGCGAATATACCGCTATTGCCCGCAACAAGGACAAGGTCTACCAGCGCAACTTCAAGGTCACCTCCGGCCGCGATGTTGATGTCGAGGTTCTGATGAAGGACCAGGCACCGGAAGACGTCAGCGGCGACTTCGAATAAGCCCTCATATTTCCGTCAGTTCGGCTTTGAACCTGAGCGTGACTGCTTTTGGGCAGCGCATTGTCTTAAGACGAAATACAAAAGAAAACGGCCCCCGAAGGGGCCGTTCCTGATTATGCTACCTGTTTCCTGGCAGCGCGCTTGCGCTTTACATCCGGCGGTGTCGCCTCTTCGACCAGGCTTGAGATCGCTTCGTCCAGCGTCATCGAAGTCTGGTTCTGCGAACCGAGACGACGAATGTTGACCGTACGCTCTTCCGCTTCCTTGCGACCGCATACGATGATGACGGGAACCTTCGTAACCGAGTGTTCGCGGATCTTGTAGTTGATCTTCTCATTGCGGAAGTCGGTTTCGACCGCCATGCCTGCCTCACGCAGAGCTTCGGCGACTTCACGGCCGTAATCGTCCGCATCCGAGGTGATCGTTGCGACGACGACCTGAAGCGGCGCGAACCACAGCGGCATGTGGCCAGCGAAGTTCTCGATCAGGATGCCGAGGAAACGCTCCATCGAGCCGCAAATGGCGCGGTGGATCATTACCGGCTGCGTCTTTTCGGAGTTATGGTCGATATAGAAGGCGCCGAAACGTTCCGGCAGGTTGAAGTCAACCTGCGTCGTGCCGCACTGCCATTCACGGCCGATGGCATCCTTCAGGGTGTATTCGAACTTCGGACCGTAGAAAGCGCCCTCGCCCGGCAGGATGCCGGTCTTGATGCGGCCTTCAGACTGCTCCTCGATGGTCTTGAGCACATCCGTCATCACGCTTTCGGCGCGATCCCACAGGTCATCGGAGCCGACGCGCTTTTCAGGACGCGTGGAGAGCTTCACGACAACCTCGCTGAAGCCGAAGTCCTCATAGACCGACAGGATCAGGTCGTTGATGCGCAGGCATTCCGCCGCCATCTGCTCTTCCGTGCAGAAGACGTGCGCGTCGTCCTGCGTGAAACCACGCACGCGCATCAGACCGTGCAGAGCGCCCGATGCTTCGTAACGATGCACATTGCCAAACTCCGCCAGACGGACCGGCATTTCACGATAGGATTTCAAGCCGTGCTTGAAGATCTGCACGTGGCCGGGGCAGTTCATCGGCTTCAGGGCGAAGACGCGCTGATCGGCTTCCTCGTCATCGGGATGGGTAAAGGCATGGGCGGATTTTACCGCGAACATGTTTTCCTGATACCAGCCCCAGTGACCGGAGGTTTCCCACAGCGACTTGTCGAGCACCTGCGGCGCGTTGACTTCCTGATAGGTGTTGGCCAGACGACGACGCATGTAGGCCGTCAGGGTCTGGAACATACGCCAGCCCTTGCCGTGCCAGAACACCACGCCCGGACCTTCTTCCTGGAAATGGAACAGGTCCATTTCGCGGCCGAGGCGACGGTGGTCGCGCTTTTCGGCCTCGGCAAGAATGTGCAGGTAGTTGTCCAGTTCTTCCTGTGTTGCCCAGGCAGTACCGTAGATGCGCGTCAGCATCGGGTTGTTGCTGTCGCCACGCCAGTAAGCGCCTGCAACCTTCATCAGCTTGAACGCCGTGCCGATCTGGCCAGTCGAGGCCATATGCGGACCGCGGCAAAGATCGAACCAGTCGCCCTGATAATAGATCTTCAGGTCCTGCCCTTCCGGGATCGCATCGACGAGTTCGACCTTGTAGTTTTCGCCTTTGGCGGCAAAAACTTCCTTGGCCTTGTCACGCGACCAGATCTCGCGGGTAAACGGCTTGTTGCGCTGAATGATCTCCTTCATCCGCTTTTCGATCTTCGGCAGATCGTCGGGCGTGAAGGGTTCGTTCTTGGCGAAGTCGTAATAGAAGCCGTTTTCGATCACCGGGCCAATCGTCACCTGCGTGCCGGGCCACAGTTCCTGCACGGCCTCGGCCATGACGTGAGCGGCATCGTGACGGATGAGTTCGAGCGCACGGCCGTCTTCACGTGTGACGATCTCGATCTTGCCATCCGTTACGGTGTCGGAAAGGTCGCGCACGGTGCCGTCCAGCGCAATGGCGACGGCCTTCTTTGCAAGCGACTTGGAAATGGATTCGGCCACATCACGGCCGGTCGCGCCAGCTGGGTAGCTGCGCACGGAACCATCGGGAAATGTAAGGGAAACGGATTCAGACATTGTAGACTTCTCCTGTCCAGTCCCGCCAACGAATGCGGGTGGTGTTGGAATGATAATCGCCCTGCGTGACGCAGGCACGCTGGCTGATAAAGGCTTTTGCCATTCCAGTCAAAGGCGAAGGGCGATTCAACAGGTTCTGCCACGGAGCATGGCGGAAATTCCATTGACCGTATTGGCATTACGAGTCGTTCCGATCCCGAGCTTTTTCGTGGTCAAGACCGACAGAAGTCTGCTCTCGTTTGCCTTGCCGCAGAAATCGATCCACAGGTCGCCACCAACGACAGCGAGCTTTTCCCGCCCGCGATATTTTTCCAGCAATCCGAGAACATCGTTGCCCAGCGGTTCCCGCATCACCCGCACGGAGACATCCGGCGGATTGCCATACGGAAACGGATTGTCCGCCACAAGCCTCAGCCAGTCGTGGGCAGAACGCACCAGAATATCGACATGTTTTCCGAAACGCGTTTCGAAGGCCTGCTCAAGCATATCCTCGATATTGCGAACAGTAGCTTCAGGCGCGCGGAAGACCAGATTGCCGGTTGCGACCAGCGTTCTGCACTCGGCAAATCCCAGCGCCTCAGCCATCACCCGCAGATCAGCCATTGTGAGCCGCTTGCCAGCACCCAGCACGATGCTGTGCAGCAGAGCGACATAAGTGCAATCGCTCATCGGTGACGGCTCCAATAGCGCCACGGCATAGCCCAATGGTGGCGAGATGACAGTTGCTCCGGCACCGGATCAAGACCGCTGGTGCCGCCCGGACCACAACGCCCGACCCGAAACAGCGTCATCCAGCCACCAGCCCAGAGCCCGTGGCGGGCAATGGCCTCGTAGCCGAATTCTGAACAGGTCGGGATATGGCGGCACGAGTTGCCGATGAAACCGGAAAACGTGAGCTGGTAAAGCCGGATGAAACCCATGCCGAAAAGCCGTCCGGGCGTCTTGGCAAACAACCCTTGCCAGTTGCGCGATTGCCGATGTCTCCCTTTGGGGATATCGTGGCGACAACCCGGTTCACCGCACATTGTCAGCCCGCGACGTTCATGGCCGGAGCGGCAGCTGCGCGGGCCTCGATCTGATCGAGTGCATCGACCACGGCCTCGAATGTCAGCATCGTCGATGCGTGGCGCGCTTTGAAGTCCCTGACAGGCGAAAGCACCCGCATATCCGCGAAACGACCTGTCGGGCCCTCACCGCCCAGCTTCAGCATGGCAAGCATATCCTCGCGCGCCTGCCGTATCTCGGCGCTGGTCGCACCGATGACGTGATGGGCCATGATGGATGCCGATGCCTGACCGAGTGCACAGGCACGCACCTCATGCGAAAAGCCGGTGACGATGTCGTTGTCGACCTTGATATAGACCTTGAGCTTTGATCCGCAGAGCTTGGAGTGTTTTTCGGCACTGGCATCCGCATCGTCGAGAACGCCGATCAGCGGAATGTTTCCGGCGAATTCAAGAATGCGGTTATTATATATGTCGTCCATCGTCAGCCATCCGGTGCATTCAAGGTAAGACAGGTCGATTTTTTCAAACACTGCGTCTACAGCAGTGAAGCTTTTCTGCCCACGCATATCATTATATGCTAACCACTGATCTGGATATCAAGTTGGCGTAATTTCGCCGCAGCAGAGCCGAAAAAACGCTGCCGGTCTTGCCAAAATGCCGGAAAACAACCAGATAGCAACGAAGGCGGGCAAGACGTGCTCCGCCGAGAGATTTAATTTCAGGTGCGGCCTTTACCCGCATCGGGAGATACGGAATGGATGCGATCGTGAAGAACTTCCCAGCCGCTGGCGCAAAACTTGACGCGGCCGGTGCACGCCCAACCCAGGCGGAAGCGGAAGAAGCCGTACGCGTGCTCCTTCGCTGGGCCGGTGACAACCCGGAGCGCGAGGGACTGCTGGACACGCCGAAGCGTGTTGCCAAGGCTTATAAAGAGCTGTTTTCGGGATATGAACAGAGCGTCGAAGACGTGCTCGGCACGACCTTCGAGGAAGTCGGCGGTTATGACGACATCGTTCTCGTCCGCGACATCCCCTTCTACTCGCACTGTGAACACCATGTCGTGCCGATCGTCGGCAAGGCGCATGTCGCCTATCTGCCGTCCGGTCGCGTGCTCGGTCTTTCCAAGATAGCCCGTCTGGTCGAGATCTTCGGTCGTCGCCTGCAGACGCAGGAAAACATGACCGCACAGATCGCCAATGCGCTGGAAGAAACGCTGAAGCCACGCGGTGTTGCGGTTATGATCGACGCGGAGCATATGTGCATGTCGATGCGCGGTGTGCAGAAGCAGGGTTCTTCGACCCTGACGACGAGCTTTACCGGCGCTTTCAAGACCGACCCTGCAGAGCAGGTACGTTTCATGACCATGGCGCGGAACCGCTGAACGCGACTTCCCGCCCCTTCCCCTGGGGTTCATCAGCATGTCCTTGACCTTTGCCTCCGCATCCGCGGACAAGGAAGTCCTTGAAAATTCCGGCGCCTTCTCGCCAAAATTCGACGCCAACGGCCTTGTCACCGCAGTGGTGACAGACGCACGCGACGGCGAATTGCTGATGGTCGCGCATATGAATGCCGAGGCTCTGGCACTGACGCTCGAAACAGGCATTGCGCATTATTACAGCCGCTCGCGCGACAAGATCTGGAAGAAGGGTGAGACCTCCGGCAATCTTCAGACCGTGAAGGAATTCCGCACCGATTGCGACCAGGACGCAGTGTGGCTGAAAGTGTCCGTCGCCGGCCATGACGCAACATGTCACACCGGCAGACGCTCCTGTTTCTACCGCACCGTCGAAATCGAAAACGGCCAGGCCGTCACGAAGATCACCGACGACACCCGTCACTTCGATCCGGCGGAAACCTATTCGAAGGCGTAAAGACGCGACCTTCCCCACGCCGCACCAATTTGCTACCAATAAGCTGGGAGACCGGGAGGATATCGGTTTCCCGGCGTCGCGTCTGACAGACCAACAGCTTTGGACGTAGCGCGTCGATTGAAGCAGTGGTGCGCGTTTTCTTACCCGCTTGAAGCAGGCAGTGCGTGCGCCCCGTAAACTGACAGGGAGTGCGGTTATGCTGGGATGGGGAAACAATCGCAACAATCCTGTCTTGCCTTCCGAAGACATCACCGGTGAGACATCCATCGTCAACGAGAACGTGGACACGCGACGCATTGCACTGGCGCTCGGTGGCGGCGCCGCACGCGGCTGGGCTCATATCGGCGTGCTGCGCGCCCTTGATGAAGCGGGCGTCAAGATCGGCATGATTGCCGGCACCTCCATAGGCGCCCTCGTCGGCGGTTGTTATCTGGCCGGAAAACTTGATGAACTGGAAGAATTCGCCCGCTCTCTGACGATGCGCCGCATTGCCGGACTGCTCGACCTGACGATTGGTGGCGGCGGCCTGTTTGGCGGCATGCGATTGACCAAGCGTATGCAGGAGCATCTGGAAGGCCATAGCATCGAAAGCCTCGCCCACCCTTTCATTGCCGTCGCAACGGAGCTTCGTACCGGTCATGAAGTCTGGATTCACCAGGGCGATCTCATCACCGCCTTGCGTGCATCCTACGCCCTGCCCGGCATTTTCGAGCCCGTCCAGTGCAATGGACGCACCCTGATCGATGGCGCGCTGGTCAATCCCGTTCCGGTATCTGTGTGCCGTGCCTACGAACAGGCGCTCGTGGTGGCCGTGAACCTCAATTACGACCTTTTCGGCCGTTCCGCCGTCGTCAAGCATACAGCCGGGCTGCCGGGGTCGCCGCCTTCAACCTCGGGACAATCGCGGCTTGGCCTGCCGGGCGTCATGGTGCAGGCGTTCAACATCATTCAGGACAGGATTTCGCGCTCGCGCCTGGCAGGCGATCCGCCCGACCTGATGCTTCATCCACGTATCAACGAAATTGGTCTTTCGGAATTCCATCGCGCCAGTGAAGCGATCGATCGCGGTTATGAAGAAACACGATCACGCATTCCAGAGCTTGAGCGCATGCAACAGGCGCTCAAGCGCTAACGATCAGACAGTTTGAGGCGCTGTTACAAGCGCCTCCTCCATGCCAGCGGACTAGCCGGCAATATAGGCCTTGATCTGTTCAGCCTCGGCTTCGATTTCGCCGATTCTGGCCTTCACCACGTCACCGATCGAAATGATCCCGGCAAGACGTCCATTTTCTTCAACCGGGATATGGCGGAACCGTCCGCCGGTCATGATTTCCATCAGCTCGTCCGTTGTGGACGTGTGACGACAGCGAATGACGTTGCGCGTCATCGCCAGCGATACGGATTGTTGAAGGGACGTTGCGCCCCGTCCTGCCACAGCCTTCACCAGATCACGTTCCGTGAAAATACCCAGAACGACACCTTCGGCGTCCGTGACGACGACAGCGCCGATACGGTTTGAATGCAGCGTTCCCGCCGCTTCGCCGATCGTCACGTCCGGTCCCACGGTTACGACATCCCGCCCTTTACGGTCGAGAAGATCCTTCACGAATGTTGGCATGCCTTCCTCCTTTCGCCTGTGACCGGCAACGCTCCGTATCCTCCACGAGCGTTATCCGATCATGCGAACATGGTGCGCTGAGGCACCGACGAAAGCAATATCCCGATGAAAAAGCGCGCCGATATTCCCGAAAAGGCGCGGGAAAAGGCCTAGAGCCGCACCGGTTGCCGATCGAAAAGCGCAAAAAACACAAAACCGAGGACAAAACCGAAAATATGGGCATCCCAGGCAACTTCACCAGCCATGTCACCGAACAGCGGCACGCCCACGGCAATGAGAATATTGCCGAGCAACCACATCAGGGTGAAGATCAGCACAGTCTTGTTCGTCAATGCGCCGAAGATGGTCTGCCGTGGCATCAGGTGACCGAAAGAGGCGCTGTAACCGCCACGCGGCGGGAACGCAAAGCGGCAAGCCGCCCCCATCAAAGCCGAAACCACACCGGACGCACCGATCAGTACCGTGACATCGCCCCAATGCAGGAAGGCATGACCGAAGGCCGCCACAGCCGCCGAAACGGCCCAGAGCAAAATGAAACGCCATGTCCCGATGCGACGCAGCACAGGCGCACCAAACGCCATCAGCCACAATCCGTTGAACAGAATATGCTCCACGCTGCCATGCAGGAATGAATAGGTAACCGGCGTCCAGAACCATTCCAGAGCCTGCTGCGAAAATGGCACGGCGTAACGCAGGGGAATGAAACCGAAGGTGAAGATGAACCAGCCGTACCCATCTTCAGACAGCAGATAGGTCGGCACGACGTAGGCGACCAGCAGCACCGCCAGAATCCCCACCAGCAAGGGCGGAAGATTGAAGACAGGAGGATTGCGATCATCGTCTTTCGGCCTTGGCGATACGGACTCCGGCGGCACCTCGCCGTCCTCATAAGACATGATCCCATCCTTGGCGTTGGGTAAGTTTCTGCTCTCCGACCAATATAGGAAGCAAAAGTGAAAAAAAAGCCGTTCCCCCGAGGCGGAACGGCTGCGGACACATCCTTCAGGGACGGTCATTCATCAATTGTGCTGATCGAGAGAGCTCTCCCGTCATCAGGTCAGTGGTTGCCATGCAAGCGCTGGCAAGGCAACGTCAACCATTTGTTAACCCTAACAAAATGCGTTGGCATGAAAATCGCATCACTCTCTTCAGGAGGCATCCTGAGGGACATGAATGTCCCAAAAGAGAACAAAAGGACGAATGCGATGAAGCACACGGCTGGCCTGGACATATACGCCTACTGGAACGAATTGCGCGGCGGACGATCCGCCCCGAAGCGCGAAGATATCGATCCGGTAAAGCTGAAACACCATCTGGGAGATCTCTTCATCCTCTCAGACGCCGGACAGGCGTGTCCACGCTTTCGCCTGGCGGGAACCCGTGTCTGCGCCCTGTTCGGCCGCGAACTTCGCGACAGCAGTTTCTCGG
The DNA here is from genome assembly GCA_025559845.1 of Agrobacterium tumefaciens. Classification (NCBI taxonomy): domain Bacteria; kingdom Pseudomonadati; phylum Pseudomonadota; class Alphaproteobacteria; order Hyphomicrobiales; family Rhizobiaceae; genus Agrobacterium; species Agrobacterium tumefaciens. The sequence continues at coordinate 1,744,860 of CP048469.1, forward strand.
ATCTCTGGCTTGCGGAAAACGCCGCCTTTGCCTGCCGGATCGCCCAGGGGGTCATGCAACACACGTTGCCCGTGCTGTTCACCGCCGAGGCCGAGGATGAGTATGCGCCATCGCCGCTGAATTTCGAAATGCTGCTGCTGCCGCTGCGATCGGATCACAGCGAAGCGCCAAGGCTTCTGGGAGCCCTCCTCCCAGAAAAGCCCCGCCCTGAATTTGCGTCGCCGATCGACAGCATGGCGTTGATCAGCAGCAATCTCCTGCGCATCGAAACCTTCGGCAGCGAGCCGCTGGATCGTTATCGCCACCCCTGAAGCGTGCTGGTGGCCGATGTGTCACCAAAAGAGACAAGACCCGCAAAACTGGTGAGAATTCTATGCTTTAACAAACATGGTCTGTTAACTCGGATGCGGTAAAGACAATCAATCATCGTCTTTTATCGTTATATTGCGGCCAATGTTCTCATCCCGTTCGATCAATACAGCCCCTATCGTCCGCCCGGTCGAGGAGACCGGTATCGAGAATGCCGTTCGCATCGGTTTCTCGGGCCGGCTGATGCTGCCCGATCATCAGGAATATGATTGCACCGCAACGGAAATGACCGCTGAAAAAGCGCAATTCACCTGCTCGGCCATGGCGCGCAACGGTGATCGAGTGATTGCCTATCTGCAGCACATCGGCAGAATTGAAGGTACAATCGTCACCGTAACGACGGCAGGGTTTATCATCGCCATCAATGCGCCCGAGCGCAAACGTGAAAAGCTCGCAGCCCAGCTCGCCTGGATCGCCAAGCGCCAGATGCTTGGCCTGCCGGAAGACCGTCGCCACGACCGTCTGACGCCACGCAACGCCAAGGCTCAGTTGATGCTGGAAGACGGCGCGCTCGTGCCATGCCGTCTTATCGACCTGTCGCTATCGGGTGCAGCCGTCGAGATCGACGACCGTCCTGATCTCGGCAGCAGGGTCCAGCTTGGCAAGCACATGACCGGCAAGATCGTCCGACACTTCATGGAGGGCGTCGCCATCGAGTTCGACCGGGTTCAGTCGGCCGACGCACTGATCGAGTTTCTCTGAACCGCAAACCGTCGCGACCGCGTTCAGCATCAGATTATAAAAGCCTGCCGTTCCCCACGGCAGGCTTTTTCGTTTGCGGCACGTGAACGCCAGATCCGCACGTCAAGGGCAGAGCCAGAGACGGCACGAGAACTGCCACAACGTTTCGAGCACGTTCCTGAACAGAACCGCAAATGCGCCATCGGCCTGTACCATTTCTGACCGGATTCCACGCTTAGCCCAGGACCAGAAACCCGCTCCAAGTATTTTTCCCGAAAAAAATCATTTTTTCGAAGATTTTTTTCGATGCCTTTTCTGGCTGTACCAAGCTGAAACGGTCATCCCAAAATGGGAAGCATCCTCAAAAACCACAGCTTTTCTCATGCATTCCCTGAGGCTCCCACCTCTGACGGAACCAAAAAAAATCATTTTATACAGAGAGATAGATACCTACCAGAAGGCTAACGGAGAGATCGATAAAATTGTAATAAAATTCGATTCAAATAAACCTCAAAACAATCGAAAATACATCTCAAAACAACGGCAAATTTGCTTAAAACGAAGCTCAAATTGACCCGCCTATATTTCCGCACGGTCAAAATATACCTGCGAATGTCTCCCCAACACAGGGAGACAAGCAATGAACAAGAACAAGCGTTTCGGTTTCTTTCTGATTGCATTCATCGCCAGCGCCTTCGCACAGCAGGCTTTCGCGTCACCGGCAGCCGTCATGCGCGTCATCGGCAAAGCCAACCCGCCGATCGGCCATTACGAGTTCTGCCAGACCTATCAGAGCGAATGCCGTCCGACCTCGCTCGACAACGGTCCGATGAAGCTGACGGAAGATAGCTGGAAGACCATTCTTGACGTCAACTACACCGTGAACACCACGATCACGCCGATGACCGACATGGAAATCTACGGCGTTGAAGAGCGCTGGGCTTACCCGACCACGGCTGGCGATTGCGAAGACTTTGTTTTGCTGAAGCGCAAGATGCTGATGAACAAGGGCATCTCCCCTTCCAACCTGCTCATCACCGTCGTTCTTCAGCCAAATGGCCAGGGCCATGCCGTTCTGACGGTTCGCACCGACCGCGGCGACTTCATTCTCGATAACATGCGCAACAAGGTCATGAACTGGTCTGAGACGGAGTACACCTACCTGAAGCGTCAGGACAGCGCCAATCCGGGCCGCTGGGTGAAGATTCAGGACGGCCGCGCCACCACGGCGGTCGGCGGCATCAACTGACCTGAAAAGACCATCGCCGGCTTTGAACCGTCGGCGGACAAGAACTCCCTGTAAAAGAAAAGCCGGCCCCTCAACGGGACCGGCTTTTCTGATTCAGCAAGACTTGAAAGACGGCTCAGAGAAGGCCGAGTTCAGCCAGTTCCCGTCTCAGCTCCAGCGGCATATCTTCGCCGCCGCTACTTGTTCCGCCGAGATCACGTGGCGCTTCGGGATCGTTCAGGTAACGCCAGCCCTGAAACGGGCGTTTTGGCGCGGGTGACGTCTCGATCACCTCAGGGCCGAGCACCAGATCGCAGCGGGAAATACCGTCTTCACCCTTGAAGGAGCGAATATCGAGAAGCTTCTGGCGCGCCTGCACCTGCCCTTTGATGACCCAGTAGAGCGAGCCGCCATCGAGCAGCTCTTCGACGCGCTTGGGGATCATCCGGGTCGTATGGACGCTGTGCGGCTCAAGGCCTGCCGCAATATTGATAAGCGAGCGCTGCGATACCCAGTCCCGAAGGTCCTCGATCGAATCCGCGCCGACGCAGAGTTTTATGAGATGGAGAGGCATGGCTCTATCAATGCCTTTTTGGTCTGGGCGTCAAGCATGGGAATGTGGGCGGGACCTGAAGTCCCGCCGTTCAACATTCGACGACATTGACGGCCAGACCGCCGGTCGAAGTTTCCTTGTACTTCTCGCTCATGTCGTTGCCAGTCTGCCGCATCGTCTCGATGCAGGCGTCGAGCGGCACGAAATGCTGGCCATCGCCCTTGAGCGCCAGAGATGCCGCCGTCACCGCCTTGACGGCGCCGAGTGCGTTTCGCTCGATGCAGGGCACCTGCACCAGACCGGCAATCGGATCGCAAGTCATGCCGAGATGATGCTCGAGAGCAATTTCAGCAGCATTTTCGATCTGCTCTGGCGAACCGCCCATGACGGCGGCAAGTCCCGCGGCAGCCATGGCGGCGGCAGAGCCCACTTCGCCCTGACAGCCGACTTCCGCGCCGGAAATCGAGGCATTGTGCTTGATGATGCCGCCGATGGCCGCAGCCGTCAGCAGAAAGTCCCTGACATCGTCGACCGTTGCATCTTCGTGGAAATGGCGGAAATAGCGTACCGTTGCCGGCACAACGCCGGCTGCACCGTTGGTCGGGGCAGTAACGACACGTCCGCCCGCGGCGTTCTCCTCGTTCACCGCCATTGCATAAACGCTCAGCCAGTCATTCGCCATGACCGGATTGAGCCGGTTGCTGCGCCATTCAGCATTGAGCTTTTCATAGATGGAATGGGCGCGGCGCCGAACCTTCAAACCGCCGGGCATGATGCCTTCGACCTTCAGCCCCCGCTCGATACAGCCGTTCATCGCCTCCCAGATCTGGTCGAGACGAGCATTCAACTCGTCACGGGACACGACGGTTTCTTCGTTTGCGCGCTTCATCTGCGCAATGGTGCGGCCGGAGCGCTGCGCCATGTCGAGCATTTCGCGTGCTGTGGCAAACGGATACGGCACGCGCGGACCGTTATCGATGGTCTTGCCGCGCTGACGAATGGCGTCCAGTTCCGTGTCGGTGACGACGAAGCCGCCGCCAACCGAATAATAGATGCGCTTCACAAGCAGCCGGTCCTGATTGTCGTACGCCGAGAAGGTCATGCCGTTGGCGTGACCGGGCAAAGGGTTCTTCTTGTCATAGACAAGATCTTCCGCCGGACGGAAGGTGTAGGACGGATGGCCGGGCGGCGAAACAATGCCGCTTTTCTCGACCTCGGCAATGATGCCGTCCATCGCATCCGGATCGACGAGATCAGGACGCTGACCCGTCAGGCCCAGGATCACCGCGCGGCCGGTTCCATGTCCGATACCGGTAAAGGCAAGCGATCCATGCAGCGTGACGCGGAAACGGGCAACGGTGGCGCCGGCAGGGCGTGGCCATTCATCGCTGAGGATGAGATCGAGAAAACGGTTTGCTGCGGTCATCGGCCCCATCGTATGGGAGCTCGAAGGACCGATACCGATCTTGAAGACGTCGAAGACCGAAAGAAACATGACATTGCCCTGAAGAATAGATTCACATGGCCATCATATCCAATGCCCTGACGGATCGCCACCGGTGCATTGGCCCGAAAGGCAGAACGCAATTTTCGGAAAAATCCGACGTGTCGGCAAGAACGAAGAGCGTCATGGGCTGAAACGGCTGCGACATATTCGAAGCCAAAACGAAAACAGCACGGTCTCCAGAGGAGAACCGTGCCGTTTCAAAACCTGTCATTCAGGAGAATGCTTATGGGCTGCCAAAAATGTACGTCAATGCGAGAAATGCGGCAAAGCCTGCAAGTGCGCGTAGTGTAACGCCCCAGCAAGATTTCTGAGCGGTTTCTTCCATGATTACTCCAGCTGTTCACTCTCCGGGCGGCCTTCAGCTCAGCCCGTTGGTGAAGCATTTATTAAAATCTCGCGGCGAACGCAAATGCAAAAAACGGCGAAATGTAGGCATTTGCGATAAGCTGCCATTCGCGAGGCGCATAGCTACATGAAAAAACAAGGCCTTAGCAGCGGGCATTTTTCCCACCCGATTTTCTGACCGCCGCAATTTAGACCAAAGTGTAACTGTTCGATGAATGCAGCGCAAAACGGGCTGTTGATAACCTCTGTTCGGCGACGGCTGCCAAGGGCTTGAAAGCCCCGTCCCGCTGCTTTATCCCGTCGAAAAATTGAACTGGAAACGAGGCAACACAGTCGATGCAAGCAGCGTCATCTTTTCCCGATCGCGAAACCGTAGCGTCGAAACTGGCGTCCTTGTCTCCAGAGGACAAATCCTGGCTCGCACTGTTGATGGAAAATGCCGTGCAGGACGAAAACCTGCTGGAAGGCGTCCATCTTTATCTCGACCAGCAGGCGGGAGCGCCTTTCCTGAACAGCCTGAAACTGGAAGCCTGCGGTGAGTGGATCGGCGCCAACGCCCCTGCCCGCCTGCAGATCAGGCTGGCAGAGATAGCAAAAGCCGGCCAGCATCCGGCCTATCTGGCATTCCGCAAAGGCCTGACAAAATCGGCCGGCCTTGAGAAAGCCTACCCCAAGGCGCCGATCTGAGGCGTCGGGTTACCCGATTTCAATCCGGCACCTTCTCGACCACGGCGATGATCGGTCCCATCTGAAACAGCGAATCCCGGCGCTTCATCGCCGGTATCTCGACGCTCGAAATCGTGCCGTCGAGATAAAGCGCGTTGGGGGAATCGAGCACATCTCGAAACAGGGTGGCAAAATCGTAGAAGCGAACCGTGCTTTCCGAGATCACGAAATGCACGACGCCGTCGCGCGAAACGCCAACACCGTTGCGACGCTTGAAACTGTCGCTATCCGGCAGGAAACGTGAGTGAAGCTGGTCGTCGATCACCAGCATCGGCCCGGACTGCGTCGCGAAATCCGGCTTCATCCCCGCCGCAACATAGGCCTCTGTCGCCAACACGCCGGCCGTTTGCCCGTTGAGGTAAAACACCCCGTTCGGCAGCAGATGGAAATTGCCCCAACCATCATTGGTGACAATCGGTGAGCGCTCGACACCGTTTTCGATGAAGAGCCCAACCGGCGAATAGTCTTGATGGTACATGCCGCCATTCATGGCAAAGACGCTGAACATGTGTTGTCGCCACAGGCCGGACGAGAGACTGGCAAAAGAGCCATATCCCTCACCGGAGACATGGTCGCGATCATAGATCCGGATGTCGTTTTGGGTCGGATCGAAACTGCAAACAAGATAGCGGCCGCCGGCGTGGTCAATGGCCTTGCAAAAATCCGGCTGCGCGCCAGCATCAGCCGAGAACGGCAACAGCAGCGGCACCAGCCACGTCATCAGTCTTTTCATCTATTGTCCGTTCACGCCTTCGCGCCAAAGCAACGGCGCGATTCTTTCAGCGCGGACTTTGCGGGCAGAATGCGGGCAAAGAAAAGGCGCCGCCCTGCATGCAGGGTGACGCCCTATCCGGAAAAGGGAAGAATTCTTAGCGACGGGCGGCGCGATCTACGCTGCGGCCGGCGTCCTGCGTCGCATCAACAGCATTTGCCGTATCCCGGCCCACGCCGCGGATGGTGTTGCCGCAAGAGCTGAGTGTCACGACTGTTACGATGGCGACGGCAAAAACAGAAACGATGCGTGTGATCATGTAAATAACTCCCCTAAGGCTTGCCGCTCCAGGGCAAGCACCAATGTGATAAGCCTCACAGTAACGTGAGCCGTAAAAAACGGTTCCATCGGCAATTCAAAAAATACAACCGCGAAATTAACCGGGTTTTGAAGCTCTGCAGGCATGGTCTTTCAAACTGGAAAAAGCGCGTGAACGAAATGAGCGAACCGAACAAGCGATTGCTGGTGATGACGGCGGGTGGTGCCAACCCGAACGTGATGATCAACGCTCTCGCGGCCCATTTTCCGGATATCCATGTTTTTCTGGAAAACCCTGAAGGCAAAGGCGAGATCTTCAAGCGTCGTGCACGCCTCCTCGGCTGGCTGACTGCCGCAGGCCAGATGGGCACGATGGTTGCCTCGAGGCTCGGCAAACGTTTCACCGCCAGACGAACGGCTGAGATCATTGCCGAACACGGCCTCAACGCAGAAATCGGCAGCGCGATCCCGGTGGCGCGCTTTTCCTCCCTGAACGATGAAGACTGCCACAGGGCAGCCGAAAAACTGCAACCTGCCGTGATCTTCACCATCTCGTGCCGGATCTTGAAGCCCAGGACATTGGCAAGTTTTGAATGCCCCGTCATCAACTTTCATGCCGGTATAAACCCGGCCTATCGTGGCCAGATGGGTGGTTACTGGGCACTGGTGGAAAATGACAAAGGCAATTTCGGTGCGACGGTGCATCTCGTCGACAAGGGCGTCGACACAGGCGCAACGCTTTATGAAATGCGCCTGAAACCGGCACGCAACGACACGATTTCCACCTACCCCCTGCTCCTCACAGCCGGATCGATCGATATCGCCGTCAGCGCCATCGAGGATGCACTGTCAGGAAGCCTGTCGCCGCAGCCGCCTTTGCCGGGAAAATCCGTACTGCGATATCCGCCACCCCTGTGGACCTGGCTGTGGAACGGCGTGACGCGACGCATCTGGTGATCCGTCGCCGGACAAACGCCCAAGCCGCGTCGCAGATGCAAGGCTGTCTTGCCGCAACGGGTAAAGACGCAACCGCAAAAACGTGCATGATAATCAAAAGGAACATGCACAAATTGTCCAGAATTTCAGCCTCCATAGAAGCCTCACCGGCGCAGGTGCTGGGCTCCGAGAGCCTCGCAAACCTCTTTCCGCCAGCAACCGCCGTCTACCTGACCGACCTCGGACCGACGTCACAGGACAGGCTTGTCGAAGCCGCGAAGCATCTGCGCGATCTGGGTTACAACCCGGTTCCGCATTTTGCCGCCCGCAGGCTCCCATCGCGTGACAGGTTCGAGACGCTGGTCAAACGTCTCGCCGACGAAGCGGAGCTGACAGATGTGCTTGTCATTGGCGGCGGCGTGGGCAAGGCCGCAGGCCCGTTCTCGTCCAGCATGGAGCTTCTGGAAACGGGAATCTTCGACAGTCTCGGCATCAGGCGCATCGGCGTTGCCGGTCACCCGGAGGGCAGCCCCGATTTCAGTGAGGAGACCGCACTCGCAGCCCTGAAGTTCAAGCAGGATTTTGCCGAACGCAGCGACGCCTCGATGCATATCGTCACGCAGTTCGGCTTTGACGCTGCCCGCTTCATAGGCTGGGCAGAAGGCCTTGCCGCCTCCGGCATCGATCTGCCTGTGCATATCGGCGTTTCCGGCCCGGCCAAGATCACCACTCTGGTGAAATACGCAGCATTATGCGGGGTCGGGAACTCGATCGCCTATCTCAAGAAGAACGCGCTCTCCCTGACCGCGCTGGCCAAGGGCCACTCGCCGGAAGGTGTTGTCAGCCCGATCGAGAGACACTGGCTGGAAAACCCGGCAGGCCCCATCCGCCAGATTCATGTCTTCCCATTCGGCGGGCTGCAAAAATCGGCAGAATGGCTGAGGGAGCGCGGAAGCTGGCAATCGAACGCCGACGACCGCAATAACCTACCCGGCTCTCTCGCCGGGTAAGGGTCCTTCGTACCATCAGGCGGCTTTGGCAGCATCGAGAAACGCGTTGCGAATGCTCTCGGCAACGGCCTGGATAGGGCGTGACGGCTTTTCTCCGACGATCAGGCGAATATCGAAACAGCCGAGTTCGGGAAGCCCTTCCTTGTCCCCGAGAATGACCATGTCGTTCTGCACATAGGATCGCGGCAACGGCGCAATGGCGAGATCGGCGATGATCGCCGCACGCTGCGCCATGGTGTGACCGCTGAGATAGGCGACGCGGAAATTGCGCCCGCGCTTTTCAAGCGAGTTGATTGCCTCGGAACGCCAGATGCAACCTTCTTCCCATATGGAAATCGGCAGCGGATCGCGAAGATGGGCCGTTCCGCATTTTGCCCCCGTCCAGACAAGACGTTCGCGCATCAGCACCTCGCCGGTATCGCGCAGCGGATGGGAGGCACAGTTCACAAGCGCCAGATCGAGGCGCTGCTCATCCATGCGCTTATAGAGATTGGAACTGGAATCGATCGTGACATCGATCATGATGCCCGGAAACGCCTCGGCAAAACGCTTGAGAATGCCAGGCAGAAGCCCGCGCTCACCAATGTCTTCAGGCGCACCGAGGCGCACGACGCCAGAAAGCTCCGGCATGACAAAGCGCGACACGGCCTCGTTCGACAAGGCAATCATGCGTCGCGCATAAGTCAAAAGCGTCTCGCCATGCGCCGTCAGCGTCACGGAGCGGGCATCGCGCAGGAACAGCGTCGTCTTCAACTGTTCCTCGAGTTTCTTGATCTGCATGGAAACGGCGGATGGCGTTCTGAACACCACTTCGGCGGCCGTGGAAAAATTTCCGGTTTCGGCAATCGCCACGAAGGTTCTCAAAATGTCGTTGTCCAACAACGGCAGGGGTTGGCGGAACGTAACGGTCATAGCGCTCACCTTCAAATATTTTGATTTATAGATGGATATCATTTCGTTTGATTGAATGTCAACAATCCTGCACGATCCCAGTCAACAAGGAGGCGCCAGCAAAGAATGCACGACATTCATGGCGTCCACCTCGCCAAGTTCTCCGCTTCCCCTGGTGGGCGGAAAAGCAAGCCTGTCTTGCAGCACAGACGTTCTCAGGAACGATGCATAACATTGATGAATGATATAAAATTCATTCGTTTGATTGATGAAAAATCCAGGCGCATACCGGAATGGTAATCGAGATCGTGGTTACGGAAAGGACCAAGAGATGACCATGGTACACACGCATCCAACCGCAAGCCGTTCAAGTGCACGGCTAATATCAACCGTCTGGCTGCACCGTCTGGCCGGCTATGTTTCGGAGTTTGCTGCCGCACGGCGCCGCGCCAGAATGATGCGCGCACTGGAAGCACTGCCCCCTGAGACATTGAAGGATATTGGATGGCCAACGACGGACAACAACCGCGCCCGTATCGTGCGCAAATAGAACAATGACGGCTCGCAATCGAAAAATGATTGCGAGCCGCATTTTTATTTTCGGAAAGAAGCCCTTCCAGCACCGGGCGATGCCTATTTTAAAAGCGGCCTGACGCCTCTTTTCAAAGCGATCAGCAAAATTTGCATATTTCAAAAGCGCTTTTTTGACAGCCCCATATCCGCGACGTATTTTGCGTCTAATATGTCGCATACAGGATATCCAGAACACCAATTCCAAGCGAGGAATTGCGTATTCGCAAAGGAGCCGGGCAAATGAGCAAATCGTCCCAAAAGAAACGCTCGATCGTCTTTTTTCTTGTTCCGCAATTTACCCTGCTGCCGTTCACGGCCGCCGTCGAAACGTTACGCATCGCCAATCGTATGCTGGGCTACAAGGCCTATGAATGGCGCCTTGCGTCTGCCGATGGCCAGAAGGTCATGTCATCGAGCGGCATCTGTCTTGAGGCCGACACCTGTCTTGCCGACGAGCGGCGCTATGTCAGCGGTGAAAACCGGCCTGAAATGGCGATCATCTGTTCCGGCATCGATGTCGATCAATACCACAACAAATCCGTCAACGCCTGGCTTCGCGAAGGCTACAACCGTGGCATTTCGATCGGAAGCCTCTGTACGGGCGCCCATATCCTTGCTCAGGCGGGCCTGTTGAACGGCAAGAGATGTGCGATCCACTGGGAAAACCTGCCCGGCTTTTCCGAAGCCTTCCCGCAGGTGGAAGTCTACGCCGATCTCTACGAAGTCGATTCCAACATCTACACCTGTGCCGGCGGCACCGCGTCGCTGGACATGATGCTGAACCTTCTCAGACAGGATTTCGGCGACAACCTCGTCAATCGTGTCTGCGAACAGCAATTGACCGACCGTGTCCGCAACCCGCACGACCGCCAGCGTCTGCCGTTGCGCGCGCGCCTCGGCGTGCAGAACAACAAGGTCCTGTCGATTATCGAACTGATGGAAAGCAATCTTGCCGAACCGCTGTCGCTGCTCGACATCGCCGATGGCGCCGATCTTTCCCGCCGCCAGGTCGAACGCCTGTTCCGTCAGGAAATGGGTCGCTCCCCTGCCCGTTATTATCTCGAAATCCGCCTTGACCGGGCCCGCCACCTTCTCGTTCAGTCGGCCATGCCCGTGGTCGAGGTCGCGGTTGCCTGTGGTTTCGTCTCCGCCTCGCATTTTTCCAAATGCTACCGGGAAATCTACAACCGCACCCCGCAGCAGGAACGGGCAGAACGCAAGCTGGTGCTCAGCGCATCCCGCATGGCCGCAGCAAGCCAGGGTAAAGCCGCGCACTGAAAGCGCGGCTTCAGCATTGCCTCCTGCCAATCGGTTTCAATGATCGCCCTGCCGCCGGATCATAATCCGAGTTACGAGGTTCAGGACCGCCCCACATTCATGAGAACGGCCTGACGGCATGGACCAGATCCTCAGCCGTGAGACCAGGTCCTGCCCTTTGCCCCGCCTCGCCGTGCAGCCAGACACCGGCTGCCGCAGCCTCGAAAACGGGCACGCCCTGCGCAAGCAAGGCACCAATGATCCCGGCCAGCACGTCGCCAGATCCGGCCGTTGCCAGAGACGGCGGCGCATTCGTATTGACGAGTGCTCTGCCATCCGGCGCGGCGATGACGGTATCCGCTCCCTTGTAGACGACGACAGCCCCGCTGCGCGCCGAAGCTGCCTGTGCCCGTTCGACCTTGCCAAGTGTGACATCGCCCGCAATGTCAGGAAACAGCCGCGCGAATTCGCCCTCATGCGGCGTCATGACGAAGTGCCCCTTACCTGACGCCATCAGCGCAAACAGGCTTTCCGGCTTTTCCTTGAACGCCGTTATGCCATCCGCATCGAGAACAAGTGAGGCGTCACCGAGAAGAGACATGAAAGCACGCGCCTTCTCAAGATCGCCAAAGCCGGGACCGAGAACGAAGGTGGCGTGTCGTTTATCCCGCAGCCAAAGACCAAGTTCCTCGACGGTGTCGAGTGGCGACGTCATCACCGCAGTCAGCGTGATTGACAGAATATCCAGTGCGGTTTGCGGGGCAGCCACCGTGACGATGCCGGCTCCAGCCTTCAGCGCGGCAAGCGACGTCATGCGCGCCGCACCCGTGGCGTGCGGCGGCCCGGAAAAGACAGTCAGATGACCCCGTTTGAACTTGTGCGTTTCCGCATCAGGTCGCGGCAAGGCGTGTTGCCACAACTGCGGATGATTTTCTGCCACCTTTCCGGCCTGCGCGGCAAGAATACGTTGGGGGATGCCGATGTCGAACACCTCAAGCACGCCGCACAATTCCCGCCCCGGCAACAAGACATGACCGGGCTTGCGCATCATGAACGTCACGGTTCGCGCCGCAGCGAACGCCGCCCCGAGCGCAACACCCCGTCTGCCGCAAAGCCCTGAAGGCAAATCCACAGCAATGACCGGAAGCTTCGCTGCCGCAATAGCCTCGATCAGCCGCTTCACCTCCAAGGGTACATCACGGGAAAGCCCGGCCCCGAAGATGGCATCGACCACCACATCACCGACACGCGGTTCGTAATTAGCCAGGGGCAAAGGCCTCGTTCCGCTCCGCTCATAGGCAAGACGGGCGTCGCCCTTGAGATTTGAAGCGTCTCCCAGCTGATAGACAGCGACGTCGGCGCCGGCGGCCGCTAGCTCGCGCGCAGCCACGTAACCGTCGCCACCATTATTGCCGCCCCCGCACAGGACCACGAAACGGTGAGCGTCGGGATAATGCCTGAGCGCTGCCGCGGCCACAGCCTGCCCGGCCTGTTCCATCAGGCCAAACAGGGCAATTCCGGACTGTCCCGCCGCCGCATCGACGCGGGACATGGCTTCAGGATCGATGAGGCAGAGAGAGGATTGGAAGATCATGCCCGAATATTCACCTCAAAACACACCGAAAGGCAATCGACACAAAAATGGGCAAAACAGAAAGATATAAATTAATGCACATGCACAAAATATAACCACAACATGATTTCCAAACCGCACTTCAACGCGAATATGGCACAGCTCTAAAATACGGAAAATACGTCACATTTAACTCGGTTTTTTCCGATTTTTGCGAGAAAATCTCTCAAAACCACCCGGAAGCGCATGCATTTTGCCTGCAACTGTCCCTGAAACGAACTTTTTTCTTCACGCCCGCTTCCGATCTGGCACAATACGTGCATTCTTGTCGCAGAGCGGGAATAACCTGCTTTAACGGGAGAAGCGGAGAGATATTTTCTCATGAAAAAGATCGAAGCGATCATTAAGCCTTTCAAGCTCGATGAAGTGAAGGAAGCCCTTCAGGAAGTCGGACTGCAGGGAATCACGGTCACGGAAGCAAAAGGCTTTGGTCGTCAGAAGGGCCACACTGAACTCTACCGCGGTGCAGAGTACGTTGTGGACTTTTTGCCGAAAGTGAAAGTCGAAGTTGTATTGGCGGATGAAAATGCGGAAGCCGTTATCGAGGCAATCCGCAACGCGGCTCAGACCGGGCGCATCGGCGACGGAAAGATTTTCGTTTCCAATGTGGAAGAAGTCATCAGAATTCGAACCGGTGAAACAGGCGTGGACGCCATATAATCAAAACCAAATCCTGAGCCGGGGAGGCTCAGGTTTTTCACCTCGTCATCATCACACTCAAGGAAATCCTATATGACGACCGCAAACGATATCCTGAAGCAGATCAAGGACAACGACATCAAGTTCGTAGACCTGCGCTTTACCGATCCCAAGGGCAAGCTGCAGCACGTCACGATGGATATTTCGTGCGTCGACGAAGACATGTTCGCTGACGGCGTCATGTTCGACGGCTCCTCGATCGCAGGCTGGAAGGCCATCAACGAGTCCGACATGGTGCTGATGCCCGATCCGGCAACTGTCCACATCGACCCGTTCTTCGCGCAGTCCACCCTCGTTATCCTTTGCGATATCCTCGACCCGATCTCCGGCGAAGCCTATAACCGCGACCCGCGCGGCACTGCCAAGAAGGCAGAAGCCTACCTCAAGGCTTCCGGTATCGGCGATACCGTCTATGTCGGCCCCGAGCCTGAATTCTTCGTCTTCGACGACGTGAAGTACAAGGCTGACCCTTACAACACCGGCTTCAAGCTCGATTCTTCCGAACTGCCGTCCAACGACGACACCGACTACGAGACCGGCAACCTCGGCCACCGTCCGCGCGTCAAGGGCGGCTACTTCCCCGTACCGCCGGTCGACAGCCTTCAGGACATGCGTTCTGAAATGCTGACGGTTCTGGCCGAAATGGGCGTCGTTGTTGAAAAGCATCACCACGAAGTGGCCTCCGCCCAGCACGAACTGGGTGTGAAGTTCGACACGTTGGTTTCCAGCGCCGACAAGATGCAGATCTACAAGTACGTTGTGCACCAGGTCGCCAACGCCTACGGCAAGACGGCAACCTTCATGCCGAAGCCGATTTTCGGCGACAACGGCTCGGGCATGCACGTTCACCAGTCGATCTGGAAGGGTGGCAAGCCAACCTTCGCAGGCGACGAATATGCTGGCCTGTCGGAAAATTGCCTTTACTACATCGGCGGCATCATCAAGCATGCCAAGGCAATCAACGCCTTCACCAACCCGACCACCAACTCCTACAAGCGTCTGGTGCCGGGTTACGAAGCGCCGGTTCTGCTCGCCTACTCCGCGCGCAACCGTTCCGCATCGTGCCGTATTCCGTTCGGCTCCAACCCGAAGGCAAAGCGCGTCGAAGTTCGCTTCCCTGACCCGACCCAGAACCCCTACCTCGGTTTTGCGGCGATGCTCATGGCTGGCCTCGACGGCATCAAGAACAAGATCCACCCCGGCAAGCCGATGGACAAGGATCTCTACGACCTGCCGGCCAAGGAACTGAAGAAGATCCCGACCGTCTGCGGTTCGCTGCGCGAAGCACTTGAAAGCCTGGACAAGGATCGCAAGTTCCTGACCGCCGGTGGCGTGTTCGATGACGACCAGATCGACAGCTTCATCGAGCTGAAGATGCAGGAAGTCATGCGCTTCGAAATGACGCCGCATCCTGTCGAATTCGACATGTACTACTCGGCCTGATTACTCTTCGGACGCCGTATCAAGGCGCCCGGACCGGTTTCGGCGGCTTTCCCAGGAAAGCCGCCGTTTTCATTTGAAACAAAGCCTGCTGATAAAAACCATGTCCACATCCCCCGCCTCCCAGCCCGCTGCCCGCACGACCGACTGGTTGATCTTTCTGGCCGTTCCGATCTTCTTTTCAAGCAACGTCATTTTCGGGCGCGGCGTCATCGGAGAAGTCTCGCCGTTCACGACGGCTTTCATTCGCTGGATCGGCTCCAGCCTGATCATTGCACCCTTCATGATTGCCGACTGGCGCAACTGCGTTCAGTTCATCACGAAGAAGACCGTGCTGTGGCTCTGCCTCGGCATTCTCGGCATGGGTATCTGCGGCGGCGTGGTCTATTGGGGGCTGACGGAAACAACCGCCTCAAACGGTACGCTGATCTACACGACTTCGTCGTTGTTCATCATCCTCTTCCAGCGGATCTTTCAGGGACGGAAGATCAAGCCGCTGGAAATGATCGGCATGATGATCGCCTTTGTCGGCGTCGGCGTGATCGTTCTCAAAGGCGACGTCAATGCGCTGTGGCATCTGAATTTCAACATCGGCGATTTCGCCATCCTGACCGGGGCGATTTCGTTTGCGATCTACTCCATGCTGTTGCGGGAGCCCGCAGCCCGCAGCATGGCTTCCCTCAGCCTTTTTGGCCTGATCGCCTTTTCCGGCGCGCTGGTTCTCTTGCCGCCTGCGGCAATCGAGGTCGCGCACGGCGGCATGCTGCCAACCACCCTCACCGCCTGGGCCAAAATCGGCGGCATCATCCTCTTCGCGTCGCTGCTGGCATTTTATTGTTTCACCCATACGGTGCGGGTTTTCGGCCCTGCAACGGCAGGCATCACGCTCTACATGATGCCGCCGATCTCGATCGTCATGGCAACCATGTTCCTCGGCGAGACCTTTGAAACCTACCATGCCATCGGCATCGTGCTGGTCACTGGCGGTGTCGTCCTTTCCACGGCGCCAATCGGGCGCCGATAGGCCGCGATCCGCCGGCCCGGCACCTCAAGCACTTGATATTTCCTTACGCGCCCCCACATCATGTAGGGAAAGGAAGGTCATGCCATGAAACAACGAGACGCAAAATTCACGCTTGGTGAGATCGTTCGCCATAAGGTGTTTCCGTTCCGAGGTGTGATTGTCGATGTCGACCCGGAATATGCCAACACCGAGGAATGGTGGAACGCCATCCCTGCGGAAATAAGACCGGATCGCGACCAGCCGTTTTATCATCTTCTAGCTGAGAACGAGGAAACGGAATATGTCGCCTATGTCTCTGAACAGAACCTTGTTCATGATGACAACGAGACACCGTTGAGAAACCCGAACATCGGACGCCTCTTCGACAAGGCGCCAAACGGTGAATGGCGACCGAAGATGTCGACTGCGCATTAAGCGCCTGACGACAAGCGGTCATCGCGCACCTCATCGCACCAGGGCATAAAAAAACCGGTCTGTTTCCAGACCGGTTTTTTCTTTCGCCATAAGCGAGAAATCAGGGCTTCGGAGCAGCCTTGGCAGCGTCCTGAGCGGCTTCGAGCTTCTTGCGAGCCTCTTCAGCCTTCTTCTGCATGCCTTCCTGCAGGGTACGCTGGCTTTCAGCGAGCTGCGACTGGGTGATCGGCGCGCCGTCATAGGCACCGGTGAAGCCAGTGAGGGCAATCTTGATCGGGTTCGGCGCACGGCGGAAGTTGATCGAGGTAAAGACAACCTCGCTACCCTTCTTCAGCGAAGCGATCATTGCATCTGTGAGCGGGATTTCGGCGGTGCACTTGTCGGGAAGGCAGACAGCGTAATCAAGCTTCTGGCCCTTGCCGCCATCGATCTGCATCTGCACGCCCGGAGGAATGAGACGCGCGGTCGGTACGGAAACCTGAAGCAGCTTGCGGTTGACCTTGCCTTCGACAGTGATGAGGCCGACAGCGGTGATCATCTGGCCGTTCTGGGCAAGAACCACGTTCTGCACGACGCAGACGTCGTTGTCTTCCTGCTTGGAGCAGGTCTTGAACCAGCCGAGCGGCGGAGCGCCAGCCGGTGCGGCAGCTTCCTGCGCCTGCGAAACAGCCGGAGCAGCAACCGCGCCCAGAGAAAGAACGAGAGCGGACAGAGCCGTCCGGGTGAAAATGTTTGCCTTTTGCATCATAAGAGTTCCGTCTCCTGAATGTCTGCCGGAACAGAACGCAAGGTCCTGCTTGTCGATGGCGGTATCCTTCTGCCCGTTCAACTGTCGTTTAAATGAGGCAAATGCGTGACCCGTCTCTTCCGGCCACCCTGTTACATGCCGTTCGGCGCGATATCCAGCGTTTCTTTAACTTTTTCTTGAGCGGAGGCAAGATTTCGGGCCCTTGCCTGCCTTCCCGGCGGGCTTGTGTTACAGTCCGGCCAGAATCAGACCGGCAGTTGAGACAGGATAGTGAAATGCGCAACCTTGCGGCCCTTATTCCCGCATTGTTTTTTTCGAGCGTCGCCTTTGCGCAGCCGCTTCACGGGATTTCCATGCACGGTACTCCCGCCCTTTCGCCGGACTATAAACACTTCTCCTACGTCAACCCGGACGTGAAGAAGGGTGGACGCGTCTCCTATGGCGTCGTCGGCACCTTCGACGCGCTCAATCCCTTTGTACTCAAAGGAATGCGCACGACCGCACGCGGCGTATGGGACCCTGAATTCGGAAATCTGCTTTACGAACCCCTGATGCAGCGTTCGAATGACGAGCCGTTCTCGCTCTATGGCCTGCTGGCGGAAACCGCCGAATGGGATGAGGAGCGCACCTTCATCCAGTTCAACCTCAATCCCAAGGCAAAATGGTCTGACGGGCAGCCGGTGACGCCTGACGACGTGATCTTCACCTTCAATCTTCTGAAGGAAAAAGGCCGCCCACCCTTCGACAGCCGGCTGAATGGCGTCGAAAAAATGGAAAAGATCGGCGATCACAGCGTTCGTTTCACCTTCAACGACAAGGCGAACCGCGAAACGCCGCTGATTCTTGCCTCTTCCACCCCGATCCTGCCGAAACACGCGATCGATCCGGAAAAATTCGAACAGGCAGGCCTTGGTCCAGTCATCGGCTCCGGCCCTTATCGAATCAAGACATTGCGACCAGGCGAACGAATCGTCTGGGAGCGGAACCCGGATTACTGGGGCAAGGACATTCCGGCCAAGGTCGGTTTCGACAATTATGATGAAATCAGCGTGATGTATTTCCTGCAGGTGCCGACAATGTTCGAAGCCTTCAAGAAGGGCGACATCGACATCTACCCGGAAGGCGATGCAATCAACGGCACCTCCGACACCTCGCACTGGGGTCAGGCCTATAACTTTCCCGCCGTGCATCGTGGCGACATCGCCAAGGACGTCTTCCAGCCGAAGTTGCCGTCCGGCATGTTCGGTTTCATCTTCAACACGCGCCGCTCCGTCTTCGCCGATGAAAAGGTGCGCGAAGGTCTGTCCTATGTGCTCGATTTCGAATGGCTGAACAGGAACATTCTGGGCGGTGCCTTCAAGCGCACCCAGAGCTACTGGCAGAATTCGCCGCTTGGCGCTTACGGTAATGCGGCCGATGAGCGGGAACTCACCCTGCTTGGCGACGCGGCAAAACGACTGTCGCCAGAGTTGCTGGCCGGCACCTACGCCTTACCGGAAACCGATGGTTCCGGCGTCGACCGCAAGGTTCTCAAGATGGCGGTGGATACGCTGAAAGAAGCGGGCTACACCATCAAGAACGGCCGGATGACCAATGCGGACGGACGCCCGCTGACGTTCGAGGTGATGACCCAGAATCCGGCACAGGAGCGCATCGCACTTGCCTATCAGCGATCACTGAAGCTGATCGGGGTCGACATGGCGATCCGCTCGGTTGACGATGGCCAATATCAGGCGCGGTCGAACAGTTTCGACTACGACATGATTATCCGTTCTTACCCCTCGTCCCTGTCGCCGGGTGCAGAGCAGTTGAACCGCTGGAGTTCTCTGTCGAGAGACGCCCAGGGCAGCTTCAACTATGCGGGTGCGGCTGATCCCGATATAGACCGGATGATCGATGCCCTGTTACAGGCCCGCTCGACAGAAGATTTTCAGGCGGCTGTCCGCGCTTATGACCGCCTGCTCGTCGCCGAACACTTCGTCATCCCGCTCTATTACATCGGAGCGCAGTGGGTGGCACGCTGGAAGTATATCGAACGACCGGACATGACACCGGTGTTCGGCAATCAGAAACAGACCTGGTGGGATGCGCGCGCACAATAGCCGCGCCGCCGGTCGGAAATTCGGAGAAAAACCATGGAACGCATCGTTATCGACGTCGTATCGGATATGGTCTGCCCCTGGTGTTACCTCGGCAAGGCACGACTCGATCTTGCCATCGCCGAAGTGCAGGATGAAGTCAGTGTGGACGTGAACTGGCGTCCCTACCGCCTCAACCCGGATTATCCGCCGGAAGGCGTCGACCAGAAAGCCGCTCTCGAGGAAAAGCTCGGCAAGGAGCGTCTCGAGCAGGCGCATACCACGCTGACGCAGCTCGGCAAGGAAATCGGCATTCACTACGATTTCGATGCCATCAAGATCGGCCCGAACACGCTCGATGCGCACCGCCTTTCACTCTGGGCGCACGCCGAAGGTCGCGACATCCAGGAAAAGGTCGTCAACGGCCTGTTCAAGGCGAATTTCGAAGAAGGCCGCAATATCGGCGACCATACGGTTTTGACCGACGTTGCTGAAAAGGCGGGCATGGACCGTGCCGTAGTTTCGCGACTGCTGGCATCGGATGCCGACAAGGACACCGTACTGGCAGAAATCGATGCCGCCCAGCAGATGGGCGTTTCCGGCGTGCCGTTTTTCATTCTCGATCAGAAATACGCGATAAGCGGCGCGCAAACGCCCGATGTCCTGATTGCTGCACTGCGGGATATTGCAAAAATGAAGGCTGAAGAGCATAGAGCGATGAACTGACGGCAAACGCCGGCAGTTCTATCCTGAACGATATGCTGTTGGTGTTTTCCCATGTCAGACCAGTCCCTGAAGGGCATCCTGCTCGCCTTTGCTGCTTTCGCCGCATATGCCTGGAGTGATGCCAGCGTAAAACTCATCGAAGGGCAGCTTTCGCCGATCCAGTCCGCGTTTTTTGGCGCCTTTTTCGGTCTGTTTGCCCTGCCCTTCATTCGCAAACGCAACGACCGCTGGGTTGACATCGTCAGGACGACCAATCGTCCGCTCTGGCTGATCCGCTTTTTTGCCTCGGGTATCGGCGCGGTCGGCAGCGTCACCGCCTTTACCCATCTGTCGATGGCCGAGGCCTTCGCGTTGATCTTCCTGCTTCCCTCCTTCGTTACCATCATGTCGGTGGTATTCCTGAAGGAGCAGGTCGGCATCAAGCGCTGGTCTGCGGTCCTCATCGGTTTTGCCGGTGTTCTGATCATCCTGCGCCCCGGTTTTCGTGAGCTGTCGATCGGCCATCTCGGCGCCATTCTCGGCGGTTTCGGCGGCGCGCTGACCATCGTGATTTTCCGTGCCATGGGACCGTCGGAAAAGAACATTTCGCTTTATGGCGCAGGCGTTCTGGGCTGTCTCGTCATCTGCGGCATCGCCATGGTGCCGACATTCGCCCCGCCAACCGGTCATCAATGGCTGCTTCTCGCCGGTTACGGCCTGCTTGGCGCGCTCGCCAACGTGCTGATCATGTATGCAGCACAATACGCGCCGGCCGCGATGATTGGCCCAACACAATATAGCCAGATGCTCTGGGCGATCTTTTTCGGTTACCTGATTTTCGGTGACCACGTCGATGGCTGGATGCTGGTCGGCATCGTTCTCATCGTCGGTTCCGGTCTCCTGACGCTGGTTCGCGAAAAGCAGCGCAAGGTTCCCCTGCCCACATCCATTGCCGCCACCGACCAGAACGTCGCGGTGGCAATGACACCGCAAGACGGCGACGACAGCAAGGCGAGCTGAGAAACCTCAGCTCTTTGCCAATTCCGCAAGCTGGGTCATGACCATGGCTGCACCCGTAAGACGCTTTTCCGGCGTCGGCAGATCGCGGGTCAGGAACAGGCTGTGGTCCGGCCTGATCTTCGCCATGGAACCCTGCTTGCCGATATAACCGACCAGAGCCGCCGGGTTCGGGAATTCCTTGTTGCGGAACTGCACGACAACGCCCTTCGGGCCGGCATCCAGCTTCTCGACATTGGCGATGCGGCACAGCGACTTGATGTAGACGATCTTCAGAAGATGCTGGACTTCCTTCGGCAACGGGCCGAAGCGGTCGATCATTTCCGCGCCGAAACCATCGATCTCCGAAATATCGGCCAGTTCGCCGAGGCGGCGATAGAGACCCATACGCAGATGCAGATCCGGTACGTAATCTTCCGGGATCATCACCGAGGTGCCGACGGAGATCTGCGGCGACCAGCCGGTGTCCTGCACCTCTTCATCGCCCTTCACTTCCGCAACAGCTTCTTCCAGCATCTGCTGATAAAGCTCGAAACCGACTTCCTTGATGTGGCCGGACTGCTCCTCGCCAAGCAGGTTGCCCGCACCGCGAATATCGAGGTCGTGGCTGGCGAGCTGGAAACCGGCGCCCAGCGTATCGAGCGATTGCAGAACCTTCAGGCGGCGTTCCGCCATCGTGGTCAGAACCTTGTTGACAGGCAACGTGAACAGCGCGAAAGCGCGCACCTTCGAACGACCGACGCGACCGCGAAGCTGGTAAAGCTGCGCCAGGCCGAACATGTCGGCACGGTGCACGATCAGCGTGTTCGCGGTCGGCACATCAAGACCGGATTCGACGATGGTGGTCGACAGAAGCACATCATATTTGCCGTCATAGAAGGCATTCATGATGTCTTCGAGTTCACCAGCCGCCATCTGTCCGTGCGCCACGGCCACCTTCAGCTCCGGCACATCCGATTGCAGGAAGGCGTGGATATCGGCGAGATCGGCAAGACGCGGGCAGACGTAGAAGCTCTGGCCACCACGATAATGCTCGCGCATCAGGGTTTCGCGGATCACCAGCGGATCGAACGGTGAAATGAAGGTACGCACCGCCATACGGTCGACCGGCGGCGTAGTGATGAGCGAGAGTTCGCGCACACCAGTCATGGCAAGCTGCAGCGTACGCGGAATGGGCGTGGCCGAAAGCGTCAGCACATGCACGTCGCTTTTCAGTTCCTTCAGCCGTTCCTTGTGCTTCACGCCGAAATGCTGCTCTTCATCGATGATGAGCAGGCCGAGATTGGCGAAGCTGATGCCCGCGCCGAGAAGCGCATGCGTACCGACGACGATATCGGTCTTGCCCTCTGCAACTTCCTTTTTGGTCAGCGTCAGTTCCTTGGAGCCGACAAGCCGCGATGCCTGCTGCACACGGATCGGCAAACCACGGAAACGTTCCGAGAAGGTGCGGAAGTGCTGGCGCGCCAGAAGAGTGGTCGGCACGACCACCGCCACCTGCACGCCGTTCATGGCGGCAAGGAAGGCGGCGCGCAGCGCCACTTCCGTCTTGCCGAAACCGACGTCGCCGCAAATCAGGCGGTCCATCGGGCGTCCGGCGCCCAGATCTTCGCGAATGGCGTCGATGGCGTTGAGCTGGTCTTCCGTCTCGTCATAGGGGAACCGGGCCGCAAACTCATCGTAGAGCCCGTCCGGCGCCGTCAGCGCCGGTGCATGACGCACCATGCGCGCAGCAGCGATGCGAATAAGATCGCCCGCCATATCCAGAAGCTTCTTCTTGAGCTTGGCCTTGCGCATCTGCCATGCGCCACCGCCGAGCTTGTCGAGCTGCGCTTCGGCTGCATCCGAACCATAACGCGACAGAAGATCGATGTTTTCGACCGGCAGGAACAGCTTGGCCTCATCGGCATAATGCAGTTCCAGGCAGGCGCGTGGTGCACCCGCTGCTTCGATGGTGCGCAGTCCGACAAAGCGGCCGATACCGTGCTCGGCATGGACGACGAGCGATCCCTCATCGAGACCTGCGACTTCGGAGATGAAGTCGGCACCGCGCTTGCGGCGCTTGGACCGGCGCACCATGCGGTCGCCAAGAATATCCTGCTCACCGATGACGGCGAGAGTGCCTGTTTCGAAACCGGCTTCAAGGCTGAGTACGGCGGACGCCGCCTCCCCCTTACCGAGCTTTTCGATCTCTTTCAGCGATGCCACCGGCTTGATCTTCTCAAGCCCGTGCTCGTTCAGCACCTGAAGCAGACGGTCGAGCGAACCCTCCGACCAGCCGGTGATCAGGACTTTCCAGCCTTTGGCTCGCCGTTCGGCAATGTGCTTGACGGCGAGATCGAAGACATTGATCCGCTCTTCATCGCCTGTCTCGGTCGGCGGACGTGCCCACCGCGGCCCGACATGCGCATCGAGCGTGGCGACCGGCCGGCCCTGCGTGTCGTGTTCGTTGAACGGCGTCAGGCGAACGGCATTGACCTCGGCGAGAGCCGCATCGAAGTTCTTGCCATCGAGGTAAAGCTGACCGGGCGAAACGGGCTTGTAAGGTGCGCCCTGCGTAGCACCCTTCGTTTCACCGGAATTGCGGCGCGCTTCGTAATAATCGAGAACGAGCTTGGAGCGTTCCTTGGCCGCTTCGCGCGCCGTATGATCGGTGACGATGCGGAAACCCTTGAGATAATCGAAGGCCGTTTCCAGCGTTTCATAAAACAGCGGCAGCCAATGTTCCATGCCGGCATAACGGCGGCCTTCGGACACAGCCTGATAGAGCGCGTCGTCGCGGGTCGCCGCACCAAACAGCGACAGATAATTCTTGCGGAACCGACTGATCGTATCCGGCGTCAGCGTTACCTCGCTCATCGGATTGAGATCGAGAGAGCGGGCCTGACCGATGGTACGCTGGCTGGCGGGATCGAAGGTACGGATGCTTTCCAGCGTATCGCCGAAGAAATCGAGGCGCACGGGTTCTTCCGTACCCGGCACGAACACATCGAGAATACCGCCGCGCACGGCAAATTCGCCGACCTCGCGCACCGTCGCCACCCGGTCGAAACCGTTGCGCTCAAGCCGTGCGGCAATCTCTTCCATACGAATCTGATTGCCGGGCTTTGCCGAGAAGCCGAGGCTTTCGATGATGTCGCGGGGCGCCATCTTCTGCAGCATGGCATTGACGGTGACGAGCACGATCGCCGGATGCGGCTTTTTCGCGTGGTTGATGAGACCGGACAACGCTGCCAGCCGCCGCGCCGAGGTATCGGCGCTGGGCGACACGCGGTCATAGGGCAAGCAGTCCCATGCCGGCAGCGTCAGGACCGGAATATCGGGCGCGACAAAACCGAGGATCTGCTCCAGATCGGCCACACGTTGCCCGTCCGACATGACGTAGGCTACGGAGGTTCCCGTCCGCGCCATGTCTGCAAGCAGCAGCGCTTCCATACCCGAAGGCACGTTTCCGATGGTCAGCGGCGTATCGGCCGACGCGACCAGCTTGACATCGAATCCGGCAATCATGTTTCAGGCTTTCGCTTTTTCGGCTGTGACGATGTCGAAGTCCGGACGGTAGGACGCAATCTTCTCGAACAGCGGCGTCTGGAATTTCTCCGGCACCGGCAGAGCGCCCGTCACCATCTTGACCAGGTCGTTATCCTCTTCCGCCATGATGATTTCAAGCTCATCGAGCTGCTCTTCAGACAGATCGGCAATGTGGTCTTCCGCGAACTGGCCAAGCACCAGATCCATCTCGCGAATGCCCCGGTGCCAACAGCGATAAAGTATCCGCCTGCGCCTCGGTTCGAGGTCCGCACTCGTCCGCACCAGTCCAGTCATCGCATTCACCTTTCGGTTGGCTATTCAACAAGATGTTGATTGCGACCTCCTATAGAACATGTCGGGAACGGTTGGGAACCGGTTTTTACTGAAATTACGTCGCCGTGTACAAAAACTGCGGGTGATAAACGGCCTTTGTCGCCGCTACGGTCTTGCAATGCGCGCGCCCTTCCCCGATTTTGCAGGCCATGCGTCCGGCCATACTCGATCCCCTTTTCGCCAGCGTCTCCACCCTTGCCGGTGTGGGGCCGAAGCTTGCCGATCTTCTGGCCAAACTTCTTGGCCGCGAGAACGCGGAAGACACACGCGTCATCGACCTGTTGTTTCACGCTCCGTCAAACGTCATCGACCGGCGTAACCGTCCGGGCATTGCGCTGGCACAGCCGGGCGCCATTGTCACCATCCAGGGACGCGTTGATCGCCACCAGCCGGCACCGCCCGGTAACCGATCGGCTCCCTACCGCGTATTCCTGCATGACGACACCGGCGAGCTGGCGCTGACCTTTTTCCGTGCCAAGGGCGACTGGCTGTCGAAAGCCCTGCCTGTCGATGAAGAGGTGCTCGTCAGCGGCAAGGTCGACTGGTTCAACGGCCGCGCCTCGATGGTGCACCCCGATTTCATGGTGAAACTGTCCGAGGCGGAAAACCTGCCACTGGTCGAAGCCGTCTACCCGATGACCGCAGGGCTCTCATCAAAGGTTCTGAAACGCGCTGTCGATGGTGGCCTCTCCAAACTGCCCGCCTTCCCCGAATGGATCGACGAGACGCTGATCGCCAAACAGGGTTTTGCCGGTGTTGCGGAAAGCTTCCGCGAACTGCACGATCCACGCGACGGCACTGATATCGATCCGCGTGCGCCCGCCAGACGACGGCTGGCCTATGACGAGTTTCTGGCCGGACAGCTTTCACTGGCGTTGGTAAGACAACGGTTGCGCAAGGTGGCAGGGCAACCGATCCGCGCCAAGGGCGATGTTGTCGCAAAAATTCTCTCGCAACTTCCTTTCTCGCTGACACCGAGCCAGAATGTCGCCGTCAAGGAAATCCTGACCGACATGGCAGGCGAAGACCGCATGCTGCGGCTGCTGCAGGGTGATGTCGGCGCGGGTAAGACGCTTGTTGCCCTGATGGCCATGGCAACGGCGGTCGAGGCAGGTGGACAGGCCGTGTTGATGGCGCCGACCGAAATCCTGGCACGCCAGCATTTTGCAACAATCTCGAAATATGCGGCCGCAGCCGGCCTCACCTGCGAGGTTCTGACCGGGCGCACCAAAGGCAAGGAGCGCCGCGAAATCGAGGAGCGCGTTGCCTCCGGTGAATCACAGATCATCATTGGCACGCACGCGCTGTTCCAGGATAGCGTCGCCTATAAAAATCTGGTTCTAGCAGTGGTGGACGAACAGCATCGCTTCGGTGTGCACCAGCGCCTGCGTCTCACCGCCAAAGGCATTACCCCGCATATGCTGGTGATGACCGCGACCCCCATTCCGCGAACGCTGGTTCTGGCCGCCTTCGGCGACATGGATGTTTCCAAGCTCACCGAAAAACCGGCCGGTCGCAAACCGATCCAGACCGTGACCATTCCAACCGAACGCATCGGCGATATCGTTGATCGTCTGAGAAAGGCACTTTCCGACGGCAAGAAGGCCTACTGGATTTGCCCACTGGTGGAAGAATCCGAGGAATCCGACCTGATGTCGGCGGAAGAGCGTCACGCGGTTCTGAGCAAGGCACTGGGCGCTGATATCGGCCTCATCCATGGGCGCATGAGCGGTCCGGACAAGGATGCCGCCATGCTGGCCTTCAAGAGCGGCGAGACGCGTCTGCTGGTGGCAACCACCGTGGTGGAAGTGGGCGTCGATGTGCCAGATGCGACAATCATGGTCATCGAACACGCCGAGCGTTTCGGCCTTGCCCAGCTTCACCAGTTGCGCGGCCGTGTCGGGCGTGGCGACGAGGCCTCCACCTGTATTCTGCTCTACAAGGGGCCGCTCAGCGAAAACGGTCGGGCGCGTCTGTCGATCCTGCGCGATAGCGAGGACGGCTTCCTGATCGCCGAAGAGGATCTGAAGCTGCGCGGCGAAGGGGAGCTTCTCGGCACCCGACAATCCGGCACGCCCGGCTTCCGCATTGCCAGCCTTGAGGCGCATGCCGATCTCCTGGAAATTGCCCGCAAGGACGCCGCCTATGTGATAGAGCGCGACCCCGAATTGACCGGCAAACGCGGTGAAAGCCTGCGTACCCTGCTCTACCTGCACCGTCGCGATGAAGCGATCCGCTTCCTGCACGCCGGATAAAGAGAACACACGATATGAACATGCACGACGTCTCACGCCCGCCGCCCGCTTTCCAGAAGGGCTATGCGCTATGCTCTCCGGACAATCTTCTCCAGCCGGACACATTTGCGAAATCCGAAAAGAAAGCCATCGGCAAGGTTTTCAAGAAACCCGGTCGCAAGAAAGCATGGATGAAAGCGCTGGAAGACGGCTGGAGCGTCAAGCTCGTTTACATGCGCCTGTTCGTCCCGGTATTTCACTCGACCACCGTGACCACGGATCTGGACGACCTGGATGATGACGACGACGATTGATTAATTGATCGGCGCGAAAAGCCACGCCAGTCATATGAGAGACACCTCACACCGGCGCGATAGTCTTGGGCGGGGTGAAGTCGGGGGCGACGAGACCGCCGGAGATCAACAGCTTTGCCGCGTCTTCCGGCGTCATGTCGAGCATGACGATCTTCTTTTTCGGTACGAACAGCAAAAAGCCCGCCGTCGGAACCGGGGTCGGCGGCAGGAAGACCGCGACCATTTCTTCACCGAGTTCGTTGAAACGGTGAGCGAGCTCTCCCTTGGCCTCAGACGCCACGAACACCAGCGCCCATGTCCCGGATGACGGAAACTCGATCAAACCGACTTTCTTGAAGGAATTCGAGTGCTCGCGCAGCACCGATTCGAAGATCTGCTTGATGCTCTTGTAGATCGGCCGCACCAGCGGCATTCGGTTGAGAACGGACTCACCGAGACCGACAATCCACTTTCCGATCAGGTTGTTGCCCAGAAAGCCGATCATTGTGATGGCAATCACCGCGATCAGCAGCCCGAAACCGGGGATCGCAACATCGAAATACTGCTCCGGATCATAACGCGCCGGAATATAGGGTTTGACCCAGCTATCGGCCCATTGCAGGAAACTCCACACCAACCACATGGTCAATGTGACAGGCGCGAGGATCAGCACACCCGTGAGGAAGCTGTTGCGCAGGCGGGCCGCGAAGGAAACTTTAAGTGGATTTTCGGTCATGTACCAATCGGTAATTATACGGCATCGCCGTAGAAGCCCTGGTGAAAACCGACAATGCCGGATGGAGTTCCACCGTGCAAGGTCAGCGCCATCAAATATTCGTCGGGAATGCCGTCACTCTTGAGACCGGCCACATTGGCGAAACCGAAGCGTCCGTAATAGGCCGGATTTCCCGCAAGTACACAGCCCGACGCCCCCATCCCATCCAACGCCGACAGGCCAGAACGAACAAGCGCCGCACCGACGCCCTGCCCCTGATTTTCGGGGAGGACGGATAGTGGGCCAAGAGCAAACCAGCCCGCCTCACCGCTCGACAGGGTGACCGGCGAAAATCCGACATGGCCGATAATCTCGTCGCCATGTTCAGCCACCAGTGAAACCACCAGCGCTCCCGCCTGCCTTAGCCGCCCAACGATCAGATGTTCCGTCTGATCGCTAAAGGCCATGTTACGGAAAGCAGCTTCCGTAACGCGAGAAATATCAGCTTCGTCTCCAGAGCGTTCCGGGCGAACGATCATTCCACGGTGACCGACTTTGCGAGGTTACGCGGCTGGTCAACATCCGTGCCCATGAAGACAGCGGTGTGATAGGCGAGAAGCTGGATCGGCAGCGAGAACACCATTGGCGCGATCAGCTCGTCGACGGTCGGCAGCGTGATCGTCGCCATCGTCGGCAGCTTGGAGGCGGCAGCGCCCTTCTCGTCCGTAATGAAGATGATGCGGCCGCCGCGTGCGGCAACCTCCTGCATGTTCGAAACGGTCTTTTCGAAGAACCGGTCATGCGGTGCAATCACGATCACCGGCATATTCTCGTCGATCAGTGCGATCGGTCCATGCTTCAACTCACCCGCGGCATAACCTTCGGCGTGGATGTAGGAGATTTCCTTGAGCTTCAATGCACCTTCCAGCGCCAGCGGGAAGCTGGTGCCACGGCCAAGATAGAGCACGTCCTTGAAGCGCGACAGATCGCGCGACAGGCCCTCGATCTGTGGCTGGATGATGTTAAGCACCTGGCTCATGATGCGCGGCATCTCGATGAGATGGCGCACCAGTTCGCTTTCCTGCTCAGCCGTCAGCGTTCCGCGTGCCTTGCCGGCAGCAATCGCCAGCGACGCAAGAACCGCGAGCTGGCAGGTGAATGCCTTGGTGGAGGCCACACCGATCTCAGGCCCGGCCAGAATCGGGAACACCGCATCCGACTCGCGCGCAATGGTCGATTCACGCACGTTGACGACCGCGCCGATCTTGAGGCCCTCATCCTTGCAGTAACGCAGCGACGCGAGTGTATCGGCCGTTTCACCGGACTGCGAGATGAAGAGTGCCGCCTGTGATGGCGACAGCGGCATTTCGCGATAACGGAACTCCGACGCGACATCGATTTCGACCGGCAGGCGCGCATAACGCTCGAACCAGTATTTACCGATGAGGCCGGAAAGATAGGCCGTTCCGCAGGCGGAGATGGCAAGGCCAGACAGCTTGGAGAAATCGATTGCCTTGTCGGCGTCCTTCACCTTTCTGGAGGCGAAATCCACGTAGTGGGAGAGCGCATGCGAAATGACTTCCGGCTGCTCGTAGATTTCCTTTTCCATGAAGTGGCGGTGGTTGCCCTTGTCGACCACGAATGCGGTGGCCTGCGAAATCTGCCGCTCACGCTTCACAGGATTGCCGGAGAAATCGATGATTTCGGCGCCCTGACGGGTAATGATGGCGCAATCGCCATCCACCAGGTAGGTGATCTCGTTGGTGAAGGGCGACAGCGCGATGGCGTCCGAGCCCAGGAACATTTCACCACGACCGTAACCAACGGCAAGTGGCGGACCGGAGCGCGCCGAGAGCAGCGTACCGGGATCGTCCTGGAACATCACCACCAGCGCATAAGCACCGGTGACGCGGTTCAGCATCTTCAGCATCGCCTCGCGATGGCCAATGCCCTCGCGAGTATATTTGGCCAGAAGTTGTGCCACCACTTCCGTGTCGGTCTGGGTGGTAAAGGTCGCACCTTCCGCCGTCAGCTCCTCGCGCAATTCCGCGAAATTCTCGATGATGCCGTTGTGAACGACGGCAACGCCATCCACAAAATGCGGATGGGCATTGGTTTCGTTTGGCACGCCGTGGGTTGCCCAACGGGTATGGGCAATGCCAACGAGACCGGGAAGCGGCTCTTCGGAGAGCTTCTTCTCGAGGTTGAACAGCTTGCCTTCCGCACGGCGGCGATCCATCGCACCGTTTTCGATGGTGGCGACGCCTGCCGAATCGTAACCGCGATATTCAAGGCGCTTCAGCGCATCGACAAGCCGTTCAGCAACAGGCTGGGTTCCGACAATTCCGACAATTCCGCACATATATTTCTCCAGACGACGATCACTTTCGCCGAAACTACTAACCGTTTCTTAGAAATCGGCAATTCTTCCGCCGGTCACTTTGGGTGACGTAACGTAACGAAGGTCACTTGGCCTTCTTGTTTGCTTCCTTGAGCGCCTTTGCCCGTTCACGGACCACGACTGCCCTGCCCGACTTGACCTCCTGCCGCGCCCGGCCAAATGCCAGGGCATCGGAGGGCACATCATCGGTGATGACGCTGCCAGATGCGATATAGGCACCGTCACCGATGGTGACGGGCGCAACCAGTGACGAATTCGAGCCGACAAAGCTGTTGGCACCGATCCGCGTTTCAAACTTGTTGTAACCATCGTAATTGCAGGTGATGGTGCCCGCACCGATATTGCTGCCTGCACCAACGAACGCGTCGCCGATATAGGTCAGGTGATTGACCTTGGCGCCCTCACCGATCTCGGCCTTCTTCACTTCACAGAAATTGCCGACCTTCGAATTGGCATGCAGGTTGGCGCCGGGCCGCAGGCGGGCATAGGGGCCAACGGCGGCACCCGCGCTGACATAGGCACCTTCGAGATGCGAAAACGCATGAATGACGGCACCGGGTTCGATTGTGACGCCTGTACCGATCACAACATTCGGCTCGATCAACACGTCCTGGCCGATCTTAGTGTCCCACGAAAGGAAGACCGTTTCCGGCGCAACCATAGAAACACCATCAACCATCAATTCGTAACGTCGGCGTTCCTGCCAGAGCTTTTCGATGGCCGCGAGTTCGGCGCGGTTGTTGCAGCCGGTCAGCTCGCTTTCCGGCGCATCGATCGCCACGGTACGGCGACCGAGCGAGCGGGCGATTTCCACCAGATCCGTCAGATAATACTCGCCCTTGACGTTGTCGTTGCCGATCAGCTCCAGAAGGTCCAGCGCGTTGCGGCCGTTGATTGCCATCAAGCCGCTGTTGCACCAGGTAACCTTGCGCTCTTCCTCGGTGGCGTCCTTTTCCTCGCGAATAGCAACGAGTTCGCCGTTCTCCACCAGCAGGCGGCCGTAACCCGTCGGGCGATCCGTATGAAAACCGATGACGACGACATCGACGCCTGTGTTCAATGCCTCGCGCGCCCTGTTCAGCGTCGCAGAGGTAATCAGCGGCACATCGCCATAAGCGACGATGACATCGTCGAACCCGCGCGCGATCGCGTCGCGCGCCGCCAGAACCGCATTGCCCGTTCCCTTGCGCTCTTTCTGGAGAAAGCTTTCCACCGAGACGCCAGGCAGGCTGGCCGCCTTGGCAACGTTCTCCGCATCACGACCGACAACAAGCGCCACCGTTCCGACACCGGCACCCGCAACCGCTTCAACCACATGCGCGATCATCGACCGTCCGGCAACAGGATGAAGCACCTTGGACATCGATGATTTCATGCGCGTGCTTTCGCCAGCGGCAAGAATAACGGCAAGAGAGCTGCGCTCCATAAGACCTCCAGTGCGCCGCATCCCGGCCTGATCTGACCGGCACATCGGCATAACATTCGATTTCGCCCGCACCTTCCGCAGATCGGACAAGGCGGGACGTGATTTCATTGCAGCATTGCTATAACGACGCCGTACTTAAGAAACCATGCAAATCCGGACCAATTTTCCCGGCTTGTTTTCATGAAACGTGATCGAAGCGGTGTTCGCTACGGGCGGAAAATGCCCTAGCGACGAACCTTGCCGGCAGTAAACTCCAGAATCTGGCGACGCCCGTTTTCAATGAGCCTTTCCATTTCCTTGCGCGCTGCGGCAGCATCACGCATGCGAAATGCTTCAACCAGCCTAAGGTGAGAGGCGGAAACATCGGAAATTTCATGGGGGTCCGTATCCGGATTGCTCATCCGGAAAATGCCTGCCAATGCCGCCTTGATCAGCGTTCCGACTGTTCGCATGAACGGGTTGCCCGACATTTCGGTGATGAGCACGTGAAAATTCATGTCGGCAAGGGCCCGCTTTTCCTTGGAATAGGCGGTATTGCCCATTTCATTGGCAAGGCCGATCAGCCGCGCGATGTCGGCATCCGTGGCACGCTGAGCGGCAAGCCCCGCACCATACGGTTCGAAAGCCAGCCGGATGTCGTAGAGATGGAGGAGAAAATCCTCGCTGACACCCGATTCGAAATGCCAGAGCAAAACGTCGCTGTCGAACATGTTCCAGCTCTCGCGTTCGGTAACGCGGGTACCGATACGCGCCTTCGGCGAGATCATGCCTTTTGCCGTCAGCGTCTTCATCGCTTCACGCAGCACGGTTCTCGAGACCTTGAGCCGCTCCATGAGCTCGGCATCACCGGGCAGGATTTCGCCGATCTTGAACGCGCCGGAAACGATATCGAGACCGAGCTTGTGCACGACCTTTGCATGATTGGTGCGCAATTTGCGAAGACCGATCGCCGCATCAAGCATTCCACGCTGCAAGAGTGATGTCCTTTCAAAGAAACGGCGTGTGGCCGCTTTATATCGTAAAACCCTGGGATGAAAAACCAGGGCGCTGCAAAGGCGGATGGATCGTCAGAAACAAACCGCCGGGATAAAGGCAGCGCTCAAATACGTTTATTAGTAGACATAGTCAAAATGACAAAGCCGCGCATGCATTCCACGCGCGGCTTCGGCTGCAGATTGCTGGGCCGAATTACTGCGGCAGCTTGTCGTCGACGCCTTCGACGTAGAAGTTGAGGCCGAGCAGAACGCCGTCCTCAGCCTTTTCGCCAGCCTTCAGCCACTCGGAACCATCCTGCTTCTTCACAGGACCGGTGAATGGGTGAAGTTCGCCCGACTTGATCTTGGCTTCGGTTTCCTCGGCCATTTTCTTCACGTCATCAGGCATGTTGGTGTAAGGCGCCATGGTCAGGATGCCATCCTTGAGGCCATCCCAGACCTGTTCGGACTTCCAGTTGCCGTCGAGAAGCGCCTGCGTACGCTTGATGTAATAAGCGCCCCAGGTGTCGACGATCGCCGTCAACTGCGTGTTCGGACCAGCCTTGATCATGTCGGATGCCTGACCGAACGCCTTGATGCCACGCTCTGCTGCAACCTGCATCGGTGCAGTCGTGTCCGTGTGCTGCGTCAGAATGTCGACGCCCTGGTCGATCAGCGCCTTGGCAGCATCGGCTTCCTTGCCGGGGTCGAACCAGGTGTTGGCCCAGACGACCTTGACCTTGAAGTCAGGATTGACCGAACGTGCGCCGAGCAGGAACGCGTCGATGCCCATCACCACTTCCGGGATCGGGAACGAGGCGATGTAACCTGCAAGACCCTTCTGCGACATCTTCGCGGCGATCTGGCCCTGAATGTAACGGCCTTCATAGAAACGCGAGTTGTAGGTCGCAACGTTTTCAGCAGCCTTGAAGCCGGTTGCATGCTCGAACTTCACCTTCGGGAACTTCTGCGCAACCTTGACCGTCGCGTCCATGAAACCGAACGAGGTGGTGAAGACCAGTTCGCAGCCGGAGCGGGCCATGCGCTCGATAGCGCGTTCGGCGTCCGGACCTTCCGGAACGCTTTCCAGGAATGGCGTTTCGATCTTGTCACCGAAATGTGCCTGGAGTTCCTGACGGCCGATATCGTGCGCCTGCGTCCAGCCGCCATCGGTCTTGGAACCGACGTAGATGAAGCAGATCTTCTTCGCGTCGGCGGCCTGCGCAGCGGGAACCACGCTGCCGAGTGCCGCTGCGGAAGCAGCGAGTGCGATGATCAGTTTTTTCATTTTTACCCCTGTCTGGTTTGAAGCCTTGAAATGATGAGTTCGCATCGAATTTTCCGGAAACTGCATGACACTTTCCGGTCCGATGCCTTAGCGATCCGGCACGAAGGATTTTCCCAGCGAAGCCGGTGTATTGATGAGCGTCGTGCGGCGATTATGCGAGATGATGACCAGCACGACAATAGTGGCAAGATAGGGCAGCGCCGAAAGGAGCTGCGAGGGAACACCGATGCCGAAGGCCTGCGCGTGCAACTGGCCGATGGTGACGGCGCCGAAGAGATAACCGCCTGCCAGCACCCGCCATGGACGCCAGGAGGCGAAAACAACAAGCGCAAGCGCAATCCAGCCGCGGCCAGCCGACATGTTTTCCACCCATTGCGGTGTGTAGACGAGAGAAAGCTGCGCGCCGGCAAGCCCGGCACAGGCACCGCCGAACATCACCGCGAGATAACGGGTACGGATGACATTGATGCCAAGCGCATGAGCGGAGCCGTGATTGTCACCGATGGCGCGGATCTTCAGACCTGTGCGGCTCTTGAACAGGAACCAGCCAATACCGGCAACCAGCGCGATCGACATGTAAAAAATCAGATCCTGCCGGAACAGCAGCGGTCCGATAAAGGGAATATCCGACAATACAGGAAAAACGATCGGCGCAAGCTTGACGCCGGGAAGACCAACGAAGCTCTCCCCCAGCATGCCGGAAACGCCAAGCCCCAGAATGGTCAGCGCAAGACCGGTCGCAACCTGATTGGTCACCAGCGTCAAAGTCAGGAAACCGAACAGCAACGAAAAAACCGCACCGCTTGCGATACCCGCCAGAATGCCGAGATAGGGCGAGCCGGTCAGATGGGCGGCAGCGAAAGCGCAGACCGCACCGATGATCATCATGCCCTCGACGCCAAGATTGAGAACGCCAGCACGTTCCGTCACCAATTCGCCCGATGCGGCAATCACCAGCGGCGTGGCGGCGGTTATAACGGTAAGGAGAATGGCCTGAAGCATATCCATTACGCCGCTCCTTGCTGATTGGTGTTCTGTGTGCCGGCCTTGCCGCTGAAAATGAACCGGATGCGGTAGAAGATAAGCGTATCGCAGGACAATACGAAGAAGAGCATCAACCCCTGGAAGACACGCGTAACCTTATCCGACACGCCGATGGAAAGCTGCGCCGCCTCCCCGCCGAGATAGGTCAAGGCGAGAACGAGGCCGGAAGCAATGATGCCGAGCGGATTGAGACGTCCCAGGAAGGCGACGATAATGGCCGTAAAACCGTATCCCGGCGAAATGCTGGGCTGGAGATGGCCGATCGACCCGGATGCTTCGGAGATACCGGCAAGGCCCGCCAGTGCACCGGACAGCAGGAACGCGAACCACACCATGCGCGACGATGAAAATCCGGCGAACCGCCCTGCCCTGGCCGATTGACCAAGAACGGTTACTTCAAAGCCCTTGAGCATGTAGCGCATCATGAACCAAAGGGCGATTGCCGCCACGATGGCGAAGACGAAACCCCAGTGGGCGCGGCCGGATGCCAGCATTTCCGGCAGAACGGCGCTTTCATTAAATGGCTTGGTCTGCGGAAAGTTGTAACCGCCCGGATCGCGCCAGATGCCACGCGTCAGCCAGTCGAGAAAAAGCTGCGCAACGTAAACCAGCATCAGGCTGACCAGGATTTCATTGGTGTTGAACCTGGTCTTCAGCAATGCCGGAATACCAGCATAAAGCGCGCCGCCCAGAGCCCCCATCACCAGCATCAGCGGCAGCAGCATAGGCGACTGCCAGTCGGGATAAAGGACCGGCAGGATCGAGCCGGTGATGGCGCCGATGGTGAATTGGCCTTCGGCTCCGATATTCCAGTTATTCGAGCGATAACAGATGGATAGACCGACCGCGATCAGGATCAGCGGCGCTGCCTTGATGGCCAGTTCATGCAGCGACCAAACCTCCAGCAGCGGCTCGACAAAAAAGGCATAAAGCGCGTTCAGCGGGCTTTTTCCGAGTAAGGCGAACATGATCGCCCCGAAAACCAGCGTCAGCGCCAGCGCCAGAAGTGGCGAGACGAAAGCGAAAAGCTTCGAGACACCCGCCCGTTTTTCAAGCTCAATGCGCATGTTCGGTGGCTCCCGAATGTGCTGTGTGAATACCGCCCATGAGCAGCCCGATCTTTTCCAGTGTCATGTCTTCAACCGGATGGGCCGCAGAAAGGTGCCCATCGGAAATGACCGCGATATTGGTGGCGACCTCGAAGATTTCATCGAGATCCTGGCTGATGACGATGACGGCAGAACCGGCCTTGGCAAGATCGACAAGAGCCTGGCGGATGCGGCTGGCGGCACCCGCATCGACACCCCAGGTCGGCTGATTGACGACAAGAACCGTGGGCTGGCGATCAAGTTCACGCCCGACAATGAATTTCTGCAGGTTGCCGCCGGAGAGAGATCCGGCCAGTGGATCGGCTCCGCTCTTGCGCACATCCATGGTCTCAGAAATACGCCGTGCGGCAGCCTTGATGGTCGAACCGCGAATGACCCGCAAAATACCACCCGACAAAAACGCCTTGCGGTCGGAGCGCGAACGCGCCAGCAACAGATTGTCCGAAAGGCTCATGCCTGGCACGGCAGCGTGGCCATGCCGTTCTTCCGGCACGAAACCCGCGCCCAGAAGCCGGCGGCCATTGATCCCCGTGCGGCCCACCGCCTTACCGCGAATGTAGATCGCCTCGTCATTGGCAACCGGATATTCGCCGGACAGCGCATCGAAAAGTTCGCCCTGACCGTTTCCGGCAACGCCGGCAATCGCCAGGACCTCACCGGCGCGGACGCTCATGGAGATCGATCGCAAAGCGACCGAAAACGGCGTGCGCGGCGCAACCGACAGTCCCATCACCTCGAGCTGCGGCTCACCCAGCGGGGCACCCGCCTCGCGCGAAACGCCTGCCACATCGGAACCGACCATCATGCGCGCCAGCGATGCAGGCGTTTCCTTGCGCGG
This sequence comes from Agrobacterium tumefaciens, assembly GCA_025559845.1. Taxonomy (NCBI): domain Bacteria; kingdom Pseudomonadati; phylum Pseudomonadota; class Alphaproteobacteria; order Hyphomicrobiales; family Rhizobiaceae; genus Agrobacterium; species Agrobacterium tumefaciens. Next base: position 1,781,907 of record CP048469.1, read on the forward strand.
ATCGCAAGCGCCCGTCACCTTGCCGTGGCGCAGCACCGTGGCGCGGTCGCAGATGCGCTGAACCTCTTCGAGACGGTGGCTGATATAAAGGACCGAACGACCCTCAGCCTTGAGCTTGGCAAGCGTCTCGAACAGCTTGTCGGCTTCCTGCGGGGTCAGAACCGAGGTCGGTTCGTCCAGAATAATGAGTTTGGGGTTCTGCAACAGTGCGCGTACGATCTCGATGCGCTGGCGCTCTCCAACCGAGAGATCGGCCACATGCGCATTCGGGTCAAGCGGCAAGCCGTAGGCCTTGGAGAGCGCTTCCGCCTCCTTGGCAATCTCCTTGAGCGACACTTTCGGATCGAGGGAAAGGGCAATGTTTTCGGCCACCGTCAGCGCTTCGAACAACGAAAAATGCTGAAACACCATGCCGACGCCAAGCTTGCGCGCCTCACTCGGAGAACCGATGGAAACCGGGCTGCCCTGCCAGAGAATGTCACCGCTGGTTGGCGCGAGCACACCGAACAGCATCTTGACGAGCGTGGACTTTCCCGCACCGTTTTCACCCAGAAGCGCGTGGATTTCGCCGGGAGCAATATCCAGATCGATCCCGTTGCAGGCCGCGAAGGTGCCAAAAAGCTTGGTCAGTTTGCGCACGGAAAGGAGAGGCACGGCCTCGGGCGCCAAAGTTCCAGTCACTGATCCCTCTCTGACCGGCCGTGCTGCTTTCTGCGAAGCATTCCCAAACGGCTGCGTTCTTGTTCCCAATCGCGGTGTGCATTCGTATTCAATGCTGATGCGATCAACCGGTATTGATAACTGTTTTGCTGCTGCGCACAACTGAAAAACAAAGGTACGAAGCCGGATTTACACAACTGAAAGACAGTCTTAGCGGTTTTTTACTTGGCGCCGAGCGATGGGAAAAACTGCAATACGCCGCCGATGACGTAAAGATAGATTCCGGTGACAACAACGCCGATGACAGCCCAGGACGGCGTCTGGAAATGCATCAGCAAGGAATAACCGCCAAGCGCGCACCAGAGCAGGAAAATCGCCATGTTGAGCGGCCGCAACCGCGCCACACGGACTGGATGCAGGAAATTGATCGGCAGGAATGTCAACACGACCGATACCGTGACCACCGCCATTGCCGTTGTGGCGCTGGCATCGATGACGAACAGCGTGAACACCACCATGTTCCACACCACCGGAAAACCGGAGAAGAAGTATTCATCCGTCTTCATGCCCATATCAGCATAATAGATAGCGCTGGAAACGACGATCATGCCGGCCGCGACGAAGGACCATGGCTCGCCGATCATGCCCTTCTGATAGAGCGCGAAAGCGGGCAGGAGAACATAGGTCACATAGTCGATGATGTTGTCGAGCGTGTCGCCCGACCAGTTCGGCAACACTTCCTTAACGCGAACCTTGCGGGCAATGGGACCATCGATACCATCGACCAGCAGCGCTAGACCGAGCCACCAGAACATGTCGACGAAACGATGCTCGGCGGCAGCCACAACACCCAGGAATGCCAGGAAGGAGCCGGAAGCCGTCAGAATGTGAACGGAAAAGGCGCGGATTTCTGCGTACGGAACACGCTTGTACTTGAAAAGTTTCATGGTCAGCGTCAGCGCCCCGTTTTCATCCGCCTCGATATTCTTCCGGTATGCGGCCATTCACCACGCTTTGCAACCACCTGATACCTCTTATCCTAAGGGGATTGCTGGCATATCGGCATATCCAGGGCGTCAAATGCATCATCCGGCAAGTGGATTTGCGACCACAAAGCCTTTATGCTGGACAGCGTAACAGGAATGGACACACGACCATGAGAGACTTCGATATCGCCATCATCGGTGCAGGACTTGCCGGCCAGATCGCCGCGATCGCACTGGCACGCGCAGGACGGCATGTCGCGCTTGTCGCGCCGGCGGCAGCAAGGAAGGATCGGCGCACGACGGCATTGATGGATCAGTCGATCCGCTTCATGGATCGCCTTGGCCTCTGGTCGCGCATCCTCCCCTCCGCCGCACGTCTTTCGACCATGCAGATCATCGACGGGACGGATCGCCTGCTGCGCGCACCGACCGTTCAGTTCCGCTCCTCCGAAATTGGCCTGGATGCCTTTGGCTGGAACATTCCCAATGAAGCACTGCTGTCGGTTCTGCACGACGCCGTCGAGCAGGAGCACAATATCAGCCGCTTCGATGGTACGGCTGCAATGATCGATATCGGCAATGACCGGGTTTCGGTGACGCTGGAAAGCGGCGAAACGGTCTGCGCAGCATTCCTGATTGGCGCCGATGGCAGAAATTCGAAGGTTCGTGAAACTGCAGACATCGGGGTAAAAACCTGGTCCTATCCGCAAACCGCAATCGTACTGAATTTCACCCACACGCGCCCGCATGAGCAGATTTCGACGGAATTTCACACACCGACTGGTCCTTTCACACAGGTACCCCTCCCCGGAGACCGCTCCAGCCTTGTCTGGGTGGTCAAACCCGCCGAGGCTGAAGAGCTGACGTCTCTGTCCCTGGCCGATCTTGGGCTGCGGATTGAAGAGCGCATGCAATCCATGCTCGGAACCGTCACGGTTGAAGACAGCGTTCAGGCCTGGCCGCTTTCATCGATGACGGCGCATCATTTCGGCAAGGGGCGCGTCGCGCTTATTGGCGAGGCTGGCCATGGCTTCCCGCCAATCGGCGCGCAGGGCCTCAACCTCAGCCTGCGCGATATCATTGCCCTGACGGACTTGCTGGGCGCGACCTCTGACAAGCCGATCGCTGCGGATGCCGGAAGCCGGTTCGACCGCAAACGGCGTGCCGATGTCTACAGCCGCACCCTCAGCGTCGATCTTCTGAACCGCTCGCTGCTTTCGGATATGCTGCCCATGCAGGTGGCGCGCGCAGCGGGATTGCATGTGCTGTCCGGCATCGGCCCCCTGCGCAGCCTTGTCATGCGTGAGGGCATCGAGCCCGGACGCGGCCTGAAGGCACTGCCCTCCCTGTTATGGAGCGGCCTCAAAAGGGCTGTATGAAATAAAGTACGGCCGTCAGCGTAAAGACCGACAGAATGGTCGAGATCAGAATGGTGGCTGACGCCCTCTCCTGCCAGACATGATATTGCTGGCCGATGACGAACACATTCGTCGCGGTCGGCAAGCCCGCCAGGAGAACGGCGGAGTAAATCCAGACAGGCTCGAACCGCCCGAGAGCGGTAAGGAAGACGTAAACCAGAACAGGATGCAGGATCAGCTTTGCCGGCACGATATAGCTGATTTCAACGGGTACACGTTTCATCGGCCTGAGCGCCAGCGTCACGCCCATGGCGAACAACGCACAGGGTGCTGCCGACTGTGCCAGATAATCAACGAGGCGCTGCAAAGGCTCCGGCGGCTGCCACGAAAAGGCTGCAGCAGCAAAGCCGGCAATGACCGAAACGATGAACGGATGAGTCAAGACCTTTCGCGTTACATCCAGTGCGAGTCTGGCCGGCGAGCGCTTGTCGCCGCCTGAAAAAGCCATCATCGCCGGCGCCACGATGAAGTGCATCGCGTTCTCCAGGCAGACGATCAGCGCAACAGGCACAGCCGCCTTTTCGCCAATGGCAAGAAGGGCAAGCCCCGGCCCCATATAGCCGATATTTCCGTAACTTGCGGCAAAACTCTGAATCGTTGTCTCAGCAAGACTGTTGCCCCGCAAGAACCGGCCGATGAGGAAAACCAGCACGAATATGCCATAGGTGCAGACGAGACTGGCAGCGACAAAATCCATGCGCGCCAGTTGTTCGACCGGGGTTTTCGATACGAGCTTGAAAAACAGCGCCGGCAGCGCGGCATAGATGATGAAGATATTGAGCCAGCCCATCGCTTCGATGGGCTGTTTGCTGATGCGCGCCGCGACATAACCAATGAAGATCAGGCCGAAAAACGGCAGCAACAATCCCACGATGGCGGCCACGGCCTGCTCCCTTCACATCATTCAGAGCAGATTCCGATTAGCCGATTTGCATCAGAATCGGGAAAGTCTCCTGAAACCAGATCGCCATATTGGTGATGAAACCCGACATGAACGCAAGGCCAGTCAGGACCAGAAGCGTTCCCATGATCTTTTCCACGAGACCGAGATGACGGCGGAACCGCACGAGGAATCGCATGAAGGAGCCGGAAAATCCGGCCGCGATCCAGAACGGCACGGCAAGGCCGAGCGAATAGACGGCAAGCAGCGTCGCACCGTCTCCCACAGTCTCGCGCGACGCCGCCACGCCGAGAATGGCACCGAGAACGGGACCGATACAGGGGGTCCAGCCAAACGCGAAGGCAAGCCCCATGATGTAGGCGCCGGAAAGCGTGGCCGGCTTGCCACTGCCCTGAAAGCGCGCTTCACGCGAAAACAGCCCTATCCTGAAGACACCCAGAAAATTCAGTCCCATCAGAATGATGATGGCGCCGCCGACCTTTGCCAGAATATCGAGATTCTGACGCAGCAAGGTGCCGATGGTTGACGCGCCTGCCCCGAGTGCCACGAACACCGTGGCGAATCCCAGCGTAAAGAAGAAGGCGGATAACAGCACCGCCTTGCGAATCTCAGGCTGTGGCGTGCTGTCCTGCGTCTTGAACTGCTCGACGGACACACCGGCCATATAACAGAGATAAGGCGGCACCAGCGGCAATACGCACGGGGAAAGAAAGGACAAGGCACCAGCCAGCAAGGCGCTGAACAGGGAAATATCGGCAATGGACAAGGAAAAGCTCCTCTTTCGTCTGCCCGCTTTTAGCCCCAGCAAAGCCTTGTCACCAATCACCTTTTTGCGGGTGCGACAAAAAAAACCGGAATGATTGTGAAAAGCGCTTTTTATGGGTTGACCGGAGAGGTCGCTCTACCTATGTTCCGCCCACTTCCGCAGGGCGCTTCGCCCGACACACGGGAGAGCGTAGCTCAGCCGGTAGAGCAACTGACTTTTAATCAGTAGGTCCAGGGTTCGAATCCCTGCGCTCTCACCACTTTTCCAAAGAAGTTTCAGTAAGATAGAAGCCGGCACGAACGTTCGCTCAACGTTAGGCCATGCTTTTCGAATTCAAAAAAGATACGTCCCGCCTACAATCAGGCGAGCGCAGAAAATGAGCTTCTGAAAAGAGCTGTTTCAACAGGTTTCACTGCGCCCCGCCTCGGTCATCCTCATAGAAACGCGTACACATACCTGGCAATGTTGTCGTACATGCTCGAAAGATAAGCAGGGATGCGCCTGAGGCGGATAAACTTGCTGCCGCGATAGTCTGCCCGAGTCCCTACGAGGGTATCGGGATCGCCAAATGCCAGGACATCCTTATCGCTTACAAAAACGCGCGTGCCGTAACCCCAACCGCATTCAAGGGCGCGATCGTAAGGCAAAGTCATCACACCTCCCGTCTTGAGAAAATGTTCAGCCGCGCCACGCGAAATAATGTAGCACGCGGACGAACCTTGTGGGCCGTAGATGCAGCGTCCTACTGTATCGCCGAGCGAACTCGTCACCCTGCCCCGGAAACCGCCGCGGCGATGATTGGTGAGCTTCACTATCGAATTTTCAGGCATAACGGCGACAATGGCTTCGACCCTAGCGCCGAAGTCTGCCGAAAACGAAACGTCGTCCTCGACAATGACGGCGTAAGGCGCATCGCTCTCGAGAAAGATCCGTATTGCCTTCAGATGGCTGGCATAACAGCCATATTCGCCGGGCAAGGCATGGCGGCCGTTGCGCAATTCGAAACCGCGCCTGTCAAAACCAGTCCACTGATCGGTAGGAATAGCCTTGCCGTCCACGCCTTCGATCGGCCTTAGATTCAAGCCCAGACCGGATGCGCCATCCAGCATCTTTTCAAGACGTGCACGCGCTCTTTCAATGGAAATGATGTAGATCGGGAACTGATATGTCGTCATGTGCGGGGGTACCAAATATCAAGACAGTCTCCCTAACACCGCCGGGCACGACAAAACAGCCCCTCCCCGCAGGAATGTCAGGAAGGAAGGCCAGCCACGAATGAACTTAACAATCAGACGGAAAATTACTTTCGCGAAGCTGTGCGGCGGCAGCGCCAGTTCCAGTCACGTGGCTCACCCGTGTCGAGATGCACCGATTCCGTATGGCAATAGGTGCCAACGCCACCGCGATTGGGAAGAGAGCGCAGATAGGTCGCAAGCTCCCACTTGGAAACACCCTTGATCTGAATGTCGGCGGCGTCGCAGGTATAATGTTTGGAACCGCGCCGAACGCCCTTTGGCGGCCGGTAACCGGAGGTGATGATCGCCGGGCTGTTATAATGGCCCTCGACGTCTTTGATCATCTTCACAAGTTCGGGCTTGAAGCATCCGACCTCGACGCGATCCGTCTGGAGAAACAGCCCGTTTGGTGCAATACGCGTCAGGCCGGAAAGAGACGCAAGCTTCATCAGGCCCGTCGGCTGGTCGTCTTCTTCATCAAGATGCGCATCGTCGAACTCATCCGACATCATCGAGCGGCCGGATAGCGCAATGCCCATGGTATCGACATCACCATTTGGGAGCGCGGCCACTTCCTTGCTTTCCGCAGGGCCGCTCTCCAGCGCTTTCGGCAGCCGTTTTTTGGCGGCGCCAGCAAAAAATGCCGCCATCGTCACGCTGTCGGTCGAGCCTTCGGGCTTAGGCGTGCCCGTCGAAGCAGGAACCGGCACAGCAGCGGCCACGTCAGGTGCAGCCTGAGGCATAGGCACCGGCTGGCTGTTCTGCGAATGCTGCTCCGCCGTCACCGGCACTTGCTGCTGTTGAACCTGCTGAGGTGCGGAATAAACGCTGCTGACAGCAGGGACGATTCTCTGCCCCGGAACGGCGCCCGGCTGGGCGCCGGTGCCTGCGGGAACTGCGACAGCAGCCGTCGCGGCTGATCCCGTGGAATAAATGCTCGTCGTGCCTGCCGAAATACCCGTGGGTTGCGTCACAAGACCGCCGATATCGGCCGGCGCGCCATAGACCTGCCCTTGGGCACCTTGCGGTTGTTGAGCGAGTTGAGCATTTGCGGCCGCAGCGCCAGCACCTGCTGCCGAGACCATTGCAGGGTCGACATAATGTCCCTGCTGCTTTGAGGCAGGGCTGCCATTGGCAGCCGCAACCTTTTGTTCTGCAACAACTTCCGGCTTTTTGACGTCGGCCGCCATCTCATCATCCGTCACGGCTGAAACGCAGCCTGACAGACCGAGCAGCGAAACCGCGACGACGAGGCGGTGACAGGAAGTGCGCCCTCTCTTGCCGTCGACAGTCTTCATGAATGGCCTCCGTATCTTGTATTTCCAGCCGCAGCACGGGAACGGAATCGCCTGCGTCGTCCCAAAACGGAACATGTCGTTTCGATTCGCGGACTATGCCTCATCCTGTCGGGACAAGGCAATAGCAGCAGAAACCGCACTAACCGGCCAGAACTTACGTCACCAGGAGCCGGTGTTTTCCATAGATATCCACGGTTCGGCTGGTGCGAGGCTTTCGCCTTTTTGCAGAATTTCGATGGAGATGCCGTCCGGAGAGCGAACAAATGCCATGTGACCATCACGCGGTGGACGGTTGATCGTCACGCCATTGGCCTGAAGGTGCGCACAGGTTTCGTAGATATTGTCGACCTCATAGGCCAGGTGCCCGAAGTTGCGACCACCCTTGTAGTCTTCGGTATCCCAGTTGTAGGTCAGCTCAAGGCAGGGCGCCTTGTTTTCCTTTGCCGCAGCAACATCATCGGGGGCCGCGAGAAAAACCAGCGTGAAGCGGCCTTTTTCGTTTTCAATCCGGCGGACTTCCTGAAGGCCGAACAGATCGCCGTAGAATTTAAGTGATTCGCCGAGGTCTTTGACGCGAACCATGGTGTGTAGATACCGCATTTTTTTCCCTTCCAATATGCATTCCGGGATATTCCGGCCCGCTTTTGCAGCCAGGAAGCAAGCCCCGGACAAGGACGGCAACATAAAAGCACTTGGGCAAATCAAAAACTAGGGCTTGCGCAAAACCGTTACCAAGATGTTAATCTGCGGCACAGGAATCAGTTGACCGATAGTGTGGCGCGTAATCGAGGGGTTGGCAGGATATGGCTGATAGGATGTCATCGAAAACGATAGTCGATGTCGAGGACCTTTCGGGCGATGCCGTCGATCTGACAGAAATCACCGGCGTGGTGAAGTGGTTCGATGTCGCCAAGGGCTTCGGCTTTATTGTTCCCGATAGCGGCATACAGGACGTGCTTTTGCACGTGTCATGCCTGCGACGGGACGGGTACCAGACAATTCTCGAGGGTACGCGCATCGTTGCCCTGATCCAGCGGCGCGACCGCGGGTTTCAGGCATTCCGCATCCTGTCGATGGATCAATCGACAGCTGTTCACCCTTCGCAGCTTCCGCCGGTGCGCACTCACGTTCAGGTCACGCCGTCCAGCGGGCTTGAGCGCGCTATCGTCAAATGGTTCAACCGCACGAAGGGCTTCGGCTTCCTGACGCGCGGCGAAGGAACGGAAGACATTTTCGTTCACATGGAAACGCTGCGCCGCTTTGGCCTCACGGAGCTTCGTCCCGGCCAGGTCGTTCTGGTTCGTTACGGTGATGGTGACAAGGGCCTGATGGCGGCGGAAATCCATCCGGACAATCCGGCGCCAATCGGGATGGCGCACTGATGATCGCGACACGTCGCATGTTGGGAAGCGCCTTTGTGGCGCTTCTTTTTGTTGTTGCGGCCAACAATGCCGTCGCCCAGCAAAAATTCTCGACCGAAACACTGACAATCGAATCAGCTTCGGGTGAGAAACATGAATTTACGGTCGAACTGGCCCTGGACGATGCCCAGCGTCAGCAAGGGCTGATGTTCCGCAAGACGATGTCTCCGGACAAGGGCATGCTGTTCGACTTCGGTGAAGAGCGCAATGTGACGATGTGGATGAAGAACACCCTTCTCGCGCTCGACATGCTGTTCATCGGCCGCGACGGCAAGATCAGTCACATTCACGAAAATGCAGTTCCACATTCGGAAGCCATCATCAGCTCCCGCGGCGCCGTGAAATATGTTCTTGAACTGAATGGCGGCAGTGCAAAACGATACGGCATCAAGACCGGCGATGTCGTTCGAAGCCGCCAGATCGGCAATTAAACCGATATGGGCTGCCGGGTGCATCTTCACCCGGCAAGAGGGTTTCAGTAAACTGGCTCGACGTGGCTCAGAATACGGCACGTCGACATGGACGACGCCAGGCTGATGGCGATATCGATCGCTTCAACGGAATCAGCCGTTCCTTCAAGATAGATCACATCATTTTCGGCGATTGCCGAAATCTGCGACTTTTCGAGTCCGGACTCAAATGCCAGTGCGGATGTGATCGCCTGGCAAACGCCAGCCATGCGATCGCCGAAAAAGCTTTCCTGTATACCAGACAGATTGAACATGATGCGTTCTCCTTCTCTAGGGACAGTAACGTCTCAAAAACCGATTTGTTCATCTCCGGTTCATCAATTCGTTCATCTTCCATTCATCTTGGAAAATTGGAACCCCCTTTTCGATCACATTTTCGAAGGTCTGGAACCATTTCGTGAGGCCAGCATTTCGCGGCTGTAGCAGGAAAGGAGGAGGTTATGCTCATTGACAAGACGCAACCGTGTCACCATGCGCTGTGGATGAAACCGGTGGCCATCCACCTGCCGCTGTCCGCAGCGGTAGAAATCTACAGCCCCTTGGTGGCGCTAGACATGCTGATGTACCGGTGGCCGGAAGATCACGGGCCGGAATATGCGCAGGCACGGAAGAACTGCCTGGCAGCAGTTTCGGGAAGATGTGACATTGAATTGGCACGGGAATCGTTCCTGATTGCCAGCAGTCACGCCCACATTCTGAACGTCCACTGACATGCCTATAGCCCTTCTGTCATGAAGGGCTCTTTTCTCTTTTCACATCTTCATGAAGACACGGCTTGTGAGAAACCCGCTCACGGGCGCGATGCGCATGCCGTGTGACATGTGGCTGTCACGCAAACGTTATAATCGGCAGAGACGAATTCCATGGAATCGCCCGGCCAATGCGCCGTGAAAATCTCGGGAGTGGAACTGTACGGCATGGAAACAGTCTTTGGCTTTTGCGCAGCTCTGCTTCTGGCTTTCAATCTCCTCGGCATCGGTCTGGCAGGCTGGCGTCTTTCTCGACCAGGCGGCGGAAACGAACTCACCCGCCAAAAACCGGCGGTCTCCGTCGTGATTCCCCTGCGCGGTATCGAAAACTTCACGCCGCTCACCCTCGCCCGCGCCTTCCAGCTCGACTGGCCGAATTATGAACTGCAGTTTTGTGTGGCTGACGAGTTCGATCCCGTCATCGAGGAAGTCCGCAAGGCGCAAGCCGCGTTTCCGATGGTTCCGTCGCAATTGCTTGTTGGCGATGACCGGATCAGCGCCAATCCGAAGCTGAACAATTGCGTCAAGGGCTGGCGCGAGGCGCACCATGACTGGGTCATTCTCGCCGACTCCAACGTTTTGATGCCTGAGAATTACATCGAGCAGCTGTTGTCGGCCTGGCAGAATGATACGGGCCTTGTCTGCTCGCCACCCCTCGGCTCCCGCCCGGACGGCTTCTGGGCACATGTGGAGTGCGCCTTCCTGAATGGCTCACAGGCCCGCTGGCAATATGCGGCGGAAGCCATCGGCATCGGCTTTGCCCAGGGCAAGTCGATGTTGTGGAACAAGCCGATGCTGGAATCACGCGGCGGCATTCGTGCTCTGGCGGCAGAAATCGCCGAAGACGCCGCCTCGACCAAGCTCGTGAGACAGGCGGGTCTCAAGGTCCGTCTGGTCTCCTCCCCCTTCGAGCAACCACTTGGAGAACGCCGTGGCGCCGAGATATGGTCCCGGCAGACACGATGGGCAAGATTGCGCCGCGTGACCTTCCCGCAATATTTCGCCCCTGAGATCCTGACGGGCGCACTTCCTCCGCTGGTGCTTTCACTGATCGCTGCAAGCCTTGCCGATATTGACCTTGTTGCAACGACGCTTGCGGTGATCGCCATCATGTATGGGCCGGAACTGACGCTTGCGTTGCTGAAGGGCTGGCCAGTGTCTTTCTACACCCTGCCCGCCATGATCGTCCGCGATCTCACCATGCCGCTGATCTGGGCGCGAAGCTGGATCGGTGCACCAGTCGCCTGGCGCGGTAACGTCATGACGATCGGCACGGCGGAGAGCACGCTGGCAGGTCCGTCAAGCGAGCGTTGAGACCAATCTCTCCAGAAGCGCCGACCAAAAAGCTCAGGCTCCGCAGAAGCCGCGCCAAATGCAAACGGCCCTTTCCTCACGCCATTTCAGGGACACATAGAAAAAGGCCATACAATCAGAAACTTCGGAGAATAGTGGCGACCCCTGCAGGACTCGAACCTGCGACCTACTGCTTAGAAGCTAGACGTTTTTTCAATGGAAATGCCAAGTTGGTTGCAAACCGACGCTAATATCTTCCACCGAAAATCAATACGTTGCAGTTCGTTTGCAAACCGGCCCCTGAGTGGTCGACTGTACACAACGACTATTGAATATCAACCTTAACACGTGGATGGCTCCTAATTTTAGCACACGCTTGTCAAAGCGATATTGCGATTCGGATTTCGTCACGTATAAGTCGTGTTGGGCTTAGTCACCCTGATCACGAATAGGTTCGCACAAGGTGCGGATTGAACATGTGCGCAGCTTAGCGGCTGGCGCTACTCGCCAAGGCTTCACGGCCGGGGGCGGTGCGTCATGTCCAAGCTTCGGCCAAAAACCTCCGGGTCATCTTCGTGATGACTGACTAACCCCCGGCTCCGGTGCTGCCCACCGGGTTCTTTCGGCAGGGCTTAGTCACCATGCATGAATTGGAAATGGCATACGCATCAGCAAGAAGCCCGCAGAAGAGAAAAAGACGTCTCTATGTGGCGTCGTGGAAATTCAGCATCGGTGAAATGATTCGAATGGGCGAGATGAAGGCGATAGTGCTTTCCCGCTCACGAACGGCAATGGGCCGCCAACTCTATTCCGTTTGGGTCTGTGGCGAGTGTTATGGCCGGCCTTATCGGTCGGTAGTGGTGTAGCGGCTGATAAAGAAAAACCCCTCTTGCTCGCGCATGAGGGGTTGTGCATTGTTGCCTGCAACCAATTTTCAATGGAGGACTACATGGGCTTTAACTCTCCAGGCACCAACCATCCACTTCGTCGCAGAACGGACCGGGCATGGAAACGAGCTGAACAGCTTGCGCTTTTACTTATGGAGAAAGACCCGTCTCTAACCAAAGCTGAAGCGTTGGAAAAGGCCGTTGCTGAAATGCGCGATAACGGTAGAGGTGACTGGCGCGCAGGTTAAGCCGCCACCTTCAGTCGCTCGACCGCCTCGCTTGCCGAAGCACACTTAGGCCGATCGTCAATTAATGTGCCTGCCGCTTTTGCGTCCAGCAGAATGCCCATGCAGGCCCGAACATGCGCCAGGTGAGACGCACCGCTCTCCGGATCGATGTCCTCACCCGAGAACCATTGCAGTAAGTGGCGGATCGCCGCACTGTAATAGGTGGTCGCGTCGACTGGTTGATCCTGCCAGTTAAAGGCTCCGTATTTGGCGGCGCCAAGTGCCATCACGACGCTTTCCTCAATGATCGCAACAGGCGGCACGAATTGCGCGGAAGGCTTCTTCACTCCGAATGCGCGCTTTGGATTTGATGATGGCATCTTGCCTATGGCCTCGGCCAACGGCACGAGTTCTGCCGGTACCTTGGCGTTATCATTCGCCGGTACGGCTGTGAGGCAGCCGGTGTCTTTGGATGTGATGGTCATGGGTTCTCCTTCTGCATAAGTGCACGGACGATTGCGCATGTTTGAGTGCAATTCATGCCGCCATGGTGCCGCCAAGCCTCGTCGATGAGGGTCGCGGCCTCCTCCAGCGCTTCACGCCGCGCATACGCCTTGGCCTCGGCAACCTCATGGCGAAGGCGTGCCGTGGTGTAGCGCAGCTGGTTGTCTTCCGCAGTGCTCATACCTTCTCCTCAATCTTCTTATCTTCCTCCACCTTCCGCCTCACGACCGGCTTAAACCGGCGCAGCGCGAATGGTGGATCCTCTTCGCCGAATTGCGGGCACACTCCCCGGTTGACGCCAGCCAGCCTGATGCCCGCGTAGTCGCCACCGAGATATGTGCGGCACATGCCTACCCACGTTGCTCGGTAAACCTCCCCGGCACGAATGCCGAGGTATTGCTCCGGAAGGGTAGTGTCATCGATGCAGATCACGTCGTCGCCGGGGCGGATGGTCATCGATAGTCCTTCTCTAAGTGAAGGCAGGCTTGCTGCACGCCGACGTAACAGCTGACCTGCGATCTGATGGGATCAACAGTGCCCACCCAAAGCAGCAGAAACACAGTTGCGAATGTCCATGCGTTCATGCCGCCTCCTTCATCTCTGCCCGCTCGCGGATCGCACCCATGATCTCCTTCACTGTCGTCCAAGGCACGACGACGTTGCGGGTGCACTCATCGCCGTCCTCGTCCCGATCTTCTACGTCAAAGCTGAACTCGCCTATGTATGCGGCCTTGGTCTCGCCACTCGGCGTCAAAGCTTCCTGCAATCGCTCAACCTTCCCTCGCAGATGCGAGAGAGAAAGATCGTGGAAGCACTCGTTGGTGAACTCCGGCGCGACGTTGGCCGGGATGGCGTAGTGTCCGCGCTCCTTCGGCGTGTACTTATCCTTGATAGGAATGCCGTGGCTGGCAAACTCCTCGGCGAGCCAGCTGCCCGCCTTGTCTCGGATGCCGGTGTAGCCCTGGTGGCCGGGGCACTCGTACAGGTCTCTTTTTAGAAGGACGTACTGGGTCATGCCGCCCTCCCCGCCACCAACGCCTCAAACGTCGCCAGAAACTCGATCTCCGCCTCCTCCGGCGTCCAGTACCTCAACCGAACGCCCAGCGTTTTATCGTGGCGGGCATGCCAAGGCATCGGCACCAGGTTAACCAGCTCGTCGGCGATGATGCGGTTGTCGGCATCGTGCACTTCGTCCGGCAGCTCGCGGTCCAATTGGAACCGCGCCGCGATCGCCAGCCAGTTCTTCTGCTCTATGTCCTTGTAGTTCGTCAGGTACGGCTTGAGCGGGCGCGGAATGTCCACGCAGTAAGCTTCTGGCGCATCGTGCAGAAGGCCAGCCAACGCCACCTCCGGCGCGTGCTTGGCTGCAAGGTGACGGGCAATCAGGACTGAATGCTCAGCTACGCTGTAGAACTTGATGCAGTGACCAGCGTATCGGCATTGCAGGCCAAGCGAATGCGCGATGTCCTCGATGAAGACTTCGTGCGGACGTGGATCGCAGGGCCAGTATTGGCGGCCGGTGTAAGTCTGTATGAAATCGCCTGTGCGGCTCTCGGCGGGCTGGTTGCGGGTTAGGCCGATGTATTGGCCGCGCGCCTCTACAGGCACGTTGTCATTCGCACCGAAATATTTGCAAAGCGGACCAACAGCTCTACTGTCGGTGGTCGACGAGACAACACCGCCAGACGGATACCAGTCTTCTGCAAGTTGGTCGCCAACAGATGGCTTGAATGGCTCCGAGTGTTTCCCGGTTCGACGTTCGAAATATCGCTGCGGAGTGTCAGCGTGCGCCAAGGCGATCGATGCGAGCGGGTCTTTCAATCTGCTCACAAATCCGCCTTTCTTCATGGCCTCGATGGCCTGTCCATAATTCATGATGTCTCCTCAGTGGTGTGGTGTTTGACCAACAGTTGGTGGCTGGCGGGTGGTGATTTTCATTTTCCTTGTTATGTGATAACATTTCAGAACTGAATCGCTATCAAAGGAGCGCGCCATGCGGGAATATCGCCACCCATATTTTAAAGAAGTATTCTTTGCCGAGGATGCATCCATCCTGCCGGCGGGCTGCTACCAAACTGGCAACAGCGCCGACAGATACTCAGAGGAAAACCGCCTGCATGAAATGGCATCCATCCTTGGTTATGCGCAGTGCTACGAACACAATCTGCATGTACGCGGTACGGTAAGCTTCTCTGCTCAATGGTTTCTACACGACAACGAATTGGTGGCCCCTGCGCTGAAATATTGGAACTAAGCCACCGCCCTCACCTGCCCATTGTCATTGGCTGCAGTCCGCCCATACCAGCCGTCGACCATCTGCGGCGACATCGTGAGGCGCGACACCTCGCCGTGTTCCGCCGAGTATGTGATGACCTTCGCAGATCTGCCCGATAGCCATCCTCCATTCGCAGCATAGGCGTCTGGCGCGGCCAGCGTCTCGTGCCGCTCAACCTTCATGAGGTTGGTTGTCTTGAGCTCGTCAGAGTGCAGGTGCCCAAGGTGGGCATAAGAGAACTGCGTGCGTCCGTATACGTCACGGAACTTGCCTGCGAACACAGAATCGACGTTGCCGACGTTTCTGCGGTGACCGTGATGAATAAAGAGCGACGTCTTGCCGTGCTCGACGACATAGTAAGTGCTGGCCGAACTATCGACCGTCACACGCGGCTCGTCTTCGTAGAACGCAGCGAACATCTCACGCAGCCAAGCGCCGCTGGCCGGGTCGTGGTTGGCGTCTGCCATGATGATGTGCACGCGTTCGTGCTTCTCGAGCATCATGCGCACGATGCGGCGCAACGTCCGGATGATGACGCGCACGACCTTGGGAAATCGCGAATCCGCATCGAGGATATGCCCGCTCGTCGGCGTCTTGCTTTCCATGCCATCGTAGTGCGCTAGGTCGCCCATCTGCGCCAGAACACCGGTGCGAGCCGCTGGCGCCAGTTCGATTGCCGCCGCGAACCAGTCAGTCAGAAGTGCTTCGGCGATCGGTAGGTCGTAATCCGCGCCGGTTTCCTCTCTCCATGAAAGCGCACCGAAGTGAGCGTCGGTCACAGCATAGAAGTTGAGAAGGTCGGCATGTGTTTTCTGTGGGCGCGCAACAGGCTCCGCGCGCGGCAGATCCTCCTTAAACGCCTCTACCGCAGCACGCATCGCGGCGTCGCGGGCCACGGCATCCACCGCCGTCTTCTGCCACTGCTGGATAACGCGACCCTCAGCATCGACGAGCGCAGACACGCCTTTGACCACGTGACCAGTCGGCACTGCGAACTTCTCGCCGCGCTCCTGCGTCTGTTGGATGAATGTTCCGCTCGGCGTGTTGCTGATTTTGCTGATACGGAATCCAGGCAGGACCGGCTCAGTGCCTAAAAGGCCAGCCTCAGCGGCTCGGCGCAAGCTTTCGGAGAGCGCAGACTTCTTGACGCCGAGCGCTACGGCAGCGGCTTTCAGCGTGCCGTGCTTTTTGTAGGCTTCGGCTCTTCGGCGTAGTTCTTCTGTGGGTAGAGGCATGCAGTCTCCTCGATGTGGTGGTTGAGGCCGTTTGGTGGGCGGCCGTTTGTTTTTAGCGATATGGAATTGGGCCGTTTTCACTGGGATAAGCGGTTTTCCCGAGGACCCAGAATCCGAGGAACCATTGCAGCTTGAAAGAAACCCCATACCAACGCGCAATTTCGTGGTCGGCGTAATCGTTCCGCCCTTCTGTGGTACTCCCCTTAGAAAGGAGAGTACCGGTGTATGCGCGAATCTTCGTGGGATTGTCGGGCTCCCCATTGTGAATTCGAAGGCCTAGGAAACTCTTCACCCCACCCTCCCCAGCAACTCACAAACCGCAGTCGAAGGCACAACAAAGCCATAGCCAACGAGAGAACCAGAGAAGCCAACGGGAGCGGCCATAACGCCGACGGTAATGCCGATGAGGTCGCCGCCATCGGAATACACCGGCCCACCTGATTGCCCCATCACAGTCGTGATGTCTGTCACATAGACGGACTTCCACGGACCTGTTTCGCGGGGATCGCCGGCGATCTTGCCGTAGGCAGCAACGAATTCGATTTTCAGGGGATTGCCGTAAGCAACGATAGGATCGCCCGCCTTCACAGCGCGGCAGGCCAGCTTTGCGGCGCCAAGCCCCGCCGACGACGTGCGCAGCAGTGCAATGTCGTACGCTTTATTGATCCAGAGGACATCGGCCTTGCGGTTCTCACCGCCCTTGGCTTTCACCTGGACTTCCTTCGCATCGCCGACGACGTGCGCAGCAGTGACGATAAAGCCATCTCCGATATGAACGCCGGAGCCGTGGCCGCTTGCTGGGAAAATTTTGACAGTGGCGCTCTCGGTGGCTGGCAATGCCGGTGGAGGAAGGAGCGCATAGGCGGCCGCAGAGGTCGCGGCGACCACGAGGAATAAAACAACGAGGAATGCTGTCGACGAACGCCGCAGCGAGGCACGCAGGAATCTTCTGAGCATGATTATCCCCTCTTTCTGGCGACCGTGCGCCAATGTGGTGGTTTCGGCTGGTTGCCGAGCGGCTGGTGAGGCCGACAATCAAGCTATACTGTTTTTACAAATTTGTCAAGGTTGCGCTTTGCGCGCCATAATCAATTGACACCGCGCGCAAACGGAACATAATAAGAACATGAATACTTACCGTTTTCAGGCTGGAAGATCGGTCGTCACCGTACAGGCAACCACAGAAAAAGAAGCGGCGGCAAAGGCAAGTGAAAAACTCACCCACCTTGCCGCCAAGTTTTTCGTGCGCCCGCCTGCTGATGGCTGGACATTACAACAAATAGAGGCGCCATGACCGACCAAAAGACGAAATCAGGCGACGGTGTTCTCGATCAGCACTGGTGCGAGCATCCGAGCTGCAAGCAATGGGGCGGCTTTGGTTTCAGCCGAAGCAAGGCCGAGAAATCGACCTGGCATTGCTGGGAACACTATCCACACAAAGACGTGCCGTAGTGACATACCAGCCGAAACATCGCTGGAAGCGTACCCAGATAGACCAGAGAGACCCACCGACAGATTACGACTGGACGGGGTACGATGGGAAAGACGCTATAGGGCGAGCTCGGAAAGAGATGCATGGCCCGACGAAGGGCAAGTGGCATTGGGCTGGATGGTTCCCAGATGGGTTCAGGGGTAGGCCACCAACGCCGAACGCTGGCTACGCCCCTACCTGCCGAGAGGCGATGCAGAAGTGTGAGGAATATTGGGGGCGGGTGAGGGAGGCAATTGAGGGAGGCCAACTATGACATCGCAACTGACAAGACAAAAGCAAGCAGAGCAACGCCTAGCCTCTGCTCTACGCCTTTTCAACGATGCAATACGCGAGGCACATGAGGTCGGGCTCGATATTGATATCTCCGAGCTGACTATGCACACGCCACGCGGCCCGATGATTAGGGTCGATCTGAAGACGTTTCCATTGAAGGGCGCGCCGCCTGTTCTCCGGGTTGTGGAGTAAGATTACCCTCGGTTGCGATGGGTTGCTTGACTCCTCGGGCGGCATTTTATTTGAATGCTAGCGTTTCAGGGGACGAGCACCGTATTCAGCTCACCGCATTATATTATTTCAATATTGACCAATGTTTCATCAAGTACGCCGCCTCGGGGAACCGGGCGGCTTTTGATTGTATTTTTATCGTGGTAGGAACTGAAATGCCTTACATCGAACGCGATCTCCTAGCTTATTCGTACGACAATCCTGACCACGCGTACCGCACCGGTACAAACTATCCACTTCCTGACGGGCACGCCGCATCCATTGGGCATGTCATTGCGAGCACCGCAAAACTTGAAGGATATCTTCACACCGTCGTTCGACACTTGTCTAAAATTGACGACGAGACGGCCAGAATATTTACGGCCAGACTATCCACTACTCCGATTATCAGCCTGATTGAGGACCTTGTTCCCGAGAGAAAGCCTGAGATGGAAAAGTCATTGAGTGAACTCGTCAAGCGACTTAACTACGTCTTCCGCATTCGGAATCTAGTTGCTCACCATGAGGTTACTTGGAATGATTATTCACTCAGGTTTCAAAGCGGCAGTTTCGCGAAAAAAATAAGCGACCCTAGAAAAACTTGCTTTCCAATCGAATTGGATGAGATGAAAAACATTGCTTTGCTGGCTGAACTTCTCGCGTCTTCCTGTTACAACCTGCTAACAGATAAAGCCTCCGGCCTAGACTTAGCGATAGCAACCATCGAAAATTTCGAAAAAGAATACAATCTGCCCGAAGACCCAACAAAACACTCGAACAGAATATCTAGAACTCCGTCTGATTTCGTGCCGTCATACATATTTTAGCAATGACTGGGCGGGTGCGCTATTAAGACCCCCACCCAGGTATTGACCGCTTAATCGACAGTCAAAACGAGAGCACCATTCGCAAACTTGACGTTAGTGCCTGCGCCGACTGACTGTGCTCCACCAGTGAGCGGTCCGTACATAAGCAAGTTGCCTGCACTAGCCGCATCATAAACGCCGAAGTGAGAAACAGTTGCAGCTGCTGCAGCAGCACCGAAGTCCGCATCAGCGTTAAGAGTGAGAACGCCACCGGTCCTTCCAAACGTGCCGACAACGCGACCGGCCACACGGATAGTAGTGGTGACCTCGGCTCCGCCAGACCCAGGGTCCGTCGGATCGCCATTGAAAAGAGCCACATATCGATTTGCTGGCGCAGTCGGCATTGCAGTGCCATTCACCCACGCAGCGACGGCTGCTTCGAGGTAATCAGAAAATCCAGCCATTATTCATCCTTCTCAAGTGCTGCAAGGCGCGCCAGTTCTTCTGGGCTTGGAGGCGCGAAAATCGCGTCAGCATCGAGAGCCACCGTTTCCATGATTGCGAATGCGTCTCGATTGTCTCGGTAGTTCTCATCGTATTTGACACGCTCTGGGAGTACGTATTTTCCTGCGTACTTGCCGAGATCCACCTTTCTTGGGTCGAGCGTGTAAATCTGGCCCTGAGTGGCCTCCCTGAGACGGGCGGCCTCTATCTCGGTGATGACTAGAAAAGGCAAAAGATTTGCCATTAGGTTGCTCCAATAGCTGAGAGGAATGTTGTGACGCGCGAGTGCATTTTCGTCGCATCGCTATCCGTGAATGACGATCCACTGTAGAAAAGCGCCGCCCTGTCTGCGGCGTACTGCGTCGCGTTCCTGAGGATGTAGGCTGGACCAGTAGCGACAGCGCTTGCTGCAGCGGTATCGCTTACACTGAGAACTCCGTTGCGGTAGTACGCCCTAGCCGCAGCCCCAGTTCTTGTCACCGTTCGGTGACCAACGAGTGTCTCCGCCGCGCCGAGGTTGTAAGATGAGCTGTCGTTCATTCGGAAGCTTCCAGCGCCGGCAGGATTTGGCGTTAGGAAAGTTCTGGTGGACTGGCTCGATCCGAAGAGCGGAGCAGACGCCGTGCTGGCCTCTTGGTTGACGTAGATGCCTATGGTTGCCGAGTTCAGCGCAAAGAGGTTGCCTGATGCATTGAATGCCTCCTGAAGACTTGCGTGGCTTGATACGCCGTCGCCTTTCATGCCTCGGTACGCTGTGTAGGCGGGAGAGTTTGCCAGAGACAGCGCTTTCGCAAGGTTTCTGACGTTGCGCGCAAATCCGGCCGATGTGTCAGCCGGGACGATAAGCCAGTCGAGCTTTGACCAAATACCGTCAGTTTTTAGGCCCGAAACAAAACTGTTTAGAGCCTGCTTGAAGTCGGCTGATGAGCTTGGCGCATATCCGTCCAAGTATGCTTGTGCATCCGTGTCAAACGATGACCCAGGTGTTAGCGTCACAGTCGCCGTCGCAGATGTAAGGCTAGAAACCGCACCGATCAGTCCGGCAACCGTACTCAAGTAGCCAGAGGCGGAGTTGTCCGTTGTAGACGTCGCCGACAAAGCCAGCATCGCCAGAATGATTGCGGTCGCGTCGGTTTCAGAAGATGCTGACCCGAAAAGAGTGAACCCAGACGATAGAACTCCCGACGCAGAAGACATTCCTGCGCTGGATCCAGAAGCGGAAAGTATTCTACTCAGCGTAGCTTCGCTCAGGACGCCCGAATCCACGGCGCCGTATAAAGAAGCTTGAGCCAGGATTGCTGCTATCGCAGATGAATTTGATGCACCCAGTCCGCCCAAGAGGATATCATCCATAGGGGTTATGCTCAGCGTGCCATCCGCCGCAGACATTCCCTGCGCAAATCCTCTAAGTGCTCCGAGGATTACAGGGTCGCCGAGTACGCCAAGCAGCGCGAAGTCTAGAGCTCTCCTGTCTCCGTGGGCTGAAGTTGCGCCAATAATCAGAGCATCGATTAGCCGTCTGATGCCCGCGCCATTCACATCCCCAACAAGGAGGGCATCAAGGACAGAACGGCGGCCATCAATACTGACAGATGCCATCAACCCGCCCGCCTGAGATAAGTGTTGGATGTGCTGACGGTCACCCCATCCGCATTAACAACGATGAAGCGCAGATAAGCTATGCGGCCTAGCGGAAGAGCCAATGTCGCCTCCTCATTGAGGATAAAATAGCCGTGCGCCTGGTCGCCTAGAGGAGATCGATTTTCGATCACCAGATCGTCGCCTTCGGGGAGTGTTATCGCCTGCTTGGAGAACAGCTTCAGCGAGACGGTGCACCCCGTCAGATCCGCAACGCCTTCGCTGGTAACGATCCGGAAAGGCTGCCTGACCTCGTCACCTCCGTTGAATTCAATGTCCATGAATCCCCCTTTGGGATTGCCTATCGGCCTTTAATTTGCCCGCGTCGTGCGCGGCTTAGATTGGTTCTCGACGATGCGATCAACGCGCAGCGTCATCTGATCGACGGCGCTCTTAACGCCGCTGATGGCTTCCATGATTTGCTCGGTGGTCTCGCGCATACCGGCCTTGGTGATGTACGTTTCAGCAGTATGGAGCCTGTGCGCCGCCAACTCTTCTCGAGCAAGCGACGCCATTGCGTGCGCTGCTGCGGCCGCGCCTGCGGCTTCGGTCTTCGCCGCGCTGATCTTGGCGTCGACATACTTCCAGAGGCCGAATAGGAAACCGAAGACGGTGATAAAGAACACCGCGACGGCCATGATTTCAGGGCCGCTCATGGCTTACCTTCCTTCTGCTGCGGGTCCTGTCCACCAGAGCGAAGCGCGTCATCCCGATCAATGATGTAGTTGCGCAGAGCCAAATGGCGCCGATAGCAATCAAGCAGCGCCACCCTGTCGGGAATCCAGAGGTCTTCGACTTGCTCTTGCGTGAGAGGCTCGTTGCCGATGTTGGCCGGCAGTGCGCACAGCTTCATCAGCGCGCTATCCGGAGCCGCAATGACAGGCGGCTTGACCGGGCTAACGAATTTTGTTGATACGCTGCACGCTGCCAGAGCCAAGGGCAGTACGGCCAGCATCAGGATCTTGCTGAGCTTCAAGCCGCAGCTCCTTTCGCAATTCAGTGATTTCTTGTTCGCGTGCGGCGATCTCGGCTAGTGCCTCGGCTTCGCGCTTCTTTGCTGCGTTGTTCGCGATAGTCTGCCGTCGCTGCTCGTTGGCGTCGGCCTCGGCGAGCTCGGCTGCCCTTGCGGCTTCTCGCGCTTGGTAGACAAGTTCTGCCGCCTCGTAGCCGTTGCTGTAGATGCGATTGTGTACGCCCCAGAGCAGCAAGGACGCAGCGATTGCGGCGTAGAGATACATGGCTGGCTTGCTGAGGAAGATGCTCACTTGGCGCCTCCCTGTAGGCCAGACACGCAGACCTCCGCCTCACCGGCGCGCTGTGCGTCGCCCATCTCGCGGCGATTCACCAAACCACGCACAACGCGACCACCTGCCTTGTTCCACGCTGTCTGCGCTTCGCAGGCCCTGCGGTATTCACCATTCGGGATGTGGATAAACATTGCCGTCGAGCCAAGCTGGCCGCGACGGGGATTGGTGGAGCCGACACCGAAGTTATAGGCGCCAGAAATCATCGACGCCTGCACGCTGTCCGGAGCCTTGATGAAACCGCGCCCCTTGTCGACTAGCGGCAGGTAATAATCCTCGATGACGCGCTTTCTGAGCATCGCATCGCACTCGGCGAGTGTCTTGCGCATGCCAATTTTGACGCCTTCCGTCTCACCCCAACAGATCGTCGGAACGCCGACGATGTCGCGATAGGCAACGAGGTGAATGCCCTCCCATGGCTTGATGAGCTTGTCGATTGCAAGCTGCACGGCAGGAGGCGTATATCCGCGCGCGATGGCCGCGCGAATCTCTGCTGGCGTGTCCGGCGCTGAGCCACCAAACAGTGTCGCCCAGCCGGTCGCAATGGCAAGCGCCACCGCAGCCGCCACGGCTGACTTACCGCGTTTCGTGGCGACGATTTTATTGATCGGCATCACCGACCTCCTTCTGCGCAAGAATGCGCGCCACGAACGCGGCAGCCGTAACCAACAGCGTTAGGCCGGCGAACAAGCCTGCAGGGATGGGCAGCGCAATGAAGGGAAGCATCGCCTCGATGCCGGATAGCACCGCGGCGAGCACGATTAGGCGGACGGACCAGGCGCGTTTTAGCACCTGCCGCCAATTGTGGATGAGCATGAGGATTCCTTGTTGTGGTTTACGCTACCGGCCAAGCGATGGGAGCAATCTCCGCAAGAAACTGCTCGACAGTTGGCTGTTCGCGCTGGCCAGACTGCACCTTGGCGAGTTCGCCATACGCATAGAACCATACGTTATCGCGCCAAGCTACGAAGGCCTGAGCCTCAGCCGCCCATTTCGGCCTTGTCGACGCGGTGTAGGAGGCGAGCGTCACCCCGTCGCGGAACTGCTTCTCGCGCGCTGTACTGTCGACAAGGTTCTGGATTGCGTTTTCGTAGTCGGTGATGGTTGCCACAGGCTGAGGCGGCTCCACAGCGACGACTGCGCCATCAATCCATTTGCGACGACCAGGATTATCGAGCAGGTCCTGCCACTCGTTCTCCGATATCTCGACAGCGCCCTCAGGAATGTTGTCGCCGTGAACTTCATCGGAGTAGAAGCCCATAGGGTAACCCTGTTCATTAAAAACAGCAAAAATCATGGCTCAGTATCCTATTGCGATCCAGTAATAGATGACACCGCTCTGCCCGCTTACAGAACCTGACTGAAGGTTCCTAGAGCGTATATCGAAGCCTGTCGGCCCGACTTGTGACGTTGCGGCAGAAATCAGCCGGTCCTGCTCCGGGTAGTATGTCCCGCAGTTCATGACCACCGCAACGCAGGCCGTTGGGAAGGCCAATGGGAAATTGACGCGTTGATCGGCGGTTGTCAGCGAAGCAGTGCCCCATTTGACTTGAAAGCCATCAGGTAGGTTTTCGCGCCCATTCGCCGACAGTACACGCGTTGCGCCCATTGTATCGAACATCGCCGCACCATTCGCGTCGTCCAGAACGGTGCGGGCAAACGCTGTCAGCGTGGCCAACGAAGCCGACGAAGCGCCGTTGAAGTATGGCAAGCGATCAGCAGCAGGTGTCAGGGCATGCAGCGCGGCAATCGCGCCCGTGATAGCCTTGATGAGCTTTCCAGTGGTCGTGTCGAACGCCACAGGGAAATTGTCGACCGCGCTGGATGGCCCAACAACATCGCCTGTACCTGTTCCATCCGTGCCTTTGCGAGCCAAAAGGCGCCAGTAGGCGTTATTCTCCGTCGGCAAGGTGGGCGGCGCGTTACCCGTGGTCGACTGCAGCGCAAGCCAAGTCGAGCCATTATCAAGAACGATGTCATTCGCCTCATAGGCCGTCGCGCCACTGTAGGTGCCGCGATCTACGACGCCAGCCGTGCCGGAGCGCGCAAATAGAAGCCACTGCGTGTTTTCGGTAGTCGGAAGCGTTGGCGGCGCATTGCCGGTCGTTGCGACCTTGGCGATCCACGTTGAACCACCGTATTGCACGATATCGCGTATCGCGTAGGCCGTGCCTGCGCTGTAGTTGCCGCGCTGATTGACGCCTGCGGGACCAACAGGGCCGGTTACATAGGACGGCGCACTCCAGTCACCCGACGTCGCCGAGTTCTTGAAGTAGAGCGCAGATCGGCCGTCTCCAATATCGATGACCAGAACGGAGAAACCAGTAGCAGCACCGTTGTATGCCGCCCTGCCTGCGAGATTCGCCACCCACGCATCATACTCGACGCCCTGCACAAGGGCCGCCTTGTTGATGGTCCCAAACACGCCGGGGCCAACGCCAATCGGTATGTCATCCGTGCCAACGGTGATCTCAGACAGGCTGTCCAGATTGCCATTCGACAACGAAGCCAGCAGTCGGCGCATCGCTTCAACAGCGGCAATCGTTGGCGACGTAAGCTCGACCTTGTAAGGCGCGTCCGTCTGGGCAGGACCGGGCCAATCATCGGCAAGCAAGAGCTCCGTATCGCTAATGATCTGCTCGATGACGATCGGGCGACCTACGTGAATGCCAAACTTGTCGCCGACTTTGATCGGGGTCAGGCCAGCAACTTCCGTCAGCCAGCCTGCGTCCTCACCAGTGACCGTGCGAGAGCCGACAGCGACAGTCGCAGTGCCGTGACCGTACCAGGTTGTTCCAGCCATTATCCTTCTCCTTCAACCGAGCCGCGCGCGAGGCGCAAGTCGGCTTCAAGGCCATCGACTTTTTCGAGCAAGGCTTGGTGCTGCTGTTTGGTGAGTTCCAGCTGCTGCGCCAGAACAAGCGTGCGCTGCTTGAGGAATTCTTCGCGCACACTCGCCTCTTGCAGGGCGACCATAGGGTCGACCCGCATTGTGTTTCCGGATGTCATTTTTGATTCCTTGTCGTCAGCGCTTGAAGACGAGCGCTGTTATCTGCGAAACGAGGCTTCCGCTTTGAAGGTTTCCCGAAGGCCCAGACCCGCTGCCAATCGTGAAGGTGGTCTGCGTCCTGCCAGACGGCGGGACAAAGTTCACAGAGGAGGTCACGTAAGCCGTTGCTCCACTCTGAACAGATGAGCTGTGCATAGTGTCGATAACGTTGCCACTTTCCGAGATGGTCATGGCTGCGGTCGCTAAGCCGGGAGGGTTGACCGTCGTGGACATGGTTCCCCTTGTTTTCCAAACCACGAGGATGTTTGGAGCACCTAAGCCGTGATTCACCACCAGAGTTCCAGAAGCGGCAGAAACGGCAACACTGACAGCCCCAGGATCGATGTTCGACGTGCCAACAGTCAGCGTACCAATGTAGGCATTCGAAATGTCGACATTGCCCAATACCGACGAGAACGCCGACAGGCTGTTAGCCCTGATGTCGTTGGCGTACAGCACGCCACCGGTGACAGTGAACGGCTGCTTGATCGTCGAGCCGTCATCGCTGGCGACAACGAACTGGCCTGCCTGCACAATCACGCGTGTTGGCGATGCCGGGTTTGCCGGAACATCTAGAAGCAATGAAGCCGCTCGGTAGGCTCCATCGTCTACCGCAGCCGTGATGCCGTATCGTGCCGCGTATCCAGTTGGAGCCGCAACAGCAGCCCAAGCAACATTGACGAACGCCGAACTGCCGCCGAGGGCCGCCGTCAGAGTTTCGACTTTGCCCGCAACTGCCATCGTTTCGCTGACGGCAAGCTGGATCTCTTCGCGATACTCGGCCCTCGCCTCGCCCAACTCGACAGACAGCTCTCTCGCGAGATTTCTGGTGTCTTTGTAGGCAACGGTGGCCATTTCCATCTGTGCAGCGATTAGGCCGTCGATGGCATCCTGCGCGGTCCTGGTACTGTTCCGCAGCCAACCAAGAGCATCTTCGATGCCCTCAATGTCGACGTCGACAAAAACATCCTTGTCGGAGAGCAGTACGTTCGGCGTGATGACTGGGATAAACCCTGACCAGAGCACCGGCCTGTCTCCGCCGGGGATGTAGCGCCCGCGAACGACGTAGCTTTGGTTAGGCAGAAGGCTCTGAGAGATCAGCATCGAGCCAACCTGCGGCTGGTCGGTGCGGCCCTCTGTTACCTTTTCTAACGAGGCTTGAAGGCGGATCTCGTACTCAATGCCGATGACATCGTCGAGGCGTCCGTCTGTGTTGTCCCATGTCAGCCTGATAGCTGGCCGACGGTCATCGCCAGCCGCATCCTTAATCGTCGCTGGCTCAGCGAACCAATCTACAATCGCCTGTGGCGTTGGACGAATGACGCCCAACTGACCGTCTACCGGTGGCTGGAAATCAGCATCCGTATCCCAGTCGTAGTCGGCAGGATCAACCTCGGTGATGTCGATCATCACGTCGAGGTTGGCGCGATCCGCCACACCGTCGATGCGCATCAGTTTGGCGACGTAGCCATTACGCTCCGATGTCCAAGAGAACACCGTGCCAGGCGTCGCGTAGGCCCAGAAGCGAGGAGGCAGCACAATCGTGTGCCTGCGGAACCGCCGCGCCTCCTCAAGGGCAGACCTCATCAGTCGCTGAACCTGCTCCGCATATGGAACAAAATTCAGGTCGACATCGGCCATTAAGCGGCGGTTGCCGTCGAGTGCCTCAAGGTCGGTCCTGTACAGCGGCGGTGCGGTCTTTGCGACCCATCCATCAACAGGCGAAGGATAATTCGCCGACACCCCGTTGATGGTATCCGCCAGCCCAAGGAACGGCGTGAATTCCTGCTCTTCGGTAGAAAGGATGTCGTCGTCGGTAAATGCGATAACGGGAGCGTCTGGCGCCCCTGAGTGCAGGTAGTACACACCGCCGACTTCGGAAATCTTGCCTTGGCACGCTGTTAACAGTGCCTCGACGGCAGATGTCAGCGGAGCCTCGACCTGGATCTCACCGCCGCTTCGATAGGTATTCACCCATCCTGTGGATTCCTGAATGCCAGCACGATGTTTCTCAATCTGAGTGATCCACGCGGCAGGAGGCACGCGAGCGGACGAAAGGTTCTGCAGTCCATAGACCCACTGACCATTGTAGTAGATGCCGCGCAGCAGGTTGTAGATCTGAACTGCTGGCAGGAAGTCGCCGTCACCGCCCCACGTCGCAGGATCGGCATACCTATGGCCACCTACCCCGCCGACAGTGCTGTCGCGCGATGGGTCGTAGAGGCGCATGCCATCAAGCACGAACTTGAAGGACGGCACGCCGGAGAACATATTCTTGGACACGCGAGCAGTGACAATGGCGTATGCAACGCCCCTGCCGATGCGATCGGGATTCCACCATCTGTTGCCGTTAGAGACCGACGTAAACAGGAAGCTGTCGGCCGTTGTCTGCGTGCCGTCATAGAACTTGACCCAAAGGCTATCAGCGTATTCGTTGACAGCTCGGCCACGATCCGACGATGCGCCGAGCGTCACGCGCTCGCCGTTCACCCAGACCTCAACGAGGCCACGAATGGGCATGTCCGATAGGGCAATAACCTGCGTCAAATAGGCGTTCGGCGTATCGCCGTCCTGACCCCATGTATTAACGAATACGAGAGAGCCTGCGGTCGCTGTCTGTCCGAAGATGAACGACCGCGAGATATCGCCGCCGCCTTGCAACGTGCCGTTGATTGAGAACGTTGGGTCTTTGGGTTCTCCTGCGAGAGACTTGGCTAGGAGGCTTACGCCCACTCCAACTGTGATATTGAGCACGGCTGCGGCCACCGCTGTGAAAAGCCCAGCGGTGGTACCAAGCGCCGCAGCAATGCCCGCGGACGTGAAAAGAGCCATCGATTTTCCTTGGGATGCTGCGCTATTCGCGCGCGTCAGCCGCTAGAGAGACTTCATGAAGTGAGTTTCGACAGCGCTGTAGCCGCGCCGTCCGTAGAGGCTGGAAACGTCATTGGCGGCGAGAGACGCCATCCAGGCAGACACGCATCCGGCTGACTTCGCCCATTCCTCGTAGGCATCCAGCATCTTGATGGCGCCGCGTCCACGAGCTTGAGGCGTCACGTACCAGACCGTTTCCATGGCAATCCGACCAGCGCCAAATGGGTGATCAAGAGCCGTCGCCATCAGCACTCCCTGCGCTGGCTTGCCCGCCACTAGAACGCAAGCCTTGTCAGACGCCAGATGCTGCTGAAACAATCGATCGGCGTATGCGGCCAGAAACGGAAAGGAGAAGCCTGCGGCCTCGTGACTTTCACGAAGCAGCACCACCACGCGATCGCGATCGGTGGCGTCGGCAAAGCGGATGTCCATCAGAAGATTCCTAAAAACTTTTTCCGCTTAGGCTGCGTCGCGACCTTGCCCTTCTCCGAGCCCCAGAAAAATTCCCACTCAGACGACGTGTCGGCGTCCGTGTAGAAGGCGTCCCCGGCCTGCCGGAGGATCTGCGTTGCGTGGCTGCGCGTTGCGGGATTGGCGCGTGTCATTTCCTGAGTGTGGCTGGCGCAAACCAGCTCCACGCTGCCCTCTTGGTTCTCGCCGGGTGTTGTAATTTTTATGGTGTCGACGAAGCCCACGAAACGGCACTCGGCCGGCGCGACCATCTGGCGGCTGTCCGGATCGAACAAGCCACGATATATCTCGACGCGGGCCTGCTTGCAGTCGTAGAAGCGAACAAGTGTCTGAACGTGCTCACTTAACTGTGACAGACGAATGTTTACGTTCCTGACAGATAGGTTTGCAATGAGCGGAATGTCATCGATCTGCACCAATGTCCCGGTACCGTACCAATCACGCGTGACCGGCAAGCCTGTATCCGGATGCACGATGGCCGCAGAAACGTTTCCGACATCCGACCACATGCCATCGGTGACCGGCGCACCAGTTGCCCGATCGCGCGCAACGAACCAGAGGAAGTCGCGCGCCACCAGTTGCCGCGCCTCAAGCGCAGCGAGGTTTTCTGCTGAGATGTTTCTCATGATACCCCTTAACGGGCTTCAATCGCCTGAAACGTGACAGTGCCGCGACCAGTAGCCATGTCGGCAGTCGTTGAGATCGAACTAGGCACGATTGCCATGATGCAGGATGGTTTCACCAGCGTAGCGGCGACAGGTGCCGTAACGCCCGGCCACAGATGCGGACGGACCTCAAACTGCGTTGTCACGCCGCCTGCGCTGGCCGTCATAGGCTCCATCACCATATGCAGGTCTTTGTCGCCGATCTGGATGTAATCGCCGACCGTGACCTTGTAGCCAGCGGGCAGGCCCGATAGCGATATTGCCTTGCGGTTACTCGCAATCGTGGCCACCTGCCCCACGCCGCTGAATGCGCCGCCGGTGGGCCAACTGCCGTTCGGATAGGCAACCGGGAAGCAACGCGATTTGGGGAATGCGCGAAACGTCTTGAGCCCATTTTCCAAGCTCGTGAGACGCGCACGCCAGTAGTCCAGTTCATTAGGCTTCATCGATCGCGATTGCGCCGTCATCTGCCAGAGCGGCGATCCCATGTCCTTCACGACCGTCTGGCCGCCAGCCGTGCGCGACTGTTCTTGTCGCCAGAGCAGGTTGAACTCGGTAGACCAACCGGGGAACTCATCGAAAAACGCGGTTGGGAGTGGGTATGTAATTGTCATCAGTAGCGCCTGACGTTTCTTACCGTGGCCGACTTGATGGCTTCCTCAATACGTCTCGGCATGGAGGATTTCAGATCATCAAGCTCACGCTGCAACCTGGCGATCCGATCGTCTTTGCTGCCTTCGATGTTGGTAGCGCCAGCCGAGAGCGGGCCTATGTGGGCGTCTTTGATGTCGACGTTGGCGAGGTGATTGGAAAGTTCATCCAAGGTCTTGACCTTCACGCCTCCAGCGTAGAGTTCGTCCGCCTGCATTATGATGCGGGACGGCGCAGGGTCGGCTGGAACATCCATAAGCAGTGATGCTCGGCGATATCGACCGTCATCGACGGCCGCAGACACTTTGTACCCCCGAGGCCCGAGACATCCGCCTATCGCCGCCCACCTGACGTTGACTTTCGCCTTTTGCTGGCCTTGGTACTTGCTGATAAATTCCAGCAAACCGTCGACTGTGCCGATAGCCTTGCCGTTGACCGCGACGAGAGCATCTCCGTCCTCATTGACACTGCATCCGACTGCGATCTCATTGTCGTTGTAATAGCTGCTGTGCACGACTTTAGTCATGTGGACTCCTATCATTGGATGTGCTTTTGTTCAGCGCAACCATTCATTGCTGGAGGATTTCATGAGCGACAAAGGAACTATCGAGGTCGGATCAACTGTCCGCCTGAAGCTCGAGGAGAACGGCTGGAAGCTCGATGTCGCTCATAATCCCCAAGGCTTCAGCGGCAGACACGCTACTTTCAAGACGCTTGAGGAAGCAGTTGAATGGATCAACAATACCTACGACTGGAAGCAGGGCTAATTACCTCAACTTCACGTTTCGCTTATTCGCCGAGCGCACCGCCTCCTCCACTCTGTAAGGAAGTTCGGCCTGAATTTTTGCGAGCGCCTTTTCCTGCCTGACAACAGCCTCGACGGATGCACCGCGGTTGTCGACGACAGGATTGAAGTGCACCACGACACCAGCCGTTTGTGCGGACATCGACCGCAAGCTTGGCACGCTAGGCACAGCTACGCCTACTGCGCCGCCGTTGGCGTAGCCTTTTAGATTGCGGCGCATTGCTTCCAGTGCGGCAGGACCGCCTGCAGCTTTTACCGCAGCCTTGTCGAAGACGTATTCGCCTTTGTGGACGACGCCGGCTGGCTGGTACTTGCCACCGTCGCCGGTGTATCCGCCGTCTGCGAACCCAGAAAACAGCTTGGTCAGCCAGCCTCCGCTGCTCGTAGCTTTTGAGCCACCCATAAGTGAATCAAACGCGCTATTCAAAACGAGATCAGCCAGCTTGCTCAACAACCCAGATAGAGCATCACTCAAGCTCTGAGCTCCAGTAATCACATCTGCGAAGCCAGTTCTCGCGGCGTCATAGAACTCCTGTGCTGAACTTTCGGCGCGTTCTTGGGCTTCTTCGACCTGCCTGAGGGCATCAGCCTGTTTTGCGTAGGCCGCGGAAACTTCATCGATCGTTTTCTTCTGCTGGCCTGATAGCTGAATGCTCTCTAGGTCTGTCTGGCCTTTCTTTCTGGCCTCCTCTCGAAGGTCAGCCAGTGCGCGCTGCTCAAGATCGAGAGACAGACGACGCTTTTCTTGCTCCTGGTAGGAAAGGCTGACCGTAGCCTGCTCTTGGATTAGGGCGGCAGTTCTGTCCTTAATAGCCTGAATGTCCTCGCGGAAGCGGTCGTCCGCGGTCTTTTTGGGAACCTTGGACTTTTCGGCGGGAGCGGTGCCGATGCCATTACCGAAACCAGAGGGTTGCTCATCCATCTGGTCGTTAACCAGTTTTAGTTGTTCCCCGATCTTTAGAGCGGCTTTGCCGATTGCTGTAGCATTGGCGTCGGACGTTCGTGCTGCATAGTCAAACGGGTCGAAACTCAGCTCGTATCCGGTAAGAGCCTTAGTCATTGCCCTGAAGTTGTCGGCGCGTGCTCGTGCCGCCAGAGAGTCCGCATACGCTAACTCAAATGCAGCGCGTGCGGCCGTGTATTGCATTTGGATTTGATCGCGCAACGCCGATGTATAGCCACGAGATGATGATTTCGCTTGGTCTAAAGCTGTAGCGTTACTCGCAATCGCAGAGTTGGCGTTCGTGATGGCCGTATCTGTCGCGTTAGCGCCATCTACCAAGAGGTACATCGCGGCCGCTGCACCACCAGCGATCAAGCCGATGGGGCCGAGCGCGGCGGCAAGTCCGCCAGCCACAAGCGCCCCCGTTCGAACTGCAGTAATGAAAGCTCCCAGAGCCGCCACCGCACTTCCAAGCCCTGCGACCACGCCCA
This sequence comes from Agrobacterium tumefaciens, assembly GCA_025559845.1. NCBI lineage: Bacteria > Pseudomonadati > Pseudomonadota > Alphaproteobacteria > Hyphomicrobiales > Rhizobiaceae > Agrobacterium > Agrobacterium tumefaciens. The sequence continues at coordinate 1,814,405 of CP048469.1, forward strand.
CAAGTGCGCGACCAACCAGTGCGCCAGTGATGATCGTGATAAATTGCAGCACGACATCACCAACCTCTTTGAAGTTGTCTGCGAGATAATTCAGTGCCTCGACAAGTTTGCCGGTGGCACCAGCAGATGCATCGGCATTTCCGATGTACGCGGTGAACTCGTTATTAATGCGTGTTACAGCGTCTCGGATGGTCGAGTTAGTTGCCTTAAACTGAGCCTCGATCGGCTTTTGAGCATTGATAATCGCCGCGAAAACGCGATCAGACGTCAATTTTCCTTCGGCGCCGAGTTGCTTGAGGCCCGCGATGGTAGTCTTGAATTCGTTTGCGATAGCCTGCGCCAGTATCGGTGCATTCTCGCGGAGAGAGCGAAGTTCGTCGCCCTGTAGAACACCGGAACCAAGAGCCTGACCCAACTGCAAAATGCCAGCCGCCTGTTCTTGCGCAGATGCGCCACCAGCCTTGAAGGCTTTAGACACAATGGAGGTTGCCGTTGCGATTTCCTGCTCGGACTTTGCCACCCCAGATGCAGACCGTATCAGTCGCGCATACAGGTCAACATAGTCGCCAAATGCGGTGCGGGCTTCGTTCGCTCCGTCCTTGAGTTCATTGAGCGACCTAGCCTGCACACCAGCAGACGTCGCTGCGGCGTTAATTTTATTCCCCGCCTCCGTCCAGGCGTCGGCATATTGCGAGATTTCCTGAACGCTGAGCGCTGTGCCAGCCAAAGCTACAGTCGACTTTAGCGCCACATCAAGGGAAGACGATATGCGATTGCCCATCCCTGCGAAGGATTTCTCCACCTTAGCATTCATCGAAAGAAACCGACGTTCGATTTCATTCGCGCGCTTCTGGGTAGTTCCCATCGCCTTAGCCATGGCATTTTCGTACTTCTTGATGTCAGCCGACAGCTGAACAACAAGACGCTCTAAGTCTTGTGCCATTTTGGAAATGCCTTACTGAGGTGAGGTCACAACGGGAGGCTTCTTATGAAAACCTTGTTTTTCGCGGCGAGTTTAGCCGCCGCGTTTTTGATGGCTAGCTTAGCTAGCGCACAAGAGACGTCGGATTGCCGATCGATTCCGAACGACAAAAAAAGACTAGAATGTTTTGACAAGACGACGAGAGATTCACCCGATGACGAGTGTTCTGTCAGGAGTCCTGGAAAATTCACGGCCGACTGTATAAATGAGCAGTTAAAAAGACAGCGGCCATGAAGTCGATTTTTTAGCGGTGGGGTGCGAGTTTGGCGTTACTGAGCCCTATCCTCGCTCCATCTTCGCCAATGCGTCACTGTCTGGTAGGTGGCGCCTGTCTGCTTGGCGATATCGCGATTTGAAACGCCCTCGTCTATCAACCGCAGTATCTCATCTTTGAATATCGTGCGCCGACCGCGATATTGCGGCTCATGCTCGATCACCCTCGCAGTCAGCATGTCCTGGGGCTTGCGGCTTTGGACCTTGCGGACCTCATTCACAAATTTCGGATTGCAGCAAAGCCTCTTGGCAACCTGTATGTCAGTGAACGGCCCAGCGTTTAACAGCGTCGTGATCTGCTCGCGCAACTTGTCGGTCACATCATTGACGTAGCCCTGTCGCTTCTCATCTATGTGCGGCTCCATGATCATACCGACGATTGCGACGCTGTTGCGCATCACTCCGCCGTGCGGGGACTTGTATCGTTCGCCGAGTGCTGACCGCGCTCCGAATGTGCGCAGGTTATGCGCATCCGGTTCCACGTTCTGAATTCGCATCTTGCCATCATGCTGGATAACAACGGCGCGGCCATGTCCATCAAAGCGGTTGATGTCTACGAAGACATGTTCGCCGTCGATGACCATCGCGCAGAAATTTGGCTGGGTGGCTGGCTGGATGCTTGCGACTACCGATTCGAGCCTGTCGATATTTGTTTTCAGCTTGAGTGCATCGTCGATCTTGGTGCTCGTCCGGCGATCATGTTCGCGGACGTGGACGGGTTTTTCCTGATTGTACGAGCCGGTCTTGCGAATAGAAGGAAGAACCTCTCCAGCCAGCCAGTCCGTAAAACGATCCGCCTCTTCCTTGTTCGACCTGAAAACAAACTTGTAAACTGCAGGCTCATTTATGACCGTAAGTTCTTGATTTCCACCAGGGGTACGAAACTTCCGTACCCCTTTCCATGCTGCCTTTATGCGGGCAAGGGTGGCGCTTCCGCGCCATTCAATACCAAGCGCCGCGGCAATATCTTTGGCCACGAACCACGGCGTGTCGCCGTCGACGTCAGCGCGAATGCTGTTCTCCTCGAAGATAAAATTGGTTATGCTGTTGATAGCTCTCGCCATGGTGTCCATCCGTGTTTAGGGCTGGCGGTGAGTGCTGGTGCAAACAGCCTCACCGCAACTTGTGCAACATTTACACTTGCACAAGTTGCCATCACACGTAGGCAATGTCAATCAACTTGAAATGTTGGTCAACTTGACATACAATATGACCATGGAAAAAGAGCTCAAAGACCAACGAATTGCCGTCATGTTAACGCCCTCAGAGTTGAAGGCTATCGATGACTGGTCTTTCTCTAAGCGAATTCGGTCACGCGGTGAGGCAATCCGTCAGCTAATAAGCACAGGGCTGGCTGGAGACGAACTATTTGAAAGGGTTCGAGACGCACACGCAGACGGTACAACGATACCCTTTGAGGACATTCATGATGTCGCCGTTGACGTTCAGTTTCGACCTATCAAGGGTTTCTAGAAACTGCCAAGAAGCTTGCTTTCGAAAGCAAGTTTCCTAGCATGATACAGAAAACCCCTCCGAAGAGGGGTAGTCTCTGTCATGCTGCGCGGGGCAAGTTTTGGTTCGCGGTAATCGTCGCTCCGAATGTGAAAGTCATCTGCGACTGACTTTCCGGCATCAGCATTGCTGGAACGACCGGCAATCCCAAGTGCCCCCAAAGCTGCTGCGCCGCTTTCGGGCCGAACGTCCTTTGCGCCTGGCCAACCAGAAGACGAGCCTCTGTCTCTGGCGTATACGGCACGATCTGCGGCTCTTCGTCTCGCTCCCTAAGCTCCGCTTCCATCGCATTGAACTGCGCGATGTAGGCTTCCTTGAAACGAGCCGCCTTTGAACCGGTGAAACCCATGGCAAGGAAGGTGAACCCGTCCTTTGTCATCTCATAGTGAGATGTGGACACGCCAGTTAAGTCATTGATTTTAAACGGCACGAAATTGTGCTCATGGAAATCTACGCTACATTCAAGCTCTCTGATATCCTGTAGCACGCGCCTATGCGCCTTCTCAAAATAATCCGCGACATCGCGGCTGTTTGCAACGACATTTCCATCCTTTACGGACAGGATGGGCAGTCTGATTTCCTCAGTCATGCAGTCTCCTCTTGAGTGGTGTTGCGACGGCCGGTTAGCCGACGCTCCTATAAATAAGAATTCCACTCGGAAACGACAACTTCACTGAGGAAATAATCAGCCCTGCACCCAGTCCCAAAGCTCATCGATTTCCTTGGTCGTAAGAGATCCATCGTCAGCCGTGTTTGCCTCGACGTAACCGTCGACCGCTGCCATGAACTGCCACATCGACATTTCATTGACTTGCTGAGGGGTGAATCCCATTACCGCCCCTGTGCCGTAGATCGCAGCAAATCTCAGCTTACCGTTAGGGAGGTCGTCAAGCTGTGTTCGATTTGACTTGCTGCGTCGCCCTCCCCCACAGGCTCATCCGGAGCGCCGTACACCGCAACCGTCAGAACTGCATGTGCCGCCAAGGCATACTCGCCCACTGGCCTTGTTTTGACGTGTTCTTTGATAAGCTTCGTCGCCTCTTCGGGCTTGCGGCCAGCGCCAATAAGCCCAAGTCGGAGAGTGGCTTCAATATCTTCCGATCGCCACAACTTGTGTTCAAGACGATGCAATACGACGAGCGGGCCCGCATCGCATTTTTCCTGAAGCTGTGCGATCTCTCCCCACCCGAGACGGAATTCGTAGTCTCCGTCCCAGATGGTCAATTCGATACGAGCATCCCGCATTAGGGCGTGACCGGCGTGGTTACGCGAACCATCTCGCCGTCACTCTGGAGAGAGACGTTGTTGGTCGCGCGCTGGCCGTTGTTGGCGCCGACTTCCATGCTCTCGATGTGCATGCGGCCGGTCCAGGTAATCGTCTTTGCGGGGAACTCCCATTCGACCTTGACCGGAATGCTGTCGATGCTCTCGAAGCCTTCGACCCAAGCGTCAACGCTCTCTGAGGCAAGTACGCCCTCGCCGGACACCGACATGGAAAGAGATGTTGCATCGCGACCGACCCAATCGACCTTATCCGGGTCGGCACAGTCTGGAATATTGACCTCCTCGAGGCCCTTATTCAATGTGATAGATCGTTGCGTGAAGCCGCAGGGCGAAGAGTAAACGATTGGGTCGGCGTCCGTGCCGATAAGCACGCGAACCTTACCCCCCTTGATGGTGGTTGCTTGAGCCATAAAGGCCTCCTAGAAATGTGTGGTGAATGCGGCCCTATTGGACCGTCCCTTACGGCTCTTCGACGATCGCGGTGTAGCGAAGCGATGCCTGCTTGAGCGCGCCGTCGGTCACGATGTCGGTTCGCCATGGTTCAAACGAAACGAGCGCGTTTGTCGCAAGCGACGGTTCCCAGCCACGCAGCGCACGACGTACAGCGTCAGACACCTGCCGTACTTGCGAAAGAACCGGCGCATCAGACCAGCAGTCGATCTGAATCATGATCTCGCCGCCATCAACACAGTCGATCAATTCAGCGACGTAGTTAGACGGCCCGATGCAGATATATGGCTTGGCCCACGTGGACTGCGGAATGTCCGCAACTCGATTGCTGACTAGCGCTGTTACGGCGGCGTCGGCCCTCAGGCGCGCGATAATAGCACCCTGCAACTCAAGAACCGGGTCAGCCATTCGCTGCCACCTCTTTCGCTGATTTTGTTATAGCGCGCGTAATGCGAGACTTGGTGCGTCGGCGTAGAGCGCGATACGAGACGAAAAAGAATGGCTGTGCGGACGTGCCAGGATGCTGCGTTCCAGCGAACTGGCCCGCATTCTGGTGAGCTCTTGTCGAAAACTCGACCAAGTGAGCGTAACGCACCTTGCTGTTGCCGGCATAGATTGTGATAACCAGCTTGCCGTCGGCAGATTTCACCGTCGCGATCTTCTGGCTGAATTTTGGAGCGTCGCCCCAGGTCCATCCGATTGAATCACGAAGCTCGCCGCTATCTACCGCCACCAGTGACTTCATCAGCGCCACGATCTCGTTGGCGCCAACTTCCATCGCTTCCTTGATGCGTTTTTCAGCCGCAGCAGGAAGCTTTTTCAGCTTGCGGTTTAGCTTTTCAAGGCCGAGAACTTTCACCCCGCCTCCCCCTCTACCACAAGCAACTCAATCCACTGGTTTCGCTCATCGATGTTGACCGCAGACTTGATGGCGTAGGTTGCACCGGTACGCTTGTTACGCGCCCGCCACGCTGGCGTGATGGTACGCGTGCGTTCGTTGCTGCGGATGGTCATGGTGAAAGGCTGGATTCCCTGTAAACGCGAAGCAATTACAGGCTCAGACCCAACACGCGGCTCAAGGCGAGCTGGCTCGACGAATTGCTCCGCGAAGCCGATAATCACCCCACCATACCCATCATCGCCCTCAACCTCGGCCTCAAAGCCGATGCGCTCACTCAGCGAGCCTGCGCCCGCCCTTTTGCGTTTTGGCATGGGGTCGATCCTTTGTTGGCTCGCCAGTTTTGGCCGCTATTGCAGCCGCAGCGCACTTGCGAGTGACGTTGTAGAGACCGGCCTGATAGGCGATGGTGACGCCGCCGTGCGGCTTCCAGTCGAAGGGCTTATGGAATCGTAGCCACATCTTCACCGTCCAATGTGCGCCACACGCGCCATGGTGCCAAAAGCATCCGCACGGCGCGCGGTAACACAGCATCGCCCTTGGATTCTGGGTCAGGCTCACGAACCTCGTACAGGTCGCCTGTTACAAGCAGGATTGCCGATACGATGGCAGGGCTAGCCGCAATTCCATCGTCTGCCGATGGCGTCTCGTCTGCCGGCACAACCTCTCTATCGAGGTGTTCTGCGATGATGCTTTCTGCAGCATCACGGTAAAGGCCGATCTCAATGTCTTCATCGCTATGAAAGACTCTCAAGTGGCGCTTGACCGTTTCGAGATCGACGATCGCCATATCACGCCGCCACGACTGCAGCAGTCGCCGCGCTGGTAACTGACACACTGCCCTTGTCGTTCGAAGCCGTCACGCGAACCGTGATAACCTTGCCTATGTCTCCAACGACAGGAACGTACGTTGCTCCGGTTGCACCAGAAATGGCAACGCCAGCGGCGAACCACTGTCGTGCGTATGTTGGCGAACCAGACCATGTGCCGGTCGTCGATGTGAGCGTCTGGCCTACGCGGGCTGTGCCTGTAATGGCTGGTGCCACAGAATTAGCAGGCGAGCCGATACCGTTAACGATACCGGCGCCGATATAGGACGCGACCCTGCGCTTACGATCCCTCGTTGTCAGCATCAGGTTTATCCTTCTTTTTCGTCGAGCGAGTGGAGGAAATTACCGGCTTGTCAGCGGCATCATCCGCGACGTCGTCTTCAACGACGACCTTTGCCTCACCAACAATGTCCACCAGGCCCTGCGCAGCGAGCTGTCTTGCCTCGCCAGCCTCGGCCTTGAATGGATCGCTCTTTTTGGTCTTCAGTTCTTTGCCTACCGCAAATGTGCGCTTGGCCTTCACTTCCAGAAAATCAGTCATATTCACTTCCTCTCAAAGAAAGGGGAGCCGAAGCTCCCCTCAGATCAATTAGGCGCCTTCGACGTCGCCGGTCACGAAGGACTCAGGGCGATAGACTGCGAACGCCAGGCGCTCTTCAGCGCGGATGGTGAACATGTTCTTCTCGAAGTCATCGACGTTCTCGCTGGAAAGCAGAACCTCGATATCCATGCGGTCGAAAATCTGAGCCGCGAAGCTGAACGCGCCAGTGAGGAACTCACCTGCCGCCATAGCCTGGGTCGACACGACCGGCAGATTCCAGAGCGTCGGAGTGAGCGAGCCCTGCGGATTGCCGATGATGTAGTTGCCGCCAGCGTCCTTGGTCAGCTCAATCTTCGCCCAGTCGATCGGGTTCAGAACGAATGCAGTCGCTGGGTACTCAGCAAGAACCACCTGCAGAACTGCGAGGCGAAGGCGGTCGATACCAGTTTCGTCAGCAGCGGTGAATGCCGGGTTGAATGCGGTTGCCTGCGGAACCAAGCCGTGGATGTTCTGACCGGTGCCAGAGCCATTCAGGAGCTGATTTTCTTCGGCAAAGCGCAGACCGTAACGAGCGCGGCCGTCGATATAGGAGCGAAGCGCAGGTGCGTCGTCCAGGATCTGACGAGAGGCCTTGAAGAGGTGCGCGATCGTGCGAACCGGAGCGGACGTCATGTCGAACGTCAGATCCGAATAAGGCTTGGCAGTCGTTTCAGCGACCGGCGCAGCATTGTTCGTGTAGCCCGTCTCCTTGACGTACTCGATCGAGCTCGAAGAGGTCTGACCAGGCAGAACGAGGTCACGGATCGTCAGCTGGCGCTCAGGCAGGCCGAAGATGCCGGGAACGCGTGCGCCAGGAACCAGAGAGGTGCCCTGAGAGCGACCAGCACCGACAGTGGTGTTGGCAGAGGTAATTGCGGCGCGGTCTGCCTTGACTTTGATCGAGCCGCGAGACGCGCCCGTCAACATGCCGGCCTTGTAGTCAGCGGATTCGATCACGAGGTCGCCGAGCGACTTCTGTTCGTTTTCGCCGATCTCGTTTTCACGCGCAGCACGCTTTTCCAGATCGCCAAGGCGGGTCGTAACGTCGCCCAGTTCGGACAGTGCCTTGTCGGTCTTTTCCTTCAGCTCAGCGGAGACGTCTGCGCCTGCGCGAACCTTTTCAGTGAGGTCGGAACCGAGATTCTGTACCTGCTCCTTGATGGACGCAAGCGAAGTACCGAGCTCGCCGATCTTATCGGCAAGTTGATTGTCAGCCATAAGTGGCCTCCTTTTATCGAATTAGAGGTGATTTTGCTTCGGCAAGAAGCCGGTCAATGGCTGCCAAAGCAGCAGCATCCGCATCGACGTCAGGAGCCCCCTGACCATCCTTGAGGTAGAGCCGAGCGGCCCGCTCTGCCTCAGAGCCCGACAACCCCATCAGTCCCCTGATGCCGTTTTCGAACTCGCGTTTTGTGATTTGCTCGCCGGCAGTCATTTTTGCGACCAGCACGTTAGCGGCCTCGGCCTTTGCGGCGTTGCTGGCCTTGATGCGCCTTACCGGCTCTGGTTGTGTCTGCGCCCCGTAGCGGGCCAAAGTCTCGTCAAGTGTAGCAATGCGGTCGACCATACCTCGGTCCATCAGCGATTCGGCGTAGAAAACTCGGCCTTGGCCATAATTGTCTTCGACTTTGCTGACGGTAACGCCTCGCCCTTCGGCGACGGACGCAACGAAGCGGTTGTACGAGCGGTTCACACCGTCCTGCACATGCGCCAGCGCTTCCTTGCCGAGCGGTTCGGTCTCGTTGCCTTCGACCTTGTGCTTGCCGGCTGAAATGTAGGTGCGTTTGATGCCACGCTGCTCAAGAGCTGCGGACAGGTCATCATGGGCGGTGTAAACGCCGATCGAACCCGCGCGGCCGGATGGCGTCACGACAATTTCGTCTGTCGATGCTGCTATCCAGTAAGCAGCGCTTGCGGCAAGGCTGTTGACCTGCGCAATAATCGGTTTTTCACCGCCGCGCAGCTTGCGAATTTCGGTCGCGAGCTCGTCTGTGCCTGGCACCGTGCCACCGGGGCTATCGATGTCGAGCACGACAGCCTTGATATCCTCGTTCGAAAGAGCTTTGTGCAGCGCTTTCTTGATACCGGCATAGGAAGTGCCTCCGCTCATCGCGGAAAACAGGTCCATTTTATCGGCCAGAACCCCATAAACGGGGATTACGGCGACGCTACCGCTGGTTTCAGCAATTTCCTTGGCGCGCGCATCGTCGATCGATGCCGCGAACTCCGACGAAAACAGCTTCTCACCTTCGGCACGCGCCACCAAAACATCAGCCAAAACGCCCAGTTTTTCGCGCTGAATAGCCCAAGGTTCGGCCAGAAAGGCCGAAATCAGGTGTTCAAACTTCATGATTTTCCCTTATGCAGCGCGCGCTGCTGGCGTTGGTGCCGGAGTTTCGGTCTTGCCGAGCGTATCGAGGCGCGTCATCGTGCCGTTCACGATAGATTTGTTGCCGCCATCGACTGGCGCCTTGTCTTCGTAAGAGCGAGCCTCGTCGACGAGGTAGATGCCGTTCGTGACCATCTTTGACAGGAATTCTGCTCGCGCCGTGCTGTCGCCGCGCAAGAGTTCTTCCATGTTGAACTTCACCTTCGTGGTCTTCCTGGTCTTTGCGTCCAGCAAGTCACGATAGATTGCCGCCTCGATGCGCTTGAGCATCGGCCGCATACAGGTCTTGGTGAATTGGAGGATAAGCTGCTCGATGCCGCTGCCCCAGGTGGTCGTGCCGTTGGCTGCGTGCCCGATCATAACGGGCGGCACACCGAAGATGCGGCAGATCTGCTCGACGCTATACTGTCGCGCCTCAAGGAATTGAGCATCCTTGGGGTTGATCGACATCGGATACGGCTTAAAGCCAGCCTCCAACACCGTCACCCCGCCGGCTTTTTCGGAGCCTGCGAATTGCGTCAGCGTCTCGGCGATCTGCTTGCGCTGATCAGCCTTTAGTATCTGGTCAGAGCTTACCAATAGCGACGAAAGCAAGCCGTTCTTGAACATCTTGCCAGCGACTTTCTCGCCAGCTAGGGCATTCCCAACAGTGTTGCGGACAACACCGATAGGCGACATTCCTCGGTCACAGCCAGGCAAGCGAACGCCACGGACGTGGAACATCTTGCCTTCTGGCACTCGGCGCTTCTTGCCGTCTTCCGTCACCTCGTAATAGCGATTGTTCCGACCGTCTTTTGACCGGCACACATCGACACTGAGGGGATGGAGAGGATTTAGCGCGACGAGCCGCTCGCCGTTCATTTTCTTCTCTGCGAAGAAGTTTCCGTCAAGAAGCAAGCACATCGCTGCCATCGACCAGAACTCTGGCGCAGTGTCGTCCATGTTCGGCATGTCGTGCAGAAGCTCGTAAAGCGGAGCATTCTTGTCGACTGTAACGCCGTCCTCGCCATAGACGATGCAAGGTAACGTGCCAGCCGCGTTCTGCACTAGATTGACGCACGCCCATACCGCATCAAGCGAAAGGGCACTCTCAATCGTGACTGTCTCCCCGGACGTGGTGCCGAGGCCGAAGAAGCCTCGCCAAAACTCGCCGTCGGTGAGCTTGATAGGCCTTCCGACCCATCTATCTAAAAAGCCCATCAGGCCTCACCACTAGGTTGCCGTCACCAGGTGACAGAAATGATATTGTTGACGAAGTCGTCTATGTTTCCACTCTCGCCACCCTCGTACGTCCCCGCCATCGCGGTCGCCATAGCAAGGGCAACGGCTCCGTCGATGCGGCGTTCGCGGTTGTGCTTGACCAGCTTTCGGTTGCCGGCAGGATCTGCCTTCACGGTGGCATTCATCATGCACATCGTCAGAACTGGGTGATCACCGTGAGCGAGATTGCCGTTGAGGATGACGCCCTCCAACTCGCGAAGAGCCGGAGACATAGACTGGAAGCCCTGCCCGAAAGGCTGGAATACTGCGTCTTCGCCTTCAAGTTGATCGTCGGTAAAGCCAGCCTTCTGCAGCCAAGGCTTCAGATGCCGAAAATTCCAACGGTCAAACGCGATTTTGCGGATGTCCATGTCTTCGAACTGGTCGCGCAGGTGATTGGCGACGAACTCGTAATCGACTGTTCTACCGGGTGCGGCCTCAAGATGGCCAGCGTCATGCCAGGTATCATAAGGCACGCGGTCGGCCTTGGCTTTCGCGCGTATCCCGTCGCCCGGCAACCAGAACGTCGGCCGCACATGCCAAATGGTCTTACCTTCCTGCTCTTTTGGCGCCATCAGCACCAGAGCAGTCAAGTCGCTCACCTCAGAAAGATCGAGCCCGCCAAAGACAGGGAGACCATCAAAGTCCACAACTCGAGCGTTGCACGCTCGCCAAATAGCCGGCGACACAAACGGAGCATTGGCATCGATCCTGCTGTTGAGGTGCAACCAGCGAAAACTGGCCTCTTCGGTTGGCATACGTGATGCACGGTCTGCGTCGTCGCGTACGGATGAAACTGACTTGAACACATTGAGTGCGGGGTTAGCGGCAGCCCAACAGTCCTCGTCCATCACATCGCAATCGACGGGAGCCGAATAAACATGGCTTACCGTTCTCGGCGTCTTTGACGCTTCCGCGTCATCAAGCCAACGGCTGAACAGGTCGTTATCTGTCGCGGCCTGGGTGGATATTCCGAAGATAATCGCTTCGTCGCCGTGAGCGCCCATCGACGTGACAATCGCCTCAACGAAATCATCGGTTGGACCCCGTATCTGCCCCAGCTCATCGAGAACGGCGACCCTCGGACTGCCGCCGTGAGCGCTTTTAGCCTCAGCGGAGCTCGCCTTGTAGGTCACGTTCTTTTTCAGCCCTACGATAGTCTTCCCAGAAGGGATAATCCGGTACAGGCCCTTAAGCTTGGGAGACAGCATCAGCATTTTACTGCTGTAGTTGTAGACTTCCGCAGCCTGTTCGCGCGACCTAGCACCCGACATAATTCGACTATTGAGTGACGCCTCCGGCCCAATAATGTGAGCCAGCGTCAAGCAAGCTATGAGGCCGGTCTTCCCATTCTTCCTGGCGATGGAGAGATATGCTCTGCCTGTACCCGCTGGGTTGTCGTAACAGGCAAGAATGAAACATTCCTGAAACGGTAGGAGAACAATCTGCTTGCCTACAAGTTTTCCCTCCGGCACGGCGAGCATTTCTGCAAATCTGCAGACCTTCTCCCCGCGAGTCAGTTCGTTTACAGGAAGGTTGCGCCAGTCTCTTCGACGAGGAACCGGGCCGCATTTGATGGCATCCAGCACGTTCTGCGGCCAACTCAAATCTTGGCCAATCATTCATCATCCTCTACGCTAGCAGTTCGTCGTCCACACTCGCACCCGCCTCGATATCTTTTGCTGCCTCTCGTCGCTTCGCGGCATCGCGTGCCTCACCCTGCACGGCTCGCGCATGCAGCGCCAGCGATCGGCGAAACGACAGAATGGAAGAAGCGTGCATCTGGACGATGGCCTTGCGCGGGTTCGCCAGCGGCGTCCCTTTCTCGCTGTATGCAACCGAACCTTCGGTGCGGAGCAGATCCTGCTCCCTCACAAGGTCGGCCATCGTGCGCGCCAGCATCGCGGCGATCTCAAGCTGATGCGCCGACCATTCGGCGCGGGCGTATTCAGCAATGACGTTCTTGAAAAAAGGTACGTCGCCGTCGTCGAGCGGCACGTTTTCAGGAAACTCAATCTCCTCGGCGGCCGCAGAGGCAATCCTCACGGCCTCAGCAACGCTGTCTACGCGGCTCTTCTTCTCAGACATGCGAAATCCCCTCGCGCACGCGCGCTTGCGCACGCGCTAGGCAAAAATCTGTGTTTGCACTTGCGTTGTGTTACCTCGGCGGTCCTTGGCCGGTCGGCCCTAGACTTCCGATGCCCCCCTACCCACCGACATCGACCGGATATCCGTCGACCCCAATCACCACCGCCTGCTGGCCTCGCTCAATGCGAGCCTTGAACGTGTCGTGGCATGGAGCGCATAGTGATTGCAGGTTACCTGGGTCGTAGAACAAAGCTTCATCGCCCTTATGTGGCTTGATGTGGTCACACACCGTAGCCTCGGTGACATCCTCAATGGCCAAGCAGAACCGACACAAAGGCTCGGCAGCAAGATGAGCCTCACGAAGTCGCGCCCATCGTGCTTTCTTGTAGAGACGACGGTAAAGTGCAGCTTCTGCTGAGCGGCCGTAGGGGTTGGGCATTGTGTTGCCTGTGAGTATGTGGCGGTGCGCAGCTGGAGTTGAACCAACATCGACGGTTTTGGAGACCGTTGCCTTACCGTTAGGCGATACGCCCTCAGAAAACAAAAGCGGCCCGCTCAACCAGCAAAGGGAACGGGCCGCACGATCACCATGCAAGCGGAGGAGTACGCGCATGGGATTGGTTGCGGAGGTGAGATTCGAACTCACGGCCTTCAGGTTATGAGCCTGTCGAGCTACCAGACTGCTCTACTCCACGTGATAGTTACCCAAAGCTCAGAGGCTGCAACAAGTGCAGCATGGCGATGGGTCCGACGCTTAGAGCGCTCGGAGCGTGGTGGGGTTCGCAACTACGTTGCGCCACCCCTTCACATTACTCTCTCCGAGATCGCGGAATTTAAACACGTCGCCCAAGTTTTTCTATTGTCGCCATTAGATTGTCATTTGCTGCAATAAGCGCTCGTTTCCCACCGCCGTTATATTTGGCGTACTTCGGTGACTGCCCTACAGCGACACCAACGTCCTGGTATGTCTGCGCTGTTTTCACCGCCTCCAATACAACCCTGTCTTCGTCCTTCAACTCATCGACCGCGTCGAACCATTCCTTGCGATCAGCCATCGCAGTAACGATGTCCTGCCACATCATGGATCCACCGCCAGCGCATGTGGTCTTTTGCATCCCCAGAAAGCTATCTGCGATCTTGGCCGAGCCACACGGTAGTCCATCAGGGCAGCGAGTGAATGTAACCTTGCTCATGTCGGTGTTGGCGTAAGCCTTGGCTAGCTCCGTTCGCGCCTCGTCTGCCGTCATTCTCACGCGCGGCCCTTTATGCTTCTTACCGGTAAGGTATCTGGCCTTCTTGGTGTCGAGCATGTCAGCGAAGTATTGGTTGCTTTCGGTGACCTCTTGCGGGTTGTCGTCTCCACCTAACGCAACATCCACCTTGTCGCGAGATCCTAGCAGTGAGCCTGCCGGCATCCTTGCAGCGTATTCCTCCACACCGCCATCAATGGTGAGGCGATAAGCCTTCTCAGTCTGGGTGCCGTCGCTGAACCGCAATTTACCGATCCGGACTATCTGCCCTGCTTCGTTGCGCTCAACCTCGCCTGTTGCCACGTTCTTCATGATCTCGGCCACCGATGGGGTAACCAGCCTTTTGCGATCGTGCTTCAGGTCTTCGATTTCATCCGGGTTGTTGTCATTCGCTGGAACGACAGACCAATTGGTCTGTAGCGGCTCAGGGTCGTGATCTGGCTCGGTCACGAAGCGGCGGACTGCCGCGAGCTGCTCTGCAAGTGATCCGTGTCTGGTCATATCGTCTCCCCTGTGGTGCTGACGCGTGGTAGGCGCCTCTACTGCTGCTTTGTGTTGTCGTTGTCGGCCAGCCAGCCTTTGACCAGTGTTACCGCCTTGCTGGCAGCTTCTGCTGTGGACGTGAACCGCACGACCTCAACTGGATGACCAAGTCTTGCGAGTGATGCATGTCGATCAACCTGAGCCGGAGACAGCCGACCTTTACCGACCTTGTTCTCGATCATCCGCAACACGCCGCCCTTGAGATAAATCCGCAGATCAGCTTCGCCTGGCGTCATGCCGGTTGCGATGGCGTCAGCTTGGGCGCGCGGTCCGCGCTTCGCGCTGTTCATGTCGCCTGCCAGCAGGAACTGGCGGCCGTACTCTGGGAGCGAACGCAGGGCTCTGACTTGGGCAGCCTGCCCTTCGCTTTCCTTGATCGGGGCGTCGACCACGGAGACCTTGCCCTTGGACGAAGTACGGATGACGACACGCTTGCCGTTGATGCGGGTTGTTTGCTGCATGCTGGCCTCCTCTGGTGGTGTGGTGTCGTGGTGGCGACACACATACTTTCAGCAAGAGGGTCGAAAACGGGTAGTCGAATTGTGAAATATTTTTTAGCCAAAAGAAAAGACCGGCGTTCAGCCGGCCTTTGGACTAGTGCTCGTCACCGCGATGCGGACATCGCTTCATCAGCTTTTTGATCGTGCGCCGATCTCCGCCGAAGCGATCCATGACCTCGACGGCCTTTGGCAGACTGACCGAGTATTCCTGTTGCAATTGCTCGACGGTGTATGGCTGCGTTTCATTGTCTGGCATTGCGGCCTCCTTCTGACCCGCAAATGCGACCACCCTGATTCGAGTTCCATTCAAAAGGCAGGTTGCATATCAACCGCCCTTATGCCCGCCGCCCGTTGCCCAGATAAATCATCTTGAGAACCGTGCGCGCGGCACACCGCCCTGCACGGTTGCACGTGTAGGGGTATATATTAAATATATACCCTACTAAACGTGCACTAACCGGGCAGCGCTGTGCAGGTGTCTCCGCCCGGATGTGCACAGTTACTGCACGGATAGAATTTTGGTATCCGTGCAAACTTTAACGCGAATTTTATGATGCTTCTTGGTTGTATTGCTGATTGTCGTTTGCGGCTTCGGTCTCGTACCAGAACTCGTGTAGATCGACGCCATCGAAGATGTTGAAGTTGTGGTGGATGAGCCAAGAAATCTGCTTAACGGTGAAATGCGGCGCAACGCCCTGGGCCGTCAGGCGCATTATCGTTTTTTGATATCGCCACTCGTCGATGGTCTTATCGCTCTTTTCAGAATTGCATTGTGCGCACGATGGCACGAGGTTTTCCAGCCTGTTCGAGCCGCCGCGTGACGAAGGAATCGCATGATCAATGTGGTACTTCTCGCCGAAATTCACCCCGCAATAATAGCAAAGACCACCCGTTTTTCTAAGCACGGCCTCCTGTACCATAGGTCTAACGGCGTGCCACGGCATAGTTGCGTAATTCATTAAGCCTCCCTCGGCCAATCTTTCGGCCGGTATCCCTCGTCATACGCAAGCATTAGCAGCGCGACGTGCGTTGGTATTTGGCGTGGGTTCTTTTCGCGCTCATAAGTGCTGACGGTGAGGGCAGTCGCGTATTGTAGAACCTGCGAAAGCTGGGCCTGCGTGAGGCCCAGTCTCTGTCGGATTGCTCGGAATTCGGCGTTGGTCATGCGGCTTTTAATTCTGCCTCTCGACGAAGGCGCTCCCTAACTGCACGGTCCTGTATCTCGATCTCACGGCTGCGGAGCAGAAAACGCTCGCAGAAGTCGCGGTCTTCTTGCGCCAGTGCGTAGGTGAAAAATGTGCCCTGTGACATGAATTTTGGATCGCGGACGATAGCGATCATATCGTCCGTGTAATCGTTGTTCCAAAACTCGTGGTCGGTGAGCGCCGGGCGTGCAGTTTCAGCCATCATGCGAGCCTTCTTGAGTGCTTCCATATGGGTGATATTCACGCTTAAGCCTCCTGCTTTCGTACAACGACGTAGCCCTGCGCCTCAAGGTGGGCGGCAACCATATCAGCGACAATTTTGTCAGTCGTGCACGTTTCGCTAACTATCAGACGGGCCGCGTTGTTTGTCAGGGCGGTCACAAAGTATGTCATTACTGTCTCCTCAGTGGTGTTGGTAAGTACGCATATAGGCTAATACGACTAGTAAGTCAATAAGCCTACAAAAGAAAAAGGGGCCGAAGCCCCTATTCTTGCTTGTACCGCCTTTTCACGCCGCCCTCACAAACACCGCCAGCTCCCGCCTGACCGGATCCCGCTCCTCCCGCTCGACCAGCGCACCTTCACGCATAAGGGCAGTCACAAGACTGGCCGCACGCTTGCGCTGCACGCTATCGTCCAAATCCAGCCCCACAGCGTACGCGACAGCGCCGCCTACCCAGTTCTTGGCCTTCGGTGACTTCTTGTAATCGGACGCGCTCACAGCCGCCAGAATGGACGCACGCTGGTCTCCTGTGAGGTCGCCTGCTACATCCTCGGCGCTCGGCCACTGCCATTCCGTCACCACCGGCGCAAAGTCCTGCGGCTGAGCAAGGCCGGTTCCGTTGCCAAGCGGCGTCGACACCAGATGACGCCACTCCGCCTTATGCGAAAGCGGCGTCAGGTTGGACTTTCCATAGGTCGTATAGAAGTAGCCGAATCGGTCACCTTCGCTAATTCCCGCATCCTTGGCTTGATCGGCCGACATCCGGTTAAGGACGCGGACGGAGCGCGCAGCACCGATCAGTGACACGGCCCCTCGAGCATCTTCAACTGTCGCCTCTCGGTCAGCCACCTTGCGCAGGTGGTGCACGATGTCGATCGAGCAGTTGGTATAGTCGGCGATCTGCGCCCAAAGCTTAGCCACCTTGTCGATCGCGCCGTTGTCGTTCTCATTGACGCCGTGCGTGGACACGAACGGGTCGACAATCATTACGTCGATGCCATTGCGCTCGATCTGCTCGACCACCGCCTCGACGATAGGCTGCTGAATACGCACACCAGCCTTCTTGTCTTCGATGGCGACGACAAGCTCTTGCTCGCGGCCGCTATCCAGAAAGAGATGCCCTTCAAGGTCGGCAGGCTTGAGCTTGTAATGTATGCACGCCGCCATGATGCGACGCTCCATTTCGTCGCGCGGATCTTCGGCGTTGAATATCCATGTGCGCAAACGCTTCGGCGGCTTGGTACCGAGCAGCGCCCTGCCCGATACCATCGCCATTGCTTCCGCTATGCTGGCAGACGTCTTGCCCAGACCGCCTGGCGACACCGTGACGGACACGTACTTGCGGATGAAGTGCGATCCGTAAGCGAACTCGCGGCGTGGCAGGGTCTTGGGGTCGATCCACTTGAACGCCGTTGCCGTGATTGGTGATTGCGTTTCTGGCGCGTTGTCGTTTGCGGGTTCCCCTGCGCCAGGGTGGCCGGCAAACTCCTGTTCGCGTTCCTCATCTTCCCGATCGGTAACATTAGCTTGGTTCTGCGGCACATCTTCCCGTACGGTAAGGTCGTCGTCTACGGCAGCAGACTGCTCACGCAACCTGCCTTTCTCAAGCCCACGCTGGATCATGCGCGTGATGTCCACCAAACGCGTGTTGTCGTGAGCCGGGAAGTCAGGTTCCGGAATGTGGCGTGGGTTTTGAATGCCAGCCTTCAGGCCATTCTCGATGGTCTTGCAGCAACGTGACCAGTCCCTTCCCCATCCACGTGCGACGTCTTGGAGCAATGCGCGCGCCTCTGCCTCGCTGAGCGCACCAGCGCCGACGATAGTGCCGATCGAGAATGCTGCGTCGTTGAGCGCGTTGTTGCGCGTGCCCATGGGAGCCCCAGCAAGGTCCGCCAGTTCTCGGTCCACGGCTGCATCCACGTAAGCGTTGTTCGTGGCCGCCGACAGACTGTACTGCGTATGGGCTGGCGCGGACTTCGGCAGCAGAAGGTCGAGCAGCCAAGCCGGCGCATCCGCAATCTCGCGCGTTTCCGTTTCCCACTTGTAGGAGCGCCCATTGGCCATCGTGCTGCCAGCGGCCAGGACGTAGCCGCCCTCGGACCGGATATCCACACCAGCACCAAGAGCGCCGCGGTTGCGCGTGCCCACGACGTACTTGAAGTAGATGTGCAGCCCGCCGTTCGGGCTCGTCACGCGCGCCGTGTCGGGCAACGGGCCGTGCTCGGCCTCCATCTCAGCCAGCCAGTCGAAGCCATTAGCGCCGCCCGGCTTGTTGTCGATGTCCAGCGCAAAGAAGCCCGTCTTTTCACCTGTTGGCAGACCAACGGCGGCGTCCGGCCAGTCCGACCACCATCTCTCGATTATGCGCGGAAAGCGCGTTGCGCCTTTGAATCCGTTCGGGGTTAAAGGTGTCTTTTCGCCTAACGTGACGATCTCGCCGGTTGCCTGGTCGACGTGCTCCTCGGCGTGCGATCGGCAGGGGAATACCGGAAGACCTTGGGCGACATAATGTTGTGCTAGTTCAAGCGGCGTTTGCGTCATGCTGCGTCCTTTTCAATGGCCGAGAAGTACCGATCCCAAAGCCAGTCATCCAGTTTCACCCACGTCTTGGCGAGCGATCGGCGCTGTGTCCGACGCCGTATGAGCCACAGCAGAAATCGTGGCCACGCTGGCATTGGTGGCTCCGTCTTACTGGTGCACCATGGGATACCCGATGACGTGGACTCAGGACGATTTAGTTGCGCGGCGATGATTGCGGCCCAAAGTGCTGGGTTCATTAGGCTGCTTCCTTGAATGTGATGATGTCGTTGGCAGGCATCAGTTTATGAATACGCTGACCGAGCCACACAAACTTGGGCACTGCCCAGCTGTTGCCTAAAGCCTTGCTTCTAGGTTGGTCTGCCGCAACCTGCCCGCGATATGGGATTTTCGTATAATTGTCAGGAAACCCTTGTAGGCGCTCATGTTCCAAGGGGGTTAGGTGCCGTACACCATACCCATCAACAACATACGTTTCTCGGTCATCGAGAGAACCCGGGCCTCGTGCTGTAAGACAAACCGACACGACCTCCGTTCGTTTCGGCGTAGGACGCCAAGCAGGGCCTTCTTGCTCAAATAATATTTTTGCGGCGGCGGTGGCATCTCCAAGACATCCAACAACGACGACACGACGACGTTGCTTGGCGCTTCCGAAAAACTGAGCGTCGAGAATTCTGTAGGCGAACCCATACCCGCACTCTGCCAGCCCCCCGAGGAAGGTTCCAAAATCCCGTCCTCCGTTAGAAGACAGGACACCGACAACGTTTTCCCAGACGATAAGCTTCGGCTTATATCGTCTAGCGATAGCGAGGTATGTGAGCATGAGGCTGTCTCTCGGGTCTTCAAGCCCCTTCCTAAGACCGCCGACGCTGAAAGACTGGCAGGGTGTTCCTCCGCAAAGAAGGTCAATTGCAAAGTCTGGCCATTCCTCATATTTGGTCATATCTCCAAGGTTCGGAACATCTGGGTAATGGTGCTTGAGTACGGCCGACGGGAATTTCTCGATCTCCGAGAAAGCCACAGCCTTCCAGCCAAGCGGGTGCCAAGCAACCGAGGCGGCCTCGATTCCTGAGCAGACAGACAGGAAGCGCAGGCCGGTGTGATTGTCATTTACCGCAATAGGCGGGTTCATTTTGATCTCCTCTATATGGTGTGGTCTTGCCTTGGTCCGGCAAACCAAATATTGTGGTTTCTGCAGATGCCGAATCGGTCACAACGCCCTCAGGAGGGGCGAACCCCATGGCTTATCTGCAAGTAGCCAACGAAATCGCTGGCATCCTTTCCTTCATAATTTTGGTCTACGTGACATGGCGCTAAAACGGCGCCTCACTCAGCGCCGCCCGCAGCCCCCGCGCACAACCCTCCCACGCAGCCTTGACCATCATGCGCTGCATGAGCTCGTCGAAGTGCGCCAGGTCCGTCACGCCATGCTCGGCGATGTATTCGCCGACGGCATCAACGCCGGCATCTAGGGCACGCAGCTCGTAGTCATCGAGCCGATCGATTTTCTTGTAATTATCGATGCCCACGGCGCACCTCCGGCAGATGTAGTGAGGGTCTTTGTCGCGGCTGCTGGCGTTCACGCCAATCCCGAAGGCGTGCATGCCGCAGACAAAGCAGGTGGTGGGGTTATGGTCGGCGTCGACCGTCGGCGTGTGCTGTCTTGGGGTGGTCGGGAGTTTGGTCATGCTGCCACCCCAAATAAATCAGCTGGACGATTGTCATTCGCGGGTACCGCAGATGAAACCACGCCCTTCTCCGAAGCGCCTATCGCCCACGCAATTCGAGCAGTTGCGATAGGCACGTATTCGTCCTCGCGCTCGCAGCCGATGAACTGGAAGCCCTCGAGAACAGCCGCCTTGCCCGTTGAGCCAGAGCCCATGAATGGATCTAGGACAATGCCGCCAGGTGGCGTAATGAGGCGGCAAAGCCACTGCATTAGCGTGGTGGGCTTTACGGTTGGGTGGGTGTTTGCACGGAGCGTCTTTCCACGCTGGTAGGCATTATCAGCAGCGACGGCCCGGCCGTCGCTCGTCGTCGCTTTTGTCGCGCTTTCCAGCCCCGCATCCCGGTCCGCACGGCTGGCCTTGGCGCAGTAGAAGAAGCGGGCTGCTGACTTGTCCAGCTCGATGCGTGGGGAGAAGCGCTCGCGCGCACCAAAGTCGCCGTAGATGCCCTTGCTTGGGCGCTCGCCGTGTTTCGGCCCAACATAGCCCTGCTGGCCCTTTGCGTCTGGGAACGCCGCCAACACCTCGTCGCTGCCGTCGTGGAGGATGTTAGCTGGCCAGCGTCCGACTACAGTAGACCTGCCGACGCTAACCTGCTTTGCACCTATACCATAAGCGCCTAGGCCCTTAGCCTCCGTGGAATCATTGCCGCCTTCTCGAGCTATTGCGTTGAGATTTTCCCCGCCCTTCAGGTCGTATGTTCGCTCCTCATCCCCAATCCTGCACCCATCCACGTTGATTGCCCCCACACCCCACTCGGCCAGGTTCGCGGCAACCGTCCCGCACAACGGCTTGCGAGCAAGGCAGATCGGCTCCCATGCAGGCTTGAGCGCCGTGCCCCATCCCTCCCAATCGCCATGCTGATTATGCGACTTCGGAAACCCCGACCCGTAGACCCAGCCCAACTGGTCGCGAATCTCAAAGCCCGCGTCCTCGATGGCGACAGCCATGCGGTGATAGGTCCGCGTGCCGGAGAACGCGACCACGTGGCCACCAGGCTTCAGAACACGCAGCACCTCGGCCCAGAACTCCTCGGAGAACGCGACTTCGCCAGTGTCCCACTGCTTACCCATGAAGCCGGCCGCACCACGCCCGTAAACGTCCTTAGCCGGCGCAGAGCCCGGCTTGCCAAATCGCTTCTGAATGGACACCAGCGCGTACGGCGGATCCGTCACAACGCTATCGATGGAATTATCGGCCAGTCCGCGCAGAACGTCGCGGCAGTCGGCCTGATGCAGCACGACTCTGCCGTCGTGCATCGCAATGCTCGTCATATTCTCTCCTCTTATGTGGTGTCCCCGCCGAAGCGGAAGCCGCGTTGGTGGCGCGGTGGGTGTCCAAAAAATGTATGCAGAAATTGGTCAGCGTTTGGCAGTGCCGCCGTAATCTGCGCCGATAGGACCATATAGGCTTATTGTCCACTCCGGCCCGTAGCTGTCAGCGCATGCTCGGACCAGGCTTTCTTCCTCGTACTCACCTGTTTCAGGGTCTTTTCCCATACCGTAGAGCGTCATGTTCTCGAGCGGTAGTTGGATTTCGCCGGTGTCGTCGTTGCGGGCCACGATGATGTAATGGCTACTGCTCATTGAGACTTTTCCTCCGAATTCCTGACGCCGCATTGCGAAGGCCAGCTGCGCTCGCGCCGTGATGGGTTGCTGCGACGGCGGCCTTCAAGTTGACGTGTGAACCGACGCGAATGTCGTTCGCAATCTCGCGGCAAGCCTTCTCCTGCTTGTCATGCCACTGCGCGGCCAACTCATAGCCGCGCGCCTTGTCTTCGCGCACCTTTGCATTCGCGGCGATGATGCGCGCAGCCTGAACAGCTAAGCTACCGTGGGCGATCATGTAGGTGGGTTTGGTCATGCGACCTTCCGATCTGGATTTGGCTTAGTCGCACTCCACCGGCCGTGCTCGGCCATCTCTTCGAAGGAGAGCCGAGCATCCAAGCATTTGTCGGTCCCCACATACTCCATTCGTCCGAATGAATTGAACTCAGAGGCGGTGACGAAACCACCGAGAACCAACTCCTTAATGGCCGACTCGGCGCGGTCGCTGAAAACGCTTTGAGCGCCAACGCCGCCAATTTTCAGTGAGTTCTTTTCCCCATTGGCGAAAAAACATGTCACCAATACGCGTGCATCCATTGAAATATCGGTCATCACGCCACCCTCACGCTGATAGTTTCACCCGCCTCGCCCATCCGAGCACCAGGAACATCTGTGCCAGCCTTGAGAAGTTCGGCAATCGCCTTCTTGTCCGGCGCGGTCGTGATCTTCACGACGTTGGATGGCAACAGCGCTTCGTCGATGATCTCAACCGATGCAGCCTTCTTGCCGATGGAGATGGTCGCCTCGGCCAACGGCACGCGCGGCACGCCAGCAGCCTTCAGCAACTTAAACATCAACCCCCGAAGCGCTTCCTTTCGCCGCTCGGCGCGAGACTTGCGCGCTTGAAGGTCGGAGATACGGCCAGCCACTGCTTTGGCCAGGCTGTCGGCGTCGCGCTCGCCGTTGACTAGGCGCGTGAGGACGGCGTGGAAGTTGGTCTCGCCTTCAAGCATGTCGGCGCGCAGTTCTTCGTCCGCTTCCAGTTCAGGATAGGCGGCGAGCATGTCGGCGAAAAGTGCTTCTAGGTTGGCAACGTCGGCGGGTAGGAAGTTGTCGTTAGCTGGTTTGGTCATGCTGAGACCTCCGGCTTTATAAGGCGTGGGTATGCATATGGGTGGGCGCATCCATCATCAGGGATGATGATGACGAAGTAGTCATCGCCGCTCGACGAGATGCCTGGCATGCCGCCGTTCTCCGCGATCACATGCTCACGCGTAATGGAGAAGACGTCGGCGGTAGGAAAGAAGCCACGGCCTTCGTATTTCCACTTGCCGCTTTCCTTGAAGTATAGGTAGGTGCAATCCTCTTGTCTGGTCATGCGGACACCTTCACGAAATCAACCGATTCCGAATAGTATCCGTTCGAAGTACCGTACCAGCGAATGTCGACGTGACCTTTAATCGTCGCAAGTTTGTAGAAGGTCCAAGTGAACGATTCATCGTATTCATTTGCCTTAGGAAGGTCAGCATTACTCACTTCCTCGGCAATGAGGATTGGATTGCCTACAAGGCCTTCCAAGTCACCCTCGACGTCTTCAATGTACACTGACTCGCAGCAATCCTGCTCGTGGTACATTTTGAATGTCTCGCCTGTATCGGTGACGAAAACTATCTCATCTGTTGATCTTCTGACTTCAGCAAGTGTTTTTCCAACAAGCGCGGAAAGGTCCACGCGGCTATCCCAGTAGCTCATACTAAATCTCCTCGATGTGGTGACGCCATTGGTGTGGCGTGGGTTTAAACGCTAAACCGCTTTTACAAATTTGTCAAGGTTTAGCTTGCTCAAAAAGGCACATCATCCCCCATCAACACCTGCCAATCTTCCTCATCACGGTTGTCATTCGCTGGCGACACACGATTGTCGTTGGCTGCGCCAACCACGTGGCCCACGACATCCCAATACTTCTGGCGTGGCTTCACCGTAATCTCCACCGTGTCGGCCAGTTCCGACTGCCGCTCAATCCACTCCAGCACTGTCTTGGGAAATGGCATCTTGCCGCCATGCGCGCGCCAGTAGCGGTCGGCCTTCGACTTCGGGAACCCGCTATGTTGCGGGCAAATCCACTCGTTGATCGCCGTCATGCCGACCATGTAGCTGACCTTCACCGACGGCGGCTTATCGCCCTTCCCTTCGTGGTAGTAGAAGCTGCGCGATGTGACGGTGCGGGGTTCTGGTGGAGCAACGCTTAGAACTGGGACATCAGCTGCCTGTGCAGTGATCTTCACCTCGTCGCTTGGTGGGAAGATGTAGCCGCAGCAATGGCATGTCATCCGAGAAATCGGAATCTGTTCTCCGCATCCCCAGTTCCCGTTTTCGTCAGTCACACCACCGGGCGTCTCTTGGGTAGGGCAAACCTTCTTAGGTTGATCTCCCTCCCCCTTTCCAGGCGCGCGCGGGCTGATCTGGTCGATAGGGCCGTGATAGGCAAGATTGCGACCGTGATCTGCTATGAGGCAATCATCTTTCCCGGGGCAGTTGCGCGTGCCTCGACCAAGGATCTGCACGAGCTTGCCGGGACTCTTCGTCGACAAGATTAGGCTGATGAAATCGACAAAAGGAAAGTTGGTGCCAGTTGTGATCATGCTGACCGAGCTGATTGCCCAGTATTTACCAGACCTAAACCCCTCGAATATTTCTTTCGTCTGGTGAGCGTTGTCGCTTGTCAGCACTGCGCATGTGCGGCCATGCCGCTGAATGGCGTCGGCAACATGATTAGCGTTCTCCTTGCTGGTGCTGAAGAAAAGGCCAGCTCTACGATCTGTCGATATCGCCATGTCTTCTGCGATTGCAGCCTCAATGATTTGCTCTGCGGCGGCAGACACCTGACCTGGAATGTACTCGCCTCCGCGCGTTCCAATCCCTTTCAGGTCGATTTTTGACGTCGTTTTCGTGCTGGTGAGGCGCGTTAGGAACCCCTTCTCAATGCACTCGCCAAGGCCGATTTCGTAGACTACGTCATCGAACAGCTTAAAGCGGATAGGCACGCCGGTCGCTTCATCTACGGTGTCATCATCGTCGAGGTCATCGGTCAACCGGCCCGAATCCATGCGGTAATCGGTGGCCGTGGTGCCGCACGTCCTGCTGTCGGGATTGTATTTGCGCACATCCTTGAAGAACTTGCCGTATTGCGTGTTGGCGTTGCGGCTGATGCCGTGGGCTTCATCAACGATCACAAGGTCGATATTGCCAAGCAACTCGACCTTATTCCACACAGACTGGATGCCGCAGAAAAGCACCTGCGCGCGAGCATCGCGGCGCTTCAGGCCAGCCGAATAGATACCGGCCGGTGCAAACGGCAGGAGACCTATGAACTCCTTGAAGTTCTGCTCCACGAGGCTTGCACTATGGGTAACATTGAGGATGCGCATGTCGGGGTAGTCTGACAGAAGTTCCTCAATAAGTTTGGCAATCACAAGGGCTTTGCCAGCACCTGTGGGCAGAACGATAAGGCCGTTGCCACCGCCATTACGCCAGTACTCGTACAGCGCGTCCAACGATTCACGCTGGTAATATCTGAGTTCAAGCATTCAAGCCGCCTCCCGAAGAAGCCCCTGCACCCGCGCACGCTCCCTCACGACGAGCTGACGCACGCGCTCCTTTCCAATGCCGTAGTCCTTACCGATCGCCTCAAGGGTTTCGCCCATCGCCACACGCAGAACCATCTTGCCGCCGCGACCGGCGAGCAATGTCAGGACGTGCGCAAGGTCTGTCCCATTCTCTTGCGAAGCGGCAACCGATCCGGGCACTTTCTCGAATGCCGAGATGCTGATGACGTCGGCGGATCGCGACTTCGTGGAGTTTTTCTTGATGTGCTCCTGAGCGGCGTTGCGCACGCAGAAAGACGCCCACGTCCAGAACGTTTCTGTTTTGCAATTGCGATGGCGCTTGAGCATCAACAGCATTGCCTGCTGAAACAACTCCTCTGCCGCATCATCATGCTTTGCGATTTTGCGCGCCAAGGCTCTGAGCGCCGGCTCGTAGGCCAGAAGTTTGCGATCGAACTCGGCCGATCGAGGATTGTTATCATTTGCGGCAACAGGGGTCATTGTGGCTCCTCTTGTGGTGGTTCAATCCGCGGTGATGGTGGCGCCTGGCGTAGGGGTGTTGTCGTTGGCGTGACTGAAATTTTGTCTTGGTCTGCCTCTCCTGCTCTGTGGGACGATTGGGCCCCCTACATGCTTCCACTGTCGACCTCGAACGATCATGCTAATTGCTGCGTCTGGAACACCGAAAGCAGCCGCAAGCGAAATGTTTGTTTCGCCGCGATACGCTCGCTCCCTAATCTCTATGACTTCGATTTCCTTGAGCTTCGCGGTGTTTACGCGTTCACCCCTCACGCTGCGTCCGTTCCGATGGCTGTCCTCTCCATTTTCCTTATGCGTGCCCCAGTACAGATTCGTGAAATGATTGTTGTCTTTGTCATCATCCCTGTGACACGAAAGCGGTCGATCCACAGGCGGGGCGCCGTGCCATGCCTCACAGACAAGCCTGTGCACCATCGCCCTCGATCTTTTCCCGTCTTCAAAGAGCGTAACTCGATGATGCCCATCCTTCGTGATTTCATGTTTTATAATCCTTCCCGGCAGAGACCATTTCTGTTTCCCCGGGGAGATACGAGTGATCACGCCGCTCTCTGATATCGAGTAACTCGGAAAACCGGGACAGATTTTAGTTTCCTCGATCACGCCGTCGCACCGTCTCTCCACATGCGACCGTCCGGCATTTGATATTCTATCCATTCTTCTTCCTCTGATGAATCGACCTGAACTCCACCAGGCACGAGAGCCGGGATCGTCAGATGGGTAGGACAGCCTTCCTTCTGCTCGTCGAACGAGATCGGCTTTGCCCATCGTGCGCAGGACCAATGACCGTCGCCGCCCATCTCCGGTGACGAGTGAATGCAGGACCGACAGGTGACGCGTGGCCATGCGTCCTCCTTGCAGACAGGCTTGTGCTTGCAGAAGGTGCATTCGAACCAGTCTGCGGCCTCATTGATGCGCGACGGCGGCTCTGGCGAATTGATGATGCGTTCTAGCCGCGCCAGCAGACGCAGACAGAACTCCGGATCGTATTCGATGCGCTCGGCGTAGAGAGTGTCGTCGTCCTTGCAGCTGACGAGATAGAGGCAGCGCGACAGACCAAAGGCATGCATTCCGAGCTGGCACTGTCCGTAGTGAAGCGGTTTCGCCTCCTTGCATCCCTTCTTAATGATCTCCTTCATGCCCTTGGCATTGCTGGATTTGAATTCGAGCAGGTGCTCTGTCTTCGGTGCCTCGACAACGCCCATGGCCTTGCCGTCGCACTTGCCTCGAACATGGCCCTGCACCAGCCTGATCTTGTCCTGCTGGCCGTAGACATCGACTCCAATGCGCTCGAGGTCTTCAACCAAGCGTGATTCCTCAAGATTGCCGGTTTCGAACAGACGCAGCTGGCGGCCGTGATGTTTTTCCAGTGGTGAGGCCCAGCGGAAGGCGTACCAAAGCGCACGGTCGCAGGGGTTGTTGGCCTCACCAACGGATATGCCGAGGCTATCCCATGACGAGGCTGCGGCTTCGTATGCGGCGTAGATCGCTCTGACCGTGCTGGATTCGGCGCGAGGTAATGGGGCCATTATGACCCCACCCCAGAAGCAAAGAGTGGTGTAGAAAAGAGAGCCGACGGATGACCGCGTTTGTCGCCAGACTGGATGTAAGTTGTCCATATCTCCTTGCCGCCGCGAGTGACGGGGTGAAGCTCTGCGACATCGAAGTGCTCGACCTCAAGCTCGTCGGCTTCAGGCTCAAAATCGTCACGATTGACCTTTTCCTCGACGAGACGCTCGGCGTCGTCGAGTGTTTCAGCCTCGACAACTTCGGTGCCTCTGCCTTGGTAGGTATAGCTCACCATGAAACGACCCATCACGACACCCGCAGCGGCATAAGGACACCGTCCCAGTTGTCATTCTCACCTGTGATCACCGCAGGAGACATGCCTTGCGACAGGGCAAACTTGACTTTACCGGCAGGTAGAGAAGACAACATGTCGCGCAGATATAGGCTATTCAGGCCATACTCGATCGGCTCCCCGCTGTAGTCGGCCGCGACTTCGTCGGCCGCCTCGCCTGCATCGGACCTTGCAGAGAACTGGATAGAGCCTGGCGCGATCGACAAACGGACACCCTTGCTCTTTTCGTTACTGACGGTCACGACACGATCGGCCGCGCGCATCATCTCGTCTCGGTCGACGGTGAAAACCTTGTCGTTCTGCGTCGGAATAACGCGCTCGTATTCTGGATAGACGAGGCCGATCAGCTTTGTGATTATCGACATGTCGTCGCCGACAACTCGCAGCTTTTCAGCGCTCACGCCGACAGTGACATTGCCCTTAGGAATGACCGTGACAGCCTTGTTCGGGATGATGATGTCTTCGAAATCTGACGCTTCACCACCAGAGATACGGGCCAAACGGTGACCATCGGTAGCCACAGCTACAAGTTTTCGATCAAGCGAACGCAACAGCACGCCATTGAGCATTTCTCGAATGTCGTTCGTTCCAGAGGCAAAGGAAACGGCGCCGAGTAAGCTGGAAAGGTCAGCCGTAAACTCCTCGCCATAATTATCATCCCCGAATGAAGGGAAGTCGCGCGCGTCGAGTGTCTTCAGCGAAAACCGGCTGCGCCCAGACTTCACGATAAGCTTGTCGCCATCAAGCGAGATGGAAACGTCAGTTGAGCCAGCCTTTTTGGCAATTTCGCCGAATAGCTTGGCTTCGACGCAAATGTCTCCTTCCGCCAATACATCGGCTTGCGCTCGCGCTTCTGCCAGGATGGTCAAGTCTGTCGCCATGACTGTAAGGACGCCATCCTTGGCCGTGAGCCGAAGGCTAGACAGTATTTCAATGATGTTTCTGCTTTCGACAACGCGGCTCACGGTCGAAATGACGCGAGCTAGTTCAGATCGACTGATCGTAAACTGCATATTCGTCTCCTCAATGTGTGGTGGTGCCTGCCGTGGTTAGCGGCAGGCTGGATGGTGTTAGGCTGCGAAAGAGAACGGCGACGGTTTCTTCGGCGGCTCGTAGCCGATCGGATAGCCGAGACCATCCTCGCCTTCATCGTACCGGCTCTCGTCGAACTGCTCGCCCTTCAACTCAGCGATCTTCTTGAGCAACCCGACCGCGCTGCCTGGCTGCTCTTCGTTGTCGTTTGCCACCCACGATTCCTTGCCCTCATCATCAACTGTAAGGGCGGATATGGCCGCATCAAGAGAGAAAGGCGTGCCTTCCGTGCCGAGAACGACTTTCTCGCCGTATGCGCCGCCGATCTGGTCTTTCAGCTCTTCCCACGTGTCGATCTTCACCTTACGGCCCGCCAACACAATTTTGAGCACGTCGCCCTTGCCGATCGTGTAACCGCGATCCTGATACTTGAGGACGCGTGTCGCTGACGCCAGCGGATAGCGTGTGCCAGGATGAAAGCGAAGGAAGCGCTGAGAGTTGTGCTTCAGGAAGTCGTCGTGGAATGAGAATTCGTCACTGTCGAAATCCAGCGCACCCATGACGACGGTAAAGTCGAACGCGTCGAAGATATCCTGCGCCGTCGGGAAAAAATCGAAGTGCATAAACTGAACTGGTGTTCCGCCATTGTCTGTGAACGTCACAGCACGCTTTGTCGTTGAGATGCACCAGAACCCGTTTTCGTAAGATTCAGCCACTGCATATTCGAAAGCCTCTCGGCTCTTGAAGTATACGTCGACGTCGTTGATGTCTCTATTGGTGAAGACGCTCGTAACAGCTCCGCCGGCCGCGAAAGCGCCGGGGATTGGGTAGCATTTCTCTGTGATCTTTCTGGCTTCCGCCTTGTAGTTCGTCATGCAAATCTCCTCAAACGTGGTGAAGTAGCGGGCCGCTGGTGAGGCAGCCCGCGTTGATGGTTACTTGCTGCCCCAAGGCCGACGCGTCGTGCCGGCGGACGCAGCGGCAGGCTTGTTGTCGTTGCTGGCGGTGGTGCGGCGGTTGTCATTGGCTGCGGCGGGCTGTGGCGCAGGCTGGTTGGCGTCGATAGCCGGGGCTGGGACGTTTCCTTCGTCGGGAAAGTAATAACGCCGAATTTCTGCACGAGCTGGATATTGGCCGTCTTTGGACGGCTTCCCAAGTCCGACCTTGGCGGTAAACGCGAGGAAATGAAGCTGTTCAGAATCTTCTACGCTGTCGACGGACATTGCGCGGCAAAGGCTAGCGAATTGTCTTTGCGCGATCTCCTGGACCTGGGGATTGTTGTGTTCAATGTTGAATTGGGTGAACAACTTGCGCCCTTTGTAGGGTTCTGGCTCAATCACTGTCATCGTGGTTTTCAGGACAGTACCAGTGCCAGCTTTGTTGGGCGCTACATCGCTCGCCTCGATCTCAAAGGAGTAGATTCCATTCGGAAGCTCCTCGTAGTCGCGTTGTTCTGTATCGTGATCCTGCGCATTGAACTTAGTTCCAAGATTAGCCATTCGTGGTCTCCTGTGGTGTGGTGTTTTTCTTGTTGTCATTGGTTGCGATCAACAAGCTTGGTTGGAATGGAGCATCCAGTTTTGCCCCTTTGCGTATGTTTTCCTTCGCCCACATTGGGCGCAGGTTTTCTAGCGCCCAACATCTCTTGAAATCGATGTCGTCTACTGTCTCATAGTTGAATGCAGACCGAGGGATCATGTGATCTACGTGCCATCTACCGTAGTTCTCCCACGTCATGCCTGGCAGGAAACGATCTTCCAGGTGCTCCTTCAATTGACTTGACGTGTACCCCAGAATTTCAAATGTCTTTCTGCCTGCCTTAGAACCTTTTGACAGGCCGCGATGGACGCCGACCTTAATGCTGTTCTCAAGCCTTCCCCTCGGCGTTGCCATTTTCTTTTCGAACTGTTTTCGCCGTTTCTTCTTCACTCTATCAGCGTTTGCCGCCTCCCATTCCCTTCCATAGTTTGGGTTATCTTCTCGAAATCTCTTGTTGCGCTTAGCTACTTTATCTGGGTTTTCACGCTGATAAGCCGCCGCTCTAGCTCGATGTTTTTCAGGGTCTTTTGCATATATCTCAGCGTGGTAGTTTGGATTTTCTTCTAGCCTCCGGCGGTACCGATCTTTAATTTTTTCGGCATTATCCAGTCTATAAGCTGCGTCTAATTCGCTCTTGCAGGCCTTGCACAAGCTAGAAAGACCATCTTTTCGTCCAGCGTGCTTGCTGAAGTTTTCGATAGGAAATACACCTTTGCACTTAGTGCAGCACTTTGTAGACAATCGTCACGCCGCCTCCTCTTCATCAGGCTCTTCGGTAACCTGCGCTGTGACGACATCAGGCTGTGGAGGGAAGTACGCGTTCAGCGCCGCGAAGCCCTGACCTTGCTTGTATTCGAGTACAGCTTTCGGGATCTGATACCGATTGCCAGCGATGAAGCCGGGCCGCTCTTGTACAGCGATGTTCACTTCGCCGCCGCCCTGCCCCCGTTTCGCGGTTTTCTTGAAGCCCAGATCCTCTTTGGCGATCGACACTCGCTGATGAAGGAAGCCGATTAGATCGGAGGCATCGCAGATTGCGCTGCCCGAATCGTCGCGAAGGTTGAGCATGTATCGCGGGTAGCTGTCGGTGGTGACGCCGGGTACTGTCTTGGCCTTCACGTGCGAGATGAGTACGACGTAGTATCCGGCCTTTTTCAGCTTCAGTAGAAGCTTGATGAATTCAAGCCAGATGGCGTGGGCTGCTGCGTAGCCCTTTCCGAATCCTGGCTCCTCGATGTCGGCCCATCCATTGCGGGCGCAGGCCTCTGCATTGATGAAGACCTCCATACCGTCCAGTGCGTCAAGCACGAATGTTCGGCGGTCATGCTCGGCTTCGAGCATGAAGCTGATCTGGTCGACAACATCTTCGTAGCTTTCGGAAACGCCGAACGATTTCATTGGCGCGCCGGCGCTCTGTCTCTCGCCCTCGCCGGTGCGGCAGTAGTAAGGCGCCGGCCATTCAGACGCCAGTGTTGTCTTCCCGAGCTTCGCGCCGCCGTAAATCGTGGTGATCGGCGGATCGGTATCGGAAGTGTCTTTCAATTCATCCCACGAAATAGCCATAAGGCCTCCTCAATGTGGTGTGGTGAAAATGATGGCTGCGATGTAGGCGGCCGCTGCAATGATGATGAGCCACCGCCAATTGCTGATCACCGCGCGAACAGACGGCAAAGCAGCCACCAGAACGCGCCTAGAACGGCGAACGCGACCAAAGCGAACGGGAACAGAGCGATGACCCCGATCGTCGCTGCTGCGCTCACACCGGCCAAAGCGGCACGTTTTAGGCCACGGCGAACGTACTTGCGCGGCGTCGGCGTGACAGGGACGTGGTCGAGCGGTGGTGCGATGAGGGATTCTGTGTACCACGGCGATTTGGAGTTGGTCATGGCAAGAGGCCCGTAACGTAAAGAACGCCGATCGATGGAAAGATTGCCAGCCAAGCGGCGAAGAGGATCACCGCCGCGAATGTCTGAAAACCTTCGATGAAGTTGAGCCAGAAGGCTGGCCAGTTTGTTGCGGGGCGGGTCATTCGGCTGACCGATTCGCATCGAGCTTAAAGGTAATGGACAGCACAGCCGCCAAGGTGGCGTGGTCGACGCTCCCAAGGACCAAGAAGACAGCGGATGCAACCGAGCAAACGATCGCCATTATGCTGCTGAAATTTCTCATAATAGTCTCCTCAATGTGTGGTGAAGTGCGGCTGGTGGTGGCCAGCCGCTTTTGGGTGTTAGGCTGCGAAAGCGTAGACGATGCGACGTGCCTGGTCTGTGGTAATCCCTGCTTGCGTCTCCAACGACGAAATCGCGTCAATCTTCAGACCCAGCGCCGCGAGGTTCTGCCACTTGTGGTCATGGACCGGCTTTGGCTCGTGGTGCGTCGTGGTCAGCGTGAACACGCCGAACTGCTTGCCTTTGTACTTCGCTGCCAGACGCTTGGCTTCCGTCTCGGCTGCACAGGTGGAAGCGTGGACGCGTGGCGTCGACGATGGCTTGGGTTGGCCGTTTTCGATGAGGGCGACGATCGCAGCGACAACGACCAGCTCGATCTCGTGCTCATAGAAGTCTGGACCATTCGTTCGCCAGAACGCCTTGGATGGATCCATTTCTTTCAGGACAAACTCGTTGCCGACTTTGGCGCCGTGACCTGATCCACCGGAGACAAATCCCCCCTTCACCACACGCACCCGATCACCAGCCTTGAATTTCGGCGTGGTGTTATCGTTGCTGGCCTTAGCGGCTGGCTCGTCGATCCATTCGGCGATGATGTCGTTGTCTTTCAGGCTCAACTTATCGTCTCGGTTCGACGATCGGCCGTCATCCGACCAAACTGCGCTGGCATAGTTGCTTCTGTCACCGAACACTGCGCAGCCCCCAGTGAGGAAGGCAGGACCGACCTTTCGACCGTCGCGCGTCTTATAGAACTTGCCAGCCTCGATTTTTAGGGTGGCTGGCTGTGCTGTGGGAGCGGTGGTGAGGATGGGTTCGAGCTCATCCGCTCGCCAAACTAGACCACCTGCGTTATCTCCTCCCCAAGTCTGCAGACCGTTGCCAACCTTGTAGGCCTCGTGGGTCACAGTAAACTCACGACCAATGGAGTTGGACTTATGTGAGAGTTCGGCCCGCACAACTCGCACCCGCTCACCGACGCGCGGCTGCCAGAGTTCGAAGCGACCGGAGGAATGCGAGGCATACCGAGAGTCACCATCCTTATCTACAAAATTGACGCCAGAAGCAGCGTGCGGCTTCGCTCTGAATACGTCGCCAACTTTGTATCCGCCATCTGGGCACGTTTCTTTCATCCGAATATACTCACCCATCACGCCGCTCCTTCCGTGTTTGCCTCGGGCGTAATCACGCGCCGTTTTGTGAAATCGACTTGAATGACGTTGGTGTCGTCATCCTCTTTGGCCGGTGGTGTCGCTTCCTCATCGTGTTCGATCTCGAAGCCGTGCCACCAGATCGTCGTCGCGCCGTCAGCAAGGCGCACCTGGTACTCGCTGCCCCAGTTGCGATCGCCGATGACGACGCCAGTGAGATGAGGGTTTTGTCTGTTGCGGACTTCGTCGCCGAAGTTGAAGAATTCGCAGTCGCAGGTCATGCCGCCACCTCGCGCAACGCGTAATCATTGACAGCCTGGCCAGCCTGCAGGTCGGCATCGTTGTCATTCGCCACGGTAAGAACACGCGGCACAGAGACCGGCATAAGGCCGGAGAGCGTGGAGCATCCGCCGTTGTGCGGAGCCATGCGGGTCATGCGTTCAGGGTTGTTGTCATTGGCCGGGATTACGGCGCGTGGCTTTGCCAGTCCGAATGTGCGCCGCAAACGCTGGTAAGCGGCCATTGGCTTGACGTTGTATCTGGCGGCAATATCTGCGACGCTCTCACCGTTTTCACGGCGCGCGTGCATATCCGCCAGCATTGTGCTGGTGATAAGCGTCATGTCATCTCCTCTTGTGGTGGCTACCTTGTGGTTGACAAAGCAGCAGGACTGTGAAACTAAACCTTTTTTACAAATTTGTCAAGGTTTCGACCTGGGTGGATGCATGCCTGAAATCAAATCCCGCCTGCTACTCGCGCTGCTCAAAGAGCAAAAGCAAAGAGCTGTGAAGGATCGCGCCGTCTACGAAGAACTAGGCGTGCGCCAACAGACATACAGCAGCTGGAAGGCTGGGGTGGTCCCTCGCCCGATGCACTACCCTGCACTTGCCGCCTTCCTTGGCGCATCCGAGGACGATGTTGCGGACATGGCCCGCGAAGCCTCTGAGGCTGTGACCGGCACGATAACGACGATCACGAGCGCCAGAGTTTACGGCCGCATGTCCGACCGAAAGGAAGGCAAGTTCAAGTTTGACGCGTTCAACGACGGCCGCAAGCGCATTCCCGAAGGACGCTATGCTGTTGTCGTCGACACGAAGGCAATGGAGCCGGTCTTCCACGTTGGCGTGAAAGCGTGGCTCGACCCTGCTCGCTGGCCTGCCGTTGGTGACGACGTGCTGGCGCATTCGGGCGGTTTTGCCTGGATAGGGCGATTCGACGGTATGAACGGCGGCGCAGTTCAACTCAGTCGATACGACGGATCGCAGGTCGAAGTGAAAAACGTTGAAGCCGTTCATGTGATCGTCCTTTCCGAGCGGGTGGTTTCGTAAAAAAAGTCGGCGCAGAAGGTTGGTAACCCAAAACGCCTATTGACAATTCCTACAAATTTGTGTAGAAATTCGCTTGTCCGCTGTGGTGGCGGATATGGAACGCGTGCTTTGATCCCGCCTTACGGCGAAGGTCTCCTCGGCGCGGTAGTACGGAGAAAGGGCGGAGTTACGGGTGGTGCCGGCTCATTACGCCCTTTTTCGTTTTCTGCTTTACGCATAACAACGCCGGCAGAGCTTCATGCTCCACCGGCGCTAAGTTTTCGAAGTCATTGTTTGCGGTCTTTCTCATCTGCGTCTCCCCTTCTGGCACTTTTGGTTATTGTTATCGCCAGGTGGTTTGGTCTGGCATCTTAAGGCGGCCCGGTCATTGGCCGCCATCTTCTTCTACGTTCCGGCGCACGCGGCGCCCATCTTCTTCTCACGATCGTCGCTTGGGTCGTCGATCGTCTTCTGTCAAAATCCTCAGTCATGCTCATTTCCTTTCATTTGCAGTTTCGTCTTTGGGTCTTTCGCCCTGTCGGCTTCTGTTTGGCCGCTGTTGATTTTGGTTCTACCGTTTTACCGGTTTAGTGTCAACGCTAAAACGGTTTTATTTTTCATTTTTTTTCCGTTATAGCGGTGCGCATGGCAAAGTTGAGCGACATTATAAGGTCTAAGCGCAAGGAAATGGGCTTAACGCAGAAGGCGTTCGGCAACCTTTTCGGTGCGCAACAGACAACCGTCTCCGATTGGGAGAAGGGCAAAATATCTATGATGCGCAACTGGCAGAAGCTTGCCGTGGCTCTTGGTCTGGGCGAATCGGAGTTTCTCGACCTTATGGCTGAGGCAACGACCGAGTCGGAAAAGACCGAGCGCATGATTCCCGCGTTGCGCCAAGCAACTGCCCCTGTCATTAATACCGGTAGTATCATTGCCGCTCCTAAACCGCCGTCCGGGGAGCGTGACGTGCCTGTTCTAGGCAGGTCGAAGGGAGGGTCGGACGGTGAGTTCGAGTTTAACGGGCAGATCATGGGCTGGGAATGGAGGCCGCCTCACCTGGCGGGCGTCGCCGAGGCATATGCATCTTATGTAGACGGCGAGAGTATGTATCCGCGTTACAAGCCAGGCGAGACGGTATGGACAAATCCGCCGAAGCCTATCGCCCGCGGCGACGATGTTATCGTGCAGCTGGCGCCGACCGAAGAGGACGGCGTTCCTCGCGGCTTCATCAAGGAGTTTGTGCGGTGGGAGCCGAGCTATCTGGTCGTCTGCCAGTTCAATCCCCCGATGGAAATCAAGTACCCGCGCGACGACGTTGTCTCGATCCACAAAATCGACTACGCACAGAAATAACGGTTTACCGTTTTAACGGTTGACGGCGCACCGGTATCGTTCTATATCTCCTCTTGTCACCAGCAAACCAAGCTGGCCACCACAAGAGGAGATACACCATGTACAGACCGCGTCCCGAAGAATTCGACGATATCGCTGTAGCTGCCGCATACGGCGCTGTTGCCCAGTCCGACGAGCCCATGAAGCGCCCGGACCACAAGGCCAAGAAGCACGGCAAACCAAAGACGAAATATGAATACATGCGCCGCTTCCCCAAGAAGCCGCGCAACGGCGAGGAAGTCGGCGGTGGCCATTTCGTATTCCGCCGCGGCGACAGCACTGGACGCATTCGTCCATGCATGTGGCCCTTCGAGCATCCTTCCTATGATTCCGCGCTGACCGAAGCCGCACGCCTGCACAAGGAGTATGGCGGCAAGTTCGATGTGTTCGCTCGCGTTGGTGGCGTGGAGGATGGAGAATGAGCAGCGTCGACCTGAATATGGCTCAATGCCTGCGCGACGTAAGCCGGTTCGGCTACAACGAAATCCATAACGTCTGCACCGGCGCCGTCACTACGGTCCCTTGGGGGATACTGGAATGGTTCGGCGTGGCCATTCTGTTGTCGATACCAATCACGATCACGCTTTTCTATGTGTGGCTAAACTACCCTAAGTGGGCTTGGCAGCGCCGCATGAGGCTGGAGGGTCGCCTATGACCACCATCACCATCAAGCGCCCGACGACAACCGTGCAGCAGATCATTCTGGCCGAGGCCGGCGCTATGATGAAGGACGTTGTCGGTTTTCTGGCAATCGCGACCTTCGTTGTTGCTGTGCTGATTTGGGTGTCGTGAGGGCGATTGAAGATGAGCGAACTGCGTAAGGTCTTTACAGACCCGAATTTCAGGCCAGTAAAGCAGCCATTGACCGAAACGTTCTGCGCCCTTTGCGAAAAGGACCTCAAGGACGGAAAGCCGAGGCGGTACATTTGCTACGAATTCGAAACGATGTCAGCGATCCATCCTGATGACTGGGAAAAGGCGCTTTATTCAGAGCCAGCCAATTTTTATTTCAAGGTTTTGCCAGTCGGCATGGATTGCGCAAGGCGCATCGGCCTCGAATTCACCAGTGCCACCCCCACCAAGTAACCACTACAGACAAGGGATAGGGAAATGCGAAACACATCGTACATCATTGGCTCAGCAGCCGCAGCCGCAGCGATGCTTCTCGCATCGTCCATGACGCCACTCACCCGAATGGTTCCGCCGCCCGAGCCTAAAACAACTCGGCGCTTCAAAGAGCCGGTCAACAGCGGCCCGGTCATTGACACCACGCCGGAGGGTAAACGCGCTAAGCGCCGTCGACTAACTCGTGAATTTGGTCGCGCCAAGCGCCTTTCATCCACACACTAACCACCGGCACCACCCACCACACCACAAGGAGACCGACATGAGAAGATTTCACGTTCTGTCCGCAGAGCAGTTCATCGCGCAAGGCACCAGCCCCGGCGCCATCCTTTCCATCGCGTCCACGCAGAAAGACCGAGCGCTACGCAGCCAGCTTGAAGACACGGCGCGCATCGTTGCGCTCGATACTGGCCTTCCGCTGCAAATCCCCGGCGCGGCGAGCGACAATCGTGTGCGTCGGCTGGCGCGTAATGGGGGGGCGGCGTGATGGGTGCTGCAAAAAAGTGGCCCGGTACTGAAGCCGAGACTAAATTCGCAGAGCACCTTGTTCGTGAATATGGAGCGCACTTTGTAACTGTTGTTCGATTCGGTGTCGGCGAGCTTCTTGGCGTTCGCGTGCCTGGCGGGACGTTCATCGTGAGCGAGCTTATGGATGCGGCCGCAAAGTGTGAGCCGTCCGACGGCAGGCCATGCAACATGGACGTCTTCGCTGCTGCGCTTCAGGACGATTGCGACGATCCATTCGACCGATGGGAAGCTATCGTTGAATGGCTGCACGGCGACTGGAGTGCGGCGCTTTCGTATCTTGAAGAGGGCACCATAGCCCGAATCGCGCCAGGATTTGATTGCAGCGTTGGAGGTGAAGCATGACAACCGACGCCATCCAGCCAGTTGCATGGCGTGTGTCCATGGGCACGACGGCAGACCACAACTATTGGCACTACTTCAGCAAGAAGCCGAAGGCCATCGATGATGGAGAAATCTGGGAGCCGCTTTATTCGGCTTCCACCCTCGAAAGCTTGCAGCGCGAGAACGAGGAATTGCGCAAGCGCGGCGACGGAGCGGCAAATATGGCAAGGCAGATGGCGTCAGATTGCAGCAACGCCCAAAAGAGCCTAGCTGAGTTGCGATCGGCTATTGGCCCAATAAATGCACTGCTGGCCCACCTTCTATCAATGAGCGTCTATCATATCTCCAATCCCCCTACTCCCGACTGGGAGTTTGTTCAGGTGTGCAACGGAGACCTGAGAAAGATGATCGAGCTTTCTGATGCCGCAGAGTACGCCCTCGCCAGCACAGGAGGCGAACACCATGCAGAGTGAAGTGCTTGCACGACTGAAAGCCATTATCGCAGATGCTGAGGCAGATATGGCGGAACATTTTTCAGACGCCAAAGAAACTGGCGAGCGCGCTGACTTGGCTGACGCCGAAGTTTGTTTGCTCGTAGATGATGCCAAGGCGATTGTAGCCGCCCTGTCCGCTGCGGAGCCTGTCGGCTGGCTACCTAAGCGAAAATGGGAGCAAATGACAGCCGCCGAACCTTGGCTGACCAATGTAATATACTCGGAAGATCAGTCAGAATTCTTCCCTTGCATCCCCATCTACGCCGCCCCTCACGCTCCACCCGCAGCCGTGAAAGCTTTGGAGTGGATCGTTGCGCATCCGGCAGAGAGTAATGCTGTGGTTTGGGATGTCGCAAAGAACGCCCTCTCCGCACAGGTGCTCGACGTGGCGGGGTGGCAGCTTGTGCCGAAAGAGCCGACGCAAGAGATGCTCGATGCATGCGGCCCTAAGCCCAAACATTGGGACGCTACGCCTAGTTCTAGGCGAGTGCGTGAAAGCGCGGATCGTATGCGGCGCGAAGATTATAAGACGATGCTTTCCGCAGCACCCGCAAAGCAGGAGGGGAAGTCTTGAGTGATCTGACCAAAGAGGAGTACTGCCGTCGATTTGTCGACTACATGACGCGGGAGGCTGGCTTTAGAACATTCGATAACGGCCATTCAGTCCGCTCCTACGCTGAAAACGCGGCTCCTGACTACTGGCAGAATTGCTTAGATAATTCTCCAGAAGAAGCCGCGGAGGCCGATATGGATTGCTGGGAGGAAAGCGAATGAGCGATATGCCCGACGATATCATGAAGGCAGCAGGAGCGGCCATACATGCACCAAATGCTGACATTCATGGGAATACGCTAAGGTACTTCTTGGATGAGCGATATGTCGACATGGCCACGATTGTCATTGCCCGAGCCATTCTTTCCGAGCGCGAACGTTCCAGCCAACTCCTATCCGAAGCAGAGAACCGCGAGAGGGAGGCTAGGGAGACGGCGCTGGAGGATGCTGCGGCCATTGCCGACAAAGAGGCAGCTTGGCGCGAAAGGCTATTCAAGGCCAACAAGCATACCGACAACGCCGCCAAATCAGCTCAGTCTCGGGTAATTGCAGATGCCATCCGCGCACTGAAATCGGAGGCCAACCATGTCACCAACCAATGACAACTCCCCTCGTCTCATCGGCAGAAGAGAAGCGGCTGCATACCTCGGCATAGGGCAGTCAACATTCTCTCTGTGGGTGTCGACCCATAAGATGCCTGCGGCGATCGCCGGCACGCGTAAGTGGGACAAGAGAGCGATTGACGCTAAGCTAGACGAGATAAGCGGTCTGCACGCAGCAAACGACAATGCAGAGGACGAATTCGAACGATGGGAGCGGGAACAGAATGCGCGAAAAGCTCAAAGGTCTAGCTAGGGTCAAAAAGCGACTCGCGAGCGGCAAGACCATCACATACTGCTACGCATGGCGCGGCGGCCCGCTTTTGAAGGACAAGGCGGGTCGTCCGCTGCAACCAGGCGATCCGTTGCTCATGCGGGCATTCGTGGAGGCTACGAAGGATCGCTTCGTCGACCAGACCGACAACATGCATCGGCTGATCACTGAATACAAATCATCCACAGATTTCACCGGCCTCTCTCCGAAGTCGCAGAAAGAATACAGCCGATATATAGACAAGGTTCGCGACGAGTTCGGCACGATGAGCTTGGTGGCTATTCAGGACAAGCGCGCCCGAGGCAAATTCAAGGAGTGGCGCGACGGAATGGCTGATAAGCCTCGTACCGCCGATTTCGCGTGGATGGTTCTTGCCCGTATCCTGTCGGTGGCAAAGGATCGTGGCCGGATCTCCATAAATCAGGCAGAGCGCGGCGGGCGCATCTACAGCGTCGATCGCAACGAAAACATCTGGACCGACGACACCTTGGCGAGCTTGTTCGCCGTTGCGTCCAAGGAAATCAAAGCTGCAGTCATCATGGCACTTTGGACCGGCCAGCGAAAAGGCGACATTCTCAAAGCGCCGTGGAGCGACTACGACGGCTCACACATAAAAGTGAAGCAGGGAAAGACAGGCGCACGCGTCAAAATACCTGCAGGAGTAGAGCTGCGCGAGCTGCTGGATGGCATGCCGAGGATATCCCCGACCATCCTCACCAATAAGCGAGACAAGCGACCCTGGACGTCCGACGGGTTCAACACCAGCTGGACTAAAGCAAAGATCAAGGCAGGTATCACTGATCTGACATTTCACGACCTGCGCGGCACAGCGGTTACGCGCCTAGCTATCGCAGGATGTTCGGTGGCGCAGATCGCTTCGATTACTGGGCACAGCCTAAAGGACGTCGAAGGCATTCTTGATGCCCACTATCTCGGAGGCAAAGCAGCGCTTGCCGAGGAGGCGATCAAGAAGCTAGAGGAGTATCAGGAGAAGATGAAATGAACCACGACGAAGAGATTTCTGCGGCAGGAGCGCTCGGTGAGCTGCTAACCTCCGCTATGCATCATGCCCATGAGACATCGAGATCCTACTTTTATTCTTGGGAGCGTGACGCTTGGCGGTGGCTGATTCGCTACTTGGAGCGGAACCCCGACGGGCCGACTGGCAACGATTGGGTGAAGACCTTCATCGCCTCCAACCGCGAGCAAATCCAAGCTGAAACGGGAAACATAAACTTTCAGCTTGCTGTCGAGCCCCAGCCAAATAAGAAGCCCGCTTGATGCGGGCTTTTTCTTTTCCAAGTTGCACAACGTGAATGCATCAAGAACAGATTTTGCAAACTGCCAGCAAAAACTGCAAACTGCGATATGCCAATTTGTCGCTAACTGCTTGAAAAGATTGGCGACCCCTGCAGGACTCGAACCTGCGACCTACTGCTTAGAAGGCAGTTGCTCTATCCAGTTGAGCTAAGGGGCCGAAACGCCGATTGAGTTCGGCGTCAAATAATCTTTAGTGCGTCCAGGGCTGCGTGCGGGTGAAGCGGAAGTTGTCCGTGTAGGACACGACCTTACGCGTCGCTTCCTTCGGCTGGATAACACGATATTCAATACCTTTACGCTGAGCGTAAGCTTCCGCCTGCTCCTGCGTTTCGAACGTCAGCTTGACCTGCTGGTTCATGTCAGACGTGGAGGTGTACCCCATGATCGGATCGATCTTGCGCGGAACCTCAGCGTCGAATTCCAGAACCCAGATATTCGTCTTCGCCTTGCCGGACTGCATGGCTGTTTTTGCAGGGCGATAGATCTTCGCAGACATTTCGAAACGACTCCGGTGAGACGACGGGCTTTTACCCTTGAACGACTATTGGCGTACAGGAACGACGTAACCAAATCGTGTCATGTACGATAAATCTGGAATGGACCGACTCCATGTGAGAGTCAAGCCGCCAGCGGCCATTCGATTCTGTTGGATGGCCCGCATTTGCACGATGGTTTCTGCTGACAATGAAACAATGTGGAAAAAGTCGATTTTTGTTGTTGCGGTATCGAGATGAACCGTGTATCTCCCCACCCATCGCTTCGGCGGAGTGTAGCGCAGTCTGGTAGCGCATCTGGTTTGGGACCAGAGGGTCGGGAGTTCGAATCTCTCCACTCCGACCATCAACATCTTGTTGATGTGATTGGCTTTTCCCAAAAATTCAAAAATTAGACTTGATGGCTCTTCACAAGAGCGATGTGGGAAATGCGTGCCGGTTTCACGGCTGCAGCAGTCGGCAGCACAGGCCGGTATCGTCACCTACCCTTCCGCGATCAGCAGGATCGACGCAGAGCAAAATCTCCACCTGAATTGCCGTAACGTCATGCGCCACGGCAATTCAAACAATGCTGGCAGGCAAAGCGTTTCGGGCAGGTTCACTGCCCGACAAATGTAAAGTAGCCGTAAGTAGCGGCGAAGAAGAGAACGATAGCAGCAATCGTCAGCGCCTTTTTGGCATTCGGCCCAAGCGGCTTGCGCGGCTGTTTCGGTGGCTTCGGCTTGCGGAACTGCACCACGTTGTCGTTCATTGTTTCATGTCCTGCGTATCATTTTTCAGAGGTCACCAGTCAAACCGGCTAAGGAAGTAAGCTCGTATGTCTGGCATGTTTCATTTTATCTATAAGCATCGACGACTGTAAGAAATATTACCAAGTTTTCACTTCCCCCTTTCGTCAAGCTGTGCCACTCCCCACAATCAGAGGAATAGAAACAGCAATATCCGAGACAGAAAGACGGCTGGAAACAATCCACCGTGGTATTTCGGGTTTTCCAGGTGATGAAAATGAGCGAAGCAGACGGTAACGGCTCGAACCCGAACAACAACCAGCCCGATTTGCGAGAGATTCTCGGCTCTGCACGGTCGGGCAAGAAAAAATCGCGCCGCTCGATCTACATCGTCGCCGGTCTTTTGCTGGTGGGTGCCGCAGGCGCCTATTATTATCGTTCCGCGACCGCTGGAGTTGCCTATAGCTACACGACAGAGGCTGCCAGACGCGGCGATCTTGCGGTAATCGTCACCTCCACCGGCTCCGTTCAGCCGACGGATCAGGTGGATATATCGAGCGAACTGTCAGGCACCGTGCGCAAGGTCAATGTCACCTATAACTCGCCCGTCAAGGCCGGCGACATCCTGGCCGAACTCGATACGAACAAACTTGAAGCCGACGTGCAGAGCGCCCGTGCCAAGCTTGCCTCCGCCAAGGCAAACGTGCTGAAGGCGCGCGCCGATCTCGGCTCCGCCAAGACATCGCTCGAACGGTTGAAATCTCTGGTGCAGAACCGGGTTTCCAGCCAGCAGGATCTCGATGCAGCCCAGTTCAGCCACGATGCGGCAGCCGCCACGCTCGAGGTCAACGAGGCGACCGTGCTTTCCGCCGAGGCGGATCTGAGACTGGCTGAAGTCAATCTCGGCAAGGCCAAGATCGTTTCGCCGATCGATGGCGTGATCCTGACGCGTGATGTCGATCCGGGTGCTACCGTCGCCTCCTCCCTCAACGCGCCCGTTCTGTTCACCATTGCCGGCGATCTGCGCCATATGGAATTGCAGGTATCCGTCGATGAGGCTGATGTCGGCAAGGTCGAGGCA
This sequence comes from Agrobacterium tumefaciens, assembly GCA_025559845.1. Taxonomy (NCBI): domain Bacteria; kingdom Pseudomonadati; phylum Pseudomonadota; class Alphaproteobacteria; order Hyphomicrobiales; family Rhizobiaceae; genus Agrobacterium; species Agrobacterium tumefaciens. Next base: position 1,858,589 of record CP048469.1, read on the forward strand.
AGACAGAAGGCCACATTCAATGTGGATGCCTATCCCGACCGCAGCTTCCCGGCAGAAATCGAAACCGTGCGTTTTGCCTCTGAAACGGTCACCAATGTCGTGACCTACAAGGGCATTCTGACGGTCGACAATGAGGAACTTCTGCTTCGCCCGGGTATGACGGCGACCGCAAACATCGTCGTTGAGGACGTGAAGGATGTGTTGCTGGTGCCGAACTCGGCGCTTCGCTATACCCCGCCGCGCGAATCCGCCTCCCGTGGCGGCGGCCTGATGAGCCTATTCCGCCCGCCCCGCATGGGTCGTCCGCAAAACCGCGGCGCCAGCGAGGCCGCGGCTGGAAAACGTACGGTCTGGGTGCTGCGCAACAACAACCCGGAATCGGTATCGATTGAAACCGGCTCGACCGATGGCCAGCACACTGTGGTAAAATCCGGCGAACTGAAGGCCGATGACCTGGTGATTACGGACGCATCTGCACGCAACAGCGGCTGACAGAGGAAAACGTCATGCAACAACCGCCGCTCATCGAATTCCGTGATGTCGTCAAGCAATACGGCCGTGGCGAAGCGACGATCCGCGCACTGGATGGCGTAAGCCTGTCGATCCACCAGCATGAATTCGTCGCGATCATGGGGCCGTCCGGTTCAGGTAAATCGACATCCATGAACATCATCGGCTGTCTCGATACACCTACGGCGGGCGAATATCTGTTTCAGGGTGTGCCAACCAGCGGCTTTGACAACGAACATCTGACGCTGCTGCGCCGCCATATGCTTGGTTTCGTCTTTCAGGGTTTCAACCTTCTGGCCCGCACTTCGGCGGTGGAAAATGTCGAACTGCCCCTCGTCTATCGTGGCATGAAGGCAGCCGAACGGCGTGAACGCGCCATGGAAGCGCTGGCACAGGTAGGGCTGAAAGGCCGTGAGGATCACACCACCCAGGAGCTTTCCGGTGGCCAGCAGCAGCGCGTGGCAATTGCCCGCGCCATCGTTACCCGCCCAGCTCTTCTTCTGGCCGACGAGCCGACCGGCAATCTCGACACAAAGACCAGCAACGAGATCATGGAACTGATCACCTCGCTCAACCGCGACAAAGGTATCACGGTGGTGATGGTGACGCATGAAGAAGACATTGCTGCCCACGCCAAGCGGCTATTGCGCTTCGTTGATGGCCATCTTGCCTCCGACAGCGCCGTGACGGAAAAGGAGACCACAGATGTTTCTTGAAACGTCCAGACTTGCGTTGCGCGCCATCAACCGCAACCTGCTGCGCTCTTTCCTGACCGTTCTTGGCGTCGTCATTGGCGTTGCCGCCGTTATCGCCATGGTGACGATCGGCAATGGCACGACGGCACAGGTAAAATCTGAACTGTCGCGCCTCGGCACCAACATGCTGTTCGTCCGCCCAGGCCAGTTTGGCCCCGGCCGCGCCAGCACCGAAGCCAAGCGCTTCGATGATCGCGATGTGGAAGCCATCAGAAACCAGATCAGTGGCGTGCGCGCCGTCGCGCCGCAAAACCGCAGCTCTGCGGCAACGGTCATTTTCGGCGGCAAGAACCACCAGACAAGCGTGATCGGCACGACAAACGATTACCTGATTGCTCAGGACTGGACGATTGCACGCGGGCGTGATTTCCAGCCGGCGGAAGATCGTGGCGGCCAGATCGGCTGCATCATCGGCGAAACAGTGCGACAGGAATTGTTCGGTGCGGAAAATCCCGTTGGCCAGACCATCCGGGTCAGCAACATTTCCTGCCCGGTCATCGGCCTTCTGGCGCGAAAAGGCCAATCCGGCCTGGGCGACGATCAGGATGACACCATCATCATGCCGCTCAAGATCCATCAGCGGCGCATCGGCGGCACGACAACCATTTCCTCGATCATGGTCTCGGCGCAGGACGGCGTTTCGACATCCAAGGTCCAGGCGGACCTGGAGCGCCTGCTGCGCGAACGTCGCCGCATCGGCATTGGCCGCGAAGACGACTTCTCCGTAAACGACATGACGCAGATCGCCTCTGCCATGACCGGAACGACAACGCTGCTGACAGGTCTTCTCGGCGCCGTCGCCGCCGTCAGTCTTCTGGTCGGTGGCATCGGCATCATGAACATCATGCTGGTGTCGGTCACGGAAAGAACCCGCGAAATCGGCATCCGGCTGGCGATTGGTGCGCTGGAAAAGCAGGTCCTCACGCAGTTTCTGGTAGAAGCCGTGATGCTGTCGGCCTTCGGTGGCATTGTCGGCATCTTGACCGGCCTTGGCCTTGCCTACGCCGTCGTCACCTTCCTCAACGTCCCCTTCGTCACCAGCCCGTCGATCATTGTCCTGGCTTTCGCCTTTTCGGCGGCGATCGGCGTGATTTTCGGCTATTTCCCGGCACGACGCGCCGCAAGCCTGAGCCCGATCGAAGCCTTGCGGCACGAATGAACCTGGCATTTGATGCGGTGTCTGTTTTGGAAAGGGACGCGTATTTCCGCATTCCGACCTTGCCCTCGCCTCTCGCGATCGAGGACTTGATAGAACTCTGATCAAGCCAGGAACGACAATGTGCGGTTTAAGCAGCGCTGCAGCCTGAATCAAAAAGCGCCGTCAGAGCGGCGCTTTTTTTAAACACAATGGCTGAAACGATCAGACGCTTGCAGCAGCCTCGCGCTGTTTTGCCAGAGCTGCCAGATCGGCAGGCTTCAATTCGACCGATTCACCGCAGCCGCAGGCCGAGGTCTGATTGGGGTTGTTGAAGGTGAAGCCGGAGCGCATTTTCGTGATTTCGAAATCCATCTGCGTTCCCAGAAGATAAAGCACGGCTGATGGCTGTATCCAGACTCTGGCGCCATCGAATTCGATCAGATCGTCCTTCGCATCCGGCTCGGTCACGAGGTCGATGGTATATTCCATACCGGCGCAACCACCCTTTTTGATGCCGACGCGCACGCCTTTGGCGTCTGGACCGGAATTTTCGGTGATTGCTTTGACACGCGAGGCGGCAGCCTGCGTCATGGTCATAACTGCAAAGCCCATGGGCTCATTCTCCTTCAACAATCGAGTTCAAGGCTCGATGCTCGATGGATTCGAATTTAATCGTAGCTGAAGGCATCATCAAGGGACGATGCCTGTCAAAATTGGCAAGCGGCTCAATACCAGCCGACAGCGACCTGCGCTTCTTCCGACATGCGGTCGGGTGTCCACGGCGGATCAAAGGTCATTTCAACCGAAACGCCCGACACGCCTTCAACGGCGCCGACCGCATTTTCCACCCAACCGGGCATTTCGCCGGCGACCGGACAACCAGGCGCCGTCAGCGTCATGACGATCTTCACCATCCGGTCGTCTTCAATGTCGATCTTGTAAACAAGGCCGAGTTCGAAGATATCAGCCGGAATTTCCGGATCGTACACGGTTTTGAGCGCCGCAATCACGTCGTCGCTGAGGCGCGCCAACTCGTCTGGCGGAATGGTCGAGACCTTTTCCGCAACTTCAGGCGCATCCAGTTTTTTTTCAGTGGCTTCGGCAGTCATGATCCTGATCCTCGATCCTGATCTCAGGCAAAAAATTTGCGTGCATATTCGAGAGCATCCGCCAAAGCGTCCACCTCTGCGCGCGTGTTGTAAAGTCCGAACGACGCCCGGCATGTGGAGGTCACACCGAAGCGTTTCAAGAGCGGCATGGCGCAATGTGTGCCAGCACGTACTGCAACACCACGACGGTCGATCACCATCGACACGTCATGGGCGTGGATTCCTTCGAGTTCGAAGGAGAAGATACCGCCCTTGCCCGGCGCATTGCCGATGATCCGCAGCGAATTGATCGACTGCAGCCGTTCAGTGGCATAGGCGGCCAGATCGGCCTCATGCGCGGCAATCGCAGCGCGACCGATACCATCCATGTAATCCAGCGCGTAACCAAGGCCGATCGCCTGGACGATCGGTGGCGTACCCGCTTCGAAACGGTGCGGCGGATCGTTATAGGTGATCGTGTCCTCGGACACGTCGAGGATCATTTCCCCACCACCCTGGAACGGCCGCATCTCCTTCAGGCGGTCGGCCTTGCCGTAAAGCACGCCGATGCCCGATGGGCCGTAAAGCTTGTGGCCGGTCATCACATACCAGTCGCAATCGATATCGCGCACATCGACAGGCATATGCACAGCGCCCTGGCTGCCATCAACCAGAACCGGAATGCCACGCTCATGCGCAATGCGGCAGATTTCCTTCACCGGAACGACCGTGCCGAGCGCATTCGACATGTGGGTGATGGCAACAAGCTTGGTGCGCTCAGTCAGGCTCTTTTCAAAAGCCTCGATATGAAATGCACCATCGTCGTCCACCGGCACCCAGACCAGCTTGGCGCCCTGCCGTTCGCGAATGAAATGCCACGGCACGATGTTGGAGTGATGCTCCATGATCGAGATGACGATCTCGTCGCCCTCGCCGATCTTCGGCATGCCGTAACCGTAGGCAACCGTATTGATCGCCTCGGTCGAGGATTTGGTGAACACGATCTCGTCCACCGAACCGGCATTCAGGAAACGTCGCACCTTTTCGCGCGACGCCTCATAAGCATCGGTTGCCGCATTGGAAAGAAAATGCAGGCCGCGGTGGACGTTCGCGTACTCGTTTGCATAGGCATGCGAAACGGCATCGATGACCACCTGCGGCTTTTGTGCGGACGCGCCGTTGTCCAGATAGACCAGCGGCTTGCCATAGACCTCGCGCGAAAGGATCGGAAAATCCTTCCGCACGGCTTCAACGTCATAAGGGGCCGCTACGACGGCGCGTTCGCTATCAGGCATGATGTTCCAGCCAGCCGGAAATGATCTCTTCCAGCGCCTCTACCAGATTTTCTTCTTCCAGTTCCTCGACGATCTCGGCCACGAAAGCGTTGACGAGCATTGCCCGTGCCTTCGCCTTCGGCACGCCACGCGCCATCAGGTAATAGAGGTGGTTGTCGCTGATGTCGGCAACCGTCGCACCGTGGCCGCACTGAACGTCGTCCGCGAAGATTTCAAGTTCCGGCTTGGCCGAGAACTCGCCATCGTCAGACATCAGCAGCGTGTTGCACGACATCTTGGCATCGGTCTTCTGGGCATCGGGCGCAACCCGGATCATGCCCTGGAAGATGCCCTTCGCCCGGTCGAAGACGACGTTGCGGAAGATTTCCGTCGAGGTCGTGTTCGGCACGTTGTGGCCGAGAACCATGGTCACATCGGTGTGCGTTTCGCCGCCCAGCAGGTTGACACCACGAACGGTGAGATCCGTGCCCTCGCCTTCAACATCGATGCGCAGTTCCTGGCGTACCAGTTTGCCGCCGGCATTGATGATGAAGAGGCGAAGCTTGGCTTCGGCACCCAGCTTGATGCGGAGCTGGCCAAGATGGATATCGGCTGCACCCTGCTGCTGCAGAATGATCCAGGTTGCTTCCGCACCATCGTCGACAACGATGTCGCTGACGGACGAAACGAAAGCCGCACCATCAGTCACCGACAGGTGACGTTCGATGATCGTTGCCTTGGAACCCTTACCGAAACGGACCGGGAAACGGCTGTGCACCTGGCCAGCGCCGTGAACGGCCTGCAATTCGATCGGCTTTTCGATGTCGGCTTCCGCCGGAATATCGAGCGTCAGACCGTCGCGGACGAAGCTGCCGTTGATACGGCCGATTGCGTCATCCTTGCTGGCTTCGGCAAGACCGGCCGCAGCCGAACCGTCCAGCAGGTTGTTGGCAAAGCTCGAAACCGTCACGCCCTCGATCTTGCCGAGCGCCGATGCGCCATGCAGCACATAGGCAACGGAAGAGCCGGCAACGGCAGGAGACTGCTTTTCGATCACGGGTGCCGGCGCATCCTCGGGGATAGCGCGCAGCAGGCTTTTCAGATCGGTATAGTGCCATGCCTCGATACGACGGGTCGGAAGACCACCGGTCTTCAGATCGTCAAACAGCACGTCACGGGCGGCAACCACCGCACCATCGCCCGGCAATTCGCTGAACTTGGCGGTATAGGCATCGACCAGCGCGCTTTCAGCGGGTGTCAGCCGGTTGGTAGCTTGAATGTTCATGGACATCACCTCCTGGCCTCTTGATTAGGCCGCTTCACCGATGATGTCGGCGTAACCGTTGTTTTCCAGCTCGAGCGCCAGTTCCTTGTCGCCAGACCGGATGATCTTGCCCTTGTAGAGAACATGAACGCTGTCCGGAACGATGTAGTCGAGCAGGCGCTGGTAGTGGGTGATGACGATGGTTGCGCGGTCCGGAGACTTCAGCGCGTTAACGCCATCGGCAACGATCTTCAGCGCGTCGATGTCGAGACCGCTATCGGTTTCGTCGAGAACGCAAAGCTTCGGCTCCAGAAGCGCCATCTGCAGGATTTCGGCGCGCTTCTTTTCACCGCCAGAGAAGCCGACGTTGAGCGGACGCTTCAGCATGTCCATGTCGATCTTCAGATCGCCGGCAGCTTCCTTCACCTTCTTGATGAAGTCAGGCGTCGTCAGTTCGGCTTCGCCGCGTGCCTTGCGCTGCTCATTCATGGCAACCTTGAGGAACTGCATGGTGGCAACGCCGGGGATTTCGACCGGGTACTGGAAGGCCAGGAAGATACCCTTGGCAGCGCGCTCTGCAGCGTCCAGTTCGAGAATGCTTTCGCCGTTATACAGGATGTCACCGGACGTGACTTCATAGTCTTCGCGGCCCGACAGGATGTAGGAGAGCGTCGACTTGCCCGAACCGTTCGGGCCCATGATGGCGGCAACTTCGCCAGCGGCAACCTTCAGGTTCAGACCCTTGATGATCTCGGTTTCGGTGTCGGCGATCTTTGCGTGCAGGTCGATGATTTCAAGCATGGTTTTTTCCTAGAATAGTGTGATCGATTGGTGCGCGAAAACCGCGCACTCAGGGTCGTGTCCGTCTGAAGATCAGCCTACCGAGCCTTCGAGCGAGATGCCGATCAGCTTCTGCGCTTCAACGGCGAATTCCATCGGCAGCTCCTGAATGACTTCCTTGACGAAGCCGTTGACGATCAGGGCGATCGCTGCTTCCTCAGGAATACCGCGCTGCAGGCAGTAAAAGAGCTGGTCCTCGGAAATCTTCGAGGTGGTCGCTTCGTGCTCGAAATGCGCAGAAGAGTTCTTCGCCTCGATGTAGGGCACGGTGTGGGCGCCACACTTGTCGCCGATCAGCAAGCTGTCGCACTGCGTGAAGTTACGCGTGTTGGTCGCCTTGCGGTGCGCCGAAACCTGACCGCGATAGACGTTTTCCGAGAAACCGGCAGCAATACCCTTGGCGATGATGCGGCTCGACGTGTTCTTGCCGAGGTGGATCATCTTGGTGCCGCTGTCGATCTGCTGATGACCGTTGGAAACGGCGATCGAGTAGAACTCGCCACGGCTGTCGTCGCCGCGCAGGATGCAGGACGGGTACTTCCAGGTGATGGCAGAACCGGTTTCAACCTGTGTCCAGGAAATCTTCGAACGGTTGCCGCGGCAATCGCCACGCTTGGTCACGAAGTTATAGATGCCGCCCTTGCCTTCCTTGTCGCCCGGATACCAGTTCTGGACGGTGGAGTACTTGATTTCGGCATCATCGAGCGCCACGAGTTCGACCACGGCGGCGTGAAGCTGGTTCTCGTCGCGCTGCGGTGCGGTGCAGCCTTCCAGATAGGAAACGTAGGCGCCTTCTTCACAGATGATGAGCGTGCGCTCGAACTGACCGGTGTTCTTCTCGTTGATACGGAAGTACGTGGAAAGCTCCATCGGGCAGCGAACGCCCTTCGGCACGAATACGAAGGAACCGTCGGTGAAGACCGCCGAGTTCAGCGTCGCATAGAAGTTGTCCGTCGTCGGAACGACCGAGCCGAGATACTTCTTCACCAGCTCCGGATATTCGCGGATCGCTTCGGAGATCGACATGAAGATCACGCCGGCCTTCGCCAGTTCCGCCTTGAAGGTGGTCACAACCGACACGCTGTCGAACACGGCATCAACCGCGACCGGGCGCTTTTCAACGCCGGCGAGGATTTCCTGTTCCTTCAGCGGAATGCCGAGCTTTTCGTAGACCTTCAGCAGCTCCGGATCGACTTCATCCAGCGACTTCGGGCCGGGAGCGGACTTCGGGGCGGCATAATAATAGAGATCGTCGAAATCGATCTTCGGATAGCTGACGCGAGCCCATGTCGGCTCTTCCATTGTCAGCCAGCGCTTGTACGCCTCAAGGCGCCATTCCAGCATCCATTCCGGCTCCTGCTTTTTCGCAGAAATGAACCGGATTACCTCTTCTGAAAGGCCTTTCGGGGCCTTGTCGACTTCGATCTGAGTTTCGAAGCCGTATTTATACTGGTCCACATCGATCTGGCGGACCTGATCGATCGTTTCCTGAACCGCAGCCATGTCGTTCTCCAATCTCGCCGGAGCAAAGGTCCGGTGGCTTGTCAACGTATCAAGGCGGAAAGCCGCCTTCATCCATCTTCGGGCAAATTATTCCGGGCCATGCAGGCGGACGGAACTCTTCACCCATGTAGGTGCGGGATGGCGTTTTTCACACATCCCGGCAAGCGGAAATTTGATATTCCGCAATTCTTTACCGCGCTTTCACGCCGCCTGTCCGGCCGGCTTGCGCCGCCCGGCTATTTTTCCGAACGCCGCAAGCGTGCGCTCGATATCGTTTTGCGTCGTCGCATGGCCGAGCGAAATTCTCAGCGCGCCGAGCTTGGGGTCATGCCCCATCGCCGTCAGGACATGGCTTTCGCCAACTTTTCCGGACGAGCAGGCCGATCCGGCCGAAAGGGCGATACCTTCAATGTCGAAGGCGATCTGCCCCGTTTCCGCTTTCAGTCCCGGAAGCGTGAAAAAGGTGGTATTGCAAACCCGCGCCCCACTCTCGCCGTGGATCACCACGTCGGCGGCAGCAACGCGCATACCGGACTCAAGCGCCGTCCGCAGATCGGATAGACGCAGCGTTTCCGCTTCCAGATTTTTGACCGCATCGGCAGCAGCCGCACCGAACCCAAGAATCGACAGCGTATTTTCAGTGCCTGAACGATGACCTTTTTCCTGCCCGCCGCCATGGATCAGTGGCCGAGGCATCATCACTTCACCGCGCGACACCAGGGCACCTGCCCCCTTCGGCCCGCCAAGCTTGTGGGACGAGAGAATGAGGAAGTCCGCATCCAGTGCTGCAATATCAAGCGGCATGCGCCCTGCGGCCTGAACCGCATCGACAACCATCAACCCGCCCGCGGCATGCACAAGCCTTGCAGCCTCAACAACGGGCTGAACGATGCCGGTCTCGTTGTTCACCAGCATGCAGGCAACCATCGGCAGGCCGGACGACGCATCATGTCCGGGCAACAGGGTCTCAAGCGCGGCAAGGTCGAGAACACCGGATGCCGTAACGGGAACTTCCGTAACGTTATCCTTGCTGAACCGGCCGCCTTCACGAACCGCAGGGTGTTCGATGGCGGAAACATAGAGGTGGCCCATCCGCAATGGAGCGCGACCCATCTTGAAATCCGGTGTCAAAACCAGATTGGCCGCTTCGGTCGCACCGCTGGTAAACGTCACATTCGGCGCTTGCGCGCCAGCAAGGGCGGCAACCTCGCGGCGAGCAGCCTCAACGGCCGCGCGCGCAGCGCGCCCTTCCCTGTGAACAGACGAAGGATTACCAGACATATCAAGAGCTTCGACAAGCACGTCCCGCACGGCAGGCCGCAACGGCGCCGTGGCGTTCCAGTCCATATATGTGCGAGTCAAAACCGTCATGACGGAACAGCTTCCGCTAATCTTCCATGCGCCGAAACGCATTTTCCTTGAAATTTCAGTTGTGCTTGCCTTATGACACGAGCCGAGTGCTTTAGCACACACAAAGTTTCGAATTGTTCTAAACTGCGTTCTAGAAAAGCTGACAGACTTCGTCAAGTCTTATCGCCAGAAGATCGCCGCCAGGAACAAAAAAACACGACCGGAGTACCAATGCCCGAAGTCATCTTTAACGGCCCGGCGGGTCGCCTCGAAGGCCGTTATCAGCCCTCCAAGGAAAAGAGCGCACCGATCGCGATCATTCTGCACCCGCACCCACAGTTCGGCGGCACGATGAACAACCAGATCGTCTACCAGCTCTTCTATCTTTTCCAGAAGCGCGGCTTCACGACGCTCCGTTTCAACTTCCGCTCCATCGGCCGCAGCCAGGGCGAGTTCGACCATGGCGCCGGTGAACTGTCCGACGCGGCATCCGCGCTCGACTGGGTGCAGAGCCTGCATCCGGACAGCAAGAGCTGTTGGGTCGCCGGTTACTCCTTCGGCGCGTGGATCGGCATGCAGCTTCTGATGCGCCGTCCGGAAATCGAAGGTTTCATGTCGATTGCACCGCAGCCGAACACCTACGACTTCTCGTTCCTCGCCCCCTGCCCGTCGTCCGGCCTCATCATCAACGGTGATTCCGACAAGGTCGCACCGGAGAAGGACGTCAATGGTCTGGTTGAAAAGCTGAAGACCCAGAAGGGTATTCTGATCACGCACCGGACCGTTCCCGGCGCCAACCACTTCTTCAATGGCAAGGTGGATGAGCTGATGGGCGAGTGCGAGGATTACCTCGACCGTCGCTTGAACGGCGAACTGGTGCCGGAACCGGCTGCCAAGCGTATCCGCTGATAATAAACCAGTTACACTCAAAACCGCCGGTCATCCCGGCGGTTTTTGTTTGGGCTGATCTGGCCGGGCCGCCGCCCGTCACGGCATGTTTTCAGGCAGGCTCACGCCGTCGCCAGAACACCGCCGGTGACAGGCTCTGCCACGCCTGTCGTGCCTGGATAGGTCAGCGGCAATCCCTTCAGAGACCGAACCGCAAGGTAGGCCCAGGCTTCAGCCTCCATCGCCCCACCATCGAAACCGGCATCCTCCGCCGCGATGACCTTGGCATCCTTTTCGGCGGCCTGCGCGGCGAACTCTGCCATGATAACAGGATTGAGACGGCCACCACCACAGACCACATAGGTTTTGGCCGCTTCCGGAAGATAGCTGGCGGACTTGAGAATAGCCGTACCGGTCAGGTGCGCCAGCGTGCGCGCGCCATCACCCAGCGAAACCTCGCCCTTCTGCGGCGGCAGGAAATCGCTGCGGTCGAGCGAGCGGCGAATATTGGCCGAAAAGAACGGGCTTTCCATGTAGCGGGTCACGAGCGGAGGCACGACCTTTCCGCTTGCGGCAACCTTGCCGCCCTTGTCGAAGGTCTTTCCGGTATGCGCCTCGATCCACTGGTCGATCAACATGTTGCCCGGCCCACTGTCGAAGGCCGCAAGCCGCCCATTGTCGCCAATGAAAGTGAGATTGGAAATGCCGCCGATGTTGACGAAGACGGCTGGCGTTGCAAAACCCTTGGGCAGATTGGCCGCAAGTGCGGCGTGATAGGCGGGAATAAGCGGCGCGCCCTGCCCGCCATGCACCATGTCGTTGGCGCGCATGTCATAGACGACGTCGATCCCGGTTTCTTCGGCCAACAGCGGACCGTCACCGATCTGCACCGTCAGCGCCTCATTCGGCCGATGCAGCACGGTCTGCCCGTGAAAACCGATCACATCGATCTGGTCTGCCTGAAGCTTGTGGCGATGCAGGAAGGATTTGACCGCCGCCGCATGAGCAAGCGTCAGCTTGCGTTCGGCATCGCCAAGATCCTCGGGGCGTTCGCGACGTTCGCGGATTGACTTGGCGGTCACCAGTGCTTTTTGCCAGATGGCGCGCAAATGCGGATCATAGGGAAAATAGCCACTCGGTCCATGCCGCACGATGCTTTCGCCATCCGTGTGCAAAAGCGCAATATCGATGCCGTCCATCGATGTTCCGCTCATAAGGCCGATCGCCGTTTTTACGTCACCCACGCGTCATTCTCCCGTCCGAAGGAATCATCATTGTACGATTCGCCATTATTCATGGCCGAAACGGGTGCACTTTTCAAAAAACAATGATAAATCCGCCGCGTTCATTGGCTCCCAATGACGACAAAGATCCAATCAGAAAGAAAAAGGTCATGTCCAGGTTCAAGTCCGATTTCCTCCGCACGCTCGACGAGCGCGGCTTCATTCACCAGATCTCCGATGAGGCAGGTCTCGACGAACTGTTCGCCAAGGAAACTGTGACTGCCTATATTGGCTATGACCCGACGGCATCCAGTTTGCACGTCGGCCACCTGACCCAGATCATGATGCTGCACTGGCTGCAGCAGACCGGCCACCAGCCGATCTCCCTGATGGGCGGCGGCACCGGCATGGTCGGCGATCCCTCCTTCAAGGAAGAAGCTCGCAAGCTGATGACGATCGACATGATCGAGGACAACATTACCTCGCTCAAGCACGTCTTCGCCAACTACCTCGATTACGATCGCAAGCCGAACCCGGCGCTGATGATCAACAACGCAGACTGGCTGCGTGGTCTGAACTACCTCGAATTCCTGCGCGACGTCGGCCGCCATTTCTCGGTCAACCGCATGCTGTCCTTCGACAGCGTGAAGACGCGCCTTGACCGCGAACAGTCGCTGTCCTTCCTCGAGTTCAACTACATGATCCTGCAGGCCTACGACTTCGTTGAGCTGAACCAGCGCGTCGGTTGCCGCCTGCAGATGGGTGGTTCCGACCAGTGGGGCAATATCATCAACGGTATCGACCTTGGTCACCGTATGGGTACGCCGCAGCTTTACGCGCTGACCTCGCCTCTGCTGACCACGTCTTCCGGCGCGAAGATGGGCAAGTCGGCCTCCGGTGCGGTCTGGCTCAATAAGGACCTGTTGCCGGTCTACGACTTCTGGCAGTACTGGCGTAACACCGAAGACGCCGACGTAGTCCGTTTCGCAAAACTCTTCACCACGCTGCCGATGGACGAGATCGCCCGCCTTGCAGCACTCGGTGGTTCGGAAATCAACGAAGCGAAGAAGATCCTCGCAACGGAAGTCACCGCGATCCTGCATGGCCGCGCTGCTGCCGAAGAAGCTGCGGAGACCGCACGCAAGACCTTCGAAGAAGGTGCACTTGCGGAAAACCTGCCGTCCATCGAGGTTCCGGCAGCCGAACTCGAATCCGGCGTTGGTCTGCTATCGCTGATCGTCCGCGCTGGCTTGGCGGGATCGAATGGCGAAGCTCGCCGCCATGTTCAGGGCGGTGCCGTCAGAATCAACGACAAGGCTATGGCCGATGAGCGCCAGACGATCGGTTCCGGCGAGATCACCGCCGATGGCGTCATCAAGCTTTCGGTCGGCAAGAAAAAGCACGTTCTCGTTCGCCCGGCATAAGCCGCGCAAAACGACATCAAAAAATGAGGGCCGCGAAAGCGGCCCTTTTTATTGGAACTCGAAGATCTGCCGGAAGACGCCCGGCGCAATCAGCGACAGAGGATTGATCGTTAGCGTTGGCTGGTTCGCCTGCCCTGAAAGCTTGAAGGTGATGCCGAGCAGACCACGGTCACGGCCATTGCCGAGGAAGATACCGATGAACGGTAACTCGCCGAACAGACGGTTCAGGCCATAAGCCGGCATGAAAGTGCCGGTCATTTCCATCCTGCCGCTCTGGTCTTTCAACAGGCCCTGGAAGGTCGCACCGATCTGTTCGCCTCGCACCACACCATTTTCGACAGCAATCGAGCCGTTGACGTAGACAATCCGCGCAAAACCGCGCTGGAACTTTTCCGAGCTTACATCGATGTTGCGGCGAACGGCCGTGTTGAGGCTGCGCCCGTCCTCACCTGTCGGCGTCGCGACGATATCCTGCAGCTTGGCCTCGTTGACGACGGAGAAATTGCGAAGGTCGAGCGAACCGCTCCAGGACGTACCGTTGCTGGTCGTCAGCGCCAGATTGACGAGGCCGCCACGCAGACGCGTATAAAGATCGGCAAAGCGGGCAAGCGAACCGGCATCGCTGCTTGTCAGCGTGATGGTGCCTGATGACGCCTTGTTGGTGGTCTGCGCCACGACGGCCTGGCCATTGCCCGTTACACCGCGAAAATCGACCGAGCGTATCTGGCCTTCGCGCAGATTGACGTCCGCATTGACGTTGGAGAGAACCTCGTTGTTGAACCCGTAGACCTTGTCGATCTGCGCCTTTATGGCGAGTGAGGGTTGCGAACGTGGCGTGCCATCCCCGGTGCCCGCGGGATTGCGCAATTTGGAAATCAGGGGCCGAAGGTCGATCGATTTTCCGTTTGCGGTGATGATGTAACTGTTCTTGGATGCAACGACAGAAACAGCATAATCGTCGGAAGACGATAGTTTCAGCCGGTCCAGATCTGCGGAAATCAGACCGTTCTTGTTGAAGGCAATATTGCCGGCCGCACCAAAGCCGTCACCATCGAGCGAAAAGTCATTGATGTTCGTACGGCCATCGACCGTCTCCATCGAAAACTCCGCGCTGGCGGGGATACCGATCCCCTTGCTCCAGCCGATGCCCGGCAGGATGATCGATGCTCGGGTGAGATCGAGCTTGACCTCCTGATGCTTGGGATCGGCCCCGCTGACCTCCAGCGTCGTGGTGCCGCCGAGAACCGTCGTCAGCTCCGGCGCAAGTTTCGCCACCTGATTTTCGTTCAGAGACGCCTTGAGGGCAAGCTGACGGGGAACGTTGCCATTCTTGCGCACGGGTTCCGTCAGCGCGATGTCCATCGGCACGTCATCGATCCGGCCTTTGCCCTGCAGCACGAGCTGCTGGTCGTTCAGCGTCATCGTGCCGTCAACCGCCGTCACGCTGCGACCGGCAAAGGGCCGCGCCAGTGCCAGCCCCTTGAGGTTCAGCTCCGCCGACCAGACCGGTGGTGGCGGGGCCTGACTGCTCAGCAACCCGACCACGAGCTTTGCGTGGGCTTTGACGTCACCGGTAAAATCTTCCGGTTTGAACTCGGTATCCTTGAGCGCATTGATCGGGTGAAAGGTCGCGAGCTCCGCCACCGCATCCGCAGCCCCGGCAATGTTCAGGTCGAGATTGGCAAGCAGCGGCTTCTCATAGACCGAATCGATCGAAAAACGGCTGTTTTCCAGCGTCAGGGAACGGTTGGACGGGAAGTAGGACGTCGCCCGCGAAATATCGACATCGATCTCTTCGCCGGAAAGCTGGAAATGGGCACTGGCATCCCGCAACGGCGGAATGTTGCCTGTGGTGTTTAACCGCGTATCGGCAATATCGAAGCGGATCTGCATTTCGCTTTTGCCGAGAATCAGCGGGCAACCGGGACCGCACATGCGTCCCTGCGGAATGAACACCGCGATCGAACCATTGGTGACGGTCCCGCCGAACAGGTTCGATACCACCCAGTCACGCGGCTTGTGCGCCATCCAGAACGGCCAGAGCTGCTTGACCGCCGTTGCCTCCATTTTCGGGATCTGGCCGCCGAAGCTGATTTCAGGTGAGCCCTGTTCTCCAAAACGGATCTTGAGCGACCCCGCCATGTCACCGAGCGGAGAGCTGACATAGAGCGAGGAGATATCCAGTTGCCTTGTCGCAGCCGTGAACTGCCCGTCAGCTTTCAGATTGAAAGGAACCGGCGGCTCGCCGGAAGCCTCTGCCGACGCCACGGCATTGTCGATCCTCAAGGCAAGACCGAAACCCTCGTCCGTGTCCTTGATCTCTCCGGCAATCGGAAGGATCGTTCGACCGAACTCGAGCCGCGAATTGTCGATCGCCAGCGACGTGTTGGCAAAGTCGTACCGCGCATTGATCGTGCCGCCGGAGACCGGCTGGGCTTCCCCGGCGATCAGCAACGTACCGTTGCCCACGCCCAGAGAAACGGAAAGCTGCGGCTCACGCCCCTCTCCACCGCGATGGGCGGCGATATTCACACCCGCCTTGACGTTCAGGCCTTCGTGCAGGCTGCCTTGCGGATCGTATTTCTCAAGCAGCGGCCCGACATCGAAACCATCGAGACGGGCCTGAAAACCTTCGATGACCCCACCGGTCCCCGATGTCTTGAGTGACAGGCTGGCAACCTCGTTGTTGAAGATCGCTTCGCCATCGATGGTGTAACCACCCTCCGCATCCGGCGAGAGAGCCAGCTCCTGCAACTGGATCGTCCGTAACTTGCCCTCGTTGCTGGGGGGCAAATGCACAGAGACATCCGAAATGGTGATCTGCTCCGTGCCGCTGACCCGGAATGCCTGTGCAAAATTATCGAGCTGCGCGAATGCCGATTGCAAGGCATCCGGGATCGCATCGATCTTGATCTTGGTGGGATCAAAGCCATTGCCCTTGGGCAGAAGCGCTGTATCGAGTTCCATCCCGTCAGCTTCAAGGCTCTGCACGGAAACACGGCCGGCAAGAAGCGCCAGCGGATCGAGCGCCATACCAATGGCACGCGCCCGGCTCATGTGCTGGCCGGAGGCCTGATCGATGATATCGACGTCACGCGCCACAAGTGCCAGCCGCAACCCGGTTGAAAAGCGAATGGCCGAAGAGCCGATGCGGGCGCTGTAATGGGGACCAAGCGCCTTTTCCAGCGCCTGCTGCGCCTGTGCCGACAAGGTTTTGTCGATGGAGCCGGTCTCTACCGACAGGATGATGCCGCCAATCGACAGGAAAGCGAGAACGAAAAGGGCCGTAAATATCTTCGTGAAGGTGCGCAGCATCGAACGCGGCGCCGGGCAATGCACGATGATCGGATCTTCGGCCTTTGCCGAAGGAAGATCGTGCAGCCGAACGATATCGCGCTTGCCGAACGTGACCCTTTCACCCCGTATTTCCGCCATACGCCCGTGTCTGCTCCCGGAAAGCTTTTGTTTCGCCGCAATACTGGACGACGCTTCGTTTCGCTATATACCGAATCTGGTGAGTTTCACTCAACATCCCGGTGAAAGAAAGGTGGATTATGACAGATACGACGATCGGCAGCCCAGCTCCTGACTTCACTCTACCGCGCAATGGCGGCGGAACGGTGACACTGACCGACCTCAAGGGCAAGGCAGTCGTACTTTACTTCTACCCGAAGGACGATACGTCCGGCTGCACGGCTGAAGCCATCGATTTCAGCGCGCTCGGCGCACAGTTCGAGGCAGCCAATACGGTTGTGATTGGCATCTCGCCCGATTCTGTCAAAAGCCACGACAAATTCGCGGCAAAACACTCGCTGACCGTGATGCTGGCGGCAGACGAAGAAAAGACCGTCGCCGAAGCCTACGGCGTCTGGAAGGAAAAAAGCATGTACGGCAAGAAATACATGGGCGTCGAGCGCACGACCTTTCTCGTCGCACCCGACGGCACCATTGCCGAAATCTGGAACAAGGTGAAGGTTGCCGGACACGCCGAGGCTGTTCTGGACGCTGCCAAAAAGCTCTGACATCGCTGTCGGTGTGCCTGACACGACGGGCGACGTGCGCGCCCGCCACTTACCGCTTATACTATGCCTGCCGGAGCGGTCCGGCAGGCAGTCTCCGACATCTGGCCATTGACGGTTTCAGCACGCACCAGAAGGCAGCCACATGTAATCTCGCCTTTGCGGAAGCCGACCTCACGCCCTCCTCACACCGATCCCTGACAGCCATCCGCCACAGCTGAAACGCTGATCTGTCAAGCATTCCCGGCTCCATGGCAAAACTTCGTTAACCTTAACGAAATATGATTTTCTCTGGCACACGGACAGGCTGGAGAGAGATTTTGGCTCAGACGGCAGAACAACCGGGGTTCGGAAAGAAGCGTAAGCAGCACGTCCTGATTCTGGCAAGCGGCGACAGGGTAAGGCATCTGACGATACGCCCCTGGATGACTGCCCTCGCCGTTTCCGTGGCTGGCGCGTTGTCGCTCGCCTATCTGGGTGCAACGTCCTACCTTATTCTCAGAGACGATCTGATCGGCGCGACAATGGCGCGGCAGACACGCATGCAGCACGATTATGAAGACCGGATTGCGGCCTTGCGCGCGCAGGTGGACCGCGTCACATCACGCCAATTGCTCGATCAGCAAGTTGTTGAAAGAAAAGTCGAAAAGCTTCTTGATCAGCAGACCGCCCTCACCTCCCGACATGGGCGCATGAGCGAGTTGATGGAGCGTACCGAAAATGCCGGCATAACACCTGCTGCAACTCCCTCGGCCTTCTCGAACGCACTTCTTCCGGAGAAAAGCGCCGACAAGGGGCGCGGCGTTTCCGCCATCGAAAAGCTGATGCAGCCCGACAAGGCACCCAAATCCGAAAAGCAGGTGTTTTACGCGCCGGGTAGCGGCGAGACACCTTCCGACCGCGCCGACCGGATTTTCTCCAAAGTCACGCTGTCGTTGAAAGACATCGAACGCCAGCAGATATCGCGAATCGCTGAACTCACCGCCGACGCCGAAAACAAGGCGACAGCGATGCAGGACATCATTCGCCAGGCAGGCTTGAAAATTGACGAAGCCGGAAACCAGGATGTTGGTGGCCCCTATGCCGCCCCGCAACCGGCTGAAAACGACCCGTTCAATGTCTCGCTTGCCAGCCTGGACAACGCCCTCAACCGGCTCGATCTCGTCAAGGAAACCGCAACCGGCATGCCGTTTGGCAACCCCGCTCCCGGCCGCACCATCACCAGCCGCTTCGGCAACCGTCTCGATCCCTTTCTCGGTCGGCCAGCCTTGCATACGGGCATCGACTTTCGTGCCGAGACCGGCGCCAACGTCAAGGCAACCGGCGCGGGTACCGTCACAATCGCTGAAAACTCGGGCGGTTACGGCAATATGGTCGAGATCGATCACGGTCAGGGCGTATCCACCCGCTTCGGTCACCTGTCCGCCATTCTGGTCAAGCCCGGCGACAAGATCGACACCGGCGACGTGATCGGCCGCGCCGGCAGCACAGGCCGTTCCACCGGCCCGCACATCCACTACGAAGTTCGCCGCAATGACGCGCCAGTCGATCCGATGCGCTTTCTTGTTGCCGGATCGGAGCTGAAAACATATCTCAAATAAGAGTAGCGATTTTATCGCGGATTTTTCTCTTGTTTTAGACAATCTCCGGAAAATTGCTTGAAAGCGCATGTAGCTTGGCCTGCATGACGTCTTTAAAGCACAATCACCCGTTGTTTCCTTGACTTTCAGGCGTTTTAGGCATATCCCCGCGCCACAGTCTTGCAGGCGCTTTCGCCGCATGCGGGCGTTCTTATTGAACCAGAACGGAAAAAGTTCTTCCTTTGACAACATTCTCTGATCTTGGCCTGAGCCAAAAAGTTCTTTCCGCTATTGCAGATGCCGGCTACACAACGCCGACGCCCATTCAGGCGGGCGCTATTCCGCCTGCGCTGGAAAGACGCGATATCTGTGGCATCGCACAGACCGGAACGGGGAAAACGGCTTCCTTCGTTCTGCCGATGCTCACCCTTCTGGAGAAGGGCCGCGCACGCGCCAGAATGCCGCGCACGCTGATTCTCGAGCCGACGCGCGAACTCGCAGCGCAGGTTGCCGAAAACTTCGAAAAATACGGCAAGAATCACAAGCTGAACGTCGCGCTGCTGATCGGCGGCGTCTCCTTCGAAGAGCAGGACCGCAAGCTTGAGCGTGGCGCAGACGTGTTGATCTGCACCCCCGGCCGCCTTCTCGACCATTGCGAGCGCGGCAAGCTTCTGATGACCGGTGTCGAAATTCTCGTCATCGATGAAGCCGACCGCATGCTGGACATGGGCTTCATTCCGGACATCGAGCGCATTGCGAAGATGATTCCATTCACCCGCCAGACGCTGTTCTTCTCGGCAACCATGCCGCCGGAGATCCAGAAGCTTGCGGACCGCTTCCTGCAGAACCCGGCCCGTGTCGAAGTAGCCAAGCCTTCTTCGACGGCGAAAACGGTTGCCCAGCGCATCGTTGCTGCGCACAACAAGGATTACGAGAAGCGCGCCATGCTGCGCGACCTGATCCGTGCCGAAGAACAGGAACTGAAGAACGCCATCATCTTCTGCAACCGCAAGAAGGATGTCTCCGATCTGTTCCGCTCGCTTGACCGGCACGGTTTCTCGGTCGGCGCTCTGCATGGTGACATGGATCAGCGTACGCGCATGACCATGCTGCAGAACTTCAAGGACGGAAACCTGAAACTGCTCGTCGCGTCCGATGTCGCGGCACGCGGTCTGGATATTCCTGACGTCAGCCACGTCTTCAACTTCGACATTCCGATCCATTCGGAAGACTACGTTCACCGCATCGGCCGTACCGGCCGCGCTGGACGGTCGGGTAAGGCCTTTACCATCGTCACGAAAAGCGACACGAAGTATCTCGATGCCATCGAAAAACTGATCGGCGAAAACATCGAGTGGCTGAACGGCGATCTTTCCGCCCTGCCCGCTCCCATGGAAAGCCATGACAATGGTGGACGTCGCGGCAACAAGGAACGTGGCGGCAAGGGTCGCGACAAAAACCGTCGTGACAACACGCAGCAGAACGAAACAATCAACAAGGGCGCACAATCCGCAACGGAAGCGGATGTCGCGGTTCACGGAGAAGACAAAGTGAAGGCAGAACGCAAAGCGGAAAAAGCGCCCCGTCATTCCGATCGCCGCAGCCCTGGCCACGCCAACGACGACAACCGCGACCGTCGCCGTCATTACCGTGACCACGACGATGGCCCGACACCGGTTGGCTTCGGCGACGACATTCCGGCATTCATGCTGATCGTGGCAAACGCCAAGAGCTGATCTGCCGGAAGGGCAAACGATGACCTCTCCAGGCAAACCGGGCCTCGATTTTCCTGGCGTCGGCGCTGGTCTCGTTATTCTGCGCGATGAAAAACTGCTGCTTTGCCGGCGCGTAAAGGCGCCGGAAGCGGAACACTGGAGCATTCCAGGCGGAAAAGTCGACCATATGGAGCCGGCTCATATCGCGGCAAAACGCGAGGCCGAAGAGGAAACGGGGCTGACGATCGGCCAGGTGGATTTCCTCTGCCACAGCGAACTGGCGCTGGCCTCCGATAACCAGCACTGGGTTTCCCTGATATATATAGCTCGCGATTTCCAGGGCGAGCCCACATTGACGGAACCGGACAAACTGTCCCAGATCGGCTGGTTCGCACTGGATCAGCTTCCGGAACCCCTCTCCGCCTTCGCAAAAGACGCATTGACGGCGCTCAAGCACCACCCGGTCCATCAGAGTTACTAGGGTACGGCGCAGCACGTCATAGAAGTGCGCGCTTGAAAATTCATGCAGAAAGCAACCGGCAACCATTTGCGTCATGGCCTCGGCGAGTGACGATTCGCGCCCGGATTGCAGCAGGCCTCACGACACACGATCAGACAGGGAAATGCGTACCGAGATTGCGCAGGGAGCTCTTTTGACAAAAAGCATGTCGAAAGCTTCAGCTTCTGCAAGGTTGGAACAACACAACCCAGAATTGCCTCATATTATCCCGCGTAAAAAACCGCTTCAGTTGCCCGAAGCGGTTGGTACGTAATAAAAAAGGATAGAATATCGAGTCCAATATAGTCTGGCAGTGCTTATATTCGGAACACTTCCGAGGCTCAAAAGAGCCAATTTCAGTCGTCCCCTGAAACACCTATATCTAAGCGAAACATTTACTTTTCGTCAAGCACATCTTCTCGCAAATGCGAAAAAACCAGAGAAAACTACGCGGCTGCGAAAGAAAAAATGCGCCATTACGAAAATAAATCAATATATTAACCAAGTGAAAACAAAATGGGCATTTTTTTCGGCTGCACTGTAGAAAGCAGAAATGTAATCTTGCCAGATACAATCTTCAGGTTATATCGCCCTCGCGTTACAGTTTTATAAACTAAAAAACGACCATCGCACATTCAAGTATACTTAAATATTCAAGTATCGTGATTTTCACTTGCAAAGAGGCGGCGCGAACAGGACTGAAGATCAGCTTTTCCTCTACCTGGTGAATTTCAACAACCCTAGCGCGTCCGAACCCGAATCTTTGTGCCCGCAACATTGACCCGGGAAAACATTTCGGTAGCCGGTATCGGCTTATGGTCGCTTTGACGTTATTTTTCCTTTTGAAAACGCGATCCTGCCGATAAACAATCAGACCGTGAAAATAGGATTTCGATCACGTGATGCGTTCTCTTTGCCTGCTGCCCTTTATCGCCAGTCTTGCCTTCGCGGGCGCAGCAAGCGCGGCAACAATTGGCATTGTCGCTCCCCAGAATGGTCCGTTCGAACTTTTGGGACAGCAGATCCGGCAAGGCGCAAAGGCGGCAGCGGCCAAGCTGGGTCTCGATGTGATCGAAATTCATGAAAGCTGCGAAGACGGCAGCGGCGGCGCCATTGCTGATGGGCTCGTTGCTGCCAAGGTCAGCGCGGCAATCGGTTTCCTGTGCACCGAAACGCTGCAGGGCGTCCTGCCGCCGCTCAAGTCTGCCGCCATACCAGCCATCACACTCTCCAGCCGTGCGCCCATCCTGATGGAAGACGCCCTGAAATATGGCTGGCCACTGTTTCGTTTCGCCCCGTCCGACAAGGCGGAGTCCGATAAGGTGGCTGAAATCATCCTGCGCGACTGGAAGGGTCACCCCATCGGCCTGGTCGATGACGGCACGATCTACAGCCGCGAACTTGTTGACCGGGTTCGCTCCGCCCTCGAGGAAAACGGCCTGAAGCCGACGCTGGCCGACACCATGCGCCCCACCCAGGAACAGCAGGTCGCACTGGTGCGCAGGCTGGCACGAACCGGGGTGACGCATGTATTTGTTGGCGCAGAGCGCAACGATGTCGCCATCATTGCAAGAGATGCCGGCACGGAGAACATTGCCCTGACGATCATGGGTGGCGATGCGATGGCCGCAGCCAACAACCCCGTCGCCCTCCCCCCCAATGTTCTGGCCGTAACACGCCCAGCCTACGACACCCTTCCTTCTGCGCAGGCAGTGACGGGTGAATTGCGGGCGGCAAACATCGAACCCGAGGGTTACGTCCTGCCGTCTTATGCGGCGACAGAGCTGACGGCAGCGCTTGTTGAAATGGTGCAGGCGCAAAACAAGCCGGCGTCCGAACTTCTGGCAAGCGGCACCGCATTCAAAACCGTCATTGGCGACATCGCTTTCAACCCCTCACACGAGTTTGCGGCGAACCCCTACGGCCTGCAACGCTGGAACGGCCAACGCTTTGAGCCGACCGACCGGGCGGAAAAACAATAGTTGGCCACGCCACCTAAAAAACCCGTCCGAACCCGCTGTAAAGCCGTTTCAAAGGGCATCGCTTGATGTTAAAGGCACCGCAGCAAACGCGCTGAGAGGAGTATGCCCATGTCCCTACCCATCCGGATCGCCCCATCCATTCTGGCATCCAATTTTGCCAAGCTGGGACAGGAGGTCGCGGACGTTACGGAAGCCGGCGCGGACTGGATTCACCTCGATGTCATGGACGGCCATTTCGTTCCCAACATCTCGTTCGGCCCCGACGTCATCAAGGCACTGCGCCCGCACAGCAAGGCATTCTTCGACTGCCACCTGATGATTGCACCTGTCGACCCCTACCTCGAAGCTTTCGCCAAGGCAGGCTGTGACAGTATCACCGTTCATGCCGAAGCCGGACCGCATCTGCACCGTTCGTTGCAGACCATCCGCTCGCTCGGCAAGAAGGTTGGTGTGACACTCAATCCCGCCACACCGCTTTCGGTCATCGAAAACGTTCTTGATGATGTCGATCTGATCCTCATCATGAGCGTCAATCCGGGCTTTGGCGGTCAGAAATTCATTCCCGCCATGCTCGACAAGATCCGAGCAACCAAAACGATGATCGGTGAACGTCCGATCGAACTCGAAGTTGACGGCGGCGTGACGGTTGAGACCGCACCTGCTATCATTGCCGCTGGCGCCAACGCCCTCGTGGCGGGCTCGGCCGTGTTCAAGGGAGATGGCGTCGACGACTACCGCAAGACGGTTGCCGCGTTGCGTGCTGCCGCCGAAACGGGACGTCGCTGAACCCCATACGTCGCCCTGACCGCTCGGGGCGACATGCGACTATGCCGACAGCAACCCTGCAAGTGCTTCTAGAGTGCTTTGATGCGTAACGACGGTCAGCATTTTTACGACAGGTTCCCCGGAGTGCTCGCCCTGTCGTTTGGCGCGGTGGCATGGGGCATCTGTTCGTCGGCAACGGCATCGCTCGGCCTTTATCTGCAGAACAGGCTCGAAACCGACAATTTCCTTATCATCGCAGTGCTGTTCTTCGTCGGCGGACTGCTCGGCTGGTTGGTCGCCGCCGCCGCATTCTGTGTCGTGCCATCAGCAAGCCAGAATGCCATCCGCTTCGGCACGGCCTTTATCCTGGTGGCCATCTCCACATGTCTTGCCACCGCCCTCATCTTCGCTCTGCAATACCGCGTCTTTTATGCGCAGTGGCACGCACCCGTCTTCTCGCGCATCTGGTTCTTTCAGCAGCTCTTCACGTCGCTTGGCGCCATCTACCAGTTCTCGGTCATCGGTCTTCGCCTGTATTTTCCTTATGCTCTTTTGCCGATCCTTCTGGCCAGCGCCATACTTTGCCGCCGCACGCATTGAGATTGCCGGAACACTTTGCTAAACGGGCAGCAAATTTCCTCCACAAAGAAGGCCCTTGCCATGATCCCTCGTTACTCCCGGCCGGAAATGGTCGCTATCTGGTCGCCGGAAACAAAATTCCGCATCTGGTTCGAGATTGAGGCCCATGCCTGCGACGCGCTGGCCGAAATCGGCGTCATTCCGAAGTCCGCAGCGAAGACGATCTGGGAAAAGGGCGGCAGCGCTAACTTCGATGTGGCGCGCATCGATGAAATCGAAGCTGTAACCAAGCACGACGTCATTGCCTTCCTGACGCACCTTGCCGAATTCGTCGGCCCCGACAGCCGTTTCGTGCACCAGGGCATGACCTCCTCCGACGTTCTCGACACGACGCTGAACATTCAGCTCGTTCGCGCCGCCGACCTGCTTCTGGCCGACATGGACCGGCTGCTGGCCGCGTTGAAGACACGCGCCTTCGAACACAAGAACACGGTGCGCATCGGCCGCAGCCACGGCATTCATGCCGAGCCGACCACGATGGGCCTGACATTTGCCCGCTTCTACGCGGAGATGGATCGCAACCGCGCCCGCCTCGTCAACGCCCGCGCTGAAATTGCCACGGGCGCCATCTCCGGCGCCGTCGGCACATTCGCCAACATCGATCCTTCCGTGGAAGAACACGTCTGCAAGGCGCTCGGTCTTGCGCCGGAGCCGGTTTCGACCCAAGTCATTCCGCGCGACCGCCACGCCATGTTCTTCGCAATCCTTGGCGTCATTGCCTCGTCGATCGAAAACGTCGCGATCGAAATCCGCCACATGCAGCGCACCGAAGTGCTGGAAGCCGAAGAGTTCTTCTCTCCGGGCCAGAAGGGTTCTTCGGCAATGCCGCACAAGCGCAACCCCGTGCTGACCGAGAACCTGACGGGTCTTGCCCGCCTGGTACGCATGTCGGTTGTTCCGGCGCTGGAAAACGTTGCCCTCTGGCACGAGCGTGACATCAGCCACTCCTCCGTGGAGCGCGGCATCGGTCCTGACACCACCATCACCCTCGACTTCGCGCTGAACCGTCTGGCCGGCGTTATCGAGAAGCTGGTGATTTACCCGGACAACATGCTGAAGAACATGAACAAGTTCCGCGGCCTGGTACATTCGCAGCGCGTTCTGCTCGCGCTCACGCAGGCAGGCGTGTCTCGTGAAGACGCATATCGCCTGGTCCAGCGCAACGCCATGAAGGTCTGGGAACACGGCGCAGACTTCCTTGAAGAGCTTCTGGGCGATGACGAAGTCCGCGCAGCTCTTTCCGAAGAGGTTATCCGCGAGAAGTTCGACCTCGGCTACCACACCAAGCACGTCGACACGATCTTCAAGCGCGTCTTCGGCAACGCTTAAGAACAAAATCAGAAAAGATAGTAACGGCGCGATCTTGATCGCGCCGTTATTGCAACACAGATATGGGCCCATGAAGGTTTCAGAAGCAGATATTCTTATCGTACCCGGTTACACCAATTCCGGCCCCGACCACTGGCAGAGCCGTTGGGAGCGCAAGCTTTCCACCGCGCGCCGGGTTGAGCAGGCGGAATGGTCAAAACCGGTGAAGGAAGACTGGGTGGCAAGGCTGGTCGAAGAGGTCAACGCCTCGACCAGACCGGTTGTCATCGTTGCCCATTCGCTCGGCGTTCCAACCGTGATCCATGCCCTGCCCGAGATTGGCAAGAAGGTGACGGGCGCACTTCTCGTTGCCCCGCCTGACGTCGCCAACGATGCGATCAGGCCGAAACACCTGATGACGTTCGGCCCCTACCCGCGCGATCCACTGCCGTTCCCGACCATCACCATCGCCAGCAGGAACGATCCGTTCGGCTCTTACGAACATGCCGACGAAATTGCTGCTGCATGGGGTTCGCTGCTGATCGATGCCGGAATGTCCGGACATATCAACGCTGAGTCCGGCCATGGTCCCTGGCCGGAAGGCGGCATGGTCTTTGCGCAGTTCCTGAGCAAGCTGAAGCCTTCCGAAACCTGACCGCAGGCTTCTTCCGGCGCCTGTAACGAGAGCAATCAACGCGCGAATATTCGCTGACGCGCGTTGCGGCCCTTTTCTCTTCTGTGTCAGAATTCGACTTGCGCCGCGCCCGAAGCAGCCCTATCCATTGGTCGTAAGACTATGCAACTGTTCACAACCGACCCCTATCTATATTAGACATGTTGCAAACACCGGATTTCCTGTAGATTGACATTTCGCAACTTTCGGTAACGCCGTCGTGAATTTAACGATAGATTAAACCGGCAACGTTACAGTTAACCTTCGTAGAAGGCGCGTGAAGAAAATTATTTAATATCAAAGACATCTCAAAATGGGCCGGATCGATTGAGCGTAAATCGTGTTCTCAGTGCCATATTCGAAAGCCTACCGGTTCCGACGCTGGAACTGGGCAAGGATGGCCAGGTATTGCAGATACCTGAACACGCTCCTCTTTTCACCGCACTGCCAGACAAGACCAGCATATTCGGTCTCGTCAACAAGGATCACCATCCAGCAATCAAGGCCGCGCTCGCCAATCCAGAGCAGCAATTGCCCTTTTCCGCCGATGTCCGGCTTGCCACTGTAGACGGCGGGCAGGACGTTTTCGTCGTATTGTCCATCGGCAGGATGGAAGTGGATGGAGAACAGCGGCTTTTTGCTCAGCTGACCGATATCACCAATCAGAGACGGCGCGAAAACGCCATCGCATTCCGCGAAAAACGCTGGGATAGCGCGCTTGTCAGCGCCGGTCTTGGTGTCTGGGACCAGAATTTCGCGACCGGTGAAATGTACGGCTCCGACATCTGGCGCCAGATCCGCGGCATCAGAAACGATAGCGAGCTGGAAACTGATTTCGAGCGCTGGGCGCAGAAAATACACCCCGACGACCGGGAACATACCCTGCATTGCATCGAACGCCAGAACGCCGGTGACCCTGCCTATGCTGTGTTCGAATATCGCGAGCGCCACGAGGACGGCCGCTGGGTCTGGATCGAGTGCCGGGGCGCCTGTGTCGAACGTGATGAAAACGGCAAACCTGTGCGCATTGTCGGCACGGATGCGGATATTTCACAGAGAAAAGAAACCGAACATCAGGTCGAACGCATTTCGCGGTCCCTGAAACTTGCACTCGAAGCCTCTCAGGTCGGCGTGTTCGTGGCGAATTTCGATACCGGCATCACCGTATGGGATGACCGCATGTACGAGATCATGCAGATCGAAAGGTCGGAAACCATAGCGGTCGGCGGGCTCTGGGAAACCCGCGTTCATCCCGACGATATCGAGCGCGTCGAAAAGAACGTCGGATACCATGTCGCGCGGATGATCCCGTTTTCGGAAGAGTATCGTGCCATCATGCCGGATGGTTCGTACCGTTATATTCGCGCACGCTCTCTGCCGTTCATCGATTCCGATGGTCAGAAGAAGATGATCGGGGTGAACTGGGACGTCACCGCCGACGTGGCGCTCCGCAATGAACTGGAACGGGCCAAGACGCTTGCCGAGGCCCGCAACCGCGAACTCGAAACGGCCAAGACCAGGATCGAGTACAACGCCACCCACGACGATCTGACAGACCTGCCGAACCGCCGTTATCTCGATGCGATGTTCGACGGTTTTGCCAGGGAAAGTTTCGCCGAGGGCAAGGGTGTCGGGGTTCTCCACGTCGACCTCGACCGCTTCAAGCAGATCAACGACACACTCGGTCGCAAGACCGGTGACATGATGCTGAAGCACATCGCCGCGCTTTTGAAAAAGAACGCGCGCAATGCCGATTTTGTCGCCCATGTCGGTGGCGACGAATTCGTTGTCATCTCCCGGTTCTCAGGCAATCAGCGCAAGCTCGCATTGATGGCCGACCGGTTGATCAAGGAAATTCGAAAGCCCGTGCACTTTGAGGGGCATGTCTGTCGCCTCGGCGCCAGCATCGGCATTGCGAGCAGCTATGGTCTGACGTCGGACGTCAAGCAGATACTGCTCAATGCCGATATTGCCCTCTACAACGCCAAGAAGCGTGGCCGGAACCGCTACGAATTCTTTTCCGCCGATACGCAGGACATTCTCATCAACACCAAACGCATGTCCGATGACATCCTGCTGGCGCTCGAACGAGATGAATTCATCCCCTTCTACCAGTTCCGTTTTGACGCCCAGACACTGGACATTGCTGGCGTAGAAACACTGGCACGCTGGCAGCACCCGGAAAAAGGCATCCTGACACCTGATCGTTTTCTCGCGATCGCCGAGGACCTCGATGTCGTCTCGTCGATCGATGCGATGATGCTCGACAAGGCGATCAAGGATTTCAAAGCCTGGGATATGGCCGGTCTCGATGTTCCGAATATTTCCGTCAACGTCTCGTCGCGACGCCTGCATGACCCCGGACTGATGAAGTCGCTGTCCAATGTCGATATCCCGCCCGGCTCGGTATCTTTCGAACTGCTGGAATCGATATTCCTCGACGACAGCGACGAAGTGGCTATTTCGAACCTGCGCCAGTTGCGAGACATGGGCATCGATATCGAGATCGACGATTTCGGCACCGGCCACGCCTCCATCGTCAGCCTTCTGAAAGTCAGTCCGAGCGTACTGAAAGTCGACAGGCAACTGGTGCGCACAGCACCGCAATCGTCTGAACAGCGCAAGTTGCTGACATCGATCATCGACATCGGCCGCTCGCTGAGCATCAAGGTTGTTGCCGAAGGTGTGGAAACGGCAGCCCATGTCAGGGTGCTGCAGAAGCTTGGCTGCGACTACCTGCAGGGCTATGCGCTGTGCCGGCCATTACCGCAGCAGGCAATCATCCCGTTCGTCCAGTCGCAGCCCTGGCGGCAACTGAACCTGGAAAGCCCGGGACCAACGCGCAAGCGCGCTTTTTGAGGCGCTTTCCCCTTTGCCATCGTGAAAACATAATTTTTCTTCGCTGATGGATGTCGCGTTCGTGGCATTCGTCTTCACGACGAATGGGATATTCATGAAGCACCGCTGCTGAAAAATCGTGACCGACGGTATCATTCAGGCGTAACCTGCAGCAGACCATAAGAATCGAAGGGAAGATATGCCGCCCGCATTGTAGAATTCTCTCTTTTCCGTTATGGGACCGCTTCAAAGACAGAAACGCAACGCCGACAGAATCGGCGTCAACCAAGAGACCTGCTAATATGAATCGTCGCCGCCGTATCTACGAAGGCAAGGCCAAGATCCTTTACGAAGGTCCGGAGCCGGGAACGCTCATCCAGTTCTTCAAGGACGATGCGACCGCC
Source organism: Agrobacterium tumefaciens (assembly GCA_025559845.1). NCBI lineage: Bacteria > Pseudomonadati > Pseudomonadota > Alphaproteobacteria > Hyphomicrobiales > Rhizobiaceae > Agrobacterium > Agrobacterium tumefaciens. The sequence goes on from CP048469.1 coordinate 1,888,268, forward strand.
TTCAACAAGAAGAAGCACGAAGTCATCGACGGCAAGGGTGTGTTGAACAACCGCATCTCTGAATATGTCTTTACCCATCTGAACAAGATCGGCATTCCGACGCACTTCATTCGCCGCCTCAACATGCGCGAGCAATTGATCCGGGAAGTCGAAATGATCCCGCTTGAGGTTGTCGTGCGCAATGTCGCCGCCGGCTCGCTATCCAAGCGTCTTGGCATCGACGAAGGCGTTGTTCTTCCGCGCTCGATCATCGAGTTCTACTACAAGTCCGATGCACTTGAAGACCCGATGGTCTCCGAAGAGCACATCACGGCTTTCGGCTGGGCAAATCCTGCCGAGCTTGATGACATCATGGCACTGGCGATCCGCGTCAACGACTTCCTGTCCGGCCTGTTCCTTGGCGTCGGCATCCAGCTCGTCGACTTCAAGATCGAATGCGGCCGCCTGTTCGAAGGCGACATGATGCGCATCATTCTCGCTGACGAGATTTCTCCCGATAGCTGCCGTCTGTGGGATATCGAGACCCAGGAAAAAATGGACAAGGACCGCTTCCGCCGTGACATGGGCGGACTGCTGGAAGCCTATTCCGAGGTCGCGCGCCGGCTTGGCATCATCAATGAAAACGAACCGATCCGCGGCACTGGCCCGGTTCTGGTGAAGTAACTGCCGTTTTAAGTGAAATCAGGAGAAGATCAGGTGATCAAGGCACGGGTGACTGTTACGCTGAAGAATGGCGTTCTCGATCCGCAGGGCAAGGCAATCGAAGGCGCGCTCGGCAGCCTCGGTTTCGAAGGTGTGGGCCAGGTCCGTCAGGGCAAGGTGTTCGACCTCGAAGTCGGCGGTACAGACAAGGCCAAGGCCGAAGCCGACCTGAAGGCAATGTGCGAAAAACTGTTGGCCAACACGGTTATCGAAAACTACGCCATCGCTATTCTCTAAGCTGAGGAGCCGTCGTCCATGAAATCCGCCGTCGTTCAACTTCCCGGCCTCAACCGCGACCGCGACATGATCGCCGCCCTGACCAAGATTTCCGGCAAGGCGCCCGTGACCATCTGGCAGACGGAAACGGAAATTCCCGATGTCGACCTGATCGTCATTCCCGGTGGCTTTTCCTACGGTGACTATCTGCGTTGTGGCGCAATCGCTGCACGTATGCCGGTCATGCAGGCCATTCGTGAAAAGGCTGAAAAGGGCGTCAAGGTTCTTGGTGTCTGCAACGGCTTCCAGATCCTCGTCGAAGCCGGCATGTTGCCGGGTGCATTGATGCGCAACGCATCGTTGAAGTTCGTCTGCCGCGAAGTGAAGCTCGAAGTCGCCAACAACGACACCGAATTTACCCGCGCTTACGACAAGGGCCAGATCCTGCGTTGCCCGGTTGCTCACCATGACGGCAACTACTTTGTCGAAGCCGACGAACTGAAGGCCCTGGAAAACAACGGCCAGGTCGTTTTCCGTTATGCCGAAGGTACCAACCCGAACGGCTCGCTGAACGACATTGCCGGCGTAATCAACGCCAAGGGCAATGTTCTCGGCATGATGCCGCATCCGGAAAACCTGATCGAAGCTGCCCATGGCGGCAACGACGGACGCGGCCTGTTCGCATCGGCGCTCGGCGTCATCGCGGCCTGATCCCGCACAAGGCCCAAAGGGCCGACAAAATACAGAGCGGCGGGACCGGTTCCGCTATCCGCCGCTCCCGCCTGTTCTCATTTTTCGGATAAACGTGATGAGCCGCCTGCTTCGCTTTACTTTCAGCCGTGCCGCAGGTCTGACGCTTGCCGCCCTTGCCCTCGCCGCTTGCCAACCCAAACCGCAGCCGGTCAGTTCCGTTTCCCACGCAGCATTGCCGACCATGGAGCGCATCGCGCTCGGCGCCAATGCCTGCTGGTTCAAATCCGGCGACCCGGCATTCAAGTCCTACCGCCTTGCACCCGAACTGAATTCCTTCTCCGGCCGCCCGCGCATTCTTCTCGTGCCGCGCAACAGCCCGGAATCCAGACCGATGCTCGTCGTCCAGGCGGAAGGCAATCCGGCAAAGCTCGATGCTTTCGGTCCTGTGATGAATGAGGGTATGTCGTCTCGCATTGCCGCCGACGTCAAGCGTTGGGCAAATGGCGGCAAGGGTTGCTGATCTAACAGCCTTCCGCACATAAAAAGACCCGCCAGGCCGGTTGGGATTGGCATGGCGGGCCTGCCGATGGCATTAAGGCGCCGGGGAAAGAAGGCGCCGCTCTCCGGCAGAAAATCAGCAGGCACCGGGCCGCAGAACCTGATATGGTCTGCTGGTGATCCGCTGACAGAAAACTAAAGGGATCGCGAAGGCCAGTTGAGAAGATCGGCCTTGCTTGCCTCCCTCTGGGCCTCCTGACGCGTCAGACCGATATCGAGCAATTGCTCATCGGACAATTCGCGCAGGGCAAGACGGCCCGACCGCTTCATGAACCACTGAGATGCGCGCACAATGACGCGACCAATAAACGTGCGGGCGATCCTGGCCGGAAACGGCGCCGGTGCAACCATGTCACCGGCATCGCGGAACACGCGTTCCCGTTCGTAACCGTCAGGATAAATTGTATCCATTGTCGAAAGGTATTGATCCATCTTGCGCATATTGCACCTATTGTCTCCATTTATATTCACATTGAACGCAAACAATAAATACAATTGACTCATAGACAGATACAATGCATAAATTGTCACCATGACAAATTGGCTTCCAGACATCACCAAGGGCGATGGCCCGATTTATCTCCGCCTTGCAGACAGCGTTGAAGGCGCGATTTCGGATGGCACGCTTGGCGCCGGCACAAAATTGCCGCCACAACGAAACCTCGCTTACGACCTGGGCGTGACAATCGGTACAATCAGCCGGGCCTATGCGCTGATACACGAGCGCGGGTTGGTCAGTGGCGAGGTTGGCCGCGGCACCTATGTCAACGAACGAAAATCTCCCACACCGCAGACCCAGGCCGCGCCGACAACGACGGCCTTCGGTGGAACACGCCACGGGCTCGACGTTAAGGGCGAATTCCGCATGAACACGACGGCCGCCCCCGATATCGGCCAAAGCGCATTGATCAGCGCGCATATCGGTGAGATTGCCCGAGACTGCCCTTCCGAGATCACCAATTACATCAGGGCATTGCCGGATAGCTGGTGCATCGCCGGCGCGCGCTGGCTGTCGCAGAATGGCTGGTCCCCCAAGCCGGAGAACATCGTCTCCACGCTCGGTGCGCATGCAGGCGTGATGAGCGTCATTACCGCCATGACTGCGCCCGGCGACCGGATTGTTTTCGAGCCCCTCACCTATTCGCACATCAGCCGCAGCGCGGCCCTTGCCGGACGGCGGGTGACGCTGGTCGAAGCGGATGAGAAGGGCATCGTTCCCGAAGATTTCGAACGGGTCTGCGCCCAGCAGCACCCGAAGATGATCTTTCTGATGTCGGCCGGCCAGAACCCCACTTGCGCCACCTTACCGGAAGAGCGGCGGCGGATGATTGCCGACATCGCCCGCAAATACGGCGTCTGGATCATCGAAGACAATTTGTACGGCGCCATGACCCGCGAAGAAATTCCGCTTATCGCTGAGTTCGCGCCGGATATGACCTTCGTTGTGGGAGGCCTTTCCAAATCTGTTGCAGCCGGCGTCCGTGGCGGCTGGGTCGCCTGCCCCGCGCAATTTTCATCGCGAATCCGCATCTCGCATTCGATGATGACTGGCGGATTGCCGTTCATGCTGGCGGAATTGAATGCCCGCCTCGTCAACAGCGGTGACGCGCACGATATCCGCAAGGACTGTCTTGCCGAGATCAATCAGCGCGAAGCGATCGCCAGAAAGGTTCTTGCCGGCATGGAGTTCAATTCCCTGCCGGATATTGCCTTCCTCTGGCTGAAGCTGCCTGAACCCTGGCTTTCCGGGACATTCCGCAGCGCTGCTGCGCGAGAAGGCGTGCTGATCGATGATGAGGACGAGTTCAAGGCCGGCAGAGCCGAGAAGGTCTATCACCGCGTCCGTATCAGCTTCTCCGGCCCCTCGACGCAGCAGGAAATGACCGAAGCCTTCGGCATTCTGCGCCGCCTCCTCGACAATGGTTCGGCAGGATATGAAAGCGTTGCCTGAGCCGATCTGACGGCAACAGAGTCTTTCGCGCAACAGCCGGCGGAATTCGAAAACCGGATCATTTCCTAACCCCGCGAATCTGGCATCCTCCGCCTGATCAGAGCGGGGGATTGATTCGATGGTTGCATTCGGTTCCTTTTCCGCCAGGCGTGCAATCGCTCTGGCTATGATGTCTGCCCTTTTGCCCATTGCTGCAGTGACGGGGGCGCAGGCTGCCGAGGGCACCGTGTTCGACGAGTTGCGGTTTGGCACCACAGCCTCCGTCTCCAATCCGGACAATGGCGGCGAAGACGGCGTATTCCCCGCCTTCACCGCATATTTCGACCCCTTCGCCAACGCTTCCGCCGTCACGCTCGGTCAAAAGCTTGCCCGCCCCCGTCTGCACATCGGCACTGAAATTGGCACCGATGGCGCTGCCAACACCATTTTCGGCGGCGTGAACTGGACCTTCGATCTCAATCCGAAAATCTTCATCGATCTTGGTTTTGGCGGGCTGTGGCATGACGGCAAGCTGAAAAACGACCCCGGCGAAACAGGCCCTGAGTTCGGCTGTCGGGCGCTTTTTCACGAATACGCCGCGATCGGCTATCGCTTTGACAACAACTGGAACATTTCGGCCCAGATCGAGCACGCATCACACGCCAATCTTTGCGACGGCCCCAACGACGGACTGACGCGAGTGGGCCTGATGGTCGGTTACAAGTTCTGAATAAGGGCATAAAGCGGCGATTTGCTGGGTTTACCGCGCATTTTCCTGTCGCGCCAATCAGCCTCTTGCGCTAAAGAACCGGAAACTTCCCTCGGCTCGAACCGCGTGAGACCTATGTCGATTCCAAACTCCATCAAGATCACCCCGGAACTCGTTGCATCCCACGGGCTGAAGCCCGACGAATACCAGCGTATCCTCGACCTGATCGGACGAGAGCCCACTTTCACCGAGCTCGGCATCTTTTCCGCCATGTGGAATGAGCACTGCTCCTACAAATCTTCGAAGAAGTGGCTGAAGACGCTGCCGACCAAGGGGCCGCGCGTCATTCAGGGACCGGGCGAAAACGCCGGTGTCGTGGATATCGATGACGGCGACTGCGTCGTCTTCAAGATGGAAAGCCACAACCACCCGTCCTACATCGAACCTTACCAGGGCGCGGCAACCGGCGTCGGCGGCATTCTGCGCGACGTGTTCACCATGGGCGCGCGTCCGATCGCAGCCATGAACGCGCTGCGCTTCGGCGCTCCGGATCACCCGAAGACCCGTCACCTTGTCGCAGGCGTTGTTGCAGGCGTTGGCGGCTACGGCAACTCCTTCGGCGTACCGACCGTCGGTGGCGAAGTGGAATTCGATCCGCGCTATAACGGCAACATTCTGGTCAACGCATTCGCTGCCGGCCTTGCCAAGTCCGACGCCATCTTCCTTTCCGAAGCCAAGGGCGTTGGCCTTCCGGTCGTTTACCTCGGTGCGAAGACCGGCCGTGACGGCGTGGGTGGTGCAACGATGGCGTCTGCCGAGTTCGACGAGTCCATCGAAGAAAAGCGCCCGACGGTTCAGGTCGGCGACCCCTTCACCGAAAAGTGCCTGCTGGAAGCCTGCCTTGAACTGATGAAGACCGGCGCGGTCATCGCCATTCAGGACATGGGAGCGGCTGGCCTGACCTGCTCGGCTGTTGAAATGGGCGCCAAGGGCGACCTCGGCATCGAGCTTGACCTGAATACCGTGCCGGTGCGCGAAGAGCGCATGACGGCTTACGAAATGATGCTGTCGGAAAGCCAGGAGCGCATGCTCATGGTGCTCGAGCCCTCCAAGGAAGACGTTGCCAAGGCGATCTTCGTCAAGTGGGGTCTGGACTTCGCCATTGTCGGCAAGACCACCGACGATCTGCGTTTCCGCGTTCTGCACAACGGCGAAGAAGTTGCCAACCTGCCGATCAAGGATCTCGGCGATCAGGCTCCGGAATACGACCGTCCGTGGACACCGGCCAAGGTTGCCGCACCGCTTGCGGAAAACGACGTGCCTGCGGCCGATGTTGCCGATGCGCTCGTTTCGCTGATCGGTTCTGCCAACAACTCGTCGCGCCGTTGGGTCTACGAACAGTACGACACGCTGATCCAGGGCAACTCCCTGCAGCTTCCAGGCGGCGACGCCGGTGTGGTGCGCGTTGAAGGTCATGACAAGAAGGCACTTGCCTTCTCCTCCGACGTAACGCCGCGTTACGTCGAGGCCGACCCATTCGAAGGCGGCAAGCAGGCCGTTGCGGAATGCTGGCGCAACATCACGGCGACCGGCGCTCTGCCGCTGGCTGCCACCGACAATCTGAACTTCGGTAACCCGGAAAAGCCCGAGATCATGAGCCAGCTCGTTCATGCCATCAAGGGCATCGGCGAAGCCTGCAGCGTGCTGGAATTCCCGATCGTTTCGGGCAACGTCTCGCTCTATAACGAGACCAACGGTCAGGCGATCCTGCCTACCCCGACCATTGGCGGCGTCGGCCTGCTGAAGGACTGGGGCAAGATGGCTCGCATTCGTTTTGCTGCGGCTGATGAAGTCATTCTTCTGATTGGCGCGCCTGTCGGCCTCGGCAGCCATATTGCCCAGTCTGTCTACATGCGTGACATTCACGGCCGTATCGATGGCCCTGCCCCGCATGTCGATCTCGCTGCCGAAAAGCAGAACGGCGATTTCGTTCGTTCGCTGATCGTCGACGGACTGACGACTACCGTTCACGATTGCTCGTCCGGTGGTCTGGCGCTCGCTGTTGCCGAAATGGCAATTTCGTCCGGTATCGGTGCAACTGTTGATGCGGTTGAAGGCCATAATCCTATCCTCAGCTTCTACGGCGAGGACCAGGGTCGCTATGTTCTGACGGTCAAGACATCCGACCTCGAAAAGGTCGAGGCGGCTGCCAAGGCATCGGGCGTTTCCTGCCAGAAAATCGGCGTTACAGGCGGCTCCAGCGTAAAGCTGGGCACGGCGCGTGCTGTCGAGATTAAAGAATTGCACTCGGCCTATGAATCGTGGTTCCCTGAATTCATGGACGGCGAAACTCTCGTCGCTGCAGAATAATCAAGGAGAAACACCATGCCCATGAAACCCGGCGACATTGAAGACATGATTAAGGCGGGAATCCCCGGGGCAAAGGTCACGATCCGCGATCTGGCCGGTGATGGCGATCATTACGCGGCGGAAGTCGTCGCTGACGCATTCAAGGGCAAGACCCGCGTGCAACAGCACCAGATGGTCTACGACGCATTGAAGGGCAACATGGGCGGCGTTCTGCATGCCCTGGCCCTTCAGACATCTGCGCCTGAGTGATCTGCCCGCAAGATGAAACTCAAAGGCCCGCGTGACATCTCACGCGGGCCTTCTTGTTTTCAGAACTGGAAATGGCGTTGCCGCTTACAGGACGGGTGGCTGCTGCGACTCCAACCCGGCAAACGACGCCACCGGCAAAGGCCCGGCGGTCATCAAGGTAAAATCGAATCCCGACTTGCGATCCGGGCCGAGCACATATTGCCTGTGCATACGCAGGAAGTTGCGCTTGTTCTTCTTGTAGCGCTCCGCCGAGAGCGAATGCTTGAAGCGGATCGGCACGATGGTGGGCTGCTGCGCATCCTCATGGCCGGCAAGATGGGCCGTATTGCAGCGATAGAGATGAATGGGGTCGGTCAGGCACTGAATGTCGAACCATGTCACCTCCGGGTGATGCGCGACCGTTCCGATGCTCTGCCGCAGCCGCGTTGCGCTCGACAGGAAGGCGCATTGCAGCGCAGCCCCGCCAAGGGTCGAGAAGGATAGCTTGCGGCCCTTGAGGGCATCCGGCTGCAATTCCAGAACCCGTCCGATCACGGCCAGTGCGAGACTTGCACCCATGCTGTGAGACACGACGAGAATTTCTTCTGACGGCTGTTCAAGGGCGAGAAGCACCGCCTGCGCTTTGTCCTCGATCCAGTCACGCGCCAATGGGTCGTCCCTGCCCACCGCAAGCGCAAACCGCCAGTCGGCGTAAAGATGCAGGGTATGGAAACGCTCCGCAAACGGCAGGAATGCTTTTACGAAGAACAGCCCCGCAACCGGCACGCTCAGCAGACAGAGCCAGGCGGAAAGGCCGAACAGCCAAGGCAGAAAGGTGATTGCAACAGTCGCGGCACCGCCTGCCAGCATCAGGAGAAACGGGAAAATGAAAAACAGTCCAAACCGCCAGGCATGACGGAAGTAGCGAACGGCAGCGCCTTCGGCGATGATCCCTGCTCCGGCCTTGAAGCCAGAGGCCACCTGCTGCGCGACAGACGTGCTGCGCAGATGCGAAATGATGTCGTTGTGATCGTAGACGAAAATGGAGGAACGCGTGTTTTTCTCGCCTATGCGGGCATCAACCGTGAAATGGTCGCCGGCCGGTGTGCTCTCCAGCTTGCCCACCTCATAGGCCACGTCCCAGGTCTTGCCGGCAAGGGCAGCGGCGCGTTGATACCGCAGATGGTGGGCAGCCGCATCGAGAGGATCGAAACCGGGAAAATAAAATACCAGCCGTGACTGCACAGTCGCCATAAACAAAGAACCTTTGGGTTTGAAATACCCAAAAGGATCGCTTGATACAGTGGGTGACGCACGTATAGTAAAAATCACGACCGAAATATGGTAGATTTTGCAGGCGGTGAAAATTTGTCCAAGATCGTAGATGAGCTCGTTGGCGGCGTCATGAAGGGCGCCATGGCTGAGATTCTGAAAAAGACGGGCGTCAAGAAAACCCGCCGCACAAAGCGCAGGACCAAGAGCAGCACCTCGCTAGCAGGCGGTATTGTCGGCTCGATCATCGAGGCGGCGCTCGGCGGCAGCTCATCCTCCACTGCCAAGCGTAAACCAGCCAGAAAGCAGGTCAGCAAACGCCGCACCGCCTCCTCGCGCAGCAAGCAGAGAAGCCGCTAAGGTACGAGTTCGAAAATCTGACCCGACGGGTTTGCAACTGCCGCAGTTTTTTAGCTGCGGTGGGTGGAAATCGCGTCGCGACATGTTATTTAAGAACAAAGACAAAGCAGCGGCCTTGACCCGCATGTTGAAAGGATTTGGCCCATGAGCGGCATCAACGACATGATCGACAACGAAGTGAAGAGCAACGATGTGGTGCTGTTCATGAAGGGCACACCGCAGTTCCCGCAGTGTGGTTTCTCCGGCCAGGTCGTTCAGATTCTCGATTATCTCGGCGTCGACTACAAGGGCATCAACGTGCTTGCCGATGCCGATATCCGCCAGGGCATCAAGGACTACTCCAACTGGCCGACCATTCCGCAACTCTACATCAAGGGTGAGTTCGTCGGTGGCTGTGACATCGTAAGAGAGATGTTCCAGTCCGGTGAACTTCAAAACCATTTCCAAGAACAGGGTATCAGCGTCCGCGGCGCGGCCTGATTTCGGCCGGGAAACCGGCCCACTCTGATTGTCAGAAAACTATGCCAGGCGTTGCGTCATGCAACGCCTTTGCCGTTATTTTGGGGCAAACTCTGTGACAAATCTTTCACAATCCACCGCTTCGCGCGCAGGCTCGATGGGGCGCACGGAATTTATTGGCCTGGCCGCAATGCTGATGGCGCTCAATGCACTGGCCATCGACATCATGCTGCCCGGCCTTCAGGAAATCGGCGCGTCGCTTGGCGTCGAGAACGAAAACCATCGCCAGTATGTCATTTCCGCCTATCTTCTCGGTTTTGGTATTGCCCAGCTTTTCTACGGCCCCATTTCGGACCGTTTCGGGCGCCGCAAGCCGATGTTTTTCGGTCTGGCTATCTACATCGTTTCAGCCATCGCCGTTGTTTTTGTACCGTCCTTCTCCGGCCTGCTCATGCTGCGCTTCATCCAGGGCATCGGCTCGGCGGCAACCCGCGTCATCACAGTGTCGATCGTCCGTGACATCTATGGCGGCCGCCAGATGGCCGAAGTGATGTCGCTGATCATGATGGTCTTCATGGTTGTGCCTGTCATCGCGCCGGGCACCGGCCAGATCGTGCTGTTCTTTGGTGACTGGCACCTGATCTTCGCCTTCATGGCCGTCATCGCAGCCGTGGTGACCGCGTGGATGTATTACCGTCTTCCCGAGACACTGCACCCGGATGATGTACGCCCCCTGACGGTTCGTTCGGTTATCGGCGGCTTCAAGATCGTCCTCACCAACCGCATTGCGCTCTGTTACACACTGTCCAGCACCTTCATCTTCGGCGCCCTGTTCGGCTTCATCAACTCCGCAGAGCAGGTCTACAAGGGCATTTACGGGCTCGGCGCATGGTTTGCGGCCGCCTTCGCCGGCGTCGCATTGTTCATGGCCTTCTCGTCCTTCATCAATGCCCGGCTGGTCGGCAAGTTCGGCATGCGCAAGCTCTCGCACGGGTCGTTGCTTGGCTTCATCGCCATCACCTTCCTGTGGCTGCTGGTGCAGGTTCTGGGGCCGGAACCGATGCCGTTCGCGATCTTCATCGTGTTCTTCGCGCTCGCCATGTTCCAGTTCGGCTGGATCGGCTCGAACTTCAACTCTCTGGCGATGGAACCACTGGGTCACGTCGCTGGAACAGCCTCGTCGGTCATCGGCTTCATGGGCACAGTCGGCGGCTCGCTGATCGGTGCCGTTATCGGACAGGCTTTCGACGGTACGGCGCTGCCAATGGTCGCCGGCTTCTTTGTCGTCTCGATCATCGGCCTGATCTTCGTGCTGATCGGTGAAAAGGGCGTGTTGTTTCAGGCCCACAACAAGCCGACGCGATAAGAACGCATTTCATTAAAGACAAAGGGCGCGGGAATGTCTTCCCGCGCCCTTTTCTTTTGGAAGATACCGTCTTCAGACGGTGAAGATCTTCTCGCGCAGCAACTCCCAGGTTGCCTGATCAGGAGCAAGCAGCAGCCCGCCATCGACATGGCTCGGCAGATAAGCCGAACCGTCCAGACGCGCCGCATAGGCGCCGGCTTCCTGCGAAATCAGCGTACCCGCCAGGTGATCCCAGGGCATCAGCTTGTTGTACATCAGGAAGTGCATGTGACCGCCGCAGAACAGGCGATATTCATGCGCCGCGCAACGATAGCTGGTGAACAGGCGCACATCGGCGAGGTTCAGCAGCACCTTGCGACGAGTTTCGATATCGAAATAGCCGGTATTGGCAATGCCGATCATCTGCGACAGCTCAGGCGCCGGGACGACAGACATCTGCGTCTGTGCACCGTCTGCGCTGCAGAGCCACGCGCCGGAGCCCTTCTCGGCAATCACCCAGTCATTGCCCATCGGATCGAAGATAAGGCCGGCAATGGTCTCGCCCTTGGACACGACGCTCATCATCACGCCGAAGAGCGGCAGGCCGGATGCGAAATTGTAGGTGCCGTCGATCGGATCGACCACAACAGCAAGATCGGCATCGGCGATTTTGCCAAGCAGCGACGCGTCCGCCGCAACCGCTTCCTCACCGATAAAGACCGCCTGCGGCATGATCTCTTCGACACGGGCGCGGATCAGGCGTTCAGCAGCCTCATCGGCTTCGGTCACGAGGTCGATCGCCTCGGTTTTGATACGCACGTCACCATCGCCCAGATTACGGAACCGCGGCAGAATTTCCACCGCCGCCGCTTCCTGAAGCGTGGTGGCAAGCGCTGCAATGTCGAGTTCGATACTCATGGGCGTCATCCTTCCTGTGGTCTTGAATTTATAAGGCAGCAATTTCCCGGCGCAGCATTCTCCAGCTCTCCTTGTCAGGCGCGGACAGAATGCCACCGGTGATGTCTCCGGGACGATATGGGGTATTGTCGAAACGGGCCGTGTACCCACCCGCTTCCTGGTGAACGAGCACGCCGGCCAGATGATCCCAGGGCATCAGCTTCTCGTGACCTATGAAGTGCAGCTTGCCGGTGGAAACCAGCCAATATTCATGCGCCGAGCAGTTCAGCGAGAGCGCCATCTTGGTCTTCGCCATATTGGCCGCGATCACCGGACGCCGATCGATGTGGCTGTGCCCCCAGGAGAAGATACCGACCATATCCGAAAGCGGTACCGGATCGGCGACCTTGAGCTTTGCCCGCGTACCGTTTTTCCGCGTGAGGTAAGCCCCCTCGCCTTTGACGGCGATGATGGTGTCGGCCATGACGGGATCGTGGATGATGCCGGCAACGGTTTCACCCTTGACGGTCACCGCCAGCAAGGTTCCAAAGGCAGGAAAGCCGGACGCGTAATTGAACGTGCCGTCTATGGGGTCAATGACGAAGGCAAGTGGCGCATCGGCTAGCGCCGGAACAGCGGACTTGTCCGCATCATAGGCTTCTTCACCCACGATATGCGCCTTCGGGAAGCGCGCCAGCAGTGCCGCTGTAATCCGTTTTTCAGCGAGAAGATCGGCCTCCGTCACAAGATCCACAGCCGACGACTTTTCCGAGATCGCTCCGGCGCTCAGGTTTCGGAAACGGGGAAGAATTTCTTCCGCGCCGACAGCGGCAACAGTGGAAACGAGAAAGTCGAGGTCGGAATCAGAAAGTGGCATGGAGGATCTTTTTCATAAGGGAGGGTGGGCCTCCCTACGCTCCTGATGTGACGGCTCGGTGACAGCAAGCGCCGAAAAGTCGAAAAGCTTCGGATCGAGCAGATGTGACGGGTTCACGTGCGCAAGCGCCCGCAACATCACATCCTTGCGGCCCGGCATACGCCGCTCGATATCCGCCAGCATGTCCTTCATGGCATTACGCTGCAACCCGTCCTGCGAACCGCAAAGGTCGCAGGGAATGATCGGGAATTCCATGGCAGCGGCAAACTTCGCCATGTCGTCCTCGGCGCAATAGGCAAGCGGCCGCAGCACCATCAGGTCGCCTTCGTCATTCATCAGCTTGGCGGGCATGCCCGCAAGCCGGCCGCCATGGAAGAAATTCATGAAGAAGGTTTCGAGAATGTCTTCGCGGTGATGGCCGAGCAGCAACGCGTCACAGCCCTCCTCGCGGGCAATGCGGTAGAGATTGCCACGCCGCAACCGCGAACAGAGCGAACAGTAGGTTCCGCCCTGCGGAACCTTTTCCTTCACGACGGAATAGGTGTCGCGATATTCGATACGGTGCGGCACGCCGATCCCGGTGAGGTACTCGGGCAGAACGTGCTTGGGGAAATTCGGTTGCCCCTGATCCAGATTGCAGGCGATCAACTCGACCGGCAGAAGACCGCGCCACTTCAGATCCAGCAGCAGCGCCAGCAGGCCATAGCTGTCCTTGCCGCCGGATAGCCCGACGAGCCAGCGTTTCTGACCCTTCAGCATGTCGAAGTCTTCGAAGGCCTGTCGCACGTTCCGGAGCAAGCGCTTGCGCAGCTTGTTGAACGAGACGGAACTCGGCGCGTTGGCAAACAGCGGATGCGAGCCGTTTTGCTCTCCGGTCAGATCCTGATCCGGCATATCATCGATGCTCGTGATAATGTTCATGATTAGCTCGCTTGGCTTGCCCGCCACCTTTGATGCTCGAAATGCCTGTATATGCCGGGAAGATCAAGCCCCGAACACGGACCAGCCGGTTTTTGTCGCCAGCATTTCCAGCGCAACTGAACCCAGCGCCGAATTGCCGACCTTGTTGAGACCCGGCGACCAGACGGCAATCGACGCCTTGCCCGGCGCCACCGCGAGAATACCGCCGCCAACACCGCTCTTGCCCGGCAGGCCGACATGATAGGCGAAATCGCCCGAACCGTCATAATGGCCGCAGGTCAGCATCAGCGCATTGATCCGTCGGGCCCGACGATCGGAAACGACAGTGTGCCCGGTCAACGGGTTGCGCCCGTGGTTTGCCAGAAACAGCCCGGCACGGGAAAGCTGCGAGCAGCTCATGGCCAGCGCGCACTGATGGAAATAGACACCCAGCGTATAGTCCACCGGATGATGGATATTGCCAAACGAACGCATGAAATTGGCAAGCGCCATGTTGCGGAAACCGGTCGCCTGTTCCGACTTCGCCACCGTGTCATCAATGCTGATCGTATCGTCGTCGGCAAGATAACGCACGAAACGCAGGAGTTCACCGATTGCTTCGCGCGGCTGATGTCCGGCAAGCACGATATCGCTGACGACGATCGCACCCGCATTGACGAAGGGGTTGCGCGGAATGCCATGCTCATGTTCGAGCTGGACAATGGAATTGAAGGACGAGCCGGACGGTTCGCGGCCAACACGGTTCCAGACTGTCTCCCCCGCCTTGCCGAGCGCCAGCGTCAGCATGAAGACCTTGGAAATACTCTGGATCGAAAACGGCGCCAAAGCGTCGCCCGCCGTATAGGTCGTGCCATCCACAGTGGTTACGGCAATACCGAACTGCTTCGGGTCGATCTTGGCCAGTTCGGGAATATAGTCAGCGACTTTCCCCTCGCCCAGCCGCGGCACCATGCTGCCATAGATCGAATCGACGATCGCCTGAATGTCCTGCATACCCAGCCTTCCGCAACAAACAAAAAAGCCGCCCACAAGGGGCGGCTTCTTGAATAATAAAACCCGACGATTAACGCGAGTAGAATTCGACGACCAGATGCGGTTCCATGATGACCGGGTACGGAACGTCGGACAGCGAAGGAACGCGAGCGTAGGTCGCAACCATCTTGTTGTGGTCAACTTCGATGTAGTCAGGAACGTCGCGCTCAGCGAGAGCAACTGCTTCGAGAACGATTGCGAGCTGCTTGGACTTCTGACGAACTTCGATAACGTCGCCCGGCTTGCAACGGTAAGAACCGATGTTGACGCGAACGCCGTTAACCGTGACGTGGCCATGGTTGATGAACTGGCGCGATGCGAAAACGGTCGGAACGAACTTTGCGCGGTAGACGATGGCGTCCAAACGCGACTCGAGCAGGCCGATCAGGTTTTCAGAGGTATCGCCCTTGCGACGGTTTGCTTCGTCGTAGGTTGCGCGGAACTGCTTTTCACGCAGTTCGCCGTAGTAGCCCTTGAGCTTCTGCTTGGCGCGCAGCTGCGTGCCGAAGTCGCTCATCTTGCCCTTGCGGCGCTGGCCGTGCTGGCCCGGGCCGTATTCGCGGCGGTTAACCGGGGACTTCGGACGACCCCAGATGTTTTCGCCCATACGGCGGTCAATTTTATACTTAGCCGATTCGCGCTTGCTCATCGTATTTCCTTCTAAACAGGTTATGCCGGTCCGTTGCCAAACCGGATTAAGGAAACACGCCCTCCTCTGAGATCCGTTTCAGAACCTCTGACAGGATTCTCACACACGCTTGTGGAGAAGCCACGGGACATGTCGGTGATGTTGACCGCCGAACGTCAGCTTATAAACTGCAAGGCAGTCAACGAAACACACCGGACATCACTGCCCGGCGTTGGGGCGGCTTCTATAGCTGTTTTACAAATTTGTCAAACACGCCATTTTCGTTTTTTTACAGCTCCGCTCTTGAAAAGCCGGAAAGGCTTCCTATCTCCCCGTCGTGATCAGAACTCGGGCCCCTCTGGCGTGTTACCGGACAACACGTGATGTCGAGTTTCTATAGGATGGGGCCACGTTAAGTTCTGATATGCGTTCCCCATCCGAAAAGCCAACCTCGTCCGGCTAAAGGTTGACTGATGGACTTCCTGTTTCTGGATTTTCTCGGCACCCCCACATGGATGTGGGCGGTTTTCATTTCTCTCGTTCTCGGCCTTCTGGCCCTTGACCTTGGTGTTCTGCATAAGAATTCCAAGGAAATCGGCATTCGCGAAAGCATGCTGATGTCCAGCTTCTACATCGCCATCGGCTTGGCCTTCGGCGGCTGGATCTGGTACCAATCCGGTCAACAGTCGGCGATGGAATACGTCACGGGCTTTGTTGTCGAAAAAAGCCTGGCGATGGATAACATCTTCATCATCGCCATGATCTTCTCCTATTTCGCCATTCCGCGCCAATACCAGCACCGCGTCCTGCTGTGGGGTATCCTCGGCGTTATCGTACTGCGCGGCATCATGATCGCGGCTGGTGCGGCCATCGTCGAAAACTTCCACTGGGTTCTGTATTTCTTCGCGGCTTTCCTTGTCTTCACCGGCCTGAAAATGCTGTTTTCGTCCGACCACGATGAAAATGACATTGGCAACAACAAGATCCTGAAATTCCTGCGCAGCCACCTGCCGGTCACCAATGCCCTGCATGGCGAAAAGTTCTTCGTCAAGGAAACCGATTCGAAGACCGGTAAGCTGAAGACCTTCGTTACGCCGCTGTTCCTGGCGCTTATCATGGTCGAAATTGCTGACCTGATCTTCGCAGTCGATTCGATCCCGGCGATTTTCGCGATCACCACCGATCCGTTTATCGTCTATACGTCGAACATCTTCGCAATCCTCGGCCTGCGTGCGCTCTACTTCGCACTTGCAGCCCTGATGCACCGCTTCGCTTACCTGAAATACGCGCTGGCTGCGGTTCTTGTGTTCGTTGGCTCGAAAATCTTTGTCGCCGACATGCTGGGTATCGCCAAGATCCCGCCGGCTCTTTCGCTCGGCGTGACCGTCGCCATTCTGGCGACCGGCATCATCGGTTCGCTGATCGCGACGCGCAACGAAGACAAGGTCATCGACAAGGCATAAATGCAAAAGGCGGCGAAAGCCGCCTTTTCTCATTATTCTGCAGCGAGACTGACGTCTCCATCCGCCGCATCCGCATCGCCGGGTGCGGTTTTTGCGTCGAGGTCGGGGAAAGCCACGATCCGCTTGCCGGAAAAATCGGCGTGAACGACCACCAGTTCCTTTTCCTCGAAATAACCGAGAAGGCGCCGGGCCCGGCGAGCCGAATGGGTGCCGTAAGCACGGGCAATACGGGCGTCAGAGGGACATGGCTCTTCGCCGAGCGCCGCCTTCACCAACAGCAGGAACACGCCTTGAAGATCGTCGGAAACGCTTTTTGAAAGCTCGAGCGCTGTCTGCCAGTGCTCGCTTGCCGCCATCTCCACATCGACGCCAGACCGGGTAATGGCCACCTGACGACGGAATTCGGACAGCGGCATGGGGGTGCCGGCAATACGCCGCATACGGGCGCGCACCAGAAAATCCTGATAAAGCACGGCATCGGTACGATAGGCCGATTGCGGATCATCGAGAATTTCCATCAGCACGCCGGCGATCTTCTCTTCCCGCTCCTCGGGGGACATTTCGGGCTGGCTCGAGCGTGTCTGCTCGGAGGGTGACGTGACGGCTGCCGGCGTCGATCGCGAAAGCTCCGCCAGGATATCCGTTGTCGGGCGCGGCGCAGGCGGCGTACGACGAACGACTGGCCGGTTGAATTCCTCCGGATCGGGCGTGAAGATCAGGTCTTCCACATCCTGCGGCGCATCCGGCAGCGGCATCAGCTTCGGTGAGGAGGAACGCGCCGAGGTTTCAACCGCACCAATGACGATCGGCAGCGGGCGGCGCGACAAAGCCGGACCAAGAGCAACGAAGTTACCACGCTGCAGATCGCGGAACATTTCCGCCTGACGGCGATCCATGCCGAGAAGATCGGCTGCACGCGCCATGTCGATATCGAGGAAGGTTCGGCCCATCAGGAAGTTCGAGGCTTCAGCCGCGACGTTCTTGGCAAGCTTGGCGAGGCGCTGTGTGGCGATCACACCGGCAAGTCCACGTTTACGGCCTCGGCACATCAGATTGGTCATGGCGCCAAGCGAAGCCTTGCGCGCATCTTCCGTAACCTCGCCGCCGACGGATGGCGCAAACATCTGCGCCTCATCCACCACAACGAGAACCGGATACCAGTATTCGCGATCGGCATCGAACATGCCGTTGAGGAAGGCAGCGGCGGCGCGCATCTGCTGCTCGATATCAAGACCTTCCAGCGTCAGAACGCAGGAAACGCGGTGCTGGCGGATACGATTGGCGATACCGGCAAGCTCTGCTTCGGTGCGCTCGCCATCCACGACAATATGCCCGAACTTGTCGGCCAGCGTGACGAAGTCACCTTCCGGGTCAATGATGACCTGCTGCACCCACGGCGCGGACTGTTCCAGCAGACGACGCAGAAGATGCGACTTTCCGGAACCGGAATTGCCCTGCACCAACAGACGCGTGGCCAGCAATTCCTCGATATCGAGCTTGGCAGCCTGCCCGCCCGAAAGTGTTCCCATGTCGATGCCGACCTGCACTTTACACTTCCCTGCACTGCGAATGGATGAAACGCCGACTCTCATGGAGGCCGACCGAACACCCTCTTTAACAAAAAATTAAACGAATAACCCTGCCCATCGCAACAATGCACAGGGAATTGCTGGTGCTTCACACCGCCTTCGGGCGACGGCCAAAGGACAGGCGACGGCCGAAGACGTTGAGCGCCAGGCCACCGACAACCAGCGTGCTGCCGATGATTTCAAGACGCGTAATGTGCTCGTCAAAAGCAAAATAGGCGCCGAGGAAACC
The DNA here is from genome assembly GCA_025559845.1 of Agrobacterium tumefaciens. Lineage (NCBI taxonomy): Bacteria > Pseudomonadati > Pseudomonadota > Alphaproteobacteria > Hyphomicrobiales > Rhizobiaceae > Agrobacterium > Agrobacterium tumefaciens. The sequence goes on from CP048469.1 coordinate 1,906,746, forward strand.
GACAATCGGCACCAGGAGCGAAAATGGCGCAACCGTTCCGGCAGGATAACGCAGCAGCAGGAAACTCCAGATGCCCGCTCCCACGATCGTCGCGCCATAAGCCATGTAGATCACCACCAAGCCCGTCATCAGATTGGCACTCGCCATGCCATCGGCGATGGCCTGCGGGCCTTCGAGCAGCAGCGAGAGGATAACGAGCGGCAACACCGGCACCAGGCTTGTCCAGGCGACAAAGGAGATCGCATTGACCGATCCGACCTTGCGGTTGACGATATTGCCAATCGCCCAGCTGAACGCAGCGCCAACGCACATCAGAAGCGGGATCATGGCGGCAGCCGTCATCCGCTCCAGGCCAATGACGGCAAGACCCGCAAATGCAACGCCGGCACCTGCAATGTGGGACTTCAACGGAATCTCACCCAGCATCGTGACCGCCAGCGCCATGGTAAAAAACGCCTGAGACTGCATGACCAGCGACGACAGCCCGGCCGGAAGCCCCCATTTAATGGCCGTGTAGAGCAGCCCGAACTGCAAACAGCCCATGACCATGCCGTACACGATCATATGGCCCCACGGTACTTTCGGGCGCGGCAGGAAAAACACCAGCGGCACGGCTGCAAACAGATAGCGCAAGGCTGTCAGCAAAAGCGGCGGCATGCCCATGACGCCAACCTTGATGACAACAAAATTGAAGCCCCAGAGAAACACGGTAACGAGGGCGAGAAGAATGTGCGGCACTGCCATTGGGATGTCCGAATTTCAAACCGCCACCGGCGGCATTTCAGGAAGCAGCCCTCTTCCAGCCAATTGCCAACAAACCAGCGCCGATCAGCAGACTGCCGCCGGTACGATTGACGATGCGCTGAACGTTGGGTTTGCGAATGGTGTTGCGGGCTGCACTTGCCAGCAATCCATAAAGAGCCGCATTGCAGGTGGCAAGCACGAGAAATGTCACTTCAAAGATAATCACCTGCGGCAGGAAGGGCAAAGTCGGCACCAGGAACTGCGGCAGGAAAGCGACGAAAAACACGATGCTTTTCGGGTTCAGCGCCGTGACGACATAGGCATGCAGGAAGATCTTCAGCGGCCGTTCCCGACCCGTTGCCCCCTCGCCTGCGGCCATTTCACCGCTGACGGGCGCGCGCCAAAGCTTGATGCCGAGATAGATAAGATAGGCCGCTCCGACCCACTTCAACCCGGTAAAAAGTGCGGCCGACGTTGCAAGCAGCGCACCAAGCCCGAGCATCGAAGCTGTCATCGCCGTGAAGTCGCCGAGCGCCACGCCGGTAACCGTTGCCGTGCTCGCCTTGCGACCATGGCCCAAAGCATAGGAAATCACCAACAGGATCGTTGGCCCAGGAATGGCGAGCATGATGGCGGATGCGGCCACGAAGGCCAGCCAGTTTTCGAGAGGCATGAGGAAACTCCCCTTGTTGATCGGAGCGAGCAAGCCATGGAAACGCCACGCTGGCAAGTGGTCGCCTGCGTGACGGCAGGCGGAAAGAATGCGGCGATCATTCGGCCTGCACCGACACCTCTCAGGTGTGGTGCAGGCCGTTGAATGACGCGCCGTTAGAACCGCGGCGCCCAGTAAGGAGCCGACCAATCGCGCCGCTTCTTCCTCGCGGAAGGTTCAACGCCGATATCGTCGAGCAGCCACTCCGGCAAATCGTCAACGCTGTCGGGCGGCGCACGCGGCACAATCGCCGCAAGCAGAACGGTTTTTACGGTTTTCCAGACACCGAATACGACGAACAGACGGTCGACCGCATCAGGAAGGCTAAATGCTACCAATGGTTGATTTTTATGCATAGGAAATCCATCCCGGCGCCGCACGGGCAGCCAGGTCCTCTGGTGATGAAAAACGGCATGCGAGGCGAGCGGACGCGGCTCAGCACCGCGCGAACGCGCAACTCAATTGCCAGATGATGTGAAAATGCCAGATGGCAAGGAAAACAGGCGTATCAGCCTTGTCGGAGGCAAGAACCTCGGGTCATATAACCACCGGAAACATTGCCCGAAATAGCGGACACGCCCAAAAGGCGTACATTGATATTTGCAGACATTCCACGCCTCCATAGTTAGCGGTTATAGACGATTGCCACGATACACGAGATGCCCGCATGCGCAAGCGCCGCAATCTCGAATTGCATAATCAGCGAAAAACAGATGCAAAAAAGCAACAGGCCGTTTGGACCTAGACGCTGAGGCCGAAACCCTGCATCAGTCGCCGTGTCGCGAAATCCGGCTTGCCGGACGTAAACCGCGCAAAGTCAAATCCGTCAGGATGCTCCGCCCCCTGGACGAGTGGCACCAGATGGCGGGCACGGCGCGCAATCGCCTCCGCAGGGTCCAGCCAGTCAACCGGCCAGGGTGCCAGCTTGCGAAACACATTCGCCATGAAGGGATAGTGGGTGCAGGCAAGGACGACGATGTCGGTGCGTTTGCCGTCGTTATCGATAAAGCACGGTTCGATCTCGGCCAGCACCGCCTCGTCGGAAATCGGCTCGCCCCTGATCCAGCTTTCCGCCATCCGCGCAAGGTTCTCCGAACCGACAAGGCGGACATGACATTGCGAGGCAAAGGACTGGATGAGATCACGCGTATAGGCACGCTTGACGGTGCCCGGCGTTGCCAGAACGGAAACCAGCCCGGAACGGGTGCGCTCGGCAGCCGGCTTGATCGCCGGCACCGTACCAACGAAGGTCATATCCGGAAATTTCGCACGCAGATCGGCACCCGCAAGAGTGAATGCCGTATTGCAGGCAATGATGCAGACTTCAGGATCGTAGTCTCGCAAGAGCTCTTCGAACAGCGAGAGAATGCGGACCTTCAGTGCGGCCTCTTCCCAGCCGCCATAGGGAAACCCTGCATCGTCAGCGACATAGATGAAACCGCGCTCGGGCATCAGCACGCGCGCTTCGCGCAGGACCGTCAGACCGCCAATGCCGGAATCGAACACCAGCACCGGCTTCAGTTCTGCTGCATCCATCTCAGTCGCTAGAGCCATTCTCCGTCGTCTCCCCTGTCGTTTCCGTCTTTCCGGCCTGCTTGGGCCAGCGACGCGGGAAACGGTCGAGCGAATTGATTACGCCGCGAAACACGCTGATTTCCTGTTCCGAAAATCCCCGCCGGGAAAGCACGGCACGCAGGTTGTCGACCATTTTGGGCTTTTTTTCAGCCGGGTGGAAATATCCACGTGCCTCGAGCGCTTCTTCGATGTGCTCGAAAAGGCCAAAAACCTGTTCCTTGGTGGACGGGCGCTGTTCGACGGACTGGAAGACCGTATCTTCCAGATCTTCCATGCCCGATTTCATCCACTCATAGGACATCAACAGCACAGCCTGCGCGATGTTGAGCGAGGCAAAGGCCGGGTTGACCGGAAACGTCACGATCTCGTCGGCGAGAGCCACTTCCTCGTTGGTCAGACCCCAGCGCTCGCGCCCGAAGAGGATGCCGGTCTTTTCGCCTGCCTTGAATTTGGTCCGCAGCGTGTCGCAGGCCGTGACCGGCGCGCGCACCGGCTTGAAGCCGTAGCGTTCGCGAGCCGTGGTGGCATAGACGAAATTGAGATCCTTGATCGCTTCTTCCAGCGTGTCGAAAACCTTGGTGCCATCGATGACATGGTCGGCCTTGGACGCGGCCGCACGGGCCTTTTCGCTTGGCCAACCATCGCGTGGATTGACGAGGCGCAATTCGGCGAGGCCGAAATTGGCCATCGCCCGCGCTACCATGCCGATATTTTCTCCGAGCTGCGGTTCGACCAGAATGATCGCCGGGCCTTCCGCCACAAGTTCAAGCTCGCTGTTCGTACCTGCCATCGTTCGTTTTCCAGTTTCCAGACCGCCGTATCGAAAATCGATACTCTAAAGCGCGTCTCACTCGCACAGATCGGCGCGGAAATCAAAGCAGGAAGGCTACGTGCCCTCGTTATTCGCCCTTGATGATGGTTGCCATCTCTTCGCGCAGCGAGTCCGTGCCCTCATCGCCAACACGATGAATGTCGTTGATCACCGGACGACCATCCTCTTCGATGACGTCAAAATTCACTTCATCGACTGTCGCCTTCATCTCGGCCTCGTCCATGCAGGCCCACAGCTTGAACTTTGCCGTGACGTTCGTCACGCCATCCTTCGCAGGCGCAGCATCCACGATGACATCCTGCAACGGGCAACCGTCCTGCGAGTTGGTGACGACATCGTAACCGAAGGGGTCGCCCGTCGTGCCGCTTTCAGCCTCATAGGCCGGCTTTTTCGCGGCCTCGCGATATTGTGCGACGAATTCCTTGCTGAACAGTCCGGTCAGCATGTCCTCGTCAAAGATGTATTTCCAGTCCTCGGCTTCGCCTGACCAGTTCTTGACGGTGATGTCCATGATCTTCTGGACCGGATCGGTGGGACCGGCAGCAAAAGCGCTGGTGGAGAAGAGGATGGCGGCGGTGGCGAGCAGAATGGTCCGCATGATGTAATCCTGGAATTGACCCTTAGACGGGCGAAGCGATTCGCCTGACTGTATTGCGGCAATATGGTTTGGCAATGTTCAAAGCAGCAATGGCGCCCAGCCAAAAAAGCGCCACTCATGGCTTTGCCTCACGCGCATGCGATGCTATAGCCGCACCGGATATTTTTTCCACATAACGGCGTTTTTGCGCCGCAGCTTCGAAGGTGAGGAATTCATGGCAAAGATCAAGGTAGCCAATCCGGTCGTCGATCTCGACGGCGACGAAATGACCCGTATCATCTGGCAGCTCATCAAGGACAAGCTGATCCTGCCGTACCTCGATCTCGATATCGAATACTACGACCTGTCGGTCGAAAACCGCGATGCCACCAACGACCAGGTTACCGTCGATGCTGCCAACGCCATCAAGAAGCACGGCGTCGGCATCAAGTGCGCAACGATCACGCCGGATGAAGCCCGCGTTGAAGAGTTCGGCCTGAAGCAGATGTGGAAGAGCCCGAACGGCACGATCCGCAACATTCTCGGCGGCGTCATCTTCCGCGAGCCGATCATCTGCAAGAACGTTCCGCGCCTGGTTCCAGGCTGGACGAAGCCGATCGTTGTTGGCCGTCACGCTTTCGGCGACCAGTACAAGGCAACCGATTTCAAGTTCCCTGGCAAGGGCAAGCTGACGATCAAGTTCGTCGGTGAAGATGGTCAGGTTATCGAAAAGGACGTCTTCGACGCTCCGAGCGCCGGCGTTGCACTGGCAATGTACAACCTCGACGAATCCATCCGCGAATTCGCACGCGCATCCATGAACTACGGCCTGATGCGCAAGTGGCCGGTATACCTTTCCACGAAGAACACCATCCTCAAGGCTTACGATGGCCGCTTCAAGGATATCTTCGAAGAAGTCTACCAGACAGAGTTCAAGGCGAAGTTCGACGAAGTCGGCATCACCTACGAACACCGCCTGATCGACGACATGGTTGCTTCCGCTCTGAAGTGGTCCGGCGGCTACATCTGGGCCTGCAAGAACTACGACGGCGACGTGCAGTCCGACACGGTTGCGCAGGGCTTCGGCTCGCTCGGCCTGATGACCTCCGTTCTTCTGTCGCCCGATGGCCGCACGGTTGAAGCCGAAGCTGCTCACGGTACGGTTACGCGCCACTACCGCCAGCACCAGAAGGGTCAGGAAACCTCCACGAACTCGATCGCTTCGATCTTCGCATGGACCCGTGGCCTCGCTCACCGCGCCAAGCTGGACGACAACGCCGACCTGGCGAAGTTCGCAAGCACGCTCGAAGAAGTCTGCGTTGCAACCGTTGAAAGCGGCTTCATGACCAAGGACCTCGCGCTCCTTATCGGTCCGGATCAGCCTTGGCTTTCCACAACCGCATTCCTCGACAAGATCGACGAAAACCTTCAGAAGGCCATGGCTGCCTGATTTTCCCGATCATGACACAGAAAACCCGGCCATATGGTCGGGTTTTTTTATGCTTTCGGTCTGGGCTGCGGCTTCAATAATTCACGACCAGGCGCTTGTTACAACGTCGGGTTTCTTTTTGAATCACCATATCTTGATTAGACGTGACACTAGGCGCACACTCCGCAACCGACTGCGGCCGTATGCGAAGCTGAACACGACAACAACAATAACCACCTGAATTTCGAACTTCACCCGACTGGCCCGGTCAACAATGCCACACACCTCTATCGGACCCCGGAGATATATCCCGGTTGCCGACATGTATGCTGCGTGGCTGAACGAGTTGGAGCGTCCATGCCTCCATCCGGGCCAATGGCGCTCTGAAGTGCGCTTCAGGAGGAGGAGCCATGAGCGAACTGATATTTTATACGAACCCCATGTCGCGCGGCCGCATCGCCCGCTGGATGCTGGAAGAAGTGGGGGTCCCTTACAAGACGGAAGTTCTGGGCTTCGAAACATCGATGAAGTCGCCCGCCTATCGTTTGATCAATCCGATGACCAAGGTTCCGGCGATCAAACACGGCGACACGATCGTTACCGAAGCCGCCGCGATCTGTGCCTATCTGGCAGACGCGTTCCCCGGCGCCAATCTCGCACCCACGCCAAAGTCACGTGGCCTCTATTATCGCTGGATGTTCTTCGCAGCCGGTCCGCTCGAAATGGCTGTCAGCATGAAGGCACTGGGTTACGAGGTGCCGAAAGAAAAAGTGCGGATGGTGGGCTGTGGCAGCTATGATGACGTGATGAACACGCTCGAACGCGCCGTCAGCGAAAACCGTTATGTGGCGGGCGATCATTTTTCCGCTGCGGACGTCTACGTCGGCTCCCACATTGCCTGGGGCATGCAGTTCGGCTCCATCGAAAAACGCCCGCACTTTGTCGAATATGTCAGCCACCTCGGCGAACGCACGGCCTACAAGCGCGCCCATCAACTGGACGACGAAGCTGCCAAGGAAATGCAGGCAGCCGGTTGAAAAACAAAAAAGGCGGGCAATGCCCGCCTTTTTCATGCGTATGAAATGCCGTTATCAGGCAGCCAGAGCAGCAGCAACAGCGTCGATTGCCTCACTGGCTTTCGCACCGTCAGGGCCGCCAGCCTGCGCCATGTCAGCGCGACCGCCACCACCCTTGCCGCCGAGCGCTGCCGAAGCGGTCCGCACCAGATCAACGGCGCTGAAGCGCGACGTCAGGTCTTCGGTAACAGCGGCAACGGCGCTCGCCTTGCCGTCCTCAGAGACTGCAATCAGGAGAACGACGCCCGAACCAAGACCACCCTTGGCTTCGTCGGCGAGGCCCTTGAGATCCTTGGCGTCGATGCCGGAAAGCGACTTGGCGAGGAACTTCACTCCGCCGATTTCCTTGACGTCGCCGGCCGAACCTTCTGCGGAACCGCCACCCATCGCAAGTTTGCGGCGTGCTTCCGCCAATTCGCGCTCAAGCTTCTTGCGCTCGTCCAGAAGACCTTCGACACGCGAAAGAACATCGGCCGGCTGAACCTTGAGTGAGGATGCCAGCGCCTTCACGCGCTCATCCTGTTCCGCGAGGTAGGCAAGTGCGCCCTGCCCTGTCACGGCTTCGATACGGCGAACGCCGGCACCAACCGCGCTTTCACCGAGAACGCGGACCAGGCCGATCTGGCCGGTCGCCGAAACATGCGTACCACCGCAAAGCTCGACCGAGTATGGACGGTTGGCCTTGGCGCCATGAATGCCCGTTCCCATGGAAACGACACGAACCTCATCGCCGTACTTTTCGCCGAACAGCGCCATGGCGCCCTCGGCAATCGCATCGTCGACGCTCATCAGGCGGGTCACGACCGGCGAGTTCTGCAGGATGATCTCGTTTGCCATTTCCTCGACGATCTTCAGCTCTTCAGCCGACATCGGCTTCGGATGCGAGACGTCGAAACGCAGGCGCTCGGGCGCGACCAGAGAGCCCTTCTGGGCAACGTGGGTGCCGAGAACCTCGCGCAGTGCCTCATGCAGAAGGTGGGTTGCCGAGTGGTTGGCACGCAGGCGCGAACGACGGTCGTGATCGACTGTCAACTGAACCGCTTCACCGACCTTCAGACCGCCCTTCGAAACGGTACCGACGTGCACGAACAGGCCTTCGCCCTTCTTCTGCGTGTCGGATACGGTGAAGGCACCGTTTTCGCCGTTGATGACACCGGTATCGCCCATCTGGCCACCGGATTCACCGTAGAACGGGGTCTGGCTGACAACGACCTGAACGGCTTCGCCATCAGCGGCGGCGTCAACCGACTTGCCGTCCTTGACGATTGCCTGCACGACGCCTTCAGCCGTTTCCGTGTCGTAGCCGAGGAATTCGGTTGCGCCGAGCTTTTCCTTGAGCTCGAACCAGACGGTTTCGGTCGCCTTGTCGCCGGAGCCGGCCCAATGCGAACGGGCTTCCGCCTTCTGGCGCTCCATGGCGTCAGTAAAGCCGGAAATGTCGACGCCGATACCGCGAGCGCGCAGAGCATCCTGCGTCAGATCGAGCGGGAAGCCGTAGGTGTCGTAAAGTTTGAAGGCGGTTTCGCCATCGAGCATGCCGCCCTTGGACAGATCCACAGTTGCATCAGACAACAGCGACAGACCACGCTCCAGCGTCTTGCGGAAACGGGTTTCCTCGAGCTTCAGGGTTTCGGAAATCAGCGCTTCTGCACGCACGAGTTCCGGATAGGCGCGGCCCATCTGCTGAACGAGCGCAGGCAGGAGCCTCCAGATCAGCGGCTCCTTCGCGCCGAGCAGTTCGGCGTGGCGCATGGCGCGGCGCATGATACGGCGCAGAACATAACCGCGACCCTCATTCGACGGCAGAACGCCATCGGCAATCAGGAAGGCGGACGAACGCAGGTGGTCGGCGATAACACGGTGGCTGGCGCGCTTTTCGCCTTCCGCCGGAACACCGGTTGCCTCGACCGACGCCGAGATCAGAGCACGGAACAGGTCGGTGTCGTAGTTGTCGTGCTTACCCTGAAGCAGCGCGGAAATACGTTCCAGGCCCATGCCGGTGTCGATCGACGGACGCGGCAAATCGATGCGCTCTTCCTTCGTAATCTGCTCGTACTGCATGAAGACGAGGTTCCAGATCTCGATGAAACGGTCGCCATCTTCATCCGGCGAACCGGGAGGGCCACCCCAGATGTGATCACCGTGGTCATAGAAGATTTCCGAACAGGGACCGCAAGGACCGGTATCGCCCATCGCCCAGAAGTTATCGCTGGTCGGAATACGAATGATACGGTCGTCGGAGAAACCGGCGATCTTCTTCCAGAGATTAAAAGCCTCGTCGTCGGTGTGATAGACCGTCACGAGAAGGCGGTTCTTGTCGATGCCGAACTCGCCAGTGATCAGGTTCCAGGCGTGGCTGATTGCTTCTTCCTTGAAATAATCACCGAAGGAGAAGTTGCCGAGCATTTCAAAGAAAGTGTGGTGACGTGCCGTGTAACCGACATTGTCGAGGTCGTTGTGCTTGCCACCGGCGCGAACGCACTTCTGCGCCGACGCTGCCGTGGAATAAGGGCGGCTCTCAAGACCGGTGAAAACGTTCTTGAACTGCACCATGCCCGCATTGGTGAACATCAGCGTCGGGTCGTTACGCGGAACCAGCGGACTGGAAGACACGATTTCGTGCCCGTTCTTCTTGAAGTAGTCGAGAAACGTCGACCGAATTTCATTCACACCGCTCATGCCCACACACCGCTATAGCTGGAGTCCATCATCGCCATCCCATGCGGACGGCCATATTATAAAATCACTGGCTTTTATCGCCCGCTTTCCGCCCTGTCCAGCCGTTGAGCGTAGCATGACGCCCTGGCAAAACAAAAACGACCGCGCGAAACAAGTTCGCGCGGTCCAAATCTCAGAAACGGAAGTAGAGAGACTACAATTCAGGCCAATCTCGAAGCAGATCAGCCTTCACCGTCGCCATCGTCACCTTCACCGGCGTCAGGCCCACCGTTCTGCAGGAAGCGATCGGCGATCAGGCCAGCGTTCTGGCGCAGCGCCAGCTCGATCTCATTGGCAACCGCCGGATTATCGCGCAGGAAGGTCTTGGCGTTTTCGCGGCCCTGCCCGAGACGCTGACTGTTGTAGGAGAACCACGCACCGGACTTCTCGACGATGCCGGCCTTCACGCCGAGATCGACAAGCTCACCGGTCTTGGAAACACCTTCGCCATACATGATGTCGAATTCGACCTGCTTGAAGGGCGGAGCCATCTTGTTCTTGACGACCTTGACGCGGGTCTGGTTGCCGACAACCTCTTCGCGTTCCTTGACGGCACCGATACGACGAATGTCGAGGCGCACTGAGGCGTAGAACTTCAGCGCGTTACCGCCTGTCGTGGTTTCAGGCGAACCGAACATCACACCGATCTTCATACGGATCTGGTTGATGAAAATTACCATGCACTTCGAACGAGAGATCGACGCAGTCAGCTTGCGCAGCGCCTGGCTCATCAGACGGGCCTGAAGACCTGGAAGGCTGTCGCCCATCTCACCTTCAATTTCCGCACGTGGCGTCAGCGCCGCAACGGAGTCGACGACGAGAACGTCAACGGCGCCGGAACGAACCAGCGTGTCGGTGATTTCAAGCGCCTGTTCACCCGTGTCCGGCTGCGAGATCAGCAGGTTCTGCAGATCAACGCCGAGCTTGCGGGCATAGACCGGATCGAGCGCATGCTCGGCGTCCACGAAGGCGCAGATGCCGCCCTTCTTCTGGGCTTCTGCAATGGTCTGCAGCGCCAGCGTCGTTTTACCCGAGCTTTCCGGCCCGTAAATTTCAATGATACGCCCCTTCGGCAAACCACCGATTCCGAGCGCGATATCCAGACTGAGCGAACCCGTCGATACGGTTTCGACTTCGACTACGTTTTCATTGGAACCGAGCTTCATGATCGATCCCTTGCCGAACGAACGTTCGATCTGGGAGAGCGCCGCTTCCAGTGCCTTGCTTTTATCCACCGATTTATCCTCTACGAGACGCAAAGAATTTTGTGCCATCTGAAACACCTTTAGGTTATTGAAGCCACGCAGGCAATGAAGCAGTATGGAAACGGTATGTACCCTATTTGTTCTCATTTCGCAAGGCGACGCCAGAACATTGAAAACAAATAGCGATAAGTCATTTGTTCTATTTTTGTTTTTCTCGGCGCCGCTCGGGTCGCCTTTCAGGAAAAACAGTCCGGGAACCGATTTTTTCAGCCGAATCGGAGAAAGATTTCGGGTCTCCAGAAAAGGGAAGAAGCGTTGAAAAAGATACTCGTTCTGGGAGGAGCGCATATCGACAGGCGCGGCATGATCGAGGCGGAAACCACGCCCGGTGCCAGCAATCCAGGACACTGGATGGAAGAAGCAGGCGGCGGCGGCTTCAATGCGGCCCGTAACCTGTCCCGTCTCGGCTTTGAGGTTCGCATCATCAGCCCGCGCGGTGGAGACGTCACTGGCGAGGCCGTTGCGGCAGCGGCTCGACAGGCCGGTGTCGAAGACACCCCTTTCGTTTTCCTCGATCGCCGCACACCAAGTTATACGGCCATTCTGGAACGCGACGGCAATCTGGTCATCGCGCTCGCAGACATGGACCTCTACAAGCTTTTCACGCCGCGACGCCTGCGCGTACGGTCCGTGCGCGAAGCGATCCGCTCGACCGACATTATCCTATGCGACGCCAACCTGCCGGAAGACACGCTGACGGCAATCGGCCTGGCAGCCCGCGTCTGCGGCAAGATGCTTGCGGCGATCGCGATCTCGCCCGCCAAGGCGGTCAAACTCAAACCGGCATTTGCGGACATCGACATTCTTTTCATGAATGAAGCCGAGGCGCGCGCGCTGACCGGAGAGAACCCCGACGATATCCGGCAGTGGCCCGATATCTTCAGAAAAACCGGCCTGCGCGGTGGCGTGGTCACGTCCGGCTCCAAACAGGCGATCGCTTTTGACCGAAACCAGGCAGCGACACTCGTTCCGCCCCGCGTCGACGATGTGAAGGATGTGACCGGTGCGGGCGACGCCATGGCCTCCGGTTATCTTTCCGCCATTGCCGAGGGCGCAACCATCATGCAGGCGCTGCGACTGGGGGCAGCAGCAGCAGCCCTCACCGTCCAATCGCCCTTCGCAACCTCGCCCGATCTATCGAAAAACGGTGTCGAGCTCATGTCGGGACTTGTGCCCGAGGCCGAAACACTGGCATGAACCCGCTTTTAAAAAATCTGGAACAGATAAGATGACCCGTCCAATTTCCCCACGTCTCCCCATCGTCTATTCACAGGAAGTCGCGGCCGCCAAGCAGCGCGGAGCGCCGATCGTGGCTCTCGAATCCACCATCATCACTCACGGCATGCCCTATCCGGGCAATATCGAGATGGCCGAAAGCGTCGAACAGATCATCCGTGACCAGGGTGCTGTGCCGGCAACCATCGCCGTCATTCATGGCGTACTGCATATCGGCCTCGAGAAGGACCAGCTCGAAGCACTCGCCAAGACCACCGATGCGATGAAGGTTTCGCGCGCCGATATCGCCTTCGCGATTGCCGAGCGTCGCACCGGCGCCACCACCGTGGCGGCAACCATGATCGCCGCCGCACGCGCCGGCATCAAGGTCTTCGCAACCGGTGGCATCGGCGGCGTACACAAGGGTGCGGAAGAAAGCTTCGACGTATCCGCAGACCTGACCGAACTTGCCAAGACCGGCGTGATCGTTGTCTGCGCCGGCGCCAAGGCTATCCTCGATGTTCCCAAGACGCTCGAAGTTCTGGAAACGCAGGGCGTTCCGGTCGTGACCTTCGGCTCGGAAGAGTTCCCGGCATTCTGGTCGCGCTCCTCCGGTCTCAAAAGCCCGTTGTCGCTCAATAGCCCGGCTGCAATCGCCAATTTCCAGGCAACCCGCGAACAGCTCGGCATCGACGGTGGCATGCTGGTCGCAAACCCTGTTCCGGAAGAAGACGAAATCCCCAGCGAAGAGATGGCCATCTACATCAACCGCGCCATTTCCAACGCCGAACGCGAAGAAATCACCGGCAAGGAGGTCACGCCATTCCTGCTGGGCGATATCTTCAAGATCACGGAAGGCCGCAGCCTGGTGACCAACATCGCGCTTGTGAAGAACAATGCACGCCTCGCAGCAGAGATCGCGGTCGCGCTCGACTGAGGCAGAAAGGCGTATTCAAGCAAAAGGCCCGGAACCTTGTGGTTCCGGGCCTTTTTCGTTGTGGCGGACCGCTTAGTTCTGCGCAACCGGGCGCACAAGCGGCGTAACGCGACGGATGGTGACACGACGGTTCTGCTGTTCCGCAGTCAGCGTCTGAACCTTGAGGTAACGCTCGCCATAGCCCTGGGTCGCAAGGTTTTCCGGCGGGATGCCGTAGACATCCGTCAGGACATTGGCGACGGAGGCCGCACGTTCATCAGAAAGCACGAGGTTGCTTTCATCCGAACCAATCGCATCCGTATGTCCTTCGATCAGGAAGGTTTCCGCCGGGTTCTTGTCCAGCGCCTTGTTGATCGCATCGGCCACCTTGCGCAGCGAGCGGGCCTGCGCCATCGGAATTTCCGCACTGCCCGTGGCAAAGGTGATGGTATCGAGGTCGATACGACGCACCTTGTCACGAATACGGGCCGAATACCGTACCTCATCGAGGGAGTAGACGCGTTCGACCGGCTCGACCGGCGGCTGTTCCAGGAAGCGGTAGTAATCGCGATCCGGATCGCTGGAGGTATCGATGATGTAATCGCGAACAGGGATGCGCAGACGCATCGGCGGCAGGTCAAGGCCCGGATCGCGATAGACGTAATCCTGATCCGGATCATCCATCAGCTCAGGCGCATAGAACAGCACATATTCCCGGCCGCGATCATCGATGCGCGAACGCTGGATGACATCGCCATAACGGTTGCGGATCGTCACGACCTGGGTGCCATCCCGGCGTTCGACGGTTTCGCGGACCCGGCCTGCAGGCAGGCGCTCGTAATAGGGTTCGCCACCATCGCGGATGAAGCGCTGGTTATCGTCACCACGAACCACGACGCGATCACCGAATTGCAGGATGATCGGCGCATCGCGGTCTCTGTCGCGACGACCGCCTTCGCGTGGCTGCCATTCGCGCACGCCATCCGGCCGCTCATATTGCGGGCGCTGATCGATGCGCTCGCCCTGCTGCGAGGTGATCGCCTCCATCTTCACAGGCGGTGGCGGCGGGTTGCCATCCGGTCTTGCGGCGCGCTGGGCTTCGGCATCCGATGTCGGAACCTTGTAATCCCCGCCCTGCTCGCGTTCGCGGCGCCGCTCTTCGCGGGCCTGACGGTTGCCGGAGCGTTCGACCTCCTTGTCGCTGTCGAGAACGGCAGCACCCTTGTCAACAGGCAGAATAACCGTATCCGCAGTCTTGGATGGGTCCTGAGCAATCGCCTTGGCCTTGTCCAGCTGTTCCTTGCTCATTGGCGGCGCCTCGGTCTGAGGGGTCGCGACCTGATCGGGAACGGCTTCACCAGCCGGGGCCTGTCCTGTGGTTGAACCATCCTGCGGCGGCGGGTTCGGTGCATCCGGCAGAGGGGCCGGGCGAGCATTGCCCTGACCTTCCGTTGGCTGCTGCTCGGACGGCTGCTGGCCAGGTGCGGGGTTTGGCTGTGCTTCCGGCGGACGCGGACGTGCCGGCGTCGGAGCCTCGGTCGGAACCGGTGCATCCTTGGCGGCGGGTTCTGGAGCGGCCGGCTTTTCGGCTGGCTGCGCCTTCTGCTCAGGCGCCTGTTCCTCTACCGGCTGTTTGCGGCGATCCGGCTTCTGTCGTGGCTCAGCGTTTTCGGGCGCCTGTGCAGCCGGCTGTTCGGCCTGGGGTTCCTGGGCGCGCTCCTGTCTGCGCGGCCGCTGCTGCTCACCCTCGCCTTCCGGCTGCTGGGCACGTTCAGGACGGCGTGGGCGCTCCTGTTGCTGCTCGGCAGGGGCTGCCTCCTGCGCCGGTTCACGGCGCGGGCGGTCCGGGCGCTGCTCGCCCTCACCTTCCTGCTGCTGCGCGCGCTCGGGACGACGCGGACGTTCCTGCTGCTGCTCCGGGGCCGCCTGCTGGTCTGGGGCTGGTGCTTCCGGCTGCGCCTCACGCTGTCTTGGACGCTGCTCTGCCTGCGGTTCCGGCTGGCGCTGCGGCTCGGGCGCGGGTTCCGCCTGACGCTGCTCCTGCGGCTGAGCTTCTTCGGCCTGCTGGCGCTTCTTGCGCGGAATTTCTTCCGGATTGGGTTCCTCGGCAGGCGCCTGCGCCTCAGCCTGCGCCAGGATCAATGGGCGGGTATCCGCCGCTACGGTTGAACGGATGCCTGCCGGAGACCCGGAAAAACCGGCCAATGCCGGTTCCACAGCGACCACCAGCGACATCAGGGGAAAGACCACCCCTGTCAGCAGTTTGTTCTTGTTCAGCATCGGTGCTTCCTCATCTGCCTTCATTTTTCAGCGTCAACGCTACCGAGACGCTTTGTATTTCTTTGCCGTGCAGGCGCTGAACAACGCCATGCACGCACTTCGGTTCCCATGATGAGCAAAGCCTTCTGTACTGGAAATGAACAGAACAAGGCCTTTTCGTGGAAGCACTGCGGCAGAAATGGAGGCAGAATTATTGCGGTTGCATTTTTTGACCAACAGGAAGAATAATTGCCGGCGCATTTGAGGTCGAAGACGCGATATTCCGTTCCGCCGACCTCACGCGCAAAAGGCGTCTGCAACTGAAGATAAAAAACAGCCCGCAGATGAACGACCAAAAGAGAGGATCTAAATGCCTATTTCCACCCGTCTGCTCGCAGCCGTATCGATCGCCGCCATTTCGCTGTTTTCCAGCGCTGCCATGGCGCAGGACAAGCTCGTCATCGGCACCGAAGGTGCATACCCGCCCTTCAACAATCTTGAAGCCGACGGCACCCTGACCGGCTTCGACATCGACATCGCCAAGGCGCTGTGCGAAGAAATGAAGACCGAATGCACCTTCGTGACCAACGACTGGGACGGTATCATTCCCGCCTTGCAGGCCAAGAAGTTCGACGCCATCATCGCGTCCATGTCGATCACGCCTGAGCGTCTCCAGAAGGTCGACTTCTCGAAGAAATATTACAACACCCCACCGGCAATCGCCGTCCCGAAGGATTCGCCGATCAAGTCTGTCGAAGACCTGAAGGGCAAGTCGCTCGGCGCGCAGGGCTCCACCACCCACTCGAACTATGCCGAAAAGCATTTTCCGGATTCCGACCTGAAAATGTACCCGACCGCAGACGAGTATAAGCTCGACATCTCGAACGGCCGTATCGATGCCGTCATCGACGATATCGTCGTTCTGTCCGAGTGGCTGAAGTCGGATGCCGGTGCATGCTGCAAGATCATGACGCCGCTGAAGGTTGACCCTGAAATCAACGGCAACGGTGCCGGCATTGCTGTCCGCAAGGGTGAAACCGCTCTTGCCGACAAGTTCACGGCTGCTATTGCCGCGATCCGCGCCAACGGCAAATACCAGGAAATCAACAAGAAATACTTCGATTTCGACGTTTACGGCGAATAAGCCTTACGCGATCTGTTGAAATCTGATGGCGGAAGGCTTGCCCTTCCGCCATTTTTGTTTGAAAACGTGACGATAACAATCACGGCGGCTTAAGACCGCAGGGGAAAATTGGCATGAGCGGAGCATTTTCCGCCATAGGTGCGTTCTGGACCTATGTCTCGACACTTCTCGACCCATTCTGCGGACCGGTCGGCATTTTCTCGGTTTTTGGAAACGGCACCCTCGTTGCATGCGGCGATACCGGATGGGGCGATGAAATTGCCTTTGGCGTGAAAGTCACGATCTCGCTGGCGCTTGCGACACTGCCTGTCGGATTGATCATCGGCTTCCTGATCGCGCTTGCCGCACAATCTGAAGAAAAATCGCTGCGTCTCGCCGCTGGTATCTACACCACGATTTTCCGTGGACTGCCGGAACTGCTGACGCTCTTCATTGTCTATTACGGCATCCAGATGCTTCTGCAATCTGTCGCCGGATATGTCGGCATCACCGGTCCCGTTGAAATCAACGCCTTCCTCGCAGGCATGATCGCGCTTTCCGTGGTCTTTTCATCCTATGCCTCGGAAGTTCTGCTTTCGGCCTTCAAGGCCATTCCGAAAGGTCAGTATGAGGCTGGCGATGCGCTGGGTCTTTCCCGTGCCCGCACCATGACCCTCGTCATCATTCCACAACTGGTCCGGATCGCCCTGCCCGGCATGACGAACCTCTGGGTCATTCTGCTCAAGGATACGTCCTACGTCTCGATCATCGGCCTTGCCGATATCGTCCGCCAGACCGGTATTGCCGCCCGCGTCAGCAAGGAAGCCTTCTTCTTCTACGGCATTGCCTGCCTGCTTTACCTGACACTGGCGCTGATCTCGTCCTTCGGCATCGGTTTCATCGATCGCTGGTCGAAAAAGTCGGAGGTCCGCCGATGAGCCATATCCAGGAACTCATTCCGCCGCGTCCGGCTCCGCCTGTCGTCGACAAACCCTTCAATCTGTCGCGCGTCGTCGGCATAGCCGTCATCGCGCTCTGGCTGATCCTTGCCGCCGGGCTGATCTTCGCCATGATAGAAGGCTGGGACTGGGACAAGTTCGAGCGATACGGGCCGCGCTACATCGATGGCCTCATCACCACCATTACCCTGGTTGGCATGTCGATCATTCTCGGCGCAATCGTCTCCGTGCCGATTGCCTTTGGTCGCATGTCCGAAAACCGGTTCATAGGCTCGCTCGCTTATGCCTATGTGTATGTGTTCCGCAGCACGCCGCTGCTGGCGCAGCTCTTCCTGATCTATTACGGCCTTGGCAGCTTCCGTCACGGGCTGGAGAGTGTCGGCCTCTGGTGGTTCTTCCGCGAAGCATGGTATTGCGGCCTCCTCTCGCTGACGCTCAATACCGCCGCCTATCAGGCGGAGATCCTGCGTGGCGCAATCCAGAGCGTTCCGCGCGGCCAGCACGAGGGTGCAGCCTCTCTCGGCCTGTCGAAACTCGTGACCTTCCGCAAGGTCATTCTGCCGCAGGCACTGATCGTGGCCCTTCGCCCTTACGGCAATGAGATCATTCTGATGATCAAGGGGTCGGCCGTAGTTTCCATCGTCACGGTGTTCGACCTGATGGGACAGACGCGTTACGCCTTCTCCCGCACCTTCGACTATCAGACCTATCTGTGGGCAGCGATCTTCTACCTGGCGATCGTGGAAACCCTGCGGCACGTCTGGGCATGGCTCGAAGCGCGTCTTACGCGCCATCTGAAGCGATAGGGCGAACGTTGGCAGCACTCACCAACAAACGCTGCTAACATTATGAAAAATATAAATATTTTGTGACAATCCAGGCCATTGGCAAGGGTGAATTAACCATGTCATGCTCCCGTATCCGATACAGCGCAAATGCTGAAATCGGCAACAACAAGAATGGGAACAGCCTTCATGAACAAAGACATGGAAATGATGCTGAAGGGCTACGGCCTGACAACCGCCCAGATCTTCTATCGCATGCCCGATCACCCGTTGGTTCTCCAGAGCTATGTCTGGCAGAACTATGATGTTGCACCGGATTTCCCTGAAATGCGTGGTTTCCTTAAGTTCTGGCAGGAAAAGCTCGACGGGCCGCTGCACTCGGTTCGCTATGTCCACCGGCAGGTAATATCCGCACAGGAATGGCGTGCCCTGAAAGGAGAGTTCATCATCCACTGAGCGTGAACAGCATATAGATATTGCGCCCGTTACTGTTGCGGCTTACAGCAGACGTCAGCCAGAGCGCCGTCCGTTTGAAAGACGACGGCATGAGATGCTCTGAACCTTAAAATCCGCGCATCCTTTATCTTGCAAATCGACGTTGATTTCCGAGACGATGTGCCAAGACGCTGATGGACCCGCACCATGACGAAAAACCAGAAAATTGACGAAGAGGCACTCGCCGAAGCCTACAATCGCGCACTTGCGTTGGAAAAGGCGGGCGACGTGGACGCTGCCGTCAAGGCTTACGAAGAGGTTCTCGCCATCGATCCGGAGGATCACGGTGGCGCAGCGGTCCGTATCGCGGCCATGGGACGTGGCGAAGTACCACCAAAAGCACCTGACGCCTATGTCGAAACGTTGTTCGACCAGCACGCCGAAGCATTCGAGGACATTCTCGTCGAGCAGCTTGGCTATGCCGTACCGATGATGGTGCGCCAGCGCTTCCAGACACTCGAGCTCGGCCCCTTCAAGCGCCTCCTCGACCTGGGCTGCGGCACCGGCCTCACCGGCGAAGCCCTGCGCGACATGGTCGATGACATCACCGGCATCGACATTTCCGAAAACATGGTCGAGATCGCCCACGAAAAGGACATCTACGAAACGCTCTACGTGGCGGAAGCGGAAGATTTCCTCGAAGACAATGATGACGAGCCCTTCGATCTCGTGGCTGCAACCGATGTTCTGCCCTATCTCGGCGCGCTGGAGCCGCTGTTCTTCGGAGCTGCGGAAAATATGACGCCCGGCGGCATTCTGGTGTTCTCCTCGGAAACGCTTCCAGACGACGTCATGGCTGGCCGACCCTATATCGTCGGTCCGCACCAGCGCTTTGCCCATGCCGAAAGCTATGTGCGCGATCGCCTTGCCGCCACCGGTTTCGAAATCATCGAAGTCACCGACATCAACGTCCGTATGCAGGATGGCAACCCGACCCCCGGCCACCTGGTCATCGCAAAGCTCAAGGGCTGACGGTCAAGGCGCTCCCGAAAACGGGAGCGCCTCCCATGATGCAAACTTTCAGCAGAACACCCCAGCCCACTGAATTGACTCTCTTTTCCGAACGCGGATGCGTCAGCTTGCTTTCGGACGCCAGATGATATCGGCGACATTCAGTTTC
This sequence comes from Agrobacterium tumefaciens, assembly GCA_025559845.1. Lineage (NCBI taxonomy): Bacteria > Pseudomonadati > Pseudomonadota > Alphaproteobacteria > Hyphomicrobiales > Rhizobiaceae > Agrobacterium > Agrobacterium tumefaciens. The sequence continues at coordinate 1,926,546 of CP048469.1, forward strand.
TTCGGCACGATCTTCAGATCATAGAACTCGTCTGCGAGTGCCTGCTGGTAAGCTATCGCCTCATCCGGCACAGTCGACACCCGACCAAGATCAGCACCTGGACGCGTCAACGAAACCTTCGTCACATCCTCCGGAACGCCCGTGATGACAGAGAGCGATTTCGCCGTGGCATCGATGTTTGCCTGCGCCTTGGCGCCGACATTTGCCAGCTCTTTCAGGATCACCGGGATCAGGTCGGGATTTTCGTTGACGAAATCGCCATTGGCAAGGAAGTAGCTCCACGGATCGACAATGCCTTCCGCCGTTGCCAGCACACGCGTTGTCGGCTCCTTTTCAGCGACGGCAAAATACGGGTCCCAGATCGACCACGCGTCGATACTGCCCGAGCGGAAAGCCGCCGCCGCATCCGGCGGGGCAAGATCAACGGGGGTGACATCGGCAAGTGTCAGGCCCGCTTTCCTCAGCGCCTTGACCGTAACGTTATGAGCACTGGAACCGCGCTTGAAGGCCACCTTCTTGCCCTTGAGGTCTTCCAACGTCCTGATGGGAGACTCTTTCTGGACAAGAAGAGCCGAACCACCGGCCGCACCCTTATAGGTGCCGACGTAACGCAAATTGCCACCGGCGGCCTGTGCAAAGAGCGGTGGAACATCGCCGGTCGGGCCGATATCCAGAGCACCGGCGCCGAGCGCTTCGAGAAGCGGCGGCCCTGAGGAAAACTCGGACCACTTCACTTCGATACCACGATCCTTCAACAGCGCCTCAAGCGCCCCCTGGCTTTTGGCGAGCGCGATCACACCGTTCTTCTGCCAGCCGATGCGCAACGTTGTCGTCGCTGCCGCAGCCCGCCTGACATGAGGCAAGAAGACCGCTCCTGTTGCGCCTGCAATCAATCCCAATGTTCCGCGTCGTGTCAGCATGCTGGATATCCCTCGCTGTTGGCGTTCATCGCACCTCAAAAGCGTAGATATTCCACTGATTTTATCAAATTAATGCTTTGCGCGGATCGCGCCCCAATGGAATTGAATGTGCGCATTTGCCGACGTGAGAAGAATACGTTTTTTTCTCCGTCGCGGCATCGCTGAACTGATCTTGTATCGAGGGTGCTAAGAACTGTGCACCAAACAACGAAAAATGCCCTCCCCGCATATCGGAAAGGGCATTGCAAAACGTCAGACGTGACCGCGACCGGAGTTATTCTTCGCCGGACTTCGGATTGTCCAGCATCATGTAATCAAGCGGCAGTTCGGTCGTATATTTGATCTGCTCCATGGCGAAGGCCGAGGATACGTCACGAATTTCGATCTTGGCGATCATGCGCTTGTAGAACGCATCGTAGGCGGCGATATCAGGCACGACAACACGAAGCAGATAATCGACGTCACCGCTCATGCGGTAGAATTCGACGACTTCCGGAAACTCCGAAACCACCTCGGAAAAACGCTTCAGCCATTCAATCGAGTGGGATGCGGTGCGGATGGAAACAAAGACCGTAACCTTGGTGTTGACCTTGGCCGGATCGAGCAAGGCCACACGGCGACGAATGACCCCATCCTCTTCCATCTTCTGGATACGCCGCCAACAGGGCGTCGTCGAAAGGCCGACCTTCTTTGCCAGATCGGCAACGGCCAGCGTAGAATCTTCTTGCAGAATGCGCAAAATCTTACGGTCAAGGCGATCCAATGCGTCTATCCTCCTGAATTAATTTCCTTTCAATACACCAATTCAGAGACAAAAACAGAAAATTGTTTCACTTTGCCAGGTTTTTTACATTCTCGCGTAGAACCGGCAGCAATTCCAGCTCGAACCACGGGTTGTTTTTCAACCAGCCACTATTGCGCCAACTGGGATGCGGCAGCGCCAGAACACGCTGGCCCGTGTTGGTATGGAAATAACTGCGCCAGTTGCGAACGGTCTCGGTCACCGTTTTCAGACGCCTCGAACCGAGATGCCAGGCCTGCGCATACTGACCGATCGTCAGGACCAGCTCCACCTGCGGCATTGCCGCAACAACCTCGTTACGCCACTGCGGAGCACATTCTCGCCGCGGCGGCAGATCGCTGCCCTTGTCGTCATAACCGGGAAAACAGAAGCCCATTGGTACGATGGCAAAACGGTCACGATCGTAAAACTGCTCGCGATCCACATCCAGCCATTGGCGCAGACGATCGCCTGATGCGTCATTGAACGGCAGGCCGGTTTCATGCACACGCAGTCCTGGCGCCTGCCCGGCAATCAGAATGCGGGCCTTCGTCGAGATCACAGCAACTGGCCTTGGTTCGTGCGGCAGACGGTCTGCCTCCCCTTTCAACGGGGTGTCACGACAGAGCCGACAGGCCGCGATCCGATGGCGCAACGCATCGAGCCCATCTGAAGCCTGCGGCGTATCGGTCAAGATGTCAGACATTTCCCCACCCGAGAAGATGACGAATGATCGTCAACACGCCAGCGGCAGGCGTATCGAGTTCAGCGGCGCGATGCTCCCGCCTCCAGTCTTGCGGACGCTGAAAATCGCCGGACCAGATCCCCGATTTCTCCTGACGCGCCTGACGCTGCTCGTCCGAGAACTGGAAATATCCGGTCGCAACGGCAAAACCGGCCTCGACCATGGCAGACGAGATGTCCCTGCCATCAGCGCTGCAATAGACCAGCAACCGGTCGTAGCGGTCTCTCGAACCGCCCGAGCATGCAACCTTGCGGCCCTCGATGAGACCTTGCATGAAACGACGCGCCTCCTCGCCGCATTGCCAGACCGTGCCGTCCCGCTCGCAGGATTGCCGCAGTTCCGGCGCATCGATACCAAGCAGCCGGAAGCGCTCACCGTTTTGCGAAAGTGTATCACCATCGATGGCGAAAAACCGGCCCGCATAGGTCTCGCTATTGACCTGGTCGAGCCGCGCGGCAATCAGAATGCCGAACACCATCATCAGCAGAAAAAGCACGCCATCCCGCAGCGGGGAGAAGCCTCTGCCTCCATTCCGTCTCATATAACAACAAACCCTTGTCAGAAATGGCAAACAAATCCTTTAACGGCAGCATCTTCTTAAGATTTTCCTCTTAGGCTGCAAGCGTTCATGTCATTTGCGTAGTCACAATGAGTAGAAGCGTCAGCACGTCCACCGACAAGATCATCGTCGACCGGTCCAGGAAACACCGCAACAAGGCGGTTTTCGACACCGTAAAGGCAACGCGCGAGCGCCTGCAACAGGGCGGAGCGTCGAGCGACGCCTATGAGCGTGAAATGCTGACCATGCACGTCGCCGAGACCCTTCAGGGGGCGACGATCATGCCGCTGTTCATTGTGCTGGCTTCGATCATCGGCGTCTACATCACCCGTGACGTCGAACTCATCATATGGTCATTGCTGGCGCTGAGCGCGCACGCCGTTTCGCTGATCCTGGTCAAGAGAGCGTCCAAACAGGACATTACGACGGAAAATCTGCCGCGCTGGCGCAGCCTTTTCCTCGGCACGCAGATTGTCATCGGTTGCGTCTGGGCAATGTTCTCGCTTGCCGAGCCGGCATCGACCGACCCAAGCCTGATGCTGTTCTACAAGGGCTCGACCCTGTTGATCGCGCTTTCGCTGACGGCGATGGTCAGCTTCATGCTTCGGCGCGCCACCTACATGACCTTCCTGCCGGTGCTTGCGGCACTGTCGGTCACCGCGTCCATATCCCGTGATCCGTTCGACGTCGGCCTTGCCCTGATGTTCGGCATGGCGATCCTGTTTTGCCACCGCATCACCAGCAGGCTCTACCAGTCGAGCGTCAAGCTGCTCTCCTATCAGACGGAGAAGGACGACCTGATTGCCGAACTGGAGGTCGCGAAATCCGTGTCCGACGAGGCCCGCCGACGCGCTGAAGAGGCCAATCTGGCGAAGTCACGCTTCCTCGCGTCGATGTCGCACGAACTCAGAACGCCGCTGAACGCCATCCTTGGCTTCTCGGAGGTCATGGCGTCGGAGGTTTTGGGACCGCTCAATAATCCTCTCTACAAGGAATATTCGGGCGACATTCATCGTTCCGGTCAGCACCTTCTCAACTTGATCAACGAAATCCTCGATCTCTCCCGTATCGAGGCAGGCCGTTACGACCTCAATGAAGAGGCAATCTCGCTTCTTGAAATTGCCGAGGATTGCATCGGCATGATCCAGTTGCGTGCCCGCACCAAGAACATCAAGATCGCGCAGCAGTTCGAAAACAGCCTGCCGCAGGTCTGGGCGGACGAAAAATCGATACGCCAGGTGGTGCTGAACCTCTTGTCCAACGCCGTCAAGTTTACGCCGCAGGGCGGTGAAATCCTCGTCAAGGCGGGCTGGACGGCTGGCGGCGGACAATATGTGTCGATCAAGGATAATGGACCCGGCATTCCCGAAGACGAAATCCCGATCGTTCTTTCCGCATTCGGTCAGGGATCGATCGCGATCAAAAGCGCCGAACAGGGAACGGGCCTTGGTCTGCCGATCGTGCAGGCCATTCTTGCCAAGCACGACGGTCAGTTCATTCTGAAATCGAAATTGCGCGAAGGTACGGAGGGCATTGCCATCCTGCCGGCAAAACGCGTGATGCAGAGCCTGCCTGCGGTTGAAGAAACCCACGCAGTCCAGCCGCGCCGGCGCTCCTTCGCCTGAACGGAAGGCCAGAGGCGAAGCGTTGTCGCCCTTCGCCTCCTCTCCAAAATACCGCCGTTAAAAGAACAGCGACGTTACCAGCGAATAGAGCATGAAAAGGCCGTTTGCCGTCAAAAGGCAAAAGACGGAGAAGGAGCCAAGGTCCTTCGCGTGACGTCCCACCGACGAAAATTCAGGCGAGATGCGATCGATCACTTCCTCGATGGCGGTGTTCAGGGCTTCGACCGCGAAGAGCAGAAGCATCAGGACAGCAAAGACAAGGAAGTGGACAAAGGGCGCGCCGACAAGCACAAGCAGCACCACGCCGACACCAAACGCCAGAACCTCGTGCCGGAACGCCGCTTCCTGCCAGAGACGCCCCAGCCCCTGCGCAGAGTAGCGCGCAGCGGCAAATAGGTGGCGCAGGCCCTTTTCCTTACGGAAGACCGGCTCTTGTCCTGGCGGTTGCGGCATCGCGTCCATGCTCGTCCTCAGTGGTTGATGCGGGTATCGACACCCGCAGCCTCGAAGGTTGCCATGCCGGAATGGCAGGCGGCAGCGGCTTTGACGATGCTGGCGGCAAGGGCTGCACCCGTGCCTTCGCCAAGTCGCATGCCGAGTGCGAGAAGCGGCGTCTTGCCAAGCTTTTCAATGGCCGCCAGATGGCCCGGTTCTGCCGAGACATGACCAATCAGGCAATGGTCGAGTGCCGAAGGGTTGGCAGCCTTCAGAAGCGCGGCAGCGGCAGTTGCGACATAACCATCGATCAGAACGGGAATACGTTGCACGCGTGCGGCAAGGATCGCGCCGGCAATTGCAGCAATCTCGCGGCCGCCGAGACGGCGCATGATTTCGAGCGGATCGGACAGATGATCCCTGTGGAATTCGACAGCCGCCTTGACCACTGCCACCTTGCGCGCCAGCGTCTCTGCATCGGCACCGGTGCCCGGACCCGTCCAGTCTTCCGCTGTGCCGCCGTAGAGGGCGAGGTTGATCGCGGCCGCAACCGTGGTGTTGCCGATCCCCATTTCACCCACGCACAACAGATCCGTACCGCCTGCGATCGCTTCCATGCCGAACGCCATGGTCGCGGCGCAGTCACGCTCGGAAAGGGCAGCCTCGCAGGTGATATCGCCGGTCGGATAATCGAGCGCCAGATCGAAGATCTTCAGGCCAAGATCGAAGGTAACGCAGATCTGGTTGATCGCAGCACCACCGGCGGCAAAATTCTCCACCATCTGCTGCGTGACGGAATTCGGATAAGGAGAAACGCCATGGCGCGTGACACCGTGATTACCGGCGAAGATCGCCACCAGCGGACGATTGACCGCCGGTGCGCGACCGGACCATGCCGCCAGCCACATGGCGATCTCTTCCAGACGCCCGAGCGAGCCGGCAGGCTTGGTCAGTTGCGCGTTGCGCTCCTTGGCCGCGACCAGTGCATGCGTCTCAGGTCCGGGAAGCTCGCGCAGCAGCGCGCGGAAATCATCGAAGGGCATTCCGCTCATGCTCATGGTATCAGTCTTTCTCGTGTATCCGGAAACTTGTGTTTTCCGACAAATCGGTCTTTGTTGCGCCTCTCATAATCGCGGACGCGTTGAGGAACAACCGGAAATGCGCGCGAAGCAGTGGAGAGAGCATGAAGGCCGGGGATTTTATAACAGATGTGATGCGGTCCGTGGCCTTTCTCAGCCGCATCCCGGTTTCATCCCGCTTCTTTGAAGATGACGACGGCTCGATGCGCCGCACGGCGCGCGCCTTCCCCGCAGCCGGCCTGCTCATTGCCCTGCCCGCTGCAGCCGTCATCGCAGTGCTCGGGTCCTTTGATGTCGACGCCGACATGACGGGCTGGATCGCCATTGCCGTGATGGCACTGATGACCGGCGCATTGCACGAAGACGGGCTGGCCGACATGGCGGATGGTTTCGGCAGCGGCAAACCGCCTGAAAAAGTCCTTGATATCATGAAGGACAGCCGCATCGGCACCTATGGCGCCATCGCACTGATCCTGTCCTTTGCGCTTCGCGCCACTGCACTTGGCGCACTGATCGCTTATCTGCCTGCCAAAACCGCCGCCGCCTGCATGATCGCAGCGGCCGTCGCTAGCCGCGCCGTCATGGTGTGGCACTGGCAGACACTTGCGCCTGCACGCCCCACAGGCGTTGCAGCCTCCGTCGGGCAACCGGGAAAGAGTGAGCGCAATATCGCCCTCGCAACCGGCCTGTTCCTCGTGGCAATGTTTACGCTGCACACCCTGCCGGCACTGTCGCTGGTTGTCGTCTTGGCGACAGCGTGTGGGGCCATGATCCTGTTTAACCGCCTGTGTCTCGGCAAAATCGGCGGGCATACGGGTGATACGATCGGCGCTTGCCAGCAGATCACGGAGATCGTGATTCTGGTTGCCCTTGCCATCGCCATTTGACCCCCTGATATAGATCCCTATGGAAACGCCTTGCCGTCATATCTGTGTGCTCGATACCGCCGGTCGCCTCTGCATCGGCTGCGGGCGAACGCTGTCGGAAATCGGCGGCTGGTCGAGCTATAGCGACAAGGAACGCAGCGCCATCATGACCGCCCTGCCCGCGCGACTGGCATTGTTTGAAGAAACCGCCGCCGAGGAGAAAAGCACCGCATGAACAGGCTCACCTTCATCCTTCTGGTCCTGGCAGTGGGCCTTGGGCTTCTTCTCATCAATCACGACAGCGGCAGAACCTTCGGCATCAACAACGAACAATTTGGCCAGATGGTCTATCTGGTGCCGATAGCCGCCCTTCTCTCCGCCGGCATTCTGGCCGGACGCCGCGGCAGCCTTGCCTCCGTCATCCGGCAACTGGCAATCTGGCTGGTGATTATTCTCGGTCTCGTCTCCGTCTATCTCTACCGGTACGATCTCCAGGCTTTCGGCAATCGCCTGGTGGGCGGACTGATACCGGGCCGCGCCGTCGTCATCACGACTGCTGACGGCACGGAGGAAATTGTGCTGCACAAATCCATGAGCGGCCACTTCGAAGCCAATGTCACGATAGACGGCAAGACGATCCACATGCTGGTCGATACCGGGGCAAGTTCAATCGTACTCGCCAATGCGGACGCCGCCGCCATCGGCATCGATACGCAGAACCTTCGTTATTCCGTGCCGGTCATGACGGCCAATGGCCGCACATCTGCAGCACCCGTCAGTCTGTCGGAAATCAGCATCGGCCCCATCGCCCGGAGAAACATTCCAGCCCTGGTGGCCCAGCAAGGCCAGCTTGAGCAGAGCCTTCTCGGCATGAGTTTCCTGTCCACTCTCGGTTCACTTCAAATGCAGACCGATGAACTCAGACTGCGTGACCGATAAGGAACGCGGCACGACCTCGACATTGTCCCTCAGGACGAGAGGTCAAACCTACCGCACCGGATCAACCGAAACCGCGTAGCGGCTTTCAGATCCGGTGCCACCTCAATGGAAGAGGCTCAGATTTCGCTGAACTGGCCAGCGCGCGGTCCGGCGAGAACGACTTCCCAAGCGGACTTGTTGCCGTATTTCTGGCGTGCCAGATAGGTGTAGCCAGTACGGTTCCAGGGTTTGATCGAGCCGCTCATATTATCGAGAACGTACTCGCCGTCCGACAGCCGCACCAGAAGCACAGCGTGGTTGTTGCCGCTCCGGTCCAGCACAACGGAAACCGACATCTTGTTGGACGGGAAACCTGCATCCAGCAACGCCTTGGTTTTTGCCATGGCATAGTCTTCGCAATCGCCACGCCCGTCTTTCGGCAGCGACCAGTAGTTGCTCCGACCGTAAACGATCGCATCATCGACCGGCTTGATGGCACTGTTGACCTTGCGATTGACCTTGTTCAGCAGATCGAGCGCCTGCTCGTCCGTGAACTTTTGACCGGCTTTCGCCGAGCACAGCCAGCCATAACGCTGACAGGCGGAGGAAAAGCCCTCCGGTGCGGTGATTGAGCGACTGGCTGGAAGCTCGCCAGCAGAAACGTTTGCGCCAAACGTCATCGCGCCCAGAAGAGCGAATGCAACAACAGAAATCTTCATGATTATGTCAGTTCCTTCGAGAAAGCCTTGTGATTCATGGACTGGCCTGATGCCGTCCGACTCACGCATGAACAAATTAGGCATTGACTGAAGGTGACCCGACGTCACGTCGTACTCGAACTAAAAAACACCCCTGAAACGCGCCTAAGGCTCACCTATTGGCATGATTAGCCCAAAATTTCAAAAAAAAATTAATTTAGCCCGTTCTGATATGTGCCAAATCGGGAAAAACACCGGGCGCAACAAATATTCCAAGACAGACAAACCCGCAGCCGACGATTAAAAAACAGGCAATAAATTAGAAAAATATCCTCAAAACAGAATAATACTTTCGAGTAATACAGCAAAAAACATAACTAAATAGGATTATAGTCAAGAGACATGAGCGAAATAACCACAGAATAGCAGTATATTGTGGATAACATTCCCTTAATATACCTTGGAGAATGCGGTTAACACTGCCAATAAGGGAGGAAACCCATGAGCAGTAAGATAACAACTGTGTTCTCGTGTATTGCAATCTTGCTGTCCAGCACGACACTGGGAACTGCGCAAACGCGTTTGCAGCGATGCGAATTCGTGAGGCCCGGAACACTAGAGGCTGCCCTTTGCAGGCCTACAGCCTCCATCCCCAGATTTGATGAAAGCCGTGGTGGCGACAACGATAGGAACAACGGCGGGATACAAACCAGCAGTTCGGGCAGCACAAGCAACCCGGGCGGAGGAACAAGTGACCCTGGCGGCGGTAGCAGCGGCGGCGGTGGCGGTGGCGGCGGCGGCGGCGGCGGCGGCGGCGGTGGCGGCGGTGGCGGCGGCGGTGGCGGAGGCCACGGCGGCGGTGGCGGTCACGGCGGTGGCGGAGGCCACGGCGGCGGTGGTGGTCACGGCGGTGGCGGAGGCCATGGCGGCGGTGGCGGTCACGGTGGTGGCGGAGGCCATGACGGCGGTGGCGGTGGTCACGGCGGTGGCGGAGGCCATGGCGGCGGTGGCGGTCACGGTGGTGGCGGAGGCCATGGCGGCGGTGGCGGTCACGGCGGTGGCCATGGCGGCGACGATGACCATGGCGGAGGCCGTGGTGGCGACCGCGATGGCCACGGCGGAGGCCGCGGTGATCACGACGGCGGTCACGGTGGTGGTCACGGTGGCGGCCATGGTGGCGGTCGCGGTGGCGACGACAACAATCGGAACTGATTGCTACACCCTATCAAAACTGGCGGTCGGAAGGCCGCCAGTTTTTATTTTGCCATAATTCGTTTGCTCGAAAGCATTTTCAGCGGGCAATCATCCGGATCCCCACGTATCTGATCATTGACGTGATCTGTCAGTTGCGCAGACGGTAACCGGTCTTGAACATCCAACTGACGACACCGAGGCACGCCGCCAGGAATACGGCAATCATCAGCAGACTGAAAACCGGATCGACATCGGCAATACCGTAGAAACTCCAGCGAAAACCGCTGATGAGATAAAGCACGGGATTGAAGTGACTGACCGTCTGCCAGAATGGCGGCAGCATATCGATGGAGTAGAAGCTACCGCCGAGGAAGGTCAAAGGCGGTACGACCAGCATTGGAATAAGGTTCAATTGTTCGAAGTTCGTCGCCCAGATACCGATTATGAAACCGAACAGACTGAAGCTTACAGCCGTCAGCACGAAGAACAGGATCATCATCAGCGGATGCTGAATGGTGATGTCGACAAAGAAGGAAGCGGTTATCAGAATGATCGTGCCGATCATCAACCCCTTTGTCGCCGCAGCACCGACATAACCAGCAACGATTTCCGTCATGGCAACGGGCGCAGACAGGATTTCGTAGACCGTACCGGTGAATTTCGGAAAGTAGATGCCGAAGGAGCCGTTGCTGATGCACTGCGTGAGCAGCGTCAACATGATCAGGCCGGGCGTGATGAACGAGCCGTAGGAAACGCCGCCAACCTCCTGAATCCGCGAACCAATCGCCGTTCCGAACACAATAAAATAGAGCGATGTGGAAATGACTGGAGACACGACGCTCTGCAAAAGCGTGCGTCGGGTCCGCGCCATCTCGAAGAAATAGATCGACTTGATTGCTTCGAAATTCATTTCTGGCCCCCAACGAGCGAAACGAAGATATCCTCGAGCGAGCTTTGCCGCGTCGATATATCCTTAAAGTGAATACCTTCCGCAGACAGTGCGCTCAGGAGATCGGCAATACGTCCCTGCTCGCCATTACCGTCGATTTCATAGGTCATGGTGCAGTGATCTTCGGAAAGCGACAGAGCAAAGGCGGAGAGTTTTTCCGGCACGGCCTCAAGCGGCTGCGAAAGCTCGAGGAAAAGCTGTTTGCGGCCAAGCTTCTGCATCAGGGCCGTTTTTTCCTCGACCAGCAGCAGTTCGCCACCATTGATGACGCCGACACGGTCGGCAATTTCTTCCGCCTCTTCGATATAGTGCGTTGTCAGAATGATCGTCACGCCCTTGGCGCGCAGATCCTCCACCACCTGCCACATATCGCGGCGCAGGGTCACGTCCACGCCGGCGGTCGGCTCATCGAGAAACAGCACCTTCGGCTCATGCGCCAGCGCCTTGGCGATCAGCACGCGCCGCTTCATGCCGCCGGAAAGTTCGCGCAGCATGTTGTCCTTCTTGCTCCAGAGCGACAGCGACTTCAGGATGCGCTCGATCAGCTCTGGATTCTTCTTCTGGCCGTGCAGGCCGCGCGAAAAACTGACCGTATTCCAGACTGTTTCGAACTGGTCAGTGGTCAGTTCCTGCGGCACCAGGCCAATCAGCGCCCGCGTCTGCCGGAAATCCTTCACGACGTCATGGCCACCGACAAAGACCGAGCCTTCGCCAGGATTGACGAGACCGCAGACGATCGAGATCAGTGTCGTCTTGCCGGCACCATTGGGGCCGAGGAGCGCGAGAATTTCGCCCTCCTTGATATCGAGGCTGACACCCTTGAGCGCCTGGAAACCGTTTGCATAGGATTTGGTGAGGTTTCGTATCGAAACGATTGCATTCATAGCGAAACTTCCGCGAAATCGAGGAGATATGCCCGCCATATAGGCTGTTGCCCGCACAAACGCCAGCCCGCGACCGCCAAACACTGTATTCCGTCAGCGCGGAAAATCAGCCGTAAACGCTGTAAAAGAACTGCGCGGACACAAAGACCAGAAACAGGCCGAAGGCGCGTTCGAGTTGTTGTTTGCTGAGCGCATGTGCCAGCCGGGCGCCGTATGGCGCAACGATCAGCGTAATCGGGATCAGCAGGATGACGGCAATCCAGTTGATGAAGCCTGTCGAGAATGGCGGCAGGCCGGCATCTCCCCACCCCGCCCAGATGTAACCTGCAAGCCCCGGCAACGAGATCAGCACGCCGACACCGGATGAGGTGGCAACCGCCTGATGGATGGTGCGGCCGTAAAGGGTCATGAAGGTGTTGTTCATCACCCCGCCGCCGACGCCCATCAGGCCGGAAAACAGGCCGATACCCGTGCCGACCAGAAAGCGGGTCGGATTGGCAGGCAGATCGGAGCCCAGATGCCAGCTCGCGCGATTGAAGATCATGCGAAATGCCAATGCCAGCGCGATGAAAGCGAAGATCAGCCGCAGGGCGATGCTTGAGGCATAAGCCGCAACGACCGATGCGAGGATGGTACCGAGCGGCACCGCGACAATCCAGCCTTTGAGCAGACCGATGTCGACAGCGCCCTTTTGCCGATGCGTCAGGAAAGAGCGAATGGAGGTCGGCACGATAATGGCAAGCGAAGTCCCAAGCGACAGATGCATTCGCACCGCTTCCGGAACCTCCAGAAGTCCGAAGACATGGTAGAAGACCGGAACGAGAACTGCACCGCCACCAATGCCGAACAGCCCGGCAAGCAGCCCCGCGATGACACCGGCACCGGCGAGTGCGGCGGCAAACATCGCTATTTCAGAAATAGGCGGCATGGAACAGGCTCCCCAGTCTGTCACGAACGTGTGATGGTGATACTGTATGAGAGAGGTGAGGCAAGCCACATTATCGGCCTGCCGGTACGACGACTACGCATTTGTCACACGGCTTCGAAACGGTCGCCGCCTTCTTCGAAGTCTGCAGTTCTTTCGTATTGTTTTTAGTCTGCATTCGGGACAGCACCCACCCCGCGTCGCTGTCCCATTTTAACCGGCCCTCGGGCCGGTTTTTCTTTTCTGCAATCGTCTGCCTCGCCTTAGTCGCAGTGGCGATAGCCGGATTTGCGGGTGCGCAGATCGAAGTGGAAGTGGTTCCAGTGGTTCGGATCGCTGCCCGGCCCGAGAACCGTCGAGAAATATTTGCAGCTATCCGTGCGAACCGCCTTCAATAGCGCCTTCTCGCGGAAGGCGAAGAAGTTCTTCTTGCGAACATCGATCTCCTTGCCGTTCTTCAACGTGATCGTGCCGATATCGATGGCGTTGCCACGGGCATGTTCAGACCAGGGATTGCTGGAGCGAGAATTCATCTTGCGGCAGGAATAGCCGCCCATTGGAGTAATCCGCTCGACGCCGGAGAGATAGCGGAAGCGCGACGACGGCACGAGCTCGAACTTCACCCATTTAGCGAAGGCAAGCGTCACCTGGCAATTGAGTTTGACCGCCGGACGGATTGCAACGCCGCTGGAAAGACCGCTGAGCTCGATCGGATAGTCAATGCCGCAGGTCGGGCCATCGGCAATACGCGCAACATCCCGGAAGGCAACGCCGAGACGGCGAAGTTCGGCCCGGCAGGCAACCTCGGAAGACGGCATCATGCCAGGGGGCATGGAGGGACGGCTGCCTTGTGACGAACCGCCGCGTACCGGATCGTTTGGCATCACCATCGCCACCTCCTCGACCGGCTGGCGGGAACCGCCGGACGACGGTGGCGGGATCAGACGTGATTGGGCAGCAGGCTGTGACTGACGTACCGGAGAAACCTGCATCGGGCTATCCGTGCCGATCCCATCGACAACCGGCTGAGATGACACGCCTTCGGCAATGTCGGCATCCTGCTCTTCGGCCAGCCCGCGCACCGGCTCCACGCCCAGCATGGAATCCATGTTCACACCGCCCTCGCCTTCGGCGATCTGATTGGAAGCGGGTTGGCGTACCATCGCCTGACTTGAGACATTCTGGCCTGTCGCGGCCATGCGCGCCTGATGCTGGCTATCGAGTGTCGAATAGCTGCCCTGCGGCGCCTGCAGCAATGGATCGTGGGATGTGTAGGGTTCCGGCATCGGCTGCGAAACGGCAGAATAATCGGCCATCTGCCCAGCCTGGTTTACCGCGCCGGGAGGCGCGCTGTAGGCGGGCTGCCGTGGTGAGCCAATGGCGCTGACGCGGGTGGTACCATCGACCTCTGCCGGCGGGACAAGCCCCTCCGCAGAGCACGACACCATCACCGTCGAAATCATCAGCAACGTCACCAGACGACGCGGAAGGGAAGCATACGCCATACTCGAACCTGTACCTTCAGCGGCTTCTAGAGCGCCGTGCATTCGTTTGAACGCACGCGGGAACGCCCTAAAATTTGAACCTGCGCATCGTTCATGTCGAAAATCGGTTTCGACCTTCGCCTCGACGCGCAGAGCGGCAATTCAGTTAAAATTTTAGTAAAACGAGGTAAACGAAGTCTTATCCTTCGCTAAGAACCGGGCCGAAATCCGTTAACCGGTTGTTCCAAATGAAAAAGGCGCTGTCGAAACAGCGCCCTTGAGGTCCTCTGAACAATAAGCGTCACGCCGCGCGTGAAAGCGTGCGGCCCGCCTGCTGTCCAAGTTCGAAACGCGACAACAGCGCATGCAACTGTCGGCTTTCTTCGGCAAGCGTCTGGCTGGCTGCGGTCGTTTCCTCCACCATGGCTGCGTTCTGCTGCGTCATCTGGTCCATATGGTTCACGGAGGTGTTTATCTCGTGCAAACCCGTCGCCTGCTCGCGCGCGGCGGTGGCAATGGAATTGACGTGGCCGTCAACACGATTGACGAGGCCAACGATCTCCTCCAGCGCATCGCCCGTCGAGCGGACAAGACGGACACCGCTACCGACCTCTTCTGCCGAACTGGTGATCAGCGATTTGATCTCCTTGGCCGCATTGGCCGACCGCTGCGCCAGTTCGCGAACCTCCTGCGCGACGACAGCAAAGCCACGGCCGGCCTCTCCGGCGCGTGCAGCCTCGACGCCGGCGTTAAGCGCGAGAAGGTTGGTCTGGAAGGCGATCTCGTCGATCACCGAAATGATCTGACTGATCCGCTTCGACGAATCTTCGATCCGCCCCATCGCTGCAACCGCATCGCGAACGATCTCACCGGAACGGCCAGCGCTGGTTTTCGTATCACCAACCATCTGCCGCGCTTCGTTGTCGCGCTCGGAGGCGGTGCGTACCGTCGCCGTGATCTCATCCAGTGCAGCAGCCGTTTCTTCAAGAGCAGCCGCCTGCTGCTCGGTCCGACGCGAAAGATTACCTGTCGCCTCACTGATATCGGAAGCACTGTCGTTGACGACGTGGCTTGTCTTGCTGATTGCCTCGATGACCTGGTGGAGCGCTCCGACGGCCCGGTTGAAATCGGTGCGCAGCTTTTCATAGTCCGCGCCGATATCGGAGATTTCCACCGTCAGATCGCCATTGGCGAGGTTTTCAAGCGCGTTGCCAAGCTGGCTCATCGCATGATCCTGACGCTCCGATGCCGAACGCAACGTCATTTCGTTGCCACGACGCGCCTCCTCCAAAGCGCGCTGCTGTTCGGCCTCGCGCCGCTGCAGGGCGCTGCGCTCATTGACGGAGTTGCGCAGGACAAGAAGCGTCTTGGCCATGGCGCCTATCTCGTTGCTGCGATCAGCAAACGGTACATCTGCCTCACCATCTCCATCGGCAATGCGGCTCATGCTGTGCTTGATCCGCTCGATCGGCTTGACGACACCGCGGATCGTCGCAGTTGCAGCAGCAATGACCAGAAGACCTCCGACAAGGCAGATGGCCGCGTTGAGATAAGCGTCCCTCCAGAAAACCGCCTTCAGGTCGTCAACATAGACACCGGTACCGACAATCCAGCCCCAGGGAGCGAAACCGGCAACGTGCGAGAATTTCTCGACGGGCTCAGGCGCGCCGGGCTTCGGCCAGTAATAGTCGACAAAGCCCTGCCCGCTGGCCTTGACCGTGTTGACGAACTCAACGAACAGCGCCTTGCCGTTCGGGTCCTTGTTTCCGGAAAGATCGGTTCCGTTCATTTCCGGTTTGATGGGATGCATCACCATTTTCGGATGCATGTCGTTGATCCAGAAATAGCCGCTGCCATTTCCATATCGCATCGCTGCAATCGTGGCCTTGGCCTGCTGCTGCGCTGCCTCCCGAGAAAGACTTCCGCTTTGCTCCATGCGATAATATTGGTCAAGAATAGCGATGGCCGTGTGGTTCATCGATTCCAACCCTGCTTTACGTTCCCGCTCCATTCCCCGGTAACTTTCCAACAGGCTGAACGTAAGAGCAGTCGCCAATATCACCAGAAACAACGCGACAAGCGCATAAAGGCGCATAGATATCTTGGTGTTCTTCATAAGTTCGACCGCCTATAGTTGCAATTTAGCCAGCCAACTCTAAAGTCAAAAAATTGATTATTATTAAATACAGTTATTAGACCTTAGTATTGTATTCCAAATACACGGATTGATGGTCCGACACGCAACTAAACGTCCGGAAGCTGTACAGAAATTTTGGAACCAGAACGGTTTCGTTCCATTTTTAAAGACAGCATTAACGTTGAAGCTTTTATTCTGTTCTTGAATTTGCAGCATTGAGAGGCGAGCCATGGCGAAGCCGAATTTCCGTTTCACCCACTACGATCTGAGAGAATTGCGCGCTGGTACGATCATCGAAATCTCGTTGACGGCCATCAACAATGTGCGCCTGATGACGGGGGCGAATTTTCAGCGTTTCACCGAACTGCTGGATTTCAAATATCTCGGTGGTGTCGCCAAGAAATCGCCAATCCGCATCACCATACCTGAAACGATGCATTGGCACCTGGTGATCGATGCCGAGGGACACAGCGGCCTGGCGGAATCTTCCGTGAAGATGTTGCCGGCCCAGGCGGCCGCCATACCGCAGCGCAAGGCGTCCTGACGGCCCGCCTGACGCCTGAGGAACAAACCACGCATTCGAAAAAGAATCTGAAAACAGCAAGATACGGGCATTTACGGAATCATTCTGCAAAGCAGGTGATTCATTTTATGAGGAACAGCGCCTAACGCTGTCCTCTTTCTCGCCGCAGCTTCGCCCACCAGTCCAGCCGCTTGCGAATGTCACGTTCGAAACCCCGGTCCGGCGGATCATAAAAGGTGGTCCTCCCCATCTTTTCAGGGAAGTAATCCTGGCCGGAGAACGCGTCGGGCTCATCGTGATCGTAACGATAGCCGTCTCCGTAGCCTTCACCCTTCATCAGCTTGGTCGGCGCATTCAGAATATGCTTGGGCGGCACCAGCGATCCGTTCTCCTTGGCTGCCCGCATTGCCGATTTGAAGGCTGTGTAGACAGCATTCGACTTCGGTGCGGTCGCCAGATAAATGCAGGCCTGTGCCAGCGCCAGTTCGCCTTCAGGAGACCCCAGATAATCGTAGGCATCCTTTGCCGCGTTGCAGATCACCAGCGCCTGCGGATCGGCGAGACCGATATCCTCAACCGCCATCCGCACGAGCCGGCGGCCGATGTAAAGCGGGTCCTCCCCGGCATCGAACATGCGGCAGAGATAATAAAGCGAGGCATCGGGGTCTGAGCCGCGCACGGACTTATGCAGCGCCGAGATCAGATTGTAATGGCCATCCTGGCTCTTGTCGTAAACCGGAGCACGGCGCTGTACGATACGCGTCAGCCCTTCGGTGTCGAAAACTTCATCCTTGCGGGCGGCACGCCAGACTTCCTCAGCCAGCGTCAACACCGCACGGCCATCGCCATCCGCCATGCGGATGAGACTGGCGCGCGCATCGTCGCTCAGTGGCAAGGGCCTTGCCTCAGCCTGCTCCGCGCGCTTCAACAACTCGGCAAGGCTGTCCTCATCGTGCGAGTGGAAGGTCAGTACCCGCGCCCGCGACAAGAGAGCCGCGTTGAGTTCGAAGGATGGGTTCTCGGTGGTGGCGCCGACAAGAATGATGGTGCCATCCTCCATGACCGGAAGAAAGCTATCCTGCTGCGCACGGTTGAAACGATGGATCTCGTCAACGAACAGCAGAGTCTGACGGCCATTCATGCGCCGCGTACGGGCCGATTCAAAGACTTTCTTGAGGTCTGCGACACCGGAGAAGATTGCCGATATCTGTTCGAAAGCGAGGCCCGCTTCACCGGAGAGCAGCCGGGCAACGGTTGTTTTTCCCGTTCCCGGCGGACCCCAGAAGATCATCGAGCCAAGCGACCCGCTGTCAATCATGCGGCGCAATGCGCCCTCTTCGCCCGTCAGATGTGATTGGCCGGTGACTTCAGCCAAGGTCTTCGGACGCAGGCGGTCGGCAAGAGGTCGCCTGTTGGCAACCTCTGTCGGAACCTGCGGCGCGAAGAGGTCATCGCTCATCGAAGGAACTGCCGGATGCGTTGACCGTCGCGCATGATTTCCACTCGCCAGAAACCGGGATTGTCATCCAGCACCTTCTCGACGGCCGCTGTCGAAGAGACATCCTCTCCGTTCAGCGACAGCAGAATGTCCTTCGGCTGGAAACCGACGCGGTAAGCCGGTGAGCCGCGTTTGACGTCGACAATGACAACACCGTTCACCTGCGAGGGCATGCGCAGCTCATCCGCCAGTTTCGGCGAAAGGTTTGCGACAGTGGCGCCGGCAAAGGGATTGCGACCTTCAATCAGGCGCTCGTCGCGCGGTGCCGTTTCAGGCGCGGAATCAAGCGCAATGGTGACCTTTCGGGCCTGCCCCTTGTCCATGACCGTCAACTCGGCAGATTTGCCGATACCCGCCGTCGTCAGGCGGTAGCCCAGCGCGTCTGGATGCTCTACCTCAATACCGTTGACGGCCGTGATGACCTGTCCCGGCTCGACGCCAGCCTTCTCGGCAGGACCGCCCTTCACGACGCTGACAACCAGCGCACCTCTGGCACGGTCAAGGCCAAGCGCCTCTGCGACATCGGATGTGACGGGATCGAAGGTCGCACCGATATAGGGACGCTGGAAGCTGGCATCACCCTTTTCCGCAGCGGCAATGAACACCCGGACCAGATTGGCCGGAATGGCAAACCCGATACCGTTGGAACCGCCACCTTTGGAGAAGATCGCCGTGTTGATGCCGATCAGCTCACCGTTCATGTTCATCAACGCGCCACCCGAGTTGCCCGGATTGATGGAGGCATCGGTCTGGATAAAGAAACCGAAATCGCCCTGAACCACCTGATTGCGCGCCAGCGCCGAAACGATACCGCTGGTCACCGTCTGGCCGACACCAAACGGGTTACCGATGGCAAGCACGAGATCGCCGACTTCGACCGCATCCGAATTGCCGAGCGGCAACATTGGGAATTGTTCCTTGGCGTCGATCTGCAGCACGGCAAGGTCAAGCCGGTCGTCTTTCAGCAGAACCTTGGACGCAAACTCCCGACCATCGGCAAGGGCCACCTTAATATCGTCGGCGCCGTCGATCACGTGGTTGTTCGTCACCACAAGACCACCGGCCGTAAGAATAACGCCGGAACCGAGCGACGATTGTTTTTCCGTGCGGTTCGGCAATTGCTGGCCGAAGAACTGCTCAAAGAACGGATCGCCAGCGAACGGCGAAAGTCGGCGCTGGACGGCACGCTCGGCATAGACGTTGACCACGGCTCCGGCAGTGCGCTTGACGAGCGGCGCGAAGGACAACTGCATTTCCGTGTGACTGGTCGGTACAGTCTTGTTGTCTTGTGCACCCGCCGCGCCTGGCAGGAAAAGAAGGGCAGCGACAAGGCCGCTGGACAGACATTTCAACATGCTCGGCATGTGATTCCTCATCTTCATCAGTATGATAAAGTTATAACCAGCCAGCCTATAAATGAAAGCACGGCAAGATGATGGCTGGCGCTTTCAAGAATGGGCGGATGGAACAAACCGATGCCTTCCGGCTTTCAAACCCTGACAATATTCAGGGATACAGACAGCATGACGTTCAAAACCGGTTTCTTTGCCCTTTCCATCGCTGCGGTAACGATCATCACCGCCGCACCAGCCCACGCCGCCAGTTTCGACTGTGAAAAGCAGGATCTGGCGGCCGACGAAAAGGCGATCTGCGACAATCGTGTTCTCAACGATCTCGACGTCAAGATGGTAACGACCTTCGACATTCTCACGCAGCTTATGGCGATGGGCGCGCGCGACACGCTACGCGACGAACAAAGCCAGTGGCTGAAGAGACGCCAGGAATGCGGTGCGGATGCCACCTGCCTGACCGGCGCCTATCACGAGCGGATGAAGAAACTCAACGAAGCCTTTGAAAGCATTTCCCGCCCCCTATAAGTCAGGCTGCTAAGTCAGGCTGCGCGAATAATCTCCCCCATCAGCCCATGCAACTGGTCGCGGTAACCGGTTCTGGCGGAGGGGGCATCCTCACGCGACGTCATCACCACCGAAAGCTTTTTAGCGGGCACGATGTAGAGCATCTGCCCGCCATAACCCCAGGCGTAATAAACCTGCTCTCCCGCCATCTCCTTGATGAACCAGCAGTAACCGTAACCGTCGCCATTGAACACGGAATTGGTCCGTTGCTGCCATGACTGGTCGATCCAGGCCTGCGGCAGCAATCGCTCACCATCCGGCGTCACGCCGCCGCGCCGATAAAGCTCGCCAAAGGCCAGCAGTGACCGCGCCGTCATCGCCATCTGGTTGCCACCGAGATAGATGCCCTGCGGATCGCGTTCCCACGCGCCGATCGAAAAACCTTTCAATGGACGAAACCACTCGCGTGCCAAGGCCAATGTCGAGCGGCCCGACGCCTTGGTGAGAATGGCCGAGAGCAGGTGGGTGGAACCGGTCGAGTAAAGCATGCCACCGCCCGGCTCGCCCGCGAAACCGGAGCCCAGCGCCGTCCGCACCCAATCCCGGCTGGACACCCATCGACCGTAATTCGGCCCTGACATGCGCTCCAGGCCGGACTGCATGGAAAGCAGATTGCCAATGGTAACCCTTTCCAGCCTCGGATCGGGATTGGTTGGAAAACTGCTCCGCAACACCGTTGCAATCGGCTGCTCCACGCCATCAAGAACCTTTTTGTCGATCGCCATGCCAACCAGAGCAGAGACGATGGATTTCGACGCGGACTTGATGTTGGTGGAGCCGTTGAGCGCCGCACCGTGATAGGCGCGGCTCGCGGTCTCGTTGCCATCAACGCTAACGATCACAGTCTTGAGGCTGGAAAGCGCATCCGCATTCCTCAAGGCAGGCTCGAAACGATCATTTCCCCCGCCGGTCTGGGCGCGGGCGATGGAAGCAAAGGGCAAGGCGCCGAGAATGGCGAGCGCTGTTCGTCTTTTCATAAAGGCGAGATAGGAACGGGTTGAATTCGGAAAAGGCATGTTCGGCGCACATCACTCCAACGTGACCGGTAGAATTCTTCTGGTTTCGAATGCTTATTGAATATGTTCAAAGGCTTAGATGGATTTTTGGAATCACATCCCCAAAGACTTGAATCGCTTTCTGAAGCTGCAGTCCTCAACAAAAAAGCCGCCCCTGAGGGCGGCTTTCGTATTGGCTTCAAGCGAACGCTCTATCACTCGGCGTCAGGCAGAATGCGAACGGCACCCTTGTCAGCGCTGGCAGCAAAGGCAGCATAGGCCTTGAGCGCCGTGGTGACGTTACGCTTGCGCGGTGCGGCCGGCTTCCAGCCAAGCTGGTCCTGCTCGGCGCGGCGCGACGCGAGTTCTGCATCCGCGACCTTGAGGTTGATCGTACGGTTGGGGATATCGATTTCAATCGTATCACCCTGGCGCACGAGACCGATGGCGCCGCCCTGCCCGGCTTCCGGCGAGGCGTGACCAATGGACAGACCAGAGGTGCCGCCCGAGAAGCGACCGTCAGTGATGAGCGCGCAGGCTTTGCCGAGGCCCTTGGACTTGAGGTAGCTGGTCGGATAGAGCATTTCCTGCATGCCCGGGCCGCCCTTTGGTCCTTCATAGCGAATGACCACGACGTCACCTGCCTTGACCTCGTTGCCGAGAATGCCCTTCACGGCCGCATCCTGGCTTTCATAGACAACCGCCGGGCCAGTGAATTTCAGGATCGACTCGTCCACACCGGCAGTCTTCACGATGCAGCCATCGAGCGCGATGTTGCCGTAAAGCACGGCCAGACCGCCGTCCTTGGAGAAAGGCTTTTCGACAGAGCGGATAACGCCGTTTTCACTGTCTGTGTCGAGATCATCCCAGCGCGACGACTGGCTGAAGGCAACCTGCGTCGGAACGCCGCCCGGAGCCGCCTTGAAGAACTGGCGCACGGTTTCGCTGTTGGTGCGGGTAATATCCCAACGATCGATGGCGTCGCCAAGCGTCGCTTCATGCACGGTGTAGGTATCGCGGTTGATAAGACCGCCGCGATCCAGTTCGCCGAGAATACGCATGATACCACCGGCACGGTGAACGTCTTCCATGTGCACGTCCTGCTTGGCGGGCGCGACCTTGGAGAGGCAAGGCACCTTGCGCGACAGACGGTCGATGTCTTCCATGCCGAAATCGACGCCGCCTTCGTAAGCAGCCGCGAGAATGTGCAGAACCGTGTTGGTGGAACCGCCCATGGCGATATCGAGCGACATGGCGTTTTCGAACGCGGCCTTCGAGGCGATGGTGCGTGGCAGAACGGTTTCGTCGTCCTGCTCGTAATAACGGCGTGCCAGATCAACGATCAGATGACCGGCTTCAACGAACAGACGCTTGCGATCCGAGTGAGTGGCGAGCGTCGAGCCATTGCCGGGCAAAGACAGGCCCAGTGCCTCGGTCAGACAGTTCATCGAATTGGCCGTGAACATACCGGAGCACGAACCGCAGGTCGGGCAAGCGGAACGCTCGATGACCTGAACGTCTTCGTCGGAAACCTTGTCATCGGCAGCAGCAACCATGGCATCGACCAGATCGAGCGCGACCGTTTTGCCGTGAAGCACGACCTTGCCCGCTTCCATCGGGCCGCCGGATACGAAGACCGCCGGGATGTTTAGGCGCATCGCGGCATTCAGCATGCCGGGGGTGATCTTGTCGCAGTTGGAAATGCAGACCATCGCGTCGGCGCAATGGGCGTTGACCATGTATTCAACGGAATCCGCGATGATTTCGCGTGAAGGCAGCGAATAGAGCATGCCATCGTGACCCATGGCGATACCGTCATCAACCGCGATCGTGTTGAATTCCTTGGCGACACCACCAGCAGCTTCGATTTCGCGCGCGACGAGCTGGCCAAGATCCTTTAGGTGAACGTGGCCCGGCACGAACTGCGTGAACGAATTGACCACCGCAATGATCGGCTTGCCGAAATCGCCGTCCTTCATGCCGGTCGCGCGCCAAAGGCCGCGGGCGCCGGCCATATTGCGGCCGTGAGTTGTCGTTCTGGAGCGATAAACTGGCATGGTGTTTTCCTCGATCTGTTGGCGAAGGGATAACACCGCTCATCGCGGCACCTTCCCTTCCCGTTTTGCCGTTTTTCTAGCGCAAACCACAGGCCCTGTCACTGTCACCTTCCGGCAAAACAGTACGGTTCGGTACGGTACGCACTGAGATCATCACGCAATTTCGACAGATCACATCACAAATCCGCGATTTTTACGGTCTTCATACAGTTTTTATAACACGTCTTGAAACATCTCTGTGCAACAGCCGTATTCATTATCATAATCGATTTGTCGCCGTTACGCCCGGCTTTTGTGGAGGTTCACATGCCCGCCTATCGTCCCCCTCGCATCGCAGCCAGCGAGATCACGCCCAAGGGCATCTATCTCTCGCGGCGTTCCTTTCTGGGGACTGCGGCCGGGCTGGCAGCTATCGGGTTGGCCGGCCGCGACGCAATCGCAGCCCCACTTGCCGCGAAACCCGGCGCCTACAAACTCGACGAGAAGCTGACGCCCCTCGACGCCGTGACGAGCTACAACAATTTCTATGAATTCGGCGTCGGCAAATCAGATCCGAAGGAATATTCAGGCGACTTCAAACCGAATCCCTGGACGCTAAAGGTCGACGGCCTCGTCGGTAAACCACAGGAGTTTGGGATCGAAGATCTCCTGAAGTATCAACTCGAAGAACGCACCTACCGCATGCGCTGCGTTGAAGGCTGGTCTATGGCGATCCCGTGGATCGGATTTCCGCTTGCAACACTTCTGGACAAGGTCGAACCGTTGGGCAGCGCCAAATATGTGGCTTTCGAAACCATTGTCAGGCCCGAGGAAATGCCTGGACAGCGCGGTCTCTTCCAGCCGCTGAAATGGCCTTATGTCGAGGGTCTGCGGCTTGATGAAGCCCGTCATCCGCTGACCATTCTGGCGCTCGGTCTTTATGGTGAAACCCTGCCGAACCAGAACGGCGCGCCGGTCCGGCTCGTTGTTCCCTGGAAGTACGGGTTCAAGGGCATCAAGTCCATCGTCCGCATCTCTCTGGTCGAACAGCAGCCGGAAACGACCTGGAAGAACTCCAACGCGCGGGAATACGGTTTCTATTCCAACGTCAATCCGAACGTCGATCATCCCCGCTGGAGCCAGGCGACGGAACAACGCATTGGTGAAGGTGGATTCTTTGGCGTGGAGAACCGCCCGACCCTGATGTTCAATGGTTATGAAGAGGTCGCAAACCTCTACACCGGCCTGGACCTCAAGGCGAATTACTGACCATGGCTTTTGCTCTTACCCTTCCCTCCCTGCCGAAGCGCTATCAGCCGGCGGCGATCTGGGCACTTTACATTGTCGGTCTGGCGCCGGGCGTATTGTATTTCTACCTCGCGGCGACGGGGGGCCTGGGGTTCAATCCTGTAAAGGATTTTGAACACCTTCTCGGTATCTGGGCACTGCGCTTTCTCTGTCTGGGATTGATGGTCACGCCGATGCGCGACCTTTTTAACATCAACCTCATCGCCTACAGGCGCGCGCTGGGTCTTATTGCCTTTTATTACGTGCTGGCGCATTTCACCGTCTATCTTGTGCTCGATCGCGGCCTGATCCTCAGCTCGATCGCCGGCGACATCCTGAAGCGACCTTACATCATGCTTGGCATGGCAGGCCTTCTGATGCTCATCCCGCTGGCACTGACATCAAACCGCTGGTCGATCCGCACCCTTGGCGGCCGCTGGAACACTCTGCACAAACTTGCCTACCCGATCCTGCTGGCGGGCGTTCTGCACTTCGTGCTGGCGCGAAAGTCCATGACGCTGGAACCGGTCTTTTACATCAGCATCATGGTCATCCTGCTGGGCTACCGGCTGGTGCGGCCGACGCTCATGGCACGCAGGCGGGCCGCTAAAAGCGCGACGACAGCCAGAACCGTCTCGCGATAAACGCCGCCAGTAAGATGCCAACGAGATAACAGGCGATATTCCACAACGAAAAAACGCGGCCGAGCAGCAAAGCGCCGGTGGTTGTTGCTCGAAACGCATCAAGCGCCGGGAAATGGACGAGCCTTATAAGTTCGACCAGTATCGCCACTGCACACGCCAATGGCGCAGCCAGCGATCGCCTCTCCGCCCCCATGAACATTGCCATCAGAAAACAGACCATCGATCCCCAGAGGACCGAGCCTCCATACTTCACGACCATGAACGGCAATCCGATGGTATAGCCGTAGCGACGCAGCGCCAGCCCGGCAAAAATCACCAGGACGGCGGCGAACAGGGACCCCACACGGGTGCCATAAAATCGGTGTGAATCGGCGATCATAAATATCTCTTTACGACCGGTTGCCGTAGACAGACAACATTGCCGCACATTGAGGATCAACGGGTTTTGACGAGCGATACCACCTACCCCACAAGCCGCCTCGCCCTGATCGACAGGTTTCTCTGCGATATCAAGCCCTGGGGCGAGTTGCGCGGCTTAAAGCGCTTCGCGGTCGAATTTCTGTATTCCGGCATCAAGGAGGCCCGTGCCTGCATGTTTGCCGGACTGTTTTTCCTGTCGATCTTCCTTGTTCCGCGCACTGCTCTCTTCGGACTGCCGCGTTATGACGTACTGCTCGTTATCGCGCTCGCCATCCAGTTTTTCATGATCTGGAGCAAGCTGGAGACGCTCGACGAAGCCAAGGCGATCCTCCTGTTCCACATCGTTGGTTTTGCCCTGGAGGTGTTCAAGACGTCCGGCACCATACAATCATGGTCCTATCCGGACTTCGCCTATACCAAGGTTTTTGGCGTGCCGCTGTTTTCCGGCTTCATGTATGCGGCGGTCGGCAGTTACATCATTCAGGCGTGGCGGCTGCTCGATGTCCGTATCCGCCACCATCCGCCGTATTGGATGGCAACGCTGATCGGCGTTGCGATTTACGCCAACTTCTTCACACATCACTTTATCGACGATTATCGCTGGTATATCGCCGCTTGCGCAATCGGCCTCTACGCCCGCGCTACAGTCATCTACCGCCCCTATGACCGCGACCGCAAAATGCCTTTGCTGCTGTCATTCGTGCTCATCGGCTTTTTTGTCTGGCTCGCGGAAAACATCTCCACCTTCTTCGGGATCTGGAAGTACCCCGATCAGATTGGTGCCTGGTCCATCGTCCATATCGGCAAGTGGAGTTCCTGGTCACTGCTGGTCATCATGACCTTCACGATCGTGGCCCATCTCAAACATATCAAGAGCCGCATCTACGTTCCCGAATGACGTGAACCGTCCTGGCGAAGATGAACCTGAAGAAGGGCTGTCGTTCCGTTTCGACGCGGACTCCGTCAGCACCTGTCGATCCACCCAACCGGTCCCCTCACCCGGATAACGCCAAACACAAAGAAGCCGGGTGATCGCTCACCCGGCTTTTTATCGAATGACACCGCAAGGGTGTCGGAACTTACGCAGCTTCGGCAGCAGCAGCTTCAGCAGCAACGCGAGCCTTGTCGGCTGCGCCCTTGGCGTCGACGTCACGCTCAACGAATTCAACAACTGCCAGAGCAGCGTTGTCGCCCTGGCGGAAGCCAGCCTTCATGATACGCAGGTAGCCGCCGTTGCGGTTTGCGTAACGAGCTGCGATCGCGTCGAACAGCTTGCGAACAGCGTCCTGATCCTTGATCTGCGAGATCGCCTGACGACGAGCGTGCAGGTCGCCGCGCTTGCCAAGCGTCACGAGCTTCTCAACGATCGGGCGAATTTCCTTCGCCTTCGGAAGCGTGGTTACGATCTGCTCATGGGTGATGAGCGAAGCAGCCATGTTGGCAAACATTGCCTTGCGGTGGCTGGCGGTTCTATTGAGCTTGCGGCCTGAATTTCCGTGGCGCATTGCTATTCTCCTTTAATGCAGGGTTCCCTTTGGGATCTGCCGTTTCCTGGCACATGCAGGTGACTTACCTGCTGTTTGACGGGGAAAGGCAGTCTTTACGGTCCTGCCTTGTCTTTTGTTAGTACTGGTCTTCGTAACGCTTCGCGAGATCTTCGATGTTCTCTGGCGGCCATGCCGGCACTTCCATGCCGAGGTGCAGACCCATGGAAGCGAGAACTTCCTTGATTTCGTTGAGCGACTTGCGACCGAAGTTCGGAGTGCGAAGCATTTCGGCCTCGGTCTTCTGAATCAGGTCGCCGATGTAGACGATGTTGTCATTCTTCAGGCAGTTAGCCGAACGAACAGACAGTTCGAGCTCGTCGACCTTCTTGAGAAGCGCCGGGTTGAACGCGAGTTCGGTAACCGATTCTTCTTCTGCTTCCTTCTGCGGCTCGTCGAAGTTGACGAAGACGCCCAGCTGGTCCTGAAGGATACGAGCGGCGAAGGCTACGGCGTCTTCGCCGGAAACCGAACCGTTGGTCTCGATCGTCATGATCAGCTTGTCGTAGTCAAGAACCTGGCCTTCACGGGTGTTTTCCACCTTGTAGGACACTTTCTTGACCGGAGAATAGAGGCTGTCCACCGGAATGAGGCCGATAGGGGCATCTTCCGCGCGGTTGCGCTCTGCCGGCACGTAGCCTTTGCCGTTGTTGACGGTGAATTCCATGCGGATTTCAGCGCCGTCGTCCAGCGTGCAGATTACGTGGTCGGGATTGAGGATTTCGATGTCGCCAACCGTCTGGATATCGCCAGCGGTAACAGCACCAGGACCCTGCTTACGCACGACCATGCGCTTGGAATCGTCGCCATCCATCTTGATAGCGATTTCCTTGATGTTGAGCACGATGTCCGTCACATCTTCCCGTACACCGGGAATAGAGGAGAACTCGTGCAGAACACCGTCGATCTGCACGGCGGTTACAGCAGCGCCGCGCAGGGAGGACAACAGAACGCGACGAAGCGCGTTGCCGAGCGTCAGGCCGAAACCACGCTCCAGCGGCTCAGCAACGAGCGTTGCCTTCGTGCGGCTGGACGAGGTGAACTCGACCTTGTTCGGCTTGATAAGTTCCTGCCAGTTCTTCTGAATCATCTTTAAACCTTCCGTTCGCCGCCACCATCCAATCGTGACGGACCGAGCATGAAAACATCGAGAGGAACCTATGCCGGTTCATCGATGGGTTCTTGAGCGCAAGTCCGCCGATCGAAATCAGCGCGCACACGCCAGATACACGAAAATTCCGCCAGACCTGAAGGAAAGGCGGAATTTCCGAACCACGGTCGCGTCAGACGCGGCGCTTCTTGCGCGGACGGCAACCGTTGTGCGGGATCGGCGTCACGTCGCGAATGGAAGTAATCATGAAACCGGCAGCCTGCAGAGCGCGAAGTGCAGATTCACGACCCGAACCCGGACCGCAAACTTCAACTTCAAGCGACTTCATGCCGTGTTCCTGAGCCTTCTTCGCGCAATCTTCAGCAGCGATCTGGGCAGCGAACGGGGTCGACTTACGCGAACCCTTGAAGCCCTTGGCACCAGCAGACGACCAGGCAATAGCGTTGCCCTGTGCGTCGGTGATGGTGATCATCGTGTTGTTGAAGGTCGAGTTGACGTGCGCAACGCCAGACGTGATGTTTTTGCGTTCGCGACGACGGACGCGTGTGGCTTCCTTGGCCATGGTATACCTTTCGTTGATCTCTTCACCGCCGTAACACCAGCGGCTACACCGGCAATCCGCCCGAAAACGGGCTTTTCGCCAAACTCAGAAAGGCTGGCGCGGACTGCACCAGCCTCCCCTTTCCGGAAAACCGGAAAATTACTTCTTCTTACCAGCGATCGCCTTCGCCGGACCCTTGCGGGTGCGGGCGTTGGTGTGCGTGCGCTGACCGCGGACCGGCAGGCCACGACGGTGACGCAGACCACGGTAGCAACCGAGGTCCATCAGACGCTTGATGTTCATCGAGGTCTCGCGACGCAGGTCACCTTCGACCTGGTAGTCACGGTCGATGGCTTCACGGATCTGAAGAACTTCAGCATCCGTAAGCTGATGAACGCGCTTGTCAGCCGGAAGGCCAACCTTGTCCATGATTTCCTGCGCGAATTTCGGACCAATCCCGTGAATGTAGGTCAGCGCAATAACAACGCGCTTCGCAGTCGGGATATTGACGCCAGCGATACGTGCCACGTCTGTTCTCCTTGGTTCCAGTTGCCATCCGGCAAGTGGTGATTCCATTTGAGCGGCACGAAAGACCGCCAGTTCAAAATTGGTGTCCGCGACAAGTCAAAACGACCGTACCCGGATATCCCGTCCCTTCGGGAAATCCGCGCCAGTCGCTTGGGTTGTCGCGAGTTGGCGCGGTGTTTAACGGAATCAGCGCAAAAAAGCAACCAGCTCCGCCAAGATTCTTTTTTCGATCCAGAGGATCGACCAGCCTGTCAGGCCGATGCTTTCTCGAGGGCACCCTCGATCGCGCGGGTCACGGCATCAACATCAGCCATACCATCGAGCGTGACGAGCTGACCTTGCTCGCTATAGTACTGAGACAGCGGCGCTGTCTTCTCGCGATATTCGGTCAACCGCTTGCGGAAAGATTCCGGATTGTCATCCGAACGGACAGTGCCGCCGGCTGCAATGGTCTCTGCCACACGGTTTTCGATTCGGCGAATCAACGCCTCCTCATCAACCTTCAATTCGATAACCGCATCGAGAACGAGGTTGTTGTCGCGCATGTTGTCCGCCAGCGCCTTGGCCTGCGGGACCGTGCGCGGATAGCCGTCGAGAATAAATCCCTTCGTACAGTCCGCACCCACGATGCGCTCAGAAACGATTTGATTGACGATATCGTCAGAAACCAGCCCGCCCGCGTCCATGACGGCCTTGGCGCGTTTGCCGATCTCTGTGCCTGCGCTGACAGCAGCACGAAGCATGTCACCGGTAGAAAGCTGCGGAATCCCATACTTGTCGGTCAAGCGCTTTGCCTGGGTTCCTTTGCCCGCACCCGGCGGACCCAAAAATATCAGTCTCATCGTCCCCTCTTTCCTCCACGCAACTTCGATTTCTTGATCAACCCCTCATATTGCTGGGCGATCAGGTGTCCCTGAATCTGCGCAACGGTATCTAGCGTTACACTGACTACGATCAAAAGCGAAGTACCACCAAGGGCTAATGGAATACCCGTACGAGCGATAAGTGTCTCAGGAAGGATACACACGAAGACCAGATAAATCGCACCGATCAAGGTGATACGCGTCAGAACGTAATCGATGTACTCCGCGGTGCGTTCGCCAGGGCGAATACCGGGAATGAAGCCGCCATGCTTCTTAAGGTTATCGGCAGTATCCTTCGGATTGAAGACGATAGCCGTGTAGAAGAAGGCGAAGAAGGCGATCAGCAGGCCATAGAGCGCCATGAACAGCGGCTGTCCATGCTGGAGCGCGGCAATGATGGATGTCGCCCATGTCGGCAGGCTGGTATTACCGGCAAAACCTGCGGCGGTTGCCGGCAGAAGCAGCAGAGACGACGCGAAGATCGCTGGAATGACGCCTGCGGTGTTGAGCTTCAGCGGCAGGTGCGACGTATCGCCCTGGAACATGCGGTTGCCGACCTGTCGTTTTGGATACTGGATCAACAAGCGGCGCTGCGCACGCTCGACAAAAACGATCAGGGCAATAACGAGAATCGCGACGACCACTACGAGCAGGATCAGCGTTGTGGACAACGCACCCGTACGACCGAGTTCGAGCGTACCGGCCAGAGCCGTCGGCAGACCGGCAGCAATACCGGCGAAGATGATCAGCGAAATACCGTTGCCGATACCGCGTGAGGTGATCTGCTCACCGAGCCACATCAGGAACATCGTGCCGCCGAGCAGCGTGATGACCGTCGAGACACGGAAGAACCAGCCCGGATCGATCACGAGACCGTTGCCACTCTCGAGACCAACGGCAATACCGTAAGCCTGAAGAGTACCGAGCAGAACCGTACCGTAACGGGTGTACTGGTTGATGATCTTGCGTCCGGCTTCGCCTTCCTTCTTCAACGCTTCGAGCGAGGGCACGACAGATGTCATGAGCTGCACGATGATCGAAGCGGAGATGTAAGGCATGATGCCGAGGGCGAAAATCGCCATACGCTCGACAGCGCCGCCCGCAAACATGTTGAAAAGACCGAGAATACCGTTGGCCTGGCCGCGGAAGGCCTGTGCATAGGCTTCTGGGTTCAAACCCGGAAGCGGAATATGGGTGCCGAGACGGTAGACGAGAAGTGCGGCAAGTGTAAACCAGAGACGCTTTTTCAGATCCTCCGCCTTAGCGAAGGTCGAAAAATTCAGGTTCGAAGCCAGTTGTTCCGCTGCTGAAGCCATAAATTTCTCCGAAGGACCTCTGCCTACCGGCTACAACCGGCACATGCGGAAAGGTCTAAAAGATACTGGTCAAAAACCGGGCTTCGGACGAACGCGGCTTTCCGCCGCCATCATGCCTCACCCTGTTTTCGTGTGTCTATCCCCTCCCCTGCGGGAGATCAAGACCGTGAGGCTCTCATATAGGAGCGCAAACGCCCGGAGTGAAACACACCGGGCGCCTGAAAGTCGAAATATTATTCGGCAGCTTCTGCTGCAACAACGAGAAGCTTGATGGAACCGCCAGCCTTTTCGATCTTTTCGATCGCAGGCTTGGAAGCACCAGCAACTTCGAAGGCAACCTTTGCCTTCAGTTCGCCGTCAGCGAGAATGCGAACGCCGTCCTTCGGACGACGGATAACGCCAGCGGCCTTGAGAGCGGCTGCGTCAATCGTCGCGGAAGCGTCGAGCTTCTTGGCGTCGATAGCCGTCTGGATACGACCGAGCGAAACAACAGCATATTCGGAACCGAAAATGTTGTTGAAGCCGCGCTTCGGCAGACGACGGTAGATAGGCATCTGACCGCCTTCGAAGCCGTTGATGGCAACGCCCGAACGAGCCTTCTGACCCTTTACACCGCGACCACCGGTCTTGCCCTTGCCAGAACCAATACCGCGACCTACGCGGATACGGTCCTTGGAGGAGCCTTCGTTGTCTCTGATTTCATTGAGTTTCATGATAGGTTACTCCGTCTCACTTCTCGTCAACGACGCGAACGAGATGCTGGACCGCACGGATCATGCCACGAACCGCCGGAGTATCTTCCAGGGTACGCTGACGGTGCATCTTGTTGAGACCCAGACCGACCAGCGTCTGACGCTGGATTGCCGGGCGGCGGATTGGGCTGCCGATCTGTTCGACCGTAACAGTCTTCTTGGCTTCAGTAGTCTTCTTGGCCATGATCCAGCTCCTTATTCTTCAGAAGCGTTGCCGGAAGCGGCACGACGAGCCTGCAGCGTTGCATACTTCAGACCGCGCTGTGCAGCGATGTCCTTAGGATGAACCTGGTGCTTCAGAGCGTCGAACGTAGCGCGAACCATGTTGTACGGGTTCGAAGAACCGGTCGACTTGGCAACAACGTCATGAACGCCGAGCGTTTCGAAAACTGCGCGCATCGGACCACCGGCGATGATACCGGTACCGGCCTTGGCGGAGCGAAGCAGAACCTTGCCAGCGCCGTGACGACCGTTTACGTCGTGATGCAGCGTACGGCCATCGCGCAGCGGTACGAAGATCAGATCGCGCTTTGCGCTTTCAGTTGCCTTGCGGATTGCTTCCGGAACTTCACGAGCCTTGCCGTGACCGAAACCAACGCGGCCCTTCTGGTCGCCAACGACGACGAGAGCAGCGAAACCGAAGCGACGGCCGCCCTTAACAACTTTTGCAACGCGGTTGATCGCGACCAGCTTGTCGACGAATTCGCTATCACGCTCTTCGCGGTTCTGGCGATCGTCGCGCGAACCTCTTTTATCCTGTGCCATTGTCCTTGTCCTTTTTCTTTTGCGGGTAGAACGGCAAACGAGAGAAGGACCACCGGTCTCATTGCTGAAACCTGCATGGTCCGGTGAAAATCCGCCCGGCAGAACCGGGCGGATAAAAGATTAGAAGCTCAGACCGCCTTCGCGGGCAGCTTCTGCCAAGGCCTTAACGCGACCGTGGTAGATGAACGCGCCACGGTCGAATACAACCTCTTTGACGCCGGCCTTTGCCGCACGCTCTGCAACGAGCTTGCCGACTACCGCTGCTGCTGCAACGTCTGCACCGGTCTTCAGCGAACCGCGCAGATCAGCTTCGAGCGTGGAGGCAGACGCAAGCGTCTTGCCGGCAACGTCATCGATGACCTGAGCATAGATGTTCTTCGACGAGCGATGAACCGACAGGCGCGGGCGGCCATTGGCAACCGCCTTAAGCTGGCGGCGCACACGGCTCGCGCGACGTGCAAGTGCTTCTTTCCTGCTAGCCATTTCGCGTGATCCTTACTTCTTCTTGCCTTCTTTGCGGACAATACGCTCTTCAGCGTACTTGACGCCCTTGCCCTTGTAGGGCTCGGGGCCACGGTATTCGCGGATTTCCGCGGCAACCTGTCCGACCTGCTGCTTGTTGATACCGGAAATGATGATTTCCGTCGGCTTCGGCACGGCAATCGTAATGCCCTGCGGCGGCTCGTAAACAACGTCGTGGCTGAAGCCGAGTGCGAGCTGCAGGTTCTTGCCCTGCATCGCGGCACGGTAACCGACGCCGTTGATTTCGAGCTTGCGCTCGTAGCCATCCTTAACACCCTTGAAGATGTTCTCGATCATCGTGCGGGACATGCCCCACTTCGAACGAGCTTCCTTCGTGGTGTTTGCCGGCGTTACCGAAACGCCGTTATCTTCGAGCTTGAGCTGGATGTCGTCGTTTGCGACGAAAAACAGTTCACCCTTCGGGCCCTTTGCGGTGACCTTCTGGCCATCAACATTGGCCGTCACACCCGCGGGAACCGGAACGGGCTTTTTACCGATACGAGACATGTTTCAATCCTGTCTGTTCGCTATGGAGATCCTTGCGCGGTCTTAGAAGACCGAGCAAAGAACCTCGCCACCAACGTTCTGTTCGCGAGCCTGGTGATCGGCCATCACGCCCTTCGGAGTCGAAAGGATGGTGATGCCGAGGCCGTTCGCGACCTGCGGAATGGACTTAACCGAGACATAAACTCGGCGGCCCGGCTTGGAAACGCGGCCGATCTCACGGATCACGGACGCGCCTTCGTAGTACTTCAGTTCGATGTTGAATTCGGACTTGCCGTTTTCGAAATCGACCTTGGAATAACCGCGAATGTAGCCTTCAGACTGCAGCACATCGAGAACGCGTGCGCGGAGGCTGGAGGCAGGAGTGCTTACCGAAGACTTACGGCGAGCAGCACCATTGCGGATGCGGGTGAGCATATCACCCAAAGGATCAGTCATGGTCATGTGCCCGTCTCCTTACCAGCTCGACTTGACAACGCCAGGCACCTTGCCCGAGTTGCCCAGCTCACGAAGCGCAATACGCGACATCTTGAGCTTGCGATAGAACGCGCGCGGACGGCCCGTTACTTCGCAGCGGTTGCGGATACGCGTCTTCGAGCCGTCACGCGGCAGCGAAGCGAGCTTCAGGGTGGCCTGGAACCGCTCTTCGATCGGAAGGGACTGGTTCATGACAATAGCCTTGAGGGCGGCGCGCTTGCCGGCCTGGGAGGCAACTGTCTTGCGGCGGCGCTTGTTCTTTTCAACTGCGCTTGTTTTCGCCATATCGGAGTTCCTTTTCTACGCTCGTCGTTACGGTTAGTGACGGAACGGGAAGTTGAACTCTGTCAGAAGAGCCCGTGCTTCGTCGTCCGAAGTCGCCGTCGTGCAAACGATGATGTCCATGCCCCACATCTGATCAACCTTATCGTAGTTGATCTCAGGGAACACAATGTGCTCCTTGATGCCCATGGCGAAGTTGCCACGGCCGTCAAAGCTCTTCGGGTTCAAGCCCCGGAAGTCGCGAACACGCGGCAGCGCGATGTTGACCAGACGATCAAGGAATTCGTACATGCGCGCGCCACGAAGGGTAACCTTCGCACCGATCGGCATGCCTTCGCGAACCTTGAAGCCCGCGATGGAGTTGCGAGCGCGGGTAACAACCGGCTTCTGACCAGCGATAGCGGCCAGATCAGCAGCAGCAACCGTAGGCTTCTTGGAGTCAGCAGTTGCTTCACCAACGCCCATGTTGATGACGATCTTGTCGATCTTCGGGATCATCATAACGTTAGCGTAGGAGAACTTCTCCTGCATGGCGCCACGGATACGCGAAACGTATTCCGCCTTGAGACGCGGTTCGTACTTGGTCTCAGCCATCGATGACTTCTCCCGAACGCTTGGCCACACGGACCTTCTTGCCTTCTACAACCTTGAAGCCAACGCGAGTCGGCTTGCCATCCTTATCGGCAATGGCAATGTTGGAGATGTGCAAGGATGCTTCCTTGTTGATGATGCCGGCTTCCTGGCTCTGGGTCTGGCGCTGGTGACGCTTCACCATATTAACGCCACTCACGACAGCCCGGTCTTCCTTCGGCAAAACCTGGATTACTTCACCGGTGCGGCCCTTGTCCTTACCGGTCAATACGACAACCTTGTCGCCTTTACGAATTTTCTGCATCGCATTCGCTCCTTACAGTACTTCCGGAGCCAGCGAGATGATCTTCATGTGGTTCTTAGCGCGGAGTTCGCGCGGAACCGGTCCGAAGATACGCGTGCCGATCGGCTCTTTCTTGTTATCGATAAGAACTGCTGCGTTGTTATCGAAACGGATGACGCTGCCGTCAGCGCGGCGGATGTCCTTGGCGGTACGAACTACAACCGCCTTCATCACGTCGCCCTTCTTGACGCGGCCGCGCGGAATAGCTTCCTTGATGGAAACGACAATGATGTCGCCAACAGAAGCATACTTGCGCTTCGAGCCGCCCAGCACCTTGATGCACATGACACGACGTGCGCCGGAATTATCCGCCACGTCGAGGTTTGTTTGCATCTGAATCATGTCAGGTCGCCTTCTTGTTGTTACCGGAACGGTTGGGCAAACTCTTACGAGCAAGCCCCCTGCCCCAGCTTATGAATATCTGTTTGTTTGCGCGGAAAAGTCGTGACAGGGTGGTTTCCCGAAGGACCTTCCGTGCGCATCAAAGCAAAAGACGCCCGTGACACGAGCGTCCTTGCGGTGCTTCATACAGATTTTCGCGCCGAATACAAGTGAGTCGGCGCGATTCTGTTGAAATTAAGCGTGGGCAGATACAACCGTCCAGCGCTTGTCCTTGGAGATCGGTGCGCATTCCTCGATGGAAACGACATCGCCGACCTTGTACTGGTTGTTTTCGTCGTGCGCCTTGTACTTCTTCGAACGGCGAACGGTTTTCTGGAGCAGCGGGTGAGCGAAACGACGCTCAACCCGGACCACTACGGTCTTCTCGTTCTTGTCGGAAACGACGACGCCTTGCAGGATGCGTTTGGGCATATTGTTCTTCCCTTAGGCCTTGGCTTCTGCCGCCTTCTGGCGGGCAATGGTTTTGACGCGGGCGATGTCCTTACGGACTTCGTTGATGCGCGAGGACTTTTCCAGCTGGCCGGTTGCCTTCTGGAAGCGCAGGTTGAACTGCTCCTTCTTCAGGTCAGCGAGCTTGTCCTTGAGCTGATCGGCGCTGAGGCCGCGAACGTCTTCGGCTTTCATGTGCCTTGCTCCTTACTCTGCGATGCGCTGTACGAAGCGCGTCTTCACCGAGAGCTTGGCAGCGCCGAGACGAAGCGCCTCGCGGGCGATCTCCTCGGACACACCGTCGATCTCGAACATCATACGACCGGGCTTGACCTTGCATGCCCAGTAATCGACCGAACCCTTGCCCTTACCCATACGAACTTCGGTCGGCTTAGCCGTAACCGGAACGTCAGGGAACACACGGATCCAAACACGACCTGCGCGCTTCATGTAACGCGTGATCGCGCGGCGGGCCGCTTCGATCTCGCGTGCATTCACGCGGTTCGGTTCCTGCGACTTCAAGCCGAATTCACCGAATGCCAGGTCAAAGCCGCCCTTAGCGACGCCTTTGATGCGTCCCTTGAACTGCTTGCGGTACTTAGTACGCTTTGGCTGCAACATTTTCTTACTTCTCCGAGCTTATCTTTCGCCAGCGTTTATCAAGCGTTTTCGCGACGACGATCGGAACGATCGCCACGCTCGCGGCTTGCCGGACCCTGGGCATCGCCTTCGAGCGCACGACGCTCGGAAGCCATCGGATCGTGCTCAAGGATTTCGCCCTTGAAGATCCAGACCTTGATGCCGCAGATACCGAATGCGGTTTCGGCTTCAGCCGTACCGTAGTCGATGTCCGCACGCAGCGTGTGGAGCGGAACGCGGCCTTCGCGGTACCATTCGGTACGAGCGATTTCGGCACCACCGAGACGACCACCGCAGGTGATCTTGATGCCTTCGGCGCCAAGACGCATTGCGGACTGAACAGCGCGCTTCATCGCACGGCGGAAAGCCACGCGGCGTTCGAGCTGCTGGGCGATCGACTGTGCAACGAGGGTTGCGTCGACTTCCGGCTTACGCACTTCAACGATGTTGAGGTGCGTTTCGGAGTTGGTCATCTCGGAAAGCTTCTTGCGAAGCTTTTCGATGTCTGCACCCTTCTTGCCGATGATCAGACCCGGACGAGCCGAGTGAATGGTCACGCGGCACTTCTTGTGCGGGCGCTCGATGACAACCTTGGCAATACCAGCCTGCTTGAGTTCCTTGACCAGGTAAGCCCGGATAGCAAGGTCTTCGTGCAGCAGCTTGCCGTATTCAGCGGTGTCAGCGTACCAGCGGCTGTCCCAGGTACGGTTGATGCCGAGGCGGAAGCCGATTGGATTGATTTTCTGACCCATTATGCGGCCTCCCCTTTTTCCTCGACTTCACGAACAACGATCGTGAGGTGAGAGAACGGCTTTTCAATGCGGGATGCACGACCACGGCCACGAGCGTGGAAACGCTTCATGGTGATGGACTTGCCAACATAAGCCTCGGCGACGACGAGAGCGTCGACGTCGAGATCATGGTTGTTTTCCGCATTGGCAATTGCAGATTCGAGCGTCTTCTTGACGGTGCCTGCAATGCGCTTGCGGGAGAATTCGAGCTCAGCGAGAGCGCGATCAACCTTCTTGCCACGGATAAGAGCGGCAACCAGGTTCAGTTTCTGGGGGCTGACGCGAAGCGTACGGGCAACGGCCTGAGCCTCGTTGTCCTTCAGCCGGCGTTCGGTCTTAGCCTTCGCCATGATTACTTCCTCTTTGCCTTCTTGTCCGCGCCGTGACCGTAATAGGTACGGGTCGGAGAGAATTCACCGAACTTGTGGCCGACCATGTCTTCGTTGACAGAGACGGGCACATGCTTGCTGCCGTTGTATACGCCGAAAGTCAGACCGACGAACTGCGGCAGGATCGTGGAGCGACGGCTCCAGATCTTGATTACTTCGTTACGTCCGCCTTCGCGCACCTTCTCAGCTTTCTTGAGAAGATAGCCGTCAACAAACGGACCTTTCCATACTGAACGAGCCATTAGTGACTTCCTCTCTTACTTCTTACGCTGATGGCGCGAGCGCATGATGAACTTGTCGGTCGACTTGTTCGAACGGGTGCGCTTGCCCTTCGTGGGCTTACCCCACGGAGTCACCGGGTGACGACCACCCGACGTGCGACCTTCACCACCACCGTGCGGGTGGTCGACCGGGTTCATGACGACGCCGCGAACATGCGGACGCTTGCCGCGCCAACGAGAACGACCGGCCTTGCCGTCGTTGATGTTGCCGTGATCGGCGTTCGAAACAGCACCGATCGATGCGAGGCAGGAGCCGTGCACCAGACGCTGTTCGCCAGAGTTGAGACGCAGGATCGCCATACCGGCGTCGCGACCAACGAGCTGAACGTACGTGCCGGCGGAGCGAGCGATCTGACCGCCCTTGCCTGGCTTCATCTCGACGTTGTGGATGATCGAACCGACCGGGATGTACTGAAGCGGCATGGCGTTGCCTGGCTTCACGTCCACTGCCTTGTCGGAGGCGATTACCTTGTCACCAGCAGCAAGACGCTGTGGCGCGAGAATGTAAGCCTGTTCGCCGTCTGCGTACGTAACCAGCGCGATGA
The DNA here is from genome assembly GCA_025559845.1 of Agrobacterium tumefaciens. Taxonomy (NCBI): domain Bacteria; kingdom Pseudomonadati; phylum Pseudomonadota; class Alphaproteobacteria; order Hyphomicrobiales; family Rhizobiaceae; genus Agrobacterium; species Agrobacterium tumefaciens. The sequence continues at coordinate 1,965,679 of CP048469.1, forward strand.
ACGCGGTGCGGTTAGGGTCGTATTCCAGACGTTCAACGGTGCCTTCAACGTCGAACTTACGACGCTTGAAGTCTACCAGACGGTAGGTCCGCTTGTGACCGCCACCTTGGAACCGGACGGTGATCCGGCCCTGGTTGTTACGGCCACCCTTGGAGCTGAGGCCCTCGGTAAGAGCCTTTACCGGCTTGCCCTTGTAGAGCGAAGCGCGGTCCACGATAACCAGCTGGCGCTGGCTTGGCGTGGTCGGATTGAAACTTTTCAATGCCATTTTATTGTTCCCTTTTGGGTCTTTGCCCGCTTGGGCCTAACCTTTAGAGTCCGGTGGACACGTCGATGGATTGACCTTCGGCGAGCGTAACGACGGCTTTCTTGACGTCTTTAAGCTTACCGGCGAACCCACGGAAACGACGGGTCTTACCCTTGCGGATAAGCGTGTTCACAGCCGTGACTTTGACGCCGAAGAGAGCTTCAACAGCAGCCTTGATTTCAGGCTTAGAAGCGTCCTTGGCGACATTGAATACGACCTGGTTCTGTTCGGATACCAGCGTCGACTTTTCCGTGATCGAAGGAGATACGATCACATCGTAGTGGCGAAGATCCGTCATTTGAACCGCTCCTCCAGAGCCTCTACAGCAGCCTTGGAAAGCACCAGCTTGCCACGGCGCAGGATGTCGTAAACATTGATGCCCTGTACCGGCAGAACGTCCACGTTCGGGATGTTCTGAGCTGCGAGCTTGAAGTTGCCATCAAGTTCTGCGCCGCCGATAACGAGAGCGTTGGTCAGGCCAAGCGTAGCGAAGCTGCCGAGCAGGGCCTTGGTCTTTGCTTCAGATGCAACGAGCTGATCGATGATGATCAGTTCTTCTGCCTTCAGCTTTGCAGACAGGGCGTGACGCAGAGCAAGCGCACGAACCTTCTTCGGAAGGTCATGAGCGTGGCTACGAACGACCGGGCCGTGGGCCTTGCCGCCGCCGCGGAACTGCGGAGCGCGAGCCGAATGGTGACGAGCGCGGCCCGTACCCTTCTGCTTGTACATCTTCGCACCGGTGCGGGAAACTTCTGCACGGGTCTTGGACTTGTGGGTTCCCTGCTGCTTCTTAGCAAGCTGCCAGCGAACCATACGGGCCAGAATGTCCTGGCGTGGGTCGAGGCCGAAAATCTCGTCCGACAGGGAAACCTTGCCGGCGTCTTTTCCCTCGAGGGTTTTGACGTTCAATTCCATTGATAAGGCTCCCTTACTTCGCAGCCGACTTGACGGCGTCGCGGACGATGATCCAGGAACCCTTGGAACCGGGAACTGCACCCTTCACGAGGATGAGACCACGGTCTTCGTCGGTGGAAACGACTTCGAGGTTCTGGGTCGTAACGCGCGTCTGGCCCATGTGACCAGCCATGCGCTTGCCCTTCCAGACGCGGCCCGGATCCTGGTTGGAACCGGTCGAACCGTGTGCACGGTGCGAGATCGAGTTACCGTGCGAAGCGCGGCCACCACCGAAGTTGTGGCGCTTCATCGCACCGGCGAAACCCTTACCGATCGTCGTACCAGTGACGTCGACCAGCTGGCCGGCCTGAAAATGATTTGCGGTCAGTGATGCACCGATGTCGATCAGGTTCTCGGGGGAAACCCGGAACTCGACGAGCTTTGCTTTCGGCTCAACGTTGGCAGCAGCGAAATGGCCGCGGAGCGCCTTCGTTGTATTTTTGACCTTGGACTGGCCTGCACCGAGCTGAACTGCGGTATAGCCATTCTTGTCTTCCGTGCGCTGGGCAACGACTTGTACGTTATCCAGACGCAGAACTGTTACGGGAATATGCTCACCAGCGTCGTTATAGACGCGGGTCATTCCCACTTTCTGTGCAATCACACCTGAACGCATTGGTTCATCCTCTTGCGAGCCTTGAAGGGAAAACCCTCTCTGGCCTTTGTTAAGGAGTTCCCTTCGACATCTCACGACGTTTCCGGTCTCCGGTTTGGAAGCCGTTGGATTGCTCCACGTACCTTCCTTGTTATTTCGGCCCTCACTCGAGTGAGGTCAGGCCGGGTCTTAGAGCTTGATTTCCACGTCAACGCCAGCAGCGAGGTCGAGCTTCATCAAAGCATCAACAGTCTGCGGGGTGGGGTCAACGATATCGAGAAGACGCTTGTGCGTCCGCATTTCGAACTGTTCACGGCTCTTCTTATCAACGTGAGGAGAGCGGTTGACGGTAAACTTTTCGATGCGGGTTGGGAGCGGAACCGGGCCGCGAACGCTGGCGCCGGTGCGCTTTGCGGTCGACACGATTTCACGGGTAGAGGCATCGAGGATCCGGTGATCGAACGCCTTGAGGCGGATACGGATATTCTGGCCGTTCATTCGTCTTGTCCTTGTTCTTTGTTATTCGTTTCTGCACGCAGAAACACATGAACTTCTATTAATCGTGGCGCCGCAGATTTTCAAAAATCGAGAGGACTGCCCAAAGGCCAGCCAATCATTTCGGTAGTCTGTATTGCTAAAATCACCGCGCTTCGCAATCGCTTGCGAATCCAGCGGTGAGTGTGAGTGCGCGTTTACGCGCTTTCACCGAATTTTTCAAGCACTAAAAGTGCTACGCCGTCACGCTTTTTACCAAAAGCCCGACGGCGGTGCTTATCGCACCGCCGTCGGCCAGTATTTTCAGATCGAGAAATTACTCGATGATCGAGGCAACGATGCCGGCGCCGACGGTACGGCCGCCTTCGCGGATAGCGAAGCGCAGCTTTTCTTCCATCGCGATCGGAACGATCAGCTCAACTTCAACCGTGACGTTGTCGCCAGGCATAACCATTTCCGTGCCTTCTGGAAGCGAAACGATACCGGTAACGTCAGTCGTACGGAAGTAGAACTGCGGACGGTAGTTCGTGAAGAACGGCGTATGACGGCCGCCTTCTTCCTTCGTCAGGATGTAGGCTTCAGCCATGAACTTCTTGTGCGGCTTGACAGAGCCTGGCTTGCACAGGATCTGACCACGCTCAACGCCATCACGCTGTACGCCGCGAACCAGTGCACCGATGTTGTCGCCAGCCTGGCCCTGATCGAGCAGCTTGCGGAACATTTCAACGCCGGTAACAGTCGTCTTCGACGTCGCGCGGATGCCGACGATCTCAACTTCTTCACCGACCTTGACGATACCACGCTCAACGCGGCCCGTAACAACCGTACCACGACCAGAGATCGAGAACACGTCTTCGATCGGCATCAGGAACGGCTGGTCGATCGGACGCTCAGGCGTCGGGATGTACGCGTCAACTTCTTCCATCAGCTTGCGGATTGCGTTCTCGCCGATTTCCTTGTTGGAATCTTCGAGAGCTGCAAGTGCAGAACCCTTGACGATCGGAATGTCGTCGCCCGGGAAGTCGTAGGACGACAGCAGTTCGCGAACTTCAAGCTCGACGAGCTCGAGAAGTTCTGCGTCGTCAACCTGGTCAACCTTGTTGAGGAACACAACGATCGCCGGAACGCCAACCTGACGAGCAAGCAGGATGTGCTCGCGGGTCTGCGGCATCGGGCCGTCAGCAGCCGAGCAAACCAGGATCGCGCCGTCCATCTGGGCAGCACCGGTGATCATGTTCTTCACGTAGTCGGCGTGGCCGGGGCAGTCAACGTGGGCGTAGTGACGGTTAGCCGTCTCGTACTCAACGTGCGCCGTCGAAATCGTGATACCACGAGCCTTTTCTTCAGGAGCTGCGTCGATCTGGTCGTACGCCTTGAACTCGCCGAAGAACTTCGTGATTGCTGCCGTCAGCGACGTCTTGCCATGGTCAACGTGACCGATCGTGCCAATGTTGACGTGCGGCTTATTGCGCTCAAACTTGCTCTTTGCCATTAGTGGCTCTCCATACTTATCCCTGAGCGGGAATAAACTTCAAATCTCGTTTGGGGAGTACCCCGGTCACTTCTGACCGGAGTACTTTGCCTGGATTTCAGCAGCAACGTTGCTTGGAACCGGCGAATAGTGATCGAACGTCATCGAGTACTGTGCACGACCCTGAGACATGGAACGCAGGTTGTCGACGTACTTGAACATGTTGGCCAGCGGAACGTGCGCGTTGATAACAACGGCAATACCACGGCTTTCCTGACCCTGGATCTGACCGCGACGCGAGTTCAGATCGCCGATCACGTCACCGACGTAATCTTCAGGGGTAACGACTTCAACCTTCATCATCGGCTCGAGAAGCTGTGCACCAGCCTTCTTTGCTGCTTCACGGAAGCAGGCACGCGATGCGATTTCGAACGCCAGAACCGACGAGTCGACATCGTGGAATGCGCCGTCGAACAGGGTTGCCTTGACGCCGAGCATCGGGAAGCCAGCCAGAGGACCGGAAGACAGAACGCTTTCGATACCCTTCTGAACGCCTGGGATGTATTCCTTCGGAACAGCACCACCGACGATCTTCGACTCGAACTTGAAGTCTTCGCCTTCTGGGTTCGGTTCGAACAGGATCTTCACGCGAGCGAACTGACCGGTACCACCGGACTGCTTCTTGTGCGTGTAGTCTTCTTCGTGCGCCTTGGTGATGGTTTCGCGGTAAGCAACCTGCGGAGCACCAACGGTAGCTTCAACCTTGAACTCGCGACGCATACGGTCAACGAGAATGTCGAGGTGAAGTTCGCCCATGCCGGCAATGATCGTCTGACCGGATTCATCGTCTGTCTTGACGCGGAACGAAGGATCTTCAGCAGCAAGGCGGTTAAGCGCGAGGCCCATCTTTTCCTGGTCGCCCTTGGTCTTCGGCTCGATAGCGATCTGGATGACCGGCTCAGGGAATTCCATGCGCTCGAGGATAACCGGCTTCAGCGGATCGCAGAGCGTATCGCCAGTGGTGGTTTCCTTGAGGCCAGCCAGAGCAACGATGTCGCCAGCGAAGGCTTCTTCGATGTCTTCACGCGAGTTGGAGTGCATCTGCAGCATACGGCCGACGCGCTCGCGCTTGTCCTTGACCGTGTTGATGACAGACGTACCCTTTTCGAGCTTGCCCGAGTAGATACGTGCGAAGGTCAGCGAACCGACGAATGGGTCGTTCATGATCTTGAACGCGAGCATGGAAAGCGGCTCGGAATCGTCAGCGTGACGCTCGATTTCGGCTTCCGTCTTGAAGTCGATACCCTTGATCGCCGGAATGTCCAGCGGAGAAGGCAGGTAGTCGACAACAGCGTCGAGAAGCGGCTGAACGCCCTTGTTCTTGAACGCGGTGCCGCAGAACATCGGGTGGAACTTCACGTCGATGGTGCCGCGACGAACGAGTTCGCGAATCTTGTCGTTGTCTGGCATGTCGCCGTTCAGGTAGGCTTCCATCGCTTCTTCGTCGATCTCGACAACAGTCTCGATCAGCTTTTCGCGATATTCTTCAGCCTTGGCCTTCATGTCTTCCGGGATTTCAACGACATCCCACTGAGCGCCGAGCGATTCGTCACGCCAGATGAGTGCATTCATCTCGATCAGATCGATGACGCCCTTGAATTCGGTTTCTGCACCGATCGGGAGCTGCATGACAACTGCAATAGCGCCGAGACGGGTCTTGATCATTTCTACCGAGCGGTAGAAGTCAGCACCGGTCTTGTCCATCTTGTTGCAGAAGATCATACGCGGAACGTTGTACTTCTCAGCCTGACGCCAGACGGTTTCCGTCTGCGGCTCAACACCGGCGTTGGCGTCGAGAAGAGCGATCGCACCGTCGAGAACGCGCAGCGAACGTTCAACTTCAATCGTGAAGTCGACGTGGCCGGGGGTGTCGATGATGTTGAAACGGCGCATCTTGCCATCGCGACCCTTCCAGAAGGTCGTCGTGGCAGCGGAGGTGATGGTGATACCACGCTCCTGCTCCTGCTCCATCCAGTCCATCGTGGCTGCGCCATCGTGAACTTCGCCGATCTTGTGCGACTTACCGGTGTAATAAAGAATACGCTCGGTGGTCGTCGTCTTGCCGGCGTCGATATGCGCCATGATACCGAAATTGCGGTAGTCTTCGATTTTATATTCGCGAGCCATAAGGGACTGCCTTTCGATATTCGACCGGTGAGATTACCAGCGGTAATGCGAGAATGCGCGGTTGGCGTCAGCCATCTTGTGCGTGTCTTCGCGCTTCTTGACAGCGGAACCGCGGTTGTTCGCAGCGTCCATGAGTTCGCCGGAAAGGCGATCGACCATGGTCGTTTCGTTGCGCTTGCGCGCAGCAGCGATCAGCCAGCGGATAGCAAGAGCCTGGCGGCGCTCAGGACGAACGTCGACCGGAACCTGGTACGTTGCACCACCAACGCGGCGCGAACGGACTTCAACGTGCGGAGCAACGTTATCGAGCGCGGAGTGGAACACGCCGAGCGGCTCCTGCTTCGTCTTGCCCTGAACGACGTCGAACGCGCCGTAAACGATGCTTTCAGCAACGGACTTCTTGCCATGAAGCATGATGGCATTCATGAACTTGGTGACGACCAGATCGCCGAACTTCGGGTCCGGGTTGATCTCACGCTTTTCTGCACTATGGCGACGGGACATATTCTTTGTCTCTCAACTGTTATGGCGCTTTACCACGCGGAGAACCTCGCGCAGCGCCGGAATCTGTTTAAACCGAATTACTTCGGACGCTTCGCACCGTACTTCGAACGGCGCTGCTTGCGGTTCTTGACGCCCTGGGTATCGAGAACACCACGGATGATGTGGTAACGAACACCTGGCAAGTCCTTTACGCGGCCGCCGCGGATCATGACGACAGAGTGTTCCTGAAGGTTGTGACCTTCGCCAGGAATGTAGCCGATGACTTCGAAGCCGTTGGTGAGGCGGATCTTGGCAACCTTACGCAGAGCCGAGTTCGGCTTCTTTGGGGTCGTCGTGTAAACGCGGGTGCAAACGCCACGCTTCTGTGGGTTTTCCTGAAGAGCAGGAACCTTGTTGCGCTTTACCTGTGCCTGGCGAGGCTTGCGGATAAGCTGGTTTACGGTAGGCATATAACCATCCCTTGCAAAAACTACTTTAGCCACCCTTGCGGGTGGCGGTTATGCCGTTGCCGGCGACGAAGCACGCATATATCCTCATGCGCAAAACGTGGCCCGATCCGCTTTCACGGATGGACCACCAAGAGCAGAGGACAACCTCAAAGGTGTCGTGCGTGCAACATTCGTGTCTTCTACGTGCGATGAAGACCTGTTTGAGATGAACTTCAGGGAAAATATTCCCTGACGGCCAGCACAGACAGAGGCTCCGATGGCGGGCGTACTACTGTTTTAGCCAGCTTTCGTCAAGGGTGAATCCGCACATTGCCCTTTGGCATCGGGGCTTAACGCCAGCCATCAGGCCATTTCATCCCCGTTTTAACACATGTCGCCGCCGCTTGCTGTGAATTTCGCACGCAGCCTTTGGCTTTTCATAAAATCGGTCTATTGATTCCCCGTGCTCCGCTGGAAATGCGCCAGCACGACAAGGGACCGATTCCCGATCGGTCGCACCATTTTACAACTTGAGATCAAGGAACCGCGTCATGAATACTTCTCCAGACAACGACAATGGACGCGATGAGCCCATGGTCTTCATCGTCATTGGCAAAGCCTACGAACAGGAAGGTTCCGAGGGGATCGACATCCATGTCATCCTGAAGGCTCCTGACGACGATACCGCCGTGCGCGAGACACTGAACGCGCTCTCCGAAGAAGGCTTCATCGAGGCTGACCTCGACCAGATCGGCATGCTGACCGAGATCCCGGACGAGGAGCCGCACGCCTCCGCCTATCAGGGCGCGCTGGAAGGCGAAGTTGCGATCATCCGCTTCGCGTGACCTTCCGCGGCGGCATCGCCGCAGCGATGACCGCTTGGCGCAACGCAAAGACCACTTGAGATCACCAGTCCAATAAAAAACGCCCGGATCGCTCCGGGCGTTTTTTGTATCTGAGATGACCAGGGCCTCTTTCGAGGCCCCCGCCCGGCTGCCTTATTCGGCTGCCGGAGCCTGATCGGTCATGTCCTGCAGCATCTGCGTCGCAGAGCCTGCACCGGTACCCTTGCGGCGCTCCTCGAGAATGAGGTCGTCGCGCGAAGTCGCGATGCGGCGGATCTGCGTCATGGTGCCGCCGGTACCGGCCGGGATAAGGCGGCCGACGATGACGTTTTCCTTGAGACCCTGCAACGTGTCCGTCTTGCCGGCGATCGCAGCTTCCGTGAGAACCTTTGTGGTCTCCTGGAACGATGCGGCCGAGATGAAGGACGGCGTCTGCAGCGATGCCTTGGTGATACCGAGAAGAACAGGATCGCCATAAGCCGGCTTCTTGCCCTCTTCGATCAGACGATCGTTCATGTCGTCCAGCTCGATACGGTCGACATTGTCGCCAACGATGTACTGGCTGTCGCCAGCGTCGGTGATTTCCACCTTCTGCAGCATCTGGCGAACGATCACCTCGATGTGCTTGTCGTTGATGATAACGCCCTGCAGACGGTAGACTTCCTGGATTTCGTTCACGAGGTAGGAAGCGAGTGCTTCCACGCCCTTGATCGCCAGAATGTCGTGCGGCGCAGGATTGCCGTCGAGGATGTACTCACCCTTTTCGATGTAGTCGCCTTCCTGAAGATGGAAGGGCTTGCCCTTCGGGATCAGGTATTCAACGGCTTCAACACCGTCTTCAGCAGGCTCGATCATCACGCGGCGCTTGTTCTTGTAGTCGCGGCCGAGGCGGATCGTACCATCGATTTCAGCGATGATAGCGTGATCCTTCGGACGACGCGCTTCGAAGAGTTCGGCAACGCGCGGCAGACCACCGGTGATGTCCTTCGTCTTGGCGCTTTCGAGCGGCGAACGTGCAAGCACGTCACCCTGCGAAACCTTCGCACCCGGCTCGACCGACAGGATGGCGTCAACCGAAAGCTGGAAGCGGGCTTCACCACCACGGGAGAGCTTCGCAACAGCACCGGAAGCGTCCTTGATGACGATCGCAGGTTTGAGGTCCGAACCGCGCGGTGTCGAACGCCAGTCGATAACCTGACGCTTGGTGATACCGGTGGACTCGTCGGTCGCTTCCAGAACGGAAAGGCCGTCGACCAGGTCTTCGAAGTGAACAGTACCTTCCACTTCCGTCATCATTGGACGGGTGTAGGGGTCCCACTCTGCAAGACGCTGACCGCGCTTAACCTTGTCGCCGTCGTCAACGAAGATCTTCGAACCGTAGGCAACGCGCTGCGAGGAGCGCTCCTGACCACGCTCATCGAGAATGGTGACCGCCATGTTACGGCCCATTGCAATGAGGGTGCCTTCGGAGTTGCGCAGGATGTTGCGGTTCTTGATCGCAATCGTGCCCTCGTAAGAGGCTTCGAGGAACGACTGGTCAACAACGTTTGCCGTACCGCCAAGGTGGAAGGTACGCATGGTAAGCTGCGTGCCCGGTTCACCGATCGACTGTGCGGCGATAACGCCAACGGCTTCACCCATGTTGACAGGCGTACCACGTGCAAGGTCACGACCGTAGCAGACGCCGCAAACGCCAACCTGCACTTCGCAGGTCAGAGCCGAACGGATGCGAACGGACTGGATGCCCGCCTTCTCGATAACTGCCACATCGGCTTCATCGATAAGCGTACCCGCCTTGACGAGGTTTTCGCCGGAAACCGGATGATCGATGTCGTCCAGAGCCGTACGGCCGAGGATACGTGCGCCAAGCGAAGCAACAACCTGACCAGCATCGACGATGGCAGTCATGGTGAGGCCCGTTTCGGTACCGCAATCCCTGGAGTTGACGATGCAGTCCTGTGCCACGTCGACGAGACGACGGGTCAGGTAACCGGAGTTCGCGGTCTTCAAGGCGGTGTCTGCCAGACCCTTACGGGCACCGTGGGTCGAGTTGAAGTACTCGTTAACGGTCAGGCCTTCCTTGAAGTTCGAGATGATCGGCGTCTCGATGATTTCACCCGACGGCTTGGCCATCAGGCCGCGCATACCGCCAAGCTGACGCATCTGGTTCGGAGAACCACGGGCACCCGAGTGGCTCATCATGTAGATGGCGTTCATCGGCTTCTGGCGACCGGTCTCGGCATCGAACTCGACAGCCTTAATACGGGCCATCATGTCTTCCGCGACCTTTTCGGTAGCCTTACCCCAGGCGTCAACGACCTTGTTGTACTTCTCGCCCTGAGTGATCAGGCCGTCGTTGTACTGCTGTTCGTATTCCTTCACCAGGGTTTCGGTATCACCGACGATCTTCGCCTTGGTTTCAGGAATGATCATGTCGTCCTTGCCGAACGAAATGCCGGCGCGGCAAGCATGGGCAAAACCGAGCTGCATGATACGGTCGCAGAAGATGACCGTGTCTTTCTGGCCGCAATGACGGTAGACCGTGTCGATCATCTTGGAGATGTTCTTCTTGGTCATTTCCTGGTTGCAGATGTCGAACGGAATGTTGCCGTTCTTCGGCAGCAGTTCGCCGATAATCATGCGACCTGGCGTCGTTTCGTAGATCTTCGAAACCGGGTTGCCGTCGAGATCGACAGACTTGAAGCGGCCGCGGATCTTGGCATGCAGCGTGACGACCTTGTTTTCCAGAGCGTGATGCAGTTCGCCCATGTCAGAGAAGGCCATGCCTTCACCCGGCTCGTTCTGGTTCAGGATCGACAGGTAGTACAGGCCGAGAACCATGTCCTGCGAAGGAACGATGATCGGCTGACCGTTTGCCGGATGCAGAATGTTGTTGGTCGACATCATCAGCACGCGCGCTTCAAGCTGGGCTTCCAGCGAGAGCGGGACGTGAACAGCCATCTGGTCACCGTCGAAGTCGGCGTTGAAGGCCGTGCAGACGAGCGGGTGCAACTGGATTGCCTTGCCTTCGACCAGCGTGGGCTCGAAAGCCTGGATACCCAGACGGTGCAGCGTCGGTGCGCGGTTCAGAAGGACCGGATGCTCGCGGATAACCTCGTCGAGGATATCCCACACTTCCGGCTTTTCCTTTTCAACCAGCTTCTTGGCCTGCTTGACGGTCGAGGAGTAACCCTTCGCGTCGAGGCGGGCATAGATGAACGGCTTGAACAGCTCGAGCGCCATCTTCTTCGGCAGACCGCACTGGTGCAGCTTCAGTTCCGGACCCGTCACGATAACCGAACGACCGGAGTAGTCGACGCGCTTACCGAGAAGGTTCTGACGGAAGCGGCCCTGCTTGCCCTTGAGCATGTCGGAGAGCGACTTCAGCGGACGCTTGTTGGCACCCGTGATGACGCGACCGCGACGGCCGTTGTCAAACAGCGCGTCAACGGATTCCTGCAACATACGCTTTTCGTTGCGGATGATGATGCCAGGCGCGCGAAGCTCGATCAGACGCTTCAGACGGTTGTTACGGTTGATCACACGACGGTACAGATCGTTCAGATCCGACGTCGCGAAACGGCCGCCGTCGAGCGGAACCAGCGGACGCAGGTCCGGAGGAATGACCGGAACGACCTTCATGATCATCCACTCGGGACGATTGCCCGATTCCATGAAGTTCTCGACGATCTTCAGGCGCTTCATCAGCTTCTTCTGCTTGAGGTCCGAGGTGGTCTCGGCAAGCTCGGAACGCAGATCGCCAGCGATCTTTTCGAGGTTCATCGACGCAAGCATTTCGTAGACAGCTTCAGCGCCGATCATGGCGGTGAACTGGTCTTCGCCGAACTCGTCAACGGCGATCATGTACTCTTCTTCAGACAGAAGCTGGTTCTGCTTGAGCGAGGTGAGACCCGGTTCGGTGACGATGTAGTTTTCGAAATACAGAACGCGTTCGACATCCTTCAGCGTCATGTCGAGCAACGTCGAGATACGCGAAGGAAGCGACTTCAGGAACCAGATGTGGGCAACCGGCGCAGCGAGCTCGATATGGCCCATGCGCTCACGGCGAACGCGCGACAGCGTAACTTCAACGCCGCACTTTTCGCAGATGATGCCCTTGTACTTCATGCGCTTGTACTTGCCGCACAGGCACTCATAGTCCTTGATCGGTCCAAAGATGCGCGCGCAGAACAAACCGTCACGTTCCGGCTTGAACGTACGGTAGTTGATGGTCTCCGGCTTTTTGATTTCGCCGTAGGACCAGGAGAGAATCTTCTCCGGGCTAGCGATCGAAATCCGGATGGAATCGAAATGCTGCGCGGGCATCTGAGGATTGAAAAGATTCATGACCTCTTGGTTCATGCCTTGTCTCCTTGAGAGGCTAGCTGCTGCCCCTGTTTGCATCTGGACCGGTATTTCCCGGTAACACCGTCCAGAGCCATAAATACGGTTTAACCGCAGAATGCGGCGAAAGTTTCCCATCGCGGTTCGGCCCCGCGGGGAAAACCGGCAGGCGCCATTTTCAGGCGCCCGCCGCTGTCATTTTTATTCCGCCGCGTCGGGGAGCTGATCGCCTGCCTGAGCCGCGTCGAGTTTGGAGTTCTCCAATTCGACCGAAAGACCGAGCGAGCGCATTTCCTTGACGAGAACGTTGAAGCTCTCTGGAATACCGGCTTCGAAGGTGTCGTCGCCACGGACGATTGCTTCGTAAACCTTGGTGCGGCCCGCCACGTCGTCCGACTTGACAGTGAGCATTTCCTGAAGCGTGTAGGCTGCGCCGTAAGCTTCCAGTGCCCAGACTTCCATTTCCCCGAAACGCTGTCCGCCGAACTGCGCCTTGCCGCCCAGCGGCTGCTGGGTAACGAGCGAGTAAGGACCGATCGAGCGAGCATGGATCTTGTCGTCGACAAGGTGGTTCAGCTTGATCATGTACATGTAGCCGACAGTGACCTTGCGGTCGAAGGGCTCACCCGTACGTCCGTCGTAAAGAACCGACTGACCAGATTCGTGCAGACCAGCCTTCTTCAGCATCGCAGCAACGTCAGGCTCATGCGCACCGTCGAAAACAGGCGTAGCGATCGAAACGCCGCGCTTGGCTTCTTCGGCAAGCTTCACCAGCGACTCGTCGTCGAAACGCTGTACCTCATCATGCGATTCACTCGCATAGATCTCGGTCAGTTCCGAGCGAAGTTCGCTGATGTCCATCGTCTTGCGATACTCTTCGAGCATCTCGCCGATCTTCTTGCCCATACCGGCGCAAGCCCATGCGAGGTGCGTCTCGAGAATCTGGCCGACGTTCATACGCGAAGGCACGCCGAGCGGGTTCAAGCAGATGTCGACGTGCGTACCGTCTTCGAGGAACGGCATGTCCTCGACCGGAACGATGCGCGATACGACACCCTTGTTACCGTGACGGCCGGCCATCTTGTCGCCTGGCTGGATCTTGCGCTTAACAGCAACGAAGACTTTGACCATCTTCATGACGCCCGGAGGCATTTCGTCGCCGCGCTGGACCTTCTCGACCTTGTCCATGAAGCGCTGTTCAAGGCGCGACTTGGATTCGTCGTACTGACCACGCAGAGCTTCGATCTCGGACTGAACCTTCTCGTCCTCGACTGCGAACATCCACCACTGCGAGCGGGGGTATTCGGAGACGACGGCGTTGGAAAGCTCAACACCCTTCTTGAAGCCCTTCGGACCGGCAATCGACACCTGGCCACGCAGCATATCGATCAGGCGACCGTAGACGTTGCGGTCCAGAATGGCCTGCTCGTCATCGCGGTCCTTTGCCAGACGTTCGATTTCCTCGCGCTCGATTGCCATCGCACGTTCGTCTTTTTCGACGCCGTGACGGTTGAACACGCGGACTTCAACGACCGTACCGAACGTGCCCGGAGGCATGCGCATGGACGTATCGCGAACGTCTGAAGCCTTTTCACCGAAGATGGCGCGCAGAAGCTTTTCTTCCGGCGTCATCGGGCTTTCGCCCTTCGGCGTGATCTTGCCGACGAGAATGTCGCCCGGTTGAACTTCCGCACCGATGTAAACGATACCGGCTTCGTCGAGGTTCTTCAGCGCTTCTTCCGAAACGTTCGGGATGTCGCGCGTGATTTCTTCCGGACCAAGCTTCGTGTCACGTGCCATCACTTCGAATTCTTCGATGTGGATGGAGGTGAACACGTCGTCGGAAACGATACGCTCCGACATCAGGATCGAGTCTTCGTAGTTGTAACCATTCCAGGGCATGAACGCGACGAGCGCGTTACGGCCGAGAGCCAGGTCACCGAGGTCGGTCGAAGGACCGTCTGCAATGATATCACCCTTGGAGATGATGTCGCCGACGGACACAAGCGGGCGCTGGTTGACGCAGGTGTTCTGGTTCGAACGCTGGAACTTCTGCAGACGGTAGATGTCAACGCCAGACTTGCCGGCATCAAGGTCTTCCGTCGCGCGGATAACGATACGGGTCGCATCCACCTGATCGACAACGCCGCCACGACGAGCTGCAATGGCAGCACCGGAGTCGCGGGCAACGATCGGCTCCATGCCGGTACCGACGAACGGTGCCTCGGCGCGAAGAAGCGGAACGGCCTGACGCTGCATGTTCGAGCCCATGAGAGCGCGGTTGGCGTCGTCGTTTTCCAGGAACGGAATGAGAGCCGCCGCGACCGAAACGAGCTGCTTCGGCGAAACGTCCATCAGGTTGATGTTGTCGCGCGGTGCGAGCATAACTTCGCCCGAGTGACGGCAAACAACGAACTCTTCCGAGAAGGAGCCATCTTCGTTAAGCGGCGCGTTAGCCTGCGCAACGTAATACTTCGCCTCTTCCATAGCGGAGAGGTAGATCACGTCGTTGGTGACCTTGCCGTCAACGATCTTGCGGTACGGGGATTCGATGAAGCCGTACTTATTGACGCGGGCAAAGGTTGCAAGGCTGTTGATCAGACCGATGTTCGGGCCTTCCGGCGTTTCGATCGGGCAAATACGGCCGTAGTGGGTCGGGTGAACGTCGCGGACTTCGAAGCCGGCGCGCTCGCGGGTCAGACCGCCCGGTCCAAGAGCCGAAAGACGACGCTTGTGGGTGATTTCCGAAAGCGGGTTCACCTGGTCCATGAACTGCGAAAGCTGCGAGGAACCGAAGAATTCGCGAACAGCGGCAGCAGCCGGCTTCGCGTTGATCAGGTCTTGCGGCATCACGGTATCGATTTCGATCGAGGACATACGTTCCTTGATCGCACGCTCCATGCGCAGAAGGCCGAGGCGGTACTGGTTTTCCATCAGCTCGCCGACAGAACGAACACGGCGGTTGCCGAGGTTGTCGATGTCGTCGATTTCGCCCTTGCCGTCACGCAGTTCGACCAGCATCTTGACGACAGCGAGGATGTCTTCCTTGCGCAGCGTGCGCACGGTGTCTTCCGCGTCGAGGTCGAGACGCATGTTCATCTTCACGCGGCCAACGGCCGACAGATCGTAACGCTCTGCGTCGAAGAACAGCGAGTTGAACATCGCTTCAGCCGAATCCATGGTCGGCGGTTCACCCGGACGCATGACGCGATAGATGTCGAACAGAGCTTCCTGGCGGTTCTCGTTCTTGTCTGCAGACAACGTGTTGCGGATGTACGCACCAACGTTGACGTGGTCGATGTTGAGAACAGGAATCTCGTCGAAGCCGGCAGCAAGAATGATGCCGAGCGTCTTCTCGTCGATTTCGTCGCCTGCTTCGAGATAGATCTCGCCCGTCGAGTAGTTGACGATGTCTTCGGCGAGGTAGTTGCCGTACAGATCGTCATCCGTCGCCTTCAGAGCCTTGAGGCCCTTTTCGGTGAGCTGGCGGATAAGGCGCGGGGTAAGCTTCTTGCCACCTTCGACAACGACTTCGCCGGTGTCGGCGTCGATCATGTCGGTGATGACCTTGGCGTTCTTCAGTGCTTCAGGCTGGAACGGAATGCGCCAGCCGTCACCGTCACGCTCGTAAGAAGCCTTGGTGTAGAAAGTCGACAGAATTTCTTCGCCGTCCATTCCAAGCGCCATCAGAAGCGATGTCGCAGGAATCTTGCGGCGACGGTCGATACGCGCATAGACGATGTCCTTCGCGTCGAACTCGATGTCGAGCCACGAACCGCGGTAAGGAATGACGCGTGCAGCGAACAACAGCTTGCCGGAAGAATGGCTCTTGCCCTTGTCGTGGTCGAAGAATACGCCCGGCGAACGGTGCATCTGCGAAACGATGACGCGCTCAGTGCCGTTGACGATGAACGTACCGTTGTTGGTCATGAGCGGCATATCGCCCATGTAAACGGACTGTTCCTTGATGTCCTTGATGGACTTCGCACCTGTATCTTCATCGATATCGAATACGATGAGACGCAGCGTCACCTTGAGCGGCGCTGCATAGGTCAGGTCGCGCTGACGGCATTCCTCGACGTCGAACTTCGGCGCTTCGAATTCGTAGGATACGAATTCGAGCATCGAAGCACCGGAAAAGTCGGTGATCGGGAATACGGATTTGAAAACGGCATTCAATCCCTCGTCGGGACGGCCACCCTTGGGCTCGTCAACCATGAGAAACTGGTCGTACGAAGCCTTCTGAACCTCGATGAGGTTCGGCATTTCCGCTACTTCTGGAATTTTGCCGAAAAACTTGCGTACGCGCCTGCGACCGTTAAACGAAAGGGTCTGAGCCATCGTCGCTCCTTTAAAATTGCATCCGGGCCTGCAACGGACGGGAACCGATGGCCAGTCGACCCCGTCGATCAATGGGTATCATCAATCTCGTTCCACATCCCGGATCGATCAGGCCGGATTGCCTAGATGAGCCGGTTCGGAACCATTCTCTTGAAGAACCCATTACCCAAAAGCCGTTTTCACGCGGCTTTTGGGTAATCGGTTTTATTCTCAATGACGTACGGGAGAAGGCTTTCGCCCTCCCCCGCAGCAATCGCAAGATTACTTAACGTCGACCTTAGCGCCGGCGTCTTCAAGCTTCTTCTTGAGGTCAGCAGCTTCAGCCTTGGAAACAGCTTCCTTGACAGGCTTCGGAGCGCCTTCAACGAGGTCCTTAGCTTCCTTCAGGCCGAGGCCGGTGATGCCGCGAACTTCCTTGATGACGTTGATCTTGTTGGCGCCAGCGTCAACCAGGATAACGTCGAACTCGGTCTTTTCTTCTTCAGCAGCAGCAGCAGCGCCTGCACCGCCAGCAACAGCAGCAACAGCTACCGGAGCAGCAGCGGAAACGCCCCACTTTTCTTCGAGAAGCTTGGACAGTTCTGCAGCTTCCAGAACGGTCAGCGAGGAGAGGTCTTCTACGATCTTTGCGAGATCAGCCATTTTTCAGTTCCTTTAATTCGGTTCGAACCGGTTTGAATATTTACAGCGAAAAACCGCCTTAAGCGGCTTCGTCCTTCTTGGAGTAAGCCGAGAACACGCGGGCAAGCTGACTTGCCGGTGCTGCGACAACCGTAGCGACGCGAGTTGCCGGGGCATTGAGAAGGCCCAGCAGCTTTGCGCGCAGCTCGTCCAGCGAAGGCAGGGTCGCAAGCGACTTGACTGCTTCCGCGTTGAGCGCGGTTGCCCCCATGGCACCACCGAGAACAACGAGCTTGTCGTTGGTCTTGGCGAAATCCATGACGACTTTCGGAGCGGTCATCGGGTCAGTGCTGTATGCAATCAGCGTCTGTCCCTTGAAGAGATTGGTGATCTCTTCCGACTCCGTACCCTGAAGAGCGATCTTGGCCAGACGGTTCTTCGCGACTTTAACTGTGCCGCCCGCAGCGCGCATTTTCGAACGGAAGTCGTTCATCTGCGCAACGGTGACGCCAGCATAGTGGGCCACGACAACCGAACCAGAAGCCTTAAAGACTTCGTTCAGCTCCGTGACGAATTCGCGTTTTTCCGCTCTTTCCACTGTCTGTCTCCAGTAGACGGGACCGCAATCCTGCAGGCCCCATCGGGTTTGCCTTTGCCCCAAGGAACCTTGAAACCAAGGTCCGAGTGACGCTCGAGGATCCTGTCCCCCTGCTCTCTCACCCGAAGGCTGAAGGCACAAGGCACACCAGGTTCGAACCGGATTATTAAGCATCACGAGTGATGCGAAAATCCGGGTCTTACCCGTCTCATGCAGGCAAAAAGTGATTAAGGATCAACCACCTGCAATCTCGGACAGGAATTCCGGGTTTCCCCGGAAACTTCCGGCCGGTGAGGGCCGGAAATCTGTTTTGCCGCGCCTTGCGAAAAGGCGCGGCGAATTCATTAGGCGGTGACCGACGACGGGTCGATGCGAACGCCCGGACCCATGGTCGAGGAGATCGCTACGCGCTTGACGTAGTTACCCTTGGCGCCAGCCGGCTTTGCCTTGATAACGGCGTCAGCGAAAGCCTTGATGTTCTCTTCAAGAGCCTTGGCGTCGAACGAAGCCTTGCCGATGCCAGCGTGAACGATACCAGCCTTTTCAACACGGAACTCGACAGCGCCGCCCTTGGAAGCCTTGACGGCACCAGCAACGTCCATCGTAACCGTACCGACCTTCGGGTTCGGCATCATGCCACGCGGGCCGAGAACCTTACCGAGACGGCCGACGAGCGGCATCATGTCCGGGGTCGCGATAACGCGGTCGAAATCGATCTTGCCGCCCTGAACCGTTTCCAGCAGGTCTTCGGCACCAACGATGTCTGCACCGGCAGCCTTGGCTTCGTCAGCTTTGGCGCCACGAGCGAACACAGCAACGCGAACATCGCGGCCCGTGCCGTTCGGCAGGTTAACAACGCCGCGAACCATCTGGTCAGCGTGACGCGGGTCAACACCGAGGTTCATAGCAACTTCAACGGTTTCGTCGAACTTGGCGACTGCACGTTCCTTAACCATGGAAATGGCATCGGTGAGAACGTAGAGCTTGTTCGGGTCAACGCCTTCGCGAGTCTTCTGTACGCGCTTTGCAAGCTTAGCCATGATCAACCTACCACTTCCAGGCCCATGGCGCGGGCAGAGCCCTCAACCATTGCCATTGCGCCTTCGATATCGGCGGCGTTCAGATCCTTCATCTTGGCTTCGGCGATCGTCTTGACCTGAGCCTTGGTGATGGAACCAGCCTTCGCGCCCTTGCCCGGAGTCTTCGAACCGGACTGGATCTTTGCTTCCTTCTTGAGGAAGTAAGTCACCGGAGGCTGCTTCATCACGAATGTGAAGGACTTGTCCTGGTAGTAGGTGATGACGACCGGAATCGGCATACCCTTTTCCATTTCCTGCGTGGCGGCATTGAACGCCTTGCAGAATTCCATGATGTTAATACCACGCTGACCAAGCGCAGGACCGATCGGCGGGGACGGGTTTGCCGATCCTGCCTTCACCTGCAGCTTGAGCTGGCCTGCAACTTTCTTAGCCATTTCTCTCTGCCTTTCAATTCGAACCAGTCACCCGGCTCATCTAATGCCGAAATATCCGGCGGCTGCGGTTGCGTGGTGCGGCGCCCTGCCCCGGCTTAAAGAGCCAGATTGCCTTCCACGCGGTTTGGAGCTTACCGCCCCAGCACTCAGACCTTTTCGACCTGAGCGTATTCCAGCTCGACCGGCGTAGCGCGGCCGAAAATCGAAACTTCCACCTTCAGGCGCGAACGCTCTTCATCGACATCCTGAACAACGCCGTTGAACGACGCGAACGGACCATCGGAGACGCGAACCTGCTCGCCGATCTCGAACGAAACCGAAGACTTCGGACGCTCGACACCTTCCTGAACCTGACCAAGGATACGCTCGGCCTCATAGTCCGGGATCGGAACAGGCTTGCTGTCCGAACCAAGGAAACCGGTAACCTTCGGCGTGTTCTTGATGAGGTGATACGCCTCATCCGTCAGGTTAGCGCGGACAAGCACGTAACCCGGGAAAAACTTGCGTTCGCTATCGACCTTGCGACCACGACGCACCTCGACGACCTTTTCGGTCGGCACGAGAATCTTTTCGAAAAGGTGATCAAGACCCTTCTGACGAGCCTTTTCTTCGATCGACTCAGCGACCTTCTTTTCGAAATTCGAATATGCGTGAACGATATACCAGCGCGCTGCCATCTTTACTCTCCGTTCAATCCGTTACCGGCCGACGTTCAGCACAAGGCTGAGAACCCAGCCGATGAGCTGGTCGGCAGCAAAGAAGAACAGCGCCGCGAAAATAACCATCACCAGCACCATTGCCGTGGAAATCATGGTCTCGCGGCGCGACGGCCATGTGATCTTCGACGCTTCGGCGCGAACCTGCTGCAGAAACGTAAACGGATTGGTTTTAGATGCCATTGACTGCCCACGCAATTACGGCGCGTAAAGCCGAACTAATCAGCCCCACGCACCGCGTGTCTGTTTTGACCCTACATAAACATCGATTCCCCTTTTAACAAGAGGAAATCGACATTCCGCGAAATTCACCGGATAACCGGCACCCCATCCGCCATGCAGCGAAGTTGCGCGCTTGCGATTGAGGAAGTGGCAGGGGCAGAGGGGCTCGAACCCCCGACCTGCGGTTTTGGAGACCGCCGCTCTACCAACTGAGCTATACCCCTTTAGTTCCGAATCCGGCTGCGCAATTCGCTTGGCCAATTCGGTATGGCGCTCCTTTAAGGTGATGCGGAAAGAATGGCAAGTGCGTTTTTCTTTTTTTCACACCAGCGCACGAAATACATCATATTGTCTCCCTCCCCTGAGACGATCTAGGGTCACCCTCAAACCCCGCAAGCGGTAGCCTTTCATGGAACACCTATGAGCATCTATCTGATCCGCCACGGCCAGACAGAATTCAATGCGGTCCAACGCTGGCAAGGCCAGGTCGATTCGCCGCTGACAGAACTGGGCCGCGCGCAAGCGCTCCGCATGGGACAGAAACTGGCTGAGCTCACCCGCAAGGACCAACTCCACGTTTTCTGCAGCCCACTGGGACGTGCGCGACAGACCTGCGAGATCGTTGTGCGCGAACTTGGCATGATTGACGGCGTGACTCTCGATCCTGGCCTGATGGAAATCAGCATGGGCGCCTGGGACGGCATGACGGACTACGAGATCGATCAGGAATATCCGGGCGCCCGTGACGGCCATGACCGCTACGAATGGTTCTTTCATGCCCCGGGCGGCGAAACATTCGATCGGATGCGCTCCCGCATCGCACACAGCCTGGAGGGCATCAGGAGAAGACAGGCGCGTGACGCCCTCATCATTTGTCACGGCATCACCAGCCGCCTGTTACGGGGCGTCTATGCCGACATGCCGAAAGATCAGGCTCTGCGTCTCGACGTACCGCAGGACGCGTTTTTTCGTCTCAACGAAGGCGCAATCGAACGGATCGACTGCTAAGCCTTGAGGCACCCGCACCTCAGCCTGAGAGAAACGCAGACAACAAAAAACCCCGTTGTTTCCAGCGGGGTTTTCTCAAATCCCTTGCGGGAAATGATTACTCGATGATCGAGGCAACGATGCCGGCGCCGACGGTACGGCCGCCTTCACGGATAGCGAAGCGCAGCTTTTCTTCCATCGCGATCGGAACGATCAGCTCAACTTCAACCGTGACGTTGTCGCCAGGCATAACCATTTCCGTGCCTTCTGGAAGCGAAACGATACCGGTAACGTCAGTCGTACGGAAGTAGAACTGCGGACGGTAGTTCGTGAAGAACGGCGTATGACGGCCGCCTTCTTCCTTCGTCAGGATGTAGGCTTCAGCCATGAACTTCTTGTGCGGCTTGACAGAGCCCGGCTTGCACAGGATCTGACCACGCTCAACGCCATCGCGCTGTACGCCGCGAACCAGTGCACCGATGTTGTCGCCAGCCTGGCCCTGATCGAGCAGCTTGCGGAACATTTCAACGCCGGTAACAGTCGTCTTCGACGTCGCGCGGATGCCGACGATCTCAACTTCTTCACCAACCTTGACGATACCACGCTCAACGCGGCCCGTAACAACCGTACCACGACCAGAGATCGAGAACACGTCTTCGATCGGCATCAGGAACGGCTGGTCGATCGGACGCTCAGGCGTCGGGATGTACGCGTCAACTTCTTCCATCAGCTTGCGGATTGCGTTCTCGCCGATTTCCTTGTTGGAATCTTCGAGAGCGGCAAGTGCAGAACCCTTGACGATCGGAATGTCGTCGCCCGGGAAGTCGTAGGACGACAGCAGTTCGCGAACTTCAAGCTCGACGAGCTCGAGAAGTTCAGCGTCGTCAACCTGGTCAACCTTGTTGAGGAACACGACGATCGCCGGAACGCCAACCTGACGAGCAAGCAGGATGTGCTCGCGGGTCTGCGGCATCGGGCCGTCAGCAGCCGAGCAAACCAGGATCGCGCCGTCCATCTGGGCAGCACCGGTGATCATGTTCTTCACGTAGTCGGCGTGGCCGGGGCAGTCAACGTGGGCGTAGTGACGGTTAGCCGTCTCGTACTCAACGTGCGCCGTCGAAATCGTGATACCACGCGCCTTTTCTTCAGGAGCTGCGTCGATCTGGTCGTACGCCTTGAACTCGCCGAAGAACTTCGTGATTGCTGCCGTCAGCGACGTCTTGCCATGGTCAACGTGACCGATCGTGCCAATGTTGACGTGCGGCTTATTGCGCTCAAACTTGCTCTTTGCCATGTGAATTTTCTTCCTGTGAACATGAAGTAGTTTCCCCGGCGAACCGGTTTGGTGTCGCCGTTTAAGGCTTTGTAAGCGAATGCGCAAGACTTAATTGTTAAAGCGCCCTCGCACGCGCATGAAGCGCGGCATTGAAGCCCTCATATGGGGCCGCCGCCGCGAAAGTCAAACCCAATTGGGCAACCCGGTGTGCCAACCCCGCGTTGAATCAGCGCGTGTTTGTCATGCCCGTTGAACGCACGTCGGCGATAACGAACTCTTTACCGTTGATAACGAACTCTTTACCACGGCACAGTTCTTGGCTTATGGAAGCGAATACGTCCGGGGAGAGACGCCAACCGCCTTGTACCGAACGACATCACGACCGGCCGCGTCCTGCGGCCAGCGCTTTTATATCCGTTTCAGGGCATCCACATGGAAATCTTCACCGCTGCCGGGTTTACGGCATTTCTACAGGTCATCGCGATCGATCTCGTTCTGGCGGGGGACAACGCCATCGTCATCGGCCTCGCCGCTGCCGGTCTCCCGGCCCACCTGCGCCGCAAGGCAATCCTCGTCGGCATCATCGCAGCGACGGTGCTGCGCATCGGCTTTGCAGCCATCACCGTCCAACTTCTGTCTGTGGTCGGCCTGCAGCTCTTCGGCGGCCTGCTCCTGGCCTGGGTCTGCTGGAAAATGTGGGCAGAACTCCGCGAACAGAACGGCTCGATGGAAGATGAGGTAACCGACGAAGAAGCTGACCTTACCAAAGGCCACAAGACATTCTTCCAGGCGGCAATCCAGATTGTCATCGCCGATGTATCGATGTCGCTGGACAACGTTTTGGCTGTTGCCGGCGCGGCTCAGGAACACGTCACCGTTCTGGTAATCGGCCTCATCGTTTCTATCGCTCTGATGGGTCTTGCCGCAAACTTCGTCGCGAAGCTGCTGCACCGCTACCGCTGGATTTCCTACCTTGGCCTGATGGTCATCATCTACGTGGCGCTAAACATGCTCTATCACGGCACACTTGAAGTCGTGCCGCACATCCAGCCTTATTTCGGCTGATCACACCGGAAACTCACGCAAAACAAAGGCCCGAAAACGCGATGTTTCCGGGCCTTTTTTGTTGCCTGCGTGGCGACGTGAATCACGCTTGCGTTGCGCTGCAACATTTTACTGCAATCGGAAAATCACCAATTTTCGTCCGTCCGTTTTGATAGTTGAGGTCAGCCCCGGGCAAGCATAGGGAACTAAATATCAGGTTAAGAAAAACAAGAAGAAAGGCATAACGAACAATGGCTTATGACTGGGGTGGAGGCCGTACGCGCCGTCTTCGCTGGATGAAGCTCGGTTGCGTCGGAAGCTCGCTTGTCCTCGTTACCCTGCTGGTGATGTTCTTTCTCCATTAGGACACGCCAACTGGATTTTTTGACATTGACCGGCGGTGCGAGATGGGCCTTAAACCCATATCATGCCGCCGGTTTCATTTGGGCGACGCATGTGTGGCTCAGGGTTTGATCGCTGTGCAATGCACCGGCTTTTTCATCTCGGCATCCGCCATCAGATCGTAAAGATCGGCTTCATCGCCCTTTGACCACCAGATATAGACACCCCCCTGATATTTCGCACCCGAAGCAGCCATGACGTTCGAGGCGACAATGATTCTGTCTGCAAATGCGATTCGCACGAGACTGATATCTCCGGCATTCAGATAGGTCGCCCCCACCTTCTCCTGCCCACACTGATAAGCCGATTCTGTTTTTTCAACGCTCATCGTTTCGGGCAACGAAATAATAATGTCCTCCGCCATGACGCTGGTGACAACGAGTGGAGACAGCATTGTCGTGATGAGAGCAATTGCAGCGGATCTTTTCATGACATGTCCTTCCCTTACCTGCGCACATAAACGCATCTTATAAGGGCGGGAATCAGGCGGACTGGCATCAGGTGAACAGCCAGTACCCGCCACCCAGAATGAAAGCCCACATCACCAGGGAAATGGCCAGCACGACGAGATAATTTCTAAGTCGCTTTGTCATTCGCATCCATTCGCTCGGCAGTGCACAACACATGCAATATGCCGCTTGGCCGGTGAAAGCGGCACTGCCGCCCATTCAAGTCCTGTATCAAGAGGGAAAAAAGCAAACTATTCGTATATTTTACCCGATGGAATGCGCAGTTGCACCATCGGAACCAACGAATCGCCCGGAACAAGGCAAAAAGCCGGCAAATGATGTCGATCGCCAGACATCCCGCTACGAGCTAAAGCAAATAAGAAGGATGGAAAAAGCCGCAGCTCATGAGCCAATCAAGCTCACAACGGGTGAATGCTATGCCGTGAAGAGATTGGAGCGGGAAACGGGACTAGAACCAAGCCCATAACTCTTTGATTAAAAAAGAGTTTCCGCGTATTCCCTATCAGGAATGGACACGATTATGGACTTATTCTTTCGCGATGGCAAGTGTTGTGCCAACTTTTTTTCTACCGCAGGCTGCTGACGCTCATCAACATCTGGAGCATCGCACGGCCACCTCGATCCCCAACCATGGAGAAGCCCCTCCGTTCCAGGTGGTGGCTCGGCTGACACGCAGAGAGGAAAGACGTGCCTGCCGTTGAGGAACTGTCATCCAATCCCGCGCGGCGTCGTTCGTGGCCATGCTGCCGGTCTGCCTGCTGTGGGGCGCGGCGCACACCAGCGGTTTGATCGTCAGCCAGATGTGAATGACCTCGGCGGCACCGGATGAGCCAGAGTTCGCCACCAGCCTCTATGTTCCGGCGGCCAACCTCGGTGTGGTGCTCAGGGCCGCGGTCAGGGGCGGTTTCATCGAAGCAATAAGGATGCAGGGAACGGTGTGGAGCGGCTGGTTGTTTGCGGCGTTGGCGATGGCCGCCGTGCTAGCCAGAAAGCCGTGGCGCTCAAACCTCCATGGATAAATGGAGGGATGAGAATGTCAGGATTCCCAAGGTGCCTGCCGCCACTGTTCGGCAAGAAACTCCACGAATGCGCTGACCCGGCGAGGGACGGGAGCACGTTGCACGCGCACCGCCTGGATCGGCACCGCAGGTTCGGCCCAGTCGGGGAGCACGCGCACCAGATCGCCGCTGCGCAGTTCTTCGGCCACGTCCCAAGTCTCGCGCAGCGAAATTCCCAACCCGGCCCGACTCCAGTTCCGCAGCGCATCCCCGTTGTCGCTGCGCAGATCGCCTGCCACTTCGACGTTCTCAGTTCTGCCGCTCCGCCCCGCATGCTTGAGTGTCCAGCGGTTCTGGCGCAGGCCCGGATAGGCGAACAACAGGCATTGGTGCCGCGGCAGTTCGCGCGGGTGCGCGGGAATGCCCATGCGCCGCAGGTAGGCCGGGGCCGCCACCAGTATGCGCCGGCTTTCGGCCAGCCGCCGACTGATGAGGCGCGAATCGGCCAGCCGGCCGACGCGCACGGCCAGGTCGAGATCGCTGTCGTAGAGATCGACAACGTGATCGCTCAGTTGCAGATCGAACCCCAGTTGGGGATGGTGTTCGCGGAACGCGGCGATCGCCGGCGCCAGGTAGCGCGCTCCCAATGGAACCGGCGCCGTCACGCGCAGCGTGCCCGTCAGCGTCTGCACGCCTTCCCTGGCGACATCGGCAGCTTCATCCAGCAGCGCCAACGCGGGACGGGCGCGCTCGGCGACGGCCCGGCCTTCATCGGTGATGCGCAGTTGCCGCGTGCTGCGCTCGAACAGCCGCGCGCCCAACGCCTGTTCCAGACGTGCGATCTGCTTGCTCACCGTGGCCGGCGCCAGGTCCAGGGCGCGGGCGGCGGCAGAGAAGCCGCCGCAGTCCACGACCTTCAGGAACACCATCAGATCATCCAGGTTGCGTATCGTCATTTATTCCGATCCATCACAGATGTTTCTCCAATCTACTCCTTTTTGGAAGCATGTGACATCCCCAGAATGAGGGCTGGATCACTGCGTTCGTCACGCCATCAGGCGACGAACCCCACCCTGGAGTCGCCACATGCCCGTTGCCATCTATGTTTTCACCCTTTGCGCCTTCGCCATCGGCTTCACCGAGTTCATCAGCATCGGTCTGGCGGCGTCCCTGGCCGACAGCCTGCAAGCGAGTGCCGCGCAAGTGGGGCTGGCGGTCACGCTGTATGCCGCCGGCGTGGTGATCGGTGCGCCGATCTTGACCGCGCTGGCGTCGGGGTGGTCACGCAAGCGCCTGCTGCTGGTCGCCATGCTCGCCTTCACCGCCGGCAACGTGCTGGCGGCGCTGTCCACCGCTCTACCGCTGCTGTTGGCGGCACGTCTGCTATCGGGTCTGGCGCATGGGGTGTTCTTCGCTGTGGCATCCAGCGTGGCGACGCGGCTGGTAGCGCCAGAGCGAGCGGGTGCGGCGCTGTCGCTGGTGTTCGGCGGCGTGACTGTGGCGATGGCGCTGGGCGTGCCGGCGGGTACCTGGCTTGGCAGCGCGCTGCCCTGGCAATGGATCTTCGCGCTGATCGCGCTTTGTGGACTGGCGGGCGCGCTGGGCGTGGCCCGTTGGATGCCTGCGGGCGCGGGCGACATCGCCAGCAGTGGCCCAGGCTGGCGCCAGTTACCAGTCCTGTTCGACCGCCGCCTGCTGGCGGGGGCCAGCCTGCCGCTGCTGTCCTATACCGGCTCCTTCGCCCTCTACACCTTCATAACACCCTTGCTGCTGCAGGTGACGCATACCGACATCCGTGGTGCGAGCGCGATCCTGCTGGCCTATGGCATCGGCGCGGCGATCGGCAATGTAGTGGGCGGACGGATGACCGATCGCATCGGCATGGATCGCGCCTCGCTCTGGCTGCTGGCGGGCATCGCCGCCGTGCTGGCGCTGATCGGCTTGGCGCAGGGCAGCTTCGCGTTTATGGTGATCCTGGTCATGGCGCTGGGCCTGACCACCTACGGCGCCATTCCGCCGCTGCAATCGCGCATCCTGGGATTGGCACGCCGCCATCGGCCGCAGGCGCTGGACGTGGCTTCCGGGCTGAACATCGCGGCCTTCAATGCCGGCGTGGTCGTCGGGTCGATACTGGGGGCAGCCAGCCTGGAGCATTGGGGCCTGACCAGCTTGGCTTGGGTCGGGCTGGCCGTGGCGCTGCTGGCATTGCTGACACTGGGCTGGCAGCGGCGTTTGCCGTCCATGCGTTTCGCCGCGTCCGTGGCAGGCGAGTGAGGGGCGCTGACATGGCTTTGCATCCCGAAATTCGCGCCTTTCTCGACACGCGCCGCCAGACCGATCCCGGCATCGACTACGGCCGGATTGGCGCGGCGGAACTGCGCGCCGGGTTCGCCATCCCGGCCAGCCCGGCCCCGCCGGGGACTGAATCGCTGCGGATCGAGGGCTGCCGCATCCCCACCCGTGCAGGCGGCATCCGGGCGCGCGTGTATGCACCGCCGGTTGGCGAACCTCAGCCGGTCACGGTGTTCTTCCACGGCGGCGGCTTCTGCATCGGCGACCTGGAGACGACCGACAGCCTTTGTCGCAGCCTGGCCATTCATTCGCGCAGCATCGTGGTTTCGGTGGACTATCGGCTCGCTCCCGAGGCGCCGTTCCCTGCCGGTGTGGAAGATGCGCAGGACAGCGTGGCATGGGTAGCCCGGCACCCCGCATCCTTCGGTGGCGACGCCACGCGCCTGGCGGTGGCCGGGAACAGTTCCGGCGGCAACTTCGCGGCGGTCGTGGCGCAGTGGGCGCGCGATGAGCGGATCGACTTGCGCCATCAGCTCCTGCTGTTTCCCGTCACCGATATCAGCCGTGAGTCGGCGTCCTATGCTGCGTTCGCCGAGGGCTACTTCATGACGGCGGACATGATGCGCTGGTTCCGGCGGCACTACCTGCCTGCGGCCGGCCTGGCGATTGATCCGCGCGCATCTCCGCTGCTGCAGGGTGATCTGGCCGGGGTCGCGCCAGCGACGATCTTCACTGCCGAATACGACGTGCTGCGCGACGAAGGCGAAGCCTACGGGGACGCGCTGCGGCGGGCGAGCGTGCCGGCCCACTACAAACGCTGGAATGGGCAAATCCACGACTTCACGCTGATGGCCGAGCACATCACCGATGCGGACACGGCATTGCGGGAAGCGGGAGAAGCCCTGCGTCTGGCACTGCACGCACGATAGCCGACATAGGACGCTGCGATGGAATTGCGCCACCTTCGCTGCCGCTGCTTCCTCGCTGTCGCCGAAGAACTGCACTTCGCCCGCGCGGCCGAGCGGCTGTACATCGAGCAGTCGCCCCTGTCCCGCGCCGTCAAGGCACTGGAAGAGGAACTGGGTGTGGTGCTGCTTGCCCGCACCACGCGCAGCACGCGACTGGCCCCTGCGGGCAATCTGCTCCTCGATCTTGTCCGTCGTCTCTTCGCAGGCTTGCAGCAGGCTCGCGAGAGCGTGAAGGTGACAGCCAGGGGTTTCACGGTCAGTTGCGCATTGCGCTATCCGACGGC
Source organism: Agrobacterium tumefaciens (assembly GCA_025559845.1). Taxonomy (NCBI): domain Bacteria; kingdom Pseudomonadati; phylum Pseudomonadota; class Alphaproteobacteria; order Hyphomicrobiales; family Rhizobiaceae; genus Agrobacterium; species Agrobacterium tumefaciens. The sequence goes on from CP048469.1 coordinate 1,994,502, forward strand.
ATCACGCCATCCCGCCTGCTGGCGCTATACCGACAGCAAGAACTCGAAGTCGAAATCCTCCTGACTGAAGTGCCGCTGTCGCAGCAGATCATGGATCTGCGTAACGACCTGTACGACGTGAGTTTTGCCTGCGCCGGTGAGGTGGTTGACGGCATATTGCCTCACCCATTTGGACTGATCCACTGATGGTGGTCCGTGCCGGCGCGACCTCCCTTGCTCGCCCACAAGCGCATCCCGCTGGTGCTGTGCACCCGATGGCGTGCGAAGGCCATGCCCGGCAGGTGGATCGCCTACTGCGCCTGGATGCCGAACCATCGGAGACGCTGGCGCGCTTCATCGAGCCGTGCAGGCTATCGCGTCGCTAGAGGCCGTCAGACCGGGTGATGTCTCCCGCTTCCCTAGCCCTCGCGATCTTAGCGGAACAGACCGTTCGCGCTACGCTCATATAACCAGTCCCGGCTTTGTACAAGCCAGGCAGAACGACAGCCCCTTTTCGCCTCATGGGCGACGCTGCTGATCGCAGCGCAGGGCTCGCACGAAGCACTCTGTCTGCACGAGCTATTTCTGATCGCGAATACCACACCAGTGTTCGGCCGGCGGTCGGCACATGAACCTGCGCCACGTGGCAACTGTGGTCAACTGTCGTACCTTCGTGAGGCAGGCCGATTCGTTGGTCCTATGCGCAGGCATGAGGAACAGTCGGGCGTCAATGATGGAAGCATCCAAACATGGGAAACCTTCTCAGCATGGTGGCTTTTCCGGTTCGTTTTCAAGCTCGAATTGCAGCGTTCTGTCCGCTGTCGGAGAACCATTCCAACAACCAAAGGAAGACACACCATGAGGATACGCCACCTGCACTATTTCTTGATCGTCGCCGAAGAGCAGAGCTTTGCTCGCGCCGCAGCCAGGGTCCATATCGAACCCTCGCCACTGTCCCGAGCCATCCAGGAGCTGGAGAACCAGCTTGGCGTCAGGCTTCTCCACCGCGCCAAGGGGCGGATACGGCTGACCTGGCCAGGCGAGGTGTTCCGAGAAGAAGCACGACGCATGCTTTCTTTCATGGACAACGCGAAGTCTCGCGTTCACTCAGCCTCGCAGGGCTACCGCGGTCGGCTGCGTATCGGCCTTGCCGATAGTCTTGCTCAGCCACGGCTCACGCAATTGCTCGCACGCTGCAGAGAAGAGGAACCTCGCACCGAAGTTCGGATCTCCGAAATGACCGTCAACGAAATGCTCCAGGCCCTCCGCCATGATCAGATCGATGTCGGTTTCACGGTGGACGGCGAAGCTACTGATGGATACGTCAAGGAGATGGTCTGGGCCGAGCGCCCCGCGATCGCCATCCCCACCCACCATCCGTTGCTTGCCTTCGACAAGATCCCTCTGGCCGAAGCTCTCCGCTATCCACTGATCCTTTGCCACCCGGAGCGGTGCGCGGGCGGCCATAATGTCATTCGTCGCTGGTTCCATGATGGCGCATTGCCCTCACCCTCCGTTGCCGAGTATGTTTCAGGGCATGAGCCGATGATAATGCTCGTCGCCGCAGGCTATGGCATCGGGATCGGCCTGGAGTCGCAGGTCGCGCTCTACAGCCATCCCGATGTCATCATCAGACAGGTCGTGGACGAGGTTCCCAACACGGCGACGTTCGTTGTGGTGCCGGAGAAGCCGGCCTCCCTAGAGCTGGAGCGCTTCATAAAGCGAGCGCAGGAAATCGGCAAAACCTCGGCCGGCTGACGCTTATGTCGGCACCGTAACGCATGGCATCGTCATCGGCGCCATGCTTTTTTTGTCGGCTAAACGACCAAAAAAGTCGCTCTCATCCTCAGCAACGCGCAGTCCATCTTGCTGCTCGATGACATAAGCCGCGTGATTCTGGCAAGCGAGGCAAAGCAGCCACATGTCAATGCCTGTTAGCAGAATTCGGCGGACTTTTTTGGTCGCCCGAACGACGAAAACCGACACCACCAATCTGCACATTGAATAGGCAGAGGGGTATCGGCTGTTCCTGCGCTTTATCAAGTCGATTTAATTCCGAATATTGGCATTTGCAAGGATCGAGTTGACAGCGATGAGTTCTGAAACGGCACCAGGTTGATTGCAACCCATGAATGCGGTGGTCAGCACGATCCTATTGATTGATGTGTTCTGTCGGTGACGCTCTTCTAATGCGGTTCAGACCCAAGAAGATCCACCGAGCATCAAGGAGTGACCATCATGTTTCAACAGAATCCCGCTCCGGCACCGGAGCGGCGCATACTGCGCCGTGCAGAAGTTGAGGCAAAGACGGGCTTCAAACGCGCCCATATCTACAGCCTCATGAAAGAGGGCAAGTTTCCCAAGGCCATGCGACTTGGCGTTCGCGCCGTTGGCTGGGACTCGGCCGAGATCGACCAATGGATCACCGACCGCCTTAAAGAGCGCGTCTGACCCTGCTCCCCATTTCCTTCACGAAGAGGAGCACGTCATGCAGGTGATTTCCGTCATCTCTACCAAAGGCGGCGTTGGCAAAACGACGATCGCCGCAAACCTCGGTGGCTTCATCGCCGACGCCGGACTGCGCGTGCTGCTTCTCGATCTCGACATACAGCCCACGCTCTCGTCGTACTATGAACTGGCTGACCGCGCACCTGGTGGCGTCTATGAGCTGCTGGCGTTCAACGAGCGCGACATTTCGCAGTTGGCTTCGCGCACGGCTGTCGAGCGCCTGGACATCGTTCTGTCCAACGACCAGCACCGGCAATTGAACACGCTGCTGTTGCATGCCCCTGATGGCCGGTTGAGGCTGCGAAACCTCTTGCCGGCGTTCGAGCCGCACTACGACCTGGTTTTGATCGACACCCAAGGTTCCCGCAGCGTGCTGCTCGAAATGGCGGTGCTGGCATCCGGGGCTGCGGTTTCGCCGGTCACGCCCGAAATCCTTGCTGCTCGCGAAATGCGGCGCGGCACCCTTCAACTCATTCAGGACATCGCTCCTTATCGCCATCTCGGTATAGAGCCGCCGCCCTTGCAGTTGCTGATCAACCGGGTGCCCGCCGTGTCATCCAATGCCCGCCTGATCCGGCAGACGCTGCGGATGATCTTCCGTGAGCAGACAGGCGTCCAGGTACTTGAGACCGAAGTCCCAGCGATAGAAGCATTTCCGCGCGCGGCAACGCAGAGCCTGCCGGTTCACCGGGTCGAACACCGGCGTCCGACAGGCAGGATCGCTCCAGCCGCACTCGACATCATCCGCGCCCTGGCTACCGAGTTATGCCCGCAATGGCGTGAGCGTTTCGGCCTGGTCACTGGCAAGATCGGGAGGAGGCATTCTCATGTCGAACGCCCATGAGCTTGCACGAGGCCACAAGCAGCTCCTGCCTCTGATTGAATTTGCACTGAGCGAAGGCTGGGCCGTTTCTCGCACGTCGGGCGGTCACCTCAAATTCATCAAGCCGGGATTGCCGCCGATATTCACGAGTTCGACAGCCAGCGATCACCGCGCCGGGCGCAACGCCCGCGCAATGTTGCGCCGCGCGAACCGCCAGAACGCCGAAGCCCGTCCTGATGGAAAGGAGACCGGCCATGGCTGATATCTCCGAACAGGAAATGGCGGCGAAGCTGATGAGCGATGGCTTCGGCCGCACTGGCCCGGTGGCCGGCGCACTGACCGATCCGGTCGCGGATACCCCGATGGTCGTAACGCTTGATGAGTTGCGTCCGTACGAGCTTGATCCGCGCCTTACCCGCAACCCGCTCTATGACGAAATCAAGGCTTCGATCCGCGAGCGCGGTTTGGACGCACCACCGCCGATCACACGGAGGCCTGGTTCAGCCCACTACATCATTCGCAATGGAGGCAACACCCGGCTGGCCATACTGCGTGAGTTGTGGACCGAGACCAAGGATGAACGCTTCTTCCGTATCGGTTGCCTGTTCCGCCCCTGGCCTGAGCGCGGCGAGATTGTCGCCCTGACCGGCCACCTCGCAGAGAACGAATTGCATGGCAGTCTTTCGTTCATCGAGCGCGCGCTTGGCGTCGAAAAAGTTCGTGAACTCTACGAGCAGGAAGATGGCAAGTCGCTGTCGCAATCGGAGCTTGCCCGGCGTCTCAAAGCCGACGGCTATCCTGTTCCACAGCCCCATATCAGTCGCATGCAGGAGGCCATCCAATACCTGCTGCCAGTCATCCCGAACGTCCTCTACGGAGGGCTGGGCCGCCATCAGGTCGAGCAACTGACCGGCTTGCGCCGGGCCGGCGCCAGGATCTGGGAGGCACGCGCCGCGACCAAAGAGGTGGATGTTGATTTCGCCACGCTGTTCCAGGACGTTCTTGCCATCTTCGATGGGTCGCCCGGCAACTTCAACATCCAGCGCGTTCAGGACGAACTGATCGGCCAGATGGCCGACCTGCTCGGTGTGCTGTATGACACGCTCGCTCTCGAAATCGTCGACTCCGAGAAGCGCTGGCAAGTTTTGACCAGTGAACCCGCCGCGGCACCACCGGCCACGCCTGCCGTGGCGACATTACCGCAGGCCTCGCCTGCGCAACTTTCCCCGCCCACACCCTCGACGCCACCGCAGCGTGAGACGCCAGTCGCGGCATCAGAGTCCAGCTTGCAGACGAAGCCTTCCCCGGTGCAGCCTCCCGCATCTGACGATCAGCCGGACGATGAAAGCCAGCGGTCTGCGCTGCTTCAGGAGCACATTGTCTCGCCTGCTCCAACGACCGATCGCCTCCAATCGATCCAGCGCCTGATTGCCGACCACACTGGAGAGGCGCACAACGACTTCGAAAGCAACGTCCTTCAGGCTATCCCCGTGCAGGTCGGCGGCCTGTATCCGATCTCGGATGTATGGCACATCGATCCCGGTCTGGACGAACCCGACCGTTTGCGTACGCATATTGCGCAGTTCGCACTGGAAATTGCCAGTGAAGCTGGCGTGGCAGACCATATCGTCCCGTCCGATGACGGCATCGGCTTCTCATGCGCGACCGATATCGAGCGCATGGGCTCGGCCGGCGCAATGGCGCTCCCCGGTGCAACCCTGACGCTGCTGCACGTCCTGAGCGCGCCTTATCTGTCGGCCAGCGCCGCCCCTGCGCGTATCGACACTTCGCGATTGGCAGGAGATTTGGCCGTCCTGCTGCTGGGGATGGCACAGCGGGCTACCCCCTCTCGGGGCCAGTCCCATGTTCTGACCGACAACGGCCTGGTGAAACTGTTCCGGCTGGTTCGGCTCTCGCGTCGACTGCTGGAGATTGAGGCAGGCACCATGGATGGCGATAGCGCCATGCCTGGGTCATGAGGGGAGGCGCCATGTCGAATCCCCATCCTCTCAATCAGGCAGTGATCGCGCAGGCGCTCCACGATTTGCGTAACGGTCAGTTGCGCCGCGCCAAGTCCATGGGATTTGAGGACGCGGATCTCGATGCACTCAAACATCCCGCATTGGCCAGCGCGCTGGCCAATGCCCTGGTTTCCTGGTGCTGCGTAACGGTCAATCGAGATGTCGTGCAACGACTGCTGCATCAGGCCGAGGACGTGACCCAGGAGGTGGTCAGGATCGACCGGTTGCTGCGCCTGGGCGCCAGTACGGAACTCATCAGCAAGTTCTTCGGCCTGACCCACCAGGAGATCGCCCTGCGCCGCGATATCATTGGCCTGCCGAAACGCAAGGGGCGCCACCCTGTCCTGACAGAAGAGCAGGATTGCGATCTATGGAACCGCTGGTCGGAAACCGTCAAGGAGCGCGGTGTGGCGCTGACCGACGAAACGGCGATGCTCGACATTGCCGCAGACCTTGCCGAAAGCATGAATCTGCCCATCTCAGTCATCTGGAGCGCCATCGGCAGGTGGATCGATGAAGGGCTGGTTTGAGCATGGACCGCTCACGCCGATCAAGCGGTCCCGTATCGCTGGGCGACCTTTTCGATCAGGCGCTTCAGCGAATGCAGGTTCACCAACCGCAGCCCGCACCGGACCAACCAGCCCCATCTCGCCAGACTGACGGTTTCATTTTCAGCGGCAATCGCCATGACTCCGTGCCTCGCGCCTTGCTCACGGACAATCGCCTGACGCCGCTGGAACGCAACGCCTGGCAAGTGTTCCGGTTGTTGCTCAACGACGATGGAATCACGGCTCTCCCGACCTACGACCAGCTCGCTCCCTGGCTGGCCTCGATGCCATGCGCCACCCGAGCCTCGCATGAAACGGTCGCCCGCGCGCTGACCCTGCTACGCCTCACACGCTGGATCAGTCTGGTACGGCGGCGGCGCGACCCCAGGACCGGGCGCATCCAGGGCAACCTCTATGTGCTGCACGACGAACCTCTCACGCCGTACGAAGCCATTCAGCTCGATGCCGATTATCTGGGGCTGGTCAGCCAGTCGCTGGACCATGCCAGCAAATCCATCCAGCGCGTCGGCGTCCACACGCTCAAGGAAATGATCGACGACCCTCTGCTCAGCGGCAGGGAACTGCCGAGCCGGCTGCAGGTGATATCGCGGCGTCTGGCCGCGCAAGGGTGGACTGAACCAGCGACTTATCCACAGCCTGGGGATAATCACGATTCCGAAGACGGGGAAGACGGCCTTCTTCGGAATCGTGACGCACCTTCTTCGGAATCCGAAGTGGGCGAAAAACCCCGGAAAACCGGCTCACTTCGGAATCCGAAGACCGATAGTACAGTACGTAAAGAAAAAGAAATAAAAGAAGTACGTACAGTACCGCGCGGGTTGGGCATGCTTCGCCTTCCCGAGCGCTTCATGTCGCTCAAGGCAGAACAGCAATCGGGCGCATTGGCCGCGTTGCAGCCGGTTGATCCCGACCTGCATCAGGCTGTTCTCGATGAGTGGGATGCCCGCTGCCGAGCGAGCACCGTGCGCAATCCTGCCGGCTACCTGTTTGGCATTATCCAGAAAGCGATGCGCGGTGAGTTCCGCGCCTGGGCTGGACAGAGGACGCCGCCCGATAAATCAGCCACACCGCCCCAGGAACCACGGCAACCCGTAGATCCGGAAGTCGCTCAGGCTCATATTGCCCGGCTGCGCTCGATGCTTCGCTTGTCGTAGAGCTTGCCTCTATCGACGAATAGTCGTGGCCATGTCAGGCCATTTCACCGCCGTCGACCATGACGAGAGAGTCCACCCAGTTCCATAGTCGCCTATACCCCGGGTATAGCGAAACATGAAGCCTTCCAGCCAGGGGGCATCAAGCGCTTATCGTGGATGACGGGCTGAGCGTCCAGCGAGAGCCATGGACGCCTATACCCTGGGTATAGCGCAACACACAGCCTTCCAGCCATTGCATCCAGGTCTTTGCCCTGGCTGACGAGGCTGAAAGTCCACTGAGAGCCGTGGACGCCTATACCCCGGGTATAGCGCAACACCCAGCCTTCCGGTCCTGGATAGCCATGCGCCAGCCCAACAGGGAATTCGAGTGTCCACCGAAATCCATGGGCGCCTATACCACTGGTATAGAAGAACAGCCTGCCTTCCCGATCCGGGTAGATTTCGTGAACCCTGCGCCCACGAATAGGTTCCCGGTTCCGATACCGCGCCAGCCGTGCCGCCGCCTGCTCACAAACAGGCGCTGCTCCGGTGCGGTTTGATGACTGACGGCCTTCCGGCCAATGGCGATGCTGACCTCTCGTTTCAACACCGGGAGTCGTCAACATGGCCAACGAAACAGAATCTCTGCAATTGAACCTGGGGTCCCTGCGCAGCGCGATGTCGCTGACGCTGCACACCCATCATGCCTCGCGCATCTGGCACGGGCGTACACCATCCGAAGGCAAGCCCGGCATCATCGGCCTCAACGGCTTTGTCGCCATCATGAACAAGCTCAAGCGCGGCGCCGAGCAGGACGATCCCTATTCGGACTGGTGGATGCTGCGCATCGAAGACAAGCTCAGCACAACCAAGGAGCAGCTTCAAACCCTGCGCGAGCAGGTGGACCAGGCGCTCGCCGACATCCCGCAGGCGCTCAGCCTTGGCGAAAACCTCAATGTCCAGCCAGTCAAGCTTCCACTGTTCGTTTCCTCGCAGCTCGGCTTCATGGCCGTGTACCTCCTGGCCGACTATGACGATCTTGCCCGGCGTTTGATCCTGGCGCATCACACGGCCCTGATCGACCGCAGCACGCTCGAACGCTGGCTGGGCGAAGGCGCGCATTCCCTGCGCAGCCTGTTCAGCCTGGCGCAGCAATACCGCTACTCCGGTACGAAGCGCGACGACTTCGCAGCCAACAACGCCGCAGCGCGTGCGGCCGTGGAGAAGTATGGCGAGCTGCCGCAGGACGTGCTCGAAGGCGAACGCCGCTCCCGCTTCGCGCCGCCGCTTATCCGGCGTTCGCCACTGGCCTCGGCGACCGCCCGGTCCGGAACATCGGCTGTCGTGCCGGCCAGTGACGCCGACCAGACTGCGCCAGCCGATTCCGACGACGAAGCCGAGGGTGAAGCATCCGCGTCTTCGGACGAAGAGGATGCATCAGCATGAACGCGCCAAGCCGCTTCGAAGCGCTGGAACAGCCTGACTTCCAGAAGCTGGAACACGCAGCCTACCTAAAAGGCCTTTTAAGACCCTTTAAAGGTAATGGGGAGCTTGCGACCTGGGCCAGCCAGTGCGAAGCGCTGCGGGACGACCTGATTGGACTGGCGCAGCGCAAGGTGCTGGCGCAGGCCCGCAGCCATCCCTTCAACCTGTTGCCCGTTCAACTGGCGCAACAGACCACTGGCGCAGGCACGACATTTCTTCGCTGGCGCAACCTCGACCGTTCCAGCATGGGCGTGGCGCTGTGGGAAGGACTGATTGCCAGCCCCGCCACACCGATCGGCCTGATCGACGACCTCCTTGCGCTGGAACAGCAGCGCATCGTGCTGAACATGCAGATCAGCCTGTGCCACACCATTGCCCGGCAGGGTTTGGAGTGCGCCAGCAAGGTGGCGTCGGCGCAGACAGCTCACCAACGCCGGGCCGCCGGCGGAACCGGTACTGGTCCATCGAATGGCGGGCCATCATCATGAGCAGGCCTGGCGCTAATGCGCAGCCCCGGTTAAACCGCACCCGCGCGGGCGACTGGCGCGAGATGTTGCGATGGATAAGCCTCGATGGCATGCGGGTGCAAGGCTTCCCACGGCGGTCATTTCGCGGTGTTCTCGGACATCCTCGTTACGCCCTGCATTATCGCCGGCTCGCGAGTTGGCGACTCCGTACTCGATCCTCTCATGGGCAGCGGCAAGACCGCCGTGGCAGCGCTCTGTCTGCGGCGGTATTTCATCGGCTGCGAATTGAACCGGTCGTTCATCGACCTGCAGCACCTGCACTGATGCCAATCGGTCAGGCATTTCCAACCAGCAAGGAGTTTCCACTATGAGCACGCATTTCTATGGCGAAGGCAACATCGGTTCTGCGCCAGAATACCGGGAGTTTCCGAACGGGAATGATGAACCGCGCAGGCTGCTGCGCCTGAACGTCTATTTTGACAACCCTGTTCCGACCAAGGACGGGTTCGAAGATCGCGGCGGCTTCTGGGCTCCCGTGGAAATCTGGCACCGCGACGCCGAGCACTGGGCCACGTTGTACCAGAAAGGTATGCGCGTACTGGTCGAGGGGCGCACTGTTCGTGACGAATGGGAGGACGCCGAAGAGAACGAACGCGTGACCTTCAAGGTTGAAGCCCGGCGCATCGGCATTCTGCCGTATCGCGTTGAAGCGGTCGTTCTGAGCGCGAAGCCCGCATCTGCCGACTCTGCCGAAGGCCAGTAACCTTCACTCGTGGCGACACCCGGCGAGTGGATGGCTCACCATTGCTCGCCGGGATGTGTCAGCCGGAATTTTGTCCGTTGTTGCATTGAGGGTCTACCTATGCGACTGCCATTCGAACTTGATCCGCAGATCATCCACCACATCATCTACAGCCAGGCCGGTTCCATCGGCAAAGCCATCATCGAATTGCTGATGAACTCGGTCGATGCGAAGGCCAGCACCGTGTTTCTTTCTCTGAGCCGCACGGGCTTCACCTGCAGCGACGACGGCCGGGGCTTTGTCAGCAGGGAGGACGTCGTTCACTACTTCGGTCGTTTCGGTACTCCGCACGACGAAGGCGATGCGACCTACGGGCGGTTCCGACTCGGACGTGGCCAGATCATGGCCCATGCAACGACAGTCTGGCGTTCCAGCGCCTGGATGATGACCGTCGACACTCGTGCCATGGGCTATCACTATGATCTCGACGAAATCCGGGATGCAGTGCAGGGATGCTCGATCTCCGGGAACTGGTACGAGGCGCTGAGCGATGCCGAACTGATGTCCGCCGTTCAGGAGATTCGGGATCTGGTGCGTTACACGCCCATCAGCGTCGAGCTGAATGGTCACAGGATTGCCCGCGATCCTCGCACCGAGCATTGGGATGCTGAGGACGAATTCGCGTGGTATCGCGTGAAAGCGGATGGGTCCGTCTCCATCTATAACCAGGGTGTACTCGTGCGGCACGACCCCGCTCACATGTGGGGCGCCGGTGGCCTTGTCGTTTCCAAGAAGGCAATTGCTCTGAACGTCTCCCGCACAGAGATCCTGCGCAAGACTTGTCCGGTGTGGAAGTCGATCGCCAGTCAGTTCGGCCGGTTGGCTGACCAGATGGCTTCCCGGCTTGGCGACCATCGCAAAACCGAGGCTCGCCGCGAGAAATCCGCGCGGGCGCTGCTCTCATGCGATACGAATATCATTCAGATTTATTCCAGGGAGGAAGTCGTCACGCTTCTGCCTGGCAAGAGGCACGTATCACTGGAGGATTTTCTGCGCAAATGCCGGTATAGCCACAACAAGAGGCAGGATGGTCGGTTCGCTGTTGTTGAGAACGCCTTCGACGTGCCGAAGGGTGAAGCAATCGCCCGTGAAGGTATAGCCTTGATTGTGCATCCCGGCACACTCGATCGCTTCGGCTGCTACAACGCGCAGGATTTTGTCGACTGCATTGTTCGCATCAATGCCAATCTGCGTCATGACGTCGAGCAGAACAACACGCAATTCTGGGGTTTGAACAGTCTCTACGTGCCTGATCTCGTCGCGTTCTCAACCCTGCGGGATGCCTTCATCGAGCGGACCCGCATCGTGATCGAGAAAGACGTGCTCGATCGCGAAACGCGGCGTGCCTGGGTCGCCCTGCGCTGGTGTCTGCACCACTACGCAGCCTTATGTACTGGCGGCCGCCCTACGTATGGCGGCCAGGTGCGTGGCGGGAAATCACTTCACATCTTTCTCGGCGAGTCCAACAGAGCCGAGGCATGGACGGACGGCAGTAGCTATATTGCAATCCATCTCACCATCGCGCAACGTCTCAAATCCTACCCAATCCAAACTGCGGCTTACATCTTTACCCTCGTCGAGCATGAGATCTCTCATGAAGGGGACAGCCTCGATTGCGGCCATGACGAAGCGTTCTATCAGCGATTCCACGACATGGCCTTGCGTCATATCGAACAGCGTCAACGCTACATGCACATGTGGCTGATGAAATACACCGTGAGCATGGAGAACGAGGGCAAACGGCCGCGCGGTGAGGCCTGGCGTGAACGCTATCTGGTTGATCGGGCAGGTAGCGGTCGCACAAAGCGCGGCCTTGCTCCAGCGATCGAAGATGTGCGCGATGATCCCGTGGTCCTCAGCGTTGTTCCCGACGAGAACGAAAAGATCATCAACTACCAGAACATGCTTTTCGTCAACGCTGGCATTTGCCCTGCACCGCCTGACTGGCCTGATGTCCTGGCGCGTGCTCAAGCCGACCAGAACCTTATCGCGGAAGATCGTCGTGCCGCTTCTGAACAGCGCGCTGCTGAGCTGGACCAGGCCGATGAGGACGATGCCGCCTGGTGGGCTGAGATCGAGGCCGAGATTGCCGTGCGTCAACGCTTCGCAACGCTGTTCGATGTACCACTGGCGGAGGTACACGTCGAAGCGCTGTGCTATCTGATGCGCGAGGACCTGAACGACAAACAGCTCCATGCCATGTGGATGGACAAGCCCTGGGAGGCTGACGATGCCCCTCCTTCCGGTCACGGCGAATTTGGCGACTACTGGGATGCAGACGTCGATCCGGGCGATGCAGGTTCAGGTGGCTCGCCTACCGAATCGAAAGCGCACTTCTCCGTAGACCTACAGCCTCTGATTCAACCCGGCGAGACCACATGGACGCTGGAGCGTAATGCCGCGGCTGCAGGGTTCTTTCACGTCGATGATTACCTGAAGTGGCGTGCCGGGACTGATACCTGAACCAGACACGCCGTGAGTCGGTTTGCTTCTCACCTGCTGATAAATCACCCGAGGCTGGTTTAATCAGCTTGCCATTTGAAGGCGGCTGTAGCAGCTAACAGTCGCCCTTGATGCGCCAATGCTGCCTGTCATCTGACGCAGCCTGCACCAGCAGGTGCTTCAGCCGGACATATCTCCGGTCTAAGTCTGCCGGGTTCCGCTGAGTTCCACGCGCGCACGGATGGCGAAGCCTCAGTACATCGTTCTTTTCCGACGACCGTTACTCACTGCCGCAACGATGCTCCCGGCGTGCAAAAAGCCGGTCAGCATGGAGTCCACCTTGTTTGCTGCCCGCCGCTGATCCCATCGGCATGCTGGTGTTCATTCGACGATCACCATGCAATTTCCGGGGAGGCCGCATGCGACTGTATCTGTGCGAGAAGCCTTCGCAAGGAAAGGACATCGCCCGAGTGCTGGGCGCCAGGCAGCGTGGTAACGGCTGCTACAACGGACCCGGTATCGTCGTGACCTGGTGCATCGGCCATCTGGTCGAAGCGGCGCCACCGGAAGCTTACGGGGAGCAGTACAAGCGCTGGTCCATCGAACAGCTTCCGATTCTTCCAGAGCGCTGGCGCAACGAGGTCAAGTCCTCGACCGCCACGCAATTCAAAGCGGTCAAACAGCTGATCGGACAAGCCACCGAACTGGTGATTGCAACCGACGCGGACCGTGAGGGCGAGATGATCGCCCGCGAGATCATCGACCTGTGCGGCTACCGTGGCTCCATTCAGCGGCTCTGGTTGTCGGCGCTCAACGATGCGTCCATCCGTAAGGCGCTGGATGCTCTGAAACCGTCGAGCGAGACATTGCCGATGTACTACTCGGCGCTCGCCCGTTCGCGTGCGGACTGGCTGATCGGCATGAACCTCAGCCGCTTGTTTACCGTACTCGGTCGGCAGGCCGGCTACCAGGGTGTGCTGTCGGTCGGCCGTGTGCAGACCCCGACGCTGAAGCTGGTTGTCGACCGCGATCGCGAGATCGCACGTTTTGTTTCCGTGCCGTTCTGGGCTGTCGATGTTCAGTTGTCCCATTCGGGCCAGTCATTCTCCGCCAGTTGGGTGCCACCCCAAGGTGCCAGCGATGAGGCTGGAAGATGCCTGCAACAATCCGTGGCATTGCATGCGGCAGATCAGATACGCGATGGCCGCGAGGCGCTGGTGCAATCGGTGGAAACCGAGCGCGTGCGCGAAGCACCGCCACTACCGTTCGATCTCGGCACGCTGCAGGAAACGTGCTCCAGGCAGTTCGGCCTCGACGTCCAGGAAACGCTGGACATTGCCCAGGCCTTGTACGAGACGCACAAGGCGACGACCTATCCGCGCAGCGACTCTGGCTATCTGCCGGAAAGCATGTTTGCCGAAGTGCCGGCAGTGCTCGACGCCATTGTTGCCACCGATCCCAGCCTGCGCCCGTTGATCGACCGGCTCGACCGAAATCAGCGTTCACGCGCCTGGAACGACGCGAAGGTGACGGCGCACCACGGCATTATCCCGACGCTGGAGCCCAGCAATCTGTCGGCCATGTCGGAGAAGGAACGGGCGGTGTATGGATTGATCCGTGCGCACTTCATTGCGCAGTTCATGCCCCACCACGAGTTCGACCGGACGGTCGCGCGATTGTCGGCGAACGGCCAATCGCTGCAGGCGAACGGCAAACAGGTGATCGTTCCGGGCTGGCGGCTCGCGCTGATCAACAGCGAACCGGAGACACAAGACGGCAAGGACGACGAACCCGCTCAGCGGAGCCAGATCCTGCCGCCTCTGAGCAACGGCACCCGCTGCGGTGTCGAGCAGGTCGAGTTGAAGGCGCTGAAAACGATGCCGCCCAAGCCCTATACCCAGGGCGAATTGATCAAGGCCATGAAAGGCGTCGCCAAACTGGTGACCGACCCGCGGCTGAAGCAGAAACTCAAGGAGACGACGGGCATCGGCACCGAAGCCACGCGCGCCAGCATCATCAACGGCTTGCTCGGCCGGAGCTATCTGGTCAAGAAAGGCCGTTCCATTCGCGCTTCGGATGCCGCTTTCACGCTCATTGACGCTGTACCGTCCGCCATTGCCGATCCGGGTACGACTGCCGTGTGGGAGCAGGCCCTGGACATGATTGAAGCTGGCCAGCTGACGCTGGACACGTTCATCGAAAAACAATCCATCTGGATCACGCAGTTGGTCCGGCAATACGGAAGTACCAGCTTGTCCATCAAGGTTCCCGAGGGGCCGGCCTGTCCTGTGTGCGGCGCCGCGACCCGGCAGCGCACCGGCAAGACCGGCGTCTTCTGGTCATGTAGCCGTTACCCAGACTGCAAGGGCACCGTGGCGATCGAATCGTCCGGTGGCAAGCGTCCGGCCGCCCGCAAGCGTCGCGCGCCCCGCAAGACTTCCTGACGTCAGACACGTCCTGCCCATACCGCGATTTCCAGCGGTGGTCAGGCATTGCCCCGCCAACGGCGGGGTATCCCGAGCATGTCTCCGCCTTCTGCAAAGGCATGTTCCCCTCCAGCGGTTCGTGTCGCCGGGAGGGATGAAGGTGTTTTCCTGCCCGGTTGCGTAAGCGCAGCCTGTTGATCAGCGATTTCTGCGTCCGATCCGAAGGGTCTCCTGGCGCCTCGCATGCGAGGCGCCAGGAGACCCTTCGGGGACGACGGTGTTCGATTCCGGTGCCCGCCGGTGAAACAACGGGTTCCTTTTGTGCGCGGATGTGCGCCGAACGATGCCGGCCCCAGCCACGAAACGGGTCGGGTGCGACCGCTGACACAGCGACAGGCTCATGACGACGGCCAGGTCCCTGCGACAGCCCACAGGTGGTTTCCTTGTCAGTCGCTGGAGGCATTCAGCCTCCAGCGCCCTGTTCCTCTCCTTCCTCGCTTTGCACCACCGCCGACACATCGGTCGCGCGGCCATGGGCCATTGCGCCCCAACCAGAACAGGAGATGCGACATGAACCATCCCAACCTTCAATACGGCAGCGTGTGCAGCGGCATCGAGGCCGTCAGCCTGGCCTGGAAACCGCTCGGCTGGCATCCGGCCTGGTTCTCGGAAATCGATCCATTCCCGAATGCCGTACTCGCCCATCATTACCCCGACGTCCCCAACCTCGGCGACATGACGGGGATCGCCGATCAGATCCTCGCCGGCACCACTCCGGCACCCGACATTCTGGTCGGGGGCACGCCTTGCCAGGCGTTCAGCGTGGCCGGCGCGCGCGGCGGTCTGTCCGACCCGCGTGGTGCCCTGACCCTCAAATACACGGAGCTTGCAAATGCCATCGACCAAACCCGTCAGGAACAGCATCAACAGCCCTCGGTCATCGTCTGGGATGCCGCGCGACGATCAACGTGGAATTCGAGCGACAATCAGGATGGGACTTTGCGGGTGGTGGGCGTAACGGAGTGAGGGCGTAGCCCGATCGAAGTTATGCCCACCACCCGTGGCGCAAATTTCAGGCATGCCTTGCGCCTGTGATCGCGGTCAATCTGGCGATTTTCCATAACCGGAGAATCACTTTGTGCCAGGTCGCCATGTAAACGATCATCAAATGAGGCTTTTCATGAAGTTACGTCAAAATCATTCCGTCACGGTTGCTGCCGCAAAAGCCGAGATGGGCCGCACGACAGCTTTCCGGATCGAGAAGGATCCGCGTCTACCATCTCAAAAAACAAAACCGCGAGAGCGCAGGCGTCCGGATCCACTGGCCCATATCTTTGACGCCGAGATCGTGCCGCTGCTTCAGGCTGCGCCCGGAATACGGGCGGTGGCGATATTCGAGGAGATGTTGCGCCGCCACCCGGAGCTTGGAGACGGCATTCGTCGGACGATGGAGCGGCGCATTCGCTCCTGGCGCGCTGTGCATGGCGCAGAGCAGGAGGTCATCTTCCGGCAGGTTCACGAGCCCGGCCGGTTGGGCCTTTCGGATTTCACCAACATGGATAGTCTGGAGGTCACGATCGCCGGCCAGTTGCTCGATCATCTCCTGTATCACTTCCGCCTTGCCTATTCCGGCTTCGAACATGGTCATGTCATCCTCGGCGGCGAGAGCTTTGTCGCCCTGGCGGAAGGGCTACAAAACGCCCTGTGGTCCCTTGGCGGCGCGCCGCATGACCATCGCAGCGACAGCCTGTCGGCGGCGTTCCGCAACCTGACTGCCGACGAGCAGGAGGATCTGACGCGTCGATACGAGGAACTTTGCGCTCACTATCACATGAAGCCGACGCGCAATAACAAAGGCATCGCCCACGAGAACGGCTCGATCGAGAGCGTGCACGGGCATATCAAGGCAGAGATCCGTGATGCGCTGCTCATGCGCGGCAGCAACGACTTCGACGATCTTGCCGCCTACCGTGCCTTCATCGATGAGATCGTTAGCCGCCGCAATGCCCACAATCTCAAGCGTATCGAGGCAGAAAGACCTCATCTTCAGGAACTGCCGCAGCGCAGGACGACAGACTTCGAGGAGGTGGTTGTCAGGGTCATGCGCACCGGCGGCTTCTCGCTGCGCAAAGTCTTCTACAGCGTGCCTTCCCGCTTGATCGGTCATCGGCTACGGGTGCGCCTCTTCGATGACCGGCTTGATGTGTTCGTCGGCGGCACCTATCTCATGACGCTTTCCCGAGGGCGGGGACATCCAGATGGTCGCCACAGCCAGGTCGTCAATTACCGGCACGTCATTCATTCCCTCCGTCAGAAGCCGATGGCGCTATTGCGGCTCGTCTATCGAGACCAGCTCTTCCCGAGGCTGGAATATCGGCAAACCTTCGAGGCCTTGCTGGAGCGGCTGACCGACAAGCAGGCCTGCAAGACCATGGTCGAGATCCTGGCGCTGGCCCATGAGCGAACCTGCGAACGCGAACTGGCCGAGCAACTGGCCAGAACGTTGGATGCCGGCGAGCTTCCCGATATGGCTGAGTTGCGAAAGCACTTTGCGCCTGACCCCTCCGCCTTACCCGTCGTCTCCGTCCATCTGGCACCGCTAAGCGGATACGAGGTCCTTGTCAGCGCCGACCAGGTGGGAGAACGCGCATGACCAATCCCAATGATATCGATGCCGGCCGTCTGAGCATTATGTTGAACGAGCTTCGCTTGCCGGCGATCAAGATGCTTTGGGCAGACTTTGCCCAACAGGCCGACAGAGAGGGTTGGCCCGCGGCCCGCTTCCTATCGATTATCGCCGAGCATGAGCTTGCCGAACGTGACAGGCGCAGGATCGAACGCCATCTGTCCGAGGCCAGGTTGCCGCCGGGCAAAACGCTCGACAGCTTTGCCTTCGACGCCGTGCCGATGATCTCCAAAGCGCAGATCATGGCGATGACGGCGGGAGATAGCTGGCTGGCGAAGGGGGCTAATGTTCTCATGTTCGGGCCGCCGGGGGGCGGTAAAAGCCATCTTGCGGCAGCCATCGGCCTGGCGCTGGTCGAGAACGGCTGGCGCGTGCTGTTCACCAGGACGACGGATCTCGTTCAAAAGCTGCAGGTCGCGCGACGCGAACTGCAACTGGAATCCGCCATCAACAAGCTCGACAAGTTCGATCTGCTTATCCTAGACGATCTTGCCTATGTCGCAAAGGATCAGGCTGAGACCAGCGTCCTCTTCGAGCTCATCTCGGCACGCTATGAGCGGCGATCTATCCTGCTGACCGCAAATCAGCCCTTTGGCGAATGGAACAAAGTTTTTCCAGATCCCGCCATGACGCTCGCCGCGGTGGACCGCCTCGTTCATCACGCCACGATCTTCGAGATGAACGTCGAGAGCTACCGTCGCCGCTCAGCTATGGAGGCAAAACGGCAACGCGGGCGGCCTCCAATCTACGCGACAATCAACGAGGCTACACAGATTGACGCTCCGCGACAATTAGAAGAGCAATGACCGCTTGCCAGCGTCAATCACGCTGCTAAAGTCCCACTGTCCGCGACACAACAGTCCCATCTAGATTGTCGCGCGAGTTCCTTCCAGATTGCCGCGCTATACAACGGGTTGTGACGGAGTTATCTATCGGAAAAATCTAATCTTTTGATTGATCCAGCAAATTGTGATGTGCAATCCTTGCTGTGCGCCGCTCATCGGCGCCGGGTGTGAGAACCCGAATTGATACCAGCGGGTCGCGTTATGGCGATCCGTAGGGCAGACGCATGCGTCTGGTCGGTCTGGTATCAGCCGGTTTCTCACCCCTGCGGGTCGCCGCCATCTGTCGGATTCCATTCCGAATGGCGCGGGGATTAAAGCCATGGAGGGGACGGCATGGATCACTCGGACAGCAACAAGAAAACCAGCATTCATGCGCAGCGTGCGTACTCGCTTATCTTGTCGGGCGTAGCCGAATGCGACACTGCGCTGGACCAGCGTCTGTTGCTCGACTCTCTCATCTGCCAGTGCGCGGTGTTCACTCGTATTCTGGGCGGTGAGCGTGAATTTTATGATTTGCTGGAGAAGCTGAAACGTATCGATCTCGATGTGGCTGGCGATTTGATGCCTGCAACGCAGCACTAAGGTTCGACTTCGTTGGAGCGGCGATACCTGGCAGGGCCTTGCATTTTTGCTCACTGGATATACAATGAAGATGTATATCTATGAAGGAGGTTCAGCATGCAGGTCGCAAAATGGGGCAACAGTCTCGCCGTTCGTCTCCCGGCCACGCTGGTGGAAGCGCTGGAACTGCGTGAAGGCGACGACATCGAAATCATTGTGGATGATCCGCGCACCTTCGCGGTTCGCAAGAAGCCCGGTGCGGATGCCTTGTTGGAGCGCCTGCGCGCTTTCCGCGGCAAGCTGCCGGCAGATTTCCGCTTCAGCCGTGACGAAGCCAACGCCCGTGGCTAAGTTCAAGCACTTCCTCGACAGCAATGTGGTGCTTTACCTTCTGTCGAGCGATGCCGACAAGGCCGACAACGCGGAGGCGTTGCTGAAGGCTTCCCCGGTCATCAGCGTGCAGGTGCTCAACGAAGTGACGAACGTGTGCTTGCGCAAGCTTCAGATGAGCTGGGACGAGATCGCCCAATTCCTGGAACTGGTGCGCAGCTTTTGCCGGGTCGTTCCGCTCACGGAGACGATTCACGATCAGGCTCGATGGGTAGCCGAACAGCATCGCCTGTCGTTCTACGACGCCTGCATCGTGGCGGCCGCAGCAGCAGCCAATTGCAGCACGCTCTACAGTGAGGACATGAACCACGGGCAGATACTGGAAGACAGTTTGACCATCAGAAATCCGTTCGTAGTGAAATGATTGCAGCAGGTGAGCAGGAAGCAACTGGAGCAACCGTGTAACGTAGACAGCAGGTGATCAACATGAATACGACAACTCGCAGCAGTACCGCAGAACGTTTCGGGCACAAGCTCGGCCGTACCTGGCGTGCTTATCTGCACTACGAGCGTAGGGTCGTCGCGTGGCTGATTTCGGTTGGCGCGCCAAGTGCTGTCGCAACCGCTCTGGTGTGGGTCGTCACGCTCGCCGTTCTGGGCATTCTCCTCTACGCCGCGTTCTGGCTGGCTTTGTTGCTCCTGTTCGCTGTCGCAGCCGCGTGGATGGCCGGACATGGTGACGCCACGGAGGAAAAGATGGGGGTATTTACCACCCAGGAAGATCTCCGAGAGACACCGGGGTACGATCCGGTGCCCTACAACGATGCTGACCACCCAGACTTTCCCGATGAAAAGGACCTTTGAACGCCAGGCTACTTGAGCTTGCTTGAGATGATGGCAGGTCCTTTCCCTCCAGCCGATGCCGCGTCTTTGGTGCTGTTCGAGAAGGCGGAGACTATTCCAGCCGCGCGCACGCCAACCCATGTCAACGCGGCGAGCCAGAACCCAGGCAGCACCAGGAACATCGTTGCCATGACGAAGTTCAACAGCAGATCCCCGAACGCGTTGTTCAACCCCATCACCGGATCGAAATTGGTCATCGGGCGGTTGTAGCCCCATCCCCAGCCATAAAGGGCATCAAGGATGGTCGAGTCCACCCATCGAGCAAGCTGGAACCAGAAGTCGACAAAGAACAGCGCGAACTGCACCACGCTTACCGTGACAAGGTTTTTCAGGTCGTAGGTGCCGATCACCAGCACGATCGGAATGCAGATCACCAGCGCCATCTTGAGTAGCGACAACGCCATGGGCAAAGCCTGGCGCATGACATCCATCGCAGGAAACAGCCCGATGGCGCCGACCGCCATTCCCACGTCTCCCGCAGCCCGCGTAACGACATTCGGCAAGGTCTTGTCGATCTGTCCGCCGTAATCGGTGTAGACCGCGCCCTGGTTCAGCTTCTGCTGACGCGGGGCGGCGATGGCGCGGATCACGGAATCGTCCAGTTCGGTCCTGGAGATGAAGCCAGCCCAGTTCGCCATGCGCGAAAGCAGGTTAGGATCGACCTGAGCTAGGAGGCGGGCACGCAGGCCGGTTGAGCCATCCGACCACCATTCCCGGCAGTTCGGGTATCCGGCCCCACTCGGCACCTCGGTCAATCCCGCGTCGCGACTGTCATCGTAGGGCCAGGACTCGCGCGGTGTGCTGGAGTGGTAGGTGTCGTAGTATCCCGGCGTGTCGACAAAGTAGTTGGAGCCGATCCAACTGACGTCCGCCATCTGCTCCTCACTGAGGTCCGGCCGGTTCATGAACAGCTTGGCCCGCGCCGGGCCGTAGCAGTTGAGCGCGAAATCCGTCACCTCCTGAGCCAGCAGGGGATCGTCGATACGGGTGTTGTCAATGTCCATCCTCATCTGCCGCAGGTCGGTTCCGCACGGGATCGCCGCGACGGCGGCGCTGGTGACCGCTTTGGAAATCGAGTGCATGAAGAACCACCAGACCGGCACCTTGGCGGACTGGTTGTTGAGCGTGGTGAATGACTGGCCCCAGCCGGTATCGCTGGGCGCGGGAACGTTCACCTGGCACTGGCTGGAGCGGGACTGGTCGAAGCTGATGGTGTTGAGATCCACGTCGATGAACGGAATGCCGGCAAACATGATCACGACGATGGCGACGAACACCCTGTTCTCGATCCGCATCGAGGAGAGCACGCCCTTGTTGCCTTCGTCGGCCCCTTCCGCGCGCGCTTTCAGCCATTCCTGAATCACGATGGCGAGAAACGGAAGCGCGAACAGGCCGCTGGCGACGAGAACCGACCAGATGCCGTTGTGGACGATCCACCCGACGAGGGTCAGGTAATACTCCAGGTAGTCGGACGTGTAGAGCGTCATCGTGTCCTCCGCGCCTCAAGTGGATTGCAGCAGCAAGCTGCCTTCAAGGACGGCCAGAGCCGCCACACCGGCGATTTCGACACGGATGAGGCGTTCATGCGATTCCGTGTCGGGTTCGCGAGCCAGAACTCGTTTGCGCATCCATCGCCATCCGCAGGCGATGCCCGCGTAGAGCAGCAGGCGCCAGGCCAGGAAATAGCCGGTATGGTCGTCCATCCAGCGCTCCCAGCTCTCGATGCTGCCCAGCACACGGATGCCGATCACGTTGATGGTGATCGCCACAACGAGCAGCAGGACCGTCCAGAGCAGTGCGTAACCGACACGGCGATTGAACAGCCACCGCATGCGAAGCCAGGCCGGGATCATGGATTGCTTCCTCCCGATTGCGAACGCTGCAATTCGTCGAGGCGATTGGGGATGGGATCGCCCTGGTAGACGCCGCGCGAACCTGCGGCCCGGGTGCTGTGGCGCTGGATGATCTGCATCGGGGAGTTGTTGGCCAGCTCACGGCGCAGTTCGAGCTCGGTCTTGAGGTTGTTGATCTCACGGTCGAGAATGTCGTTCTCCTGCGTGACCGCCTCCTGGGCCATTTCGTTCGCTGCCACATTCGGCTCCATCCGTCCGGTCAGCAGCGTGCGCTGAAGCAGCAAGGCTTTTTCCAGCACGCTGGCGAGAGCCACCTCGGAAGCGAGGCGCCTTGCGAGGATGTCCTGATCTGGCTCATCCCGCAGCGCTTCGATCACGCCGCGGGTGATCGGCAGGGACGTGCTGCTGGCTTTCTGCAGATTGTCGAAGCTCATCGATTGGCTGCCCGAGATCAGTTCCTGCAGGCTTTCCAGCTTGGTCTCGTACTCTTCCTGGATGAGCGGGGTCAGCCCGACGCCGGGCGTGGTCTGCGTCTTGGTGCAGCTTTCGCAGGTGCGCTGCTCCTGCTCGCCCAGGACACGAGTGGCCCAGGTGACAGCGGCCTGCGGAGAACTCCAGGTCTGGCACGTCAGTCGGTCGCCGCAACTGCCGGAATCGATGGACGAGGTGTCATCGACGCTACGGCCGTTGACGAGGTTGTAGCCGGCCCGCGTCACGTCAGCGACCACGCGGATGGGCGCCTGGCCCGAACCGCCGGCATTGTCGCCTCCGACCCATGGCACGCCCTCATTGCCCTTGCTGCTCTCCGCCTCCTCGATCGCGGAAACCGCATCGGTGCTGGCAACCGCCTTCTTGAGCGCCATGCCTTCCGCGAGCTGGTCCCAGCCGAGCTGGCCACCGGCCATGTCGGCCATCCTGTTCGCGATCGCCCGGCAGGTGAGTTTCGAGCGGTCGAAATCGAGCCTTGCTTGCAGGACACCGTTGGTGAGCAGGTTATAGAGACCGGGATCGGCGCGCTGGATGATCAGCGCAGGCAGAGAAGCCACCGCGCTGGTGGCGTTCTGGATCACGTTCGACATGATGGTCTGGAACCCGTTAGTGATGCCGTTCAACTGGTTCTGCAGCGTGGTGGTGAGGCTCATGTCGCCACAAATGAGGTTACTGTTCCAGCCAACGCCAACACCGATCGAGCGCATGTTGGCCGCGCCCGTCATCGATACGGCCCGGCCGCCGCCGATGCTGTACAGCACATCGTCTCCAATCACGCTGCCACGATGTTGCAGGCCGTATTCGTTGACGCTCGTCTGGGCGACGGCGCCAGAGCATGCCGCCGTCAGGGCGCAAACGAGCAGGCTCCGGCGTAGATGTTTGTGGATGGCAGGAGTAGGAGAACGTGAAGTCATCTCAGGAGCCTCCACCGAAGTCGACGCTGCCAAGGAATGTCTGACCCCGGCGCTGGCAGCAGCTGTAGGGCCGCCAGAGCGCCCAGGCATAGTCACCCTGCTGGGCCTGGACGCGCTGGTTCGAATGCGGGAAGACGGCGCACGAACTGGACATCGTGGGCGTCAGTTCCTGCCACTTGCCCGTGGAGGCGTCGCCTTCGACAAGCTCGCCTGCGGGCCAGTAGCCGTCGCGAGCGGTGGCAAGCAGGGGCTGGTAGACGTGGATCTGGCCACGGCGGGTGACGATATCGCCGGCGCGCTGCGCGACTACGGCTCCGCTCTTGTAATCGTCGGTCTGGTGCAGGAAACCGCCCCGTGGATAGACGGCACCCCACAGGTTCAGTGAGGTCCTCGCTCCGATCTCGCGCATGCCGGGGATCAGCGCTTCCGGATAGACGGCCTCCGGCACGTTGTAGCGCCAGGCCACCGTGTCGAGCGTGCTCAGCAGGTATGGCATGAAAGCCGTGCCGGCACCTTCGCAGGAATAGCCCGAAGTGCTGGCGAGCTGACCCAGGACCGCGCCGCCGGGGTGGCCGATCACGTCAGCGTTCTTGAACTTCGACAGGTTGTTTTCGTGATCCTGGTTCGTCGTGCCATCGCCGCCGGCCTGCGCCGTGGTGTTCGGCATGCTCATGGCCCGCACTTCGATCCACGGGTTCTCACCCGTATTGGCGTAGCTGGACACCACGGCATCCGGCACGTAGTGGCGCACTTTGACCGATGTCCGTACCGAGCAGCCGAAGGTGCTGCAAAAGAGCCAGTAGCAGATCCCGACGACTCTGTATTCAAGGCAATCGGGGGATAGAGCCGAAGCCGTGATCGTTGCCGTGTTGAGCGCGAAAGCCGACGACGCGGTTCCAAGCATGAGGGCCGCGATTGCGGCGCGAAGGCGGTGGGCGCGCTTCATGGCTGCGCCCTCCGGTACGCTTCGATGCGGGCAACCGCCTGGGCCACATCCGGCTCGCCGTAGATGACGTAGCGCCGGTCGACCACGATAGCGGGAACGGTGGAAATGCTGAGGCTCCAGGCGTCGGCCACGCCCTGCCAGGCAGAAGCAAGGTCACGTTGAAGCTGGACGCCGCCCTGCTGCAGGCGTTCCTGGACGATGGCTTGGGCCCGATGCGGATCTGCGGGCAGACCAGCCGCAAGGCTGGACTCGATTTCCTGCGCCGCGTCGAGGCGGACGACAGTGGCACTGTCCGCCGATTTCAGCTCGACGGACCGGTCAGTGAAGACCGTCACCTCGGCGGCGCTGGCCGCCTGGCTGGCCAGGGCTAGTGCAACGCACAAGGCGCTGGCTACCGCCGATGGAAAGCGTATCTGCCCGTATTGGGTGCGAAACGGGTTGAGCATGTCCGGACTCCTGAAGCATGTTGCCGTTGTGGAGTCTCGGAGTTCATCCTGAACGCGCGCTCAGGTCAGTCAACAATCGGAATCCGGGAGTGCCCGTATTTCGCATGCAGGCGGCATCGCTGCGGAAGGCTGAGTGATATTTGTCCGGTGACCGCGATCTTCGGCGAATGGCTGGCTGGGGCCCGTCCAGATTTTCATGCATCGACACAGGCTGAAAGGGGCATTCCGATCGCCCGAGCATCATTCCGATCATTCTGATTTGCTCAGATATCGGCTAAAATCAAATGATAATGAAAATCATTACTATTGCAGTCAAGTTTTCTGTATTCTATTCTGACATTTGTTGACGGCAGCCTCACGGTGACAGTGTGCTGGCATCTTTCAGAGTGTTGTTTGAATGGCATATGCGTTTCTGATGGGATACGGGCTGATTTCATTTTCGTTTGGCGTCACACACGTCCAGTTTCAATATAAAGAACTGAGGCAACAAACAGTGAACATTACGAGGTCTCGCTGATGTGGGATCTCAAGCGCTTGTTCCAAAAACATGCCCAGGAAATTGATCGGTTTCTGCGCAAACGTGGGCATCAGCCCGATGTTGCATCCGATCTGACCCAGGACGTGTTTCTCAAACTACTCACTTCCTCACCACCAAAACATAGCGAAAACCCCAGAGCTTACCTTCATACGATTGCCCGAAATGTTTCGGTTGACCTCTATCGTCGGGAGCAGATCGTTCAGAGAGAAGATTTGAGCGAAGAAGAATACGCCGACATTGCCGACCCTACCCCTGGCCCCGATAAGGTTGTCCATCATCGGCAGCGTCTGGCGACGGTTGACAGAGCTTTGTCGGAATTGCCCGAAAAGACACGGCGCGCCTTCGAGCTTTATCGACTTGGCGATATGACGATAAGTGAGGTCGCTGACGAACTGGGCTTATCTGTCTCGCGGACATGGACACTGATCCGACG
The DNA here is from genome assembly GCA_025559845.1 of Agrobacterium tumefaciens. Classification (NCBI taxonomy): domain Bacteria; kingdom Pseudomonadati; phylum Pseudomonadota; class Alphaproteobacteria; order Hyphomicrobiales; family Rhizobiaceae; genus Agrobacterium; species Agrobacterium tumefaciens. The sequence goes on from CP048469.1 coordinate 2,020,101, forward strand.
AGCTTACCTCCACCTGCAAGCCAGCCTTGACGACGAGATTTAGGTGACGTGGGGGTGAAGATTTTATCCTCTCGTTCGTTGTAGCTATTATAGGGATAAGATTGCGCTCCTCCGGAGCGCGCCATCGCATATCCATGACCGAGGACGTATTGAAAGACAACAAACTATACGAGGAAGCGTTTGATCTCATCATTCGCCAACATAGTGATCCCAGTAATACGGTAACCCGGGATCTCATCCGGCGATGGAGGGCGCGCAGTCCTGCGCATGAGGCCGCATGGGCTGACGCCGTGGACGTGCATGGGCTTTCGGGGGTTGTGGTGAAAACCCGCTCCAGAGCTGCAGAACGCGCCCAGCCACGAATATCACGACGATCTTTCATTCTTGGCGGCGGAGCGGCATTTGCCTCAATAGGTGCCGGTGCGTTGTTTGGCCCTCAATTGCTGTTACGCATGAGTGCCGACCACGTGACCTCTACGGCTGAGATACAAGACTTTCCTCTCGCTGACGGCACAACCATATCGTTGGGGCCTGATAGCGCGTTCGCGGAACAGTTCACCACGACCTCCCGACGTGTCGAATTGCTTGAAGGAATGGCTTTCTTCAACGTTGCCGATGATCCCACACGACCATTTCAGGCAGTTGTCTCCGGAATGACGGTGACCGCACTGGACGCCGCATTTGAACTCAGCAAGGATGCCGACCTCTGTAGCGTCGCGGTTCAGCGTGGTTCAGCAGATATCTCAACCGGCGCGGAGCAGAGAGAAATGCTCTCTGACGGCGAATGTCTGACCTTTAACCCCAGCAGCCTCAAAGTCGAGCGAAGTCAACGCTTGCCGTCACAGATCGCTTCGTGGCGGGAAGGTATGCTTGTCGTTGATAAAGAGCCTATCTCTGCCGTTGTTGCCCGAATTGGCCGCTGGAAACCGGGGCGCGTAGTCATTGCCGATGCGGGATTGGCTGCCCAGCGTATCAGCGGCGTCTATAACCTCGCAAATCCACTGCAAGCTATTGAAGCTGCTGTCCAACCGCGCGGCGGAAAAGTACGTGAAATCACTCCCTGGATCACGGTAATTACGACGATCTAAAAAAGTTGAGTTTTTGGGGAGAAATTTTTGCCCCCCCGTCCGTTTCACTTAATAGGGACTGCTTCCAGATAGCCAGTCCCAGTGGATTTGGGTGAAATGGGTCGGGGGCTTGATGACGTCTGTAAGCAAGAAAAAAAATGCGGTTCGCCTTGATGGAAAGCGGTTGATCGTTGCAGCTCTCCTTGGTTCAACCAGCACTGCGGCTTTGATGATAGCAATACCTTCGCAGGTATATGCGCAGTCATCGCAACAAATCACATTCAATATTTCGTCAGGGTCTCTTTCCAGTGCACTTGCAGAGTTCGGCCGGCAGTCCGGTATTCAGGTGAGTTACCCCCCGGAATATGCCGCGGGGAAGCAAACGGCGGGCGTTTCAGGAACGGCGACGCCTGGCCAGGCACTGGCGCGACTGCTGCAAGGCTCTGGCCTTGCGTATAGTTTTACCAGCTCCGGCACGGTGACGATCAGCGATCGGATATCTGCTGCCGTAGCGCCGGTCGACGATGACGGATCGCTGATACTCGATACAATCCAGGTAACTAGCAAGGTAGGCGATAATCCAGCCGATGCGCCATACCAAACCGCAGGGTCAAGTGCCTACATCTCCGGTGAGCAGATTGAGCGGTTTCGCGGAACATCTGTCGGTGATTTCATCTCTGGTGTACCGGGGGTGATGAACGGCGATAGTCGTAATTCAGGCGCGGTAGACGTCAACATCCGCGGTATGCAGGGACAGGGGCGTGTACCGGTCATTGTTGATGGGGCATCAAACGAAACGACAGTCTATCGAGGATACAACGGCTCAAACTCGCGAACGTATATCGATCCCGATTTCATCGGATCGGTCTCGATTGAAAAGGGGCCGAGTATGGGGGCTGATGCTACGGGTGCGACTGGCGGCGTCGTGCGCATGAGCACGATCGGCGTCGACGATATCTTGCTGCCGGGTAAGAGTTTTGGCGTCCGCCTGAAGGGAGGCTTCAACACGAACAGTTCCTCCGTTCCAGCTGTAAAAACTGAAAGAGGGTGGCGGGGGGGCTCGTATCCCTATAACGGCACAATGCCCTCAACAGATACTCTTTTTGCGCCGGGGGGGATGGACCGTCCTTCTCTCTTTGAGCCAACAGGGGGCTCAGGGAGTATCGCTATCGCCGGGACTACCGAGTACATCGACGTAGTTGCTGCATATGCGCGACGTAAGAATGGTAATTATTATGCTGGGGAGCATGGCGGTGATGGTGCCCATCCGGTTCTGGCGAAAAACATTTACGGGCAGGACGTTGTCGCAAACGGTGGTCTGAGCCCCTTCAGATCTGGCGAGGAGGTGCTTAATACATCGCTTGATAACGAATCATGGCTTCTTAAAACGAAAATAAAATTCGATGAAGGTCATTCACTGGAGCTTGGCTGGAATAGATATCATAGCGTGTATGGAGATATTCTCCCAACGCAGATAACGAGCACGAGTGTTCCCTATCAGAATACGTTGAGCGAAATAACATTAAATAACTATACAGCACAATATAAGTGGAATCCCGAAGACAATGATCTGATCGATCTGAAGGTTGATGCTTTTCTAGCTGACGTGGATTTACGGGTGAATTCAGCCGTGCGTTATTCTTACCCCATCCTCGGTATCGATATCCTTTCCCCTAGTTTGGTATACGCGGAATCGAAAAGATGGGGGCTAACAGCGTCCAACACGTCCCGTTTCTTTACTGACTTAGGCGATTTCAAGCTCGAATATGGTGGAGCGTTCACGAGAGAGGATATTGGTTTACCGTCAGGGGTTTCTGCGGACACTGAAGGTCTCTGGATGCCTCGTGACGGCTGGCGTAAGGAAGCGAGCGGTTTCACATCCCTCGAATGGAAGCCGCTAGACTGGCTCACGCTCAATGGAAGCGCTCGCTATTCTCATTTTGAGACATTAGATGACACTGATGGAACCAGCAGTTCCGACGGAGGGTGGTCTCCTGTCGCGAGTATAACCGTTGAGCCCATCCAAGGCTTCCAGATTTACGGAAAATACGGAAGTGTTTTACGTTCACCGAGCATCTTTGAAACACTGAAAACCGACGCGTTTGATGCTGCCACTCAGAACCAGGTCGATCCTGAACGGGCTAAAAGCTATGAGATAGGTCTCAACTACCTGATGGATGGCATTCTTTTGGCGGGCGACAAACTTCGATTTCATGCCGCATATTTCGATAATCATATCGACAATTATATCACGAGAACCAACGTCGCTACAGGAGGCAGTTTTAATGGTATGCCTACATATGGTCTAAGAAGGATAAATCTCGACTACGCAGAAATGCGCGGTTTTGAGGTGTCCACCGAATATGATACCGGAAAATATTTTGGAAGCGTTGCATGGAATCATTACACCGACATGATGTTCTGTGTTCCTGAAGATACAAAACTTTCGCCTGGTTACTCCCAATGCGCCGCAGGCGGCATTCGTAACAGTTATGGATTGCTGTCTGTACCTCCTAAAGACACGCTCACATTAAACCTTGGCACCCGGTTACTGGATGAAAAGCTAACAGTCGGTTCACGCCTCACCTATATTTCCGGTCGCTACGCTGAAGGGGTTGGAGACGGATCTACTTTAGGGAATGGCGAGATCAACGCGTCCACGTGGAAGCCGTATACGCTCATAGATCTCTACGCGAGCTACAAGATCAACGAAAATGCCACGTTCGATTTCGCAATCGATAACCTGACTGATCGCTATTACATGGATGCACTCAATGCTTCCCTGATGCCTGCACCCGGTCGCACTGTGCGCGGCAGTCTTACAGTCAGATTCTAAATGTTGCAGACGAACGCTGTCGGCGTTTCGAGCTGAGAGGTATTGGCTATGAACGAAGAAATAATACTGGATGAGCCGCTGACGCGATCCCGGCGGCTGAAAGCAGCAACCCATGAATCGCACGATCGTCTCGACAAGCGGATCATGGGCAGCGATCCCTTTGCCGACCGCGAACGCTATGGGCGCTTTCTGGAGGTGCAATACCGCTTCCATCACGAGATCGATCGGCTTTACCGCCACGACGAACTGTGCGCCATCATTCCCGATCTCCATGGGCGGCGGCGTCTCGGCCTGATCCGCAAGGACATGGAGGACATCGGCTCGCCGATCCCGGAGTTGCGCGAAAGCGAGGACTATCTGATCGACGTGCCGAACGCGTTGGGGTGGCTTTATGTGGCCGAGGGCTCCAACCTAGGCGCGGCTTTTCTGCTCAAAGAAGCCGCGAAACTCGGTCTCTCCGAAGACTTTGGAGCACGGCATCTGGCTGGGGCACCGGAAGGGCGCGGCAGGCATTGGCGAGCCTTTACTGCGGCGCTCGACGGGCTCGACCTAGACAGGGCAGCCGAAGGCCGCCTCGTGCAAGGTGCGAAGGATGCTTTCGCCCGTGTCCGCTCCCTTGTTGATTTACGCTTCGGCGACTGACTGGGAGGAAGCGATGCCATGTTGCACGTCGCAGGGGAGACCGTAGCATTAAGTATTCCAGGCAACCGGGTTAGCCGCCTGGCCCTGCATGCCGAGGCAGGCCACTGCCATTTGCGGCGTGTCCTTGCGGCCGCGTTGCCATTCCGCACGCGTGCCCGATACAGCGCCTTCCTCTCGGTCCAGTACAGCTTCGCGGGCGAGGTCCAGCCGATCTATGAGCATCCGCTTCTCCACGTTCTGCTGCCGGATGTCAGCTGGCGCTCATCACTCGACCTGATTGTGCGTGACATTACTGATCTGTCGCCAGGAGGGGAACTACCGTCAATCGATCTGGCGCCATCCAGATGCGAGGACGACTGGCCATGGTTGCTCGGATGGCTGTTCGTGGCCGAGGGAATATCGCTCTACGGGCCGACCCTTTACAGGGAGGCCGTCAAGCTGGGGCTAAGCCCCAGACATGGAGCGCGCCATCTGTCAGGTGAGCCGGAACTGCGCCTGCAACGCTGGCGGGCTTTTGTGCGAGCTGTGAATGAGCTTGCGCTCAGCGGCGCGGAAGAAGGCCTGCTGTCGGCTGGCACAGATAGAGCACTTGGCCGCCTTCAGGCTCTGGCAAGTGAGGTGCGCTTATGAATGCTCATCACAAGCTGCCGCAACGCTTGCCAGGGTATAAGCGGACGGCTCTCAACGAGCGCACCCGTGCCGGCTTCATAGCGCTGGGGTTCTTTTTCGTTTTCCTTGGCATTGTGGGTGCGGTCGTACCGCTGATGCCGACGACGATCTTCCTGATCCTTGCCGCATGGTGTTTCAGCCGCTCGTCGCCAAGACTTGAAGCGTGGATGCTGAACCATCCGCGCTTCGGGCGAACGTTGCGCGACTGGCGCGACGAAGGCGCGATGCCGATCCGGGCGAAGCTGATGGCCTGCTCCGGAATGGCGTTCGGTTACGTGCTGTTCTGCCTCGCCGCAAAGCCGGTCTTCTGGCTGGCGGTGATGGTCGCAGCCGTACTGCTCCTCTGCGCCGGATGGATCATGTCGCGACCACGGCCCCGTTCTGGTCATCGTTCGGTTGCGCCGGATAGCAGCCAGTCTCAGGGAGAAAGACAATGTTGAACGTGGCGCGACAGGCCGAGTTTGCCATCGATATCCTCGTGCTTTGCGCCCGACGCCAAAACAGTGACTGGCTGACGATGAGAATGGTGACGCGCCAAGCCGGCACAAATGAACCGGGAAGACTGAATTTATGAGTTTCGCAGGGATTAACTTCACGATCTTGCATCGCGAGCGCCAGGCATCTCGGCTTGTTGTTCTTGCCGCTGCTTTCGCCCTGCTGCTCGCGCCGACATTCGGCGCTCATGCGCAGGAGGCACTCCTTTCCGGGGCTTCGGGTACGACATTCGTCCAGAAGCAGGAGACGCCTGCGACGGTGAGTTCCGATAGATCCATCAGCGAGCGTGGGAATGAACCCGATAGTACCCAGGCCTCACAGCCTGAAGCGCGGCTGGATTTACCCCACAATCTGTCGCCCTGGGGCATGTTCAGGGCGGCCGACTGGGTGGTGAAGGCGGTCATGACCGGCCTTGCCATAGCAAGCCTCGCGACCTGGACCGTATGGGTCGCCAAGACAATCGAGATCGCCTGCGCCCGGGCACGGGTCAGGCGATCGCTCGCCACGATCATGTCCTCGGCCGATCTGGACAGCGCCGCGCACTCTCTTGCCGGACGTGGCGGGCCTGCCGCCTTCATGGTGCGGTCTGCCGAAGAGGAAATGCACCGATCCCATGCTGCGCTTGATCATGCAGGCGACACCGGCGTGAAGGAGAGGCTCGCGTCGAGGCTCTCGCGCATTGAAGCACAGGCGGGACGCAGGCTGAGCAAGGGAACGGGAGTGCTCGCCACCATCGGGTCAACCGCGCCGTTCGTCGGCTTGTTCGGCACGGTCTGGGGGATCATGAACGCCTTCATCGGCATTTCGGAATCCCAGACCACCAATCTCGCCGTCGTCGCGCCGGGTATCGCGGAAGCGCTACTCGCCACCGCGATCGGCCTCGTCGCCGCGATCCCGGCAGTCGTGATCTATAACATCTTCGCGCGCGCCGTCACCGGCTACCGGCAGTTGCTTGCCGATGCCGCGGCAGGTGTCGAGCAACTGGTCAGCCTCGGCCTCGATTTCCGCAAGGTGCCTGCCACGCACGAGACTCCGCCTTACCGGGTGGCGAGGAAATAGCGCATGGCAGGTAACATTCGCGATCACGGCGGTGATGAACTGGCAGAGAACAGCGAGATCAACGTGACGCCTTTTATTGACGTGATGCTGGTTCTGCTCATCATTTTCATGGTCGCGGCGCCGCTTGCGACCGTCGACATCAATGTCGATCTACCGGCTTCGACCGCCAGGCCGGTCGAGCGACCGGACAAGCCGCTTTACCTGACGCTGAAGGACGATCTCTCGCTCAGCCTCGGGAACGATCCAGTCACGCGCGACGTCCTGCCAGCTGCGATAGATGCGGCGAGCGAAGGGAACAGAGAAACCCGTGTGTTCCTGCGTGCCGACAAAGCAGTCGACTATGAGCATCTGATGGAGGTGATGAACCTCCTGCGCGATGCGGGTTATCTCAAGATCGCGCTGGTCGGGCTGGAGACAACTTCGGCGATGAAAGAGTTATCCACCTCGACAACGGGGTTGGCTCCATGAGCGTTGAACAGAGCTCCGGCGCGATGCGGACCGGCAGACTGACCGATGTCGGGCTGTGGATCGGCGCGGGGCTGGTGGCTGCCGCCCTTCATGGAGGTGGCCTGCTGTGGCTGTTACACGAACCGCCGCTCGTCGCCGCCGACAGTGCTCCGCCGCCGGCCATCATGATCGAACTGGCCGATACCTCCGAAGCCGTCATGACCGACGAGAACGAGATTACGGCCGACCAGCAGACGGCTCAGGAGAGTCAGCCGGTCGAGAAGGTGGATACGACCGAGGAAACGCCGGTGGAGCAACCGCAGAAAGAGGTCGCGGAAACAACTTCGGAGCCCGTCGAGCCTGAACATCAGCCCGTCGATAGATCGTCCGAAACGGTTGACCCGGTGAAGCAGGAAGTCGTGAAGCAGTTCGAAAACGTAGAGGTGCCGCTGCCTATATCGCGGCCCAAACCGCCTGAGAAGAAGCGCGAGATGGTGAAAAAAGAACCCGAGAATACGCCGGTCAAGCAGCGCCAGCAGCAACAGGCCGCGTCGAAACAAGCGGTTGAGGCGCAGGCTCAGGTGATTCAGTCGAACCGCAACGCGGCACGCCAGTTAACATCCGGGCTGTTCTCGTCTTCGGTGACGCCAGCGAAATGGCAGGCCCGGCTGATGGCTCATCTCGAGCGGCGCAAGAGATACCCGTCTGAGGCACGGTCACGCGGAGAGTACGGAACTGTTTATGTCCGGTTCAGCATAGATGATTCCGGCAATGTTCTGTCGGTCACGCTTGCGCGTTCTTCGGGGCATAGTGAACTGGACAACGAGGTTTTGTCTCTGGTGCGACGAGCCTCACCAGTGCCGGCTCCTCCGGCCGGCGTGAAGAAGACCATTACTGCACCCGTGCAATTCTCCGTGAGAGGGTGATCCTGGAACCAGCTTTGAATTGCTGTGCTGCGTTCAGCATGGGGGAGCTGGCGACCATTCAGTCCAAAAATGTGATGTAAATGGCGGAGTTATTACTAATGCTAATAATTATAGTAATAATTCGCATTTTCATTTATTTTGAAAGAAATGGTAAAATAGCTAATAAAAAGATTTCTGCCGTTGACCACAACTGACAACCAGCATCGCTGATTGCGATTGATACAGGCCAAGGCAACTGGGCATTCGGGGTGGTTTTTATGATCAGAGACGGCTCCGTCATGCGACGTGTTGTAAATAGATCAATCCATCAAGGAGATTTTTTATGATTCAGATCATGAAGAAAACGGTCCTGGCACTCGCTGTTTTAGGAGCGGTTAGCACGGCCGAAGCGGATGTTGTTGGGGGACAAAGTGATGCAGCGAGTCCTTTTCACGTGGGAACCGCAACTTATGGCACTGCGGGTGCTGCTGGTGCCGGCGTGACAGGGCAGATACTTAATCTTGTAGCGTCTTTTGATCACTTTGCGCTTCCTGCTTATTTTAACTCGACAACCGGTGTCTATAGCGTCAGCGGTCGGCAATTGGTTGCGGACGGAGCACCTGGTCCGGGAACCCCTGTTGATCATAGCGGTTTAGGCGTCTGGTCCTTCGCCCAGGTTGGTAGTCAGGATGTCTGGTTCGGCGAGTGGGATGCTGAATCCACCACCGGTGCGATCGGCACCAAGGTAGCGGGTACCCATACCGTCTGGTACAACGGCGAAAACGGTAACGTTGCTTCGACGCTACCGACTGCGGCACCGGTGACCTATACGGTTCGCTCAATCAACAACTACTCAGGATCGACACTGCCTACCAGTACGTTGACAGCCAACTTCGCCACTGGCGCGGCGAGCGCAACCGGTGATATCGGCTTCACAGGGGGTACGATCAACACCGTAGGTTCTGATGTTCGACTCGCTGCCAGCGGCGTCAGCGTGGCCAGCGCCAGCGGTACTGGCGGCAGTCTCGATGGCAAGTTCTACGGGACCGGCGCTGCCGGCGTTGCCGGGATCGTTACTTTCTCTGACCGGACCAAGGATACCGCCTTCGGTGGCTCCAAAAATCTATGAGAAAGAAGCAGTCTGACAACGGCACTCCGGGCTCATTAGCAGTCGCAACAATTGCAGGAAGTGTTCGTCAATGAAACCCGATAGTGCTTGTACCTTGAGCGAGGGCAGGTTTCCTCATGCCCTTGCTCTTTTCAGCGCCGGTCCCTGACGCCCCGGTTGCGCTGCCGGAGCAGGTGCAGGTTCTCGCGCACTCGCTTTCCGGAAAATCTGCCTATGCAACATCCACTGGATTTATCCGCCGCTTCCTGTCCAAACCAGCGGCAGTCCATATCTCAGAAGCGCCAGTTACTGCGAATATTCCAGAATCGCTCTGGTGGGCAACTTCTCATTCGAGGTATTCTTCCAGTTGTTTTCGGAGTGGTGTCGTTTGCATCTGTTGCCGCACAGGATCGTGACGACACACGCCGCCTTCTCGAACAAAATGTCGAACGTCAGGCGACCGATCGTGAACGCGAACTTCTGAAAGATGAAGTCAGCCCTCCGCAGGGCCAACGGCCGACCCTGACCATTAACGGGCAGTCTTACCAAGTGGAGCGGACCGCCAGCGCTCTGGGACAGGCACTTTACCTGTCGCTTCAATATCACCAATGGTCTGCGGCGGGCCATTTCCTTGAAGAGTACCTCACGCTGCCAGATCGCGACCCGATGCTGGTTCACTATGCCAGCGGAATACTGGCGCGTGTACACGGACGACCGGGCGAAGCGGAGGCGGAATTTCGGGCTTTGTTGGAACTACAACCCGGCTTCCTGCCGGGGAGGCTTGAATTGGCACGAGTCCTGTTCGAGGACGCACAAGAACGTGAGTCAGAGAGGCTATTCTCCGACATCCTGGCGTCGATCGATAACTCGGACCCTAAGACCGCCGGTGTTGGCAAAACCATCGAGGCATACCGAAACGCCCTGAAACAACGTCAGGCGTGGACAGGTTCCTTCTCGTTCGGTCCATCCTGGTCAGACAATATCAACCGAACATCGGCCAGCCGTACTTGCCTTTTATCCGATAACACTGGCTTCTGTTATTACGAGCGCGCACTTCCTGAGGCGATCAGGGCCTATGGTATGGATTTTGACGCGAGCCTCCAGAAGCGAATCCCCCTGCTCGGGCATCATGGCCTGTATATGCGCTCTCTTCTTTACGGTACCCAGTACCAGAATCACGGCGACTATAATGAAACCACGTTCAACACACAGGCCGGTTATAGCTACCGTGATAGCCGCCAGCAGATCTCCCTGGCCCCGTCCTTCGAATATTACGAATGGGGCAATGATGCCCTGTATGGTGCCTGGGGATTGCATGGCGAGTGGAGTTACACGCTCTCTCCGGCGTCGCTTGTCAAGCTTGAGGGGGACCACAAGGATCTACGATATCGCCGCGAACTCTACGCCCAAAACTTCAACGGTTCGCAACGCTCCTTCTATGCCACCTACTTCAGAGATGTTGGGGCAGGCTGGACACTTTTCGGAGGAATTGACTTTGTCGACAGCAATGCGAAGGAGGATGTCAATGCCTATCAGCAGAAAGGGGTGCGAGCCGGTGCGTCTGTGCAGGTCTCCGGATTCCAGGGAACCCTGTTCGCAGCCTACAGAAAGCGCGATTATGACCTTTACAATCCGTTGATTGAGGCAAGGCGCAAGGACGAAGAACAAAATTACACCTTCGTACTGAAAGCTGCGCGCTGGCAGGTGGCCGGTTTTGTTCCAAGCCTCACCTACCGGTACAACAAAGTGAAAAGCAACGTCGACTGGCTCTATTCCTATGACCGCAACGATGTCAGCCTGAAGATGGAGTACACGTTCTGAACGGGTATTCCCGCCTCACCGTGGCGGGAGTTATCGCGGTGCCGGTCTGGCCCGGCACTGCGACAGGATGAGGCTTGTCACGCAAGGCGCGGCAGGCATGATCCTGGTGAAAACTCGGCAAAGCCGATCTTCTCGATGATCTCGGACAGATGCTCCACTACGGTAAGGTCCTGGGCGGCTGCCATTGTCGCTGTTGACGGGCGAACCAGGAAACCATCGTGAGCCAGGCGCAGCATGGCAAGATCGTTGAAGGCGTCACCCGCGGCCAGAACATGGGAGCCCTGTTTCAGAAGGCGGGCGACATGATCTTCCTTGCCATTGCGGTCGGCCCACGCGCAGCCCGTGATCCAGTTGTCGGGATCTGTCTCCAGTGAGTGGCAGAACGCCTCCGGGGAACCCAGCGCATCGAGCAGGCTGCCCGCCAGCTCGCGGAAGCAATCCGAAACGATGTGTACCCGATAGCCACCGTGTTGTTCGAGTTGGTGCAGGAAATTACGGGCTTCATGGTATGGCTGGATATCGGCAAGGATGGCCTGCACGTCACGAAGGCGCAGGCCATGTTGTCGCAGATGGTCGATGCGCCAGCGCATCAGCGCCGGATAGTCCGGTTCTTCCCGGGTCGTGATGGACAAGGCCTCGATGCCGCTGGCCTGCGCGATTCGTGGCCACAGTTCCGGGATCAGCACGCCTTCGAGGTCGATACAGGCAATTCTCATCGCATCCCCCTTTCAAGCGCTGACGTTGGTAAAAGCCAGGGATGCCCCCAGTGCGATTAGCGCGACCCCGATAATCCTGTCGACGGTGAGTTGGTGGTTCAGCAGTCGGCGGCGCATGGCGGGGGCCGCAAAGAAGAGCGCCACGATGCTGAACCAGACCCAGTGCGAAACGGACATGAACAGGCCGTAGGCGAAATTGTGGCTCATCGGGCTGCCGGCATGGACGACCTGCGTATAGGTGGCGACAACGAAGAGCATCGTCTTCGGATTGAGCGCATTGGTCAGGAAGCCCATGCGGAAGGCCGCCAGCGATGACGGCGCGGAACCGGATGCTTCTTCCAGCTTCAGCACCGTTTTGTTGGTCAGTGACTTGTATCCGAGATAGATCAGATAAGAGGCCCCCAGCACTTTCATGCCCAGGAACAACAGAGGTGAATTGACGATCACCACAGCAATGCCCAGCACCGTGTACATCACATGGACCTGCACGCCGCAGGCAATACCGAATGCCGAAATCAGGCCGGTGCGCGAGCCGAAGGCATAGCTGTTTCGGGTGATCATCGCAAAATCGGGACCGGGACTGACGACCGCCAAAATGGTGATGGTGGCTACTGCAATCAGTTCATTCATTGGTTTGGAACTCCATTGGGAGGCTGCGGAACGATCGGATCGTTCCGCAGGCGGTCTCAGCGCTTGTTGAAGGTGATGACGAGGACGTCGCGATAGCCCTGCCGGGCTGGATCATCCGCAAGGATGGGCGTTACCCCATGCATCGTGCGTTCGTCGTTGACGATGGCTGCGTCGAGAGGATCAGCCAGGGTGTAGCGGGCAAGTTCCTGGCGATCCCTGTCGTAGATGCCGGTCTCGCCATTGAGGACGTTCACGCGGTTGACCAGCATCATGAAGACGAAGCTCACACCGTCCCGATGGATGCCTTCGGGAGTGGGCAATGCCTCTGCGCTGGTGGCGACGATCCGGAACTGATGAACTTCGATATGCCAATCGTTGAACGGTGCCAGGCCGCTGAACGTGGCGCGGCACAGTTCCAGCGCCGACATCAAGACCTTGCCCGACGCGATCGAGGGTTCGATGGGCGCGAAATGTCGGGCAATCCCGCCATTGAGGGTGTTATACGTGACGCTCTGGTAGTGAGGTTGCGGCGGCTCCAGCTGAACACTGGAAGCCGGCGTGGCGCTGTAAACGCCATGACGTCGAAACCGGTACGTCCCGCCATCCTTCATGAACTGGTCTTGCTCCAGGCGATTCCAGCTCTCCTGAAACTCTGTCCAGTCGTCCAGTGCGCTTGCATCCTCAGCAGAGAGCAGCGACCGGACAGTTTTGGACGGCAGTATGATGTAATCCTTTTTGGCGATGATTTCGCACAGATTGTTCGTGCGGTCGCTGCCAGTGGCCTGCTTCATTTGCGTTTGCGCAATTTCGGCTTCAGGCGTCGATTTCTCCATATAACACCTCAGTATTTAAGTTTTCATTGAGCTCTCGTGTTGTGCCGATTGAATTATTGAGTGCTTGTGCTGGAGAAAAAAGCGATTTATCTTGAGAGAAATCTGTCAGATTTCATCGTGTATATGAAACTTCCATCACTGGCTTCATTCCGCTTTTTCGAGGCGGCAGCGCAAACCGGCAGCTTCGTGAAAGCGGCCGAACAACTCCACGTGACGCACGGCGCGGTCAGCCGACAGGTGCGGCTGCTGGAGGAGGCGTTGGGCGTCGAGCTGTTCGAGCGGCGCAACCGGGCGATCTTCCTCAATGCGGCCGGGCGCTCGTTGCATACGACCACCTTCGCGGTGTTCGAGCAGCTCGAAGGCGCTGTATACCGTTTGCAGCAGTCGGCACGGGAAGAGGTGCTGGTCTTGTCCTGCGAGCCGACCATCGCCATGAAGTGGCTGATCCCGCGGCTGCCCGCGTTTCACAAGCAGAACCCCGACATCAACCTGCATCTGGTCGCCGCCGGTGGGCCGATCGATTTCGCACGGGAAGGTGTCGACCTGGCGCTACGCCGTGACGATTTCCATTGGGATCAGGACGTCCACGCCGAGAAGATCTGCGACGAGTGGGTGGGGCCGGTCAGCAAGGCGAAGAAGAGCCGCAAGGAGCAACTGGATGGCGTGCGCCTCCTGCACTCGGGGACTCGGCCAAAGGCGTGGCCGACCTGGCAGCGGCTGTCAGGGATTTCCACAAAGGGCAGCATTCGGGTGGATTACGAACACTTCTACCTGTGTATTCAGGCGGCGGTATCTGGTTTGGGGATGGCCATGGTTTCGTTCCTGATGGTGCAGGACGAACTGCAGAGCGGCCAGTTGCACGCCCCCTACGGCTTCATCCGGGATGGGTCCGGCTATTGCCTGCTGTCGCCTCAGCCACTCGACCAGGATGAAAAGTGCGCGCGTTTCAAGGCATGGCTGATGGCGGAGGCGGCTGCGAGCCTTTCTGCGATCGGGGCGTGAGCCGGCAGGACCGACCTTCCATGTCGCGCCGGTCTGTACTCCGGTTGGCGCTATATCGCCTGCCGGTGCCGGTTCTGCTCGAAGACGTGAATGGTGCTGGTCAGCATCGCGGTATGAGCGAACAGGTCCCGCGCCGAATCGGATGATTCTCCGACCAACTCCGCGTTCTGCATGGCGATACGTTCCAGATCGACCACCGCCTGGCTGATCTGGGCAACGCCCGTGCTCTGCTCCTGCGCACTGGTCATCAGCGTATTTTGATCCAGCCCGCCCGTTTGCGCTGTCACATCGCCCAGGAGTGAACGCAGGTTGCTTTGAGAGTCAAAGTCACCTTGACACGTTATCAACCGCATCGGAGGGTGTCTCGGTGTTCGTTCCCAGCTCGGTATCATGATCGGCAGATAGCAAATCCAACGCGGACAACAGCGCGTCGCCTTCGACGGGACCTGACAGGGCAAGTGTGCGGCCGCCCTGGTTGTCTCTCAGCTTCAGCGTCGGGGTGGCGGTGAAGCCTTCACGCCAACCTTCGCTGGTCTGTGCCTGGATGATCGCCTCGGTGCGTTTGCTATCCTGGCAGGTCTGGATTGCTGGCGTCAGCGCTGGGTATTGCGCGGTGTCCGGTATGCCGGCGCCATCGCTCCGGGTGTGTTGGTAGATCCAGGTAACCGCCTGCCAGAACGCGGTGTGGCCTTCGGCCTCTCCCGCGCATTCGGCCAGTCGAGCCTGTCTTGTTGCTGCTGGTTCGTGCATGGGAAGTGGCAAATGGTGCCATTGCAGGTTCGCCTCGGGGTGCCGATCCACCCATGCTTTGATTATTGGGTAGTAGCTCTTGCAGTATGGGCATTCCAGATCCGCATAAAGAATCAGCGTAAAACGTGCGTCAGCGCTGCCATATCGCCATGGCGGCCCCTCCTGAAAATGATGCGTGGCCGCGTTTTCCGCACTGACTTTTACCGGTGAACCGGATTCGTTCATCAGGTACCAGGCTCCCAGAAGCAACAAGGTGAGTGCCAAGGCAACCAAGGGGCCCAACTGACGACGAAGCGGAGAACGGAAGAAGAGAGAGGATGGCATGGCAGGCTCCCACCGTTTAGTTGAATGCGTCCAGCGGCAACGAGTCGATGCCGCGCGCCCGGTCGATCTTTTCCGCGACCTTGAAGGCGGCATCGAGTTCGCTGATGCCGAATTGCTGCATTAGCTGGTAGCGCTCAGCCTTCTCTTCCGGCTCGGTCATGGCAAGCGCCAGGTACAGGCTTGGCGGGACGGCGCGGAACAGCAGTTCCATCGACTTCGACAGGATTACGCCTTCGGTGAATTTCCCGGCCTCTTTCCTCGCCGACAGCATCAGGGCTTTCTGCGATGGATTGAGCTCGCGGAAGCGGGCGATCTTCTCCACTTCGTCGGGCGGCATGCTGAGGCACACCCACCATTCAATCATATTGAGCATGGGTTCCGCCGCTTTCGGCAGGTCGTCGAGGTTTTGCGTAGCGAGCCAGTACCAGGCCCCCAGCTTCCTCCACATTTTCGTGATTTTTACAACATAGGGTGCGAGCAGCGGGTTCTTGGTGATGATGTGGCCTTCATCTGTCACATTGATGATGGGACGGCCGAGAAACTGGTCGCGTTCGGCGATGTTGTTCACCGTGTTGATCAGGCTGATATAGGCGATGGAGAGCTGCGCGTTGTAGCCCTCCCGCGAGAAGGTCGCCAGATCAACGATGGTGATGTCCGCCTCCGGCCACGGTGTACCGGGCCTGTCGAACATTTCACCGTCGATCCCTTGGCAGAACATGTCCATCGCATCTGCCATTTCCAGCAGGCGCGTGCGGCGCGTTTCAGGCAAGGTGGGATCGCGGCCGCGTTCGCGCAGCGCATCGCGCACGTCGCGAGTCAACACGGTGCGCTTCTCCGACACGCAGCGTTGCGCGGCCTCAAGAATGCATTGACGGATGAGGCTGCGGTCGGCCCTTGTCATTCGGGCTTCCTCTTTATCCTCGCCGCCAGTGATCATCAGCCGGGCGGTGATTTCCAGTTCTCCCAGCACGTCACGCTGTTCGTCTCCCTCCGTCGCTTCCTCTTCGGCGCTCTCCTCGTCCAGCGCGTCGGCATCGAGTGTCTGCACCTGGCTCGGCGTATCGACCAGGCGCCAGGCATCGGCAAACGGTGCAAGGCTCACGCCGGCGCCGGGTGAGAGCTTGACGCGATGCACGGTGAGGCCCAGCCGCGCCGCAAAATCACCGAACAACCCGAAGCTGTTGCCTGCTTCCACGATGAACATCCGCGGGCGGTAAATCGCTGTGACCTGGTTGAGGATGTTGTTCAGGGTCGCGCTCTTGCCCGAGCCGGTGGGCCCGAACAGGAACAGGTGCGCATTCATCTGTCGATCGAGCCGGTTCAGCGGGTCGAACGTGACCGTACCACCGCCACGGTTGAAGAAGGTGATGCCCGGATGGCCGGTTCCCTGGCTGCGTCCCCAGACCGGCGCCAGATTGGCCGCATGCTGGGCAAACATTAGCTGGGTGTACCACTGCCGCTTGTCCTTGCCGGGGTCGTAGACGCAGGGAAGCCAGCGCAGGTAGCTGTTGAGCGGCGCAACTTCGTCTTCCTCGCGCACGGGCTGCAGGCCGGCATTGAGGAGGACATTGCCAAGCTGAAGGCCGCGCATATCGAGATCGGCGAGGTCGCGCCCGCGCAGGTAGAACGCCAGCGAAGCGCGATAGAGCTTGTGCGAACTGCCGATCAGCCCGCGCGCCTGCTGCACATCTTTGAGCGCTTGTTCCGATGCCAGGGTTTCGCCGACCGCTTTCTTCGCCAGATGGTTCAGATGGGCTTCGAGAATGTCCTGGGGGGTGATCACAAGGGTGAGGCACATGGTCGTGTCCTCGGGCATCTGGTCGAACAGGGCATTGATGGCGTCACCGCCTTTGCGGGTTTCGCCGGTCAGGTGGCCGGTTGCCGGCGGCGTGCGCAGGCGGTCGAGCACGATGGTGCGATGGGGCATGCCGTCGAAGAACCAGAGGCCGTTGTCAACATCGGATCTCGGCTGGCCGAAAAACAGCCGCTGCGCGAAATCGGTGCCGCTGGCAAGTTCCAGTTCGTCTTCTCCGGTCGCTTCCGGATAGGAAGCCAGACGATAGAACCGCTCACGGTCTTCGTCTGTCGGACCCAGGAAGCTTGGTCCAGGATTGAACCAGGGCAGCAACCAGGCATGGATGGCAGCGGCATCGAGGCGGTGCGCCTGCACGCCGGCATTGGCGAGGCCGCCGGCCAGGCGTTCGCAGACGACATTCAGCGCCTGCTCGGGCGATTGCCCGCGCCGGGCTGGCGTATTGCCGACGCGCCGGTAGACGACCAGCCGAACACGGCGCGTCTGCCCGCGCCAGGGCAGCCGTGTGACCGTG
Organism: Agrobacterium tumefaciens; assembly: GCA_025559845.1. Lineage (NCBI taxonomy): Bacteria > Pseudomonadati > Pseudomonadota > Alphaproteobacteria > Hyphomicrobiales > Rhizobiaceae > Agrobacterium > Agrobacterium tumefaciens. The sequence continues at coordinate 2,037,732 of CP048469.1, forward strand.
CGGTCCTCGAACAGACCTCCCTGCCTGGAGACGGCGCGTAGATGGTGGCCGAAGAAACGGAGGTAGAACTTCGTGAACTCGCTTTCCCTCGCCCGAGGCTGAAGGTAGTTTTCAAGGGTCGAAAGATAGCGGTTCCAGTCGGCATCATCCTGGGCATACAACTGGACCACCCAGGGGGACTCGTCCAGTTCATCGAAACTGTCCTGGATTGCGTTCTCCAGCGCATCACGGACCTGTGCCAGCCATGAGGATTCCCTGCCTTCCGTACCGATCGGCATCAGCTCGAAGAATGCGGCGACAGAAGCTCCGTCCTCCAGCAGCATGCACCTGGACTCCGGCAGATACTCTACCCACGGCAGCAGATCGGCAAAGGACGGCGAAACGTCGTACAGCGCCTCTTCGTCGGCCAGCGTCGCGGGCCTGCGCCTGGCGTCCCGTTTGCCGGGTTCAGGGATGCCGTGCGCCCGCAGCTGCGCGAGGTAGCGCTCCCATGCGTCCGGTGGAGCATCTGGCGAGGAGCCGCTATCGGTATCGGGCGACGAAGCACGGCGCTTGAAGAACGGCCAGTCCATCAGTAATCCTCGGTCCGTTCGCCCGGCATAGCGTATTGCACGCGCTGGTACAGTGGGAAGACGGTGGTGTAGCCGGGGACAGGCACCGGATCGGTGCCCGCGAGATGGGGAAACACGTACATCACCAGATCGGGATTCGGCAGGCGTTGGAACTGCCGGTAGATCTCGTTTTGCGCCGTGCGGGTGTAGCTGGCATTGACCGCCGGCGCGGCCTTCACATCGACTTCGGTCAGCGGGCGGCGCAGCGACTGTCTTGCATCGAGCAGCTGCCGGGCGGTCTGGCCGCCGCGGGCGTTGCCGCCGGTTTCCTCGTTCCAGATATCCAGCATGCTCTGCCCATCGTGAGGCAGCAGCTTTTCCTTGCTGGTCGAGCAACCGCCAAGCGCCACGGCAATGACCAGCACCGCCAGGCCGTTAATCCAGATCCTGTGCATCAGAAGCACCTCCGAGACGATGATCGACCTTGCGCCCCTTCGGGTCGTAATCGATGGTGAGGGGTTGTTCGAGATGAACCGCGACCTTGGCGCCGGGCTTGACGTACACGGCCGCAAACGCCTGGCCGTAGAGCTTGTTCACCCACTGCGACATGTCCTGGACGCCACCGGCCAGGATGCGGCCCATCGCTTCGTTGCCGGAAATGCCGACCGTGCCGAGCGAGCCGTTGTTGTTGGCGACCACCGCCACGCTGCCGTTGTCCGACTTGATCAGCGACGCCGCACCCGCTCCGGCCGCGGTGATCAGCGCCTGGGTGCCCAGGTATTGCTGGGCGTTGCTGCGCCGTTCGCCGCTCACGCAGGGAATGCCATAGGGATCGCTGATCCAGCCGAGGCCATCCTGCGTACTGTTGCCATTGGCGTTGCTGCTCTGCTGGCGGTTGCCGCCACGATCGCCGTCCTCCGGAACCGTGCGGATGGTGCCGTCATGGAACACGAAGGTGACCGAGCGGATCTGCCCGCGCACGCACGAGAGCGTCCAGTCGCCCGACGCCGTGCCGCTGACGACCGCACCGGCGACATCGGGAATGTCGATGCCGTTCGCGGTGAGGTTGTCCGGGCCGATCAGGACTTTGAAGGGGTATGGATCGTTAACGGTCCCGTCAATCGGGACGCGCCCGATCAATGCCGTCATCGAAATCGAACCCATCAGCGTGGCGTTGGTCGGTACGGTATAGACCGGCCTGGCGGTGGAGATGCCGGCGGCCTTGGCTCCGGCATCCGCGACCGTCTCCCGGGTGGTGTCCAGCGTCTTCTGTGCCGGGCCGAAGCTGTTCGGGAATGTGAAGCTCCCGGCCGTGCCGGGGCTGCGGCTCTTGCCGTCGCTGCGTGCATCTTCCGGCTCGATCCAGCGCACGCCATCGGTTCCGAGCCCGGCGCCGTCGCCGGGTTCGAGGCCAAGCCCGACCGGCAGATCGGCATGGCCGTTCTTGCCGCTCAGGTTTTCGAACTGGCGCTGCAGGTCCTGCAGCAGGCCCTGGGTTTGCTGGCGTTCGCTGGCAACCTGTTCGCGGTCATTCTTCAGCTGGTTGCGCTCGGTCTCCAAGGCGCTCTGGATACGGCGATCGATGGCGCCCTCGCGCTGACGCAGGCGTTCGTTTTCCGCCTTCTGGGTCTTGTTGTCGGTCAGCGCCGTCTGCAGTTCGGTGCGCAACTGCCGAACCTGGCCGACCAGGGTCGCCACCGTATCGCGCGGCGTGTCGCCTTCGATGCCGAGCGCCCTCGCTTCTTCCGGTGTGAGCTGGGTTCCGCCGTCCCGGCCAGGCTGGCTACCTCCGCCGGAAAACAGCTTCACGCCGACGAACACCAGCAGCAGCGCCATCGGGATCATCAACCACTTGAGCAGGCCATTACCTTTCATGACGGCCTCCATCCTTGCGAGCCGGTGTTTTGGGTTCCGGCAGGTTCAGCGCGGCATTGACCGGGCTGATCGTCGGCAGCAGCGATTCACCCAGCCCGTGCCCCTTCGTCACCAGATAGACGACCGAGGTGTCATCGGGCGTGCCGGCCGGACCCAGCGTGTTGTGCTGGAACGCCCCCGTCATGAAGTCGCCTTGCAGGTCGCGAGGGTCGAGAGAGAGCCAACGCTTCGAGGTGTTGTTCAGCCGTACCGCCGTCACCCACAGGCCATCGAGGCGCCAGGCGGCGAGCGCCTGCGCTCGCACCGGCAGGGTCGGCAGCAAGGTATCCAGTGGCAGGTTGCGTTTCAGATTGACGCGCGTGATGCCGGATATCGGCTCGACGGTACGCAGCGGCGCATAAAGATTCTGGGCCGCATAGCGCGTCAGCACCACCGGCACAGGCGTCTCGCGAGCCGTGCGGGAGACCGCTTCCTGCGTGCCGTTTTCGTCGCTCTTTGCGGCCGCTGCCAGGTCGCCGTAACGGGTCGGAGCGCCTTCGGCTTCGACGATGCGCACCGGCTCCAGCGGCGCCTGGCCGGCCGGTGCAGGTTCGGCTGCAATGTCCAGCAGGATCAAGGCGCCGCTGTCAGCGTCCTGCAATTGCAGCCGGGTGGGCTCGATCGGCTCGCTGGCCCGCAGGTAGATTGCGCCGCCGGCGCTCTGGACACGGAGGCGGCCGGTCAGCGATGCGGGGACGCCGACGCGGACATTGCGGTCGATGAAGACGACGCGCTCCTGGTCCACATGCAGGGACACCGCCAGCGGCAGCCGCTCCCAGCGCAGGATTTCCAGCGCCTGGACCGCGGTCGGCAAACTCGTGGTCACCAGCAGTCCAAGGGCATAAAGGACATGTTTCATGGCGTCTCTCCCAAAGCGCCGCCGAGCCCGCCGGATGTCGTACCGGTCGGTGTCACGGGGTCGGGGGTGGTGATGCGCTGCGGCGCACCGCTGTAGCAGTCGATGGCCAGGCCGAATGGGTTGCGTTCCGGATCGACGTCCGAGCGCACGACCTTGAGGGGGTAGCGCACCAACGCGCGCTTGACCTGTTCGGAGCCGTAGTATTCGTCCGCCGTGACATCGAGCGTGACGATCCAGTCGCGGTCCGAGACCGTCTTTACCCGCAGCGTGGGGTCTTCGCCGTAGCCTCGGCCGGGGATCTCGTAGATCCCGCGTACCCGCTGACGCAGCTCGCCGGCCGTGCGGCGGTACTCGTAGTCGTGGCGCAGGAAGCTCTGGCAGGAGGGTGTGAAGTACGGCGACAGCACATGGATGTTGCGGGCGTAGTCTTCATCGCCGTTGACGGGCCAGCGCTGGAGTTGCTGCCAGATATAAAACGAGAAGGAATAAACCGATTCTGGCGGCACCTCCCACCATTTCCTGGTGCTGCCCGAGCGCAGGTCCGGCGGCACGTGGATGGTCAGGTCGCGCGGCGCGTTCCACCAGCCGATCCCCATTACCAGGGCCACCAGGAGCAAGGCGCCCGCGCCGAGGCGCAGGGTCTTGATGTGCGCCTGCAGGTGGGTGATCTCATTCTTGAACCGGCTCACGAGGCGGTCCTCCGTCTGGTGGTCCAGTAGCCCGAACGGGTCACCAGGTCGCGGCCACCGATGAACTGGGCCAGGCCAGGGTGCCGCCGCGCGACCCACCACTGGATCTGCCGGTACAGCCAGGTGTCGGGCCTGCCGCGTTTCTGGCGGCGCAGCATGCCGCCGCCGGCGAAGACGCCGGCGGCGATGCCGAGCACGATGGCGGTGGGAGCGATGGCGATCATCGAGAAGACGATCGCCAGCGGAATGCCCACTGACAGGCCGGCCGCGCCCGACAGGCCTGCGCACACCCACAACTCATCCGCCGTGAGGCCGCGCACGACCACGGGATGGCGATTGAGGCGATGCGGCAGGAACGCTACCGTTCCGTCAGGCCGGACGTCCTGATGCTCAGGCATGTTCGTCCCTCACAGAACGCCGGTGGCTTCGGTGAGCAGCCAGATGCCGACGACCAGCAGGACCGCGCCAACTGCCACCGTCAAACCGAACTGTCCCCAGGTTTTGCGGCCCGTGTGGATTTCGGCATACGTGCCGTAGGCGTGGTAGCACACGCCCACGAACATCGACGCGACCACCAGCAAGGCGATCAGCATCACGATGTCGTAGCCGTAGTTGCGCAGCGTATCCATGATGCCCGAGCCCGTGCCGCGCGACGGGTCTTCAAGCGTGGGCAGGCCCTGGGCCTGGGCGAGTGAACTCAGCATGGCAAACGCCGGCAGGGACGCCAGGGCTGCGATGCGCGTGGAGCGGAAGGGATGCGAAACCGGGTTCATGATGTGAGCCTTTGCGTTACGAGAGGAGGAAAAAAGTCAGCACGACGTACATCGCGACAAAACGCACCGCGACGCCGAGGAACTGACGCTGGGAAATCCGCTGCTCCGACCAGCCGACATAGGCAGTGCGCAGCGCCCACACGCCCCACAAGAGCAGGACCGCGAACACGGCGCCGACCAGCACGACGGATACGGCGGATGGGGTGAAGCCGCCGTTGGCCTGGAAGGCGGTGACCTGGCTGGCATTCATTTCTTCGGCTCCTGTTCGGAGTCCTGTCGGTAGTCGCCCTGCAATGCCGCGGGGTCGCGTGGCTGGGCGCGCTGCGGCGTCAGGTAGTCGTTGATGCCGGCCCGCATGCGCTGCAGGTCAGCAGCAAGGCGCGTGTAGTCGAAGTGATAGCGGGCGCGCTCCTGCGATGCGGTCGCGGCGGATTGCTTCGCGAGGCGATCGAGCAGATCCAGCTGGCGAACGACTGCCGCCAGATGTTCCTTCTCATTGCTGTCGTCGGCCGCGGTCGCCGGCAGAGCCGTCGACAGGCCGGCAAGCACCAGCGCCGCGAGCGCGCTGCGCCTTGCAAGTGCCGAGCGGTAGGACCGTGCCATCGTGCATTCCCCGTTGATGCGTAATGGCTTGATGCTGCGGCGGCGAGCGCGTGAAAGCCGCAAACAATAGGAACTGGCGGCTCACCACATTCTTGGGATGCTGGGTGTGTGAGCGTCTGGATGAGCACATGAGGTATCGGCTACGGTCGGTTCTGGGTGCTCCAAGGGTGTCGGAGCGCGGTGGGGGATCGAATGCGGCTTGTACGCCCGCGTTGGAAATAGGCACGCAGGAAACGCATAAAAGCGTCTCATGAGAGTGCTTATGCGATACTCTCGCTCCCTTGGGAGTGGTTATTGAAAGTTTGGGCGGGAAATGCAATAATCCGTCTCATGAAGGCAGATAACGATGATAGGCGCTCCCGTGAGAGCGATAAATTAGATGCACCACTGCCGTTGCCTGTCGAGCGTGCGATCCGCAAGCTCGGCAGCGACGTCGCGCTGGCGCGTAGGCGCCGCCGGATTTCGCAGGCCTCTCTGGCCGAGCGGATGGGCGCATCCGTGTCTACCGTCCGGCGCATGGAAAAAGGCGATGTGCGTGTGCCCATCCACTTCTTCGCCCGCGCCCTGCATGTCTTTGGCGAGATACAGGCCCTGGCTGGGTTGCTGGATACCGCGCGCGACGACATCGGCCTGACATTGATGGACGAACACCTTCCCAAACGCGTGCGCAGCAAGTCACCGACATCGGGGGCGCTATGAAATCCGCAGTTTCTATACGCCAGCAGATCCAGGTCTGCATCGGCAAGGCCGGCACGCCTGTCGGCACCCTCGTCTATGTCAAGCAGGGGCGCCGCGAAAACACCACCTTTGCCTACGACCAGAGCTGGCTGGCAAGCCCGCACGGGTTCAATGTGTCCGCCGACCTTGCGCTTCACTCTGGCTATCAGCCACGCCGCGCGCCGTCAGCGCACGATTCGGTCTTTCACTTCGCCCTTGCCGATACGGCTCCGGACGCCTGGGGGCGCAGGGTCATCGCGCGGGACCACGCCAGGCGCCGCAAGGACAACGCAGCACTCGCACCGCTGACCGAACTGGATTACCTGCTGGCGGTCGACGACTTCAGCCGGGTGGGCGCCTTGCGCCTGCGCGATCAGGGCGGCCGCTATTGCAGGACGGTCGATGAAGGCCGGCGCAGCACGCCGCCGCTTCTGGAGCTGCAGCGCATCTACCAGGCCAGCCGCGCGGTCGAGCAAGGCCAGGAAAGCACCGAGGATCTGCGCTACCTGCAGGGAAAGGGCACGTCGCTTGGCGGCATGCGTCCCAAGAGCACGGTGGTCGATGAGGATGGCGCGCTGGCGATCGGAAAATTCCCGAGCGTGGGGGATGCGCGCAGCGTGACGCGCGGCGAGGTACTGGCCCTGTGCCTGGCGCAGCGCGCCGGCATCGATGCCGCGCCTGCCCGCGTCGTCGAGATTGAGGGCACGCCGGTCGCGGTCATTCGCCGCTTCGATCGCGATGGGGTCGATGGACGCATTCCGTACCAATCCGCTGCTTCGTTGCTCCAGGCCTCCCGTGAAGAGGACCGAAGCTATACCGAGATCGCCGACGCGATTCGTTCTGTGGGGTATTCACCAACCGCAGACGTGCAACAATTATGGCGTCGGCTGGTGTTCAATCTGCTGATCACCAATGTGGATGACCATCTACAGAACCATGGCTTTCTGCACGTCGAAAAGGGGCTTTGGCGGCTGGCGCCGGCTTTCGACGTCAATCCTTTTCCCGACAAGGATCGGGAATCGAAGACCTGGCTGTCGGAGCAGGACGGACCGATCACCGACCTTGAGATGCTGCTGGCCCGAAGCGCCTATTTCTCATTGAGCAGGAACGATGCGCTGGCTGTGCTGGAGGAGGTGCATGCCGCCGTACTGGATTGGCGGGAGGTCGCGCTGGGGGCGGCGGTGGGGCTGCGCTCGAACGAACTGGACGACTTCGCGCCGGCGTTCGAGCACGAGCAGATGTCGCTTGCGAAAGCGTTGCTCGGCTGATCCAGTCTGGAGGATACGGGCGCTAACAGCCGCGCCCGGATTCACAGCTTCTAATAAGGATGCTTGCCGGAGAAACCCGAAGCGCTTCCGTGATGAATTCGCTCGTAGATTTCCTGCCGATGAACATCCACGTCCCTTGGCGCGGTCGTGCCGAATTTAACCTGCTGGCCGTTGACGCCAAGGACAGTGACAGTGATGTCGTCGCCGATACGGATGATCTCGCCAATGCGGCGCGTCAGAATAAGCATATGGCCCTCCTTGCTGGCGATTTTTGCTGTTTGTCGGAAAAGCCATTTGCGAGCGAAAGAAAGAGCCCGCCAATGAAAGCGCGAGCGTATTTCCCAAGGTGTTAGTCGCTATTTCACTCCGGGCTTCCTTATTGTGAAGTACCGGGTGGAATTTCATCATGGCAGAAGTATTTCGCTTTTCATAAATGTTTTCGCAGATCAATAATGAGATATTGATCGTTACTGCCGATCAATTTTCAAAAATGAGCCATTGGCGCGACCATCATGTTGGTGGCTCACAAATATTTCTTGAAGCTTCCGGCTGCGATGTCCGTCGCCAGTCCCAGCAGCACCGCGCTGGGCAGCAGGATGAGCAAGGGGCTGACACTCAGGGGTAGCGCCAGGTAGATCACCCATGGCAGCACGGCCAGCGGCATCAGCGATGCTTTGGCGCGATGATAGATGAAGCCGGATTCGCGTCCGGCGCCGAAGCGGCGGATGTCGCGGCGCACCAGGCCGTCGACCAGCCCTACGAAGGCGGCCATCAGGAATAGCGGCAACGTCAGCACCAGCACCATCAGGCGCACGAGGAAGACCAGGGTCGTGAACGCTGCAGCGATCAGGTAGCTTTCTATCCAGACATATGCCTGGCTGATGTAGTACCGGAAATCGCGCGTTCCGCTGTGGCTGGGGGCGCTGGCCTGGTTCGCGGCGTTGCGCATCCACTCCAGGAAGCCTGTCTTGACGAAGATCCACTCGTAGGCCTGTTCGACCAGCCAATGCGCGGTGCGTCCCGGTTCCTGCACCAGAGCGCTGCGGGTGAAATGACCGGAGAGCTGGGCCAGTTCATAGTCGAGCATTCCCTGTGCGTGCCGCCATCCTTGATCCGGCCAGAACAGGTGCATGCCCACGCATTCGATGACGATGCAAAGGAGCAGCGAGCCGCACAGAACGCCGAATAGGCGAAACGGCAGCGTGATGATGCCTGCGATCAGTCCTTGCTGGCGGTTCTGCTGGCGTTGCGCGGTGGCGGCCGGATCACTCATATGACCGCCTCGCCATCGGCCGCGGCCGAGGTGATATGCCGAAAGTCGTCCAGCAGGTCGTCCGGTAGCGGTTCATCCTGCAGGCCCGGAAGTCCCTGGTTTTCCCACCAGTCGCCAGCCTCCACGTAGTGCTGACGCATGTAGCCCGCCAGTTGTTGCAGATCCCTGGGCATCGCCTCGTCGGGATCTGGCGCCGGCAACGGCATGCGCACCTTCCAGAGGTTCCCACCCTCCAGCAATGCAAAGGCCTGCCCTTTCGGTAGTGCCACCACGTGCGCCGGCTCGATCAACGGCACGCTGGTGGTCGTGATCCTGTCCTGGGTGTTGCTGGTGAAATCGGTCTGCCCGCGAATATCCGAACTGTCGGTTGCGCCGCTCATCAGCGACGTAGTGTAGACCTCGACCTTTGGAAGCTGCTTGGTCAGCAACTCTGCCGTCGCTGTTTCGCGCACGCGCAACATGAAGAGATTATTGAAGTTGCCGACCACCTGGCCGGCTTTGGCACGGTTGCCGATCCTCGCTTCGATATCACTGAGGGTCTGGGTGTAGGCCGTGACTTGCAGGCCGGCGCCGCCGCCCTTGTTGACCATGGGGATGAATTCATCGCCCATGAGTTCGTTGAATTCGTCGGCATGGACGTTGATCGGCAATTTCACCCCGGAGGCCGTGCCGGGAAGCCCGTCATCGATCCCGAATTTGTAGATGTGTCCGGCCACGGATACCAGATCGCTGAACATCGAGTTGCCGACCGCTGCCGCGACCTCCGCATCCGACAGCGCATCAAGGCCAACGTAGACGACCGCCCTCTTGCGGATGATCTGCATCCAGTCGAAGATCGGCCGCGGATCGTTCAGGTCGGAATAGTTCGGCGCGAGCAGCTGCGCGGTTTTGCCGGTCGTGAGCTTTTCGAGCAACGGCAACAAAGACGCGACGATCTTGTCGAAATAGGTGCGGTCATAACGCACTGCCGAACGCAGACCATCGAGCACGGGATCGTACACGCGCACCTGGGAGAGATACTGCTCCAACGCTACCACGCGCTTCTCGCGGCCCATCATGTGACGAGGCGTATTCTTGTCGTTGATCCGGCCTTCGAGTTGGACGATGACCTCCCACGCCTTCTGCTCATGGCTGGCGAAGTAGTGTTGGGCATATTCGATGAACAGGGCGTCGATGTTCACCACATGGCGCTGGATCAGTAGGTAGTCCGGCCGCTGCCCCAGTTCCACCAGGGCTCTGGCGATGATGTTGACGAAGCGCCATGCGAATTCACGGAACGCCGCACTGTTGCCTTCGCCCGAAAGCTGCCCTGCGATGCGGGTCGCCACTTCACTGATACGGCCGAAGCGCCCCACGGCGTTGTAGCGTGACGAAATGTCGGGCCATCCCAGATGAAACACATAGAACTCGCCCTCGCGCCCGGCGCGTTTGGCCTCGACGTACATTCGTTTCAAAAGGTCTGCGTCACCCTTGGGGTCGAAAGCGATAACGACCTCATGCTCTCCGGCGGCGTTGCGCCGGCGGATGTCCTGGGTGATGAACAATTCGGCCAGCCGGGTCTTGCCGACGCGCGTGGTGCCCAGCACAAGCGAGTGGCCGACCCGTTCGCCGAGCGGCAGGGTGACGTCGATTTCGTGCGGTTCGATGCCGTGCAGGCGTGGCATGCCTCCCACTGGTGGCAGCGGCCGCGCGGGATTCAACGGGTTGTCCCATGCTATCACCCGGGCGAGCTTCGAAAGTGGAAACGGTGCGAACTCCAGACGCTCTTCAACGCGCCGGGCAAGGCGGTAGATCGGTGTCGGCTCGACGTAGCGCCGGAATTCCGGCCGATAGGTCTGCATCAGCCGGTGCGTGTGGCGCTGGTCCCAGCGAAAGCCGCGGCCGATAAACAGGCGCTGCCGACTGACCGGCACCTGGCGACTGGTCATGACATAGCGAGGCAGGCGGCGGATATTGCGGCGGTATCGCAAGATGGCCATCGCCTCGCGCAGGCGGATGCCGCCAAAGACGAGGAATGCCAGAGCGCTGCCGGATCCCAGCAGCGGGCTTAACGCGAGCGACCATGGTGCCACCATGCACACCAACGCGGCGCCGGCGCAAACCGCAACGGTGTATAGCTCCACCGCTGGCCGCAGCAGCACTTCGACCGCATGAGGCTGGGCCATGACGGCTTGCTCACTGCTCGATGCCGCTGGCGGTGATCAGGACCGGGTAGTGCCGCAGTCCGAGCCGCTGAGCGAGGTCGTCACCCGATACGGGGGACAAGGTGAGCTCGGGCGCCAGCTTGCGCAGTCCCGCCAGTGTCTCTGCCGATCCGACATTGACCACGAGACCGATGGCGCTGATTTCGGTCAGTGCCGCCTTGCGCTCAAGCAGCCATGCGCGTGAGCGCTCGTCATCACCGATGAGGAAGACTGGAGTAAGACCCGGAGCCTGGATCACCCGGCGAGGCTCATCGCCAGGCGACAACCGCTCCGAGCGCACCGGCAGCATATCTGCTTCGCTGAAGGTCTTGCCTCCGGACGGCGGCACGGAGATACGTGGCGGACTCGGTTGATCCTGGCGTGGCGGCAGGTCCAGCGCCTGGTAGTAAGGCAAAGCGGAACTGCCTCCATGGTCCTCGACCACGACGAGAGGCGGCTGGCCCGCCGCCAGGGCTGGCAGAACAACGGCGCACAACAACGCGCAAAGAATCGGCCTCACGGCGCCAAGGGCGAAGGCAGGTTTCATGGTGTATTCCTCCTTGTGGAAGCGTCCGTACGGGAAGGACCGACCACGCGCGCCAGGTGCTGGCTGACGCTGCGCCGGTAGCGCGCAGCTGGTGCGCCGCCGGCTGGACGGTGATAGCGACCGATGGCGACCAACCAGTCCTCGCCGGGCGTGTGTTGTTCACGCAGGATTTCGGCCGCGATGGCGAGGTTGCGGTATGGATCGAGCAGATCGCAGGGGCGGCTGTAGCGGTGCTTCTGGTAGCCCAGGTTGACCTGAGCCAGTCCTGCGTCGATGCGGGTTGGCGGAACTTCACGTAGCGCCTTGCGCAGCCCCTCGCAGGCCTCTGCGTGGCTGCTAAAACGGCGGGCCGCACCCGCTACGTTCAGTGTCCAGGGCCAGGGAACCAGTCGTCCGCCACGCTGCAGGCCGCTTTCCTGCAGGGCCACTGCATATAGAACCGGGGACGGAATATCGGCACGTTGGGCTGCGACCTGGTAGGCAGGTGGCGGTATCTCCTGGGCGTTGGCCTGGGCGGTCCCGGCCATCAAGCCGGCCAGCAGCGCGAGCAGGCGTGCGTAACGGTTCACTGCCGTTGCCATTGATCGCCAACCTGCCGCACGACGGCTGGCAGATCTCCCTGCAGGCCCAGTGACAACCAGCGGCCTGCGTCGTGGTTGAGGGTGATGGAGCCGTTGCGAACACGGGAGGGGTCGATACGCTCCCGCTTGGCCCATTCGCGGATGCGGGCATCATCCTGGCGGCTTCCGACCATGTAGAGATCGAACTCGTTTCCCGAAGCCTGCAATTGCTGGACAAGCTGACCGCACGGCGCGCATTCGTCCTTGACGAATACCGCCATCCGGCGCTCATCACTTGATGCAGCGCTCGCACTGGAAGCGGCGTTGGCACCAGGCAGATTGACGCGCTGCATGCCGGGATGCAGGCGTTGCCAGGCGGCGTCATAGGCGCGCTGATAAGCCAATGTTTTCTCGACGCGGCGTGCTTCGACCTGCACCTGCAATTCAGCGTAACGGCGGCGCTCGTCGTCCGACCGTGCCTCGATGCCAAGTGCTGTCAACGGATCGAGATTGGGAGAAAAGATTCCCAGCGGCCCCCGCATCACTTCCCGGTAGCGCGTCCATTCCTCCGGGCGAAGTCCCCAGTCGCGCGCATTCTGTTCGTCGCTGTTGGTCGCGATCGTTGGCTGTTCCTGGCTGGGAACGACAGGAGAAGCGGCTGTGCGCGCGTTTTGCGCCGTTGCCGCGGAGACGGCACCGACGGCAAGGCTGGTCGCCAGTGCAAGCGAAATGATCCTGTGGTTCATCTGGCCCTCCTACGGCGCAACCACGCGAAGAACCTGGCCGCCGTTCTGGAACACCGCGGTGTGGTCTTCGATGGTTTCCAGCCGCCAGCCGGCCTCCGTTTCGCCGGGCCGCAGAACGCCTGTCAGGGGCGAGGCAGCGGCTCCCGTAGGCAGGATCGACAAAAAGCGTTCGCCGCCGCGCATTTCGAGGCCGATGACCTTGAATGGAGGCACCGCCGCCTTGGGCTTGGAGGCCTGGGTCTTCCGCGTCCGGGTTGGGGTGGGAGCGACCTGGGCGGCTTTCGCCATGCGGGTCTCCAACTGCTCGATGCGGCTTTGCAATGGAGAGAGGCTTTCGGCCGTCAGCCGTTTACCAAGCGCCTGCTCGATCCTGGAAACCCGTTGCTCGATGGCCTGGCGCTCGGTTTCGAACTGCGCGGTCGTTAACGCGTCGGGCCGTTGGCGCTGAGCTTCGATCTGCTGTCCCAATTCCGCCAGCCGTGCTTCCATGGCCGCGACTTGCCCACTTTGCGCGTTGTCCCCGGCATGTGTGGCAAGGTTGGACAGCGCGACGTGATTCACTACGGCTCCCGCGCTGATCAGCAAGACCCAGGTGATGGTGGCCACGCGCAGCAGCGGTACACGCGAGCGGCGGCCGGAGTCGGGGATGATGGTCATGGCCGGACCTCCGTGATGAGCGGGCGTTTTTCAACATGACCGGCCGCCTTCGAGGCTGAGTGCGCGGCCGGTTGGCTCAGAGCAGATGCTGGTTGGGGAAAGCGGGTGAAGCAGATCCGGCGGGCGCCATCGTCGACTTTCAGATCCCACGCGGGGCCTGCCAGCGTCAGCAGGGCATCGCGCAGCAGCATCGGCCCCAACCGATAGTGGGATGCCGGCAGTGGCAGTGAATTGAGCGCGGTGATCTCGCCCACCGAGCAGAGCTGGTAACCAGAACGCAGCAGGACGTGACGCAATGCATCGCCCACGGTCGCATTGCGCGTATCGGGCATGGCAACGTCGACTACCTGCAACAGTAGGTCATGCTGTGCCGATGCCGGAGCCAGTTCGACCAGGGTGTAGCGGCCATAGCGCACGACAGGAATGAATTCCGGCCTCTGTTTTGCCGGCGCGATCGCCGGCTTCGCGATGGGGGCGGCCTTCGGGGGAGGCGTCGTCGTGGCGCAGCCGGCCATCAGTGCGGCTGCGATCAGCAGGCCGCAGCCCGCCAGATGGCGATGGAAGTGGCTGAATGGTTGCATGTGTCGGTTCTCTAAAGCGTTGAACCGTCACAATCGCCGTTCATGGCGGGGGCATCAGCAAACAAAGGGAACTGCTGGCTGCCCCTATTTCTATTTTCGAAGAGCTTCCCCCTTCCTATCGCTTATTCGCTGTCTGTCGGCAGGGGTGCGTTCTCTTTGCGCTAAGACCTTGCGTGAGCTCTTAGGATGGGCCAAGTTCGCTCTTCGATGTTCTGGGCTGCGGAACCTGCGTACCGAGGCATTGTCGGCATCGGCGCCGAGGACGGTTGGTGCGGCTTTCACGTAGTAAAAGGAGCACCTAGCATGGCCAGGCGAATGCCACCAACAAGCGTCCCGCCTAGCCACGCCGCTTTCAGGCACTTACCATCGGCTGTATTATTTACCATCGCTATCTTTCGGTAACGCATAGGCCACGATCGCATCACCAAGCTTGGATTCCATGAACAGGCTGCCGCCTGCCGCGATCACCACGAATTGTCGCTTGCTGCGATCGGACCAATAGGTCATCGGCGTGGCCTGGCCGCCCGCGGGAAGACTGGACTTCCACAGTTCCTTGCCGGTGCTGGCATCAATGGCGCGCAGCACGCTTTCCTGCGTCGCCGCAACGAAAATCAGGTTACCGCGCGTCACCAGCGATCCGCCGGCGATGGGGGTGCCCATCGTGATCGGAAGGTGCGATGGAATGCCGAACGGGCCGCTACCGCTGGCGGTACCCAGTGGCTTGGTCCAGATAACCTTGTGGGTGGTCAGATCAACCGCCGTGATCAGCCCATACGGCGGCGCGTTGCATGGAGCGCCGAGCGGAGAAAGGAAGGCCTTGATATCGGCGGCGAACGGAGTCCCGGCCTGCGCTCCGGCACCGCCAACGTCGCCACCCGCGCCATGGCCAGCGGGCACCAGCCCCAACTTGTCGGCTTCTTCGCGCGGGATCAGCCGGTCGTAGTTGGGAACCTTGCTGGACGTCACGATCATCAGGTTACGCTGGGGATCCACGGAGACGCTGCCCCAGTCGCTTCCCCCCACGAAGCCCGGGTAGGCGACGGTTGGCCTCACGCCGGGAGGCGTCAGCGGGCCGTCATAGCGGGCCTCCTTGAACTTAATCCTGCACCAGAGTTGATCGAGCGGCGTCGTACCCCACATGTCACGTTCGCGCAGATCCGCTCCGCGGAACGAAGGCATCGCGACCGAGAACGGTTGCGTCGGGCTCAGGCGATCGCCAGGCGCCGGGTTGCCGGGTGCCGGGACTTCTTCCACCGCGGACAGCGGCTGGCCGTTGGTGCGATCCAGCAAGAACATCTCCCCGCGCTTGGTCGGCTGGACCAGCGCATGTACCGGAGCGCTGCCATCCTTGCCGGGCAAGTCGATCAGCGTCGGCTGCGAAGCGATGTCATAGTCCCACAGATCGTGATGCGTGGTCTGGAACGACCAGCGAAGTGCACCGGTGTCGGCATCGATTGCCAGCACCGAGCTGGAATACTTGTCGTCGAACGGTCGCCGCTGGGCACCGTAATAGTCCGGCGTGGCGTTGCCCGTGGGTACATAGACCATGCCCAGTTCTTCGTCGGCACTCATCGGCGCCCAGCTGTTCGGGGTCGAATGCGTATAGCTCTCGCCGGGCTTGGGCTCGGCATGGTCGTCGGGGCGGCCCATGTCGAACGCCCAGGCGAACTTGCCGGTGACTGCATCGTAGCCACGGATCACGCCGGACGGTTCGCCCCAGTACTGGTTGTCGGCCACCCAGCCGCCAAAGATGACTTTTCCACGCACGATCGCCGGAGCGGAGCTGACGTAGTAGTAGCTCTTCTCGATCTTGCCCTCGGCATTGGGCAGGTCGATATCGACCTGGCCATTGTTTCCGAAATCGGGGCAGGGCTGTCCACTGACGGCATCCAGCGCGATCAGGCGGGCGTCGATGGTCGCGGTGAGGATCCGGCTGGAACACACGCCGGTGGCCTGCGGCACCTGGTAGTAGGCCACGCCTCGGCATGCGCCATGCGAGGAGACCTTGTGCAGCGCGCCGGATTTGAAGCGCCAGTTCACGTGTCCGGTTTCGGCGTCGATGGACAACACATCGTTGTAGCCGGTGCACACGTAGACCGAATCGCCGACCTTCAACGGCGTCACTTCAAGCGCACCCAAATCGCCATCCACCGACTTGCCGACATGCACGGTCCAGATGGGTTTCAGGCGCGAGACATTGGCCGGGGTCAGTTGCTCCAGGGCGCTGAAACGCGTGCCGCCGCGGTCATTGCCATAGTGCAGCCAGTTGCCGGCGTTCGCTATATCTGTTGCAGGAGTATCGGGACTGGCTGCTGGAGCTTCCGTCTGAGTACCAGCTTGATACAGCGGATCGACCGGTGTTCCACCAATCCGATGGGCCATGGACCCGACCACGATGGCAGCGACCAGGGCCGTTACGAACACGCCCGCCGATCGCGAGCGCGATGCTGCCGGGCTTAGTGTCGCCACCAGCCCCGGAATCAGAAAGCCGGCGCCCAGCAGGAAGGTCAGCCACAAACGCGGCAACAGGCCCCAGAAATCGAATCCCGCTTCCCAGACCGCCCAGGCCAGAGTCAGTACCAGGATTGACGCATACAGGCGGCGTGCATAGGCATTTCCACGCCATACCAAAATGCAGCACACTAGGCTGGCGATACCCGCCAAGAGGTAGTAAGGAGAGCCGCCCAGCAGCACCAGACGTATGCCGCCGATCACCAGGGGAAGGCCAAACAGACCCAGCAGAACGGCATAGATCGTGCGGCCAGATTTTTTTGTAGTAGAAGCCTGATGAGACACGGAAACTTCCTTATGTTAGTTAGGGAACTCGGATATTCGGATCAGGATGCGTTCAAGCCAGGGGCCAGCGGTACATCGCCATCAGTTGGCCAGATCGCCACCAGCGACCGGATTCGCGCTGTTCAACACGAACGCGCCGAGATCGGAAGCAGCGAACAAGACCACACGGGCGATATCGTCGGAAACGCCACGTAGGCCTTGGCCGGGAGGTGGCAGGCGCTGGGGTAGAGCAATGACGAACATAATGGCGGCCTCTATTGCCTTGGTTGAACTGGCCCAATGATGTGTCGGCGGATCCTTGACACCGTAATCGAGCGTCCAGGATCCGCAGTTTTAGCCCTTTGCAGCGACGAAGCTGGCGATCAGATTGCCGTAGAATGGCAGGTGTTCACCCATGATCTGACCAAGCTGCTGGCCCGTCGGCTTGCGCCAATCGGCCTGGAGTTCGGCACCGACGGCGACCCAGGTGATTGGCTTGATGCCGGCCTGTACCATGCGTGCCACGGCGACCTCCTGGACGAGCTTATTCCAGGTGCCGGAGGCGTCGATCACCGCATAAACGTCATAGCCAGCATTGATCGCCGACAGCGCGACAAAGGCGACGCAGACTTCGGTGGAGACGCCCGCCACGATCAGCTTCTTGCGGCCGGTTTTCTCGACCGCGGCGACGAATTCGGCGTTATCCCAGGCATTGATCTCGCCGGGTCGATGGATGACCGGCGCGTTTGGAAGGGTCTGGGTGATTACCGGCAAGACAGGGCCGTTAGGCCCGTCGCTGGCGCTGGTCGTGATGACGGCGGGAAGATTGAACGCCTTGGCGAACTTCACCAGGCCGGTCACGGCAGCCAGATATTCGGGGACGCTCTGATCCTGTACGCCGTTCGACAGGCCGGTCTGATGATCGACGAAAAGGACGGCGGCATTGTCGGGTGTAAGACGGTCGTAGCTCATAACAATTTCTCCTTGGGTGATCCGGCCACTGGCCGGGTTTAGTTCGCCGGACGTTTTGCCGGCAGTGGTGGTGTCACGTTTTCGGGTCGGCAGGCCATCAGATCCACGCAGCGATGCAGGTCACGGCCAGAACAGCGCCGGGAATGAGGGCGTGGCTGTACTCTTTGTGGTAGAGAACGACGGCGGCGGCACTCACCATCGTGACTGCGGCAAGAACGAGTCCGCCGGTTCGCCAGCCCGGCACCACAAGCATGACCGCCACCGCCAGTTCCAGTGCGCCCACAAGAAAATGGAACCACCCTGGAAAACCCCAACGCTGAAACTCGGCCCGGATCGGGGCTGGCGCAACGATGTTGACGCCACCACCGATGAGGAAGAAAGCGCCTAGAAGCCAGGTCAGGATGGTTGCCGTCATATAGTAGATCTCCGCGTGGAATGGTGCCACCGGCAGGCTCAGGCGCTCGCGGCGTCGTTCAGGGTGGGATAGTCGATGTAGCCCTTGGCGCCCGGCGAATAGAAGGTGTCCTTGTCCGGCGCATTGAGCGCGGAACCCAGACGGAAGCGCTCGGGCAGATCGGGGTTGGCGAGGAAGGCAGCACCGAACACTGCGGCATCGGCCGCGCCCTCGCTGATGAGGGTTTCAGCCTTGGCTTGGTCGAGACCGCTGCCGATCAGGTAGGCACCCTTGAAGCGCGGGTGCAGCAGCGCGTGGTAATCGACGCTGGGTGCGCCGAACAGGGAGACCTGCAAATAGGCCAGGTCGAGGCCGCGCACCTGATCGACGAGGTAGGTGTAGGTTTCCTGCGGCGTGGCGTCGGTGATGCTGTTGAAGTTCATCTCGGGCGAGATCTTCAGTCCGACGCGATCGCCGCCCGCTTCCGCCACCATCGCCGCCAGTACCTCCAACACGAAGCGGGCACGGTTGGCGATGGAGCCGCCGTACTCGTCCGTGCGCTGATTGCTGCCCGAGGACAGGAACTGCTCGGGCAGATAGCCCGACGCGCCGTGCAACTCGACGCCATCAAAGCCGGCTTCCAGCGCCCGGCGTGTGGCGGTGCGATAGTCGGCGACAACGTCGGCGATCTCGGCCACGCTCAATGCGTGCGGCACGACGTAATCCTGCGGCCCGCTGGCAGTCCAGGACTGACCGGCCGGCTTGATCGCTGACGGAGCCACGGGGAGCGCGCCGCCCGGCTGCATCGACGGGTGCGAGACGCGCCCGGCGTGCATCAACTGCATGAAGATGCGGCCGCCTTTGGCATGCACGGCATCGGTGACGTGCTTCCAGGCCGCGACCTGCGCATCGTTGATGATGCCCGGTGTACGCACGTAACCTTTGCCCGTCGCCGAGGGATAGGCGCCCTCGCTGATGATGAGGCCGGCGCCGGCACGCTGCGCATAGTAGGTGGCGACCAGTTCGGTCGGCACGCCGGTCGCATCGTCGGCGCGCGAGCGGGTCATGGGGGCCATAACCAGGCGGTTGGGAAGCGTGAGACGACCGATGCGGACGGCGGTGAAAAGCTGGCTCATGATAATGTCCTCATATTCGCGATGGATGGTTGTAGGAATAAAGTGATAAGCGTGCCTTCGAAGCAGGCGCCCCGGCGTTATCGGGTTTGCACGGATTCCGCACCGAGCTCACGGGAGTCGCTCTGTTCATTGGCGCACGATGTCGAGCGGCATCAAACGACCCATTTCGCCGTTCGTGTAACGCTTGAAGGCCTCGGCTAACTGTGCCTGGTCGTTCATGATGAAAGGCCCGTGCACGGCCACGGGCTCCCCCGGATCGGTCCCGGAGAGCACCAGAAACTGTGCCGGTTCAAGGGCAGTCACCTGCAACTGTCCAGCTTTCACCATATGTGCTGCGACCGCCTGGAATGGGGCCAGCCGTCGGATTTCGTCGTCGGCTGCAATCTCGACGGATCCTGACAACAGGTAGACCAGCACGTTGCGACGCGGCGGGACGGCGTATATCCACGTGCCAGTGGCCTTGACGTCGAACAGGTCGAACGCCTCTGCCGGATCCAGCGAACTCCGGGCGCCGGAAAAGCGACCGGAAAGCACGCGCGTGCGGTTCTTCCCGGTATCCATCACAACGGGAACATCTGCGGCGGCCGCATGCATCATCCGGGGGGCCAACGCCTTGGCTAATCTCGCCTGGTTCACGAATATCTGGACTCCGTGTACTTCGCGACCGATCTGCGCGGGAAACTCGTCATGGACGACCCCGGTGCCCGCCTGCGTCCAGACGATGGCGCCCGGCTCGATGACCAGATCGTTCTGCAGGGAATCGCGGTTGCGCAATCCCCCAATCGAGTTCTCGAAAATATAGGAAATCGCCGAGAAGCCCGCGTGCGGATGCGGGGCAAAAGTCGGCCCCCTCATCCGGTAATGGTCGAAGCCCATCACCGGCAATGCGAATGCTCCCAAGCCCTGCAGATCCAGGCGGCGCGCGGCGAAGTGAGCACCGTGCGCCGCCTGGGCGGCATTCACTACCTTGGAAAAACGCACAGTCATCTCCGTTCTCCGGCTTGGCCATCACACTAAATGAATATATCCCCGCAACAGTTACGCGATAAGATGGAAATTCACGAAAGACTGGTGCATATACGCACCAATGGAGCCTATGGATAACCTCAACGATCTGGCCTATTTTGTAGCCGTGGTTGACCACGGTGGCTTCTCGGCTGCGGCCCGTGCCACCGGCCTGGAGAAGACTCGCCTCAGTCGACGCATCGCGGCGCTGGAGTCTCGGTTGGGCGTTCGCTTGCTACAGCGCAGCACCCGCCGCATCGCGTTAACCGAAGCGGGAGAGCGTTTCTTCGTCCAGGCGCGGACATTGGTCGAAGGCGCGCAGAGTGTCTACGACAGCGTGGCCGATCTTCGGCGCGAGCCGTCAGGCACGATCCGGCTGACCTGCCCACAAGTAATGGCACAGAACTACCTCGCCCCGATACTGCCGGGATATTTGGTGACCCATCCGAAGGTCAAGCTTGAACTGGACGCCAGTGACCGGCACATCGACCTGTTGAAGGAGCGCTTCGACCTGGCGCTTCGCGCGCACGTGAAGGTCGAGGACACCTCCGGGCTGGTTGCGCGCGAACTCGGGCAGGCTCGCCGCGTACTGGTTGCAAGTCCGGCCTTGCTCGATGCCATTGGTCGTCCAGAAGCCCCGGAAGACCTGTCGGTGCGGGACACTATCAGTCGTCTCAGCGACGTCCACGATGGACAAGCCCGCTGGGCCTTGAACGATCCTCAAGGCCGAGCAGCCATCGTCCCCCATGTGGCACGTCTGTCATCGGACGATCTGAGGATGCAACTCGAGGCCGCCATCCATGGGGTGGGCATCGCACTGCTTCCGGAACCGATCGTCTCCGGCTCCGTTCGAAGGGGCCTTCTCGAAGTGGTTCTGCCGCAGTGGGCCGCCACTGCACATGTGATTCATCTGCTCTACCCACCGCCGCGCGGCATGCTGCCATCCGTGCGCAGCCTCATCGATTATCTGACCCTGCATCTGCCCGCGAGCATACAGCAACGAAGCGTTGATGCATTCGACGCCTCGCGCTGATCCCCATGAGGTAGTTCAACACCCGTCTATGCCATCACCGAGATATGGCTGTTTTCAGCAAAAATACAGCGCTTCACATTGTGTACGAATCTGGACGCACTGACGCAGAAGGCTGACGAAGTCGAAACGTCGAGTTCACCTGACGAAACACTCGTGCTCCGGTTTCGAGAATGGGTGGCGATCGCCCAATGCTACAGGGACGTTGCCGCAATGATGGCGGCCGCCCACACCAACGCGAACTCCTCGCTTGATACGCCGCGGCGCACTCGGCAGGCGCGCGACTGCTGCGTGCCCAAGACGAAGGAACGGCGCGCGCCGACATGACCGGGGTCGACCTGTTCGCGACGCTCGGCTGGGAGGTTCACTAACCGCCGTTCGCGTCGAGGGCGGATCATCTCGTTCACCTCAATTACGAGCGTCATTCCGACAAGTCGGCTGGCAACGATACCAGGAAGGCGCATAACAGGGCGCAACATATTTTTGTCTGCATCGCATGAATTGCGTCCGCAGCCGGCCCCATGTCAGCGAGCTGTTGGTCCAGCCGCTGTTCGATCACTGGCTTTTACGGCACAAGCGAGAAGCCCATCCCGTCATCGAGCATGTCGTAGCGCCCACTGGCGAGCATGACGCTGCGCCGTTAGATTCCGACCACACGCTTCCCGTCGGCTACGGGCTCTCCGTTCAGCAGCTAGGTCGCGGCCAAAATCAGGCGAGCTTTGACGATATTGGGCGCAGCTTGGATGTTGGAGTTCATGGAAATCATCCATGGATGAGAAAGAACACAGTTATGCCCACCAAGAACATTGGAATGACTGCAAGGTGGAAGAAACGAGAAGGCCAGCGACCCGATGGGCGCCAGCATAGGAATTTGAATCAGACTGCGAAAAGTTGGCCTGACATCGCCACTTCCGCCGAATCGCCGTCCGTGTAGAGTGCGTCCAGGCCGGACTCCGGCACATCTCCGGATGTGCTCTGCGAGGCGAGGATCCTCTTCGCCATCAGCGACAGGCACGCCATCTGCGACGTGGATAAGCAGCCGAGATATATTGAAACCGATGCGCGATACGCTTTTACAGCAGGCGCATGAAGTCCTGTACCAGCCCGAAGGTTAGGTACGCCATCAGCAGCGCGATTCCAGCGTCGAGCATGCGCCAGGCTTGTGGCGACTGGAAAAGACCGGTCAGCTTCTTGCTGCCTGCCGCCAACAGTACGAACCAGATGAATGATGCGACCATCGTGCCTGCCGAGAACGCCGATTGCTGATCGACAGGTTTAGCCGCACCCATCGAGCCGATAAGCACCACTGTGTCCAGCCATGCATAGGGGTTTGCAAAGCTGAGGATGAACGCTGTGCGCAGCAGGTGACGCTGCGTGCCGGTGTCGGTATCCGCGAGGCGTGGCATGGACTGATTGCGGATACAGGCGACCAATCGCTGCCCGCCGAACCAGACCAGGTAGAGCGCACCGGACAACAGTAGCACCGCTACGATACGGGGATGGCTCTCGAGTAGTGTGCCGACACCCGACACGCCGATAGCAATGAGAATGGCGTCGGCAATCACACAGATGGCAACGACGCCCCAAATAGCGCCCCCGCTGACACCCTGGCGGATGACCAGGGTGTCCTTGGGGCCGGGAGCGGAAAACAGTGCAACGCCCAGCAGCAGTCCTTCGAGAAACAGCGAATGTACGAATGAACTCATCTAGCCCTCGCGTCAGGCGGTTTTCGCTGCAACAGCAATTGGAAGATTGCCGAAGCCAGTGTGATGAGCATTCATCGCTGCGGAGAGGTCGACCGGCTTCCTGCGGCGAAAGCCGATAAGCGCATCTGCGCTGCTGGGATTGGCGAAATACACGAGCGAGCTTCGCTGAACGGGTTGGCTCGGCGTCAGGACGGCATGGTAGGTTGCTGGAATAGCGCAGTCGGATAGCTGCGTCAGCAATGAACCCGAGAGGACTGCCAGTTCGTTTTCCAGCAGGCGAACCGGCTCCAGGGCGCTGCCTCGCAAGATGACCAGGCCATCGCGGTTGGGCCGGATGAATGTGAGCAAATGACCGTCCTCGTGCGGGTCTTGTGCAAATTTCCGTTCACGCGGAGGCGGGTTCTGGCCGTACACGCATAGTTGCAGGTACGAGCTGTCGCGGATGGAAGCCAGCGGCGGTGCGCCGAACTCGTGGCATATCCCCTTGATGACGCCCTGAGCCAGCTCGCTGATTTCAGTTTCATAGGCTGCGGCTGCTCGCAGATATGGACTTTGGCTGAAGGGATGATCCTCGCGCCTGCCGCTGTGAGCGTGCCAGTAGCAAAAGCGTTCACACAGATCGGGATTGTCCCTGACATGGGCATATTCGGAACCGAACGGCAGGAAGCCATCGGTATCCGCAGCGAAGCTGTAAGTCTCCTTTGTCTCTTGTGCTATGCCAGTAAATCCATCCAGCAGCAGCGAATAGTTATCTCGCATTGCCGCCGTCATCGGGATGATCCCGAAGCCGGTTCGTGCAATAGCTTCAGCGCAATTTTTGATATGAGGCATAAGGGTTACCTGTCCGTCTGGTTCATGGGTACGGCCACTCGGTTACTGCCATCAGGCTTCATGCGTACAACATGCTCGCTTGGCGATATCGCTGTTTATTGGCAATCATCTGGCCGAAGACAGATTGCCTTATTAATTGAATACTGGCCGATGATTGGTTTACTGTGGCACTCAGACTGTCCTTTTTAGTGGACAATACGCGGTGGTCGGGAGCGCGGCCACGGGGAACGAGATGAAATCAAAGAGAGAAACGCTGCGCGCGCTGATCGCGCGACGTGGCCGGGAGCTTGGCAAATCCATGACCGCGATTGCCAAGGAAGCTGGGCTGTCCCGGACTTACCTGTACGGACTGGCTGGTGGCGCATCGCAGGACCCCTCCGTGCGAACCCTGGTCAAGCTGGCCAGGGCCATCCAGGTCTCGCCGCTGCTGCTCTTCCGCTACTACGCCGATCTTGGCGGTGCGCCATCGGCCGGCGCGCCATTGGCACCGACCAACCGTGCGGTGGGCTTGAGAGATCGGGGCGACATTGCGGTGTTCAACGCCGATGTGACGACGCCCGACCATGCCATCGTCCTGCCTGGCGAAGCCTTCCATAAGATATGGGAGATCCAGAACGTGGGCCGCAAACCCTGGCATGGGCGCAGGCTGGTACGTGTGGATGGCGAGTACGTGATCGCTCGCCGCGAACCAGGCAAGACCGACCTTCAGGTAGTCTTGAATGCCCACCTCACCAGCCTGTACCAAGAGGTTGCCATTCCGGACACGCTGCCAGGACAACCCGTGCGTATCAGCATTGAATTTGCAGCGCCGAAAGAGAGCTGCACGGTGGCATCGATCTGGCGGATTGAGGACAGCGAAGGCAATCCCTGTTATGGGCCGTCCTTCATCTTGCATGTGGTGGTGACGGTCATGGCGCGATGACGTCTACCACTGGTTCATGCCCGTATGACTTCAAGAGGATTTCTGTTTTGGGTTGTGTTCGAGGACGCGTGATGCTGTGGCTCTCCGTCACATCAGAAAAAAGGCCCCAAGGTGGGGCCTGAAGAAGTGAATGCGTACTTGCCGGATCAATCCTCACGGACAGAACCCAGCTTTCGTGCGGCCGAAAGGATGGCGTTCTGTTCTGTCGCATCGAAGCAGACGAATGGCTCTTCGTATCTGGCTTCTTCGGCCAGATCTTTGGCCTTGTCGTAGTGAACACCCAGGTCAAATTCCTCCCGGGTGATCCTGACGGTGAAGAGCGGCATGTCAGACATGCCCGAGGCGTTGACGCAGGCGACCGCGATTCGCATCTCGAATTCATCGTGATCCGAAGGAGCGGCTGATATGGCCACAGTGGCTTGGGTTTCAAGATCATCGCCGTCAACTATATCCATGCGTTCGCGCATTTCGGAGACGAAGGCTTCGGGGGGCATCAGGCCATAACGCGACAGGCGGACGGGGATGTCTTCCGCGTCGAGGTTTCCGTCCTCGATGCGCTGTCGCATGAAGGCGGCAATCCCGGCTTCCAGTGTGTCATCGGCGGCTGCCGTTGGCGAAAGGGAAGCGGCGATTGACCAGGCGTCCACTTCCGCGGCGGTCTCCCCGGTCAACATGCCTTCGCCGATGGCGCGTTCGCACATGCCGCGCATGCGTTCCAGCATTTCCGATGCCGACTCGCCGTTGAGCAGATAGGCCACGTCCAGCGTCAGGCGCGCGCTGACGATTTCGGGCGTAGTTTGAGTGTTGTTGTTCATGGAAATCTCCTTGGGATGAGAAAGAACACAGCCATGTCCACGAAAAACGCGGGCATGGCTGCAAGGTGGAAAAACGAGAAGGCCGGCGCCCCGATGGGGAGCCGGCATGAGCAGTTGCATCACGCGGCGACAAGTTGCCTTGCCATCGCCACTTCTACGGAATCGCCGTCCGTGTTGAGGGCATCCAGGCCGGACTCCGGCACGTCTCCCGACGTGCTCTGCGAGACGAGGATCTTCTTCGCCATCAACGACAGGCACGTCATCTGCGACGTGGCCGCATAGCCGAGATAGATGACCTTCACGGGCAGCTTCTGGCCGATCCGCCATGACCGACGCGAGGCTTGCTGGAGCGTATACACGTTCCAGCCAGACTGCATGAACACGATCGTTGGGAACTCCAGCAGATCCAGCCCTGTTTTGACCAGTTCGGGATTGGTCAGCAGCACATCGATGCCCCGGTCCAGTTGCTTGGCAATCCAGTCTTCGCGCCGTGAGGTGTCCACGCTTGCGCGCAGCACCGCGACCTTCAGACCTTCCTGCTCCAGCAGAACCTTCAGCCTCGACGTGGTGTCCCGCGTCCCGGTATAGACGGTATAGGCCAGGACCTTGCGGCCTTCGGCTTTCTCTGCCTTGCAGATGTCGATCAGCTCACGCTCTTTCGGCGTGATTTCCAGCTCGTTGAACTGCGACGGTGTGAACGCCAGCAGCTCGCGCGTGCGGGGATGCGTCACCGTCTCGGGACGGAAGCACGTGTCCGGCCAGGCCAGAAGCACGTTGAGGACCACACCAAGAAGCGTCGTGTCCCGCTTGCGCAGGGCTTCCTTGAGGGCCGCGGTGAGACGCCCGGCGAGATCACGATAGGCGCTGGCCTGATCGGCCTCCATCGCGACCTCACGAAACTCCTCCTCATAGCGAGGAAGAACATTGCCGCCAATGTCCCTGAGTTTCAGGAACACGGTGAACGGCAGCACGCAGCGCAGGATGCCTTTCGGCCCGAAACCCGGCGCCTTGACGGTGCGCACCGTGATCTTGGTGCCTCTGGCCGTCTTGTGCGCGGTTCCGGTGCTCTCGGAATAGATGTCCTTCAACACGCCGTGTTCGCGCATGAAGGCCATCGCAGCCGACGTCATGCTGCCGGTCCTGGAGGGCCGGTAGCCGTCTTCGATCATCCGCCCGGTCAGCGTCCGGAACAGCAGCGCGAACAAATCGTCCGCGTAGCCGCCCATCAGCGTTCCGGTCAGCAACAGGGTCCTGCGAGCCTTGGAGGCAAGCACGCCCATCGCTTGTCCCTGTGCGGAACCAGACCCTTTGTACTCATGGCCTTCGTCACACACTAGGAGATCGAAAAAGCCCTGCGGAAGATAGCGCTTGATGAATTCACTGGCTTGATATCCGCCTTCACCAAAGCCAAATTCCATGGAGGCCATTGCACGTTCCATACGCTGAGCCTGCCGGTCGCTGAAGACAAGATCGCCGTTCTCGTCCATCAGGTTGATGAACTCGAACAGGTTGTCGCCCAGGAGAGAAACCAGGAACGACTCGCCGAACTTTTTCATCAGCCGTTGGGCCGTGGCTTCGCCGATGGTGGGAATACGCTTGAGCGCCTTGATCACCGCCGAGGACTGGTCGGTTGCCGAAAGCGAACGAGGACGTATCAGGGTCCATAGCGCAGATGCGCACTGGCTGCACTTGCGCCGCGACTCTTCGGCTTCGAGCTCGACCGTGTTGACGGGCTCGCCATCGAGATCGGTGATGACGTGACCGCAATGCGGGCATGCTCCGACGAAACCGCCGGGAATGCGGCGACGGGTGAACACGGGTTTCCAGTGGAAGCCCATGCGCATCCTGACCCTGCCGAGTACGAAGAACTCCTGGCCGCTGGCCGGTACGCCGAGTTGCTCGCGCAGCTTCAGCAGCTTGACCAGCGTGTCGGGGCCGTTGAGCACCCACACCTTCGCGCCAGGAATGGTTTCGAGGATTTCCCGGCGCCACTTGTAGACAAGGTGCGGCGGTGACAGGACCAGCGTGCGACGGTAGCCTTCGGCGTTGAGCACGGCGGCGACGGCAATTGCCATCAGTGTCTTGCCCGTTCCCATTTCTGCGTTGATGATCGCGGCGCGTTCACCGCGGTCGACCAGCAACTCGCTGATAGCGTGGATGACTTCGGCCTGCGCCGGGAACGGTAGCCGCTTGAGACGCGACAGAACCTGTTGCCGGTGCGGGCGCGCTTTTCCGGTATAGACCGGAGGGTTGGCGCGGTTGAGGCTGTCCAGCAGTTCGTCGCCGAATTCGGAAACGAAGTCGTTGAGGCTGATGGTCAGCGGCGAGGATTCCGTTTCGAGCAGGTCGCCCTGCACGGAGGAATCGGGGATGTTTTCAAGATCGAGGGACATGGTGATGCTCCAAAGAAAACGGGGCATGCACCTCCCCCTGCGGGGCGATGGACATGCCCCTGGGTGGGAAGATGAGAAGCGGCGACAGCCGCCGGACGAAGATCAGTACTCGCTAGGAAGCAGCAGCGTGGTGACGCTGCGATCCCACTCGGTGATGATCCAGAGGTTCAGGTCAGGCTCGACCTGGTAGGACGAGAACAGGCGGTCCTCGCCGGTGCGCAAGGCGGTGTCATTGGACTGCCAATCGCTGTCGTCGAGATCGCCCCAATCGGCGCTGAGATGGCGCGCGAGGTATCGGCCTGGATTGAGCCGGCCCTGGTGGACCAGTTCATCGACGCCGGCGGTCATGACCAGTTGCCCGGTCAGGAATCGCGGTTGCGGGACAACGCTGAGGAAAAGCGCTTCGTGTGCCATGGTGGTGACTCCATATGAAATGAAGGGCCATGGCACCCGTTCGGGGTGATTGGCCCCGTGGGTGGATGATGCGGACGACAGCAGTTATTGGGCTGTCGCAATGGAAGAACGAAGCTTTGGTGCGTCAGGATTCGGATGGCAGCAGGACATGCGTCGCGCTGCGATCTGCCTCGGTGAAGATGCGAATGGTCACGTCGCGGGTGACCACGTAGAGCGAGTCGAGACGTGCGCCGGATTTCAATGCGGCATTGTTTTCCCGCCACTTGTCGTCCGTCACGTCACCCCAGTCGCCGCGGATGTGGCGCAAGAGGTAAGGCATCGGATCGAGCCGGCCTTCCCGCATCAGGCGGTCTACGCCTTCGCTGAAAATCAATGCGCCGATCGGGAACAGCAAACGGCGGTGATCACGAGGTTTCGCGTCGGAGGTCATGGTGTTTCTCCTGCATGTTGAGGAGGGCCATGACACCCCGTTGGGGCAGCATGACCCCGTTGGGTGGAAAAGTCCGAAGATGCAAGTCGTCAGCGCGGCTCGTTCTCCTCGGGCAGCTGGATCACGGTCTGGCTGTGATCCTTGCTGGTGGTCACCAACAAGGATAGACGCGGTGTCACTTGGTAGCGCGAGGTCAGAGCGCCTTCTGATTGAAGGGCAGCATCGTTCGCGCGACGTTCGGTGTCATCCAGATCGCCCCAATCACCACGCAGGTGGCGATGCAGGAAACGATGGGGATCAACCAGCCCCTTGCTGTCCAGCCATTGCACCTTGGCGCTGAGCGTCAGGGCACCGCTGGAGAACAGAGGGATGGAAGCCGGCGTGGTGCGCTGGCGTGGGAACAGTTTGAAGGACATGGTTGTAGCTCCTGTTGCGTTGATGAAAAACGAAGCCAGCGCCTGGTCCAGGCGTTGGTTTTCGGGGGGATGAAGAATCAGCGGATGGTCAGCACTTCTCCCCGCGTGGGGGAGCCGGGTGTCATGTCCCATGCGCGAATGACCGGGATGAACTTGTCGGTGAGGATGCGCGTTTCGGCGATCGAGCCGTCGTCACGTTCGTGGTATTCGACCGCGGCGGACTTCTCTTTGTGGGTATCGCCTTTGACGACCATCACCTTGCCGGTTTTGGAACGGACGACACCTGAAATCGCACCGGCGGCGAGCGCCAGGGCGAGATGCCAGTGAGACAAGGCACGGGCCGGCGGCCGCAGCGACTGCTGCGAAGAGCCGAGATGCGTATCGAGGGAAGGCCATAGCCCTTGCAGGCGATGAACCTCGGCCGCGAATTGCTCCGGCTCCAAGGTGACCCGGTAGAACTGCTCCGGCTCGGCCTGTGCGGCCGGGACGGAATACGGGAGGAACGGCCATTCAGCCGGCAGTTCTTCCGCTTCGATATCACCCGCGCCGATCTGCAGCAGCCGGTTGCGGATGGCTTTGGCATCGCTTGCCAGATCGCGCTGGCGTGAGCGGGTGCCGAAGATCACCACCTGCCTGAACTGCTGTTCGACCGCACGGTAGATGCGCAGTCCGGTGAAATGGCGTGTCAGCCAACCCACCAGTTCCGCATCCAGCGTGTAGCTCGGAATGATGAAGACCAGCACGCCACCGTACTGCAGCAGCGGCAAGACGCGCTGATAAAACAGCTTCTCCAGCCTGGCGCGGCCCTGTCCCTGGTAGCCGATGTTGCCATCGGCATCCCTGGACAGATCCCCATAGGGAGGATTGAGCCACATCAGTCCGAAGCTTTGCCGGCTGATCAGCGTGTCCATCAGGTCGCTGTGCAGGCAATGGTCGACAAGACCTCGGGCATGCCTGGCGCGCTCTTCGTCGAATTCGACGGCATAAGCTGACACCAGATCACGGCCGAGCGCATGTGCGGCTTCAGCGATGGCAACGCCTTCGCCTGCGCAGGGGTCGATGATGGTGACTTGACCGGCGGCCGGCGCCAGCGCGTTGAGCGCCCGCTCCAGCGTAGGTTCGTCGGTTGGGTAGTACCCGTTTTTCGCAAAATTCCTGGCAAGCCGGGGGAACATGAGAGCCATGTGAATCTCCTGATTCTGGTTGGGAAAATGAGGGGCGTGCGGCTTGCGCATGCCCTTGCGAGACTTCAGGCGACGCGCCGCAAAGGCATGCCGGAAGCCAGTTCATGCGCCGTGGCGCTGAGGGTGCCGTTGCGGATCAGATCGCCGAGTGCCTTTGTGAGCACAGGAACATCCAGCGCCAGGCGGTGCCCTTCCAGTGGCCCGTAAGCCATGGGAAGATGCGCCAGCATGGATTGCTCCATCAGCAGGTCCAGCACGATGTCGCGCCAGTGATCGAGGAGTGGCAGAGGGCACGTTTCCTGTACCAGCGTCCACAAGCGATCAAGCCGATGGTCTGAGTCCCTGGGCAGCAGCGTCAGCGCGCTGGCGTTGGCCTTGTCGGGCTTGACGCAGCGCTGGTCGAAGAGCCACAGGTTGACCATCGAACCGAACAGGGTGCGGCGGAAAAGGCGCGTGGAGCGCTTCTCCAGCCTGTCGACGTTTCCGATGAAAACCGGAATGGAGCCGCCTGCGTCGGTGATGAGGTGGAACTGATCCAGGCCATCGTCGTCACGACCCAGCGTGAGCCGGGCCAGAAACTGTTGAACGGCCGTATCTCGTGCCCAGACGGACAGGAAGATCAGGTTGCCGCCTTCGTCGCCGATATAGCCGTCGGCCATCAGGTCGGGGCATTCATCAATGCGAAGAAGCGGTTGCGAAGATGTTGTTTCGGGCATGGTCGTGTCCTTTGGAAGATCCAGGGACAGCACCAGCCCGTGAGGCTGATACAGCCCCTGGGGGTGAGGAATGCTCCGTCAGGAGCGGTGGGTGAAAACCGCGGGCATTGCCCGAAACGGGCACAGTCCGCGTCAGATCAGTTTTTCAGTTGCCGCAGGCCTTCGGCCAGCAGCCACAGCGCCCGATTGAGGCGGACGTTCTGATCGATGCCTTGCACAGGGCGTGTGCGTTGATGGCGGCCATTGGCAGTCCGACCGGACAGACCTCCTTTGACGAGGTTTTCCTGCACCCGGTTGAACACCGACCATAGATCCGGCCGGTTGTCATCGAACCGGCGTGTTGCCAGAACCTGGCTTTCAGTTATCGGCAGCACCTTGGTGTCGCTGTCGTACTTGAGCGTCAGGGCCGATCGCGCAAAGACTTCCGCCTCGCCATCATCGAGCGTGACCGCTCGCATGGCTTCGCGGGAGTCCTGCACCTGGTCGAAGCCGCTCAGGACCTCGTAGGCGCCTTCGATTACATGGTCCGTGACATTGCCCTTGTGGGGCACACGAACGTCACCGACGATATCGCCGCACACCAGACCGTTCTGGCACACGAAACGGAACATACCCGCCAGCATCTGGTAGCTGCTGGTGCCATCATGTGAGTTGAGGAGGATGATCTCATTCGCCTCTTTGCCGTTGATCTGGCTTGCATGGCGAAGGCGGAGCATGTGTTTCGTGAACTCGCGACGGTCTTCATGACGCACGCGGGTCTGGCACACCATGAAGGGCTCGAACCCTTCATTGCGTAGCTTCGCCAGAACGGCGGAGGTCGGTATGTAGCTGTACCGTTCGGAGCGGCTTTCGTGCGGTGTATCCGCGAAGATGGAGGGAGCGACTGCGCGGATCTGGTCATCCGACAGCGGATGATCTGCACGCAGGATCGGGGAACGTGATGCGAAACGAGATGCGAGTTGCATGTCTATCTCCTTGAGGATTGGGCAAGCGACATCGACGGCCGGCACAAGGCCAGTCGCGCGTGCGTGCGTGGAAAACCTGCGATGCAGGGTCAGTCCGAAGACTGGTGGACGGGAAATTCAGACGACTGGAACGGCGGATGCCGAACGTACTGCGCGTCTGTGGTCGTGGTACGCCCGCACACGCTCGCGCCATTCGGACGATTGCGTGGGTGCGCGTTCGAGATAGCTGAGCGGGCAGCTGTAGTAGTAGGGATGAACGGATTCATCCATCGACTTGTAGCCCCACTCGTTGCGATAGCGCTGCAGCAATGTGCAGCCGATGTAGGTGCGGAATTCACCCGCAGCGAGGTTGAGCATGTTTGGCTCTTTGGCCGTGATTTTGACCACGGACCACAACACGTTGCCGCGAAGGGTATAAGCCAGAGTTTCAACATGCGCGGCCTGGCAATCTTGCGGCTGCACCAGGTAGTGGATCAGTTCGCTTCGCGAGCGATGGGAAAATAGCCAACCCATGAGAAGGTCTCCTGAAGAAAAAGCCGGAGTCCTCCCCTGCGGGGAAGAACCCCGGCGGGTGGGATGCCGCTTGCGCGGTGGATCAATCAGGCGCTGGCGAGGTGCCAGTCCTGGGAGAGAGGTTCAAACCGATAGCCCATCGCATCGAGACGGTCACGCTGCTGACGCAGGACGCGGCGGTCGACGGTTGCGTCGAGTTTCACGGTTTCGCTCAACGGCCAGAGCATGCCGAACAGTGCCGCGTCGTCATCGTCAGCCGAAGCGTCGGAGGGCGATGCTGCCGCTGGTTCGCTGCCGAACGGCGTGGTGTCGACCAGTGGATCGCGCGTGCTGCGGGCCTTGGTCCTGGCTGGAGGCCTGGCGGCGGCCGCAGGAGCCTGCGCTTCCTCATCAATGGGATCGATCTCCTGCGGGCTCAGCCGCTGGGCTTCGTCCTTGCTCAGGCGATCGCTGTTCGAGAGGGTCATCCCGCCCAGGTGGGCGCGGATTTCGATGACCATCCGCCCACTGGTGTTGTAGGTGGAGGGTCGGATTTCGGCGATGACGAAATCACCGTCGTATTTGCCTTCGTCGTACTGGTCGAGCTCGGCATTCTTGATGACGAACTCACCAATGCTGGTCGAAAGGCGGCCGACATTGAAGTCGCCATTCCTACCGTGGATTGTCTTGATGGCCAACTGGCCCGGAAGGGTGATCATGGAGTGCTCCTGGTGAAGAAAGGACGACCGGGCTCCGCCGACAGCGCTGTGTCAGGGATGCTCGGCTGATGAAAAGAACAAGGCCCCTGTGAGGGGGCCTTGCGGATCAGAACGACTCGGCCAGTGCCGGTGCTTGCGCATCAGCAGCTTCGTCGGCAGGTTCTGCGACCGGCTCGGATGCTTCCGGAACCGGTGCTTCCTGCGGCGCAGGAGCAGGAGCAGCGGATTGCTCCGCAGCATCCTGTTCGGACTCGGCCGGCTTGGGCTCGGCCTTGTACTTCAGGACGCCATCGACCTTGATCCAGCTGACGAACAGCAGGCGGGCCTTCAGGCTGACACCCTGTTCGCCGGCGCGCTTCCCCTTGGAATAGGTGAATGTGTCGGTCCACAGGTCGCCCAGTCGGAACCCGATCATCACTTTCTTCTCCGCCTCGACGGCATCGATGCAGCGACGAATGAGGTGCTGGGCATCGGTGCCCGAAACGCGCGTATCGAAACGCACGTACGAGACATCGTTGCTCGGACCATTGAGCGCTGCGATATCGCAGGCCAGGAACGGTTCACCTTTCTTCGGCTTCACTTCGCGGATGCGATTGAGGTAGCCGAGACCGGTGATGTGCAAGTCAAAAAAGGACTTTTCGGTGGAAGTGGTCATGGTGATCTCCAGACTTGAGGACAAGAAAGCGGAGACACACCGACCCCATACGGGAGGTGTGTAACCCCCGCGTGGGTTGATGGATCGTGAGATCCGGCAACAACTAGGTTGGCATCACCGCCGATTGCTCGACGGTCGTTCGCGCTGGGATGCCGAGTGCGAACTGGTGTGATCACGCGGACGGAACCGCGCCGTAGCCTTGAAGATCGTGGCTACCTGGGCATGTTGCTGACCGTGGTCAGCGCAACATGGCTGTAGCGTGGCATCTGCTTCTCTGGACGGCCATCCGGAATGGGTACTGGCCTGTCGCCTTATTGTTCGGCCGCTGAACGTGAGTCGTGCGCGCATGCCGATTGCCGCGTAGAGCGCATGGCGTAACCCGGTTGTATGCTGGTTCTCAACAGCGGCGGAGCCTGGTGTGCGGTGTCGGGATGCTGAAAAAAAGAAGCCCCCGAGGCGGGGGCTTGCTGGGTGATCAGCGATGGAGCAAGTGCCAATCCCTATGAACCGCAACCGGCCGGGCAGCAACCCAGCTCGATTCCGTGTGTGCAGTAGCCATTCTGTGCGTTCCAGTTCCGGGTTTCCCGCCTCTCGGCAGGTGTTGCGTAGTCCCATTCCTGTGCTATCTGCAGAGCCTGCGCGCGCTGGCATTCAGGCAGTCGATCAATGTGTTTTTCGATCTGTGAACTGAAGCGTTCGACGTAGTAGTCATGAGACAGTCCGCAGCCGTTGTTGGCTTGCACGGCGAACTTCTCGCAGACAGCCCGCCACGCG
Organism: Agrobacterium tumefaciens; assembly: GCA_025559845.1. Taxonomy (NCBI): domain Bacteria; kingdom Pseudomonadati; phylum Pseudomonadota; class Alphaproteobacteria; order Hyphomicrobiales; family Rhizobiaceae; genus Agrobacterium; species Agrobacterium tumefaciens. Next base: position 2,072,397 of record CP048469.1, read on the forward strand.
GTTTCATCGAACGCGGGATGAGTCTGCCCGATGGGCTGTGAGGATGTACTGCAAGTGATTTCTGACATGGTGGATACCTCAAAGTTGAAGAAAAAAGGCCCTCCATCTGAGTGGATGGAAGGCCTGTAGGGGGCAAGTCGTCGCCAGGCTACGGCATCAGCCGTAATGCCGCCGGGCTTCCTGCCATGGAACGAAGCGCGCATCACGGCCAGTCGAGAGCGGAAGCGGTAAGCTCCCGGCCTCTTCCTTCGAGAAGCGCGTCGCCTGGTTGAACAAGACCCAGCCGAACTCGTTGGACCAGAAGCCGGCGCTGTCGCTGACGACCGACTCGTTGGGTGAATAAACCACCCAGGAGTCGCTTGCCGTGGACGTCACGCCGACACCGCCTGGCGTCGCCGTGAAGCCTTGGCGTCGATCACGCTCACGTCGATCAGGCGCCAGCGCCCGTCGTCGATCAACTGCTCCAGCACTTCGCCGAGCATGTCGAAATACACCTCGTCGTGCCGATCGACCAGTTCGCCATCGCGATGCAGCTCCACCACGTAGGTGTCGCCTGCACGGTCATAGAGGATCGTCACCCGGCCCTCGAACTTCCCGGTCGAAACCGCGAAGCTGATCGCCGGAGGTGTCTCGATGATCCTGGACGGCTTTGGATCGACCCAGGTGAAGTCACGGGCGCCCGCATCGACCAGCATATGGGTGATACGCCGGAAGCCATCGGGCGCCGGCATTTCCTCCAACTGCTGGATGAGCTGGCCCAGTTCCAGGCACTGTGGCGCGGGGATGGGCAGCTTGGCCGGTGCGGAACCAAGGACATGCGTTTTGACGGTGTAGGGGATGCCGTCAGACGTCATCTCCGTGCGCTCTTCCGGGGTGTCCGCACGCAGGCCGTCGAAACGGCGCCGCGCGTAGGGTTGGACATGCACCTTGACTCCTTCTTCGGGGACGGAAGTCACCAGGTTGGGATCGAGCACCGCGAACTCGGTGGGTTTGATCCTGACGATGATGGCATCGCCGGTGGTCGCGACCACTTTGCCGTCGAAGGCATCGGGGTCGATCGAGAAGCCGAATGCCGACACTTGTGGCTGATCGTCAAATACGCGGTACTTGAAACCTCGCGCATTGCGCGGCACGTGGGCTGAGACAAGCGAAGGCATCAGGGACTTGATGAGGGAACGGTCCATGGGAACTCCTTGAGAAAAGGCAAGGGATTCCCGCCACAAGGGAGGGTGTCCCTTGTGGGTTGAGTGATTGGCGCGGAATGCGCCGGTAGAACAGACCAACCAGTGCGACGAGGCACCGCAGTCTTGAAGGTCTCGACTGCCTGGGCATGCAGCCGGCAACGCCAGCAAACATGTCGTCAGGTTGATCTATGGCGCTGCGAATTGTTAGCGCCTATCGGAGCCGTCTCTTCACCGTATTCCTTCGTTGCGGGATCACAGATCGTCGCGTCGCAGGTGCTTGCGACGAACCTGCATCCAAGGGAACATCAAACTTGCGACAAACCCGCCAATGACGCCGGTGGCCAGAAATCGGATCTCGCTCCCCCAAGGCTGCGGCAACGCCATGCTCAACGCCAGGACGCCGAGAAGAATCGCGCTGGCGGATGCGATCCACCGCCACCGGGTTCTGAGCAGGCCGCCTGCCAGGGCATCCAGCAGACTGAGTTCGGTGAACGTTTCCCCGGAGGATTTTTCCGCAATGCGTTCGCGGAGCACGTCCAGGTCGATATCCGGGCCGTTCCCTGCATGGCGCTCCTGCTGCTGAAGTGCGTCGGTAATCGTGTGAGGCGAAGGCAGGTTCTTTGGCCAGGCGCTCGCGGGGTTGACGCCATAGGCTGTCAAGAGCGTGTGGGTCAGTTTTGGCAGCAGTAAACGCTTTGCCAGGCGGTCGTCCAACACGCACCACATCTCCTCCCTGCCAGCTTCTGCCAGACGGTAGAGCGCCAGCCGGCTGGCGGCCGGGTAATCAATGGTGGTCACCATCGCAGGCATTTCGATTGCACCACCGGAGCGCAGGAAGTGGACGCGGTTCTTGCCTTCGTGGGCGAACCACAATCCCAGCGGAGCGATCTCAAACACGATGGCCTGGTCACGGTCTCCCGGTGCCGAGCGTTCATCTTGCAGCAAATAGTCGGCAAGCCCGGTGGCGGAGGGTGCCTCCCTCCACCGCCAGGATTCGCCCAGCACCCTATCGAGCGGAACATGAGCGCGCGCGCTGCCGACCGATTGCCGCAAATCCAGAAAAGGCACTATGGCCCTGGTGAAGGCGGAAACGTCGACAGCGGAACCGGCTGCATTGGGCAGTTCAGGGGGCACAAGGAATGTCGAAGCAGGTAATCTAAGCGCTGCATCCAATGCGTCCTTTGCAGCCACGATGTTTCTGACAGCTTGCTTCAGCTTGGCAGAAGCAGCATCGGGTTTCTGTACAGGGGCAACTTCGATATCTGACGGCATCGTCACAAGGTTTCCAGAAAATACAAAATCGAACTACATGGAACTATAAAAAAGAGAGCCTCGCGAGGAGGCTCAAATTTCAATCTACAGTTATTCTTCATATTGTGGCAGTCCATCCAGGATCGGGGCATCGGCATCGAAGATCAGGATGCGGGTGTCGGCCAAAGCCGCCAGATGGAGAGTATCAACCAGGGATTCCGGCATGCCCTTGTTCAGATGTTGCTGTCGCAGTTGTGCAGCGGTAATGCCCTCGATCTGCAACAGGTTCTCATCTGTCCATGGCGTGGCGATCAGTTTTACGCCAATCGCCGGGCTATAGGGAATGCGGAATGCGATGAACTGGAAGGCAGTCGGGGTGGCGATATCAGCCAACTCGGCCAGGTAGCGGGAAGCCTCTTCGGTAATGTGCGCCGTACTGATTTCCCAGCACCGGCTGTAAAAGCCGGTCTCGAAGCTCAGTCGGTGAATCACTTCCTCCGCAGATTTTCCGGAGTAGGTGTCTGCGATATGAACAGGCTGATCGAAGTCATCGCCGGTAATGGCATAGACTACCGTGCGCACAACTCCATCGGTCTGGCATTGGCTTTCCAGTTCCTTCAGGATTTCCTGGCCTTCGGTGATCAACGCAAAGTCGTTGCACAGAATGCAGGGAAACTGCGCGATCTGTTCGTCAGGCAGATGCGCCTGGCTGGGATGCAGCGGCCGCCAGACTGGCGGGCTGTCGTCTGCGTGGTTGATGCAAAGCGTGCGGACGAAATGCAAGTGCTGATAGCCGCGGATGAAGGGATTGAGAGTCTGGGACATGAGATTTCTCCAGCGAGTTAGGCGGAGCGCCCCCTCCGGGGATAACGCCCCGGTGGGTGGATAAAATGCGCAGCCTTGGTCGAAAGCTCAGTCCTGATTTTGGAGCAGACCCTCGGCTATGCGTTGCCGCAGTTCCCGGCGGCTATTGTGATCTTGAACCCCGGCAAGCAGTCTTGCCGTTTCAAGTGTTATGCGGGCGGCTGCTACAGTCAGATCGCCCTCCCGCAGCGCCCTATGCAGATCAGTTGCGAGTTCCAGCGCCTGAGCGGAGTTCCCGAACAGCCTGATCTCCCGACTGATGAAGCAGGCGTGACCACCGAACTCGAACAGCCTTGGTTTGCTGCAGTACCAGCAACCCTCAAACTGAATAGCGACAAGGTTATGGCCATCGTTGAAGCAAGAGGCGATCAGGAACAAGGCTTCGAGGTCTGCGTCACCATCAAACGGATGATGTTCGATAAGGTTTTCGAGATCTTCGTCCTGATCGGCGTGGAAATGCCTGGCGAGCGCTTCAAGAACCACATCGATTGTCGTCTCGGGTTCCTCACCAGGTGAAATGTTGAGCTGAGTGGATAGGGTCGTCAGGCCCTCCAGCACGTCACTCCATTGCGGATCGTTGGTTTCGGCAATCGTTGCGATGAATGCCCGCCCGTTCCCTGGATAGTTGGCGTCGAGATTGAAGGCGCCGAACAGTGCGGAGATAACAGGCGTAACGTGTTCCAGCATCAGAACGCCGGTAGCTTCGTAATAATTATTCGCCATGATGATGGCTCCTCTCGATGAATGAGCGGAGCCACGTCCCTGCGGACATGAGCATCCGCATGGGGAGTAGAAGGGAGACGCCAGGACAGAGGCGCGCCGTCCCTTACAGCGTCGGTCGGAAAACAATGAAACCGGCTCACCAGCCGCTGTAGTTGAGCACCAGCTGCGCGATCACTTTCCTGCGTTCCAGGTCGAGGCCGCCGAGATCGGCGAGACCTTCGAAGCCGATACGCTTGAGCATCGCTGCGCCCTCTTTGGCGTTGTAGAAGCTGACCATTGCAGAAAGGAAGAGCCGCTGTCCGCCGCTCAGGACGCCAAGGGCATCGTTGAGCAGCAGCAAGTTGGGCCGCAGATCCCATTTGCTGGCAGCACTCAGAAATCCTTCGCGGGTGCCGTCGCCAAACCACTCGACACCGGCGATTTCCACGCCGCGCTTCCAGGCACGGAAGAAGGCGGATGGCGCCAATGCGAAATGCGCTTCTTCAAGCGCGATCTGATCGACGACCTCTTGGGGGAGAGAAATTTTCAGGTTCATCGCTATGACTCCTGTGGCTGTACGATCAGGGATGCGAACGCTGTTGCCACTCACCGTTTTCGAGAGCGGTCGCTGCAGTTTCGCTACTGGGGAAATATTCGATGGACTCGCGCGAGACCGGGCCTTCTTCATCGGTCGTGCCGATGTAGTAGCCTGCTGCGCTTCTCAGCACTCGCAGGGGCAGACGCTTGCCGACCCAGAACAAGGCCAGATGGCCGATCCGGGGTTCGGGATGTGAAGCAATGGACATGGTGTTCTCCTGACAATGGCGGGAGGCGCCACATCCCGACGGAAGTGGAAGCGTCCCGTGGGTTGATGGAAATGCATCGACGCCGTGATGGCGTGCGTCCGCGAAGGTGATGCGTGGCGGACTGGTGGGTCGGCGCGGAGAACTCCGCGGCACAGCCGGAACGACCCTGGCTGCTGGCATGGCGCTGACAACATCAGCAACACATGTGGCCAAGCATCAAGCAGGCGGCGTCGATCGTCATGCCGAAATGAGATACCGGCCACCCCCCGATTGAGAGACGTGAGCGAAAAAAAAGCCCCGCAAAAATGCGAGGCTTGTTGATGGTGTCTCGCCAGCGGGCGATCAGGATGCGTCGTTGTTGCCAGTGTGCTGTTTCCAGAGGGCGAATGCCTCATCGGGGGTGAGCTCGGCGAGGATGACGATTGGCTGTTTTTGCGCGGCGCGTAGCCTGGCGAAGTAGGCGGGCCTGTCGGTGATGGTCTTGAGCTTGACGCCCTTGAGGAACAGCAATTTGCCGTCCTTGACGAACAGCACCTTGTTGCCGATGTCACGATTGAAGGCGGCACGGATTTTCTTGTCCGCGTGCATCGTGTTGGCGAGATGGTCGACCAGGTAGTCCAGCGTGATCTCGATGGTCAACTTGCGCGAACGATCCTGGGGATCGTCGTACTCGGTGACATCCGGTGGCAGGCTTGCCGCGAACTCCTCCGCTTCAGCGAGCTTCGAGCGTTTACCGTCGCGTGCGCGGACGAAGGTCATGCCGCCGTGGCCGTCATTATTGGCGTCGGCGATGGGCTCGCCGTCGAACAAAACGGTGGCGGTGAAGCAAAGCGTTTCCTCGCTGGCGAAATCGGCAACCTTGAGGTTTTTCAGGCTGACGCGCTGTTGATGAATGCTCATGGGAACTCCTGTGAAATGAGGCGGGAACGGCCTCATCCCGACAGGACGTGGCGAGTGTCCCGCAGGGGTTAGGGAAGAAATTGCATCAACGCCGGCTATGGCGTGCATCCGCGGATTTGATGCGAAGCGGACTGGTTCGGTCGGCGCGTGGGAACCGCGGCGCAGCCTGGAAGACCGTAGCTGCTGGCATGGTGCTGAATCATCAGCAACGCATGGGAATGAGCATGGCGATCCAGTGCGGCTTCGTCCTGCGTCAATCGGAATGCAGACCTGGCCCTATTGCCAAAAAAAAAGCGCTCCCAAAGGAGCGTTTGTGAGGTGGATCAATTGGTGATCGTATGTAGCTTGCCTTCATCATCGAAGAGCAGCCGCACCGTCGCGCCTGCCAGTTTGGGCTGAGGCGTATATACAGAAATCTCCTTCTCACGCTGATAAATCCATCCTTCCATCTGTCATATCTGTGGGGACGGCTTCGGTCCAACTACGCGGGCGTGGCTCTTTATCGGCGCATCATGTCGTTGGTCTGGATGGGTTTCCTGGTCGGTGTCGGGATGAAATATGGAGCGCTGTTCTTCAGTCTCATCATCGCCGTTCCTTTTGTCATCGTGTACCAGATGGCGTCATTGCTGCACCTTCTTACCGAGCACGTATGGCTGCTGCGTCGTTCGGACGAGACTGTTCGTGATAGCCATGTGAAGAATTGCCTGGCACGTTTTTGCGGTTCCCGATGCCCGGCGGATTTCTCCCTGCGCAATAGCGGTCGCTGGCTGAAATGGGGCATCGCACACCTGTTCTTCCATTTGCCCTGCAGAATGCTGGTCGTTCAGGGATCGCTGGTCTGTCATGACTGGCATCACCGCTTCGGGAGTGCTCGCGAGTGGTATGCATATGCGCAGTTGAGGGAGAAGGATGCCCGGAAAATGGCGCTCCGCAGCACCTATGACTATGTGGATATCTGGGGGCTGCATAACTGTCTCGATTATGTATTTACGATGATCAGCAATGCAGACCCGGTAGATATTGATACGCTGGAATACCGTCTCAACTAATGTCGGTGTCCGATGGACTCCTGGCCACGATCCTTGTGGCATCAGAGGCTACACGTTCATGAAGCTGGAGAGCCTTTGGCCCAGCCAGGCAACACAGGGGACAGCCATCGAATTACCGATCGCTTTGTAGCGCGGCGCGTCGGCGGCAGGCTTGCCGCGATACGGCACCAGGGTGTAGTTGTCCGGCATTCCCTGAAGACGCTCGCACTCGACAGGCATCAACCGCCTTACGCGCCAGCAAGCCCATTGTGACCAGCCGCTTTCGTCCGGCGCGAGCAACTCGCCACGGAAATATGCCTCGAATGAGGGCAGCAGGACATGCGCCTTGTCGCTGCCGCCCCCACTTGCACGCAGAGCGTCAGCCACCGCACCGCCCAACTCGGCCGTTGCGCCGCCCTCCCGCCCACGCACCGCGACGGAGCGTGCGACCAGATCCGGCCCGAGGACAGTCTCGCTGCGTTCCGGCTCTCCCTTGTACCGACTGGTGATCGTGCCGGAGATGTCGTAGTTGAAGGTGGCCCGAAGCGTCTTGAAAGCGATCGCCGGCACGACCCCGGCATTGGCATGGCTGTCGGCGTGCCCGCCGGCGCGAAGGGTTGGAGCGAGATTTTCGAGAACATCCGCGCCGCTGCCCTGGGCGGTGAATCCCAGCATCGGCGTCTTCTCATCGCCCTGGTCATCCGATGCGGCGTTCCGGGCAGGAACATGGGCGATTGCAGGCAGTCCCTGGCCTGGCGTGCCGCCGCCTACTGACAGCGCACCAACGATCTGGCCATCACCGGCTTCAAGGCGAACCTCGTTGCGGATGTTCTGGGCGAAAGCCACGGGCATTGCGGACCAGGGCGTGAGCTGGGTGACGATGGGTACGCCGCGGCCGGTTCCGTCCTCACTACTACCTTTGCCGCTGTTGGCGGTGTTCAGTGCATGCGTTTGCTGTCCGGTGACCGACTGGGCTGCAAAGGTTTCGACCTCGAAATCGCATTTGTGCCCGCGTGCGGTCAGGCAGGCCGCTTTGTCGATCGGCCCTTGCCGGTTTCCGCCGCCGAAGCAGACGGTGACGGATACCCGTTGGTAGGCTCCGGCCAGTGATCCGGGAAAGCTGCCTGCGCGATCAGCGCTGCCTGCAAAAGGTCCGGCAGCGATTTGCCACGTTTGCTCGCCCGGCGAAGAATCCCCGTGCAGGCAATCGGGCTCAAAAAGTACCGCTGCGGGATCGAATCCGACACGACCACTTGCCACAAGAAACACGCGCTTGCGGCGTTGGGCGACACCGAAATATTGGGCGTCGAGTACCCGCCACGCGATGCTGCGGCGGGGTCCAGACACACAACCCGCGTTCGTCCATTTGGCCCCTGCTGGTTGCAGTTCGCGGCTTTCGCCGGCCAGTGCTCCCAGAAGGCATCCAAAAGCATTGGATTTGTCGGAGAGGACGCCGGGGACGTTTTCCCAGACTATAGCGCGGCAATCTGGAAGGAACTCGCGCGACAATCTAGATGGGACTGTTGTGTCGCGGACAGTGGGACTTTAGCAGCGTGATTGACGCTGGCAAGCGGTCATTGCTCTTCTAATTGTCGCGGAGCGTCAATCTGTGTAGCCTCGTTGATTGTCGCGTAGATTGGAGGCCGCCCGCGTTGCCGTTTTGCCTCCATAGCTGAGCGGCGACGGTAGCTCTCGACGTTCATCTCGAAGATCGTGGCGTGATGAACGAGGCGGTCCACCGCGGCGAGCGTCATGGCGGGATCTGGAAAAACTTTGTTCCATTCGCCAAAGGGCTGATTTGCGGTCAGCAGGATAGATCGCCGCTCATAGCGTGCCGAGATGAGCTCGAAGAGGACGCTGGTCTCAGCCTGATCCTTTGCGACATAGGCAAGATCGTCTAGGATAAGCAGATCGAACTTGTCGAGCTTGTTGATGGCGGATTCCAGTTGCAGTTCGCGTCGCGCGACCTGCAGCTTTTGAACGAGATCCGTCGTCCTGGTGAACAGCACGCGCCAGCCGTTCTCGACCAGCGCCAGGCCGATGGCTGCCGCAAGATGGCTTTTACCGCCCCCCGGCGGCCCGAACATGAGAACATTAGCCCCCTTCGCCAGCCAGCTATCTCCCGCCGTCATCGCCATGATCTGCGCTTTGGAGATCATCGGCACGGCGTCGAAGGCAAAGCTGTCGAGCGTTTTGCCCGGCGGCAACCTGGCCTCGGACAGATGGCGTTCGATCCTGCGCCTGTCACGTTCGGCAAGCTCATGCTCGGCGATAATCGATAGGAAGCGGGCCGCGGGCCAACCCTCTCTGTCGGCCTGTTGGGCAAAGTCTGCCCAAAGCATCTTGATCGCCGGCAAGCGAAGCTCGTTCAACATAATGCTCAGACGGCCGGCATCGATATCATTGGGATTGGTCATGCGCGTTCTCCCACCTGGTCGGCGCTGACAAGGACCTCGTATCCGCTTAGCGGTGCCAGATGGACGGAGACGACGGGTAAGGCGGAGGGGTCAGGCGCAAAGTGCTTTCGCAACTCAGCCATATCGGGAAGCTCGCCGGCATCCAACGTTCTGGCCAGTTGCTCGGCCAGTTCGCGTTCGCAGGTTCGCTCATGGGCCAGCGCCAGGATCTCGACCATGGTCTTGCAGGCCTGCTTGTCGGTCAGCCGCTCCAGCAAGGCCTCGAAGGTTTGCCGATATTCCAGCCTCGGGAAGAGCTGGTCTCGATAGACGAGCCGCAATAGCGCCATCGGCTTCTGACGGAGGGAATGAATGACGTGCCGGTAATTGACGACCTGGCTGTGGCGACCATCTGGATGTCCCCGCCCTCGGGAAAGCGTCATGAGATAGGTGCCGCCGACGAACACATCAAGCCGGTCATCGAAGAGGCGCACCCGTAGCCGATGACCGATCAAGCGGGAAGGCACGCTGTAGAAGACTTTGCGCAGCGAGAAGCCGCCGGTGCGCATGACCCTGACAACCACCTCCTCGAAGTCTGTCGTCCTGCGCTGCGGCAGTTCCTGAAGATGAGGTCTTTCTGCCTCGATACGCTTGAGATTGTGGGCATTGCGGCGGCTAACGATCTCATCGATGAAGGCACGGTAGGCGGCAAGATCGTCGAAGTCGTTGCTGCCGCGCATGAGCAGCGCATCACGGATCTCTGCCTTGATATGCCCGTGCACGCTCTCGATCGAGCCGTTCTCGTGGGCGATGCCTTTGTTATTGCGCGTCGGCTTCATGTGATAGTGAGCGCAAAGTTCCTCGTATCGACGCGTCAGATCCTCCTGCTCGTCGGCAGTCAGGTTGCGGAACGCCGCCGACAGGCTGTCGCTGCGATGGTCATGCGGCGCGCCGCCAAGGGACCACAGGGCGTTTTGTAGCCCTTCCGCCAGGGCGACAAAGCTCTCGCCGCCGAGGATGACATGACCATGTTCGAAGCCGGAATAGGCAAGGCGGAAGTGATACAGGAGATGATCGAGCAACTGGCCGGCGATCGTGACCTCCAGACTATCCATGTTGGTGAAATCCGAAAGGCCCAACCGGCCGGGCTCGTGAACCTGCCGGAAGATGACCTCCTGCTCTGCGCCATGCACAGCGCGCCAGGAGCGAATGCGCCGCTCCATCGTCCGACGAATGCCGTCTCCAAGCTCCGGGTGGCGGCGCAACATCTCCTCGAATATCGCCACCGCCCGTATTCCGGGCGCAGCCTGAAGCAGCGGCACGATCTCGGCGTCAAAGATATGGGCCAGTGGATCCGGACGCCTGCGCTCTCGCGGTTTTGTTTTTTGAGATGGTAGACGCGGATCCTTCTCGATCCGGAAAGCTGTCGTGCGGCCCATCTCGGCTTTTGCGGCAGCAACCGTGACGGAATGATTTTGACGTAACTTCATGAAAAGCCTCATTTGATGATCGTTTACATGGCGACCTGGCACAAAGTGATTCTCCGGTTATGGAAAATCGCCAGATTGACCGCGATCACAGGCGCAAGGCATGCCTGAAATTTGCGCCACGGGTGGTGGGCATAACTTCGATCGGGCTACGCCCTCACTCCGTTACGCCCACCACCCGCAAAGTCCCATCCTGATTGTCGCTCGAATTCCACGTTGATCGTCGCGCGGCACCGTTGCCTCAGCGAGGAATGCACGAGCCTAACCATTAGCGCAGGACGACAAAGGGGCGCCTCCAGTACCGCATTCTTGCTCGCTGGCACTGGCCCACAGGGCTATATCAAAGGGCTCGGCAAGGGGCAAGGGAATGGGGCCCAAGGGGAATGGGCCTACCTGAAAAGGAAAAGGCTCTCCTGCGACCGCAATTTCAGGTGCTTCCATGTTCGCACTGTTCCAACGAAAACGACCCGTGCAGGCCGATACCGTATCGCCTGCTACTGCAACAAAAGGCAAAGGGCTGACGCGGCCGGAATCGGCCGCGGTTCTGTTAGCGACCTCTCGGCGCCAGAAGTTGCTGGAACACATCTGGCAGCGGACATCACTCTCGCGCCAGCAGTTCGCGGCGCTATACCTTGCTCCACTGGAACGGTACGCCGAGCTGGTCCAGCAGTTCCCAGCATCGGAATCGCATCACCACGCCTATCCAGGGGGCCTGCTCGATCACGGGCTTGAGATCGTCGCCTATGCGCTCAAGCTACGGCAGTCGCACCTTCTTCCGGCAGGAACGACACCCGAGGACCAGGCCGCACAAGCCGAAGCCTGGACGGCTGCAACGGCCTATGCCGCGCTGCTCCATGATATTGGCAAGATCGCCGTCGATCTGCATGTCGAGATGAGCGATGGCAGCGTGTGGCACCCCTGGCACGGGCCGTTGCAGCATCCGTACCGTTTTCGCTATCGCAAGGAACGCGAATACCGCCTGCACAGTGCAGCGAGCGGACTGCTCTTCAACCGATTGCTCGATCGCGACATCCTCGACTGGCTCAGTGGCTACCGTGAACTATGGGCCGCGCTGCTTTACGTGCTGGCCGGACAGTACGAGTACGCCGGCGTGCTGGGCGAGCTGGTCACGCAAGCCGACCGCGCCTCAGTCGCCCAGGAACTGGGCGGTGATCCCGCCAAGGCAATGGCCGCGCCGAAGCACGCTTTACAGCGCAAATTGCTGGAGGGGCTTCGCTATCTGCTCAAGGAAGAGCTGAAGCTGAACCAGCCGCAGGCATCGGATGGCTGGCTGACACAGGATGCCTTGTGGCTCGTATCCAAGACGGTCTCGGACAAGCTGCGCGCGCATTTGCTATCGCAGGGCATCGAGGGGATTCCGGCCAACAACACGGCCGTCTTCAACATCCTGCAAGACCACGGCATGCTGCAGGCCACACCTGACGACAAAGCCATCTGGAAAGCGGTCGTCACCAGCGAGGCAGGCTGGACGCACACGTTCACGCTGCTTCGGCTCGCACCGGCGCTGATATGGGAAGACAGCGAGCGTCCGCCGGCGTTTCAGGGAACTGTGGAGGTGGTTCAGGAAGAGGACGCATCGGCAGCAGCATCCCCCGCTACATCGACCACCGCTGAGCAGCCTTCTACTACCAGCGAGACGCCCACTCCCGCGATCTCCCCGCTTGCGCCTGCTGCACAAGCGGTCGGCAATGATGGCGTAGATGCCTTGCTCGATTTGCTCGGAACGCCGGACATCGAGGTGCCGTCAACCACAGCATCTCCGAACGAACCAATCGAGACAGGAATCGGGCAGGATCAGGAGCCTGAGCTGCCAGCGCCTGTTGCTCCCTCAGCCGCCGCGGTGAAAAACGAAACTCAGGCGCGTCCATCCGGCGAACACTTCATCGCGTGGTTGCATCAGCATATCAACACCCGCAAGCTGATTATCAACGACGCTAAAGCCCTGGTGCATACGGTGGCCGATACGGTGTATCTGGTCAGTCCTGGATTGTTTCAACGCTACGCGCAAGAGCATCCAAAAACTGCATTTCTGGCAAAACAGGAAAATGTCGCGGATTGGCAGTGGATTCAGAAAGCGTTCGAGAAACTGCAGCTGCATCGTAGGCAGGATACCGGCCTGAATATCTGGACCTGCGAGGTCACCGGGCCACGGAAATCACGGCGGCTGCATGGCTATCTGTTGGCTGATCCCACACGCCTTTTCGATGAGGTCCCACCCAACAATCCATATTTGACTTTAGCAACGACCACATCATCACCGGCATCAGGCGAATACTGAGGCGCTGCAAATTTTCCCGATTCACCCCCCAGGCTGCATCCAGCCATGCCTTCTCCGCCACCATTCAGGTTGACGATAGGTTCGGGAAAAAGACATTCATGAAGCGTCGAACTGGGCCTTTCGTGGGAACACTCTTCAACGACATGTCACGTCCAAAGGGCACGACCGAAAGCCAGTCACCTACACGACAGTACCGTAGCAACCGCATGATTCTCCAGCAGCCGAAACTGAAGTCATCCAACAAGGGGCTTTGATGAAATAACGCCGTAAAAGCGGCGCCGGGAAAGACACCTCTCCGTAATACAATGATTATAATGAATTTATTGACTACGGATATAACGTCCGAACACATCGGACACTCATGAGAATTTACCAATACAAATTTACCGCATAGTATTCATAACGAATAATATAAGCATTCGTAACAATGTTTACAGGCGGATAACAATATCCGAATAATGTGCTTAATTTTCCATCGAGAAGAAATAGTCATCCACGAAGCTATCTCTGGATGATCTAAATGTGTCGGTGTCTTCTGATGCGCCGTCCAACCATCAATTCAATGTCGCACCACTAAGACTGTTTATCAAGGGGTTAGATATGAATTCCGTCAAAATCTTAGATGTTACTTTGCGCGATGGCGGGTACAGGAACAATTTCAACTTCACAAAGGATTATGCATGTAAGGCAATCTCGCGATTGGCTGATATAGGAGTGCAATACTGCGAGATAGGCTATTGCAACGGCTCCTTCGTACGCAAACCAGAGCATGGATTAACCAGCTCAGTGAGTGTCGATTATCTGCGCGCTGTATCAACATCATCAGGACAGAATTTAAGCCTCGCTGTCATGGTTCATCCAAGAAACGTCGGGCCATCCGATTTCGAAATGCTTCACGAAGAAGGCGTTTCAATGATCAGGGTCTGCCTGAAACGAGAACAGCTTAACGAGGGTCTCGCCACGATTAGACTGGCGAAATCTTTGGGATTTCTGGTCAGCGCCAATGTCACTCACATAACCGCCCAGACAGTCAGTGCCGTGATTGATACATCGCTCCAAGCTGAAGGTGCAGGCGCGGATCTCGTCTGCTTCGCTGATTCCAATGGGAATATGATACCCACTGACGTCGAACGCCTAATCGGACGCGTCTTCAACCGTGTGATCGTGCCCATAGGTTTTCATGCCCATAACAACCTATCGTTGGCACTAGCCAATGCAATAGCCGCCATGGAGGCGGGCGCTGAATATATCGATACGTCTATCTGCGGCATGGGAAAAGGTGCCGGCAATTTACATCTAGCGATGTTGATTGCCTACCTTGACCGTGCGGGCATCAAGCATCAATACGATCTCGTCAAAGCAATTGAACTGTCACTTCTAACGTCGCAACAAGTACCAGATAGCGATATTTCGGCACCGTTACTGGACATCATGATGGGCGCGTACAACTTTTCTTACGACGTAGGAAAGCGCCTGCAGGAAACACTTTCCAATTTCCAACTTGCTTCGGAGTTCCACGCTCTTCAGGTGATGCACCAACAAGATCAAGTCGCCAGGTTAGCTCCCCGAGCGGTCGGTTCGACAGCAACCATGCCTCACGTTCGGCATTCAATGTGAGGATCATTCCGATGACAGGACCTCATGAAACAGGAAAAAGAAAACGTATTTGCGTATTGCCTGGTGACGGCATCGGCGCGGACGTCATGGAACAGACACTCCCCATTATTGATGCACTTGAAGTACCGCTGGATCTTGAGTTTGGTCGAATTGGCTGGAAATGCTGGGAAGAAGAAGGCGAGCCAGTGCCGCGAGCAACTTGGGATGCCATTCAACGATGCGATACGACTTTGCTCGGCGCGATCACAAGCAAGCCGCTGCGTGAGGCAGAGGCCGCACTTCCACCGTCACTACGGGGCATCGGACATAAATTTACTTCGCCTGTGATTCAGTTACGGCAGCGGTTGGATCTCTATGCGAATGTCAGGCCAATCGTAGACATATTGGGCAATAGCAGTTTCAAATTCACAGTTATTCGTGAAAACACCGAGGGCCTTTATTCAGGGCTGGACTTTGGGTGTATACCTGCCGAATTCGAACCACTACTACAAAAGCGTGAAGCAGAGGGCGCGCCTTGGGTGCGTGAGGGATCAAACGATGCCGTTATGTCGGTTCGCTTGCAAACTCGGAGAGGCCTTTTGCGGTTGTTCCGGTTCGCGTTCACCTACGCCCATGAAAACAACTTCCATCTTGTAACATTCGCCGACAAACCAAATGTCCTTAGATACAGCAGCGCTTTTGCCCGAGAGCTCCTTGAGCAGGTAGCGGATGAGTTTCCCGCGTTGAGCTATAGCGTTGACAATATCGATGCTGTTGCATTGTGGATGGTTCGACGCCCCGAGCGGTTTGGTGTAATCGTGGCTGAGAACATGTTCGGTGACATTTTATCCGATCTTGGGGCCGGTGTAATGGGCGGCCTTGGTCTCGCGCCGAGCGCCAACATAGGCGAATACAAGTCTTATTTCGAGCCTGTGCATGGTAGTGCGCCGTCCTATGCCGGATTAGACAAGGCGAACCCCAGTGCAATGTTCCTGACCCTAGCTCTAATGCTTGACTACCTGGGCTTCAGAGAAAGCGCACAGATAATTTCGCAAGCCGTACGAATTGTGGCTACGTCGGATATACGTACTTATGACCTCAATGGTCAGCACGGTATGAGAGCTGTCGCCGAAGAAATAATACTTACGGCTAGCACATTTCACTCATCAAAAAATCTGCCGGGGGACGTTATAAATGTCTGAACACGACAAAGAAATTCTTGCTCAACTAGAAAATTTGGATACGCCGGCACTTTCCGATGCCCTTGATAGCCTTGGAATAAATGGTGGCCTACTTGGTATCACGCAACAAGTACAAGGCACGCGCTGCTCGGGGTTCGCTTTTACCGTGCAGTACGAGCCAGTAATAGACAATATTGGGTTCAAAAACGCTGCGAACTACATTGATCAAGTGCCGGAAAATTCGATTATTGTATCGGCCAATAACGGCCGGATGGATTGCACAGTGTGGGGAGACATCATGACCCATGTTGCAACAATCAAGGGCATTAGAGGAACTGTTATCGATGGCGTAGCCCGCGACTTTGATACCCTATCCCAGCTTCATTATCCCTTATTCAGTAGGGGGCGATTTATGCAGTCAGCAAAAAATCGAACTCAAATGCAGGCTGTTCAGGTTCCGCTCCAAATATCTGGCGTAACGGTAAATCCCGGAGATGCGATTGTCTGTGACTCTAATGGCTGCTTAGTCATTCCGTACGACAAACTCTCCGAAGTGATACGGCGAGCAGCAGCGGTTGAAAAAACCGAGCGCGGCATAATCGACAGCGTAAATGCTGGGCTTCCCCTTATAGACGCCCGCCTCAAGCATCGCTATGATCAACCCTGGCTCTCCTCTGATGAAAAGGCAGACGTTCCCGAGCAATTTCACAAGGGGCGGCACCATGAATAGCTCCGGCAGCTTGGCGTATAGTCAACGTGAAGACGTGGTGAAAAACTTTAAAAAGGCCATGCGCCGTCTCACAAGCACTGTGACAATCATCGCGACACGAGATGAACAACGGTCTTATGGAATGATTGCTACAGCAGTTATTTCCGTCAGCGCAGCTCCCCCGGCTATTCTCGTGTGCATAAATCATACGGCAAGCCTATACCAACCTTGTATAGCATCGGGACGGTTCACCGTGAACCTACTCACCGATCGACACACAGACTTGGTTGGCACATTTTCTGGGGATGTCAAAGGCAGCGCGAGATTTCAATGTGGCCGCTGGCTTTTCGACCGTGGCCTTCCTTATCTTGAGGACGCACAGGCCTCTCTGTTCTGCACCGTCGAAAACCGTATCCCATACGGAACGCACGACATATTAATCGCACGAGTCGATGAGGCTCTTGCCGTCGATGATATATCCCCTCTGCTTTGGCAGGATGGTCATCCCGCAATATCGATATCAATTGACGCTCAAAGTTAAGAGCCATTACAGGAAAAACAAAATGACTAATGCACACGCTTTCGACAACAATTCCGTCTCCGATCAAAATGCAATTTACCTCGTAAATGTGGTTCATGTTAACGAGGGACATCAAGATTTAGCTATCGATATACTCAAGAAAACGGTCGAGTACGTCGCGAAGAAATATCCTGCCTTTAAGTGGAGCAGGCTTATGAAGAGCACAGATGGAAAAACCGTCATCAACCAAGCGCAGTGGACAAGCAAAGATCAATTTGATTCATTATTCAACGACGATCAATTCCTAGCCCTTTATTCCAGATTAAAAGAAACTGGAACGTGGGAATACCATTTATACAACGTCTCTGAATATATCACGCCGTAATCAAATCGATAAATAAACCAATAGACTTTAATTATTGCCACCGGAGGCTGCATATGATGCGCACACTCACAACACCACTAACAAAATTGCTAAATATCAAACACCCACTTGTTCTTGCCCCAATGGGTGGAGTTTCAGGTGCCAGACTGGCCAGCGCTGTTAGCAACGCAGGAGGTTTGGGGCTCATTGGTGCAAGTTACGGCGAAGCCAATTGGATGCGGACCGAGCTTGCTGCAATGCGCGATGTAGCTGCCCCCTGGGGCGTTGGGTTGGTGATGTTTACAGTCTCCGAGAAGATGGAGCTGTTGCATCTAGCTCTAGACCACGGGCCTGATGTAGTGGCGCTATCGTTTGGCGATACCACCCCCTTCATTCGCCCCATCCGAGACAGCGGCGCCAAAATCTTGGTCCAGGTTCACGATGTTGACCAGGCGGTGGCTGCACTTGACGCCGGGGCGGATGCACTGATCGTGCAAGGAGCCGAAGCTGGTGGGCATAGCTTGCGCCGATCTTCCTTTCCGCTGTTTCCTGCTGTGCGGGACGCTGTTGGTGAGGAACCTGTCTTGATCGCGACAGGCGGTATTGCAGATGGGAGGGGGGTCGCGGCCGCCCTTGCTTTGGGTATGGACGGTGCCATGATGGGGACCCGCTTCTATGCTTGTGACGAAGCTCTTCCGTCTTTGCAGGTCAAACAGCGCGTTGTTGACGCCGTAGCCAGTGAGACTGTTCGCACAAGAATTTTCGACGACATTCGCGGCATAAGCTGGCCATCGAGATACAGCGGTCGAGCGATTGCAAATGACTTTACAGCGCGGTGGATAGGCAATGAAGCGGAAATGTTGGCCGCCGGAGATACGGTTCAGCAGGACTATATGAAGGCGGTAGAGACAGACGACATATCAGTACGAGCCATATGGGCTGGTGAAATAGTAGATGTGGTGCGAGACGTACGTAGCGCCAATGAAATTGTGGAATCAACGGTGACGGAGGCAGTGAAAATCCTGCGACGTATGCCTCAGATTATCAACGGCTGATACCTAACATCACTTACGCTCTCACCGCTGGGGCGCTTTTACCAGGGGCATATCGCATGGATAATACCGTTACCTATATTAAGCGTGGTGAATCAGAGAAAAAGATACTCGTCATGTCTCCGGTCATGCCAGAATGGGACAACGGCGATTTCTTTCAGCCATTGACGGAATATTTTCTGAAACATGGCTACTCGGTGTTTATAGTTGACACATTATCATTATCGCCACAGCTCAACGAGCCTATTTCTTATTTTAGCCAGCGCTGGGCCAAAGAACTCGAATCTCATGGCCCCTTCGAAATCGTTGCAGGTTCAGCTTTGGGAGGTGCTCTTGCACAGTTACTTGTCTCCAAACACCTGAAAACAAAGGCTTCCTGCTTACTACTTATTTCCGCACCCAATAATACCGACGCAGAACTTCGAAAACGGCTGGCGGTGATCGCTGAGCTGGCCCGAGAGGGAGATCTCGATCAAGCAATGAGAGTGCTTGCCTATCGTGTTCTCCCGGATACATGCCAACCGCTGGTAACATTGGCGCCAATTAAATCAAATGGCTCACTACAGCAACAGGAACGCTTATATATAGGATTCAGTTACTTATACGAACTAGATATTCGCCCTGAGATTAAGGAATTTACAGGCCGGGTGTTGAATATAATTGGTGAACGATCTCAGCTGGTAAAAGCTTGCAACGCCCAACTGGATGAATCCCCCGCACATCGAACAGTCGTAATTCCGGGTGGAGGAATGAGACCATTAATTGATGACGCTCTACTCGTTATCTCAGCGATAGAAAAGCATCTATTTAATTGGCAGGAGAATAATAATGAGCGCGGTTAGTCCTCCTGATTTCATCGATGTACATTACCACGTGAACCCAGACGCTTACGTGCGCCGCCACAGCGCCATTCAGGCTGGAAGCGTATATGCGAAACATAATGGCTGGGTGATCTTAAAAAATCATCTTGGCTGCACCGCTGCGCAAGCCTGGGAAGCTCGCGAACAAGGACTTCCGGTATTCGGATCTGTGGTGCTCAACGAGATAGCCGGAGGTATCAATTACAGGGTGGTCGAGCATAGCCTCTGTCGGAACGGCGACAGTGAGTTACGTTTTATCGTTCACATGCCAACCGTTACAGGCCGGTCACACCGGAGCTCACTGAAGCGCGAAATCAGCAATACAATACTGACGCGCAATCCGATAAGGCCCTTAACGGTGAGCAATGACGCCGAGAAATTAACTGCCTCAACACTGGATATCTTCCGAATGGCACGCGATTTCCCACTGGTTATTTCGACGGGACACGCTAATAAAAAGGAGGTCAGGCTACTTGTAGATGCTGCTGTTAAATTTGATGTGCGGCTGATGTTGAATCAACCCGCCAATCCTTTGACCGGATTAACTGCTGGTGAGCTTCTTGAAATTGCTCAAGCACCAAATATTTACGTCGAACAAACGTCGCTGACCTATCTATTAGGATATCAGGACAGGGATGATTACTATAAAGTTCTAGAAAAAGTACCGCGAGCAATATACAGCTCGGATCTAGGCCAAACGAGCCAGCCGGACATAGAAAAGTGGCGCGGCCTTTCTGAAAAATGGTTCAGTGAATGCAATTTATCTCCCCAACGCATCCATGCGATCCAATGTGGGAATCCCGAAGAAATGTTAACTCTATGACGGAACGCATTAGACGATGCGGCGCCCGAACTACGGGCGCCGCATTATTATTGAAGTAAAACATACATCTTATTGCGCAGAGCAGTTAATCGCCATCAGAACCAAATCGATTTCGCAAGCCAGCTTTCTCCATGGCTGGCAGCACATCCCTTACGAAGCTGCTGATACCTTCATGGTAATCCAGCCAGGTCAGGGCAATGCCGTCGATCCCCCATTCCGAGTATTTTTTGAACTGCCTGATAATTGATTCAACAGACCCAACGAGTGGCACGCCTGCGAAACCTGCCTTGAAATGAAATTTGAATTCCTCTGCTTCTTCAGGAGTAAATATACCAGTTTGTATTCCCAACTCCCTCGTGATGTTGTCGGCGCCTTCGTCATCTCCCTGCTCAATCGCGTAGTAATTCAGGTATTCTGCAGCTTCCTCGTCAGTGTCCTTCTGCACAACGTAGCCATAGCACCATATCTGTATATCTCTACCGAACTCCGTCTTCGCCAGATCCTTATACGATGCAATTTGCGACCGAACGGCTTCTTCCCCATGCATGTGCTTTATTATCAAAAACGCTGCATCACAGTATTGGGCGCAATAGCGCTTGCCTCGGGGCGATCCCCCAGCGTTAATTAGGAATGGTGGATTTATGGGCTTGGGGTCGGACATAGCCTCGACAATCGAAAAATGTTCGCCGGTGAAGTTGAACGGCTCCTGCTTGGTCCATGCATTCTGTGCAATTTCCAACCATTCTTCAGCGTAATCATAACGCTTATCGTGGTCCATCATTGTGCCGTCGAACATTCTCATTTCGGCGCCATACCAACCGCAGAGAATATTCAATCCGAAGCGCCCACTGCTAATATGATCGATAGTCACAGCCTGCTTGGCGGCAAATAACGGATGGACCGTGGGCAAATGAGATGTTGTAAAGACCGCTATCTGATCTGTTAAAGCTGCAATTCCAGCAGCCCATGTGTAAGTCTCGTAGCACACACCACCGGTATTATTCTTCCCACCAAACCCCTTCCATCGCCCCACAGGAATGAATGCTTCAAATCCTGCTTGATCGGCAATTTTGGCTATCTCAAGATTACCCGGCCAGTCGTCGCCGCGTAATCTCTCAGGTGCATTTGTGACTGTGCATCCACCTTCTGTATTGGTAGAAAAAACTCCCAGTTTCATTAAATTCTTGCTGGTACGAACTGGATTTTCTTTCACAAGATAATCTAACGTTTTCGTCATGCTTTTCTCCCGGCTTTGCCAGATTAAGTGCATATCCAGACAATACTGTTGCAGGGAGATTGCATAATGCTATTCGACTGCAATTCCATGCCAACACAACCAATGATATACACATGCGGGAGAAATCGAAGCCAGCTTGACGTCCGAACACTTCGGACTTCTTTGCTCAAAACGGGGGTGGATCAAGCCAGCATCGGCACTCTACATGATATTGCAGAACCGGACACCAAGCATACGGAAAGTGAGAAATTATTTGTTTGCCATCAACTCAGCCCCCATAAAGTCAATGAATACACGTAACTTTAGAGCCTGGTGCTTGCTAGATGGCCAGAGCATACGGAAGACACCTTGGTGACGAGTATAAGTCTCTAATACCGGAACCAACTCTCCTGCTGCAATAGCAACCCGCACCATGAAATCCGGCAGGCAGGCAATACCCAAGCCGTCACGAGCGACATGAATCAACACTTCCGTTGTATTACAAATCATCGTAGCCGGAAGAACGGGGGCTTGCTCTCCATCTGCTAGAACTAATGGCCAGGCCTCGAATTTTCCAGTGCTCGGAAATTTGTGTTGAAGGCAAGAGTGAAGGGTGAGGTCAGCAGGTACTTGAGGGGTTCCACGGCTATTCAGGTATTGAGGCGATGCTACCAACTGCAGTTGGAACGTTCCTAACTGGCGGGACATGAGTCTTGAGTCAGCCGGATCTCCAGTACGAATTACCGCATCAAAGCCTTCTTCGATTATATCGACTATCCGATCGGTGAAATCTAAATCAAGTTCGATCTCCGGATATCGATGCATAAACGCAGATACTGCTGGCATTACCAGGTTACTTACTAATGGCAAGCTCACACGGAGCTTTCCCTTTGCCACCTGCTGGGTCTCTGAAAGTTCCATTTCTGCAGCTTCGATCTCACAGAGGATACGTCGGCAGCGCTCAAGGAACAGCGTACCTTCGGCAGTCAGCGTGATGCTCCTAGTACTGCGGTGAAGCAAGCGTACGCCGAGGCGCTCCTCCAGCCGAGCAATACTTTTTCCTACCGCTGACGACGAAACACCCAGTATCCGACCTGCTTCAGAGAAGCTGCGGGTTTCAGCCGCATGCACGAAGAAAGTCATACCAGTCAGAGATTCCATATCACCACCATTTAAGAAATTTTGTCCGATATGTAAGGAACAGTAGACCATTTTTCTCGGGTTAGCACAGATTTAGGATAGTAGCGATGTCAAAAAACACTTGGCGGCTATCACCTCTTGAACCTGTCTTGGGCACCGGCCCTGGCTTACATGAACAACCATCGGACAATTTAGATGACTGAGATTCAGGCCCCCGTAGGCCGTGCAACAACCCGTGAATGGCTTCAACTTTTAGCCGCCTGCCTCACCGGCATCCTGATCCCGTTGTGCTTCACCGGGCCGGCCGTCGTACTGCCGTCCATCAGCCAGGAGCTGGGCGGGACGGCGGTGCAACTGAACTGGGTGGTCAACGGCTACATCCTGACCTACGGCAGCGCCATGATGGCGGCTGGCAGCCTGACCGACACCTATGGCCGCAAGCGCGTGTGGCTGGTCGGCTTGGCGCTGTTCGCACTGGTGACATTCGCCATCCCGCTGGCGCCCACGGTTGGCTGGATCGACGGCCTGCGCCTGCTGCAAGGACTGGGCGGCGCGGCCGCTTTCGCCGGTGCCATGTCCTCATTGGCGCAGACCTTCCACGGCCCCATCCGCACGCGGGTGTTCAGCCTGCTCGGCACCACGTTCGGCATCGGCCTGGCCTTCGGGCCACTGGCGGCCGGCTGGCTGGTGGAGGTGGCCGGCTGGCGCTGGGTGTTTCTGGCGACGGCGCTGATCGGGGTGGCCGGCTTCGGCCTGGTATGGGCCAGCGCCACGGAGTCCCGCGACCCGCAGGCCACTGGCCTGGACTGGCCGGGCGCCCTCAGTTTCACCGCCGCGCTGACTTTGTTCACCTACGGCATCCTGCTGGCACCGGAAGCAGGCTGGCGCAGCGCCACGGTCATGGGGTCGCTGCTGGCGTCGGCCGTGCTGTTCATGGCGTTCGTGGGCATCGAGCGGCGCGTCGCGCGGCCGATGCTCGACCTGTCGCTGTTCGGCCGTGGACGTTTCATCGGCGTGCAGGTGCTGGCCGCGTCGCCGGCCTTCTTCTTCGTCACGCTGATCGTGATGCTGCCGGGCCGCTTCATCGGCATCGACGGGCTGGGTGCGCTCGAAGCGGGACAAATGATGATTGCCCTAGCTGCGCCGCTGCTGGTCGTGCCGTTCCTGGCCGCGCTGCTGTCGCGCTGGTTCACCTCCGGCGTGCTGTCCGGCATCGGGTTGCTGCTGGTGGCGATCGGGCTGGTCTGGCTGGGTCAGGTGCTGGCCGGCGGTGCCGGCGCTGCACTGGTGGCGCCGCTGGCGCTGGTCGGTGTCGGCATCGGCCTGCCATGGGGATTGATGGACGGCATGGCCGTGAGCGTGGTGGAGAAAGAACGCGCGGGCATGGCGACCGGGATTTTCAACTGCGTGCGCGTCTCGGCTGACGGCATCGCCATTGCGGTTGCCGGCGCGCTGCTGGCATTCCTGATCCAGGGCGGGCTACTCGGTGCCTTGTCCGCTGCCGAGCCCGCAGCCGTGATCGAAGCGGCCAACCGCGCCGCGCTGGGCGACCTGCACCAGGCCACCACGCTGCTGCCCGGCGAACGTGCGTTGCTGCTGGCGACCTACGACACCGCGTTCCGCTGGGTGCTCTACGTCCTGGCGGCCGCGTCGGCACTGACCGCATTGCTGGTGTTCGCCTTGCTCGGCCGCTCACGCGCGCATGAAGAAGCGGGGGCGACGCCATGACCTCCATCAGGACGGACGCCTTGCCCGCCGACCTGGCACAGCATCGGGCCTATGCGCGGGTGTTCCAGCCGGGACGGCTCACCTTCGGTTTCATCGCCCCGTTAGAAGGCTACCCGGATACCCCTGCGCCCACGCTGGCGGGGCATGCGGCCTTGGCGCGGCAGGCCGATGCTCTCGGTTTCGCGGCCATCTGGCTGCGCGACGTGCCGTTCCTCGACCCCAGCTTCGGGGACGTGGGGCAAATCCACGATCCGATGGTCTATGCGGGCTGGCTAGCGGCGATCACTCAGCACATCGCCATCGGCACGGCGGGCATGGTGATGACTTTGCGCGATCCCGTGCTGCTCGCCAAGCAGGCAGTCAGTGTCGATCAGCTCTCCGGCGGCCGGCTGTTGCTGGGGCTGTCCACCGGCGACCGGGCGACGGAGTACCCGGCCTTGGCCAAGCCCTACGACAACCGGGCGGAACGCTATCGGGAGGCACATGCGCTGCTGCGCGTCGTGACCGAGCAGCGTTTCCCCATGCGCCAGACGGCGCACTACGGACGGCTCGATGGAAACCTCGACCTGGTGCCCAAGCCCGTGGGCGGCCGTCTGCCGACGTTGGCGATCGGTCGCTGCGGCCAGGACGTTGACTGGCTCGCTCGGCACATGGATGGCTGGATCTGGCATCAAAGCGACTTCGACCGCTTGCCGGATGTGCTGGCGCAATGGCGCGCCAGTGGCGATGCTCAGGTGTTCAAGCCTTACGGCTATGGCGTCTTCTTCGACCTCGATGAGAACCCGGAGGCGCCCTTGCAAGTGGGTCGTGGCATCCGCACAGGCAGAAATGCGCTGATCGCCCTTTGGAGGCGGCAACAGGCGCAAGGGGTGTCCCATGTCGCGTTGAACCTGAAACCGTTGCGGCGTCCCGCCGCTGAAGTCCTGGCGGAACTGGCCGAATACGTGCTGCCGGAGTTTCCCGTCGGGGTGGTCGATGCGGCGATGCAAGACGCCAAGGAGGCGCAGCCATGACCGGCCGTACCTCGACGGTTCCCATGCTCGGCGCGGCATGGCTGGTGACGGCCGTGTTCATGCTGTCCAACTCGCCGACGCCGCTGTACGTCCACTGGCAGCAGGAACTGGGTTTCTCCACCGGAACGCTGACGGTGATCTTCGCCCTCTACATCGCCGGCCTGTTGGGCACGTTGCTGGTGGCCGGGCAGTTGTCCGACCGCTATGGCCGCAAGCCGGTGCTGCTGCCGGGCCTGCTGGCCGCGCTGACGGCCTGCCTGTTGTTCGCCAGCGCGCAGTCGGTGCTGGCACTGGGCGCTGCCCGCCTGCTGACGGGCATTGCCGTGGGCATCATGGTGTCGGCCGGCATGGCGGCGGTCGGCGACCTGGCCGGCAGTGAACGCAGGCGCCAAGCGGCCCTGCTGGCCTCGGTGTCGATGGTCTTCGGCGCCGGGCTGGGGCCTCTGCTCGCGGGCGGCTTGGCGCAAACGCTGGCGCATCCGATCCTGCCGGTGTTCGGCATCGAATTGGTTGTCCTCTGCAGCGCGCTGATCGTTGCCTGCCTGTTGCCCTTGCGGCGTTCGCTGCGTTCCAGCGGCCAGCCTTTGCGGCTTCGGCTACCCACAGTGCCCACCGCCAACCGGCGGCATCTGGCCTGCGGCATCGCCACCTTCGGGCCGGGCATCACGGCAACCTCGTTCGTGCTGGCGCTGGGACCATCGCTGCTGTCGCGGCTGCTCGACGTGCGCAGTCCCATGATCGCCGGCGGCATGGCGTGCGCTATGTTCCTGACTGCCACCGGTGTGCAGTTCGCGGTGCGCCACTGGCCGATACGTTCGATCTTCCTGGGCAGCACCACAGCCACGGTACTGGCGATGGCGAGTATGGGAATCGCTGTGCATGCCTCACTCGCACCGATGCTGGTGGTGGCTTCACTCCTGGCTGGTGGTGGTCAGGGCTTAGGTCAATTGGGTGGCCTGACCTTGATTGGTCTTCATGTTCCTGACGAGCGACGTGCCGAGGCCAATGCGGTGCTGAACATCGGCGGTTATATCCCGGCGGGGCTACTGTCGGTCGTTACAGGTTATCTGATCGACGTGATTGGAGTAGCAAGTGGTACCACCGTCTTCTGTGTCTCGCTTGCTCTCGCCGCAAGTCTAGGTGGGGTGTTTGTAATATATTCTTTGGCATATTCGGAGAAGAATACAGAGTAGTAAAAATAGAACACACAGGGGGAAACGCTTGGTCTGCTCACCGTCTGGATCTAGCGATCTGCATCGACATCCAGAATATACCTATAGCAACAATGCCAGCACCTAACCGTGCAGTGCTAGCAAGTCCGGCAATCTCTAGTGCAACACCCCCAAAAATCGAACCCAGCGCGATGCCACCATTGAAACCGGCGATGTTCAGGCCGGCCGCCACCGCCGGCGCCTGCGGCGCGTGGACGTTCGCCAGCCCAATGACCCGCGCCTGTAAGGCCGGCACCGCCGCATAGGTCAACGCGCCCAGCAGGCCGGTCAGCAAAACCATCAGAAGTAGGGATGCGGCCGATAGCCAGATCGCCAGCAGCACCACGGCCAGACCGACCAGCACCGTCATCACGGCCGCGTCCGCGCCCTTGCGGTCGGTCAAGCGACCACCCCACACGTTGCCGATGGCCGCCATCACGCCGTATCCGAGCATCAGCAAGCTGCTGGTGCTTTCAGTGACCAGAGTAACCTGCAATAGGATCGGAGAAATGTATGTGTACAGTGCGAACGAACCGGCATAGGCCAGAACAGTGATACCAGCACCAGCCAGCAGACGCGGATTGAACATGGCCTTGAGGCCGTCCATCGCGCTGGCCTGGGCCGAATCGTCGTTGTGGTCGGTCGGCATCAATATGAGCACCCCCAGGAAACCGATCGCACCACTGGCAGCCACCGCCATGAAAATCACCTACCAGTTCAGGAGACCGCCGAGGTAAGTTCCCAGCGGCACCCCGAGAGCCAGGGCGAGAGTCAACCCACCGAATACAACAGCGACAGCAGCTCCGGCGCGATTTCGTCCGACCAGTTGCGTGGCAACACTCGATGCAACAGCAAGGAATACGCCATGGCCGAGTCCCGAAGCAAAACGTGCCGCCAACATCGGCGTCAAGGCGTCTGAGAGGCTCACTACTGCATTGCCAACAGTGAACAATCCCATGGCCACCAAAAGCAGGCGCTTACGGGGCCAGCGCGTTGCGAGAGCGGTCAACCCTGGCGCACCGATCACCGCTCCCAGCGCATAGGCCGTCACCGCCGTTCCCACCTGACTGACGCTGGTGTGCAGGTCCGCGGAAATGTTGGACACCAGACCGATGGTGACAAACTCCGTGAAACCTAGTGCAAAGGCGCAGAGCGCGAAGACGTAGATGACAAATGGCATGCGCTCGCTCATGATTTACGCCCGCCCATCAACACTGGACGTCAATAGCGGCAGCATCGCTTCAGCTACGCCTTTGGCCGACGCAGGATTCTGGCCCGTCACCAGCCGCCCGCTTACCACGACCTGAGCCTCAAAGTTTGCCGCCGGCAGATGGCTGGCGCCTCGGTCATGCAGAACGTCGGCAAGCAAAAACGGTACGGTGTCATATAAACCGACTGCACGCTCCTCATCGTTGGTGAAGGCCGAGACCTCCTTACCAGCTACCAGATAGCGACCATCGGAGAGCTTGACGTTCACCAATCCAGCCGGCCCGTGGCAAACCGCCGATACCACGCCACCATGCTCGTAAATTCGTGCCGCGATGGCTGCCAGTTCGGCGTTGTCAGGAAAGTCCCACATCGTCGCGTGACCACCGGCATAGAAGATGGCGGCATAAACGTCGGGATCGATCCGTGACGGCGCCAACGTGTTTTCCGTAGCTCCGCGAAGCGTCGCATCATTCCAGAATTCAGCATTGATCGGATCATCCAGGTTCAACCCATCGACATGAGTCTTTCCGCCCTTCGGGCTTACGAAATCGACGGTGAAACCCGCCTCTACAAGAACTTTGTATGGATGGCTCACCTCTGACAGATAGAAGCCGCTGGGTGTGGCATCAGGTGCGTCTGCGAGACCTTTCCTGTCATGGCTGGTCAACACAAAGAGTATGCGCTGTGACATTTTCTGGCTCCTTTGAAGATTTGAATGTGCATATGGCATCCGCCGCAGCCTCGGACCGCATGGCTGGATGAGCATGCTCGACACTCATTCTGGGTGATTTACTTTAACCTTAAAAGCGCCTAAAATTGACAAACACTTTCCCCAAAATGGGCCAAATCAATTGCGCAACGATGATCTTGCCGTCTTTCTGCATGTGGTTGACCGTCACAGCTTTTCGGCTGCGGCAAGGGACCTTCAAGTTGCTCCCAAAGCTGTCAGCAAGCAGATCGCAAGGCTGGAGAGTGCTCTCGGAACCACCTTGTTCGAACGGAACACGCGTAACCTGCGTATCACCGACGAGGGTCGCGTCATTGCCGAGAGAGCGCGCGTCGCCCTGTCGGTCCTCGATGAAGTAAAAGAACTTGCCAGAGGTGGAAGCCAGGAACTGACCGGCAACATACGACTGACCGCTCCAGCACCGTTCGGACGCAAGTTTGTGGCGTCAGCGATCACTGACTTTTGCCGGCTACATCCCAAGGTCGGATTTGATCTGCGCCTCTCCGACCAGGTTCAGGATCTCTATAGCGGCGACCTGGATCTGGCAATACGTATGGGTGAACTGGCCGATTCAAGGCTTCTTGCTCGCAGGGTGGCGGACAATCGCCGTATCCTGGTGGCCTCACCGGCCTTCGTTGAAGGGCATGGGAACCCCGCGCGGCCGGAGGACCTGGAACATCACAACTGCCTGGTGTTCGCCTATCCCGGACTACTGCAAAACACATGGCCGCTTCGAAAGGGACGGCGCGAGAAGTCCGTGCTGATCGGTGGCACGCTCTGTAGCGACAATGGCGATGTTTTACATGAATGGTGCCTTGCCGGGTTGGGAATCTCATTGCGTGAAACCTGGGATATCCACGAAGAGCTACGTAACGGCCAACTGGTGCGCATACTGCCCGAATGGGAGGGTGTAGCATCGAAAATCAGCCTTGTGCGAGCACGCAGAGAGCCCGTGCCGCACCGATTGACTGCATTTAGCGAATTTCTGCTCGAACGGTGGCGGCAGGCGCCGTGGGATGAATGAACATAGAATTTAAACAGAGTCCATCTAGCCTTGCGATCGCCGATCTGCTGTGGATGTTAGAAAAGTCTGAAGCTGCCCAGGCATTGAACCTCCGTGTATTGCAGAACAGGGGCCCATGTCAGTGACTGCACCCGACGCCACTCCGGAACCAGTGCCGCGCTTCACTGCACTTCAAGGCCGCTTAGGGAGCAGCGGTCTCCGTCGACTATAATCGAGGCCATTCACAGTCAGTCAATATCTGTGATTAACGACCGTATCGAGGTGCGATCTGGGCAGTGGGTTGCAATAGGTTCTGTGCTGGTGACAATGCCAGTCAACAGGGCACCTCGGCACTACGTTATTGGCACCGCGGACATGGAAATGACCTTGCCCATCCTTGTAACCGTGGCAGATCAACCAGTTACTGATTCAATCGCTCCCGTAAGAATTCGATGAAGCGTTGCGTCTTTGCAGGTAGCAAACGAGTCTCCGTAATGGCGTAGACGGGGAATGGATTCCCCCACCATTGAGGTAGCACACGTCGCAATAGCCCGCGGGCGACGTCGCCCGCGGCTATTTCTTCTGGCATGAGGACTATCCCCATGTCGAGCGTCGCAAGGCGTCTAATCATTCCGACATTGTTGAGCACAAACCGCCCTCCCACCGAAACCTTGGTTGTACTGACGCCATCCTGCAGAGTCCAAGTGTTGGTTTTCGCCATGCCCAGGCATTCATGTCGCTCTAAATCTTCCGGGCCGCCGGGCTCACCTGAGCGTTCAAGATAAGTCGGGGAAGCATAAAGGTAGCTTGGCAACCGCGCCAGAGGCCTCGCGATCAGTTGGGAGTCCTCAGATTCCCCCATCCGGACGGCCACGTCGAAGGGTTCGCTCACGAGGTCGACGCGGCGCGGAGTCAGGTCGAAATCGAAAGTGATACCTGGATAGAGCCGGGAAAATTCGACGATCACTGGGGCCAGGTAGGTGATGGCGAAATCCACAGGCAGCGAAACACGCAGCGTGCCGCTTGGCTGGGCCAGCATCTCTCCCAGTTGCTCGTGCGCCAGCCGGGCCTCGTCGACGATGCGCTTGCTGCGCTCAAAATATATAAGACCCGCCTCAGTCAGTTCGACCTTGCGTGTCGTACGGTGTAGCAGGCGCAAGCCAATGGCTTTTTCCAACGCACCGATCCTTCTCGACAAAGTCGAGCTTGGCATCCCTAGTTTCGTCGCCGCTCCGCGGAAGCTCTTTGCTTTGACGACTTCAACGAACAACGACATGTCGTTTATAAGAACCATTGGATTGCTCCATATGTGGATCAATTAAATCCATATTGCCTTATTTATTGCAAGACCAACAAGTGTGATGATGAATTCTTTAAAAATGAGGAATCATCATGAGCAAGCTGTTCACATCTCTCCGCATCGGTCGTCTCACGCTTCCCAACCGCCTGGTCATGGCTCCCATGACCCGCTCACGCGCCGATGATGCAACCGGAGTGCCGACCGAACCGGTTACCACCTACTATGCCCAGCGCGCCGGAGCCGGCCTGATCATCAGTGAGGGCGTCTACCCGTCTGCAACCGGTAAGGGCTACGTGCGCACACCGGGCATCGTCGATGATGCACAGGTCGCGGCCTGGAAACAGGTGACCGAGGCCGTGCATGCCAGGGGCGGACATATCTTCATGCAGTTGATGCACGCCGGGCGTATCTCGCATCCATCGATGCAACCGGGCGGCGCGCTGCCGGTGGCGCCGTCGGCCATCAAGCCGGAAGGCCAGTCATGGACCGCC
Organism: Agrobacterium tumefaciens; assembly: GCA_025559845.1. Taxonomy (NCBI): domain Bacteria; kingdom Pseudomonadati; phylum Pseudomonadota; class Alphaproteobacteria; order Hyphomicrobiales; family Rhizobiaceae; genus Agrobacterium; species Agrobacterium tumefaciens. The sequence goes on from CP048469.1 coordinate 2,103,457, forward strand.
AGCGGCCCGCAGGATTACGTCGTGCCGCACGAACTGAGCGTGGCCGAGATCGCCGGTGTCGTCGAGGACTATCGCATCGCCACCCGCCGGGCGCTGGAAGCCGGCTTCGATGGCGTCGAGCTGCACGGCGCGTCGGGCTACCTGCCCGAGCAGTTCCTGTCCTCGGGCAGCAACCAGCGCACGGACGAATATGGCGGCTCCATCGCCAACCGCGCGCGCTTCGTGCTGGACGTGCTCAAGGCCATGGTCGAGGAAGCGGGCGGCGATCGCGTCGGCCTGAAGATTTCGCCGGAGATGAACTTCAACAGCATCTCCGACGCCACGCCGCAGGAAACCTACACCTATCTGGTCGACCAGCTCGGCGGCCTCGACCTGGCCTACCTGCACGTAGCCCTGTTCGGGCCGACCAGCGTCGACTACCACGCACTGCTGCGCCCGCGTTTCAAGGGCGCCTATCTGATCGGCAGCGGTCTGGACCAGGCCAAGGCCGAGGCTCTCGTCAGCGAAGGCAAGGCCGATGCCACGGTGTTTGGTGGCGCCTTCCTGGCCAACCCGGATCTGCCCGAGCGCTTCCGTCTGGGTTCCGCGCTCAATGCGCCGGACAAGGACACCTTCTACGCGCCGGGTGCCAAGGGCTACACCGACTATCCCACCCTGAACGACGCCGCGAGCGCCTGAGGTTAACGCTATGTCTGTTGTCATCGCCCAGCTTCATCGCGCCAACCACGGTGGTAATTTCCGGGGCTACGGGTTGAGGGGCGATGCCGGGTTGCTCTCCCCGTTCCTCGGCGTTGATCATTACTGGATGAGCGCGCCGACCTTTCCGCTCCATCAGCATGCGGGCATGTCGGCGGTGTCTTATCTGTTTCTTGATTCCGAAACGGGAATGAACAACCGGGATTCCATCGGCACGCATAACCTGATCCAGCCGGGCGGCCTGCACTGGACTACTGCGGGCCGGGGCGTGGCGCATGAGGAGGTTCCGGCCGAGCGCGGCAAGACGGTTCACGGGCTGCAATTCTTTGTAGCGCTTACGCCCTCGAAGCGGGACATCGCCCCCTTCCCACTGATCCTCGAGTCACAGGACGTGCCGATCGTGCAGTTGCCGGGCGCAAGGATTCGTGTGCCTCTGGGGAGTTATGGTCAGAAACGCTCTCCGCTGGCCCCACCGACGGAGGTGACACTACTTGACATCTCTCTGGAGGAAGGGGCAGAGCTGACAGTGCCTGTCCCGGAAGGACATTTACTTTTCGCCATGCCGATCTTCGGTACGGTCGAAGTGCAGGACCAGCGCTTCAACAGCGAGGACCTGAAACTACCGGTGCTTCCGGCGCAAGACGCTCCGCGCGATATCGCGTTGAGAGCACCCTTAGGAAGCGTCAAGGTCGTGATTTTCAGCGCACTTCCGCTATCCTTAATCTGATTCCAACCAAACGAGGACTTTTATCATGGCTCAAGAAAGATTCACTGCCGAAAACTCCGCATTGCTATTGATCGACCACCAGGTCGGCACGATGCAACTGATCAAGAACATCGACTCCCAGTTCGCTGGCAAGCAGGCGATCGCGCTGGCCAAACTGGCGAAGATCCTGAACCTGCCGACCGTGATCACGTCCAGCCAGGAAGACCGTGCTCAGGGACCGATCATGCCGGAAATCGCCGAAATCCTGCCCGAAGCGCACGCCGCGCGCATCAAGCGTCCTGGCGTGGTCAATGCCTGGGCCTACCCCGATTTTCGCGATGCAGTGCTCGCCACCGGGCGCAAGAACCTGATCATGGCGGGCGTGACCACCGACGTCTGCCTGATCTTCCCGGCTATTGACGCTGCGCTCGAAGGCTTTGCCGTGCAGGCGGTGATGGATGCATCGGGTTCGCCCAGCGACCTGTCCGAGGAATTCTCGCGCCAGCGCATGCACGATGCAGGCGTCGTGCTCACCGCTACCAACACGCTGATGGCGGAGATCGCACAGGATTGGTCGACGCCCGATGGTCAGCAACTGATCGGCCTGCTGTTCAGCGACGTGTTCCCGGCCCTCGGCGCCGGCATCTCCTGATGCGATAACGGGAGGCGGCGGTGGCCTGCGAGAAGTCATCACAGATATGCCACCGTCGCGAGAAAATTCGTTGCCGTCAGCCCTCAGACTGAATTGCACAGGAGCTGGCGGCATCCTCGATGCGTTCATTGGAAATTGAAACTTGCAGATTCACGTTATCTACTTTGGATGAAAGCGCGATGCGCAGGCATTCGTGATAGAAACAGATTGATCTCACCCACCACACCGTGGTGGTGAACGGCGTGCGCCTGCACTACTTGACGGCCGGTTCGGGTGATCCCCCCTGGTCCTGCTGCACGGATGACAGCCACGCCCAATTCCGCAAGGCGATATGAACGAGGAGAAAAAGCATGTCCTACATTGATGTTTCCAACCACTCCCTGGCTGAGCTGATTTCGCTGCGCGGTCGCACCGCGGTCGTCACCGGAGGCGCCGCCGGCATTGGCCGTGCGATCAGCAAGCGGCTGGCCGAGTCCGGCGCTAATCTGATTATCGGCGACCTCGACGAGGCCAAGGCCAAGGAAACGGCCGCCGAGTTCGCATCCTTCGGCGGCAAGCACATCGGGGCGAGCCTCGATGTCAACGACCATGCCTCGGTCTCTGCACTCGCCGACCTGGCCGTGTCATCGACCGGACGGCTCGACATCTGGGTCAACAATGCTGGCATCTACCCCTCCCGGGCGGTGCTGGACATCACCGATACCGAATGGGATCGCGTCATCGACCTCAATCTGCGCGGCACCTTCTTCGGCGCCCGCGAGGCGGCGCTGCGCATGCAGCCCAACACCGGCGTGATCGTCAACATCGTCTCGACCGCCGCCTACAACGCCAGCAATGGCGCCAACTCCGCCCACTACGTCGCTTCCAAGCACGCGGTGGCGGGCCTGATCAAAAGCCTGGCGGTCGAACTGGGTCCCAAGGGCATCCGCGCCGTGGGCGTCGCTCCGACGCTGACCGAAACGCCCGGCGTGGCGAGCAAGCGCACCGAAGGCGAGGCCGTCAACGAGGCGCTGGTGCGCTACGCGCAGGCGCTGCCCCTGGGCCGGCTCGGCGTTCCCGACGACATCGCCCGCGTCGTCCTGTTCGCAGCGTCAGATCTCGGTGCATTCGTCTCCGGCAGCGTGATCCCCGTGGACGGCGGCGACCTGGCCCGTTGAGACGGCGCGCTTGCCCATGCTGACGGCTGGAGAACCGCCACTCGCGCGGGCCGCCTGCACTGTCCCAAACGAGAGAAAGCATCCATGACCAGATCACTGGCACTGCTCCTGACCACCGCCTTTTCGACCATCTGCCTTGTCGCGGCGTGCGGCACGTCCGCCACGTTCGCCACGCAAACCTCGACCTCGACCTCGACCACTGCGCGGGAATTCGCCGGCCTCGACTTCGATTCCACCCGCTACGAACGCCAGTCCCTGGTTGTCGACGGCAAAAGCATCGCCGTGCGCGCCTACGAGAACATCGTCTACGTCGCCCGGCCGGTGGACACCACCTACCAGGTGATGAACATATACGTGCCCGAGGCGTATTTCCAGGGCCAGGGCATCGGCGCGTTCACCGCGCAGACCGCGCCGATCTTCTTCCCCAACCAGGTCGGTGGCTATATGCCCAGCAAGCCGGGCACGCTGGCCGGCCGCGGCGGGTCACCCGGCGATGGTGGCCCGCGCGGTGCCGAAGCGCTGCCGTCCGGAGGTGCGTCTGCGGGCAGAGGTGCCCCCCCGAGCGACGGCGGCCAGCCCAGCACGATCGCCGTGGCCCTGTCCAAAGGCTACGTCGTCGCCTCGCCCGGCGCCCGCGGCAGAACCACTCAGGACGCGGATGGCCGCTACACCGGCAAGGCGCCGGCGGCCATCGTCGATCTCAAGGCGGCAGTGCGCTACCTGCGCCACAACGATGCGCGCATGCCCGGCGACGCCGAGAGGATCATCTCCAACGGCACCAGCGCGGGCGGCGCACTGTCGGCGCTGCTGGGGGCGAGCGGCAACAGTGCCGACTATGGGCCTTACCTGCAGGCGCTGGGCGCCGCGCAGGCGCGCGACGACATCTACGCCGTGTCGGCATACTGCCCGATCACCAATCTCGAACACGCTGACAGTGCCTACGAGTGGCTGTTCAGTGGCGTCAACGACTACAAGAAGATCGAGATGGCGATGCTGGACTACAACGTGCAGCGCAAGGAAGTCGCAGGCACGTTGACGCAGACACAGATTGGCGTGTCAGGTGTGCTGAAGGCGCAGTTTCCTGAGTATCTCAACAGTCTTGCATTGCAAGGACCGCAGGGGCAGGCGCTTCGGCTGGATGAGGCCGGCAACGGCAGCTTCAGGGAATACATCAAGTCGCTGCTCATCGCTTCCGCGCAGATCGCGCTGGACGAAGGCAGCGACCTGTCGGGCCTGGACTGGCTCACCGTGCGGGACGGCAAGGTGCGGGATCTGGATTTCGACCGATACGTGCGTTATGCTGGCCGCATGAAACTACCTCCGGCGTTCGACGCGCTGGATCTGAGCAGCGGCGAGAATCAGCTGTTCGGCACGCAGGCGATCGATAAGCGCCACTTCACCGCGTTCGCCCAGCAGCACAGCGCCGCCGCCGCCGCACCCCTGGCCGATGCCGAACAGGTCAGGATGATGAACGCGATGCGCTACATCGGTGCGCCCGGCACGGCCACGTCGCGGCACTGGCGCATCCGTCATGGCACCAGGGACCGCGACACTTCACTTGCCGTGCCGGCCATCCTGGCCACGACGCTCCTGAATAAGGGCTACGACGTCGATTTCGCCTTGGCATGGGACCGTCCCCATAGCGGCGATTACGACATGGATGCCCTGTTCGCCTGGATGGAGCGCATCACGCCCGTGAAGTAAGGCTCGCAGTAGGGTCAATTATCTGGACAGTACATTGCCGCTGAACATGCCGCCTCTGAACACAGCGGCGGCAGGATCGGTGGTAAAAAGTACCAGGTCGGTATCCTCACCAGCGTCAACATCATATTCCTTATCGTCGCGGATAAGGACGCTTTCTCCATTTTTCAGTCTCTGGTTACCGAGGGTTGCACTGCCCTGAAAGACGTATAGCAGCCTCACTACACCGGGGGTGGGGATCGTCGGCAATGCCAGACGATTTCCCTTATGAAGTCGGACATCATGCAGCCAGGCCTGGGCGCGGAAAACCAGAGGCGCGAATGAAGGGCCTGCAATCAGCCGCCAGCTATTTTCGCTGAAGGCCGAACTGAAGTCGTGAAACTGCACTTGAGGTGCGAGATCCGGTTCGGATGGTCGGACAAATATCTGCAGACATTGCATTGCATCGGTTTCACCGATGACCCGCTCTTCATGCTGGAACGTATGTCCGGCATTCATCAACATAAGACGTGTATTGGATACTTCTTCCGTATTGCCCACCGTGTCCAGATGAAGCATCTTTCCTGCGCGCACATAGGTCAGTATTTCGTCATCCCGATGAGGATGCATGGCAATGACCGTACCCGGCTGAATAAAGGCATGGTCAATTCGGCCGATCGCGCCGATACCGCTGTCGCCTGAGTTTTCAGCCATACCCGGCCAGAGTATTTCAATGCCAAATCCCCCTGAACCATGCTTGTGCTTCAGGCTACGGTCGATCTTGATCATTTCGGTCATATGTATCTCTCCAGCCAGAGCATCTCTGATGCTCTGGCGCACGTTCATGTTGATGAACCGTTTGCTACGCCTGTCGACGCATCACCCTGCGATGCTCTTAAAGCATCTTTATCCAGTGCCCAGTGCTCCATTACCAGTGTTCACGGTAAGGTCTGACTTCAGTTTCAAAGCTCCAACCCTGGCGCGACTGGGTGGTCAGGCTGTAAGCCGCTTCGGCCACGGCGGCCGGGGAGACGAATTCATCGGCGGCCTTGTCGGGCATTTTTTCCCGCGTCGCAGGAAGATCCACAATGCCATCGATGATAAGCAGCGAAACATGAATGCCTGCCGGCCAGAGTTTACGCGCCATGGATTCAGCCAGACTGCGCTGTGCGGCTTTAGCTGGTGCAAATGCGGCCGTATTTGCGCCTCCACGGCGCGACGCGGTCGCCCCGATGAACAGGATATTGCCTTTCCCACGAGCTTTCATTGCCGGGATAACCTGTTTGGAACACAGCAACGCGCCGAATGCGTTGACCCGCCAGGCTGATTCAAATTGTTCCGGCGTAATCATTTCAATGTCGGAAAGCGCGCCCGAGCCGGCATTGAACAACAATACCTCCGTCTCACCCAGCTCCGTCCGTATCGCGTTAAACGCTGCCGCGACAGAGTTGGCGTCTCCTACATCGCAGGCATAAGCGCGAGCATGGGCGATTTGGGCAGCAAGCCCCTGGGTTCGCTCCAGATTGCGCGCAAGCAATGCGACGGCATAGCCCGCTTCGGCAAAACGCTGAGCCAGTGCCTGGCCATTGCCTTCCCCGGCACCGGCAATGACGGCGACAGGGCGGTTTACAGTGCTGGATAATGTGTTCTCTGTCATTATGGTCGCTTCCGTATAATTACTGTTCCATAGATAAAAACACCATGATCCGAAAGATGTCCGGATTGTTCCAGCTAGATTATGACTTAATAAGTATCGGCGTGCTCAAAAAAAATGGAATTGATTATTCCACATTTGGCGCAGCCTTGCGGTGGTTGCCGAATACAAGATCTTCTTCGTTGCTTCATAAACAGAGGTCAACTCCCCCCTGAACGGCGATCTGGTACCTTGATGATTTCGGCTATCGCTGTAACAACGGTGGCTGCTTGCAGGATCAGAAATTAGATTTGCGTGCGTTTCGCAGATCCAGCAATCAAGATTCGTCATTTCTGCATCAAGGAGACGACAAAATGTCTTTTTTATGCATTATATAACAGTGTATAGATAATTAATTACGGGCGAAAGGAACTGAAATCATAGATAACCTTTCGATACGTATTAAGTAAAATGAGAATACTACTGGAAATTGGATATGAATATTTTACGTGCGGATCCCGCATCAGCATTTGAATATGGTCCTTTCAGGATCCGGCGCATTCGCCCGGGCAGGATTGAGTCAGGAAAAAATGGCAGCGCTTTTGGTGCAATCGGAGTGATCGATCATGTCAACCTTGATCCGGGGGCGCTTATCAAGATGCATGAGGAGTCCAACGATGAAATCCTGAGCTATATATGGCGCGGCTCAATGATGCATGAAGGCAGCGACGGCACGAGGATAGCGCTTTCACCCAAGAAACTGATGATGATGAATGCAGGAAAAGGCGTCAGGCATGAAGAATCCACACCGTTTGTCGCTACCGAATTACTGCGGGTTTATATCCGTCCCCGCCATGCTGATTTGAAGGCTCGGGTTCAGTTTTTTGATCGTCTGGGAGGGGGCGATCTGAATGAGTGGGCCTTCCTGGCTGGGCCGGAAGGACAAAATGCTCCGTTGGACATTCGTCAGGACGTTATTGTTTATGATATCAACCTTGAACAAGGTGTTAGCACGGACATTCCCTGGCATTCAGGTATGGCTCAGTGGCTCTATGTAATGGATGGGGAGATAAGGATCGATGATTCTGTCCTGGCAAAAGGTGACGCGGCCAGCAGTCGCGATGAGGGGTTATCTGCGGTGACAGCAAGCAGGAATACCACCCTGTTATGTTTTCTGGTGAACCTGGATTCACAGGGGATCATGGATGGCCTGATCAGCGGAACAGAGTGAAAGCTAAGGCTCAAAGGTCGACAGAATAAAACTGAATTAATAATAAGTTACCCGGCGTGGCTGTCCGAAATTCATATCATTTGCAGCAGGCCACGGGCAAATTCCTGTTCCAAACCCACTGAACGGGCCCTTTGTAAATCCATTGGGACGCACAAAGGGCGCAGCGGGTGCATGGAAGCGGTTCGGTCACGCGATTGTCATGTATGCCCCGGCAAACCTGAACTGTTGGATTGAGCGTAGCGGCGATATTCGGCGCTGATCCGGCTTGAATGCGTAACCAGCCCGCGAACATAAGGCAGTCGCGCCGCCTCATAGCGAGCGAGTGCCGTAGCGATGGGCTCAGATGTTTCCCGGCAAGCCAGTATCTGGGCCAGCACCGCAGCATCTTCCACCCCGGTCAAATAACCCCGCCCGGTCATTGGCGAGACGACGTGGGCAGCATCGCCCACAACAGCCAATGCGCCGCGCGCCAGACGCGAGGGTCTATACTCGGAGATAGGGGCTCCACTCAATACCTCGGTCGAACTCACGCCGGCCACAACCGCCTCCGCCCATTCGGCAGGCCATATCCGTGGTGCAACCGCGGCCAGTTCTTGCCTGAGCGCTCCATCGATTGTCCCACGTCCGAGGGTGCCGACAATGTGGTCATCCCCTGTCAGGCAACCGGTGCGGCGCAGCAGTTCGTCCCGATGTGCGTCAAACCAGGCGAAGGTGATCTGGCGTCGCCCGGCTTCCAGCGAGCCGTCGCGGCCGGGAAGCGCCGCTGCAACCAGCCGATAGCCTTCCAAGAATTCGATCCACAGTCCCCCATCCGATGGCCAGGGAACCGGATGCGTCAGCGCCCGTTCCTCGATCAGCCCGCGCCACACCAGATAGCCGGCATAGCGGGCGAACGGGTCTTCCGGCGCGATTGCGCGCCGTACGACGCTGCGGTAGCCGTCGGCACCAATCACCGCAGCGGCAATTCGCTCGCTGCCATCGGCAAAAGTGACACGCGCGCAGTCGCCGAGGTCCATGAGCGAGGCGACGGCCCGGCCCTCTTCCACAACAATGCCGGGGGTTGCGGCGACGCGACCGCGCAGCCAGGCGTAGAGCGCTGGCCAGGTCGTCAGCTCACGATAGGCAGGCACCACAGGCAAAACGGGTTGCGTACGCGGATCGTAGCCCACCGTTGCGGCGACCACATCCAGATCGATGCTGAGGCTGTCGCCGCCGTGGACGTGCCCGGTTGTGCGTTCGATGATGCGAACGGGGACATTCCGCCTCGCACAGGCCAGTGCCAGCGTCAACCCAGCCAGCGAGCCGCCGATAATGGTGATTTCCGAAGAGACGGTCGTTGTGGTGTCAGTGTTCATGGACGTTGCCTGTTATCCACCGGCGCGGAGGAGGAGCGACCCGCTCCGCCGCTGAGCATCAGCAGGACAGCCAGCCCGAGCCCTGCCGTCACCGCTCCGGCCACGGCGACGAATGGGTAGGCAAGCCCTGCCGCGATGACAGCGCCGCCCAGCGCCGCGCCGACCGCGTTGCCGAGATTGAAGGCGCCGATGTTCACCGAGGAAGCCAGGCTCGGCGCACCTTGCGCCGCGGTCATGACGCGCATCTGCAGGGGAGGCATCACGGCGAAACTGGCCACGCCCCACAGGAACACAAGTACGGCAGTCGGCACACTGTGGCGCATGAAGATGGCGAAGAGCACCAGAGTGATCACAAGCGCGGCAAGCGAGATCGCAAGCGTCCGGTCCGGATAGCGGTCCGTGAACTTGCCGCCGAGCCAGTTTCCGACCGTGAGGCCGACGCCATAGGTGACGAGCATGGTCGTCACGAAAGTAGTCGAGGCCTCCGTTTCGATCCGCAGCATGGGAACGATATAGGTGAAGACCGTGAACATGGCGCTTGAACTCAGCACAGTCAGCCCGAGCGCGATCCCGACCGGGCGGCTCGCCAGCACACGCAGTTCGGCATAGGCGTTGCCCGCGGGCGGAGCCGGCATAGCCGGCAGTGTTTTCCACAGCGCCGCCATCGTGAAAACGCCGATCCCGGTGATTCCCCAGAACGCGGCGCGCCAGCCCAGCACTTCTCCCGTCCAGGTCGCCAGGGGCACGCCCACCACGTTGGCGATCGTCAGCCCCATGAACATGGCCGAGATTGCCGCCGCCCGGCGATGGGGGGGCGCGAGGTCGGCCGCCACGACGGAACCGACGCCGAAAAACGCGCCGTGATTGAGCGAAGTGATCACCCTGGCCATCAGGAGCATGCCATAGCTGCCGGAAACCGCGGCGAGCAGGTTGCCAAACGTGAAGATCGCGGCTAGCCCGATCAGGAGCGTGCGCCTGGGGAGGCGGCGGGTCGTCAGCGCCATGAGAGGCGCACCAATCATCACGCCCAGGGCGTAGACGCTGATCAGGATGCCTGCCGTGGGAATGGAAACACCGAGATCATGGGCGATCAGGGGTAGCATGCCCATCGGGGCGAACTCGGTGACGCCAATGCCGAAGGCACCTGCGGCCAGCGCGAGAAGGGGGAGATTTAATTTCATATGACTTTTCCTGTTATATCCACCCCGAGTGGTCATGGACGATATTTGGGCGCCTCTTGTGCAAAGCACCCGTGTGAAACACTTGCAGAAACAACGACAATCCCTTCACTGGAACACCTTTTGCAGGACGGAAAGCACCGCGGCACTCACGGCGATCCAGATCACAATCCAGAAAAACTCTATCCCCGCCATCAGGGAAGCCTGCTGGCTGATTTGCTGGGCGACCTGTGCCATGGCCATCTGGGTGGCCTGCCCAGCTTCATGGGACAAAGAAAAGAACTGGCTGAGTTGCTGCAGTTGTTGCGTGAAGATGGGGTCTTCATGAGTCAGCCTGATATTTAAAGCGCCGTATTGGACCGTGCTTCTCCATTGCAGGAAGATAGTCGCAATGCTGGTGCCCGCCGCCATTGCGATCTGCCCGAGCATATTCTTGACCTGCTGCGCATGGGCGAACAGCACATCCTCATGTCCGACATCGCGGAAGGTCTGCATCGCGGTGGTCGCCAGCACCAGCATGACAAAGCAGCCGTTGAGCGCGAGCGCCGGCAGGATGTGCAGCCACATATCGGCGACTGGCGTCAGCGAGGACAACAGCCAGCCGAAGGCCGCCAGCGAAAGAAACCCCAGGACGAAGAACTTCTTCGGCGCCGGGTATCTGGGCAGCACGCGCATCATCACCAGCCAGGTCAGCAGCGACGCGGAGAGTCCCAGAGCTTGGAACTTGCCGATGGTTTCCCAGGAATAGCCCAGGCCGCTTTGCAGGAAGAACGGCAGGATGTAGTTGTTGGAACCCAGGATAAGGTAGCTGAAAGAAAACATACCCACGCCCAGGACATAGCGCGGCGTCATCAGTTCGCGGATCTTCAGTAACGGGCGCTCATGGTTATGTTCAACGTGGAAGTAGGTATAGAGTGCGAACACGGCCAGCGTGGCGAAGACCAGCATAATGCCGGTGTCGTTATAGAAGTCGTAATAGGACCGCTGCAGGACGTACAGCAGGAAGAACGAGCCGAGAGCCAGTAGCAGCAAGCGTGCGGGGCTGGTCCGTGTGCGTTCCTGCTCCGGGTGGGGATCTCTGGGCAGGAACCGAATCGAGAGCCCGGCAGCCACCAGCGCGCAGGCGATCAGCACCCAGAACATGGCCTGCCAGGTGTCGTGTGTGACGGCCAGGGATGCGACCAGCGGCGCAGCCGCGGTGCCGCTGGCCAGGCCCACGGCGAATACCTTGATACCGACGAAGCGGCCGGGTCCGGGGGGTATGTGATTGACGAGGATACGCGACGTCGTCATGAACGAAGCGCCACCCAGCGCCATCACCACCCGACCGATGGCAAACGTGCTCAGATTGTGACTCAGGCTGCACAGTAGAGCACCTGCGATGTAAACGATGATCGACCCGATCATGTAGTTGCGCCAGCCGAGGCGTTCGGTCAGCCAGCGCTGCTTGGCGATCACGACCACGGCGACGCAGGCGTAGAGCGCTGCGACCAGGCTGTATTCCTCGGGGCTGGCGTCAATCTCCCCGCGGATTGGGACAGAGGCGAAAGCTATCATGCCGGTCTGGAGAAACTCCAGGCCGCACAACAGGCAAACCGTCGCCAGAAGTGCGCCGTGTTTTCTGTACATAAGGCGAACCTATTGCGCGGCCGCGGTCTGCGGCTGCCCTTCGTTATCCCGGATCACCGCTTCCACAATGGCGTCGGCATCCTGCAACTCATGGTTATAGACTTCGGTCTTGTAGACGAAGCCAGGCTTGATTTCCTTTGAGATCATCTCGCCGCTGCGATCCTGGGCGTTTACCGACACGCGCATCGACAGCCCTACACGCAGCGGTTGGCGGGCGATCTCCTGCGGGTCCAGCGCGATCCTGACCGGCACGCGCTGGGTGACCTTGATCCAGTTGCCTGTCGCGTTCTGGGCGGGCAACAAAGCAAAAGCACTGCCGGTTCCGGCATCCAGGCCCACGATCTTCCCGTGGTAAACCACGCTACGGCCGTAGATATCAGCGGTCAGTTCGGCCGGCTGGCCTATGCGCAGATGCTCAAGCTGCGACTCTTTGAAATTGGCGTTGACCCATAGCTGATCCAACGGGACCACGGACATCAGCGACACACCCGGACTGATACGTTGTCCCAGTTGCACGCTGCGTTTGGCCACGGTGCCATCCACCGGTGACGGAATGGCCGTGCGGGCCCGCGCTATATACGCATCACGCAGGTTGGTCGCGGCAGCGAGCACATCAGGATGTGTGCGCAAATCGGTGCCATCGACCATTGCCCGGCGCTGCGCCAGTGACTGATCTACTGCGGTCAGGGCCGCCTGCGCATTCTTGAGCACATCTTCTACATGGCTGATCTCCTCGCGTGAGACGGCGCCGCTGGCGGCGAGCCGGGTACGGCGCGCCAGGTCGGTCCTGGCTTTCTGGACATCGTTCTGACGCTGCGCAACCTCGGCTTCCAACTGCCGGACCTGCGAATATTGCGTCCGGGCCATCCGCGTGGCCTTGGCCAGTTCGGTTCTGGCTCGCTCGAATTGAACTTCCTGGTCGACCGGATTGAGCGTGACCAGCGGCGCACCGGCTTTCACATAGTCAGTGTTGTCGGCCCCGATAGCCGTCACGGTGCCGCTGATCTGAGCGGTCACCTGCACGACGTTGCCGTCCACATAGGCATCCTCGGTCCGCTCGACAGTACCTTGCAAGGTATACCAGGCGACCCCAGCGACCAGGAGCAAGATCACCGCAGCGGTTACCGCCTGGCCACGTGTCTGAAACGGCAAGGGCGCTTTGCCGTCGTCCGGATGACTGGGCGGCGTTTGTGCCAGACCGGGTTGTGTATTTTGATTCATGTTCATGGATTCCTTATTCTTTGGCGCCATCACGAGGCAAATCGGGAACGTAGCCGCCGCCCAGGGCACGGCTCAGGTTCGCTTCCAGGGCCAGACCCCGGGATTGCAGCTGGACGAGTTGCCGCCGCTGCGAGAGCGCATCGCTTTGCGTGGCCAGCACCTGAATGTAGGTCGCCAGTCCAGCGGCGTAGCGTTGATCGACCAACTTAGCGGCATCATCGGCCGTCTGCACCGCCTGTTGTTGCTGGTCGATGCGCTCGCGCAGCCAGCGGATCGATGAGAGCTGGTCCGAGATGTCGTGCAGCGCATCGACCAGCGTCTGGTTGTAATCCTCGACCGCAATGTCATAGGCGGCGTTCTGCGCGGCCAGATTGGCGCGCAGCCTTCCCCCCTCGAAGATCGGCAGGCTGATGGCGGGCCCGATGCCCAGAATTCGGCTGCTGGCCTCGGTGAGCTGATCAAAGCCGAGGCTCTGGTAGCCGGCGAAAGCCGACAGGTTGATGTTCGGATAAAAGCGTGCCTTCGCGCCTTCGATCTCGTGGCTTGCTGCCTCCACGCGCCAGCGTTGGGCGACAATGTCCGGGCGATGGCCCAGGAGCTCCGCAGGCAAGGCACTGGGAATGGTCACTGTATCGGGGCGCCTGAGTTGCGGCGTGGTGATAGCGCGGCCCCGGTCTGGTCCCTTGCCAAGCAGGGCTGCGAGCCTGTTACGGCTCAACTCCATCGATTCGCCCAGCGCCGCAATCCGGGCACGGGTTGCAGGGATGGCAGCCTGCGATTGCTTGATATCGATCTGCGAATCCAATTCCGCAGCAAATCGCTGTTGCGTAAGCGACAAAACCTGCTCTTGTCGCCTGAGCATCTGACGTTCGATTGCCAGTTGCTCATAGCTCTGCTGCAGCTCGATATAGGCCTGCACGATTGCTGATGACAACATTAACCGGGTGGCATAGCGGTCTACTTCCATCGCTTTGCCACGCCCCAGGGCCGCCTCGACGGCGGCCCTGTTCTTGCCCCAGAAGTCCAGTTCATAGCCGACATTAAGCGTGCCCTGGTTAACTGTCTGCCAGGTGCCAGCCATCACTGCCGGTGTGGTGCCGTTCTCACTATACCGCTGGCGCGTGCTGGAGATATTGGCATCCATGTGGGGCATTAACTGCGCCTGTGCCATGTTCTGCATCGCTTCCGCCTGGCGGACCCGTGCAGCGGCACCCCGTAAGGTCGGACTACTGGCTAGTGCCTCGTCAACAAGTTGGTCCAACTGGGCGTCGCCGAAACCGCGCCACCACTTTTCCTGTGGCCAGTGGGCATCGGAAACCGTTATGCCGTCCAGTGCTCTGCTGGCTGCCAGGTCGGCAGCATTGCCTATGCTCGAAGATGGCTTGAGATTCCCGGGTACACATCCGGTCAAAACCGATCCACTGACCAGCGCCGCGGCCAGCAGGTGCACGCTTCGCGGTGAGCAGCGTATGCTACGCTCCGGCGGTGATGATAAAGTTTTCATAGATACCATTAGTGTCTATATGGACAAAAAAGAAAGGCCGCAGGGACCTCTCGCTACCGCGCATTGTTTATCGTTAGGGGGCGCGAAGCCCTGATGTCACGATGTGGACAGCATCTTTGATATTCTGCCTGGCTTTCAGATTGCCTGTGAGCAGATGCAGCCATGACATCCCGGTCAACATCACAGCAGCCGCTTCAACGGCCGATGTATCCTCAATTTCGCCCCGCGCAACCGCGCGTTCAAAAATATGCCGCATCGTACGTTCCCTGCGTGGCAGGAAAGTCTCGCGAAACTCTTCCAGCGAGTCTGGATTTAACTGGATTTCCGTGATGAAGCTTCGCAGGGCCTCGCCGGAACGGGTCGAGGCCCACCAGTGCCATAAAGAGCACAAATGAACGTTAAGATCCTGTTCCAGATTCCCCGTGTCAGGAATGATCAGAGAAGCCTCGCCGGAACGTTCGTACACTTCCCTGATCAACGCAGCCTTGCTGCCCCACCAACGATAGATGGTGGGCTTGCTGGCGCCAGCGCGGGCAACCACTGCGTCCAGCGTAAACGCCCTGTAGCCGTTCTCCTCCAGGAGGTCGGCGGCAGCGGTCAGAATGGCCTCGGTACTCTCCGGGCTGCGGACGGCACCTATCGATAGTCGGCTCCGACTTTTTGCCTTGGCCTTCTTGTCCCCAGAGGAGGTATAGGCCTGTTTTCTGGTATTCATAGGCGTATGGTTCCTGCAGATCATCGCAAGTGTCAGCATCACCCAATAGCGACGCGATGTATATTTTGGCTGATCCCATGCCAGAACTGGCATGGGCGTACGATGAGTTATCCGGGCTTGAGGCCCAAAGTCGTTGCCTACCGATGGAGTCTCGGGGACAAGCGACCATTGCTGGATAGATACCGTCAGTATTTATACAATTTTCCAGAGTTCTCGTCAATCATTAGGCATTGCGCGGTTGAAACTTATGGCCTTCCCGTCCTCGCATCCGGGCGGATGCTCCCTTGCGAAAACCAGTACGCAATAAGGGAGGTACGTTCGACGTCACCACCGGCATCAGCAACAAACATCTACGAACCAACCGGGCAGTCGATAAAAACATGATCCAAAAGTTCAGCGTCAGCAAGGAACCCGACAAGCCGATAACGGAGTTGTACGACAACCTATGCAAGAGCTGCCAGTCGCAGCTGCTACTTGATTGACCGGATGGATGAGGGGTGACTCTACCGTATTCGCCATCGTACCGGTCCTTGCCGTAAGCTTGGGCGGCCCGCTTATGCTTGATTTACGAGTGTGATCGGAGAAGTTTGATTAGCCCCTTCCCCTAAAACAATGCGTTCTATTTTTTTGACTTCAATCACTTCGTTCAAAGCCGAGCGCGACCAAAAGCACCAAGTGCAATTCTATTCTTCGTTTATCAATATTTGTTGCGAGTACACATCGAAAAATA
This sequence comes from Agrobacterium tumefaciens, assembly GCA_025559845.1. Classification (NCBI taxonomy): domain Bacteria; kingdom Pseudomonadati; phylum Pseudomonadota; class Alphaproteobacteria; order Hyphomicrobiales; family Rhizobiaceae; genus Agrobacterium; species Agrobacterium tumefaciens. Next base: position 2,119,544 of record CP048469.1, read on the forward strand.
TATTCTCGAAAAATATCAATTACAAAATAAACTAATTATAAATCCTAATAAATCACGAACATAACCGATTGTTATTATGTGAAAACTGACATTCCAAATTTTCATGCAATCAAAAGGAATCTCAATCAATGATAAGAAAGAAATACCTGTTGAAGTTCCGACGGTGCCAGACCTTGCACACACTGGAGCAAGTTTACAGCCACATGAAAGACAGTGTTCCGTCCTCTGAGCTGGGCGAATTTGAAGGGGCCTGCGACCATCGGCGCGCCGAAATCACCCACGGCCATTTGTGGGACAAAGTACCTGCATCAGCATGGAAGAATGTCAGCTAGGATCCGCGACCGCGTTACCAGATACGGAAAACTCTCCTGCTGACGCACGGTTAGAGCATCAAGTGTCGCTGACGTGTTTCACTTCCGTCAAAGTACCTGCGCGAACAAGCTTCAGGCAGCTTTCCGTCTCTTCGATAAGAAGAGCCGCGCTGCATTCCAGTGCAGCCGCAATTCGCAGGATCAGTGCCAGGGTGGGCATGTGTTCGCCCCGCTCGATCCTGCCCATGTGCGCCCTCTCAATCCCGGCTAAATTTCCCAGTGCCTCCTGCGCCGTACCGCGCTCCGTTCTCAACGCCTTCACCGCCATGCCAAAAGCCTTGGCCGGCTCCGCTTCATAACTTGTACTGCCTGTAGGCCGGCCCCGCCTTATTTCACGCTTTTGCATCTTTCAAAGCGTGAAAGAAGACCGCAAATTAAACCACGTTTAATTAAACGCGGCCTGCTATTATCTGGCTCTGTCTAACGCATCCTTCTTTACGGGAGAGCCAGCCATGCACAGCCAGTACCCCATTGATTCAATACGGATAGCCATCTCCTTTGGAGCCTTCACTGCGCCGCTTGCGGAGCTATTGGCAAAGCAGCGCGCAGAGGAACCCCGTACAGAGATCTGCCTCCTGGAGACGTCGTTTTCTGAACAGGTGCAGGGGGTGGCGGAAGGCCGCTACGATCTGGGGTTTGCCATAGCTCCGCCGGCGAATGCCAATCTCGATAGCGAGGCGCTATGGCACGACGAGATTGCCGTGGCTGTTCCTGAACTCTCACCGCTACTCGCGTTCGAGGAAATTACATTGGAAGAAGTCGTTCGGTACCCTCTGGTGCTCTGGTCCGCGGAAGACTGTGAACCTCTTAGCCGCCGGGTTATCGAATTGCTTAATTCAGCGACGGTGAAATTCAACGTGATTGACCGTGCCAGATCTTTCGAATTGATGGCCGTTCTGGTCGCTGCAGGCTACGGGATCGGCTTCGCAGGAAAATCACGCATCGATAAAGCGCGGAAGCTGGGCATCGTTATGCGTCCGCTGGCCGGATCACCGAACGACCTGAGTACGTATTTGCTTCGCACTCACGACATGTCTTCCTCGCCTATCGAACGGCTGATCGAGCGAGCACGCAAGCTCGACCAGTCTGTGTCGTTCAACTGAGGACTATGCCAGCCGAAGCATCGCCTGATTGTCCTTCAACGAAAAGCACACCGACATAACGACTTCATGCAGGTTCTCCGCGGTCACCGCGTCGACCGGCGCAAGGCCCTTGAAGTCATCGTGCGGCTGGGAAAGCGCACGGTAGATTTCCCATGAGTCCGCCTCGCGTGCGAACTTGAGCACCGCCTGAATCAGCTTGTGCTTCAGCAGCGTGAAATGCCAGTCCGGTACGCGCTGCCCCAGGTTGCCGAGGCTGAGTGCCAACATCTTGCGACCGCTGATCTCGTAGCTGATCCATCGCCGTGACTTGCCAGCCATCTTCGCAAAATCGGCTGCGGAAAGAAGGTGTGGCGAATTGAAGATGTCCAACCGCTCCAGTTGCTCGCGTTGGCTTTCAGACAAGACCGGCGGTGTCCGCGGTCTCGTGATAGCGGACAGTCGATGCACGGAGTCCGGCAGCGTCGGCATACCTGCTCCAGGCTTCGAGACCAACACAATGGGGGCAGGTGGAATTGCTGCTTCAGCACCCTCTGGCACTTCATCAGGCACCTCCGGAACACCTTCCAGATGGACGGTCAGGTGCATGCTCGCGGCTTCGACCTGATGCTGCTCGAACAGATCAAGCCGATCAGCCCAATCCTGCATCATGCGTCGGCGTTGCTCCACGTATTCGGCGTGGTTGTAGGCGGCGCTTACCTTGTCGGGGTCTGAATGCGAAAGCTGTGCGTCGACCCAGACTTTCGGATACCCGATTTCATTCAATGCGGTCGAAATCGTCGCCCGGATACCGTGTCCCGTTAGTTGATCGGTGTAGCCCATACGCTTGAGGGCCTGGTTCAGGGTGTTCTCGCTGATGCGCTTCTTCAAGTCCCAGCCGTGGGAGAACAGGTAGCGCTGTGCCGGCTTGAACTGCTCCAGCATGTACTGAACGATTTCCATGGCCTGTGCCGACAAAGGCACGATGTAGGGAGGAATATCACCGGGGCGCTTGCCCTCCTTACGCATCTCTAGCTGCAACTGTTTCACGACCTCCGGAGGAATGATCCATAGGCCCTGGTCGAGATGAAACTGATCCGGTGTCGCCAGACGCAGCTCGCCGGTACGCACCCCTGTCAGGAACAGCAGCCGCAGCCCGAGCTGGGTCTGAAGTCGGCCGTGGTACTTGCGCAGCCGTGACAGCATCGCCGGCAGTTCATCCATTCGCAGGAACGGGTTGTGGCGAACAGGAGGCATAGGCAGCGCCACCACATCCAGATCGAACGCGGGGTTCTGCGGCAAGCCGGGCACGATGATCAGCGCGTAGCGGAACATTTGCCTGAACCAGGTACGCACCTTCTCTGCCACGCTGAGCGCCTTCCGCCGTTCAATCCTGGCAACGACCTCCAGAAGGTCCGGCCGTTGGATTTCATAGATGGGCCGTTTTCCAAGTGTTGGAAGGATGTCCTTGGCGAAGATGCGCAGGATCTGCGTCAGCGTGCTCTGCCGACCCTCCTTGAGGACAAGCCTGCGGTGCTCGACCCACTTGTCGAATACGGCCTGGAAGGTGTGTTCGTCGGCCAGCCGGACGGCCTGCCGCTTCTGCTTGCGATCCGCTCGGGGATTGATGCCCTTGGCCAGCAGCGCACGCGCCGCATCGCGGAGGGCGCGTGCTTCCCGGAGGCCTACCTCCGGATATGTGCCCAGCGACATGCGCTTCTGCTTGCCAGCCCAATAGTAACGGTAGTGCCAGGTCTTGCCTCCGGTCGGAGAGACCGCGAGGGAGAGTCCGTCGATATCGCTGACGGTGTAAGCCTTGCCGGTCGCCTTGGCGTTCCGGGCGGCCATATCTGAGAGTGCCATGCTCCAGCTCCTGAACTATGAGTCAGGACTAGATGCTTGTCTCGTTGACCTCGCTCCTCCAGCAACAAACCGGAAAGCGCCTCACCCGTATTCATGGACTTAAAAATGGACTTAAAAGTCCCGGATGTTGGCGGTTTCCAGTGGACATCACTGGAATGAAAAAAGGGCCTTTCGGCCCTGTTTTCAATGGCTTGCAGAATTCAGTGGAACTCTACAGAACCTAAATTGGAGCGGGTAGCGGGAATCGAACCCGCGTATTCAGCTTGGAAGGCTGCTGCTCTACCATTGAGCTATACCCGCGGTGGTGATTTCGATCCGTGCAGAATGGTGGAGGGAGTTGGATTTGAACCAACGTAGGCTGAGCCAACGGATTTACAGTCCGTCCCCTTTAACCACTCGGGCATCCCTCCAGTATTCTGCGAGGATCAAGCGACCAAGCTTTGTCCAGATGTCCGTTCGGCGCTGCGCCGTTCGTCGTCTGTGGGGGCGTATATGACGGCCTCGTTCGCTTCTGTCAACACGGTGTCATACGAATTTTTTCGAAAAATTTCGTGCGCCTTCAAAGCCCTGTGGATAGTTTGTCGTGACCGGAGATAATTAGGCCCGACGTTGTCAGGGCTGGTGCGGGCAACACGCCGGAGATATAAGGCGACATGAGCAACGACGCCCCCAAAGACAAATCCACCCGCGATACGCACTACGCCAACCTTCGCCGCGCCGTGCGCGATGCAAAGCGTGAGCGTGGCGAAATCCCGACCCCTCCCCAACAGAAGCGCAAGCATAAAGGCGCGGATGACTGGAAGCCGCCGCAACTCGCAGCGGATCAGGTCTATCTTTACGGACTGCATACGGTGCGTGCCGCCCTTTCCAATAAAGAGAGGCAGATCATCAAGCTGTCGGTCACGCAGAACGCTTTTGCCCGTCTAGACATTGGCGAAGCGGAAGGCCAGTCCTTTCCGGTCGAGTTCGTTTCCCCCCAGGATATCGACAAGGTGCTTGGCCCCGAGGCAATCCACCAGGGTGTGATGCTGGAAACCAAGCCCCTGCCGGTAAAAAGACTGGGTGCGCTGAAAGACAGCCCCTTGATCCTCGTTCTGGATCAGGTCACCGATCCGCACAATGTCGGCGCCATCATGCGCTCAGCCGTCGCATTCAATGCTGGCGCGCTGATTACCACGATGCGCCACAGCCCGACCGAATCCGGCGTGCTGGCGAAATCGGCGTCCGGCGCACTGGAACTCATTCCCTATATCCAGATCACCAATCTCGCCGACGCGTTGGGTGAACTGCACAAGCTGGGTTTCACATCCATCGGACTGGATTCGGAAGGCCCTGCCCCGATCGAGCAGACATTCAGTGGTGACAAGATTGCCCTGGTGCTTGGCGCCGAAGGCAAGGGACTGCGCCAGAAGACGCGCGAAACCGTTTCGGCGCTGGCGCGTCTCGACATGCCGGGCGAAATCAAATCGCTGAACGTTTCGAATGCGGCGGCGATCGCCCTCTACGCAACACAGCAATTCCTGGGAAAAGCCTCGTCGTAAGGCACGTCTTTCTTGCGAAAAAATAAGGCGCGACGCATGCTGCGCCTTATTTGCACGCATGGAGACCAGGATACGATGCCCGATATGATCAAACCGACCGGCGAACTGACGCTTAGAACGCTCGCCATGCCCGCAGATGCAAATCCGGCGGGCGACATTTTCGGTGGCTGGGTCATGTCGCAGATGGACTTGGCCAGCGGCATCCGCGCCGCCGAACGTGCTCGCTGTCGCGTCGTGACGGCAGCGGTGAAGGAAATGGCCTTCGAACTGCCGGTCAAGATCGGTGACACGCTGTCGATCTACACAGAGATCGTTCGCGTCGGCCGGACTTCCATCACCCTTTCCGTGGAAGCATGGGCGCAGCGCTCACGCTTCGACAAGCTGGAAAAGGTCACCGCCGGAACCTTCATCATGGTGGCGATGGACGAAGAAGGTAAGCCCACCCCCATTCCGCCGGCGGAGTAAGACCATGGAGGCCGCCGTCAATGCTGCGGAAGCTTATTCGCACATTCGTGCCGTCATGGGCATGGTCGTCGGCCTCAGTCTCGCCCGCCTTCTGACCGGTCTCGCCGGTTTCGTACAGCATCCGAAAAAGGAACGTATCTATCTCGTCCATCTCGGCTGGGTGGCGTTTCTGTTTCTCATGCTCGTGCATTTCTGGTGGTGGGAACACCGCCTGGCGGCATCCGGCCACGTGCTGGGCTTCGGAGCATTCCTTTTTCTCATCCTGTTCTGCTCGCTGTTTTATTTTCTCTGCGCGCTGCTGTTCCCGACGGAAATGAAGGAATACACCGGATACGAAGATTATTTTTTCTCGCGCAAAGGCTGGTTTTTTGCGTTTCTGGCCGCGCTCTTCGTCACCGATATTGCCGACACACTGCTGAAAGGCCGCGATTATTTCGCCGCTCTTGGTCTGGAATATATCCTCCGCAACATCGTGTTCGTGGCTTTGTTCACGACAGCGGCTTTCGTTGCCAATCGCCGCTTCCACCAAGGCCTCATCGCCTTCGCACTGATCTATCAGGTCGTCTGGATTTTCCGCACTTACGACCTGCTGACCTGAGCAGTCGTCAGAAATTATGGCCCGGCAGGGCCGCGGCCTGTTTCACCCAGTCCGCGAGCTGGGCTTCATCCAGAATATCGTCCTCGTAGATATTGAAGTATCGCACATTAGCCTGTTTCGAAGCCACCGGTGGAACGGGCATGAGCGCACTTCCTCGCATGAAAGCAAGCTGAACGTATTTTTTGTAGCAGTACATCGAGCAGAACCAGCCATCCTCTTTACCGTAAAGCGGCGTATTCCATTTCACGGCTTTTCGGACAGCCGGAAACACGTCCTCCACGATCCGGTCGACACGGCGGCCAATCCCGGATTTCCAGCCCGGCATCGCAGTAATATAAGCCTGAACCGGCTCGTTGCCATGGCCCAAAGGGATCTGCGGGTTGCCGCTGGAGAGCAGCTTCGGTTGGCTTTTCTCGATCATGGGCACCCTTATAGCACGAATGCAGGGTGCCGACGATTGCGCCGCTTTGCGCCGTCAGCCCGGGATCACCTTTGTCGCAGTGACATCGGAAGAAGAATATGGCACCTCACAAGCCATGAGGTTTATTCGCAAGATCATGCAGGATCGCAGTTCGGCTGGCGCCATCGCCACGCTGGCGCTTTTGCTGTTCCTGTTGCAGGGCCTTGTAAATGGCGCTGCTAACGGCAGCATGGCGGCAGCGGCCCTCGCAGCGGGCGACGTTATCTGCTCCACCCATTCCCCTGATGGTGCGACTGGCAAGGAAAATCCAGCCTCCAAACTGGCCAACAATTGCTGCGGCGCGCTTTGCCGCCTTGCTTCCCTCTCTACGGCCGCCCTTCCCGTCACCCCTGATGACCTGCCCGCCGACATTATCCCGAAGGTGCAGATCGCCGTCCTACCAGCCGACGCGGCCCTGCCGCCCTCTCCGCCCAACAGGGATTCTCGAGCCCGCGCCCCACCCCTTTCTCTGCAGATCTGACGCATGAACCATCCGGCCGGGAAAGGCCGGACTATCCTTATCTTGCGGAGACACCCATGTCCGTCACCACTTCTGTCGAAGGGGAGCGCCCGCGTGCGCAATCTTCGTCCACCAGCCTTTACCGCGCCGTCTGGCGCTGGCACTTTTATGCCGGTCTTTTCGTCCTGCCGTTCATGGTAACGCTTGCTGTCACCGGCGCGCTTTATCTGTTCAAGGATGAACTGGACAACGTCATCCACGCCAATATCAAGCGTGTCGAAGCAGTACAAAACGCGCCGAGAGCGCTTCCATCCGAGATCATCGCCGCCGCGCTTGCAGCGGTTCCCGGCACGGCAGTCAAATACACCACGCCAAGCGACCCCGCCGCCTCGGTAGAGATCACCGTCAACACGACGGATGGCAGGCGCGCCGTTTATGTCGATCCTTATACACGCGAGGCTCTCGGCTCGCTTCCGGATCGCGGTACCGTCATGTGGACGATCCGTTATCTGCACAGCCTGAAATATTTTGGCACCTATGCACGTTACCTCATCGAGATCGCGGCGGGCTGGTCCATCCTGCTGGTCGCAACCGGCATCTATCTCTGGTGGCCGCGCAAACAGACCGGCGGCGTGCTGTCTGTGCGCGGCACGCCGAAGAAGCGCGTCTTCTGGCGCGACACCCATGCCGTCACCGGAATTTTCGCTGGTATCTTCATCGTTTTCCTCGCCCTTACCGGCATGCCCTGGTCGGGCGTCTGGGGCGGCAAGGTCAACGAATGGGCCAATGGCAACAACTTCGGATATCCCTCGGGCGTGCGTATCAACATCCCCATGTCCACCCAGAAACTGGATGAGATTTCCAGAACGTCCTGGTCACTGGAACAGGCTCAAATTCCGATCTCGCAAGGGCATGACCACGGTCAGCACAGCGCAGAAGACATGACGCGGCCCATCGCTGAAAGCACCCTGCCTGTTACCTCTATCGGCGTTGATCAGGCTGTAGCACGCTTCGATCAGCTCGGGCTTTCACCGGGCTATGTGGTCGCCCTGCCGACAATACCGCGAGGCGTCTATAGCGGTTCTGTTTATCCTGACGACCTTCAGAAACAGCGTGTCATTCATCTCGATTAATATAGCGGCGAGCCATTGATCGACATGAGCTACGCCGACTATGGACCGCTCGGCAAGGCGCTGGAATTCGGCATCAACACGCATATGGGACAGCAATTTGGCCTGACGAACCAGATCGTGCTGACCCTGGCCTGCCTCGGCATCATCTTGCTCGCCACCTCCGGCGGCATCATGTGGTGGAAACGTCGCCCAACGGGCTCTCTCGGTGTTCCACCCATGCCGCAAGACAGACGCGTGCTCTATGGGCTCATTGCCATCCTTGCCATGGGAGGCATCATCTTCCCATTGGTCGGAATGAGCCTGCTTGTCATGTTGCTGCTCGATCTCTTGATGCAGTCACGCCAGAAGCGCCGTGGCGTCTAAAAACATCTGATAACTGTGGCCGGGAGCAATCCCGGCCGTCGCTTCGACCATCAGGATCTGAAGATAAACGACGCGCCCAGCGCAATCAGTGCAAAACCGATGACATGATTGATGGTGATGCTTTCCTTCAGCCAGAAAACCGAAAACAGCGCGAACACCGCCAGCGTAATGACTTCCTGAATGGTCTTGAGCTGCGCCGTCGAATAGACCTCCGATCCCAGCCTGTTGGCCGGTACTGCAAGGCAATATTCGAAGAAAGCGATACCCCAGCTCGCCAGAATGGCCAGAAACAGGGCGCTGCCCTTGTGCTTGAGGTGCCCGTACCAGGCAAAGGTCATGAAAACATTGGAGGCAACGAGCATCAGGACAGGCCAGATGTGAGCAGGGCTGATTGCGGGCATGACAAATCCTTGGGAAACGAAGATAGAAAACGGCTTAGAGCATCGGACCGAAAAGTGTAACGCCGATTTCCGAAAATCCCGGCGTTGCAGCCAAAAATTTCGAGCGACTGCGAATGCTGAGCGCAGTTTTCGGCCAGCAGAAACGAAGATCCAGCCATTCGGTTCCCAGGCAGACGACGTTTCCCTTTTGTACTCATTTTTTCATCGTCGCCCCTTCCTTTCTCCACTGACTCCCTCCATATTCTCGCCATGGCCAGATCACCGAAAAATTCCACATCCTCAAACTCCGGGTTCGAGGAAATGCCGCAGGCGCCGTTTGAAGGCGCACCGCTTTCCGGCAGCGTTGCCGACTGGGTGAAGCAGCTCGAGGCAGAGGCAGAAGCCTCCTCTGTTGAAACACAGCGCGAGATCGCCTCCAAGGCCGGCAAACACCGCAAAAAAATCGAGATCGAGGCCCGCAAGGAAGCCGAAAAGGCTGCGCCTGCGAAGACAGCCAAGAAAACGACTGCCTCCAAAACCGCGCGTGGCGTGTCGATAGGCGGATCGTCCGACCCTAAAACACGTGCGGCAGCCGGCCTTAATCCGGTCGCCGGTCTGGATGTTTCGCTGGAAGATGCCGGCGCCCTCGCTCCCGGCGCCGTGACGGCGACGGTCGACGCACTCTCCAAGCTGATTGAAAGCGGCAATCCGCTGTTCAAGGACGGCAAGCTGTGGACGCCGCACCGCCCTGCCCGCCCGCCGAAATCCGAAGGCGGCATCGCCATCGAGATGGTTACGGAATATAAACCGTCCGGCGACCAGCCGACCGCAATTGCCGATCTGGTCGAAGGTATCAATTCCGGTGATCGTTCCCAGGTGCTGCTCGGCGTCACCGGCTCTGGCAAGACCTTCACCATGGCCAAGGTGATCGAGGCGACACAGCGTCCGGCTGTCATCCTTGCACCGAACAAGACGCTCGCCGCGCAGCTCTACTCCGAATTCAAGAACTTCTTCCCGAACAACGCGGTCGAATACTTCGTTTCCTACTACGACTATTACCAGCCGGAAGCCTATGTGCCGCGCTCGGATACCTATATCGAGAAGGAATCGTCGATCAACGAGCAGATCGACCGGATGCGCCACGCCGCCACCCGCGCCATTCTGGAGCGCGACGACTGTATCATCGTCGCCTCGGTCTCCTGCATCTACGGTATCGGCTCGGTCGAAACCTATACGGCCATGACATTCCAGATGCAGGTCGGTGACCGGTTGGATCAGCGGCAGCTTCTGGCCGACCTCGTGGCCCAGCAGTACAAGCGGCAGGACATCAATTTCGTGCGCGGCTCCTTCCGGGTGCGTGGCGATACCATCGAAATCTTCCCCGCCCACTTGGAAGATGCCGCCTGGCGCATTTCCATGTGGGGCGACGAGATCGAATCCATCACTGAATTCGATCCGCTGACAGGCCAGAAAACCGGTGACCTGCAATCGGTCAAGATATATGCCAACTCGCACTATGTGACGCCACGCCCGACCCTGAACGGTGCCATCAAGTCGATCAAGGAAGAGCTGAAAATGCGCCTTGCCGAACTGGAAAAGGCCGGCCGTCTTCTGGAAGCGCAACGTCTGGAACAACGCACCCGTTACGATATCGAGATGCTTGAGGCGACAGGTTCCTGTGCCGGCATCGAGAACTATTCGCGTTATCTCACCGGTCGCAATCCCGGCGAGCCGCCACCGACCCTGTTCGAATATATTCCCGACGACGCCCTGATCTTTATCGATGAAAGCCACGTCACCATTCCGCAGATCGGTGGCATGTATCGCGGCGACTTTCGCCGCAAGGCGACACTGGCGGAATATGGCTTCCGCCTTCCATCCTGCATGGACAACCGCCCACTGCGCTTCGAGGAATGGGACGCCATGCGCCCGCAGACCGTTTCAGTTTCCGCCACGCCAGGTGGCTGGGAAATGGAGATGGCCGGCGGCGTGTTCGCCGAACAGGTTATCCGTCCGACCGGTCTGATCGATCCACCGGTGGAAGTTCGCTCGGCACGTACGCAGGTGGACGACGTCCTTGGTGAAATCCGCGAAACCGCCGCCAAGGGATATCGCACCCTCTGCACCGTGCTGACCAAACGAATGGCGGAAGACCTCACCGAATATCTGCACGAACAGGGCGTTCGCGTGCGCTACATGCACTCGGATATCGACACGCTGGAGCGTATCGAGATCATCCGCGATCTTCGTCTCGGCGCCTTTGATGTGCTGGTGGGTATCAACCTGCTGCGCGAGGGTCTGGACATTCCCGAATGCGGCTTCGTCGCCATTCTCGATGCCGACAAGGAAGGCTTCCTGCGGTCCGAAACATCGCTCATCCAGACCATTGGCCGTGCGGCGCGTAACGTCGACGGCAAGGTCATCCTTTACGCCGACAACGTCACAGGCTCGATGAAGCGAGCGATGGAAGAGACCAGCCGTCGCCGCGAAAAGCAGATGGCTTATAACGAAGAGAACGGCATCACGCCGGAATCGGTCAAGGCCAAAATCTCCGATATTCTTGATTCTGTTTATGAGAAGGATCACGTAAGAGCCGATATTTCCGGCGTTTCCGGTAAGGGCTTTGCCGATGGCGGCCACCTCGTTGGCAACAACCTGCAGGCCCATCTCAACGCGCTGGAAAAGTCCATGCGCGATGCCGCGGCCGATCTCGACTTCGAAAAGGCCGCCCGACTGCGCGACGAAATCAAGCGCCTCAAGGCCGCCGAACTCGCCGCCATGGACGACCCGATTGCCAGAGAAGAGGCTTCGAGCGCCGAAGGCGGGAGAGGCAGAGCAAAAGCGGCTTCCAAAGGCGCTGGCAGTGAATCGCTCTTCACCAAACCGTCACTCGATGACATGGGACCAGGCACAGACACCGCCAGACCGCTGTTCCGCAAGAACACCCTCGATGAGATGACAGTGGGCCGCACCGAAAAACCTGTTCGTGGTGCAGTCCCCGACAAACCGGATGAGCCGGGCAAACGGTTCTCACCACTGCTGGAAGGCCAACCGGAAAAACGCACCGACGACCCGCGCCCGATCGTGCGCGGCAAGGTCGGCGCGGGCTCTTACGAAGACCCGGTCGATGAAAAGCGCAAGGGCCGCACCAAGGGCAAGACGGGAAGGCCGGGACGTTGACAGACTAGCGCTCCGGAACCCGGCACTCCCACAAACGTTGGTTGTGTTTAGGGACCCGCAAGGGAGATTGGCATGCTTCGAAAAAATCTGGCGAGACTTTGTTTGTTTCTCGCTTCAGGGCCGGCGTTCGCCGGACAAATCGAAGACGCCACTTTCAAAAGCAAAGCGCTGGGGAGTGATCTTTCCGTCAACATTTACCGGCCGGATGGCGACCCGCCGGACAACGGCTGGCCGGTGCTCTATCTGCTGCATGGCCATGACGGCGATCAGAACAGTTGGCGCGATCTCGGCAATATCGAAAACACGCTGGACGGCATGATCGCATCGGGCACGATCCGTCCGCTTGTGGTGGTAATGCCGGGCGCTAAAAATAGCTGGTATGTCGATTCGAGTTCTATCGAGGGACCGGGTGACTACGAAACGGCCATCACCCGCGATCTTCGGTTCCACGTCGAAACGACGATGCCCGTACGCAAGGACAAGCAGGGACGCGCGATCGCCGGCCTGTCTATGGGTGGGTTCGGTGCGCTCCGCCTCGCCTACGGCCACGAAGATTTATACACTGCGGTCGCAAGCCTGTCGGGCGCGATCTGGCAAAATGTTCCGGCCGGAGACGTGGACAAGACGCCGGCCGAACTCAGGCTCATTCAGGATAGCGCATTCTTTCACCGTATCGACCGCGCCACCATCACCAGCGGCATCGTGCTGCCTTCCACCGGCGATCATTTTTCCGGCGCCTTCGGTACGCCCTTCGATGCACGACTGTTCAACGACAAGAACATTTTCACACTCATAGCCAGACACGTTGTTCAAAGCCAGGATTTACCGGCAACCTATCTGACGGTCGGCGACGACGATGGCTTCAACCTGTGGCGCGGCGCCGTGGCCCTGCATGAGACATTGCAGGCCGATAACCGTAAATCCGAGTTACGGATCACCGATGGCGATCACCTCTGGTCCGTATGGAAAATATCGATCATCGACGCACTGAAATTCATCGATAGCCAGTGGGACAAAGACATGAATGTTGCTCAGGACTAGCGATCCAGGTCTCTATCAATCCCTCTGGCGAGCTTACTTCCGCTTCTTCGCGGCTTTCCCCACAGCGTTTAACGCGGCAGCAGCGCGGATCAAGGCTGCCAGTGCCTCCTCGTCAACCTTATCGCCCTCGTGAAGATCGATGGCGCGCCGGGTATTGCCTTCGAGGCTGGAATTGAACAGACGACCTGGGTCGTCCAGCGACGCCCCTTTGGCGAAGGTCAATTTCACGGCGCTCTTGTAGGTCTCGCCCGTACAGATGATACCGTCATGCGACCAGACGGGCACCCCACGCCATTTGACCTCCTCCACGACGTCTGGATCGGCCTTTTTGATAATGGCCCGTACACGCGCCAGCATATCGCCTCGCCAATCGCCAAGGTCGGCGATCTTCTGATCGATGAAATCTGACGCTGCAGTCTCCTCGATATCATTTTCCGACGCTTTTTTGACCACGCCATCCTCCCTCTATTCCCGCTGCTTTAACCATTTCGTGCTGCGCACGAACGGTCACGGATCATCATAAACACGATTTTTCATTTCGTCTCACAGGAACCAATTCCGCCTCCCTTCGTTACTTCCCCGAACGCAACGTTCAGCATACAAAGGGAAGAAACATCATGAAAAACAAGGTTTTCGCACTGGCTGCCGTCGCAGCCCTGACCTCTTCTGTTGCCTTCGCGCAGACCGCCACCACGGCACCGGCCGAGACGGCTCCTGCAGCAGTTGGTGCGGATGCGGCACTTTCTGGCCCTGGCTTCACCATGGGCACGAAGGCCAGTGGTCCGCTGAAATTCGTCAACGTGCAGAAGACCGACCTGACCGCCTCGCAGCTCGATGGCATGGATATCTACAATGCCAAGGGCGAGGACATCGGCGAAATCGAAGATGTGGTCATTGGCGAAGGCAAGGCCGTGATCGGTCTCGTTGCCAGCGTCGGCGGTTTCCTGGGCATCGACAAGAGCTACGTGGTTCTCGACCCGGCATCCGTTGCGATCAACAACGACAATGGCACCTGGAAAGCCTATGTCGACACTACCAAGGATGCGCTGCAAAACGCGCCCAAGCTCGATTACGACAAGCTTGATGACTGACACCCCTACAGTCACAAGCGGCCCCTGCGATCCGTCGCAGGGGCTTTTTGTATGGAGATGGCCGCAGCGATAAATGCCGTCGCGGGGCCGATGCAACGCTTGCCTTGCCGCCCACCCCTCGCCTATCTTCGGCCCGCAAAACCATCCAAGGATCGATGCGTGCCCGCCTCAAAATACTCTTCGCTCACTTTCACCGTAGCGTCTTTAGTGTCGGCTTTGCTGGCGCCTTCGGCTCAGGCCGCAGACTGGAAACCAGCCGAGCAGATCAAGACCTATACCGTCACGGGCAACTCAGGGGCAGCGCTTTACGATTCCATCGGCGAGCGCGGTCCCATGGCGGGCGTGCAGGCCATCGCCCACACCACGTTCAAGCTGACATGGCGGCGTGACTATCGCCCGCAACCTGATGGCGCCTGCGTGCTCGCCACCGCGCGCCCCAACCTCACCATCATCTACACCTGGCCAAAGGCACCGGCGAAGCTGCCGACCGCCGTCGCGGCGAGCTGGAAAACCTTCATTAGCGGAGTGGAAACCCACGAGCGGGTGCATGGCGAGCACATCGTCGACATGGTGAAGAAGATCGAAGCCTATAGCGTCGGCTTGCGGGCCGAAAGCGATCCGGGATGTCAGAAAGTCCGTGCGGTGCTGCAACAGCGGCTGGGCGAATTGTCCAACGAACAGCGACAACGCGGCAGAGACTTTGACCGAGACGAACTCTCACCTGGCGGTCGCGTTCATCAGCTCATTCTGGCACTGGTCAACGGCCCCTGATCGATCGGTGGCCTGCGCAGATAAGCATTGCCGTACTCGGCAGCCTCGCCTTTCAGCACCGGTTCCGGCCCTAGCAGGCCGCGCAAAAGTGTAAGCGGTTTTGCGATCATGGCCTGCGCAGAAAAAGCCTTGCCTTACTCGGCAGCCTCGCCTTTCAGCACGGGTTGCGGCAAGGACATGGCCTCCAGTTCGTAAGAATATCCTTCAAGCATCGTATAGGCTTGTTCGATTGCTTCGATCTGCGCCTCGGCATTGCGGATCGCCTCGGCAATCGACTGGCTGCGGGCACGTAGCATGGAGCCGAGAACATCGGTTTCCGGTTTTTTGCCCAACCGGTCCATATGTTTGCGGACACGGGTGCGGTGCCGCTCAAGTTCCAGAATGTGAAAGCGACTTTTCAGGATATCGTCGGTCAGTTTGCGGCGCATCGCCGCCACGGGATCGAAGCTGCCCGGCTCGCGTTCATCGAGAATGAACTCGTTGACGAGCGTTTCCAGCATCAGCAGACCCTTGAGATCCTTGGCATCGGCCAGTTGCGGATCGTAGCCGGTATCGTCGAACACCTTGCGGCGTACCGGGTCCTTCAACAGTTCATAGGCTGTCTGAAGTTTCGCGAATTGCTCGGCGTCACCGCCGCTGTCGGGATGAGCAGCCTTGGCCACCTTCCGATAGGCGGATTTGATCGCAGCCTCGTCGGCATCGCGCTCCACACCTAGCAATATATAAGGATCGATCACGAAAACACCTTCAAACGCAACTCTTCACCAGCATGCCGAACATATCCTGACGGCAGCGGACTGATCATAGGCGAAAAGCGCGCCACGAGCACCCCTGCTGCACCAGTCAAAGCGGTAAAACCCTAAAAAGGATGCACCGCCATAGCGATATAAAACCGGGCGAAAAGCCCTTGGTCCCGAAATTTGTCGAGGCCAAGGCCACTATAAAGGCAGGCCGGACAAAATTGTGGACAGCCGCGACGAAAGAGATTTCTAGGCACTCTGCTCGACAGGATCGAGACAGAGTTACGGCTGACCCGCGGGCGCAAAAACACTGCGTGGCAAGGGGTTATGGCGAAATACCATCAACGGGTGTACTCTTGATCATCGATCTGAAGGGAGGGTCAGTCCGGTGCCGCAAACGATCACACAGACCGTCACAGACTATGTTCATGCCATGGCCTACGCGGATGAAGGGCTGATGCGCGATGTTTTCGATCCGCGCGCCTCAATCGTCGGGAATTATCTGGGAGAAACCGAATGGCTTTCGCTCGATGATTTCGTTGGCCAGATCAGGGAGAACGAGCGCGGTCTCCCCGACCACGATCCGTCCTTCGAGATATTGGGGATAGACAAGGAAGGCGACAGCGCCTCCGTCAAACTGACCACCAGCTTCGACGGCACCGACTTCTGTGAATATCTTTCGCTGCTGGAACGCGATGGAAACTGGTTCATCGTCCACAAGCTCTATCACGTGAAGCCGTAGAACACAGGCAACACATTGCCGGAACACAGCGGTCGAACCACGACCGCTGTCAGCGCCGTAGCGTCACAGCCACTTCGGAATATCAACCCGTTGATAGGTCTGCAATTTTCCGATCAAGGCTTCCGCATTGGCGTCAACAGAGGTCGAATGTCGGTGCGCGGCCGGCAGAAATTTCTCGACAACCATGTGGTCGATGAAGCCCAGGAAGCTGTCGAAAAATCCCCGTGTATTCAAAAGACCGATCGGCTTGTCGATTTCGGAAAGCTGGTTCATCGTCCAGACTTCCATGAACTCCTCCATCGTCCCGATGCCGCCAGGCAAAGCAATGAAGGCATCCGCCAGTTCCGCCATGCGTTGCTTGCGTTCGCGAAGCGTCTGCGTCACTTCACAAAAGGTCAGCCCCTCGTGCGAGTGACCCTTTTCGTGAAGGCGAGCGGTGATGATGCCGTGAACCTCCCCACCGGATGACAGTGCCGCGTCGGCCACAACACCCATCAAACCCTTGGTCGTGCCACCATATATGAGTTGGATGCCGGCGTTACCAAGTGCGCGCCCCAGCGCCCTCGCCCCTTCTGCAAACTCTTCCGATGCACCGTGGTTGGAGCCGCAAAACACGGCAATCGATTTGATATGACGGATCATCATGGCATTCCCTGATCAGACATGGCGGGCGACAGCGCCGATTTGGGGATCATCACATGTGCCCCCTTTTTGATGTTGACGAGCTGGGTGATCCGAACGTCCGCCGCAACGCTGCAGAAGGTATATGCATCCTCCGCGCTCATGCCCGTTCGCTTCCGGACAAGCGTGATGGCGTGACGCAAAGCCTCGCGCACCGCCCTCTCCAGCTCCTCGTCGAAACCCATAGAGATCAGGTGAGTCGATGTCTCGGCAAAAGGAGCGGAAATGTCGGTATTTTTGATCACCGTGATCCGAACACGACCAGACAATCCGGTCTCCACAGCGGTGAGACACACCTCGCCATCGCCCTGGGCCGCGTGTCCATCTCCGATCGAGACAAGAGCACCTTCGACGGATACAGGCAGGTAAAGCGTCGAGCCTGACGACAGCTCCTTATTGTCGATATTCCCGCCGAAATAACCGGGCACGACAGATGAACGTCGGCCATCCTCACGCCGTGGAGCAGTTGCAATAACGCCAAAGAAAGGACGCGCCAAAAGCGTACCTCCCCAGGGCGCAGCAATCGTGCCCATCGTCATGTCGATACCGAAATGCACCGTCCTTGATGCATCGAAATCGTCGGGCAACGCGCCCTTTCCTGGACGGATGATGTTGAAACCCCAATCATCGCGCAGGCTGACATCGAGAATGTCGATTTTGAGCATGTCGCCGGGCACCGCGCCATTAACGCGGATCGGCCCGGTGAGGATGTGCGGGCCAAGTTCAGGCGCAAGTGTCTGGTGGATGACGCCAAGTTCGGGGCGAACGCGATATCGGCCGACGGGGGCCTCTTCCGCAGACCCGCTGACCGAATGAACGGTCACGATGTCACCGCTGTCGATGCTGAGAACCGGTGAGAGGTTCCCGTCAAGGTAACCCCAGTGTACCGTCTCAACGCCCGGAAAAAGCTCATGCTCGGCCATCGGTTCAGGCCAGTTCGAAACGGATGGGCTGTGCGCCTTCCCAGAGCGTCTTCTTGCCAAGTGCCGCCAAGTTCTCCAGCCCCGATGTCAGTGTGATGAAATGGTTTCCGGCAAGCTGCCCCATTTTCGATGAGAAGTCGACGCCGCCATAGGCCAACAGAATTTCCGTTTCGCTGATACCTCCGGGGTAGAGGATGATGTGGCCCGGTGCGGGATGGCTGGTGTGGTTCTCGTAACCCACGCCAAAATCCTCATCCCCCAACGGCACCCAGACGCCCTCACCGCTCCACCGGACATGGACGATCTGACTGTCATAAGGGAGGCGCTCCAGGAAGGCCGCGCAGGTTTTCGGTGCATCCTGCATTTCAAGGCGAGCGGTGAAGGTGAACGGGCCGGCGGTGATCGTGAGTTCGGTCATGAAAATTGTCCTGTAAATCCTGCATGAATGCCTTGGGGGGAGCGGTCAGCCGTTGGTGGCGAAACTGTCGCTGCGAACGGCCCAACCTGTCACTCGCGCCTCGATAGCCGAGAAGATGATGTAGAGAGTGACACCGAGCGCAGCGAGAATGAACAATCCGGCAAAGACCAGCGGCACATCGAAGCTGGAGCTTGCGATCATCATCAGATTGCCGATGCCACGGTTCGATGCAACGGTTTCGGCAATGACGGTGCCGACAAACGCCAGCGTCGCAGCGACTTTCAGTGAGGCGAAGAAATACGGCATGGTGCGTGGCAGGCCGATATTCCAGAGGATTTCGAGTTTCGTCGCCTTCAGCGTGCGCATGACGTCCTGCAACTCCGGTTCGGTAGAGGCGAGCCCGGTCGCGACATTGACGACGATGGGGAAGATGCACATCACCATTGCGGTCAAGATGGCTGGCACGGTTCCAGCCCCGAACCACAAGACCAGGATCGGCACGATCGCCACTTTCGGGATTGACGAAAAGCCGACCAGCATCGGATAGGCCACATCGTAAGCAAGCTTCGAAGAGCCGATGAGCATGCCGAGAAGCACACCAAGAAGAATGCCAAGCCCAAGCCCGACCAGCGTCGTGTAGATGGTCTGAAAGGCATGCGGCCAGATTGCCGGGAACTGGGTGATGAGCGTTGAAATCGCCTGCGTCGGTCTCGGCAGAACCATTTCAGATATGCCGAACATGAGGCAGATCAACTCCCAGGCGACGAAGGCCCCGAGAATGCAGCAGGCTGACAGAACGCGACGTTTGGTGTCCGGCTTCATGGCTGATGCTCCTTGACGGCCCGGGCCGCGACGATGCGCTCGCGAAGCCTCTGTGTGAGGGATACGAATTCGGGTTCGAACGAGATGTCGATGGTCCGCGGCCGGGCAAAGGGCACTGCACGATCCTCAATGATCCGCCCTGGTCGGGCCTGCATGATGCAGATGCGCGACGCCAGATACGCGGCCTCCTTGAGGTCATGGGTCACGAGCAGAACGGTCGGCTTCTTCTCGATCCAGAGGTTCTGCATGATCTCCCAGAGTTCCTCGCGGGTGAACTGGTCGAGCGCGCCGAACGGCTCGTCGAGCAACAGCAGCGTCGGGTCATGGATCAGCGCGCGGCAGAGCGAGGCGCGCTGTTGCATTCCCCCTGAAAGCTGCCAGGGAAACTTGTCGCCGAAACCGGATAACCCCACCTGTTCCAGCAAAGCCTCGGCCCGATCGCGATATTCGCCTTTCTTTTTCTTCGCATAGGCATGTTTGAATGGCGCAACGATTTTCAGCGGCATCATGACGTTGTCGCGCACATTGAGCCATGGCAGCAGTGTCGGGTTCTGGAAGGCCATGCCGATACGGACATCATTTGCGCCGATCTCACGGCCGGCCACGAAGATGTGGCCCTCCGACGGCGAGAGTGTTCCCGCAACGAGTTTGAGGATTGTCGACTTGCCGCAGCCGGAGGGTCCGACCAATGCGATGAACTCGCCATTCTCGATCCGCAGCGATGTTTCGGCCAGAGCGACGGTTTTGTTCTTTTCGCCACCGAAGGTGACGTTCACCCTTTCCAGATCGATGATTGCGTTGCGGACTGCAATTTCGGGAGCGAAAGCGATGGTCATGCCGCCGCACTCCCCGTGTGAGATGGCACCTGAGAGGTAACGGCCGCAATCGTCTGATTCTCGTTTCGCACGTCCGGCACCGGCATAGACTGGATGTCATGCACCGACCGTCCCCAACCGCGGGCATCTGCCTGAAGTTGGCGATCCTTCATGGCAAAGCGGCCGCGAACGATCGTGTGGATCGGCAGAGCAGTTGCGCGCATCCCGTGCCAGGGAGAGATTTTCGCCGTAGACTGGATCAGCGCATCATCGATCGTCCAGGCACGATTGGTATCGACAATGGCGATATCGGCATCCGAACCAACCATCAGTGCGCCCTTCCTCGGGAAAAGTCCGAAGGATTTTGCCGGGTTCTCCGCACTCCAGCGCACATAATCCGACAGGCTGGCCCCGCGGCGGGCTATTTCCGTCAGCATCAGCGGCATCTGGGTTTCCACACCGGGAAAACCGCAATCGACCGTCCAGATATCGGCCCGTGTCTTTTCTTCAGGCGCATGCGGAGCGTGATCAGTGGCAATCATGTCAATGGTGCCATCAACAAGCGCCTGCCAGATCGGGTCCTGGTTTTCAACTTCACGGACCGGCGGATTGACGCGGATAACCCCGCGCTTGGCTTCATAATCATCCGCAGACAACAGCAGATATTGCGGGCAAGTCTCACCGGTGATGTCAACGCCGCGTGCCTTTGCATCCGCCAGCGGCCGAAGCTCTGCGGCTGAGGAGATGTGGAGAATATGGATGCGCGCGCCGGTCCATTCGGCAAGGATCGCGGCGCGGGCAACCGCCTCCGTTGCCACCACCGCCGGACGGGCGGCAAGGTGGGCAAGTGGATCGCTGCGCCCCATCTGGCGAAGGCGCGCTTCGCGACGCTCCATGATGGAGTTCGTTTCGGCATGCAGCGAAATGCGTTTGCCGGTCGGAGCGACGATCTCGAACAGTTCCAGCATCGCACCGGTTGTCGGCGACGGGATGCGACCGAAGGTATTGCCCATGTAGCATTTGAAGCCGATCACGCCGCCTTCGATCAATTCACCGATATGCGGCAGGCTGTCCTCGCCAAGCACAGCATAAAGGCCGTAATCGACATGCGCCTTGGCACTGGCAATCGCGTGCTTTTCCTTCAGCGATGCCGCGTCGGAAATTGCCGGCAGGGTGTTGGGCATGTCGAAGACAGTGGTGACACCGCCGAAGGCTGCCGCTGCCGTACCCGAGGCAAAGTCCTCCTTCTGCGCATAACCGGGATCACGGAAGTGCACATGGACGTCGATGGCGCCAGGAAGAATGTGCAGACCGGTCGCGTCAAGTTCCTCTTTTGCCTTCGGCATGGCGCTCTGCTCGCCAATCGCCAGGATCGCACCGTCCTTGATTGCGATACTGGCCTTGTACTCGGTGTCCGGTGACACGATCGTGCCGCCGTGGATGACGAGATCGGCGATGATATCTGTGGTCATGACTTCCATCCTTCCTAGAGCGCGGCCCAACCGCCATCGACGGGCATATCGACGCCGGTGATCTGGCGGGATACATCGCTGGCGAGAAACAGGCAGGCATTGGCAACGTCTTCATCGACGGTGATGCGTTTCAGCGCATAGTCCTCGGCGTGACGAATGGCGGCCTCTTCTTCCGTGATGCCGAGCTTTTGGGCCATCGTCCTGCAAACCTTGTCGCGGAAGCGCGGGCCATCCACCATGCCGGGGGCGACACAGTTGACGTTGACATTGTGCTGACCAACCTCAAGCGCGAAGCTCTTGGTAATGCCGCGCAGACCCCATTTGGAAGCGGAATAGGCAAGACGCCCGGCACGCCCCTTCATGCCGAAGGTGCCGCCGACATTCACGACCTTGCCGTAACGCTGGTCGATCATTGCCGGCAGAACGCTGCGGATCGTGTGGAAGCAGCCATTCATGTTCAAGGTGACGATCTCATCAAACTCCTCCGGCGTCGTCTCGGCGCCTGTCTTGCCCATCGGGCCGGAGCCGCCGGCGACATTGACCAGCACATCGATACGGCCGAACGTCTCGAGTGTTTTCGCAGCCGCCGCATCGCACTGCGCCGCATCGGTAAGATCGCAGCCAATGACGATAGCCTCGCAGCCCTTTGCTTCAAGCTCTTCGGCAATAGGCTCAATGGCTGCGGTGTCTCGGCCGATGAGTGCCAGTTTGCTGCCTTCGGCGGCGAATGCCCGCGTAATGGCTGCGCCCATGCCCTTTGCCGGGCCGGTGATGACCACGACTTTATCCGTGAGCTTCAGGTCCATGATGTATTCCGTTCTCAGTATCTGGAGGATGAAAGGGAAACGGCGCCTGACGCGCCGCCCTTTTAGTTGACCGCAGTCAACAGATCGGTCTTGGCCGGAAGGAAGCTGCGGTCGAAGACTTCGCCGACGGCAGGCGTGCGCGGCAGGCCATTGGCGTTGACCAGAATGTCGATCGACTTGGCAAGACGCGCTTCATCGACATCCCCAAGGCCAACTTTGGCGACTTCGGGATGCGCCATTTCGTCGGCAATGGTCGCATCGAAACGTTCACGCTCGACGTCAGTCTTGAGCAGCGATTCGCGTGTCTTAACCGAAGCGACGGCGGCTTCGGGGTCCTTGATGGCATCCTTGATGCTTCTGTTGAGCGCACGCAGGAACCCCTTGATCGCTTCGGGATTCTCCTTGAGGAAGGACTTCGAAACGATGATGGCGTTGGAATAGAGATCCATGCCGTAGTCGCCGTATTTGATGAAGCGGATTTCCTTGTCAGGGTCGACACCGATCAGCTTGGCGCTGAAGCGGATGGTGTTGACGTAACCAAAAACGCCGTCGACCTGTCCTTTCATCAGCATCTGCTCGCGCAGGTTGGGCTGCATGTTGGTGACTTCCACCTTCGAGCAATCCGTCTTGCTGATCGAGCAGAAAGCCGGGAACAGCTTGAGCGCGCCGTCATTGGCAGCACCACCCAAAGTATGGCCGGCAAAATCTGCGGGTGATTTGATCGGGCTGTCAGCTTTGACGGCAATCGTGAAAGGCGGCTGATTGTACATCATGAAGACGCCAACCGGTGCATCCTCGGGTTTCTTCGCGGCGAACTCGATCAAGGCGTTGATGTCGCCAAAACCCATGTCATAGGCACCATTGGCAACCAGCGGAACCGCAGCGCCCGAACCGTTTCCCTGGTCCATGGTGACGTTCAGACCCTCCTCCTTGAAGTAACCCTTGTCCTCGGCAAGGAATAGCAAACCCTGTGGCCCCTGATATTTCCAGTTCAGAACAAGCTTGATGTTGGTCTCGGCCTGTGCAGCTGCCGCCGTGGCGAATGTTGCAAGCGCAGTCATAGCGGCAAGTGCTGCCATACGGGCACGCGTTTTCATCTGGTGGTGAGCCATTGCTTGTTCCCTTTATCTTGTTAGTTGGGGCCGCCGTGTCCGGCTGCTCGTTATGTTGCAACGCGACAATGCCACTGTTCAGTGAATACATCTACCGCTATTCTTGTGTTTCAGCGGTGCCAAAAAGGCCTCACTCGGAGATGACGATGCGCCACCTCAAGCTGTTGCAGCAGATATCTGAAATCGCACGCGTCGGCTCGATCCGCCTGGCGGCGGAAAAGATGAACATCACCGCCTCGGCAATGAACCGGAAAATCCAGGATCTCGAAGTTGAACTTGATACGCCGATCTTCGAACGACATGCGCGCGGTGTGAAATTGACGGCAGCGGGCGAAATGTTCGTGCGTTACGCCCGCAGCCAGATCGCCGATGCGGAGCGCCTGAGTTCTCAGGTTGAAGACCTGCGTGGCCTCCGGCGCGGTCCGGTCAAGATTGCCTGCAGTCAGGCACTGGCGCTTGACTTCCTGCCTTCACAGATCGGCGAATTTCGCAAGGCAAACCCTCGCCTCGTCTTCGACATCAAGGTCATGGACCACAATGCGGCCATTAACGCGCTGATCGACTACGACGTCGACCTCGCCATCGTCTACCGGGCAGTGATGCGACCCGCTGTGCGAATTCTGGCCTCAGTGCCTCAGCGGCTTGTCGCGATCATGCGCGACGACCACCCTCTCACCGCCAAGCAGACCTTGCGACTGTCCGACTGTGTCGGGTATCCGCTCGCATTGCCCGATCAAAGCCTCGGAGGCAGACAGGTTCTCGATGAAGTCATCGCCAGACGTGATTTTCGCTTCGATGTCATGGCCGAGTCCAACTCCTTCGAAATGCTTCGCGGTCTGGTGCTGCGCGGGAACATGATCTCGTTCCAGATCGATGTCGGTGCTCCGCGCCAGGAGTTCGGCATGGGCGTCGTCGGTCGCCCCATCGACGAACGCGACATCCCGCGCTCCGATCTCGTCATGTGCCAACTCAGAGGACGCATCCTGCCACTGGCGGCAGCAAGCTTCGCCGATCAGATCGTGCGGGCGACGGCGTAACATCGCGATGGCCACTCTGTTCTCAAGGCCAGCCCGAAAACTTTTGATCGCCGGTCTGGAAAATGAAGGAATATTCTGCGCGAGGCGAAAGGCCGTCCAACGCGCAACTGGTCCGTTACGCCGGCAACAAGCCGTAAAACGCGCAACACGCTATAAAACGACCTTCTAGATCATTTTTCTTAATGCGCTGAATTTCAAGAGAAAACTGGTGCCCCCGACAAGGTTCGAACTCGTGACCCCCTGATTACAAATCAGGTGCTCTACCAACTGAGCTACAAGGGCAATCCAGTAAGATGCCAAGTAACAGATTCTCGTCGTGTGTAAAGCGAAAACTGGCGAGATCGTATTCAGATGTTCGTTTTCCACACCCGTTCAAGAACACGATGAGGTCATGAACGCTGTGCGTATCGCGGTATAAGCGAAGTGTTTACATGAAACAGCTATAATGGTGATGAAATACAACCAAGCGAAGAGAATGATCCGCGTATGCGCACCAGCATCCAGAAGACACAGCTCAAAGGCACCATTCTTATTGCCGTGAGCTCCATGTTGCTGGCGACGCTTGCCGCAGCTCCAAGCGTCAACAACTATGTCAGATCCAGCATAAATGCCGAACAACTCAGTCGTTTCGAAATCGCGCTGCGTTCCGTTTGGCTCGTGTCTGCCGAACGCGGACCGTCCAATAATCTTATGGGCGCAGATGTGCCCGATGAAGCGCTTGTTATCGCACTGGCCTCGGCAAGAAAGGCAACGGACGAGAAACTGGCACAGCTACGCGTCGCGTTCGAGCCGGAGTTGCGCCAGCAACCGCAATTGGCCAATGTCTTCGCCGACATCAAGCAGCAACTCTCACAGTCGCGTACGGCCGTTGACGATTTTGTCGATCTGCCGGTCGCAACGCGCGACCGAAGGCAGATGGCTGACGCCATACAATTGATGTTCCAGAGCGCAGACAGCATCAACACGCTTCGCGGCAGACTGGCAGCAGCCATCATCAAGGAAACACCCGATGTCGCAATGGATATTGCCACAACGGCGACAGCCGGCGTCATGCGCGACCGCATCGGTCGCCTGGGCTCCTATGTAGTCATGAGCCTTTCAGCGAGCCCATCTGAACGACAGGCCTATCGTGCAAAGTTCGATGCGGATCTGCAAAGCCTCGCGCTGCTCAAAGCATCACTGAACAACTACACGGCCGCCTATCTCGGCGTTCCGAAAATCGACATGGCGCTGAAAGACCTTGAAAGTTCCTACTTCGGTCAAGCGCTTGCGTATGCGCAAAATACGATTGCCATGGCCGTGCCGGATGCGAGGCCAAGCGTGACCGACTTTTCACAGACCTACATTCGAGGCATGCAGTCCGCCGACATACTGCGCGATCTCGTCCTTGCCGAAACACGTTCGAAAACCGAGGCCATGAAGGACAAGGCCCTGTCCTATGGGATTGCCTCCGTTCTGCTGGCGGCGATTGCCATGTATGTGCTGCTGAGACTGGTGGCAGTCTACAAGACGGCACTGTTCCAGCCGATGCAATCGGTCCGGTCACAGATTGCCGCAATTGCTGAAGGTAATCTTGCGGACGTCGAGCATCAGAGCCGCGTCGCGCCGGAAGTGCGCAAGATGTTTCAGGAACTCGATTTCCTGCGTGGGCAGTTGCGGCAGAAGCGCGATATGGAAGAGCAGCAACATGCCTTGGCCGAGCAATTAAGGCGGCTTTCCGAAACCGATGCTCTGACGGGTGTCTTCAATCGTCGTGCACTCGAAAAATCCGTGCGCAAGGCCCTTGATGACAGGGAACTGTCTGCGACGCTGACCGTGATGATCGTCGACATCGATCATTTCAAATCGATCAACGATAAATTCGGTCACGCGATGGGAGATCTTGCTCTGCAGAAGACCGCAGATCTTCTCAAGGGCGCCCTAAGGAAAAGCGATATCTTGGCACGTTACGGCGGAGAAGAATTTGTCATCGTCCTGCACGATGTCAGCCACGCCACAGCAACTGCGACTGCGGATCGTCTGCGACGCGCCATACAGGCCAATGTCATCGATGACGAGCATGGGATTTCGCTGACGGCCAGCTTCGGTGTGGTCTGGCAGGAAACGCGCACCGTCAGCAACTGGGAAAGTCTGATCGCGGTTGCGGATGAGCGGCTCTATCAGGCCAAGAGAGCTGGACGAAACCGTGTCTGGGCGACCTACTATCAAAAGATCGCCTCTGCATAGAGCGAGATAGAGAGACGTCAGATCAAGTCCAGCGTCATCACCACGGCACAATGGTCGGAGGCCTTCGGGCGATCCCATCCCGTCCGGGGATAACGTTCCACCTCCTGCCCCGGCGGAAAGATCGTGCGATAGGGCTGGCCAGCCCGAACAATTTCGGGAATGCGCGTCGCATTGGTTTCAGCCAGATGCGGAGAAAGCCAGATATAATCGAGCTGGCACAGATGCTGCTCCAGCGGGCCACGCGAATGATAGAGCGTCCAGCGATCCATGACATCCCGACGCAACATCGGGTTCACTGCAAAACCGTCTTTTGAGAAGACGTCGAGCGCGCTGCGCTCCTCGCTGACTGGCGTGAAGGTGTAGCCGTTACGCCTGTCGCCGGCGATCATGACACGTTCCTGATAGTCGTTCATGTCGCCGCAGATGGCGAAGTTCATTCGCCGTGCCTTGTCTGCACCCCAACGTCCCTCGATGATACGTCGAACAGCCATCGCCTCCGCCTCGCGGATCGGCATGGTGCTGTAACGGGCATCGGTTGCCTCGCGGGAATTTGTCATGGATTTCAGATGCGTGACGTAAAGTGTCAGCGGCTTTCCACCAATCCTGAGATCGATTTCGAGACAATCCCGCTTGAAGATCTTGTCATCGATATGGTTCGTCAGGGCGATTTCTTCATTGAACAGGCCAAGATTACGATAGGTTACCGCAGCGTGACTCTTGATATCCACCACCTCGATCCGTTCGCCATCGCGCGTCTCCTCGCGCATGACAACGGCCACATCGATACCGCGACTATCATTGCCTTCGACCAGATACTTCTGACGATAACCATTGCCGACCATACGGTAGAGATAACCGTATTCGAAGGCCTGCAGGGCAGCCATGTTGTCCACTTCTTGAAGGCAGAGGATATCGGCGTCCGTATCGGCGATGGCGAGAGCGGAAAGCTGGCGCGTATCGTCCGTGGAGGCAACAAGCCGGGCACTCTCCAGTGCCTGATATGTTGCCTCGTCGCGGATGTCGTAAAGCTGAATTGCCCTGTCGCGCCGCGTCTGGTTGCGAAAGCCGGTAAAATCGAAACGGGTCAGCAGGTTCTCGATATTGAAGGTAGCAAGCCGAAGCGACATGATTCATTCCTGTTTTACAGGAAAAGCTTAGCCGCTGCCGGTGCTGCTTGCCAACCGTCTAAAGATGCCATGCCTCGCGAATGGCAACCGGCAACCGTTCTCCAGCAACAACAGGAAAGCGCGAGTATGCTCTGAGCGACTGGCCGTCGGAGAGTTCAAGCCGCACGGCGTAACGCTCGCCCTCATACAGAACCGAAGTGACGGTCGTCATCACCCCGCCGTCCTCGAAAGCGACATCCTGCGGCCGCACCAGAACATCCGCAAGCGGCGCATCCCCCGAACCGCCATTCAATGCGATCTGCAATGCGGGCCAGTCGAGTTGGCGTTGTCCACCGGTGGCAAGTTTCAGCGAAAGGATCGCTCCCTGCCCTACCAACGAACCGACGAGTTTGCCTTCCGGTCTTGCATAAAGCTCGGCTGGCGGCGCAACCTGCAGCAGTTTGCCATGCGACATGACGGCGACATCGGTTGCCAGCGCCATCGCCTCGGCCTGATCGTGGGTGACATACACCATCGTCGCGCCTGAGCGGGCATGAAACTCCCGGAAGGTTTCCTCCATCTCCTGTCGCAGATGGCGATCGAGATTGGCGAGCGGTTCATCGAGCAGCACGACATCCGGTTCGGTCACCAGGCAGCGGGCGAGCGCCACACGCTGCCGTTGGCCACCGGAAAGCTCCGCCGGACGTCGGTCGGCAAACGCTTCCAGCCTGACGGCAGAAAGCGCGGAGCGGACCTTCTCGCGATATTTCTCGCCGGAAATGCCCCGCACTTTCAGCGGATAACCGGCATTGTCCGCGACCGTCATATGCGGCCAGAGAGCATAGGACTGGAACACCATCGCCATGTTGCGCCGCTCCGGCGACACCATGGTTGCAGCATCGGCCAGAACCCGTTCGCCCAGCAGAATGGAACCATCGGATGGTTGCTCGAAGCCCGCGATCATGCGCAGCACGGTCGTCTTGCCGCAGCCCGAAGGGCCAAGCAGGGCCAGAAAACCACCTTCACGGACGGTCAGCGAGACATCGTCGACCGCGGGTTTCGCATTCGCTGCGAACCGCTTGGAAAGACGGTTGAGGATCAGTTTCGCCAAGGCACGACTCCTTTCGGCAGATAGCACCCCAGAATTTCCAGCAGCAACATCAGCAAGATAACCATGATGACAACCAGTACCGAAAGCGCCGAGGCGAGATCGAAACTGCCGCTGTCATCCAGATTGTAGATCAATACGCCAAGCGTCTGTGTTCCCGCCGACCAGAGAAGCGCGGAAACGGTCAGTTCATTGCAGGCGATCAGGAACACCAGAATGACGGATGCACCCGCTGCCGGTCCCACCAGTGGCAGAATGATATCCTTCATCCGTTGCCAGAACCCCGCCCCCGACAATCGCGCCGCCTCTTCCAGCGACGGGTCGAACTGCAGGAAGGCGCTGACCATCGGCTTCAGACTGACAGCAAAGAAGGACGAGAAATAGGCCAGCATGATGATCCAGATCGTTCCGTAAAGCGTCACGCCGAGAAGCGGAATGGGGGCTGCAAACAGCAAAACGAATGATACCGAAATCACCACCCCTGGCAGTGCATAGGGAATGTCGACTAGAGCCGACAAGACGAACATGAAACGGCTCTTGCCACGCACCAGGAAATAGGCCGTCAAGATCGTCACTGCCAGGAGACATATCGATGTCGCGGAGGCGAGAAACAGAGAATTGCGGAATGCGGTGCGCGTCACCGTCTGCCGGTAAAGCAGTTCCTCATAGGCGTGCAACGTCGCCGTCTTGAGTGTCAACGGCACACCGTAAGCCGGCGCAAGAGAGCTGGCAACCAGGGCTGCCAGCGGTGCGACCAGCATGAAAAACAACATCAGCCAAAGCGCCGCTTCGACGACCGGGCGCCAGTAGGACAGCCGAAACGTTGCGGCCTTTCCTGAAAGACCGATGATGCGATAGTCCCGCCCCTTCAACGCCCGCTCCTGCAGGGCGAGACCGGCCACGGAGATGATGGCGATCATCGTCGACAGAATGGCGATATCGCCAAAGGTGCTGGAGCCGAAACTGGCGAAACGGCTGTAGATCAGCGTTGGCAAGGTGAAGATCGAAGCCGGAATGCCGAGAATGGCCGGAATGCCGAAGTTTCCGATACCGGAAACGAAGGAAATGGCTGCACCAGCGATCAGTCCGGGGGTCGAAAGCGGCAGGATGATGTCGAACAGTACGCGGCGTGGCGATGCACCCGAAAGCTTGGCAGCCTCGATACCATCCTGCGGCAGGGCCATCAGCCCGGACCGCAGCGACAGAAACACCAGTGGCGCGTGCTGCACACCGAGCAGCAGGGCAATACCTGCAATGGAATAGAGCGGTTGCGGCGAACCGATGGGCGGCGCCAGACCAAGTGCCTTCAAAAGCGTGCTTGAGGGGCCCGTCATGCCGATCCACGAGAGTGCTGTCACCTGCGGCGGGATCATCATCGGCAGCATGAACAGGAAGCTCAGGATCGACTTGCCGCGCACATCGCAAAGCGTCAGCGCAAGCGCAAAGGCGCCGCCGATAGCAAGTGAAATCAGCATGCCAAAGAACGAGGTGGACAAGGTGTTGAGCACCGCGTCCCACAAGGCAGGATCAGCAAGCAGACGCCATATATTGCCATTCAGTGCCGAGATGACGCCCGTATAGGCCAGACGGCCGAGCGGCAGTGCACTCAGAACAAAGACGGTCGAGACCACAAAAGGAAACAGCCAGCGTGGCTGGCTGCCTCCATAAGCATTGGATTGCGACATGTCGCTTTATCAGCCCTTGGAGCCGAAAATATCCGAGAACGTCTTCAGATCCTGTTCGGAGTTCTTCAGAGCATCGGCAGCGTTGAGCGGCAGAACCTTGATTGTGTCGCGGGCCGGGAAACCTTCCGGCATACCCGCATCTGCACGAGCCGGGATGTAACCGAGCTTCACGAAGCCCTGCTGGCCCTTTTCGGAGAGCACATAGTCAACGAACTTCTTGGCCGCTTCTTCGTGCTTGGTGCCCTTGAGGATTGCAACCGGCTCGGTCACGGCGGACACGCCCTCTTCCGGGAAAACGAACTCAACCGGAGCACCTTTGGCCTTTTCACGGATCGGCATGTAGTCAACGACAACGCCGTAGGCCTTTTCGCCGGAGGCGACAGACTTCAGGATGGCGCCATTGCCACCGGCTGCAACTGCCTCATTGGCCTTGAGCGCCTTGTAATAATCCCAGCCGAGATCCTTGGAAGCGGCAAGCGTCTGCGCATGGATAAGGGCAGCACCCGAGGTCAGCGGGCTCGGCATGGTGACCAGACCCTTGGCTTCAGCCTTGGCAAGATCCTTCCAGCTCTTCGGCTTCATGGCTGCCGAAGTGTTGTACATGATGCCGGTGGTGATGAGCTTGGTGGAATAATAATAGCCATCCGCATCGTAGAGCGACGCGTCGATATTCTTGGCTTCCGCAGACTTGTGAGCGAGAAGCTGGCCGGCCTGCTTCATGCGCTCCAGCGTCACCGTGTCGGCAATCAGCAGCACATCGGCAACCGGATTGCCGGCGTCGATTTCGGCCATCAGCTTGGCCATGATTTTCGGTGTTCCGTCACGAACCCACTCGACCTCGAGGCCGGGGTTTGCGGCCTTGAAGCCGTCAACGGTCGCCTGTGCATCCTCGTTTGGCTGGCTGGTGTAAAGCACCAGGTCGGCCGCGTTGGCAGCGGTTGCAATAAAGCCGAGTGAGACGATCGCAGTGAAAGCGGAAAGCAGCGTCTTCATGGGTCCATTCCCTGTTGAAATTCGGGACCGCTAAAACACGCTTGCATAACACGTATGTGACAGAGAAGACGTCTTGCCACCGTAAATGAAAAACCCTCCCGCCTTTCTGGCGGAAGGGTCGGCATATTGGACCATGAAAGGCTCAGATCGCAGCTATCGTCTCGTTGTTCAGTTCATTGACCTGCGCTGCAGCGATCAAGCGGCCAAGACGCTTCATGCCTTCTTCGATCATTGCTTCGTTGGCGCAGGAGAAACTGATGCGCAACGTGTTCGCGCCCGAACCATCCGCATAGAAGGCGCGCCCCGGAACGAAAGCAACCTTCTCGGTGGCGATGGATTTCGCCAGCAAAGCGGCGCCGTCCATTCCTTCAGGCAACGTCAGCCAGATGAACATGCCGCCTTCCGGCTTTGTCCAGCGCGTGCCCTCAGGCATGTATTTCGCAAGCGCTGCCAACATCGCATCGCGACGGGCGCTGTAAGCTGCCTTGACCTTGGCGACCTGCTTGTCGAAACCACGCGAGGCAACGTGTTCGATCGCGATCTGGTTGATGGTCGACGAATGCAGATCTGCTGCCTGCTTCATCAGCACCAGCTTGCGGATGACAGGCGTGGACGCAACAATCCAGCCAACGCGAAGACCGGGTGCCAGCGTCTTCGAGAAGCTGCCGCAATAAATGGTGCGGGTCTTCTCGATGCCGCCGGAACGGGCAATATCGAGCGACATGATTGGCGGGACAGGCTCGCCGTCGTAACGCAACGACTGATAGGCCGCATCCTCGATAACGGCAATATCGAGTTCGTCCGCGAGCTCCAGCAGTTTCTTGCGCCCTTCCAGATCAACCGTTTCGCCGGTAGGATTGGAGAAGTCTGCAGAGAGGTAAGCAAATTTGACCGAGCCACCGAGCTTGGCGGCATTGTCGCGATAGGTCGCCGGTGTGCGGTTTCCACCAGGATTGAGCTGGTCGTAGTTCGGCTCATAGGCGTTGAATGCCGAGAGTGCGCCGAGATAGGTCGGCCATGTCACGAGGGCGGTGTCCTTCGGCGACAGGAACAACTTGCCGAGATAATCGAGACCCTGCTGCGAACCCGACACGATGAAGACGTTTTCGGCCGTGCACTCGATACCGATCTTGCCCATCTCGCCGGCCAGCCAGTCGCGCAGCGGCTTGTAACCCTCACTGACGGAATACTGCAGCGCGGCATTGACCTGTGGGCCGGAAAATATGTCGGAATAGGCCTGCTTGAATTCCTCGTCCGGGAACAGCGCCGGGTCAGGAATACCGCCCGCAAAAGAGATGATATCGGGCTGTTCAAGCAGCTTCAGCAGCTCGCGGATTTCGGACGCCTTCATGCGCGACGAGCGCGTGGCGAAAATATGTTCCCAATCAAGCATGGGCACGTTTCCTCTTGTGTCGTTTTTTATGCGTGAATGTTTACAGATATTTCGATACGTCAGCAATACTGACTTATCAGTTTTTCGAATTATTTCTGCCCACTTGCCTGCATTATCTCAATTGCAGGCAACGCCAAATATACCCTCGCACGAGGCTTAACAATCATCCGATTGCGATTGACGCGACGGCGTTTTCCGGCTGGATTGCAATCCGGAAGCCGCGAGACGGCTCAGGCATGAATGGGAGGTTATGGCATGCTCAAGAACATCGATCCGGCACTCAACGCGGATGTGCTGCACGCACTTCGCGCCATGGGTCATGGCGACACCCTGGTCGTGACGGACACCAATTTTCCGTCAGACAGCGTCGCGCAATATACCAGCGTCGGTCAGGTTTTGCGCATGGAAAACATCTCGGCGGCCCGCGCGATAAAGGCGATTCTTTCCGTGCTGCCGCTGGACACCCCTCTCCAGCCCTCCGTGGGTCGCATGGAAGTGATGGGCGCTCCGAACCAGATCGAAGCGGTTCAAGCGGAAGCGCAAAAAGAGATCGATTCAGCGGAGGGCAAATCAGCGCCAATGTACGGCATCGAGCGCTTCGCATTTTATGAGAAGGCCAAGGAAGCCTATTGCGTCATCACCACCGGCGAAACGCGCTTCTACGGGTGTTTTCTGTTGACGAAGGGCGTGATCCCGCCACAGGGATCATAAACACAAACAGAAAGGCCGGAGCTTTCACTCCGGCCTTCTTCATTTCAGTCCAGGCGTCAAAGCTTAGTTGACAGCCTTGTCGACCAGCTTGTTCTTGCCGATCCACGGCATCATGCCACGCAGCTTCGCGCCAACTTCTTCGATCTGGTGCGAGTCGTTGTTACGACGAATGCCCTTGAAGCGTGCGCCGCCAGCCTTCCATTCCTGCATCCACTCGGAGGTGAACTTGCCGGTCTGGATGTCGTGCAGAACGCGCTTCATTTCAGCCTTGGTCTCAGCCGTGATGATGCGCGGACCGGTGACGTATTCGCCCCACTCGGCCGTGTTGGAGATCGAGTAGTTCATGTTGGCGATGCCGCCTTCATAGATCAGGTCGACGATCAGCTTCACTTCGTGCAAGCACTCGAAATAAGCCATTTCCGGAGCGTAACCGGCTTCAACCAGGGTTTCGAAACCAGCGCGGATCAGTTCGACGAGACCGCCGCAGAGAACAACCTGTTCGCCGAAGAGGTCGGTTTCGCACTCTTCCTTGAAGTTGGTTTCGATGATGCCCGAACGACCGCCACCAACGCCGCAAGCGTAAGAGAGAGCAACTTCAAGAGCGTTGCCCGAAGCGTTCTGGTGAACAGCAACGAGGCAAGGAACGCCGCCGCCCTTCTGGTATTCGCCGCGAACCGTATGGCCAGGGCCCTTCGGTGCGATCATGACGACGTCGAGCGAAGCCTTCGGCTCGATGAGGCCGAAGTGAACGTTGAGGCCGTGTGCGAAAGCAATAGCAGCGCCGTCACGGATGTTGCCGGCGATGTCGGCCTTGTAGATGTCAGCCTGGAGTTCGTCCGGGGTCGCCATCATGATGAGGTCGCCCCACTTGGCAGCTTCAGCAACGGTCATGACCTTGAAGCCATCGGCTTCAGCCTTCTTGACGGTCGGCGAACCGGCCTTCAGAGCAATAACGACGTTCTTCGCGCCGGAATCCTTCAGGTTCAGCGCGTGAGCGCGACCCTGGGAGCCGTAGCCGACGATAACGACGTTCTTTGCCTTGATGAGGTTGAGATCTGCATCACGATCATAATAAACGCGCATTTGATGGTCCTTCCCTAATGCTTGTCTCTGTTTGTCTGAACCGGAACCCTCAGGCGACCTTGCCGCCCAGTTCCGAATGAACTTTTTCCGTTCCGTAAAGGGTCAGAAAGGCAACAACGGCCTTCTTCGCCCTTGCGGAGAAATCCTTGCCTGGCGTTTCGCCCAACAGCATGCGGACATGCAGGTCGGAAACGATCAGGCCGTAAAAACTGCGATACGCCTCTTCAACGTCATCGAACCGCAGGTAACCGGAACGGCGACCCGCTTCAATCAGCCCGCGGGCGCGCCGATCGATCTGGCGACGACCACGCTCGAGAAGGAGATCGCCAAGCTTGGAGCCGTCGCGGCTCGCCTGCCCGATTGCGAGACGGTTGAGTGCAAGCGAAACATCACCTGCCAGAACGTCCAGCAGATCATGCGCAAACACTTCCAGATGATCGGAAAGCTGTGGAGCGGAAACGCGGTCGCCCGCCTTTTCGAAGGTACGAACCTTGCTCTGCTGAAAGGTAATCATCGCAGCCAGCAAACCGTCGCGGTCGCCGAACCACTTGTAGAGACTTTCCTTCGAACAGTTCGCGGCCCGTGCCAGGCCCGATGTCGTCAACGCTTTCTCGCCACCCTCGACCAGAAGACGCAATGCCTGGTCCAGAACAACGTTCTGGCGCGGCGAAAATTCCTGCGCTGTGATCGATTCCGAGGCCACGCTTTTCCACTCCAGAGGCTCGATTAATGTACCGTACGGTACGGTTCGAGAGACGTTTATGCGGAGAGAGCTTTCCGGTCAAGCGCTTTCTTAAAGAAAGGAAAGAATTGGTGCGACGCAGCAATACAATGCGAGAGACACACCAAACGAAAGATTGTTACCAAGGCGGCGGGCTGCTGCCTATTCGGCCGCCATCGTTTCCCGCGCAGCACCGATATCCCGCGACGGCGATACACCGTAAACGCGGCTATATTCGCGACTGAACTGGGACGGACTTTGATACCCGACGCGATGACCTGCCGTGCCGGCATCCAACCGTTCCAGCAGCATCAGCCGCCGTGCCTCATGCAGCCGCAACTGCTTCTGATACTGGACCGGCGTCATGGCCGTGATGGACTTGAAATGGTGATGGAAAGACGAAACGCTCATCCCGACATGCTCGGCAAGTTCTTCGATGCGCAATTGGCGCGCAAAATTCTCGCGCAGCCAGGCGATGGCCCGGGCGATACGGTTGCCCTGACTGTCCGAAGCTACGATGTTCATCAACTGCCCACCGGCCGGCCCGGTCAGAATTCGATAGAGAATTTCCTGTTCGATCAGCGGTGCCATCGCCGGAATGTCATCTGGACGATCAAGCAAACGCATCAGCCGGATTGCAGCATCGAGCAACTCCGGTGTCGCCGTGTTGACCATGATCCCTCGCTGTCCGTTCACCTGTTCGGCGGGGCGCTCGATATGAGCTCGGCTCATCAGGTCCAGTAGCTTTTCACTGCTGAGCGCGAAGGAGATACAGAAATGCGGCACTTCCTTGCTGGCCTCGACCACACGCCAGGCAACCGGCAGATCAAGTGACGTCAACAGGTAGTCACCGGCACCGTAATTGATGGTATCCGTTCCTAATTGCAGGCTTTTTGCCCCTTGGATCACCATCGCGAGACAGGGACGGTAGCTGCCGTGACAGGGTGCGCTCGGTGC
The DNA here is from genome assembly GCA_025559845.1 of Agrobacterium tumefaciens. Lineage (NCBI taxonomy): Bacteria > Pseudomonadati > Pseudomonadota > Alphaproteobacteria > Hyphomicrobiales > Rhizobiaceae > Agrobacterium > Agrobacterium tumefaciens. The sequence continues at coordinate 2,155,891 of CP048469.1, forward strand.
AGATCGCCGGCTGATGCCAAGCGCCTCGATTGCCGTCTGGTTTTCGCCGTCCTCGCTTGCATGGCGCCCGGCGAGGGAAACGATCTCGGAGTAGAGATTGAAAGGCAAGGTCATGGGAAATCCCCGAAAAAAGGCGGCGATATGTCTGATGACATCTATCTAGAGAGTGCTCCGGTTTCCGCAAATAGTACCGCATCGTTTTTTGCAGGATCGTGCAAAAAGCTTGGAGGATCGCTCTAACGCGTCGCAACCCATCCATAGCATGATCCGCCATCACTTTCCCAACCCCGAAAGGATACTTCAGATGGCTATTGCCAGAGGCTATGCAGCCACCGACGCGTCGAAGCCGCTTACCCCGTTCACCTTCGAACGCCGTGAGCCGAACGACGACGATGTTGTCATCGACATCAAATTTGCCGGCATCTGCCACTCCGACATTCACACCGTTCGCAACGAATGGAAGAACGCGGTTTATCCGATCGTACCCGGCCATGAGATTGCCGGTGTCGTCACCGCCGTAGGCTCCAAGGTCACCAGGTTCAAGGTCGGCGACCACGTCGGCGTTGGTTGCTTCGTCGATTCCTGCGTTGGCTGCGCCACACGCGACCTCGACAACGAGCACTATATGCCGGGTCTGGTTCAGACCTATAACGACGTCGACCCCGCGACCAACACCGCAACCCACGGCGGTTACTCCGACTCGATCGTCGTCAAGGAAGGTTATGTCCTGTCGATCCCGGACAATCTGCCGCTTGACGCCTCCGCGCCACTACTGTGCGCTGGCATCACGCTCTATTCGCCGCTGCGCCGCTGGAACGCCGGTCCCGGCAAGAAAGTCGCGATCGTCGGCATGGGTGGTCTCGGCCATATGGGCGTGAAGCTTGGTGCCGCCATGGGCGCCGATATCACCGTTCTTTCCCAGACCTTGTCGAAGAAAGAAGACGGCCTGAAGCTCGGCGCCAAGGAATATTACGCCACGAGCGATGCATCCACCTTTGAAAAGCTGGCAGGCACCTTCGATCTCATCATCTGCACAGCAGGTGTCGCGATCGACTGGAACGCCTATCTCGGCCTTCTGAAACCCAAGGGTAGCATGGTTGTGGTGGGCGCGCCCGAACATCCGATTCCTATCCATGCCTTCTCGCTCATCATGGGCGCACGAAACCTCTCCGGTTCGATGATCGGCTCCATCAAGGAAACCCAGGAAATGCTGGATTTCTGCGGTGAACACAACATCGTTTCGGAAATCGAGAAGATCAACATTCAGGACGTCAACGAAGCTTACGAGCGCGTCCTGAAAAGCGACGTCCGTTACCGCTTCGTCATCGATATGGCATCGCTCGACGCCTGATCCTTTAAAATTCAGGGCGGGACGCGAAAGCGCCCCGCCCTTTTTCCATTCTTTGCCGCGTTATCAGGACTCGTCCTTCAACGTTTCCTTCTGCGTGATGAGCCGGGCGCTGTGCTGGCCGCTCATGTAAATCCACAACCAGCTCCACGCGACGGCAAGACGCGAGCGTGTGCCGATCAGGAAGTAGATATGGGCCAATCCCCATATCCACCAGGCTATGCCGCCCTTCAGCTTGATCTTGCCGAAATCGATAACGGCAGCGCGTTTGCCGATCGTTGCGAGATTGCCCTGATGTTTATAGCGGAACGGCGCAGGCTCGGCTTTGCCGGCAAGACGTGCCTTGATCAGCTTCGCTACATAACCTCCCTGCTGCTTGGCGGCAGGAGCAATCCCCGGGACCGGCTTGCCATCCTCCTGCGAGACGGCCGCGGTATCGCCGATGACAAAGATATTGGGATCGTCGTTCAGGTAGAGATGCGGGCCGACCACGGCGCGTCCTGCCCTATCTGCCGGCGCATCAAGCCACTTTGCCGCCGGAGACGCCTGCACACCCGCAGCCCAGACAACCGTCCGGCAAGGATAATAGGTCTCGCCGACGGTCACCCCTTCATCCGTGCACGCCGTCACCGGCGTTCCAAGCAGCACCTCGACGCCGAGTTTTTCGAGGGCTTCCTTGGCATAGGTCGAAAGTTCTTCGGTGAAGACCGGCAAGACGCGCGGACCGGCCTCGACCAGCAACACCCGTGCCTTGGTGGTGTCGATATTGCGGAACTCCGGTGGCAACACCTTGTGGGCAAGTTCGGCAATCATGCCTGCCATTTCCACACCAGTCGGACCTGCACCGATAATCACAAAGGTCAGAAGAGCCTGCCGTTCCTGCTCACTGGTCGCGAGTTCGGCTTTCTCAAACGCCAACAACAGGCGACGGCGGATTGTCGTCGCATCCTCGAGCGTCTTGAGGCCGGGCGCAGAACGCTCCCATTCATCACGGCCGAAATAGGCATGCCGCGCACCCGTGGCCAGAACGAGCGTATCAAAACCGATGGTCTCGCCGGAACTCAAATGCACGGTGCGGGCATTCCGGTCGATACCGGTGACTTCGGCCAGGAGCGTCGTCACTTCCTTGCGGTTGCCGTAAAGCCGCCGGATCGGCCAGGCAATCTCCGATGTTGCCAGAACGGTCGTGGCAACTTGGTAAAGCAATGGCTGGAAAAGATGGTGATTGCGACGGTCGATCAAGGTGATACGCACAGGAGCCCCCTCCAGCCCATGTACGAGTTGTAAGCCGCCGAAGCCTCCACCCACGACGACAACATGATTTTCTTGCATAGTCTTCTGCCTTTTTAAAAGCGCGCGCACGGAGCATACGCGCGACCGACTATAGGCAAAAAAATTGACTTTAGTTATGAAATAGACTGCCCGCAGGCGCGACAAAAACGCCGTACCGTTTCAGCCATGCCGTATTCCAGCGCATCCGCCGTCAATCCGTGACCGATCGAAACTTCGGCAAGAAACGGGATGCGTTCCATCAATTTCGGCAGATTGGCAACGGTCAGATCATGCCCTGCATTGACGTCGAGCCCGAGTGCCCTGGCGTGATCAGCGGTTTTCCCGAGCGTTTCGAGAAGCGCTTCAGCCTTTTGCGGATCGTCAAAGCAGCCACCATAAGGTCCAGTATAAAGCTCGATACGGGCAGCACCGGTCTCAGCGGCAAGTTCCACCGGCTCACGCTCGCCGTCCCCATCGGCAAAAAGCGAGACACGCATGCCGCCGGCCTTGAGGCGCGAGACCACATCTTTCAGGAACGTCGCGTGTTTGCGAAAGTCCCAGCCGTGATCGGACGTGGCCTGGGCGGGATCGTCAGGCACCAAGGTTACCTGCTCCGGTTGCGTCTGTTCACACAGGACGAGAAAATCCTCGCTTGGATATCCCTCGATGTTGAATTCCGTCTTCGGAAAGGAATCATCGATCAGCGCACGCAGCACGGGAAGATCCGAAAAGCGAATATGGCGTTGGTCCGGACGCGGGTGTACAGTCAGGCCGCTGGCGCCTGCCGCCAATGCGATTCTCCCGAAATGCGCGACATCCGGCCAGGGAAGATCGCGACGGTTGCGCAACATGGCAATTGCGTTCAAATTGACGGATAGTTTTGCAGGCATGGCAATCGGCTCACATTCGGAAATCTCCTCCCTGTTTCACGCAGCTTGGGGGCATTCGCAAGGAGGGTCGCTAAAATTTTTAACATCACGGAACGAAAAGACAAAAGATACGTTCGTTATGTTTGATGCGTTAGGCATGATGCTGACACGTTAAAAAATGGGGTGGCCGGGGATCAGGCCGGCATGACCTCAAAGTCGGCGGAATGTCAGTCCACGCAGAAGGGGGAGACAATGCGGGATGGTCGGATGCCGTTCAACAACCACGGCGACGAAGAAAGACTACACCAACGTCCGGGCAACTTTCTTCCGGATATCAGTTTACCGTCGTCTTTACCGCCCGAACCCGTCCCTATTGCCGACATGGCCAATATCTTCGGCGTCACACACCGCACCCTGCACTTCTACGAGGAAAAAGCGCTTCTGACCTCAAAACGGGTCGGCCAGATGCGCGTCTACTCCTACCGTAACGTGCACCGCATGGCGGTGATCAATTTCTGCCGCGAAATCGGCATCTCCGTTGCGACAATTACCGAGATCATGGAACGGCTGTTGCGCTCTTCCTCACAGGAAGAGGCTGACGATGTCTTTCATCACGCCCTGCGACAGCGAAAGAGAGAGCTGACCGCAGATCTCTCCACAATTCAGCGCCAGGTGCAGCAAATCGAAGATGTCCTGGTGATCGGGCCTGAGAGCGATGACGGCGATTACCGCCAGCATGGACACACGAACGACGTCCTGCTCACGGATAACGAGCGGAAATGCCTCGAACTGATGGCCGAAGGTTATGCACCTGTCAGGCTTGCGCGTGCATTGGGTCTGTCAGGCGACGAACTCAATGACCTTGAAACGAGGATTATCGGCAAGTTCAACGCCAGCAATCGTTTCCAGGCAGTCGCAAAAGCCGTGCTGCTCGGCGTCATCCGCGCCTGAGCAGCATTCTCAACGCACGATCGTCAGCCGTTCAGCCGCTCGGGTGACGGCCGTATAAAGCCATCTCTCGCGCGAATCGCGGAATGCGTAGCTCTCGTCAAAGAGAACGACATTGTTCCATTGCGAACCCTGCGCCTTGTGCACGGTCAGGGCATATCCGAAATCAAATTCGTCGTAACGCTTGCGCGTCGACCAGGGGATCTCGGTTTCCGTTTCCTCGAAGGCTGCCTTGAGCAGCTTTATCTTCGCAGCTCCGCGATCCATATCGTCGTCTTCGGGACGGATCATCAGGTTGATACCGGGTTTGACCGTTTCGCGAGAGGAACTCATCACTTGCCAGAGCGAACCGTTCAGCAGACCTTTTGCTGGATCGTTGCGCAGGCAAACCAGCTTGTCGCCGGACTGCGGGTAGTCTGCGGAAAAACCCTTCAGTTCGCGAAGTCGCTGGTTGTAGCGGCGACGCGTACGGTTTGTGCCAACCAGCACCTGATCGGCATCAAGAACAAGCGACTGCGTCACGTCGGACTTGGATATCACCTGCGCCGAACCATAATCGCCACGCATGATCTCGCGGCCCTCGCGAACATCCATGGCAAGCTGAATGATCGGGTTGTCCTTCGCCTGCCGGTGAATTTCGCTCAGGAGGAAATCCGGCTCCTGCTCGGTGAAGAAACCGCCGCCAGTCACCGGCGGAAGCTGTCCGGGATCGCCGAGAACGAGGATCGGCGTACCGAAGCTCATCAGATCCCTGCCGAGCTGCTCATCCACCATCGAGCACTCGTCGATGATGATCAGGGCTGCCTTTGCAAGCGGACTTTGACGGTTGATGGAAAACATCGGCGCGACGGACGTCTTGCCGGTTTCCTCATCTTCAACCGTTTCCTCGCCACGCGGACGGTAAATCAGCGAATGGATCGTACGAGCGTTTGAAGCGCCGCGCGAGCGCAACACCTGCGCCGCCTTGCCGGTGAAGGCTGCAAACAGCACGTCACCGTCGACATTTTCCGCGAAATGTTTGGCGAGCGTGGTCTTGCCCGTTCCGGCGTAGCCGAACAGACGGAAAACCGGTGAACGGCCTTCCTTCAACCAGCGTGAAACAGCCTTGAGGGCTTCGTCCTGTTGCGGTGAAAATTGCATGCGCTCTCATCGCAGGATTCGAGCGCCAAGCGCAACAGAAAAAGAACGAAAGAAGAATCAGGCATAGCCGGAACACCCGCATTCTTTGTTTCATCAGGCAGGAATGGCGATAGCGGCGACGCACATCCATGAATAGAGTTGGCGCATGAAAATTCTGATTCTTGGCGCGACCGGTTTCATCGGCTCTGAAATTGCCCGCAGGCTTGCTGCCGATGGCCATGCCGTCACCGGTCTTGGCCGTACGACGGCATCCGCAAGACGGAAATTTGCCTTTGCTGAATGGGTTACCGCCGATCTCTCTCACATGACGCAGCCAGCCAACTGGCATTTGCTGCTCGGACGACACGACGCTGTCGTCAATTGCGCCGGGGCGCTGCAGGACGGTCTTTCGGACGATCTTGCCGCCACACAGGAAAAGGCGATGCGCGCCCTCTATCAGGCCAACGCCGATGACGGCAACAGGTTGATCGTGCAGATATCGGCCCGCACCACAGGGTCGGCCGCGGAGACACCATTCCTGTCAACCAAACAGCGTGCCGACGATGCCTTGGCCGCAAGCGGTGTACCGCACATCATCCTGCGCCCGGCTCTGGTGATTGGACGCAACGCCCACGGCGGGACAGCGCTGCTGCGAGCACTGGCAAGTATTCCCTGTTTAATTCCGCTCGTCCATTCGCAAAGCCCGGTTCAAACGGTCGCCCTGGACGACGTGACCGAGGCCGTTTCGCAAGCCATTCGTGGAGAGATTGCTCCCGGAAGCGACCTGCATCTGGCCGCCGACCAGTTACTGACACTAGGCAACCTGGTTGGAATGCATAGACAATGGCTGGGACTGGCAGAGGCGAAAACCATATCCTTGCCTGTATGGCTGGCAAAGCCGGTCAGTTGGGCAGCAGATCTGGCGGGTTCGCTTGGCTGGCGCTCCCCGCTCCGCTCCACCGCGATGGCGGTAATGTCACAAGGCGTGACCGCAGACGGCGCCCGTATGCAGGGCTTTGCGTTCAAAACTGCCAGTCAGACACTGGCCGGCAATCCGTCCGGCGTTCAGGATCTATGGTTCGCACGGCTCTTCCTGCTGAAACCCGTCTCCATTGTCTGTCTTTCCGTGTTCTGGCTGCTGTCCGGAGTAATCCCGCTTCTCGACCTGACGAGAGCATCCAGCCATTTCTTGCCCTTCATGCCGGAAACGTCGGCGCTGGTGCTGACGGTGGCGACGTGCCTGATCGACATCGCACTTGGCATCGCTGTTCTGCTGAGGCCCTATGCTCTCAAAGCCATGCTCGGCATGTTGCTGGTGACCGCCTCCTATCTAGCCGGCGGCACCATGCTCGAACCGGCACTGTGGCTCGATCCTCTGGGGCCGCTTGTCAAAGTCCTGCCCTCCATCACCCTGACACTTGCCGCTATGGCAATCCTCGATGAACGATAAACTGCACCATGTTTGAAGAGATCATTCGCCTTGCCCACGTCATTGGCGCGACCGTCCTGTTCGGCACCGGCGCCGGTATCGCCTTCTTCATGGTGATGGCACGCAGAACCGAAAACCCGGCGCTGATCGCTCATGTGGCGGGAACTGTTGTCATTGCCGATACGGTCTTTACGGCGACAGCCGCCGTTTTTCAGCCTATTACCGGCTATCTGCTGGCCGACATCATCGGTTGGCCGCTGACCGAAGGCTGGGTTTTTCTATCCCTGCTGCTTTATGTTTTCACCGGTATCTTCTGGCTGCCCGTGGTTTGGATACAGATACGGTTACGCGATATCGCCCGGGCTTCCGCCACGGCTGGCACACCTTTGCCTGCTCAATGGTTTCGTCTCTATCGCATCTGGTTCGCCTGCGGTTTTCCGGCATTTTTTGCGGTGGTCGGCATCATCTGGCTGATGTTGATGAAACCCGACATTCCGCTCTGGAGCTAGAGAAACTTTTTTCAGGCAGCCGGGAATAAAACGCGGACCTGCGGTGTCTCATTGATCGTTAGCGAAAACATCGCCTGCAACCAAGGAGGATTGGTCCATGAATATCCGCTTTATCGCCCCCGCCCTCGTTCTGGCGCTTGCCGGAACAGCCTATGCCGCCCCAATGGTCGAAACCGTCAAGACCGAAAAGGGCAACGTGCTTGCGGGGGCAAAAGGCATGACGCTCTACACTTTCAAGAACGACAAGAAGGGCGTATCCAATTGTTACGACAAGTGCGCGACCAACTGGCCGCCCTTCTTCGCCACCGATAGCGACAAGGCAGACGGTGCCTATTCGATCGTGACACGCAAGGACGGCAAGAAACAATGGGCCAAGGATGGCATGCCGCTCTATTACTGGGTCAAAGATATGAAAACGGGCGATGCTACCGGTGATGGCGTGAACGGTGTGTGGGATGCCGCAAAACCCTGATGGCATGAACGACAGACCGCGGGGGAATTTTTCCCCCGCTCCCGGCTCTTTTGAGGCGGAAATGCTGGCATTGATGCCGGCGCTGCGACGTTACTCTCGCAGCCTCTCCCACACCGACGCCGATGGCGAGGATCTGCTGCAGGACTGCGTGGAAAAGGCGCTTGCCAATCGTCGGCAATGGCGCGGAACAGGTTTGAAGTCATGGGCTTACACCATCATGACAAACCTTTACCGCAACCGACACCGGTTCGAGCGACGGCATCCATCCGAAAGCCTCGAAGACCATGAAAATATAACGGGCGGCGACGTGCTGGGCGACACGCTCGAAAACGACCGGCTTCATGGCGCCCTGGCGCTCTTGTCACCCGATATGCGCGCAGTGCTGATTCTGGTGACAGTGGAAGGCTACAGTTATCAGGAAGCGGCGGAAACGATGTCGATACCGGTCGGTACCGTCATGTCGCGGCTGTCACGCGCCCGCGAAACATTGCGCCAGCATCTGGCGACAAACAATATCATTCCCCTGCGGAGACCGAAATGAACAGGCTGGACGCCATTACCGAAGACGATTTGCATGCTTATGCCGACGGGCTTCTTTCCGACGAGCATAAGGCAATCGTCGAGGCGTGGCTTTCCGAGCGGCCTGACGAACTGGAGCGCGTCGAAGCCTGGAAACAGCAGGCAGCAATGCTGCGCAGTGCCTTTGCGCCTTATGAGGCATCCCGCCCCGATGACGCCACCATGCTGGCGGAGAAAATCGATCCCTCTTCCACACGCTGGAAGTCCGTCCTGGTGCGGACTGCCGCCGCGGTATTGATCTTCGCAGCCGGAGCGACAACCGGCAGACTTCTGACCACCGGGGCCCCTGACAACGAACCCGGACTGCAAACAGCAGATATTTCGACGCAGGCGAAATCCGCCTATCTGATCTATGCCAGTGAGGTACGCCACCCTGTTGAGGTCGGCGCCTCGGAACAGCAGCATCTGGCGACATGGCTGGGCAAGCGGCTGGGCTATCCCTTTGCCATCCCTGATCTGACGAAACTCGGTTACGATCTTGTCGGCGGTCGTCTGGTGCCAGTCAGCGGCAAACCCGGCGCCATGCTGATGTACCAGGACAAGACCGGAAAACGCGTCACCGTCCTCATCGGTCACAACGAAGAAAACCGCACCACAAGCTTCCGCATGGCAAGTGCCGATGGCATCGAGACCTTCTACTGGATCGACAACGAACTTGGTTACGCCGTATCGGCGGAACTGACGCAGGCGGAAGTCCAGAAGATCGCCGAGGAATGTTATCGCCAGTTTCCGACCTAGAGGCCGTGGCTATTTCAACATCGGCCACAAGCTGATCACCAGCAGCACGGCCATGGTAATGTTAAACCACTTCAGCCGGACGGGAACGGATAACCAGTCCCGTAACGCTGAGCCAAAACCTGCCCATGTCGAGACGCTGGGCAGATTGACGGCTGCGAAAGCCAGCCCGACGAGCATCACGGTGAAGAAGTACTGATCTTCGTTCGTATAGGTCGCCATCGCCGTGACCGCCATGACCCATGCCTTCGGATTGACCCACTGGAAGGCGGCAGCACCGATGAACGTCATGGGCTCTGCCCCGGTCGTTCCATCGCTGAGACTTCTGGATGTGCCGATCTTCCAGGCAATCCAGAGCAGATAGATGCCGCCTGCGAATTTCAGCGCCGTATAGAGCAACGGGATCGAGTGCAGCAACGCACCTAGACCAAAACCGACACCGATGAGAAGCGACAGAAACCCCACGCCAATGCCCAGCATGTGCGGGATGGTCCGGCGAAAACCGAAATTCACGCCGGAAGCAAACAGCATCATGTTGTTCGGTCCAGGCGTAATGGACGTGGTGAAGGCAAACAACACCAGCGCGATGAAGGTCTCGATTGTCATGGCGTCTCCTCGAAGACAGGGAATTTATCCCCCTCGAGGTGGACTAGCCAGCCTTAACGCCTGATCGCCAGGGTCAATTCTTTTGATGGATCGCGATCTTGGGATTGTCTGTTGAGAAGGTGGGGCAAGTCGCTATTGTCCACTCATTGATCATGGGAGCACGCCGATGAACGACGATATTCCATCCGTATCCTTACCTTCGGGGAAAGAGATCCCTGCCCTTGGCCTTGGCACATGGAACATGGGCGAGCAACGCGCCGGTGAAACTCAGGAAATCCGCAGCATACACAAGGCCATCGACGTCGGGATGACGTTGATCGACACCGCTGAGATGTACGCCGATGGCAGATCCGAAAAGGTCGTCGGGAAGGCGATTACCGGCCGGCGCGACGAGGTGTTTCTGGTCAGCAAGATCTACCCATGGAATGCCAGTGCTGCGGGCACGATCGAGGCTTGCGAGCGCAGTCTGGCCAGACTCGGCTCCGACCACCTGGATCTCTACCTCCTGCATTGGCGCGGTGGAAATCCTCTGGAGGAAACCGTCGCCGCTTTCGAGAAGCTGAAAACGCAGGGCAAGATCGTTGACTGGGGCGTTTCGAACTTCGATGTCGACGATATGGAAGAACTCTTCGATGTCCCCGATGGCAACAAATGTGCTGCCAATCAGGTGCTGTATAATCTCTCCCGACGAGGACCGGAATTCGATCTCCTTCCCTGGTGTCAGGAACGCAGCATTCCGGTCATGGCGTACTCGCCGATCGAACAGGGACGAATCCTCGACAACCATGCTCTGATCCATATTGCCAAAGCCTATCAGGCCACACCGGCCCAACTCGCATTGGCGTTCCTGCTGGAGCGCGACGGCGTCATCGCCATTCCGAAATCCGCAAGACCGGAACGTGTCGAGGAAAATCGCGGCGCGATTGAGCTTGAAATCACCGAAGAAGACTGGGCAGCGCTCGATGCTGCCTTCCCGCCACCGTCCCGCAAGATCGCTCTCGAAATGCTGTGATATGTCATGAAGATGACGGGGTTTCCGGAATCGGTCCGGCAACAGCTTGAATCGGATTATCAGAGCCGAACGACGCTTTGAAAGTCAAAGAAAGCCGCCCGGTGCACCGGACGGCTCTAGCATTCAAGAAAGCACCTAACGCGGAATTCTGTCTTCATATTCCTTTTTCAATACCAGCCACCGATCCCAGAAAGGACCGGGCGCCTTGTCGTGCAGGAGGTCGGCAAGAATATCGAGATGGACGTGCCAGCCGGAGCTGACACCCAGCATTTCCGCGCGGTTGGCGAGCCGACGATGAACGAGCGTCAGCAACACCTCTTTGCCCAGGGCCTGCAGTTCGATTGACACTTCACCACCTTCATCCCAGCTAAACACAAGCCGGTGCGGCGGAATGACGGTGATGATACGGCTCGCCATCTTGTGCTCCTCCGAAAAACCGTCGGGGCGCTTGCCGGGTGGGTCCGTCAATTCATCGTTTCGCCAGACGAGTTCGAAGGGTGCCCCGGCGGCCAGTTTCATCTCACCGGAAGCCAGCCAGCGGCGGCGAAGATCGCTGTCCGTCAGATAGGACCAGACCCGCTCGATCGGTCCCGGCAAAAGTCGCTCGATCTTCACGGTCGCTGGCTCGACAATCCGGCCATAAGCGTCGGGCATTACAATATCAGTCATTGTCATTTCCTCCGTTTAGAATGGGTTTGTCCTGATCGTGCTCCCTGAGCATCTGTTCGAGAATATCGAGACGGCTGTTCCAGAACTGCCTGTAGAAATCGAGCCACTCGTGCGCCTCTGCCAGCGGCCCCGGCGCCAGGCGACAAAAATGGGTGCGCCCCCTCACCTCCCGCTGGATGAGACCGGCGTTCTCCAAGGTCTTGATATGCTTGGACGCTGCCGCCAGCGACATGTCGAATGGTTCTGCCAGTTGGCTGACCGTTCGCTCACCGCGCGACAACTCGCGTAGCATCGTCCGGCGTGTCGCGTCGCCGAGGGCATGAAAGACGGTGTCCAGATGGGGAGCGAGTAATTCAACCATATTGTTGAATATAAGCGCCCGAGAGGAAAAGTCAACCGAATGGTTGAATAACTCTGCAAGGGCGCCCGCCAAACAAAAACGCCCGCGGTTTCCCACGGGCGTTATATCGGAAACAATGACTTAGGGGCGTTTTTACATACCCTGCGAGCCACGGTTCATGGCAGCGATACCGGTGCGGCAGATTTCGATCAGGCCGAGAGGCTTGATGATCGCCACGAACTGGTCGATTTTCGAGGACTTGCCGGTGATTTCAAAAATGAAATGCTCGACCGTTGCGTCGACCACCTTGGCCTGGAACGCATCGGCAAGACGTAGAGCCTCGGCACGGTCCTCGCCGGCACCAGCAACCTTGATAAGCGCCACTTCGCGCTCGATCGGCCGCTCCTGCCCCAACTCGCGAGCGCGGACTGTCAGATCGAGAACCCGGTGCACAGGAACGATGCGCTCCAACTGGGCCTTGATTTGCTCCAGAACGACCGGCGTGCCACGGGTCACGATGGTGATACGCGACAGATGCGCCTCATGTTCCGTCTCCGAAACCGTCAGGCTTTCGATGTTGTAGCCCCGGCCTGAAAACAGGCCGATGACGCGGGCAAGCACGCCGGGCTCGTTGTTGACGAGAACCGACAGCGTGTGGTTTTCCGCAACCGCCGTTTCCTTCTGGATGAAATAGGCAGAGCCGGTGGGTTGTAGGTGTGCGTTCATGTCGTTTTCCTCTTCCCGCTCTTAAACCAGCTGACGGCCCTTGGCGTCGATGGCATTGGCAACAGCCTCGTCCGTCGCCTCATCCGGCAACAGCATCTCGTTATGGGCTTTACCAGACGGGATCATCGGGAAGCAATTGGCAAGATTGGCAACGCGGCAATCGAAGATAACCGGCTTCTTGACCGCAATCATCTCAGCAATCTTGTCGTCCAGTTCCCTCGGGTCGTCGCAGTACATGCCGACCGCGCCGTAAGCTTCCGCCAGCTTGACGAAATCAGGCATCGCTTCGGTATAGGAGTTGGACAGGCGGTTGCCATGCAGCAACTGCTGCCACTGACGAACCATGCCCATATACTGGTTGTTCAGAATGAAGATCTTGACCGGCAGGTTATACTGGATGGCGCAGGACATTTCCTGAATGCACATCTGGATCGAGGCATCACCGGCAACGTCGATGACCAGCGCATCCGGATGGGCAACCTGAACGCCGATGGCTGCAGGCAGACCATATCCCATGGTGCCGAGGCCACCGGATGTCATCCAGTGGTTCGGTTCTTCGAAACCAAAGAACTGCGCTGCCCACATCTGGTGCTGGCCGACTTCGGTAGTGATGTAGGTGTCACGTCCCTTCGACGCCTCATACAGACGCTGAAGCGCGTATTGCGGCATGATGACATCGTTTGAATTCTTGTAGGCGAAGGAATTGCGGGCACGCCAACGATCGATTTGCTCGTGCCAGTCTGCCGTCTGCGCTTTTTCAGGCTTCTTCGGCAGCGCACGCCACAGGCGAACCATATCCTCCAGAACATGGCTGACATCGCCGATAATCGGAACGTCGACACGAACGTTCTTGTTGATCGAAGACGGATCGATATCGATGTGGATCTTCTTGGAGTTCGGCGAAAACGCATTCAGACGGCCGGTAATACGGTCATCGAAGCGCGCACCGATACAAACCATGACATCGCAATCGTGCATGGTCATGTTGGCTTCGTAAGATCCGTGCATGCCCAGCATGCCGAGCCAGTTTTTGCCAGATGCGGGATAGGCACCGAGCCCCATCAGGGTCGAGGTAATCGGGAAATTGGTCAGCTCGACCAGTTCGCGCAGCAAGCGGGTTGCCTCCGGCCCGGAGTTGATAACACCGCCGCCCGTATAGAAAACAGGCTTTTTCGCCTTCGACATCAATTCGATGGCCGCATGAATGGCGTTCAGATCGCCCTGGACCTTCGGCTTGTAGCTCTTCTGCTGAACGGCAGCGGAAGGCGGCGTATAGGTGCCGGTGGCAAACTGGATATCCTTGGGAACGTCGACGACAACCGGACCCGGACGGCCGGTCTGTGCGATGCGGAAAGCCTCATGGATGATGCCAGCCAGTTCGTTGACGTCCTTTACCAGCCAGTTGTGCTTGGTGCAGGGGCGCGTAATACCAACCGTGTCGCACTCCTGAAACGCATCGGAACCGATCAGTGTGGTCGGAACCTGGCCGGAAATGCAAACGAGCGGAATGCTGTCCATCAACGCGTCCTGCAGAGGCGTAACCGCATTGGTGGCACCAGGACCGGAGGTGACAAGCATGACGCCGACCTTACCAGTGGAACGGGCATAACCTTCGGCCGCATGGCCGGCGCCCTGTTCATGGCGCACGAGGATATGCTGAATGTCTTCCTGCTGGAAAATCTCGTCATAAATCGGAAGGACGGCACCGCCCGGATAACCGAAGATGTGCTCCACACCGTTATCCTTGAGGGCTTTCAGAACGATTTCCGCGCCCGTCATGCGATTGCTGTTTTCCGTATTGTCCTTATCCGTCATTGCCTGTTCCATCCCGAGTTGGCTTTGGATATCGCTGAGCCTTACGGCCCGTGTGAAGACATAAAAAAAGGCCCCTAGAGGAGCCTCGTTTAGCGCATGGGTGCTTTCGCCGGATGGTTACACCATCCTGCCCATGCGCCGTCCCACCACGATAAGTACGTTAAGATTTTTCATGGGGCGGAGTGTTAGCCACAAACGCGGCAGCCGTCAACGCATATTGCGGAAAAAATCATCTTCCGTTCATTTTATTGCCAGAACGACCGCCAAAACGAAATTTTCGAACGATATCGCTACACCAGTTGTTAAATAGGTTCATCTTATACTGGAAAGCACAGGCGCTGTCCGAAATGCGGTCTTGTCCAGCGCCCGGGATGACATGTGAACAACGGCGAGTTTTATTCATCGTCCAGGACGGACGAAAACGAGCGACGATCCAGCCAGCAAGCGCCCAATCGGCAGCTTGGGCGTGTGATCGCCTGCGATGGCGCACGCGCCACAATCGCCGCAGATACCGATCCCGGTTCCACCGATCTTTCACAACTCTGGTCCGTGGGCCGCCTGATCTCCATAGAGATGGGCACCAGCCGGGTTGCCGCCCTCACCTGCTCGATGCGCACCAAAGACGACGGCTGGTCGAGCGACGGTAGCAACACGTTGCTGATAGAGGTTGACCTGTTGGGCGAAGTCTACCGGACGGAAGATGGCAGCGAACGCTTCTCGACCGGCATCTCACGATATCCTTATCTTGGCGCTGTGGCGCATCGCATCCGAACAAGCGATCTCTCGAAAATCTACGATAGCGGCAAGCGCGACGCCTGTGTCATTGGCAAGCTCACACAGGACGATGCCATCGACGCAACGATCAGCATTCCGCAGATGCTGGCCAAACACTTTGCCGTCGTCGGCTCCACGGGTGTCGGCAAATCGACCGCTGTTTCATTGCTGCTCAACAAGGCAATCGAAACCGACCCGAAACTTCGTATCCTCATTCTCGATCCGCATAACGAATTCGCCGCCGCCTTCCCCAGCAATTCCGTCGTCATCGACACCGATACGCTCGATCTGCCGTTCTGGCTGATGCGACTGGATGAGTTTGCCGAAGTGGTGTTTCGCGGGCGAAAGCCGGTTCCTGAAGAGATGGACATCCTTCGTGATCTGATCCCCGATGCAAAACGGGTTTTCCGGGGATCAGAGGGTTCTGCCGTTCGGCGCAGCTCCGACAAGAGCGCGGTCACCTCGGACTCGCCCATTCCCTATCGGATCGCCGACCTGCTGGCGATGATCGACGAACGCATTGGCCGACTTGAAGGACGCAGCGACAAGCCCGCCTTGCGCTCGCTCAAGATCCGTATCCTCTCCGCGATCAATGATCCGCGCTATCACTTCATGTTCTCCAGCAACACGATCAGCGACACGATCATGGAAACGCTGGCACATATTTTCCGTGTTCCCGGCGATGGCAAACCGATCTCTGTCTTTCAGCTCTCTGGCATTCCCTCTGAAGTCGTAAACTCCGTTGCGTCGGTGCTTTGCCGGATGTCGTTTGAACTCGCCGTTCTGGCACGTGGTTCGCTGCATATGCTGGTGGTTTGCGAGGAAGCGCACCGTTATGTTCCGGCAGACCCGGAGCGCGGCTTTTTCCCGACCCGACAGGCGATTGCCCAGATTGCCAAGGAAGGTCGGAAATACGGCGTTTCCCTCGGCGTCATCAGCCAGCGGCCGAGCGAACTGGATCAGACGATCCTGTCGCAGTGCTCGACGGTTTTTGCCATGCGTCTCTCCAACGAGAACGACCAGAAGATCATTCTTTCTGCGGTGCCGAACTCGTCGACATCGACCACGAGCTTCCTCTCGTCGATCGGCAACGGCGAAGCAATCGCCTTTGGTGAGGCTGTCAGTGTGCCTATGCGGATGCGCTTTGACCGCGTTCCCACTGCCAAGCTGCCGAAAGCCAGTGGCGCCACCACCCATGCGGTACAGGAAACGCCTGATACCGTCGATCTGAGTTCCATCGTCACACGCATGCGAGCGGCGGCAAAGCCAGCGATCTCCGGCTTCCAGCAGAGCTTCGATGCCGCATTCCCGGTCTCCGAGACACCGGAACCGCAGGAGACTGAAGAAACACAGAACTGGCGACAGGAACTGCACAGCCCTTCAAATACGGTTGAAGGCACGCGCGGCTACGAACCCTATCGTCCAGACATGTTGCCCGGACGCAGTGCGCAGCCTGCCCAAGCCGACCCAGTCAACGACCTGCGGAAGGCCTCTTTCCAGTTGCAGGCGCAGAACGCCCCGCCACCGGTCGAAAACAGACCGTCGCTGCGCGAAAGTCTGCTTAAAAAACCACTCGGCAGTCTTTATCGCAAGGATTGAAGCCGCCAGCCTCACGGCTGAATGCGCTCCCAGTCCTCTCCCATCTGGTTACGAAACCAGGTCATCTGGCGTTTGGCGTATTGGCGTGTCGCAGCCGCTGATTTTTCGATGACCTCGGCTTCGCTCATCTGACCGGACAGCATCGCTGCGATCTGCGCAACACCGATCGCCTTCATCGCTGTCGCATCTTCCGGCAAACCAAACGCCAAAAGCGCTTTCACCTCGTCCACAGCACCGCTTTCCATCATCTTTTCAAAACGGCTGTTAATGCGGGCATGCAGCACGGGGCGTTCTGGCAGAACGACAAATTTCCGGGCGCGGTCGGTGTCGACAATCACGGGACCACGCGCCTGCTGGAAATCACGGATCGATTTTCCGGTGGTTTCAAGAACCTCGAGAGCGCGCACAATGCGCTGGCCATCGCCTTCTTTCAGCACTCGCGCCATTTCGGGGTCGCGACCGAAAAGCTCCTTGTGGAGAACCTCCGCTCCCTCCTGCAACAAACGGTCGCGAAGTCCGTCCCGAATAGCGGCCGGAATGGCTGGCATATCCGAAAGACCGCCGGTCAGCGCCTTGAAGTAAAGACCCGTCCCACCAACGATCACGGGAAAACGACCTTCCCCGCGCAACTGCTGCAGAAGAGCGGCAATGTCGCGCAGCCATTCACCGGTCGAATAAAGCCGGCTTGCTGCAACATGGCCGTAGAGACGGTGCGGAACACCCTCCATTTCGTCCTCAGAGGGCCGCGCTGTCAGCACCTGAAGTGTGTCATAAACCTGCATGCTGTCAGCATTGATGACGACGCCACCACGTTCCCGAGCCAGACGAAGCGCAAGCGCGGACTTGCCGCTTGCCGTCGGGCCGGTTATCAGGATCGCATCAAAATTCTCATCAAGGTTTTTCATCATGGCTCTCGTTGCCACGCTTATCGCCAATCCGTCAAATCCTGTTCTGACATCTGCCCTCGGCGAAGCGGCCGCGAAGGCCGTGAAAGCCTCCGGTCTCTACTGGCTGGCAGACGGAATTGCCTGCGATATCGTCCTGCCTGAAGGATCGGATATTGCTTCAGCCTATGATGCCCTACGCGCATCTGTCGGTGGTGAAAAAATCGACGTCGTGGTTCAGGACCAGGAAACACGCCGCAAGAAAATCCTGATTGCCGATATGGACTCGACCATGATCGGCCAGGAATGCATTGATGAGCTGGCCGCTGAAGTCGGCCTCAAGGAGAAGGTCTCCGCGATCACCGCTCGTGCCATGAATGGCGAGATCGCTTTCGAACCGGCCTTGCGCGAACGCGTTGCCCTGCTCAAGGGCCTCCCCGTTTCCGTTGTCGACGATGTCATTGAAAAGCGCATCACGCTGACGCCCGGCGGCAAGGAACTGATCGCCACCATGAAGGCCAAGGGGTATTATACGGCGCTCGTTTCGGGCGGCTTCACCGTCTTTACAGGTCGGGTCGCAGCCATGCTCGGTTTTGATGAAAACCGCGCCAACCTGTTGGGTGAAGCGAATGGACAACTCGACGGCACCGTTGCCGAACCCATTCTCGGCAAGCAGGCAAAGGTGGATGCACTGAACGACATCGCCTCGAAGCTTGGCATCACGCCGGATGAAGCAATGGCGGTTGGTGATGGCGCCAACGACCTCGGCATGCTGCATCTGGCAGGCTCCGGCGTGGCCCTGCACGCCAAGCCGGCCGTCGCGGCCGAGGCCCAGATGCGGATTGACCACGGCGATCTGACCGCGCTGCTTTATATTCAGGGCTACCGCAAGACGGATTTCGTTAGCGCATGATCATTCGCGAGACACCTCGGCTCATTCTGCGCGAATGGAAGGAAAGCGACCGTGACCTGTTCCGCGAAATCAATGCGGACGCCAAAGTCATGGAGTTTTTTCCTTTCCGTCGCAGCCACGCAGAAGCGGACGCGGTGCTCGAAACCATCAATGGCATGATCCGTGGCAGCGGCTACGGCTTTTACGCCGTGGAGCTCAGGGAAACCGCAGAGGCAATGGGTTTCTGCGGCATCTCCCCCGTCATGAACCTCGACCCGCCCTTCCCGCTCGGCACGATGGAAATCGGCTGGCGGCTGGCGACGCGCTACTGGGGACATGGCTATGTAACGGAGGCGGCAAAATCGCTTCTGGCGATGGCCTTCGATGAAAAGGAGACGCCGGAAATCGTCTCCTTCGCCGTCCATAACAACCATCGCTCCACCTCGGTCATGGAGCGGATCGGTCTGAAACGTGATCCATCGCGCGACTTCGACCACCCGCGCGTGCCAGAAGCCACCCATCCTCATCTTCGCAGGCACGTCACCTATGCGCTGAGCCTCGAAGAATGGCGGGCGACCAGAAGCGAGACCGCAAGGTAAGCGACATCAGCTATTTCACCGCCGCATTGCCACCATCGGAATAAAGCGCCGAGCCTGCCACAAAGCTGGACATCGAACTGGCAAGAAACAGCGCGGCCTGCGCCAGCTCCTCCGGTTGCGCAATGCGTTTCAAGGCATGCAGGCTTGCCGCCCACTCCTTCTGCGCCTCATCGCCTGCCATTGCCGTATCGACCCCGCCCGGCAACAGCGCATTGGCGCGAATGCCACGTCCGGCATAATCCGCCGTAATGCCCTTCACCAACCCCATCAGCGCCGCCTTCGACGCTCCGTAAGCCGCCATGCCTGGCAAACCGACGCTTGTCCCGACGAAGCTGGACGTAAACACGAGCGAGCCGCCACCGCGTTTCAGCATCGATGGGATCTGGCTGTGCGCTCCCAAATAGGCAGAGGTCAGATTGGCGGTCAGGGTGTAATGCCACTCATCCGGTGTCAGCTCCGCAAGCGGCTTCATGGCACCGACCGCGCCCGCATTGTTGACGGCAACATCGAGGCCACCAAAAATCGCTTCGGCCGCATCGACCAGGCGAGCATGGGTTTCCGGCAATCCGACATCGCCCGTCACGGCATGGGCACGGCCACCACGCTCCGCAACCGCCAGCGCAACATCTTTCAGCGCCGCATCTCCACGTGCGTTGATGACGACGGATGCCCCGTGTTCGGCAAACAGCAAAGCCGTCGCCCGGCCGATGCCAGACGACGCGCCAGTGATGATTGCAACCTTATTGTTCAGCAGTTTCATATCCTTGCCCTCCATTGGCGAGAGCAAGGAATAGGATCACGTCGCCGCGTCAGCCACCCGATTCCTGCCGGGTGGAGCGAATGTGTTATTCGATTGGAAGTGCGACAACCCGCAGATTGCCCTGCGCGTCGGCCACCATCATGTGCGCGTTCTTGCGCCCTTCGGATTTCAGGCCATTGACACGAACCAGCACGTCACCCGGAACTTCCATGAAGTCCTGTCCGACTTCGACGATCACATCGCCCGCCTTCATGCCTTTCTGTTCCGCAGGCGAGCCAGCATCGACGGATGCGACCAGAACGCCTTCGACGCTTTCGGCAATGCCCTTTTCGGTGCGCAGTTCATCGCTCAGCATCACGAGGTTCATACCGAGGACCGCTTGAGGAGCTTCGCGGACCTCAGGGGTCTGATCCTGTGCCTGATCGTCCGCGCCATCATCATCTTCCGGTACGACGACGGTGCCGTCTCCATCCTCGCCCTGCTGTTCGTCTGCAGACGCCTTTTCGTCAGCCGCATCCTGCAACTGACCAAGCTTGACCCGCACGGTCTGCTCCTTGCCGTCGCGCAGAACCACCACATCGACTTCCTTGCCGACGGGGCTTTCCGCAACGATGCGCGGCAGGTCGCGCATTTCGTGAATATCCTTGCCGTCGAATTTCAGGACAACGTCGCCGGCTTCGATCGGGCCGTTTTCAACCGGACCACCCTTTACCACACCGGAAATCAGCGCGCCCTTGGCTGTCTCCATGCCAAGGCTAGCCGCGACATCATCAGTAACCGGCTGAACGCGCACGCCGAGCCAGCCGCGACGCGTTTCACCGAATTCGATAAGCTGCTGAACGATGTTCTGGGCAAGCTCCGTGGGAACCGCAAATCCGATGCCGATCGAGCCGCCGCTTGGCGAAATGATCGCCGTGTTGATGCCGATGACCTCGCCCCTCATGTTGAAGAGCGGGCCGCCGGAGTTGCCCTTGTTGATCGCCGCATCCGTCTGGATGAAGTTGTCGTAGGGACCGGCATTGATGTTTCGTCCACGTGCGGAGATCACACCGACTGTCAGCGAACCGCCGAGACCGAACGGGTTGCCGATCGCCATCACCCAGTCGCCAATGCGCATGCTGCGGGAATCGCCGAACTTGACGGCTTTCAATGGTGACTTTGGCTCAACTTTAAGGACCGAAAGGTCCGTTTTGGTATCGGTGCCGACCAGCTTCGCCTTGAGCTTCGTGCCATTAGGAAAAATGACCTCGATCGCGTCAGCGCCTTCAATGACGTGATTGTTGGTGACAACATAACCGGTCGGGTCGATGACGAAACCCGAGCCAAGCGAACTGACCTTGCCGCCATTGTCGGGCTTCTGATTGTCGAAGTAATCCTTGAAGAACTCCTGGAAAGGCGAGCCTTCCGGCAGGCGTGGCGGTGTCGGCCCTTTGCCCTCGGTCTTGACGTTCTGGGACGTCGAGATGTTCACGACCGCATCCAGCAGCGGCGCCGCAAGATCGGCGACCGATTCCGGCCCATTGCTTTGCGCTCTTGCTGCAACCGGCATGGTAAGGCCGCCTGCAACGACAGCGATGCCGGCAACGGCGGCAATGCTGTTGCGGAAGGGCGAAAGAAGGGTCAGGGCCATAAGAGTCCTCGCGTTTCAAATAGTATCGCCTGATTATATGCTCAAAGCATAAGGCGGAATGATGAAGTGTAAAAATACCTTTTCGTGAACAGGCAATTCCTCCCGCCCCGCACAATCAAGCCGTACAACAAACCGCAACAGGTGCAAGGGCCGCGCGCAGAAATTCAGGCGCGCAAAAGAAAGAGGCCGGTGTGACCGGCCTCGTTTCAGATCAGTTCGCAGGCGCGGCAGGTGCCGCTGGCGCCGCAGGCGGCGCGCCGTCGATATTGTTGAAGTAGCGGAAGAAGGTCGAGTCAGGCGAAAGCACCAGCGTCGTACCATTCCCGTTCAACGCCGTGGCGTAAGCCGCCATGGAACGATAGAACTCGAAGAAGCTCGGATCGCGCTGGAACGCTTCACCGAAAATCCGGTTACGCTCGGCATCGCCCTCACCGCGCAGCACTTCCGACTGACGGCTCGCATCCGATTCCAGTTCGACAACCTGACGGTCGGCGATAGCGCGACGGCGCTGGCCTTCTTCGTTACCGCGTGCACGGATCAGTTCCGCCTCGGCCAGACGTTCCGCCTTCATGCGGTCGAAGGTCTGCTGCGAGACTTCCTGCGTCAGATCGGTACGACGAATGCGTACGTCAACGATGCTGAGACCAAGCGATTCCGCATCGGGACGCAGATCGTCGCGAACGTCCTGCATCATCGATGCACGTTCATCAGACAGTGCAGCTTCAAAGCCGCGCAGACCGTAGACCCGGCGAAGCGACGCATCGAGACGGGTACGAAGACGCGATTCTGCCGACATCTGGTCACCGGAAACGGTTTCGCGGAAGCGTCGGGCATCGGTAATGCGATAGACAACGAAAGCATCGACTTCGTAGAACTTGCCGCCTGAGACCTGAACGCGGATGTTGTCATGATCGAAACGCAGAGCGCGGTTTTCGATGTACTGAACGCGATCGGCATCCATGAAGGCGAAAGGCAGCTTGAAGTAGAGGCCCGGCTGGGTCTTCACATCCTGAATTTCACCGAAGCGCACAACGATGGCCTGCTGGCGCTCGTTAACGACGAAGACCGACGAATAACCGAAGAACAGGAGAACGGCGAGGCCGACGAGAATGGCCGTAAAACGGTTACTCATATCAGTTGCCCCCCTGCTGTGCTGCGCCAGGATTGCCGCGCATGATTTCGTTCAGAGGCAGATAAGGTACCACGCCCTGCTTTTCGTCGATGATGACCTTGTTGGAACCCTTCAGAACCTGCTCCATGGTTTCCAGGAACATGCGCTGACGCGTAACATCAGGTGCTGTGCGGTACTGGTCGTAGATCGACACGAAGCGCTGAGCCTCACCCTGAGCCTCGTTGACGACACGCGACTTGTAAGCGTTCGCTTCTTCGAGGATCTGCGCAGCCTGACCGCGTGCGGCACCAAGCTTCTGGTTGGCGTACTGGTTGGCTTCCTGGACGAAACGGTCTTCATCCTGTTCGGCGCGCTGTACTTCGTCAAACGCGTCGGCAACTTCGCGCGGCGGAGCTGCATCTTCGATCGCCACGGCATTGATGGAAATGCCGGCTCCGTAACCGTCCATGGTAGCCTGGATGATGGCGCGCACGTCGGCCGCGATAGCCTGACGGTTGTCACGGAAGATGTCCTGCGCCGGACGACGGCCAACAACCTCACGCATGGCGCTTTCGGAAACCTGCTGCAGGGTTTCGGATGGGCTGTCGACGTTGAAGAGATAGGACTTCGGATCGGAAACGGTAAAGAGCACCGAGAACTGGACGTTGACGATATTCTGGTCACCCGTCAGCATCACGCCGCTGCTCGAAGACGACGATGCGCGTGCACCGATGTTCTGCTGCTGCTCCGTAACCTTGACGATTTCCACCGTCTCGATTGGCCAGAGATGGAAATGCAGGCCAGGCATCGACACTTCATCCTTCGGACGGCCGAAACGAAGCTCTACGCCGCGCTCATCAGGCTGAACGGTATAGATGGACTGGATACCGAGGAAAACGAGAACAACGAGGGCGATGATCGCAACGACGCCGCCGTTGAAATTGCCCGGCATGACGTTCTTGAAACGATCCTGGCTGCGACGAATGATCTCTTCCAGATCCGGAGGGCCACCATTGCCGCCACCGCCGCCACCGCGAGGCCGGTTCGGTCCCTGCCCCCACGGGCCGCCGCCGCCCTGATTGTTACCTCCACCGCCGCCGCCCCAAGGGCCGCCGCCGCCTCCATTTTGATTGCTCCAGGGCATCAATACCTCTTTATATAAGCCTCCCGCCTCCGTTCGAACCGGTCGCTCGCGTCCGGCGGGAATATCGACCTCGTTATAGGAAGGAGAAGCGCCTGTTTCAACGCAGAGGTGGTAACTAAATACCCGATCAGGGTAAATAGTTCACTTTGACGCGGCTCTTCGTAAATAAGTGGCAAATCTGACGGGGTAATTGTCCTTTTCCCCCGCAGGAGCGGCAGTTTCGTCGACTTTCTCGAAAACCGAGGGATCGATTTCCGGGAAAAACGTATCGCCTTCGAGCGCCACCTCCACATGGGTGACGGAAAGTTGATCGGCTAACGACATAGCCTGGCGGTAGATTTCTCCGCCGCCGGCCACAAACACCTCATCGACGCCCGACTGGATAGCCTTGCTTTTCGCTAGCGCCACAGCCTCCTCCAGCGAAGATGCAACCTCGACACCTGCGGGGCGGTAGGTGCTGTCACGGCTGACGATGACATGCGGCCTGCCTGGCAAGGGGCGCTCTCCGACAGACAGGAACGTCTTGCGCCCCATGATCAGCGGCTTGCCCATCGTCATCGCCTTGAAGCGTTTCAGATCGGTCGAGAGTTTCCACGGCATGTCGAGATCACGGCCGATCACGCCGTTTTCCGAGACCGCGACGATAATCGTGATGCGAGGCTCAGTCATACTGCGATCGGTGCCTTGATGCTTGAATCAGCCTCATAGTTTTCGAGCGTAAAGTCCTCGAATTTAAAGGCGAACAGATCCTTGACATCAGGATTGATCCGCATGGTCGGCAATGGCTTGGGCGTGCGTGTCATCTGCAGCTTCGCCTGCTCGAAGTGGTTCGAATAGATATGCGCATCACCAAGCGTATGCACGAAATCGCCGGGCTTCAGGCCAGTGACCTGCGCCACCATCAACGTCAGCAGCGCGTAAGACGCAATGTTGAAAGGCACGCCAAGGAAAATGTCCGCCGAACGCTGGTAAAGCTGGCAGGAGAGCTTGCCGTCAGAGACATAGAACTGGAACAGGCAATGGCAGGGCGGCAGCGCCATTTCGTCAACCAGCGCCGGGTTCCAGGCGGAAACGATGTGACGGCGTGAATTCGGATTGGTCTTCAGGCTTTCCACGAGAAGAGCGATCTGATCGATATGACGGCCGTCCGGCGCAGGCCACGAACGCCACTGGGCACCATAGACAGGTCCGAGATCTCCGTTTTCATCCGCCCACTCATCCCAGATGGTCACACCGTTGTCCTTGAGATAGGCGATGTTTGTCTCACCTTTCAGGAACCAGAGGAGTTCATGGATGATGGAGCGCAGATGCAGCTTCTTCGTGGTGAGAACCGGAAAACCTTCGGAAAGATCAAAACGCATCTGATAACCGAACACCGAACGCGTGCCGGTGCCAGTACGGTCTCCACGGTCGGAGCCGGTTTCCATCACATGCCGGAGAAGGTCGAGATATTGTTTCATGCGGTCCGCCGTCGTTTCAGTCACTATACGGAATATAGTGGTAAGCGACAGCGGAACCAACGACAGATTGGGGTTTTCCCAAAAAAACGGGACACCTCAAAGAGTCTGGAGTTTACCGAGTTCCTTGGCAACCAGATAATAGAAAGTCACGCGAGATTTGGAGCGATCCGCCGCCATGGCTTTCGCAACGGTGGCGATCGCCTGATCTGCGCTGTCGTCGGTCACACCGAGTTTCTTGCCGCACCAGCTTGCCTTGACCCGGGCAAGTTCGTCGGCGTCGGATGCAGACACAAGTGAGGAATCCCGGTTGCGCAAGGCAATTCCGAGGTGCTTGACGATCTTGCCAACGATAGCCTCGTCGGCCGCTGCATCGTATTTTTTCACATCCGCTAAGTAGTCAGTCATATCTGCTCCTTGTGCGCCCCGGCCCGGCGTTTCTTAAAAGCGACCGGTTGCAGGAAGAATGTGCCAGCAAATTCTTCGCGTCAAGGATGCGCTAAAGTGCACATAAGACAGGGATGGCTTCATCGATTTGTCACCTTCCCCCTTTTCTACGCCATCGGAAACGCCTATATGAGCCGTGCCGGGATTTATCCCGGCTATGGCGATAAACGGTCGGTGTAATAAACCTATTGGACCCGGGGGCGGTACCCGGCGCCTCCACCAAAAACCGGCGGGCCTTGTGAGGCCGGCTTTTGATGGGGGCGAAATAGGATCGACAAGGGCGTAAAGATCGAACTTTTGCTCGGCATGATACCGCCGTTATCGGGTCACAAGTGTAGTTGCAAACGACAACAACGCTAAGGAATACGCTCTCGCTGCCTAATGGCGGTGCGGGAATTCCGCTCTAAAGCCCTTACGGTTAGCCCCGTAAGGCGGGGTTCGGAGGTACCTGGCAACAGAAACCTCCACCTTCTCCATTTTGCCGGAATTCGTTTTATGATAGCTGACTCGCATGTGACGTCGGCTTTTCCGTTGCTGCGGTTTAAGACATTGCGTATACTTGGTTAAAAGACGTTCGAATAAGGAAAGACAGGACCGCATGGGGCAGGATCATATCCGTTACGACATTCTCGCACAGGATGCCCTTCGCGGCGTTATTCGCAAGGTATTGAGTGAAGTTGCCGCAACTGGCCGCCTCCCCGGCGACCATCACTTCTTCATCACCTTTCTGACGGGTGCACCCGGTGTGCGCATTTCCCAGCATCTCAAGGCGAAATACGCTGAACAGATGACAATCGTCATCCAGCACCAGTTCTGGGACCTGAAGGTGACGGAAATCGGCTTTGAAATTGGACTGTCCTTCTCGGATACACCGGAAAAGCTGGTGATTCCCTATAACGCCATCCGTGGTTTCTACGATCCGTCCGTGAACTTCGAGCTGGAGTTCGACGTGCCGCTGTCCGAAGAGGAAGAGGCCGAAGACGCCGAGATCACAGCTTACCCTGTGTCGCATGAGGCAAAGCCTGCAGCTTCCGCTGAACCCGCCAAGGCTGGTGAAGAGAAGAAGGAAGGCTCTGTTGTCTCGCTGGATGCGTTCCGCAAGAAGCAGTAAGCCACTTCACCGGATCTGACGATCGAAACTCGAGGAGTGATATCCGCATGGCCGCCGATATCGTCAATCTGCGTCAGTTCCGGAAACAGAAGGCCCGCAGCGAAAAGGACAAACAGGCGGAACAGAACCGCCTGACCTTTGGCCGCACCAAGGCGGAGAAAAATCTGACATCCGCTCTGAATGACAAGGCGAAAAAATCGCTGGATCAAGGTCGCCTCGAAAAGCCCGAGGATGAGGCGAGCAAGGACTGACGCGGTCGAAGAACCGTATCGAAAAAGAATCGAAAAACAGGGATTTGCGGACGAATCATGATGCAGATGTCCAACCGGAAAAGTGAAGACCGGAGGCCAGTCTGATGATC
This sequence comes from Agrobacterium tumefaciens, assembly GCA_025559845.1. Classification (NCBI taxonomy): domain Bacteria; kingdom Pseudomonadati; phylum Pseudomonadota; class Alphaproteobacteria; order Hyphomicrobiales; family Rhizobiaceae; genus Agrobacterium; species Agrobacterium tumefaciens. Next base: position 2,183,108 of record CP048469.1, read on the forward strand.
CGCAAGCACTCGGCGACGCTACACGGCCATCGCACCAGTATTTCTCTGGAAGACGCCTTTTGGGATGAACTCAAAGTCATCGCTGAAAAACGCAAGATTAGTTTCGCCGCTCTTCTTGCAGAGATCGACGACAATCGCCCTGCCGACAGCAATCTCTCCTCTTCCCTTCGCGTTTTCGTACTCAACTGGTTGAAGGGACGGTAGCGCTTTTGCGCCCACCAAGGACTACGAAACAATTCTGCCAAAAACTCATAACGGCGTGAAAGCATTCATTAATCATTCGCGGTCTAATTTGCACTGCAAGGCATTTTTGTATTGCGTAGCCTTGTTTCAAGTTTTCTCAAGTCTCCCTCATTCTTCTCTTCCAGTGAGCCGCAACAATGGTTTCTGCCGTTTCCGGAGCAGGCGCTGCCGCATCCGTTCTTTCTTCATCCTCCACGTCTTCATCCAGCACCGACGACCTGAAAGCCCAGATTGCCGCCAAGCAATCGGAACTCAGCGAAGCTGCTGACGAGAAGGCAAAGGAAGAACTCAAGGCTGAAATTGCGACCCTGAAAGCGCAGCTCGAAGCGTTGGAAAACAGCTCGAAGTCGCAGACATCCGGCAGCGCGGCCAAAGAAGGCAGCCTTTCTGGAGAAAGCGACCGGATCGGCACGACAAACTTCAGCGAAGAGACGCCGTTCGGCGAACGCGAAGCCTACGTATAATTTCCAGCCAGCCTGAAAATCCCCAAGCGGATTTTCACTGCCCTCAGGGCGTCGCGGCACCATCCGGGGGCGCCAGTTGCCGTATGGCATTTTCAGTCGGCGGAACGGTCAGAACGGGAGCAGATTGCTGCTCAGGCGCAGTCTGTTGCTGTTGCTGCTGTTGTTGTTGCTGCAACCGCTCTTGCTGTTCCTTCTCTTGACGCAAACGTTCTTCCGCCTGCGCCTTGAGACGCGCCTCTTCCTCGGCCTTTGCCTTGGCTTCTGCCTCGGCCCGCTCCTTTGCAGCCTGACGCTCTGCAGCTTCAAAACGATAAAGCGCAACTTCACGACGTAGGCGCTGCTTCTCGAGCACGCTCGCCTGCATCGCTTCCACCCGCCGCCGCTCACGCTCGAATGCACGCAGGGAAAGATAGCCCGTCAGACCTGCGACATCAGTGGTCAAAGCAGGTGCGGCAAGCGCGCCGGCGTAACTCAGGCGGATCGAAGGCTCAGCGCCTGCAAGCGCCTCAGTGCCAGGATTGAAAAGCAGATCGAGATCGCTCTTCAATCCTTGAGCGGCAAGGTCGATCGTTGCTTCCCCGGAGAGCGTGACTTGAGGCTGTTCCACCCGAATATTTGAGAAACGAAGTGCGCCACCACTCAGGGAGAACGGCAAAGAAACATCACCAAGCGGAATTTCGCCCTGCCAGACCGTCTGGTCGACAAGCGGACGAACCTTGGCGGCGTCGATTGGCGGCTGCAGCGCGTCGGCCGCCTGCAGGATCGGCTGGAAGGCTGCGGGGTTAAGCCCCTTCACCACAAGACCAGTTGTGCGAATCTCACCCGATCCGCCGGCAGATTTGAGAATCTCGCCAACACTTTTTCCGGTGGATTCGGCAGTGAGGTCAACCGCTACACGCGCGGTCGCAACGGGACCATTCGCATTCGTCCAGAGAATCGATTGAGGATCGGCATCGGTGACAGCAATCTTGGTGCGGAAGATCCCCGCGCCTTCTCCCGTCGACATGGCAAGCCTGCCGGAAACCTTGCCACCGAGGAACGCGCCTGAGACATCATCCATCGAGAACGTACCGGACTTCTGCGACAGCGTTGCAGATAGGCCTGTAATAGCGCCGAATGGCCCGGCATCGAAGTTCTCCGCCTTGAACGCCAAGGACGCATCGAGATCGGGAAATGCTGCCATGGCAAGTGGCTTGGCATTCAACGCACCAGTTTCGGGATCGATCACGGGTCCGTAAATCGCATCACCGAACCAGGCCAGATCGGCATTTTTTACAGAGAGATCACCCGTGACCGAATGAGGGGCATTCCGCTGCAAGGTCAGATTGCCGGAAACGGGATTACCGCCCGCCTGACCATTGATCGAAGAAAGCACGACCTTTTCCGCATCAACTGCTACCTTCGCCCCGGCCTTCAGCGCCATGCCTCCACCAAGTTGCGGCAGACCGACCGCATTCATGATGAGATAAGGTTCGATATCGGCGCTCTCCAGCGCGAGGTCGGCTTCGCCATTCCCGAAATCGGCAGCACCAAGCGCGAAGGAACCATTGGCGGAAAAATGGGTCCGCTCTGTCGAAAAACGAATGTCGGTCTGCGCGGCAGAACCGAGCGTACCATTCAGCTTGACGGAAAGAAGGCCCTCCCCGTCAGCATCGAATGGCAGGGGATCGAGCCCAGCCTGCCCGAACAGGATCGCGGTCGACTGGTTTTTCAAAACGGCTTCGAGCGTCATTGCCGTATCATCGGTGATCGACAGGAAATCGGGCATCTTGGCGACCGCAGACAGTCGGCTGCCATTGACGGTGCCCGATACAGCGACGTTTGCCCCGCCATTTTCGCTGTTGACAGAGACGTCGACCGCCAGGTCGGAATTGGCGTACCAGGAGGCACTGGCGGCAAGCCGGTTCAGCAGCGGATGGTTGGGAAGCTTCTGCTGCAGCATTGCGAAGAATGGCTGCATATCGGCCGCGTGCAGGTTGACGGTGCCCTTGCCCGCATATTTAAGCAACGAACCTTGCAACTGTCCGCGCGCCCGCACTTCGGCGCCGGCGACATCACCGGCGGTCAGATTATCGAGTGAAAGTACACCACCAGCCAGCGTGAACGCTGTCTGGACGTGATTGGCGGCAACGCCCGCCATGTTGAAGCGGTCTGCCTTGAATTTTGCTTCAATACGATGGTCAAGCACAGAACTGCCAACCTGATCGCCGAGCACGAGGCTGCCAAGCGCTTTCAACGCATCGACATCGATTTCATTGCCGGAAAGATCAACGGAAAGATTGGAAGTTTTGCCATCCGACCGGCGGTCAAGCTCACCTTTCAGGGAGGCATCGCCAATGGCGAGTTCCAGATTGGCAAAACGCTGGTGAAGCGTCGTCAGCGAAACATCCGACGAGAAGCCAGCCGCATTGAGCTGACGGATCGCCGGATCGACCGACCCGGACAACCAGTTCGCCAGACCAGAAGGCTGGTTGGAAGCGACAAGCAGGTTGCCGTTGAAAGCAGGCCCACCCGTCAGGGCAAGCGATCCCTTGGCCTCAAGCTGCGTTCGGCCCGGCAAGGTGGCGACCGCATTGACGATCTGCCAGCCGTCGCCATCTGGACGAACGTCGAGGCGAATATCGCGGATGGTGGTGTCATCGGACACCAGCGCAGGAAGACTGATGCTTGCCTTGCCCGGAACCGGCGGCACCGGTATCCGCGCCACCATGGCCGCAAACGCTTCGATCCGCTGGCGAACCGACGTTGTTGGCATACGAGACGTTTTTCCGGTCTGCACGGACGGCGGGGCAAAACGTCCCACGTCAATCTGCTGGCCATCGGCTGTCAGAAGAAATTCCGGCTTTGCACCCGTGTCGAGGGTCGCTTCGCCCGTAACGATATAGGGGTTTTCGCTTCCACCAAGTTCCATCCGGTAACTGGGGATACGCACGCTTTCATTGGTCAGCTCGAAATTGCCGCGGGTGCGCGGAGCAGAGAAAATCGACTGCGCAGCCTCCTGCTTCTGCTTCTCGTCCTGACGGAACAGGAAGGAAAAGGAGCCGCTATAGACAGGTTTGCCCAGCGCTGCGGAAACAGCACCATCGAGGTCAATCTCGACCGGATGGTCATTCGGCATAATGCGAAGACGCAGCCCCATACGACCGGCTGCATGATCGGGCTCACTGCTGGACAGCGAAAACGAACCTGAATAACCGTCAACCGTCGCGTGGCCTTCGGCCTTCCATGGACCGATGAGCGAATTTGCCGACATGTCGGCGTTGAGGCCTGTAACGACGCGATTGCGGCCTGACTGCTCATCGATAAACTCGATCTGCCCGCCTTCGATCTCGACGCTTTCAAGGACCACGGTGCGAGCCGGAATTTCGGCCCGGCTGCCGCGCATCCAGTCCAGCGTACCGTCTTTCAACAGACGCACGCGTGCCTTCGGCTCCTCGATGCGCATATCGAAGATGCGCGCTTCGCCGGACAGGAATGGCGCAAGCTCGGCATCCATCGAGAACCGCGCAATCTGAATGAGAGGCGATCCGTCCGCATCCGTCCCGGCGCGCACATCATGCAGCGTGACAGAAGGAAACGGCAGAAGCCGCGCTTCTACCGGACCATGGACGACGACCTTTTTGCCAACGATGCGGCTTGCCTGGTCTTCAAAATCACGCCGGAAATCCGTCCAGTCGATGAAATAGGGAATGAGCAGCGCTGAAAACAACGCCACCACAAGCAGTCCGCCCAGAAAAACCAGTATGCGTCCGAGCACTTGACCTGCATCTCCCTTCGCGAAGCTGAAAATCTATTGCCTTTTGCCTTAGCGGCAATCAGCCTTTTGTACCAATCAAATATGAGACTGTTCAGGAAAGCCGGAACAGTTTACCGGGATTGAAGATATTGTCGGGATCAAGCGACGTTTTGATGGCACGCATGACATCAAGTGCATTGCCCGCCTCTTCAGCCAGAAAACTCATCTTCCCCTGCCCGACACCATGCTCACCGGTGCAGGTGCCATCCATGGCAATGGCGCGTCGGTTGAGCCGTGCAACGAAGGCTTCCGTCTTTGCGACGCTCTCCGCATCCTTGCCGTCAAAGAGCACAAGCACGTGGAAGTTGCCGTCGCCAGCATGACCGACGATCGGTGCCAGCATACCGTTTTCGAGAATGTCCCGCTGGGTCTCGACAACACAATCGGCAAGCCGTGAAATCGGCACGCAAACATCTGTCGAAAGGCCATCGAGATGAGGAGCGAGCGCGCGTGACGCCCAGTAGGCATCGTGCCGGGCTTTCCAGAGCTTGTTGCGCTCGGCGGCATCGCTCGTCCATTTGAAATCGGTGCTGCCGAACTCTCCGACAATCTCGGCAAACTGTTCGGACTGCAACGCAGCCGTTTCCTCCGTTCCGTGGAACTCTACGAACAGCGTCGGCTTTTCCTGATAGCTCAGCCCTGAATAGGCGTTGCAGGCCCGGACCTGAACCTCATCCAGAAGCTCGATACGAGCGACGGGAATGCCCATCTGGATTGTCATGATCACGGCATCGCAAGCCGACTTGATCGTATCGAACGTGCAGACACCGCCCGCGATCTTTTCCGGAATGCCCTGCAACCGAAGTGTGACCGAGGTCAGCACACCAAGCGTGCCTTCGGCACCGACGAAAAGCCTTGTCAGATCGTAACCGGCGGAGGATTTGCGGGCACGACGCGCCGTGCGGATTTCTTCACCATTCGCAACGACGGCGGTAACCGCGAGCACATTGTCTTTCATGGTGCCGTAACGCACGGCATTGGTCCCGGAGGCGCGGGTCGACGCCATGCCGCCAATGGAAGCATTTGCGCCGGGATCGATGGGGAAGAACAGCCCCGTATCGCGAAGGTAGGTATTCAGGTCTTCCCGCGTGACACCCGGCTCGACGGTCACATCAAGATCCTCGGCATTCACAGCAAGGATGCGGTTCATCCTGCTGAAATCGATGGAAATCCCACCGTTCGGCGCGTTGACCTGACCTTCCAGAGAGGAGCCGGTTCCGAAGGGAATGACCGGCACCTTGTGTTCGGCACAAACCTTTACGACGGTTTTCACGTCGTCGGCGCTTTCGGCGAAAACGACACCGTCTGGCGCCTGCAATGTCAGATAGGTCGTGGTGTGGCCGTGCTGTTCACGAAAGGATTGTCCGGTCTGAAACTTGTCTCCGAACTGCTGCTTGAGGATACCGAGGACAGCGGCGATACCGTCTTCATTGCGTTTTCCCGCCACCACATCCTTCAAAGCCATCGCTCAATCTCCGCCATAACATCTGCGCGTAACGGACTCAGTCCGTTAACGAATTTCGACAGGTGGTATGGGATACACTCTGGGCTTTGTCCAGCATTGCAACGCTGCCGGAAAGGAATTTCCGGCAATCGTTTTCTATTCAGCAGCCAGCAGCGGCTTGTCTTCCTCCAGCGCCTTTCGGCGTGCAGCCATCTCGAGTTCGCGATGCAGACGAATTTCCTCGTCGGCCTGCGGCTTGGCGAAACGGGCAATCAGAAGATACGAAACCGGTGTGATGTAGAGAGTGACCAGCGTCGCAAAGCCAAGTCCTCCGACAATGACCCAGCCAAGCGCGATACGGGCTTCTGCACCAGCGCCCTGCGCCAGGACCAGCGGCACGCCACCGAGAATGGTGGCAATCATCGTCATCATGACCGGGCGCAGGCGGATGCTGCAAGCCTTCTCGATCGCTTCACGCACCGTCGCTCCCTGATCGCGCAGGTGGTTGGCGAACTCCACAATGAGAATACCATTCTTGGCCATCACCCCGACCAGAAGCACGAGACCGATCTGGCTATAGACATTGAGGCTCGAGCCGGTGACCAGCAATGCGATCACGGCACAAGCGAGCCCGAGCGGCACTGTCGACATGATGATGATCGAACTCAGGACGCTTTCGAACTGCGCTGCCAGCACCAGGAAAATAATGGCGATGGCGAAACCGAAGGTCAGCAGCATACCGCTGGAATTTTCCTCCAGCGTTGCCGCCTCGCCAAGCGGCAGCAGACGCGCACCGGCGGGCATAATGGACTGAGACAGTTCATTGACCTTGGCGACAGCCTCACCCAGCGATACGCCATCCCTGAGGTTGGCAGTAAAGCCAACAGACGGAAGCTGCTGTTCGCGATTGAGCTGCGGCGCAACCGCGTTTTCCTTCAGGCTGGCAATGACGGACATCGGCACAATCTTGCCGTCACCCGTCTTGAGGAAGACGTTTTCGAGATCCGTTGGGTCGTTGATCGGCCGCGTCGAAGACAGGAGGCGAACCGGGATCGCATCACCGTCGACGAAGACGTCAACAATGGAGCGCCCTTCAAGGAGTGACTGCATGGCGCGCGACAGACCGGTGATATCGATACCGAGGTCGGAAGCGCGTTCACGATCGATCGAAACGGAAAGCTGAGCCTGGTTCGGTTCGTTATCGAAACGCGGCGTATCGAACAGACCGCTCTCTTCCATCGACAACAACAGCTTCTGCGTCGCTTCTGTCAGGGCCTGATAGTTGCTGCCCACCATCGCCATCTGCAGTCCGTTGCCGGCACCACGAATGCGAAGGCTGTTCGGCTGCATGGCGTTGCCGCGCAGTGCTGGCACCTTGTTGGCAGCCGAGGTGACATCCGCAGCGATCTGGTTCTGCGTCCGCTCGCGGTCAGCCCACGGCGCGAGCGTCAGAACCATGAAGCCCGTATTGGACGAACCGTTCATGCCGGTAATGGAATAGATGTTGCGGATTTCTCCACTGTCGCGAAGCGGCTGAAGGTTCTCTTCGATCCGCTGCAACTGATCGCGCGTATATTCCAGGCTGACGCCCTGCGGAGCCGTAACGCGCATCATGATCGACGAGCGGTCTTCACGCGGTGTCAACTCATTCTGGATCATGCCGAAGGCAATCCACGACAGACCCGAGAAACCGAGAGCAACTACAATCACAATAAGCGGATTGTTGAGGCACGATGAAAGGGTGGACTTGTAGGTAGAGGCAAAGACATTGCCGAACCAGGCAAGCGGCCCAGTCGGTTCTTTCAGGCCATGCTTCAGCATTCTGGACGCGAGCATCGGGCAAAGTGTCAGGGCCACGACCGAAGACAAGCCGACAGCGAAGGCGAGTACGAAACCGAATTCGCGGAACAGACCACCAAGCTGGCCCGGCAGGAACGATAGCGGAATGAAAACTGCTGCCAGCGTCGCGGTCGTCGCCAGAACCGCGAAAAACACTTCCTGAGTACCAAGGACCGCGGCTGCGCGTGGCCCCATACCCTCTGCACGGCGGCGCACGATATTTTCAAGAACCACGATGGCATCATCGACGACCAGACCCGTCGCCAGCACGATGGCAAGCAGCGTCAGGATGTTGATCGAGAAGCCGACCATATAGATGGCAACGAGTGTACCAACCAGCGCAACCGGCATGGTGATTGCCGGAATAAGCGTCGCCCGCCAGTCACGAAGGAAGAGGTAGAGGACAACGACAACGATCAGCGCAGAAAGCCCTAGCGCCAGTTCGACTTCGTGCAACGCTCCTTCGATGAAGACGGCGTCATCACTGGTGACGACGACACGCGTTCCCTCTGGAAGGTTTGGCGTCATGGCATCAACCGCAGCCTTTACGCCTGTCGAAATATTGAGGGTGTTGGACTGCGCCTGACGGATGACGCCGAGACCAACGCCCTGCACTCCGTTGGACCGCAGCGAAGTGGATTCATCGTCCGCACCGAGCATGACAGTCGCCACGTCACGGAGACGAATATTGTCCTTGATAAGCAGATTGGAAAAATCTTCCGGTTTGGTCAGGCTTGCCGTTGCACGCACGACGATGTCCTGCGTCGTGCTTTTAAGCGACCCGGCCGGGACGTCCAGCGCGGCACTGGCCAGCGCATTGGACACGTCCGTTACCGTCAGACCACGGCTTGCCAGCGCCGCCTGATTGAGATCGACGCGGAAGACTTTTTCCTGATCGCCGTAAAGCTCGACATCAGCCACGCCGTCGACAGAAGCCAACCGGTCGATGATCTCGTCATCCACCAGCTTGGTCAGGTCTTCCATGCTGAGCGTAGAAGATGTGACAGCCAGGCGCATGATTGGCTGGCTATCGGAATCCGCCTTGATGATCTGCGGCTCGTCGGCATCGTCAGGCAACTGGTTCGTTACGCGGCCAATGGCATCGCGCACATCGTTCGCTGCAACGGCCAGATCGACATTGTCGCCAAATTCAAGCGTCACACGGCTGGTGCCGAACTGCGACTGGGACGAGATCGTCTTGACGCCGCTGACGCGCGCCACAGCACCTTCAATCGTCTGCGTGACTTCCTGATCGATCGTTTCAGGAGCAGCGCCGTCATAGGTTGTACGAACACTGATGACAGGACGATCGACATCCGGCAATTCGCGGACTTCGACACCCACAAGCGCTGCAAGCCCGGCCACGACGAGAAGCGTATTGATCACCGCTGCCAGAATGGGGCGGCGAACAAAGAGCGCGGTGAAGGCGAGTTTTGAATCCTGACCGGACGGCGGCGTCTGTGCTGTCATTGGCTGGCAACCTCCGCCGGTTTTTCATTGGCGACACGCACGGCACCGCCCTCTCTCACACGCTGCAGCCCTTCAGTGACAACGGGCTCACCCTGCGCCAATTCACCCCTCACCAGAACGGCATCGGGGTTGCGTTGCACGATCTGCACCCGCACTTTGGAGGATTTTCCGTCGGCAACGCGCCAGACGTAAGACCCCTCAGCATCCCATTGAACAGCCAGAGGATCGACCGAGGCATAGGCCTCGCCGCTGAAGTGCATGGTGACGCCAAATGACATGCCGGCGCGCAACTCATCCTTCGCATTGTCAAAACGGGCACGAATCCGGATCGTGCGGCTCGCTTCATCAACCCGGTTATCAACCGCCTCGATTTCACCCTTGAAGGTCTCCCCAGGCCGCGAGATCGATGTGGCGTCCACCGGCATGCCAACCGATATCGCTGTCGTGAAACGTTCCGGGGCCCAGAAATTGACAAGAATTCTGGAGCGATCGTCGATGCTGACAACGCTCGACTGCGTCGTTACGTTATCTCCGATGTTCACCGCGACGATACCGGCAATGCCATCGATGGGAGCGACGATGTCACGGCGCTTGAGGTTGAGTTCCGCGGTGCTGAGTGCAAGCTTTGCAGCCTCCTCGCCAATCTGGGCATCGAAGACATCGAGACGCGACATCGACTTCAGATTCTTGTAGGAATTCGACTTCTCGATTGCGCTCTTCAAAGCCACCTGTGCCTTGTCGCGCTCGATCACCTGCTCGTCGTCATCCAGCCGCGCCAGCACCTGGCCCTTTTTGACCTTGGCACCCGAAGAAATGAGGATTTCCGAAATCGTGCCTGAGGTCTGCGGCATGACGACGACGGACTGAATGGCTTCGCCGTTACCGATGGCATTCAAACGGTCATTGACCGTGCCCTGTTTCACAGGCGCGGTAACGACCAATGTTGCGTTACCGCCGCTACGGCCTGCGCCGCCATTCTGGCCGGGTTTTGCAGCCTGCCCGGGTGTGGCCTGCGCCACCTCGACTGGAGCAGCTTTCTCGGCGCCAATGCCGAAACTTGCGAGCACATTTCGGGCGTCGGGCGAAACAAACGCCCAAAAACAGAGCCCCGCCCCAACGACGGCAAGGCTGACACCCACCTGTTTCCAGACCCGCATATATCTCTCCGATTGATCCGCACAGCAGTATTGTTTCCGGTCGATGATAATCACCGGGATTGATTGCAGTATTCCCACTTGCCAGTTTCAAGGCAACGCACAAATACGTTCCTTACGTAATTGTAATTTGAATGGTTTTCTGGCCGTACCGACAGGGCATCGCATTGCCATCGCAAATATCTGCTGTTGCGGTAATCTCCCGATCCATTGCCCTACGAAGCAATGACGACAGGAGGAAACAATGAGCACCGTAGAAAAACACCCAAATCCTGAAACAGATCCGCGCGTCAAAGCAGTCTTCGACGACATCCGTGCCACCCGGAAATCGGATTTCATCAACAATATGTGGCTCTATCTCGCCTTCGATGCCGACCTTCTGGAAAAGACCTGGGCCGAAGTGAAAGCGGTTATGGCGACGCCGTCGGCGCTCGACCCCCTCGTCAAGGAAATGCTTTACATCGCGGTTTCGGTGACCAATGGCTGCTCTTATTGTGCTCACTCGCATACGGCGGCGGCAAAAGCCAAGGGCATGACTTCCGCCGAACATGCGGATTTGCTGCGGGTGATTGCGCTTGCCGCCAAGACAAACCAGCTTGCGACGGCGCTGCAGGTGCCCGTTGACCCGGCCTTCGACGCAGATAAACCCGCCTGATCGAAAAATGCCTTGGAATAGGCGTTTTGGCGGGCGATACCGGAATAAAAGCAGAACGTGGTTCTGGCCTTTACATCCCGAATCACTACATTGGGCCGCATGAGCAACAGTTTCGACGATATGCCGTTCTTCGATGAAGAACCCTCCGAGCCACGCCGTCAGTCACCAGCAGCCCCCTCCGCTGGTGGACTGGGCATCGCTGCGCGCGCCATGGCAGCCCGCGATCAGGCTCGTCCCGCTCCCGATTATCTGTCCGGTCTCAACCCCGAACAGCGTGAAGCGGTGGAAACGCTGGATGGCCCGGTCCTCGTTCTGGCTGGCGCAGGCACCGGCAAGACCCGCGTTCTGACGACACGTATTGCCCATATTCTGGCAACCGGCAGAGCCTATCCAAGCCAGATCCTTGCGGTGACCTTCACCAACAAGGCCGCCCGCGAAATGAAGGAGCGTATTGGCGTTCTGGTCGGCGGTGCTGTCGAAGGCATGCCTTGGCTCGGCACCTTCCATTCCATCGGTGTGAAACTGTTGCGACGCCATGCCGAACTCGTAGGCTTGAAAACCGACTTCACCATTCTCGATACCGACGATGTCGTCAGACTTCTGAAGCAGCTTATTCAGGCCGAAGGTCTTGATGACAAGCGCTGGCCGGCAAAACAGTTCGCCGGCATGATCGACAACTGGAAGAACAAGGGGCTGACACCGCCGGATATCCCGGAAGGTGACAGCCGCGCGTTTGCGAATGGAAAAGGTCGTGAACTCTACGCTGCCTATCAGGCGCGATTGAAGACATTGAATGCCTGTGACTTCGGCGACCTTCTTCTGCATCCCATCAGCATCTTCCGTCGCCATGCGGATATCCTGAAGGATTATCACCAAAAGTTCCGATATATTCTCGTTGACGAGTATCAGGACACCAACACGGCCCAATATATGTGGCTGCGGCTGCTGGCGCAGCGCGCCAAGGGTGAGACGCAGAACGTTTGCTGCGTTGGCGACGACGACCAGTCGATCTATGGCTGGCGCGGTGCGGAAGTGGACAACATTCTGCGCTTCGACAAGGATTTTCCAGGCGCCAAGGTCATCAAGCTCGAACGCAACTATCGTTCGACCGAGCATATTCTGGGCGCAGCCGGGCATCTGATCGCCCACAATGAAGGCCGTCTCGGCAAGACGCTGTTCACCGAAAAAAGTAGCCCGGATGACGAAAAGGTCGTCGTGCACGCAGCCTGGGACTCGGAAGAGGAAGCCCGTGCGGTTGGCGAGGAAATCGAGCAGCTTCAGCGCAAGAACCACAAACTCAACGACATGGCGATCCTGGTCCGAGCCTCGTTCCAGATGCGCGAATTCGAAGACCGCTTTGTGACGCTTGGCTTGAACTATCGCGTCATCGGCGGCCCGCGCTTCTATGAGCGCATGGAGGTTCGCGATGCCATGGCCTATTTCCGGATGGTCTGCCAGCCGGCGGATGATCTTGCCTTCGAACGGATCGTCAACACGCCCAAACGTGGCCTTGGCGACACGACGATCCGCGCGCTTCACGATTATGCCCGCGCCCGCGACATCCCGATGCTGGCGGCAGCAGCCGATATCATTGAAACCGATGAGTTGAAGCCTAAAGCACGCAAAGCGCTGTTCGATGTCGTACAGGATTTCCGCCGCTGGCAGGGCTTGCTGGAAAACACCGAACATACAACGCTTGCCGAGCAGATCCTCGACGAAAGCGGCTACACGGCCATGTGGCAGGCGGATAAATCCGCGGAAGCGCCGGGCCGGCTCGAAAACCTCAAGGAACTGATCCGTTCCATGGAGGCCTTCGAAAGCATGCGTGGCTTCCTCGAACATGTCGCTCTCGTCATGGATGCCGAGCAGAACGAAGAGCTCGACGCCATTTCCATCATGACGTTGCACTCGGCCAAGGGGCTGGAATTCGACACTGTCTTCCTGCCTGGCTGGGAAGAAGGACTGTTCCCGCACCAGCGCGCCCTCGACGAAGGCGGTCGCTCCGGTCTGGAGGAAGAACGGCGCCTTGCTTATGTCGGCATCACCCGCGCCAAGAAACTCTGCCACATCTGGTTCGTCTCGAACCGGCGCATTCATGGCCTGTGGCAATCCACCCTGCCCTCGCGTTTTCTCGACGAATTGCCTCCGGCGCATGTCGATGTTGCCGCTTCCGACAGCAATTACGGAGGATATGGCGGGCGCGGTGGCTATGGCCAGTCACGCTTCGACAAGGCAGATCCCTTCGCGAACAACTATTCCACACCGGGCTGGAAACGTGCCCAGCAGAACCGGTCCGATGCCACCCGTGACAATTGGGGCACGCGGTCCGGGCATGCGGTCGAGCGCATCGGCTACGGCGAAAGTGGTCCTCGCACCCGCACCATCGACGGTGAACTGGTGGCGAAATCTGTCGCAGACACGCCATCCAGATTTTTTGTTGGGGACCGTGTGTTCCATCTCAAATTCGGCAATGGCAATATTGTCGCGATAGAGGGGAACAAACTGACGATCGATTTTGACCGCGCCGGACAAAAGCGTGTCCTGGATGGGTTTGTGGAAAAAGCATGAAAACCGAAGAAAAGTTTTGATACAAAACTTTTCGCGTAGCCATGAGTTCAGCGCTGCAATAAGGAAAATGCCGACATAGATGCGCAAACTTGGTGAGGGCTGTTTTGCACATATTGCAGACAAGCAGGAAAAAGCTCGCGGTTTTCCTCATCAATATGGATGGTGCGAAAAAACGCCTTGAGGATATGACGTCCCGCCTCGAGGCTGCTGGACTGACTGCGGACCGTATTCCCGGCGTTAACGGCAGGGAACTGAACTATCCCATCCCGGAATTCAGCGAAATCTCCTATATGCTGATGCACGGTCGCCGCACCTCGCCACCGGAAATCGGTTGTTATCTCAGCCACATCGCCTGCGTCCGCAAGTTTCTCGAAACTGACGCTGATCTCGCCTTGATCCTGGAAGATGACGTCGCCTTCGAATCTGACTTCGTGGAATCGCTCGATCAGGCATCTCTCTTCGGCAATGACTGGGATTTGTTGCGCCTGACCACCGTCAGCAATGGGCGGAAATTTCCGTTCCGCACACTTCCCAATGGTCGCTCGCTGGCGATCGCACTGACGCGGGAAAAGGGATCGGGCGCCTATCTCGTCAATCGCAAAGCGGCAAGCTGGATATCAAGGCTGGTGCCCATGCGGCTCGCCTACGATATTGCCTTCGATCTGGAATATCTTTCCGGCATCAAGGCCGCGTTCATCGCACCGCTTTGTGCGACGCAGGATGCGGACGGCGAAAGCCAGATTCAGAACAATCTGCGCATTTATCGCCTGCCGCGATGGCGATATTTCACCGTGCTTCCTTACCGCGCCTACCTGGAAACAAGCCGATTCATCGTCCGGAGCGTTCGCCTGGCGTTTGCAAAACTTAGTGTTGCGCTGGAACGCGGAAAATCGGTCAGGAAAGGACTGACCGGCTAGGCACCTCAGACCTCTCCCGGTGTGAAACCGATGAGATAGATTGCCGCGATAACAGCGGCAACGATGAAGATGGAAATGACGAAAATCGTCATTCGTTTAAGGGGCTTGCGTGTCGTCTTTTGCATGAGACGATAACGGCCCGCCGTCGGCATTTGTTCCACACACGATGACATGCCGGGAAAACCCGGAAATTTGTTTCCTCTTCAACAGCATATCGGTTAGAGCTGAATCATATCTCCAGCTAGTCTCCGGCTTCCCCATGACTGACACGACGCATCCCCGTCTCAATCCGCTCCACCTTGCTGCCGCTTTCGCCAGCGGTTGTCTTCTGACACTGATGGTGCACTTCAATGGCCAGCTTGCCCATTATGGAAACGCGCTGTTTTCGTCCTGGACAGCCCATGGCACCGGCACGGTAGCAGCATTGATCTATCTGGCGATCCTGCGTGGAAGGACCGAAGTGGACGGAACAGCCAAGCCGAAGGCACCGCTTTGGGCCTATTGTGGCGGTGTCGTCGGCGCGGCAATCGTCATACTCACCTCCACTGCCGTCAACTCGCCTCTGGCGCTGTCGGGCACTATCGCACTTGGGCTCGGCGGACAGGTGATTTTCAGTCTTCTGGCGGATCTCCTCGGTCTTTTCGGCCTTCCGAAACGACGCCCGGATATGCGCGACATGGCTGCTGTCGCGCTGATCCTCGGCGGCAGCGCGCTCATCATTCTTGTCGGGAGAGCATCATGATCCTCTGGATAGCGATGGCTTTCACGGGCGGGCTTTTCGTGGCACTGAGCCGCCAGATCAACGGTCGGCTCAGCCTTTCCAACTCACCACTGATTGCATCGTTCTGGAACCATATCGTCGGCTTTGTTGTGCTGACGATCATCGGGCTGATCTTTGGCGGTCTGATCCCGCCGGGTGCAGCCGATGCACCTTGGCTCGCCTTTATCGGGGGGCCGATCGGCGTGGTTTTCATCGCATCGGGAAGCTGGCTCATCCCCCGTATCGGCGCAGTCAACACCGCCCTGCTGGTCATCAGCGGTCAGATGGTCTCAGGTGTTTTGCTGGATCTTTTCAGTGAGAACCCACCGAATATATGGCCAAGCGCACTCGGTATCCTGCTGATCCTGGGTGGAATGATGCTGACCCAGCGGCGCGGCAAGTAAGACGTTTTAACGCCGATATCTACCGCAGACGCCTGAGCCTTGTCGCAACAAGGTCAGGAGTCCGACCCACGCGAGAACATGTCGAGCAAGGTCTTGCCGCTTTTCGCTCCGCCGTTACCACCGGTGCTGGCCAGTGTGGGGCGGTTGCCGTTCAGCTTCGGCACCACGACCATGCGCTTCACCTCACCGCGCTTGAACGCTGCGAGGAAGCGTGAGTAATCGCGGAACACGACGCAACCATTCGATTCACCACGTTTCGCCAGCATGTACGTATGCGCCAGCAGACCGTTGCGGCCGTGTGGATTGACACCGTTTTCCGGCGTCAGGCGAATGGCTTCCACACCATGAAACAACGCTTCGCGCATGGTCAGCTTGTAGCTGGATGGCGGCGTGGAACCACGCATCTTCACGTGAACATACTCAGGATTGTCGCGCATCTTGCCGATACCAGAGTGCGCTTCGAGCTTCTCACCATTCGGCATATGCACGACACCGGAAGAGATATCGTAGATAGCCGTTCCACCGCCGCGATCCGGCCACGGAACAGCATCCATCTTGCTGGGCTCACGCACCGGATTGTCGGGCTTTGCGAAGGCAAGCATCGCACCCGTACTCTGCTTCGGCTGAGCGGGGGCACGGGCCGGCACCGGCACCTCGGCAATTTGTGAGGACTGATCCTGGGTTTTCGGCAAAGCCGGACGTGGCGACGGTTCGACAGTTTCCGCAGCAGCCAGTTCCGGCCGGAAACTTGGCAACGGAACATCGTTGGGAAGCACAGTGCTCGCTTCTTCTTCGATCTGCGGCCGTGCCAGAGCAACCTCAAAGGCAGGGTGTTCGGCGACAGGACCGCGATAAGCGACTTCAGAGGTCCGACCCAGGGCAGAATCGACGATGGCTGCCGGTTTCAGAGCAGCAACCTCTCGGACATGCGCCTGCGCTTTCGCGTTGGCGGCGACACCGAAACGGTCGGCAAATTCCTTCGAATTGATCTGAGGCGCCAGGCTCGCAAGACGCTGCGCCTTTTCATTGCCATGGCCCTGATCATTCAGGCGGGAAAATTTGCGGACGTGAATGTTCCGTTCCGCGGTCTCGACAATTGCGGTTTCGGCCGATCCCAGCCGGGCAACAAGTGTCTTTTCGAAGTTGCCGACACCATGTGAGGCAGCCGCCATGGTATGCAGAGACGCAAAGGCCGTGATCGCACACAGACCTGCAAATGCTCCGCCGGCAAGGAGGGCCGAAATACGGCCAAGAGACGAGGATTTACCTCTCTTGGCGGAAGACACACCGGCAAGGCCGGAGCCACTATAGGCTGCAGCAGAAAACGCCATGATACTCGTTACTCGAACCGTTCACGCAGATCCGGCTGAAGCCGGAGGAAATTT
Organism: Agrobacterium tumefaciens; assembly: GCA_025559845.1. NCBI lineage: Bacteria > Pseudomonadati > Pseudomonadota > Alphaproteobacteria > Hyphomicrobiales > Rhizobiaceae > Agrobacterium > Agrobacterium tumefaciens. Next base: position 2,200,207 of record CP048469.1, read on the forward strand.
GGGGTATCCGAATCGCGGACAATGATCTCGCCGGTTTCGGAACTGACTGGTTCGAAGCATGACGAATTATGGTAACCAAATCCTTTACGTGCCCCTGAAAAAACATGTCATCAAGATCAGCGCATTAAGGCGACAGGTCGTGCGGCATATCTTTTCCGTACCCTGAAGGGACAGAGCACCTTCTTCGCCGCGTGGTCAGGTAACGGGCGACTTGGCCGAAAATTTGCTGCAATTGCGGCAGGACCGGGACAAGTGTCATTTGGGGGCTCTGCGCCCAATACCTCTTGCCTGAAGGCGGTTCATAAAGGACTTGATCGAAAAATCCTGGCTTGGCATCCTCCAGGTAACAATTCGGGAGGTCCATCATGAAGACTCTGTTGCTCATCGATATTCAGAACGGTTTTTGCCCCGGCGGTAATCTTGCCGTTGCTGATGGTGACAAGGTGGTCCCGGTCGCCAACGCCTTGATTGACAATGGCGGATATGACCTCATCGTCGCCTCGCAAGACTGGCATCCGGAAAACCATGGCAGTTTCGCGTCTCAACATCCCGGCAAAAAGCCCTTTGACATGGGTGAACTGTCCGGAAAACCGCAAATGATGTGGCCAGATCATTGTGTGCAGGGAACGGCGGACGCCGAATTCCATCCCGACCTGAAGACGGAAGCTTTCGACTATATCCAGCAGAAGGGCGAGAACCCTGCTGTCGACAGCTATTCCGCCTTTCGCGACAACGACCAGTATGCGGCAACCGGTCTTGCCGACTATCTCAGCCGCCAGGGCGTTACCGTACTGGATATCTGTGGCCTGGCGACGGACTATTGCGTCAGCTTCTCCGTTCTTGACGCCATCGACATGCTCCCTGGTGTCAAGGTTCGATTTATCGAGGACGCAAGTCGCGGAATTGACCCCAAAGGCATAAAGACCGCGATCGCCTCCATGCAGGCGAAGGGCGCAACGACCATTAAAAGCCGGGACATATTGCGCGCCTGATCGCACCCAGACACAGGCCACGTACCGAACCAGTCTTTTTTGCTGATGACAGTCGTTCCAAGGCTGACCGTCATTGGGCAATGACAACAAATCCATTTCCGGACGACGCGGCGACAATCCCCTTTCATGTTCAAGGGAATCAATCGATCCATTCATCCAATTCGTTTGCCATCCAGCATGCGGGGTTATAGGAGCAGCGTCATCAGGAGTTATCACAGATGTTTGACGCAGATTTTCGCGAAGGCCTTCGAAACGGCCTTCCGATTGGCCTTTCCGCCGCGCCCTTCGGTGCTCTTTTTGGCGCCGTTGCTGTGGACAATGGTCTGAGCGTGGTCGAGGCAACCATTATGAGCGGCACCGTTTATGCGGGTGCCAGCCAGCTTGTCGGCATAGAACTGTTCGGCCAGAAGGTTGCGCCGTGGTTGATCGTGCTCTCGGTTTTTGCGGTCAACTTCCGTCATATCCTCTATTCCGCGGCCATCGCGAAGATGATTGCGCACTGGAGCTTTGCCCAAAAGACGGCAGGCTTTTTCCTTCTCGTCGACCCGCAATTCGCCGAAGCCGTCAGGCGGTATGAAAACGGTCAGACGCTTGGATTTTCCTGGTATGTTGGTTTTGCCACGCCAGTCTATGTATTCTGGCTTGCAATGACGATCATTGGCGCATCGCTCGGCAACCTGATCGGCGATCCCAAGGCCATTGGCCTGGATGTCCTCCTGCCGATCTACTTCATGGGCATGGTCCTGAGCTTCAGAACACGCGCCAATTTTTACCCCGTCATGTTGGCAAGCGCGGTCGGAGCCACGGCTGCCTATCATTTCGTTGGATCACCCTGGCATGTCAGCCTTGGAGCGCTCGTCGGCATCCTCGTTGCAGTTCTCTGCCCGCCGTCGCCGGACACGAGCGGCGCGAACGAGGGAGAAAACCGATGAGCGACATTTTTCATGCCGACACGCTCCTGCTGATTGCCCTCGCGGCCATCGCCACCTATCTGACGCGAATTGGTGGTTACGTGTTGATGACACGCATGAAGTCCATTCCACCGCGAATGGAGGCTGGCCTGAATGCCGTTCCCGTCGCGGTTCTCACCACGCTCGTCGCACCCGCCTTTTTTGAAGGCGGATACGAGGTCAAGATCGGAATGGTTGCCGCGCTGATTGTCTGCCTGCGTTTTCAGGGACTGACCATGCTCGTGGCTGGCTGGGCGGTTGTCATCGCCCTGCGCCATTTCGTTATCGCATAAGGGGCTTTGTGGCCTCTGCCAGCCATGCCTTTACGTTTGCATCTCTTATCAGCGGCGAAACTTTTTCGGACACGGTGGCGTGGTAAGCATTCAGCCACTCCAGTTCCTCGTCGGTCAAAAGTGACGTAACGATCAGTCGGCGATCAATCGGGCACCAGGTCAGCGTCTCGAATGACAGCATCGGCTGATCGCCACCCTCCACATCTTCCGCCTGACGGACATAAATCAGGTTCTCGATACGGATGCCGAAAGCGCCAGGTCGATAATAACCGGGCTCGTTCGACAGGATCATGCCAGGCAGCAGCTCCTGTGTCGCAAGCCGCGAGATACGCTGTGGCCCTTCATGAACAGAAAGGTAAGAGCCGACACCATGCCCGGTTCCGTGCGCGTAATCGGCACCGGCTTTCCACAAAGCGATACGCGCCAGAGGGTCGAGATCGCATCCGCGCGATCCCTTTGGAAACTTCGCCAGGCTGATAGCAATCATGCCTTTGAGTACCAGCGTGAAAAAGCGCTTCTGTTCGTCCGGCACGGAGCCGATCGCAACCGTGCGCGTGATATCTGTGGTTCCATTGACATATTGTGCACCGGAATCGACGAGGAACATCTCGCCATCCTTGAGAGCACGATCGCTCTCCGTCGTCACCCGGTAGTGAATGATCGCGGCATGTTCCCCTGCCCCGGAAATCGTATCGAACGAGACATCCTTGAGCGGGTTCTGCATGGCCTGCCCCACACGTGCGCGTGCTGCCTCAAGCGCTTTTACGGCCTCGATCTCGCTGATGCTGCCCGGTTTCTGGCTGTCCAGCCAGCAGAGATATTCGACCATCGCCGCGCCATCCTGAACGTGCGCCGCCGCAGAGCCGGCAAGCTCCGCTTCGTTCTTGCAGGCGCGCGGCAACCGGACGGGATCGACCGCCTCGACAAGATCGCCACCAGCCGCGGTGATTGCACGGGTCAGGGCAACGGGCGCCAGATCGATATCGACCATCACACGCCCACCAGCGCTGGCAATGGCATGCAGGCGTGGTTCGATCTGGGACGGTGGCAACTGCGTCGCAAGCTGTGCGAGATAGGCCTCGACCTCGATCCCGGTTTTCCGCTTGTCGAGAAAAATATCGGCCTTTCCATCCGCATAAATGATGGCACGTGCCAGCGGGTGCGGTGTGTGTGGAACGTCGTTGCCGCGAATATTGAAGATCCAGGCAATCGACGACGGATCCGTCACCAGCGCGGCCTGAGCGCCTTTTGACTGTACCGTCTCGGCTACCGCGGCGATCTTGTCTTTCGCGAGCTTGCCGGTAAAGGCATCCGGCTGGATCGTCACCGGTTCCAGCGGCTCGGACGGACGACCTTCCCACAGCGCATCCAGCGGGTTCTTTTCCAACAGAACCACCTTGCCACCCTTGCCGACCAAGGTTTTTTCAAAACGCTTCAGCTCCGCATCGGTGTGGAGCCAGGGATCGATGCCAAGACGAAAGCCTTGCTGGGCATGTTCCGATAACCAGATCGATGGCGGAGCACCGACGAGATCGCCGCCGCTGAAGACAGATTGATCGACCTGCGACGTCAACTGCGTCGTGTAACGCCCATCAACGAAAACGACCGCCTGGTCACGCGTGACAAGCACAATCCCCGCAGAGCCCGTGAATCCCGTCAACCAAGCCATCCGTTCCGATGCCTCAGGCACATATTCGCCCTGATATTCATCGGCGCGCGGCACCAGAAAACCATCGATCCCCAAAGCATCGAAGCGGGCACGAAGGGCGTCAACGCGGGCCTTGCCGAATTGCGGCGCGGATTTGTTTTCGAAGGTCTGGAACATGAGTGTTTTCCGGATGCTGTCATCTTGATGTGGTGATTGGCATGACCGGCAAAGCGGTCACCGCAGCCGACAATGGCATGTCGGCAGACAACGTTTCAAGCAATGAAATTGGCACAAAAAATATGCATTACGCATTCCATTAGTCATACATTGGATCGAAAGACATGCGAAATACGCATACCTACCCTGAAATCAGACCCCTAACCAAGCAAAATGGCATCGCTTATATTCAGATCATCGAACGGGGAGACAAACTTCTCCGTACAACCAAGGATTTGAAAAATGGCAAAGTCTTTCCTCCGCACGGCTTTCGATCGCGTTATTGAAGCACGCGAGCGTCAGGTAAGCCGCCACGTAGACGCAGCCCTGCTCAACCTCGACGACAAGTCGCTCGAAGCGCTTGGCATGAACCGCGCAGAACTTCGCCGCAAGGCAAAGTCCAGCTACGTATTCTGATTGCCTTCAGGCGCGGATCTCCTCCCTCCACCGCGTCTGAGACTGGAATACGTTTACCCGCTTGAGTTCCTCCTCCTCGACTCGCGGGTTAGATCAGCAAGACTGATCACAGGCGGCGCGAAAGCGCCGCCTTTTTTATGCGGTGAAGAAGAGTTCAGTCCTTGCGAAGATGCAGTGTGACCCAGCCGTTGCGCCAGATCGTGCGGACATGCGAGAGCCGCGCACCGTTATAGGCGGCAAGCACCTTCCAGCGTTGCGACGCCAGAATTCCAGACAGAATGACCGTACCGCCCGGCGCCAGGTGCGAAACGAGTTGTGGTGCCATCTTGATCAACGGCCGCGCCAGAATATTGGCGATGATCAGGTCAAACGGGCCGTGCCTGCGAAACGCATCGGAATGGAAACCTGGAGCAGTCTCCAGAGTCATACCGGACGCGATGCCGTTCAGACGAACGTTTTCCTTTGCGACCTTGACGGCAATCGGATCGATATCGGTGGCAAGAACCGGGATCGGCCGCATCTTGCGAACGGCAATTGCCAGCACGCCGCTACCAGTGCCGAGATCAAGCGCGTTGCGAACCGTGCGGGCGCGAAGCACATCTTCGATCATTTCCAGGCAGCCGGCCGTGGTGCCGTGGTGACCGGTACCGAATGCCTGTCCGGCCTCGATTTCGATCGCAAGATCGTTGGCCCGAACCTTGTCGCGATCGTGCGAGCCATGAACGATGAAACGCCCTGCCCGAACGGGCTTCAGGCCTTCAAGAGACTTCGCGATCCAGTCGATATCCGGGACAGCTTCCTGTTCAATGACGAGGCCCGAGAAAGCTGGCTCGAGCAGCGCTGCGAAGCGCTCACGATATTCCTCCTCCTCCTCAGCCATGAGATAGATCGACGCTTCCCAGATGTCGCGCTTCTCATCCACTTCGGTCGTGGCGATCGCAATATCCTCTTCGCCGAAATAATCCGACATGAGATCGAGAATTTCACCGGCCTTGATTTCGGTCGTGGTGACGTAAAGTCGAATTTCGCTCACGGCGGGCTGCTTTCCTTGGCTGCGGGTCTGCGTTTGCCTTTGCCACAAAAAACCCGCAAGTCCAATAACCCAGCGTGAAACTCGGCCCGGTTTTGTCCGCGACGCGATGTATTTGCGACTTAGCTTTTCAGAAGATTTTTCAGCTTCTCAACGGCAACATCAGGGTTTTCACCATAAGCGATGGTCGACACAAAGCGTGAATTCGCATCGAGCAGGATCACCGATGCCGTATGATCCATCGTGTAGTCACCGTTCGGGTCCTTATCATCGACCGGCACCTTCTTGGCATAGATGCGATAGCCTTTGAGCGTCTCTGCAATCCGCTCGGGCGAACCGGTGACACCGATAATCCGCTTCGAGACATTCGAGACGTATTGCTGCATGATTTCAGGTGTATCCCGCTCGGGATCGACGGAGATGAAATAGGCCTGCATCTTGTCACCGGCCGGGTCGACCTGCTCCATCCAGCCATTCAGCTCGAAAAGCGTCGTCGGGCAGACCTCAGGGCAATGGGTGAAACCGAAGAAAAGAGCGGTTGGCTTGCCGGAGAAGTTCTTCTCAGTAATCGTCTGACCATTCTGGGCCGTCAGTTCGAAGGGCACGCCGTAAGGCGCCTCCACCATCTGCTCACGCGACTTGGTCATTTCCAGCGTCAGCCAGCCAATGACACCGCCGAGAACGACGACAACGGCCCACAATGCGATGCGAATATTTCTCATGTTTCGATCCTGCCCATCAGCGAATACCGCCGACCTTCGCCGTCTGGATAATCAACCGTGTCCGCGGCCGCAAATCAACTCGACGTATTTCAGCCGACCGCGCTGATTTGTCACAAACATTCGACGCCGATCAATCTCTCAGAAACACCAGGAAATTCCGCTCTGGACGGCGGAAAGGAAAATGTCCGTACCATGCTTCACCCATCCGTCGAACGTCAGAATCACGACGGCTAATCCGGCAGCGGTCGCGATGCCGGCAAGCGCAAATTTAAGCGGACTGGAAAGAAGTTCGTTCATGACAACGATTATAACCGGCTTTCTGCCACGCGAGAACACCCAAAAATACGTGCCGTTTCGAGGCACATCGGCGCAAATGTTAGGGAATGTTTAAAAGCTTGCAGCGCATTATCGCCGCCAGCGGTTTTCAAGCACCGACATGATGTCCTCCGGGAAAACTCCCGCTACCGCATAGAGCCTCCATACCACACAGGCCTGCCAGAGAGCCATCAGGGGAAAGTTCCGGCCATGTCCAACGCCATCAAGCAATCCGGCGCGTATCTCGAAATCGTTTCCTTCCATCTCGGCGATCAGGAATTCTGCATCGACATCATGGCAATCCGCGAAATCCGCGGCTGGGCGCCGGTTACGCCGATGCCGCACACACCGCCCTACGTCTTGGGCCTCATCAACCTGCGTGGCGCCGTTATCCCTGTCATCGACATGGCAGGCCGCCTCGGCATGAAGATGACCGAACCGTCCGAACGTTCCGCCATCATCGTCACCGATATTGGCGGCAAGCTTGTCGGCCTGCTGGTAGAACAGGTCTCCGACATGATGACCATCCGTTCGGAAGATCTGCAGCCGGCACCAGATATCATTCCTGAAGAACAGCGCAGTTTCTGCCGCGGCATCGTCGCACTGGAAAAAAGCATGGTCTGCTTCCTCAACCTCGACACCGTCATTGCTGACGAGTTGGCGCGCGAAGCCGCCTGACGGGACCCAACGAAAAAATCGAGATCGAGTTGAACGGCAGGCCTCACGGCTTGCCGTTTTTCCATGTGACCGGCTGATTGTAGAGCGGCACCGTGGAGATCGCCATCTTGGCAGAACCGTCTGTCAGTTCCCTGGCGTGGATAAGATAGATCAGGGTGTCATTCGTCTTGTCGTAGACACGGCTGACAACAAGTTTTTTCCAGACCAGAGACATGCCCTGCCGAAAAACCTCTTCACCGCCCTTGGACAGATTGATGTCGCCAATCTCGACTGGGCCGGTCTGGCTGCAGGAAATGGCGTTGTTCGACGGATCTTCAAACCAGTTGCCATTTTTCAGCCGGTCGATGACACCACGTTCGAAATAGGTGACGTGGCACGTCACCCCACTGATTTTGGGATCGGCGATAGCCTCGACGACAATGTCGTTTCCGATCCAGTCGACCCCGACCTCGCCAACGACTTCGGAATGCGCGGCTGTCACCGGTAGCACAGCCAGAAATCCTGCAAAAAGCGACAGCAAACCCTTCGTCTTCATCGCATGTTCTCCATTGCACCCAGATGAAAGATAGGAAGTCCGACCGGTCAGGCAACCCGCGAAGCGACGCGTTTTTTCATGCTGCACGGCTCGTAGCCGGTGGACGTCAACCGACCGGCTACCATGCCGATCCTGTCCGGCACCTCGCGAATATCCGCAACCCTGAGTGCCTTTGTTGCAGCGATCGCGGTTGCAGCGCAAACCACGGCATCTTCCGCCGCATTGTGATGCACAAAACGAAGCTGAAGATGATCGGCAATGACGTTGAGTTTGTGAGATGGCAGCTGCGGCCACACGCGCTGGGAAATCTTGACGCTGCACAAATAGGACAAGCGCGGATAACGCTGCCGATATTTGTCGAATGAAGCCCGCATGACGCTAAAATCGAAGGCGGCGTTGTGGGCAATCATTGTGGCGTCGTGAAAATCGTCAATGAACTCTTCCATGACGTCCGGAAACTCCGGCGCATCTTCGACATCAGCCGGACGAATGCCGTGAACGGCAATATTGAACGGCGAAAACCGCATGTCCTTCGGCCGGATGAGGCGCTCCTCGACCCGGACGATCTCACCCTGTTCTATCCATGCCAATCCAACGGAGCAGGCGCTTCCCCTCTCCTCATTGGCGGTTTCGAAGTCGATGGCGATGGTTTTCAAGAGTGATTCCCGTTCTTTCAGCATCCCGGCATAAACCGGTTTCACTTCAAAGAGAACCGTCAGTGGCTGAGCCGGCCTCGGAAAGCATCCAGTCTCTCAACTTCACGAGATCGGGATTGTCCAGCGCCCGTTGCGGGAAAACGAGGAAATAGGCCAGCGTACTGGTGATATCCTTCTCGAACGGCGCTAACAACGTCCCCTCGGCAAGCTCCCGCGACACAAGCGAACGCCGGGTGAGTGCAACACCATGCCCTGCTTTGGCAGCATCAAGCGCACCGTTGCTGTCGATGAACACGGTTCCGCCGGATGCATCGACATTCATCGCTCCGGCCGTTTCCAGCCAAAGCCGCCATTCGTTCCGGTTTTCATCGTGCAGAAGCGGAACGGATTGCAGATCGCCGGGGGTCAGAAGAGCGCCACGTTTTTCGATAAGAATTGGCGAACAGACCGGCAAGGTGCTGTCATCAATGAACCTGATGCTCTCCAGCCCCTCATAGCGGCCATACCCGTGCCGAACGGCTAGGTCGACATCATCCTTCGAGAAATCCACCAGACGATTGGTCACGCTGATGCGGACATCGACATGCGGGTTCTGTTGCTGAAATGCCGGAAGTCTTGGCATCAGCCACTGCGCGGCGAAGGTTGGCGTGCAACTCAAGGTCAGAACCGAGATACCGGACCTGGCCGTCAGTTCCGCCGTCGCCTCGCGCATCATCCGAAACGCCGTGCGAAGCGCGCCGTAATATCGTTCCCCTTCACGCGTCAACTGAATGCTACGGGGCCGGCGGAAAAACAGCTGCACGCCGAGACGGGATTCGAGTTCGCGGATTTGCAGGCTTACGGCACCGGGTGTCACGCTCAACTCGTTGGATGCGAGTGTTACGCTGCGGTAGCGCGCTGCCGCCTCAAATGCCTGCAAGCCTTTCAAAGATGGAAGTTCGGCAGCCATAGTTTAGTTCACCTCAATCATCCAGCGAGAAACAATCGTTTGAAAACCAAAAGAAATCGGAGATAAATAAGCATAAATCAGCCAGAACGACCAGATCGACAAGAGAATTTGTCGAGGAAAACTCAACTCATATCGGGTGGTGTTTGGCCGATTAGTTTGGGAATATTCGACTTTCGGAGAGGGAGACGATCATGTCGACACCAAAACAAATGGACACCAGGGAATGGGGGATGCTGGTCGCACTATCCCTGCTCTGGGGCGGATCGTTCTTCTTTATCGGCATCGCAGTGAAAGAACTGCCACCGGTGACGATTGTGACATTGCGAGTCTTCCTGGCCGCAATCGCACTGCTGATTGTTTGCCGCGTCATGGGCCTTCATTTGCCCCGCCAGGGAGCCGTATGGCGCGCCTTTTTCGGCATGGGCTTGCTGAACAACATCATTCCCTTCTGCCTGATCGTCTGGGGCCAGACGCATATTGCCAGCGGCCTCGCCTCCGTTCTGAACGCCACGACCCCGCTATTTACGGTGATCGTCGCGCATTTCCTTACCACCGACGAAAAGATGACCGGCAACAAGCTGGCAGGCGTTCTGATCGGCTTTGCGGGCGTCGCAACGATGATCGGGTCAACGGCTTTCGCCGGCGCGACATCGGGGTTCTGGGGACAGATCGCCATCTTGGGCGCGGCCATTTCCTACGCGTTTGCAAGCATCTTCGGCCGCCGCTTCAAGGCCATGGGTGTACCACCGCTGATGACGGCAACAGGCCAGATATCCTCGTCTACGCTCATGCTCATCCCGCTTGCCCTTTTGATCGACAAACCGTGGACACTGACGATGCCTGGCCTGGAAACCTGGGGAGCGCTGGTCGGAATTGCGCTGCTGTCAACTGCGCTCGCTTACCTGATCTTCTTCCGTATTCTGGCAACGGCGGGAGCGACCAACCTTGCCCTCGTTACCTTCCTTATTCCCGTCAGCGCCATCCTGCTCGGCTCGATGTTCCTTGGCGAACGTCTGGAACCCAAACATTTCGCCGGCATGGCAATGATCGCCGCCGGGCTTGCCGCCATCGACGGAAGGCTGCTGAGACGGTTCAAACTCGTCTAAAACGACAACGGGCGTTGACAGCAGCGCATGGCATCAGCATCCTCCCGAACATGATCGCACAGTCCAAAAATACGATGCTTAACATCATCACCTCCGGCAAACCGGCGGGCGATGGAGCATTGGCGCAGTAGACCAGCGATCTTTGTCCATCCAGCCCTGCCGCCAGAGCAGGGCAATTGGATACCTGCTCTCCGGCCCAATCAAGGAGAACAGCGATGCCACAGCCACAAGATGATACTCCGCCCTCTTCAGACTTCAGGATCGACGACCTGATCGTTCGTGGGATCATACCAGACGACGCAGAAGGTCTGACCGATGTCCTCAACCTGCCGGGCGTCCGCCTCGGCACGTTGCGCCAGCCCTTTCAGAGCGTGGCATGCACACGTCAATACATCGAGGGACTTTCGCGCTCGGATATCGTCGTCGCGGCTGAGTGGCGCGGCCGTATCCTGGGAAATGCCGGGCTGCATGCGAAATCCGGCAGGCAGAAGCATGTCGCGACACTGGGGATTGGCATCCATGACGATTTCGTCGGCAAAGGCATCGGCTCCAGACTTCTGGCCGCGCTGATCGATGCGGCAGAAAACTGGCACGACATCCATCGGATTGACCTCACCGTTTTTACTGACAACACAGCCGCCGTGCACCTCTATGAAAAATTCGGGTTTGAGATCGAAGGCACATTGAGGAACTATGCGTTTCGCAACGGCACTTATGCCGACTCCTACCTCATGGCACGGCTGCGATAGCAACTCTCAAGAGTAACGCTGCGCCAGGTGATCCTCAAACAAGTGCCGGATGGTTCGCCGCGACCATTCGGCAAGCTCCCCATTCCTGTCGCGATGGGCTGCAAGCGTAATCAGTGCCTTCCACAACGCCCATCCGCGTCCGCGCTGCCATACCGCTTCATTGAGACCCAGCGCGGTATGGAAGACTGCGCGGCTCTCGTGATCGAGCACGTTCCACGCCAGAATGAGATCGGACGACGGATCGCCAACGCCGGAACTGCCAAAGTCGATCACGGCCGCCAGGCGATTGTTGCTGACCAGCAAATTGCCCTCGGCGATATCGCCATGGACCCAGACCGGCTTTTCCCGCCAATAACTGGAAAGTGCAAGCTCCCAAACCTCGCGCGCCAGCGTCGGATCAACCTCATCCTCGACCGCCAACATTGCCAGTTGCGCCTCATCATCGTAGACGCTGAGCGAACCGCCCCGATGAAAATTGTGATCCCCGGCAGGTGGTCCTTTGGAAGCGTCAATGGCATGCAAGGCGATCAGGAAGCTTGCGACGTCTTCGGCGAGCACCGACAGATCGATGCGGCCTAGACATTGCACAAGCGGCTCGCCTTCAAGCCACGCGTAGATCGACCAGGGATACGGATATCCCTCCCCTGGTTCACCGCGCACCAGTGGCACCGGAATGGGAACCGGCAAAGCGCCCGCCAGTTTCGGCAACCAGACATGCTCTTTTTCGATCTGAGAAACGTAACGCGCAGCACTCGGCATCCGCACCAGCATCGTTTCCCCAAGCCGGAAGCTGCGATTGTCCCAGCCACTATGATCGACCGGACGAACAGGCATATCCGCCCATTGGGGAAACTGGCCTGCGACAAGGGCAACGACCTGCTCCGTGGAAACCCAAAGGCGGTCATCCATCGGTGTTTATCCCCCGATCAGAGCCAGCCACTCGTCTTCGTCCATCGTCTGAACGCCAAGCTCGGCGGCTTTGGCGAGCTTGGAGCCTGCCCCCGGCCCTGCGACCAGAATATCGGTCTTCTTCGACACTGAACCGGCAACCTTGGCACCCAGACTTTCCGCACGTGCCTTGGCTTCATCGCGTGTGAACTTCTCCAGCGACCCGGTAAACACCACCGTTTTACCGGCAACCGGGCTACCGTCAGTGGAGGGCTTTTCGGCTTCCTTGGGCTGCAGTTCCCGAATCAGACGATCGATCACGTCGATATTGCGCGGCTCTTTGTAGAACTCCACAACAGCGCGCGCCACGACCTCACCGATACCGTCGATACTGTTGAGTTCCACCCAGGCATCACCGGAAAGATCGGCTGCTGCCTTCATGCTCTCCTCGAAGTGGGCATAGGTCGCATAAGAGCGTGCCAGAAGCTTGGCCGTCGTCTCACCGACATGACGGATACCAAGCGCAAAGATCAGCCTGTGCAGATCAATTTCACGGCGTGCGTCGATTGCATCGAAGAGCTTTTTGACGCTGACCTTGCCGAAGCCATCGATATTCTCAAGCTTGGTCAAATGTGACGCGTCCTGCCGCGCCTTGAGCGTGAAGATATCCGGCGCTGTCTTGATTGACAGGGTGGGATCTTCGCTTTCGAAAAAGAAATCGATCTGCTTGGTGCCAAGCCCTTCAATATCGAATGCATTGCGTGACACGAAATGTTTCAGGTGCTCCACCGCTTGCGCACGGCAGACAAAACCGCCGGTGCAGCGGGTCACCGAATCGAGCTTGCCGGTCTTTTCATTGCGTTCGCGCACGGCGTGGCTGCCGCAAACGGGGCATTTCTCCGGAAACGCATAAGGGGTCGAACCGGCTTCACGCTTCTCCAGCAGGACATCAAGAACCTGCGGGATCACGTCTCCTGCGCGCTGAACGATGACCGTGTCGCCAATGCGGATATCATGGTCCTCAGGGCGAATGCGCTCACCATTGTTGCCAATGCCATTGATGTAGTCAGCATTATGCAAGGTCGCGTTCGTCACCACGACACCGCCAACCGTCACGGGCGTCAAACGCGCGACCGGTGTAAGCGCGCCAGTGCGGCCGACCTGGATTTCAATATTCTCGACTGTGGTGAAGGCCTGTTCGGCCGGGAATTTATGCGCCGTCGCCCAGCGTGGGCTGCGCGAACGGAAACCAAGCCGCTCCTGCAGATCAAGCCGATCCACCTTGTAAACAACGCCATCGATATCGTAATCGAGGTCAGGACGCGCGATGCCGATTTCCCGATAATGCTCAAGCAATTGCTCGGCAGACGTGAATCGTTTCATGAACGGGTTGACCGGAAAACCCCAGGCTTTGAACGTCTCCACGATGCCGAACTGCGTATCGGCCAGGCGCGTCGACTGGCCGCCATTCGAAACCTCGCCAAGTGCATAGGCAAAAAACCGCAGCTTGCGTTTTGCCGTTACGTTGGCATCAAGCTGCCGTAATGAACCGGACGCCGTATTGCGCGGATTGACGTAGGTCTGCTTGCCCTCGGCCTCCATCTGGGCATTGAGCGCAAGAAAGTCGCTCTTTGCCATGTAGACCTCGCCACGCACTTCCACCACATCCGGCGCACCGGCAGGAAGAGTATTGGGAATTTCCTTGATGGTCAGGATATTGGCGGTAACATTCTCACCCGTGGTGCCGTCGCCGCGCGTCGCCGCAGTCTTCAGCTTGCCGTTCTCGTAGCGGATCGACATGGAAAGTCCGTCGATCTTGGGTTCGGCGGTAAAGGCGATGGAATTGTCGGGGAGCTGGCCGAGGAAGCGATAGACCGAGGCTACGAAGTCCTGCACGTCCTCGTCCGAAAACGTGTTGTCCAGCGACAGCATGGGGCGCGCATGCACGATCGGCGCAAAGGTTGGAAGTGGCGTGAAGCCAACTTTCTTTGACGGGCTGTCAGCGCGAACCAGATCAGGGAACGCCGTCTCGATCGCATCGTTCCGACGTTTCAGCGCATCATAGTCCGCATCGGAAATCTCCGGCGCATCCTTACCGTGATAGAGCGCATCGTGCCGCGAAAGTTCGGCCGCCAGAAACGCAAGCTCGGAAGACGCTTCAAGCTCGGTCAGTTTTTCGACTGGAATGTGGTCGTTCGACATGGCGGCCTCGTTGTGAATTACCGAACGCTTTTAGCCGAAACAGAATACAAGCAAAACAGTTTTGCCTCGCCGCCCACAGCGGCGAATTAGTCCTTTGCAGCCAGAAGGCGTGCCGCCGCCGCCCTCGCCTCGTCTGTCACCGAGGCACCGGCCAACATGCGGGCAATTTCTTCCGTACGGTGCTCCGGCTGCATGGTGGCAACCCGGGTGGCAATGCGCTCGCTGCCGTCGCCGGAAGGCCCCTTGGAGATCAAAAGGTGGGTGACGGCACGCGCAGCAACCTGCGGCGCATGGGTAACCGACAGCACCTGCACGGTTTTCGACAAGCGACGAAGCCGTTGTCCAATCGCATCAGCCACAGCACCACCCACGCCGGTATCGATTTCGTCGAAGACAAGCGTTGGCGCCGAGCCGCGATCGGCAAGCGCCACCTTCAACGCCAGGAGGAAGCGGGACAATTCACCACCGGAAGCCACCTTCATGATGGGCCCGGGACGCGTGCCAGGATTGGTCTGAACCTGGAATTCCACGGTATCGATGCCGTCAGCCGTCGCCTGCTGCGCATCGGAAGCAACCTCGACGGAGAAACGTGCCCGTTCGAGCTTCAGCGCAGGCAATTCCGCCATAACGGCATCAGACAGCGAACCGGCGGCCTTGTGTCGCTTCTCCGACAAAGCCGTGGCGGCATTATCGAACGCGGCCTTCACAACACCGAGATTGGCCTCCAGCTTGCCAAGCTGTTCTTCACCAGCATCAAGATCGGCAAGGTCAGCAACCATGCGTTCGGCGAGCGCCGGCAAGTCTGCTACCGCGACATTGTACTTGCGGCCTGCGGCACGCAGCGCAAACAGGCGTTCTTCGACACGCTCCAACTCGCGTGGGTCGAACTCTGTACGCCGCAGCGCTGCTTCCACTTCCATCTGTGCGTTGGAGAGGCTGTCGAGCGCCGCGTCCATCAATTGCACGGTTTCTTCAAGCAAACCTGGAGCCTCATGGCTCTTGCGCTCCAGCCGCCGCATCATCGAAGCGATCATCGGAACAGGCGAGGCATTGCCGTTCAGGAACTCGCTTGCCTCGGCAATATCTCCGGCAATGCGCTCCGATTTCTGCATCACGGCACGGCGTTCAGCCAGTTCGTCCTCTTCGCCATCACGCGGCGACAGGCCCTCAAGCTCTTCAACGGAGGCTCGCAGATAGTCCGCTTCGCGGGCTGCAGCCTCCACCTTTGCACGGTGGGTCTTCAGTGAGCGATCAGCGTCCTTCCAGGTTCGGTAGAGGCCCTGAACGGTCCGCACCTCATCTCCCAGCATCGCAAAGGCGTCCAGAAGGGCGCGATGAGCGTCGGTATCGACGAGCGCGCGATCATCATGCTGTCCATGAATCTCAACGAGTGTCTGGCCGAGCTGGCGCATCATCTGCACGCTCACGGCCTGATCATTGACGTAAGCCTTAGTACGTCCGTCAGAGGATTGCACCCGACGGAAAATCAGGTCGCCATCGTCATCCAGGCCATTTTCCCGCAGCAGCGCGCGGGCGGGATGGTTCTGTGGCACTTCGAAGCTCGCCGTGACCTGGCCCTTCTCTTCGCCATGGCGAACCAGTCCGCCATCACCACGACCACCAAGGGCCAGAGACAGACTGTCGAGAAGAATCGACTTTCCGGCGCCGGTTTCCCCCGTCAACACGGAAAGGCCCGCCTCAAAACCGAGGTCGAGCCTTTCAATCAGAACGATATCGCGAATCGAGAGCTGGACCAGCATGGCCTATGCCCTATCTCAAGCGCCAATCAGTTTCTTGCCGGCACGCGAAATCCAGGAGCCCTTGTTTTCACGCGGCTCAACCCCGCCGTTTTTCAGCAGCTTGAAGGAATCAGCATACCACTGGCTGTCCGGATAGTTGTTGCCGAGGACGGCTGCAGCCGTCTGAGCCTCGTCGACCAGACCCATCGCAAAATAGGCTTCCGTCAGACGCGCCAGAGCTTCTTCGATCTGGTTGGTGTTCTGGTACTGCTCCACAACAATGCGGAAGCGCGAAATCGCCGCCAGATATTCCTTGCGTTCCAGATAATAACGGCCGACCTGCATTTCGCGGCCAGCAAGCTGGTCGCGTGCAAAACGGATCTTTGCCTGTGCGTCAGCGACATATTCCGAATCGGGATAGTCGTTCACCACCTTGCTCATCGCCTCAACAGTGCGCTGGGCAGCGCGCTGGTCCTGCGTGACGTCGGAAATCTGCTTCGAATAGGCAAGACCGATCATGTACTGAACGTAAGCCGCATCCTTGGAGCGCGGATACTGGCGCAGGAAACGGCTACCGGCAGCAATCGCCACGTCGTTCTTGCTCTGACGCGTGGCAATGAACGTCTGCATGACAAGCGCCTTCTGGCCCCATTCCGTGAACGGATATTGCTTGTCGATCGCCTCGAACTTGCGGGAGGCTTCGGTCATGTTACCGGCGTTCATGTTGGCAAGACCCTGCTTGTACAGAACATCCGGCGGATCGGTTTCCATGCCGAGTTTGGTGATGTCGATATCCGGATCGGACTGGCAGGCCGTAACCGCCACGCTGGCGCCGACCAACATCAACGACACCGCGATTCCGCGCATCGTACTCTTCATTGCACCAGACCCTACATGCTTCATTCGACAGTTCCCACTTCCCGCGCAAATACATAAGCATCGGCTTTGTATTGGCGTTCTAGCCATAAAAGCATCCGCAGGGCAACGCAATGATGACGCATTAACGCATTTTTATGGCATTGGAGCGCCCTGCAACCATTTGAACGCACAAAGGATGCCGTAAATCCCGCAATAGACACGACCTGTGTTGTGAAAATCGAATCCGACTTTTCGACGGCAAATACGAATATCGCCGTTACTGCAGCGAGTTACAGGTACGGCAAAGAAAAAAGCCGCCCCAGTTTCTGGAGCGGCTTTTCCGTCAATTGATGCTGCAAACTGGCTTATGCAGACCAGGGTGCGAATTCCGGCATGTTGACAGCAACGAACTCGCGAGCGCGAACCATCTGGCTGCGCGCTGCAGGTGCCTCGACAATTTCATAGGCAGAGCGATCACTCAAAAGAGCCTTCAATGCGTTGGCATTGACCTTGTGGCCACCGCGGTAGGAGCGGTAGCAACCGATGAACTGCGCGCCGGCGAGCGCCAGATCTCCAACGGCATCCAGCGTCTTGTGGCGGACAAACTCGTCCTTCGCGTAACGCAGGCCTTCCATGTTGATGACCGTGTTGTCGTCAGAGATGACGACCGAATTCTCAAGCGAGGAACCAAGCGCATAACCGGCAGCCCAGAGCCGCTCGACGTCACGCATGAAACCAAAGGTCCGTGCACGGGACAATTCATTCTTGAAGCTCTCAGCCGTCAGGTCACCCTTCCAGGACTGCTTGCCAATCAGCGGCGTATCGAAATCGATGTCCACTTCGAATCGCGTGCCGTCATACGGACGGAACTCAGCCCAGGATGCACCGGCATCGATACGGACAGGCTTCGTCACACGAATATAACGGCGCTTCACACCGAGATTCTTGACGCCAACCGCTTCGATCGCTTCGATGAAGGGAGCAGAGCTGCCATCCATGATCGGAACTTCCGGACCATCAACCTCGACAACGAGATTGTCGATGCCCATGGCATAGATAGCCGCCATGACGTGCTCGATCGTCGCCACTGACTGGGATAGCGAACGACCAAGCACGGTGCACAGGTCGGTATTGCCGACATTGGAAGAAACCGCCTTCAACTCCGTTACACTGCCATTCTCATGGAGGCGGTGAAACACGATGCCCGTTCCGGCTTCTGCCGGCTGGAAGGTCATCGAAACCGGATTGCCGGAATGCACGCCAATGCCTTTAAGCTGAACAGCATTTGCGATGGTTGTCTGAAATCCGAGCAGTCCGATAGTCATGCGTATGTGCCTTGTTTTATGAACCGCGCCGATGGCAGCGCCGCTCCTGTTTTCGCCGGTCATTCACGACCGGAAGCATCAGTAGAATCCTTTACCCAGGTTCATACATACGCACATGTAGGTCTAAGAACAAATCACTGTTCGTTTCGGATTGTTACAAGACTAAATCATTGAAAAAATGAATTAATTTACCGTTAAAAGCGTCACCAAAACAAAAAGCCCGGACCTTGCGATCCGGGCTTTTCTGACTGCGATAGAATCGTCGGCTCAGTTCGACTGGCGGCGCAGGAACGCCGGGATTTCGAGCTGATCGTCTTCGTGGTTGCTGGACGAAGCAGGCGTTGCACGGCCGTGATCGTCAAGCTGGCCACGACGCGGTGCGTAAAGGCTTGCTTCCGGGGAAAGCTGGCGGCGCGGCTGCGGAGCCATGCTCGGAGCATCCATCATGTCGGATGGAACTTCTTCTTCTTCGCGGCGGCCAAGCGAGTTGGTGATGCGCTTCAGAAGACCCATCGGGCCACGCTCTTCCTGTGCAGCAGGAGCGGCGTGCGCACGGTGATCCATCTCTGCCTTTACGACCGGAGGAAAGTCCTCGACCTTCGGCATACGGACAGGCTCAGGCTGACGGGCAACCGGAGCAGGCTCCTGGTAGACCGGAGCTTGCGGCTGCTGCATGCGTGGTGCCGGTGCGGCGACCTGCTCAGGCGCATGATAGACAGGTGCCGGAGCGACAGGCGCCGGTGCGGCCTGCTGTACCGGAGCGGCCGGACGCAGGGCTGCCGGAGCTTCAGCCGGAGCGGATGCGAAAAGCTTGCTCTGCGGACGGAAGTCCTGAGCAGGCTGCTGCGTTGCAAAACCGAGTTCACGTTCCATTTCAGCTTCTGCCGAACGGATGGTCTGTGCGATCGGGTCTACGGCCTTCGGTGCCTGCGAGACTGCGGCAGGCTGAACTGCGGCCGGAGCCGGAGCAACGGCCGCCGAAGGACGGATAAGGGGCTTCGCAGCGGCTGCTGCACGCATGTCGGCTACGTTCTGCTCCATCTGGCCAGGAACGCGGTCGATACCGGTCGCAACGACGGACACGCGGATGAGGCCTTCCAGAGCCTCGTCGAAGGTCGCGCCGAGAATGATGTTGGCGTCCGGATCGACTTCCTCGCGGATGCGGGTCGCAGCTTCGTCGACTTCGAACAGGGTAAGGTCGCGACCACCGGTGATGGAGATCAACAGGCCCTGTGCGCCCTTCATCGAGGTTTCGTCGAGCAGCGGGTTTGCAATTGCCGCTTCTGCAGCCTGCATTGCACGGCCCGGACCGGAAGCTTCACCGGTACCCATCATTGCACGGCCCATTTCGCGCATGACCGAGCGAACGTCAGCGAAGTCGAGGTTGATGAGACCTTCCTTCACCATCAGGTCGGTGATGCAGGCAACGCCGGAGTAGAGAACCTGGTCGGCCATGGCGAAGGCGTCAGCGAAAGTCGTCTTGTCGTTGGCAATACGGAAGAGGTTCTGGTTTGGAATGACGATCAGCGTGTCGACGGACTTCTGCAGTTCCTCGATACCCTGCTCGGCAAGACGCATACGGCGACCGCCTTCGAAGTGGAAAGGCTTGGTGACGACGCCAACGGTCAGGATGCCCTTGTTGCGTGCGGCCTGCGCGACAACCGGAGCAGCACCCGTGCCGGTGCCACCACCCATACCGGCAGTGACGAAGCACATGTGCGTGCCGTTCAGGTGATCGATGATCTCATCGATGCACTCTTCCGCAGCGGCGCGACCGACTTCCGGCTGGGAACCGGCGCCGAGACCTTCCGTGACATTGACGCCGAGCTGAATGACCCGGTCTGCCTTGGTCATGGTCAGGGCCTGCGCGTCTGTATTGGCAACGACGAAATCGACGCCCTGAAGACCGGCCGTGATCATGTTGTTGACAGCGTTACCGCCACCACCACCGACACCGAAAACGGTGATGCGTGGCTTCAGCTCGGTGATATCCGGCTTTTGCAGCTGTATCGTCATTTTACCATTCCTTCTTTCTCTGGCCGCATCGCCCCGCTGGCCGATTCTTGAAAACTCAACTCGAAAACCTCCGGCATTGCCTCGAGGCTACTCAAAAACTCTCTTTCAACCATTGCCCAACCCGGGCTATCCGGCCGCTACCGCCGCCAAACGGCGAGAACATTCCGCCTTGTGCTGCATGAATTTCGATACCCGCGACCTGCGGATAAATCATCAATCCGCAAGCTGTAGAAAATGCTGGGCCCTTTGCCGCGACCGGAAGACCGGCAACGCCCATAGGGCGACCGATGCGAACGTTGCGGGCGAGGATACGCCGCGCCGTTTCCGGCAATCCCGTCAACTGGCTCGCACCGCCCGTCAGAACGACGCGCTTGCCAACGATGGGACTGAAACCGGACTTCTGGATACGATCACGGATCAATTCCAGCGTCTCTTCGATACGCGCCCGCACAATGCGGGTTACAAGTGCTCTTGAAACTTGCGATGGTTGATCGCGATCATCTTCGCCAATTGGCGGGATCGAAATCATGTCGCGCTCATCCGCGCCATTCAGCAATGCCGAACCATGCACCACCTTCAGTCTCTCCGCATCTTCGATTCGTGTCGAGAGGCCTCGTGCAAGATCTGTCGTAACGTGATGACCGCCGAGCCCGATGGCGTCGGTATGAATGAGGCGACCTTCGGCAAAAACCGAGATCGTCGTGGTGCCACCGCCCATGTCGATCGCTGCACAGCCAAGCTCGACTTCATCGTCAACCAGCGCGGCCAGGCCGCTGGCGTAAGGCGTCGCGACGATGCCTTCCACCGACAGATGTGCGCGATTGACGCAGAGTTCGAGATTCTTGAGTGCCGTGCGCTCGACAGTGACAACATGCATATCGACACCGAGCAGATCGCCGTACATCGACAAGGGGTCGCGAATGCCACGCTCGCCGTCCAGCGAATAACCCGTGGGCAGGGAGTGCAGGATCGCACGATCCTGACGCATGGACTGCTGGCTTGCGGCCACGAGCACCTTGCGCAAGTCGCTTGCTTCGACTTCCTGTCCGCCGAGATCGATGCTCGCGGTGTAGATATCGCTGGCCAGACGCCCTGCAGAAACGTTGACGATCAGGCTATCGACGGTCAGACCTGCCATGCGTTCCGCCGCATCGACAGCAAGACGAATAACACCTTCCAGCGCATCGAGATCGGCGATGACGCCGGATTTCACACCGCGCGAACGCTGATGACCGATACCGATAATCTCGACCTTGTGCGTACGACCGGGAAGGATTTCGCTTTCCTGGCGCGGCGTCAGCCGGCCGATCATGCACACGACTTTGGTGGAACCAATATCGAGCACGGACACGATGTGGCTGCGCTTGGAGGAAAGCGGCTTCAGGCGAGGCAGGCCGAAATGGGAAGAACCGAAAAAGCTCATGTATTCTTCTCCGCTTTCTTGAGAGCTTTCGTCCGCGCCTCTACCGCCGCCTGACGGCGTTCGGCAGCACCTTCGGTCAGTTGAACGGTCGTACGGTCCGGCAGGCGCAGGTCGACAGCGGCGACATCGCGAGACAGAACCTTTTCTTCCAGATCGAGCCGCGCCAGAAGTTGCAGCGCCTTTGGCACGTTTTCTTCCGGCAGCTTGATAACGATGCCGTTGTCGAGATGCAGATCCCAACGACGACCGGCAATCCGCACATAGGCGCGTACGCGGTTGCGAATTTCAGGCCAGTCGGCGAGCTTGTCGACGAAACCGGCGGCACCCGTTTCCGCATCGCGCCCGACGAACAGCGGCAGAGAGGCGAATTTGTTGTCACGCAGCGGCGCGATCACGCTGCCGCTTTTTTCGATCAGCGACAGTTCCGAGCCGTGCTGCCAGATGCCAAAGGCCTGGCGCTCCTTCAGGCGAACCTCGATGGTCTTCGGGTAAACCTTGCGGACGTCTACGTCCTCGACCCAGGGCAGTTGCGCCAGCTTGCGGCGCGCAGCATCGATATCGAGCGCGATCAGCGACGTGCTGCCATCGAGACCGAGCAACTGGAAGATATCGATCTCGGAGGTCTGCAGGTTGCCGGAAACCTTCACGTCCTCAACCGCGAAACCCGCCGCCGAGGTGGTCGCCTGGGTCACGATATTCGTGTGCCCGCCAAGCGACATGCCGTAGAGGCCCGTCGCGGCATAAAAGGCGATGGCGGAAACCGTGCCGGTATGGGCCGGAATATGAATACGTCCAGAAGCAAGGCTGACGCAGAAGCGCACGATGCGACGCAGCGGACGCGGCAGAACCATGCGATCGTCGGCATTCGCCGGCGCCATAACCTGCTCGCGCTTTCTTGCCGTCGACTTTTTACCGGTCACCGCAAACACGAAGCGTCCTCCACCATCCAACGGACAAGTTCACCAAAGGAACGGCCCGCGTGGGCCGCCATCTCAGGCACCAGGGAGGTCGGCGTCATGCCGGGCTGGGTATTCACCTCGAGCCAGATAACTTCGCCATCTTCCGAAAAGCGATCGTCGTAACGGAAGTCAGAACGGCTAACGCCACGGCACCCGATCGCCTGGTGTGCCATGACCGCCAATGTTTGAATTTTTTGGTAAATTTTCGGTGAAATTTCTGCCGGGATGACATGCTTTGAGCCACCAGCAGCGTATTTTGCATCGTAATCATAGAAATTGTGACCAAGCGGCACCACTTCGGTGACACCGAGCGCCTCGCCATCCATGACACCGCAGGTCAGTTCGCGACCGTGGACATAACGCTCGACCATCACCTGATCGCCATAACGCCATTCCGACGATGTCAGAACCTGTGGGGGGTGCGACTGATCTTCCTTGACGATAACGACGCCGAAGCTGGAGCCCTCACGGACCGGCTTGACTACGTATGGCGGCGGCAAGGGATGCTCGCTGGTGAAATCGAAGCGGTTCATCACACGCTCCTGGGCAACCGGAATACCGGCTGCGGCAGCAACCTTCTTGGCCTGCGCCTTGTCCATGGCAAGCGCGGACGCCAGCACGCCGGAATGCGTGTAGGGAATGGCGAGATATTCGAGAACGCCCTGAATGGTTCCATCTTCACCGAAGGGTCCATGCAACGCGTTAAAGGCAACGTCCGGGCGCAGCGCGTCCAGAACCGCCGCTATGTCGCGACCGACATCAACGCGCGTGACCTTGTATCCCTCGCCTTCCAGTGCAAGCGCGCAAGCCTCCCCCGACGACAGGCTGACCGGCCGTTCGGAAGAAATACCACCCATAAGAACAGCTACGTGCTTGCCGCTCATGAAACCCTCTGACACCAACTCTCCGCTTTCGAACCGCCACCCGGTGATTCCGGGACACGATCCTCATGATCAGTTAAACGCTATTAAGGTTAATGAACCGTTTACTTTCGTTAACCGCCCTGATCGGCAGACCGACTTTCGTTAAAGAATCAGCACCTACCCGGATTCCCTCCTTGGAATCAGAGAGTTGCGACGATTGCAACATGCAGATTTTCAATGATCGGAAATGGAAAGCCGGATTTCGGGGTAGCTGACACCGCCAAACGCAAGAGCCAAACGTTAAGATGAGCGCGCTTTCCCCAACAAAAATCCGCTTGGCTTTCAGCCCGTTAGAAACGCAGCCTGAATCAAATTTTTAACAAAAGCTTAATGAGCCGACGCGCGGTTTTCAGCGTTTTTCGCAATTGCGAAAAGAAAATGCGCTTTATTTCTTTTTTTGCATTTCAAAAGACCGAAAATTGCGTTAACGCATTTTGCGCCTGCGAAGGCCGCTAGTCTAAATCATCTACAATGGAACCAATACCATGACCGACGCGATATCACCGGTATCGCCGACCGCTGACAATTCGAACGCTGTAAAGACAAATTCGCCTGCACGAGTTCTCACTGCCAGCCTGGTCGGCACGACCATCGAGTTTTTCGATTTCTACGTTTACGCCACTGCTGCAGTGCTTGTGTTCCCGGTCTTGTTCTTCCCGAACAACGATCCGATGACAGCTCTGCTTGCATCCTTCGCCACCTTCTCGATCGCCTTCTTCGCCCGCCCGCTCGGCGCGGTCGTATTCGGCCATTATGGTGACCGCGTTGGACGCAAGGCAACGCTGGTGGCCGCTTTGCTGACCATGGGCGTCTCGACCGTGGTGATCGGCCTACTGCCTTCTTATGAGACGGCTGGCGTCCTTGCACCGCTGTTGCTGGCGCTTTGCCGTTTCGGCCAGGGCTTCGGCCTCGGCGGCGAATGGGGCGGCGCTGTTCTGCTCGCAACGGAAAACGCACCTCCCGGCAAGCGTAGCTGGTACGGCATGTTCCCGCAGCTCGGCGCTCCGGTCGGTCTGTTCCTGTCCTCCGGCGTATTCTGGATTCTTCTGCACTTCATGTCGCAGGAAGCACTTCTGAGCTGGGGCTGGCGCATTCCCTTCGTCGCCTCGATCATCCTGATCGCCGTCGGCATGTGGGTTCGCCTTTCGATCACCGAAACGCCCGACTTCCAGAAGGCTATCGACAAGGAAGAGCGTGTTGCCGTTCCGGTTGCAGAACTGTTCCGCAACCACAAGCGCAGCCTCGTTCTCGGCACCTTCGTTGCTTTGGCAACCTTCGTGCTGTTCTACATCGGCACTGCCTATCTGCTGTCGTACAACGTCAAGGTTCTGAAGATCCCGTTCCTCGACGCGCTCGAAGTTCAGATCCTCGGCTCCATCGTCTTCGGTATTTTCATCCCGATCGCTGGCAAGCTCGCAGAGCGTTTCGGCCGTCGTGAGATCCTCATCTTGACGACGGTTCTGATCGGCCTGTTCTCCTTCCTGCTGCCTGGCCTGATGACCGGTGGCGAAGGTTCGATCTTCGTCTTCGCGGCGCTCGCGATGGTATTGATGGGCATGACCTACGGTCTGATCGGCACGGCACTTGCCGCTCCGTTCCCGACCCGTGTTCGCTACACCGGCTCGTCCATCACCTTCAACATGGCCGGCATTTTCGGCGCCTCCCTGGCTCCCTACATTGCCACATGGCTGCAGGTGAACTACGGCATGGGTTATGTCGGTTATTACCTCTGCGTATCGGCGATCATCACGCTCGCCTGCATCCTGCTTTCTGGCAAGGATGAAGTCTAAGCCGAGCGCTTGAATCGCAGAAACAAAGAAGCCCGCGAAACCTTTGGTCTCGCGGGCTTTTTCTTGTCAGTTTGTCAGGCGCATCAGGCGCCGAGGAACGGTTCGACTTCACGTCCAGGCATGAAGAGACCAAGGCGCTTGATTTCCCACTCAAGGCGAATACCGGAGTTTTCGAACACGCGCTTGCGAACCGCTTCACCCAGATATTCCAGATCGTAACCGGTCGCATGGCCCGTATTGATCATGAAGTTGCAGTGCAGCGAAGACATCTGCGCACCGCCGATCACCATGCCACGACCGCCGGCCTCGTCGATCAATTCCCAGGCAGAATGTCCTTCAGGATTCTTGAAGGTCGAACCACCGGTCTGCTCGCGAATAGGCTGGACGGTTTCACGGTGATGACGAACGGCATCCATGTCGGCACGGATCTTCGCCCGGTCTTCCGGGTAGCCTTCAAACAACGCACCGGTGAAAATCAGGCCAGCATCAGCGCCGGAGTGGCGATAGCTGTAGCCCATGTCAGCGTTGGAAAGAACATGCTCGTTGCCCTGACGGTCAACAGCGTAGACTTCGACGACGCGTTCACGCGTTTCACCGCCATTCGCACCGGCGTTCATGCGCAACGCGCCACCGATCGAACCGGGAATGCCGTAATAGAAATGGAAGCCGCCGATACCATTGTCCATGGCCATCGCGGCGATGTGCTTGTCGGGGCAAATCGCGCCCGCCTTGAGGCGGTTTTCACCGGCCAGTTCGACCTGACCGAAACCCTTGGCGGAAAGACGAACGACAACGCCGGGAATACCACCGTCGCGAACCAGGAGGTTCGAGCCGACACCGACGACCGTCAGCGGTACATCTTCCGGCAGCATTTTCAGGAAAGTGACCAAATCCTCGGTATCGTGCGGCTGGAACATGACTTCCGCCAGACCTCCCGCTCTGAACCATGTCACACGGTCCATAGGTGCATCCGGTGTCAGACGTCCCCTCAGTTCATTAACCCCGTCGCCGAGCCTCCCCAGCAATTTAACCCCATCGACCTGTCTCATGCAGACTTTCCTGATATGCTCTTCAATTCCGAAGGCAGCGCGGCCGCCCACTGGGTAATGTTCCCAGCCCCCAAGAGAACCACGAAATCACCCGGATTCGCAATGCCTGCGACCACCGAAGCAAGGTCTTCGCGGTTTTCGAGGAAACGGGCGTCACGATGGCCCGCCGCCTTGATCGCCGAAACCAGTGTTTCCGAGTTCGCGCCTTCGATTGGATCTTCGCCCGCCGCATAGACCGGAGCAAGGAGAATCGTGTCGGCATCGTTAAAACAATGGGCGAAATCGTCGAAAAGGCTCGCCAGACGGCTGTAACGGTGCGGCTGATGCACCGCGACGATACGGCCCTTGCAAGCCTCACGCGCAGCCTTCAGCACGGCCTTGATCTCAACCGGATGGTGACCGTAATCGTCGAAGACCTGAACGCCGTTTGCTTCGCCCGTCAGTGTAAAGCGCCGCTTGACGCCACCGAAAGAGGAAAGCCCCTTCTTGATATCCGCTTCGGAAATGCCGAGACGATTGGCGACGGCAATCGCTGCCGTGGCATTCGAGACATTGTGACGGCCTGGCATCGGCAGGACGAGATCCTTGAAGGTAAAGACCTTGCCCGTGCGACGACGACGGATTTCCACGTCAAAGACCGAACGAATTCCATCAATGCGCACGTTGGAGAAACGCACATCAGCCTGCGGATTTTCACCATAGGTGATGACCTTGCGGTCTTCGATCCTGCCGACCAGCGCCTGCACTTCGGGATGGTCTAGGCACATGACACCAAAACCGTAGAACGGCACATTTTCCACGAACTGGCGGAACGCGGCGCGCACGGCATCAAAATTGCCGTAGTGGTCCAGATGCTCCGGATCAATATTGGTGACGACAGCAACGTCGGCGGGCAACTTCAGGAAGGTACCATCAGACTCGTCGGCTTCGACAACCATCCATTCGCCCGCACCCATGCGGGCATTGGTGCCGTAGGCATTGATGATACCGCCGTTGATGACGGTCGGATCGAGATTGCCGGCTTCGAGAAGTGTGGCGACCATAGACGTCGTGGTGGTCTTGCCGTGGGTGCCACCAATGGCGATGGCGTTACGGAAACGCATCAGTTCAGCCAGCATCTCGGCACGACGAACGATCGGCAGGTGCTTTTCACGTGCGGCGATGAGTTCGGGATTGTTCTTCTTGATCGCGGTGGACACGACAACGACTTCGGCATCCCCGAGGTTTTCAGCCCGATGACCAACGAAAACCTCGATACCCTTGTCACGCAAACGCTGCACATTGGCACTGTCGGCCTGATCCGAACCCTGAACGCGGTGACCGAGATTGTGAAGCACTTCGGCAATGCCGCTCATGCCGATCCCGCCTATCCCGATAAAATGGACAAGGCCTATGGCTTTCGGCATCTTCATGCCCCAACTCCTTCAAC
Organism: Agrobacterium tumefaciens; assembly: GCA_025559845.1. NCBI lineage: Bacteria > Pseudomonadati > Pseudomonadota > Alphaproteobacteria > Hyphomicrobiales > Rhizobiaceae > Agrobacterium > Agrobacterium tumefaciens. The sequence continues at coordinate 2,228,064 of CP048469.1, forward strand.
TTTCGATTTGAATTCCTGTACGGACTGACCGTTGGCGACTGCCTCAACCAGATCGGCAAGCGCATCCGCCGCATTCGGTTTACCCGTCGCCCTGGCTGCTGCCGCCGTCTCGGCAAGTCGCTCGGGCTCTGCAAGCGCCGATACCAGAAGACCGGAAAGCTTCTGTGGCGACAATTCCGCCTGCTTGATGACCCTCGCACCACCCGCAGCCGAAAGCGCTGCCGCATTGGCAGCCTGATCGTGATCGAGGGCGTGCGGATAAGGCACGAGAATGGACGGGCGCCCAATCACGGAGAGTTCCGAAACGGTCGACGCGCCGGACCGGCTGATAACAAGATCAGCATCGCCAATGCGAGCCGCCATATCGCCAAAGAACGGTGACACATCAGCTTTGACGCCAAGTTTCTTGTAGGACGCGATAACGCTGTCCTTGTCTTCCGGACGGGCCTGCTGCGTGACGGTAAGGCGAGAGCGTTGTGCATCGCTCATCAGGCAGATTGCCGCCGGAACGGCGCCCGAGAAGAACTGTGCCCCCTGGCTGCCGCCAAACACGACAAGATTGAACGGCTCGCCCTGTTGCGAAGGCGTGTAGGGAATTTCCGAAGCGTGCAGGACGGCAGGGCGCACCGGGTTGCCGGTTGCAATGGTCTTTTCGGCGTATTGGCCACTCGCGGTCGGAAGGAACCCGCCCGCAATCGCCTTCACGCGTCCCGCCAGCGCCTTGTTGGCGCGTCCCATAACAGCGTTCTGCTCGTGGATGATCGAGGGAACACCCAGGCCCGTCGACGCAAGCAGCGGTGGCACAGTTGGATAGCCGCCAAAACCGACAACAGCAACAGGCTTCAGTTTCGCGACCAGCTTTCTCGCCGAACGAAGGCCGACCCAAAGCTTCCACAATGAACGCGCCACCGAAACCGGATTTTTCGATCCGAGCGTTGCAGATGGAACGACATGAATTTCATCGGCGGGAAATTTGCCTGCGTAACGCTCGGCGCGACTGTCCGTCACCAGATGCACAGAATAACCGCGTGCTTTGAGCGTGTGCGCCAAAGCCTCGGCTGGAAAAACATGGCCGCCGGTTCCCCCGGCGGCAAGTAGAACAATACCCTTGCTCATTCAGATTACTCCGCAGGAACGCCTGAACCGACGCGGAAGAAGCTGCGTTCTTGCGCTCTCTTCTCAGGTCTGTGGCGTGTCAGGGCCAAAAGGAAGCCTGCCGTCACGCAGATCGCCATCATCGACGAACCACCGTAGGAAATCAGCGGCAGGGTCATACCCTTGGCTGGCATCAGTTCGAGATTGACGCCGATGTTAATCATGGACTGCATGCCGATCTGCAAAACCAGACCAGCCACCGCGAAACGGCAGAAATCGTCCTTTTCCTTAAACGCGTGGCTGAGACCACGCAGCACGATAAAGGCAAAGATCGCGACGAGGAACATGCAGAAGACAATGCCGAATTCTTCCGCAGCCACGGAGAAGATGAAGTCGGTGTGGCTGTCTGGAATGATGCGCTTGACGATGCCCTCGCCCGGTCCGCGGCCGAACCAGTCGCCGCGAATGATTGCTTCACGTGCAGTGTCCACCTGGAACGTGTCGCCCTCCCCTGTCCAGAAGCGGTCGATACGACCTGCAACGTGCGGCAGCATCAGATAGGCCGAAACGATACCAGCGACACCGAGACCGCCCAGCACGATGATCCAGAACCACGGAACGCCGGCCATGAAGAACATGCCGCCCCAGACAACGGATGTCAGAATGGTCTGACCGAAGTCCGGCTGGGCAATGAGCAAAGCCGCGACAACGCTGAAGGTGATGATCGCAAAGAGGTTGCCAGGAATTTCAGGATGACGTGCACGCTCCGCAAACAGCCAGGCGCAAACGATCACGAAGGCCGGCTTCATGAATTCGGAAGGCTGAATCGAAAAGCTGCCGATCGAGATCCAGCGCCGCGCGCCTTTGACCTCGATACCGAAGAACAGCGCGAAAATCATCATGAGCAGCGATGCGATCAGCAGAATGATCGCGACACGGCGGACCTGACGCGGCGACAGGAAAGACAGGCCAACCATGATCGCCAGAGACGGCACCATGAACATCGCCTGTCGCTCGACGAAGAAGAAGCTGTTGAGGCCGATACGCTCGGCAACCGCTGGCGATGCAGCGAATGACAGCATCAGGCCAATGCCCATCAATGCGATGAACGCCGCCAGAAAGAAACGGTCAATGGTCCAGAACCATTCGGCGACCGGACCACGATCAACACGGCTTACCATGACGTCAGCTCCCCTTTCCCGAATCAACCAGCATCGTTACGCCAGCAAGCGCCGAAACGTGCGAAACGAAAGAATCACCCCGCACTTCAAAATTCTTATATTGATCGAAGCTTGCGCAAGCCGGTGATAACATCACGACATTTCCAGCTTTCGCATCGTCGGCAGCATCAGACGCCGCATGTTCGACGGCTTTGTCGAGAGTTCCGGAGATTTCGTAAGGCACAGCCTCGCCAAGCGTGGCCGCAAATTCGGCAGCAGCCTCCCCGATCAGATAGGCTTTGGCAATGTGTGAAAACAGCGGCGAAAGGCTGGCGATACCCCCGGCCTTCGGCAGACCGCCTGCGATCCAGTAGATGCGATCATAGCTCGACAAGGCAGGCGCAGACGCATCGGCATTGGTCGCCTTGCTGTCGTTGACGAAGGTGACATTGCCTCGCCGGCCGACCGGCTGCATACGGTGTTTGAGACCCGGGAAGGATTTCAGCCCGGCACGGACCTCATCTTCCGAAACGCCGACAGCTAGGCATGCAGCAATGGCCGCCGCCGCATTCTGGGCATTATGGCTGCCGCGAAGCGTCTGGATTCCATCGAGATCAACGAGCAATGCCGATGTTCCGCCATGCGCGCGCAGAATACGGCTACCCTCGGCATAAAGCCCATCGGAAACGACATTGCGCTTGGAAATACGTTCGACCTTCACGCCTGCGCGTTCGATGCGATCGGCAATCAGCGTCGAATAGCTGTCGTCCACACCGACAACCGCGGTGCGACTACCGGCAACAAGCCGTTCCTTGACGTCGGCATAGTGCTGCATCGTGCCATGACGGTCGAGGTGATCGGGCGTCAGGTTAAGCAAGATACCGGCCGTCGGGTTGATCGTCGGCGCCAGGTCTATCTGGTAGGACGAGCATTCCACCACGTAGTAGCGCTCCGCCTTCGGCGGATCGAGGCTCAGCACCGCCGTGCCGATATTGCCGCCGAGCTGCGTATCGCGACCGGAGGATTGCAGAATATGAGCAATCAATGCCGTCGTCGTCGATTTGCCGTTTGTGCCGGTGATGGCAATGAAGGGGCTATCAGGCGCATGAGCGCGACGTTCGCGCACAAAAAGCTCGATATCGCCGATCACATCAACCGCAGCGGCACGTGCCAGATCAACCGACCAGTGCGGTTTCGGATGTGTAAGCGGTACGCCCGGTGCAAGCACGAAGGCCGCGAGCGCAGACCAGTCGATCGTTCGAAGATCAGCCGTAACGATGCCTTCAGCCGAAGCCTTGGCAACGCTGTCGGGATTGTCGTCGTAGGCGACGACATCCGCCCCGCCCGCAACCAGTGCCCTGGCGGTAACCAGACCGGAACCACCAAGCCCGAACAGCGCGACCTTTTTTCCTTTGAACGATGTGACTGGGATCATCGGCTCACCTCAGCTTCAGCGTGGCGAGGCCAAGCAAGGCCAGACCGACCGAAATGATCCAGAACCGGATCACCACCTGGCTTTCCGTCCAGCCCTTTTTCTCGAAATGGTGATGGATCGGCGCCATCAGGAAGACGCGTCTGCCCGTCCGCTTGAACCAGAATACCTGGATGATGACCGACAAGGTTTCCATGACGAACAGACCACCGACGATGACCATGACGATCTCGTGTTTCGTCGCGACGGCAATGGAGCCGATCAGGCCACCGAGTGCCAGAGAACCCGTGTCGCCCATGAAGATTGCGGCCGGCGGGGCATTGAACCAGAGGAACCCGAGACCCGCACCGATCACCGCGCCAACGATAACTGCAAGTTCGCCGGTACCGGGCACGAAATTGATCTGCAGGTAGTTGGAGAAAACGGCGTTACCTGTGAGGTAGGCAATCAGACCGAACGTAGCAGCGGCAATCATCACCGGCACGATGGCAAGACCGTCAAGACCATCCGTCAGGTTGACGGCGTTGCCCGCACCGACAATCACGAAGGCACCGAACAGCACGAAGAAGTAACCGAGGTTGATGACGAATTCTTTGAAGAACGGAAACGCGATGGAGCTGCCGAGGGTGCCGCCATGCGGTGCCGATGCAAGCGCCATCTGCATCATGAAGAACACGGCAATGGCCGCAATCACGAATTCGATGCCGAGACGCGCTTTGCCGGAAAAGCCCTTGTCGCTCTGCTTCGTGACCTTGAGATAGTCGTCGTAAAAACCGATTGCTCCGAAACCGAGCGTCACGAGCAGGACGGCAACAACATAAACGTTGGACAGATCGCCCCACAGCAGCGAACCACCGAGAATCCCCGCAAGGATCATCAGCCCGCCCATTGTCGGCGTACCGGCCTTCTTGAAATGCGTCTGCGGTCCATCCGCACGGATCGGCTGGCCCTTGCCCTGGCGAACGCGAAGAGAATTGATGATAGCCGGACCAAACAAAAACACGATCAGCGCAGAAGTGAACAGCGCGGCCCCTGCCCGGAAGGTGATGTACCGGAACAGATTGAAGATTTGAATTTTGTCCGACAGTTCTACGAGCCAGATCAGCATAAGTGCCCTTTCACAAGGCTAGTTCAGATTTGGCGTTCCGTCTCGGGGAATGCCGGAAACTTGTCAAGCAGGGCAGAGATAATCTTGCCAAAACCGAGGCCCAACGACGATTTTACCATCAGTGCGTCGCCCGGTTGCACCCATTGCAGCGAAAAATCGACAAGTTCCGCGGTTGTCGGGAACCAGATGACCGTCACACTGTCCGGCAATGCGTCACGAAGGGCAGCCATCGCTTCACCCGCCAGCCAGACATGTTCGATACCAGCGGCAAGCAACGGCCCCGCCAGTTCTTCATGCACTTCAGCCGAGAACTCGCCCATTTCCAGCATGTCGCCGAGCACGGCAACACGACGGCCGTGTCCCTGTGTTTCGGTCGCAGCCAACACTGCAATTGCTGCCCGCATGGAGGCCGGATTGGCATTGTAGCTTTCATCGATCAGCAGGAATGAGCCGCCGTTGATCGCAAGGCGATGGCGCTGTCCGCGTCCTTTGACGGCCTCAAGCGTTCCAAGCGCTTCGAACGCCTTGTCCAGATTGGCGCCGGTCACGGCGACCGCACCGAGAGCCGCCATGGCATTGTCGGCAATGTGCCGGCCCGGAACGCTCAGGTGCAACTCGCTCGTTTCGCCATTCAGGATCGCCCAGATCGTCGATCCCGATGTCGTTGCCTCAAAATCCGCCAGGCGGAAGTCGGCTTTGGCATGTTGACCGAAGGTCAGAATGTGGGAGACGCCCGCTTCCTGCGCTGCGGTTTCGAGCTGTTCGAACTGGGCGTTGTCGCGATTGAGGATAACCGCGCCGCCCTCTTCGACACCCTCGAAGATTTCCGCCTTGGCGGCGGCGATTTCTTCAATGTTGCTGAAATTGCCGAGATGGGCTGCGGCAATGGTGGTGATGATTGCCACATGCGGGCGCACCATCTTGACCAGCGGGCGGATTTCGCCTGGATGGTTCATGCCAATTTCAAAAACACCGAATTCAGTGTCGGCAGGCATGCGCGCCAATGTCAGCGGCACGCCCCAATGGTTGTTGAAGGATGCCACTGCCGCATGCACCCGGCCGGATGGCTCCAGAACCTGACGCAACATTTCCTTGGTGGTCGTCTTGCCGACGGAGCCCGTCACAGCAATGATGCGTGCGGAGGTGCGTTGGCGGGCAGCAACAGCGAGCTTCCCAAGTGCCACAAGCACATCTTCCACAACGATCATCGGAACCGTCAAACGACCGAGAGCCGGCAGCTTCCCTTCCGCCACGACGAGAAGACCGGCGCCGTTGGCGACCGCGAAACTCGTGAAATCATGACCGTCGACACGGTCACCCTTGATGGCAAAAAAGGCCTCTCCGGGTTTGACCGTGCGGCTGTCGATGGAAATGCCCGTGATGCCCAGAGGCAGATTGCCGACCGGACGCCCTGCCGTAACGGCGACCATTTCCTCCACTGTCCATAGCCAGTTCAAATCTTCAATCCTTCCAGCGCGGTGCGCACCTGTTCATGGTCGGAAAATGGCAGCGTCACAGAACCGACGATCTGCCCTTCTTCATGCCCCTTGCCCGCAACGATCAGCGTGTCGCCGTTCGAAAGAAGCGAAACGGCGTGGCGTATTGCCTCGGCCCTGTCGCCAATTTCCAATGCGCCCGGCGCCGCAGCCATGATCTCGGAACGGATCGTCGCTGGTTCTTCCGAGCGCGGATTGTCATCCGTCACAATGACGATGTCGGAGAGGCGCGTCGCCACTTCGCCCATGATCGGACGCTTGCCCTTGTCGCGGTCGCCGCCGCAACCGAAAACGGTAATGATGCGTCCGGAGGTAAACGGCCGCACCGAGGTCAGGACATTCTCGAGTGCGTCCGGCTTGTGGGCATAGTCCACATAGGCAAGCGCACCGTTTTTCGTGTGCCCCACCAGTTCGAGACGACCTGCGGCACCGATCAGCTTTTCAAGAGCCTTCATCGCAACGGCAGCAGGCACGCCGGTAGACATCGCAAGGCCGGCGGAAACCAGAGCGTTGGCAACCTGAAAATCGCCCGCCAGTGGAATATCAACCTCGAAGATCGTGCCTTCGTGATGCACCTCGATCATCTGCTTGTGGCGGAAATGCTCGACCCTTTTGAGGGTCAGATAATCGCCCGTGCGGCCCACGGTGCGAACGTTCAGCCCCGCCTCTTCCGCAGCTCTGATTGCCTGAGCCGACCAGGGGTCGTCTGCAAAGATCACGGCCGGTGAACCCTTTGCCATCAGTGTATCGAAGAGCCGCATCTTCGCAGCCATGTAGTCCTCGATCGTCGGATGGTAATCCATGTGGTCACGACCGAGATTGGTAAAACCGGCCGCGGCGAGTTTCACACCATCAAGACGGCGCTGATCGAGCCCGTGACTGGAGGCTTCCATCGCAGCGTGCGTCACACCTTCTGAGGTGAGTTCGGCAAGAAGCCCATGCAACGTGACCGGGTCCGGTGTCGTCAGCGCGCCGTAGTCTTCACGACCGGGTGCAATGACACCTGTCGTGCCGATCTGCGCTGCGGGATGACCGGCGAAGGCCCAGATTTGTCTGGTAAAGGAAGCAACTGAGGTCTTCCCCGCGGTGCCGGTAACGGCAACCATGGTCTGCGGCTGTTTTCCGTAAAAGCGGGAGGCGGCAAGCGCGAGGTAAAGGCGCGGGTCAGTGACGGTCAACACCGGAACGCTTGCTTCGAGCGCGTGGTTGGAGACGATAACGACAGCACCCTTGGAAATGGCGTCCTGCACGTAGACTGAACCATCAGCCTTGCTGCCTGCGACTGCCACGAAAAGGGTGGCCGGACCGGCCTTGCGGCTGTCTGCGGTAATTCCCCCTATTTCGATCGCCCCGATTTCAGAGCGCAGTAGTTCGTTCAATTCCGGAAACTCGGTTCCGGACAGATCTCGCAAATTCATCGACTGTTTCCGTCTTGTCCCCCCGGCACGAATCACCGGAATATCATAAGCTCTAACAATCAATAAGACACGAGCAAGGCCGAGCCGTCCTTCCCGAACTTGGGCTTTACACCCAAAATACCTGCCGTGCGGGTGATGATGTCGTGGACCATCGGCGCTGCGGACGTACCCGCGAGTGCCGCGCCATTGCCCTTGTCCGTCTTCGGTTCGTCGATGAACGTCAGCACCACGTATTGCGGATCGTCGATCGGAAACGCGGAGAGAAATGCGTTGAAGTTCTTGTCGTGAACGTAGCGGCCGTTGACCACCTTGTCGGCGGTGCCGGTCTTGCCGCCAACGTTGAAACCTTCGACGCGGGCGTTGCGGCCCGAACCGTTCACGCCGTTCCATTCAAACAGGAAACGCATGTCCTTGCTGGTCGTCGGCTTCAAGACCTGGGTTGCAACCTGGTCGGCCTGTTCGCGGCTGCGCGGCAGGAAGGTCGGCTCGATGAGTTTGCCGCCGTTGACGAGTGCGGCACCTGCCACCGCAGTCTGAAGCGGGGTCGTCGAGACACCGTGACCGAACGAAATGGTAATGGAGTTGATCTTCTTCCACTGACGCGGCTGCGTCGGCATCGCAACTTCCGGCAACTCGGTCTGCATGCGGCTCAGTAGTCCTAGGCGCGTCAGGAATTCCTTGTGCCCTTCGGTGCCAACCGTGTCGGCAATTTTCGCCGTACCGATGTTGGAGGAATACTGGAAGATTTCAGGAACGGACAGAACGCGCCCCTTGCCATGGAAGTCCTTGATGGTGAAGCCGCCGATGCGGATCGGATAACGCGCGTCGAACGTATCGCCCAGCCGCACCCGGCCGTCATCAAGACCCATGGCGATGGTGAAGGATTTGAAGGTGGAGCCCATTTCGAACGTGCCGTTCGACATGCGGTTCAGCCAGCCTTCCTTTGCGCCTTCAGCCGGGTTGTTCGGATCGTAATCCGGCAACGACGCCATGGCCAGAATCTCGCCGGTATGCACGTCCATCACCACGGCGCCGGCACCAATCGCCTTGAACTTGTCGATTGCCGAGACGACAACCTCGCGCACGATGGCCTGAACACGAAGATCGATCGACAGCTTGACGGGCTCAAGTGGCTGATCACTGGTCATGCCAAGCGCCGTCAGGTCGGCAAGACCCTGGCTGTCGACATAGCGTTCCATACCGGCAACACCGCGGTTGTCGATGTTGACGTGACCGACGATGTGCGCAGCCGTAGGCCCGCCTGGATAGAAGCGGCGTTTTTCCGGTCGGAAGCCGATACCAGGAATTCCGAGCGCCAGAATCTGGCTCTGCTGCTTCGGCGTCAGTTGTCGACGCAGCCACTGGAACCGCGAATTGGAGGACAGTTTCTGATAGGTTCCACGCTGATCGAGATCGGGCAGAACGGTGCGCAGTTTCTCGATTGCCTCATCGATATCGACGATGCGATGCGGCTCGGCAAACAACGAAACGGTACGGATGTCGGTTGCGAGCACTTCACCATTGCGATCGAGCAGATCCGGACGCGACGCCATCAGGCGGTCAGCGGGTGCGATGCTCGAAACGGTTTCCTGTTCGGCAAGACCGTACTGGACAAGACGGCCACCAACCACACCATAAAATGCGACGAAGCCGAAAATGAGAAGGCCAACCCGGCTCTTTGCCTGGGCTGCCCGCTTCTTGCGCGCACCTTCGAAGGCCGAATGGTCGGTGTAACCGGTGGTGCTGGCGGAAAAGTGAGCCTTGCTCTTCAAAACCATGACGCGGGAAAGAAAAGACATCAGTGGTTCACCGATCCTGTAATGGTTTCATCCATATCGCCAGTCTCGTCTCCGGCCTGCGCCGACATGGCAGGAGCAGCCGGGCGTGCGACAGGCGCGCGTGGCGTCGGAACCGGAATGCCGTTGACGGCAATCTGTCCGGCGGGCGGTGATTTCGGCTTGGAGGCTCCGCCAAGGGTGGCGCCGGGTTTCGACCCGTTCACGGCGGCAGCAATCACATCCTCGACGCTCATGCCTTCGGGCTCCGGCGGCTGCGGCAGTTGCGAACGCAGCATCGGGAGTTCGCGCGGCTGCGCCAGTTGCGTCGGCTGCGTCGGAGAAAGATTGAGTTCCGTCTGGTAGGCGTTGACCAGACGATGCAGGCGGTTGGGCTGCGTCAACAGAGCCCAGTCGGCACGGAGAAGATCGATCGTATCTTTTTCAAGCTTGATTTCCGCTTCAAGCTTGCGGACTTGTTCAAGCTTGAGATCTGCCTGATGCTTGATGGAATAGGTGACGACAGCCGCCGCGACCATAACTCCCATCAGAATGATGTCGAAAGTGCGCAGCATGTCAGCCCCCCAACTTTTCAAGGCTAGCGAGATCGGGAAGTTCGAAGATCGAAAAATCTGCCGGACGGGCCGGAGCGGACGTGCGCAAGCCGGCTCGCAATTTTGCTGAACGGGCGCGCGGATTGATGTCGGCTTCTTCGTCGCTTGCGGCAATCATCGGCTTGCCGATGCTGTCGAACACCGCCGGCTTGTCTTCCACCATCGGCATATGACGCGAGCCAGCCGCGCGGCCGGAACGGTCGGCGAAGAACTTCTTGACTATACGGTCTTCCAGCGAATGGAAGGTAACGACGACGAGCCTGCCGCCCGGCTTCAATGCCTGTTCGGCGGCAAAAAGCGCCTGTGCCAGTTCTCCCAGTTCGTCATTGACGAAGACGCGCAGCGCCTGGAACACCCGTGTTGCAGGGTGGATCTTGTCCTTGGCCTTGCGCGGCGTGACGATTTCGATGAGGCCCGCCAGGTCGCGTGTCGTACGGAATGGCTCTTCGGCACGTTTCTTTTCAATGGCGCGGGCGATACGGCCAGGCTGCTTTTCCTCGCCGAGAAAACCGAAAATACGGATCAGGTCGCTGACCTTGGCGCGATTGACCACATCAGCCGCTGATACACCGCAGGCCGACATGCGCATATCGAGCGGCCCGTTCTTCTGGAACGAGAAACCGCGCTCGGCCTCATCGATCTGCATCGATGACACGCCGATATCGAGAACGACACCGTCCAGCCCACCGTCAGGCGCGTGCGCTGCAAGGTTGGAGAATTGCGACTGAATGAGAGAAAGCCTGCCGCCATTGGCAGCAACCATCGTCTGCCCGCCCGCGATAGCGGTCGGGTCGCGGTCGAGCGCGATAACGTTGGCACCTTGATCGAGAATGGCCTGCGTATAACCACCGGCGCCGAAGGTTCCGTCCAGGATGACCTTGCCGGGAGCCGGTTCGAGCGCCGTGATGACCTCACGCAGCAGAACCGGGATGTGACGAACAGGTCCGCCACCGGCATCAGAAGATCGTCCGCCAGAATTCGCCGCCATCCCGTATCCCCGTTCTAGGCAGGGCGGATCGTCGTAAAACCGCGCCCTGCTCTTGCTTCCGCCTGCGCCGCCAAAAACGCCTGCGGTTGCCAAAGCTGAAAATGATCCGCCCGTCCAACGAAGGTGACCTCGGTCGTTATGCCGGTAAATTCCCGCACGAAATCCGTCACCATCAATCGACCTTCCTGGTCGAGCTTCATGAAAACACCGCCGCCGTGAACCAGCAGCGACATTGCATTCGCCTGCGGCGAAAACGCATCCATGGACGCGATCTGCCGCTCGTAACGCTCCAGCAAATCCGGACCACCCACGCTGATCGCCGGAAACGCAAAATCCTGAAGACAATAAAGCTCCTGAATGCCGCGTTGTGCCAGCACCGAACGAAACACCGAAGGAACCGAAACGCGCCCCTTGGCGTCGATCCTGTTCGTTACGTTCGATAAAAAGCGGTCCATAACTCAACTCGCTCAAACCGCACTCCGCCAAGCGATACATCCGCTCGACAGGCAACACCGGTACGCACGACATATCGCTGAGCGCCGGGACGAAGCGCCCCGTAGCAGCCCCTCGTAGGCTCCTTACTCGTTTCAGCGATTGCGGGTCAGAAACACGACCCTTTGTGGTGTGCATTTGGGATACCATGGGACACTATGGGCGTCAATGGGAGAAGATGGCACGATACCGGCTTCGCATCGGAAATTCATAGGCCGTTAAGTTTAACGAATGGTTTACTTCGCGCGTCAGAGCGCGCAGCGCCCACACAAGCGCGACCGAAAAGCGATTGTTTTTGCAAAGAAAATGGCCCTGACACGTAAAAACGCCGGAGACATCAAAAGTTGAAGGGGAATTTTGCCAGTTGGCCTGTAAGCCGGGTTCTGTATGGCTCCGGTTTGATCCGGAACGTGGCAGCCATTCATCTGGGACGACATTTGCATGCCGCCTCACGCAACCCACCCGGATGACTGGCCCAGAAACAGGCTGTTGGCAGACTTTCGTCCGCCCCGCATCATCCCTATTCGGTCTTGCTCCCGGTGGGGTTTACCTTGCCACCGCTGTTACCAGCGGCGCGGTGGGCTCTTACCCCACCCTTTCACCCTTACCACGCAGGCGTGGCGGTTTGCTCTCTGTGGCACTTTCCCTAGGGTCGCCCCCGCCGGACGTTATCCGGCACCGTGTTTCCGTGGAGCCCGGACTTTCCTCACTTTACCGTCTTTCGACATTGGTAAGGCGCGGCTGCCCGGCCAACTGGCATGCGCTCCATAACCGTGTTCCAACACGAAAGCCACCGAAAAGCGCAGAAAATTCTCAAAGAAACGCAGGTGAAAAGTCTGTCGTGAAGGCATCGTCAGCGATTTGGCCATCAAGCAGCAACGTCGCACCCAGACGACCGATCTCATCCGAGCTTTTTGCCGCCGTGCCATTGCCGCCGGTCAGAACGGCGATCCGCGATGATGTGGTAAAGCCGATGGACGGATAACCACTTTTCGTTTTGGAAACGACGCAAGCCGCCATTGAGATGCGGGACCTGTCAATAGACGGCACCAGACCGTCAACAATATCAGACAGATGTTCCCTGACACTCTCGCGGCCACCGGAGCGAAACCATGCACGGATCTCCATGTCGCTCTTCACCAGGATATCGTCCGGATCGCCCCCAATTTTCAGATAGACCTTGCCGTCGGGATAACGGACAGGTGGCAGCAGATAGATGTGCTTTCTCGTATCACGCGGCTCGTAGATCAACGACGGCATGCCAGCGTAACGTTCAGCTTCGTTGTCCGGTATTTCGAAGAACGCGACCGTGCGAGCGTAGACATCCAGCGAAATCGGTTGCGGCAACAGGTTTTCGCTGATCGAAAAACCACCCGCAGCAACCAGCACCTTGTCCGCCGTGTAAGTGGCGCCAGATGCAGTCGCGACACAAACAACACCATTCTCGTCGCGGGTCGACACAACGATATCGTCGATCAAGATTACACCGGCATTCCTGGCGAGAACGCTCTGCGCCTCCACCAAAGCACGCGGGTTAACGTAACCGGCATTATCCCTCTCGAATACGCCTTCGCATTCCGCTTCGAAGGCGAAATACGGAAACCGGCTTTTCAGCGAAGCATCATCCAGCAGCTCGGTAGCAACATTGAGGCGCGTTGCCGCCGCACAGACATTGTCGATGTACGGATTGCTGCCTCCCCGTTTCGGACCGACAATAAGACAGCCAACCGGCCCGTAAAAATCAACACCGCTTCGTGTCGCGATATCGTCGTAACGGGCGATGGAACGGTTGGCGAGCAAGGCCCAGTCAGCATTCCCATCAATCGTCCGTGTAATGCGCGCCTCGTCATAGTGACTGGCAAAAACGCCCTGATGCGACTTGATGTCTTTCGGTTCTCCAGGGCCTATCAAGGCAACACCATCGGTTTTCTCTGCCAGATGGCGGGCCGCTGCGGCACCCATCATCCCACGACCGACGACGATATATTTGAAATGCCCTGACATGCCATTCTCCAGCACGATTTGCGTGTGTGATTGCGTGAGATGTTTCTAGCCGCTTCGCCGTATCAAGTCAGACGAAAACAGGTGACATATTCTGCGCGAAATCTGTCTCCGTCAGCTGGCCATCGACAAGCAGCACAGCGCCGAAGCGGCCGATTTCATCCGACGACTTGGCGGAAACGAAGTTGCCACCAGTCAAAACCGCGATGTTGGAGGATTGTGTATAGCCGATATAGGGATATCCGGTGCGGGTGATTGAAGCGACGCAAGAACCGGACGTCACCGGGCATCCCGCCAACGCCGGCATGAGCGAAACTGCCTTGCGTGTCAGGAAGTCCACCTCGGAAGGCGTTCCGTCCGAATGGAACCAGCCGATCGCCTGCTCAAGCGTCTCCAGCCGCCCCTTTTCGCTTTCGCCGCCGATCTTCAGGTAGACCTTGCCGTCTGGATAGCGCACAGGCGGCAGAATGTAGACGATGTCGTCTTCGCTTTCGGCAAGAACAATCGTCGAGGGCATATCGCGAAAATGCGCCTGCTTTTCATCATCAAGCTCGAAAAAGGCAATGGTTCGGCCCGTGGCAGCCATGTCGACGGGCGTGGGCAACAGCTCGGCCATATTGGTGAAGCCACCCGCTGCAACAATCACTTTTTCCGCAGTATAAATCGCGCCTTCGCGTGTCGATACTTCCACACCGCTCGAGGTGTCGCGAATACGTGCAGCGGTCTCTCGGATAAGCTCTGCACCCTGCTGTACGGCAACCGCGCACTGCGCCTTCACCAGCGATCGGGGATTGATGTGCCCTGCGTTTTTCGCTTCAAAATAACCATCGTGATCGGCCGGGAGTGAAAACATCGGAAACCGATTGCCGACTGCATCATGTCCGACCGTCTCGATACCGAGGCCATCGGCGAATGACAGAGCACGCGAGACATAGGTTCCCGCCAGGCCCTTGCCGTTTCCGGTAAACAGGCATCCGGCTTCGGTGAAGAAGCGGACGCCACTTTGCGCTTCAAGTCCGGCGTAGCGAGCGATGGAGCGCTTGGCGAGCGCCGCCCAGACAGGATCGCCATCGAAACCTCGGGTAATCCGCGCCTCATCGTAGTGGCTGGAAAAGACACCCTGTTGTACCTTGCGGTCAGCAGGCTCGGCAGGCCCGATCAACGCGACCCCACCTGTTTGAGCCGAGAGATGACGCGCGGCTGCCGCGCCCATCATGCCTGCACCAACGACGATATATTTGAAGTCTGGCATTTCCGGTTTTCCTGTTTGCCATTGTTGAATAGCAAAGCAATCCAGCCGGAAAAAGCCCTAGTGTTTGAGAGTATTTCCACGACAGAGGAAACACTCTCTCCGTGATCAGCCTTGCAGCAGCGCCTGTACCTTGCCGCAATAACGCTTGGACACAGGGTTCATGCGCTTGGCACCATGACCCGCATTGTAACGCAGGATCGTGCCACAGACCTCACCCCCACCGAGCTGGTGCGCGGTTGCCAGGTACTGCATGCCCCAGCGGATATTGGTTTCCGGGTCGTAAAGAGCCTTGGCGGTGCCGCGAAAGCCCATCATCCGCGCCGTCGCCGGCTTGATCTGCATCAGCCCGACTTCACCTGCGCTGCCACGAGCCTTTGGATTGAACTTGCTTTCAACGGAAACAACGGCATGCGCCAGATTGACGGGAACGCCATAACGCTTGGCATATTTGACGATCAGATCGGAGTAGTCGTTCTTCAGCGCGGCAGGCAAAACTTTGTCGGGGCTGGGATAACCGGGTTTACGGAAAAAGCTTTCCAGTGGCACGGTCTTGGTCTTCACGTCTTCATCTTTGGCAAAAACGGCCCCTGCCTGCGCAGCGAGCATAATAACGCCCGCGGCGACAGCAACTACAACTCTGTTCATATGCAGAAATAAACTCCAGAACGGATGACTGGCACGATGCAACGGCACAAAAGTCCAGCGTTCGGAAAGTCTATCCAGACCTTCCGTGGTTCAGTCTCCTTGATTGATATTGACGGTCAGTTCCCCTGAAGAACAACACCGCGTCCGGTGCCGTTCTTAAACTTCCTCAATGCGGATTAACTGTGGCACAAGAAAAATGTGACTTTTCGCGAGGCAAAATTTCCAGGAAAATTACAGCAAATGAACTTCAAACGCCGGAGAATCTCGGCAGGCTGGCAATCAGCCTGTGCAGCGTGTCGATCGTTGAAAAATCAGCGATGCCATCGACCAGAGTCGGACGGAAATGCCGCTGGAAAGCAGCCACCGCACCCTCGGTCTGCTCGCAATAAGCGCCTGTTATTTCAATACCGTATCCATAGATGGAAAGCATGGATTGCAGTGCTTCGACCGGCTGGCCTTGATCACCGCGCTGAAAAAACCGACCTCCGGCGATGGGCGCCGGTGCGACCCAATGGCCGATACCGTTCTGCGACAGGATGTCCCACGGGAATTTTTCACCGGGATCGACCTTGCGGATGGGCGCAACATCCGAGTGTCCGAGCACCCGTTCCGGGGCAATAGACCACCGCTCACCACAATCCCGACACAATTCGACGACTGCTGCGATCTGTTTTTCAGGAAATTCGGGCAATCCGCCTGGATGGCCCTGGTTGGCGATTTCGATGCCGATTGAGCGGGAGTTGATATCGCTTTCGCCGCCCCACGTGCTCTTTCCCGCATGCCAGGCGCGTCGATCTTCCGGCACAAGCTGGATCACCCGTCCATCTTCGAAGACGAAATAATGGCTGGAAACCTGGCTTTCGGGATTACACAGCCAGGACAGGGCGCCGTCCGCAGTCGTCATGCCGGTATAGTGGAGAAGGATGATATCCGGCCCACTCACTCCCAGCCGCTCCCCATGGTTCGGCGAAGGCGCAACTGTGGCGCCTTTGAAATCCGGCATAAAATCGATCATGCGACGCGGCGTTCTTTCTCAATCGCCGCATAAGCGGCATTGAGAGCCGCCATACGCTCATTTGCGGCGGCATGCAATTCCATCGGAACGCCACGGGCAATCAGCTTGTCCGGATGGTGTTCTGCGACCAGAGAACGGTAACGCTTGCGGATATCGGAAAAATCGTCGGACGGCGAAACGCCGAGCACACGGTACGGATCACGCCCGTCCATATGAACATGTCGCGCCATGATCGTTTCGAAATGATCTTCGCTGATATGGAAGATTTCCGCGATACGACCAAGGAAGGCCAGTTCCCGCTCGTGAATCAATCCATCAGCCTTGGCGATATGGAAAAGACCGTCAATGACGCTTTCCAGCATCTGGCAATTGTCGTTGCCGGAACCGCAAAGGCCAGCCAGCCTCTCGGCATAGGCTTCGAAACCGGCCACGTCCTGACGGGCTAGATTGTAAAGACGCGCAACGTTCTTGGCTTCCTCATCGGGAAAGTCGAAGATTTGCCGGAAAGCCCGGACTTCCGCATCATTCACGACGCCGTCAGCCTTGGCCATCTTGGCGGAAAGCGCAATGATGGCGACGGAAAAGGATACTCTGCGACGGGTTTCTGGATCGCCTTCGAACAAGGTGCGGATCGCTTCGACAACGCGCCCGAGCGCACCACCTGCAGCGTCGCCGATTGCGCCGAGCAGCCGTTCCCACAGGGATGAAATTTGCAAACAGGCGAAATCGATGATCATGGCCATAAGCATGACGGCATATCATCGTGAATGCAATATCTCGCGCGACCTCAAGGCATTAACTTTTATTCATCTTTGCAACAGCTTCGCTTCATCATTTCAGTTGCCGATGAAAAGTTTTCCACAGGCAGCCAAACCCGTTCCGCGCACGGGCCAACGAAGTGCCGATTGAAACGATTATATTCGAAATCTCGCTGCAAGCTCCTGAAAAACCGCAAGAAATCGCCATTTTTCTCCATAAATTCGCTTTACACCTACACGCGCCTGTCGCATCCATTTGCCAGACATAATCATGGACGCGTGCAAACAAGGAGAGTCATGATGGCCAAACAGAAAGTCGCAATGTTGACCGCGGGCGGTCTCGCTCCCTGCCTTTCATCCGCGGTCGGCGGATTGATTGAACGCTACAGCGACATCGCACCCGAAATCGACCTTGTGGCTTATCGCTCCGGTTATCAGGGCGTGCTTCTCGGCGACCGGATCGAGATCACCAAGGATATGCGCGAAAAGGCATACCTGCTGCATCGCTACGGCGGCTCCCCCATCGGCAACAGCCGCGTGAAGCTGACGAATGCCGCCGACTGTGCGAAGCGCGGTCTCGTCAAGGAAGGCGAAAATCCGCTGCGCGTTGCAGCCGAGCGTCTGGCCGCAGACGGCGTAACCATTCTGCACACGATCGGCGGTGACGATACCAACACGACGGCAGCCGATCTCGCCGCCTACCTAGGTGCAAACGGTTATAATCTGACCGTTGTCGGCCTGCCCAAAACTGTCGACAACGACGTCGTACCGATCAAGCAGTCGCTTGGAGCATGGACGGCAGCCGAAGTCGGCGCCTCCTTCTTCGACAATGTCAGCAACGAGCAGAGCGCCGCACCGAAAACATTCGTCATTCACGAAGTCATGGGGCGCCATTGCGGCTGGCTGACAGCGGCCACTGCCCGCGCCTACATCCAGAAGACCAGCGGCAATGAATATGTCGAGGGCCTGATGATGAATTCTCATATGAAGAACATCGACGGCATCTATCTGCCGGAAATGGCCTTTGATATCGAAGCAGAGGCGGAGCGCCTGAAGAAAATCATGGAAAAGAACGGTTATGTAACGCTGTTCGTTTCCGAAGGTGCCGGCCTCGACGCCATCGTCGCTGAACGTGAAGCCGCAGGCGAAGCCGTCAAGCGCGATGCCTTCGGTCACGTCAAGATCGACACGATCAATGTCGGCGGCTGGTTCCAGAAGCAATTCGCAAGCCTGATCGGCGCCGAACGCTCGATGGTACAGAAATCCGGCTATTACGCCCGCTCCGCGCCTGCCAACGGCAACGACCTTCGCCTGATCCAGAGCATGGTCGATCTGGCCGTCGAAAGCGCACTCAACAAGGTGTCTGGCGTCACCGGCCACGATGAGGAACAGAGCGGCAAACTGCGGACCATCGAGTTTCCACGCATCAAGGGCGGGAAGCATTTCGACATCTCCGCGAAATGGTTCGCAGAAGTCATGGATCATGTCGGCCAGCCGTTCACAGCAGCATGATTTTACGCTACGCTAAAAGAATGCGATGACAGGAAGGGGAGACATGAGAGTGAAAATCCCCTCGGTTTTCGCAGGACAAAAAGCGTGGATTCAATGAATTAGAGCGCCAGTTTTGTGTCTTCATCGACACGTGGCGCTCTAAGGAGGAAAGAGAATGTCTGGAGAGGCCTGGCTGATTTTCTGTACAGCGTGTGCCGTCATGTTCGCACTCCCCTCTCCCCTTGCATTCTCTGCCGCCTCTTATTCTGCCATTCGCGGCAAGCGCACGGTGCTGGCCACCGCTACCGGTGGTGCCCTCGGCGTCACGACGGCCATGACATTGGCCGCCATTCCGACAGTTGCTTTTGCCTACCTGCCCAAGTCGTTTCTCGAAATCATCGAGTGGGCCGGCATCGGCTGGTTAATGCTGTTCGTCCTGTGGATCATGGCAACGCCTGTCGCCAGAGCCGCGAATGCCGACAATGACAACCTGAGAGGCAAAACATTCGGTGCCATCTTCAGGGATTGTTTTGCCGTTGCGGCGTTTCGCCCACGCTATTTCAGCTTCTTCCTTGCGCTGCTTCCGCAGTTCGTTTCCCAGCCTGCCGACGCGGTTGAAGTGCTTGCTGTTGCGCAGAGCGCGGTTTTGATCGCCGCGCTGGTGATACTCGTCGGACAAGCGCTTTTCGCACCCTCGATGCTTGCCCTCATTCGCCGCATGTCAGGCGGCAAAAAGGTCAAGCCGAAGTACCGGACATATTTCATTTCGGGCCGCGCCGTAAGCGCCGGCTACCGGCGAATTGCCGCCTGAAATCGGCGCCGATATCTCACAGCTTGCCGCTATCCTTACAATAGGTTAATGAACGTTCGACGGGACACAGCCTGCTTCGTTCGACGCGGGGTATCGAAAGACAGGCACAACGAAGGCGGCAGCATGCAAATTTCGGGCAAATTCCGCGGGAAAACGGCGCTTTTCCTGTCTTCCACCGTGGGACTCGCACTGACACTGGCTGGATGCACAAGTGTCGAATACACCGCGAAAGAAGGCCCTGACGGCCCGAAGATCGCGACCGTAGCGCCGAGCGCCGCGACTGGAAATGCCCCTGCAACAGCAACGCCTGAAACGGCTCAGGCGGCCGCCCCAGCGGGAACGGCCGCAGCCCCTGCCGCGACCACAGCAACGGCAGACGCAAGCCTGGCGCAACAGCAGCCTGCTCTTCCCAACGTTGCCGCTGTAAAAGGTGGGCGTGTTGCCCTTCCCCCGGCAGCCGAAATCGCGGCAGCCGCAGCCATCGTAAACCAGATGCAGCCGACCGCGGAGACGCAGGTTGCGCAGACATCGACGATGCCAGCAGCGCAGACCACAACCGTCGCTCTTGCTCCGACCACAGCAACACCCGCTGTCGCCGCCGTCAATGCGGCTGCGCAATCAACGCACCCGACCGCCGGCGAACTGCCACAGGTCGTCGCTGTCAAAGGCAGCTTCCCACCTGCACCGCCTCCTCCGGGTTCGCCATCCATCGGCACGGAGTTGACGGCGGAACGCAAGGTTATCCCTCTTCCGAAGCCGGACAGCACTGTACTCGCTTACGCAGCCGGCCCGACCAATGCTGCTCTGGCAGCCGTCAACGCCAGCGGGACCATGACCGCGCCCCTCAACCCGTCGCCAGCAGGCCGGGACAAGTTGAGCGGACTGATCTCGAAATATGCTGCAATGTATCAGGTCCCGGAAGATCTGGTTCACCGCGTCGTACAGCGTGAAAGCCGCTACAATCCCGCCGCCTATAATGGCGGGCATTTCGGCCTCATGCAGATCAAGCATGCAACGGCACGTTCGATGGGCTTCGATGGCCCGGCTTCTGGCCTCTTCGATGCCGAAACCAATTTGCGATACGCGGTAAAGTATCTGCGCGGCGCCTGGCTGGTGGCAGACAACGATCGTGACAATGCGGTCAGGCTCTATGCCCGCGGTTATTATTACGATGCCAAGCGCAAAGGCATGCTGCACGTTCTGCGCAAGTAACGCATAGCACCACAAACGAATTGAAAGGCACTGCATATCTCATGCGGTGCCTTTTTGTTTTGGCGTCAATGCGGCCCTTGGCCAACCGCCCCGTCATCAAACTGTAGTCTCACGGCTGTAGACGCCTCTCAATCGAGCGAGAGGTGGAATCATATGACGAGCGCCGCACCGAAAACCGGCTTCAGCAGAAACGTCAAACTCAAATCCGCATTGCTTCAGCACAAGGCTCTGTCAAAAAGTGGCCTCTCCGAACGACTGTTTGGCGTGCTGTTCTCTGGCCTGGTTTATCCGCAGATATGGGAAGACCCTGAAGTCGATATGGAAGCGATGGAGCTTCGTGACGGCCACAGCATCGTCACCATCGGTTCGGGCGGCTGCAACATGCTGGCATACCTCTCCCGCAATCCGGAAAGCATCGATGTCGTCGATCTCAATCCGCATCACATTGCGCTCAACAAGTTGAAGCTTGCCGCCTTCCGTCACCTTCCGGCCCACCAGGACGTAGTGAGACACTTCGGCCGCGCCAACACACACGTCAACAGCCAGGGCTTCGACCGCTTCATTGCCCCGCATCTCGACGACACCACCAAGGCCTACTGGTCCAAACGCACGATCTCCGGGCGGCGGCGCATTGCGGTCTTCGACCGGAACATCTATCGCACCGGCCTTCTTGGCCGCTTTATCGGCGCGGGCCATCTGATGGCCCGTCTGCATGGCGTCAAGCTGACGGAAATGGCAAACAGCCGCACGATGGAAGAGCAGCGCCAGTTCTTTGACAGCAAGGTCGCGCCGCTGTTCGACAAACCTGTCGTGCGCTGGCTGACGAAGCGGAAAAGCTCGCTTTTTGGCCTCGGCATTCCCCCACGCCAGTATGACGAACTTGCCAGCCTTTCCTCCAACGGCACCATCGCCGCCGTTTTGCGCGAACGGCTGGAAAAGCTCGCCTGCGATTTCCCTCTGAGCGACAACTACTTTGCCTGGCAGGCCTTTGCCCGCCGATACCCGGAACCGCATGAGGGCGCGCTGCCTGCCTATCTGAAGCCGGAATATTACGAAGCGATCCGCAACAACGCCGCACGCGTTTCGGTTCATCACGAAACCTACACCGAGCTTCTGGGGCGAAAGCACGCCGGCAGCGTCGATCGCTATATCCTGCTCGACGCGCAGGACTGGATGACTGACACACAATTGAATGAGTTGTGGTCGCAGATCAGCCGCACGGCGGCACCAGACGCACGCGTCATATTCCGCACCGCTGCCGAGAAAAGCGTGATCGAAGGGCGTCTGTCCCCCGACATCCGCAAACAGTGGGCCTATCTGGAAGACCGCTCGAAAGAACTCAATGCCAGAGATCGCTCCGCCATCTATGGCGGTTTCCACATCTATCAGAGGGCCTCGGCATGAAAACCATCGGCGAGAATGTCAGCCTTGCAGACACGGCCCATGCGGGCCTGATGGATCGCATGTACCGTCACCAGAGGCACATCTACGATCTTACCCGGAAATATTATCTGTTGGGACGCGACAGGACCATCGCCGCCCTCGATATCCCCGAAGGCGGCTCGCTGCTTGAGGTGGGCTGTGGCACCGGGCGCAATTTGCTGCTTGCAAACCGCATTTTTCCGAAAGCGCGTTTGTTCGGTCTCGATATTTCCGCCGAGATGCTGGCAACGGCGTCGGACAATTTTTCCGGAAAAAAGCAGCGCCCTCATTTGCGCGTCGCCGATGCGACGGCGTTCAGAGCAAGCGAATTTGGTGAAGCCGATGGCTTTGATCGGGTGATGATTTCCTATTCGCTGTCGATGATACCGGATTGGGAAAAGGCGGTTGACCGGGCATTGGCAGCGCTCGCCCCGGGCGGCTCGCTACACATCGTTGACTTCGGCCAACAGGAGCAGCTTCCGCGCTGGTTCCGCTCCCTGCTGAAGGCATGGCTCACGCGTTTCCACGTCACACCGCGCGCCAACCTGCGCTACGTGCTTGCCAACATGGCTGGAAGCCATGGCGCAATGCTGCAGTTCGAGGAAATCGCACGCGGTTACGCATGGCGCGCCGTCATCACTCTTCCGGTTGCCGAGCCACAGAAAAAAGCCAGCTGTATTCTCGAAGACGCATGATCTGAGGCCAAAAACGGGCCTGCCCCTCTTGCCATAACCGCTTGTTTACCATGTTATGGTTAAACAGGGAGAGGTGCCGCGCATGGCGTGGCTGCCTGACGGGAAACGACATTTTTCAGGGTTTCAATGCGGTTACGTTTATCGGCGATACTCTCGGCCTTGCTGCTGGTGAGCGGCTGCACCTCCACGAGCTACGATCTGCTTGAGACGGCATCGGTCGCCAAACCGAAATTTGTCGACACGGACCCGCAGGATTTCGGTGTCAACAACCCGCATCGTCATGAAGTTCACGGCATCGACGTGTCGAAGTGGAATGGCAGTGTAGACTGGCAGACAGTTCGCAAATCCGGCGTATCTTTCGTTTTCGTAAAGGCAACGGAGGGCTCCGACCGCATCGACCCGAAATTCGATGATCACTGGCGCAATGCCGCGGCTGCGGGCATTGCCCATGCCCCCTATCATTTCTACTATTTCTGCTCCACGGCCGATGCACAGGCGGACTGGTTCATCCGAAACGTTCCAAAGGGTGCGGTCACATTGCCACCCGTTCTCGATGTCGAGTGGAACCCCGCCTCGCCCACCTGCAAGACGCGCCCGGCGCCCGCAGTCGTCCGCTCGGAAATGCAACGCTTCCTCGATCGTATCGAAGCCCATTACGGCAAGCGCCCGATCATCTATACATCAGTGGACTTCCATCGCGACAATCTGGTCGGCCAGTTCAAGAACTATCATTTCTGGGTCCGCTCCGTCGCGGCCCACCCGGCCAAGATCTATGAAGACCGGCAATGGGCGTTCTGGCAATACACCGCTACGGGCGTGGTACCTGGCGTCACAGGACCAACAGACATCAACGTCTTCTCCGGAACGGAGAAAAACTGGCGTAAATGGGTCGCTGAAGCAAATAACAACGGCTAAGAAGCAACACTTTGTAAAAAACCGCGTTCTGACGTGTGCATTGAAGCAACTGCCCGTTTTTTTGTCACAAACATAGAGGTAAAGCGGGCAAACAATCCATTGAGGACGTTCCTATGCCCACTTTCCGGTCGCGCGGTATCCTTTTTGCCGCGGCTCTGTCTCTACTGTCTGCCGGTTCGGCTTTCGCCGTTACGCCTGTGGCGTCGCCTGACGATCCGAAGCAGGTCGCTTGTGGCGGTGATCTTGCCGCATTCCTGCAAGGCGTAAAAGCCGAAGCCATGGCAAAGGGCGTCCCGGCCGAAGCCGTGGACAAAGCGCTTGCAGGCGCGCAGATCGACCAGAAAGTTCTTTCCCGTGACCGTGCCCAGGGCGTGTTCCGCCAGACCTTCCTTGAGTTTTCCCAGCGCACCGTCAGCCAGGCCCGCCTCGATATTGGCCGCAAGAAGCTTCAGGAACTCTCTTCCACCTTTGCACGCGCCGAAAACGAATTCGGTGTACCTGCTGGTGTGATTGCAGCGTTCTGGGCGATGGAAACGGACTTTGGCGCCGTGCAGGGCGATTTCAACACCCGCAACGCTCTCGTCACCCTGTCGCATGACTGCCGCCGCCCGGAACTGTTCCGTCCGCAGCTCATTGCCCTGACCGAGATGGTTCAGCACGGCGATCTCGACCCGGCGACGAACACCGGCGCCTGGGCTGGCGAGATCGGCCAGGTTCAGATGCTGCCCAAAGATATCATCGCATTCGGCGTTGATGGCGATGGTGACGGCCACGTCAACGTCAAGAGCAGCGCTCCTGACGCGATTTTGACGGCCGCGAAATTCATTCAGCATCTCGGCTTCAAGAAAGGCGAGCCATGGATTCAGGAAGTTTCCCTGCCTGAGAACCTGCCATGGGAAAAATCGGGCCTCGGCGGCCCTCTGACCGCCGGTGACTGGTTCGCACTCGGTGTCACGCCAAGGGACGGCAACAAGAATTTTGCCAATCTGCCAGCCTCCCTGATCATGCCACAGGGCCGCAAGGGGCCGACCTTCATCACCTACCCGAACTTCAATATTTACCTCGAGTGGAACCAGTCGTTCATCTACACGACCTCCGCCGCGTACTTCGCCACGCGCCTGATGGGCCTTCCTGTCTACGACAAGGGCAACCCGGATCCGGGCTTTGACGATGCCACCATGAAGCAGCTTCAGAGCAAGCTCGAAGCCAATGGACACAACGTCGGCAAGGTGGATGGCATTCTCGGTTCAGGCACCCGCGTTGCAATCCAGAAGGAGCAGCAGCGCCTCGGATTGCCTGCCGACGGCTGGCCCACGGCAGCGCTTCTGGAAGCCCTTTAATCTGTCTTAACGGCGGGTCCCGGCCATTAATGCATGAGCCGGAAACAAGGCGAAAACTGTTAATCTCTACCTGATGACTGGGGATAAGACCCCGGTCATTTACTTTTTTTAAAGATATGAAGCATTGCGTGAATTAAAAATAAATTCACATTTTCAATCACTTAGGGAACTCAGAATTTTTCCGACCCAAATTCCGTGCTGCACCGCATCACAGAAACCGCTTTTCAACTGCCACGAAACCGTCATAATGTCTTCTTGTCAGCAACAGGAGGCACCCATGGGACTTACAAAATCTCTTAATGCCTTGGCAGTCGGTTTAGCGTTTCTGTTCGTGACGATGATGCTTTTCATCTAACGAGGAGAGCGGACGGAACGCAAGTGAAGCCGCATTCGATGACACAGTTTAAAAAAAGCGCAGGTTCAGCAGAACCTGCGCTTTTTTCTTGTCTTGTTATGTCGAAAACTCAAGCCGCGCTGCGACGCAATCTCTGCATGCCGAGGTTTTCGAGAACAGCATTGACGAGCGGCGCACGGTTCATCGTGTAAAGATGGAATTCATGGATACCGCGCTTTTGCAGATCGGCAATCTGCTCGGCTGCAACCTCTCCTGCCACCCTGGCGCGGCCTTCCAGGTCCTGGTCGTATCCGGCAAAGCGGTCGTCCAGGAATGACGGGACGCTCGTCCCACAACGTCCTGCAAACCGCTTGAGCTGCGTCAGGTTCTGGATCGGCATGATACCTGGCACCACCGGAATGGTGATCCCGGCAGCGGTCACACGCTCCATGTAACGCTCGAATAGGTCGTTATCGAAGAAGAACTGGGTCAGGGCGCGGGTCGCACCGTTATCGGCTTTGCGCTTCAGCATATCGATGTCGACCGCCTCGCTGGCGCTCTCCGGATGCTTCTCGGGATAAGCCGACACCGAGATTTCGAAGTCACCGATCTCACGAAGCCCTTTCACCAACGCTGCCGCGTTCTCGTAGCCTTCCGGATGGGGTGTGTATGCCGTGCCGATACCGGTAGAAGGGTCGCCGCGCAGCGCCACGAAATGCTTTACGCCCGCATTCGTGAACTCTTCAATGACCTGGTGTACCTCATCGCGGCTTGCATCGACGCAGGTCAGATGCGCAGCCGTGGCCAGGCGGTTGTCGCCAATCATCCGCCGCACCGCATCCAGCGTCGGCGCCTTGGTTGATCCGCCGGCACCATAGGTGACCGAAACGAAGTCTGGGTCCCAGGTCTGAAGCTCTGCCACAGTTTCCCAAAGCTGGGCTTCCATGTCCGGGTTCTTGGGCGGAAAAAATTCGAAAGACAACCGGATATCGCCGTCGCGGCCTGCGGTGTTCGTTCTGGTCATGTCATGCCCTCCCGGCGGCAAGTAAAACGGTCTCTTGCGCCGCATCGTCTGCAATCAGAAGACGCTGGTCGCGGGCAACCCAGATGGTCACGTCCAGCGCATCGCCGGACGCTTTTTCAGATTTGAGATCGACAGTGCGATCCAGTTCAAGTCCGGCCTTCTTCAACCATTCGTCCATGAGTTGGTGTGAGAAACCGAGCCTGACATGCGCATGTTCGCTACGCAGATAGTCGAAAGAATGAGGTGCCAGATCGATGATGATCAGACGTCCGCCGGGGCGCAGCATGCGCGACGCTTCGGAAAGGGCAATTTCCGGCTGGTCAAGGAAATGCAGCACCTGGTGAATGACGATCAGGTCGAAATCCTGCCCTTCCAGCGGCAGGTTGAGAATGTCGCCATGACGAACGGATGCGTTGACGACACCCGCCTTGTCGAGATTGGCGCGCGCTACGGACAGCATGTCGCGGCTCGCATCCACTCCGATTGCCCGACGGTAAACACCGCTCAGAAGCTGAAGGATGCGTCCAGTTCCGGTACCGAGATCAAGCAAAGAATCGATTGGCGTCGTGCCGACAAGCTTTACGAGCGCACCTTCGACAGCCTCATCGCTGACATGCAGGCGACGCAGTTCGTCCCAGGCGGACGCATTGCGGCTGAAATAGTCCTGTGCCCGTTCGGCCCGAACCCGCTTCACAGCCGCCAGTCGTTCGCTGTCGCGCTGCAGGACGGCGTCAGATGGCGATGCAGCGGCAAGAAGCTGGCGGACCAGCCCGGCAGATTGACCGTCCTGCATCAAACGAAAATAGGCCCAGGCACCTTCCTGATAACGCTCGATCAGCCCCTCTTCCGCAAGAAGCTTGAGATGTCTGGAAATTCGAGGCTGCGATTGACCGAGAATTTCGGTAAGATCGGTGACAGTCAGGTCGCCAGCCGAAAGCAGCGCAAGCAAACGAAAGCGCGTTGGCTCTCCCGCCGCCTTCAAGATATCCACCAGATTGTCCAGCCCGAAATCCAAAACTCTCACCATACCCAATCAAGACATAAAGATATCTTTATGTGATTTATGCAGGGGGCGCAACAGGAATTGCGGAGCAACCTCCAATATCATCAGGAAAATCGGCACAGACACATAAAAGGGGCAGCCATTCGGCTGCCCCTTTCAATTCCATGTCTGTAAGTCGGATAAGCGCATTGCACGAGCACAATGCGCTTCCCGCTCAATCTTATCGCGTCAGACGCTTGTAAGCCTGGCTGCCAGGGTTCAGGGCATCCGGACCAAGGCGACGGACCTTGTCTTCCTCGTAATCTTCGAAGTTGCCTTCGAACCATTCAACATGGCCGTCACCTTCGAATGCCAGAATATGCGTGGCCAGACGGTCGAGGAACATGCGATCGTGGCTGATGATGATGGCGCAACCGGCGAAGGCTTCGAGCGCGCTTTCAAGAGCACCCAGCGTTTCCGTATCAAGGTCGTTGGTCGGTTCGTCGAGGAGCAGAACGTTGCCACCGGCCTTCAGCATCTTGGCAAGGTGAACGCGGTTACGCTGACCACCCGAGAGATTGCCAACCTTCTGCTGCTGGTCGCCGCCCTTGAAGTTGAAGGCACCGCAATAGGCTCTGGAGTTCATGTCGAACTTGCCGAGCTTGATGACTTCGGCCCCACCGGAAATCTCTTCCCAGACGGTCTTGTTGGCATCCAGCGCGTCGCGGCTCTGGTCGACGTAACCGAGGTGCACGGTGTCACCGATGCGGATCGAACCGGCATCCGGCTTTTCCTGACCGGTGATCATCTTGAACAGCGTCGACTTACCGGCACCGTTCGGGCCGATGATGCCGACGATGCCGCCTGGCGGCAGCTTGATCGACAGGTCGTTGATCAGTGTACGGCCTTCAAAGCCCTTGTTGATGCCTTCCAGCTCGACCACCACGTTGCCGAGACGCTCGGACACGGGGATGATGATCTGTGCGTCGCCGGGGCGGATGTTTTCAGCCGCATCAACCAGCTGTTCGTAGGCCTTGATACGGGCCTTCGACTTGGCCTGACGAGCCTTCGGGCTCGATGCAATCCATTCCTGCTCGCGCGACAGCGCCTTCTGGCGACCGGCTTCTTCGCGGGCTTCCTGCTGCATACGCTTGGCCTTGGCCGTCAGATAAGCAGAGTAGTTGCCTTCGTACGGAATGCCGCGACCACGGTCGAGCTCGAGAATCCAGCCCGTGACGTTGTCGAGGAAGTAGCGGTCGTGGGTAATCATCATCACGGCGCCGGGGTAATCGCGCAGGTGCTTTTCGAGCCAGGCGATGGTTTCCGCGTCAAGGTGGTTGGTCGGTTCGTCAAGCAGCAGCAGGTCCGGCTGCGACAAAAGCAGACGGCAGAGCGCGATACGACGACGCTCACCACCGGAAAGCACGGTAACGTCCGAATCCTTTGGCGGGCAGCGCAGGGCTTCCATTGCCATTTCGACCTGCTGTTCCAGATCCCAGAGGTTCTGGCTGTCGATGATGTCCTGAAGCTTTGCGCCCTCGTCCGCCGTCTCGTCGGAATAGTTCATCATCAGTTCGTTGTAACGATCGATGACGGCCTGCTTGTCGGCGACGCCTTCCATGACGTTTTCGAACGCGGTCTTGGTCGGGTCCAGGTGCGGTTCCTGCTCGAGGTAACCAACAGTGGCGCCTTCGGCGAGCCAGGCTTCACCGGTGAACTCCTTGTCCTGGCCGGCGATGATGCGCAAAACAGTCGATTTACCGGCACCGTTCGGGCCGAGGATACCGATCTTGGCATCCGGGTAGAAAGACAGATTGACGTTTTCGAGAATCTTCTTCGCGCCATAGGACTTGTTCAGTCCCGACATGTGATAGATGAACTGACGTGCCATTGTAGCGAATGCTCCAGGTCGGATTTTAAGTTCGGATTGGGAAATTTGCCGCTATGTAGGGTAAATGGGGTTCCGGGGCAACCTCTGGCACGACTATGACCCCATGATTATGACAATGTGTCAGCACGAAACGGGGCCAAACATGGACGAGATGGAATTCAGCCGCATCCAGAGGCTCGATGCTCCCTCCGGTGCGTCCATCGCCTATCGTCACCAGCCAACCGCCTTGCCTCAAGCCTGCGGCGTGCTGATGATCTGCCACGGCCTTGTCGAACATGCGGGCCGGTACAGACATTTCGCAGACGTCATGTCGAAACAGGGATTCGAGGTCTACGCACATGACCATCGTGGTCACGGCCGTACCAGGGCATCAGACGCCCCGCTGGGCCGCTTCGCCTGGAAGGATGGCGCCAGCAAGGTCATCGCCGATGTGATGACCATGCGCCGAATGATTGGAGAAAAACATCCCGGCCTGCCGGTGATCCTGTTCGGGCACTCGATGGGGGGGCTGATCGCGCTGAACACGGCCGTCAGCCACCCGAATGCTTTCGATGGGCTTTCGATCTGGAACTCAAACCTCAATCCCGGTGTCATGGGACGGATTGCGCAGGTCATCCTGCGGCTTGAAAAAATGCTCAAAGGTTCGGATGTACCGAGCGCGGTCCTGCCGAAAGCGACGTTCCGGACCTGGAATGCAAAAATGCCTGAAAAACGTACCCACGCCGATTGGCTGAGCCACGACAGGGCCGCTGTCGACGCCTATGTCGAAGATCCGCTCTGCCAGTTCGAGGCAAGCGTTTCTCTCTGGCAGGATGTTTTCGAGCTGTCCTACCGTGGCCCGAAACTGATGGAACGCCTGCCGAAAAACCTGCCGGTACTGCTTGTCAGCGGCGATCAGGATGCTGCGACCAACAATGGCCGGGAAATCGAATGGCTGGCGGAGCGTTTCAGGCAAGCGGGCTTCAATCGCATCGACATGACGATCTACAGGGGCATGCGCCACGAGACGTTGAACGAGATCGGTTGGGAAGCAGTGGCGGCGGACTTCGCAGCCTGGTGCAGAAAGACCATTTCCGTCTGACGGCACATGTGCCTAAACGGAATAAGATTATGAATTAATATCAAATGCAATGTCGTCAGCGGCTGGTTATAGATGGACCTGCGGTTGCACAACTACGAGAACGAAAGTGCCGTCTGCATGACATCAGGTTCCGCCTCCAATAAAACGATGACGACGCCGAAATCAGGCGGAACGAGTGTCCCCACCGGCATGTTGCTGATGTTTCTGGCGGTGATGATTTCGCCGATCATCGACATTTTTGCCAAGCTCGCCATCACGACCATTCATACCGTCGAGATCAGTGCCGCACGCTTCATCGTTCAGACCTTGGCCATGTTGCCAATCCTCTTCATGCGCCCCGGCCTCCTGTCATTTTCGTGGAGTGGCACCGGTTTTCATATTGTGCGCGGCGGCATCCTCGCTTTGTCCATGGTCAGCTTTGTCGCAACGCTGGAATTCATGGAGGTCGCGGACGCCATCGCGATCTTCTTCGTAGAGCCGATCATCCTGACGATCATGAGCAGCATTCTGCTCAAGGAGACAATTGGCTGGCGCCGGTATACGGCCTGTGCCGTCGGTTTCTTCGGCGCAATCCTCGTGATCCAGCCGAGTTTTACCGAAGTCGGCTATGTTGCGCTCTTTCCCGTTGTCTCGGCTTTCTGCATTGCCATTTTTGCGATCCTGACACGGGTTCGTTCGCGAACCGAAGATCCGTGGAGCATGCAATTCCAGACAGGCATGTGGGGTTTTGCATTTTGCGCCCTACCCATCCTGTTCAGCGATGCACTGGGCATGCCCGGCCTATCCTTTGTCGCACCCGATCCGACGACGTCACTCTACCTGCTGGGTGTGGGCATTTCGGCAAGTCTCTCCGGCATTCTCAGCGTCTATGCCTATCGCGCCGCGCCCGCATCGACACTCGCGCCGCTGCAATATCTGGAAATCGTCTCGGCAACGATCTTTGGCTGGCTGGTGTTCAACCACTTCCCCGATCCGCTGAAATGGCTGGGCATCGCGATCATCGTCGCCTCCGGCCTCTATATCATCTGGAGGGAGCGTCGCTTCGCCTCCAAACCGGTTTCCGATGTCGAGAACCAACCGCTTGCACCATGAGCTAATGGCTGAGGATATGACCCGTCAGATCACCGAGAAACAACCGCCCCTTTCCGGCATCCGCGTTATCGAACTGGCCCGCGTTCTGGCCGGCCCATGGGCGGGGCAGATGCTGGCGGACATGGGTGCCGATGTCATCAAGGTCGAAAATCCCGAGGGCGGCGATGATACCCGCGCCTGGGGTCCGCCCTTTGTGGAGAGTGTCGATGGGGATAATCTGTCCGCCGCTTATTATCACGCCACCAACCGTGGCAAGCGTTCCATCGTCGCCGATCTCAAGACGGAGGACGGCTGCGAACTGGTGCGCCGCCTCGTCAAAACCGCCGATGTCGTCATCGAGAACTTCAAACGCGGCGGGCTGGAGAAATACGGCCTCGACTACGACAGTCTGAAGGCCATCAATCCCAAACTGATCTATTGCTCCATCACCGGCTTTGGGCAGACCGGCCCTTACGCGGATTTTGCCGGTTACGACTACATCGTCCAGGGCATGTCCGGTTTCATGTCGATCACCGGCGAACCCGACGGCCAGCCGATGAAGGCAGGCGTGGCGGTCGCCGACATCTTCACCGGCATCTATTCCGTCACCGCCATTCAGGCTGCACTCATCCATGCCATGCGCACCGGCGAAGGCCAGCACATCGACATGGCGCTTCTGGACGTGCAGTCAGCGGTCCTGGCCAACCAGAACATGAATTATCTGATTTCCGGCAAGGCACCGGTTCGGCTTGGCAATGCACATCCGAACATCTCGCCTTACGAGGTCGTCCCCACCGCCGATGGCTTTCTCATTCTCGCCGTTGGCAACGATGGACAATTCCGCCGCCTGTGCAAAATTCTCGGCATAGGCACGATCGCAGACGACGAGCGTTACGCGACCAATAAGGCCCGTGTGGCCCACAAGCTCGATGTCCGACAGATCGTGTCGACAGAAACACTGAAATGGATGAAACGTGACCTTCTGACGGCCTGCGAAACAAATGCCGTTCCGGCTGGTCCAATCAATTCGATTGAGGAAATGTTTGCCGATCCGCAGGTACAGGCCAGAGGTCTGCGCGTCGATCTGCAAGCGGCAGATGGCACCACCATTCCGGGGGTTCGTACACCGATCGTTTTGTCGGAAACGCCCCTGCGTTACGAACGGCCAAGCCCGCGTCTGGGAGAACATCAGCAGGACGTATTGGTCGAGTTGGAGGAGATCGAAGGGAGGATGTCGGCACAATGAAGAAAACGGGTGGAGAATTGATTGTCGATGCGTTGAAGGCCAACGGGGTCTCGCGCGTCTCGTGCGTTCCGGGCGAAAGTTATCTGGCGGTTCTGGATGCGCTTTACGATAGCAGCATTGAGACCATCGTTTGCCGTCAGGAAGGCGGAGCTGCGATGATGGCCGATACCTGGGGTCGCCTGACCGGACAGCCCGGCATCTGCATGGTGACACGTGGTCCCGGCGCGACCAACGCTTCGGCGGGCCTCCACATCGCCCGTCAGGATTCCATTCCGATGATCCTGTTCATTGGCCAGGTCCAGCGCGACGCACGCGAACGCGAAGCTTTTCAGGAAGTGGAATATCGCCGCGCCTTCACCGAATTCGCCAAATGGGTGGGTGAGATCGATGATGCCCGTCGCATTCCCGAATTTGTCACCCGCGCCTTTGCCGTTGCCACGTCCGGACGGCCCGGTCCGGTGGTGTTGACGCTTCCCGAAGACATGCTGGTGGAAGAAGTAGAGGCCCCGGCAGCCAAAGCCTACACGCCGGTCGAAAATCATCCCGGCCCGAAACAGATGGCAAAATTTGCCGAACTGCTTGGTAACGCCAAGCGTCCGATGGTGATCGTTGGCGGCACACGCTGGACGGAAGAAAGCGTTTCTAAATTCAAGGCGTTTGCGGAGCGCTTCAAACTCCCGGTCGGCTGCTCGTTCCGTCGCCAGATGCTGTTCGACCATCTCAGCCCCTCCTATGCGGGCGATGTCGGCATCGGCATAAATCCCGCGTTGTCGAAGGAAATCAAGGAGGCCGACCTTATCGTGCTTCTCGGCAGCCGGCTGTCTGAAATGCCCTCCTCCGGTTACACCATGCTGGATATCCCCTATCCTTCGCAGACGCTTGTGCACGTCTTCCCGGAAGCGGAAGAGCTCGGCCGCATCTATCGCCCCGATCTCGGCATCTGCGCTTCAACGACTGATTTTGTCGATGCGCTCGATACACTGGAAGCGCCGTCCAACCCTGTCTGGGCAGATCGCACCGCGGCGATGCACGACGCCTATCTGAAATGGTCGAGCCCGCCCAAAACCGGTCCCGGCCCGGTGCAGATGGGTCCGATCATGGACTGGATCGAGGCCAACGTTGCCGAAGATGCAATCTTCACGAATGGCGCTGGCAATTATGCCACCTGGCTGCATCGCTTCCACCGTTTCCGCCGCTTCAACACGCAATCAGCGCCAACCTCCGGATCGATGGGTTACGGTCTGCCGGCAGCGGTCGCCGCCAAACACCTGTTTCCGGAACGCGAAGTGGTCTGCTTTGCCGGTGACGGCTGCTTCATGATGCACGGACAGGAGTTTATAACCGCTGTCAGATATGGGTTGCCGATCATCACCGTGCTGGTGAACAACGGCACCTACGGCACCATCCGTATGCATCAGGAGCGGGAATATCCCGGTCGCGTCAGCGCAACCGATCTCGTCAACCCGGATTTCGTCGCCTTCGCCAAGGCCTACGGCGGCCATGGAGAACTGGTGGCGAAGAGAGACGATTTCGGCCCCGCTTATGAGCGGGCCCGTGCCAGTGGCAAACCGGCGATCATCGAAGTCAAACTCGACGCCGAAGCCATTACCCCTGCCCGGACGCTGACACAGATTCGCAACCGGACTTGATAAGAGCCATGGACAAGCCTCCGGCATGATGTAAATCCTGACTTGATTTAAAAACTCAGGAAACAGCATGCCGGATCAAGTCTCGCCTGTTATTACGCCCCGCGGCGCAAAAATCGAAGCCTCGGCTGGCGCACCGTTCGAGGCCGTGCGCGTTGCCCGCGATGTCCTGCACACATCCCGTATTGCAGCGCTTGCGACGCTGGACCCGGTCAGCGGATACCCCTACACAACGGCAACCAACGTTGCGATCGACCCGGATGGGACGCCGTTCTTTTTCGCAGCGCGACTGGCGTTGCACGCCCGCAATATAGAAGCCGATCCACGCATTTCCCTGACATTGGCACCCTTCAACAAGGGCGATGCGCTGACCTTGCCGAGACTGACTCTGGTGGGCAAAGCCGAACTGATTGGCGAAGACGATGTCCCTGACGCAAAGGCGCGTTACATCGCGCGTTATCCGAAGGCGAAACTCTATTTGTCGTTACCGGACACCCAGCTCTACCGGTTGCGAACCGAGGGTGTGCAGATCAATGGTGGCCCGGCCCGTAACGCGAGCAACATCACGCCCGATGACCTGAAGACGGAGCTCTCCGGTGCTGAAGAGCTGATGGCGGCAGCAGAGACGGAAGCCACGCGCCTGAACGCCATCAAGGGTGAAGCCTCTCGCCTCGCGGTTCTGGCAGGCGCCAAAACCGGCCGCTGGTCGATTACGACGATCGATCCCGACGGCATCAATCTTGCCTCTGCCAGCGACCTCGCCCGGCTCTGGTTCGACACGCGTGTGGAGACCCTGAACCAATTTACGAAGGCTTTAAGCCAGCCTTCGAATTGACGGCACCAGGCGATTCAAAACAAACAAAAAGGCCGGTCGGTATTTCCCCGACCGGCCTTCTTTTTCAGATCATCTGGCGACTTAGAGAGCAGCCGTAACGATGAACTCAACCTTGTAGTCAGGCGTTGCGAGAGCTGCTTCGCTCGTCGCACGTGCCGGCGGGTTTGCCGGGTCGATCCAGCCTTCCCAGACAGCGTTCATTTCAGCGAAAGTCGACATGTCGGAGAGGTAGATGATCGTCTGAAGAACCTTCGACTTGTCGGAACCAGCCAGAGCCAGCAGGCGATCGACTTCAGCAAGAGCAGACTTGCTCTGTTCGGTGACGGATACACCTTCACCAACCTGACCGGCCAGGTAAACGGTGTTGCCGTGAACAACGGCGCCGCTCATACGCTTGCCCGGCTCGATGCGCTTGATGGTCATGATATAAACTCCTGTTGACTAGCTTTTAAAATAACAATGCGTGCCGGCAGTCAGCCGCGCAGATGATGGGTCTTTTCGTAGATCGCCGTCGAGCGCGCGCCGGAACGGCAGTAACCGAGCATGGGGCGCTGCAACTCATCAAGCGCGTCCACCATGCCTGCAACCGCATCGGCATCGACACCGAAACGACCGACCGGCACATGCACGATAGTGATGCCGAGCTGTTCGGCGCGCTCAGCAATATCAGCAAAAAGCGGCTGGCCCTCTTCTTCGCCATCAGGGCGGTGGCAAACGATAGACTTGAAGCCCTGCGCCTTGATCTCATCAAGGTCGGCAACGCTGATCTGGCCGCTTACGGAATATTCGTCGTCGATACGTCTGATATCCATCTTCATATCCTCCGATAACGCGGCAATCTCGCATCTGGGTGCCGCGCAGTCCTGAAATCCGCATCCGATGTAAGGGGTTAAAACGGGTGCGTCAATGACGCGCCGTTCCAATTCAAAGGCAGTTCAGAGAATAGAAAAGCGCAAACCATAGGTGCGGTTTTCACCGGGCTTGAGCATGTTGAACTCTTGCGCGGCGCGCAGGTCATCGCGCCCAACCCAGCGATGCGATACCGGCTCGATGCCAAGCACATTCGCCGGGCTTTTCTGGTTTCTCCACATCTGCAGATAAGGCAACGTATCGGTGCGAAACGCCACCTTGAGCGACCGTCCACCAATCGCGGCGATTGGTCCAAGCGTCAACTCGGCCCAGTCCGAGCCGCTTTGGCTCGCAGATACGCAAAATACGCTGCCCGGTTCCTCGCCAAAACGCCAGCTGTGGCCGCCATTTTCAAGCATGGCTCCTTCCAGCCTGACGCCATCATCGAACAGGCGCGCGCCGACGTTCATGTGATACATGTGAAAGACCGGCCGTATTTCGTCACTGGTATTGGTGACACGGTCTGAGAGGCTGACTTCGCCGCTTTGTCCATCTATCCGCCACTCGCGCTCCAGCAGGGCCGTCCCACCATCGGCAAGTGTCACGGGAACCTCAGCCCGCGCCAAAGCATTTCCTTCCGTAACCTCGAATGCCACGATCTTCGCAGGATGAGAGGAGAAGGAACCATGCAACGGATATTTCCGGCCTTCGGAATTACCTTCGATCGGTTCGGGATGGCGAATATGGTCAGGACCGCAGGTAAACAGAAAACCTTCAAGCGAGTGGTCGATACGGGGATCACCGTCATCGGGAATGGCGCGCCCCGGCGCAATGTCGGTATCGCCAACGAACAGCGAACCGATATCGAGAACGGATGTTTCATCAAGGAAAATACGTGGCGAACGTCCGGCCTGAAACTCGCGCAAAACAACCTCCTCCGTGGCAATAAAATCGCAGCGATCACGCAAACGCTATCAATCGTCAGCAAAATTAAGATTGCATTAACCCCGAATTCACCTTTTTCACAATAGGGTCAAGATTGCGGTGTGTTTGTCGGTGACCGAAACAAGGATTGCAGAATCGTGAAACAGTTTCTTAACGCAGCTATGGGCCTGACGATTGCAGCGGCAGCCGCGCTTGCACCGCTACAGGCTGGTGCGCAGCAGCGTTATGGCTATCAGGAACAACCGGTTCTCGTCACTCCGGATGGCCGCGTCCTCGACTTCGTGCCAGACCGCAACGATATCGTCATCAGCCGCGACGCCATGGGCCGTACCGTTCTTTACGACCGCTATGGTAACCTGCTCGCAACGGAAATGCCTCCGGGATACGGACAGCGGCGTCAGCAGGCGCAGCGCGACACCACCTACTATCCGCCGGCACCCGGCGGTCAGTATCGTGAACCGCAGCGCGACTACGGATATCAGGACAATGGCAGCGTGCGCGACTACCGTGAATATCGCGGTGACGGCAATGACAATGATCTTTACACCGGCTCGGTCCCGGGACCTGGCGCTGTCGAAAGCGCGCCGTTGGGCCAGCCTATGCCGGGAGAATCCACAACTGAAGCTGTTCCGCAGCCAGATCGACTGATCGAACGGCACACACCCGTTACGACGCCGGTCAACCGCTCACGTCAGGAGATCGTTGCGCTCCAGACCTTCCTCGACCGCGAGGGTGTTTCGCCCGGCGTGATAGACGGCAAGATGGGTGACAACGTCAACAAGGCCATCTCCGCCTGGCAGGACATGACCGGCGAAAAACTCGATCCGAACAATTCCGACGATATTCTGGAACGCCTGCGCTCTTCGGGCGGCATGCCGATCGTTGACTACACGATCACGGCAGCCGATGCGGCCGGTCCTTATGTCGCGTCCATTCCGGATGACTATGCTGAGAAATCGCAGCTTCCTGCCCTGTCTTTCACGTCTACCTCGGAAGCCTTGGCCGAGCGTTTCCATATGGACGAGAACTATCTGAAGGAATTGAACCCCGGCGTCGACTTCACTGTCCCCGGTACGATCATTAAAGTCGTGAACCCTGGCGACACGAAAAAGGGACAGGTCGCTCGCATTGTTGCCCACAAGGGCATCAAGCAGGTCTTTGCCTATGGTCAGGACGGCAATCTGATCGCAGCCTATCCGGCAACCATCGGCTCCACCGATACCCCGTCGCCAAGTGGCACGCATACGGTTGAGCGTATCGCTCTTAATCCCGGCTACACCTACAATCCGAAGATCAACTTCAAGCAGGGCCAGAACGACAAGATTCTGCAGATCCCGCCGGGTCCGAACGGACCTGTTGGCACCGTCTGGATCGCTCTGTCGAAGCCGACCTACGGCATCCACGGCACACCCGAGCCATCCAAGATCGGCAAGACCAACAGCCATGGCTGTATTCGTCTGACCAACTGGGACGCTACGGAACTGGCAAAAATGGTGCGCCCCGGCGTCGTCGTTGAATTCGCGGAGTAAGGTTTCTGACCGACCCCAAAAAAGAAAGCCCCGGAGCAGATGCTGCCGGGGCTTTTTCATAAGAAGCAGTTATCCACGTTTCTCGGTCAGGAAGTAGACAAGCGCCGCAACAGGCATCGCAAAGCCGACCCAGGAAGCGATCGACCATTCTCCGACCGAATAAGCCCAACCGCCCACCGCCGACCCGATGGCGCCGCCCATGAAAAAGGTTGCCATGTAGATACCATTCAGGCGGCCGCGGAATTCGGCGCCGAGGGTGAAGATAGCACGCTGCCCAAGCACGAGGTTGGTGGTGACACCGAAGTCCAGAACGATGGCGGCGACGACCAGGATGGCCAGTGCAAGATGCGATCCTTCGGGTGCGAGATGCGTGACGGCAAAGGACAATGCGACCATGACCATCGCCGCAAAGGTTGCGGAATAGGTCCAGCCGCGGTCTGCCACGCGTCCCGCAATCGGCGCTGCCACGGCACCCGCCGCACCTGCAAGAGCAAATAGCGCGATTTCTCCCTGGCTCAGGTTGAAGTGCGGACCGCTGAGATAAAGCGGTGTGGTTGTCCAGAACAGACTGAACGCTGCAAACATGAAGGCATGATAGATGGCTCGGCGTTGCAGCAGCGGCGTGTTGACGGCAAGCTTACCCATTGACGCCATCAGCGCACCGTAGCCCAGACGTGACTCGGGCTGTCGAACCGGCAGCAGTCGAAAGAGGACGACAGCAAGAATTGCCATTACCACGGCCGAAACCAGATAGACGCCCCGCCACGAGACGACTTCCGATAGCAGACTGGACACCGGCCGTGCCAGCATGATGCCGACCATCAGACCACTCATGACGTTGCCGACGACGCGACCACGTATGGCATGCGGCGCCATATGGGCGGCATAGGGAACAATGACCTGAACGGCAACAGAACTGACCCCGATCAGAAACGCCGCAAACAGGAAGGGGCTGGCATGCGGCGCGAAGGCGGCAGCAACAAGTGACAGCACTGCCATGGACACAGCACTGACGACAAGCTTGCGGTTCTCGACGAGATCTCCAAGCGGCACGACGAACAGCAGGCCGACGCCATAACCGATCTGTGTCAAAGTGACGATCAGGCCGGTGGCAGCCGAGGAAAGGCCGAGTTCGGCACCGATAATGCCTGCAAGTGGCTGACCGTAATAGAGATTGGCAGCAATCAACCCACAGGCGCTGGCCAGTAAGAATGTCAAAGCGGGGGATATGGATGCCTCATGCAACCCTTGCCCCTCAATCGTCCGTGTCGTCATCATAGTCTCCAAATTCGGAAATAGTCATTTCCTAAATAGTCGTAAAATCAAATGGCAATTCAAAGGGCTAGCCGCATCGCGACATCAACCACGCCGATCATCTGCTCGAGCGTCCGCCCGGTCTTTCCGACCACGCGCATCCCATACATCAAACACAACATCGACCGGGCCAAATCATCGGCATCAACATCTGGATTGATCGAACCATCCTGCTGCCCCTCACGCACGATACGCGAAATGATCTTTTCCCTCGCCTTCACAGCCCTGTCGACAACGGCAGCCATGTCATCATCAAGTGCTGCGAGATCCGCGACAGCACCGACCACAAGACATCCTTCCGACCCGGAGGCGCCATGAGAACGAGACGCATAAAACATCATCCCAGCCCGCAGACGCTCGCGACCTGTACCAAGCCCGGCAATCGCCTGTTCGAACCGCTCTGTCTGAACTGTTCTGTAGCGATCCATCGCCGCGATGAAGACAGCCTTCTTGTCTTTGAACGCTTTGTAGATACTGCCCTGAGCCAGTTCCATCGCGATGGCGAGATCACCGATCGACGTGGCATGATAACCACGCTCGGAAAAAACCCGGATGGCACCGTCAAGCGCTGGTTCGATATCGAACTCACGCGGCCTGCCGCGTTGACGCTGATCCTGACTGGCAATTTCTGTTTTCGTGCTCATGACCGCTATATAGAAAACGATCATTTCCAAATCAAGAAAAAATTTGGGCTGCCTTTGGACAAGACAGCCCGTCCTGATGTGTCAGGCGGCCTTACGCATGAAAATGGCACGCGGTTGCGCGCCTGAACGCAACATCCGACGCGGAAGAAGACTGAGCACCTCAGTCGCAAAAGCGCGGGCATTTTCCTGCGCCTTGTCGACATTGTTGACCTTGCCCTTATCAAGACAGTGCAGTGTGCCGCCATAATCGAAAATATCGCGATAGGCTGCCCGTTCGGCGATTGGCGTGTTCAGGACCGATACATTTCTCTCCGCCAGCAGCATTTTGACCAGCAACAAAGATCGCGTGGCAACCATCGCATTCACGCGGGTCAGCACGACGGAATGTGAGATGGCTTTGTCCATTTTGCGGTTCAGGAAGTCGATATGTTCCAGCACTTCCGCCGCACCGCGCGCATCCATGGCACAGCCCTGAACAGGGATGAGGACGTGATCGGATATGCCGAGCGCCATGGTCAGCAACGGATTTTTCGTTCCCGGCAAGTCTATGATGAAACAGTCCGTACTGATCCTGTTCTCACGAATATGGCCCTCCAGCGAGGCCATGGTGACGTGCGAGATGACGGAAAGGTTCTGGATTTCACCGGAGAGTTCGTACCAGCGAGAAATCCACAATTGCGGATCAGCATCGAGAACCGTAACGCGGTGCCCCGCCCGGGCCAATTCTGTTGCAAGCAGCAGAACTGCAGTTGTTTTCCCTGCCCCGCCTTTGGTGTTGGCAAATGTAATGACAGACATGTCGTCTCCGATAAATCGGAGCCGGATCATGCTCCCATGCGCACCGGACAAATCATGGTGCTTTCCATAAGCTTAACGATCATGGTTAACAAATGGATAAGATCGTTTCCTGGCGCAGTAAAAACCCGCGAGGATCAGGGATCGTCGCGGGTTTCTTACTCAACTATCGGAGCTTGCGGCACGAACCGACATCGACCGGTCGTGGTCGCCCGGCCTTAAGATCCTCATATTGCGGCAGGCTTTTATCAGGACCACCCATTCTTTTTTCGAATGCGGCGCGATCAAGCGTCATCACACGCCCCGCACTGGTGAACGAAACCATGCCGTTCTTGCCTGAATAAGCCAACGATGCTCGCAACTCACAAAAGTAACGAACAGGTCCTTTCGATAGGGTCCAACCCTTCACGCCAGCCTTGTTGTTACTCAGCGCAGCAACCTTGTAGCCTTGCCCGGAAAGCCCCTGAAAATTTTCAGCATGAGCGACAACGGGAAGGCTGAAAATCGCCAACGCAATGAGAGGCCCGAAAAAGGGCAATTTCAGCTTCATCACAAATGCCTTTTAAAAGCAGTCTTCGAACAGTTTTTTTGTGTTTTCCAGGGTCATTTCAACCGGATTGCCGCCGCAACTCGGATCTTTGATCGCCTCAGCCACAAGTTCATCGATACGATCCGGCTTGATGCCCATGGCCGTCAGGTTTTCCGGCACGCCAAGCTCCTTGCGAAGCTCCAGAACGTAATCATAGAAGCCATCGAAACCGCCGGAAATACCGAGATACGCTGCCGCACGGCCGATCTTGTCCTCGATGGCCGGACGGTTGAAGCGCAGGACCGCCGGCATGACAACGGCGTTGGTCATGCCATGATGGGTATTGTAGACAGCACCAATCGGGTGCGACAGCGAATGGATCGCACCAAGCCCCTTCTGGAACGCCACGGCACCCATTGCCGCCGCTGCCATCATATTCGTGCGCGCCTCGATATCCGTTCCCTCGCGATAGGCACGCGGCAGGTATTCCTTGACGAGCCGAAGACCTTCCAGCGCAACGCCAGCGCTCATCGGATGGTAGAACGGTGAGGAATATGCCTCGAGGCAATGCGCAAAAGCGTCCATGCCTGTCCCAGCCGTGATGACCTTCGGCATACCGACCGTCAGTTCAGGGTCGCAGATCACCACGCCTGGAAGCATCTTCGGATGGAAGATGATCTTTTTCACATGAGTCTGCGAATTGGTGATGACGCTGGCACGCCCGACTTCCGAACCGGTCCCCGCCGTGGTTGGAACGGCAACGATTGGCGCGATCTTCGACGCATCGGCCCGTGTCCACCAGTCACCAATATCTTCGAAGTCCCAGACAGGACGTGTCTGTCCGGCCATGAAGGCAATGGTCTTGCCAAGATCGAGGCCGGACCCGCCACCGAAGGCAACAACACCGTCGTGGCCGCCATCGCGATACACTTTAAGACCCGCATCGAGATTGATTTCGTTCGGATTCTGGTCGACGTCGGCAAAAAGTGCACGACCGAGACCCGCCTCTTCCAGGACATCGAGCGCGTGGCCGGTGATCGCCATATTGGCCAGACCACGATCCGTCACCAGCAGCGGTTTCTTTATGCCAAGTGTCTTGCAGGCATCGGCCAGTTCCTTGATGCGACCACGTCCGAGCTTGACGGCAGTGGGATAACTCCAGTTGGCGACGATATTCATTTCGTGACTTTCTTCAAATGGTAGGATTTCGGGCGGGTCAGGTTCTGGAAGCCGAGTACGGAAAGCGATCCGCCACGACCGGTTTCCTTCACGCCGGTCCAGCAGAGCGCCGGGTCGAGATAGTCCGCCCGGTTCATGAACACGGTTCCGGTTTCAATCTCGCGGCCGATCCGCCCGGCACGTGCAGCGTCCTGCGTCCACAGCGAAGCAGTCAGACCATATTTGCTGTCGTTCATCAGGGAGATGGCTTCATCGTCGTTCTTGACCTTCATGATGCCGACAGCCGGGCCAAATGTCTCTTCCGTCATGAACTCCATGGAGTGGTCGACATTGACGAGAACCTGCGGAGCGACATAAGCGCTCTCGCCGTCATCGGCGGGGAAAAGTTTTGCGTCGACCAAGGCTTTTGCGCCCTTGGCAACGGCATCGGCGATCTGGGCGCGAACGACCTTGGCGAAGCGCTTGTTGGCCATTGGTCCAAGCGTCGTCTCCTGCTCCAGCGGGTTGCCGAGCTTGTAGTTGGAAACCCAGGCGACGGACTTCTCGACGAAGGCATCGTAGAGATTTTCATTGACGTAGACACGCTCGATGCCGCAGCAGCACTGCCCGGAATTATAGGTGGCGCCGTCCATCAGCGTATCGACGGCAGCGTCGAGATCGGCGTCTTCCATCACATAGCCGGGGTCCTTGCCGCCAAGTTCCAGGCCAAGCCCGGTGAAGGTTCCAGCCGCAGCCCGTTCGATGGCGCGACCGCCTTCCACCGATCCGGTGAAATTGACGAAGTTGAACAGCCCCTCGGAAATCAGCGCCGATGTTGTCGCATGATCGAGGAAAACATTGATGAAGACGTCCTCCGGCACACCCGCCTCGACAAAGGCGCGCACCATACGCTCTCCGACCAGCAGGGTTTGCGCGGCATGCTTGATGACAACCGTGTTGCCCGCCATCAAAGCTGGAGCAACCGTATTGATCGCCGTCATGTAGGGGTAGTTCCAAGGCGCGATCACGAAGACAACGCCATGGGCCTCACGCTCGATGCGACGTTCGAAATTGCCACTTTCCTCGATGACCAAAGGGGCCAAAGCATCCGCCGCAATCGATGCGACATAGTTCGAGCGCTCGTTGAACCCCTTGAATTCCCCGCCATAGCGAACCGGACGGCCCATCATGTGGGCCAGTTCCGGCACAACTTCGCCAACCATCTCGTTCAACCGCGCAACGCCTTTCAAGACAAGCTGCACGCGGTCTTCAAGCGGGCGTCGAGCCCAGTCCTTCTGAGCCTTGCGCGCCCTTGCGACGGCGGCGCGCGCCGCCTCCAGCGGCATCGCCTCACGCTCGGCATAAACCGAGCCATCAATCGGCGAAATATTCTGGATCATTGTCATGATAAATTCCCGTAATGATTTAGGCTCTCTCGAAACCGCGGGCGACTTCCCAGTCCGTCACGCGGCGGTCGTATTCTTCCTGCTCCCATTTTGCAGCGCGCACATAGTG
Organism: Agrobacterium tumefaciens; assembly: GCA_025559845.1. Classification (NCBI taxonomy): domain Bacteria; kingdom Pseudomonadati; phylum Pseudomonadota; class Alphaproteobacteria; order Hyphomicrobiales; family Rhizobiaceae; genus Agrobacterium; species Agrobacterium tumefaciens. Next base: position 2,272,587 of record CP048469.1, read on the forward strand.
GTCGATCACGTCGTCACCAAAGGCATCGCGCAGCATTTTCGACCCCTGCAGAAAGGTCGTTGCGTCACGCAGCGTCTTGGGTATCTCGCGCACCTCTCCACCATAGGCATCGCCGACAAAGGCGGGCTCAAGTTCCAGCTTATTTTCAATGCCGTCAATGCCCGCCGCCAGCAATGCCGCCATGGCAAGATAAGGATTAAGGTCAGAGCCGCCGACACGGCATTCTACCCGGATCGCCTTCGTGTCTTCTCCGCAAAGACGGTAGCCAGCGGTGCGGTTGTCCAGGCTCCAGATTGCCTTTGTCGGCGCGAAGGTTCCGGCCATGAAACGCTTGTAGGAATTGATATAGGGCGCCAGGAAATAGGTGATTTCGCTGGCATGCGCCAAAAGCCCGGCAACATAATGCCGCATTAGTTCGGACATGCCGTGCTCTGCATCCTTGTCGAAGAAAGCGGAGGTCTTGCCATCGGCGCTCCACAACGACTGATGAATATGAGAGGAGCTTCCTGCCGCGCTGTAGTTCCATTTGGCGAGGAACGTGACAGCCTTGCCCTTTGACCAGGCAATTTCCTTTGTCGCGTTCTTGATGATGGCATGCCGGTCGGCCATGGTCAGAGCGTCTGCGTAACGGACGTTGATTTCCTCCTGGCCGGCTGAAGCCTCACCCTTGGAGTTTTCGACCGGAATGCCGGCCCCCTGCAGCCCTTTGCGCAGGGCGCGCATGACATCCTCTTCCTTGGTCGTCTGAAAGATGTGATAGTCTTCGTTGTAACCGCTGGCGAGATTGAGATTGCGATATCCGCTGGTACGCGCCGCGTCAAAAGTCTGGTCGAACAGGAAGAACTCCAGTTCGCTGGCCATATAGGCTTTCAGCCCCATCGCCTCCAGGCGTGCGACCTGCTTCTTCAACAGCGCACGCGGCGAATGCGGCACTTCGGCGTGCGTGTGATGATCCAGCACGTCGCACAGCACCAGCGCTGTTCCTTCCAGCCAAGGCACTTTGCGCAACGTCGAAAGATCCGGCTTCATCGTATAGTCGCCGTAACCCCGTTCCCAGCTCGATGCCTTGTAGCCCGGAACCGTCTCCATCTCCATGTCAGTGGCAAGCAGATAGTTGCAGCTATGGGTTTCCTGAAAGGCGCTCTCGACGAAAAACTCCGCCTGAAAACGCTTCCCCATCAAACGGCCCTGCATATCCACCAGACATGCGAGAACGGTGTCGATGCGCCCGTCGGCGACATCCAGTTTGAGGGCATCGAATGAGTAGGTCGCCATGTCTTGTGTCCGTTCCCTTTTATATTTTATGGGGGCGGCCGTTTACCGGCCGCCCGTTACAATCAATGTCAGGCCTTTGCAGCCGAGGTGGCATTTGCCGCTGCCTGTTTGTGCTCCATCGCAAATTCTTCCTCCGGCGAGAGGATCAGGCGATGACGGCCGACGAAGGCGAAGTAGGCAATAGCGACGGCAAACCAGACGGCCACCCACAGCACACCCTTGCTGAAATTGGGGTCCTGGATCTGGTAAAGCAGTGTGACGATGGCAATGACGATTGTCAGGACAGCACCGGGAACGCCGAAAGGCGAGCGGAACGGCCGTTCAATATGCGGCAGGTTCTTCCTGAGCAGGATGAACGAAATTGCCTGCATGATGTAGGAGAACATCGCACCGAAGACTGCCATGTTCAAAAGTACGCTGCCGATGATGCTGCCGCCCTGCTCCGCACCAAGTGCGAACCAGATGGCGAGCATCACGGCCAGACCGACCACGGCACCGGCAATGTTGGCAACGAATGGCGTCTTGTATCTGGAGTGGGTGATCGAAAGCGCAGTCGGGAAATAACCCGCACGCGACAGCGAGTAAATCTGGCGGCCTTGTGCGTAAAGGATCGTGTGGAAGCTGGCGATAAGACCGGTCAGTGCCACAAGACCGAGCAGAACCACGCCACCGTCACCATAGATCGCCTTGAAACCATCCAGCAGCGGCTCAAGCGATGAACCAAGGTGGAAAGCGCCAACACCCGGAAGCGACGGGTTGAGCAGCACGATCATGAAAGCCGACACCATCAGCGTAACCATGCCGAGAATGATGCCCTTTGGCATGTCGCGCTTCGGATCAACGGATTCTTCTGCCGCCAGCGGAAGCTGCTCGATGGCAAGAAACAGCCAGACCGCAAAAGGCAAGGTTGCCAGAACACCGGAGAAACCGAAGGGGAAGAACGAGCCGTTACCTTCCGGCAGTTCGACCGCAGCGCCATCCGGACCGACGCCGATATTCAGCGCCCAGCGCGAGAAGTCGATGTTGGGGATGGCGCTCATCCAGAAGAACACCAGAACGCCAAGCGAAATCAGCGTGATGACCAGCGTCACCTTGAAGGACAGTTCCAGTCCGAAAATGTTAAGCCCAAGGAAAATAAGGTAGAACACGATCCACACGAAGGGTGAATAGGCCGGATCAAGGCCCAAGATCGAGTTCACGTAGGCGGTGATGAATGTCACCACTACGGCGGGCGTCAGAACATACTCGACGTTCTCGCAAAGACCGGTGATGAAGCCGCCCCACGGGCCCATGGCGGTTCGTGCGAAAGAATAGGCCGCGCCTGTGTGCGGCAGAGCCGGGCTCATTTCCGCAATCGAAAACGTCAGTCCCAGATACATGATGGCGATGATGATGCCGGCAACCAGCATGCCACCCCAGCCGCCCGTGGCAAAACCGAAGTTCCAACCGGAAAAATGGCCTGAAATCACTGCGCCAACGCCCAGCGACCATAAAGACCACACGCCTGCATAACGGGAAAGTCCCCGCTTTTCGAAATAGGATGCGTCCGCTTTTTTATAGCTGACGCCTGCTGATGAACTGTCCATGCCCTTCTCTCCTGATCTAAGAAAAAAACAAGCCAGTCAGCCGCTATTGGCCGATTGTGCCCCAGTCTCCGGCGCAGTCGGCACGCATGCACGACAACACCTCACGCACTCGCTGTTCCCTATCCGCATTGTGCCGTTCCGGCTTCTGTGCGGCCTTGTCATAAAAAGGCTGGCCCCGGTGTTTTCACCGTTGGCCAGCCTGTTGCTCCCTCACTCATCGAACGATGAGAGCGCCTTCCCCATAAGCTCGTATAGAAAATCGGCCATCGCCGACTGGTCGTCGGCAGTGGCAATCAGATCGTTTCGAATTTCGATCATCACATTCAAAAAACCGTCCGGCAGCGCGTGCAGCCTCAGCGTATGCGTTACGCCGTCATCAGGTCCGTAGGGTTCATTGCGCCTGACATCGAGGCCTCCCGCAGCCGACCGAAGCATCGCATCAGCCAGACGGCTGTCGGTATCGTGCAGAACGCCGACTTCAACCTCGCGAAACCGCCCGTGATACACAGGCGTAAAGCTGTGAACGGTCACTACGACCGTCTCCTGCCTGTTTGCCTGCCGCTCTGCGATGATCGCATCGACGCGATCATGAAACGGCACATAAAGAGCTGAGGTGCGAGCGAATTTCTCCGCGTCATCGAGGTCGAAATTTCCCGGAATTTCGTGGATTTCACTCTTCACCGGCATCGCCGAAGACGACTCGGGAGGGCGATTGCAATCGTAGATCAGTCGGGAGAAGCGTTGATAAACGAGCGTGGCATCAAGCTTTCGTGACAGCAATCGCGATACCGCCAATGCACCTGGGTCCCAGGCAATGTGGCTCGATAACACATCCGCCGTCAGCCCCAATGTCCCGTATTTTTCTGGAACGGTCGCGGATGCATGTTCGCAGACGAGAAGCACATCGCCCTTTGCTGCTGCGTTTTCCACGGCGACGGCTTCCCCTTCCGCCTCAGTGAAAAACCGTGAACGTACCGTCATGCACGCACCCCGTCCGAAAAGCCCGCTGCCCCGCCAGCACGAAAAGAATTCTTCACATTATGGCGAGTGTCAAATGGAATTTTGAAATTATCTCTTCATTTTTCCATTGACTCGATGGCAGGCCCAGATGTTTTATTTTTTCAAACAGACCGGCGAAAAGACCGGAAGGGGAAAAGTTTGCGAAGCTCCACAGCAACGGTAGCAGACGTCATTCATGCGCATTATGAGACGCTGACCCGTTCTGAAAAGCGGTTGGCGGAAAGCCTTCTTGGCAACTACCCCGTTTCAGGTCTTGGAAGCATCACGACGATTGCGGAAAACGCCGGTGTTTCCACGCCGACCGTGGCGCGCATGGTCCAGAAACTGGGCTACAAGGGCTATCCCGAATTTCAGGCGCGTTTGCATCAGGAACTCGAGGCCACCATCTCCGGCCCCGTCGCCAAGCATGACAGATGGGCGACCAATGCGCCGGGCCTGCATATCCTCAATCGCTTTGCCGAAGCGATCACCAGCAATCTGCGCGAGACACTGAGTGATCTGGATACGGCCGATTTCGATAGTGCCGCGACGTTGCTCTCGGATAGAAAGCGCAGCATCTACTTCGTCGGCGGCCGCATCACCGGCGCGATTGCCGAGTATTTCTTCACGCATATGCAGGTCATCCGGCCCAAGACGGCGTTGATGTCGTCGAACTCCAGTTCATGGCCGCAATATATGCTGAACATGAACGCGGGTGACGTGCTGGTGATCTTCGATATCCGCCGCTACGAGCGGGACATGGTGACGCTGGCGCAGGTGGCCCATGACAATAATGTGAGCATATTGCTGTTCACCGATCAGTGGACATCGCCCGTTTCCCGCTTTGCCAAACACACCTTCCGCGTCAGAATAGAGGCACCCTCCGCGTGGGACAGCTCGGTGGTGACGCTGTTTGTCGTGGAAGCGCTGATCGAAGCGGTCCAGAGCAATGGCTGGGAGGAAACCCGTCAGCGCATGAATTCGCTGGAGGGGCTGTTTGAACAGACCCGGCTCTTCAGAAAACCGGGGAAAGGGGAAACTTAAAAACGGGCGTCTTATTTGCGCATTATCGTCGCCAAGGACGCAACACAGACTTATTATGTCGTTTCTCAAATATCACGGCGACAACAAGGCGCAATGATGGCAAGAAAACGGCCGGGACCATGAGAAGGGCGGGAAACTGCCCGACACAGTTGTCACATAACCTTCATGCAACCCACGTATCAGCGTCCGCCGACGCATGAGACACCAAGAGGAGAACCAAAGTGATCTCACACAGCCGCCGACTGCTATCGCTCACCACTGCTATGGTCATCGCATCCACCGCGATCGCTGCGGCCGAACCGAGCGCCGAACTGATCGCAGCCGCCAAGAAAGAAGGCATGCTGACGACCATCGCTCTGCCGCACGACTGGTGCGGTTACGGCGACGTGATTGCTTCCTTCAAGGCAAAATATCCGGAAATCACCGTCAACGAACTGAACCCTGACGCCGGTTCTGCCGACGAAGTTGAAGCCGTAAAGGCCAACAAGGACAACAAGGGCCCGCAGGCACCTGACGTCATCGACGTCGGTCTCGCATTCGGCCCGCAGATGAAGGCTGAAGGCCTGCTGCAGCCTTACAAGGTTTCCACCTGGGACGAAATTCCGGACAACGTGAAGGATGCCGAAGGTTACTGGTACGGTGACTACTACGGCGTGATGTCCTTCATGGTGAACAAGGATCTCGTCAAGGAATCGCCGAAGGACTGGGCCGATCTCCTGAAGCCTGAATTCTCCGGTCAGGTCGCTCTCGCAGGTGACCCGCGCGCGTCCAACCAGGCAATCCTCAGCGTTCTCGCTGCTGGTCTTGCTGCCGATGCGAAGTCCGGCAAGGAAGCTGGCGAAGCTGGCCTGAAATACTTCGCCGACCTCAACAAGGCTGGCAACTTCCTGCCCGTTATCGGCAAGGCCGGTACGCTGGCGCAGGGCGCGACGCCGATCGTCGTTGCCTGGGACTACAACGCGCTTTCCTGGCAGAAAACGCTGAACGACAACCCGCCGACCGAAGTCGTCGTACCTGCCAAGGGCGTGCTTGCCGGTGTTTACGTTCAGGGCATCTCCGCTTACGCACCGCATCCGAACGCAGCCAAGCTGTGGATGGAACACCTCTATTCGGATGACGGTCAGCTCGGCTGGCTGAAGGGCTATTGCCACCCGATCCGCTTCAACGCCATGGTCAAGGCTGGCAAGGTTCCGCAGGAACTGATCGACAGCCTGCCGCCGGCAGCAGCCTATGAGAAGGCCTACTTCCCAACCCTCGAGGAAGTGGATGCCAACAAGGCTGCCGTAACCGGTGGCTGGGACAGCGTTGTCGGCGCGAACGTGAAGTAAACTGTTGAAAACATTCACCCCGGCTTTTCAAAAGGCCGGGGTGCTTATTTGATAAAAGCGTCTTGCGTTCCGCAGTCAGACTGAGCCCGTGCGCAACGACGCATAAAATTATTGAATCTGTTCATTGCCCCGTCGGAAATTGTTTCCGGTTTACAGGCGATGCGCGAAACAGACCGTTTTAAAGCGGCGTTTGGGGACACGGCATGCCATCAACAAACACCGGCGGACCATCCACCGTGGGCAAGAAATTGCCGCTTCACTGGATAGGTGTGGTGCCATTTGCCATTTTTGTCCTGCTCTTTCTGATTTTGCCGACGATGAAAATCGTCGTCGGCGCTTTTCAGAATGCGGAAGGCGGCTTCACGTTCGATAACATTATCGGACTGTTTACACCGTCCATTCTTGCAGCCTACTGGATTTCCATCAAAATCAGCATTGCATCGGCCTTCTTCGGCTGTCTGATCGGTTTTTCCGTGGCATCCGCAGTCGTACTGGGTGGCTTGCCACAGAAAATTCGCGGGCCACTGCTGACCTTTTCCGGTGTTGCCTCGCAGTTTGCTGGCGTACCGCTTGCCTTCGCCTTCATCGCGACGCTTGGTCCCGTCGGTCTGATCACCGTGTTTTTGAAAACGCAGATCGGTATCGACCTGCGCATGCTGGGCTTCAACATCCTTTCCTTCTGGGGACTGACGATCACCTATCTGTTTTTCCAGATACCGTTGATGATCCTCATCATTACCCCGGCCCTTGATGGCCTGAAGCGCGAATGGCGTGAAGCAGCCGAAATTCTCGGCGCGAGCGGCACGCAATACTGGCGTATGGTGGCATTCCCAATTCTGCTGCCTTCGCTTCTCGGTACCTTCTCGCTGCTGTTCGCAAATGCTTTCGGCGCGGTTGCAACCGCCATCGCGTTGACCGGCTCATCGCTCAGCATCGTTCCGATCCTGCTGTTTGCGCAGATCCGCGGTGACGTCCTGGGCAATCCCAATCTTGGTTATGCACTGGCCTTCGGCATGATTATCGTCACCTGCATCGCCAACACACTCTATATCTGGATGCGCACGCGCAGCGAGAGGTGGCTGAAATGAAGCGGCTTTTTGCCTGGGGCGCCCTGCTCTTCGGAATTCTCTATTTCGCCCTGCCGCTGATCGGCATGACGAACTTCTCGCTGAAAATGCGACGCGGCGAATATTCCTTCGACGCCTATGCCAAGGTCCTGAGCGACCCGCGCTTTCAGGAGACCTTCAGTTACTCCGTGATGATGGCATTGTTTACCATTGTCTTCGGTGTCGTGCTGGTGGTTCCAACCGCTTACTGGGTACGACTGAAACTGCCTGGTCTGCGGCCGATCATTGAATTCATCACGCTTCTGCCGCTGGTCATTCCGGCCATCGTCATCGTCTTCGGTTACATCCGGCTCTATAACACTTCGAGCTGGCTTCCTCTCACGGGCACGATTACCGGCACCAATCTATTGCTGATGTTCGGTTATACGACCCTCGCGCTGCCCTACATGTACCGCGCCGTCGATACCGGACTTCGAACCATCGATGTGGCGACGCTGACCGAAGCGGCGCAAAGTCTTGGTGCCGGTTGGACGACGATCCTTGCGCGTATCATTTTGCCGAATGTGCTGGTCGCCGTGTTGTCGGGAGCCTTCCTGACATTTGCCATTGTCATCGGTGAGTTCACCATGGCTGCACTTCTAAACCGACCTGCCTTTGGTCCCTACATGCAGCTGCTCGGCGCCAACCGCGCCTACGAACCGGCAGCGCTTGCCGTGATTTCCTTCGGCATCACCTGGGGTTGCCTTGGTTTGATTCAACTCGTTTCCCGCTATCAGAAGGGCACCCCTCCCAAGGGCTGAGGACAAGATTTTCATGAGCTTTTTGACACTCCAGAACATCAAGAAATCCTTCGGTCAGGTTCAGGTCGTGCACGACTTCAACATGGCCATCGAGAAGGGGGAATTCGTCTCCTTCCTCGGGCCATCGGGTTGCGGCAAGACCACCGTGCTTCGCATGATCGCCGGTTTCGAAACGCCGACGGACGGCTCCATCGTCATCAACGGCAAGAACCAGACGACGTTGAAACCGAACCAGCGCAACATCGGCATGGTATTTCAGGCCTACGCCCTGTTCCCCAACATGAACGTCTACGACAACGTCGCTTTCGGCCTGAAGGTGGCAGGCAAGCCAAAGGCCGAGATCGATACGCGCGTGAAGGAAATGCTGGCGCTCATCCACCTGGAACATCTGGCGGACCGATACCCCTATCAGATGTCGGGTGGCCAGCAGCAGCGCGTGGCGCTGGCACGCGCCCTCGCCCCCAAACCGCAGGTCCTTCTTCTGGATGAGCCGCTTTCGGCACTGGATGCCAAGATTCGCGTCTCACTGCGCGAAGAAATCCGCCAGATCCAGCAACAACTCGGGATCACCACGATCTTCGTGACGCATGATCAGGAAGAGGCCCTGTCGATTTCCGACCGCATCGTCGTCATGAATGCCGGCCGCGCCGACCAGATTGGCTCGCCGTTCGAGATCTACAATCAGCCTGCAACCCGTTTTGTCGCCTCATTCGTCGGCACGCTGAACCTGATCGACGCGACGGTTGTCGACGCATCGACCAGCACTCTTCGCATCGGTGACCAGCAGGTGTCGCTGAAGAAACCGCTGTCGAAGAAGAACGGCGAAACGATTACCGTGGCGCTGCGCCCGGAAGCAGGCTCGCTGGCAGAAGGTGCGAAGGAAGACGTGGCAATTTCCGGCACGGTCACATCCAGCCACTTCCTCGGGTCGGTCATCCGCACGCGCATGGATGTCGGTGGCGCTATCCTGTCGTTCGACAGCTTCAACGATCCGGGCACGGCCCCGCCGTCCATCGGCGAGCGCGTCACACTGAAATTCGCATCAGAAGATTTGATGATTGTAGCAGAGTAACTGCCTTTTTCCTCCTGAGCAAAAAGGCTAGTCCAGTCTGAACTCAGGAGTGAAATCATGCGCGCACTGTTTTACGAACGCTTTGGCGAAGCCCCGAAAATCGCAACCCTGCCGGACCCCGAACCGACACCGGGCGGCGTGGTGGTCGAGGTCAAGGCAACCGGGCTTTGCCGCAGCGACTGGCACGGCTGGATGGGGCATGACAGCGACATCCACCTGCCGCATGTGCCCGGCCACGAATTCGCCGGAGTGATTTCCGCCGTTGGCAAAAATGTCATGCGTTTCAAGGTTGGAGACCGTGTGACCGTGCCATTCGTCTCCGGCTGCGGCCATTGCCAGGAATGCCGCTCGGGCAATCAGCAGGTATGTGAAACCCAATTCCAGCCAGGCTTCACCCACTGGGGCTCCTTCGCAGAATATGTCGCCATTGATTACGCCGACCAGAACCTCGTGCATCTCCCCGAAAGCATGGGCTTCGATACCGCAGCAAGCCTCGGCTGCCGTTTCGCAACCTCGTTCCGCGCTGTGGTGGATCAGGGCCGCCTGAAGGGCGGTGAGTGGCTGGCAGTGCACGGATGCGGCGGTGTTGGCCTCTCAGCGATCATGATCGGTGCTGGCCTTGGCGCGCAGATCGTTGCCATCGACATTGCCGAAGACAAGCTGGCGTTTGCCAAACAGCTCGGCGCAACCGTGACCATCAATAGCCGCAAGGTTGCGGATGTGACGGAGGCAGTACGGGAAGTGACCGGTGGCGGCGCCCATGTGTCGGTGGATGCGCTGGGGCACCCGCAGACCTGCTGCAATTCCATCAGCAACCTGCGCCGTCGCGGACGCCATGTGCAGGTGGGTCTGATGCTGGCGGATCACTCCATGCCACAGATCCCGATGGCGCGTGTCATTGCCCATGAGCTGGAAATCTACGGCAGCCACGGCATGCAGGCGTGGCGCTATGACGACATGCTGGCGATGATCAAGACCGGCAAACTCTCACCGGAAAAACTCATTGGCCGTCACATCACACTTTCCGATGCCGTGACCGCCCTGCCCGCAATGGATAACTTCAAGGACAGCGGTATCAGCATCATTGACCGTTTTGAATGAGGTCAACCACGTCGCGAGACGGAAACAGGCGACAAAAGACTTGAAATCCCGGTCTTATTGCCGCATGCGAACCTGCATAAAGTAATATGAGAAGAACCGCGTCATGTCTCCCACAACGACACCCGCCTCAGCGCGCCCGCTGAACGCACAGGATTACAGAACCCTTGGCCTGTCCGCCCTTGGCGGCGCTCTGGAATTCTACGACTTCATCATCTTCGTGTTTTTCGCCACCGTCATCGGCCATCTTTTTTTCCCACCGGAAATGCCCGACTGGCTGGTGATGATCCAGACCTTCGGTATTTTCGCCGCAGGCTATCTGGTGCGTCCTCTCGGTGGCATCGTGCTGGCGCATTATGGCGATCGTTATGGCCGCAAGCGTGTCTTTGCCTTTTCGATCCTGCTGATGGCTCTGTCGACACTCGGCATGGCTTTGATGCCGACTTACGCGACAATCGGTGTGGCTGCACCGATCCTGCTCATCGTGCTGCGCATGCTGCAGGGCGCGGCCATTGGCGGTGAAGTTCCCGGCGCATGGACCTTCGTGTCCGAGCATGTTCCCTTCCGCCGTGTTGGTCTTGCCTGCGGTTTCCTTACCTCCGGCCTCTCCTTCGGCATTATGCTCGGTTCGCTGATCGCCTTCGCCATCAACTCCATCTTCCCGCCGGAAGATGTTGCCGGTTACGCATGGCGCATCCCCTTCCTGCTGGGTGGCGTTTTCGGCCTGATTGCCGTTTACCTGCGCCGCTGGCTCGAGGAAACGCCGATCTTCACCGAGATGAAAAAGTCGAAGTCGTTGACGGACAAGCTGCCGCTTGGCCTCGTCCTGAAGCACCATATGCGCGGCGTGATCATTTCTGCACTGCTGACCTGGGTGCTTTCGGCTGCCATCGTCGTCACGACGCTGATGACAGCGACATTCCTGCAGAAGCTTTACGGCTACACACCGACCCAGGCGCTTGCCGGCACCAGCTTCGGCACGCTGTTCCTGATCTTCGGCGTCATCATCGCCGGTGCGCTGATCGATCGTATCGGCAGCGGCATCTTCTTCATGTGTGCAAGTGTCTTCTTCGGCGTCGCCACCTTTGCCTTCTACAGCTACGCAGGCACTTCGCTGACAACCATGTTCGCGCTCTATGGCGTCATGGGTCTCTCGGTCGGCATGGCGGGTGCAGTGCCATACGTCATGGTCCGTGCCTTCCCGGCATCTGTCCGGTTCTCCGGCCTTTCCTTCGCCTACAACGTCTCCTACGCCGTCTTCGGCGGCCTGACACCGATTGCCGTGACAACAGCACTGGCCGTCAACCCCATGGCGCACGCCTGGTATCTGGTGTTCATCGCCGTTCTGGCCTTCTTTATTGGTGTGTACCTCTATCTACGCGGCAGCGAGGTGGAGAGCCATGTCGGGATCGAGGAACTGGCAGCGCTTCGTTCGTAAGCAGACCGGAAACAACAAAAAAGCGCGGGTTTTTCCCGCGCTTTTTTCGTTTCTGGTGTGTCTCGGTCGAAGGCGGTGCTGGACCGCCGACGACTTTAGATCTCAAGCCGCGCTATCGATTTCTTCCGCAGCATTCGTAGGCACGTAGTTCAACACCGGCCCAAGCCAGCGCTCGACCTCTTCCACCGGCATATCCTTGCGGCGGGCATAGTCCAGCACCTGATCGCGCTCCACTTTCGCGACGCCGAAATAATAGCTTTCGGGATGGCCGATATAGAGGCCGGAAACGGATGAGCCAGGCCACATGGCATAGCTTTCTGTCAACTCCACGCCGGTCGCCTCGGTCGCGTCGAGAAGAGAAAACAGCGTCTTCTTTTCCGTGTGATCCGGTTGCGCCGGATACCCCGGTGCAGGGCGGATGCCGGCATAGGCCTCTGAAATCAGTTCCTCACCGTTGAAGTTCTCCTGCGGTGCATAACCCCAGAACTCGGTACGGACACGCTCATGCATACGCTCGGCAAAGGCTTCGGCGAACCGGTCGGCCAGCGCCTTGACGAGGATCGACGAGTAATCGTCGTTCGCGCGTTCGAAACGCTCGGCAATCGCCACTTCCTCGATACCAGCCGTCACCACGAAGCCCCCGACATAATCAGCCACGCCGCTATCAACAGGAGCCACGAAGTCAGACATAGCCACATTCGGACGCCCGTCCCGTTTGGAAAGCTGTTGGCGCAGTGTGAAGAAGGTTGCGAGTTCTTCAACACGGCTTTCATCCGTAAAGACACGAATGTCGTCGCCAAAGGCATTGGCCGGCCAGAAGCCGATGACCGCACGCGGACGGAACCACGTCTCGTCGATGATCTTCTTCAACATGGCCTGTGCATCGGCATAAAGCTGCCGTGCGGCCTCACCCTGCTTCTCGTCGTCAAGAATGGCGGGGAAGCGGCCCTTCAGCTCCCACGTCTGGAAGAACGGCGTCCAGTCGATGTAGCGCGAAAGCTCTTCCAGATCGTAGGTTTCAAAGACCTTCGTGCCAAAGAACTGCGGTTTGACTGGCTGGTAGCCAGACCAATCAACCTTCTGGGCGTTCTCGCGGGCGCGGGCAAGCGGCAAACGCTGCTTCTCACGCTCGTTACGCGCATGGGCTTCGGCAACCTTCGCATATTCGCTTCGGATACCTTCGATATAGGCTGGTTTCTGTTCTGCGGACAGGAGCGCGGAAACGACGCCGACGGCACGAGACGCGTCGGTAACATAAATTGCCTGCCCCTTTTCATAGCGCGGATGGATTTTGACAGCCGTGTGGACACGGCTCGTCGTCGCGCCACCGATCAGCAGGGGAATATCGAAGCCCTGCCGCTCCATCTCTGCGGCAACATGCACCATTTCATCCAGCGACGGCGTAATGAGGCCGGAAAGACCGATCACATCCACCTGTTCGGCAATCGCCGTCTCGAGGATCTTGGTGGTGGGCACCATCACACCGAGATCGATGATCTCGTAATTGTTGCAGGCCAGAACCACGCCGACGATGTTCTTGCCGATATCGTGAACGTCACCCTTGACGGTCGCCATCAGCACCTTGCCGGCAGCGCTGCGCTCGCTGCCGCCATTGGCGCGCTTTTCCTCTTCCATGTAAGGCAGGAGAACGGCAACGGCCTGCTTCATCACGCGGGCAGATTTTACCACCTGCGGCAGGAACATCTTGCCGGAACCGAAGAGGTCGCCAACCACGTTCATACCGGCCATCAACGGGCCTTCGATGACGTGCAGCGGACGCTCCGCCTTCTGGCGTGCCTCCTCCGTATCAGCTTCGATGAATTCGGTAATGCCGTTGACCAGCGCATGCTCGAGGCGCTTTTCAACCGGCAGTTCGCGCCAGGACAGGTCCTGCGCCTTGGCTTCCTTTGCACCGGCGCCGCGGAAGCGTTCAGCAATTTCCAGCAGCCGCTCGGTCGCATCGTCGCGGCGGTTCAACACCACGTCTTCGCAGGCGTCGCGCAGTTCCGGGTCGATATTATCATAGACGGCAAGCTGGCCGGCGTTGACGATACCCATATCCATGCCAACCTGGATGGCATGGTAGAGGAACACGGCGTGCATGGCTTCGCGCACAGGCTCATTGCCGCGGAACGAGAAGGACAGGTTCGACACGCCACCGGAAATATGTGTGAGCGGCATCGTCTCACGAATGGTCTTCGTCGCTTCGATGAAGTCCACACCGTAATTGTTATGCTCTTCAATGCCGGTCGCCACCGCAAATACATTCGGATCGAAGATGATATCTTCGGGCAGAAGTCCTGCCTTCTCCGTCAGAAGTTTATAGGCACGTGCGCAGATTTCTATCTTGCGCTGATAGGTGTCCGCCTGCCCGACTTCGTCAAAGGCCATGACCACAACAGCAGCGCCGTAGTTACGGACAAGCTTCGCCTGCTGGAGAAATTTCTCCTCGCCTTCCTTCAGCGAGATCGAGTTGACGATCGGCTTGCCCTGAACGCATTTCAGACCAGCCTCGATAATCTCGAACTTCGACGAGTCGATCATGACAGGAACGCGGGCGATATCCGGCTCGGCTGCGATCAGGTTGAGGAACTCGACCATCGCCTTTTCGGAATCGATCAGACCTTCGTCCATGTTGATGTCGATGATCTGCGCACCGTTTTCCACCTGATCGCGCGCAACAGCCAGCGCCGCCGTGTAATCGCCAGCGGTGATGAGCTTGCGGAAACGGGCCGAACCGGTGACGTTGGTACGTTCGCCGACGTTGACGAAGGGAATGTCCTTGGTCAGCACGAAGGGCTCGAGGCCCGAAAGTGACATGAATGGCTTGTGCTCGGGGATCGGGCGCGGCTTGTGGCCCTTCACCGCCTCGGCAATGGCGCGGATATGATCCGGCGTCGAACCGCAGCAGCCGCCAACGATGTTGACGAGACCATCGCGGGCAAAGCCCTCGACCTGACGCGCCATCATTTCCGGCGTTTCGTCATACTGGCCGAATTCGTTGGGCAGGCCCGCATTCGGATAGGCACAAATGAAGGTATCGGCCACATCCGACAATTCCTGAAGATGCGGACGCATTGCATCTGCACCGAGCGCACAGTTCAGGCCAATGGTGAACGGGCTCGCATGGCGCACGGAATTCCAGAATGCCGATGGTGTCTGGCCGGACAGAGTACGGCCCGAAAGATCCGTGATCGTACCGGAAATCATCACCGGAAGATGAATGCCCTTGGCCTCGAAGCGCTCTTCGCAGGCGAAGATCGCCGCCTTGGCGTTCAACGTATCGAAAATCGTTTCGATGAGGATGATATCCGCACCACCGTCGATCAGACCATCGATCTGCTCGCCATAGGCGATGCGCAGATCATCGAAAGAGACAGCGCGGTAACCGGGATTGTTGACGTCAGGCGAAATCGACGCCGTACGGTTGGTCGGCCCGATGGCGCCTGCGACGAAACGGCGACGGCCATCTTCCCGCTCGGCACGGATCGCGGCACGACGGGCAACCTCCGCACCTTCGCGGTTGAGATCATAAACCGCACTCTCCATTTCGTAATCGGCCTGGGCTATGCGGGTCGAGGAAAACGTGTTGGTTTCCAGAATATCGGCGCCCGCCATGGCGTAACGATAGTGAATTTCTTCGATGGCATCCGGTTGGCTGAGGATCAGAAGGTCGTTGTTGCCCTTCTGGTGGCAGGCGCAGCCGATGAACCGATCACCGCGAAAATGATCTTCATCGAACCCAAGCCCCTGGATCTGCGTTCCCATTGCACCATCGAGAATGAGGATACGCTCATTGGCAGCTTCACGCAGCGCCTTCATGATTTCCGCGCCGTCGCGCTTTGCCCCTTCCGGGCCGAACAGGTCGTCAAACACGGGCACACTCCTCATTTCGATTTGCAGGTCGCAACGCGTCAAGTCACATAAAGATATGTTTATGTCAATATATCTTCAATGCATAGGTATGGCTTTGCGTCGTTGCGGGAGACTACGAAATTTCCCGAACAGATGACAGGCTCATATGGCATGGATATAACCCGAAGCAGCAATCAGTATGGAGGACCGAATGCCTGAAGATGACCGCACGAACAACAACTGGAACACGTTGCCATGGCATCGCCAATGGCTGGTCAAGCAGGCAGAAGGGCTTTTCGATTTCTTCCAGTACCGCGCCATCAATCCGGCCGGAGGCTTTTTCGACCTCGACAGCAAAGGCGCACCGCTGCAACCGCAAAACCCGGTGCGCGGCATCCACGCTTCCGCACGAATGGTACATTGCTTCTCCATCGGCCATCTTCTCGGACGGCCCGGCTGCGGAGACATCATTGACCATGGAATGACCTATCTGTGGAACAATCACCGCGACAGCGAGCACGGTGGATACTTCTGGCAGACGGATGACAATGGTCCGGTCGATTCGACGAAGCAGGGTTACGGCCATGCGTTCGTGCTGTTGGCAGCCTCATCAGCCAAGACCGTTGAGCATCCACTGGCCGACCGCATGCTCCAGGACATTACCGAAATTCTCGAAACGAAGTTTTGGGAAGAAAAGCATGGGGCAATTGCCGAGGAGTTCAATCGCGACTGGTCGCCGATCGAGAATTATCGTGGGCAGAACTCCAACATGCATCTGACGGAAGCGCTGATGGCGGCCTACGAGGTCACCAGGGAGCGTTCTTACATCGAAAAAGCGGAAAAGATCGCAGATCTCATTATCCGTCGTCGCGCCGGTGAGCTGGATTTCCGTGTTCCAGAACACTTCGACGAGGACTGGACGCTCGACAAGAATTATCGCGGCAACGAGATGTTCCGCCCATCGGGATCGACGCCCGGGCATTGGCTCGAGTGGGCTCGTCTCCTGCTGCAACTGTGGGTGCTGGGTGAGCGCAAGCATGACTGGATGCCTGTCGCGGCAAAGTCTTTGTTTGTGCAGTCCATGGCGCTCGGCTGGGACCGGGAAAAAGGCGGCTTCTTTTACACGCTCGACTGGAACGACAATCCCGACAAGACGTCGAAGCTGTGGTGGCCGATGTGCGAGGCAGCGGGTGCAGCCCACTTCCTCAACGAAAACCTCCCGGCTGACGATTTTTACGAAGACAGCTATCGCCGCATCTGGAGCACGATTGCCAACAACTTCCTGGATCACGCACATGGCGGCTGGCACGAGGAACTGACCGAAAATCTTGTTCCAGCGAAGACATTGTTCCCCGGCAAGGGCGATATCTATCACGCCCTGCAGGCCTGCCTTATTCCGCTTTTCCCGGCAACGGGAAGTCTGACCAAGGTGATTGGGGAGAACGGCGGCTCATATTGAGCCGCCAGCCTCGGCAAACGAGGCTCAAAAGCCGAGCGTTTCCTCGAAATCATCCCATGACTGGTACATTTCGTAACGACCAATGCCGCGAATGGGCACATGGCCATAATAGGGCGAGAGCTGAAACTCTGCAGCAGCCTCGCTCTTTCCCGCGACGGCACCCACATAGATTGCCGACGCGAGGCCGGTGCGGTTTGCCCCATGCTCACAATGGATCAGGATCGGCTTGTCGGCATTGCGCATGACTGCGGCCAGCATTTCGGCATCATCCACCGACAGTTTCTCACTCGAACTCAGTGGATAATCGATTAGGCGAATACCGTTCTGTTTTGCCGCCGTGCTTTCCGCATCGTACCAGGCTTCACGCTTCTCATTGCGAAGATTGAGAATGGTCTTGATTCCATGCTTTTTGGCGTAGTCGGCAATGTCTTCACCACTTGGCTGCGCCGACCGGTAAAGCTCGCCCGGAATGACCTCATGGAAGTTTCCCGTCAGTTGGCCAATCCCCATATGCGCCCCGGCCAGAACCGGTACTGCAACCAGGACGACGGCCGAAACTTTCAAGAGCACTAGGAGAGAACGCACGACAACAACCCATCACTTTCATCAGATGCATGGCGGGATGCCATCACAAGCTGGCGAAAACAAGTCGAAATGAAAACGCCTCAGTCGAACTCCGCTGAATTGATTGTGACCCGCCAATTCAGCGTGCTCGCATCTACCCGCTCATTGTTGCGCAACCGGTAGGCCCGGCAGGTCGCAAAGCTTTCTCCAGGTTCTATCCGTTTGTCACTTGTCTGGTATGGATTGAAGGCGACGGAAACGCCGACGTCCTGTTCGAAACCTTCGAGCGTATAGGTCAGACGTTTGACCGCAACTCTGTTGTCGTTGCGAAAACTGACCTGAACAGGCAGGGCAGGATCAGTGCAGGTCGCATCAAAGGCGGCAGTCGCAACGATGTTCTCAAGCCGGTTGCCGCCGCGAAACCCGTCAAAAACAACGATCGCTGCAGTGACACCCCAAACCAGCCCCAGGCACAAAACGGCCGGCTTCAGGTATCTTGGAAAAGCGATCAGCGTAACCAGAAGAAGCGCGCTAAGAACGGCCGCAACAATCACGCCATCTCCCCCTGCCCCGAACAAATCTTCACGCGATCATACCTCCCATAAAACGCCGTATTCAACGCCGGCGAAAATCTTTGCCGCAAACTTATGATCGGTACTTGCGCTGTCAATACAACCAAGCGTGACAAGCACGGAACGTCTCCATACCCCACAGGCTTATCTGAAAACGGAACCAAATCGCATCCAAAAACGTTCGCGGCTCGATAAGAACGTAATGCGTGGGACAAAGCATCCGTTTTGCATGCCTTGGCGAGCGTATCTCGCACCCCATATTAAATACGCCTAATACATGATATAGAGGTTCGTCAGCTCAGGGAGACAAACAATGAAAACGCTGATCGCATCATCAATGTTCGCCTTGGCGGCAAGCATGGCAATGGCTGCCGACGCCGTTTACGAGACCCCCGCACCGCCTGTCGCGCAGGAAACTCTGCCGACATTCACCTGGTCTGGCCCCTACCTTGGTATTCAGGGCGGAGCAGGCTGGCTGAATGGTGATTTTTCGGCGGGTGGGCCCGTTGCCTCCGACAACTTCGATGGCGGCATCTTCGGCGCTTTCGCGGGCTATAACTACCAGTTCGACAACAATTTCGTCGTCGGCATCGAGGGTGATCTCGATTACAACTGGAACGACAACGACTACGGCGGCACGAAGGTTGGCACCGATTGGCAGGGCTCCGTACGCGGCCGCGTCGGTTACGCCTTCGATCACGCTCTGCTTTACGCGACCGCAGGCTGGACCGCGACGCGCGGCTTTGTTGAAACCCCAGTCGGCGACGACAATACCACGTTCAATGGTTACACCGTCGGAGCAGGTCTCGATTACGCCTTCACCGACAATATCTTCGCCAGGATCGAATATCGCTTCAACGACTACAGCGACAAGGATGTCTTCGGCATCAATACCGATCTTGACCAGCACACCGTCAAGGTGGGCCTTGGTGTGAAGTTCTGATCCGCCTGATGGCGCTCAAAAAAGCCCGGTTTTTACCGGGCTTTTTTCATGCGCGAACTGGCCATGGCGACCAGAACTGCAAGGCGTTCGGACCTCATGAAAAATGAAAACCAAACAACGAACCATTCACAAGCTGTTCAGAAGGTTCGTGCCATCATCCGGGCATAATGAGCCTCTATCTCCTGCAGCAGGCTTATGGAGTAGCCCTGATGAAAAAAGTAATTCTTTCGACCCTTGCTGCGCTTGTCGCCACCGGAAGCGTCCTCGTATCTTACGGACCGGTTGCTGCGCAGGAATACCGTCCACGTTATGACCGTGGCGGCCCTCCACCCCCGCCCTACCGCGAGCATCGTCGTCATAACGACGGCGCGGCTATCGCCGGTGGCCTGGCAGCCGGTGTGATCGGCGGCCTGATCGGTGGTGCAATCGTCAACAACAGCGGTCCTCGTTATTACGAGCCCCCACCACCGCCGCGTCCACGCTGCTGGTACGAAGATCGCCGCGTCCCGAATTCCTATGACGGCGGCTGGCATACGGAAACAATGCGCGTCTGTAACTGACCCGCAACATATCGACCGGTCAGCCCTCGGCTGGCCGGCTCTCCCTCTTCCCCAAATTTCCTGAACCGAGCACACGGCCGCAATAAAATTGCGGAGCGCTACCACATTGTTGCGCCTGCAAAAATCGGAACCAAACGCGCGTCTTCCCCAAAAAATGAGAGCCACGACGGCCTTATATCTGGTTCAGAAGACGAATTGGTGGGCCCGGAGGGACTCGAACCCCCAACCAAGCGGTTATGAGCCGCCGGCTCTAACCATTGAGCTACAGGCCCTTTCGGACTTAAGATCCGAAATACCGGGTTTCGCAATGGTTCGAAACCGGCGGTCACGCTCTAACGCATATTTCTTGAGCCGACAAGCCATTGATGATGGCGCAACAGCAGGTTGCCGTAATAGCTTCACAATCTCTGGCAATAGCTTGCACAGGGACACAATCAACGAGGAAACACCATGACGACAAGAACGGCCCGCCTTTTCGCCCTGACCGCTTTGACTGCAGCATCGGTTATGCCGCTTGCCAGTCATGCGTTTGCACAGGAGACGACAAAGAGCGAAGCAACGATCAGCGTTTCGGGTGAAGGCCAGTCCGCAGTCGCACCAGATATGGCGATCCTGAATTTCAGCGTTGTCAAACAGGCGGAGACCGCTGCCGTGGCTCTGACGGAAAACTCCAAGGCACTGTCGGAAGTGCTGAAAGCCCTGAAAGCCGCGTCGATCGAAGACCGTGATCTTCAGACCAGCAATTTTTCCGTCCAGCCGCTCTACAAGCACTTCGAGCCAAAGGACGGCGTCTACGTCGCTCCCGAAATCACCGGATATCAGGTCAGCAACGGATTGACGGTGCGCGTCCGCGATCTCAAGAAACTCGGCGAAATCCTCGACACCTCCGTCAAGCTCGGCATCAATCAGGGTGGCGATATCACCTTCACCAACGACAAGCCTGAAGCAACGGTGACGGAAGCCCGTAAACTGGCGGTGGCAGATGCGCTGGCGAAAGCCAAAACCTTGACGGAAGCAGCAGGCGTGAAGCTCGGCCGGGTCATCCAGATCACCGAAAACATGCAGCGCCCGATGCCTGTACCGCAGGGCGCAATGCGTGCATCGATGATGAAGGAGGCAGATAGCGTGCCGATCGCATCCGGCGAGAACAACTACAGCGTTGTCGTCAACGTCACTTTCGCCCTCGACCAATAAATCGAGACGACCGTAAAAAACTGAGCGAGGGATGAAGCCTGAAACGGCCTCATCCCTCGCTTCTTTTTTAAAAATCTTGCTCATCGTCCCGGCCTTGACGCCGCAAAAAGGAAACGCCCCGCCAGGCATTCAGCCAGACGGGGCGATCCATTTGATCCGCATCAGGGGGGACCGGGGATTTTCCGCGGATCAATTCTTCAAAGACGTCAGATTAACGGCGGATAACCGGGCAACCACGCTCATTGGCGAAGACAACGCGGTCACGACCATGACGGTCGAAGCCGGCAACCACGACGCGGCGCGGCGACATGTCAACCACACGTGCGCGACGAAGACCCATGCGGCTTGCCTTTTCTTCCGCAAGCCACGGCGAGCAGCCACGACGCGGGCCACCCCAACCATGACGACCGCCATCGCGGTGACCGTCGCGAACCTGGATACCGAACTGCACGTCCGGACCTGCCGAAGCCACTGAGGCCGTTGCAGAAATTCCGCCCAAGGCGATAAGGGCTGCCATACCGGCTTTAGCAAAAGTGCTGAACATGATTCACTCCGTTTCGCTTTTCCGCCGGCAGATCATCTGACCAGCGATTGAGAACACATTAGGGTCCGTCGCCTGAATGATTTCAGAACCGCACATTCAGCCAAGGTTCATGCTTGAGGCGAGATGGCAGGCTCCGCAAATCAGGCTTACGGAGAAAGGTGAAGGACGATTTCCCGACGGTGCGGGTGGTCGCGGTGCTCAAACAGGTAAAGCCCCTGCCAGGTTCCAAGGACCGGTTTTCCGTCGCTGACAGGAACGCTGATCGAGACGGCGGTCAGCGCTGCCTTGATATGCGCGGGCATGTCATCCGGCCCCTCAAGCGTATGGCTGACCCAGCCCATAGACGCATCGCTGGAGGGAGGAACGAGACGGTGGAAGAACACCTTGAGATCGCGCCTCACATCCGGGTCGGCATTCTCCTGTATCAGCAAAGAACAGGAGGTGTGCCGGACAAAGACCGTCAGCAACCCTTCACTCATGCCACTCTCGCGAACGAAGTGACGGGCCTCATCGGTAAACTCGTACAGACCCTGGCCATTTGTGGCGATGATCGTTTTCTTTTGGGGCACAATATTTCCTCTGGATGCCAGGAACAAAACACACGTTAAGGACGTTACATCGTGTTAGTCAGGGGTGAATGCCTGCGAGCACGTCTGCAACAGCGGCAAAAACGATCCGGCAGACCTCACGGTTGCATCGAAGGGGAAGGAATACAGACGCATATGGACGACACGACGCCCTCCCCTTTTGGATCGATCGGATTTTTGTATCCGGTAATGAGAACGGATGCGAAAGACTAACCTATGGCATCCACCGATTATCAGGTCGATCTCACAAACTGTGACAAAGAACCAATTCATATTCCCGGCTATATCCAGCCCCACGGCTGTCTGATCGCATTCGACAGCGCCATGCGTATCGCGTTGCGCCACTCCGAAAATTGCAGTGAAATGCTTGGCCTGGAAGGAGAGATCAACGGCAGGTCGGCAGATGACGTGCTCGGCGCAAAGCTGACGCATGATCTTCGAAACGCATTGACCGTGACGGGCAGATCCATTCGCCCATCCCTGCTCCCCGGTATAAAAACGGCCAACGGTCAGACGTTCGACATCGCGCTCCACAGGCACAAATCCGTGACCATCGTGGAGTTTGAACCATCGCGCTCGGAAGCCCAGCCCCTCGGCACTGCGCGAAAGATGGTGGATCGAATTCGCGAAGCCGACAGTGTCGACAGCCTCATTTCGAGGACGGCCAGATTGATAAAGGCGACTCTCGGCTACGACCGCGTGATGATCTACCGCTTTGAAGATGACGGCTCGGGAAAGGTCGTATCAGAGGCCAAACAGCCGGAACTGGAAAGCTTTCTCGGCCAATATTTCCCTGCCAGCGACATACCGCAGCAGGCCCGTACGCTGTACCTCAAGAACACGCTGCGCATTATCTCCGACGCACGCGGCATGCGCGTACCTGTTGTGCCCACACTCGATGCCTCCGGTGAACCGCTGGATCTTTCCTTTGCTCATCTTCGCAGCGTCTCGCCCATTCATTGCGAGTACCTGCGCAATATGGGTGTGGCAGCATCCATGTCCATTTCGGTGATCGTCGATGGGGCGCTCTGGGGGCTTATCGCTTGCCATCATTATTCACCGCGCGTCCTTTCGATGCCGGTCAGGATTGCTGCGGAAATGTTTGGAGAGTTTTTCTCCATGCACCTCCAGATCCTCAAGCAGAAGCGACGGCTGACGACGATCAGCCAGGCGCACAGTGCGCTCGACCGGTTCCTGCGCCTTGCCGCGCATCATTCCAATATCGAGGAATTGCTGGTCGACAGTTTTCAGGATTTTGCCGATCTGATGCCATGTGATGGCGTTGGCCTCTGGGTCAACGACAACTGGCATGGTCACGGCTCCGTTCCCCCGCATGATGCCATCCCTCGGCTTGCCCGGTTTATTGCCTCTACCGCTGAAAACAAGGTTTGGGCAACACACGCGCTGTCGCAGGTTATTCCCGAGGCAGAGACCTACGCGCCGATTGCCGCAGGCGTGCTGGCCATTCCCCTTTCCCAGGTCAAAAACGATTATCTGCTGTTTTTCCGCAAGGAGATTGTCCAGACCCTGAACTGGGCGGGCAACCCGGAAAAATCCTATGAGACAGGCCCGATGGGCGACCGTCTCACCCCGCGCAAGAGCTTTGCGATCTGGAAGGAAACCGTCAGCCTGCAGGCGCAGCCCTGGTCGGAATCGGACCGGGAAATTGCCGAGGCAGCGCGTATCGCGCTGGTCGAAGTCGCGTTCCAGCACAGCGAACTGATGGCGGGTGAACGCGACCGGGCAGAAGTCCGTCAGCGAATGCTGAACGAAGAACTCAACCACCGCGTCAAGAACATCCTGGCCATCATCAAATCGCTTGTCGGCAATCCTTCTCAGGAAGGCAAGACGCTGCAGGAATACGTCACGGCACTGAAGGGCCGCATTCAGGCGCTTTCCTTCGCCCATGATCAGATCATTCGCGGTGAAGGCGGCGGGTCGCTTCGTGATCTCCTGGAGGCGGAACTGTCGCCTCACCGGTCGCCGTTGACAGATGTGATGCTCACCGGTCCCGAAGTCACGCTCGATTCACGCGCTTTCTCCGTCATGGCGCTCGTCCTGCACGAACTGGCGACAAATGCCGCCAAATATGGCGCGCTTTCTCCGCAAAACAGCAACCGGCTGGAGGTCAGTTGGGAGCTCGACACCAGCCATGATTGCCGTCTTGTGTGGCGGGAAACCCTTGCCGGCCCCTTGGCGACACCGTCACGTGCCGGTTTTGGCACCGCCCTGATCAGCCGTAGCATACCCTACGATCTTGGCGGCCGCAGTACGCTGCACTATCGCCCCGACGGGCTTGAGGCAGAAATGGTTTTGCCGGCCCGCCATGTGTCCTTGAAATTCTCTTCACTGCCCCAATCGACAAAGGGCGATATGTCCGGTGCAAGAAAGACTTATGACCGGGAGGAACCGTTGAAAATCTTGCTCGTAGAAGACCAGATGCTGATCGCCATGGATGTTGAGAGCATGCTCGAAAACAATGGCATCGAACGCATTGAAACCGCCACGTCCTCGGCCATGGCGATTGAGAAGCTCAAAGCCTATCTGCCCGATATCGCGATCCTCGATATCAACCTTGGCTCGGACACCTCAATTCCGGTTGCGCGGGAACTGCACAAACGTGGAATTCCCTTCATGTTCGCAACGGGTTATGCCGATGGCGTGATGGTGCCTGAAGAGTTTTCTCATGCTCCGATCATCCGAAAGCCCTATGATGAAGACGCCCTGATGTCCGGTATCGGCCTTCTGGTTGAGAGTGTGGAGCGGGCTTGAGCGCAATCAGCGCAGGGTCGAAAAACCGCGCTTTTTGGCGTCGGGCTCCGAAAGCTCATTGCCGATCTTGAAGCGGAAGGCCGTGACCGCGTAATTGTCCATGTCCACTTCGCACTGGAACGAGATATCGTGCCATTTGCTGCCGACGTTGAAAGCGCCGCCCGTGGCATCGAGCTTGTTTCCTGAAATCAGGCCACCCGTATCGGAATAGGCAACGATCCCTTCGATCGGAAATCCCGCATTCTGAACCTGCGCTATCGCCTCGCTGCGACATAGCTGGACTATTCGGCGTCGCGGTGGCAATTCACCGAAGATCTGCCGGCGCTGATCTCGCGTCAGCATCGCGGACGACAACAGGCTTTCTGCGGCAGGAAGCGCGTCAGAATTTCCTTTTGCCGCCTCGGCAGCAGGTTTTTCTTCGGCTGGTTTCGGTTGCGGTACTGGTGGCTTGTCTGGTGGAGCAGCCTCGTTCGGCGTCAGTGACGCCACGATCTCCCCATCGTCCGCCTGTGCGGCAAGATTGCTCTCTTCGGCTTCCTGTGCTGCCGCGTCCTGCTGTTTGGCTGTCGGCTCAGGCTGGCTGTCCGGTTCGCCCCCTGCAGTATTTGGCTCCTCAGCAGTCGATGTCTTTTCCTTCTCTTCCGTCTTACCAGGCTTGTCGACGGGATCGAGCTGCGTCATCTCGGGCCTGACGGCGATAGAAGGCTGCATCGCTGGCGCGGGCGGCGTGGGTGCAGGCGGTGGCGGAGGAGGATAATCCTTGGCCTGCTCTTCTGCAGGCGGCTTCGGCTCTTCGGGCTTTTTTTCTTCGTCGGCCTTCGGTTCTTCAGGAGGCGGCACGAGATCGACGCTGATGCTTTCCGGTTCCTGCGGTTCGGCCATCCGTTCAGGCAGTTGAAAAAAGAACGCACCAACGACAAGCAGATGCAGCAGCACGGAGGCCGGTATTGCCCACCCTCCTACGCGCCTTTTGCTTGCGGGCACAGTCTCTTGCATCGCTCACGTCCAAATCCAGTACGGCTCTACACATAAGCCTTGTCACGAAGTTCGCCAGTGCGCGAAACAAAAAACCCGGCCAGACAATCTGACCGGGTTCAATTTTACGAGAAGCGTAACGCTTAGCTGTCCAGGAAGCTGCGCAGCTTTCTGGAGCGGCTCGGATGCTTCAGCTTGCGCAGCGCCTTCGCCTCGATCTGACGGATACGTTCGCGCGTCACCGAGAACTGCTGGCCAACTTCTTCGAGCGTGTGGTCGGTGTTCATACCGATACCGAAGCGCATGCGCAGAACGCGCTCTTCACGCGGCGTCAGCGACGCCAGAACGCGGGTCGTCGTTTCACGCAGGTTGGCCTGGATAGCCGCATCGATCGGCAGAAGCGCGTTCTTGTCCTCGATGAAATCGCCGAGATGCGAATCTTCTTCGTCACCCACAGGCGTTTCGAGCGAGATCGGCTCCTTGGCGATCTTCAGAACCTTGCGCACCTTCTCAAGCGGCATGGCCAGCTTTTCAGCCAGTTCTTCCGGCGTCGGCTCACGACCGATCTCGTGCAGCATCTGGCGCGATGTACGAACGATCTTGTTGATCGTTTCGATCATGTGCACCGGAATACGGATCGTGCGCGCCTGGTCGGCAATCGAACGGGTGATCGCCTGACGAATCCACCATGTCGCATAGGTCGAGAACTTGTAACCACGACGGTATTCGAACTTGTCCACCGCCTTCATCAGGCCGATGTTGCCTTCCTGGATGAGATCGAGGAACTGCAGACCACGGTTGGTGTACTTCTTGGCGATCGAGATCACGAGGCGGAGGTTGGCCTCTACCATTTCCTTCTTGGCGATACGGGCTTCGCGTTCACCCTTCTGCACCATGGAAACGATACGACGGAACTCGGCGATCGAAATGCCGGTTTCAGTCGACAGGTTCTGGATCTCCTGACGGATCTCGCGGATCGTGTTGCTTTCTTCGCGGGCGAATTCTTTCCAGCCGCGAGCAGCGAGGTTGGTAATCGACTTCATCCAGTTCGGATCAAGTTCGGCACCGTGATACTGCTCGAGGAAGCTGTCACGCTTCACGCCGTAGGACTCGGCCAGACGCAACAGGCGGCCTTCGTTCTGCATCAGACGCTTGGAAATGTCGTAGAGCTGCTCAACGAGCGAATCGATACGGTTCTGGTTCAGCGACAACGACTTAACCGCCGTGATAAGCTGATCCTTCAGTTCCTTGTAGCGGCGCTCCTGACCGGAAGACAGCGTGCCCGTGCAAGCCAGACGTGCTTCAACCTGCTGATCCTGAAGCTTGCGCAGCTTCTTATAGGTATCGGCAATGGTATCCAGCGTTTCCATGACCTGCGGGCGCAGTTCCGCTTCCATCGCGGCCAGCGACAGGTTCGACTCGTCGTCGTCTTCTTCTTCCTCTTCAGGCGGAAGACCGTCGCCACCGACGTCAGTCACATCCTCATCACCGGAAGGCGCACGCAACTTGCGCGTCTTTTCCTTCTCTTCAGCCGCCTTGCGGTCGGCTTCGATCTTTTCCGGGCTCTGGAACTGCGGTGCTGCCTTGGCTTCCGGACCGGAATAGGTCGTTTCGAGATCGATGATCTCACGCAGCAGCGTCGTGCCTTCGTTCAACTCGTCACGCCAGATAATCAGCGCCTGGAACGTCAGCGGGCTTTCGCAAAGGCCCGAAATCATCGTCTCGCGGCCGGCCTCAATGCGCTTTGCGATGGCGATTTCGCCTTCGCGCGACAGAAGCTCAACAGAACCCATTTCACGCAGGTACATGCGCACCGGATCGTCGGTACGGTCGGTCGGTTCTTTTTTCTTGGCCGTTGCAAGTGCGGTGCCACCGGAAGGCGCGAGTTCGCCGCCCTCGGAATCATCGCTGTCGGAATCGTCGTCGCTGTCGTTGCCGCCAGCTTCTTCCGCTTCTTCATCCTCGATAACGTTGATGCCCATATCGGACAGCATTGCCATCGTGTCTTCGATCTGTTCGGACGTCACCTCTTCCGAGGGCAGGACGGAGTTCAACTCGTCCATGGTCACATAGCCGCGCTTCTTGGCGGCCTTGATCATCTTCTTGACCGCGTCATCCGAAAGATCGAGAAGCGGACCATCCGTCGCACCGTCGCGTTCGTTTTCTGCTTCTTCGTTTTCTTTGACTTTGGTTGCCATCTATCTCGTCGCTTTCCCTGACGCTAACACCTGCTTCGCCGCTGCGCCGTCTGCCCGTGGGGCATTCGACTGTTTGCCGCGAATCACTGTCAAACACCTAACGGAGTGATCTTTAATTGCCGATTAACCACGGCAGCCGCTGGCAGAATGCAAAGACAGTGCATCTGGAAATGCTTGCTCATGCAATTTCGATCCACCAAGGCCCAATCCATCTTATTTTCCTGAAACGGTGATTCCCGCTATTTTTCGCCCCGTCAAGCCTCTGAGGGCAAGACAGGCACGGAAATTCCGAAAAAGGCCGCATTTTGCGGGTTATCACCAGACTATCCCCTATTTAGGATGCCTGCCGCAAAAGGCAACCCCACTCGCGCCTCCAATTCGATTTCCCGGTTCGACGCCCTCACTCAACCATGCCCGAAAGCCGGCCCCTTGACGCGGCCAGACATGACACCGAAGCCGTCGATAATCGCCTCCTGATTTTCCATACGACCAATTTCAAGCTGAACTTCGGCAAGTGCACGCACAAGGAGTGTGCCGCGCTCGTCATCCGTTGCTTCGGCAATCTCGCGCTCCAGTTCCCGCTTCTGCCAGAGAAGGGACTTGGTCCGCTTATGCAGAGACAGCGCCTGAACATACCCCTCGCGAGCGTCCTCAAGCGCCGCCTGCTCGGTCGCCGTCCACAGACGCGCATTGCGAACCTGTTGATCCATTGTCTTCAACAGCGGTTCGAAATCCTGCTGCCCAAGACGCTCCACCAGACCGGCTCGCGAGATATCCGCAGCGCTTTCGGCCGCATAGGTCAGAACCGCCGACCAAAGCCTTTGAAGATCGCGGTTTTCGAAATCGATGGCGGCAATCTCGTCATATTCTTCCAGCAGGAGTTCCGGATGGTTGACGATGGTAATGGCCAGCACGCTTTCACGCAGCGACGGCTTCGTCTGGTATCCCTTGACGAGGCCGGATTGCACCAGCCTGTCGGAAATCGAACTTGTAGGCGCAGTCATGGCGCCACCCCTACCGCCAGCGCCGCGCTGGAAACCTCGACCCGAACCACCCGCACCGCCGTTGCGGCGGAATGTGTTGCCGGCGTTTCCACCTTGCTGAAAACGCGGCTGGAAGAACGCGCTCAACCGATCGCGCATATCCTGCTGGTAAAAGCGACGCACCGCCTCGTCGGCAATGACGGCCACGATCTGCCGCAAACGGTTTTCAAGCTGGGCACGTTTTTCAGGCGTATCAAAGGTTACCGACGACGTCTCACGGCTCCAGATCATCGCCGCCAGCGGCTTTGCTTCGGAAAGCACCCTATCAAAAGGCGCCCGGCCCTCCAGCTTCACAAGATCATCCGGGTCCTTGCCGTCAGGCAAAAGGGCAAAGCTCACGGAACGATCCGGTTTGATATGTGGCAAAGCGAGATCGGCTGCGCGATTGGCAGCGCGGATACCGGCGCCATCACCATCGAAGCACAGGATCGGCTGTGGCGACATTTTCCAGAGCAATTCGAGCTGGTTCTCGGTCAGCGCAGTGCCAAGCGGAGCAACGGCGTTTTCAACGCCCGCCTGATAGAGCGCAATGACGTCCATATAACCTTCAACGGCGATCACCGTGCCACCGGCGGCCTGAGAGGCGCGGCGCGCACGGGCGAAATTGTAAAGGACGTTGCCCTTGTGGAAGAGTTCCGTCTCGTTGGAGTTGAGATACTTCGCCAGCGCATCTGCGGCCATCGCGCGGCCACCGAACGCGATAACCTTTTCCCGTGAGGAAAGGATCGGGAACATGATGCGGTCGCGGAAACGGTCATAGGAAACCGGTACATTCTCGTGCACGACAAGGCCGCATGCCTCCATCTGCTCTTTCGACACACCCTTGCTGGCAAGATGCTCCTTCAAGGCATTCCGGCTTTCCGGCGCATACCCCAGACGGAAGGTTTCAATCGTGCGTCCCGTCAAGCCACGATCGCGCAAATAGGCCCTTGCCCGCGCCCCCGCCGACGTCTGGAGCTGATCCTGAAAGAACAGCGTCGCCATTTCCATGACATCCTGCAGGGAGGTGCGCTCGCGTTCGCGTCGCTCCGCCTGCAAATCCGGTTGCGGCATCGCAATGCCCGCCATGTCGGCAATCTGCTGCACCGCCTCGGGAAAGCTTAGACCCTCAAGGTCGGTGAGGAACCGAAAATGATCGCCGGAAACGCCGCATCCGAAACAATGGTAACGGCCCTTGCGGTCTTCACAGTGAAAACTCGGGCTCTTTTCCCCATGAAACGGGCAGCATGCCCAATAGTCACCGCGCGAGGTATTGGTCTTCTTCTTGTCCCAGGACACACGACGCCCAATCACATCGGAGATGTGCACGCGGTCGCGAATCTCATCGAGAAAAGAATTGGAAAAGCGCATGGGTTACCTGTTCGAGGCCAGTCTTTCATATAAGCGCACAACGGCACCGATACCAAACTTTAAGATAAAGAATTCCCGCTATTCACAGGCCACAAAACCACGGCCGCTTCGCCTTGCTCTGGCATCCGGCGAATTTGTGGCGGCGCAACATCAGCAAAAATTATGTTTTTGTAATTTGAGCGTGCGGGAACCCGGCGGTAAAACCTCACCTACAGGCAGCGCTACTTACAGATATAGCTGCTGGCGAAGCAGGTACGTCCCCCGAAAAATTACCTGCGACAGACAGTGCTCTTTATCCGCCGGAGCGCAGAGCGCCAGCAGAAAAAAGGCAGGGCAGCCCACATCTGCCCTGCCTTTATTTTTTGAGCTTGAAGTAACGTTACTTCAAAAGGTCCTTCACGACGCCGGAAGCCTTCGCAAAGTCGATCTGCCCAGGGTAACGCTCCTTGAGCGCATTCATGCATTTGCCCATGTCGCGCAGACCAGCAGCACCCGTCTCGGCGATAACAGCCTGGCAGAGTTCACGGACCTTCTCCGCCGGAATTTCCTCCGGCATGAATTCCTTGATGATGACGATCTCTTCGCGCTCCTGCGCGGCCAGTTCGGCGCGACCGGCACCGTCATAGATATTGGCCGATTCTTCGCGCTGCTTGACCATCTTGGTCAGGATTTGCATGATTTCGTCATCGCTGACAGGGTCCTTGCCCACGCCGCGATTGGCGATATCACGATCCTTGATGGCGGCCTGGATCAGTCGCACGGTAGACGTACGTCTGGAATCACGCGCCTTCAGAGCGTCCTTCAAAGCATTTGCGAACACGTCGCGCATCATTTCTTCTTCTCCTTGGGAAAGCATATTTTGCGCCGTGTGGCGCACGAACTTTCCGCCTTATTTTTTGGAACGACATAAACGAGCAAACAAGGCCCGGCAAATCAATTGCGTAAGACCTTGAAAACACGAGGGTTTAAATCCGCGTGAATCGTGAGCCTACGGTTGACCGCGTGGGCTCCTTTCGTTATTTTCCGGCACCTGCACGAGATTTTAACGAAGGGTTGAAACGCGAGGTTTTCGCGCGCCCTTGCCTGCGACCAAAAATGGCCACTTACCCCCTGCCTTTCAAGAGGCGGGGTGCGAAGCGGCAGAAACGGAACGAGATGACCGAGACAGCTCCCTGGACTACCCGCAAACCAACCGCAATGCTTGTTCTTGCCGATGGCACAGTGATCGAGGGAACCGGTATCGGCGCAACCGGCAAGGTGCAGGCTGAAGTCTGCTTCAACACGGCTCTGACAGGCTACGAAGAAATTCTTACAGATCCTTCTTACCTCGGCCAGATCGTTACCTTCACCTTCCCGCATATCGGTAATGTCGGTACCAACGAAGAAGACATTGAAGACCTGACGCCAGCCGCTCGTCGCGGCGCAGTTGGCGTGATCTTCAAAGCTGACATCACTGATCCTTCCAACTTCCGCGCCGTCAAGCATCTCGATGCATGGCTGAAGGCACGCGGCGTCATCGGCCTTTGCGGCATCGATACGCGCGCCCTGACAGCCTGGATTCGTGAGCACGGCGCACCGAACGCAGTCATCGCCCATGACCCGAACGGCGTTTTCGATATCGAAGCCTTGAAGGCTGAAGCGAAGGCCTGGAGCGGTCTTGTTGGCCTCGACCTCGCGATCGAAGCAACCTCCGGCCAGTCATCCACTTGGACGGAAACCCCATGGGTCTGGAACCAGGGTTACGGCACGCTCGGCGACGCCGACGCCAAGTATCACGTCGTCTGCGTCGATTTCGGTGTGAAGCGCAACATCCTGCGCCTCTTCGCCGGTCTTGATTGCAAGGTCACGGTTGTTCCGGCACAGACCTCGGCAGAAGACATTCTGGCTCTGAAGCCGGATGGCGTATTCCTCTCCAACGGCCCTGGCGACCCGGCCGCAACCGGCGAATATGCCGTTCCGGTCATCCAGAACCTCATCAAAAGCGAATTGCCGATCTTCGGTATCTGCCTCGGCCACCAGATGCTCGGCCTCGCCGTTGGCGCCAAGACCGAGAAGATGCATCAGGGTCACCACGGCGCGAACCACCCGGTCAAGGACTTCACCACCGGCAAGGTGGAGATCGTTTCCATGAACCACGGCTTTGCGGTCGACACGAAATCTCTGCCTGATGGCATTGAAGAGACCCACATCTCCCTGTTCGACGGCACCAATTGTGGCCTGCGCATCGTTGGCAAGCCGGTCTTCTCGGTTCAGCATCACCCGGAAGCTTCGCCCGGCCCGCAGGACAGCCACTACCTGTTCCGTCGCTTCGTCAACCTGCTGCGTGAGAAGAAGGGCGAACCGGCACTCGCAGAGCGTTGATCCGGATCGATCAAATCAGGAAATTAGAAACGGCCCGCTTTTAGCGGGCCGTTTTCATTTCATGCTTTACCAGAATGACAAAACGGATCGTCAGCAGAATGGCGGCGGTCGATAGGCCGATCAGAAAGCCGAACCAGATGCCGCGCCCGCCGAGCCCGAATGGAAAGGCCATGGTCCAGGCCAGCGCCAGCCCGATTGGCCAATAGGAAACCAGTGCCAGCATTGCCGGAATACGGGCATCCTTCAGTCCCCTAAGGAGACCGGCGGCAACCGCCTGAATACCGTCCACAAGCTGAAACACACCGGCAATCACCACAAGCCCGCTGGCATAAGCAAGCACCTCAGGCGCTTCTGGCAATTTCGCGTCGAGGAACCACTGCGCGAGGAACTGCGGAGCCATTGCAAACAGGATACCGCCGCACAATGCAATCGCACAGGCAATGACATAAACAGTCACCGCCGCCCGCACCAGAGCGGTATAATCCCGCTGGCCACGTGCAATCCCGACCCTGACCGTCGCCGCCTGAGACAGACCAAGCGGGATCATGAAGGCGATGGACGCCAGTTGAAGCGCGATGCCGTGGGCAGCCAGTTCGACAGTGCCGATTTGCCCCATGAGGATCGAAGCCGCAGCAAACAGCGTCACCTCGGCAAGGATGGTGATGCTGATGGGCAGCCCGAGACGCAGCACTTCCCACAAAGCGTGCCAGTCCGGCCTCCAGAAGCGGACAAACAGTTCGTATTGCCGCGTTTCGTCACGCGTCTGCACGTAACCGACGATAAAGATAAAACTGAAAGCGTTGACGATGACGGCAACGACGGCAGCCCCGTTCATGCCAAGTGCCGGAAGACCGAAATGGCCAAGAACCAGCGCGTAGGCAAACACGCCGTTTATCACCAGCATGATGATGGTGACATAGAGAATGATACCCGCCCGGCCGATCGCGCTGACGAGCCCGCGCAGAACATAAAAAAGCAGGGCCGGCAGAAGCGCAAATTGCGCGATGGCGAGATAATGTCCCGTCAGGGCCGCCACAGCAGGGTTCTGGCCGAGGGCGATCAAAATCCGCTCGGCATTGAAAAAGATCGGCAAGGACAGGAACCAGTAGGCGATAGCCACCCACATCCCCATGCGCAGCGACCGGCGCGCAGCCGTCGCATCGCCCTGCCCGTAGGCCTGGGCCA
Source organism: Agrobacterium tumefaciens (assembly GCA_025559845.1). Taxonomy (NCBI): domain Bacteria; kingdom Pseudomonadati; phylum Pseudomonadota; class Alphaproteobacteria; order Hyphomicrobiales; family Rhizobiaceae; genus Agrobacterium; species Agrobacterium tumefaciens. Next base: position 2,306,456 of record CP048469.1, read on the forward strand.
CCATCGGCACGACGGCCACGGAGAAGCCGGAACCGAAAATGAAGACAACAAAATAGAACTGCCCGGCAAGCACCATGGCCGCCAGCTTTTCCGCACCGAGCTGACCGACGATCACCATGTCGGTCGTATGGATGCCAAGCTGTGCGAGCTGCGCACCGATGAGCGGAATGCCCAGCGCTAGCGTAGCCCGAAAATGCGAGAACCACGAACCCGTTCCAGAACGAACGGACTCTGTCATAACCGACGAAGACATTTAAATTCACCCGACTGGTAGCCGTCGCCATATTTCCGGAGACGATCAAAGCTTGATGAATAAAATATTCGCTTCCTGCGCGCAAGCGCACCAATCCACGATTAAAATTTATGCAAAACAGCAAAAAACTTGATCTATTCGGACGTAAACTTGGAAAAAATCAAATTTAACTGAATTTTACTAATTTACATTATCAGTTCGATTACCGCTTGAACGCGTATCAAGCTCGGCTGCATGACGCAGAGCGCCCCTGCCTTCCAGGCATGTTTCCCCAACGTTTCCAGAGGCGCCCTTACGTGCGCATTCGCCCCCAAGGACGTGTAGCTTGTCGAAAAAATCCAATCTGATGACGCGCATTCTGCTTGCCGCGTCCCTTCTTGTCGTCGCCGCTTTTGTGGGTTTTTCGGCCTACATCGATAGCTTGCAGCGCAAGGTCACGACCAATTCCGTAGCCGAGAACATTGAATCCTCCGGAAAGCAGGCCTCACAAAGCATTGCCAACTGGCTGAATGGTCGCATCATGCTGACCGACACGGTCGCCAAGACACTTGGCAAGCTGACCGACGATGGCGCCAAGGTACAGTTCCTGCAAAACGATGTACTGACCGGCCAGTTCATGTCCACCTACTTCGGTGACGCATCGAGCGGCAAGTTCACCACATGGCCTGCACAGCCGCTGCCGGCTGATTACGACCCGCGCAAGCGCCCCTGGTACTCGGATGCGGTAAAGGCTGGCAAGCCGGTACTGACCGAACCATACGCCGACGCCTCGACCGGCGGTCTCATCATTACCGCGGCGGTGCCCGTGAACATCAACGGTACGCTTGCAGGCGTGACCGGCAGCGACTTCTCGCTCGACACGCTCGTCACGATGATCAAGTCAGTCGACGCCGGCACGGATGGTTATGCCTTCCTCGTCAGCAAGGATGGCAAAATCCTGATCCACCCGGATGCGAAATTCGTCGGCAAGCCGATGACCGATCTCTTCAAGGTCAATACACCGGCAATTTCTTCGGCAATCTCGGAAACCGATATTGACGGCAAGGGCAAGATCACCAGCTTCATTCCTGTCGCTGGTCTGCCGTCTGTCGAATGGTATCTTGGCTTCGTTGTCGACTCCGATCTTGCCTACAGCGCGATTGGACAGTTCCGCATTGCTGCCACTGTCGCAACGATCCTGGCCGTCGTCGTCATGATCGGCCTGCTGGCCACCCTGCTCAGCAGGATCGTCATCCGTCCGGTCACGCAGATGACGGCAGCGATGGAAGGTCTGGCAGCCGGCAACCTCGACGCTGCCATTCCCGGTCAGGAACGCACCGATCAGATCGGCTCCATGGCAGCCGCAGTTGCGGTGTTCCGCTCCAATGCCCTTGAGCGCCTGCGCCTTGAGGACAATGCCGAGCACACCCGCAATCTCTCCGAACAGGAACGCAACGAGCGCGAAAGACTGGCGGCCAAGGACGCACAGGACATTCAATTCGCAGTCGATGCCCTGGCAACAGGCCTTGCTCATCTGTCAGAAGGCGACCTGAATTACCGCATCCAGACGCCATTCGTAACGCGTATCGACCGTTTGCGCAGCGACTTCAACAACTCCGTCGCCAAGCTGAACGCGGCGCTGATCACTGTCGGCCAGAATGCCCGCGCCATTGATGCCGGTGCCACTGAGATCCGCCAGTCGGCCGACGATCTGGCGCGGCGCACCGAACAGCAGGCTGCCTCTGTTGAAGAAACCGCTGCGGCACTGGAAGAAATCACCACCACAGTCAAGGATTCCGCACACCGTGCAGAGGAAGTTGGCCGTCTGGTCGAGCGCACCCGCAACAATGCCGAACAATCCGGCGTGATCGTCGGCGATGCTGTTCGGGCCATGGAAGGCATCGAAAGCTCGTCGTCGGAAATCTCCAAGATCATTGGCGTGATCGACGATATCGCCTTCCAGACCAACCTTCTGGCTCTGAATGCCGGCGTTGAAGCCGCACGCGCTGGCGAGGCCGGCAAAGGCTTCGCTGTCGTGGCTCAGGAAGTCCGCGAACTTGCGCAGCGTTCCGCCAATGCGGCGAAGGAAATCAAGACGCTGATCAACACATCGACATCGCAGGTCCAGTCTGGTGTCGACCTGGTCGGCAACGCTGGAAAGGCCTTGGAAACGATCGTCCGCGAAGTGCAGGAAATCAACCGGCACATCAACGCGATCGTTACCGCCTCGCGCGAACAGTCGACAGGTCTTCAGGAAATCAATACCGCCATCAACACCATCGACCAGGGCACGCAGCAGAATGCCGCCATGGTCGAAGAGCAGACGGCGGCAAGCCACGGCCTGGCCACAGAAGCGGCCGCCCTCAATGAGCTGCTGGCACAGTTCAAGCTGGAAGCCGAACGTTACGGCTCCGCCTCCAGCTATGGGCGCGCAGCGTAAAAAAGACGCATGAGACAAAGGAATGGCCGGAGCGATCCGGCCATTTTTATTTCAACTGTGTCGGGAAAACTCTCTTCTGCCCCAAGACTCTCCTGTAGACAGGAGATGGTAGATTTTGATGGAGGAAACGCATGTTTGAAGTGTTGTGGCGCGGCGTGTTGATGGGGATTGGCGGAACCGTCTTCATGGACATCTGGGCGATTGTCCTGCACCGCTTTTTCGGCCAGCCGGCACCAAACTGGGCACCCGTCGGCCGCTGGTTCTGGCATGTGCCGAAAGGCAGAGTCTTCCATGACAGCATCGCCAATGCCGCGCCTTACGATCACGAGCTGACGCTCGGCTGGATTTCACACTACGCCGTCGGCATCCTCTACGGCATCATTCTGGCGCTCGTGGTTCCGGCGTCGTGGTTCGCGAACCCGACTTTCCTCCTGCCCTGGATCGTTGGCATCATAACCGTCGGCGCTGGCTGGTTCCTGCTGCAGCCCGGCCTTGGCATCGGCTGGGCAGCCTCGAAAACACCCAATCCTAACAAGGTCCGTTTCCTGAACCTGGTTGCCCACACCATCTTCGCACTCGGCATGTACGCTGTGGCGCTGTTGATCCGGTAAAGAAAAGGGGCCGAATGGCCCCTTTCTGTATCTTGGTCAGATATCGGCCGAGAATGTATCACAATCCTCGACACGACCGTTCTGGAAACCACGCTTGAACCATTCCGCGCGTTGGGCCGATGTACCGTGGTTGAAGCTGTCCGGTACCACATAACCCTGCGTCTGCTTCTGCAACGTGTCGTCACCGATCTGGTGAGCGGCATTGAGCGCCTCTTCCAGATCGCCGGTCTCCAGAATGCCCTTCTGCTCGGTGAACTTACCCCAGATACCCGCGTAGCAGTCCGCCTGAAGTTCAACGCGGACCGACATGCGGTTGGCATCGACCTGGCTCATCGACTGACGGCGACGATTGAATTCCGGCAACACGCCGGTCAGGTTTTGCACATGGTGACCAACCTCATGGGCAATCACATACGCCTGCGCAAAGTCGCCGGACGCTCCGAAACGCTGATCGAGTTCCTTGAAGAAACTGGTGTCGAGATAGACCTTGCGGTCCGTCGGGCAATAGAATGGCCCGCTTGCTGCCGATGCATAACCGCAAGCCGACGACACCTGCCCGGAAAAGAGCACCAGTGTTGGCTTCTCGTAGGTTTCACCGGCAGACTGGAAAATACCGCTCCAGGTGTCCTCGGTTTCGGCAAGAACCGTCCGAACGAACGCGGTCGTGTCATCGGACGACTGGCCCTGCGGCCGCGTACCGGTCTGTTGCGTCGTACTGCCGCCATCAAGAGAAACATCACCGCCTGAAAGCAGCGTCAGCGGGTTGATGCCAAGCACCCAGCTTATCAGCAGAATAAGCAGAATACCGCCGATCCCGATACCGCCACCGCGCCGGCCAACCGGCACGCGCAATCCACCTCGCCCAAACGGATCGCCACCCGATGAACCCGACCCAGCCGACATTCCGCGCCTGTCTTCAATATTGTCTGACTGGCGGCGCCCTCTCCATTCCATGCTTTTCTCCCGGCGAAAGACCGCCTCAATAACCGCTGAACAACGATACTATAACGCATCTTGTTCCCGAAGACAGCAGAGGAGACGGTGTCTTGCGTCAGATCGCGTGGGGACGCTGGTACCAGACGGCAAAACAGAAAAACGCGAAGATGATGACGACAGGAAGCAAGGACATGAAATCCACGGGACCGGATCCAAAAACGGCAGCTTGCATGATACGCCCCGGGACGAATGTGAAAGCCCCCGCCACCACGATGCCACCGAGATATACACTCTGCATGATGCGCAAAATAGAGCCGAATTGCTACGGTTGTCAGTCCAGGATCACTATACGGATGTTGTAACCACGCGCGGGCATCAACTCGTTCTTCTGCATTTTGCAGATGCGCTGCGCGAAGTGGGCAATGCGAAGGGATTGCAGGTTCACCGATCTCACTGGATTTCAGATGCGGATGTGATGTCGCTGAAAAAACAGGCCGGACGCCTTTTCATCGTGACCCGGGACGGTTCGGAAATACCCGTCAGTCGGCCCTACAGCGCCCAAGCGCTGGCGCGCTACGCAGACCGTGTACCGATATATTAAGAGTTTCTGTCGATTCCGGAATTTATGGGGTTCCGTTCTCAAAAACATTTGCCTATAAGCCGCTTCTAGCCTGAAAACATTTGAAGTTGCGCGCCCGGCCGGTGAAATCTCACCATGGCCGATTTTTGCGCAACAAAAAAACGGAACGAGAGCCCATGCCGAAGCGCCAAGATATCAAGTCCATTCTTATCATCGGCGCTGGACCGATTGTTATCGGTCAGGCATGTGAATTCGACTATTCCGGCACGCAGGCCTGTAAGGCTCTGAAGGAGGAAGGCTACCGCGTCATCCTCGTCAACTCCAACCCGGCAACGATCATGACCGACCCGGGTCTTGCTGACGCAACCTATGTCGAGCCGATCACACCGGAAGTCGTGGCGAAGATCATTGCCAAGGAGCGCCCGGACGCGCTTCTGCCAACGATGGGCGGCCAGACGGCTCTCAACACTGCCCTCTCTCTGAAGCGCATGGGCGTTCTCGACCGCTACAACGTCGAAATGATCGGCGCCAAGCCGGAAGCCATCGATATGGCTGAAGACCGCGCTCTGTTCCGCGAAGCCATGGCGAGAATTGGCCTTGAAACCCCGCGCTCGATGCTGGCCAATGCCACCGAGATCAAGGACGCCGACCGCAAAAAGCATGAAGCAGCCCGTTCGGAACTGAAAGCCAAGCTTTCCGGCACGGACCTGGACAAGGCGCTGGACGATCTTGAAAACCAGTGGAACCTCGGCGAAACCGATCGCAAGCAGCGTTACATGGCCCACGCCATGGCAATTGCAGCTCAGGCCATCGATCACGTCGGTCTGCCGGCCATTATCCGCCCGTCCTTCACGCTTGGCGGCACCGGCGGCGGCATTGCCTACAACCGCTCGGAATTCTTCGACATCGTTTCCGGCGGTCTCGACGCATCGCCCACCACCGAAGTTCTGGTCGAAGAATCGGTTCTCGGCTGGAAGGAATATGAAATGGAAGTGGTCCGCGACAAGGCGGACAACTGCATCATCATCTGCTCGATCGAAAACATCGACCCGATGGGCGTCCACACCGGCGACTCCATCACGGTAGCTCCTGCCCTCACTTTGACGGACAAGGAATACCAGATCATGCGTAACGCCTCGATTGCGGTGCTGCGCGAGATCGGCGTTGAAACCGGCGGATCGAACGTCCAGTTCGCCGTCAACCCGAAGGACGGCCGTCTGGTCGTCATCGAAATGAACCCGCGCGTGTCGCGCTCCTCGGCTCTGGCCTCCAAGGCAACCGGCTTCCCGATTGCCAAGATCGCTGCGAAGCTGGCCATTGGCTACACGCTGGACGAACTCGAAAACGACATCACCGGTGGTGCAACCCCCGCTTCGTTCGAACCGTCCATCGACTACGTGGTCACCAAGATCCCGCGTTTCGCCTTCGAGAAGTTCCCTGGCGCCTCTCCGATCCTGACCACCGCCATGAAGTCGGTCGGTGAAGTCATGGCCATCGGCCGTACCTTCGCAGAATCGCTGCAGAAGGCACTGCGCGGTATGGAAACCGGTCTGACCGGTCTCGATGAGATCGAAATCCCCGGCTACGAAGAAGGCGAAGGCTCCAAGAACGCCATTCGCGCGGCCATCGGCACACCGACCCCGGATCGCCTGCGCATGGTCGCTCAGGCACTGCGCATGGGCATGACCGAAGAGGAAGTGCACGAGAACTCCAAGATCGATCCGTGGTTCATCGCCCAGTTCAAGGCGATCGTCGACACGGAAGCGCGTATTCGCGAACATGGCCTGCCGACCGACGCAGAAAACCTGCGTATGCTGAAGGCCATGGGCTTCTCCGATGCCCGCCTGGCAAGCCTGACCAGCAAGCGCCCGAAGGAAGTTGCCGAACTGCGCAACAGCCTGAACGTCCGCCCGGTCTTCAAGCGCATCGACACCTGCGCTGCCGAGTTTGCCTCGCCGACCGCCTACATGTATTCGACCTACGAAACGCCGTTCGTTGGCGCGTTGCGCTCGGAAGCTCAGGTTTCGGATCGCAAGAAGGTCGTGATCCTCGGTGGTGGTCCGAACCGTATCGGCCAAGGCATCGAGTTCGACTATTGCTGCTGCCATGCTGCCTTCGCCCTGAAGGACGCAGGCTTCGAAGCCATCATGATCAACTGCAACCCGGAAACGGTCTCGACCGACTACGACACCTCCGACCGCCTGTATTTCGAGCCGCTGACTGCGGAAGACGTCATCGAAATCATGCGCGCCGAGCAGGAAAAGGGTGAACTTGTTGGCGTGATCGTTCAGTTCGGTGGCCAGACGCCACTGAAACTGGCCGAGGCACTCGAGAAGAACGGTATCCCGATCCTCGGCACCGCGCCTGACATGATCGACCTCGCCGAAGACCGCGACCGCTTCCAGAAGTTGCTGATGAAGCTGGACCTCGCCCAGCCGAACAATGGTATTGCCTACTCGGTTGAGCAGGCTCGCCTCGTTGCTTCCGAAATCGGCTTCCCGCTGGTGGTTCGCCCATCCTACGTTCTGGGCGGTCGCGCCATGCAGATCATTCATTCGGAAGGCCAGCTCCAGACCTACCTGCTGGATACGGTTCCGGGCCTCGTTCCGGAAGACATCAAGCAGCGCTACCCGAACGACAAGACCGGCCAGATCAACACCCTGCTTGGCAAGAACCCGCTGCTGTTCGATAGCTACCTGACGAACGCTGTCGAAGTTGACGTCGATGCACTGTGCGATGGCGAAAGCGTCTTCGTATCCGGCATCATGGAGCACATCGAAGAAGCCGGCATCCATTCCGGTGACTCCGCCTGCTCGCTTCCGGTTCGCTCTCTGTCGAAGGAGATTGTCGACGAACTGGAGCGCCAGACGACGGCTCTTGCCAAGGCATTGAATGTCGGCGGCCTGATGAACGTTCAGTACGCCATCAAGGACGGCACGATCTACGTTCTGGAAGTCAACCCGCGCGCCTCGCGTACGGTGCCTTTCGTCGCCAAGACTATCGGCGCACCGATCGCCAAGATCGCCGCCCGCGTCATGGCTGGTGAAAAGCTCGATCCGGCGATTGCTGCTTATGGCGAAAAGCCAGATCCGCGCGACCTGAAGCATATTGCCGTCAAGGAGGCCGTATTCCCGTTCGCGCGCTTCCCCGGCGTCGATATCCTGCTTGGACCGGAAATGCGCTCCACGGGTGAAGTTATCGGTCTCGACACCGACTTCGCACTGGCATTCGCGAAGAGCCAGCTCGGTGCAGGCGTCGACCTGCCACGTTCTGGTGCAGTGTTCGTATCGGTGCGCGACGAGGACAAGGAACGCGTTCTGCCGGCTATCCGCATTCTGGTTGAAATCGGCTTCAAGGTTCTAGCGACCGGCGGCACGCAACGCTTCCTCGCCGAGCAGGGCATCAATGCCGAGAAGATCAACAAGGTGCAGGAAGGCCGTCCGCATATCGAGGACGCCATCCGTAACCGTCAGGTTCAGCTCGTCATCAACACCACCGACAGCAACAAGGCGATCTCCGACTCCAAGTCGCTGCGTCGCGCCACGCTGATGCAGAAGGTGCCCTACTACACCACCATGGCTGGCGCCGAAGCCGCCGCACTGGCGATCAAGGCTCTCAAGGCCGGCAATCTGGAAGTGAAGCCGCTGCAGAGCTACTTCTGAGCGACTGTGATATAAGAAACCGGCCAGCAGCAATGTTGGCCGGTTTTGTTTTGTCCAGAGTTTGCCGATCGGCTCGGCAAAACAATGGAAGCCCTGGTGGATGGAGGCGTATATGACGGACAAAATGGAAGTTCTGAACGAGCGGCTGTTTGACGTCGATCGCGAAACGCTGTTCCGGGCTTTCTCGGAGCCCGAACTGTTGGCGCAATGGTGGGGCCCGCATGGCTTCACCAACACAATTGGCGCCTTCGATTTCAGGCCCGGAGGCACGTGGCAGATCACCATGACGGCGTCCAATGGCACCGATTTTCACAACACTTCCACGTTTCAGGAGATCACGGCACCGGCACGCATCGTCTTCCTGCATCACGAGCCGATGCACGTTTACACGATGGAAATCGACTTTACGGAACAGGAAGACGGCACATTGCTGAACTGGCGAATGCTGTTTGACGCAACAGATGAAAATCTGGAAATCAAAAAGTTTATCGCTGCTGCCAACGAGCAGAACTTCGACCGATTGGAAGAGGTTGTCCTGCAGCGATAACAATATAAAGCGCACCAAATCACCGGTGCCTCGACCAATGCCATTGTCGATCAGGCATCTATTTTGACGTTTGCTCGTTTTCGCAGTTTCAATGAACTCTTCATGTGCACGGGAAGGCCAGAGGATGGAAGCGACACCGGAAGAAGAGCTGGCAGGCAGGCGCGAATGGATCGGTCTCTTTGTGTTGTCTATCGCCTGCCTGATCTATTCGATGGATCTGTCGGTGCTGTTTCTTGCGATCCCAGCAATCGTCGCTGATCTCGACCCATCCGCTTCGGAGCTTCTGTGGATCAACGACATCTACGGCTTCATGGTCGCAGGGTTTCTCGTGACCATGGGCACGCTGGGTGACCGTATCGGGCGCCGTCGCGTCCTGTTGATCGGCGCCTTTGCCTTTGGCATCGCATCTGCACTCGCCGCGTTTTCTTCCACATCTCAGCAGCTCATCATTTCGCGGGCACTTCTCGGTATCGCCGGCGCGACGATTGCGCCTTCCACACTCTCGCTCATCGTCAACATGTTCAGGAGTGAGGCCGAACGCAACCGTGCCATAGGCATCTGGGGCACCGCCTTCGCGCTCGGCGGCGTGATCGGCCCGCTGATTGGCGGCTTCCTGCTGCAATATTTTCACTGGGGAGCTGTATTCCTTATCAATATTCCGATCATGCTGGCGCTTCTCGCCGTCGCCCCGTTCCTGTTGCCGGAATACAAGAACAGCGAGGGTGCATCGATCGACCTCCTGAGCGTCGTTCTCTCACTCGCAACGGTTCTGCCGGTCATTTACGGCTTCAAACATATGGCAGCTTATGGGTTTCAAGCAGATCAGTTGCTCGCCATCGTGATTGGCCTCTGCTTCGGCGCCGTCTTCCTGCGGCGGCAAAAACGGCTTGAGCATCCGCTGATAGACCTGCAGCTCTTTCGCATTCCGGCTTTCAACGCCTCTCTGGTCGTTAATCTCGCTGGCGTTTTTTTCGTTTTCGGCGTCTTTCTCTACCAAAATCTCTATTTGCAGCTTGTCCTCGATCTGACACCACTTTCCGCAGCCATCTGGTCACTGCCCTCTGCGCTGGTTTTCACCATCATGTCGCTGCAAGCCTACCGGTTCACCAATAGGCTTGGTGCAGTCAAGACCGTGCTGATCGGTCTTGTCATCAACGCCTTGGGCACAGCGGTCATGGCCATTGCCGCATATAGCCAGTCGATCTACGGCATTCTTGGCGCCAGTACGCTGATCGGACTTGGTTTCGTCCCGGTCATTCTCACCACAACAGGGCTTATCGTCGGAACCGCCCCACCTGAACGGGCGGGTTCCGCATCAGCAATCTCCGAAACCAGTGCGGAATTCGGCGGTGCCTTGGGGGTGGCGCTGCTCGGCAGCCTCGGCACCGTTATTTATCGTATGTCCCTGAGCAACACCGATCTGTCGAGCCTGAGCGAAGATCAGGCCACTGCGGTCTCATCCACGCTCGCGGGTGCGGTGGAGACCGCAAAGGCAATGGGCGTGACTGGTCAGCAAGCCTGGTTGGATATTGCCCGAAACGGCTTTTCCCTTGGTTTCGCGGCCTGCTGCCTACTGGCATCGGTGACATTGTTGCTTCTTGCCGCGATTGCCAAAAAGATCTACGCCAAGGCACACATCGAAGAGTGACGAAGTGAAACAGCACAGAACAATCAGGCGACAATGCCGGTATCAACCAGCCGCCTGATGCTTGTCATATCATCTTGAAATCTTTGTAGTTCTTCGTTGCGCTTCGCGCTTTCTGGAATGCGAAGCAGATAGGATGGATGCACGGTGATGAACAGCATTCTGCCACCATCCATCGGTATAGGCTTGCCGCGCAAATCTGATAGTTTTTCTTTCATTCCAGTCAGAGCGAAAACCGCAGTGGCGCCCATTGCGACAATCAGTTTCGGCTGAATGAGGTCGATTTCCCGCGTCAGCCACCACCTGCATCGCTGCACTTCTCCCGCATCCGGACGCTGGTGAATACGCTTTTTGCCACGGCTTTCATATTTGAAGTGCTTGACGGCATTGGTGACATAAAGTTTCGAACGGTCCATTCCGACAACCGCGAGCGTCTGGTCAAATACCTTTCCTGCCGGGCCCACAAAAGGCCTGCCAGCCAGATCTTCGTGATCGCCCGGCTGCTCACCGACGATCATTACGTCGGCATCAGCCGGTCCCTCGCCAAAGACAGTTTGCGTGGCTTTGCAATGGATCGGACAAAGCGTGCAGCCCTGCGCCTTATCCCTCAATCCCCCGAGGCTGTTGGCATCGGGCAATTCTGGTGCGGGCATGTTTGTTCGTGCCGTCTGGAGCCGGTGATGGAATGGTTGGGGTTCGCTCGCGGCTTTCGCCGCCATCTCCAGAACACGTGCCTCCGCACCGAGGATCAGATCCGGAATTAGCGCTGCCTCAGGCAGGTTTTTCCAATATTTCTTTGGCATCTCCGCCGTCATAGCCTTGATCTTCAATCGGGCCGGATTGAAAATATTGGCGTAATAGGTCCGCCAGAGTTCATCCGCTTCATCGGATAGATCGGGTTTTTCTGCCGCCTCCCGCGACGTCTTCAACGTCTCTCCATCCCATCGGGCAGATCCCTTCGGGGTTGCAATCAGCCAATCCATGTCTGTGAACCGCCGTTGGAAAAAATCGGCCTTGCGCTCCACAATGAAGTGATCCGGCTCAAACCATGCGATAAACCGCCGCCGACCGACCTCCTCTTCAGCCAGGGGCACTTCCTTGAAACGGACAAAGGCCGTCATCTTGTGACTGTCGCGACGGACGGATTTTTCCATGTGCCGGGCGTCAACGACATCCGCGTCGGATTTGAATTGCAGAAGTGCCCGATCTTCACGCAACCGCCACAACAAACGATAGAGCAGAGCAAACCGGGCACGATCACTGTGACAGATGACGGCCTCGGCAAGCGGCAGGAATGCAGAGGGAACACTGAAAGACGCGGAACCTGTTGCTGCGGGGAAAACGGAGCCCTCGTCAAAACCAAACAAATCCGCGCCATCGTCACGACATCGCCAGTCTATCTGGTCTGGTGAAATACCGGCCAGAAGACAGGCGCGCGCGGCATTGCGCCACTCGGCAAAATCTCCCCGTCCCTCCAGCACGATCCTGTACATTACAGCAACGACAATTGTTCCGGCTGCGGCGCGAACATGGCACGCAGATCAGGGCGTTCCGTCAGTTTTCCCGGCACCCAGCCATCTGCCACCACAAACGCCTTCACCTTTTTCAAGGAAGCGCCAAAGCGACCGATATCCTCGAGCCGCAGCCGGCGAAATCTCCGGGATGACAGGATTGAATTGACGGTCTTGACGCCAAATCCCGGAACCCGCAGCAAAAGCTCTCGATCCGCCTTGTTCACATCCACCGGAAACGACTGCCGATTGCCGAGCGCCCAAGCGAGCTTCGGGTCGATGTCGAGGTCCAGCATCCCATTCTTTTGTGTGGAGATAATTTCTCCAATATCGAAGCCGTAAAACCGGTAAAGCCAATCGGCCTGATACAGCCTGTGCTCCCGCATCAGTGGCGGCTTGATCAACGGCAGATTTTTCGATGAATCAGGGATCGGGCTGAAGGCTGAATAATAGACGCGTCGCAAACCATAGCTGCCATAGAGTCGCGCACTTGTTGAAAGAATGGTGCCGTCATCCGCACCATCGGCGCCAACGATCATCTGCGTGCTTTGCCCTGCGGGAGCAAACTTTTTGACACGCTTGCTTTTCAGCGTCGGCTCACCCGCCTCTTCGATCTTGAGGCGAATATCGGCCATCGACCGTCGGATATTGTTGGGATGTTTCTCCGGCGCGAATTTGCCGATACCGCTATCGGTGGGAAGCTCGATATTGATCGACAGACGGTCGGCGTAGAGTCCGGCTTCTTCCACGAGATGCGCAGACGCTTCCGGAATGGATTTCAGATGGATGTAGCCGCGAAATCCATGCGTTACTCTCAATTCGCGTGCGACACGCACCAGTTCTTCCATCGTATGGTCAGACGAGCGAATGATGCCGGAGGATAAAAAAAGGCCCTCGATGTAGTTTCGCCGATAGAACTCCAGCGTCAACCAGACGACCTCCTCGACGGTAAAGCGTGCCCGCTCGACATTGCTTGAGGAGCGATTGATGCAATAGGCGCAATCGTAGATACAGAAATTGGTCAGCAGGATTTTCAACAGGGAGATGCATCGACCATCTGGCGCATAAGCGTGGCAGATGCCCGAACCTTCTGTAGAGCCAAGACCGCCGCTTGCGGAAGAGTTTCGTTTCGTGGTGCCACTGGACGCACAAGACGCATCGTACTTCGCTGCGTCCGAAAGAATGGCAAGCCGCTCTTTGATTGACTTTCTCATGCAATGTTCTCTATATGTTCCGATGACGAAAGTCAACTAAACTGCATAAGAGACTGAATTTCATAGCGATTATCGGGAAGTTTAATTTTCTGGCATTTCGCTGTCGTCTTCTGATATAGTCGGTTTAATTCTGATTTTGACACGGTTCCGGAGCTCTGCTTCGGAACCTGTTTCTTTTTGTGTCTGCGAATACCGCGGCTCGAATGCGAAGGAATAAGAAATGGTAGAAAAAGTACCGATGACTCAGGGTGGATTCGTCAAGTTGCAGGAAGAGCTGCGTTGGCGCCAGCAGGAGGAGCGTCCGCGCATCATCGAGGCAATTTCGGAAGCGCGCGCCCACGGCGACCTTTCGGAAAACGCCGAATACCACGCCGCCAAGGAAGCCCAGAGCCACAATGAAGGCCGCATCACCGAACTGGAAGATCTGACCGCCCGTGCGGAAGTCATCGATCTGTCCAAGATGTCCGGCTCCAAGATCAAGTTTGGCGCCACTGTGAAGCTTGTCGATGAGGATAGCGACGAAGAAAAGACCTACCAAATCGTTGGCGACCAAGAAGCCGACGTGAAGGCTGGCCGCATCTCCATTTCTTCGCCCATCGCCCGCGCCCTGATTGGCAAGGAAGTCGGCGACAGCATCGAAGTTAACGCACCGGGCGGCGCAAGAGGATACGAGATCCTCGCCGTACAGTGGGGCTGACTGCCGCCAGGCGTCACGTGTTCCATAGGACGCGTAGACATGCCGCATCTGCTTTGAAATCTTGCATCTCTGTTCCGCTCGGGTGACGTCATTCGAGCGGAATGTGTTTTAGCGGAACAGACGGAACGTTAAATTTGTCTCGGGTCGATCTCAAAGATGTGCAGGTGCTTGCGCCGAATTTTAAAAAAAGACTTTCGGGCGTAACGTCCACCATTGTTCAGCTTATTCCGGCCCAGAACCGGATGGGACAAAAGGTGGCAGCTATCGGCCCGGGCCTGCCTGCACATTTGCCATGGGTACGCTTCCGCGATCTTTGGCGGCTTTGGCTGGCCGGTCCGCTCGGCGGACCTCGCATATGGCATGCACGACGCAACATCGAAATGTTGCCGGGCATCATCATGCGCGACGTGCTGCGTATGAAGGTCAAGCTTCTCTTCACCTCCGCCGCACAAAGACGTCACTCCGGCTACACCCGCTGGCTGATTTCGAAAATGGATGCGGTCGTGGCGACCAGCGGTCGTTCCGGATCGTTTCTGGAAGTCCCGCATCAGGTCATCATGCATGGCGTTGATACGACGCTGTTTCATCCCGGCAAAACGGACGAGGACACGATAGCGGCAACTGGCCTTCCGGGTCGATATCTGGTCGGTTGTTTTGGGCGTGTCCGTCACCAGAAGGGCACTGATCTTTTCGTTCGCGCCATGATCGAGCTACTGCCCGACTATCCCGAATGGACCGCGGTGGTCTCCGGCCGGGTCACGCCCGAACATAAGGCCTTCGGTGACTCCCTGAAGTCCGATACAGAAGCCGCCGGCCTCACACAACGCATCATCTTTCAGGGGGAAGTGGATGACATCAAACCCTGGTACAGACGACTGTCGCTCTATGTTGCCCCTTCCCGCAACGAAGGTTTTGGCCTCACGCCATTGGAAGCCATGGCATCCGATGTCGCCGTCGTCGCCAGCGATGCAGGCGCTTACGCGGAAATGATCGCTGAGGGAGAGACGGGCATGGTCGTTAAGGCTGGCGACTACGATTCGCTGCGTGATGCGATCAGAAGCTATCTCGCCGATCCGGACAAAACGCGGCAACACGCACATGCCGGACTCCATCATGTCCGCACCGCCTTCCCGCTGGAAAACGAATCGGAACGGCTAGGCGCGCTCTACGACAAGCTACGGCAGAACTGAAAAAGCGCGCAGTCGCCTGCGCGCTACAGATATTAGACTTCGACAAGTCCAACGCGTTTGACCTGACGGATCGTCAGCATGGTGCGCACCGTATCGACATTCTCGTCGGCAGTCAGAACCTCAATGACGAAATCCTGGAACTCCGTCAGGTTTTTTGCCACGCAGTGCAGCAAAAAATCGCTTTCGCCTGAGACCATCCACGCCTGCCGCACCAGCGACCATCCGCCCGTTGCAGCAGCGAAGGCTTTGAGATTGCTGTCCGATTGGCGCTTGAGACCGACCATGCAGAAGGCAACGAGATCAAAGCCAAGCTTGGGCGCGTTCAACATGGCGTGATAGCCTTCGATGACACCGGCCTCTTCCAGCTTACGCACGCGCCTGAGACACGGCGGCGCTGAAATGCCGACCCGTTCAGCAAGCTCTACATTTGTCATGCGGCCGTCACGCTGCAATTCGCGCAATATTTTCAGATCGATGGCATCGAGTTCGACGCTGGTCACGGAGAGTTCCTCTTTGAGCGGAAGAACTTCCTTGTACTATTCGGGGCAGGATTCGCAAGAATATGCCGCTCTCGGGACACAAAATTACACAGGCATCCACAACTGCCTTGTTGGTAACGCAAGGCTGCCCTTGAATAAAGGCACTAGACAACCTTAAATACCGGCAATTGAAGGGTTGAGGCACTGCCTCTACCCCTGCTGAAAGGAACACCCCATGTCTGCCCGCCACACCAAGGTATTAATCATCGGTTCCGGCCCCGCCGGCTACACGGCCGCGATCTACGCTGCGCGCGCGATGCTGAAACCTGTGCTGATTGCCGGCATGGAACAGGGTGGCCAGTTGATGATCACCACGGATGTTGAAAACTATCCAGGCTTTGCCGATCCTATTCAGGGTCCCTGGCTGATGGATCAGATGCTGAAGCAGGCAACCCACGTCGGTGCAGAAATCGTCAATGACCTCGTAACCGAAGTTGAAACCACGGTACGCCCCTTCGTCGTCCGCACCGATTCCGGACAGGTCTGGACCGCAGACACACTGATTATTGCGACCGGCGCGAAAGCCAAGTGGCTTGGCATCGAAAGCGAACAGCACTTTCAGGGCTTTGGCGTTTCGGCCTGCGCGACCTGCGACGGCTTCTTCTATCGCAACAAGGATGTGATCGTCGTGGGTGGCGGAAATTCTGCAGTCGAGGAAGCACTCTATCTCGCCCATATCGCCAAGACCGTCACCGTCGTACATCGGCGTGACAGCTTCCGCTCGGAAAAGATCCTTCAGGAGCGCCTGTTCGCCAAGGAAAACGTCAAGATCCTCTGGAACACGGAAGTGGCTGAGATCACCGGCGCACCTGCCAAGCATCCAATGCCACCATCGGTTTCCGGTGCGAAGTTGCGCGACACGAAGACCGGCGAAATCAGCGAAATGCCGATCGACGGCGTCTTCGTCGCAATTGGTCACGCGCCGGCCGTCGAACTGTTCAAGGGCAAAGTGAAGCTCAAGGACAATGGCTACATGTGGACGGCTGCCGATTCCACGGCAACGAGTGTTGAAGGCATTTTTGCTGCCGGCGACGTGACTGACGACATCTATCGACAGGCTATCACGGCCGCTGGCATGGGTTGCATGGCAGCACTCGAGGCCGAACGTTATCTGACCGCACATCAACCGCTTGCGGTAGCAGCCGAATAATCGAAAGGCAGGATCGGCATGGCGATGCCATTGGACTGGGACAAACTGCGCATTTTCCATGCCGCCGCGGAAGCGGGTTCATTTACCCATGCGGCAGACAAGCTGCACCTGTCCCAGTCGGCGATCAGCCGTCAGGTCAGCGCATTGGAACAGGACGTCGGCGTCAAACTGTTTCACCGGCACGCCCGTGGCCTGATCCTCACGGAACAGGGTGAATTGCTGTATCGCACAGCCCATGACGTGCTTTTGAAGCTTGAAACCGTCAAGATGCAGTTGACCGAAACGACGGAGAAGCCCAGCGGCAAGCTGCGCGTCACCACCACGGTCGGCCTCGGTCAGGGTTGGTTGACGGACAAGGTACAGGAATTCCTGCAGCTTTATCCGGAAATGTCGATCCAGCTCATCCTCGACAACGAGGAACTCGACGTGAACATGCGGCACGCCGACTGCGCGATCCGCTTGCGTCAGCCGCAGCAGTCGGACCTCATCCAGCGCAAGCTGTTCACGGTGCACATGCACGTCTATGCCGCGCCATCCTACATCAATCGATATGGCGAACCGCAATCGATCGAGGATCTGGACAACCACCGTATCATCTCATTCGGTGAACCGGCTCCCAACTATCTGCTGGACGTGAACTGGCTGGAAAACGCCGGTCGTTCATCCGACAACACCCGCACGCCGCACTTGCAGATTAACAGCCAGACCTCGATCAAACGGGCCTGCCTGCTGGGAATCGGCATCGCCTGCCTGCCGGATTACATCGTTGGACGTGACCCTGGTTTGATTCAGTTGTCGCTCGCCGCGGACATTCCCTCATTCGATACCTACTTCTGCTATCCCGACGAGATGAAAAACGCTGCAAAACTGAAGGCGTTCAGAGACTTTATCGTTGCCAAGGCGCGCAACTGGAACTTCTGACGCAAAAACAGTCGACCTTATGAAATTGTCAATAAAGTTCAATCGGTTAACTGCCGATCAGAAGGAGCATAGCCGTAACTTTCGCATAGAGCCCTGCACAAAAAATGTACCGGAAAGATGCAGGCCTGCGTAAATCGCATGCCTGACCTGCACAAAAAAGAGTTGTTGTCTGCACAAAAAAGCACCATATCGCACTCAGCTGATGCACACCGGTGGCTTTCCTCCCAGTTCCACCGCATCAGCTGTTCCCCTCTGGAGGTTTTTAACCTTCACACTTAAAAGGGCCCTGGATCTTTCCGGTGGCCCTCTTTTTTTACCCGCAATAATTTTCTCCAAATATGCGCAATACTGCATAATACAACCTTGTTTTGTAGGCACCGCGCACCCATATCTAATTCAGCTGTCGCGGCTGACTTTTGTGCGCTGGACAGCTGTTCCCCTCTGGAGGTTTTTGACCTTCAAACTATCAGGCCGCGGAGAAATCCAGCGGCCTTCTTTTTTGCTAAGCATGCAGCGTGGAAACGGGGCGCGTTTGCGCGAGAGCGCAATAGCCAGTGCATCCTTGCATGGCTTTCACAGAGACGTGAATTGTATATCGATTTCTACCGATATATAGATCGCCAACATCAGATTTAAGAGAAAAACGCTTATGAACCCGGAGGCCATCCTCAAGGCGATCTCGCATCCGGCACGACTGCAGTTTCTGGCATGGTTGAAACACCCGGAACGGCATTTCTGTCAGGATCATCCGTTCAGTATGGGCGTGTGCGCCAACCAGTTCCAGGTTGGCGGTCTGTCGCAATCAACCGTCTCCTCGCACCTTGCGATCCTGCAATCCGCAGGCCTCATAAAATCGAAGAAGGTTGGCCAATGGGTGTTTTTTGAACGGAACGAAGAAACAATCGACGCATTTCTCGACCATCTGAAAACCAATCTCTAAGCATCCCAAGCTTCGAGCCCTCTTGCGCAAATGCCTGCGCAAACAAGCCAACCGACCAGAAAGTGAAGTCGTATGACCAGTCTTTTCGAACCGGCACAGGCCGGCGACATTGTCCTCGCCAACCGAATTGTCATGGCGCCCCTCACCCGCAACCGGTCTCCCGGGGCAATTCCCAACAATTTGAACGCCACATATTACGAACAGCGCGCCTCGGCCGGTCTGATTGTAACGGAAGGCACGCCGATCTCTCAGCAGGGCCAGGGCTACGCCGACGTTCCCGGTCTCTATAAGAAAGAAGCTGTTGACGGCTGGAAGACGGTCACAGACGGCGTTCACGCTGCCGGCGGCAAGATCGTCGCCCAGATCTGGCATGTCGGGCGTATCTCGCACACCTCGCTGCAACCGCATGGTGGGCAGCCTGTCGCGCCATCTGCGATCACGGCAAAATCCAAGACCTATATCATCAACGACGACGGCACCGGCGCTTTTGCCGAAACCTCTGAGCCTCGCGCGCTCACGCATGATGATATCGGCCTTATCCTTGAAGACTATCGCTCCGGCGCACGTGCAGCGATCGAAGCAGGTTTCGACGGCGTCGAAATTCATGCTGCCAATGGCTACCTCATCGAGCAGTTCCTGAAATCCAGCACCAATGAGCGCACCGACCAATATGGCGGCTCGATCGAAAACCGCGCCCGTTTCCTTCTGGAAGTCGTTGATACCGTGACAAAGGAAATTGGCGCTGGCCGCACCGGTATCCGCTTGTCTCCGGTCACACCGGCCAACGACATCTTCGAAGCTGATCCGCAGCCGCTCTACAACTATGTTGCCGAGCAACTTGGCAGCCGCAGCCTGGCGTTCATCCACGTCGTCGAGGGCGCAACCGGCGGTCCGCGTGACTTCAAGCAAGGAGACAAGCCGTTCGACTACGACGCCTTCAAGGCTGCCTATCGCAACGCTGGCGGCAAGGGGCTCTGGATCGGCAACAACGGCTATGATCGTGACACCGCGATAGCAGCGGTCGAAAACGGCAAGGTCGACGCTGTCGCCTTCGGTAAGGCGTTTATTGCAAACCCGGATCTGGTCCGCCGCCTCAAAGACGACGCGCCGCTGAATGAGCCCAACCAGCCGACCTTCTATGGCGGCGGCGCCCAAGGTTACACGGATTACCCGGCTCTCGCCTGATAACAAACGATAAGCCGCGCCCCTCAGGGCGCGGCTTATCGTTCAAGGATGCCTCCTGGCCTGCCGAGCGGCAAAGTCCGAGAAAGCTCCCATGATAAACGCGTTGGGCACATGCAGCGCCTGAAGAAATCCGCTCCCTGTTTCCCGGCCGATGCTCATCAGCGCGACTTGCAGGCCATATAGCCCGAGCAGGATTATCGCGCGTGAGAGATTGGGGCGAAGATCACTCTGGCGCAGGGCCATAACCACCAACGCGCCAATTGGAAGCACGAGAAACATCCCAAGCGACTTATGCAATTCAATCAGCGAGCTGTCATAATAGAGCGATAGTCCCGCCAGCAAGACTTGCGCGAAAATCAGTGCCGGCACACTCGCCGATATCAAGGCAAACAATTGGCGCGAGCGCGATCCGGAATGGACAGGAATGGCCATCACACCCTCCTCGTCACGTTGATCAAACGGCCGATCTCCTCAGCACCATCGCGGACGGGGTCGAAACAGCCAAGCCCCGCCAGAGTTGCCGATATTGCCAGATCGATCGGGGTGTGCGGCTCTTCCCCGAGAAACTCCACGAGCTTGCGATTGCTCATCCGGATCGGCATCCGCCAGAGATATTGCATTTCGAGGACTTCACGAAACAACGGAACAACAGGCGCGGCCAGCCGCACCGCACTCCACGACAGACGCTTCATCTTGACGGGATGGCCGGATACACGCTCGATTGCCTTGACGATCTGCAGACCGTCGAAGTCCCAGAAGCCATCCATATGGAAGACAGAGAACGGGGCCAGCGCATCCGATCGATCAAGCAGGCGACCGATTGTTTCTGCCGCATCCGGCAGATAGGCCCATTGATGCCCGGCATGAGGATAGCCGGGGTTCGATACGCGACGGACAGGTTTTCCTGGTCGCACCAGCATCTGCGAGAACCAGTTGTTCTTCGCACCGGGCCCGAAGAAATCTCCCGCCCTCACGATCAGCACCGGTACGCCGCGAAGCGAGGCCGCCGTTAGCCGCTGCTCCATTTCCTTTCGCAACATGCCTTTACGGGTAAAAGGATTTTGCGGACTTACTTCCGTCAGGACAGGAAAGGCATCAGCACCGAAATTATAGACCGAGCCGGGAAATACGATACGTGCCCCGACAGCTTCGGCGGCTGCAATTGTGTTGTCCAGCATAGGCAACACCTGCTTTTCCCAGTTCTGGTATCCGGGCGGATTAACCGCGTGAACGATCATATCCGCATCTTCGGCGGCTGCCAGGACATCGGTGCGACTCAAGGCGTCGCCAGTGACATATTCCATGTCCACCCTCGCCCCTGACAGCGCCGCCCTGCGGCTGATCGCCCTGACGCGCCAGCCGCGCTTCAAAAGCATTCTTGAAATCTCGCCACCGATACCGCCATTTGATCCCAGCACGAGCGCCAGACGCCCACCGGTTTGAACTGAAGCTTTACTGTCTTCATTGATCATTGCCGTCACTCCTTCATCTTGACTGGAGTATTGGCTCGTTATGGATTATACGAAATTGTCGAAACACGTGGATCGGCCATACAAAATCTTATGATGAAGAACCGTAACGTGAGTTGGGATTTTTACCGAACCTTTCTCGGTGTTCTCCGGGATGGTTCCCTCTCTGCGGCAGCCCGTGAGCTAGGCATCACGCAGCCCACCGCTGGCCGCCACATCGGGGCGCTGGAGGAAGCCATAGGCTTCCCGCTGTTCATTCGCTCTCCGCACGGACTGATGCCGACGGAAGCGGCACTTGCCCTGCGTCCCTACGCAGAAAATCTTGCTGCGACGGCATCGGCTCTGATGCGGGCAGCATCTGGCGAAGTCGGCAAGATCGAGGGCGCGGTTCGCATCAGCGCCTCCGATATCATCGGCGTGGAAATCTTGCCGTCGATTATCGCCAAGTTGCAGGATATTCATCCGCGGCTCGAGATCGAACTCTCACTGTCCGACACACTGGAAGATCTTCTGCGGCGAGAAGCCGATATCGCCATTCGCATGACAGAACCGCAGCAGGATGCGATTGTCATGCGCTATATCGGTAATTTCCGGCTGGGCTTTCACGCAACGCGCGAATACCTGGAAAAAGCCGGTACTCCGATGGAAATGATGGATCTCGAAGACCATCGCATGATTGGTTTCGATCGCAAGACGCCTTTCATTCGGGCTGCAATCCACCATATGCGATCCCTCAAGCCCGAGATTCCCGATACGGAAGAAATTTCATTCGCCGTACGCGCAGACAGCAATCTTGCGCAACTCTCTATGATCCGCGCCAGCGCCGGAATCGGTGTCTGCCAGATAGGTATGGGGCAAAAAGATCCTCGGCTTGTCCGTGTTTTGAACCACATCGACATTCCGCTGCACACCTGGGTCGCAATGCACGAAAATCTCAAGACGTCACCACGTTGCCGCGCCGTTTTCAGCGCGCTGGTGGAAGGCTTGAAAGCCCATCTGAAAGAGACGGACCCGGAAGCGCCGCCGCAAAGGCGTTAAAACTCAATAAGGCCGCGCCTGGGACTGGCGGGTGGTCTTGTCCACAATCTCGGCCTCCGGCCGGTCGCCGCCCTGACTGTATTCTTCGTGCCAGTGGCCTGTTTCGTCCTGATAGCTTATCTCTTCATCTTCCCCGCCGATCTGCTGTTCAACGGCAACGATCCGCGCCGCCTGAACGGCATCGGAATAGGATGGGAACGTTTCGGAATAGGCGCCATTCAGTCGATAGGCAAAACCTCCATCATGTTCCACAATTTCATACACCACTTTGGTCATACATGCTTCCTCCTGCTTCAGGCGACATGACCATAAC
The DNA here is from genome assembly GCA_025559845.1 of Agrobacterium tumefaciens. NCBI lineage: Bacteria > Pseudomonadati > Pseudomonadota > Alphaproteobacteria > Hyphomicrobiales > Rhizobiaceae > Agrobacterium > Agrobacterium tumefaciens. Next base: position 2,329,276 of record CP048469.1, read on the forward strand.
CGCTATTCAGATGTGGCATTCAGCGGACACCACAGCGCGGGCGGCACGTCCTTGACGCCACCACTATCCTCCCAAAAACGCCTGAGTGCAAATTCTGCTTAAACGATGAGACGAGGCGTCGCAGGTCGATCGCGACTGAGCGAAACGTTTCGCTCGATGAATCGACGTGAGCTAACACAAATAAAAAAGCCCGGCATCGCTGCCGGGCCTTATCATAATGTCAGTGCTATTAGCGGCAATCAGCGCAGAAGCGCTGGATACGCTTGCAGGCCTCTTCAAGCAGCGTTTCCGAGGTGGCGTAGGAGATGCGGAAGTTCGGGCCAAGACCGAAAGCCGAACCGTGCACAACGGCAACGCCTTCAGCTTCGAGCAACTCGGAGACGAAATCCTCATCCGTTTCGATGACCTTGCCGGACGGTGCGGTCTTGCCGATCATGCCAGCGCAGGACGGGTAGACGTAGAACGCGCCTTCAGGTGTCGGGCAATTGATACCCTTGGCCTGGTTAAGCATCGAAACAACCAGATCACGGCGACCTTCGAAGATCTTCTTGTTCTCGGGAATGAAATCCTGAGTACCGGCAAGCGCCTCGACGGCGGCCCATTGCGAGATGGACGACGCACCCGATGTCTGCTGACCCTGGATCATGTCCATTGCCTTGATGAGCGGCAGCGGACCCGCAGCGTAACCAATACGCCAGCCGGTCATGGCATAGGCCTTGGAAACGCCATTCATAGTCAGCGTGCGGTCATAGAGCGACGGCTCTACTTCAACAGGCGTCACGAATTTGAAATCGCCATAGGTCAGGTGCTCGTACATGTCGTCCGTCAGCACCCAGACATGCGGATGCTTGACCAGCACGTCCGTCAGAGCCTTCAGCTCGTCATGCGAATAGGCCGCGCCCGATGGGTTGGAAGGCGAGTTGAAGATGAACCACTTGGTCTTCGGCGTGATCGCCTTTTCCAGTGCTTCAGGCTTGAGCTTGAAATTGTCTTCCAGCGTGGTGTCAACGAAAACCGGCGTACCACCGCAAATCGCAACCATTTCCGGGTAGCTTACCCAGTAAGGTGCCGGAATGACGACTTCGTCGCCCGGGTTGAGCGTTGCCATGAAGGCGTTGAAAAGAATCTGCTTTCCACCCGTGCCGACAATGGTCTGCTCAGGCTTGTAGTCGAGACCGTTTTCACGCTTGAACTTTTCAGCAATCGCCTTGCGCAGTTCAGGGATACCGGAAACAGGCGTGTATTTCGTTTCGCCACGCTTGATGGCATCGATGGCCGCTTCCTTGATGTTTTCAGGCGTATCGAAATCCGGCTCGCCTGCGCCAAGGCTAATCACATCGCGACCCTTCGCTTTGAGATCGCGAGCTTTCTGGGTGACGGCGATGGTGGCGGACGGCTTTACGCGGGAAAGAATGTCGGCAAGGAAGGCCATTTTTAATCGGTCCTGTTGAAGTTGACATCGGCAGAAGCCCGAAAACGTCGACGACTGCGGCATTTTCTATGTCTAAAGAGCAGCAGTCTTTCAAGGCCAAAAGCCGACATATGTGGAATAACGGAAGATTTAAATCTTCCTTTACCGGGAAGTAACGCTTCCTCGTTAAAATCTGGGGGTCAAATCGTGTGTTTTGCTGCTGGTGAAATATGGCGCAGAAAAGCATCTTTTCCAGCCTCGTCCGCCAAGCCGACGGGACCTGGACCACAACCTATCGCACGTTCAGCTTGAAATCGGCTTTACAGCCGATCTTTCGAAGAACGGAGGTCGGCCCTCTCGACATCGATTCCTTCGAGGGTCTCGTCCGTCCCTATCGTGGTGAAGAGCCTGTCACGCCGGGTGAGTTTTTCGCACTCGTTGCGCCTGAAGATATCGAGAACATCGACAGCATTCTGCGCACCATCCATATTCTCAACCTCGGCAGGCTGGATCGCGCCCGCGCCCGCATCTTTGTCAATTTTCATCCTGGCCTCTTCCAGACACCCGCCAAAATGCGGCAGGAGGTGGAACGCATGCGACTTGCCGCCCACGAAGCGGGCATCACAGCAGATCGCATCGTCTGCGAAATCTCGGAAAAGAAAACATCCGACACACGCATGGTGGCGGATTTTGCCTATCATATGCACGATATCGGCTTTCGCGTCGCCTTGGACGACTATGGCGCCGGCGATTCCGACATCGAGCGCATCAAGCTTATCAAGCCGGACTATGTGAAATTCGAATCCGGATGGGTAAATGAGTTCATGCGCAATTCGGCCGGCGCTGCATTGCTGCGCGTCATCGTCGGCCAGTTCCGCAACGATGGCATAGAACCCGTCTTTGAAGGACTGGAGTCAGACTGGCAGGTCGACCTTTGCGAAGAACTCGGCGTTTTCCTGATGCAGGGATATGTGCTGGCCAAACCCGAACTGGCCCCGACGAGCTTCGATGAGCGTTTTCCCGAACTGGGAAGCGACCGATACAACGCCACGGTGCGGGCAGAACGAGCCACATCAGGCCTGCCGCTCTTCAAGGAAGATCGTCCTTCGGACATTCGTCCGGCACGCCCAACACGAACATTTGGAAAACGCGGCATCTGACAAGACCGCACGCATTAACCGTGCCTTGATATTGCCACAATAAATACCGCGGACCGCCTGAATTCGGTCTCCAAGCAGTCCATTTCGAAGCCTCTTCTATCCTTCGCGAGCAGGGATAAAAGGGAACTGGACAATGTTTACGAACGACAGGACTTCCGTCGAAAAATTACGGGCCAAAAGAACATTGTTTTCTCTCTGGATGGCGATAGCTGCTCTCCTCGTGATCCTGACCATGGCAGCAGGACTTGCAACCTCGGCAAATGCTGCGCAGGCCGTGGACACCATGCAGACCGCCTCCATCCCTCAGGTTGCCGCAACCGCACCGGAAGGCGACAACACATTGCTCATCGCTCTCTCTGGCTTCGTCTTTCTCGGCCTCGGTGTCGGCGGTTTGGTACTGACAAGGCGCAGCCTGAGGGACGAAGCGCGTCGTTTCAAATAGCGACCACGAAATGCTCCCTGCCGCCTTTTGCCCGCCTCGCCCCGAGCCTGCCCTATCCGCCGTCGCTGACTTGCAGCGCCCGCACCTTGCTGATAAAGCACGTAGCTAACGTCGTATCGACAATTCAAAAAATTCCCGAACGTCCAAGGCCGTGACACTAGGTTGTCAGGCCCTTGTCTTGCTGCTGGTGCCATTATGACACGTGTTCAGGCCAATCTGGTGCTTCTCCTCGCTGCGGCGATCTGGGGTGGCGGTTTCGTTGCCCAGTCCTCGGCGATGGCATCGATCGGGCCGTTCTGGTTTGTTGGGCTACGCTTTGCGATCGCAACCATTGCCGTCCTGCCATTTGCCCTGCTCGAAAACCGCAGCCTCAAAGCCGCCCCCACGAGGAGCAACATGCGGTCGTTTGCGATTGTCGGGCTTGCTCTGTTTGGGGGCGCTACTACACAGCAGGTCGGCCTGCTCACCACCACGGTGACGAATTCCAGCTTTCTGACTGGTCTCTATGTGATTTTCGTACCGGTTATTGCGGTCGTTCTTTATCGTCGCCATCCACACTGGATTGTCTGGCCTTGCGCTCTGATGATGCTTGGCGGAATTTTCCTGCTTTCGGGCGGCGCGTTCGCTGCTCTCACCCAGGGCGACGTCCTTAGCATTATCTGCGCCTTCTTCTGGGCCATCCAAATCACGCTGGCTGGCCGCTTCGTTTCCGAAACTGGAAGACCTCTGGCGCTGTCCTGCACACAGTTCGCTGTTTGCTCCCTCCTGAGTTGCATCATCGCTCTCGTCTACGAGCCGATCAGCATGGCAGCGATTACAGGTTCGCTGGCCGAGATTTTCTATGTAGGACTGGTCTCATCAGGCCTTGCTTTCGTGCTGCAGGTCATCGGCCAGCGTTACACGACAGCCCCTCAGGCAGCGATATTTCTCTCATCGGAAGCCCTTTTCGGTGCTTTGCTAGCATCGATTTTCCTCAACGAGACGATTTCGGGGGCCGGTTACGTAGGCTGCCTGATTATCTTCGTTGCCATCCTGATGGTCGAACTCATACCCGAACTCACCAAAAAGCGACCCAAAAGCATGGCGGGCGCGGCCTGACACAAAAAGAACCATTTTTCCCAATTCGGGAAAAAGCGCGGCGCCACTGCGAGAAATTTGCTGAAAATGCCGAACCATACGGCGATTATTTCAGCAATTTAGCAGGCTGCAGAAAAATTATGCGATCGCCGTCATTTGCTCTACCGCAGGTTTTTTATCTGATAAAAAGCCCTTGAAAACTTTTGCTTGCCAATTTCAAATAAACGCATCACTCTACCGCGGTTCGGGCAATTTGCGAGCATGGGAAGGCCTATAAATTTGCGCACCGGGGACGCTATAAACCTCGGGCGGCGGGACGAAAAACGTTGGATGAGAACGCCATTACTTCCCGTTGCGAAGGTCCATTTTCTCAATAGTCAAAAACTGCCTGCCAACGCCCACGCGGGGCAAAACTGTAATGCTGCCTGTAGCTGAACGCGGGCAGAGCGAAAAGGACCTGATGCATGGCCGAGACTGGCACCGTAAAATTCTTCAATACCGACAAAGGCTTCGGCTTCATCAAGCCAGACAATGGTGGCGCTGATATCTTTGTTCACATCTCTGCCGTACAGGCTTCTGGCCTGTCCGGTCTCTCAGAAAATCAGAAAGTAAGCTTCGACACGGAACCGGATCGTCGCGGTAAGGGCCCGAAGGCAGTCAATCTGCAAATTGCTGGCTGACCCGACACGGCTTTCTCTTCTAGTTGAAGCCCGGCAGGAATGCCGGGTTTTTTTATTTGCGCTGCCAAAACAACTTCAGGTTCAAATGCCTTGAAGATAGGGGTTCGTACGGCGTTCTTCACCCAGGCGCCCACCCGGTCCGTGACCGCAAATGAACCCGACCTCATCGCCAAGCGGCAGAAGCTTGTCGCGAATGGATGCAATCAGTTGGTCATGGTTGCCACCCGGCAGATCGGTGCGACCGACGGAACCGGAGAACAATACGTCTCCGACATGCGCAAAATTCTGGTCACGATTATAATAGATGACATGGCCTGGCGCATGGCCAGGGCAATGATAGACCTCGAACAGATGATCGCCGAAGGATACCCGGTCGCCGTCATTCAGCCATCGGTCCGGCAGTACGTTTTGCAGACCGCTGATCCCGTATTTCTCCGCCTGCGCCTCAATTCGCTCAAGAAGCGGACGGTCGTCTTCGTGCGGGCCAACAATATCAAGAGCGAGCTTCTCTTTGAGTTCCTTGGCTCCGCCGGCATGATCGAGGTGACCATGCGTCAGCCAGATCTCTTTCAACGTGATGCCGTTTTCCGCAACAACCTGGAGAATAACATCGACATCCCCGCCGGGATCGACAATGACGCCCTCCTTGGTGTCCTGATCGAAAAGAACAGTGCAGTTCTGTTCAAAAGGCGTAACAGGAATAATGCCTGCCTGTAGTTTTCCCATGTTATCGTCTCCGGCACCCAAAAAATCCAGTTTTCTATAACGCGCTGTCCTGCCCGGCACAATGCAACGACCGCATTCGTTGGAACGCTGTTTGGCGTTGGAAATCAGTGAGGACGGCCCTAACAGAACGTTTTCAGATACCGGCTGCACAAAAAATCTTGGAACGGACGGACCGTTCTGACGTTTAGCTCCCGTCTTAAAAGGAGTGAGACACATGGACAAAAAGCTGAAACTACTCATAGCCGGCAGCGCTTTTGCGCTCATGGCCGGTTACGCAAATGCCGCCATGGTCGCCACAACCGCATCCGACATTTCCGTGCGTTCTGGCCCTGGCGAAGACTATCCAGAACTGGGTCTTGCTACCCGTGGCAGCAATGCCGTGCTTGATGGCTGCATCGAGAGCAGCGCCTGGTGTCGTATTGAGGTGAACGGTATGAGAGGCTGGGCGCATGCCGACTATCTCAACGTGATGTATGAGGGCTCGCCTGTCATTCTGGAAGAGCGCCGTAGCGATCTAAACGTGCCCGTTGTCACCTATGAAAAGACCTCGAGCATTCAGGCTGAACCGAACCCCGGCGACCCCAATCTTGGTCGCGTGGCTGATGTCGATGCCATCACCCCACCTGAAACGGTGATCACCTACATGGATAGCCATCCGGCTGACGTGGTGCGTGTCGATGGTGACGTCGTTGTCGGCTCGACTTTGCCGCCCAATACGCAGCTCATGACGATCCCGGACTACGAGTATAGCTATGTGCGGGTGAATGATGTTCCGGTTCTGGTCGAACCTGGGACTCGCCGCATTGTCTACGTGTACGAGTAACGGCAAGGCAAGGCGTGACAAAAATCGCCAGACCTATCGAGAAGAGCGCGGATTTCCGCGCTCTTTTCTTTTGCCATCGCTTCGCAGCAGGATTCCGGTTGCACCCCGACCCGCACCATATTATCCAGCGCAACAGAAAATGATCGGCGACATCCTCCCGAGCGGGCACGTTTTCGGCTATGTTTACAAAATATTGGCGCATGGACGTGAGTCAGCCGCAGACAACGAAGGAACAGCAGTGCCACCGCAATCGCTCAAGAACGCAGCCACGAAGCAGACACCTGCACTTCCGAAGGTTGATGACGGGAAGATCGATTTCGACACGATAGAAGCACTGTTCTTCGCTTACCGCGACTTCGTCTCCGATCCGGATGTCATTCTTTCCAAGCTCGAATACGGGCGGGCACACCATCGTGTTGTGTATTTCGTCAGCAGACAGCCTGGCATGACAGTTGCAGATTTGCTGGATACCTTGCAGATCACCAAGCAAAGCCTTGCGCGCGTTCTCAAGCAGCTCATTGACGATGGCTATATTCGCCAGATGGCAGGCCCGGAAGATCGTCGTCAGCGCCGGCTCTACCCCACCCTCACCGGACGGGAGCTTGCACTGGCACTCAGCGAACCACAATCACGTCGTATCGATCGCGCACTGGAAGGCCTTGGCCCCGATGCGCGCGACTGCGTGCGGAAATTTTTGGCGCAGATGCGAAGCCCGACACCCCTTGAAGGGGTTCCATTGGAAAGCGAATAACCATGGCGACATCTCCGACCAAACGCCCTCCCGCGGAAGACGATGCAGCTCACCTGCTGATCGTCGATGACGATGCCCGCATCCGCGATCTCTTGCAGCGTTTTCTCGGAGACAAAGGTTACCGCATTTCGGTTGCAGCCGATGCGGCCGAAGCACGCCGCAAGATGCTGGGCATTCGTTTCGACTTGCTCATTCTCGACGTGATGATGCCCGGTGAAAACGGTCTGTCGCTTACTCGGTCCCTGAACGAGGACAAGTCCGTTCCCGTCATTCTCTTGACGGCACGCTCTGAAGCCGACGCCCGCATTGCCGGTCTGGAAGCTGGCGCTGACGACTACCTCGCCAAACCTTTCGATCCCCGCGAACTGGTCTTGCGCATCAACAATATCCTGCGGCGAAACACATCACCGGATACGCCGAAGATCGAACAGATAATGTTCGGCCCCTTCAATTTCTCGATTCCCAAAAAGGAATTGCGACGTGGAGCGGAATCGATCCGTCTCACGGATCGCGAGCAGGAGATCATGCTGCTCTTTGCCCTGCGCGCCGGAGAAACGATACCGCGACATGAATTGGTCGAGGCAGAATCCGATGTTGGCGAGCGAACGATCGACGTGCAGATCAATCGCCTGCGCCGCAAGATTGAGGATGATCCCGCCAACCCTGTCTATTTGCAAACCGTACGCGGTATCGGTTATCGCTTGAGCGTAGATTGAACCTCGCAACAGCGAAAACGGGCGCATAAACATGGCAAGCCTCGATTTTCTCACCACCGTCAAGAACAGCGGCATCGCGAGAAGCTGGCGTTCCTTCGGCAGATTGGTTCGCCACTGGCTACCAACCGGGCTTTATACCCGCTCGCTCATCATCATCATCCTGCCGATGATCCTGCTGCAGGGGGTCGTGGCCGCTGTTTTCATGGAGCGTCACTGGCAGCTCGTCACGGAACGCCTTTCTGCTGCCGTTACCCGCGACATCTCGGCCATCATCGAATTGCTGCAGACGGACCCTGAAGAGGACGACTATCAGCGCGTCATCCGGATCGCCCGCGATAAGCTCGACCTCAGCGTCTATATTGAGCCCAAATCCGATCTGCCCGCACCAAGACCCGAACCGCTGTTTTCCATTCTCGACAGGATTCTGGCAGACCAGCTGACCCAGCAAATCGGCAAGCCGTTCTGGATCGACACCTATGGCAATGGCTCGCTCGTTGAGATTCGCATCCAGCTTGAAGACAAGACACTGAGGGTCTTCACCCGGCGCAGCCAGGCCTACGCATCCAACACCCATATTTTCCTTGTCTGGATGGTCGGTGCATCGCTGGTGCTGATCGCCATTTCCATCCTGTTCCTGCGTGGACAGATCAAACCGATCGAGTCGCTGGCGCTTGCAGCCGAAAGCTTCGGCAAGGGCCAGAAAATCAGCGCTTACTCACCGCGCGGCGCAGATGAAGTCCGGCGAGCGGGTCTCGCTTTCATCCTCATGCGCGAGCGCATCGAACGCCAGATGGAGCAGCGAACGGCTATGCTGAACGGCGTGAGCCACGACCTGCGCACCATCCTGACACGCTTCAAGTTGCAATTGGCCCTGGCCGGCGATAATCCCGACCTTGAAGGATTGGACAACGACGTCGAGGATATGCAGTCCATGCTGGAAGCTTATCTGACATTTGCGCAGACCGACGTGGAGGAGAATGTCGGCACGCTGGCGCTTGTTCCGCTTCTGGAAAAGACCAAGCACGACTTTGCGCTGCACGGCAAAACCCTGAGCTACGAACTTTACAACGTCGAGAATGTCGTCGCGCGACCAAATGCGCTGTCCCGCCTTGTTGCTAACCTGGCCGCCAATGCGCAGCGCTATGCCAACCGCCTTCATATCGATATTCGCAAGGCGCCACGCTCGATCATCATGACGTTCGATGACGACGGTCCCGGCATTCCCGAGCAATCACGCGAAGATGTCTTCAAACCGTTTTTCCGGTTGGACGAAGCACGTAATCTCAATGCTTCGGGAACGGGACTTGGCCTTTCCATTGTCAGGGATATTGCGCGTAGCCATGGCGGCGAAGTCACACTGGGTGACAGCGCGATGGGCGGCTTGCGCGTCATCGTGAAAATTCCGGCCTGATCCGCTTATCCGAGGATCGAGGCCGGACAAGCCGTGATCAGCACATTTTCTCGCCGTTTGGCACGTCGCGCTCGACGCCTGCCAGAACGATGGCACCGTCCTTGTCGGCAAAACCGAGGGTCAGAACTTCCGAGCGAAAGGGACCAATCTGCCGCGGCGGAAAATTTACCACGCCCAGCACCCGCCGACCGATCAGGCTTTCCGGCGTATAGTGCACGGTGATCTGTGCCGATGATTTCTTGATGCCGATTTCCGGTCCGAAGTCGATCTTCACCTTGAAGGCCGGTTTGCGCGCTTCCGGAAAAGGTTCGGCTTCGATGATCGTACCGACACGGATATCGACCTTCTCGAAATCGGCATAGGAAATTTCACCGCTCATATCTGTACCTTGTCAGCCGGCCAATTCTTCGGCGCGTTTTTTCGCGGCTGCAACCGCCTTGTCGAACAAGGGCTGCATACCGTCGTCCGCCATCAGGACGGACAGTGCCGCAGCAGTCGTACCACCCGGAGAAGTCACGTTCTGGCGGAGGCGCGACGCCTCTTCCGTGGCCTGGTGCAGCAATTCCCCTGCCCCGGCAACGGTCTCACGCGCAAGACGCATTGCCACATCGGCAGGCAGGCCTGCTTTGCGACCAGCTTCGGCCATACACTCGACGAGATAGAAGACATAAGCTGGACCGCTACCCGAAACTGCCGTCACCGCGTCGATATCGCTCTCGGCATCGACCCACTCAACGGGTCCGCTGACTTTCAGCAACCCATCGACCACGGATTTCAGAGCTGGCGTAACCGCAGCATTGGCATAAGCGCCCGTGACGCCACGGCCAACCATCGCTGGAGTGTTTGGCATGGCTCTGACAGCAGCCACGTCACCGAAATAAGAAGTGAAGGTGCTGATGGTCGTTCCGGCCGCGATTGAAACGACAACCGTGGACGGACCGACGAGTGACTTCAACGCTGGCAGCACGCTGTCCATCAGTTGCGGCTTCACGGCAACGAACAGAATACCCGCTGTCACGCCTTCCGGTGCGCTTTCGCTATGCAGCGCGCCAGCCTCGGCGATCGTCGTTCTCATGGCGTCGGAGGGGCGTGGGTCGACAACGATGACTTGCGATCCGGGCACACCTTTTTTGAGCCAGCCGGTCAGCATTGCGCCGCCCATATTGCCCGCTCCGACCAGAACGAGCGGCCCCGAAGCCTTGTACACCATATTACGCTTCTCCAACGGTCTCGAACATAACGGCTTCAATTGCCGTTTTGGCGTCCAGTCCCGACCAGACGACGAACTGGAATGCCTGATAATATTGCTCGCAGGACTCAAGCGCGCTGGAAAGCAGCACCTCAACCTGCTGGTTGTTGGGCTCCGCGCCGCCAGCGAGCAGAAGCGACTGACGGAAGATCACCACATCTTCCTGCCGCCACAGGTCGAAATGCCCCATGAGCACCTGACCGTTGATTTGCGAAAGCAGGCGAATAACCTCATTGACGCGTGGCTCGGGCACCTTGATGTCGAATGCACAGGCAAGATGAAGCGCCTCGAACTCCTCCATCCAGGAAAAGGAGATATGGTAGTCGGCCCAGTGACCCGCTACCGTCATGGCAATTTCATCCTCGCCAGAGCGTTCGAACGACCAGTCGTTCGTCGCGGCAACGATCTCGATCATGTCCACTGGATTGGACTGACGCTCAATTTCAAATTCCATCAGGCTCATGCGGCACCTTCTCAGCCGGAATCGATGTTACGTTTTGAACGCCGGGCACAAAACTCACATACAAACCGGATTCAACATTTGAGACGATTGCCCGACACCACCAGAATTACGCAGTCACCCTGTCTGGAGCTTACCAGGTTCGTTTCGAATCATCATTTAAAATCAGTCTATAATGCGCGAGTCCCACTGCCACCCCTCGAAGGCCATTTTTGCTTTTTGAGCAGTGGATATCTTCTCCCGCATTGCCTCAGGCGAGAGTCATAACCGACTCTGACAATTGTGTTTTTTGCATGTGTCCACAGGCCGGAAATTTCCCGTCCCGGTTTCGAAAATGACACCTGATGCAGACCGTCACGGGACAAGCGCGCAACAAAAAACCGGACCCGCTGCGCGAATCCGGTTTCCATCAGAATCTGAGAGCCTTAACCGTGTCAGTCGGTCGAGGTCGAGAGTTTTGCTTCGAGTGCCTCGATGCGGGCGCGCAGGGCGTCATTTTCGTCGCGCGCCTGGATAGCCATTTCGCGCACAGCTTCGAATTCTTCGCGCTTTACGACGTCGAGGCTATTGAGCCAGCGATCCGCCTGCGCATGAAATGCGGATTCGACTTCCTTACGCATGCCCTGCGCAGCGCCGGCTGCGTCTGTCATCAGCTTGGCAAATTCATCCAGAAAACGGTTGGTGCCCGTCGTGCTCATGGCGCAGTTCCTTCGTCGGTTAAAAGAGCTTTCCGCTCCATCCGGTTGATATGTTTCAGGTAGGCACTCGACCGCCACCTTGCAAGCAAAATCGCACAATCCGGCACCTTTCCTCGTCACAAATGGCGCCCGGACAGGCTGCAAAAATCACCTTGACCACCGCCACTTCAATCGCCATTTTCCTCGCTCCGGATAACGGCCGTCATGGCCGGAAACCTTGAGGCAATGGAACCAATCTGTTGTCAGTAACAGCAACGATGACGGAATATACGATTGTCAGCCGCAGCAGCCCTACTTGCCATTATGCCGTTCCCAGATATCGATCCGGTGGCCGTTTCCATCGGACCCGTCGCGATCCACTGGTACGGGCTTGCTTACGTCGTCGGCATCATGCTCGGCTGGTCCTACGCCCGCCGACTGAGCCGCACCAATCATCTCTGGCAAAAAGACAACTCACCAGTAACCGTGCAGCATCTCGATGATTTCATCCTGTGGGCTGCCGCTGGCATCGTATTGGGCGGGCGCATCGGCTACATCCTGTTTTACGATCTTTCCTCCGTCGCAGCCAATCCGATCAGAGCAATCGAGATCTGGAACGGCGGCATGTCTTTCCATGGCGGGCTAATCGGCACCACCATCGCGATGATATTGTTTGCGCGCAAGAACGGCATTCCGGTCTGGAGCATGTTCGACATCGTCGCCGCCGTCGCCCCCATCGGCCTGTTTTTCGGCCGCATCGCCAATTTCATCAACGGCGAGTTGTGGGGCCGTATTTCCGACGCTCCATGGGCCGTTGTCTTTCCAACAGGCGGCCCTTTCGCCCGCCATCCGAGCCAACTGTACGAGGCGGGTCTCGAAGGCTTGCTTATGACCGCTGTACTGGCTCTGGCAATCTACGCGTTCAAGGCATTGAAAGCTCCCGGCACCGTGACCGGTATCTTCGTCGCAGGTTATGCTCTTTCGCGTATTTTCGTCGAATTTTTCCGCGAACCGGACGCCCAGATCGGTTATCTGGCAGGCAATTGGCTGACCATGGGAATGGTACTTTCGACACCCATGGTGCTGCTGGGACTGTGGGCAGTCGTTCGCGCCCGCAGTGCCGCAGGCCGCGCGTAACCGGGATGCCTTGCTATGAGCACACCACTTGCGCGTCGCATCAAATCTATGATCCGCCTCAACGGGCCTTTGAGCGTCACAGATTTCTTTTCGCTCTGCCTCGCTGATCCCGAACACGGTTATTACAAAAGCCGAGAGCCTTTCGGCCGCTCAGGCGATTTCATAACCTCACCGGAGGTCAGTCAGCTTTTTGGTGAAATGATCGGCGTTTTCGTGGTGCATGCCTGGCAACGCCACGGCGCGCCTGCCGAGGCAAAGCTGGTCGAAATCGGCCCCGGACGCGCTACGATGATGTCCGACATATTGCGCGTCATTCGCCGTATCGCCCCACCTCTTTACGAGACGATGCAGATCCATCTCGTGGAAACCAGTCCAAGATTGACGGCCATCCAGAAGGAAACGCTTTCCGGTCACACCGGCAAGCTGACATGGCACGAGAGTTTCGATGCCGTTCCGAACGGTTTTCTGCTGCTCGTCGCCAATGAACTGTTCGACGCCATTCCAATCCGGCAATTTGTCAGGACGCCACAGGGTTTTCGTGAGCGCGTCGTGAGCCTGGATGCCGACGACGATCTGGTATTCTCGGTAGGTGTTGCAGGTATCGACCCTGCCCTCTTGCCGCCCCTTCCCGAACGACAGCCGATTGGAACCATCGTCGAGATATCCCCTGCTCGCGAAGCGGTGATGACGGCAATCTGCCAGCGATTGACCACGCACGGCGGCACGGCACTCGCGATCGACTACGGCCATCTGGTTTCAGCTTATGGCGACACGCTGCAGGCTATGCGCCATCACGCCTTCGACCCGGTGCTAGCCCACCCCGGCGAAGCCGATCTCACGAGCCATGTGGATTTCGAAAGCCTCGTCAAAACAGCAGAGGCAAACGGCGTCCATGTCAACGGCAGTCTGCGTCAGGGAGACTTCCTGTACGGGCTAGGCCTGAAGGAGCGTGCCTCGGCACTGGCAGCCAAGGCGGACCCCGATCAGACGCTCGCGATCGCTGAAGCAGTCAATCGTCTCGCCGGCGAAGGAGCAGGCAAAATGGGGGAACTTTTCAAGGTGATCGCCGTTTCAAGCCCTGCACTTCATCTCATGCCGTTTCGCGCGGTGGATTGACACGACGAACGGGTCTGGGCCACCATTGCCTGTAAAACGAAGCAGGCGAATGGCATCAAATCCACCTTAGCCCTGCCGACAGGAAACATCTCGCTTACCGCATTCCCACTGCAAAACAGCGACATTCTCCAAGGAATTCCAAGACCATGCAGAACGAAACGCTGCCGCTCCCGATCCAGAGCCCCCTGCTTTCGTCCCTCTCCGGCAACAAGGTTCGCCACGGCTTTTTTACACGCTATGGCGGGGTTTCGGCAGGCATTTACGAAGGTCTGAATGTCGGCCTCGGCTCGAACGACGAGCCGGAACGGGTCAAGGAAAACAGACGCCGCGTTGCGCAATGGTTTGGCCTGCCGACAGAAAAACTTGCGACCGTCCACCAGGTCCATTCTCCCGATGTGGTCGTCGTGGATGACAGCTACGCAGGCGATCGCCCGGAGGCAGACGCCATGGTCACGGCGACACCAGGCGTGGTTCTCGGCGTGTTGAGCGCCGATTGCGGCCCCATTCTTTTTGCCGACGCCGAGGCGGGTGTGGTTGGCGCAGCCCACGCCGGATGGAAAGGTGCGCTGTTTGGCGTTCTGGAAAACACCATCAGCGCCATGGAACGGCTTGGAGCAAACCGCGGACGCATCATCACATCGCTCGGTCCGTCCATCAGCCAGGCCAATTATGAGGTCGGGCCGGAATATGTGACGCGCTTTACCGACGTCGATCCCGATTACCAACGTTATTTCTCCGCTGCAGAAAAAGCCGGCCATGCCTTTTTCGACCTTAAACAGTTCACCATCGACCGCTTGATCAAGGCAGGTGTCAGGGCGGAAAATCTCGGTCTTTGCACCTACCCCGACGAAGAGCGATTCTATTCCTATCGCCGCACCACCCATCGCGCCGAACCGGATTACGGACGGCAGATTTCTGCTATCGCTGTTGTGGAGGATTAATATGGCCCTGCATTTCGAGCCCTCGGAATTCGAGGCGCGTCGCGAACGGCTGACCGCGAAGATGGCGGAAGAAAAGCTGGATGCCATGCTACTGTTTGCGCAGGAAAGCATGTACTGGCTGACCGGTTACGACACCTTCGGCTACTGTTTTTTCCAGACGCTTGTCGTGAAGTCCGATGGCTCCATGACGCTCCTCACACGGGCAGCAGATCTCAGGCAGGCGCGCAATACCTCCACCATCGAAAACATTCTGATCTGGGTCGACAGGCCCAACGCTGACCCGACGCTGGACCTTAAAAATCTGCTGAGCGATCTCGATCTGCTCGGCGCCCGGATTGGTATCGAATACGACACTCACGGTATGACCGGGCGTGTCGCACGCCTCATCGACAATCAGCTCGCCAGCTTCGGTCAGCTTGTCGATGCCTCCTATCTCGTCAGCACACTTCGTCTCGTCAAAAGCCCGGCGGAAATCGTCTATGCAAAACGGGCCGGCGATATGGCCGACGACGCACTTGATGCCGCGATGAAAATCATCGCGCCCGGCGCTGACGAAGCAGACATTCTGGCAGCGATGCAAGGCGCGATCCTGGCACGCGGCGGCGACTACCCCGCCAACGAATTTGTCATTGGCTCTGCCGCGGACGCTCTGCTCTGCCGCTACAAGTCTGGCCGCCGCAAGCTTGATACCACGGATCAGTTGACCTTGGAGTGGGCAGGAGTCAGCGCTCACTATCACACGGCCATGCTGCGAACGGTACTGATAGGCGAGCAGGATTTCCGGCAGAAGGAGCTCTACAGCGCCTGCCTGCAAAATCTGACGGCGATCGAAGAAATCCTGCGTCCCGGCAGCACATTCGGCGAAGTTTTCGACATGCATGCCCGTGTCATGGATGAACGCGGCCTCACCCGACACCGCCTCAATACCTGCGGTTACTCGCTCGGCACCCGTTTTTCGCCGTCCTGGATGGAGCATCAGATGTTTCAGGCAGGCAACCCACAGGAAATTCAGAAAGACATGACACTGTTTGTGCACATGATCGTGATGGATTCCGACTCGGGCTACGCGATGACGCTAGGCCAGACATATCTGACGACGGACGGCGCCCCGGAGCCGCTGTCACGCCACAGCCTCGACCTTCTTACGGCGTGAGTCTTACTCCACAACCGGCCATTTGACCTGGTAAACCAGCGTGTTTGACAGGAGGGGAGAACCCGCCATACATTGCCGCACCCTGGAAGAATATGGAGCGGAACATGAGAGGCAACATCGCATGAGCCGAACGAGGCTCATTCTCGTCATCCCGGCGCTCACCCTCATGCTGTCGGCCTGCAACACGACGGAAGCCCTGACACCGCAGGTCGATATTGGCCAAAGCGGGTCCACACCCGTGACCCAGGGCGACCTTGATCAGATGGCCGCCGCCGCAGACAGGGCACCAGCCGGTTCACCAGCGACATCCAGCTCAGTTCGCTCCTATGCGCCACAAAATACGCTGCAGGCTCAGGCACAGGCGCTCTCCAACGGCAATCAATATGGCCAACCAGTCGACCAGAGCCCTCCCCAGCAGCAACCGCAACAGACGGCCTCGCTCGCTCCTTCCGGTTCCTCCGGCGATTCCATTCGCTTTCTGCCCATTATAGGCGCTCCCGTACAGGCGGTAACACCGCTGTCGCGCCAGCTCGGTGCAGAAGCACGTGCCAAGGGTCTGACAATCCGCGCCTCGAACGACAACTCCGCCGACAATATCCTGAAAGGATACTTCTCCGCCTTCGCTGATGGCAGCAAGGTCAATGTCATTTATGTCTGGGATGTTCTCGATGCGAATGGTGCGCGCCTGCACAGGCTTCAGGGCCAGGAAACAGTACCTGGCAAAGGCACTGATCCATGGTCGGCCGTCAGTGATCGTGTGATGCAGGATATCGCGGCAAAAACGCTGAATGAATATGTCACATGGAAGCAAGCACAGCGGGGATGAGGCAGTAAAACCGGACAAGTCGCAAAGATTTCACGAAAATCATTGGGAAAGCATGGAGTCCTCTTGCAATCGGAGGCAACAGCGCTATTAAGGCGCGCATGGCAATAGGGCGTGTCCGGCAAAGGTCTTTCGGCCGGGTATTCCTCCCCTTGAACGACGCTTGGTCACGGAAAACCTATCCCGGACCATAGGCGATGGCATGGAAACAGGCGGCCGCAATGAAGGTTTTCGCAGGCAATTCGAACCGGCACCTCGCCGAAGCGATCTGCAAGTATCTCAACGTTCCTCTAGGAAATGCCACTGTAAAGCGGTTTGCTGACCAGGAAATATTCGTAGAAATCGGGGAAAACGTACGTGGTGAGGACGTTTTTGTCGTCCAGTCCACCTCCTTCCCGGCAAACGATCATCTGATGGAATTGCTCATCATGATCGATGCCATGCGTCGCTCCTCGGCTAAGCGCATCACGGCGGTTCTTCCCTATTTCGGGTATGCCCGCCAGGACCGTAAGGCCGGCCCCCGCACACCGATTTCCGCCAAGCTTGTCGCCAACCTGATTACTGAAGCGGGTGCTGATCGCGTTCTGACGCTCGATCTTCACGCTGGCCAGATCCAGGGTTTCTTCGACATTCCGACCGATAACCTCTTCGCCGCCCCCATCTTGGCGCGCGACGTGAAGGAACACTACGACACCAACAACGTCATGGTGGTTTCGCCTGACGTCGGCGGTGTGGTTCGCGCCCGTGCATTGGCAAAGCGCCTCGACTGTCTGCTGGCTATCGTCGACAAGCGCCGCGACCGTCCGGGCGAATCCGAGGTCATGAACGTCATCGGTGATGTCTCTGGAAAGGACTGCCTCCTGATCGACGACATCGTCGATTCCGGCGGCACGCTTTGCAACGCGGCCGAAGCGCTGCTGAAAAAGGGCGCGACCAGCGTTACCGCTTACATCACCCACGGCGTTCTGTCCGGCGGAGCCGTTGCCCGTGTCGCTTCATCGAAGCTTCGCGAACTCGTCATCACTGACAGCATTCAGCCGACCACAGCCGTTCAATCGGCCCACAATATCCGCGTTGTCACAACGGCAAACCTTTTGGGCGAAGCCATCAACCGTACGGCTCAGGAAGAGTCTGTGTCTGGTCTGTTCGACTGAGACATCGAAGATCAGGTAACAATTTGAAAGGCGGCCATCATTCCGATGCCGCCTTTTTGCTTTTCCGGGGCTGCGACTGGGAAGCGCATCGGCTGGAAAAACGGCTCGTCCAACCCGTTCTCAACATCCACTGGCGAAACATTTTCGTCAGTCACCACCGATCCTCCACGACAAGTGCCGTCAACGGAGCTTCGCGCCGTTTCCTTACCGTTTTATGCAAGCCTCAACATGACGGGAACACGGGAAATTTTCGCGTAAAAAGAGAAATATAGTCGTACAATTGCCTCGAAATTTAACGCGTCCGTAAACAATTGTTGCGACGTTTCCGGCACGTATTTCAGGGGGGAGAAAACACGATGCCCGGCACGATTCCGTCCAATGGCAAGATCAAGTCATTGTCGATAAAAGCAAAGTTTGCAGCGCTGGTCACAGGCGCAACCTTGATTTCCTGTTTGTCCGTAGGGCTGATCTCCTATCAGATCGGCAAGGCAGGTCTGATCGACGCCAGCACAATCAGGCTCGAAACGGTTGCAGGAAATCAATCGAAACAGCTTGACGCTTATACATTGCGCGTCGAACAAAGCATTGCCGAACTGTCGCAGAACTCTGCAATTGCACAGGCAACGGAAACGATGACCAACATCATTCCGAGCGAACTGGATGCAGTCGTGCAGGCTTTCCGTCGTGATGGCATTTCTGAAGAAGAGCGCGCCTCTTTTGACGGCACCGGATTGAAGTTGCTCTACGCCATCCAGCACGCAACCATCAATGGGACCATTGCCAGCGTTTGGCGCAATACCAAGGTCAGTGACATCTACGTAATCGACAAGAACGGTCTGATTGTCTACTCGGTGACCAAGGGCAAGAACTTCCTCACCAATATTTCCGAGCCGCAGAACAGACCCATCAAGGATCTTTATGATCGCGTCTCGGCAGGCAAAGACGGCGTTATCACGACTGCGTCGTTCAGTGGCCAGGGCGCGGACGAATCTGCTTTCGTCGGCATGCCGCTTGCGGTTTCGAACTGGGGACAGATACAGCGAAAAGGCGTCGTGATCATGCGCGTATCTGCCGACCGGGTTGGCACGATCGTCACGCCCGAAGAAACCGGCAAGAGCATTGACGATGCGCTTCTTCTGAGTGCAGACGGCAAACGCCGCGCGGGCGTCCTGTCCGGCGGTGCGGACGCTCGTGTGCCCGAAAGCCTGGCGGGCCTGTCCGGCTCGGCAAACGCCGGCACGGTCATCGCAAGCACACCTGCTGGCAACATGTTCTACGCGTATCGCCCGGTCACCGTTTTCGGCGAAAAGCATTTGCTCGCGATCGGCCAGCAGGAGAGCAAGGTTCTCGCCGCTGCCAACAATCTCGCCTTCTGGGCGACGCTGGCAACACTCGCAGTCCTGGCCGCCATGACCCTCATCGGCATCGTCGTTTCCGCAGGCCTGACAAAGCCGCTGACCGGCCTGGCAAACCTCATGGAACGCCTGAACGGCGGCGAAAACAACATCGAGATCAAGGCTGTCGCACGCGGCGACGAAATTGGCACAATGGCACGCGCACTGGAATCCTTCCGCCAGGGCATCCTTGATAAGCTGCGCATGGAAGACGAAGCCGCCCGCAAGGGAGAGGAACTCGACGAAGAACGCGCCCAGCGCGAAATGGAAAAGGCGAGAGGCGCCAAGGAGCTGGAAGAAGCTGTCAGTGCTCTTGCAAAGGGTCTCGCCAATCTCGCCGCCGGCAGGCTCGATCTGCGGATCGAGAAAGCCTTTGTTCCGTCCCTTGACCATCTGCGCATCGATTTCAACAATTCGATGGCGGGTCTGGAAACGACAATCGCCAATATCGATCACAGCGCCAGCGCCATTCGTGCCGGCTCGAGCGAACTCAAGAGTGCTTCGGAAGATCTGTCTCGCCGCACGGAACGGCAGGCCGCTGCCCTTGAAGAAGCTGCGGCAGCACTGGGCGACATGACGAAGGCCGTCAACAATTCTCTCGAGCGTTGCAACGTGGCGGTCGAAGCAACAGCCGACACCATGCAGGACGCACACAAGTCTACAGCCGTGGTGAAGGAAGCCATCGTTGCGATGGAACGGATCGAAACCTCATCGTCCAAGATCCGCCAAATCATCGATGTCATCGATCAGATCGCGTTCCAGACCAACCTTCTGGCTCTGAACGCCGGCGTCGAAGCTGCGCGTGCCGGCGAAGCAGGCAAAGGCTTTGCTGTCGTTGCACAGGAAGTCCGCGAGCTTGCGCAGAAATCCGCCGCCGCGGCCCGCGATATCACCCAGCTGATCGCAACCTCGGCAGGTGATGTAGAAAGTGGCGTTGCACTTGTTCTGCGCACCGGCGAGAGCCTGGAGCAGATTCAGGGCCGCATTCAGTCCGTCAACGATCAGATCGTGGCGATTGCCGCCGCGTCGCGCGAACAATCGGGACGCCTTGGTGAAATCAACGCCTCCGTCAACGAACTCGATCAGGTCACACAGCAGAATGCCGCCATGGTCGAGGAAACCACTGCCTCTGCCTTCTCGCTGGCCAGCGAGGCCGACGGCCTGACCGAACAGGTCGGACAGTTCTCGGTTGGCTCCGGTCATCAGGATGAGCGCCGCTACGCCGCTTGACGGCGACCACGCATAGAAATTTGTAAAAGAGGCCGGACACTTTCGTGTCCGGCCTCTCTCTATCGGGCAGGGATTTCAAATTGTCTGAGCCGGGCTCCCAGGAGCCTTGAGCCCCTGGGAGCTTGCCGGCGACCACCGCCGCCGGCCCCGGGGAGGAGATCAGAAGAAACCGACCTTGTTCGGGCTATAGGAAACAAGAAGGTTCTTGGTCTGCTGATAATGATCGAGCATCATCTTGTGGGTCTCGCGACCAATGCCCGACTGCTTGTAACCACCGAAGGCGGCACCCGCCGGATAGACGTGGTAGCAATTTGTCCAAACACGGCCGGCCTCGATGCCACGACCGGCACGATAGGCAACGTTGGTATCACGGCTCCACACGCCAGCGCCTAGGCCGTAGACGGTGTCGTTGGCGATTTCGAGCGCCTCTTCCACTGTCTTGAAGGTCGTCACAGAAACGACGGGTCCGAAGATTTCCTCCTGGAAGACCCGCATCTTGTTGTTGCCTTCAAAGACCGTTGGCTGGATGTAGAAACCATCCTTCAGATTGCCGGAAAGCGATTTCTTGTCGCCGCCAGCAAGCACTTTCGCGCCTTCTTTCTTGCCGATTTCCAGATAGCTCATGATCTTGTCGAACTGCTCTTGCGAAGCCTGCGCACCGATCATGGTGGAGTTGCTGAGGGGATCGTCCTGCGTGATTGCAGCAACGCGCTTCAGTGCCTTTTCCATGAAGCGATCATAGATGGACTCATGCACCAGAGCACGAGACGGGCACGTGCAGACCTCACCCTGGTTGAGCGCGAAGAAGGCGAAACCTTCGAGCGCCTTGTCGAGGAAGGCATCGTCTTCATCCATGACATCGGCAAAGAAGATGTTCGGCGATTTGCCGCCCAGTTCCAGCGTGATGTTGGTTACATTGTCAGCCGCATAACGCATAATTTCCTTGCCGACCGACGTGGAGCCGGTGAAGGCGATCTTGGCAATGCGGTTGCTTTGCGCCAGTGGCTTGCCTGCTTCCGTGCCGAGGCCGTTGACGATGTTGATGACACCAGGCGGCAGAAGGTCCTCGATCAGTTCCATCACTACCAGGATGGATGCTGGCGTCTGTTCGGCAGGCTTGAGCACGACGCAGTTGCCAGCAGCGAGAGCTGGCGCAAGCTTCCAGGCCGCCATTAGGATCGGGAAGTTCCACGGAATGATCTGACCGACGACGCCCAGCGGCTCATGGAAATGATAGGCAACGGTATCATTGTCGATCTGGCCGATCGTACCCTCCTGCGCGCGAATGCAGCCTGCGAAATAACGGAAGTGATCGATCGTCAGCGGAATATCCGCGTTGGTGGTTTCACGTAGCGGCTTGCCGTTGTCCCAGGTCTCCGCCCGGGCAATGAGATCGAGATTGTCCTCGATGCGTTGCGCGATCTTGAGAAGAATGTTGGAGCGTTCGGTCACGCTCGTCTTGCCCCACTTCTCCCGCGCCTGGTGCGCGGCGTCGAGGGCAAATTCGATATCGGACGCATCCGAGCGTGGGACTTCACAAATCTTCTGTCCGGTCACGGGCGACAGATTATCCATGTAGCGGCCGGATTTCGGTTCGACCCACTTGCCGCCAACATAGTTGCCATACTTCAGCTTGAACGGCGCCTCGCCAGCCTTTTGCTGAACCTGAATATTCATGATTTCATCCTCCCTGATGAAAAACGATCCGTTGCAGACCGCATGGGAAGAAGGTGGTCCCCTATCGTGATATTTGGTAGAGGGGCGGCGAGGTTCCGCACCGCACAGTGTTTCACATCTGCGACAAAGCGGCCTTGCGGAGAGCGCAAGACCGCTTTTGCGGGTCCAGAGTTTAGAAATGTCAGTGAACGGCGAGCTTTTTCATCTTGCGATGAAGAGTCGCACGGCTGATCCCCAGCAAGGAAGCAGCCTGCGTAACATTGCCGTTTGTGCGCGAAAGAACCCGGCGCAGCGCGGCTCTTTCCGCTTCGGCGAGATCAGAGCCGCCGTCATGTCGCTGCTCGTGGAGTATGTCGGCAGCGGGCACGCCCTGGGCAATTTTTCCGTCATCCAGCTTGAGTGCAATTCTCGCAGCACGCGTCGCACCGAGAACAAGGTCGTCCTGATCGACCGCAAGCAGCGAGAGCGACGCACCCGAACCAGTTGGCACAATCACGATGCGAGCACCCGGGAAAGCACGACGGAAAAGGTTGCCCTCTATCCGTTGCGCCGCATCCTTGACCGCCTGGGTCACGAAAGAGAACGTCATTTCATCGATGTCGTTACGGCACGTCGAAATATCGAGGGCGCCCGTCACCCTCCCCGTATGATCGCGAATGGGAGCAGTGGTGCAGCTCAATCGGGTGTTGGACGTGAAGAAGTGCTGGTCGCGATAAACGACAACTGATCGCTCATCGACAAGCGCTGTTCCGATACCATTTGTCCCGACGCTTTGTTCGCTCCACACCGCTCCTGACCATAAACCAAGGGCACGGAAATCGCGGTCATCTCCCGCCGCGCCGCGCCGTTCCAGCGCAACCCCCTCGGCATCCGTCAGCAACAGACAACATCCCGACCTGCCTACACTCTGAAATATACGGTCGAGTTCCTCAGTGCTTTCGGCAATAAGGCCGGCAGCACTTTCCCGCGCACGGCGGAACTCGCTGTCGGTCAGGAAAAGAGGCTTGCGATTTTCTTCCGGGGCAAGGTGATGTTTCACCATGCAGCGACGCCATGAGGCGATAATTGGAGAGCTCGCGGCGGCGGAACGGTGTCGCGCGATTTCATACACGCGGTCTGCATGGGCAAGGTCAGATGACATGCGCTCCTCCCAAAGCTTTTGGGCAATGTGCGCTGTAAGCCTTCACGTTTCAATAAAAAACTTTGCGAGCGCGGGCTCGCCAGGTTTTCTCGTTCAGCTTGCGGCGCGATAGCGCAGGTCGTCAAGGCCTGCCTGATCGTCCGAAGACTGCAGGTCATCACCCACGAGATTGGCGATCGAGGTCACAGGGCCAGGTTTACCGAAGAAGAAGCCCTGCACCTGCAGGCAACCCTCGCGGCGCAGGAACTCGATATGAGCCTGGGTCTCAACCCCTTCGGCCAGAACCGGAATGTTCAAGCTGTGCGCCAGGATAAGCGTCGAACGGACGATGGCCTCGGACTGCACATTCGTCGAGAGACCGTCGATAAACGCACGATCAATCTTGATCTTGTCGAAGGGGAAACTCTGCAAAGTCGAAAGCGAGGAATAACCGGTACCGTAGTCGTCCATGGCAATTTTCACACCCAACGCTTTCAGTCGGCGAATGGTCGTCAGGGCATGGCGATGGTCGGCAATGATGCTGCCCTCGGTAATTTCGAGTTCCAGCCGCGCTGGCTGAAGCCCCGTCTTGCGTAAAATCCTGTCCACCTTGTCAGGAAAGTCGTTGTCGGCCAGCTGCTGTGGCGCCACGTTGACGGCGACCGAAAGCGCCTTTTTCCAACGCGCGGCCTGTGTGCAAGCTTCTGCAAGCACCCATTCACCCAACTCGACAATGAAACCATTCTGCTCGGCAATCGGAATGAAATCGGCAGGAGAAATCATGCCACGTGTCGGATGCTTCCAGCGCAAAAGCGTCTCGAAACCGACAATGCTGCCAGTATTGGTGTCATTCTGCTGCTGATAATAAAGCTCGAACTCGTTGTTCTCCAGACCGGCACGCATGGCGATTGCAAGCGCATTGCGCTCGCGGGCCGCATCGTCCATCGACTTGTCATAGAAGCAGATCGTTTCTGCGATGCCATTCTTGGCGCGGTACATGGCCACATCGGCTTGGGCAATCAGTGTATCGGCATCGACCGAACTGCTGTTGCGAACAGAAATGCCGACGCTCGCCCCGACGGTGAAAGAATGACCGTTCCACTCGACCGGCATGTTAATCTGCTCGATCAGCCGTTTGGCAAACTCCGTGCCGTCTGCACGGGTGTAATAAGCTTTGGTCAGCGCCACGAACTCGTCACCGCCCATACGCGCCAGGAACTCGCCCGACCTCAACACGGAACTCGCCCGGTCTGCAATCGTGCGCAGCACCGCGTCTCCCGCCGCATGGCCGTGCACATCATTGATTTCCTTGAAGCGGTCAAGGTCGATCGACAACAGTGCAATATGCGCGCCGGTGGACACGTCACGCGTAAAGCGGGTGAGATGTTCGATAAATGCCGCACGGTTTGGAATGCCGGTCAGTGGATCGTGAAGCGACAGATGCCGATAACGCGCCACTGCCTGCTGCGTTGATTGAGCATCGATCACGTAGGTCGACAAGCCCAGTGCAAAAAGCAGCACAGTCACTCCGATCGCTCCTCCTCCCATAAGTGCGGGCGAAAGGAGGCTCTCTTCAATGACAATCCGGGGATCGAACTCGAACGTCATCGATGCCATGCCGGTATAGTGCATCGACGCGATCGCCAGAATGAGAAAGGCGACGGCGGAATGTTTACAGAACCAGTTGATGGGGCGGGCAATGCGATTAACAGCCAAGGCGCCGAAGACAGCGCCGAGGATCAGCGATGCGATGACGTAGCTTTTGTTCCACTGGATGAAACCCTGGACGTTATAGGCTGCCATGCCGGTATAATGCATCGCCGCGATACCAAGGCCGACAATTGCACCACCGGCTTCGACGAAGGCACTTCTTCCACCATAAGCGGAAATGCCAAGCCCCGTCGTCATGGTCACGATGGCGATAACCAGCGAAAACCCGGTCAATGTCGGATCATAACCGACAGTGCCGGCCGCGATATATCCGAGCATCGCAACGAAGTGGGTTGTCCAGATGGTTGCACCACCATTTACGCCGGCCAGAAACAACCAGCTCACCTTCTGCACGCCGGACGCGAGTCTGACGCGTGAGAATAACCTCATCGTAACGAAGCTGCCCAGAATACAAACGATCACGGCGGCGGCCGTGTAGCGGATGTCATGATCGATGATCAGGCAGTATAGAACCAGAAGCATTATTGTCTTGCACCAACGGAATGTCGGCGACACTTATCATTCATCAAGTTTGCGCTTGGTTTATGTACATGGATAAGCATTGATTAAAAAAATCGGCCAAGACACTATAGATGCAGGATCGGTATTGGCGCAGTTCGAGTCTGGCGATGCAGCCTTGTCATTGCGGCTGTTTTGTACTATAGCGCCCGCACCCGTGCAGACACCCTTGGAGGCAACGCGGGCGGGATGACCTGATGGCCATCTCCAGTTCAAGCCAAAAACAGGCATGAACTCTCCATATAACCTCGAAAGGAAATGCCATGAGCAAAGAATCGTATGAGCTCAAGGCCGAGGCGCGCGAACGAGTTGGTAAGGGGTCCTCTCGTGAACTTCGCCGCAACGGTTTGATTCCCGCTGTCATCTACGGTGACAAGCAGGCCCCAATTTCTATCGCCCTGTCGACCAAGGAAGTAACGCAGCGCATTCACGCTGGCGGCTTCATGACGACGATCGCGACCATCGACTTCGACGGCCAGAAGATCAAGGTTCTCCCGAAGGATTACCAGCTTGATCCGGTTCGCGACTTCACGATGCACGTCGACTTCCTGCGCGTTTCCGGCAATGCTGCCGTTAACGTTGAAGTTCCGGTTCACTTCGTCAACGAAGACAAGTCGGACATCAAGATCGGCGGCGTTCTGAACATCGTCCGTCACACGGTCGAACTGCACTGCCCGGCAACCGATATCCCGGAATTCATCACGGTTGATCTCGCTGGCCTGAAGATCGGCGACAACGTTCACATCTCGAACGTTAAGCTGCCGAAGAACGTTACGCCGGTTATCGACCGCGACTTCACGATCGCAACGATCGTTGCTCCGGCCGCTGGCGTTGCTGAAGAAGCAACCGAAGAAGCTTCCGGCGAGTAATCGACCGGACCGAAAGGTCCTGATCGCCTTGCTTATGAAGACCCGTTCCGTTCGCGGAGCGGGTTTTTTTGTGTTTTGTGAACCTTAAATCGAAACCCCTTTTCTATCCCGCGCGAACGCCGCAGCGTTTCAGCATCGATTAATAATTCCATGAAACGATGCAATTGCTCTCACCCAGCACCGGACGCCAAGAAAAACAATGACCTGACTGTTTTCTCATTCAGGTTTTCAAGGACGGCCGGAAAGGCGAGACGCGTAATTCAGGGGCAAAGGGTAACGACAATCAAACATGGCTCATTCCGTCGAAAGTCGCTTCATAGCGATTGTCTCCGGGGCACTTCTCACGGTCGTTGCTCCCCTCTTCACGCTACTGTTGACGCTCTCCTATCACGAAGCCATTCGTAGCCAGCGCGATCACCTTGAAATACTGCTGACCACAAACACGCAGGCCCTTGCACGCCCCCTGTGGGATCTGGATGATGACACCATCAACCAGATAACCGGAACGCTTGTCTCAGACCCCATGGTAAAGATGGTGGAGGTCAAGGACACGTCTGGACAGCTCGACATCGTCCAGACCGCGGGCGACGACGCTGTCGAAGACACGGTTTCGACATCCCGCACGGTTATCTACAAGACGTCGGGCGGCGCGATCACGGTCGGACAGCTGATCGTTCACTACCAGAGCCTCAGCCTGTTCACGTCCCTCAGCCAGATGGAAATGGCGTTCATTACCATTTTCATTCTGGCGATTCTGACGATCGTGCTCGCAGCCATTGTCGGCAACCGCTTCATGGTCATTCGGCCGCTGATGCGATTGGCAGCGGCCATCGAAGCGACACGGCGTCTTGGCTCGCGCCACCACGTCGACTGGCGCTCGAAAGACGAAATCGGCCGGCTGGCCAAAAGCTTCAACGAAATGCAGACCCAGCTCGAAAAAGAAGAGCTGGAGATCAAGAATGCCCATGAACGCAAGATCGAGATCTACAACCGCACGCCCGCCATGCTCTTCTCTCTCGACCGGCAGGATCGGGTCGCAGCTGTCAGTGACTATTGGGTCCAGGTAAGCGGTTACAGCCGCGCAAAAGCACTGGGTCTGGATTTTGCCGATCTCATTCATCCGGAAGATCGACCACTCTTCAAGACGCGCAAGACTGCGTTCGAGGCTGTGGATGCCACGGGACAGATGGGCATTACGCTGCGCTTCCGTTGCGGCGACGGCCGCACCATGGATATCCTTATTCTCGAAAAAGAACTCCACTCCAGCGCAGTGACGCAATCGGACACAAGGCTTTGCGTCATGACTGACGTGACCGAACTGCGCCAGTCGGAAAAGCGCAATCGGCAGCAGGCCATTTCCGATCACCTGACAGGCCTTTTCAATCGCCAGGGCTTCGAGGCTATCCTGGACACCCAAATCCGCGAGGCGGACAAGAATGGAACGGAACTGGCGTGCCTTTTCATCGACCTCGACCGGTTCAAGGCAATCAATGACAGTCTCGGCCACGCCATAGGCGATGCCGTCCTCAAGGAGTTCACGCTGAAGCTTGAACCTTTGCTCACGGCTGACGATAGCGCGTCGCGGCTGGGCGGTGACGAGTTCGCCATTCTGCTCGCCGGCGAAAATGCTGCCGAGCGCGCCTCCAAATTCAGCGACCGTATCTGCTCGATCCTGGATACGCCTTTCGACATTGACGACAACAGCATCCGTATGAGCGCCAGTATTGGCATGGCGATCTACCCGGTTCACGCGTCGAGCGCCGCTGAACTTCTACAGAATGCCGATATGGCGATGTATACACGCAAAAGGGCCGGCAAGAACGGATCGCAAATGTTCGACCCGTCCATTACCGACCGGGCACGCGAACACGCGGAGATGGAACGCGATATCGAACAAGGGTTGGCGGAGGGCTGGTTCGAACCATATTTCCAGCCGATCCTGGATCTTGCAACAGGCCAGACGGCAGGCTTTGAAGCCTTGATGCGCCTCAATCATCCGGAAAAAGGGCTGCTGCCCCCCGCCGCCATCGTCAGCCTTGCGGAGGAAAACGGTACGATCAATCGGATCGGAAACACGATCCTCGACCTTTCGATTGCCAATCTGGCCGAGATATCGCGCATCCCCGGAATGGAGAATTCCTATGTGGCGGTTAATTTCTCACCGCTGCAATTTGAACCGGGACTTCCCACACGTATTGCCGGCGTTCTTCATCGCTACGGCATCCGCCCACGTCGCCTCGTCATCGAGATAACCGAAGCGGTCATCATGAAGGATGATCCGCAAATCCGGGCGATCCTCGACGCCATTCATCAATTGGGCTGCCGGATCGCTCTCGACGATTTTGGCACGGGTTATTCGTCCTTGAGTTACCTCAGCCGTTTCCCGGTCGATATCGTCAAGATCGACCAGTCGTTTACGCGTTCGATCTGCGAGGAAACCGTCGAGGTAAAACAAAGAAGTCGCATGCTGATCGAGGGCATCGCTGCCATATCGCACAAGATGAACTGCATCGTCGTGGCAGAGGGTATCGAAACCGAGGAGCAAAAGGCACTTCTTCTGTCAATTGGTGCGGACTGTGGTCAAGGTTATCTGTTTGCAAGGCCACAACCGGTTCCCGCCGTCATCGACGACCTGAACCGTGATCGACTTGTCGACAGCGTATCGGTCCGGCAGGCATGAGATCGAAAGGAGCGGGTTTGATGCGATTGATCTTGTTGCCCCTGATCTGCCTCGCGCTTGCCCATCCTGTCAGTGCGGCAACACTGTTTCTCACCACGGAGATCTATCCTCCCTATAACGTCCGGTCCGCCGATGGCGGCGTGGAAGGCGTCTTCATCGATCAGCTCAAAATCCTGCTCGATGAAACCGATACGGATTATCAGGTCAGTGTGATGCCGTGGGCGAGAGCCATTGCGCTTGCCAGAACACAAAGCATGCATTGCGCCTTCGCCGCCGCGCGGACACCGGAGCGGGAAAATCAGTTCAAGTGGGTTTCTCCGATCCTGACCGACAAGAATATCCTCATCGCCAAAAGTACGACGCCGATCGACTCCACTAGTCTCGACAAGATGAGGAAATATCGGGTCGGCACCCAGCGCGGCGACTATACGGAAAAACTGCTACAATCGCTCGGGTTTGCAAACATCGATCTCGGTGCGGACTTTTCCATCACATTGAACAAGTTGAAAGCCGGACGCATCGATCTGATGCCCATGTCCGAATTTACCCTCGGGAGCTTGCCGGCGGGCGAGTTCAAGGAGGTCATGACCTTTTCGAAACAGCAGTTTGGCTTGGCATGCCACAAAAGCGTGCCTGATACCTTGATAAAAAAACTGCAGGCTCGCCTTAACGCACTGATCGCCGATGGCAGACAGCAGAAACTCTTCGACCGCTATAACCTAAACTCTCGCTGATTGCGCGACAGGACACAAAGAGGTTGACAGCGGCGGCATTTCGGGGTGGTGACAGGCGAGAAAACCAGTCAGAACGCGGACAGCCCCCCATGAAGATCATTGCAGGATTAGGTAACCCCGGCGCGCAATATGCGGGTAACCGACACAACATCGGGTTCATGGCCGTCGATGCCCTGCAACGTCTGCCGTCTTTTGCCCCCTGGTCGAGAAAATTCAAGGCAGAGATTTCCGAAGGAGAGATCGACGGCGAGAAAGTGCTGTTGATGAAGCCCCTTACCTATATGAACCTTTCCGGTGAGGCTGTGGGGGAAGCAATGCGCTTCTTCAAGCTCAAGCCCGCCGACATTATCGCTATCCACGACGAGCTGGACCTGCCGGCCGGCCGCAGCCGGATCAAGATCGGTGGCGGACATGGCGGGCACAACGGCCTCAAGTCGCTTGATGCCCATTGCGGCAAGGAATATCGCCGCCTGCGCCTCGGCATCGGACATCCGGGAGACAAGGAGCGTGTACACGGGCATGTCCTGGGTGACTTCGCCAAGGCCGATGCAGTTTGGCTCGACCCGCTGCTCGACGCTATTGCCGACAACGCTGCCATGCTGATCAAGGGCGAAGATTCACAGCTCATGAACAAGCTGGCTCTCGCCACTGGCAGCAAGCCGGAAAACGAGAAGCCCGCCAAGACAGCGAAACCTGCCGCGCAATCGCATATTCACCAGGCCAGAAACAGCACTCAGCCAAAAAAGCTGCCGGAGACTGGTCCCATGGCAGAAATGCTGAAGAAGATGTTCGGCAAGAAAGACTGAGGAAGCGACACGCTTGGGGTCATTCCTCCGGCTCGGTGGTGAACATCAGCGGAAATCCCGCCTGCTTGCCAAGATCATTCGCCTCCTTTGCTTTTGTCTCGGCGATATCACGCTCACAGACAACCACAACCGAACTGCCGAAACGATGTGCCGTCATCATGACGCGATGGCCGGTTTCCTCGCTCATGCGAAACACCGCTTTGAGGACGATGGTCACAAAGTCGCGCGGCGTGTAATCGTCATTCAACAAAATGACCTTATAAAGCTTCGGCCGCTCAAGCTTTGGTTTCGTCTTCGGTTTTGGTTTGAGATCGACAGCGTTGTCACTCATGGGAAGTCCCCGTTGATGACGAAAAGACCGGACGCTTGGCCGACGCATATTGCGCCGCGGCCGCCATATCGGCAAGTCTGCCGAGAGCGGAAGCCCGAAATTCAGCACCATTCCGCCGCTTTGCCCGGACAAATCAGGCGCCGGGCTTGACCTTGCCCCGCCCTTTCCGCAAAAGGCTCCCAACGAATTCTTTCAAACGGACAGGTTTCAAGCCATGGGCTTCAAATGCGGTATCGTCGGGCTGCCGAATGTCGGCAAGTCCACCCTCTTCAACGCGCTGACGAAAACGGCTGCCGCACAGGCAGCCAATTATCCTTTCTGCACGATCGAGCCCAACACTGGTGAAGTGGCTGTTCCAGATCCCCGCATGAAGGTGCTGGCGGATATTGCCAGCTCCAAGGAAATCATCCCGACCCGCATTTCATTCGTCGATATCGCCGGCCTGGTGCGCGGTGCATCGAAGGGCGAAGGTCTCGGCAACAAGTTCCTTGCCAACATCCGCGAAGTCGATGCGGTGGTACATGTTCTGCGCTGCTTCGAAGATGACGACATCACCCACGTCGAAGGCCGCATCAATCCGGTTGGCGATGCCGAGACGATTGAAACAGAACTGATGCTCGCTGACCTCGAGAGCCTCGAACGCCGCGTCGAACAGACCCGCAAGCGCGCCACCTCCAAGGACAAGGAATCGCTTGCGCAGCTTCCTGTCATGGAAGCGGTCATCAAGCTGCTGAATGAAGGCAAGCCTGCCCGCCTGCTGTTGAAGACGCTGGCCGCAGACGAGATCGAAGTGCTGAAGGGTCTGAACCTTCTCACCTCGCACCCGGTTCTCTACGTCTGCAACGTCGCTGAAGCCGACGCTGTCGATGGCAACGAGCACACCAAGGCAGTCGCCGAAATGGCCAAGGCTCAGGGCGCGGAATGTGTGATCATTTCTGCAGCGATCGAGGCCGAAGTCGCGCAGCTTCCTGAAGAAGAAGCCAAAGAATTCCTGTCTGCTCTCGGTCTGGAAGAAGCAGGTCTCGACCGCCTCATTCGTGCCGGTTACCACCTGCTCGACCTCATCACCTACTTCACCGTTGGTCCGAAAGAATGCCGCGCCTGGACGATCGTTCGCGGCACCAAGGCGCCGCAGGCAGCGGGTGTCATTCACACGGATTTCGAACGCGGCTTCATTCGCGCCTTCACCATCGGCTATGACGATTACGTTGCCTTCAAGGGCGAAGTCGGCGCCAAGGAAGCTGGCAAGGGTCGTGACGAAGGCAAGGAATACGTGGTTCAGGACGGCGACGTCATCCATTTCCGCTTCAACACCTGACACATCAGGCATTTCCGGACATTCCGTCCAACACGAAGTCATAAAGCTTGCGCCGCCCTCCGGGCGGCGTTCTTGTTTGTGATGTTGCATTCTCCCGCCCTAATGATTTGACCTTTACGTAAAAGGCAAAATCATCTTAGATGCCGCCGTATTGACTGTGCACAGGAGGAGAACATGGCACCGGTCGCGACATATGCCTACGAGGATTTTTCTGCAGGGCGGGAATTTCCCCTAGGGCCGCAGCCGATTTCAGCAGCAGATATCATTGAGTTTGCCAGCGAATTCGACCCCCAACCCATGCATCTTTCAGAGGAGGCTGGTCGCGCCAGCATTCTTGGCGGGTTGGCGGCCTCAGGCTGGCACACATGCAGCCTGTTGATGCGCATGATGGCGGACAGCTACATCATCAATTCGACGTCGCAGGGCAGCCCCGGCATCGATTATGTCGAGTGGAAAAAACCGGTACTGGCCGGCGATACACTCACTGGAAAATCCATTGTCCTGGAACAGCGCACATCCAGCTCGCGCCCCGGCATCGGGCTCGTGAAATTCAGGCACGAACTCTACAATCAGCGCGGCGACTTGGCAGCCCACGGAGAAAACACCGTCATGTTCAAAATTCGCGTAAACGGAGGTGCTGCAGCATGAGACTGGCGGAACTCTCTCCCGTTGGTGAGCGTGTCAGACTCGATACGTTGCACTTTTCCGCTGACGACATCATTCGTTTTGCCGAAAAATTTGACCCGCAGCCATTCCACCTGGATGCGACGGCGGCGAAGAACAGTGTTTTCGGCGCCCTGTGCGCGTCCGGTTGGCACACCAGCGCCGGTTGGATGAAGACCTTCCTCAGCCATTGGGCAAAAGAGGTAAAACGCCTGAAACAGGAGGGCATCGAGCCGCCCAAACTTGGCCCCTCCCCTGGATTTCGCAAGCTGCAATGGAAAAAGCCGGTCTATGCCGGAGACGACATCACATATTTTGTCACCTTGGTCGACACGCGACCCCTGGCATCAAAACCCGGCCTGCTGCTCAACACCACCTTTAACGAAGGCGTCAATCAGGCCGGCGAAACGGTGATTTCGTTTGAAAGCGGCGTTCTGGAATTTGAATAAATTCTTGCCCTGCGCGCCGATGGGCGCGCAGGGTGGATTTCGTATCAGTGACCTGAAAATTCGACCAGCGTCCGCACTTCAACGCCAAGGTCTTCCAGTTTCTTGCGTCCGCCAAGATCAGGCAGGTCAATTACGAAGCATGCGGATACGATGTCCGCTCCCATCTGCCGCAAAAGCTTCACTGCCCCTTCCGCCGTTCCACCGGTTGCGATGAGGTCATCCACTAGAATCACCTTTTCACCGGGCTGCACGGCATCCACATGCATTTCCATCTCGTCGACGCCATATTCAAGGCTGTAGGCAACGCGAACGGTGGTGTGAGGCAGCTTGCCTTTTTTGCGGATCGGCACGAAACCGGCCGAAAGCTGATGAGCGACAGCGCCGCCAAGGATGAAGCCGCGTGCTTCCATCCCTGCAATCTTGTCGATTTTCGTCCCCGCATAAGGCTGCACCAGTTCGTCTACGGCCCGCCGGAACGCGCGTGGATTGCCAAGCAGCGTGGTGATGTCACGGAAAATGATGCCCGGCTTTGGATAGTCGGGAATGGAACGAATGGCAGCGGAAAGCTCCGAAGCGATGACGGTCATGGTATGTCCAGTTAATATGGGAAATGGATCAGAAGGTTCGCGCTACCCTATCAATTCGGCGGCGACGTACCAACTAAAAAGGACAGTGGCTTACGCGACCTGCTCCATGCCAGCCATCCGCCCCCATGACGGACAAACATCTTCGAAGGAATGAGACTGTGGTCTCAGCCCCTCGTCGGCCTTGTCGTCGAAACAACCGAAGACGAGGGCAACGGTCGGCGCGTCATCGATGGCGCCCAGCGTGCTGCCGCAGGCAGCGCAGAATGCACGGCTGGAATAGTCTGAAGAACGATAGGTGGCAGGCATGCCTCCCGCGCCGGTCCACCGCACAGCATCCTTGGCAAACTCCACCCACACAAGGCTCGCAGCACCCGAATGACGCTGGCATATATCGCAGGAACAACTATGCGGGCTGGCCGCCTCGCCACTCGCCTCAAACCGGATGGCACCGCAAAGGCAGCCGCCACAACGTGTTATACTCATTGAACGTTCTCCTGCTGCACCGCGCATGAAAAAGCCCCCATGCGGTCATGGGGGCCAAATCCTCTTCAATGATTCCGTCTGTTCGGATCAATGTTCCTTGTTCGCGTAGACCGATTTCTTGGTGAGGTAGACCAGGGCGGTAAAGATGAACAGGAACACCATGACCATGAAGCCGGTGCGCTTGCGATCTTCCAGATGCGGCTCAGCGGCCCACATCAGGAATGCGGAAACATCCTTGGAATACTGGTCGACCGTCTGTGGCGTGCCATCGTCATATGTCACCTGATCGGCGCTGATCGGCGGCGCCATTTTCAGCGCGGTTGCACCAACGAAATACGGGTTGAAATGCGTGCCTTCCGACAGCGTGTAATCCGAACCGTCCGGGTTTTTTACTCCTGCCGGTGCATCCTGATAACCGGTCAGCAGCGCATGGATGTAATCGGGGCCGCCTTCCTGATAACCACCGACGATCGGGATCATGTCGATGAGGAACTGCGGAAAACCACGTTCGACGCCGCGTGCCTTGGCCAGCAGCGACATATCAGGCGGAGCGGCTCCACCATTGGCTGCAGCCGCCGCCTCATGGTTCGGGAACGGTGATGGGAAATGATCCGAAGGCACGGCCTTGCGGTTAAACATCTCGCCGTCGGCATTAGGGCCGTCCTGGACTTCGTATTCACCAGCGAAAGCCTTCACCTGATCTTCCGAGTAGCCCAGATCCTCCAGCGTACGGAAGGAAACGAGGCTCATCGAATGACAGGCGGAACAGACTTCCTTGTAGACCTTCAGGCCGCGCTGAAGCTGGCCCTTGTCATATTTTCCGAATGGCCCGGCAAAGGACCAGCTCTGCTCTTCGGGCTTGATGACCGGGAAATGATTTCCGGCGATCGCATGCGTGGTCTGGGCGGCGAGATCGTGGCTTTCTTCCGCCGCAGAGGCGACAGAGACTGAACCGGTAAGGGCGGCGATCAGCGCGATGCTCGTGAGAAGCTTTTTCATTGTCGTCATCCTTCCTTCGCGATCACGCTTCGGCAGCCGCAGAAGCGGCCGACTTCTTGCCGCTCTTTTCGAGAACGGCTTCGGTAATCGAGTTCG
This sequence comes from Agrobacterium tumefaciens, assembly GCA_025559845.1. Taxonomy (NCBI): domain Bacteria; kingdom Pseudomonadati; phylum Pseudomonadota; class Alphaproteobacteria; order Hyphomicrobiales; family Rhizobiaceae; genus Agrobacterium; species Agrobacterium tumefaciens. Next base: position 2,364,848 of record CP048469.1, read on the forward strand.
GAATACGCCGGGGCGTTTCGACAAGGCCGAGGATCGGCATGATGACGAGGAAGAAACCGAAGTAATAAAGCGTGCCGAGCTGCGAATAGCCGACATAGTTGCCCTTCAGGTCGCCACCGAAAATCAGACCGATCAGACCGCTGCCTTCAGCAGGGCGCGAGCCCAGCCAGCCAAGTAAGATCGCGTTGACCACGAACAGCCAGAAGAACATCTTGTACCACGGCCGATAGACGGCAGAACGGACACGCGACGTATCGAGCCAAGGCAGGAAGAACAGCACGACGATCGCACCGAACATCACGAGAACGCCACCCAATTTGGAATCGATGATCCAGATGTTGAAGGTGATGGCGCGCAGCATGGCGTAGAATGGCAGGAAGTACCATTCGGGCACGATATGTGCCGGTGTCTTCAACGGATCTGCCATGATGTAGTTGTCAGGGTGACCGAGGAAGTTTGGCATGTAGAACACAAACCAGGCATAACCGATCAGGAACACAGAGACGCCAAGCGCGTCCTTCAACGTAGCGTAAGGCGTGAACGGCACCGTGTCGGTCTTGCTTTTCACTTCAACACCGGTCGGGTTTGTCTGACCGGTCACGTGCAAAGCCCAGATGTGCAGGATAACGACGCCCGCGATCATGAAGGGCAGAAGGTAGTGCAGCGCAAAGAAGCGGTTCAGCGTCGGCTGATCCACGGCAAAACCACCGAGCAGGAACTGCTGAATCCACTCGCCCACAGCCGGGAAAGCAGTGAAGAAGCCGGTGATAACGGTGGCGCCCCAGAAGGACATCTGACCCCAGGGCAGAACATAGCCCATAAAGCCCGTTGCCATCATCAGCAAGAAGATGACACAGCCGAGAATCCAGAGAATCTCGCGCGGCGCCTTGTAGGAGCCGTAGTAGAGACCACGGGCGATGTGAAGATAAACGGCGATGAAGAAGAAGGATGCGCCGTTTGCATGCATGTAACGCAACAGCCAACCATGGTTGACGTCGCGCATGATCTTTTCAACGGAATTGAAGGCAACCGTCGTTTCCGCAGCATAGTGCATGGCAAGCACTACACCCGTCAGGATCTGCACCAGCAGCATGACGGACAGCATAGCCCCGAACGTGTACGCGTAGTTCAGGTTACGCGGGACCGGATAGGCAACGAAGCTGTCATAGATCATGCGCGGCAAAGGAAGCCGCGAATCGATCCACCTCTCGATGCCGGTGGACGGCTGATAACTGGAATGACCACTCATGAATATCTGTCCCCTTATCCGATCTTGAGTACGGTATCGGATGTGAATGCAAATGTCGGAATCGCAAGGTTCTGCGGCGCCGGGCCTTTGCGTATGCGGCCCGCCGTATCGTAGTGCGAGCCATGGCAGGGACAGAACCATCCGCCGAAATCGCCGGCCTGGCCGAGCGGAATGCACCCAAGATGCGTGCAGGAGCCGATCATGACGATCCAGTTTTCCTTGCCCTCTCCGGCGGAACGGTCGATGTCGGTTGCCTGCGCGTCAGCGGCGATATTGGCATTGCGGGCCACAGGGTCCTTGAGATCGGCAAGAGCCACGGCCTTGGCTTCTTCGATTTCCTTTTCCGTGCGGTTGCGGATGAAGACGGGCTTACCACGCCACTTCACCGTCAAAGACATGCCCGGCTCGACGGCTGCCACATCCACCTCGATAGAGGCGAGCGCCAGCGTCGATGCGTCAGGACGCATCTGGTCGATAAATGGCCATGCGACGGCAGCGGCACCAACAGCCCCCGCCATTCCGGTTACAAGATATAGAAAATCGCGACGGGTCGGTTCACCCGATGCGTCATGATTGGTTACGTGCTCGCTCACCGCTACACCATCCTCTGCGCTGTTTTTGCCGTAGATCGCATGAGTCCTCCCGCTATGATTTGATCCAAGACAAACTCCATCCCTCGTCTCGGGTCATGTGCGCGGCAGATAGAATCCGCGTCATTGTGTTTGATCGCAAAATATTGACGGACTTGGCAAGAGCAAAGCACACAAAGCTGCCGTAATTCTGTCCCTAGGGCCTCATTTGCTTCGCGATTTCCGCTGCGTTCGACAGCCATGCAACATTGTGCACGGTTCTACGGCATGTTAGGAGACGGGCGGGAGAGCTTGGAAAGCAGGAATTCGTATGAACGCGAAGCTCGCTTGCATGGCTTCCTCGGCGATATTGGGCGCGCTTTTTATAATAAGCCTGCGTTATGTCACCGATTTTTGGCTACTCGCCTTCGTCAACAGCTTCCAGCTTCACATCGCTGTTGTCTGCATCCTGCTGTCTTTGCTGGTTTTTTGGGCGGCACGTAACGCCATATCCGTCATTCTCGTGGTCTGGTCGCTGGTGCTTGGCGGTCATGCACTCGCCATGATGCTGGAATTCTCCACGCCCGCCTCCCCTCCGGCAGACGCAAGGCCCTTTCGCTTGCTGTCATTCAACGTGTTGATGGAAAACGCCGCCAATGCCGATGCCATCGCCTACACCATTCTCGCGTCAAACGCGGATGCAGCCTATGTTTTCGAGGCTGGCGCGTTGGAATCGGTCCTGCCGAGACTGTCCCTGACCTACCCCTACAGGCTGGGATGTTACCAGGGCACCCCGACCTGCGACCTGTTGATCCTGTCGAAGCGGCCGCTGAATGAAGGGCACTTCCACAGCCTGAGCGATCTGCGCCGCGACCGGTTTGCAATGGCCCAGATCGATTTCGAAGGGACCGAACTGACACTTGCCGCAGGTCATATCACCAAGCCCTATTTTGACGACTATCACCGTGACGAACTGGATGAAGTGAGCGAACTGATCTTCAAGATCACAGGACCGCTCATTCTGGCGGGTGACTTCAATTCGGCAAGCATTGCACCGGATATGCGCGCTTTTCTGGCCTCAAACGATCTGAAAAAAGCGTTTTGGGAACCGGCAACATGGCCGATCGAGGCCGGTAGCTTCGGCATTGCCATCGATCACATTTTCGCCCGCGAACCGGCAATGCTGATGAAAACCACGCGACTGGCAGACAATCTCGGTTCCAATCACTACGGTCTTGTTGCCGATTTCATGATCGGACAATAACGACAGCAGTTTATTGCGCGGCCTCATCTGCGGCCAGGAAGCCGCCGGACTGCCGTGCCCAAAGCTCGGAATAAAGTCCGCCGGATGCGACGAGTTCGGAATGTGTTCCCTGCTCGACGATGCGACCGCGATCCATCACGATCAACCGGTCAAGGGCAGCAATAGTGGACAGACGATGCGCAATGGCCAGCACCGTTTTCCCCTGCATCAGTTCGTCCAGATTGCTCTGGATCGCAGCTTCCACCTCGGAATCGAGTGCGGAGGTGGCTTCGTCGAGCACGAGAATGGGAGCGTCTTTCAGCATGACCCGTGCGATGGCGATGCGCTGGCGCTGGCCGCCAGACAATTTCACACCGCGCTCGCCGACATGGGCATCCAGACCCTTGCGACCGCGCTGATCTTCCAGCCTTGCAATAAAATCATCCGCCTTGGCTCGCCGCACGGCTTCCAGCAACTGCGCCTCCGTCGCATCCTGCCGACCGAACATGATGTTGTCGCGGATCGAGCGGTGCAGCAGCGAAGTGTCTTGCGTCACCATGCCAATATGGGCGCGCAGCGATTCCTGCGTGACCTTTGAAATGTCCTGTCCGTCAATGAGAATGCGGCCGCTCTCCACGTCGTAGAAGCGTAAGAGCAAATTGACCAGCGTGGATTTTCCGGCGCCTGAACGGCCAACGATACCGACCTTCTCGCCCGCAGCAATGTCGAGATTGAGATTGTCGATGACGCCGCCGCTGCGGCCGTAATGAAAACTGACATTATCAAAACGGATCGCAGGCTTGCGAACGGAAAGAACAGTGGCGTCAGGCGCATCGACAAGATCGATCGGCTGCGAGATCAGCTCTGCAGCGTTCTGCACCGTACCGAAATTGCGCATGATGCCGTTGAACTGGGTCATCAATCGCCCGAGCAGGAAGTTCAGTCTCAACACCAGTGCCAGCGTGAAGGCGACGGCACCGGAACTGATCTTGCCGGTCAGCCAGAGATGCATGCAGAGCGCGGCCATGGACGTGATCATCACCCCTGACAGCAGCGCCATCGAGGCCCGCACGCCAGTGATGAAACGTGTGAAGGTCATGGTGGTGGTCTGGAAGATATCGAAACCCTGCCGCATGTAACGGTCATTGGCATCATCACGCCCGAACAACCTGAGCGTCTGAATATTGCTGTAAGCATCGACCATGCGGCCCGACAGCATGGACGCGGCTTCCGCGGTCTCCTTTGAGTGGTAGCGGATACGCGGCACGAAATAGCGTGCCAGCATCGAAAAGATCACCACCCAGACGAGCACGACCACCGCCAGCCGCCAGTCCAGTCCGCCAATAAGGAAGAGCATCGAGACGGAGTAGATGCCGACAAACCAGACGCTTTCCATCAGCGACGTGACGAGGTCACCTGCCGCCTGGCCTCCAGACCAGACCTTTGTGACGATCCGTCCGGAAAAGTCGTTCTGGAAGAAGCTCAGCGATTGTCGCGCGACATGCATATAGGATTGCCAACGCACCAGGTTGTAGAAACCCGGCGTAATGATCTGCTGATCAACCAGAGCCGTGATCATCGTCACGATAAAACGTACGACAGCAATCAGGACGAGCATGCCGAACAACTCTGTTCCATGCGTGGCCAGCAATCCTGACCATCCCTCGCCCGGTTTCACCGTCGCCAGAATATCGACAAGCCGTCCAACGAACCAGAACAGCGCCGCTTCAATGGCCGCAGTCATGCCGCCAAGAACCAGCATGGCAAAGAATGGCGCCTTCGCCTGAGAGACATAGAACCAGATGAAGGAGAATGTACTTTCCGGCGGCCTCAGATCGTCCTTACGGGCGAAAGGCTTTATCCAGTTCTCGAAGAACTCGAAGATGCGCGTCATGACCATGTTTCGGATATAGGCGGATTCTGCTTGAGGGAACAGCCGCACAGGCGACCCCGGCGGATTATATTTCGGTAATATTTGCGGATATGAAAAAGGGCAGGAAATGCTTCCCGCCCTTTGATTTTTCTTATTCAGCCGCCACATCGGCCTCGTGATCGGCAATGAAGCCGCCGGACTGGCGCCGCCAAAGATCGGCATAGATACCGCCCATTGCCACCAGTTCGGCATGACTTCCAGCCTCGACGATCCGGCCTTGATCGAGGATGATGAGCCGGTCCATTTCGGTCAATGTCGACAGCCGGTGGGCAATCGCAATCACCGTCTTGCCTTCCATCAGGGCAAACAGGTTTTCCTGAATTGCCGCTTCGACTTCACTGTCCAATGCCGAGGTCGCCTCATCGAGAACAAGGATTGGTGCGTTCTTCAAGAACACCCGGGCAATCGCAATACGCTGGCGCTGTCCGCCCGAAAGCTTCACGCCACGCTCCCCCACCTGCGCGTCGAGACCATGGCGACCCTGCATGTCCACCAGACTCTCGATGAAGTCCCAGGCATTGGCACGTTTCGCCGCTGCAATGATCTCCTCATCCGTCGCCTCTGGATGACCATAGGCGATGTTGTCTCGGATGGAGCGATGCAGCAGCGACGTATCCTGCGTGACCACACCGATCAGTGAACGCAGGCTGTCCTGCGACACTGTGGAGATATCCTGCCCGTCGATGGTGATCCTGCCCGCCTCCAGATCGTAGAAACGCAACAACAGGTTCATCAGTGTCGTCTTGCCGGCACCGGAGCGACCGACCAGACCAACCTTCTCGCCAGGCCTGATATCGAGCGTCAACCCATCGATCACGCCCTTGTTCTTGCCGTAGTGGAAGCGAACGTTGTCATAATGGATAGCGCCCTTCGGCGCTGCCAGTTGCGGAGCCTGGGGCGCATCGACGATATCGTGCGGCTTCGTCATCATCGACATACCGTCGTAAACGGTGCCGATGTTTTCGAACAGTGATGTCACTTCCCACATGATCCACTGCGACATGCCGTTGACACGCATGGCAAGGCTGACCGCTATGGCGACAGAACCCGCCGTTACCGAACCCTGCATCCAGAAATACAGACCCAGTGTCGCCGTGGAAAACAGCACGACCGCATTGTTCAGGTCGATCAGGATGTTGAAGCCGGAAATCTTGCGCATCTGGCGATGGACGGTTCCAAGAAACACGTTCATCCCTTCACGCGCATATCTTTCCTCACGACCCGCGTGCGAGAACAGCTTGATCGTCGAAATGTTCGTGTAGCTGTCGACGATACGGCCGGTCATCATCGAGCGAGCGTCCGCCTGTTCCTGCGCCAGGCGCCCAAGCTTCGGCACAAAATAGGCAAGAATGCACATATAGATGCCAAGCCACGCCAGAAGCGGAATGACAAGCCGCCAGTCCGCCGCCGCAACCATGAACAGCATCGAAACAACGAAGCTGATCGCGTAGACGAACACGTCGATTACTTTCAACGCGACTTCACGGATCGCCAGCGCCGTCTGCATCACCTTGGTCGAAACACGACCCGCGAACTCGTTGGCGAAAAACGTCATCGAGTGGCGAAGCAGGAAACGATGCATTTTCCAGCGCGCGATCATGCCGAAGTTACCGGCAAGCGTCTGGTGCATCGTCATGGTGTGGATAGCGCCCATGAGTGGCAGTAGGAACAGTACCAGACCGGCCATGGCAATCAGATGCCATCCTTCATCGGCAAAGAATGTCTCGCGATTGGCCGTAGACAGCCAGTCGACGATGTTGCCGAGGAACTTGTAGAGCATCGCTTCCGCAACCGCGATGCCCATCGACATCAGGCCGAGCAGAAGAAGCCACGGCCAGGCGGGCTTCACGTAATGCCAAAGGAACGGCAACAGCGTCTTCGGCGGCACGGTGGGCGTCGAAGCGGGAAAAGGATCAAGGCGTTTTTCAAACCAGCCAAACATAGGCCAAGCTCCGGCAAACAATCGCCTCATCGTTGAAGTCGGTGAAACGCAATTATAGCGCCAACGACGAAGCGGAACAGTCTTGGAACGTGGCCGTGACAGCCACATGACGAATCAGGAAAAGGAAATTGCGGGTGGACCGCGAAGAAACACCTAAGCCAGCAGTGGCACGGCCATGGCTGGGAGGCGGTAGCGAATATTCATATGCATGGAAACCTCCCTCGGCTGGTGTTGAAGATGGCAGCTTTCTACCGCAAAAAACAGGGAAACGCCAGCCTATTGCCCGAAAAAAGTGCAAACGCATGATACTGCAGCCGTCCCTATGCCTTCCGTTACACCCAGGCCGTGTGTTAGTGCCTTGGGAAATAATGGAAAGACCAGAGAATGTCAGAGATCCGTATCGCTCTTTATCAGCCTGACATAGCGGGCAATACCGGAACCATCCTACGCCTTGCCGCGTGCCTCGGCATCGGCGTCGACATCATCGAACCGGCAGGTTTCGACATTTCCGACCGCAATCTCAAGCGTGCAGGACTGGACTATATTGCTACGGCAGCCCTCACCCGCCATGTCACCTGGGAACGTTTCGAAGAATGGCGGGCTGAAAGCGGTCGACGGCTTGTCCTCGCGTCCACAAAGGCCGCTTTGCCTTACGCGAAAATCGCCTATCGACCCGATGATATTCTGCTCTTCGGACGAGAAAGTGCCGGCGTTCCCGACCATGTCCATGAAAAAGCCGACGAGCGTGTTATCATCCCGATGGTAGAAGGTCAGCGCTCGATCAACGTCGCCATGTCTGCGGCAATGATCACTGGCGAGGCCATGCGTCAGACCGCCTGGGCCTGACAAACAGATTCCGGCATGACCGTTTTTCCTGAAAAACTGTCGCAACCCGACCTGTTTTTCAGACATTTACGGCGCTATACTCCTTAGCCGGACAATAAAATTCGCCTTCGCCAAGAGAACAATGGCGGATGCGAGGAGACGTTGAATGCAGTCCACAATTGTCATCATCAACCTTCTCGGCGCAGTTGCGCTGCTGCTTTTCGGCCTGGCTCAGGTCAAGGATGGCGTTACGCGCGCCTTTGGCATGAAGCTGAGAAGCGTGCTGTCGACTGGTACCCAGAACGGACCACGCTCGTTTTTTTCGGGATTTCTGGCGACCGTCGCATTGCAAAGCTCTACGGCAACCGCATTGACCGTCGCCTCCTTCGCCGAGCGCGACCTTATTCGCCCGCGCATGGCGCAGATTGTGCTCCTGGGCGCCAATGTTGGAACAGCCGTGACGGCTTGGATTGTCTCCGCAGGCGTCGAATGGCTTTCGCCTTTGCTGATTCTGACCGGCATCATCCTCAAAAAAGGCAGTTCAAACGCTCGTCAGGGCGGAGGCACGGCAGTCATTGGCATCGGCCTGATGCTTCTGTCACTTCATCTGTTAAGTGGCGCTACTGAGCCGATGCGCGCCTCACCAGCACTCGCCGTCTTTATCAGCCTTCTCGATGGCGCATGGCCTGTGGCACTGATCTTTTCTGCAGTCTTAGCTTTCGCGTCCTCCTCCAGCCTTGCGGTTGTCGTGCTTATTCTTTCGCTTGCAGCGACGGGAACCCTATCGACCGGCCTCATTATCGTCCTCATCCTCGGCGCAAATCTCGGCGGCGCCATACCTCCGGTCATTGCCACCCTCTCCGGCCCGGCCTCGGCAAGGCGCATCACCATCGGCAATCTTGTCGTGCGCACCATCGGCTGCATTGTCGCCCTGCCCTTGGCGTCCTATGGCGCAACGTTGTTGCAGACGTTGCCGCTGTCGCCAGCGAAACTGCCTGTTGATGCTCACCTGATTTTCAACGTCATGCTGGCTGCATTGGCATGGCCCTTTTCCAGCGTCATTTCCGACCTGATGGCCAAAATGGTGCCCGATGACGCGAGAAACGATGACGGTCCAAGCTTCCTTGACGAACAGGCACTGGAAACGCCGGTCGTGGCGCTCGCGAATGCAACACGTGAAGTTCTCGGCGTTGGAGATACCATCGAACGCATGCTCATCCGTGCGGAAAATGCGTTCAAACACAATGATCTGGACCCGCTCAAGGAAATTTCAGCTCTGGAAAAACGGGTCGACACCCTACAGCAGGCGGTGAAAGTCTATCTTTCCAAGCTTGGTCGAAAGGGATTGGACGCTGATGATGCACGTCGATCGATCGCCATCATCGACTATGCGATCAATCTCGAACATATCGGCGACATCATCGAAAAAGGCCTGTGCGAGCAGATCCGCAAGAAAGTTCTGAACGGCTTTAAATTCTCTGAAGACGGCTATGGAGAATTGAAAACCCTGTTCGACATGACAATCGAGAACCTTCGTTCAGCGCAGAGCATTCTGGTCACAGGTGACTTTGATCTTGCGCGCCGCCTGATGGAAAGCAAGGTGGATATCCGTCATCTCGAAAAGCGGTCCTCTGCCCGCCATCTTGAGCGGCTGCGCGACGGTCTGGCGGAGAGCATGCAGACCAGCTCACTCCATCTCGATATGCTGCGCGACCTGAAGCGGATCAACGCCCATATCGTTTCGGTTGCCCATCCCATTCTGGATGAAAGTGGTGTTCTGATCGAAAGCCGCCTGCGTCACGCCGAGCCGCACGCCTGATGTCAATCGGCGGAAGGAAGGCGTCTCATGGTGAACTCGATGCGATCACCTTCAAGCTGCCGCCAGCTTTCGACTTCTGTCCAGTAAGCCGCTTTCGGAAACGCTTCAAACCATTCTCGCGCCTTGGCACGGGCCTCTTCGCGTCCGAGACAGAAGGTCTGACGAACGAACATGCCGTTCTTCGCCGTATCGAGACTTTCGCTTGCCTTCTCCTTGCGGTGGTTGGCAATCCTGCGCTTCAGCCCATCGAGGGGCGGTCCGGTAAATTTCGTCATGACATTCACCTGTGGCACCTTCACTCAGCAAGATAGTGCAAGCAAAGTGACTTTACGAGTCGAGGTTTGCTTGGCCCGCCCAGCAAGAGCATTGAGCTCCCTCTTTGGCGTGCAAGTGAAGCACCGACATAATCTGCGTATCCGCGTTGCAGAAATCGATTCCGATTTCCGCACCTATGCTGTAGACGCAGCTTGTTTGAATAACCGACCACCATGACAGGAGAATGGACATGGAACGGCCATCTTTGCCGAAGGGTTTGCCCGAAGACATCGAGGAAAAGAAGGCCGCTGCCCAGGCATGGTTCCAACACCTGCGCGACACCATCATCACATCTTTCGAGACGCTGGAAGACGATCTGTCCGGCCCGCTGTCCGATCAGGAACCGGGACGTTTCGTCCAGAAGCAGTGGTTGCGCGACAACGGCGCCGGCGGTGGCGGCATCATGTCGATGATGAACGGCCGCGTCTTCGAGAAAGTCGGCGTTCACACCTCAACCGTCTACGGGGAATTTTCTCCCGAGTTCCGCAAGCAGATACCGGGCGCCGAGGAAGATCCACGCTTCTGGGCCTCCGGCATTTCCTTGATCGCTCACCCCGTCAATCCAAACGTTCCAGCCGTTCACATGAACACCCGTATGGTCGTGACCTCCAGCCATTGGTTTGGCGGCGGCGCCGACCTGACGCCTGTTCTGAACCGTAGACGCACCCAGGACGACGCGGACAGCCAACTTTTCCACCGCGCCTTCGAGATAACCTGCAACCGTCACGCGGTCGCCGATTATCCGCGCTACAAGACCTGGTGCGACGAGTACTTCTTCTTGCCTCATCGCAATGAAGCGCGCGGCATTGGCGGCATATTTTTCGACTGGCTGCACCCGGATGAAGACAAAGGCGACTGGAACGCCAATTTCGCTTTCGTGCAGGATGTCGGCCGCGCCTTCAATCTGGTTTATCCGAAAATCGTTCGCGCCAACTTCAACCAACCGTGGACGGAAACGGACCGTGATGAGCAGTTGATTCGCCGTGGGCGCTACGTCGAATTCAACCTTCTCTACGACCGCGGCACGATTTTCGGCCTCAAGACCGGTGGCAATGTGGAATCGATTCTTTCGTCTCTCCCGCCTGTCGTGCGGTGGCCGTAAAAAGCTCACGAAATTTTGACGCTTGTCAGCTCTGCGACGAAAAAAACCGTAAATTAGGACTTATGGAAATATAAAGGCAGTGTTAGTCTCCTCCTCGCAGACGTACTGGAGGAGCTATCGTCATGATTACTTCGAACAGCATGCCTATGTCCTCTTCCCGCAAGGAAGAGCAAAATTCCATTGAAACTTCGGAACTGATCGAACGCCTAGCCGCAGAAATGCGCGCCAGCGGCGACCGTGAGCTGCCGATTTCGTTCTATGTTGATCAGGTGAAACGCACCCTCGCCAGAGAGCGCGTCACAAACCAGGTCGCCAACGACGAGCCGTCTCTCGCGAAGGTTCCGGCCGCCAGCACATCATCCGTGTTCCAGTGCTGGGCGATGCCTGAATAAAGCCGGCTCTCGGCGGGAACCCGGAACCGAACCGGGAAAAGTTCGTTTCAGTCATACCATGCCGCACAGAAAACAGAGGTGTTCCTGACGGGATGGTTACGCAGGCAAGTGGAGCGTTTCCAACGAGATGCTCCACAGGGACAACGAAGCTCCTGGCAGTGCACGCGTTGTCCCTGGTCATTACAGGGAGGTACGACCATGCGGTTGTTTGAATGCGGAACGCTTGTTCCCGGCTGCGGCTGGCACACGCGCGCAGAAGACGATGCGGAAGTGGTTCGTCGCACGGTAGAGCACATGAAAACGGCTCATGGCGAAACAGTGATCCGCGAAAACATGATCGAAAACATCAAGGCGCGCATTCGCAACGAAGCCAACGCGGCTTGATTTGGCGCAGTCGGAAACGACCTCAGCCAAAACACGTCAACACAGTCCAATCGTGCCGCAATCCGAAGATCGCGGCACGATTTCTTTTTAACGTCAGTTCTCGACCATATCCTTCAGCCGAGCGGTAAGCGCCGACCGGTCGAGAGAGAAATTGACCTCGATCCATTTGTTCTCGAGGCTTTTCAGCACTTCTCCGACTTTGGGACCCGCAGCAATGCCCGCTGCCATCACGTCCGCGCCGCTCAATGGAAAATTCGGCTTCTGGAATTTTTCTGCACGCGCAAGCAGCGTCGAAAGACGCGCGACCTTCTGCATAGCGGTCTCGCTTGCGGACAGATCGGCACGGGCTGACGCGAGCGCCAGCTTGAGCCGAGCTTTCACGCCATCGACACCTTGACGGTAAAGCAGACGGTCAAGGGCCGTCTCCTTCATATCGGGATCGGCTGCAGGCGCACTGGCCCAATGATTGAGGAATGCGGCTTCGGCTTTTGAGAGCCGCAAACGACTGGCGAGCGCAGCCAGCCTTTCAACATCCGGCGGTACAATGGCGGCAAGCCGCAGCAATGGAACAGGCGTCCAGTTAAGCGCTTGTTCCGTAGCCACAAGGCCATGAATGGCATCGATGCCCCATTTTTCCGTTTCCGGCAGCACTTCCGCCAACACACCGGACTGGCGCATCCACAAAAGCGCCCGCGACGGATCGGTCGCCGACAGCAGCTTCTTGATTTCACTCCAGACCCGCTCTGCGGAGAGCGTCTGCAGCTTGTCCTTGGCGCGCGCGCTGGCTCTGAGCCCATCGGCATCGGGACGGCCGGACCCGTAATGCGCAAAGAAGCGGAAAAAGCGCAGGATGCGCAGATAGTCTTCAGCGATCCGCGTCGCCGCATCGCCAATAAACCGGACTGTTCCCGTCTCGATATCAGCAAGACCGCCGATCAGATCGATCACCGCTCCGCTGTGGTCGGCATAAAGGGCGTTGATCGTCAGATCACGTCGTTCTGCATCAGCCTGCCAATCAGTGCCAAACGCAACCTGCGCATGCCGGCCATTGGTTTCGACATCGCGGCGCAACGTGGTGATTTCGAAGCCTTCACCGTCGATCACAAGCGTGACGGTACCATGCTCGATACCGGTCGGGACCGCCTTGATACCCGCAGCCTTCGCACGAGCAACCACCACATCCGGCGTCAATGTCGTCGCCATATCGACGTCGCCAACCGGCAATCCCATCAAGGCGTTGCGTACCGCACCGCCGACAACACGCACTTCGCCTCCGTCCGCATTCAAAAGCGCAAAGATGCGCTCCAATGCCGGTCTCTGAAACCAGTCTCGCCCGGCGACGCTGCTCATGCATAAAACCTTTCGTAGATTGTTCGTACGATGCCCGCGGTAATGCCCCAAATATAACGTTCGCCATAGGGCATTTCGTAGAAAAACCGCTCCTTCCCCTGAAACATCCGGCTTCCGCGCGCATGATTTTCCGGGTCCATTAAAAAGGACATCGGCACTTCAAAGACATCGTCCACCTCGTCCGGGTTAAGCGTCAGGTGAAAACCTGGCTGGATGACGGCGAGCACCGGTTTGATGCGAAAGCCCGTCCCGGTAATATAGTCTGGCAGACGTCCAACGGTTTCCACGTAGGATCGCGCCAAACCGATCTCCTCTTCGGCCTCACGCAACGCAGCATCTTCCGGCGTGCGGTCTTCGGCGTCGATACCGCCGCCCGGAAATGAAATCTGACCGGAGTGCTTGCGCAGGGTTGCCGTCCGCTGGGTAAAGATCACCCGCGCATCATCACCTTCATCAACCACGGGCACGAGAACGGCAGCATCCTTCAGCCGGATGCCGTTTCCCGAGAGAACGACACCCGGATTAAGCACATGGTCGCCAAGTTCCTGTTCGGCGACACCCTCACCGTCCCGCAGCACGCGCCGACGGAAATCGTTTGCCGAAAAGTCCAACATCTTCAAAGTCATTGCGAAAGTGCTTCCAGTTCATCTGCCGGCATCACGGCAAAAACGCTTTTGCTCGAACGGACCGCAAACATGGCGCGACCATCCATATCCACAATCTCGCCGCATGCGACCAGATCATACATCACCGCACGCGACACCAGTGCTTCGAGCCTTCCGCGCACCAGAATATACGGCTTAAGCTCGTTGTTTTCGCCAGCGATTTCAAATCGCAGCGGATGGTCCTCGCCGATCTCCACCACGTCGCCTACATTGGTGCGAAACGTCAGGCGTGGCTCACCCTCCTTTTCAGTCACAATCATCTCGACCGCTATGAACGGTGCGTCGGCCACCTTGATGGCGACTTTTTCCACAGGTGTTACGAGATAGGTCTGACCGTCCTCATCCTTGCGCAAAACGGTCGAAAATAACCGCACCAACGGCGCTCGTCCGATCGGCGTTCCCATGTAAAACCATGTCCCGTCGGCACGGATTTCCATGTCGATATTCCCGCAAAACGGCGGGTTCCAGCGTTCGACCGGCGCAGGCCCACGCTTGGCGTCACCTGTCTGCTCCGCAGCGCGGGAAATCATGGCCGCCAGCCCCGCTGCATCGCCCGCCGAATGAATTGTTTCCAGTGCCATATTCGAGTCTCGCTTTGCCGATAAGGAAACATTAGGCTGTGTAAGTCACGAGATAGTCATTCTGATGGTGCTTGTCAGCGGGCAAGAGAGCAATAAGCTATATGCAGTGCGAAATCCGTGCCGGAGCGAAGGTTTTGAGGAGAACGACATGGGCGTGATGAATACCGGCGAAACCCTCGACGAGAAAGCCATCGTCGCTGCCGCCGAAAAGGCGTTGTCCGATATAGCTGCGATCCGAGCGGAGGTGTCCAAAGTCATCTTCGGTCAGGAAAAAGTGGTCCAGAATACGCTTCTTGCCATTCTTTCAGGCGGACACGCCCTGCTCGTCGGCGTTCCCGGTCTCGCCAAGACAAAACTCGTCACCACGCTCGGCACCGTTCTTGGCCTTGATGCGAACCGCATCCAGTTCACGCCTGACCTTATGCCATCCGATATTCTCGGCTCTGAAGTGATGGATCAGGACGAAAACGGCCGCCGCTCTTTCCGCTTCATCAAGGGGCCGGTCTTTGCCCAGCTTCTGATGGCCGACGAAATCAACCGTGCCAGCCCGCGCACGCAATCGGCGCTGCTGCAGTCCATGCAGGAATACCACATCACGGTTGCCGGCCAGCATTACGACCTGCCCAAGCCCTTCCACGTTCTTGCCACCCAGAACCCTCTGGAGCAGGAAGGTACCTATCCGCTGCCGGAAGCCCAGCTTGACCGCTTTCTGCTGCAGGTCGATGTCGACTATCCAGATCTTGCCGCAGAGCGCCAGATTCTTCTCGACACCACCGGCATGGCTTCCGGAGAAGCCCGCCGCATGATCGATGCGGAACGGCTGATGGATATTCAGACACTCATCCGGCAGATGCCTGTCAGTGACAAGGTTGTGGATGCCATTTTGTCGTTGGTTCGGTCCGCGCGTCCAGGGCATGGCAACAAATTGACCGACAAGAACGTTGCATGGGGACCGGGTCCGCGTGCCGGACAGTCTCTCATGCTGACGGCCCGTGCCCGGGCACTCTACGAAGGCAGGCTGGCGCCGTCGCTCGATGATATCTACGCGCTGGCTGAACCTGTGCTGGAGCATCGTATGGCACTGACATTCGCGGCCCGCGCAGAGGGTATGTCGGTCCGTGATGTGATCGCTGCACTGGTAGAGCAGGCAAGGGACTAAAAACGCCGGATTGTTAAAAAGGAGCGCATGTGGCGTCCATCGGCCAGATCGTAAAGCAGACACCCGGAGCCGAGGTATTGGCGCGCGCCCAGCAACGCGCAGCCCTTGTTCCCGATTGCATGGTGGAAGCGCGGCGTATCGCGAATACCGTCATCGCTGGCTGGCACGGACGCCGCAAACGCGGTGTCGGTGAGAATTTCTGGCAATTCCGGCCCTACGCGGAAGGTGAAAGCCTGTCGCGGATCGACTGGCGGCGTTCAGCCCGCGACGATCATACCTATGTGCGCGAGCGGGAGTGGGAAGCGGCGCATACCATCTGGCTCTGGGCCGATATGTCACCGTCGATGATGTATAAATCAACGCTCGGCACTGTCTCCAAGGAAAGCCGCGCGCTGGTTCTGATGCTGGCGCTGGCGGAAATTCTCGCCAGATCGGGAGAGCGCATCGGGTGTCCCGGCATCATGGAGCCGGTTTCGGCCAGAAACGCAGCGGAGCGCCTCGCCACCGCCATCATGCATGCACCGGTGACGAATGGTCTGCCTGAAACAGGCATGATCCGTGGCGCCAGCGATATCGTTCTGATCGGTGATTTTCTCGATGATGCGGCAAGCGTCATGGAACGCATCTCGCCGCTGGCGCGCCGAAGCCTTCGCGGCCACGTCGTAGAAATCGCCGATCCTGCAGAGGAGATGTTCCCCTATTCCGGCCGTACAGAATTTACGGACCCGGAAACGGGAGAGAAACTCGTATCCGGCCGGGCCGAAACGATCCGTGAGGACTACACCCGAGCGTACCTCGCCCGCCGCGAAGCCTTGTCGTCATCGCTGCGTCGTCTCGGCTGGAACTTCGTCTTCCACCGCACTGACCATCTCGCCTCCGAAGCGCTTGTCGCCGTCCATATGTATCTGTCCGGATCTCCGGCGGAAGGCGGTGGTCGTCGATGAGCTTTCTGCCGTTCGTTTTTTCCAGTCCCTACATTCTCTTCGGTCTTCTGGCGCTGCCAGCCATATGGTGGTTGTTGCGGCTCACTCCGCCACGTCCGAAGGCGGAAATCTTTCCGCCGTTGAAAATCCTCGCCACCGTGCTGAAGCGGGAAGAAACGCCCTCGAAAAGTCCGTGGTGGCTGACGCTGCTGCGCATGGCTTTGGCCGCGGCTGTTATTCTGGCGCTGGCCGATCCCGTGATGAACCCGCGCAACAATACGCTGGCGGGCACAGGACCTCTGGTGATGGTCGTCGACAACAGTTGGGCGGCGGCGCCGGATTGGGATCGCCGTGTCGAAACCGCAAAAGCCTTGATTGGCGATGCGGAACGGGCCGAACGGCCGGTGTCGATCAGCTTCACCGCGGACGCAGACCATGATGCCGTCCCCTCAACGACGGCTGTTGCGCTGGAGAAACTTGCGGCAGCAAGGCCGAAACCTTTGGTACCGGATCGCACGCGGACAGCCGAGGCCGTGACCGAGGCGCTGAATGGCACGACGCCAGGCACACTTGTCTACATCGCCGACGGTGTGGCGACACCACAGGACGAAACGGCACTTGCAACATTTGCTAGCCTCTCACCCGCCGAGTTTCGTTTTGTCGAAGGTGACGGCAATAACGTTACGGCCATTACTGCCGCGACCAACAATGCCGATGCAATGAGCGTGATCGTCTCGCGGCTCAAGGCCTCATCGCAGGAGCGTCTGGTTGTCAATGCACAGGACAGCCAGGGTCGTATTCTCGCAAACGGCATTGCAGATTTTGCCGCAGGAAATGCTGAGACAACGGCAACCGTAGAAGCGCCCTTCGAACTGCGCAACGACTTTGCGCGCCTCTCCCTTGAGGGTGTCTCGACCGCCGGTTCGGCTCATCTCCTGGATGACGGCTTCCGTCGCCGCCGTGTTGCGCTGCTTGCTGGAGAAACCGGCAACGACTTCCAACCGCTCCTGCAGCCACTCTATTATATCAGCCGCGCCCTCCAGCCCTATGCGGATTTGATCCCGCAAAGGCAAGCTGATCTCTCGCAGGCAATTCCGGAAATTCTGCAGTCAAATCCGTCCGTGATCGTTATGGCGGACATCGGTCGTTTACCGCAGGAAACCTACGAGCCGATGCAGCGCTGGCTTGCAGGCGGCGGCACGCTGATCCGGTTCGCGGGACCGCGTCTGGCCGCTGCCCCGGCAGACGATCCTTTGGTTCCCGTGACGCTTCGTCAGGGTGAACGCGCGCTCGGCGGAGCGCTTTCCTGGGCCGAGCCGCAGCCGCTGGCCGATTTCCCCAATTTCGGCGCCTTTGCAGGCATGCCGAAAGCCGACGGTATCCTTGTCAAACGGCAGGTTCTTGCAGAGCCGACGCCTGACCTTGCCGAACGCACATGGGCAAGCCTCGCCGACGGCACGCCGCTCGTGACGACGCGCAATATCGAAGCCGGGCGCATCGTTTTGTTCCATGTCAGCGCTGAAGCAAGCTGGTCGGACCTGCCCATCTCCGGTCATTTCGTCGAGATGCTTCGCCGCATCGTCCAGCTATCACAGGCAGGCGGCGCATCGGCCTCCGCCAATGCGCCTGCAGCAGCTTTGCCGCCCTATCGCCTGCTGACGGCAGGGGGCGCATTGTCGGCGGAAATCGGCTCTGCCCGCCCGCTTGAAATCCGCGCTGGACAGCAACCGCGTACAGGTTTCGACAACCCACCTGGCCTTTATGGTACGGAGGACGGCTTCGTGGCGCTCAATCTTCTTCCCGCCGGAGCAACGCTTCGTCCAATGAACACGACCCCTGCGGGAGCATCGACGACTGAGGCACTGGTTGGAGAAACGGCAAAATCGCTACGCCCCGCCTTGTTCATCGCCGCCTTTCTCATGCTGGTGGCAGACAGCCTGATCGTGCTTTTCATGAACGGCGCTTTCGCGCGTTTCCCCAAGACACGTGGCTCAGCCGCCGCCGTCGTGCTTCTTGCCTTATCAGGCTTCGCTACCCTTTCGCCGCAACAGGTGCGTGCTGACGATCCCAAATCCGGTGACGAACAGATCTTCGAACGCCTGGACACGACACACCTTGCCTATGTCCGCACTGGCGAGGATGATGTGGATCGCATCTCGGAGCAGGGATTGCAGGGTCTGAGCGAGTTCCTGACCTGGCGCACGACGCTGGAACCCGGCCAACCGGTCGGCCTCGATATCTCAAAGGACGAATTGTCCTTCTATCCGATTATCTATTGGCCTGTGTCCGCGACCGCCCCCATGCCCTCCAGCGCCGCCATTTCACGGATCGACGCTTATATGCGGGCGGGCGGAACCGTCTTGTTTGATACGCGCGACCAGTTCTCGTCGCTCGACAATGGCAATTCGACGCCCAATGGTGAACGCCTGCAGGCCATTCTCGCCAATATCGATATTCCACCGCTGGAGCCGGTGCCGGAAGACCATGTTCTGACGCGTTCTTTCTACCTGCTCACCAATTTCCCGGGGCGCTACAATGGCTCACCGCTCTGGGTCGAGTCCCGCCAGGGTGCTGCGAAGACAACCTCTGGCCTGTCTTCATCGGGCGATGGTGTGACGCCGATCATGATCACAGGCAATGATTTCGCCGGCGCATGGGCGATTGATCAGCAAGGTGCTCCCGTTCTGCCGACTGTGCCACCGGACGAACTGCAGCGTGAACACGCCTTCCGTTCCGGCGTCAACATCATGATGTATATGCTGACCGGCAACTACAAGGCTGACCAGGTTCACGTTCCGGCCCTACTCGAACGACTGGGGCAATGAGATGAACCTGACCTTCGCCCCCTTCTTGCCCTGGATCGTAATTGCCGTTCTTGCTGTTGCCGCGCTGGCGCTCGCCGTTATCGGCCTGTGGCGTGGTGTTCGCGGTGCATGGCTGCGCGGGCTGGCCCTCGCCGCTCTTTTGCTCGCCATCGCCAATCCGCTTCTGACCAACGAAGAACGAGAGCCGCTCTCGACCATCGTTCCCGTCATCGTCGATCGTTCGCAAAGCCAGGACGTGCAGGACAGGCCACAGACGACGGATCAGGCTCTTGCGAGCCTGCGTGATCGCCTGTCGCGTTTTCCACGCATTGAACCCCGCATCGTCGAAGTGCGTGACGATGCCGAAAGTGATGCCCCGGCGACGCAGCTCTTCTCGGCTCTTTCTTCTGCCGTCTCGGACGTATCGCCGTCTCGCATCGGCGGCGCAATTTTCCTCAGCGACGGACAGATCCACGATATTCCGAATGCCTCGCCGAATGCGGAGCAGGCACTTGGCTTCCGCGCTCCGATACATGGTCTGATTACCGGTAAGGCCGATGAATTCGATCGCCGTATCGAAATCGTCCGCGCCCCCCGCTTCGGCATCGTCAACGAAGAACAGCAGCTGACCTTCCGCGTCTTCGATGACGGCCGTTCGCAAGGTGGCGCCGCCGAGGTGACGGTGAAGATGAACGGTGAGAAAATCGCGACGCTGCAGGCAACGCCCGGTCAGCCGACGCCGTTCAGCTTCCGGGTACCGCGCGGCGGCAACAATGTCATGGAGTTCTCGGTCGCAGGCCTTCCCGGCGAGGTGACAACCGCCAACAACCGCGCCGTTCATCTGATCGAAGGCATTCGTCAGAACCTGCGTGTGCTGCTCGTTTCAGGAGAACCTCACGCAGGCGAACGCGCCTGGCGCAATCTTCTCAAATCCGACGCCTCCGTCGATCTCGTGCATTTCACCATTCTCCGCCCACCGGAGAAACAGGATGGTACGCCGATCAACGAACTGTCGCTGATCGCCTTCCCCACCCGCGAACTGTTCGTGGAAAAGATCGAGGACTTCGATCTCATCATCTTCGATCGCTACCAGCATCGTGGCGTGCTGCCGATCCTCTATTATGACTACATCGCCCAATACGTCGAAAAGGGTGGTGCTCTGCTGATCGCGGCAGGTCCCGAACATGCCGGGCAGGATTCGATTGCCATGACGCCGCTTGCTTCCGTACTGCCAGCCCAGCCGACCGGACAAGTGCACCAGTCTGCCTTCTATCCGCGCCTTTCAGAAGCCGGCAAGAAGCATCCCGTCACCCGAGGCCTGGATGGTTCCGGTGAAGAGCCACCGCATTGGGGCCGCTGGTTCCGCACCATCAGCGTCGACCCGCCGCAGGGCCAGACCGTGATGCTCGGCGACGGACAAGATCCGCTTCTCGTCCTCAACCGTCAGGGTGAAGGCCGCGTTGCGATGCTGTTGTCAGACCAGGGTTGGCTCTGGGCGCGCGGTTTCGAAGGCGGCGGCCCGCACGTTGCACTGTACCGGCGCATCGCGCACTGGCTGATGAAGGAACCGGAACTCGAGGAAGAGGCGCTGACAGCGCGCGCCAATGGCCGCACGCTGGAAATCACCCGTCAGACGATCGGTGACGATCCAGGCCAGGCCTCGGTCACCTTCCCGTCCGGCAAGACGGAAAACATGGCCTTCACCAGCACAGAACCCGGTCTTTACAAGATCGAGCGACGAATGGACGAAACCGGCCTGTTCGAAATCAAGAACGGTGATTTTACCACACTCGTCCATGTCGGTGCAGTCGACGCGCCGGAATTCAAGGCGATGATCTCCACCACCGAAACCCTGCGGCCGCTGGTGGATGCCACCAAGGGCAGCATTCATCGTGTCGCCGATAATTCAGGCCGCGTTGCACTGCCCGATATCCTGCCGGTGCGCGGGGATATCAGGGTTACCGATGACGATCGCATGCTGATCCGCATGACCGATGAGACGGTCCTGAAGGGCGTGAATACGTTGCCGCTCTTTGCAGGGTTTGCGGGCCTTGCCGCCCTCCTCCTTGCCTTCTCGGCACTCTGGTGGCGCGAAGGCCGGTAAAACCGGCTTTCGCAAACAACACATGGCTCCCAATTCGCAATTGCGCGAGACGCAGGGATGGTTCATTTCCTCTTCCGTGAAGACAATTCCACGGAAGGCCGAAAATGGATTTTATCTTGAGCGACGTCGCGGATGCGGAAGCCGAAAAGGCGATTCGTGACCCGCTGGTGGCATATAATGTCGCCCGTTTTGGCGAGAGTGATCGGCGTGAACTCCTCATCACCATCCGCAACGATGACGGCACCGTAACTGGCGGCCTCGTTGGGTACACCGGTCGCGGCTGGCTTTATGTGCAGTTGCTGTTCGTGCCCGAAGATATGCGCGGACAGGGAACAGGTCCCAAACTTCTCGCCATGGCCGAGGAAGAGGCAAAAAACCGTGGTTGTATAGGTGCTTACATCGACACAATGAATCCCGACGCTCTCAGGCTCTACGAGCGCTCGGGTTTCAGCAGGATCGGTGCGCTCTCACCGCTTTCCAGTGGCCAGTCGATTACCTGGCTTGAAAAGCGGTTCTAGGTGATCTCGCGGAGCGCAGCTTATGCGAGCGCTGTGCGTCGCGTTTCGGCATTGATCCTTGTTGCTGCGATTGCTGCCAAGACCAGAAGCCCCGCAAAAATCCCCACAGCAAACCCGAAGCCCTGTGCAATGGCATAGCCAAGGATCGAGGGCGCCATAAGCCCGCCAAGGCGCGCCATGGCTCCAGCCGCCCCCATGCCGGTGGCGCGGGATTCGGTCGGATAGAGCTCCGGCGTATAAGCGTAGAGTGCTCCCCACGTGCCAAGCAGAGCAAAACTCATGATAAGCAGTGAAGCACCGACCATCAGGCTGCTGGGTGCTACCGTAAACAACAGGCAGCCGAGTGCGGAAAGCAGGCAGAAGCCGATGAGAGTCGGTTTGCGTCCCCATTTTTCGACACCATAAGCGGCAAGCGCATAACCGGGGATCTGCGCCAGAGCCACCAGCACAAGGAACCCATACCCCCGCACGAAACCGAAGCCATCGCCAGCAAGACGTGCCGGCATCCATGTAAAGATGCCGTAATAAGAGACGGAGACAAGAAACCAGATCGCCAGGATCATGATGCTGCGTTGCCTCAGCGCGGGCGAAAAGACACCTTGGCCCTTTACCGCCTCCGGTTGGACAAGACGCGTTCCAAAGTCCAGAAGCGGCTTGCCGTTTGCCTCGAGCATCCGGTTCACCACCTCTTTCGCCTCATCCAGGCGGCCGCTTCGCAACAGGTAAAGCGGTGATTCGGGAACCAGAAATCGCAAACCAAAACCCAAAATCGCCGGAACGGCCGTCACCACGAAAATGTAACGCCAGGCATCAAGGACGCCAGCCAGGCTCGCAGCCCAAGCAGCCAGGGCAACGATCAGCGTGCCGATGGCCCAGAACCCTTCGAGCAGAACAAGCCAGCGGCCGCGATTTTTCGCTGGCAGGAATTCGGCCATCATCGCGTAATCCACCGGCAAGGTGCCGCCAACGGCAGCGCCGGTCAAAAAGCGTAGCACCAGCAGAATGGTGAAATCCGGTGAGAAGGCAGACAATAGACCGAACACGGCATCGCATGCCACCGTGACGATCAGAACCCGGCGACGGCCGTAACGATCGGCCAGGCGCCCGAAAACGGCCGCGCCAATCAGCATGCCAAGAAAAAACGCTGTACCGGTCTGCAACGCCTGCGGAACAGTCAAACCAAAAGTTGCTGCAATGGAGGCCGCAGTAAACCCGACCGCCAGAACCTGCATGGCATCCGCCGTCCAGACGAGGCCAAAGATGCCCATCAACCGCCGCTGATACGAACCTGCTCCCGCCCGCTCCAGCGCCTCATTCATTGTGATCGCCGTCATCCTGCTCCCCTCGCCGAAATCGACATCAGATTGCTAGGTTGCGGTTGGTGAACGGTCAAGTACAGGGACTGAGATTTACGTTCAGGCGTAAGCCCGCAGCGGCTCTTCGAAGGCTTCGCTGTCCGTCTCGGACTCTGCCATGACGGCATCACACTTGCGCCAGCCAATCTTGCCCTTCAACCGCTGGTGCACATCCGTGCCAAGCGGCACGACCAGCACCCTGTTGGGATCGACAGGTCCGGGGAAATCCAAGGCGGCGTAAGCGACCTTTTCGAAACCGAGCGGCATGTAATACGGCGGGTCACCAATCAGGATAACCGCTTCAGAACCCTTGCGTTTCGCCGCAGCAATGGCAATCCGCACCAGCTCCCGTCCAATACCCATGTTCTTGTGCGACGGCCGTACAGCAAGAGGCCCAAGCATGTGGCCTTTCACTTGGCCGGCAAGAACAGGTGTCATCCGCACCGAAGCGATCGTTTCACCATCATCGGCGCAGATGAAAGACAGCACCCGGTCATGTGGACCCTGCTCACGAATACGCGCAGCAGCCCGTGTGTGACGGCCCGGGCCAAAAGCTTCTTCGTTGATGATTTCGATGATGGCGTCGTGCGACGCGTCCTCGGTGAGGTAGACCAGTTCGTGTTTGGACATGAAGAGACCGAAACTTCCAGAATGCTGATACGACAATAGATGACGGCTGCGCCGGTTAAGGCGTTCAGGAGCGTCAGCGTCGTCGGAGCATCCGTGTTTCGATCATGGTCGATAATTTCCTCAGAATTATGAAAATCGCAATTATCAGGAAAATTTCCGATCGTCCAGAACAAATATGACAAGTGATCCATTCTCCGACAATGATGCGGAAACGCATTGTTCACCGTGGCACGGATGCACATTCTGGTTGAAACGGCTAAGATTGGCGTGAGGAAACGTACAAGGAGACAATCATGGGCATGTTGGTGGAAGGCGTATGGCAGGACGTCTGGTACGACACCAAGGAAACCAAGGGGCACTTCAAGCGCAGCGCTTCGCAGTTCCGTAACTGGGTCACGGCGGACGGTGCTCCAGGTCCCTCCGGCCACGGCGGCTTCAAGGCTGAGGCCGGCCGCTATCACCTCTACGTTTCTTTCGCATGCCCGTGGGCACACCGTACCCTGATCTTCCGCAAATTGAAGTCGCTTGAAGATCTCATTTCTGTTTCAGTCGTCGACCCGCTGATGCTGGAAAAAGGTTGGGAATTCAAACCCGAGAGCACTCGCACACCCGGCGCCACGCCAGACCATCTCTTTGGTTTTTCAGCGCTCTCGCAACTCTACACCAAGGCCGATCCCAAATATTCCGGTCGCGTCACCGTTCCCGTACTGTGGGATAAACAGACTGAAACGATCGTTTCCAATGAATCCGCAGAGATCATCCGCATGTTCAACAGTGCCTTCGACGGGCTGACGGGCAATACTGCGGATTTTTACCCCAAAGCACAGCGCGAAGACATAGATGCGCTGAACGCCCTGATCTACGACACCGTCAATAACGGCGTCTACAAGGCCGGCTTCGCCACTACGCAGGAGGCTTATCAGGAAAGCGTTGTGAAGGTGTTCGAGACACTCGATCTGCTGGAGGAGCGCCTGAGAGACCGTCGCTTCCTGTTCGGCTCAAGCCAGACCGAAGCGGACTGGCGGCTGTTCACTACACTCGTCCGTTTCGATCCTGTCTATGTCGGCCACTTCAAGTGCAACATACACCGCATCCACGACTATCCGAACCTGACGGGCTATCTGCGTGACCTCTACCGCACGCCGGGCGTGCCAGAGACGGTTGAGATGCGCCACATCAAGGAGCATTATTACCGCAGCCACCGCACCATCAATCCGACAGGGATCGTTCCCGTCGGACCGGAACTGGATCTGAATACGCCGCGTGAGCGGCACAGTCTTGGCTGATTACCAGTAATCGCTGAACGCCGCCTCGCCTGCGAGCTCCGCAAGGCGACGGCGAGTGGCAGGCGTTACACCGTCAGGCAATTCCGACAGTGCGAAAAAACCGCTTTCGACGATCTCGTGATCCGGTTTCTTCGGCGCGGTCTGCTCGACCTGCAAACGATAGAGAACCACATGGTCGCGGTTACTCCCTTCCGTGTTGAGGTAGAGATGCACCAGCTCGGGGCTTGAGACAGCCTTGAGATTTCCCTCTTCACGGATTTCCTTGTGAAGCGCCATCGCCACCGTCTCACCGCGTTCAACGCCGCCGCCGGGCAGGTACCAACCAGGCAGATAAGAGTGCCTGACGAGAAAAATCCGCCCCTCCTCATCGTAGCACGCGGCCCTGACACCAACGGTTGCACCGCGGGTGAATAGAAAAATGAAATGAAGCAGGCGTATCAACACCCGTGAATGGAACGGCCGCGTATCACGGGGCATTGTTTCTTGGTTCACTCGCGCTCTTCTCCGGCGTCAGGCTTTCATTGGACGCGCTGCATATCATAGGGTATCTCTGCCGCCATGTTCAAACTCGCGCATATTTCAGACATACATCTCGGCCCGTTGCCGAAGCTTACTTTCCGGGAACTGGCATCAAAACGCATCACCGGTTTTGTTAACTGGCATCGCAATCGCCGCAAGCATCTTTTCACCGATACGTTGGAAAAACTGCTTGATGATCTCGAGACGAAAGCGCCTGATCATCTGGCGATTACCGGTGACCTCGTCAATCTCGCCACCGGCATCGAAATCCGCGCCGCCGCCGACTGGCTCGAAGAGGTTGGCACGCCAGAAACAACCTCGGTCGTTCCCGGCAACCACGACGCCTATGTCTCAGGTGCACACGACAAGGCCATGCATGCCTGGTACCCCTATGTGCGCGGTGATGGCGATCCCGACGAATGGGACGAGGATCGCAAGATTTTCCCTTATATGCGCGTCCGCGGACCTGTCGCACTCATCGGCTGCTCTACCTCGATTGCAACACCACCATTTTCCGCGACGGGATATTTCGGCAACAGGCAGGCCCGTGCCACAGCAGACCTTCTGAAAAAGGCCGGCGAGATGGGCTTGTTTCGCGTCGTGATGATCCATCATCCACCGATCCGCGGAGCTGCGGCAACCCACAAGCGCATGATCGGCATTCGCCGGTTTGCAGGCGCGCTCGGTGTCGGCGGCGCAGAACTCGTGCTTCACGGTCATACCCATCTCAACACGGTCTACTGGCTGAACACCCACCATGGCCGCGACCATATTCCCGTTGTCGGGATCGCGTCTGCAAGCCAGGGCCCAGGTGGCGAAAAACCGCGTGCAGCCTACAATCTCTTTAACATTACGGGTGAAGCCGGGGCGTGGAACGTAACCTGTGAGCGCCACAGTCTCAACGAAGCCGCAACCGGAGTTGAGCTGGAAGATGTTCGCGTTTTTTACGAAAACGGTCGCCCGCTGGGCTTTACCCGGCTGGATCGCGACTGACATCAGCCAGGGCCGTCATGCAGCTCTGACAGCATCACATTTGTCATCCTCGCCTCAGCGGCGAGGATGATGTCGAAGCCCCGTAAAGGACTGGATCGGCTGTTACTTCGCCCGCTCTTCCAGAACGCGGTTGGCAGCGGATACGATGGCCTCCAGCGAAGCGCCAACGATGTTGGTGTTAACACCAGCACCGAACAGTTTTCCGCCAGGGTGCTCCATTTCGACATAGGCGATTGCCGACGCGTTGGAACCGTGCTGCAGGGAATGTTCGGAGTAGTCATTTACCGACAGGTCGATGCCGAGGTAGACCGACAGCGCGTTGATGAAGCCATCAATCGGACCAGTACCTTTGCCCTCGATACGCTTGACCTCGCCATTGTCGGTAATTTCTGCTGCGACGACGCGCACACCCTTGAAATCACCTGCCGGATAAGTGTGGTGATCCACGAATTTCAGACGTGCATTGGGCTGCGTGACGTAACGTTCCATGAAACGCTCATGGATACGCTTGGCGGGCAGTTCCACACCTTCTTCGTCGGTAATGCGCTGGATGTCTTCGCGGAACTCGACCTGCAGGTTGCGCGGCAGGTTCAAGCCGTAGTCCTGCTGGAGAATATAGGCGATGCCACCCTTGCCAGACTGCGAGTTGATGCGGATGATCGCCTCATAGGAACGACCGACATCCTTCGGGTCGATCGGCAGGTAGGGCACTTCCCATACCGGATGATTGGCAACCTTGATGGCCTTCATGCCCTTGTTGATCGCGTCCTGATGCGAACCGGAAAACGCCGTATAGACCAACTCGCCGACGTAAGGGTGACGTTCCGGGATCGTCATTTCGTTGGAATATTCATAGACGGACTTGATACGCTCGATATCACGGCAATCCAGGCCCGGATCGATGCCCTGCGTGTACATGTTCAATGCCAGTGTCACAACGTCCACATTGCCGGTACGCTCGCCGTTGCCGAACAGCGTGCCTTCCACACGGTCAGCACCCGCCATCAGAGCCAATTCTGTTGCAGCGATGCCCGTGCCGCGGTCGTTGTGCGGATGCAGGGAGATGATGACATTTTCGCGGTTGTCGATGTTGCGGCACATCCACTCGATCTGGTCGGCATAGATGTTCGGTGTCGCCATCTCCACGGTGGACGGCAGGTTCAGGATGAGTTTGTTGTCGGCCGTCGGCTTTATCTCGGCGATCACGGCGTTGCAGATCTCCAGAGCCACGTCCAGCTCCGTGCCGGTGAAGCTTTCCGGCGAATATTCGAAGCGATAACCACCGCCGGCCTTGGCCGCCATATCGGTAATCATCTTGGCGGCATCGACGGCGATCTGCTTGATACCGGCAACATCCTTGCCGAACACGACACGGCGCTGCAACTCACTGGTGGAGTTGTAGAAGTGGATGATCGGATTTTTCGCACCTTCCAGCGCCTCGAAGGTGCGGGTGATCAGTTCAGGACGGCACTGCACCAGAACCTGCAGGGACACGTCATCCGGAACATTGCCTTCTTCCACGCACCAGCGGGCAAAATCGAAGTCAGTCTGCGAGGCGGACGGAAATCCGATCTCGATTTCCTTGAACCCCATATCCAGCAGCAGCTTGAACATGCGCGCCTTGCGATCATGTCCCATCGGATTGACGAGCGACTGGTTGCCGTCGCGCAAGTCCACCGAACACCAGACGGGCGCCTTGGTGATGGTGTTGGAAGGCCAGGTACGGTCGGGAATGTTGATGGTCGGATAAGGGCGATACTTTACGTTCGCGTCCGGCATACCCTTGGAAACGGTGTTGGTCTTGGCGTCCATTGTCTTTGCTCCTTCCGCGTCCACGATGCTCGTCGGCTATCGGCGGATGCGTACCCCTTACGGGCCTAAATCATATCAAATGAGATTTCGAGTTGAGGAGCGTTCGCACCAGCGGGCTTTCGGCCGCCGGGCGCTCCTCACTGGACCCGGCAACCGCGTGTAAGGTCGAGGCTAAGAAGCGAGAGTGCACCGCATGGCGAAGCGTTCGCAGAAATCTGCGCCTTCATGCCGAAAAAGGTTGCGATGCAATTGGTCATGCCTGAGCTTATAAGCGGCGAAATATTCTGTTGCAAGAGCAAGTTTAATTTTTCATTCGTTTCACGAAGCCGGTCAGAGCCATCATCAACCCTCCCCCGAGCAGGCCCCAGAAAGCACCGGAGATCCCCGCGAAAGACAGGCCGGAAGCGGTAATCAGGAAAGTGATGGCAGCCGCCTCACGCGTCTCGGCATCCTTGAAGGCGGCAACCGCCGAACCGGAAAAAGCACCAACCAGTGCAAGGCCGGCAACGGCTTGAATGAGAATGGGCGGAGCAAGTGCCACGAATGCCGTCACCACACCAGCCAAGAGGCCAAGGATGATGTAACCGATGCCCGCAATAATCGCCGCCCAGTACCGTCGCTTCGGATCGGCATGGGCATCCTCGCCCGCGCACATGGCGGCGGTAATGGCCGCAAGATTGACAGCGTGGCCACCGAAAGGCGCCGATAGCAGGGAAAACAGGCCGGTGGTCGCAAACAACGGTCCAGGTTGCGGATCGTAGTGATTGACTTTCAGGACGGCGATACCGGGAATGTTCTGCGATGCCATAGTGACGATGAACAACGGCAGCGCAATCGAAATGACCGCCTGCAGATTGAAAATCGGCGTCACCCACTCTATCGGCGGCGCCAGCGACTGTGCCAGGCTGTCGAGTGCACCTGCCGGGATCTCCACACCGAAAACCATCACCAGAACGAAGGCGGCGAGTGCAGCCGGGACGGCATAAAGCCGCTTGAAAGCCCCAACAATGATCCAGGCAAGGATGATCGGCAGACCGAGCGCCGGGTTGAAACCAATGGCTTTGACAGGAGCAAAACACAGGCCAATGATCACGCCAGAAAGCATGGCGTTGGCAAGCGGCGCCGGGATCGAGGCCACCGCCCGACCAAGCGGCTTGAAAAGTCCAGCAATGATGATGAGCACAGCGCAGATGATGAAAGCGCCCACGGCGGCGGGAAAGCCGCCATCGATCACACCGGTGGTGGCCAGAAGTGCGGCCCCCGGTGTCGACCACGCTATGCTGATTGGCAGTCTCGTCGAGACTGACAGAACGATGGCACAAAGACCCATGGCCACAGAAAGCGCCATCAGTGCGGATGCTGCCTCATAGTCCGTTGCACCGACACCTTTCAGCCCCTGCAGCACCACGGCGAAGGAACTGGCGAAACCGACAAAAGCGGTCAGGCAACCCATGAACAGGCTCTGGACGGAGAGATCTTTCAGCATGGCGGGACTCGGATTTTTCGTCTGACCTGCAGATCAAAAAAAGCGGGCACTGGCAAGCCGCACTGGAAATGAAAGGGTACTCATCCTACCAGCGCAGCAAGCGACGGCCGGCAAAAGCTCCGATCAGGCCCGTCAGGAAAATACCGAGAGAATACCAGATCAACACGAAAGGCATGCCATTTTCCGTGCAGAACCATGAATAGACCCAGGCACCCGATGCGCCGGCGGCAATGCCGCCGACAAAACCAGCGAGGCAGGGACTGGCCGGGGCGGCAACCCGCCTGAGCGCCGAAAGGTTCGCGAGGAAAACAGGCAAAGCAAAAGCCACGATCAAGATCGGGCAATGCAGTGCCGACGAGCCGATAATCAGCGTCCGATAAGCATCCGGGACGGCAAACCCCAATTGTACGAGCGCGATGGCGGCCATTGCGGCAAGAACCAGCGATACCCAGACAAAAAAGTAGCCCCGGTCTCCGTCCGGGCGGGACAGACGTATGAACGCAACAAAAGCGATGGCGGCCAGCAGGGCGTTGTAAGCGGACTTGATCCAGAACGCCAACTCGGTCCGGGCTTCGATCATATCGCTTCGAAGACCGAGAAAAACGAGCAACAGCAGCAACGAGACACATAAGGCGGGAAAGACCGCGAACACCAGCCGCCGCTCCAGGGCATGCGCAGGCACAGACTGAAGATCGCGCGTCAGGCTCTCGATGATGTCATCCGTCTTTTTCACGTTTCTCCTCGCAACTTCTGCGCCAACGCCTTCAGTGTTCTGTGAATACCCACGCGCGCCGCCAACTCTGTCTGACCTGATTTGATGGCAGCATCGGCAATCGATTGCCCCTCAAGTTTTACATTGCGGATCAACTCTCGTTGTTGCGGCGGCAGGCTTTCCAGCAACCTTTCCACATCCATGCGGGCCGTCACCGCATCCACAGACGAATCCGCCGCCAGCGTCTCATCGAGTTCAACTTCGGCCAACATCCGCCCGCCCCGGCCCCGATAATGATCGATAAGCTTGTAGCGGGCGATCGAGAAGAACCAGGCGGTAAATGGCCGCGTCCGATCATAGGTCTCACGACGGGCATGCAGCGACAACAGCGTTTCCTGCACGAGATCTTCAAGATCGGCCTTGATGCCGGGGATCATGCGTCGCCCATAATAGGCCACCAGCAATGTCCGAAGGGCATGGAGCAAATGCCTGTAAGCGCCCTCGTCCCCATCAAGGGAACGCAGCATCAGCATCTTCAAGGTCTCTTCCGTAACGGTGCTTGTCATCTTTTCTGCAGGTTCATTCGAAAGCAGACCGACATTGTTACACGCAAATACAAAAATTTTTCGAGCGAAAAACGATAACACCACCGTGAGGCGGTTACGTCGAGACCAAAACCGCGCACATGAATGATGGAAATCTTCGTGTGCAGAAGCCATAGCGGCTCAATGAAGTCTGTCTCGTCCGCCAGCAAAAACAAAAGCCCGCACTGCAATGCAGTGCGGGCTTGTATTCAACCGGAAAGCGGATGCTTTCAGAGTTCTGACTGGTTCTCGACGATCTTGCCGACAAGGCCGTAATCCTTGGCTTCCTCAGCGGACAGCCAGTAGTCACGGTCGGTATCCTTGGCAATTTTTTCGACCGGCTGGCCGGTTGCCTTGGAGAAAATCTTGTTCAGGCGCTCGTTCATCTTGATGATTTCGCGGGCCTGAATTTCGATGTCGGACGCCATGCCGCGCGTGCCACCAGAGGGTTGGTGCAACAGGAAGCGGGTGTTCGGCAGGCAAAGGCGGCGTTCTTTCGGAACCGATACGTAAATCAGCGCACCGGCGGAAGCGACCCAACCGGTCCCGATGATGTATACCTTCGGCTTGATGAACTTGATCATATCGTGGATGGAGTCACCCGATTCGACATGGCCACCCGGCGAATTCACGTAAACGCGAATGTCTTCGTCGCTGGCTGCAGCCAAAGCCACGAGCTGCGTGCAGACTTTCTGCGCCAGTTCCTGAGTGATACCGCCATAGATGAAGATCGAACGCGATTTGAAAAGATTCGCTTCCGTTTCCTTCCCGATCGGCAGTTCCTTGCTCTTGTCGTCTTCGTCTTCGTTCATCAACGGCTCTCCAGCGTAATTCTATGCATGCCCTTCGGACATAGTGCGACTTGTTACGTAAGGCAATGAGCGAAAAAGGCAAGGTTTCGGACCACAGAATAAACAACGGCACCGGCAGATGACGCATGGACAATT
This sequence comes from Agrobacterium tumefaciens, assembly GCA_025559845.1. Classification (NCBI taxonomy): domain Bacteria; kingdom Pseudomonadati; phylum Pseudomonadota; class Alphaproteobacteria; order Hyphomicrobiales; family Rhizobiaceae; genus Agrobacterium; species Agrobacterium tumefaciens. The sequence continues at coordinate 2,397,049 of CP048469.1, forward strand.
TCTTCACAGTTACGATATCGTTGCCAATGTTGCATTGCCTGCCGGTTCAAAGATGCCCCAAGCTCCTTGGCCGGCGATAAAGATCAAAGAGGGAACCATGCTCAAAAAACTGAGCTTTACCGCAGCCGCACTTGGCTTGACCACCCTGCCCGCTTTCGCGCACCTCAACCCGGAAGAGCATGGCTCTTTCATGGCCGGTGTGTCGCATCCGTTCTTCGGCGCTGACCATATTCTGGCAATGGTCGCGGTCGGCATCTGGGCGTCACAGATAGCGTTTGCCCAAAACGACCGCAAAGCACTCTGGATTGTTCCCTCCGCTTTCGTCGGCACAATGGCAATCGGCTTCCTGTTGGCCGTATCCGGCCTCGATCTGCCATTCGTAGAACCTGCCATTCTGGCATCCGTCATCGGCCTTGGTCTGCTCGTTGCCATGGCAGCCAAGCTTCCGACCGCTGCAGCAGCGGCGGTCGTTGGCATTTTTGCCCTCTTTCACGGCCATGCACATGGCGGAGAACTTGGCAGCGCGGGCGCGTTGCAGTTTGGTATCGGCTTCATGATCGCAACCGCAATCCTGCATGCCGCCGGTATCGCCCTTGGTCTTGGCATTGGCCGTTTCGGTAACATCGCTGCCCGTGCCGCCGGCGCCCTGACAGCACTTGCCGGCCTTTCGCTCGTCTTCGGCGGCTAAGGTCATTCCAGAAAAGACGTCGTATTAACGATCAAAGCCTCATCCTGGGATGCTCCAGACCATTACCGAAATTTAAAGTTCCGGATGCTTTGAAAAGCCGGAATTGCAGCATACTTCCTTATCGTGGATTTTCGCTTCACGGTAAGGAGGCACAAGATGTCACCGGAAGAAACCCAACTTCTCAAGGCCCTTTTCGACAGGACCAAAGCCGCCTCGGCAACACCGCGCGACCGCGAGGCGGAAACGTGGATCGCCGATCAGGTGCGTGATCAACCAGACGCGCCCTATTATCTCGCCCAGGCCGTCATCGTGCAGGAAAAAGGGCTGGAAGCGGCAGCGGCCCATATTCGCCAACTTGAAGAACGCATTCGCGATCTGGAAACGGGAAGCGCCGACCAGCATCGGGGAACGCAAGGCGGTTTCCTGAGTTCGATCTTCGGCACCAGTCAACAGCAAACGTCGCCGCCGGCTCCACAACCGGCAGCAGTCTATCGCAACGATACGGCTGGTCAGACGGCGGGGCCGTGGGGCCGTGCCAATGAACAGCCGCAAGCGGGTGGACCATGGAGCGGACAGACGTCTGGTTTCGGACGGTCTTCCGGCGGCAGCTTCCTGCAAGGGGCGCTTGGTACCGCAGCGGGCGTTGCGGGCGGAATGTTACTTGCAAATTCGCTCAGCGGACTTTTCAGCAACCATATGTCGTCGCTTGGCCTGGGATCACCTTTCGGAGGCAATCCGGCAGGCAATGCGCCTGTCGAAGAAACCGTCATCAACAATTACTACGGTAGCGACGCTGACCAGCAGAACGACAATGACGATCTGCAACAAGCCGACTACGACGACGATAACGACACGGATTTTGATTCAGGCGACGACAGTTCCGTCGCCTGATCATGCACCGCTGCCTCACGATGAGAGGCAGCGACCGTCGACTTTTCAACGCCCGTACAGCGCCGGATCAGCCGCGACCGCGATACGTCGCCACACCCTGATCCGGTAACCAGACGCCTTCCGGGGCCGCGCCGGTCTGCCAGAATACGTCGATCGGAATTCCGCCGCGCGGATACCAGTAAGCGCCGATGCGAAGCCATTTCGGCTGCAGCAGGTCAACAAGACGCTTGGCGATGTAGACTGAGCAATCCTCGTGGAACGCACCATGGTTGCGGAACGATTGCAGGAAGAGCTTCAGGGACTTCGATTCCACCAGAAAATCGCCCGGAATATAGTCGATGACAATGTGGGCGAAATCCGGCTGACCCGTCATCGGGCAAAGCGAGGTGAATTCCGGCGCGGTAAAACGCACGACGTAATCGGTACCGGCATTGCCGTTCGGTACTTTTTCGAGAACGGCCTTTTCCGGGCTTTCTGGCGTGTCAACTTTCGCGCCCAGCTGCGAAAGACTGGAAACATCCGTCACGGACATAAAAAACTCCTGTGGTTCATAAGACGACTTTGACGCCGTGGGCCTTTTCGCCTTCCGGCTCAACGTGAATGGCAAGGCTGGCGCCCGATATGACGTCCCTTATGGCATCTTCAAGGCGGTCGCAAATATCATGCGCTTCCCGCACCGTCATGGTCGCCGGCACGACGACATGAAAATCGATAAAGGCGGCCGCGCCCGCACGACGGGTTCTAAGGTCGTGCACCCCGATAATACCATCGCAATTGTCGGCAATCGCCTTCTTGATGGCTTCGTCTTCTTCCGGCTCGACCGCTCGGTCCATCAGACCGCCCAGCGAATGCAGGATAACTTTCGATCCTTGAAACAGAATGTTGATTGCGACAACGACAGCAAGCAACGGATCAAGGATAGCATAACCGGTCAGCAAGGCCAGAACGAGACCAATCAGAACGCCGGCCGATGTGACGACGTCCGACATGATGTGATGCCCATCCGCCTTCAATGCGGGAGACGCGTATTTTTTGCCGACGCGGATCAGAATAGTCGCCCAGACGGCGTTGATACCCCCGGCAAAAGCATTGATGGCAAGACCAAGGACAGGTGCTTCCGGCAAGCGCGGATTGAAAAGCGCACCCCACGCCTCCTGCACGATCAAAAGGGCGGCAACGACGATGAGTACCCCCTCCAGGACGGCAGACATGTACTCCGCCTTGTGATGGCCGAACTGATGATCGTCATCGGCAGGTTTTTGCGCATAGCGGATGACGAAGTAGGCAACAAATGCCGCAACCACGTTCACCGTCGATTCCAGACCATCCGAAAGCAGCGCCACCGACCCCGTGACCCACCATGCCAGAAGCTTTAGGCCCAATACGCCGATTGAAAGCGGAATACCCCAGAATGCGAGCTTCCTGACGAGTGCGTTACCTTCGCTGTTCATAATGTCCCCGTGCGGATGCGAATGAATTGCAGGACTGGCTGCCAAAACGAAACGAACCGCGCACACGGGTTGGCCCCGTGTGCGCGGTTCGATATCGGCTTTCTATCGTTCAAACCGCTTCAAAGGTCAAGACCTGGCGGAAATCAGCCATTTTCAGTCGCGTTGCTCACAAAAACGAATGCGATTGCTGAAAGGGTCGGTGACCTGCATCACGTCACCCCAGGGTTCGCTCTCTACACCCGGCTTCATGAAGGTGTATTGCTTCGCTGCCAGTTCCTTTTGAAAGGCGTGCACACCCTTCATCGTGACAAACACATTTGAGCCTGGCGTTGCATCGCCGTGATGGCCACTCAGATGCAGGCTCAGGCCCGCACGCGAAACCTGCATGTAGAGGGGGAAGTTTTCACCAAAGCGATGCTCCCAGTCGATCGTGAAGCCGAGGAACCCGACATAGAACTCCCGTGCCTTGTCTTCATCGAAAATGCGGATGATCGGCGATACGCGGTCGAAACCGATCCCCGCCCCTCGCTCCGACTCTTCGATTTTTGCTGCAAGCACATTCCAGTTGTCGCAATCGAATTGCCGAGCGACGATTTCCAGTGCCTGCGAATGGGAAATGGTTGTGCCGCCCTGTTCCAGCGACGACTTCAGTGCACGCGCCATCAGCTTGGCGTCGAGATAGTTGCGCATCTCTGCCTTGTCCTTTCGTATCGAGCGAAAGCCTTGTCAGTGCTCGCCTTGCCGACACGTTCGCTCATCAACGATGGACGTCAAGAAAGCGCAACTGAATACATTCACCATACCCAAAGGGCGCGAGCGGCAGGTTATATTCGACCTGCCGCTTTTCTAACCTATTTCAGCGATCGGGGAAAGCCGTATCAAGCGCGGCTGAGCAACAGCCGGATACCTGCAAATCCGAAAAACATCGCCAGAGCGCCTTCGATATACCGTCGGCTGCGCTGATAGACGCGGATGGCCGGAGCGGTTGAAAACAACAGGGCATAGCCGCAAAAGATGGTAATGCCGAGAACACCGCAGCCGACAAGGATAGCGGCGAGGGTCGATGCATCCGCTCCAGGCTGAAGGCCGATCGACATGATGGCAATCCAGCCGAGCACGGCTTTCGGATTGGCGATGTGCAATAGCAATCCGCGACGGTAAAGGGCCCGATAGTCCGGCACCGTAACGTCCGTTGCCACCATCGCCTTGGCTGGCTGGTGAGCCATGGCCGAGCGGGCGGACTTGAATGCCAGATAAAGGAGATAGAGACCACCGGCGATCTTGATGACGAATAACGCATGCGCGTAAGTCGCAAGCACGGCGGAAAGACCTGTCGCCGCGAGTGCTGCCCAGGACAGCGAGCCGGTAATCACGCCAAATGCAAGCATCAAGCCCGGTTTACGCCCCTGGCTCATGGCAACGCCCATGATCGCCATGTTGCTCGGACCAGGGCTGGCAACGGCAATGATGTAGGCTGCATAAACAAGAAGAAGGTGGTCGAGATGCTGCATGGCTGCGCGCTCTTTCGTGCGATTGGAGCTTTACCGGAATACATGCATTCTGATTGATCGGCGACATCTGTGCGAGGCCGCCGATCTGAAGCGATCAAGCCGCCTTCGTTTTCGCTTTGCGCGCCAGATGCGCCACAACGTTTTCGATCATCCGCATTCCCGCGTCCTGACCAAGCGTCATGATCGATTCCGGATGGAACTGGACCGCTGCGACTGGCTCCTTGGCGTGTTCGATACCCATGATCGTGCCGTCTTCGCTTTCCGCCGTGATGATGAAATCACGGTGCAAGGTAGCAGGATCAGCGAAGATCGAGTGATAGCGGCCGACAGTGACCTCTTTGCCAAGACCGGAGAACACCAGACCCGGCTCCAGAACGCGAATACGTGACGGCTTGCCGTGCATTGGCACAGCGAGCTGACGAAGTTCACCACCATAGGCTTCTGCCAAGGCCTGCAGGCCAAGGCAAACACCGAAGATCGGCAGATCGCGGGCACGCGCGGCTTTGATCGTCGCTTTACAATCAAAGTCGGTCGGGTTGCCTGGTCCGGGCGAGAGCACCACGAGATCGGGCTGGAAGCGGTCGAACACCTCGGCTGGAACCGGCGTGCGCACGGTCGAAACCGTCGCCCCGGTCTGGCGGAAATAGTTGGCGAGCGTGTGGACGAAGCTGTCTTCGTGGTCGACGAGAAGGATCTTCACACCGTGACCAACCTTGGCGGCATCGCGTTTGCTGGACGCCGAATTCGTTGCTTTCGCATCGCGAATGGCGGCGATCATGGCCGATGCCTTCAGTTCCGTTTCGGCTTCCTCTTCCTGCGGATTGGAATCATTGAGAAGCGTTGCACCGGCGCGAACCTCGGCAATACCGTCCTTTATACGAATGGTGCGCAACGTCAGGCCGGTGTTCATATCGCCGTTGAAGCCAACCATGCCGATCGCTCCGCCATACCAGGCACGCGGGCTCTTTTCGTGGCTCTCGATAAAGCGCATCGCCCAGAGCTTCGGTGCGCCTGTCACTGTGACCGCCCAGGCGTGGCTGAGAAAACCGTCGAAAGCATCCATGTCGTCGCGAAGGCGACCTTCAATGTGGTCGACGGTGTGGATCAGACGCGAATACATCTCGATCTGGCGGCGGCCGATAACCTTGACCGACCCCGGTTCGCAAACGCGGCTCTTGTCGTTGCGGTCGACGTCCGAGCACATCGTCAGCTCAGACTCATCCTTCTTCGAATTCAAGAGCTTGAGAATCTGCTCGCTATCGGCAATCGGATCGTCACCACGCTTGATGGTACCCGAGATCGGGCAGGTCTCAATGCGGCGGCCAGAGACACGGACGAACATCTCGGGCGACGCGCCGACCAGATATTCCTGATGTCCAAGGTTGATGAAGAAGGAATAAGGCGACGGATTGATGGCCTTGAGGCGGCGAGAAATATCGGATGGCTTGCTCTCGCAACGCTCCATGAACTTCTGACCAGGCACGACCTCGAAAAGATCGCCGCGACGGAAGCTCTCCTTGGCCTTGACCACGAGTTCTGCATATTCGCCGGGACGATGGTCTCCCTTCGGAGGAATGGTATCGGTCGTCTTGAATGGTTCCGGCGCAATGTCCGAAGATTTGCCGTCCGTCGTTACCCCGCCCTTTTCGAAATCATAGCGATCAATCCAGGCTTTGGCGGAATAGTGATCGACAACGAGAATTTCGTCCGGGAGAAACAGCACCATATCGCGCTGGTCTTCCGGGCGCGCAAGCGACAGCTTGATCGCGTCGAACTGGAACGCCAGATCGTAACCGAAGGCCCCGAACAGGCCGATGGCCGAGTCGGCACTGGAATAGAACAGATCGACAATGGCCCGCAACGCGGTGAAGACGGTCGGGATTTTCGAACGTTCTTCTTCCGTAAAGACACGGTCCGGTTCGTTGATCGTCAGATCAAGCCGGCGTGTCGTGGAGGCACCAAGCGTCAGATCAGGGGTCGCCTTCAGCTTCTCGGTGATGAAGGACAGCAGTACCTCGCCGCGGCCGTTGTAGGCCTCGATCCACATCTTGCGACCAAAGCAGGAAATACCGAGCGGCGGGTCGATGATCGCCGTGTCCCAACGGGTGTACCGACCCGGATATTCGTAGTTGGACGAGAAAACCGCGCCACGCTGGGTATCAAGCTTTTCGACATAGTTGTCGATCGCATTGGCGTAGTCGGCTGCACGGCGCTGACGGCTGACTTTGATGCCGCCTTTCGTCTCGTAAACTTCGCCACCGTCATCCTGAATGATCGTTACCATTTTCTCTCGTACTTCCCGTTGTTCAGACCCGATGACAGGCGGCAGAATAACAAAAAAGCCGCCTGAAATTTCGGGCGGCTTGGACTTGTCTTGTGAACATGACTGGTCAAGGCCGCGTAAAGCTGCTCCACCACCAGTTAGCAATGTTCTTGGACACGATGTTCATGGCGAAAATTGTTAGCGCGACGAAAGGCCGTTGGCAAGCAAAGATTCCCTTGAGTTTGCATGGCATGCATGGACGCGAACGAGAAGCCGCTGAACCATACCCGCCGCCGATGCGTTCATCCCGGACCTGACCGTAAGGAGGCTACGGCTAAATGCTGCATCGCGTGTTTTTTCTTCTGGCAAGTTTTCTGATGATTTCCGCTGCAGAACCGCCGCCCGATGTGCCCGTTCCGCAGCCCAAACCGGAACAGCAAACCGCGCCTACGGAGACGCAAGAACCGTCGGAAACCCAAAAGCCAACGCCCAAACCCGCGCCTCCCCAAAGCGAGAAATCTTCAGAGCCCGTTCAAGACGAGGACGAGAAAAAGGCCGATGAGCCGTCAAAGCCAGTAGAGGAAACGGCGAAGCCTGAAGAGGAGCAGCCAGAACCGGTCAAAGAAGAAGATCCCGCGGCCCTTCAGGCCTGCCTGGGCGCATTGAAGGAGATAGGCGCCGGGTTCAAGACACTCGCACCCATCCGCGATGAGGACGCAGGCTGTGGCATCGCATCACCCATCGAACTGTCGGAAATATTGCCTGGGATCAAGCTTGAGCCAGTGGGAACGATGCGTTGCGAGGCTGCGCTCGCACTTTCTCGCTGGACAAAGGACATGATGCTGCCAGCCGCGAACCTCGCCTTTCCCGACCGCAAGGTGACAGCAATCGCCAACGCGTCCACATATGTTTGCCGCAATCGCAACAGCGCCGAAAATGGCAAGATTTCCGAACATGCCAAAGGTAACGCCGTCGATATTTCCACCATCGCCTTCGACAAGGGCGAACCGCTGGTAATGAAGCCGCGCACGGAGGACGGCACACCCGAAGGCGCCTTCCAGAGAACGATTACAGCCGCAGCCTGCCTGTTTTTCCGAACGGTCCTCTCCCCAGGCAGCGACGCCACCCATCAGGATCATTTGCACCTGGACATTCTGGAACGAAAAGGCGACTTTCTCTACTGCCGATAATAAAAAAGGGGCGACCAAAGGCCGCCCCCGACTGGAGATGAAGTTCAGCTCCCTTAGAACCGCTGTGTCAGAGAGATTTTGAACGAACGGCCAGGTTCGGAATAGAACTCGTTGGCCTGAGAACCCGCAGTGCGAGCCGTGGCATAATCGTAATATGTCTTGTCGAAGACGTTATAGATGCCGGCATTGATCCGTAGACCCTTGACCTGCTCAGGCTCGTACCAAGCAGTCAAGTCAACGATACCATAACCCGGCGTCGAGAAATAACTTCTCTGACCGTTGGTGATGATGTCTTTGCCCCGTCCACCGTTTGCAGCAATCCAGTCGATCCCGACACCCCATGTCTCAGTATCATAAGCAGCACTTATAACGCCCTTGAGAGGTGAAACCGACTGAAGGAAGCTGCCATTATCGAGATTTTTGCCGTTCGCGTAGGCCAGACCAGCACGTAGGCTGAAACCATTGTCGAAGCGGGTATGAGCAGAGAGTTCCGCACCATAAATACGCGCCCGGTCAAGATTCACACCTCGCGTAATACCACCCTGTCGATAGTTATTGAGATCATATCCGAGAGCTGCCGCCTCGCTGGCTGTCAGACTCGCCGTTTCAATGAAGTTTTTGTAGCGATTGTAGAAGAGATTGATACGTCCACCGAGATCGTCGTCGCCAAAGTTGGCCCCAATTTCAAATCCGTTGCTCGTCTCGGACTCAAGATTAGGGTTGCCAAGACGTAGATAGGTTCCTGGACCACCGAATACGCTATACAGTTCACCCGCATTCGGAGCGCGGAAACCCATGGCCCACTGCGCGTACAGCTCCACTTTCTCAGAAACGTCGTACGCAGCGCGCACCTTAGGTGAAATTCCCACATCGTCAAACTCGCCGGGCAGTGCGGGGCGATTGGTATTGCGGGCGTACTCTGGCGTCATCTTCGGTGTATGTTCGACCCAGTCGAAACGGATGCCTGGGGTCAAAGAAAAGCCACTGGAACCAAATCCGATTTTGTCATCGAGGAAGAAACCAATCCGGTTGCTATCGACCTTCGGCGTATCAGCCTGATTGGTGTGCAGGTTTGCGCAAGCAGCGAACGCACCAGTATAAGGCAAGCGGCAATTATCAACACCGGATGAGTATTGTTCAGAGGTGCTTCGCGAAAGATCAAAACCAAATGTGACGTCGTGATTGAGTTGTCCGGTTGAGAAATCTTTCTGCAACGCGCCAATCAGGCCGAAGCTGTTTTCATCGTAGTCATTGAGACGGCTGATATTACCAACCACGCTTGTGGAACGATATCCAGTGTATCCGGTTTCGCGAGACTGTCTTTGCCAATATAGCGACGCCCAGGCGTTGTCTATCGGGCCGTCCTCGCCAATTGCCTCATAGTTATAGTCAAGAGAAATGCGATCGCGAGCGGATGCGTTATTCGTAGAATAATTTCCGGGAAGGTAGTTGTCGCGCGGACCCAGCACAGCCACCTGATTGATCTTGGAGTCCGTATCACGATCGATACGGAAACTTTCTGCCGTCAATCCTATGCGATGCCCCCCTTCCAAGTCTTGTCGTAACTTAAAGAGTAAGTTGTGCTGATCGTAATCAGAAGGATTGGCCTTAGTGCGGGTTGTGCCGTAGCTGTCGACACCTCCGTTGGTCTTACGCTCCTTTCCTTTCTTGTATCCGCCCTGAAACATGATCGAGGTATTTTCGATCTTCTTTGCCACTGCAATTGAAGGATCGTAACTCGTATCAGCGCTGTCAAAGGTGAACTTTGCGACGCCACCCCAATCGCGGCCATCTTGAATAAGGTCTTCAGGTTCAAGTGTGCGCAGACCAAGGACGCCCCCAAGAGCCCCTGATCCGGCACGGCTCGAATCTGCACCACGAACAACATCAACGGCAGAGAGGGAGGAGAAATTGAAAGTATCTAGACCACCAGTAGCACCTCGAGTGGCGTCTGAAAGATACCTTACTGGAATTCCGTCGATTGTGGTCAGCACGCGGTCGCCTTCAAGGCCTCGAATGTTGACGGAACCATTGCTCCGGTTGAATGACACTCCAGGCTGAGCGACACGTCCCAAATCCTCAATGCTCGTAATCTGCTTATTCTGGATTGTTGCTGCAGTCGTTTCGGTCGCAAGAGGCGTATCGGCAACTGTGCTACCAGCCTTAACGCGCTTGCCCTTCACCACAATCTGGTCAAGCGATGTTGTGCCGTTGGTCTGTGAGGTGTTTTCCTGAGATTGCGCTGCCGCTGCAATCGGAAGGAAGACCATGGCTGTGCAAAGAAGCAGCGCGGAATGTGAGCGCAGAATGGACATGAATTATACTACCCCCGGTACGCTGCGCGCACGAAAACACCGGCGCGCGAAAAAGCGCCCCGAGCTGTGAACACGGCGGAAACTGTTATGATTTGTTACGGCTTTCCCGTTATTCGAGGACTAAAAAACATGACATTAACTGTCAACATATTAAATATGACTCTAAGCATCATATTTTAAAGTAGTTTGCTGCGTTGCAAAAATGTAACAAAATGTTGCTGCGGGTGAAAAACCGGAAATATCTGTAAAAATGCAGCGGCAAATTCAAAGTCCGCATATTCGCACTTGATACAATATTGCCTGCCAGATTAGATGGCAGGTTCGTTTTGCCAATAACAAACATAACAGATAATCAAACGGATACGGACAATGAAGTCTCTTGAACTGCTCGTTGAGCGGATCATTCTCTCCAGCCGCTGGCTACTCGTCGCTTTTTATCTCGGCCTTGTTGCCGCACTTGCTGTCTATGCGTTTTCGTTCGCGCTCAAATTTTTCAAGGTCGCGAAGAACGTTTTCAACTACGACGAAGCCGATATGATCCTTGCGATGCTGGGTCTGATCGATGCCGCGCTGGTTGCCAGCCTCATTGTGATGGTGATGATTTCGGGTTACGAAAACTTTGTCAGCCGTTTTGATGAAGCCGACGGTGAGGTTTCCTTCCTCGGAAAGCTCGATGCTGGCAGCCTGAAGATCAAGGTCGCATCGTCTATCGTGGCAATCTCATCCATCCATCTGCTGCAGATCTTCCTGAACGCCAACCAATACACAGACAGCAAGCTGATGTGGTTCACCATCATGCATCTGGCGTTCGTCGTGTCTGCAGTCATGCTTGGCTACCTTGAAAAACTGATGGCGAAGTCGAAGGACAAACCCGAGAACCCGGCCATATAAATCAGAATCCAATTGTTACGAGGTCTGGATACCGTGTCCGCTTTTTCCGCATATTCTTCGTTGCCGAAAGCGGCACCCTACCGGACAGCGTTGCCTGAATGCTGACGCTTTGCCGCCAATCGAACCTCAGCCAACAATTCTCAGCTTCCGCCAACACGGGAGACTGGCTGGCGGCCTTGACGAATCTGGCCTGCGAATTTGGCTACGCCCATGTCACGCTACTAAAAATCCCTTCGACGGCTGGCTCCGGCGTGTCCGCCGTCATTCTGGAAACCACACTGCCGCAATGGATCATCCGTGAAGTGGGCCATCACGGCCCTCCGAACGACTGTGCAGCCATACGTTGCGGCATGTCATCGCTTGTCCCTCAATATTGGTCCATGGATGAAGACGATGCCTTGCCGGGCACGATCGCGCTGACAACGGATTCCTTCCGTGGCATCGGCATCACATGCGGACTGACCATTCCACTGAATGGTCTGAACGGAGGTAAACATCTCCTGACCTTTGGCGGGGATCGCACACATCTGCCGCAGGCTGCGCTCAACGAACTGGGCATGATCTGTCTTCACGCTTTCGAGATTTACGATCGCCTCTGCCGGACAGGGATCAAGACTCCGTCGCCACTGACAAAACGAGAATTGGACGTTGTGCGCTGGACAGCGCAAGGCAAGACATCGGTTGAAATCGCCGAGATCCTGTCGATCTCGGAACATACGGTCAACGCCTATATGAACAACGCCATGCGCAAGCTGGATTGCGTCAATCGCACCCAACTCGTCGCAAAAACCATTCGCCTGAAACTCATCAACTGAACGCGGCGGCTTATCGATCCAGTACGGAGCGCAGCTCCACCAGGTTCGAACGCACCCGCAGGACATAAAAGCCCATGGTTGCGAGGTGCGATGGCATGATCCAGCCGCTTTCCTCGCCGTTCGAAATGATGGCTGGCTGAATGCGCAGTGCAGCGCGCGTCTGCGCCAAAGTGTCGTTCCAGAGATTGGTCAGGTTACGTTCACGAATGACCTGCGCGAAGTCCGAACCCGCTGCGGAGAGCACCCCGTAATATCCGTAGAGCTGACCGTAAGCGAACCAGAAGCGATCGTCAGCGCGTGTATCGAACCAGCCACCGTTATAGTTCTCGGAACGCTCGCGCAGGATCGCCGAGGTCGCCCCGATATCGCCGGCGATACGGTCGATAAACTGGATCAGGTTGTCGGCGCGGGTGTCGAACACCGCCTTGCAGGCAACAAGCTCGCCGTTGAATGCCTGGAAGCTGCGGATGGCGGCACGGTAATAGCTTGGCGTCGGCGTTTTCGGACCGAAGGGGTCGAGGCCGAAATACCAAGAATACTCGCTGAACTGCATGTTGCCACGCGCTTCCTGAAGATTGTTATTGATGCCGGAGGTTCCACGGACGCGACCAAGCGTATCCACCAGTTCGATCGACGTACGACGTACCGCCTGATTGATACCACGCTGAAACGACGCCTTGTTGTCGAGGAAAGGGGTGCTGTCCCAATCGATCCCGAACAGCCCCAACCTGTAAAGCAGCATGGAGGAAATCCAGGCGTTCTGGTTAACGTTGAAATCGGTCAGATCGGCAGCCACGTCGACAATAGCGGATCTCTGGCAGACGGGCGCTGCAGTGCTGGCGGCGCTGGACGTTGTCTGTGTGGAAGCACTGGCCGCAGCATCAGGCAATTCCTGGCCCGCCGGAACGGCGCGCTCGGACAGTTTGTAACGACTTACATAGTCAGGGTCGAAATTCGTCCAGACCTGTGTCTGCCAGACGAAATAGCCGTAAAATCCCACAAGTCCGATGAGAACGAGAGCAACCGGCCCCTTCACCGTCCAGTGCCGACCCCGGTACCAACCGTGTGCGGCGAGAAACGGCCAAAGCAGCCACGCCACGAAAACACTGACAGCCTTGCCAATGGCACTGAATACGGCCTGAACCAAAGCGGTAATCCGGTCGATCATGTCGTCATGTTCTCCTCTGTCCGGTGGGACGAAAGGACAAGAGGCGTCACATTAAGGACGCCGCCCATCCCTAGGCCGACATTGTGGCCGGTTTCGCTCTTCCAGATATGTGCCGGTCGATGTGGATGCAACACGATTGCGAAACTTTTCTCAACCCGTGGTCCGTACAATCGAAGCGAAATGACAGAGGCACCCGTCAGAGACCGAGCTTTGCAATCTCCGCTTCAAGACGCTCTTTGGCCTTCTTGGGCAACTTGCCGTTTTTCACCGCATCCAGATTGGCGGGCGCCGCATCACCAACGACCACCAAAGCGACCATGCCCATGCCCACATGCGGCGTGCATTTGACGACATAGGCCCCTTCCTTTTCGACCGTGACCTTCAGCGTCTCGTTCATCTTGCCTTTGAAATCCGCAACGCCTTCGGGGAGCATGTCTCTCACCGCTGCAGCATCATGCCCCTTGTCAACCGGAACGAAGACGATCACGTCGCCCACGGCCGCTTTGACGGCTGCCGGTTCGAATACCATCGCCTGACCGTCGCTGCCCTTATTCAGCATCTTGATTTCGATCTCGGCCGACGCCGCGGGAAATGCGAACAGCCCTGTCATGGCTGCAAGCGTGATGAATTGGGCGATCTTATTCTGCATGTCTTCTGCTCCTGAGGGACACCACATTGGCGCAAATGCGCAGGCATGGTGTTAGCCTCAGGCAGAATCGACCTCTTTGCGAAAAATCAAATGCGGCAAGGCGACGCGGAGCATCAGCCTTCCTTGACGGTCTCCACCCAGTGGCGACGGCAGAACGACACATATTTCTCGTTACCACCGACATCGATCTGAGCACCGTCCTTGACGACTTTTCCTTGCTGATCGAAACGCGCCACCATCGTCGCCTTGCGGCCGCAATGGCAGATGGTGCGGATTTCGCGCAGCTCATCGGCAATGGCGAGCAACTCCCTCGACGCCGGAAACAGTTTGCCCTGGAAATCCGTCCGCAGGCCATAGGCCATCACCGGGATATTCAGCTTGTCGGCAATATGCGCCAATTGCCAGACATGATGTTCGGAAAGGAAATGAGCCTCATCGATGAAGAGACAGGCGATTGCCGCCTGCTCGTGCAACACCTGCACTTCGGCGAAGATGTCAGTGCTTTCGTCAAAAGTCAGGGCATCCGAGGAAAGGCCGATGCGCGAGGCAACCTTGCCAACACCCGCCCTGTCATCAAAGGCAGCCGTAAAAATCAGGGTGCGCATGCCGCGCTCCTGATAGTTGTAGGATGCTTGCAACAGCATGGTCGACTTGCCGGCGTTCATCGCAGCATAATTGAAATAGAGCTTGGCCATCATCCACTCCTTGTGCGGCGTCTTTTGCCGGGGATGGCCCGCGATGAAAAGTGGCACAGCATAAAAACCACAGATTTCCACGAAGGAAGAAGCCTTGATTCGACGCAGGACAAGGCGGTTTTCATCCGCTGTGTCGCAAACGGTGCGCCAAAACACGCAAATGCGCATGAGTTGATTGTGCGGTGCAGATATTGATAATGGCAAGGGAACTGAAAAGGGAGCAAGCAATGTTTGCAAATAGAAATCGCTGTCTGGCGCTGGCCGCAGCAATCTCCACGCTGGCCCTCGGTGCAGCCAGCGCGCAGGCGGCAGAGCCCGCAAGTTGTGGTACGGTGCGCTTCTCCGACGTCGGCTGGACCGACATCACCGCCACAACCGCCACGGCAACCGTGATTTTGAAAAGCCTTGGCTACGAAACCGACGTCAAGCTTCTCTCCGTCCCCGTCACCTACACCTCACTCAAGAACAAGGACATCGACGTCTTCCTCGGCAACTGGATGCCAACCATGGAAGGCGACATTGCCCCCTATCGCGAAGACAAGTCCGTCGAAACTGTCCGTGAAAACCTCACAGGTGCCAAATACACGCTGGCGACAAACGCCAAGGGCGCCGAACTCGGTATCAAGGATTTCAAGGATATCGCCACCCACAGCGATGCTCTCAGCGGCAAGATCTACGGCATTGAACCGGGAAATGACGGAAACCGCCTGATCCTCGATATGGTTGCCAAGGACACATTTGGCCTCAAGAGCTTCGAGGTCGTCGAATCGTCCGAACAGGGCATGCTGGCGCAGGTCGCCCGTGCTGAAAAATCCGGTGAGCCGATCGTCTTCCTCGGCTGGGAACCGCACCCGATGAACGCGAATTTCAAGCTGGCCTATCTGACCGGCGGTGACGACGTTTTCGGCCCGAATCTCGGCGGCGCGACGATCTACACCAACGTTCGCAAGGGCTACACGGAAGAATGCCCGAACGTCGGCACATTGCTCAAGAACCTGCAATTCTCGCTGCCCATGGAAAACGAGATCATGGGCAAGATTCTGAATGACGGCCTTGAGGGCGAAGCCGCAGCGACGGCCTGGTTGAAAGCCAATCCTTCGGCAATCGAGCCATGGCTTGCCAACGTCAAGACCAAGGATGGCAGCGCGGATGCCGTGCCAGCCGTGAAGAAGGCATTGGGCCTCTAAAGCGAAGACATGCGATGCTGATCCGAGTTGTCTTTTGACATACCCGGACCAGCGGGGCATGACATGATATCCGTGCATGGCGTGGCCGCGAAATTCTGTCGCGTCAATCGCCAAGCGCTCGCCCGGCGTCTGGCAAGGCGATGTCAGAATCTATGAAACGGATCGAAATGGCGAGGACTGCGACAAAAGCCGAAGGGTGAGGTCAGTGGCCCCGCCATAGGCTGCAACAAGTAGACTGATGCATAGCCGTCATCATTTCGATCCATTTCACAGGTTCCAAGCCTGAACTGCCCGCCGTCGTCCCTGAATCTGTTCGCGAAAGGTCTCGTCTTACCGTGGAATGGCTCAGCGCCCCTGAAAACCGTTTGCCCGTCGGCCGATACGCCAAGGAAGCCATCGACTGGCTGACTGGAAATCTCGCATTTTTCTTCGACTGGCTGTCGTTCATTTTCCAAAGCGTCATCGATGCTTTGCTATATGTCCTCCAGACGCCACACCCGCTTGTGATTGTCGCAATTCTGACCGCACTGTCTGCGTGGACACGCCGCTCGGTCGGCATGCCGATTTTCACCATCCTCGGGCTGCTTCTCATCATCAATCTCGGCTACTGGAAAGCGACAACGGAAACCCTTGCGCTTGTGATTGCCGCAAGCGCAGTGTGCATGATTATCGGCATACCGCTTGGAATCCTGGCTGCACGCCGCAAATGGATTTACGCCGCCATGCGCCCGGTTCTCGATCTGATGCAGACGATCCCGACCTTCGTTTATCTCATCCCCGCGCTGGTTCTTTTCGGGCTCGGCATGGTTCCCGGCCTGATCGCCACGGTAATCTTTGCCATTCCGGCACCGATTCGCTTGACCCGCCTCGGCATCATCTCAACACCGCCAGCCCTTGTTGAAGCCGCCGTTGCCTTCGGTGCAACGCCGGGACAGGTACTTCGCAAGGTCGAACTGCCATTTGCAGCCCCTCAGATCATGGCAGGCCTGACCCAGACCATCATGCTGTCGCTGTCGATGGTGGTGATTTCCGCCCTTGTCGGTGCAAACGGCCTCGGCGTGCCAGTGGTACGCGCGCTCAACACCGTCAACATCGCAATGGGCTTCGAAGCCGGCCTGTGCATCGTCATATTAGCGATCGTTCTGGACCGACTGTTCCGCCTTCCCGGCTCGGAGGACGACCTGTGACAGACGCAATCATTTTCGGAAATGTCGACATCGTCTTCGGCAACAGGCCAGAACCCGCTCTGTCGCTGATCGACATGGGCAGATCCCGCGAGGAAATCAACGCGAAAACGGGACTGGTGCTTGGCGTCGCCAACGCATCGCTCGCGGTGAAGGAAGGTGAAATCCTCGTTCTCATGGGGCTTTCCGGCTCCGGGAAATCCACTCTGGTTCGCGCTGTCAACGGACTTGCGCCGGTGGTGCGCGGCAATGTCTCCATCAAAACCAAATCCGGTTACGTCGACCCTTATCGCACGACGGCGAAGTCGCTGCGCGATCTGCGCATGCACACGGTGTCGATGGTGTTTCAGCAATTCGGCCTTTTGCCCTGGCGCAATGTTGCAGAGAACGTAGGCTTCGGCCTGGAACTTGCCGGTGTGCCCGAGGCGGAACGCAAGCGCCTCGTCGATGAACAACTGGAACTCGTCAATCTTTCCCAGTGGGCGAACAAAAAGGTCGGAGAACTATCCGGAGGCATGCAACAGCGCGTCGGACTGGCCCGGGCCTTTGCAACGGGCGCACCGATCTTGTTGATGGATGAACCGTTTTCAGCGCTCGACCCGCTCATCCGAAGCCGCCTTCAGGACGAACTTCTGGAGTTTCAAAGCCGACTGAAGAAAACCATCCTGTTTGTCAGTCACGACCTGGATGAGGCATTCCGCATCGGTAACCGGATCGCGATGATGGAGGGCGGGCGTATTATCCAGTGCGGCACACCGCAACAAATCGTCAAACATCCGGCCACACAATATGTCGCGGACTTCGTCCAGAACATGAACCCGATTTCCATGCTGACTGCAGCGGATGTCATGACGCGCGGCATCGGCGAAAAGAACGGGCATCTGGCGGTTGCCGCAACGGCCCGCCCCACGTCGCCGCTCATCGATATTCTCGACGCTTTGTCGAAACATTCCGGCGCAATCGGCGTCGTCGACAACGGCTCAATCGTCGGCACGATTTCGGCGGATGACATCGTCAGCGGCCTGACTCGACACCGCAAAAAATGACATTGCACCAGATTCCAAGAAGGCTTTCGCAACCGCGGAAGCCTTCTTTTTTGTTCCTGGAACACGAAAACTGTATCTGGAATGCAAGTTTCAAAAAAAAGATTGTATGGAACAACCATTTTAACAAGAATGCGATTGCAAACTAAAAAAAATCGCACAAGCTCAAGCATAGCTTTTGAAGCGATTGCTAAATTTAAGGGGACAGCGATCATCGAAGCCGAGATGGCGCTGCTTTAACCGGAAGTACGACGCTTATTTTTTAGCCAGTGAAGTGTCGCAAATGTTATGCCGACAACATGAATACTCATGATTTCAGACAAAAAACAGGCATAAGGTAAGCAAATTAGTCATGAAGTCCCAAGTAGAGCATCATCTAACAATACTCAGAAAAAGGAACACGACATAAGCTAAATTTAAGTATATACAACGCGATCGTAGAACATTAAAACGCCCCATCGAACACCGGTTAATAGCCACCATGACCGTCGTTTCGACTGTCATTAGGAGACTTGAGCGCATGGACAACGAATCTCTGTCGGATCATAGTATCGCCGCTGCGGATCTGCTTTCGGCAATGGCGAATCCAAAACGTCTGCTGATTCTTTGTACGCTCGTGGACACCGAAGTTCCTGTCGGAGTGCTTGCCTCCCAGGTCGGTCTGAGCCAATCCGCTCTTTCGCAGCATCTTTCCAAGTTGCGCGCACAGCGACTGGTCAAGACACGCCGCGACGCTCAGACGATTTATTATTCCAGCAATTCTGAATCGGTGAAGAAGATCCTCGCATCGCTTGAAGAGATCTATTGTCAGTCGCAGAAGAGCAGCCGCACTGCCGCCTGATACTCGCGCTGGCGCTGGCGCTCGCACTTTTGAAAGATGATACCCGAAACCGGCTTCAGGCCGGTTTTTTGTTTTGAGGCTCAGGCTGCGGAAACGATCGAAGCCTGCTGTTTCAGCTTGTTGGCCGCAGCCGCATATCCACCCGATGCACCGTCAACGAAATGCATGTGGTCCCTCGACAACGGCGACGGTACGATGCAGGTCATCAGCGCAGCATCCTGCTCATGCAGGCCATAATAACAGGCCCCCGTGACACGGCCTCTTTCCAGTCGTGCCTGCAGACTCTCAAGTCGCGCCGCGTCCATATCGACTGTCATCTTCAATCCGTCATCGAACTTCCTGAAATCTGTGTTGCTGGCAACGGACCGGCGGTAACGCGCCGCATTGAACCGCCCGAGCGAAAGCCCTGTGATTTGAAGTATATTGATCAAAAAGCTCTCTGCCAGGATACGCAGAGAACTGCGGATCGCCCCGACACGATCATGGTAGCCTGAGCGCGCATGCGCTTCCAGGCCGAGCCCTTCGCGCACGAAACCGAGCTTTGGCCCATCTTCGGGCACGGGATGCCCCTGCCGGGCATCATCGCCGGCAAGCTCAACAATATCCGCCACCAGCGCCCGAAACGCCTGCATATCCTGTGACGGACCCGGCACCGCAATGATGGAAACGATCTTGCCATGTGTCGCCTCGATCGGATTCCAGCGACAGGAAAGCCCCGTCAGATCCGGCCGCGCACCCGTTTCCGCTTCAGGCACACCATAACGCCCCTCTTTCATGCGCGCTTCCGCCCAGCTGTTGCCGCCGCCCGAAAACATCGCATAGGAAACATCCTCGCTCGCCTGAAAACGCGCAACCCGCACGTCGAAACCGTTTTCCCGTATCTCGGCAACGGGAACCAGCGCCACACGCATGGTCAGGTCGAGTTCGTCCTTCACCCAGCGCTGCACATTTGAAAGCGCGGCACTGGCAATCTCCAGTGTATGCGGCGGCACAGCCACTGCCGCCCCATCGCCACCGAAAACGAAAGGCAGATCATGCCGCTTGAGACTGTTTGAAACCCCTGAGATGACAGCGGCCCCCGCCATGTTGACGGTCTTGTATCGACCAGCACCAATAGCTGCGGTCGAATCGACAATATCGGCAATCGCCAAAGCCCAGCCTTGCGGCAGGGCGCGATAAAGGGCCGGATCGGCAACATCCTCAAAGTGCTGGAACACAGGAAGTGCGGCCAGGAATTCGTCGTCGACTGTTCTCATGCCGTCATTATCCTCCAACGCGCACCAAACGCCAAGCATTCGCAATGCCACAGGTGTATATTCAAACCATGCGTTTCAGGGTCTGATCGCAATCGATTTACCATCTATGAACCGTATAGCTTCAAAGGCCGCTTGCCTAAACCATCAAACCTTTCCTATGAACTGGTTTGAACACTCGGAATTCAAATATGAAACGGGTTTTCGCGTCGCGACGTCTGCAAAACGAAAAATAGGCTGCGGACGAGGCGCATACCGGGTCCAGGACCCATTCCAAGGAGATACCAGGATGAAACTGAAGACTTTGACCAGCGTGACGCTCGCAGCGTCCTTCGCCTTCGCACCGCTCGCCCATGCCGAAATCGTCATCGGCCTGATTGCACCTCTGACCGGCCCGGTCGCCGCTTATGGTGACCAGGTCAAGAACGGCGCCCAGACCGCCGTCAACGAAATCAACAAGAAGGGCGGCATCCTCGGCGAACAGGTCGTGCTGAAGCTCGCCGATGACGGTGGTGAACCAAAGCAGGGCGTTTCTGCCGCCAACCAGCTCGTTGCTGACGGCATCCGTTTTGTTGTCGGCCCGGTGACCTCCGGCGTCGCCATTCCGGCCTCCGACGTTTTTGCTGAAAACGGCATCCTGATGGTAACGCCGACGGCAACCGCTCCCGACCTGACGAACCGTGGTCTTTCCAACGTTCTGCGCACCTGCGGTCGTGATGACCAGCAGGCCGAAGTCGCCGCGAAGTATGTGCTGGCAAACCTGAAGGACAAGAAGGTCGCCATCATTCATGACAAGGGCGCCTACGGCAAGGGTCTCGCCGACTCCTTCAAGGCAACGCTGAACGCAGGTGGCGTCACCGAAGTGTTCTATGACGCCTTGACCCCGGGTGAAAAGGATCTGGGTGCGTTGACGGCTCGCCTGAAGTCGGAAAACACCGACGTCATCTACTTCGGTGGTTACCACCCCGAAGCGGGTCTGCTGGTCCGCCAGCTCAATGACGCCGGTTCCAAGGCTGTCGTTATCGGTGGCGACGGCCTTTCCAACAGCGAATTCTGGAACATCGGCACCAAGGCCGCTGAGGGCACGTTGTTCACCAACGCCTCCGACGCCCTGAAGAATGCCGATTCCAAGGCTGCGGCAGACGCGCTGGCAGCTGCCAACATTCCGGCAGAAGCGTTCACGCTCAATGCCTATGCGGCGGTTGAAGTGTTGAAAGCCGGCATCGAAAAGGCGGGAAGCGCTGAAGATTCCGAAGCTGTTGCCACCGCCCTGAAGAGCGGCGACGCCTTTGCAACGTCGATCGGCAAGGTCACCTACGGCGAGACCGGCGATCTGACCTCGCAGGCCTTCACACTCTACAAGTGGCAGGACGGCAAGATCGTCGCTGCTGAATAAGCTTCAATATATCGTCGGCCCGGAGGCAATCTTCGGGCCGACACACGCTCAAACAGTTGAGCGCGAAACGCCAATTGTTGCGCTCTGTCACTTCCATCTTTAGGGTCGGATAAAGATGAATCGAAGAAAGTCCGACATGGTTTCCACACTTGAAGCGCGCATTGACCAGGGTACCGGCCGTGAACCGGCGGATATCGTTCTCAAGGGAGGCCGTTTCTTCGATCTGGTGACGGGCGAACTTGTCGCGTCGGATATTGCCATCTGCGGCAACACCATTGTCGGCACGACGGAAACCTACACGGGTCGTCAGGAGATCGACATTACCGGCAAGATCGTCGTGCCAGGTTTCATCGATACTCATCTTCACATCGAATCCTCGCTGGTCACGCCGCATGAATTCGACCGGTGCGTCCTACCCTACGGTGTCACGACCGCAATCTGTGATCCCCACGAAATCGCCAACGTTCTTGGCGAGGAAGGCATCCGTTTTTTCCTGGATTCCGCCCTGGAAACCATCATGGACATCCGGGTGCAACTGTCCTCTTGCGTGCCGGCGACACATCTGGAAACGGCAGGTGCCGATCTGCCAATCGAAAAGCTTCTGCCATTCCGGAACCATCCGAAAGTTATCGGCCTTGCCGAGTTCATGAACTTTCCGGGTGTGGTCCACAAGGACCCCGTATGCATGGCAAAACTGGAGGCATTTCAGGGCCAGCACATTGATGGCCATGCGCCTCTTCTCTCCGGGACGGCGCTAAACGGCTATCTCTCCGCCGGCATCCGCACCGAACACGAATGCACGACTGCCACAGAGGCGCTAGAGAAGATCCGCAAGGGTATGCACATTCTTGTGCGCGAAGGTTCTGTATCGAAAGATCTGCACGCCCTGATGTCCATCATAACCGAACGCTTGTCGCCGTTTCTGGCGCTCTGCACGGATGATCGCAATCCACTCGACATCGCCGAACAGGGCCATCTCGACTACATGATCCGTACCGCCATCGCCAACGGCGTCGAACCACTTGCCATCTATCGCGCCGCCTCCATTTCGGCTGCAAAGGCTTTCGGCCTTCGCGATCGCGGCCTCGTTGCTCCGGGCTGGCGCGCCGATCTGGTGGTGATCGACACGCTGAAGAACTGCAAGGCAAGCCTGGTACTGTCGGCCGGCAGGATCGTCAACGACGACTTGTTTGCCACACGCAAACCTGTCGCCCCGGTTGGCCTCGACAGCGTCAAGGCACGACACGTGCTCGCAGCACATTTCGGCGTTCCGGCGACGGACAGCGAAAGCCCGGTGATTGGGGTGTTGCCCGGCAAGATCATTACCGAACATCGCCGCTACAAGCTGCCGACAGATGGCAACCAGACCACCGTCGATCTCACCAATGACATCATAAAGGTCGCGGTGATTGAGCGGCACGGCAAAAACGGCAATCATGCCAACGGGTTTGTGCAAGGTTTCGGCCTGAAGAAGGGTGCTATCGCATCAACCGTTGGACATGACAGCCACAATATCTGCGTCGTCGGCGTCAATGAGGACGATATGGCGCTTGCCGCCAATCGCCTCGGCGAAATCAATGGCGGTTTCGTTGTCGTTGCGGATGGCAAGGTAATGGGTGAAATCGCACTGCCGATTGCTGGCCTGATGAGCCTCGAGCCTTACGAGACGGTTCGCGACACATTGCACGATCTGCGCAAGACGGCTTACGCGCTCGGAACGACGCTGGAAGAGCCTTTCCTTCAGGTCGCCTTCCTGCCGCTTCCCGTCATTCCGCACCTGAAGATTTCCGATAAGGGCATGGTGGACGTGGATCGCTTTGCGCTGATCTGAGCCGAACCAGACGCTGCCAGCCTAAGGTTCGCTGCTAACTCTTTGGTGCCGGTGGCAGGATCTTGCGGAAGTAGACGACACGTTCCGTTTCCTCAAAACCCAGAGCCGCGTGCATGCAATGAGAAGCGATGTTGGCAATATCCGCATCGGAGGCGAGTTCGGTCACGCCTTTGCTGGCGGCCCATTGTGTGACTTCCGCGATCAACGCAGCGGCAACACCCTGCTTTCGAAACGCCTCCTCAACATAAACCCCTTCAAGGAACGCCACGGGCGACGTCTGACAACCATTGACGTAGTCATGCCGCAGACTTGCTTCGGCGAAGCCGACAGCAACTCCCTCCGCACTATAGGCGACCAAGCCGGTCTGCCTGTCCAAGAACGTCTGCAGTTCGGCTTTATGCTCGGCAAGCGAGCTTGTGGGCCATAAAAGAGATCGCAGTCGTGACCAGTCATCCAGACAGGCGATGCCGGCCTTGATGACGACCGGCCTCGTCACGCAATGATCCCGCAAAAAACATCCAGCCCTTCAAGGGTCACCACACCTGCTCCGAACAGCGGCGTGAAGCCCGGCATCGGCGTGATGTCCTTGATGACGGTGCCCTTCGGAACAGGGAATTCCACGGGATCGCGGGTGAGATTGAAGACGAAGAGCAACGTCTCCTCTCCCTTGGTGCGGGTAAAGGCCAGGACATCGAGATTGGTCTTGAGAAAGTGCATATCGCCATCGCGCAATGCACCATGGCCTTTGCGAAATGCCAGCACCGCTCGATAGTGGTTCAGAACCGACTCCGCTTTGCGCTGCTGCCCATCTGCTGCCAGCATCGCATGAGCGTAGGGCACCGGAAGCCACGGCTTCTCCGCGGTCGAAAACCCGGCATTCGGCATACCCGTTTCCCAGGGCATGGGCGTGCGGCACCCATCCCGTCCTTTGAAAGCCGGCCAGAAGCGGATGCCGTAGGGATCGCGAAGATCCTCAAAAGCAAGCTCAGCCTCGGTCAGAGCCAGCTCCTCGCCCTGATAGAGGCAGATCGAACCCCGAAGGCTCGCCAGTACGCAGATTGCAAGCTTCGCAACACGCGTCTGTTCCTCGACATTTTCCGTAAACCGGCTGAGATGGCGAACCACATCATGATTTGAAAAGGCCCAGCAGACCCATCCATCTGTGACGGCCTTCTGAAAGCCTTCAACCGAGTTGCGCAGATGCCGTGCCGTAAAATCCGGCCCGAGCAGATCGAACGTGTAACACATGTTGAGCTTGTCGTTGCCGGACGTGTAGGCGGCAACAGTCTTCAGCGACCTCGCCCCGTCTCCGACTTCACCAACCGTGGCCCGGTCGTCGTACTGATCCAGCAGAGCACGAAACCGTTTGAGAAAATCGATGTTTTCCGGCCGCGTCTTGTCGTAGAGATGATCCTGCATGCCGTAGGGGTTAACGTCCGATGCATCGAGGCCGAAACTTTCCTCGTCGAACAGCGGCGGGTTATCGCGCAGCAGCTTGTCGTGGAAATAGTGGTTGACGGTGTCCAGCCGGAAGCCGTCGACCCCACGCTCCAGCCAGAACTTGACGGTTTCGAGCAGCGCATCCTGAACATCGAGATTGTGGAAATTCAGGTCCGGTTGCGAGCCCAGAAAACTGTGCATGTAATATTGCTTACGCACGCCGTCCCATTCCCATGCGGGTCCACCGAACACAGACAGCCAATTGGTCGGCGCGGTGCCATCCGGCTTCGGATTGGCCCAGACATACCAGTCGGCTTTCGGATTGATGCGGCTGGCGCGGCTTTCCACAAACCAGGGGTGTTTGTCGGAAGTATGCGAGATCACCTGATCGATGATGACCTTCAAGCCGAGCCGATGCGCCTCCGCGATCAGCGCGTCGAAGTCAGCCAATGTCCCAAACAACGGATCGACATCGCAATAATCGGAAACATCATAGCCCATATCGGCCATCGGCGAGGTGAAGAACGGTGAGAGCCATATGCCGTCCACGCCGAGCGAGGCAATATAGGGCAAACGCCTGGTTACGCCGGCAAGATCGCCATATCCGTCCCCGGTCGTGTCCTGAAAAGATCGCGGATAGACCTGATAGATCACCGCTCCCCTCCACCAGTCCGATTGCACAAGAGGTTTCTGAACCGGGGCATGGGTTGGCTGCATGGAGGCTCTCCTGATGGCGGCGAATCCCAGAATATAAAGCTGTCGCCCTGCCGTAAACGGCAACTTCGCAAATGCACACAATCCGTCGCAATGGACTTGTCAGGCAAGGTCAGGCGTCGTAATTCGAACGCAAGAGCGAGTGGAGGATTAAGGCGTGGGTGGACGGTTTCTTTCGATTGGCGAGTGCATGGTGGAACTGTCTCAAGCTGGAGACGGGCTGCTGCGCAAAGGCTTCGCAGGCGATACCTTCAACACGGCCTGGTACGCACGGGCCTGCCTGCCGGACGATTGGTCGGTGGATTACTTCACCGGACTTGGCGACGACAGCCTTTCAGAAGACATGCTGGCTTTCATCGAGGCAGCAGGGATCGGTACGCACAGCATCCGCCGCATCAAAGGTGGCACACCGGGCCTCTACCTCATCAACCTCAAGAACGGCGAACGGACCTTTAGTTACTGGCGCAATGCCTCGGCGGCGCGGCAGCTTGCCGATGATGCCGATCACCTGCGCAAGACAATCGAAAACGCCGATCTGATCTATTTCTCCGGCATTACCCTTGCTGTCCTGTCCTCGCCAAACGCGGTGGAGACGTTCCTGTCGGAACTGCGCCGCGCCAAGGCGGCCGGTAAGCGCGTGGTGTTCGATCCGAATATCCGCCCTCGTCTGTGGGCCGACAAGGCAACGATGCTCGACACCGTTTCGCAGGGCGCGCGCGCCGCGACACTGGTGATGCCGAGCTTCGATGACGAAGCGACCCATTTCGGCGATACCTCCGTCGAAGCGACAATCGATCGCTACCGCGCACTTGGCGTCATCGACATCGTCGTCAAGGACGGTGCGAAGGGAGCCACGCTCGACTTCGGCGGTCAGCGCAGCCACGCACCTGCCGTTCAGGCTGTAGATGTGGTGGATACCACCAGCGCCGGCGACAGCTTTAACGGCGCGTTCCTCGCCCGCTACGTCACCGGCAGCGCGCCAGACGAGGCAGCAAGCTTTGCTGCCGAGGCCGCTGCTGTTGTGATCGGCCACCACGGTGCATTGATCAGCCCGGAGCTTCTGCCGCTGGTTGGCTGAAGCACCGCCCTGCCAACTGACATGATCCTGTAACACGCACGCCGCATATACGGTCCGAAACCGCGCAAATCGGGATTCGGCGACGCGGATGCAAGCAGGATCGGCTGTTCATGACGAGAATCACGATTGTCACAGATGCCTGGCACCCGCAGGTCAACGGCGTGGTTCGCTCGATTGAAAACACCAATTTGGAATTGGCCCGCCTTGGCGTCGACGTCCGCATGGTGACACCACAGAATTTCCACAGCATACCCTGCCCGACCTATCCCGAGATCCGCCTGTCCGTCGCCGGATATCGCCGTGTGGCCGCCGAGATCGAGAAAAGCCAGCCGTCCTTCGTCCATATCGCAACGGAAGGTCCGCTCGGCTTTATGGCACGACGCTGGTGCGTAAAAAACAGGATGCGGTTTTCGACCAGCTACCACACGCGCTTCCCCGAATATGTCGCAGCCCGCTTCCCGGTCCCAGAGCGCTGGCTTTACGCCTTCGTTCGCTGGTTTCACAACGGGGGCAACACATGCATGGTCGCAACCCAGAGCCTTGAAACCGAACTTGAGGCGCGCGGCGTCAGAAACCTCAGACGCTGGAGCCGTGGTATCGACGCGCACCTGTTCCACCCGCGTCCAAAAACGTCCCTCCCCTTCGATCTGCCGCGCCCGATCTTCATGACGGTCGGTCGTGTCGCGATTGAGAAAAACCTGCCCGAATTCCTCGATCTCGATCTGCCGGGTTCGAAGGTCGTCGTCGGAGACGGCCCCGCACGCGCCGAATTGCAGGAAAAATATCCCGACGTGCTGTTTACGGGCGTAAAGACCGGCGAAGCCCTCGCCGACGCTTACGCGCAAGCGGATGTATTTGTCTTTCCATCGAAAACAGACACATTTGGCAACACCATCCTGGAAGCGCTTGCAAGCGGCGTGCCGGTGGCGGCGTTTCCGGTTACCGGACCGATCGACATTCTCGGCGACAATCCTGAGGCTGGCGCACTGGACAACGACCTCCGAAACGCGTGCCTGGCTGCGCTCTCCTGCTCAGCGGAGGGAGCACTGGCGCTCTCGAAAAACTACAGTTGGGAAAAAGCCTCCCGGCAGTTCCTCGACAACGTCATCCAGGCGGCAGGCAAGAACCTGCCTCGCTTACCGCAATCGCGCCTGGCCTGACAAAACGGAAGCTGGCGCCTCCATATTTCGATGGACGAACGACCGCGACAGTGCCAAAAGGCGATCAGGACGCGACCGCCGTTAACTTTAGAACGGGGTCGGGCTGCTGATTGACGTCAGGCGGCTGCCGCGAGAACACGCTGGCCGTCCTTTTTCCATATTGTCGAGATTACCAGGCGCCGCTCAGACCATTGCCGGTCAGAGGAATGGTTGTGCTTTTACCATTGCTGTCGCTGACAGAAATCTCGCTTTGCATCTGCTTTGGCGACTTGCGGAACCACCCGGCTGCAATGGACGCCAGATCGCCGATCATGCCGTGCTTGTGCCAATCCGCAAAACGTTGCCCCATGGCCTCCGGCTCAACCTTGTAGAAAAAGTCGCCAGACTGACCGAGATCGTTGATGGATGTCGCCATGGACGAAAGCGGACGCTGAAACATCTTGGAAGGTACGGAAAGATGTTTTGCACTTTCCGAAAATGCAGGCGCCATGAAATCGATCGCCCATCCATCCGCTTCAACCCAGCAATGGAAGTTTTCGCCAGCACCGGTCACATAACCGTCCTCACGATGATCCCCGAACAGGATGAGCGTTCCGCCGAGATTATAGGCAGCGAGGCCGCCCTTGGGCACGGCCTTGATCTTGTACTGCTGCTGGAGAATGAACGCGCCAAACGTGCTGAAATACATGCACGCCGTTGCCGGATCAGCGTTTTCATTGATGAGCAGGCTGTTGATGACGCGGTAAATCCGGTGGTAGTCGCTCTGCTTAATCAACATGGTCTTTCACTCGCAGTTCTACGTCGACGATAGAGCCGTCAACCAGGCCCATCGTCCGGTGCGATTGTTCAATCTCGTCTGAGAGCATCCCCGCCTTCAATGCGAGGATGCATCAATCTTCGATCCGATCAGCGCTTCTTCTTCGCCTTGCCTTCGAACGGGTTGTCAGAGCCGCGGTAATGCACACGGATCGGGACGCCCGGCATGTCGAAATCCTTGCGCAGGCCGTTCACCAGATAACGCGTATAGCTTTCCGGAATAGCTTCCGGGCGTGTGCATGAAATCATGAAGGCCGGCGGACGCGCCTTCACCTGCGTCATGTATTTCAGTCTCAGGCGGCGACCGGAAACGGCTGGCGGCGGATGCTGCGTCGTCTGCGCATCCAGCCAGCGATTGAGCCTTGCCGTCGAGATACGACGGTTCCAGACCTTATCCGTATCGATGATGTTCTGCATCAGCCGGTCGAGACCATACCCGGTCTGGCCGGAGATCGGCACGGCGCGAATACCACGCGCCTGCGGCAGAAGCCGCTCGGTCTTTTCACGCAGATCGGCGAGATAGGCCTGCGGATCTTCGACGAGATCCCACTTGTTGAAAGCAAGAACTGCGGCGCGTCCCTCGCGGATCACGAGATCGACAAGCTGCAAGTCCTGCTTTTCGAAAGGAATGGTGGAATCGAAAACGATAACAACCGTTTCGGCAAAGCGGATCGAGCGCAGGGAATCGGCGACCGAAAGCTTCTCCAGCTTCTCCGTCACCTTCGCCTTGCGGCGCATACCAGCCGTGTCGAACATCTTGATGGTGCGGCCGCGCCAGTCCCACTCGACCGAGATACTGTCGCGGGTAATACCGGCTTCCGGACCGGTCAGCAAACGGTCTTCGCCGAGGAAACGATTGATGAGCGTGGACTTGCCCGCATTCGGACGACCGATGATGGCGACGCGAAGCGGCTTCGTGTCGTCGTAAACCGGCTCTTCGTCCTCATCGTCTTCGTCACCAAATTCGTTGTGCGAAAGAACGATGTTGGTTTCCGCCTCATCCACCTCTGGCGGGAACGCCACATCTTCGCCGATCGCGGCGACGATGGCGTCGCGCAGGTCGATCATGCCCTGGCCATGCTCGGCAGAGATCGGGCAAGGATCGCCGAGACCCAATGTGAAGGCATCGTAAAAGCCGCCGTCAGAACCGCGTGCTTCCGACTTGTTCGCCACGAGAACAACAGGCTTGCCGCGACGACGCAGCATTTCCGCAAGCGTTTCATCAGCCGGCGTCAAACCCGCCTTGGCATCGACAACAAAAAGCGAAACATCCGCTTCCTCGATGGCCGCTTCGGTCTGCGCCCACATGCGGCCTTGCAGCGTCTCGGGACCCGATTGCTCCAGACCAGCGGTATCGATGATGGTGAAACGCAGATCGACGAGCTTCGCCTCGCCGGGGCGGCGGTCACGGGTCACGCCTGGCGTGTCGTCCACAAGCGCCAGCTTCTTTCCGACCAGACGGTTGAAAAGCGTGGACTTTCCGACATTGGGGCGCCCGACTATGGCGACGGTGAAGTTCATTGATCGTAGTTCCTTGAAGGTGGAAAAGCTCTATTACGAAGCTTTGCCCGAAGCGGTGATATTGTCGAGCATGATCTGCGCACGATTGGTGACGTTACGCGGTGCCTGTGCATCCGTCACGATCTGCTCGAACCATTGTTTTGCCTTGGCGAAGTCGCCCGCCTTGTAAGCGGAGAGACCCAGAGCCTCACGTGCGGAAGCGCGCATCGTCTGGGCTTCGCCGCTCAGCGGTTCCGCCAGCGCAGCAACCTGATCATAGGTGCCGTTATCGACCAGCAACCATGCAGCGCGAACCTTTGCCGTATCGCGGAACACCTGCGGTGCAGACGTGTCGTTGCCGATATCGGTAAAAGCGGCGATGGCACCTGCTGCATCGCCCTTTTGCGACAGCAGCGTCGCCGAACGGAATTTCGCCAGAACCGGATAATTGCCGTGGCCGGATGTCTCCAGATCCGTGAATGCCTTCAGCGCCTCGTCCGTCTTGTTTTCGGAAGCAAGCTTCAAGGCTGCAAGGAACTGATCGCCGGAGTTGGATGCACGGCTGGTATTCCAATATTCGTAGATACCTGCACCGGCAGCCCCCAGCACGATCAGGACCGCGCTTCCCACGACCACAATCCCGTAGCGGCCCCAGAAATTGGACAAGCGTTCCGAACGGATCTGCTCGTTCACTTCGCGGATAAAGGTATCATTTTCGTTTGCCATCGAATTCTCCGTTATCCACCCGGAAAGGTCGCTACGACCAACCCGTCGGCGGACATGCCAAGGCGCGCTGCCGGGAGCCAGTAAAAAAGGCCCACCAAGCTATGGTCGGCCTTCTAGAGCGTTTTCGCCTTATATGTAAGGGGGAAACGTCGATTTCCTACATCGCAAGCGGTTGCACGCCGATCAACCATTCGTGCAACTTGAATATGAAAGCTGCCCAGAGCGCAACACCACCGATAACGGCGATGATATCGTAGCGACCCGACACGAATGGACGCACCACCTTCTCCCCTGCCCGCTCACGTCGCTTGAGAGAAATTCTGAGCACCACACCCCAGGCAAGAAACGATGCGAAGAGCAGGATGGAAGACGTCTCACCGTTCGCGAGAAGATGTGCCAGCGCCCAGATTTTCACGGCCAGAACCAGCGGATGTTTTGATTTCGTGGCAATGTGCCCGGCTGGAAGAAGGCTCGCCACAAGACAGATCATCGAGAGCAGCATCAGCGTCAGCGCGATATGGCTCATCCAGATTGGCGGATACCAGAGCATTCCGGTTTCCTGCCGTGCCTCACCAAAACCGTAGACGAGGAGAACGATGGCAAGAAGACTGACGAGCGAGTAAAGCCCCCTGAACGGGCCCTGACCAAGCCGCGCAATCATGCTGGCCCGGAACCCGGGCGCAATCACGCTGAGCGAATGCGTCAGGAAAAAGAAGATAAGACAGAGTACGAAAAAGAGCATGGAGCAATTTCCCCTGATGTCCGCGAACGCCGGACTGCGACAAGCCGATGAACGGAATTAGGACGAAAGCTGTAAAAAAGCCAGATTATTCAAAGCTTCGCCTTATTCCGGCGGCAAAAGGCCACAGTGTTTGATAGTCCGGATACCCGATGATTTCCCGTTTTGCCGCCATTTCACTGTCGTTCTGCATCGCCGCCCCGGCCTTCGCCCAGGTTGATGAGAAGCCCAAACAGCTCGTCATCGTGTCTTTCGATGGCGCTGGAGACAACACGCTGT
This sequence comes from Agrobacterium tumefaciens, assembly GCA_025559845.1. NCBI lineage: Bacteria > Pseudomonadati > Pseudomonadota > Alphaproteobacteria > Hyphomicrobiales > Rhizobiaceae > Agrobacterium > Agrobacterium tumefaciens. Next base: position 2,428,763 of record CP048469.1, read on the forward strand.
GGGACCGGAGCCGGGCGACGGCAAAAGAAACCGGCGCACACTTCACCTATTTTCTTGCCTGTACCCTGGTGATGGATCGCAAGACCAGCGCCAAGACCTATCAGGCGCCCGGCCAGAAGGCCGGTCGGTCGAATGTCGGTTTCGGACAGTCGATCGACGACGTCGAGACACGTCTGAGAAACATCTGGACAGCCTCGCAGGAAGGCCACGAAATCGGCAACCACACCTGTGGCCATTTCGATGGCGGGCAATGGACGACAGAGCAGTGGGACGCGGAGTTCACGACCTTTACCAGCACGCTGGAAAACGCCTGGCAGATGATTGGCAAGAAGGGCGAGGAACCCGAGGGATGGCGCGACATGGTGCGCAAGATCAACGGTTTTCGCGCGCCCTATCTTTCACAGGGTGAAGCCTTGACGGCCGCACAGAAAAAACACGGCTTCGTCTATGACGCCACCAGTATTACCAAAGGGCCGGAATGGCCGGTGGAACGCGAAGGCATCGAGCATTTCGGCCTGCCGCTTATTCCAGAGGGCCCAAGCAATCGACCGATCATAGGCATGGACTACAACCTGTTTGTTCGCCACTCCATCGGTGTCGAGACACCCGATCGCTCCAAGGAATTCGAAGAGCGCGCCTACACCGCGTTCCGCAACGCCTTCAACAAGCAATATAACGGCGAGCGCATTCCCCTGCAGCTCGGTTTCCATTTCGTCAAAATGAATGGCGGTGCCTATTGGAACGCCTTTGAGCGATTGCTGCGCGAGGTCTGCAAGAAAGACGATGTCGCCTGTGTCAGCTACGCACAGGCAATGCCGATGATCGAGGCACGCCAGAAACACAAGACGGAAGGGTAAAACCCAACCGGTTACAAAAAGGGCGGCCAATCGGCCGCCCTTTTGTTTTCGTCACGGCCGGTTGGCGGCCATTTCACCCTCTTCAGCCTCACGCTGCAGATAACGCTCGTCGATATCGGGCAGGGGCTGGTCATCGATTGCCGCTTCGAAGGCGACCAGACGTTTGCGGATCGACAGAAGCTCGATGATCGTCGACCAGGAGCTGACGAGATACTGGAAGCTGTCGCTGACCTGACCGAACGCCGTGGCGATCTGCTGCCATACACCCATGGTGATCTTCGCTGCCACGATGGTCGGGATCAACATGAAGGTCAGGATGATCGCATCGAGCTGGCCAAAGGTGTAGCGAGCGACGTTGAAATAGAGATAGTGCCAGTACATGCGGAAATAGTTCTTGCGCACATTGGCGAACAGCTCACGCATGGTTGGCGGCTGGGCACGGTCGCCATGGTCTTCGCCATAGACAAGCTCCTTGCGGAACGCTGCCTCGACGCGCTGGTTGCGGAACTGCAGGCCAGGAAGCTTGATACCGACAACGGCAAGAAGCACGGTGCCGAAGACGGACCACAACAGGGCAAGCCAGAACAACGAATGCGGGATCGCGCCGAGGAACGGCAATTCGGTGACATGCGCCGACATCTGGAACAGCAGCGGCAGGAAGACGACCAGGGTCATGACCGAGTTGATCAGGACAACGCCAAGGCCTTCAACGATCGATGCAAACCGCATCGTATCTTCCTGCACACGCTGGGAAGCACCCTCGATATGGCGAAGCTTGTCCCATTTCGACAGGTAGAAATCGTTCATCGCAGTACGCCAACGGAAGACATAGTGGCTGGTGAAGAACGCCGTGGTGACGTTCATCGCCACGCCAACCATGCCGATTTCCAGGAAGCGCAATTGGAGTGCATAGAACTGGCTTGCCTCGATCCCCGGCTGCCCTTCCAGCGCGCGCTGGAAAAGATCGAAGAACGGGCCGCGCCAGTTGTTGATCGCAACGGAAACCTGAACTGCGAAATAGGCGATGAAGATGATGAAGGCCGAACCCCAGATCGACCAGTTGGTCCAGGGGTGGTCTTTGGCAAGGATCTGCCACGTCACGCCGAATATCGCGACGAAAATCGTGAAGTAGAGATAGAACCAGACGTTATCACGGGAAAAGAAATACGCGATGCCAAGAGGTGCCGTTTCGCCCGGAGCCAAGGGCGGCATGCCAAGGGCGGCGCCCAATTGTGGACCGATGCTGTACCACACGGCAATGCACACGACGGTCCACAATGCCGCTGAGGTAAAAAACAGCTTCGGTTTGGGAAAGAAGGAATGAAACACGTTTTTAGTCCACGCGCGTTTGAGATCGGCCATTATTGGCGAAGCACTTGTTGGCGCGAACCTAGGGCAGAAATTTGTGCACAGCAACGCCGAAGCGCTCACCTTAACAATATGTAAGGCATATCAGCCGTGTGAAGGGCTTTTCAGCGCCTCGCGTCGGCTGCGAGAACAGGCAACATCAGAAGAATGCTGACACCGAGAATGCATGTAGCAAGAATCGAGGGGGCCGTGAAATTTCCTGTCGCCTCAGCAATCCATCCGGCGGCAAGCGGGCCAATGATCTGACCCGTTCCGAAAGCTGCCGTCATGAAGGCGAAGGCGCGTCGGGGGCTACCAGCCGCAAATTCGCGTCCGAGCTGCAGCCCGTACGCTGTGATGACCATGAAGGTCAGACCAAGCAGCAGGCCACCCGTGAGAACACCTGCAACGGGCGGCAACATCACCGATCCAAGGACGCCGACCGCCTCCACCGCCAACACGATCACAAATGCGCGCTTCAGCCCTTGAGCCTTCAATACCGGTTTCCACAGGAACAACGAGATCGCCGCAGCGCAGCCGGTCACAAACCAGGCCAGAAACTCCACGAAAGCACCGGCTGACGCCATGCGCGCGATGGCGACGATAAAGGTCGCGGTTATGACGTAGCCAAAGCCGAACAGACCGTAAGCAAGCGTGGTCAAAACCAGTGGCCGTTTCCATTGAAGCGGCGGCTCGGCGGCGGCAGACGCATGCCGGGGCGGTCCTGCAGGCAGAACACGCCAGACGATGACCAGAGTTGCGAACGTAAAGATGGCACCGGCAACCCATTCCTGTCGCCAGGACGCGCCGCTGCCATGAAAAACAACACCAATCAGGTAAACGACAAGCGACGAAATGGCGATGCCTGCACCGACGCCGCCAAAATGCAGTGCCTGGATATGGTCTTTGCCGGCCTGCATCGCATGACCGATGACGATCTGCGAGGTGAAGATCATGGTGAAAGCGCTGGCGAGACCGGCAAGGAAACGAATGACTGTGAAAGCTGCAACACTATCGAAAACAGCCATGGCGAACAGCAGGACACCGGTTGCCAGCAGACCGGAAAGAGCGACCAGACGCTCTCGTCCCTCTGCCCATGAATAGGCCGCCAGGATGGCGCCCGCCAGATATCCGGCGAAATTGCCGGCCGCGATCACGCCAGCATCTGAGGCCGACAGCGGAATGTCCGCCATCATCCCCGGGAGAATGGGGGTGAAGGAAAAGCGGCCGAAACCCATGGCCGATGCCATCATCAACGCGCCGCTGAAACCAAGCGCGACAAGCCGCCTGTTCGAAATATGGTCTGAGGAGGTCATGGACGGCTTATCGCAGCCGCCCAGCCAACCCACAAACAAGTTATTTTGATTGCGCCAATAACGCGTTTTGATCGATCACTCGACAAGCGTCAGAACGAGCGGACCATTTTTCGTCGCAACGACAGTGTGCTCGTACTGAACCGTCGGGGCGCTCGGATCACTAAAGAGCGTCCATGGATCATCATCACCGTCTTCGGCCCAATAGGCGCCCATCGACAGGAACGGCTCCACGGTGAACACCACACCTTCCTGCATGATGCGTCGCTCCGCTTTGTCCGGCCAGGTCGCAAGTTCTTTCGGCTCCTCGTGCAGCGAGCGACCGATGCCGTGGCTGGCAAGATTGGTAATCAACGTATAGCGGTTCTTCTTCGCAAACGAGCCGATTGCATTGCCGATATCGGCGAAAGGACGCCCGGTCTTTACCTGCTGAAGCCCAGTCCACATTGCCCGCTTGCCATCACGGCAAAGCCGCTCAATCTCTTTCTTGACCGGCGGCACGGCGAACGACGAACCCGTATCGCCGAAAAAGCCGTTTTTCACGGCCGAAACATCGATATTGACGAGATCACCCGCCTTTATGATGCGCGGACCTGGAATGCCATGCGCCACTTCCTCGTTGACGCTGATGCAGGTGGCACCCGGAAACTGGTAGCAGAATTCCGGTGCCGATTGTGCACCATTGTCTTCCAGCACCTTGCGACCGATCGCATCCAGCTCCGCGGTGGTGATGCCAGGCTCAAGCGCATCAGCCATCGTCTGCATCGCAAGCGCGCAAACCCGGCCGACATCCTTCAGCATCTCCAGTTCTTCGTCGGTGGATATGACCATTTTTCCGTCCGTATTCTTGTAAGCGATGTCCTCCTGGGGCACCGCCATCATCGTCAATCAGGCTGTGGCTTTCACCGGATCAGCGCTGCCAGTCAATTCTTTTCTGACGATCGGGGCGACTTTCGTGCCGTAAAGCTCGATACCGCGCATGATCTGGTCATGCGGCATGAGCCCGATGGCCATCTGCAAAAGGAAGCGATCATTCTTGAAGAGACCATGCGCCTTGATGATCTTTTCCGCCACCTGCTCGGGTTCACCGAGGAAGAGGTTGCCTTCAGCCCCACGCGCTGCGTCGAAATGGGCACGGCTCGTCGGCCCCCACCCCCGCTCGCGACCGAGACGGTTCATAACCTCCGCCTGCGGACCATAAAACTGATCGGCGGCCTTCTCGGTGGTATCGGCAATAAAACCATGGACGTTGATGCTGGTCCGCAATTTCGTCTTGTCCTGCCCTGCGCGGCGAGCCGCCTCGTAATAGAGATCGAATAACGGTGCGAAACGACGATATTCGCCGCCGATGATCGCAAGCGCGACCGGCAATCCCATCGCACCTGCGCGTGCGACCGACTGCGGCGTACCGCCAACGGCGATCCAGACAGGCAGCTTCTCCTGTAACGGACGCGGATAGACACCACGTCCGTTGATCGGCGCGCGCTTGGCACCGCTCCAGGAAATGACCTCCTGCTCGCGCAACGCCAGCAGCAGGTCGAGCTTTTCGGTGAACAGCTCGTCATAATCTTCCAGATTGTAGCCGAACAGCGGATAGGATTCGATGAAGGAGCCCCGCCCTGCCATGATCTCGGCGCGACCATTCGAGAGCAGATCGACAGTCGAAAATTGCTGAAAGACCCTGACCGGATCATCAGAACTGAGCACGCTCACGGCGCTCGTCAGCCGGATGTTTTTCGTTTTCACCGCAGCAGCCGCAAGCACGGTGGATGGTGAGGAAGCGACGTAATCAGGGCGATGATGTTCTCCGAGCCCGAAAACATCCAAGCCAACCTGGTCGGCAAGCTCGATTTCTTCCAGCAGATTTTTCAATCGCCGCACGCCTTCAGGCCCGCGTCCATCAGCGGGGTTGGGGTCGACATCCGCGAAGGTGTAGAGACCGAGTTCCATGTCCGATACCTCTGTTTTCCGTTTCCCTGAGATAGGCACCCACCCTCCCCAAAACAAACGGGAAAATCTGGAACGGTCTCTTCGAAAAAATGGATGGAAGCGGTTTCTCCAGCGTTTCCCCCGTCACCCATCTTCCCGCAGGAGGCGTATACAGCGCATTCTTCAAATGCCGATTGCCAGCCGGGCCGGTTTGGGCATACGCTCGTCAATATATATGTGCGAGGTAATGCCGAGAGGGGAATGCATGCATCGGACAGTGATCGTAACAGGCTCTACAAGTGGAATCGGTCTTGCCATCGCCCAGGCGTTTGCCAAGGATGGAGCCAATGTGGTTTTGAATGGCTTCGGCGACGACGATGAAATCGAGGAGCTTCGCCTCCTGCTGGAGGCAGAGAGCGGTGGTCGCGTCCTCTATCATCCGGCGGACATGACACAGCCCGATGAAATTGCCGATCTCGTCAATTCCACGTTCGAGAAACTGGGCTCGATCGACGTGCTCGTCAACAACGCAGGTGTTCAGCACATTGCTCCGGTCGATGAGTTTCCGCCGGAAAAATGGGATGCGATCATCGCCATCAATCTGACGAGTTCCTTTCATACCATGCGTGCTGCGATACCCTTGATGAAAAAGGCTGGCAAAGGCCGCATCATCAACATCGCCTCGGCACATGGGCTTGTCGCCTCGCCGTTCAAATCCGCCTATGTCGCAGCCAAACATGGCATCATGGGGCTGACCAAAACGGCAGCGCTGGAGTTGGCGCAAACAGGCGTGACGGTCAATGCCATCTGCCCCGGCTACGTGCTGACGCCTTTGGTCGAAAAGCAGATACCCGAAATGGCAAAGGCGCGCGGGATCAGCGAAGAGTCCGTCAAGAACGATGTGATGCTGGAACTGCAGGCCATCAAGGAATTCGTCACGGTCGAGGATGTCGCGGCTACAGCGCTGTTTCTGGCGAGCGATGCTGCCAACCACATCACGGGTACACATATTTCTGTCGACGGCGGATGGACGGCGCAATAATCAGCCGATTTTATTTCCATTTCAGAAATAATGAATTTCCGAAACGGAAATCGATCTCCACCCGCAGGCGTGCATAGATGATGAGACAGGAACCGGCGATTTGCCGGGCAACGAAGCAAGGCAGTGCATGAACGACGCAATCAGTTTCATCCTCAACAACGAAACCGTTTCGTTGAAGGATTTTGGACCAACCGACACGCTTCTTGATTACCTTCGGCTCTCCAGACGGCTGACAGGCAGCAAGGAAGGCTGTGCGGAAGGTGACTGCGGCGCATGTACGGTCTTGGTCGGGCGGTTGCTCGATGGCTCGCTGCGATATGAAAGCGTCAATGCCTGCATTCGCTTTCTGGGCTCGCTGCATGGCACCCATATCGTGACGGTAGAGCATCTCGCCGCGCGTGACGGCACGCTGCATCCCATCCAGCAGGCCATGGTGGATTTCCATGGTTCGCAATGCGGTTTCTGCACGCCGGGCTTTATCATGTCGCTTTACGGCCTGTGGCTTTCGGCTGAAAATCCATCACGTGCGGATATCGAAAAGGCCCTGCAAGGCAATCTCTGTCGATGCACGGGCTACGAGCCGATCGTCCGCGCCGCGGAAAAGATCGCGGCAGCCCGCCCCAGTGCGCTTTTCGATCCGCTACAGCGCGATCGTACCGACATCATGGCACGTCTTTGGGCCATCCGGACCAATGAAACCATCGTCGTTACCAAGGGCGACGACCGCACCATCATTCCGGCAACGCTCTCATCGCTGATCGATCTCTATGCCGCCGAACCGAAAGCAACCATCGTTGCCGGCTCTACCGATGTCGGCCTGTGGGTGACGAAGCAGATGCGGGCGCTGAACCCGGTCATTTTCATCAACAATCTGTCCGAATTGCAGACCGTGACGGTCGATGGCGAGGGCATCACGTTGGGCGCTGGCGTCACTTACAGCCAGGCCTTCAAGACCATTGCGGATCATGTTCCGCCGCTTGCCCGACTGTTCGACCGGATCGGAGGTGAGCAGGTGCGCAATATGGGCACGATTGGCGGCAATATCGCCAATGGTTCGCCGATCGGCGATACGCCGCCAGCATTGATCGCGCTCGGCGCCATTCTGACATTGCGCTCCTCATCGGGTGCACGCACCATACCGCTCGAAAGCTACTTCATCGAATACGGCAGGCAGGACAGATTGAGCGGCGAATTCGTCGAAAAACTCCTCATTCCGCTTCCTAAGGCGGAAAGCCGCTATGCCGTCTATAAGATCTCGAAGCGGCGTGACGAAGACATTTCTGCCCTGTGCGCCGCCTTCAATCTCATCCTGGATGCAGACGGCAGCGTCGAAGATATCCGCATCGCCTTCGGTGGCATGGCGGGCACGCCCAAACGAGCGGCCCATCTGGAAGCCGCTTTGCTGGGAAAACCATGGACGCAGGAGACGATCGAGGCTGCCCGCGATACGCTGGACGAGGATTTCCAGCCGTTGACCGACTGGCGCGCGACAGCCGAATACCGGCAACTGACGGCTAAGAACCTGCTGACGCGCTTTTTCCTTGAGACAAGCGGAGCAAAGCAGGAATTGAACCGTTTTGCGCTGGAAGACGCATAAACGCGAAGGATTGACACAGATGGACACGACCACCTTCGACAAGACCAAAACAAAGATCGATGGCCCGATGCATGCGTCGCTGCGGCACGATTCCGCCCATAAGCATGTCACCGGCACCGCCGAATATATTGATGATATTCCAGAACCCGCCGGTTTGATCCATGGCGCGCTTGGCATGGCCGACCGCGCCCACGCAGAAATCGTTTCGATGGATCTTTCCGAGGTCGAAGCGATGCCTGGCGTCATCTGGGTGATGACAGGCAAGGACGTACCGGGCGAAAATGACGTGTCCTCCGGTGGTCGCCACGACGAGCCGTTGCTCGCAGAAAAACTGGTCGAATTTCACGGCCAGCCGATCTTTGCTGTCTTTGCAGAGACCCGTGACATCGCCCGCAAGGCCGCCCGCAAGGCAAAGATTACCTACAAGGATCTGCCGCATTGGAGTGACATCGACGGCGCCTTGGAAAACGGTGAGCCGTTGGTGACACCGGGCATGGTCTTGCAACGTGGCGAAGCGAAAATCGAGATGGACGTTGCGCCACGCCGTCTGACCGGCACGATGCGCATTGGCGGGCAGGAACATTTCTACCTCGAAAGCCATATCGCCATGGCGATTCCCGGCGAAGATGACGAGGTTACGGTGTGGAGCTCCACCCAGCACCCGAGCGAAATCCAGCATATCGTCAGCCACATTCTCCAGGTGCCATCAAATGCAGTGACCGTGCAGGTGCGTCGCATGGGTGGCGGTTTCGGCGGCAAGGAAACGCAAGGCAACCAGTTTGCGGCCCTTTGCGCCATTGCTGCCAAGAAGCTGAACAGGGCTGTCAAAATTCGTCCCGATCGCGACGAGGACATGACGGCAACCGGCAAACGCCATGACTTCCGGGTCGACTACGAGCTTGGCTTCGACGAGGAAGGCCGTATCCATGCGGTTGACGCCACCTATGCGGCGCGTTGTGGCTTCTCATCCGATCTGTCTGGTCCCGTGACCGACCGCGCCTTGTTCCATGCGGATTCGAGCTACTTCTACCCGCATGTGCATCTCGCGTCGAAGCCGCTGAAAACCCACACGGTTTCCAACACGGCGTTCCGCGGCTTCGGTGGCCCTCAGGGAATGGTCGGCGGCGAACGCTTCATCGAGGAGATCGCCTATGCGGTGGGCAAGGACCCGCTGGAAATCCGCAAGCTGAATTTCTATGGCGAACAGGGTTCCAACCGCACCTTGACCCCCTACCATCAGGAGGTCGAGGACAACGTCATCGGCCGGATCGTCGACGAACTGGAAGCCTCCGCCGATTATCAGGCCCGCCGACAGGCAATCATCGAGTTCAACAAGACAAGCCCGGTCATCCGCAAGGGCATTGCTCTGACGCCGGTAAAATTCGGCATCTCCTTCACCATGACGGCCTTTAACCAGGCTGGCGCGCTGGTTCATATCTACAATGATGGCTCGATCCATCTGAACCACGGCGGCACCGAAATGGGCCAGGGCCTTTATACAAAGGTCGCACAGGTGGTCGCCGATGCATTCCAGGTCGATGTGGGTCGGGTGAAGATCACCGCGACCACCACCGGCAAGGTGCCGAATACTTCGGCAACCGCAGCGTCTTCCGGCTCCGATCTCAACGGCATGGCCGCCTACGACGCCGCGCGGCAGATCCGCGAGCGTTTGGTCAAGTTTGCCGCGGAAAACTGGAACGTCTCGGAGGAAGATGTCGTTTTCCTGCCAAACCGGGTGCGGATCGGACAGGAAGAAATCGGCTTCAACGATTTCATCAAGAAGGCCTATTTCGCCCGCGTGCAGCTTTCTGCCGCCGGTTTTTACAAGACGCCGAAAATCCATTGGGATCGCGCTGCTGGACGGGGCACGCCGTTCTATTACTTCGCCTATGGCGCATCCTGTTCCGAAGTCTCGATCGACACGCTGACCGGTGAATACATGATGGAACGCACCGACATTCTGCACGATGTCGGCAAGTCGCTGAACCCGGCCATCGATATCGGTCAGGTGGAAGGCGCTTTTGTTCAGGGCATGGGCTGGTTGACGACCGAAGAATTGTGGTGGGACGCCAAGGGACGGCTACGCACCCACGCACCGTCGACCTACAAGATCCCGCTTGCCTCCGACCGGCCGAAAATCTTCAACGTGAAGCTCGCAGAATGGTCGGAAAATGCCGAGCCAACGATTGGCCGCTCCAAGGCTGTCGGCGAACCACCCTTCATGCTGGCGATCTCGGTTCTGGAGGCACTGTCGATGGCCATTGCCTCCGTCGCCGACTATAAGGTCTGCCCGCGTCTTGATGCACCTGCAACACCGGAACGGGTGCTGATGGCGGTGGAACGGCTGAAGAAGGTGTGAGGGCAAGCGCCAATGCCTGAAACGCGCCTTTCCCGTTTCCTTGCCAGTTCCGGTCCGGCCGTCCTCGTCGAAATAGAGGCCGTGAAAGGATCTTCGCCGCGTGCGGCAGGAACCTTCATGCTGGTGGCTGAAAACCTGCTTTGGGAAACCATCGGCGGCGGGCAGTTCGAATATATGGCAATCGACCATGCCCGCGCCATGCTGCGCAGTGGCGCGGTGGAAGACAGCATGGACATCCCGCTAGGCCCGGAAATCGGCCAATGCTGCGGTGGACGGACATTGTTGCGTTTTCAGCGTGTGACCACCAGCATTGCCAATCAGCTCGAACAGAGGCTTATGCGGGAAGAACAGGCACAGCCCGCCGTCTTCATTTTTGGCGCCGGCCATGTCGGCAAGGCGCTCGCACAGGCACTTTCACTTTTGCCTTTGGCCATCACGGTCGTGGAAACACGCCAGAACGAATTGGTGGACCTGCCGGAAACGGCAGAAACCGTTCTCACGCCGATGCCGGAAGCTGCTGTCGCCACTATTCCCGAAAACGGTGCGGCGATCATCGTCACTCACGATCACGCTCTCGATTTCCTCATTGCCAAAGAGGCGCTTGCGCGTTCCGATCTTGCCTATGTCGGCATGATCGGTTCGAAGACCAAACGCGCTACCTTTGCACATTGGCTGGAGCGAGAGGGAGAACCGACATCAAATCTACAAAAGCTGGTCCTGCCAATCGGCGGCAGCAGCGTGAAGGACAAGCGCCCTGCTGTCATAGCGGCCCTTGTGGCAGCCGAGCTGCTGCACGCAATTTCCCTTGTCGGAAATCACTTCGAAAATAGCCACGTCCATCCCTGACACCGATATCGCGCTTGATATCATCCGACAGGCTTTCTTCTGCCAAATCATCTGGCTTGAAGCTTTCAAAGGTAAACCGTTCCAGTGCTCGCAGACCGGCGCGCACGCGGGTCCACGCATGCGAAAGATATCGCCGCATGTTCATCTCCATTCAGAAATTCAATTGATGACTGAGAAGAAAGATGCTTTGTTTTTCATCGAAAAACCAATGAAACATCCATCTCATCGCATAAAGAGAACTTATCCATGAAGATGTCGCGCCAGTTCCCGCTGAACGCACTGAGAGTGTTCGAAGCCGCTGCCAGACATTTGAGTTTTACGAGGGCCGGCGATGAACTGGGCATGACGCAGACCGCCGTCAGCTACCAGATCAAACTTCTCGAAGAACACATTGGTGAACCGCTGTTTGTGCGCAAGGCACGGCAGGTGATGCTTACGGAAACGGGACAGAAACTTGCGCCTAAAATTGCCGAAGGTTTCAGCATTTTGCGGGAGGCCGTAAACGGTGCGCGCGATACGGCTGACGAAACGTTGAGCATCCACTCGACGGCAACGTTCGCGTCGCGCTGGCTTTCAAAACACCTGGGTTCGTTTCAACTCGAAAACCCGTCCATCGCCGTAAAACTCGAGACGTCGAGCGACCTCATCGACTTTGCTCGCTCGGATGCGGATGTTGCAATCCGCTGGAGCACAAGCGACAGCCCCGGCCTTGTTTATCACCGTTTGCTGAGAGGGGTTTTCAGCCCAATGCTACACCCGGCCTTGGCCGAGAGCGTGGGCGGCCTTCACGCGCCAGCGGATTTGCTGAAACTGCGGATCATCGATCCGGGCGATCTCTGGTGGGCAAAATGGTTTCGGGACGTCGGTGTTGAAAATCCTGATCTGGCACGATACCCGCGAAGCCGCCTCAGCGTACAGGCCTTCGAGGCTGCCGCTGCCATTGCCGGTCAGGGTGTCGCCATGCTGACGCCTGAGCTTTACGCAGACGAGATTGCGCTTGGACGACTTTATCAACCCTTCGAGTACCTCAGCACCGAGGGCAAGGACTATTGGCTCGTTTATCCGGAAGGCAGGAAAAACCAGAGGAAAATAAGGTTGTTCCGCGACTGGATTTTAAAACGGATCGAAGAAGGCAGAACACCGCCAAGTCAAAAACCCATATCGGGCGCATAGAAACAGCGGGGCGTATCTTCGTTTGGATAGAGGCACAGATGATATTCCCCATCGTCCGAGCGGCGTGCCTCACGCTGCGACCAGTTGAAGACGTGGCGTTTGGTCACCAGCCTATGATCTCCCGGTCCAAGTGAGACCTCGTAACCGTCAGGGGTAACGCGAACACTCCGGGTCGGGATCATCTGGCAATCCCCCCCTTCGGCATCGCCGTTGCAGCAATAGCTCTCATATTTGAAACCCTTGTGGGATTCATGAGCAAAAGCAGTGGCACTGAAAGCCAGTAGCAGAAAAGTCACTGTCAGAATAACGCGCATCGGCATAGTCTCCGTTGAAGAACAACGGCAGCAGCCGGAAAGTCATTGCGTCACTTCATTCAAAATCCAAACATTACAAGCAAAACCCGGACACAATGGTCTTCGGGACCTGCTTCACCCTGCCCTTGACTGCCCCCCGCCCCAGGGATTGCAGCTCCCGCTTTCGGCACACCGCCAAGCGAAGCAAGTATGGAAGCATTTTTTGGCTCCGCAGCCTTTTAGTGTAGCACATCACCGGGCTGCACATCCATTATTAGCTGAGTCGCGATAGCCGGCTAAGTGCAATCTGTGCGCCGCACAAGATCGTCGCCCTATGTGACGGCGGCGCATCATCAGCGATGCCTTCGGCGACTGATGTTGTGGACACAAACGCTCCATATTGTGAACAATCATTGCGACTGCTCTGCTTTTTTCTTCCCTCTCCGGCAATTTTCTCGCAATGTGCACTGCACAGGATCAGGGGAACAGAATGTACGAATACGCCATTGCCTGGGAATGGATGGCTTTTGCCGTCCGCTGGCTTCATGTGATCACCGCAATCGCCTGGATAGGCTCATCCTTTTATTTCATTGCGCTCGATCTCGGACTGGTCAAACGCGCCCACCTTCCGCCCGGTGCTTACGGCGAAGAGTGGCAGGTCCATGGCGGCGGTTTCTACCATATTCAGAAATATCTGGTCGCCCCTGCGCAGATGCCGGAACACCTGACCTGGTTCAAATGGGAAAGCTATGCCACATGGCTTTCCGGCTTTGCCATGCTCTGTATCGTTTATTACGGCGGTGCGGACCTTTTCCTTATCGACCATTCGGTGCTGGCACTCACCCAGTTTCAGGCAATCTGTCTTTCGCTTGCCTCGCTGGCGATCGGCTGGCTGTTTTACGACTTTCTCTGCAAGTCACCGCTGGGCAACAACACCTGGGGCCTGATGATCGTGCTCTATGTTGCGCTGGTGGCGATGGCGTGGGGTTATACGCAGGTCTTTACCGGCCGCGCCGCGTTCCTGCATCTTGGCGCCTTCACCGCCACCATCATGTCGGCCAACGTTTTCTTCATCATCATTCCCAACCAGAAGATCGTCGTGGCCGACCTGATTGCCGGCCGCACACCCGATCCCAAATACGGTCGAATCGCCAAGCAGCGTTCGTTGCACAACAACTACCTGACGCTGCCGGTCATTTTCTTCATGCTGTCAAACCACTACCCATTGGCCTTCGCCACTGAGTTCAACTGGATTATCGCGGCACTGGTGTTCCTGATGGGGGTTACCATCCGTCACTGGTTCAACACCACCCATGCCCGCAAGGGCAAGCCGACATGGACCTGGCTTCTGACAGCGATCATCTTCATCGTCATCATGTGGCTATCGACGGTTCCGAAAATTCTGACTGGAGAGCAGGAGGAAAAAGCCGCCACCCTGTCTCCTGTCCAGCAGCGCTTCGTCAGTGATGCGCATTTTGCGACGGCGCGCGATGTGGTGCAGGGACGCTGTTCCATGTGCCATGCGGCAGAGCCGGTCTGGGAAGGCGTACCCTTCACACCCAAATCGGTGAAGCTTGAAACCGACGCGCAAATCGCCGCCCATGCACGTGAAATCTATTTGCAAGCTGGCCGAAGCCATGCCATGCCGCCCGGCAACATCACCGCCATCACTCCCGAAGAACGCAAGGTGCTTACCGCCTGGTATGAAAGCGCCGTGTCCGGGGGTGGAAATGCCGAAGGAAAAACAGAATGAGCATGCTTCTGCTGCGTGGCCGCCTGCTGAGCTTTAACCGTGCCCCGCACTCCATCGACGATCATCAAAGTTATCTCTACATCGAAGATGGTGGCCTGCTTGTCGAGGACGGCAAGATCGCAGCGATCGGCGACTACGCCGATATCCGTAAAAAAGCGCCGGAAGACGTCGCAGAGAAAGATCACCGACCTCATCTGATCGTGCCCGGCCTGATCGACATGCACCTGCATTTCCCGCAGATGCAGGTCATCGGTTCCTACGCCGCCAATCTTCTCGAATGGCTGAACACCTATACGTTCCCGGAGGAATGCCGTTTCGTCGAAAGTGCGCATGCCCAGCGCATCGCCACGCATTTTTACGATGAACTGGTTCGCCACGGCACCACCACTGCCGTCGCTTACTGCTCCGTACACAAGACCTCCGCCGACGCCTATTTTGCCGAAGCCATAAAGCGCAACATGCTGATGGTTGGCGGCAAGGTGATGATGGATCGCAACGCGCCGCAAGGGCTACTCGATACGCCGGAAACCTCCTACGACGAAACACGGCAGGTCATCGCGGATTGGCACGGCAAGGGCCGTAACCACGTTGCCATCACACCACGTTTCGCCATCACTTCCACGCCCAGGCAGATGGAAGCCGCGCAAGCGCTGGCACGCGAATTTCCCGATCTCTTCATCCAGACCCACCTGTCCGAAAATCTGGACGAGATCAAATACACCTGCGAGCTTTACCCCGAAGCGACCGACTATACTGACATTTACGTCCGCTACGGTCTGATGGGTAAGAAGACCCTGCTCGGTCACGCCATCCACCTGTCCGAACGCGAGGCAGACGTGTTGTCGGATACGGGTGCGGTTGCCGTGCATTGCCCGACGTCCAATCTGTTTATCGGCTCCGGCCTGTTTCCGATGAAGAAACTTCAGCGGCGCGAGAAGCCGGTCCGCATTGCCGTGGCGACCGACATTGGTGGCGGCTCCAGCTACTCGATGCTGCGCACCATGGATGAAGCCTACAAGATCCAGCAGCTTCTGGGCGAGCGTCTCAATCCGCTGGAAAGCTGGTACCTGATGACGCGCGGTAATGCCGAAGCGCTGTCGATGGTTGACCGTATCGGCACGCTGGATGCGGGCACAGACGCCGATATCACCGTTCTCAATGCGTCCTCCACCCCTGCCATGGCGCTGAAAATGGAAGTGGTGAAGAGCCTGACGGAAGAGCTGTTCCTGATGCTGACCATGGGTGACGACCGCACTGTGGTGGAAACCTATGTGGCAGGTGAAGCAATGAAAAGCGCGCTCGCATAATTCGGTCACGGCCGAAACATCGCGTCGCCATAACCTTTATATCGGCCCCGAAGAACCAACTCTGTAAGGGAAGTCTCCGTGGTCGATCTGCAAACCGGTAGTCTTGTTGCGATATTTGCGATCTTCACGATTGCAGGGATCGTCAAGGGTGTGACGGGCATGGGTTTGCCGACTGTCGCCATGGGCATGCTTGGGTTTTTCATGTCTCCCGTGGCTGCCGCCGGCATGCTCATTCTGCCATCCTTCATCACCAATATCTGGCAACTTCTGTCGGGACCGCATCTGAAGGCCACTCTCTTGCGGCTGTGGCCCATGATGATTGCCATCGTCGCCGGTACGCTGATCGGCATCCGATTGATGACGGGCGGCGCGGCAGTCTGGACGACTTCGGCGCTTGGAGCAGCACTCGCCACATATGCCGCTTTCAGCCTGCTCGCCCGTCCCTTCTCTCTTCCCCTTGCTCTGGAAAAATGGCTCTCCGCACCGGTCGGCTTCATCACCGGTCTCTTGACGGGTGGTACCGGCGTTTTCGTCGTTCCCGCCGTGCCCTACATACAGTCGCTGGGTTTCCAGCGTGACGATCTCGTGCAGGCGCTCGGCCTGTCATTCACGGTTTCCACGATGGCGCTGGCTCTTGGTCTTGCCTCCCAATCGGCGCTCCAGACGCAGGAACTCACCATCTCGGCACTCGCCGTTATACCGGCTCTCCTGGGGATGTGGGCAGGTCAGAAAATCCGTCATATTGTCAGCCCGACGACGTTTCGACGCTGGTTTCTGATATGTCTGCTCATTCTGGGATGCGAACTGTTTTTACGGACATTCTGGCACTGAAAACGACGACGATTTCGATGTCACAATCCAGAAATTCGTGATATTTGAAGCCAACATTCAAATGTGAAGGCTTTATCCATGGGCAAAATCCTCACCATTGCAGACCTGAAGAAGAAGGCGCAACGCCGTGTTCCGAAGATGTTTTTCGACTATGCCGACAGCGGCGCATGGACGGAAAGCACCTACCGCGCCAATGAAGAGGACTTCCAGAAGATCAAGCTTCGCCAGCGCGTGCTGGTCGATATGACAGACCGCTCCCTGGCAACGGAAATGATCGGCCAGAAGGTCTCGATGCCTGTTGCCCTTTCACCCACCGGCCTCACGGGCATGCAGCACGCCGACGGTGAAATGCTGGCCGCCAAGGCTGCAGAAGAATTTGGCGTACCCTTCACGCTGTCCACCATGAGCATCTGCTCCATCGAGGACGTTGCCTCTGTCACCTCGAAACCATTCTGGTTCCAGCTTTACGTGATGAAGGACCGCGACTTCATCAACAACCTGATCGATCGCGCCAAGGCCGCCAAGTGCTCGGCGCTGGTTTTGACGCTCGACCTGCAAATCCTTGGCCAGCGCCACAAGGATTTGCGCAACGGCCTGTCAGCTCCGCCGAAATTCACGCCGAAACACATCTGGCAGATGGCGACGCGCCCGCAATGGTGCCTGGACATGCTGCAAACCAAACGCCGCAGCTTCGGCAACATCGTTGGACATGCCAAGAACGTCTCTGACCTGTCCTCGCTATCGTCCTGGACAGCAGAACAATTCGATCCGCGTCTATCCTGGAAGGATGTCGAATGGATCAAGGAACGCTGGGGTGGCAAGCTGATCCTCAAGGGCATCCTGGATGAAGAAGATGCGCGTGCAGCCGTCGGCACAGGCGCGGATGCGATCATCGTCTCGAACCATGGCGGTCGTCAGCTCGACGGAGCCCATTCTTCAATCGCCATGTTGCCGAAGATCGTCGATGCGGTCGGTGACCAGATCGAAGTCCATATCGATGGCGGCATTCGCTCCGGCCAGGACGTGCTGAAGTCGATCGCTCTGGGCGCCAAGGGCACCTACATCGGTCGCCCCTTCCTGTATGGCCTGGGCGCCGGTGGCAAACAGGGTGTCACAACGGCCCTCGAAATCATCCGTAAGGAGATGGACATCAGCATGGCCCTCTGCGGTAAACGGCTGATCACCGATGTGGACCGCAGCATCCTGGCATAACGTGACCGGGCGGGGAAACCCGCCCTTAATGTCCGACCGTCTTTGAGAACACGTTCACAACCACGACCCCGGCGATAATGAGGCTAAGACCGATCACGGCCGGCAGATCCAGCGTCTGCCGGAACACGAAATAGCCGATGGCCGAAATCAGGACGATGCCGAGACCGCTCCAGATCGCGTAGGCAACGCCGACCGGCAGGGTGCGCAGCGTGATCGACAGCAGATAAAAAGCCGCGCCATAGAACAATGCCATCAGGAGCGTCGGCAACAGCCTGGTAAACTGCTGCGATTGCTGCAGGAAAGACGTCGCGATGACCTCGCAGACTATGGCCGCGACAAGCGCTCCGTAGGTCAACATCACCGCATTCATCGTCCTTTTCCCTTTTCCGTTTGCGTAATCAGCAATGCATGAAGTGCGGCGCGATCATCGCCTGCCCCACCATCATCGGCCAGCAGGTCGGCAAGCCAGACGCCATCGGCAGCAAGCCGAACAGCTTCAAGCTGGGGCGTGTTATCCGTGTCTTTGTGACGGACAAGACGCTCTGCAAGCCATGTCGACCACATGCTCCGCAGCGACGGTTCTCCAATCATCGAAACCGAGATTGCCGCCCATTGTTTGCCCGAATCGCGCTCTCGATCGGCGAAAACCGCATTCACATAGGCACGCGTGAAGCATCCGTGAGCTTCACAATCCTGTGAGACCAACCCGTCTATTTCCGCGTCTAACGCCATCAAAAGGTCGGCCATCACCGCTTCGAGCAGGACCTGCTTTGAGGCGAAGTGATGAAACAATCCGCCCTTCGTCACGCCCGCCGCATCAGCAACGGCCTGGATGGAAATCGCCGAAACCCCTTGATCGGCAGCAAGTTTCGCTGCGCAATCGAGAAGATTGCGACGAACGAGTTCGGGCTGCTTCTTTCGCTCATGTGCATTTGTCATGGCAATAAACATACCGGACGGACGGTTTCTTTTCAAGGGGACGAGAGGTTCACCACATTGGCGGAAATTCATACTTAATTAAGCATGAAAGCTATCTCTAAAGTTTTAGCGGTTTTGTTGCCGGAATGTGTCAGTAAAAATGCGCCGGAAACAGGCTTTCAGGCGGCCAACAGATTTGAAG
Organism: Agrobacterium tumefaciens; assembly: GCA_025559845.1. Taxonomy (NCBI): domain Bacteria; kingdom Pseudomonadati; phylum Pseudomonadota; class Alphaproteobacteria; order Hyphomicrobiales; family Rhizobiaceae; genus Agrobacterium; species Agrobacterium tumefaciens. Next base: position 2,447,742 of record CP048469.1, read on the forward strand.
GGGCGGAAAATGTCGGGAACGATCAAACGGGGAATGGCGGGAGCATGGGTTTTCGCACTCGCCTTCTTTTGCGCGATCCTCTCTTTGCAGGCAAAGCCGGCTATGGCCGGTTATGCGCACTTCATCATGGATGCAAACACCGGCAAGGTGCTGGCCTCGCGCAACGCGGATGTCCTCAACCACCCTGCCTCTCTCACGAAGATGATGACGCTCTACATGACTTTCGAGGCGCTGCACAACGGCCGCCTGAGATGGGATCAGCGCATCACCATGTCAAAACACGGCGCGGCCGCTGTTCCCTCGAAACTGTGGGTCAAGGCTGGCACCACCTTCACCGTGCGCGAAGCCGTTTATGGCATGATCGTAAAGTCCGCGAATGACATGGCGGAGGGCATGGGCGATCACCTGGGCGGATCTGAAGCGAAGTTTGCGCAGATGATGACCCGCAAGGCCCGCCAATTGGGTATGTCGAAAACCGTGTTCCGCAATGCGTCCGGCCTGCCAAGCAAAACGCAGGTCACCACCGCGCGCGATATGGCCAAACTCGGCCTCGCCCTTCAGCGGGACTTCCCTAGAGAATATCGGCTTTTCGCCACCCAGTCTTTCAAGTTCCGCGGCCAGACCATCCGGGGGCACAATCGTCTTCTGGCAAGCTACAGAGGCGTAGATGGCATCAAAACAGGTTACACGAACGCCTCCGGCTTCAACCTGGTCAGTGCCGTCAATCACAATGGCCGTAGCGTCGTAGGCGTCGTGCTTGGCGGCAAGACGGCCCGTAGCCGTGATGCGCAGATGGCAGCGCTGCTGGACAAGGCTGTACCGCAGGCCTCGCGCGGTCGCGCCGCCGAACAGCTCGTTGCCAGCGCCAGCGTCAGCCGCACCTTCGATGTGCCACCGGCGACTGTACCTCTGCCGATGTTTGCAGAGCGCCGCCAGGATCCTGTCGCCATGCAGATTGCCACGGCAAACAGCCAGATGGCCGACATGATGCAAGTGTCTGCCATTCCGACACCGGCCTCCCAACGCAGCCGCTGGGAAGTTCAGATTGCAGCAACGGACTCGGAATCTGCCGCGCGCTCGCTGCTGGCCAACGCGCAAAGCAACATTGCGGGAAGCCACACAGGCATTGCCCCCTATACCGAGGCTGTTCAAAGCGGATCGGCAACACTTTACCGCGCCCGTTTCACCGGGTTCGAGGACCAGTCCTCCGCAGTTTCGGCCTGCAAGGCATTGAAGGCGCAGTCCTACTCCTGCGTGGTGATGACGAGCGAGGGCTGACAGGTCAGGTCTTCAGCCAGCCGGTGGCCAGGGCATTGGCGAGATAGTCAATGCCGTTTGCCCGCGCCATTTCAGCCATGGCAAGATTGTCATAACGCACCTGCCGGAAATGCGCCTGCCAGCCTCTGTGCGTCTTTTCCAGAACGGCGTAGCTCGCAAGCGGATGACCGGCCTCGACATGATGATCGAACGGCGCGTTGTCTCTCCAGCCGGGGCAGCCGACACTGCCGGGATTAACGATCAATCGGCCATCGGAAAGCTGAACCATGCGCTGAACATGCGTATGGCCGCACAACATCAGCGGCTCGGAAACACCCTCTGCCATGGCCTCGATTTCGGCCAGAGGCCGAAGCTTCAGCACCCCTTCCGGCGAAAGTGTCTCAAGCCAATATTCGAGATCGTCGCGCGGCGACCCATGACAGCAATAGGCAACGTCCTGAAACACCAGACTGAACGGCAAGGTCCGCAACCAGTCCAGATGCGCTTCCGTCAGTTGCGCATAAGCGGGTTTCTCCCAGCTCCCCATCTCTTCCGGTGCGCGATCTATCAATTCCCGATCATGATTGCCGCGAACCGAGGGTATCCACTTGCGAAGCAGAAGATCGCCCGTAAAACCGGCTTCCAGCGGACCGCTGAAGCAATCGCCAAGATTGACGATATCGCTGATGCCCTGTTTGGCGATATCCTCAAGAACGGCCTCCAGCGCCGCGCAGTTTCCGTGGATGTCGGCGATGGCGGCAAAGATCATGACACTTAACTTCCGCGGTAGGTCGAATAGCTGAAGGGCGAAAGCAGGAGCGGCACATGATAGTGCCCGCTTTCGTCGGCAATACCGAAACGGATCGGAATGACATCCAGAAAGGCTGGTTCAGGCAAGACAATACCTTTGGCGCGCAAATAGTCGCCGGCATGGAAGATGAGTTCGTATTGCCCTTTTTTGAAGTTGTCGCCAATCAGCAGCGGTCCACCATCGACGCGCCCGTCACTGTTGGTCGTCACCGTTTTCAGCTTCTCGCGTGTTTCACCATCAAGCCGATAAAGATCGATTTGCAAGCCTTCTGCGGGTGTGCCGTGGGCCGCGTCGAGAACGTGGGTTGTCAAACCGGTCATAGGGCAGGCTCCGCGATCATGTAGGGTTCGTCGAAAAAATACTCTTCCAGATTGTTACCCGGCCCATCACGATCGGCAACGATAAAATCCGACACGTTCTGCAACGGCATCAAGGGGTAATGCCACGTATTGCGCCGGTAATTTACACCCTGATCACCACGCGCCAGAAACACCTGAGGCTCACCTGGACGTCCGCCCTCGTCTTCTGCCACCACAACCAGAAACGGCCGACCAGAAAGCGGCGAAAAACTCTGGCTGCCAAGCGGATGCCGCTCCATCATCTCGATGGCATGCGGAAACCGACGCGGCTGGCCACGAAAGATATTGAGAACAATATGCGCACCCTCCCCGGCGGCTTCTGGTGCCGCAAGCGCATGATGTCTCTCGGTCTGACCACCATTGATAAGCCGCATCGAGGATGGGGTTGGTTCGATGACATCGCCGAACGACGCGAATGCCTCTTTGGTCAGGGGGCGGATTTCCAGGAAATCAGTCAAACGTCATTCACCTTGTGTATGCCAGTCGCGGATGAGATCGAGTTGGTCGAGCAGTTCAGGAATGCTGACAGAGGCCGTACGCCACAACAGTGGGAGTTCGGCGCGATAGTGATCGTACGCAATCAGATTTTTCATTGCCCTGATCTTGGACCATGCAATCTCCGGGTGGTCGCTGACGAATGCCGGATAGAGTGTATCTATCCTTGAGGCCGCTTCACCGATCAGCGCAAGTGCCATCATGATCGCCATCTGGGTTCGTTCGTCGGCATTGAATTCCTGCTCGTTGATGCCGCGCAGAAAAAGCCGGGCCTTGTTGGCCGCCAGCCTCATGTCATCGAGATAGGATAAAAGACCATCCTCTTTCATATCGGTCCGCCCCTTCAAGCACTCGGCAACATCGAGGACAGACGCAGCCAGGCGATTTTCTCGACCTGCGCGGTGGCAGTCGAAAATTCATCCTCCGGGCTGTTGTCGATGCGGTTTTCGAAGGCTGAAAGGATATCCTGTCTGTTCAGACCCTTGACCGCAATGATGAAAGGGAAACCGAATTTCTGTGTGTAAGCAGAATTGAGTGCCGTGAAGCGCGCATGCTCTTCAGGCGACAAGCGGTCGAGCCCAGCCCCAGCCTGCTCGTTGCGGCTATCCTCCGTCAACTCGCCAGCAATCGCGAGCTTGCCGGCAAGATCGGGATGAGCACGCAAGACACCGAGCCTCTCTGGTTCCGACGCTGCGCGAAACTGTGTGCAAAGCGCGTCGTGGACGACATTTGCCGTCAACGGTTCGGAGATCGCTCCGGCGTCAAAAGCACGCTCGGCAATGAAGGGCGAATGTTCGAACACGCCGCCGAAGCGGGTTACAAAGTCCTGCCGCACGATCATGATGCAGTGCCTGGCTTGTGGTGTTCGTGCCAATGGCGAGCGATATCGATGCGCTGCGGAATCCAGACCTTTTCATGCCCCAGCACATATTCAATAAAGCGCCGCAGCGCCGCAGCGCGGCCAGGCCGCCCAACGAGACGGCAATGCAGGCCGACGCTCAGCATCTTCGGCGAACCTTCGACGCCCTCTTGATAGAGAACATCAAAAGCATCCTTCAGATAGGTGAAGAACTGATCACCGGAATTGAAACCCTGCGGCGTCGCAAACCTCATGTCGTTGGTCTCAAGCGTGTAGGGAATGATCAGGAAAGGATCGTCTTTAGCTCCTTCAACCCAATAAGGCAGATCGTCGGCATAGCTGTCAGACGAATAGAGGAAACCGCCCTCTTCCATGACCAGCCGCAAGGTATTGTCAGATGGTTTGCCTTGATACATGCCGTAAGGGCGTTCGCCCGTCAGCTCCGTATGCAGGCGAACGGCCTCCTGAATATGCTTGCGCTCTTCCTCTTCCGAGAAGTCCTTGTATTCCAGCCAGCGATAACCGTGGCTGGCGATCTCCCATCCAGCTTCCTGCATCGCAGCAACCGCTTCCGGGTTGCGCGCCATCGCGGACGTCACACCGTAGACAGTCGTTGTGACGCCGAGGCTGGTGAACATGCGCCACAGACGCCAGAAACCTGCCCGTGACCCGTATTCATAGATCGATTCCATGTTGAGGTTGCGCTGACCCTGCCAGGGTTGCGCACCGACAATCTCTGACAAGAGCGATTCCGATGCCTTGTCGTTATCGAGAATGCAGCTTTCGCCGCCCTCTTCGTAGTTGATAACGAACTGTACGGCGATACGGGCGCCGCCCGGCCATTTCGGATCTGGCGCATTGCGGCCATAGCCGATGAGATTGCGCGGGTAATTATCGGAGATCATTCAGCCACCTTGCAAATAAGACGCTGAACGGTAGCATTCACGCTTGGAATGTCGAGAGCAATTTTGCCGACATTCCGATGCTTTTTTGTGTACGATTTCGCTGATTATGCCTCAGGCAATCCTGCGAGCGGAGACCCGACCCATAGGATGCAAGGAATGAACACGGAAAGGAGCGCCGGGTTCGTCCTCGATGAACAGGGCCAGATTGGCAAACGGCATGGGCCGAGCCAGTAACGGCTCGAACACCGTTTTGACAGCACGCTCGATCCGCGAATAATTCACCGGTTCAACGCTGCCCGTCAGCGTCATCTGGAACCGGAATTCATCCATGACATGCGGACTGCCCCAACGATAAAGATTGGTAAGCTGCGCTGCAGAAAGCCTTTCCGGATTCGCACGCTCGATCTCGGCGTCACCGATGGGCGCGCGGTAACGATCGAATTCCTGAACGACACTCGCGGCAAGAAAATGCAGGACGTCACATGGCCTCTCGGGCACCAGGCTGAACACATTCTCGAGTTTGGCCACAACGAGCTGCGGCAACACGAATGGCTCCTGCTTGCCGGAGAACCGCATCAGATCGCGCAACAGCGACGCTTCTGAATGCCCCTCGGCCAGACGGAACGGCGCCTTGATCGTACCGTGGAACCCATAACGTCGTGGCAAAGCCGTATGATAGGAAATATCCGGCATGGCGAGATCGATCATTCCGGGCGGTTCAACCGCCTGACCGGAATAGACGTCACGACCAAGCCACGCGGCAGCAGCCTGCGTTAACGGATCGTTGGGAGACGGCGTAAAATGAATGGCGTATCGCATGCGCTTATCACCTCGCCGGACATGCGGCTAAACGGGCCTTGTTGCTGGCCAGCAGTTAAGTGATTTGCGTAACAGATTGACGACGCGAAGCGCGTAAATCAGGATTTACTGAAATTCTCTTGCGCAAGACGCAGGTGCTCACCCAACAGAAAACTGGGCGGCAAAGTGGACGTTTGCCCGCAAACCTCCGCCAAAGCAGCATCAGCGAGACGATGGGCAAGGCCGAAACTGACCTTGAATCCACCCGCAAGCGCGACGATGCGCGGCATTTCGGGCACGCTACCAACCATAGGGTCACGCCCGATTGCTTTCGGCCGCAGACCGGCCCATCGTTCGATGATCGCAGCATTTTCCAGCGAAGGAACGAGCGTTTTTGCTTTCGAAACGAGAAGATCGAGTTTCTCGTCAGTCGTAAAGGGCACCTCAAAGAAATCTTCGCTGGTGCTGCCGACCGCGACGGTTCCGTCCTCATGCGGCACGACATAAAGGCCGTTGAGAAAAATGACCGGCATTTCAGGGTCACATCGCGCATCGAGAAGAGCTGCCTGCCCTTTGACAGGTTGTCCAAGAGCCAGACCGTTTGGCTGACCAAAAGCATCACGGATCATTGAAAAGGCGTGATGACCATTTGCAACAATGGCGTGGCCGAAATGAACCTCGTGCCGGGAGGACAAGGTCGCCCTTCCCTGCGTCGCATCGAGAGACAGAACGCTGCAATTTTCTGCCGCGTGAACATGCCGGGCTTTTCTGATGGCGTTCGACAAAACACCCGTCAGCGCGCGCGGCGCCACGCGACCTGCCAAGGTGTCAAATACGAAACCTGCCTCGCCGGCGGCATGATCCACCCAGGCTTCACCACTGGCAGGCACATCCGTGACATGCCAGTGAAATTGCCGATCAGCGGTTTTCCAGTTGTCTTCAGCATCCCGTTCGTGACGCTCGGCAATTCCTCGCAAATGCGGTTTTGGCAGAGGAATGATACGACCGCATCGACGGTATCCGGCCGACAATCCGGTCTCGCTTTCAAGCCGTGCGACTTCGGTTTCGAGGTCGATAAGCGCGTCGAACTGAAACTGCTTCTTGTCGGACCAGCGATCCGGCATGTGCGGCATCAATGCGCCAAGTAAACCGCCACTCGCGCCGCTTCCGAGCGCTGCGGCATCGACAAGCAGCGTATCGATGCCCATTCGCTCCGCTTTGACGGCCGCCCAAAGCCCCATAATTCCGCCACCGACAATCAGCAGCGACACTGAAGCCGGTAATCTTGGCGATTGACGGTGATCGAAAGCAGGACTATCGGCTTCTCTCATGACACATTCCGAGGACAATCCGGCTTCCGCTACCGGCCATACAGCGCTCGACTGGCGCGACGGGGATATGCCCTATTCCCTGGCCTTTGGCGACCATTTTTATTGCCAGACCGATGGCAGGCTCGAATGCGGCCACGTTTTCCTGGCCGGCAACGGCCTTCCTGAACGTTGGCTCGGAAGCAATGAGACCTTCCGTATTGGCGAACTTGGATTCGGCACCGGCCTCAACCTCTGCGAGACTTGGCGGCAATGGAAGCTGACGCGCGACGGTAACAGAAAACTGCATTTCATGTCCTTCGAACTTTATCCGATGAAGGGCGAAGAGTTGGACCGTGCACTATCGAGATGGCCGGAAGTCGACGCCGAACGCCAAGGCCTTGTTGCCCTCTGGCCGGATGAACCGAAAGGTTTCGTCGAAATCGAACTCGACGAAACAACGCACCTGACCGTCGTCTGCGGCGATGCCCTGCAGGGTATTACGGCACGCCACGAGATCTTCGATGCCTGGTTTCTGGACGGTTTCGCCCCTTCAAGAAACCCTGACATGTGGTCGCTGGAAATCATGCAGGCGCTTTTTGACAAGACCCGGCAAGGGGGCAGCTTTGCGACCTATGCCGCAGCAGGCTTCGTGCGACGAAATCTTCAGGCCGTCGGTTTTGATATCGAACGCCGCAAGGGCTTTGGCGGCAAGCGTGAGATGCTCTGTGGCATAAAGACGTGGTAAGGCAATCGTCCTTGGCTGCAAGGTGCCTATTGAGTGGAGCCCTTGGGTTTGTCCTGACGTGGCGCGTTACTCTCGAGCCACTGGGCGACCTTGCCTTCCAGTATTTCCGGACTGATCGGCTTCGATAAGTAATCGTCCATACCGGCTGCAAAACACAGGTCGCGATCGGCATCGAGTGCGTGCGCTGTAACGCCGATGATGGGAACATGCCGGCCACCCCCGGAAGCCCGCTCCTCTGCCCGGATTGCTTGCGTGGCCTGGTGGCCATTCATCACGGGCATGGAAACGTCCATCAGAATGACAGCAGGGTTAAACTCCTGCCAGGCCTGTACAGCCTTCTTGCCATTGTTGACGATGCGAAACCGCAAGCCGGTCTGCTGAAGTATCTGCGTGAAGACAATCTGGTTGACGTCATTGTCTTCTGCGACAAGCACGTCAAGCAGGCACGGCCGCCCCCGCTCTGCAGGCGCGGGCATGACGACCTCATTCCGATCGGCTTTCTTCGTATTGTCTTCGCGCGGTCTCTCCACGCTTTGCGCTGAACCGTCAGAGCGTCCAGCGTGCTGGCCGCGTTTCAGCCGCACATCGCGCACAACGTCGAACAGCGTCGAACGCAAAAGCCTTGCGCGCGCAGGCTTCATCAGATGCGCCTGCACATTGAGATCGGTGAACAGGCTTTCGTCGCCAACAACATCCATGGACGTCAGGAAAACGATGGCGATGTTGTCGAAACGGCAATCGGAACGTATGCGCTCGACAACATCCAGCCCGTTCATGACTGGCATATGATAGTCCAGGATGATGGCGTCGATATCAAAGCCGATGACAGAGGCCTCATGCAGAATGGCAAGACCGGCAGCCCCGCTTTCAGCGGCATAGCCATCCACGCCCCACGTATGCAGTTGTTCGGTCAATATGCGGCGATTGACGTCATTGTCATCGATCACAAGTACGCGGACGTCATCGATCGAAACCGTATGAGCGGATACATCGTCACGTCGCTCGGTGACCTGGAACGGAATGCTGACGGTGAAGGTCGACCCTTGTCCCACGCGGCTGTCGACGTGAATGGCGCCATCGAAAAGCCCGACAAGTCCCACCGTGATTGCCAGCCCAAGGCCCGTACCCTCATGCCTGCGTGTCGCCGAACTGTCGACCTGGCTGAACTTGTCGAAAATCGTTTCCAGCTTGTCGGAAGGAATGCCGATACCGCTGTCCTCGACACGCAGCGTCAAAATCGCCTCTGAAGCCTCGGCCGACTGGGCTGACAGTTCGACCAGCACATGGCCGGTCTCGGTGAACTTGATCGCATTGCCAACAAGGTTGGTAACGATCTGTCGAAACCGACCGGCGTCGCCGATAACCCTGCCGCGCACGGACGGGTCGATACGGACGACCAGTTCTATGTCCTTGTCCAGTGCCGCCGAAGACAAGAGTGACACGACGTCTTCCAATGCCTCCACCGCATCGAAAGGCACATTGCGCAATTTCATCTGCCCAGCCTCGATCTTGGAAAAATCGAGGATGTCGTTGATGATCGTCAGCAGGGCATTGCCGGATTTGACAATAATGTCCGTGAAGGTTTTCTGGCGCGTATCCAGATTGGATTTTGCCAAAAGTTCGGCCATGCCGAGTACGCCATTCATTGGCGTTCGGATCTCGTGGCTCATATTGGCAAGAAATTCGGACTTGGCACGGTCGGCAGCTTCGGCGCGTGACAGCAGACGCTCCAGTTCGGCTTCGCGCACCTTCATTTCGGTGACGTCAGTTACGATAACCAGCCAATAGGCTCCAGAACTGTTGGTCGCCTCCAGATTGAGCCACGACTTGCCGGCAACATGGATAAGCCAGGAAAACGGAATGTTGGCAGCGATGCTGTCTTTCCAGGCACGAAGCGTTGCCGCCGCCTCGTCGGCGGTGCCAAAGTCACCACGCTTTGCACAATAAGCAAAGAAACCTGACCAGTTCCGTCCCTTTTCCAGCAGTTCTGGCGGGACATCGAACATCGCCGCCATCGCCTCGTTGGACATGATGATCGTGCCTTGCTCGACAAGAACAAGGCCCTGCGCCATGGCCCGCGTTGCGCCCTGCATATATTCGCCGACGCGCTCGAGATCGGCTTTTGTCTTGGTGATTTCCGCATCGCGCAATCGCACTTCCGTCACATCGGCGTAGGTGCTGAGAACCTTGCCACCGCTCAGGCGGGTTTTGGAGATGACCGTCATCCTGCCATTTTTGCTGCGGACCTCACGCGGCGCAGAAAACTCTTCGTTCAGAAGGCGCGCAACGCGTTGCTCATAAAGCTCTTCAAACGAAAGGTCGCCGTAGTCGTAGAGACCACTCTTGAAATTGCACTCCATGAAATAACGGTAGCTCTTGCCGACAAGCTCTCCGGCCTCCCCCACCCCACCCCACAGGTCGTAGAAGCACGAATTGGCATATTCGATGATGAGGTCTGCATTGATGAGCAGAACGCCCACCGGCAAGGCATGGAGAATGGCCTCAAGCTGGCGGTGCAACTCTTCAGCGTGGTTTTGCGCCGCAATCAGGTCGTTTTCACGCGTTTTCAGAACGCTGACATCGGTGATGGAACCGACAAGATAATGTTCGTCGTCCGGTGTAGAGACTCTTCCGAGCCGCGTGATGACTGGCACGGAGCCACCATCCGGCAGGGGTACGCTTTCAGCCTTCTCGATTGCCCCACCCGTTACCAGAATCTCTTCGTTTTCACGATGAAACTGATCTCCGGCTCCGGGAAACATCTCGCTTGCGGTCTTGCCGATATATCGGGCGAGATTGCCGCCCACGAACTTTTCATAGGCAGCATTGGCAAATGTCAGCCGACGCTGGTCGTCGCGAAGGAAAACCGCGACGGGCAATTGTTCCAGCGCCTCACGCAACAGCCAGGTTTCACGGATATGTTTGCTGAGAAGCGCTTCGTGCGACTTGAACTCGGTGACGTCGATACGCAGGCCAACCAGCATGCCGTTTTCGAGCCGTCTGTTGACAACGCGCACCCATCGCCCGTCGCAAATCTGCTCGACCGCTTCCGAATGCGCCAGGGAAAGCTCGCGCAGCCTTGCATCGACCCAGGCGCGCATATCAGGCTCATCACAAGCCGGTCCATAGCCCGTTTCCATGCAGGCGCGATAACAGGACTCCAGCGAACTCTCGAGTGTCAGCCCGGCCGCCAGTTCAACATCAAGCTCGCGATAGAATTCCGCAAACCGGGCATTGCAATAGACAAGTCGATCGTCGCGGTCGTAGATGACGATCCCGGCGTCGATCAGATCGATCACCCCACTGTCCAGCAACAGATCCGCAGCAGTGGTCTTGCTGAACGGGGTTTCCGGCTCGAAAGCCGGCATGACCTCGAACACTTCGAACAGATAAAAACTTCCGTCGTCGCCGGTGAAGCGCTCGCAACGAGCGTCATAACGTCCCTGTACACTGCGCCCGAAACAGGAAACCACTTCCTCGGTGGCAAATACCAGAGATCGGCGTTCCTTGTCTTCGCGGTCAGCACTTGGTGCGTTATTGGACAGTGATGATGTTGTTCGGCCCGCGAGCTGCTCGACCGTCGACCCCATGAAACGGCCGTATGCTGCATTCACGACGACATAACGCAGTTCGCTGTCCTTGATGCATGCGGGCAAATCCAGAGCTTCGACCGCCCTGCACGCTTTTTCCAGCAACCCGCCGCCCTCGGTCATACGATATTCCACGCCGCGCAAATCCATCCCGTCGAATCAAATAGTTCAGGACAATTTCCCGTAGAACGTTAGGGGAGAAACCAACCCTTTGCTATGTACTTGAGAGAACAACAACCAATTGTTAACGACAATTGTCTGATTGATGCCCAAATCTGGCACATACGCACGCGAGTTCGCGCCCGAATCACCGCCGCGACATATCAGCCATGCGTTGTCCGAAGGCCCGTTTTCGAAACTATTGCTTGACTTTGCAGCGCAAAACGCCCACATGCTCCGATTGAGCTTTCACCTTCGGCAGCCGCGTGAGCTGCAGCGAACCCAAGATATTCCAACGCATGAAGGAAAAGCGCAACCGATACAGAAGACGGCATTTGCCGCACTGATGCGCAGAGAGTTATTCCAACCCACAAGTTCCCAATTCACGCGGGGTTCTTGACGCCGAAACCACCGGACAGCAGCAACTGTTCCGGTCGATTTTGTTTTGGCGCCCCGAAAGGCGATACTATTGACCAGTTTTAACGAACTCGGCCTCTCCGAAAAGATTGTGGCTAGCGTTACCCAGCTTGGCTACACAACCCCCACGCCCATTCAGGCAAAGGCCATTCCGCTGCTTCTCGAAGGCCGCGATCTGATCGGCCTCGCGCAGACCGGCACCGGCAAGACAGCCGCTTTCGGCCTTCCCATCATCGAAATGCTGCTGAAAAATGCAGACCGCCCGGCAAACCGCACGGCCCGTACGCTGATCCTTGCTCCGACGCGCGAACTGGTAAACCAGATCGGCGAAAACCTTCGTTCCTTTGTCCGCAAGACCCCTTTGCGCATCAACCAGGTCGTTGGCGGCGCATCGATCAACAAGCAGCAGCTCCAGCTTGAAAAAGGCAGCGATATTCTCGTTGCCACGCCGGGCCGTCTGCTGGACCTGATCGCGCGCAACGCAATCTCGCTGTCGAAGGTCACCTACCTTGTCCTCGACGAAGCGGACCAGATGCTCGATCTCGGCTTCATTCACGATCTGCGCAAGATTTCGAAGATGGTTCCGGCCAAGCGTCAGACGCTGCTGTTTTCGGCAACCATGCCCAAGACCATCGCTGATCTAGCTCACAGCTACCTGACCGATCCGGTCAAGGTCGAAGTGACGCCGCCCGGCAAGGCTGCCGACAAGGTCGAGCAGTACGTACACTTCGTTGCCGGCAAGAACGACAAGACTGAACTTCTGAAGAAGTCGCTGACCGAGAACCCGGACGGTCGTGCCATCGTCTTCCTCCGCACCAAGCACGGCGCAGAGAAGCTTTCGAAGCACCTGGAGCATGTCGGCTACAAAGTTGCCTCCATCCACGGCAACAAGAGCCAAGGCCAGCGTGAGCGCGCCCTGAAGGGCTTCAAGGACGGCGAAATCAAGGTTCTGGTTGCAACCGACGTTGCTGCCCGCGGCATCGATATTCCTGCCGTGACCCACGTCTTCAATTATGACCTGCCGGAAGTTCCTGACGCTTACGTGCACCGCATCGGCCGTACCGCCCGTGCCGGTCGTGATGGTATTGCCATTGCGTTCTGCGCACCGGATGAAACCCGTCTGCTGCACGACATCGAAAAACTGATGAAGATCGAAATTCCGGTCGCATCGGGTGAACGTCCTGCAGGGCTGGCAAGCCCGTCGCGCGGCAACAACAACAATCGCGGCCGCAACAACGGCGGCCAGCGCGGTCCCCGCGAAGGTGGACGTCACAACGGCGAATCCCGCCCGTCCCGCCACCATGGACACCGCGAGCACGAAGCCGACAACGATCTCGAAGTCACGTCGGATTTCAAGCGCGTGAAGCAGGCTGAAGGTGAAGCCGGCCGTCCTGCCGGTCCGCGCAAGCATCGCCGTCCGGCTCGCAAGCCTGGCACGAACCGCCACGCCCCGGCTGGCGGCAACGCGCCCGAGAAGCGCGCATCCGGCAATGGCAATCGCGGTCGCAACCGCTAAAGCGTTTCTGGCGCATTGACACAAAACTCGGACCCCGCAGGTGCAAGCCTGCGGGGTTTTCTTTGCCTAGCCACTCTGGGCAGCCGCACGCCGACGCTGCGGTAACGTCATGGCGAGGACCCCGATGATGACGCAGACAAGCCCGATCCACATGGCGGGAGTTGGGACCTCACCGAGAAACAGCATGCCGATACCGACACCCACCGGAACTCGCAGATAGGCCTGAGACGTTGTCCCGACCGAGCCCAGCGTCTGCATGAGCCGAAAGTAAATCATGAAGGCGAGTGCGGTCGAAAAGACACTCAGGCACAACAATGCTGCAATCGAGGCGTTGGACGGCGACAGCGTCCATGGTCGATCAACGACGACGCTTACGGGCAGCAGAATGATTGCACCGCAGATCAGCGACCCCGCAGCCGGCATGATTGGATTCAATCCCCTGAAATTCTTCCCGAAAATAGCCGCGCAAGCATAGGAAAAGGCGGCTGCCAGAATGGCAAACTGGCCCCACAGCATCTCGCCCGTACCATTGAGTGCTTCAAGGCCGATAATGAGGCATACGCCGGTCATACCGGCGATGGTTCCAAACAGCTTGCGCCCGCTCACCAACTCATGCCGGACGACAAGAGCGGTGAGAAGAAAGGTGAAGATGGGTGTTGTCGCATTGAGAATAACGGCAAGACCGGCATCGATATGCTGCTCGGCCCAGGCGATCAACGTGAAAGGCAACACGCTGTTGATACAGGCCTGAACCAGAAAAAGCCGCCAGGTCGCCATGTCCGTCGGGAGGCGCAGACCACGCAATCGCATGATCGTCAGCAGCAAAAGGCCGGCAATCAGCGTGCGTGCGGCAATCAACGTCAAAGGCGGAATGGTTTCCACGCCAATTTTGATAAACGTATAGGAGGAAGCCCAAAGTGCTGACAAACACGCCAGCAGCAGGAGTTCTCGCGCGATATTGGTCTGTGTCGTCACGGATCGGTCTTTCATAGACGATGAGGTCAGGCCATCTCTAACGCAAAAAACACATCAAAGCTTCGGTCGCCACCGAAGCTTTGCCTGCAAAGAAAAAAAGCCCTACATGGTCATCACCATGCAGGGCCTCAGGCAAATATGGAACTGCTAAAGCGGGAGATCAGCGGCGTTCATCGACCGACAGGGCTCCAGCGCCAGCAAACACCAGATACAGGAAGATGAAGCAGAAAAGGATTGCACCATCGCCACCGTTGAGAGCCGGGAAGAAGCTCTTCGGTGCATGGGCCATGAAATAGGCAACAGCCATCTGGCCGGAGAGAATGAAGGCAACCGGCCGCGTGAAGAAACCAACCAGGATCAGCAGACCGCCGACCAGTTCGAGCAGAGCGGCAACAAGCAACATCGGCGGCAGCGAGCCTTCCATCTGCGATGCAGGAAAGCCGAACAGCTTTTGTGTACCGTGTTCGATGAAAAGCAGCGCAGCGATGATGCGCAGGGCTGCAAGCGCGTAAGGTCTATAGCGAGACAGGTTGTCGAAAGAGGCCATTTCCAGATGCTCCGTTGATTTGGTGCCGCGCTCGATACAGCGCCTGAAACCGGTTATGGATACACGTATCACACACCGGAAATCACGTTTTCGATATTGTAGCATCCCTTTATATATGGAAATGGGGGATTTTCTACAGTGAGTTGTTTTTTATACGGAAAACAGAGATTTCACACTTACATATCAACCGCTGGTCTAGCCGAAGACTGAGTCAGAAAATTCGAGAAATTTTCGGCCTGAATCACCGTTTCAGACGAAATCGAGCGGCACTCCTTCGAACGCCTTCACTTCCTTCAGTACGAAGGTGGTCTGCATTTCCTTGATTCCCGGCAGGCGTCGCACCACGGACATCGCAAAATCGGCGTA
The DNA here is from genome assembly GCA_025559845.1 of Agrobacterium tumefaciens. Classification (NCBI taxonomy): domain Bacteria; kingdom Pseudomonadati; phylum Pseudomonadota; class Alphaproteobacteria; order Hyphomicrobiales; family Rhizobiaceae; genus Agrobacterium; species Agrobacterium tumefaciens. Next base: position 2,462,851 of record CP048469.1, read on the forward strand.
ACTGTCCAGATCCGGCGCCACGACCTGCATCAGAAAATCCGCGTCGCCGGCAATGCTGTAACACGCCACAACTTGCGGAAGCGCTGCAACCTGGCGGGAGAATAGCTCGGCCTCCTCCTCATTGTGGCTGTCGATCTTGACCCGGATGAATGCAAGGACACCAAGGCCGACCTGTCTCCGGTCTATACGTGCGGAATACCCTTGTATGACGCCCGTTTCCTCCAGTTGGCGCACGCGCCGCCAGCAGGGTGAAGCGGAAAGTCCGACTTCGTCGGCCAAGGCCTGATTGGTAAGCCGGCCGTCATCCTGCAACGAAGACAGAATTCGAACATCGACCGGTTCAAGCTTCGAATTTGGCATAACCTACCCCACACTGAAACAACGGAGGCAGAATCTACCAAATTTAGGCATGGAAGACCAGAAAAAGGCAGGTTCTTCCACTCAAGCACGATTATCTTCCGAAACACATCAGGAAGGAAGAACACGGACATGACAGACGACTTTCGCATCGCCATCATCATCAACCCGGAGATGCCAGCAGGCTGGATTGCCAACACCGTTGGTGCCGTCGGCATCGGGCTTGGCGCCAGCACACCCGACCTTGCTGCAGACCGACTTACGGACGGCCAGGGACGGTCGATCGAGATCAGCTCAAACCGCCCGGTTCCTGTTCTTCAGGCAGATAGCCAGGCGATCGGAAAACTGTTGCTCAAGGCACTGGAAACAAAACCTGAAGGCTCTGCCATAGTGCCCTTCCCGGCCTTCGCACGTACGTTGCACGCCTATGCGGACTACAGAGAGACCTTTCCCGAAAGGGATCTGTCAGCAGAGGAGATCGACGGCCTCGGAATTACCGGGCCGGCGAAATGGGTCAAATCCCTGACGGGCGCACTGAAATTGCTAAGGTAGAAGCCTAGCTCAGGCCTGCAGGACGACGACGCGGGCGCCGACAGGAACACGCGAATAGAGATCGATGATGTCGTGGTTCAGCATGCGAATGCAACCGCTGGACATGGCATGACCGATGGACTGTGGCTGATTGGTGCCGTGCAACCGGAACATTGTATCGTTGTTACCACGATAAAGGTAAAGCGCACGCGCACCGAGCGGATTGTTCGGACCGCCAGGCATGCCACCGGCGAATTTCAGGTTGCGCGGATCGCGTCGCATCATATTTGCTGTTGGCGTCCAGGATGGCCATTCCGCCTTACGACCAACATAGGCATCGCCCTTCAGTGCCAGTCCCTGTCGGCCGACACCAACGCCATACCGCATCGCCCGGCCATCGCCCATGACGTAATACAGACGGCGCGCCGGCGTATCGACAACAACGGTACCTGCTGGATGCGTCGTATCATAGGACACTTCCTGGCGGCGAAGCTCCGGCTTCACCTTGTCGAGATGCATGGCAGGAAGCGGGAATTTCTCATCCGGCTTCGCCGCATAATTGAGCCTTTGATGCGATACGCCTGAGCTTGCACAACCGGCCAACAACAGCGGTAGTCCAAACAGAACACCACGACGCGAAATAGACATGTAACCCCCGCCAAGAATCTTTCGATTAACGAGGGGTATAATTTTATGGTTAACAAACCTCTAATCTACATAGGCAAGTGTTAACCGCCGGACCCCGAAGCAACAGGTTTGCGATTTGCAAGGTAGACGCCCGCGACCGCAAGTACGGTCCCGGCCATCATCGCCGTCGTCAATGTCTCGCCAAACAGAACAGCCGCTTCGATGGCAGCAAGCGGAGGCACAAGATAGATCAGTGATGCGGCGCGCGACACCTGTCCCTTGCGAATAAGATAGAGCAACAAGGCAACCGCGCCGATGGAAATTGCCCCGACCGACCATGCAAGCGTCGCCAGAAGCCCCGTGCTCCAGTCGATGTGGCCATCCTCGAGCAAGAACGTGAATGGCACAGTTATCAGCAAAGCGCCGACATATTGCAGGGTCGCCACCGCCATGATGTTTCCGCCATGGACATGTTTCTTCTGGTAAAGCGTCCCGTAGGTGACCGAAACCATGCCAAGGACATTGATGGCCACAGCATAAAACGGCACCGGCACCCCGGCGGCCCCGACCGCCATCATCTTTGGCAAAACTGCGATCGCTATCCCCACGAAACCGATGACCAGTCCGGCACGCTGCGCATTGGACAATCGCTCGCCGATCACAAAAGGAGCGGCAACGGCAGTCATCAGCGGCTGCAATCCGGCAATGATACCACCGATTGCCGCCGGAACGCCCTGGCCAATCGCCCACCAGATCATGCCAAGATAGATGCCGTGCAGGAAGACGCCAGACAAAATCGCACGACCGATGTCCCTCCATCCCCGTGGCCAACTCACGCTTGCCACTCGACAGATCAGCCACAGAAAAATACCCGCCAGAGCATAGCGAAGACAGAGGAACGTCAGTGGCCCGGTATAGTGGACGGCATATTTTGCCGTCACCCACCCGGTTGACCAGAGAAAGACGAAAATGGCCGGAGCCAGACGGTCAAGAGACATGGTGCGTTCCGAAAACCTTGCCGTAATGGCGGCTTGAACGCCGGTAACTCCGTTACAGGCGAAGGTCAAAAGTCTTTTCGTGATCACATCGTTCAGTTTTTCTGATGAAACACCGACCAGCATCAGCAGAAAGCGAAAGAGCAAATTTTATGCATTCGCCCAATGGCCGCACAGTCCAGCAGCCCCTCTCCGCCCTGTCACCCGACGCAACCAATTTCGACGTGCCGCATTTATAGGCTAAATCTCAAAAATTGCTTCTTTTTTATAAGGATAGCTCGGCCACAATCCGGGAGAAAATCTTCAACCGGGGGCCTGCATAGTTCTTGCATTGCTTCTGACGTTGTATTCATATGGCAAAAAAGGGGACATCGAAGTTGGCATTTGACGAAATGATGAATGCGGACAACACGCCGCGAAACCCATACGAAAACTACAACGAGTGGTACAGTCGACAGGACAGCGCGCACCTGATCCAGAAGTCAAAAGACGCGGAAAACATCTTTCGGAAAACCGGCATTACTTTTGCCGTTTATGGCCACGCTGACAGTTCCGAGAAACTGATACCATTCGACATCATCCCGCGCATCATCTCCGGACGGGAATGGCGAAAGCTGGCGCAGGGTATCGAACAGCGGGTGCTCGCCCTCAACGCCTTCCTCGATGACATCTATCACAAGCAGGAAATCATTCGCGCCGGACGTATTCCCCGCGAACTCATTGAAAAGAATGAGGCCTTCCTGCCGGAAATGATCGGCTTCACGCCACCCGGCGGCGTTTATACTCACATCGTTGGCACGGATATCGTTCGCACCGGTGAAGACCAGTTCTATGTTCTCGAGGACAACGCCCGCACACCATCCGGTGTCAGCTACATGCTGGAAAACCGCGAAACGATGATGCAGATGTTCCCGGAACTGTTCCATGAGAACCGCGTGCAACGGGTGGAGGATTACCCCTACCTGCTGCGGCAGTCGCTGGCATCGCTTGCCCCGCCCGGCTGCACCGGCAAGCCGCGCGTCGCCGTCTTGACGCCGGGCATTTATAATTCCGCCTATTACGAGCATTCGTTCCTTGCCGACATGATGGGCGTCGAACTGGTGGAAGGATCTGACCTGCGTGTCATGGACGGCAAGGTCAAGATGCGCACCACCCGGGGTTACGAGGCAATTGACGTCCTCTATCGCCGCGTCGATGACGACTTCCTCGATCCGCTGACCTTCCGTCCGGATTCCGCCCTTGGCGTACCCGGCATCATGGATGTCTATCGTGCTGGCAATATCACCATTGCCAACGCACCCGGAACCGGCATTTCCGACGATAAGGCGATCTACTCCTATATGCCGGAGATCGTCGAGTTCTATACCGGTCGCAAGCCGCTTCTGGAAAATGTGCCGACATGGCGCTGTTCCGAGCCGGACAGCCTGAAATACGTTCTCGACAACCTGGCCGACCTTGTCGTCAAGGAAGTCCACGGTTCGGGCGGTTACGGCATGCTGGTCGGCCCGACGGCCTCGAAGCGGGAACGAGCGCTTTTCGCAGAGAAGCTGAGGGCGCGCCCGGCCAATTACATTGCGCAGCCCACGCTGTCGCTTTCGACCGTGCCGATCATGGTGAAAAACGGCATCGCGCCGCGCCATGTCGATCTTCGCCCCTATGTCCTCGTTTCTGACAAGGTGAAGATCATTCCCGGCGGTTTGACCCGCGTCGCGCTCAAGAAGGGCTCGCTCGTGGTCAATTCCAGCCAGGGCGGCGGCACCAAGGATACGTGGGTACTGGAGGACTAAGCCATGCTGGGCAGGACGGCAAACGGGCTCTACTGGATGTTCCGGTACATCGAGCGTGCAGAAAACATCGCCCGACTGATCGACGCGGGCTTACGCATGTCGCTGACACGCAGTGGCACCGGCGATGAAGACTGGGATGGCGTACTGCAAAGTGCGGGCGTACGCGAAGCGTTTCTTGAAACCAACGAAAAGGTAACGGCAGTCGACGCGATCGACTACCTGCTGCGTGAGAGATCAAACCCCTCCAGCGTCATGTCCTGCATCGAGTCAGGCCGCAACAACGCCCGCATGGTGCGGACGGCACTGACGCGTGAAACGTGGGAGGCAACGAACGAGTTCTGGATCGAACTGAAAAACCTCCTCGGTCGACGTGTGAAAGCCGCCGAACTGCCGCAAATCATCGATGTCATCAAACATCGCGCCGGACTGGTGCGCGGCGCGTTCCACGGCTCGATGCTGCGCAACGATCTCTACAATTTCTCGCGCATCGGCACGTTCATCGAGCGTGCGGACAACACCGCGCGTATTCTTGATGTGAAGTATTATGTGTTGCTGCCAGGTATGTCGCATGTCGGATCATCGCTCGACAACGTACAGTGGGAATCGATCCTGCGCTCAGCCTCTGCCCACCGTTCCTACGGCTGGGTGTATGACGCAGAGTACAAGCCTGCCAATATTGCCGATTTCCTGATCCTCAACGCCCGCATGCCACGCTCTCTTGCCTATTGCTACGACAAGATCGCCAGCAATCTCAATTACATTGCAGAGGATTACGGCGAGCGGCACCAGGCTCACGAAACGGCCGAAAGCATCCGCAACACCTTGCACACGACGACGATCAATCGCGTCATGGATGAAGGCTTGCACGAGTTTCTGGAAAGATTCGTCATCCGCAATGGACAGTTGGGGCAGGAAATCACGGAAGGCTACCGCTTCTATCAGTAAGCGCGTGGACGGGGACAGGGTATGCGTCTGAAAATCACCCATACGACAGAATATGTCTATGACGAGCCAATGCCTTATGCCTTGCAAAGGTTGCGGTTGACACCGCAGACCGGCCCTTGCCAGAAGGTCGAGGATTGGGCTGTCGCAGTCGATGGCGCGACCGTCGAAGTGACCTATGACGACCATTTCGGCAACAGGGTCTCTCTGGTGGAAACCGAAGGTCCACAGCAGCAGGTCAAGGTAATTGCAAGCGGCGTTGTCGAGACCGAAGACAGGGCCGGTGTCTACGGTTACCACATCGGCAATGCACCGCTCTGGCTTTTTCTGCGCGAAACACCACGCACCAAGCCGGGAAAGCTCATTCGGGAGCTGGTCAAGGTGAGCAATGGCGAGAGCGAACTGGCGCGTCTGCACGACCTGATGGAAAACATCCATCGCAAGGTCGAATATGTTCCTGGCGCAACAGACCCGGAAACAACCGCTGAACTGGCGCTGGAAACCGGCAAGGGTGTGTGCCAAGACCACACCCACATTCTTGTATCTGCGGCGCGCCTGATCGGCCTGCCGGCCCGTTACGTTTCCGGTTATCTTATGATGGAGGACGTGGCAGAGCAGACTGCGACCCATGCCTGGGCTGAGGTGCACCTGGAAGGACTTGGCTGGGTCGGTTTCGACGCTGCCAACAACATCTGCCCCGACGACCGATATGTGCGCATCGCATCCGGCCTGTGCTATCGCGATTGCGCGCCTGTCTCCGGCATGCGGATCGGCCAGGCCGGCGAAACCCTGAACGTCTCGGTAACCGTCCAGCAATCGCAGAGCCAGAGCCAATCACAAAGCTGACGGTGATAAAACAGTGACGGGCAAGGACGACGAAACAATCGGCTTTTACAAGCAAAATGCCGATGCCTATACGTCGGCAATGCGCAACGCGAACATTCTGTATCTCGAGCCGTTTCTCCAAAAGCTGCCGCCTGGCGCAACGATCCTTGAACTTGGCTGCGGTAGCGGCCAGGACAGCGCTTTCATGCTTGAAAGAGGCTTTGACGTTCATCCGACAGATGGCACACCGGCAATAGTCGCGGCGGCACAGGCAAGACTGGGTGTTCCCGTCAGGCAACTGTTCTTTGATGAACTGGATGACGAGGAGCGATATGAGGGCATCTGGGCAAATGCCTGCCTGTTGCACGCGCCTCGCCCCTCCCTGTCAGGCATCGTAGGCCGTATTTACCGTGCCCTGAAGCGGCGGGGCGTTTTCCATGCAAGTTTCAAGGCAGGTGAAACGGACGGCCGCGACCGGTTTGGTCGGTATTTCAATTACCCCACGCAAGAATGGCTGACGGACGCCTACATGCGGCATGGCTGGCAGGAGCTGGCGATCGAAACACGGCAAGGCAGCGGCTATGACAGAGAGCCGACCGAATGGCTCCATATCACAGCCATCAAGGCATAATCTAATCAGCCTACTATCATGACAAGACACCACCCGGCTTGTGCCGATGCGCATGAGATCCTCCAGGAATAGCCGGCACCCGGCCGTCACGGATACGTCCTACTCGCGCATTCATCCAGTGTCGTATGACGAAAGAATAGAGCAGGCCTTTTACCCCGTGGAACGCCTGTCTGTGTTGCCGATAAAAGGCATCAGGACTGTTGAACAGGCCAAGATCCTGATTGATTCCAGTCTTCTGGATATAGGTGCTGCGCCCGGTCCATGTGACGGCGGGCGCGTCAAGACAATCCGTTCCCGCGCCATAACCACACAAGGATGAGCCCTGCTCCGCAAAATGCGTTTGCAGGCTTCTCAGAAACCGCGCGTCGAGAATAAAGCCTTCCAGCTCGATCCATCGATCTTCGAACCAGATCTCGACCCAACTGTGCAGAATGCTGTCAGGCGCGATGCCGTAGACGATTTCGGGCACGATACCCCGCTGCAATCCCTTGTGGATCGTGAAGCCGTGCAGACGGCATGGGATTTCCAAAGCGCGCAGCAGTGCCATCAGCAAGATGGCCTTGGTATTGCATTGCCCATAGCCGTCGGCAAGCACAGCCGTGGCAGGAACATCGTCTGCCCGATTGTAACCGAAGGCGACATCGTTTCTTACGAAGTCATAGGCCGCACCAATGCGCTCGAACGGCGACAACATGGCCCATCCTCTTGCGGCAAGAAGCGCCTGTATGCTGCGCGAGCGATAATTCAACAACGGCGTCTCCACCAGATAAGCCTTCACCTCTTTTCCTCCATGAACGCCGCCTCCATCAATTGCGACAATGGCTAGCATCTATAGCAACTAGAGGTTCAAGCCCCTTCTCAACAAAATGGTAGACGTCGTGATGAAAGGCAGTGAGACTGGCAGGAATGCAGGGAGAAAGACTATGAAGCCACTCGGCGGCATTATGGAGACAGCCATCTACGCCGATGATCTGGAGGCCGCCGAGCAGTTTTATGGTGAGGTTTTCGGACTTGAAATGGTCAGGAGACTTCCGGGGCAGTTCGTGTTTTTCCGTTGTGGGCAACAGATGTTGCTGATCTTCGACCCGGAGAAATCCCACAAGGCGGACGAGCGCAATCCCATCCCGCGTCACGGTACGGCAGGTCAGGGACATTTCTGTTTTCGGGTAAAAGACAGTACGGAGGTCGATGCATGGCGCGATCGTTTCATCGCTCTCGGCATTGCTGTCGAACATTACCATCGCTGGGGCAATGACAGCCGGTCGGTCTACATCCGCGACCCCGCAGGAAATTCGGTCGAGGTGGGCGAAGGACGACTTTGGGGCTTCGACGGAATGCCCCCCTCATAAAAAAGCCCCGCCTGTTTCCAGCCGGGACCCTGATCGTTCATACCACCAGATCAGATCTGACGGACGGCAATCTCTTCTTCCGCATCGACGGCAAGCGGGTTTTTCAGCGCCAGGCCAAAACCAGCGGCTTCGATTTCGAATACGTCGCCCGCCTCCGGCTTCACGCCATCTGCGAAGGAAAGCGTTGCAGTGCCGAACATGTGGACATGCACGTCGCCCGGTGCACGGAACAATCCATATTTGAAATGGTGATATTCGAGGTTTGCGAAGGTGTGGGACATGTTGTCTTCACCCGAAACGAACGGCTTTTCGAAAATCACCTTGTCGCCACGACGAATGCGCGACGTACCGCGAATGTCCGAGGGCGGTGCGCCAACGCGGATTTCCGGGCCAAAGCTTGCCGGACGCAGCTTGGAATGCGCCAGATAAAGGTAGTTGATCCGCTCGGTGACGTGGTCGGAGAACTCGTTCGAAACAGCAAAGCCGATGCGGACTGGTTCGCCCTTGTCAGAGATAACGTAGATGCCAGCCATCTCAGGCTCTTCGCCACCGTCAAGCGCGAAGGATGGAGAGGTGAGCGCCGCACCAGGAGCGGCAGCAACGTAGCCGTTGCCCTTATAGAACCATTCCGGCTGAACGCCCTTTTCACCGGCCTTCGGCTTGCCGTTCTCAAGGCCCATGCGGAACATTTTCATAGAATCCGTCAGGCTTTCCTCGGCGGCTTCCGTTGTCTTCTTGTGCATGCTGTCACGCGTTGCAGCGGAGCCGAGATGCGTCAGACCCGTACCCGTCAGATGAAGATGCGCCGGGTCCGGATGCGTGATCGGCGGCAGAAAACGGCCTTCTGCATAGACCTTCTCAAGGTCGACAGTCTCGCCCAGACCATGCGCGGAAATGACATCCGCAAGGCTCTTGCCACCGTTGGCGGCTTCCATGGCAAGCGCATAAACGGATTCTGCGTTGTTGACGGCACGCGCTTCGCCGCCCTCTTCGCGAACTGCCACGACGATCTTGCCGCTGGTGTCCTTGATCTGTGAAATTAGCACGGTCATTCCTTCCTAAGGCGCTTTACGCCTGTCTCTCAAACCTGCGGCGCAATGCGCCTGCATCTTATGAAAGTGGCCGGAACCCGGCCACTTTTTTGCTTGCTATATCGAGCTGGACAATCAGCCCTTGTTTTTGTTGTAGACGTCGAAGAACACAGCAGCGAGAAGCACGAGGCCCTTCACCATCTGCTGGAAATCGATGCCAAGACCGACGATCGACATGCCGTTGTTCATGACACCCATGATGAAGGCGCCGATAACCGCACCGGTGATCTTGCCGACGCCGCCGGATGCAGAAGCACCGCCGATGAAGCAGGCCGCGATCACGTCCAGTTCGAAGCCAACACCGGCTTTCGGTGTCGCCGAGTTGAGGCGAGTTGCGATGATCATGCCAGCCAGGCCGGCAAGAACGCCCATGTTGATGAAGGTCAGGAAGTTCAGCCGCTCGGTATTGATACCGGAAAGCTTCGTCGCCTTCTCGTTGCCACCCAGCGCATAGATGCGGCGACCAATGGTGGTACGGCGCGTCACGAAGCTATAGAGCACGATCAGAGCAATCATCACGATCAGAACGTTCGGCAGGCCACGATAGGTCGACAGCTGATAGCCGAGGAACAGGATCGCAGCGGAAATGACGAGGTTCTGGGCGATGAAGAAGCCGAACGGCTCGACATCGATGCCGTGCTGTACGTTCACGGCACGACGACGCCAGGCCAGATAGAACAGAATGATCGGTGCGAGTACGGTCAGGATCATGGAGGTCGTGTTAAGACCTTCGATACCGCCGATATCAGGCAGGAAGCCGGTGCTGATGACCTGGAAATCGGCCGGGAACGGACCAATGTTCTTGCCGCCCAGCACGAAAAGCGTCAGGCCTCGGAACACCAGCATGCCCGCCAGCGTCACGATGAACGACGGAATGCGGTGATAGGCAACCCAATAGCCCTGCGCAGCACCGATGATGCCGCCGATGACAAGACAAATGAGCGCCGCGAGGAACGGGTTCATGCCCCATTGCACCGTCAATATGGCGGCGATCGCGCCGACAAACGCAACAATCGACCCCACCGAAAGATCGATGTGTCCCGCGACGATGACGAGCAGCATGCCCAACGCCATGATGACGATGAACGAGTTCTGCAGAACGAGGTTCGTCAGGTTAACCGGGCGGAACAGAATGCCGCCGGTATAAAACTGGAAGAAAACCATGATGGCGACGAGCGCGATCAGCATGCCGTATTCGCGGATGTTGGCGCGAATGTAGGACGACACGGAGATGATGTTGCTTTCTTCTTTTGTTGTATTGGCCGAACTCATGAGTTCTTCTCCCCTGAGCGCATGATAGCGCGCATGATGCTTTCCTGGCTCGCCTCTCCCTTCGGCAGTTCGGCAACGATGCGGCCTTCGTTCATGACGTAGATGCGGTCGCAATTGCCGAGCAATTCTGGCATTTCCGATGAAATCATCAGAACGCCTTTGCCGTCGGCAGCGAGCTGGTTGATGATGGTGTAGATTTCATATTTGGCACCGACGTCGATACCGCGCGTCGGTTCATCGAGGATCAGAACCTCGGGATTGGAGAACAGCCACTTCGACAGCACGACCTTCTGCTGGTTGCCGCCCGAAAGATTGACCGTCTCCTGGAAGATGCCCGAAGACCGGATGCGCAGGCGCGTGCGAAAATCGCTCGCCACCTTCATCTCCCTGATGTCATCGATAACCCCCGCATTGGAGACACCGGCCAGGTTGGCGAGTGTCGTGTTGTGCAGGATGTTGTCGTTCAACACCAGACCGAGATGCTTGCGGTCTTCCGTGACATAAGCGAGACCCGCATCGATTGCCTTGCGAACCGTACTGACGTCGACGGCCTTTCCGTCCATCAGCACCTCGCCGGTGATCTTGTGGCCGTAGGACTTGCCGAACACGCTCATCGCGAATTCCGTACGCCCCGCACCCATCAGACCCGCGATGCCGACAACCTCGCCCTTGCGGACGGTGATGTTGATGTCGTGCAGCATCTGGCGATCGCGGTGGTGCTGGTGATAAGCGTTCCAGTTCTTCACTTCGAGAATGGTTTCGCCAATCGGCACATCGCGTGGTGGATAACGATCTTCCAGATCGCGGCCCACCATGTTGCGGATGATGACGTCTTCGCTGATTTCTTCCTTATGACAGTCGAGCGTCTTCACGGTCATTCCGTCGCGCAGCACGGTGATCTGGTCGGCCACCTTGCGCACTTCGTTCAGCTTGTGGGTGATGATGATCGACGTCATGCCCTGCTTGCGGAACTCCATAAGCAGGTTCAGCAACGCTTCGGAATCGGTTTCGTTGAGCGACGCCGTCGGCTCATCGAGAATGAGCAGCTTCACGCTCTTCGACAACGCCTTGGCGATTTCGACGAGCTGCTGCTTGCCGACGCCAATGTCGGTGATGAGGGTTTCAGGCGATTCCTTCAACCCGACCTTCTTCAGAAGCTCGCGGGTGCGGTTGAACGTCGTCTGCCAGTTGATGACGCCGCTCGACGCAACTTCATTGCCGAGAAAGATGTTCTCAGCAATCGACAGCAGCGGCACGAGCGCCAGTTCCTGGTGAATGATGATGATGCCGATATCTTCGCTATCGTTGATCGCGCGAAAATTACGGACGGCGCCGTCGTAGTGAATTTCACCTTCATAGGTGCCCGCGGGATAAACACCGGAAAGGACCTTCATCAAAGTCGACTTTCCAGCGCCGTTCTCACCGACGAGTGCGTGGATCTCACCTTCCTTCACTTGGAGGTTGACGTTCTCAAGCGCCTTCACGCCTGGAAACGTCTTGGTGATGTTCCGCATTTCGAGAATGGTATTGGCCATATCGCAATCCAGCGCCCGATTAATTCCGGGGTTTTTATTTTTATGGAGAGCGGGGAAAGCTGCAAGCCTTCCCCGCGATTGTCAGATTATTTCAGCTGGTCTTCGGTGTAGTAACCACCGTCAACGAGCACCTGCTTGTAGTTGTCCTTGGTCACGGCAACCGGCTTCAGCAGGTAGGACGGAACAACCTTGACGCCGTTTTCATAGGTCTTGGTGTCGTTGACTTCAGGCTCTTTGCCTTCCATCAGCGCGTTGACCATGTTCACGGTAACCTTCGCCAGTTCGCGAGTATCCTTGAAGATGGTGGAGTACTGTTCGCCAGCGATGATCGACTTGACGGACGGAACTTCAGCATCCTGACCGGAAACGACCGGCAGCGGCTGGTCCTTCGAGCCATAACCTACGCCCTTGAGCGAGGAGATGATACCGATGGACAGACCGTCGTAAGGCGACAGAACAGCGTCGACCTTGGCGTCGGTGTAGTAAGCCGAAAGCAGGTTATCCATACGTGCCTGGGCCGTTGCCGGGTCCCAACGCAGCGTACCAACCTTGTCCATGCCCGTCTGGCCGGACTTTACGACCAGCTTGCCGCTGTCGATGTAAGGCTGAAGAACGGACATAGCGCCATCGTAGAAGAAGAAGGCGTTGTTGTCGTCCGGAGAACCGCCGAACAGTTCGATGTTGAACGGACCCTTGCCATCCTTGAGGCCGAGCTTGTCGACGATCGAAGTCGCCTGCAGAACGCCAACCTGGAAGTTGTCGAAGGTTGCGTAGTAGCTGACGTCGCCGCTGTTACGGATCAGGCGGTCATATGCGATGACCTTGATGCCCTGCTCGCCAGCCTGCTTGAGAACGTCCGAAAGCGTCGTTCCGTCGATCGAAGCAATAACCAGGACCTTTACGCCCTTGGTGACCATGTTTTCGATCTGCGAAAGCTGATTCGGGATATCGTCGTCTGCGTACTGCAGGTCCGTGGTGTAGCCAGCTTCCTGCAACTGCTTGACGATGTTGTTGCCGTCATCGATCCAGCGCGCGGAAGACTTGGTCGGCATGGCAATGCCAACGGCACCCTTGTCTTGTGCGAAAGCCGGCGCAGCAAACGATGCTGCACCGATGGCACAAGCCGCCAGCAACGAAATAATGGATTTCATTAACTCTCTCCCTTGAACCCTTATCTCTGGCGCCCGCATGCTGCGGCGCACCACAAAATCCATGCCATGAAAGAGAGAAGCCGCCCGGTGGCTCAATCCTTTTCGCAAATGCGAAACAGGTCCACTTGCCGCTCCTCCCCGGCATTCCCGCAAACTGTTCCGAATCCATATAACTGTCAAATAGAATAAATCAGTTTACCTATATCAATTTTGATATATTAAATCGATATAATAACCGAATGAGAGAAACAAAAAGCCGATGAACAACCATAAAGAGTATGAGCATCCGCAAAATACTGAAGGGCTTTTTGTCTTCGAAGACAACCCCTTGTTGCGCGCCGGGCTGAAGATGAGCCATCTGCGCATGCTCGTGATGATCGAAGAACATGGTCAGGTCAGTGCAGCTGCAGCAGCCATGAACATGACGCAACCGGCCGCTTCCCGCATGCTTTCAGAAATGGAAGCCATTGCCAAAAGCCCGCTCTGTCGACGCGCCTCGCGCGGCGTCGTTCTGACGAAATTCGGCGAGGCATTGGCAAAGAGAGCGCGCACAATCCTTCTGGAACTGCGTGAGGCAAGCCGCGAGCTCAATCAGATGAAATCCGGAAGCGGCGGCTCCGTCTATATCGGTGCCGTCACAGCCCCGGCGATCAGTCTGGTGGTCCCGGCAATCCGCCGTGCCATGGACACTTATCCCGGCATTGAAATCAATGTGCAGGTGGAAAGCAGCAACATTCTGGCCCGGGAACTCCTGGCCGCCAGGCACGATTTCATTATCGGCCGAATACCCGATGATCTCGACCCCAGCCTGTTCTCCATTCACGAAATCGGCATTGAGCGGGCCTGCCTGATCGTCCGCGAGGGGCATCCTTTGCTGAGCCGCAAACCCGTGGCACTGAAAGATCTCTCTGCCTATGACTGGGTCTTCCAGCCCCCCGGCGCGCTGTTGCGCAGGACCATGGAAGATGTCTTCCTTGCTCACGGCGTTGCCATGCCGCGCAACATTATCAACACGCCATCTGTCGTCCTGACACTCGCGCTCGTCTGCAACACCAACGCCATCGCTCCTATCGCTCTCGATATGGCCGAATTTGTTGCAGCGCAGCAGGCGCAGATCGGTAAAACACGGGTTTTGCCGACAGAATTTGACCTGAACGTCAAACCTTACAGCATCATAACAACCAAAGGTCGTGTTTTGCCCCCTAGTGCGCGGCTCCTCTACGATCTCGTCCTCGAGGAGAGCCGCAAACTTGCAACCGAGGTGCAATTCCCGTCGACAAGCCCGGCACAATCCTTCGTTGCTTGAATGATGCCCGACAAGGAGTGCACGGATGCTATTTGGACAATCCGTTTTCCAGTCAGTCATTGAAAGACTGAAACGGGAAGCAGACGAAAATACTGCGGAAGGCGATGAGGTACCGGTAAATTACCGCGTCGGCGGAATGACGTCGGGTTTCGTCATCAATACGGAAACATCAGAAAGGCAACCCGGCAACAGCGGCATGGAGGCCTATATGGCATTCCTGGCTGACGCTCCGCCACCATCCGAACCGGAGCCTGAGCCCGAACCGGCCCCCATGCCGACCCATCTTGAGAAAACCTCGCTTGAGGACGTCGCCAACGAGCTGGACATCACCGAACGCGATACGCTGGCGACACTGACCGAAAAACGACGCCGCTTCGCCCGACTTAATCATCCAGACGGTGTGAGGCCGGAGTTCCGGCAAAATGCGACATTGCGCATGACAGCAGCCAATCTTTTGATCGATCAGGCAATCCGCATGTTACGGCGCTGACAGTCGAACGTCAGCTATTATACCGTTTCGTCCTTATCGATTATCTTGTCGGCAGGTTCTTCGTTCGTTTTGATCTCATCTGCCGCCGGCCCGGGCTTGAAAGCCACCAGCAGCACATAGCCGGCATAGACAGCAATGCCGCCGACAACCGTGCCCCAAAAAAATTCCCGATTGACGAACTCAACGACCGCCCAGGCGGCACAAAACCCAACGATCAGCAGTCGCACCCAGATGGGACGATAGAGCGGATGGCTCGTGTCGATATTAAGCATGGCGTCTCCGTGGAGGCTGATGTGCCGAAACCGGCTTTTGGGAACGCTCTATGTCGCCTCCCGAGCAAATCGCCAAGTAAAATCGTCGTAAGTCAAAGGAATATCAAAAAATAAGACTGGCTCTACGTATTCCAGAAAAAACTCTGATCAATCGCGCAAGCGTCCAAGCAGGGTAAGAAGTTTGTCGCGCGCCTTCTCGCCACCAATCTTATCGATCAATTTTTCTTCACGGTCGCGCCATTTGGCGGAAAGACTGTCGAGCAGCCCGACACCCTTTTTCGTCATGTCGAGAAAATGCACTCGCCTGTCGTCTTCCGATTTGCGACGGACAAGCAGGTCCTTTTCTTCCATGCTGTCGACGATGGCGACGAAGTTGGCCCGCTGGATACCGAGCGCCTCTGCAACGTCGCTTTGCTTGAGACCGGGATTGCCACCAACGATTACGAGAACGGAAAAATCCGCTGGCCTAAGGCCCTGTTCAGCCAGCACATCGGCAAAACTGTTTGCCACGGCAAGTTGCGAATGTCGCAAGTGATAACTGATCGCGTTCGACAACAAACCGTAGTCGATTTCCGCATCAGTCTCGTCAAATTCCATCTTTTCGGATCTTCGTTCGTTGTCCCGTGCCAATCGTAAAGCCATCGGATCCCCGCGTGATTCGTACCATCTACCCGGGCGGCAGCATAAACGACAAAGCGCTAAAACTGTATTCAAAATAAATGTAGATGATACTAATATTGTATAATAATTTGGTGGTTACCCCGAAAATCTTCACTGCAACACTGACAAAACGCCCAATATTAGGCTGCCAAAGCCGGAAAAAGTGATCACCGCAAAGTGAACATTTCGGTAGCCGGCAAACACATTGCCAACCCTTCAGTTATCCTCATATCCCCCTTCACGAAGAACTGGCGGAACCGGGTACCACACGAACCGGCCAGGAAAATCGTCACCACTTATGGGAGCGTCTTTTTCACGAGTGCAAATCTCAACCCGCCCTGACCGGCCCTGAAGCCACGAACAACACCATCATTTTTCAGATCACCAAACAGCCGCAGTTTCACAACACTCTCGTATTTTGACATTGATGTGGGAGAAAAGCTGGGCTATGAACCAACCGCTGCGCGATTCACGCGTCGAGGCTGCACCCGTAGCTCAGCTGGATAGAGTGTTGGATTCCGATTCCAAAGGTCACAGGTTCGAATCCTGTCGGGTGCGCCATTAGTTTTACAGCGAGTTCAGAAGCGAACATTGAGGTTCATGACCTCGGCGACGGCTTTCCGACGTTACCCCACCAAATCGCAACCGCACTTATGTTGGACTCAAAAGTCGACCGGCAGCCTAGAACTTCACCTACTGTAAATTTACCAGCCCCAGCCCACCATTCATATATCGCGACAGGCGCCGGGCATAACCGTGTTGACACGCATGCTCGGCGTTTCCGGCAAGGCGGCTTTCAATCCTCAAATCAGGCGCGTCCAAGACATCGACAAAAAGTTCTCTGGAAAGTTCAGAACAAAGGATTTTTGGGCGAAAAACACCCCAGTTTTCGCCAGTGAAAAAAATCAAAAATATTGATTAGCGCCAATGAGTTATACTTCATAAAACCATGCAATACATGGCACCCAAGAATTAAGATCGCCCTTCCAAATATTAACTCGGCTTTAAATGTTGACCTGATAAGGCGTGCAAGTCGCAAAATTTTTTAAGCGGCATACGCACAAACTAGCGCGGAAAATCCGGGCCCTTTTTCTGGCTCGAATTGCATGATGCCTTTCCAGCGCAGGTTCGCACACGAGCCATGTTCTCCCTAATTTCGCTTATTTGCAGATGTCGGACCGCTGTCCTGAATGGCGGTGTCTGGCGGCAGATAGGCGTGACCAGTCGCTATTCGGTATCAAGGACACGTTCATGACTTCGATTATCTCCTCATTGTCTGCTGCGCAGATTTCCAAGCTTTCGACGTCAACAATCGCTGGTTTGACCTCGGAGGACGTGAATGCTCTGGATAGCGCCAAGATCAAGGCGCTGACGTCCTCGCAGATCGCCTCGCTGAGCACCGATAACCTCGCGCTTTTCAGCTCCGAAGACGTCAACGCAATTTCGGTCAGCGCCGTCAAGGGACTGACCGTCGCCCAGATCGAACTGTTGGGCTCCACGCAGATCAACGGCCTGTCGGCTTCCCAGGTCACAGCGCTTTACACGAGCCAGATCGCCGCTCTGTCGACCTCGCAGATTGAAGCGCTGACGTCGGATCAGATCGCAGGTCTCAGCTCCGGACAGGTCGGCACGCTCAGCAGCGACGAACTCGCACTGTTCTCGACCGACGAAATTGCCGCCATCAGCGCCAAGGCACTGGCTGGCCTCGCCACAGACGCGCTGGCAAGCCTCAGCACCGACAACGCTGCCGCACTGACCAAGACCCAGATCGCTGGCCTGTCGTCTTCTCAGCTTGGCTCGCTCTCTTCTGAGCAACTGAACACCTTCTCTTCCGACGAGATCCAGGCAATCAGCACCAAGGCGCTTGCCGGCCTCGACGTTACCAAGCTCAGCACCGAAATCATCGCCACCCTGACGAAAACGCAGGTCGCGGCCCTCTCCTCGACCCAGTTTGCCGCTCTCTCCACCGAGCAGATCCAGGCCCTGACCTCGGATCAGGTCGGTGGTCTCAGCGCCGCACAGGTCGGGACCTTGAGCAGCGATGAACTGGCACTGTTTTCGACCGATGAAGTTGCCGCCATCAGCGCAAAGGCCATTGCTGGTCTTGCTACCGACACGCTGGCGAGCCTCAGCACCGACAACGCTGCCGCACTGACGAAGACGCAGATCGCCGGTCTGTCCTCGTCTCAGCTCGCTTCGCTGTCTTCCGAAAGCCTTGCCGCCTTCTCCACCGATGAAATCAAGACGATCAGCACCAAAGCGCTTGCTGGCCTCGACGTTACCAAGCTCAGCACCGAGGGCGTTGCTTCTCTGACAAGAACGCAGGTCGCGGCACTGTCTTCGACGCAGTTTGCAGCCCTCTCGACCGAACAGATCCAGGTTCTGAACTCCGATCAGGTTGCTGGCCTCAGCGCCGCACAGGTTGGCACGCTCAGCAGCGACGAGATCGCTCTGTTCGCGACCGATGAAATCGCCGCCATCAGCGCCAAGGCACTGGCTGGTCTCGCCACCGACGCACTGGCAAGCCTCAGCACTGACAACGCGGCTGCACTGACGAAGACGCAGATCGCCGGCCTGTCTTCGGCTCAGCTTGGCTCGCTCTCTTCTGAACAACTGAGCACCTTCTCAACCGACGAAATCCAGGCAATCAGCACCAAGGCGATTGCTGGCCTCGACGTTGCCAAGCTCAGCACCGAGAATGTCGCAACGCTGAGCAAAACTCAGGTCGCGGCGCTCTCTTCAACCCAGTTTGCAGCCCTCTCGACCGAACAGATCCAGGCCCTGACCTCTGATCAGGTCGGTGGTCTCAGCGCCGCACAGGTCGGGACCTTGAGCAGCGATGAACTGGCACTGTTCTCGACCGACGAAATTGCTGCCATCAGCGCAAAGGCGATTGCTGGTCTTGCCACCGATACGCTGGCAAGCCTCAGCACCGACAACGCAGCAGCACTGACGAAGACCCAGATCGCTGGCCTCTCCTCGTCGCAGCTGGGTTCGCTCTCTTCCGAGCAGCTGAACACCTTCTCTACCGATGAGATCAAGGCAATCAGCACCAAGGCACTTGCTGGCCTCGACGTTACCAAGCTCAGCACCGAAAACGTTGCAACGCTGAGCAAGACCCAGGTTGCAGCACTCTCTTCGACGCAGTTCGCTGCTCTCTCCACCGAGCAGATCCAGGCTCTGACATCCGATCAGATTTCTGGTCTCAGCGCCGCACAGGTCGGAACACTCAGCAGCGACGAGATTGCCCTATTCTCGACCGATGAAGTTGCCGCCATCAGCGCAAAGGCGATTGCTGGTCTTGCCACCGACACGCTGGCAAGCCTCAGCACCGATAATGCAACGGCTTTGACCAAGACGCAGATCGCTGGTCTGTCTTCGGCGCAGCTCGGCTCCTTGTCCTCTGAAGGTCTTGCCACTTTCTCGACCGATGAGATCAAGGCGATCAGCACCAAGGCTCTCGCCGGCCTCGACGTGAGCAAGCTCAGCACCGAGGGTGTCGCCGCTCTGACCAGAACGCAGGTTGCAGCTCTCTCTTCGACGCAGTTCGCTGCTCTGTCGACCGAACAGCTTCAGGTTCTGAACTCCGATCAGGTGGCCGGTCTCAGCGCCGCACAGGTTGGCACGCTCAGCAGCGACGAGATCGCACTGTTCTCGACTGACGAGATTGCCGCCATCAGCGCCAAGGCCATTGCCGGTCTTGCCACCGATACGCTGGCAAGCCTCGGTACCGATAACGCAACGGCACTGACCAAGGCGCAGATCGCTGGTCTGTCTTCTTCGCAGCTCGCGTCTCTGTCTTCCGAAAGCCTTGCCACCTTCTCGACCGACGAGATCAAGGCAATCAGCACGAAGGCTCTCGCGGGTCTTGATGTCACCAAGCTGAGCACCGAGAATGTTGCAACGCTGAGCAAAGCTCAGGTCGCGGCCCTCTCCTCGACCCAGTTTGCTGCTCTCTCGACCGAGCAGCTCCAGGCCTTGACCTCGGATCAGGTTGCCGGTCTCAGCGCCGCACAGGTCGGCACGCTCAGCAGCGATGAAATCGCTCTGTTCTCGACCGATGAGATTGCTGCCATCAGCGTCAATGCACTGACGGGCCTCGCAACGGATACGCTGGCAAGCCTCGGCACGGAAAGCGCTGCGGCACTGACCAAGGCGCAGATCGCTGGCCTGTCTTCCGCACAGCTTGGTTCGCTCTCTTCCGAGCAGCTGAACACCTTCTCGACAGACGAGATCAAGGCGATCGGCACCAAGGCTCTTGCTGGTCTTGATGTCACCAAGCTCAGCACCGAGAATGTTGCAACGCTGAGCAAGACCCAGGTTGCTGCCCTCTCTTCGACCCAGTTCGCCGCTCTGTCCACCGAACAGCTCCAGGCATTGACCTCGGATCAGGTTGCCGGTCTCAGCTCCGCGCAGGTTGGAACGCTCAGCAGCGATGAAATCGCTCTGTTCTCGACCGACGAGATTGCTGCCATCAGCGCCAACGCCATTGCCGGTCTTGCGACCGATACTCTGGCAAGCCTCAGCACCGACAATGCCGCAGCACTGACGAAGACCCAGATCGCGGGCCTCTCTTCGGGACAGTTGGGTTCGCTCTCTTCCGAGCAGCTCAGCACCTTCTCCACCGATGAGATCAAGGCAATCAGCACCAGAGCACTTGCTGGCCTGGACGTTACCAAGCTGAGCACCGAGAACGTTGCCACGCTGAGCAAAACGCAGGTAGCGGCTCTGTCTTCGGCACAGTTCGAAGCTCTGTCGACGGAACAGATCCAGGCTCTGACGTCGGATCAGATCGCAGGTCTCAGCGCCGCACAGGTCGGAACCTTGAGCAGCGACGAACTCTCGCTCTTCTCGACAGACGAGATTACGTCGATCAGCGTCAAGGCAATCTCTGGTCTTGCCAGCGACGCCCTCGGCGGTCTCGACAGCACGCACCTCGATGCTCTCTCTTCCCAGCAGTTGCAGGCAATGAACACTGCACAGGTTGAGGCAATCATCAACGCCTACAAGACAGCGTAAGATTAACGCAACAAGACAACCTGCGACGCGGCTCATAGCCGCGTCGCAGCGTAGGAGCATTCTGATTACAGAATGTTTCGGAAGGACATTCAGCATCTCTCATGGCGAAGATATCCATCATCATTCCGGCCTATAACATGGCCAACCTCATCGGCGAGACACTCGAGAGCGTCCTGCGCAATGAAACCGACATGGATATCGTCGTTGTCGACGATGCCTCCACAGATCAGACTTGCGACATCGTCGAGCAATATGCGGCTAGACACGCCAATATCCGGCTGATGCGCAGCGAGACGAACACCGGACCAGGCGTTGCCCGCAACAGGGCACTGGCGAGCGTAGACAGCGAATATTGCCTGTTTCACGATGCCGACGACCTCTTGATCGAGGGAGCCGTCGATACAGTTCTGCCCTTGATGGACGAGACGAATATTGATGTTGCGGCATTCAGATACAGTGTGCTGAGAACGGCCGACGGCGGTCCCGGCGAGATGCCCCCCATCGACAAGAACATCTGGGATAGCGTTCTTGCAGGGCGCGAGAGCGCAATTATCGATCTCGATTCGGCTGCCCAGTTCCTGGTGACGATCAATTACCCCTGGAACAAAATACTGCGGACCTCATTCATCCGCCGCACGGACTGGCGTTTTTCGACGGCCCGGATCAACGAAGATATCTTGCCGCATTGGGCAGCCTACATGAAGGCTGGACGGTTTTTAGCGGTCAACCGCAGCCTCTCGATCCATCGTCTCGTGCCCGGACGCGAACAGCACACGAACACCTTCGACGAGCGCCGTCTGGAAATGTTCTCTGCGCTCAAGGATGCTGAGAGGCTTTTCGAAGACAACCCGCTCTTCAAGGCAAAATATTATCCGATTTTCATCGTCTTCAAGGCTGGCCTGCTGGAATGGGCACACAAGCAGCTTCGACACGATCTGCACGGCCTCTACCGGGAATATGTCGCGAAATCGTACCAGTACTTCACGGACGAGGATTTCGACAGGGTTTATCGCATTAACCCGTCGATTGCTCTGGCAAGCTACCGAATGAAGCATTCCGGTCGATAACTCTTCACGCGCACAGATCTCGGCATTGAAGGCCAGTGCCATCACCGTTTTGGCGGGAGAGGAAATCTCCCTTCTCCCGCCACTCACTGGCCATGCGTTTGCGTTGATCGACAAGCAAACACGCCTGCAATACATCCAGCCACAGGCAAGTTACCTGCGATAGCTAAAAATAGCCCACGAAAAGGCCGTTTTTACTTTTGACGCTTCGTCGTCTTCCGCAGGATGTCATGACCGCCAACCACGCTTCTACTTCGAACGATGCCGCCGCTCCCAGCGCAGTTGATCTTGCGCGCAACCAGCGGCTCAGTCTCATGGATTTGCTGAGCGTAACGGAGGCTCTCAGCAGTGCCGGCCAGAAGGCCGCCGCGGTAGAACTTTATAAGACGTGGGTCGCATTCAACGACAACAATCCTGCAGTCCACCTTGCCTATTTCAACTACGCCGTTGCACTCAGCCAGCTTGGCGACCGTGCTGGCGCCGTACAGGCGTTTCGTGCCTGCCTGAAGGCCAACCCGCAATTCGCACCGGGCCATATCAACCTTGGCCGCGTGCTTGAAGACGCAGGCATGATCGGTCAGGCCGTCGAGCAGTGGTGGCAATATGCCGAGACCACGAAGCACCTTGATGCCGAAGCGATCGGGCATCGGCACATGACCCTGCAGAATATCGGTCGGGTCCTCGAAGGTGCCGGGAAGTATGGTGAGGCTGAGGCCGCATTGCTGCAGGCGTTCGAACTGCGGCCGGAATTGCCGGAATCAGGCCAGCACTGGGCATCATTGCGCCAGCGCCAGTGCAAGTGGCCGGTCCTTGCCCCATCGAACCATGTCCCTGCCCGCAAGATGGTCGACGCGATGTCATCGCTGACGCTAAGCTGTTATGCCGACGATCCGATGTTCCAGCTGGCCAAGGCCTATCGCTACAGCAAAACGGTGATCGGTGCCCGGCCAGATATCAGCAAGTTTCCGCGCAGATCACCGAAACTGAAGTCTGGGACCGGTCAGCGTCTGCGTGTCGGTTACCTGTCTTCGGATCTTCGCGATCATGCAGTTGGTTTTGCGCTTGTCGAGGTCCTGGAACTTCATGACAAAAACAGCATCGAGGTTTTCGCTTATTACTGCGGCAACGTGCGCAACGCCGATAGCACACAGGAGCGCATCAAAGCTTCCGTCCATTGCTGGCGGGATATTCATGGCATGGATGATGCCGCAGCCGCATCACAGATCATTTCCGATGAAATCGATATCCTGATCGACGTCAACGGCTACACCAAAGACGCCCGCACGAAGATCTTCGCCTATCGTCCTGCACCTGTCATCGTCAGCTTCTGCGGTTATCCCGGATCGACGGGAAGCCCGTTCCATCAGTACCTGATTTCTGATGGCTACATGATCCCGCCGGAGAACGACATCTATTATTCCGAGAAGGTCCTGCGCATCGCGTGTGACCAGCCACTCGACCGCAAGCGGCCGATCGCCGCCCGGCCAACCCGAGCCGAGGTCGGCCTGCCCGACGATGCATTCGTCTATGCAAGCTTCAACGGCATGCAAAAGATCACCGAAAACTGCTTTGCACGCTGGATGGCGATCCTGTCGCAGACGCCCGGCAGCCTGTTGTGGTTGTTGACAGGCGATGAGGACGTCAATCAGCGCCTCAGAGATATCGCAGAAAAATGCGGCGTTGCGTCTGACCGGCTGGTATTTGCACCGAAGGTGCCGAACCCGATGCATATAGCCCGTATCGGCGTCGCGGACCTGTTTCTCGATACCTTCCCTTACGGCGCCCATTCGACGGCGGCGGATGCGATAACATCGGGCCTGCCCGTTCTGACGATGCCCGGCAAGACATTTGCAGCACGCTTCTGCGGCAGCATCGTCACCGCGGCCGGTGTGCCCGAAATGCTCTGCTCTTCGCCTGAGGACTACGTCGCCCGCGCCATCGGCTTCGAACGCGACCGCAAGAGCCTGCTGGACGTTCGGGAATCGATCGCACGGCAACGAGAGACCAGTGTCCTGCGCGATATCCCGGCTCTCGCGCGCCGTCTGGAGGAACTGTTCTGGCAAATGCAGGGCGAATGTGAACGCGGCGAAACACCCGTGCCAGATCTCAGCAATCTCGATCTCTATTATGAAGTCGGTGCGGAAGCCGTTCTCGAGAACATCGAGTTTGAGGACGAGCAGAGCTACCGCAGACGCTATCTGAAAAAATTGAGCCAATGGCACGACTACGCGCCGATCCCATACGACAGCCGCCTCTGGCAAAAGCCGGACGCCTGAACCAGAGATCGAACGGACCCGGATTGCGCCAATGACGGTTGATCGTGGATATCCTCAATCGGCCGGGACACACGCTCAACGACATCTCTGCAATGCAAAACTGCCGCGAAACAGGCGGTCTATGAACAGGACGAATTCACCATGAGCGCGGACGAAAGAATTGTCATTGTGGGCGCCGGGCTTTCAGGCGCCGTCATTGGACGAGAGCTCGCATCGGCAGGCCATCAGGTGGAAATCATCGACGTCCGCGACCACATTGCTGGAAATTGTCACACAGAGCGTGACAGCGAGACCGGCGTCATGGTGCATGTTTACGGCCCGCACATCTTTCACACCGACGACAAGGAAGTCTGGGACTACGTGAACAGCTTCCAGACGTTCATGCCTTACAAGAACCGCGTCAAGACCACGAGCAACGAGAACGTCTATTCCCTGCCGGTCAATCTGCACACAATCAACCAGTTCTTTGGCAAGAATTTCCGGCCCGATGAAGCGCGTAGCTTTATCGATGAAAAAGCCGACAAGTCGATTACCGATCCACAGACATTCGAGGAGCAGGCACTGCGCTTCGTCGGTCGCGATCTCTACGAGGCCTTTTTCAAGGGCTATACGGAAAAACAATGGGGTTGCTCGCCGACGGACCTGCCCGCCTCGATCCTGAAACGTCTGCCCGTGCGTTTCAACTATGACGACAACTACTTCTTCCACAAATATCAGGGCATGCCGGAAACCGGCTACACGGATATGATCGAGCGTATCCTCGACCATCCGAACATCACCGTCAGACTTGGCACCCGGTTTGATCGCTCTGAGACTTCAGCCTCCAAACACGTCTTCTATTCGGGTCCGCTCGATGGCTACTTCGACTTCGAATACGGCCGTCTTGCCTACCGGACGCTCGACTTCGAACGCTTTACCTATGAAGGCGATTATCAGGGCTGCGCGGTCATGAACTACGGCGACGTTTCCGTCCCTTTCACCCGCATTACCGAGCACAAACACTTTTCTCCTTGGGAAGATCATGCCGGCTCCGTGTGCTACAGAGAGTTTTCGCGCGAATGCGGCCCTGATGACATTCCTTATTATCCCATTCGCCTGGTCGAAGATAAGGAACAGCTTGCCGAATACGTCGCGCGCGCCGAAGACGAAAAATCGGTGACCTTCGTCGGGCGTCTCGGAACATATCGTTATCTCGACATGGACGTCACCATCCGTGAGGCGCTCGATACTGCCCGTCTCTACCTTGCCAAGCGATCAGAAGGTGCGACCATGCCGGCGTTCCTGCACTCGCCGGTCTGACATATCCTGTTGGCGACGAGCGGATAGTCTCGTTAGCGTTCAGGCTCGGCCATAGACGCGTCGATCCACGCGCGTGTCTGCCCCAGAATCTCGTCTGACAGATCGGGGTCATCGACGGCACGTGCAAGGATGACTGCACCGACCATTGCCGCCCAGCTTCCAATGGCGGCACGGCGTGCGTCTGCGGCCTCCATGTGCGGCATTGCCTTGCTGATCCGTTCTATCTGCACGCGCAGGCCGTCCGTCATGGCTTTTTGCGCGGCAGGCGTTTGATGACGAACATCAGCGACAAGCCCTGCGGTCGGGCATCCCTCGGCTGCATTGTCACGGTGCGCTGGCGCAAGATAAGTATCGACAAATTTTCGAAGGCCAGCGCCGCCACTCCTCTGCCCTTCCAGAGCGTGGGTGATGGTATGCGCGACGAGATCGTCTTTTGAGCTGAAGTGGCCGTAAAAGCCGCCATGGGTAAAGCCCGCCGCCTTCATGATTTCGGACACACTCACCGCATCAAATCCCTTTTCGCGAAAAAGGCGGCTGGCGACATCCAGTATCTGACGCCGGTTTTCCACCATCTGCTCTCGACTGACCTTCATCGCAAGATTCTCCAATCGCCCCATTGACAGTTTCATGATGATCATCATATTTAATTTCATTCATGACAACCATCATGAATATAAGCCTCATCAGGAAAGAGAGCAATCCCATGACGCATGTTCCCACCGTTCTCGTCACCGGCGCATCGACCGGTATTGGTGCTGCCTTCGCGGAACGTTTCGCCAGGCGCGGGCACAATCTGGTGCTCGTCGCCCGCAACAAAGCACGGATGACGGACCTCGCCGATCGCCTGAAAGCCGAAACCGGCGGCACGGTCGACATTATCGAAGCGGATCTCGCCAATGCCGTGCAGAGAGCTGTGGTGGAGGATCGGCTCCGCAACGACGCCAACATTGGCATTCTCGTCAATAATGCCGGATCAAGCCTCGCCGGCAGTTTCGTAGAGCAGACGACTGACGATATCGACCGCCTGGTGGCCCTGAACACAACGGCACTGGTACGTCTCGCACACGCAATCGCGCCGCGCCTTGCCAAGTCCGGTGAAGGTGCAATCGTCAACATCGGTTCCGTTGTCGGCCTGGCGCCTGAATTCGGCATGCCGGTCTACGGCGCGACAAAGGCGTTTGTCCTGCATCTTTCACAGGCACTCGCCCATCAACTCGGCCCGCAAGGCGTCTATGTGCAAGCCGTTCTTCCCGCCGCGACCCGCACAGAAATCTGGGACCATGCAGGCGTCGACGTCAACACGATGCAAAACGTGATGGAAGTGAGCGATCTGGTGGATGCGGCCCTGGTTGGTTTCGACCGGCGCGAACCCGTAACGATCCCACCTCTGCACGATGCAGCCCAATGGAGCACTTTCGAAACCGCGAGGCAGGCAATGATCCCCGGTTATGCGCAATCCCGGCCCGCCGATCGCTACCTGGCTGCTGTGTGACCGTCATGAAGGCCTTCATCCTCGATCGTTACGGCAAGAGCCAAACACTTCGTCTCGGTGAAATGCCGGAACCCTCACCGGGTTTGGATGACGTTCTGATCGAGGTTGAGGCCGCCGGCCTCAACCTTTTGGATTCCAAAATCCGCAGCGGGGCATTCAAACCGATGCTGCCATACAAGACACCTCTCGTCCTCGGTCACGATGTCGCCGGCACTGTCATCAGCGTTGGATCGAATGTACGCGGCTTCAAACCGGGCGATGCCGTTTACGGCCGCCCGCGCGACGGCCAGATCGGTGCCTTTGCCGAGCGTATCTCGGTAAAGGCAAAGGATCTGACGCTGAAACCAGAAAGCCTGTCCATGGTGGAGGCTGCGTCACTCCCGCTCGTTGCGCTGACTGCGTGGCAGGTGCTGGTGGAGATAGCAAGGATCAGGGCTGGCCAGAAAGTGCTGATCCATGCGGGATCGGGTGGCGTTGGAACCATTGCCATTCAGCTCGCCAAATATTTCGGCGCAACTGTCGCCACCACAGCCAGCGCGGCCAATGCAGAATTTCTTCGCAAGCTCGGCGCCGACGTCGTCATCGACTATCGCACACAAGATTTTTCGAGCCTGCTGTCGGGCTATGATGTCGTACTCAACAGCCTTGACGCAAAGACACTTGAGAAATCGCTGAAGGTGCTGAGATCAGGCGGCAAGCTCATCTCTATTTCCGGCCCACCTGATCCGGCCTTTGCCAAAACCAGAGGGCTGAGCCTACCGCTTCGCCTGTTGATGAGACTGATCAGCACCGGCATTCGCGCCAAAGCCAGACGTGCCGGCATCGAATACGCCTTCCTGTTCATGCACGCAGATGGCACTCAGCTGGAAGAGATCAGCAGGTTGATTGAAAACGGGACGATCAATCCGGTGATCGATCGTACGTTCCCGTTCGAAAAGCTGAATGAGGCTTTCGCCTATATTGAAACGGGTCGGGCAAAGGGAAAGGTCGTTGTGACGCTGAAGTGAGACAGGCAGCGGCATCAATCCGGCAACGCCGCTACGCGCGCTCGCGCCGCGGCCGCGGGCTTTGCTCCAATACCCTTGACCTTGCCTGGAACGGGTATAGCAACCTCTTCATCCTCAACAAGGCTGGCATGAGCCTGGAGATGCAGGCCAACGATTGCAACGATGATGAAAAACCAGACGAAGCCGGTACTCAACATGAACAGGGTTTCAAGGAAACCGTAGAGCAACGTGTAGAGCCATATGCTGACATAAAAGCGTGTAAGCGGGCTCTTGCGCACCGTTTCACTCATCTTGCCGAGATAATAAAGCGGCAGCAGGAAAATCCAGATCAACACCAGCACCAGACCGGGCACACCTGCCGCCAGCAACAGGTCGAAATAGCCATTGTGCGAATCCGGCGCGGATGTCGCCCAGGTATTGTTCTCCGTAAAGCTGCTCATCAGCGCGTCGCTTCGCCAGAACGCCTGGTAGCCATAGCCCAGCAGCGGGCTTTGACGGATATATTCGATCGACACGGTCCATATATCGGTGCGGCCCGTAAACGTCGGGTCCATGCCAAGCTTGGCCAGCATGGCAGAAAATACAGGATCTACCGTCGTCCCTACAGTCACGGTCGCGAAGACTGCGAGCAGCGCTGCAACGACCGTGTACCGCCATTTCGGCCAGCGGAGAATGAACCAGCCGACGGAAAAAATGATCGGCATCAACCCGAGCGCAGTCTTGCCACCCGATTTCACCAAAAAGACCAGCGATAGCAGAAACACCGCAAGCCCGCCGACAAATGACCATTTCTTACAGAGATAAACGCCGACGATAATCAGGATCGACATAACCGACGCGGCTTCATTCTTGTGGCGGAACACGCCGCGCCAGTCTCCGGCAAGCAGCGGTTCCAGTGCGTCCGATGCCTGATGGATGGATCGTGATGGCAGAACGATGACGCCGAAATAACAGAGAAACAAAATGGCGAGCGTACAAACCGCAAGCAATGTGGAAAAGTGCCGCTCCGTCCGGGGCAACTGCAGGAAACCGGCGGCGAGAACAAAGATGATCGCGCACATCACCAGCCGCCGCAACGAGAACATAGGAGCCTCGCCAACAAGCGATGTGAAGGCATACCAGCCGAAAATCGCCACCATCCACAAACGCGGCGCAAAAATCAGTGAGAACGATCGCTCCTTCGCCATGAAGAGAATGAAGCTGAAAAGCAAGACGATCGCGGTAAACTGGTTCAGCAGGCTTGAGCCTGCGGCCATGGCAGAACCCGTATAGGTCGACGACAGGGAAATGTAAGGGGAATAGCCGACCGTGAAGTAGAAGAACGTCAGGTAGAAGAGCGCGTCCCGCCAGTAGCCGTTACCATGTTCTTCTTTCGCTTCGGCCATAAGAGGTTTTTCTCTCTCCCGTTTCAGCGCACCCGTCGTCCGGACCGACGTTGCTCATACCTTTCCGCAACGGCCCCGACATCCCTAACAAGGATTATAATATGATACACGGAAATCGTGCAGTCTTATTTTGGTTCGATCCGGTATGTTGAGCCTCTAAGGTGCCAGCTTTCGTGAACATGGTTAAATCGGCTGTGATCATTGGGGGACCTGCCGCTTCAGCTTGAAGTTGCTAGCGGAATTTGGCGAACAGGTGAGCACCCGACACAGGAATTACCGCTGATCGACAGCACTTGGGTACTCGGCAACTATCGGAATTTCATTGCCAACGGCCTAAATCTCCGTTTTTATGTGTGATATTAACATTCCGAAATACATTTCCTGTTTTAGTAATGCCTAAGATATCGACAAGTGCGGGAATCTGACGGTGAACGTTCAGACACAGACCAGCAAGAGCGATGTAGGCAGAAGCTGCGAAGCTGGTGCCGGACATCGCACGTCCGGCGTGCGCCCCATGCACAAGGACGATGTTGAGGCGGTTGAAAAGCTGATCAATTCGGCCTTCGGAAAAACGCAGCGCAATGCAACTTTCGATTTTCGTTCTTATATCCGGAACGTCTTTTTCGGCAGCCCAATCTATGACCCTGCTCATGGCAGTATCGTCTACGACATCGGCGACCAACAGATAACCAGCGTCGTTCTTGCCCTACCGATGCGTTTTGTCGTCCATCGTGAACGCATTGTCGGGCGGTTGCTGTGTGCCTTCGCTTCGGACGCTGAAAAAGGCGCTGCAGGTGCGGCGCGCCTTTCCCGAAGCATGCGACCGTCACAGCAGGATCTGTGCTTCACTGACACATCCTCACCGGTGAGTGCCGATCACTGCCTCGCAATCGGCGGCATTATTTTGCCGGTTGAAAGCCTGCAATGGCACAAAGCATTGAAACCATTGTCGAGCATGGCATTGCGGCTGGGTCGCCGGGTCAGATTGGCCGGCTCCAGACCCGTTCTTGCCGCACTTGGATTTGCCGACCGTCTCTTGCGCGGATGGAAGCGCGGGATACGACCGAAAGGCGTAGAAGGCCTGACCGTCAGACCCGCCGATTTCGAAACATTCCGCCTGCATGCGCTGCCGATGATCGAGCGATTTTCCGTTCGCCCCGAATGGTCGAGCGAGGAATTCCATTGGCTGGTCGAGATGGCGAAGACCAATGAAAGCATGGGAAAACTGAACTGCCGCACGGTCGAAGATCGCGATGGTAAGGCGATTGGCGCGGTTCTGTACTTCGGGCATCCGGGAAAAACGGCTTATGTGCTGAACATCGTTACAGCGGCAAGTCGCGAAAACGACGTATTAAGCCAGCTTTTCCGTCATCTCGATGATGAAAATTATGCCCATGTGACGGGCATGTCCCAGTCATTCCTGATGAACGCTCTCTACCGCCACAACCAGATGACCTTCCGACATAGAGGTTATTTCTGCGTGACGACGCGCGATGAGGCTCTCAAGGATAGCGCGCTTCGTGGCGATATCTATGTCGGCGGCCTCGCCTCCGAAAGCTGGAGCCGACTTATTACGGACTTCTAAGCTCGCCTATTCTTCCTCTGGAACCAGCCCGTCATAGACCTCCAGCAAGGCGGCTGCGATCGCTGCACCGAGAGCGTTTCCTGCATCGCGGATACCGGCTTCGTCCATATCGCGCACAGCGACTGCGAGGTCAGATGCTTCGCTGGCGACGATCAGCTTGGCGCGTTCGATAGCCCAGAGGCCAAAGTCTCCTCGGTTGTCGATGGATATGGTTTCCGTGCTCACAAGGCGTCTCCGTTTCGATCTGTCAGAACATTTTTTTATAAAACCAAACCGCCCTAAACCACAGAATGCGGGAATTTGCACGGCTTTCCCGCGAGCTTATCATTTTAGAAAGGCGAAATATGACCTTTCTCACAGGCGTTTATAAAAATATTAATGATAGTTATTCGTAGTGTTTGAAAGCTTGTGCCGTAGCATGCAAATGACCTAACAAAGAAACGATGGCCACCTTGGACGCCGGAAAAAATTCGACAGGGGAAAACATCATGGATGTGGAAAGGCCGAACATAATTTGGCCTACGGTCCCGCTTGCGACGCTACCGATCGTCGACGCAACCATGGAAGAAACCGCCGAGGACTTCATTCGCCGGGCTTCCACGCCGCGTGCGCCTGACGAAAAACCCTTCTATTCGACATCCGCAAATGGCCAGGTCATTGCGCTCTGCCACCAGGACGCCCAGTTCGACAGCATTTTGCGCCAGGCGGACCAGATCCACGCCGACGGCATGTCGCTGGTGATTTTTTCGCGACATTTCAGTGCGAGGGCATTGAGAGAGCGCATCGCAACCACCGACCTTGTCCACACCGTCGCCAAGCGCGCGGAAGAGACCGGCGCACGGTTTTATTTTCTCGGTGGTTCGGAGGACGTAAACCGTACCGCAGTCGCGGAAATGCAGAAACTTTATCCGCGTCTCGTCTTTGCTGGTCGGCAAAACGGTTATTTCAAGGAACATGAGGAAGACGCTGTCGTCAAAAACATCGTCGCGTCGCGGCCCGATATTCTTTGGATCGGCTTCGGCATACCGCTTGAACAGCGTTTCGTCGCACGCAATCTCAACAAACTGGCCGGTATCGCAGTCATAAAAACCTGCGGTGGACTGTTCGACTTCATTGCCGGCAAGAACTCCAGAGCGCCACAATGGATGCAGGATATGGGACTGGAATGGCTCTATCGAGCCATGCTGGAACCCAGACGCCTTGGAAAACGCTATTTGCTTACGAACCCTGTCGCGATTTACGCAATGCTGAAGCATCGCGACAGAATGCCAAATAAATCCCGGTCCACGACACGTACGGACGCCAAGGAAGCAAAGAAAAGCAACTGAACCTTGCGGCTCAAAACAGTCAAACAAAAATCACAAGCTATTGAAATATTTAATTATTGGAAATAATGAGCAGGTCGAATCCAACAACGGCATTGCAAAAAAACAACATACTTTCCAGCAATACGCCTTCTAAAAAATGACCTGTAGGAAATTCGATTGCAACTCACCACAACAGGTCTACACTAAAAAGATATTATAAATTTATTCGAATCAAATGCATATTGGGGACGTCAATGTTGACTACGGCCATTTCTATTCTTGTATATGGCATCGGCACCGTTACCTCACTTGCCATGACCTATATCGAGGGCGCACGTCGAGATAAGGAGTGGGATGTCTACCGCATCAGCGGCATCATCCTGTGTTTCTTCTGGCCTCTGCTACTGCCGGTTTTCATCGTAACCGCCTTCTTGTCGATGTACGGACGAGGAAAGCGACATTCGGCCAGCAGCAAGTCTATCAGCGCTGAAAAAACGCTCGTCGCGCCGCGAATTTCCCCGCGCGCCTGAGAAGGCAAAAAGATCAGAGATCAAGTGTGCTTGCAGCCGCTTCAACAGTCATGACCTTTGCCCCACCCGACACTGCCGACCGAACAAGATCGCGAAGCTTTATCTCCGGGCATCCGTAAAAGCTTGGCGTCGATGAAACGTCATGGGTGAAAAAGATCAGCCATCCGCCAGTTTGCAGCACCTCGGCAAGCCAACGATCGGCCGCATCGAGGTAGGTCTGATCGGGCCTCAACTCGACAGCCGCAAGATTGTGCAGGTCGGTCCTGCCCTTATTGATGCCGGGCATGATGCTGCGCGCAGTTTTGAACCTTTTGCGCAACAAGGGCTGCATTAACGGCGACGCCATACCGAAAGGAACGGAGAAGTTTCGAGGCCCACTCATTCCGTCGAACGCAGCCAGTGCCTTATCGTTTCGCTCCAGATCTGCCGCGAGCTCCGAGCGGGAAAAGCTTGAAAGTTTTCGATGGGAATAGGTATGGCAGGCAAGTTCGTGGCCTTTGGCGACGAGATCAGCGCAGCCCTGAGCAGGGACCATTTTGCGCTCATTGTCGTACCCGTCGACGAAATTTCCAGAGATGTAAAACGTTCCACGAGCGCCCTCCTCCTCGAGAATGCGCGCTCCGTTTGTCCAGGAACTCTCCGGCACGTCGTCAAAAGTGAAAGAAACAATCGGTGAGGCTGCCTCGACCTGTACGGTCGGCCCCGGAAAATATCGCACGAGCCGGTTGTTAATCCGGTCGGCCAGCGTCCCTATTTTCTGCGTCATCCACAGCCCCCCGGCGTGTCTGAGTTACTGTCCTTCTTCAAGTACATTGTGAGCCTGATGTCTCAAACAATACACGGCAATCAGAAGAGAAGACCAGATAGGCCCTGTTCCGGTAAAGAAATTACTCTCAAGGCACGAAGAAAGAAGGGCGTAGACCCAGATTCGCGCAAAAAGTGTTGTCAGTGCGGGATAAGTGCCACGGTCGACGGCGCGTCTGAAGTTGTTCGCCGGTATGATGACCAGCCATATGATAGTGAGGATGAAAGCTGGAATTCCGCCATTCAGCAGGCTTTCGATGTAACCGTTGTGTGCGTGATAGGCGGAAACAGCCCAGGTTCCAGCAATATCGCCCTGCGACAGAAGCCTCTCGCTTGCCCAGAATGCCTGAAAGCCCTGACCGAAAATCGGCGATTGCGCAAACGTATCAAAAGACAGACGCCATATGTCCGTTCTGCCCGTGAAGGTGGAATCGATACCAACGCTCTCCACCAGATTCTGGATGCTGGGGAAATAGGTTGAGCCAACTGCAAGAATGTTGAGAAAGGCCAGCAGGCCGCCGATCATCAGCAGCGTGCGGTTGGCATGTCGTTCCATAATCCAGACGAGCGCAATGGAGACGGGCAACAGCATCGCCGCAGTCTTGCCATTGGTTTTCCAGAGGAAGAAACCCGCCAGCAGCGCGATGGCAATACCCCCCATTGTCGACCAGGCGCTGCGCAAATAAAGCCCGATCATGAAAAGGATAATCATCGCCGGCGCGGCAGCATTCTTGTGATTGAAGACGCCGCGCCAATCACCCGCGAGGGCCTTTTCATCAAGATCGTATGGTTGGTGGATCGCCCGTGAACTCAAAAAAATCACGCCGAGATAACATACCACCAGAAGGATGATCGCAAAAATGGCCATCATCCGATCGAACTGCTTGCGATCCTGCGGCATCACGACGAGGACACTGGTGATAAAGCACAACAGGCCCGTGAAAATAAGCCGCTGCAACGATGTGCCGGGCTGCGCGCCAACAACGGAGCAGATCGCCAGCCAGCCAAACAGCAGCAAGATCGGCAATCGGGGTCGCAGGAGCAGGCCCGTCAATCTGTGGCGCAAGGCAAATACGCCGAGCAGCGCTGCGATAGCCAGCCCCAGAAGCTGATTGGCCGCCGCATGCGGGACAGGCGGCGCTGCCAGATTTTCAAACGGTGCGACGGAAATCCAGACATAGAGCAGCGTGACGACAAAAAAAGCCGCATCACGCCGGCTGCCGCCAAGTGGAATAGCGCCCTCGCTCAAGCGAACCGGCTGCGTATCAGCGAAACGCGGCATTTTCGCCTGCCTCCGGCGCAGCTAAACGGATCATTGCCCTGCCTTGCGATGAACAGAGACGTTCTTTTTGGGAATCTGTCGTGTTCGAACAGCTATAAACGGTCGTTATCATCATTATTGTGCAATTGCTTTAACCCTCTCTTACCGCAGAACGGCTAAGACAGGGGAAATTACCGCTCAAACCATTTAGATGTGCAAGTCATTTTAGCGGGACAGCCATGTTACATGACGTAACCAGGCAACGTCGGAACACAGGGAGACTTAGGTGTCGTTTAACACGCCGCGGCTCGGCCACCTGATAAGACTGGGATTGTCCTATATGGCGTCCGGTGGCGCGCTTTTGATGTCCAGCGCCGCCCAACTCCTGACTTTTGCCTTGCTTGCCCGTCATCTTGGCGTTGAACAATTCGCGCTTTATGCATCCATCACCGCCGTGACCAACCTCGGCGTCCAGATTTGCGGTATCGGCGCGCAGGAATCCCTGATCCGACGCGTCGCCCAGGACCGCAGCATGTTCCCCGTCATGCTCGGCCACAGCTATATGCTGAGTGCTCTGACAGGCGTGATACTGACCGTTATCGGCATGGTCACGATTCCGGTCTTCTTCCCGACTTCGGAAAACCTGCTCGACACCCTGATCACGACATTCCTGATCCTCTTCACCAATCTCGTTCTTCTGAAGGTCATTTCACTTTCGACACAGAGTTTCATCGCTCACTCCGACTTCGGTTCGGCCAACAAGCTTGAAGTGATGTTTGCTGTCGCACGAACCCTTGCAGCCATATTCGCCTGCCTTGTCTTCAAGGTTGAAACGGTCGAAGCATGGGCCTTGTGGAACCTCGCGGCACATTTGATCGCAGCGGTGATTTCGGTCAAAGCAATCGGCAGGCTCGGCAAGCCGATCTACCGCCTCGTTCGCGAAGAAATCCGCATCGGCATCCTGTTTTCAACGCAGTTCCTGTTCAAGGCGGTACGCGGCAATGCCGATATTCTCGTGCTGGGCGCAATCGCCAGCGCCGAAGTTCTTGGCAGCTATTCGATTGCTCGCCGTATTCTGGACAGCTCCTACCTGTCTGTGGAAGCCCTGAACCGGCTGATCTATCCAGGCTCGGCGTCCGCAGCACTGCAAGGCATCACCAAAACCATCGAGCGTGCCTATAACGTTCTGAAAGCAGCACTGTTCATTGCCGTCGGCAGTGCGACCGCGATCTTCATTATCGCGCCGTTCCTGCCCCTATTGTTCGGCGACGAATATGTATCGCTGCCGATCATCACCCGCGTTCTGTGCTGGGCCGTTCTGCCTATGGCCGTTGCTGCCACCGCGCTCGAGGCGCTCGGCGCATCCGGACGTCAGGACATCCGCGCCAAGATCTGGAACAGCGGCAACCTGCTCGGCTCTGTCGTCGTTGCCTTGTCCACCTGGTACTTCAGTATTTCCGGAACGATCGGCAGTTACTTCCTGGTGGAGATTGCCATCGCGGCAGCCGTCTGGATCGCGCTTCTGCGGCTGCGTCGTCGCAGCGAAGCGTTTGCCGGAGCGGAATGAGCCGGAGGCTGAGGCTTCAGGTCTTCTTGGCGGCCTTGTAGGGGTTCAGCGTCACACCCACGCTCGCCATCATACGACCGACGGACATCAGTGGCGGATGCGTAGCGGGCAGAAGCGATCCGGTTTTGGCGAACGCCGAAACCGCACGGATCACGGAAAGACCAAGGCTGACAACGTTTTTCGCGCCCAACAGTAGACCACCCTGCAAGCCGGGACGATGCGCGCGGTCAATGCTGTAATTGATGATGCCGGTTCTGAGCGATCGTGTCATGATCCAGCGCGGCGCCATACGGGTTTCCGGCACATATTCAATGATGACGGCATCCGCGCTCCAGGCGAATTTGAAACCGGCGCGACGGCAGCGTGTGAAGAAATCCATGTCGCCGCCACCTAGGAAGTTGAACTGTATGTCGAATTCGGGCTTGTCGAGACCGTCGAAAACCCGGCGAGAAATCAGGCAATTGCCGGAGCCATGAATCTGATCCACCTCGCCCGTTGGCGCTTCGATGGAGCCAAACAGAGGGTGTGCGAGAACAGACTTTGGAGCGGGCGCGTCGAATTCGCGGTTCACTGGACCTCCAACAATATCGGCACTGAAGGATTTCGCAGTTTTGACCATCTCGGCCAACCAGACGGGTGAGGCCGCCTCATCGTCATCGATCATCAGAAACCATTGCGCGGACGGATACGTCTGACGCGCGGTTCGAAACGCGGTGTTGATCGCGTAACAGTTGCCCTGCGTCGGTTCGACCAGAGTCTGCCCGGTAAAACGGGTCTCGGCAAAAAATTGGCGCGCGACGCCAAGTCCGGCCTGCCCCTCTCCGTCATTGTCCACGACAACGATGGCGAAGGGAAACTCCACCTTCTGGTCGGCCAGCGACTGGAGTGTCTTGCGCAGGCCTTCAGGTCTGCGGAAACTTGGAATGCACACCACCGCCTCCGGACGAATCTCGGTCATGAACGCTCCTATATCCCGGCGATGGCTGCTGCGGAAAAAATGACCGCCCGCAGGCTCTGACGCGGACGATGGATGAAAGTGTCGGCAAGCGCAGAGAATGCCTCTTTATACCGGCGAGCGCGGAAAGCCTGCGCGACGATGTAGGCATTCATGTGGGTTTCCGATTTGTGGCGAAGCCGCGCCAGTTCCCCAGGGCTGACTGCAGCGACAATAGCAGGATCTGAGAAAACCGCCCGCACAGCGGGCTCGCAATCCTTGAATGTCAAAAGACGATTCATCATCACGCTTGTTCGATGGACGCGATAGTCAAGAACATGGCAGCCCGGCAGATAAACGAAACTGCCCGCTGCTGCCAACCTGCACCAACCGTACCAGTCCTCTGCATAACGCAATGTCTCGTCAAAGCCGCCAAAGTCCTGAAAAATGCGGGTCCGCACCAGCATGATGCCGCCATTGACGATGAAATTCCCACCCAGAAGAGCGGGAAGAACATTGCCGCTCGGTTTTTCCCGACGACGGATGAGATTGCGGTGACCGATCTTGGCCCCGTCTTCGTCTACCCGTTCGTAGTCGCCGTAGACGGCCACCACATCGTCATTCGAAATTCCCGCACAAAGCGCGTTGATGGCACCCGGTTTCAGACGGTCATCAGCATCGAGAAACATGGTCCAGGCACCACGCGCCTGCGACAAGCCGAAATTGCGAACGGCAGAAACGCCCTGCCTGCCCTGCGGACGGGTCAGAAGCCTCACGCGGGCATCGCTGAAACTTTGCACCTTCAGGGCCGTATCGTCGGTGGAACCATCGTCAACGACAAGAATTTCACAGATGCTGGCGCCCTGCATCAGAACACTGTCGATTGCTTCCACGATGTAACGCTCGCCATTGCGAACGGGGATGACAATCGAAACGGCAACCAAGACCTTTACTCCGTGACGTGTAAAGCAGACTTCGCACAGTGAAGTTACTACCGGATTAATCGGATCGACGGTAGTTTTGGGAACGGTATAGCCAGCATTAACCTTGCGGCGTTTTAATATGCAATTGGTAAGGTCACGCTGTTATAAATTGGGAAAATCGATTGCGGAGGCTGGGGTTAATGCCGATCGGACGTCGAAACTTTCTGTACGGTGCGGCAAGCGCGGGTTTCGTGCAGGCATTGCCCGATATTGTGCATGCCGCGCAAACGAAACGCGCGGCAAAAACCGCTCCTTACGGCGCGGCAGTTTACCTTCCTGATCTGCAAGCTGACAGCCGGGTCGGTGAAGCCGTCGTCAAATATTGCTCACGCATCACGCCCGTCACGGAAATGAAGTGGGAAATCATGCGGCCTTCGGAAGAAGTGTTCGACTTTTCCGCAGCCGATGCGCTTGCCAACTTCGCCCGGCAAAACAAGCTGTCCATGCACGGCCATCCCCTGATCTGGTATGCGTCCAATGCACCCTGGCTGTCATCGGTCAGCGGTGCCAAGGTCGAAAAGCTGATGGAAACACACATCGTCAAGACGATGGAACGTTACAAGGATGTCATTCGTAGCTGGGATGTGGTGAACGAACCCATCCCTGACGTTCCCAACAACGCAAAGTCTCGGCGCGATGCCTGGTATTACGGTGCGGGATCGGACGCCATTGCCAAGGCTTTCAAGATTGCTCACGACGTTGATCCGAAAGCGCAGCTCGTACTCAACGAATATGACGTGGAATTCGCGGTCGAAAAATCGCCCGCAAAACGCGCTGCATTCCGCAACCTCATTCTGGAACTGCTTGATCAGGGGGCGCCGATCAACGCGGTAGGATTACAGGGCCACCTGCGTGGCGGCTGGCCGATCGCCAAGGATGAACTTGCCGCTTTCGTCACCGAAATGCGCGGCCATGGCCTCGACGTTCTGGTGACGGAACTGGACGTGATGGACCAGACCCTGCCCTCTCCGGAAGCTGAACGTGACATGCTGATAAATTCGCAGCTTCGGGATTTTCTCGAGGCGGCCTCAGCCGGCGGCCCGCTTTCCTCTATCACCACCTGGGGCATTTCCGACCAATATACCTGGATACGCTGGGCCTACCCCCGCAAGGACGGAACTGCCAACCGCCCGCTGCCGCTGGACTGGAGCTTCAACGAAAAACCCATGATGACCATCATCAACAAATTCCGGAGCCGTGGCGCATGAATGGTGAAATACCCCTGCCGCCTGTCAGCAAGGCGCTACAGGTCAATCTGCACCCCTTCGATGCCCCACATGCAGCTTTAACACTTCCTCACCAGCTCCGGGTATGGGGTGGGCAGGTCGACCGTATCCTGCTGACTGTCGACACCGGGCAAGTCGGCGCGGGACGTTATAAGGGCAACGGCTTCGAGCCGGCCAGAAAACGTCTGTTCGACATGCTGGATGAAATGCAGGCGAACTACCCGCACCTGCACATCGATGAGGTCGACTACAGCGAAAACGCCCGCAAGGCGGTAACCGACACTTTCTTTTCCCGCTCAACGATACCCTATCCGGCAAAGGCGTTTGATGGGGGACCGTTCCATGTCTATTTCCACGGGCTGAGGCGTGCCAATGCGCGGTATGTCTTGCACATGGACAGCGACATGATGTTCGGCGGAGGCAGCCAGAGCTGGTTCGATGAAGCAATCCAACTTCAAAAGGACAATCCTGACGCGCTCTGCATAACGCCGTTTTCCGGTCCGCCGACTGTCCGCGGCGATCTCGACATCACCCGCCATGTCGGCATGCCTGGGGTCAAGAACATTCCGATCCCGCGTAAACTTCCAGTACGCACGCCCACCTGGCGCTTCGCGACGGTCTCGACTCGCCTTTTCATGATCGACATGGAGCGTTTTGCAAAAAAGGTCACGTCGCTGGAGCTGTTGCGACCGGACGTAAAACGCCGCATCCGTTCCGTGGCTTACAACCAGCAACCGATTTCAATGCCGGCGGAAGAGGTGCTCAGCGAAAACATGATGCGGCTCGGTGTCTACCGGCTGGATTTTCTGGGAGAGGGCAAGGGCATGTATTCTTTGCACCCGCCTTACCGTTCGCCGGAATTTTATGCCGCCCTGCCCTCGATCGTCGAGCGTATCGAAAAAGGCGATATTCCCGAAGGGCAACTTGGCGACTTCGATATCAACGGATCGATGGTGGACTGGACCAGTGCTCTCGCGGCCAAGACGAAAAGCAAACGTTACGCCAAGGCACTGCGCCATCTGATCACGGCGAACATCCAACGCTTCGGCAAGGCCTGACCGGCCTGCCGAAAAGTATCCGCGATCAATGGTGATGAATTACGCGTAACGCGCCGCAGTGTCTTCATGATCGTTGCGGCGCAGATAACGCAGCAGACCAAGCGCCACAGCAATACCGATGCCAAGGAACACACCTCCGGCACCTCCCGCGATCAGGAATGTCAATTTGCTCGGCGGCCAGCTTCTGGAGTTCGGCTCGACCGGTTGCGAAATGACCCGAACATTGGTGGAATCGATCGCCTGCTGCTCGGCGATCTGGCGTGAACGTGTCAGGTAGGTTTCGTAGATCGCCGCCGCAGAACGGGCGTCTCGGTCCAGATCCCGCAACCGCACCTGCGCTTCGTTGTCGGTAAAGACATTGGCGCGCTCGGCAACGGCTTTCAACCGCAGAGCATCGAGAGACGAACGGGCCTCAGCAACATTGAGTTTGGCGGCCTGGAGAATACGCTGCGCTTCTTCCTGCATGCCACGTTCGAGCATGTCGCGCTCGGCACCAGCCGTCGCAAGCCTTGGATGACGTGCACCATAGGTCAGCGTCATCGCGCCGATCTGCTGTTGCAGGGTACTGTACTGAGCACGAATCGTGTTCATCGTCTGGGAATCGAAGATCGCAGCGCTCTGGGTACGGTTCTGGGCAATCGCCGCGTCCATCTGCTTGAGACGGGATTCCTCCTGGATCACCCGTTGCTGCGCGGCCAGAACCTGCGCGTTGAGCTCGCCGGACGTCTGATCGCTGACAAGCTGACCATTGTTTTCCTGCAAGCCGTTTTCCCGCCGGAAGTCGGCCACACGCTTTTCGGCTACCGTCACGTTTTCACGCATTTCCTCCAGCCGAGCCTTCAGATCGCCGACAACCCGTTGACTGCTATCGGAGTTCATCTGGAACAGTTCGCTTTCGAACGCCTTGACGATAGCCTTGGACACCAGGACCGATTTTTCCGCGTCGTTTGTCCAGACCGAAAGCGTCACGACAAAGGAGCGCGGGTCGCGTTCTGCCGCCACCCTGTCACCCAGCGAACGCAAGGCGCCGATCTTGTTGTCGCCGTCTTCGGGACGCGAAGAAAACATGGCTTTCAGTCGTGCAATCGGCGGCGGATTGATGAATTCGCTATCCTGATCGAGTTTCAGCTCATCGACCACCCGCGCCAGAACATTGCGCGAAGTAATGGTGCGCAGCTTGCTTTCAACTTCGAGAATTTGCGTATCGCGCTGCTGATTGGGTGAAAATACGCCATCGTTGACGACGTTCAGGTTGGACGGATTAACGACGATATCCGTGTAACTCGTGTAACGCGGTGGTGTCATGTAGGCGTAGGACAGAGCAGCAGCGACACAGAGAATGATCGCCAGAACGATCCACAAAATACCATCGCGCAACCACGATAGAATGTCATCCACACCGATCCGATCGATGTATTTCAGACCGGGCAAGGCGTTCGACAAGCCGGCGCTGGGTGATGATTTCGTCGCCGGTTTTGTTGCACGCACCTGCTCAGCGGCGGGCGTTGCCTTTGGCTCAAGATGCTCTTTCAGCACCGTGCGCTCGAAGACCTCATCATCATCGACGAGATCGTCCAGCAGCGAACCCTGCGATTGTGCGGGAGGTGCTTTTTCATCGAGCGGACGTGTCTGCTTATGTCCCGCCTTTTGAAGCCTGTACATCAGCCAATCCAACTCGAACAAACCATAAAGAAGGTCTCAAAACGTGTTATATGCTCGCCAAAACCCCATTGGTCGGCAAGTCTAAGGTGAACGGGTGAATTTT
This sequence comes from Agrobacterium tumefaciens, assembly GCA_025559845.1. NCBI lineage: Bacteria > Pseudomonadati > Pseudomonadota > Alphaproteobacteria > Hyphomicrobiales > Rhizobiaceae > Agrobacterium > Agrobacterium tumefaciens. Next base: position 2,505,234 of record CP048469.1, read on the forward strand.
AGGTTACCCTTTTATCCGCACATCTTTCCGTATTTGTGGCTGCCATGAAAGTGATGATTGACTTCCATGGATCGATACCGTTCTTTTCGTCGTTATATATTTATATTATCCATTTGAACCTCAATGATTTTACCGCAATGGAGTTTGGCATGAGCCTGAAATTTGGAACGAGCGGCCTTCGCGGTCTCTCTGTCGACCTGAAGGGAAAAGCCTCTGCCGTTTATGCAACGGCATTTGCGCGACACCTTCTGAAATCAGGCCAGGCAAAGACGGGTGACCCCATCCTCGTCGGCCGCGATTTTCGCGATTCCAGCCCCGATGTTTCGGCCACCTGTATCGGAGCCTTGAAAAAAGCGGGTCTCGTGCCACTTGATTGCGGTACCGTGCCGACACCGGCGCTGGCGCTTTATGGCCTGTCGTTGAAAGCTGCGGCATTGATGATTACCGGCTCGCACATTCCGGCCGATCGCAACGGGATCAAATTCTACCGCCCCGACGGCGAAATCGATAAGCAGGACGAAACCGCGATTGCCGCGCTGGCGAGAGACGTCGAGGCAGAAGGCATCACTGATGAAGCAGCAGCCGCAGAAGACCGGTCTTCCGTCGTCGCGGAACTCTTCTACGAGCGCAATATTTCGCTGCTGCCGGCAGGCGCCCTTTCAGGCCTGAAAATTGGCGTCTATCAGCACAGCACCGTCGCTCGCGATCTGTTTGTCGATGTTCTCGCCCATTATGGCGCCGATGTCGTGCCACTCGGCCGCTCCGAAACATTCATTCCGGTCGATACCGAAGCCGTTTCACCCGAGACCCTCGACCTTCTGAAAAAGTGGTCCGCTGAACATAAGCTCGACGCGATTGTCTCTGCCGATGGTGATGGCGATCGCCCGCTTCTTGCCGATGAAAAGGGCATTCCGCTGCGCGGCGACCTGATCGGTCTGATCACGGCCAATTTCCTTGAAGCTGGCGTTGTGGTCACACCCGTGACGTCCAATTCCGGCATTGAAGCAAGCGGGGTGTTCGCGGTTACCCGCACAAAGGTCGGATCTCCCTTCGTCATCGCCGGCATGGGAGACGCACTTGCAGCCGGAAAGAACGGTGTGATGGGATTTGAGGCCAATGGCGGCCTGCTGACCGCTTCAACCTTCACCGTCAACGGCAAGCCATTGGCGCCTTTGCCGACCCGTGACAGCTTCCTGCCAGTCCTTGCCGTTCTGCTGCTTTCTGCCGAGCAGAAAAAACCATTGTCCGAGATCGCCAGTGCCTACAACTTGCCGGTTGCTGCGGCGGACCGCCTTGAAAACTTCGCGCAGGAGAAAAGTGCCGCACTGATGTCCTATCTGCGCGCGTCGAAGGACAATCTGGCAAAATTCCTCGAGCCGGTTGGTGCCGTGAAGGCCACCAGCGATATCGATGGATTGCGTGTCGCGTTGACGAATGGCAGCACGATCCACTTCCGCCCTTCGGGCAATGCGCCTGAAATGCGCTGCTACGTCGAGGCAGCCAATCAGGACGAAGCCGAAACGCTGCTTCACAAGGGCCTCGATCTCATCCGCAATTTCGGTTGATTTGCGAGTTGAGAAAAACGCGAGGGGCCGAATGACGCACCTCGCGTTTTGATGTTGCTCTTGCTGCAACCGGGCGCGATAAGAACCGGTAAGAGCGGGAGGCCAACTTGAGCGGCGAAACCATTACCCTTTACGAAGCCATTGGCGGCGATGCCACAGTGCGCGCCCTTTCAAAACGTTTCTACGCGTTGATGGATACTTTGCCGGAGGCTGCTCGGTGCCGGGCCATCCATCCAGCCGATCTCTCGGGTAGCGAGAGCAAATTTTATGACTATCTGACCGGTTATCTTGGCGGACCACCGGTCTATGTCGAAAAATACGGACATCCGATGTTGCGGCGTCGCCATTTCGCTGCACCGATCGGTCCGGCGGAACGCGACGAATGGCTGCTCTGCTTCCGTCGCGCCATGGACGAAACAATCGAGAATCCGAAACTCCGGGACATCATCTGGGCACCGGTCGAGCGGCTGGCACTCCACATGCAGAATCAGGAAGAAAGCGCATCATGAAGAGCGAGAGACTGCGTTCATTTATCCTGTTTTTGGGAAGCGTTCTCGGCGCTTGCGGCGTCATGCTAGCAGCGGCAGCGACCCACACCGGCGAGACCTACATGCTGGGGAAAGCCTCGGCCATGGCGCTTGCTCACGCGCCGGTCCTCATCGCGCTTTCCGTCGGCTGGGAACGCATCAGAACGGCGATGCCCGCAAGCTTGGTGCTTGGCATCGGCACAGCGCTTTTCGTCGGCGACCTCGTCTCGCGGCACTTTTCCGGTAACAGCCTGTTTCCATTCGCGGCACCGGCCGGCGGCATGGGTATGGTCGCAGGCTGGCTCGTTCTGGCAGTCGGCGCGTTCATGAAGCCGAAAAACTGATCCTATCAGCTCTTTTACCGACGAAACTTCAAGACATTGCGACCCTCGGCAGCGTCTCGGCCGGGGTCGAATGTCGAGGCCTCTCCTGGCTGACGTGTCCTGAGATAAGGGAAGTTCACCACATTGCTGGCGTGTCTGGCGGCACGGTTGCGCCGCTCACGCTCTCCGACGATTTCGAACATTTCGGTCAAAACCGGATCGGCAGCCTGTTCGGCCATTTTATGAAGCTCGACGCGGCAGGCTTCACCCGCCGCTTCGGCGTCTCTATCCGTAACGTTATTGCGCTCTTCGCTCATCGCTTGCGGTCCGTTCATTCATCGTCTGAAGTGCACGCTCCAGACTGGATTTGCTGCCGTTGCGCAGCGGAATGAACGTCTTGCCGAATTTCTTGCAACCGGACTTCACCCGCAGACACGCATCGTGGCTGATACAGTCGATCGGGCAGAACACGCAGTCGACGGAAGGAAGAACGGTATCGATGCGGGAAACCGCTTCGCGCAACCCACCATCGTGATGAATGAGTTCCGCACCGAAATTGCTGGCGATCTGGCGAAGATGCGCGACCTGACAGTCACGGCCGCCAACATAAAGAAAGCTTTTCGGGCCGGAGGGCTGGGTATCGACAACATCTCTTTCGGACTGCTGCGATGCCTTGCCCTGCTTGCCGCCGCGATCGGCCTTCTTCTTTTCCTTGCGTGCCATGCACTCACCTACCGGTTGTCTGTTGCACTCTGATCGTCAGAGCCTTTTGATCGGAATGCCGGCACCATAATAAAGATGAGTTTTAGAGTAAAGTATAAAGGTGATAATTTTTATCATGTTTTAGCCCATAACTTTTCCGCGTGGAAAATCAGAGCTAATCGCCGATTTTCAACCCACCCATGAAAAGTTGCTCGAGATGACGGGCAGCATCCTCAAAACGGCCTTCGCCGGATTTCTCGTCGCCGAGGACAGCACGCACCTGAACATCGAAGTCCGCATAATGCTGGGTTGTGGACCAGATGGAAAAAATCAGGTGATAGGGGTCGCATTTGGCAATACGGCCCGCCTTGATCCAGACGCGGATCACCTCCGCCTTTTCATCCACCAGTTGTTTGAGCGGCCCCTTCAACTCATCTTCTATATGCGGTGCGCCCTGCAGAATCTCGTTGGCAAACAGACGGCTCTCCCGCGGATAGTCCCGCGACATCTCAAGCTTTCGGCGGATATAAGACCGTATTTCGCTTTCTGGATTGCCCGTCGCATCGAAAGCGCGCAACGGGTCAAGCCAGGTGTCCAGCACACGCTCGATCAGAGCCCGATGCATGGCCTCTTTGGTACGAAAATAATAGAGCACGTTGGGCTTCGACATGCCCGCCGCCTCGGCGATCTGGTCAATGGTGGAACCGCGGAAACCGTTGACCGAAAAAACGCTGAGCGCCGCCTCGAGAATGGTTTCCTGTTTCTCTTCCTGGATACGCGTGCGCTTCTGTGTTTTTGCTGCTCGCGGTTTTGCCATCGGCGCTCTCTGTTTCTTTTTAATGCATCTGCTAAAAGGGCTAGATTAAAAAATAATCACAGCGCACAGTTTAGGCAAAATCATTGCGATTCGTCACAAAAATCCCTTGCTGACATTTTCGCGAATTTGCAATGTTTACCAGTCGGTCAATTTATCCGCCATCATTATCGCAAGGCAATGACCTTGTTCTTACAGGCGGAAAATGGGAACGGCACGAGCTTTGCATCCGCAATAACAACAAACTGCGAGGACAACACTTCATGGCAGCGGGTAAGAATTTGGCGGTTGATACCAATCGCCTGTGGGACAGCTTGATGGAGATGGCGAAAGTCGGACCCGGCATTGCTGGCGGCAACAACCGCCGGACGCTGACTGACGAGGATGCCGAAGGTCGCAGCCTGTTCCGGCGCTGGTGCGAAGAGGCCGGGATGAGCGTCGGCATCGACAGGATGGGCACGATGTTCGCAACCCGCCCGGGCAGCGACCCGGACGCCCTGCCCGTCTACATGGGCAGCCATCTCGATACCCAGCCGACCGGCGGGAAATTTGACGGCGTGCTTGGTGTGCTTGCCGGACTGGAGGTCGTCCGCAGCCTCAACGATCTCAATATCACCACCAAACATCCGATTGTCGTGACAAACTGGGCCAACGAAGAAGGCGCACGGTTTGCCCCTGCAATGCTGGCATCAGGCGTGTTCGCCGGTATTCATACGCTCGATTACGCCTATGCGCGCACCGATAGCGACGGCAAGACCTATGGAGAAGAACTCAAGCGCATCGGCTGGCTCGGCGACGAAGAGGTCGGCGCGCGCAAGATGCACGCCTATTTCGAGTATCACATCGAACAGGGACCGATTCTTGAGGCCGAAGAAAAACAGATTGGTGTCGTTACCCATTGCCAGGGACTGTGGTGGCTGGAAATCACGCTGACCGGCAAAGAAGCGCATACAGGCTCCACACCGATGGCAATGCGCGTCAATGCCGGACTGGCAGCCGCCCGCATTCTTGAAAAAGTGCAGGAAGTCGCCATGGCCCACCAGCCGGGCGCCGTCGCCGGCGTCGGCCGAATGAACTTCACACCGAATTCCCCCAACGTCCTGCCCGGTAAAGTGGTCTTCACCATTGATCTGCGCACCCCCGATCAGTCGAAACTCGACAGCATGCGCGCCATTTTCGAACAGGAAGCGCCAAAGATTGCCGCCGAACTCGGAGTTGGCTGCTCGATTGAGGCCATTGGCCATTTCGACCCTATTGCCTTCGATCCGGTGCTGGTGGACCGTGTTCGCACCGCAGCCGACAAATTGGGCTACAGCCACATGGATATCATTTCCGGCGCAGGCCACGATGCCTGCTGGACGGCGAAACTGGCACCAACGACCATGATCTTCTGCCCCTGTGTCGACGGTCTCTCCCACAATGAAGCGGAGGAAATCTCCCCTGAATGGGCAGCAGCCGGATGTGATGTCCTTCTGCATGCCGTGCTTGAGACGGCGGAGATCGTGGCGTGACTGTGACAATTGCAATTGAGCATCCGAACCAGCCCGAGGTGGTGGCGCTGATCGGGCTTTCGGACGAATACATGGCGTCGCTCTATCCGCCGGAAGGCAACTTCGCCGTTGACCTGGATGCCCTTTCCAAGCCGGATATTTCTTTCCTGGTCGGAAGACTGGATGGCAAGGCCGTCGCCTGTGGCGCGATCAAATGGTTTGACGATGGCAGTGCCGAACTGAAGCGCATCTTCGTGCATGACGACGCACGAGGTCACGGCATCGGCCGCAAGATCATGGCGGCTCTGCAGGCACTGGCAACGGAACGTGGCGTCAACCGGCTTTATGTCGAGACCGGTCCGCTGAATGTCGAGGCAGTCGGTCTCTACGAAGCTCTCGGTTATCAGCAATGCGGGCCTTTTGCAGACTACGAGGAAAACCCTCACAGCCTGTTCATGGTCAAGGACATTCAGCAGCAGGGGGCGAAGGCATGAGCATGCTTTCCAGACGGAGGAGTCATTTCAGTGCCTCGCGGCTCCGCACCAAACCACGATCAGACATGATGTTCAGTCCTTGAGATCATAAATCTCGGGTGATTGACTGCGGCAATAAATAAGGGGAACGACCAATGGCCACAGTGATCAAGAACGGCACCATCGTCACGGCCGACCTGACATACAGGGCGGACGTCAAAATTGACGGCGGCAAGATCATCGGGATCGGCCCGGACCTCCTGGGTGACGAGGTGCTGGACGCGACCGGCTGCTATGTCATGCCAGGCGGGATAGACCCGCACGTGCATTTGGAAATGCCGTTCATGGGCACCTATTCCGCTGATGATTTCGAAAGCGGCACGCGTGCGGCGCTGTCTGGCGGAACCACCATGGTCGTGGACTTCTGCCTGCCGGACCCCGGCCAGTCGCTTCTTGATGCCTTGCAACGCTGGGACAACAAGGCAACGCGCGCCAATTGCGATTACTCATTCCACATGGCCGTGACATGGTGGGGCAAACAGGTCTTCGATGAGATGAAGACCATCGTTGAAGAAAAGGGCATCAACTCCTTCAAGCATTTCATGGCCTACAAGGGCGCGCTGATGGTGAACGACGACGAGATGTTTGCCTCGTTCTCGCGCTGCGCGGAACTGGGCGCTATCCCGTTCGTGCATGCCGAAAACGGCGATATCGTCGCCCAGATGCAGGAAAAACTGATCGCGGAAGGTAACAACGGCCCGGAGGCACACGCCTATTCGCGTCCTGCCTCTGTGGAGGGCGAGGCAACCAACCGCGCCATCATCATTGCCGATATGGCTGGAGCACCGCTATACGTTGTGCATGCCTCCTGCGAACAGGCGCATGAAGCGATCCGCCGTGCCCGGCAGAACGGCATGCGGGTTTTCGGCGAACCACTGATCCAGCATCTTGTCCTCGACGAACGCGAATACGCCAGTGCCGACTGGGATCACGCTGCCCGTCGCGTCATGTCGCCACCCTTCCGCAACAAACAGCATCAGGACAGCCTTTGGGCAGGCCTCGCCGCCGGCTCCCTTCAATGTGTGGCGACAGACCATTGCGCCTTTACGACGCAACAGAAGCGCTTCGGCATCGGCGATTTCCGCAAGATCCCGAACGGCACCGGCGGGCTTGAGGATCGCATGCCATTGTTGTGGACGCACGGTGTGGCGACTGGACGGTTGACGATGAACGAGTTCGTCGCCGTCACCTCGACGAACATCGCCAAGATCCTCAACATCTACCCGAAGAAAGGGGCGATCCTCGTCGGTAGCGATGCAGATATCGTCGTCTGGGACCCTCAGCGCGAAAAGACGATCACTGCCGCCGGTCAGCAATCAGCAATCGACTACAACGTCTTCGAGGGACAGAAGGTCAAGGGCCTGCCGCGCTTCACCCTGTCGCGTGGACTGGTCACCGTCGAAGAGACAACCATCAAGACACAGGAAGGACATGGCAAGTTCGTTGCTCGCGATCCCTACCCCGCCGTCAACAGGGCGCTGTCGACCTGGAAGGAACTCGTCGCGCCGCGCAAGGTGGAACGCACCGGCATCCCCGCGAGCGGAGTGTGACTGTGAGCACTGTATCAAGACCTGAAATCGTAATTGCGGCAGCCATCCTGTTGAATGACAGGCGGGAGATGCTGGTGGTGCGCAAGCGCGGCACCACACAGTTCATGCAGCCGGGCGGCAAGATAGATGCCGGTGAAACAGCCGAAGAAGCTCTGCATCGGGAACTGGCCGAGGAGATCGGTCTTGTGCTTCCTGCCAATACGGCAAGCTACAAAGGTGTTTTTCGCGAAGAAGCGGCCAACGAAACGGGCGCGGATGTCGTCGCCCATACCTTCATCGCCCGCCTTACGACCGGCGTCCTGCCACGGGCCGAAATAGAGGAAGTTCGCTGGCTTGCCATCGACGGCGTGTCCGGACTGCCGCTTGCGAAACTCACCGAAACACAAATGCTGCCGCTGGCGCGTGCGGCCCTGGCGGAAAGTGTGAACGAACCCCGATGAATACGTCCTCTTCATACTCCGTCGTCTCGGCAAAAAATCTGGGCCTGACCTTTGAGACGAATGATGGCCCCGTGCACGCGCTGTCCAACGTCAATCTCGAGGTTGGCAAGGGTGACTTCGTCTCCTTCATCGGCCCTTCCGGATGCGGAAAGACCACCTTCCTTCGGGTCATCGCCGATCTCGAAAAACACACATCCGGAGAGATCGCCGTCAATGGCACAACGCCGGAGAATGCCCGCAAGGATCGCTCTTACGGCTACGTGTTTCAGGCCGCAGCACTTTATCCGTGGCGCACCATAGAAAAGAATATCGCGCTACCGCTCGAGATCATGGGCTACACCAGGGCCGAACAGCAGGAGCGTGTCGAGCGTACGCTTGACCTCGTCAACCTCGCCGGTTTCGGCAAGAAATATCCCTGGCAACTGTCTGGCGGCATGCAGCAACGCGCATCGATCGCCCGTGCCCTTGCCTTCGATGCCGATCTCCTGCTGATGGATGAGCCGTTTGGCGCATTGGACGAGATTGTGCGCGACCATCTGAACGAGCAGCTCCTGAAACTGTGGGATGCGACCGGCAAGACGATCTGCTTCGTCACGCACTCCATTCCCGAGGCCGTTTATCTTTCCACCAAGATCGTTGTGATGTCGCCACGGCCAGGCCGGGTAACAGACGTGATCGAATCCACCCTTCCGCGAGAGCGCCCACTGGAGATCCGCGAAACACCGGAGTTTCTGGAAATTGCCCACCGCGTTCGAGAAGGGTTGAAGGCGGGGCATAGCTATGAGGGCTGATCTCACGCACAGACGGCCCCCATTGCTCTTGAAAAGAAGGGCCCAGCAATGACCCTTTTTCGCGACCGTGTTCTGCCTGTCGTCACCGTCGTTCTCGCCATTCTCGTCATCTGGCATCTGGCGGTCGTCTACCTCAACATGCCATTCGCCCGTGATCAGTCTGCACGCGCCGGTCAGGAAGCAGGCTTCTGGCAGCTTCTGCCGCAAACTTTTGCGCAGGAGCGCCCTGTTCTGCCCGCGCCCCACCAGATCGTCGCCGAGCTTTGGGACACCACCGTCAATAAGGCGATCACGTCCAAGCGCAGCCTCGTCTATCATTCTGGCGTAACACTGTCGGCTACCCTGCTGGGTTTCGCCATCGGCACGGTTCTCGGTATTCTCTTGGCAGTCGCGATTGTCCACAACCGCGCCATGGACCGTTCCGTGATGCCGTGGATCATCGCCAGCCAGACGATCCCGATCCTTGCGGTCGCGCCGATGATTATCGTTGTGCTGAACTCCATCGGCATTTCGGGTCTTTTGCCCAAGGCGCTCATTTCCACCTATCTCAGCTTCTTCCCGATCGTTGTCGGCATGGTGAAGGGTCTGCGCAGTCCCGAAACCATCCAGCGCGATCTGATGCACACCTATAATGCGTCACCGAGCCAGATTTTCTGGAAGCTACGCTGGCCGTCCGCCCTGCCCTACCTCTTCACCTCACTGAAAATCGCGGTCGCTATCTCGCTGGTTGGCGCAATTGTCGGTGAATTGCCGACCGGTGCTGTCGCCGGCCTTGGTGCCCGCCTGCTCTCCGGCTCCTATTACGGCCAGACCGTGCAGATCTGGGCGGCTTTGTTCATGGCTGCGGCCGTGGCTGCCATACTGGTTTCGATTATCGGCCTTGCCCACACGGCGGTGCTGAAAAGAATGGGAGAGAGGCCATGAGCAATCCCGGCTGGTTTGTCTTCGCCATCGCCTTTTGGGTTATCGCATGGTGTCTCAATGAGTGGCTGGTGCGTCGAAATTTCACCATGCCCGCCGCCAGACGCACGGTCGGAATTGCGGTACCGCTGCTGTTCGGCCTTGCGCTGATCGTTTTGTGGGAGGGCATCGTTCGCGGCTTTTCCGTTCCGCCGATCTTGCTGCCTGCGCCAAGTGCCATTTTTCTGCGGTTGATATCGTCATTGCCGACCCTGTGGGCGGATTTCCGCCAGACCTTCATCAAATCCGTGCTGACAGGATATGTGCTCGGCTGCGGGTTGGGCTTTGCCGTTGCCATTCTCATCGACCGCTCACCATTCCTGCAACGCGGCCTACTGCCCATCGGCAACTTCGTCTCAGCGCTACCAGTGGTCGGCATCGCGCCGATCATGGTCATGTGGTTCGGTTTCGACTGGCAATCGAAAGTGGCGGTTGTCGTCATCATGACCTTCTTCCCCATGCTGGTGAACACCGTGCAGGGGCTTGCTGCATCCAGTCACATGGAGCGAGACCTTATGCGCACTTACGCGGCAGGCTGGTGGCAAACACTGGTGAAGCTGCGCCTGCCCGCGGCATGGCCCTTCATCTTCAACGCACTCAAAATCAACTCCACGCTGGCATTGATCGGTGCCATCGTTGCAGAATTCTTCGGCACGCCGATCGTCGGCATGGGCTTCCGAATTTCTGCGGAAATGGGCCGCAGCAATGTCGATATGGTCTGGGCCGAAATCGCCGTCGCGGCGTTGGCCGGCTCCGGCTTTTACGGTCTTGTGGCGCTCGCAGAGCGGGCCGTCACCTTCTGGCATCCGTCCGTCCGTGGGGGACGAACGTAAACAACGAAAAAAGGGAACAGCGATGAAAACAAGACTAGCATCTCTTCTTCTTGCCGGTGCGGCGATGATGACGGCCTTCAACGTTCAGGCCGCTGAAAAACTGACATTGCAACTGAAATGGGTCACCCAGGCACAGTTCGCGGGTTATTACGTCGCCAAGGACAAGGGTTTCTATGAGGCCGAAGGTCTCGATGTCGACATCAAGCCGGGCGGCCCGGATATCGCACCGGCCCAGGTTCTGGCCGGCGGTGGCGCAGACGTTATCGTCGACTGGATGCCATCGGCGCTTGCGACCCGCGAAAAAGGCGTGCCGCTCGTCAACATCGCCCAGCCGTTCAAGAAGTCCGGCATGATGCTGACCTGCCTCAAGGAAACCGGCATCACAAAACCTGACGACTTCAAGGGCAAGACACTCGGCGTCTGGTTCTTCGGCAACGAATATCCATTCCTGTCGTGGATGTCGCATCTGAAGATCCCCACCACCGGTGGCGCGGATGGTGTGACCGTACTGAAGCAGGGCTTCAACGTTGATCCGTTGCTGCAGAAGCAGGCCGCCTGCATTTCCACGATGACCTACAACGAATATCTGCAGGTTCTGGAAGCTGGCATCAAGGCCAGCGATCTCGTCACCTTCAAATACGAAGATGAGGGCGTCGCCACGCTCGAAGATGGCCTCTACGTGCTGGAAGACAAGCTGAAGGACGCAAAGTTCAAGGAAAACCTCGTTAAGTTCGTTCGCGCTTCGATGAAGGGCTGGAAATGGGCGGAGGAAAATCCGGATGATGCCGCCGATATCGTTCTGGAAAACGATGCCTCCGGCGCACAGACGGAAGCTCACCAGAAGGGCATGATGACGGAAGTGGCCAAGCTGATCGCAGGTTCGACAGGCGCTCTCGACAAGGCGGATTATGACCGTACCGTCAAGACGCTGCTCGGCGGCGGCTCCGATCCGGTCATCACCAAAGAACCTGTCGGCGCCTTCACCACTGAAATCAGCGAAGCTGCGCTGAAATAAATCTCTGCTGTTTGAAAGCATTATAGATGCGCGGTATGTTTATATCGCGCATTTTTTCTACACCCCGGGTTCGCCAGCCATAAGTTTCAATATGTTGCGTTATACAAAAATGTATATCAAGCATGCCTGTTGCCCGGATTGATTTGCACCCGGCAAAGAACTAGAGTCCCCGCCACAAGACTGCACTTTTTGATCTTGTATAAAAAGCACCAAAGCTGAGGTGCTTGAAGATTCGCGTTGAGGGGCGTTCGAATCGGGAGGATTGAAAAGCAAGTATTGTACCCCTTGTTTCAGATTCATTGTCGCATGTCCTTGTTGTGGAAGCCTTCGGCTGTAGGAAATGCGAGCAGATTGGCGGACTAAGACACATGCGATACAAATCAAAGCTTGGCCGGGTTGCTGTCCTTCTCCTTTCCGTGGCGATCTTGCCGCTTCCGGTGCTGGCCGAAGGCGAAAGTCAGCCTTCCGCAGCACGCCAGAACCTACCCTCCATCGTCGTTGTCCACGCGGCCGAGCGACCGCTCGTGGATCGCGTCATTGCAACCGGCACCATCAAGCCGGTGGACGAGATTTATGTGCAGCCTCTGGTCGATGGCCTCTCCATCGATAAGCTGAACGCCGATATCGGCGACCAGGTGGAAGCCAATGCGGTTCTTGCCGAACTCTCTACAGACAGCCTGATCCTGCAGAAGTGCCAGTACGAGGCCAATAAGGCCAAGGCTCAAGCCTCGCTTACCCAGTCCAAGGCGCAGGTCCTCGAGGCCGAAGCCAATCTGAACGATGCCATTCGTCAGCGTGATCGTGCCGCAAGACTCGGCCAGACCGGTTCCGGCTCAGTTTCCCAGGTCGAACAGACACAAGCCGCAGCGGAAGTCGCAAAGGCACGCCTGGATGCCGCCAAACAGGCCGTTTCGGCGGGTGAAGCGGACATCAAGGTTGTCGATGCCCAGATCGAGGACGTTGATCTGCGGTTGACACGCACGGGCGTCAAAACTCCCGTTGCCGGCATTGTCTCGGCCAAAAACGCCAAGGTCGGCGCCGTCGCTAGCGGTGCCGGCACCCCGCTCTTCACCATCATCAAGGATGGGGCCATCGAACTGGTCGCGGATCTCTCAGAAACCGATATCCAGAAGATCAAGGTCGGTCAGAAAGCCTATTTGACGGTTGCCGGCGGAAGCGCGAAAATAGAAGGCAAGGTACGCCTCGTCTCGCCGACGGTGGATGCAACCACGCGCCTCGGCTCCGTGCATGTCGTATTGCCGGTTGATAGCCCAGCGCGTGCCGGCATGTACGCCAGCGCCGAAATCATCGTCGAAGAGACAACGGCACTCTCCCTGCCTCTTTCGGCCGTGACGGCGGGACGCCAAGGCTCGACGACGCGCAAGATCGAAGGTGATGTCGTCAAGCAGGTCAAGATCGAAACCGGCATCGAAGACGGCGGTTTCATTCAGATTGTCAGCGGCATCGCGGCTGGAGACATGGTTGTCGAAAAAGCTGGAGCATTCGTCCGTGATGGCGACCGGATCAAACCGGTAGAAGCCCAGACCACTGCGTCCAACTGACTGAGGGAATGATATGAATTTCTCTGCATGGTCAATCCGCAACCCGATTGCGCCGCTTCTGGGCTTTGCGCTGTTGATGTTCCTCGGCATGCAGGCGTTTTACGCCCTGCCGATTACCCGTTTCCCCAATATCGACGTTCCCGTCGTTTCCGTCACCGTGACCCAGAGCGGCGCATCGCCGTCGGAACTGGAAATGCAGGTGACGAAGGAGATCGAGGACGCCGTTGCCGCGATCAGCGGCATCGATGAAATCCAGTCGACCGTGGTGGACGGGCAGTCGACCACGACCGTGATGTTCCGCATTGAAAAGCCGACTGAAGAGGCTGTTCAGGACACCAAGGACGCCATCGACAAGATCCGCAGCGACTTGCCGGCTGATATCGAAGAGCCGATCGTCACCAAGATCGACGTCGAGGGGCAGGCAATCCAGACCTTTGCGGTTTCCTCGCCCAACATGACGCTGGAAGAGCTGTCCTGGTTCGTGGATGACACGATCAAGCGCTCGCTTCAGGGTAAGTCTGGCGTCGGAAAGGTTGACCGCTACGGCGGCGCAGACCGCGAAGTGCGTGTCTCTCTCAACCCGGCCAAGCTGGACGCCTATGGCATTACCGCCACCGAGGTGAACACCCAGCTTCGTGGCACCAATATCGATCTCGGTTCTGGTCGCGGCCAGATCGGCGGCAACGAGCAGACGATCCGCACGCTGGGCGACACGCGCAACGTGGCGGACCTCTCCAATACGACCATTGCGCTTTCAGGAGATCGTTTCGTCAAGCTCTCCGAACTCGGCACCGTGACCGATACCTATGAAGAGCCGAAATCCTTCTCGCGCTTCAACGGCAACCCGGCCGTTACCTTTGCGGTGTTCCGCGCCAAGGGTGCCAGCGAAGTATCCGTTGCCGAAACGGTGGCCGAAAGTCTCGACCAGGTCCGCAAGGACAATCCGGATGTATCGATCCAGATGGTCGATGATGCGGTCTATTTCACCTACGGCAACTACGAAGCAGCACTCCACACGCTGATTGAAGGCGCGATCCTCGCCGTCATCGTGGTCTTCCTGTTCCTGAAGAACTGGCGCGCCACCCTGATCTCGGCTGTCGCCTTGCCGTTGTCAGCGATCCCGACGTTCTGGATCATGGACATGCTGGGCTTTTCGCTCAACCTCGTCAGCTTCCTGGCTTTGACACTCGCCACGGGTATTCTCGTCGACGATGCCATCGTGGAAATCGAAAACATTGCCCGCCACATCAAAATGGGCAAAACGCCTTACCGCGCAGCGCTCGAGGCAGCGGATGAAATCGGCCTTGCGGTGATTGCGACCAGCTTCACCATCATCGCCGTCTTCGTGCCCGTGTCCTTCATGCCCGGCATACCCGGCCAATACTTCATTCAGTTCGGCCTGACGGTTGCCTTCTCCGTGTTCTTCTCGCTGATGGTCGCACGCCTGATAACGCCATTGATGGCCGCTTATCTGATGCGTGCCGAAGATGCGATGGACGACCACCACGACAATGATGGCAGGCTGATGAAGGCCTACACGCGCATGGTCACAGCCACCACCCACTATTGGTGGTCACGCTATCTGACCTTGCTGGGTGCCATCGCTTTCCTCGTCGGCTCCGTCTTCCTTCTCAGCGGCGTTCCCGGCAGCTTCCTGCCGCCGGATGATGCTTCGCGTGTGACGTTGTCCATCGAGTTGCCGCCAAATGCGACACTGGATGAGACCGACCGCACGACGACAGCCATCTATCACGCCATCCGCGACATCAATGGTGTGGAGAGTGTCTTCGTTCTTGGTGGCGCGTCGCCCAAGGGTGATCTCGAACTACGCCGAGCAACCGTCAACGTCATTCTCCAGCACCTCGATCATTCACTCGTCAAAATGTTGGTGAACAAGGGGCTGGGCTCAATCCCGCTGATTGGCCAATACCTTCCCAAGGTCGAAGAAACCGGACGCACACGCCCGCAATGGGATGTCGAACGCGATATCTTCGCAAAGGTCAACGCTATCCCGGATGTCCGGATCATCAAGCTGAACGACCGTGCGGAACGTGAACTGAGCTTCAACTTCCTGTCCAAGAACGAACAGGATCTGAACGACGCCGTTGGCGTGCTGGAATCGCGTCTGAGAGGATCGCCCATCCTCGCCAATGTCAGCTCGGAAGGCGCTCTGCCACGTCCTGAACTGCAGATCCGCCCACGCAAGGATGAAATTGCTCGCCTCGGCATTACGCCGCAGCAGATTTCTCAGACCGTACGCGTGGCAACCATCGGCGATATCGATGCGCAGCTTACCAAGATCTCTCTCGACGACCGGCAGATCCCGATCCGCGTGCAGGCGTCGCTCGATACCCGCCGTGATCTGGCAACCATCCGGGCGCTGAAGATCAAGACAGCATCGGGTTCTCTGGTCCCGCTCTACAGCGTCGCCGATATCGACTATTCGGAAGGTCCAAGCTCAATCAAGCGCAACGACCGTAACCGCGTTGTCTCCATCGGTTCCGACGTTCCCTTCGGTACCGCTCTTGATACTTCGACGGCCGAATTCAAACGCATCGTTGAAGAAACAAGGCTGCCGCCGACCGTCCGTCTCGCGGAAAGTGGCGATGCCAAGGTGCAGGGAGAAATGCAGCAAGGCTTCGTCAACGCCATGCTGCTCGGTCTGATGCTGGTGCTGGTGGTGCTCATCCTTCTCTTCAAGGATGTGATCCAGCCCTTCACCATCCTGTTCTCGTTGCCGCTTGCCATCGGTGGCGTAGCCGTAGCCCTCATCATCACGCAGAACGCACTGTCGATGCCCGTTCTGATCGGCATTCTGATGTTGATGGGTATCGTCACGAAAAACGCCATCCTGCTGGTGGATTTCGCCATCGAGATGCGCCGACACGGTATGGAGCGGGTTCAGGCCATGGTCGAAGCGGGCCGCAAGCGCGCCCGCCCCATCATCATGACCTCGATTGCCATGTCGGCCGGCATGTTGCCATCAGCGCTTGGCGTCGGCGAAGGCGGCTCGTTCCGTGCACCTATGGCCATTGCGGTGATTGGTGGCATCATCGTCTCGACCGTGCTTTCGCTGATCGTCGTGCCCGCGTTCTTCCTTATCATGGACGACCTCTCGCGCCTGCTCGCTCATCTCTTCGGCCGCTTCGTCGGCAAGAAGGAGCACGAGGACCCTGCACTGTCCAACGAGGAACTGTCGGGCATCGCCCGTGAAAACAGTCTGGCACTTTCTTCCCTGGAGGCGCGCGTCGCCAGCATGGAGAAGGGTGGAGCAGAAAAACCCGGTGACAAGGGCGGAAAGATATTACGTCTGCCGCCATTGGCTGCCGAATAAATCAAAGACGACGCCGGGCCCAAAACCCGGCGTTTTCATTTATGCGGTCCGGCAAAAAAATTGAACGAATGTGACAGGCACGTCCGCCATTTGATCGAAATCAATTCCCTTTCCTCCATAGCTGCTAGTTTCATCCGCATCGGAAATTGCCGGTCGAGGGACGATGCGATGAACCTTTTTCAAACAAGCGTCGGGGAGCGGGAACAAACAGGCTTCCGCGTTGCTTCGAACAACCCGGCAAACGGGTTGGGCGGGGGCCGCAGGGATATGAACAAGACAGTCAAGCTCAGCAACAAGGACCGCAACATCCTGTTGCGTGCGCCGTTGCTCGGTATTGCCGATGACGCTGCGGCCTTGCGGTTGATAGACGCCGCATCCGTAGCAAGCGCCACCGCACGCCATATCATTTTCAAGGAAGGCGAGAGCGCACAGCATTTTTACTGCGTGCTTACGGGATATGTGCGCCTTTATCGACTGGACCGGCATGGTCGAGAAGCCGACATTCGCATTTGCGGCCCGGGAGACACATTCAACGAATGCCTGATCTTCGGTAGCGACAGCTACCGCTTCAACGCACAAGCGGCCGAAACCACTACACTTGCCCGTTTTGATCTCGAGAGGATCAGGTTCCTCGTCGATCAGGAACCGGCAATCGCCAAGGCCATCATGCGGTGCTTGTCCAATAACGCGCTTGGCAGCATGGAATGTATCGCCAACGATCGCTTGCAGACCGCGCCGCAGCGCGTCGCCCATTATCTCGTGACCCACGGCCCCCGTGATGCCGCATCCTTTTCGCTACGCCTGCCCTTCCAGAAGAGCCTGCTCGCCGGCAAGCTTGGCCTTGCTCCGGAAGCGTTATCGCGCGCCTTCTCGTCGCTCAAGAAGGCAGGTGTGACCGTCAGAGGCCGCATCGTGCAGGTCAACGACGTCGCAGCGCTGAAACAAATCTAGAATTCTTCGGGGGAGGACGAAGGGCGGGATACCGAAAGGTGTCCCGCCTTGCTTTTGTCGCTACCCGTCAGTACGCAATGAAACGATACGCGTCGTTCTCACGGGTGACGTGGAAAAACCCGCCCAGATGACCACCGGACACCAGCCAACCGTTCTCGGCAGCATCGTTCAGCGCTGTGAAGCGTGTGTCATAGGCAAGCTGCGGATCGATATCGTAAATGAAACCAACGGCCGGATCGGCAGCCTGAAGATCCGTGCTGTGCAAAACATCGCCCCACAGCAACAGCTTGCTTGCCCCTTCGCCAATCAGGTAACCCGTTTGACCTGGCGTGTGTCCAGGCAAGGAAATTGCCTCGATCCCATCGGCAATGCGCCCCGTCGGTATCGGTCTCACCATTTGCCCGCAGATATCGAGAATTCGGGCCGCGATATCGAAGGCGCCTTGCCGTGCGGGTGGCAACTTCTGGCGCTCACTTTCATTCGTGAAAAAAGCGAGATCCGCTTCTGGAATCCATATTTCCGCATTCGGAAAATAGGGAGCGCTCCCATTGAACAGGCCAAGCGCATGATCGCCGTGGATATGCGTCAGCAGGATGCGTTTGATGTCCTTCGGTTCAATGCCCGCCGCAATCATCGCAGCACGTGCGTGTCCGTAACTGTCACCCCACGCGGTTCCACAACCGGCATCGACCAGCGACAAACCGTCTGAACCGGACAGAACGAAACAATTGACGTCGACATCCACAGTTTGGCGATCGAAGGCGGAAAGCGCCGTCTTCAGAGCCGCCTCTCCTTCACGATGAATGAGATGGTCAATCGGCGCCTTGTAGACGCCGTCGACGAACCGCAGGACCTCGTAGGGTCCGAAATGAAGCGCAGGCATTTTCTTACAGACCGCCCTGTTGCTTGAGGAAACCGACGATGCGGTCGATGCCGTCGCCCCGCTTCATGTCGGTGAAAACGAACGGCATTTCCTTGCGCATCCGTGTCGCATCGCTTTCCATCACGCCGAGGTCCGCGCCGACATAGGGGGCGAGATCCTTTTTGTTGATCACCAAAAGATCCGATCGGGTAATACCAGGCCCGCCCTTGCGAGGAATTTCTTCCCCTTGGCAAACTGAAATCACGTAGATGGTGATATCGGCAAGATCGGGCGAAAACGTCGCGGCCAGATTATCGCCGCCGGATTCAATGAAGATCACATCGAGATCGGGAAAGCGTTCATTCAGGCCGGCAATCGCCTGAAGATTGATCGTCGCATCCTCACGGATCGCCGTATGCGGGCAACCGCCGGTCTCGACGCCGACAATGCGCTCCGAAGGCAGTGCCTGCATGCGCACCAGAGCTTCGGCATCTTCCTTGGTATAGATGTCATTGGTGACGACTGCGACGGAGTAATCGGCGCTCATCGCCTTACAGAGCTTTTCAGTCAGCGCCGTCTTGCCGGAACCGACCGGCCCGCCGATGCCGATGCGAAGCGGACCATTTCCCGATTTCATGATGTTGTTCCCTTCGAAATGCTTCGTTTTGTTTTACCTTAGCGCGTCGCGCCACCGCTTCAAGGGCGCCATGCTGCACCGCACCAAACCATTGGTCAGTTTATGAGCGGAAGAGCCGCGTCGTCTGTATCTCGTGACGCATCGTCGCCGTGTCCGCGATAATCGTCGCGCTGCCGAGGTCATCAAGCGTTGCGAGAGCCGCCCTCTCCGCGGTTTCCGCCACCCGCTTCTCACTCGACGCCAGGATGGAAACACCATCGGTCTGTCCCGCAATACCGAGCCGGATGCCGGCCGAGACGACTTGCGACACACCTGAATGCAGGTAGGCAGCGATGGCGTCCACAAGCGGCACACCATGTGCGCCCGCCACAGCGCCAACGGTGATGGGATAAGGCGCCTGTTTCGGCAGGTGCTCGAAGACCGGATGCGGCCATGCGCGGGCAGCGGCGGCAAAAGCATTGCCGAGCAGCAGCGTCTCTCGATACCGCTCCGCGGAGCCTGCCAACGCCAGGGCAAGATCCGCCGTATCCTGCAAGACTGCGCCATCGCCGTAATGGCGCCAGCCATTGCTCAAGAACACGGCATCATTCCAGAGGGCGCCATGCGTCAGCAGAGTTTCCACCCAGTCACCGAGACTTGAAGCATCCCGAACCCTGCGATCCTCGACAGCTTTTTCCAAACCACCGGAGTAGGAAAAGGCCCCGACGGGAAACGCTGGCGACAGCCACGCCAGAAGACGCAACAAAGCGCCAACGTCACGATCGTCGCGCATGCCTCAGCCGTGGTCGTGGTGATGATGACCATGATCATGGTCGTGATGGTGCCCGTGCGAATGGCCGCCATGGGCGTGGTAAGCGCCGCGAACCGGCTGGAACGGCTCTTCCACATCACGCACCGTGGCGCCGAGCCCCTCCAGCATCGCTCTGATGACATGATCACGCAGGATGAGAATACGCTCGTCCTCGATCTGCGCGGCCAGATGACGGTTGCCGAGATGCCAGGCCAGTTCGATCAGATGAAGGCGATCCCTGGCCTTGATTTCAAAAAGCTTTTCATCGGCGGCACGAACCTCGACCAGATCGCCGTTTTCCACCACCAGCAGATCGCCGTGGGCAAACAGCACCGCTTCCTTCAAATCCAGCATCACCATTTCATCGTTCTGAAGATGCAGAAGCTTGCGGCGAAGATGACGCTGATCATGGGCAAGCGTCACGTAACCGGACGGCTCGTCGGCAGGGATTCCGGCAGGAAGATAAGAGGTGACGCGCAGCATGATGTATCCATTCAGAAACAGTCTTGGGGCTCGATTTTTGGCGGATTGCGAAGCCGATTTCAAGGCACCATTATCGCCAAAAAGACAAAGGCCCGGCATTGCTGCCAGGCCCCGTCGAAAAGCTGGAAAACCGCAATCAGGCTGCAGCGCGCGCCTTGAGGCTTTCCAGAATGTTCTGCGGCGAGGAAACGCCGTAGGGATCGGATTCGCAATTGTCCGAATAGCCTTCTTCCTCAAACCACTGCTCAACGACACCGTCGTTAATGACAGCAGCGTAGCGCCAGGAGCGCATGCCGAAACCGAGGTTGTCCTTGGCGACCAGCATGCCCATCTTGCGGGTGAACTCACCCGAACCATCAGGAATGACCTTGACGTTTTCGAGGTTCTGACCCTTGGCCCATGCATTCATCACGAACGCATCGTTGACCGACAGGCAGTAGATTTCGTCAACGCCGAGCGCACGGAAATCGCCTGCCAGCTTTTCGAAATCGGGAAGCTGGAAGGTCGAGCAAGTTGGCGTGAACGCACCCGGCAGCGAGAAGAGAACGACCTTCTTGCCCTTGAAGTAATCGTCCGAGGTCATGTCCTGCCAACGGAACGGGTTCGGGCCGCCAACGGCCTCGTCGCGAACGCGCGTGCGGAAGGTAACGGCGGGCACTTTCTTGCCGAGCATGTCTGATCTCCTTGTCTGGCGTTATAGCGCGGCAGAGCTTGGGAACAATCCGCGCGGAATTTATGGGCTTCGCTTATCGCAAAACCTGCTGCGATGCAGCAGAAAAAACGCAAAAAACGTCCACCGGACAACTGCTATGCACAATTGTCATCTCTGCGAACGACCGAGCTCGCAAAATTCCTCAGAACAGGAAATAACGCTGCGCCATTGGCAAAACCGTCGCCGGTTCGCAGGTCAGCAATTCTCCATCGGCACGCACTTCATAGGTCTCCGGGTCTACCTCGATATGCGGGGTCAGCGAATTGTGGATCATCGATGCCTTGGAGATACCACCGCGAACGTTCTTTACCGCCAGTAGCTTCTTGGCGACACCGAGACGCTGGGCGAGACCGGCATCAAGCGATGCCTGCGAGACGAATGTGACGGAAGAGTTGGTGCGCAGCTTGCCGTAAGCGGCAAACATCGGCCGGTAATGCATCGGCTGCGGCGTCGGGATCGAAGCATTCGGATCACCCATGGGCGCCGCCGCAATCGAACCGCCCAAAAGAACCATGTCCGGTTTCACGCCGAAGAACGCCGGGTTCCACAATACCAGGTCGGCGCGTTTGCCGACCTCGATCGAACCGATCTCGTGAGAGATACCGTGTGCGATAGCCGGGTTGATGGTGTATTTCGCGACATAGCGGCGAACGCGGAAATTGTCGTTCTCGCCGGTTTCTTCCTTGAGGCGGCCACGCTGGCGCTTCATCTTGTCGGCCGTCTGCCAGGTGCGGATTGCCACCTCGCCGACGCGGCCCATGGCCTGGCTGTCGGAGGAAATGATCGAAAATGCGCCGATATCGTGGAGGATATCTTCAGCGGCAATGGTTTCCTTGCGGATTCGGCTTTCGGCGAATGCGATGTCTTCCGGGATCGATGGCGACAGGTGGTGGCAGACCATCAGCATGTCGAGATGCTCCGCCAGCGTGTTGACCGTATAGGGCCGCGTCGGATTGGTCGAAGACGGAATGACGTTCGGATTGCCGCACACCTTGATAATATCGGGCGCGTGACCGCCGCCCGCACCTTCGGTGTGGAAGGCGTGGATGGTGCGGCCCCGGATGGCGGCAACCGTGTCTTCAACGAAACCGCTTTCGTTCAGCGTATCGGTATGGATCATGACCTGCACGTCGAAAGCATCGGCAACCGTCAGGCAGTTGTCGATGGCCGCAGGCGTTGTACCCCAGTCCTCATGCAGCTTCAGCGAGGAGGCACCAGCCAGAATCATTTCCTCGAGCGGCGCAGGCAGAGAGGCATTGCCCTTGCCGGCCAGCGCGAGGTTCATCGGGAATGCATCGAAGCTTTCGATCATGCGCTCGATGTGCCACGCGCCGGTGCAGGTGGTGGCAAGCGTACCATGCGCGGGACCGGAGCCGCCGCCCAGCATGGTCGTGACGCCGCTCATCAGCGCTTCTTCGATCTGCTGCGGGCAGATGTAATGGATATGCGCGTCCATGCCGCCGGCCGTCAGTATCTTGCCTTCGCCCGCAATCGCCTCGGTCGAAGGGCCGACAATAATCGTTACGCCCGGCTGGGTGTCGGGGTTGCCTGCTTTGCCGATAGCATGAATGCGACCGTCCTTGAGGCCGACGTCTGCCTTGTAGATCCCGCTATGATCGACGACCAGGACATTGGTGATGACGGTATCAACCGCCCCTTCCCCACGCGTCGCCTGGCTCTGGCCCATACCGTCGCGAATGACCTTACCACCGCCGAACTTTACTTCCTCGCCATAAGTCGTGAAATCCTTCTCGACCTCGATAAACAGTTCGGTATCGGCAAGACGAACCTTGTCGCCGACGGTCGGGCCAAACATGCTGGCATAGGCGGCACGGGAAATCTTGTAAGGCATGGGCTCAGGCTCCTTCAGACGCGGAGAAAATCGATGTATCGGAAATTCGGATCAGTCGTCCCTCATGGGTGAGGGCATCGACCAGTTGTCGTTCGGCGGCAAATGGGTGCAGGCTCCAGCCTTCATGGCCGAAACCGACAATCGCAACCTCATCATCGGAGGTTCGGCTTTCTTCCAGAACATGCGCGATGGCAACCATGCCGCTACTCGGGCAGACGTAAGGTTCGGGCAAATAAGCCTGCAAGGCCGCATCTAACCGCTCGTGAACGGTACGCGGGATAACAATATGGGCCTTGCCGGCTTCCTCAGCGAAGGCCGCAAAACCAGCGCTATAATCGGCACAGAAATCGGCCAGTTCCGGCCAGTTCTTCAAGATCTCGGGTTCCATGTCGGAAAATTTCGCGGGATCGCGAACCGACCAGATCGCAGATGCCTGTTTTACGCTGTCATTGTTGCGCCACTCGGCACTTTCCGTCATCGCTTTACCAGGACGACCGGTGTTGCAGACGGCAACGATGTCGGTACGATTGCCACCCGGTCCGACTGAACGGCAATCGTTGAAGCGGATGACCACATCGGAAAGGTCGATAAAATCGGCCGCTCCACGTGGTATCTCTCCGTTTCCAACGATCATGATGCGCCGCGCCATAACTTCAGAAACCTTCCGAAAGTTGGCGCAATTCCGTGGCCCGTTCACGGCTCATATCGGCGAGGCAGGAGGCAATCAGCATCGGCTCCATCGTGCCGCCTCGGGCCTGAAACCCATGGAAATCACAATTGGCATCGCGGAACGCGACCCAGGCACGCTGCGCGGCAACAAGGGCTTCGGTCGCGCCTTTTCCGGCCGCATCGGCAACCTTGTCGCGCTCGGCAAGAACCTTGCGCAGCTTCTGATATTCGGCGTTCAGTTCCTTGTCGGCCTTGTCGTAGTCCTGACCGGCGCACATGGTCATGGCGCTTTGCGTTTGCGGAGCGGTACAATCAAGCGCTTCCTCAGCCATAGCAGGCAAGGATGCACCATCGACAACGAACAGCATCGTGGTTACGGCAAAGCCGTGCATCAAACGTTTCATGGCTTTCACCTCACAACGAGGCGCCATCATACGCCTGCGGTTTCAACGCGCGCGGATCGACACCATCGAGACAATTCGCGTTGACTGCCACCATCGGAGTTCCATCCGGCCCGTCAGCGTAAGCAAAACTTTCAATCCCGCAGGTCGAACAAAAGAGATGATGGATATGATGTTTGTTGAAGAGATATTCCGTCAGCTTACCTTCGCCAGAAAGCAGGGTGAACTTGTCCTTCGGCGCAAAAGCGAGCGTGGAACCGAGGCGCTTGCAGCGCGAGCAGTTGCAGACAACAGTGTGGTCAAGATCGGCATCAACCTCGAAGCTGACCGCACCGCACTGGCAACTTCCATGATAATGAGCGGTCGCCATCTCAGAGTTTCCCCATAACCTGCTGGCGGAAACCGTACACTTCCCGTTTTCCCGAAAGCGGAACCAGCGTAACCTCGCGTTTCTGGCCAGGCTCGAAACGAACCGCCGTGCCGGCAGGAATATCCAGCCGCATACCGCGAGCCTTGTCGCGATCAAAGGCGAGACCAGCATTGGTCTCCGCGAAATGATAATGGCTGCCGACCTGCACCGGGCGATCACCCGTATTGGCGACAGCAATCGTCACAGTCGGCTGACCGGCGTTGAGTTCAATGGTGCCTTCAGCGGCAATGACTTCGCCTGGTATCATGGTGTTCCCCTTTTTGTCTCAAGCGACTTTTTTATTTCAGGCCGCCCGAACCGGCACACAACCTTCCGCCTTCAAAACACGTTTGGTCGAGGCCGGATTGTTGACAAGCTTGGCAGCGGGACGAATTGGTCTGCGAACCAGTTCACCGCCGCAGTTCGGGCAGATGCCGGAGAGAGTGCCGGCCGCGCAATCGGCGCAATAGGTGCATTCGAAAGAGCAGATCATCGCGTCCGGGCTCTCTGGCGGGAGATCGCGATCGCAGCATTCGCAATTGGGCCGAAGTTCCAGCGCCATGGCGGCTCCTTATCGAATGGGTTCGTGCACTGTCACAAGCTTTGTGCCATCGGGAAACGTCGCTTCCACCTGAACATCGTGGATCATTTCGGCAATGCCTTCCATGACCTGAGCGCGCGAAATCACATGCGCACCGGCCTCCATCAAATCCGCCACGGCCCGGCCATCACGCGCGCCTTCCACAACGAAATCGGTAATCAGCGCAATGGCTTCCGGATAGTTCAGCTTCACGCCGCGTTCCAGCCGGCGCCGTGCCACCATGGCGGCCATGGAAATCAGAAGCTTGTCTTTTTCTCGAGGGCTAAGGTTCATCGTCGTCCCAAAATATGAAGCTTTACAGATTCCAGACTTTCGGCACTGACGCGCCATTTCGCAAGAGCGAAATGACCGGGAAGAGTATTTTTCTGAGCGAGAAGCCGTCGGTTGCCGAAACGCGGATAACAAGCTTGCCCTGCCACTCACTCGCCCCGCCATGATCGCCAATGATGTCGCGGATTTTTGTCAGGTAAGATTCGGCAAGCGGACCGATATAGAGGATCGTTGCGAAGGCGACCTGGCCGGACAGCACGGCAGCTTTGGCCGTCAGGTCAGCAATATCGCCATCAAGCAGCAATTCCTCGGCATGAACGAGCTGTCCGCCATGGCGAATGCGCCAGCGGTCACGGAAAAGGCCAGTATTCATGGCCTCTCCCATCGCCTGGCGACCGAGCAGCACGGCCTCGGCGGCTATGAACTCGGCGGATGCGTCAAGATCCGCTTCCAGCCTGCGGGTCAGCGATGACTGATCGAAA
Organism: Agrobacterium tumefaciens; assembly: GCA_025559845.1. Taxonomy (NCBI): domain Bacteria; kingdom Pseudomonadati; phylum Pseudomonadota; class Alphaproteobacteria; order Hyphomicrobiales; family Rhizobiaceae; genus Agrobacterium; species Agrobacterium tumefaciens. The sequence goes on from CP048469.1 coordinate 2,530,792, forward strand.
AGGATTGTTTCCTGCGGCAGCCAGTGAAGCTTTGCACCTGGGCCTGCAGACATGCGGGCAGTGACGGCAGCAGTACCCGACGATGCCTTGTAGACTTTTTCGCAGGCCTGGGTCGTCACCACCAGCGACGTGCCTCCAGCGGCTACCGCTTGCCATTCGATCTGGTCGCCACCCGTCAGGCCACCGGAAGAATTGATGAGGATTGCCTCGATCTCGTTCGAAAAGGTATCCGGCAAGCGGATCTTGGCGCAGCCTTCCTGAAACAGTTCGTCAAGACGGCTGCGTCCTTCGACCGCCTTTGTTACAATGCGTCCTCGCCCGCGGGCGCGTTGTTGAGGGGCATGTTCACTGCCTTGCTGGCCGGAAGGGCGGATGCTTTGCTGCTCTGACTGCACGATGTCTCCGGGGTGGTTGCGGAAGCGGAAACCACCTTCGCAACGCAGTCTTTTTTCACGACCGCATCCACCACCAGTTGCCCTTCCGTATTACGGAAGAAATCCCACATTCTTTCAGCCGCATCAACCGTTCGCGTTACCTCACCTGTGGGCATTTTGCGCTCGACCGCAGCTTCGGCCTTGACCGTCGGGGTCGGTTCGCTGGCGCCCGGCTTGCGGGTCACGATGGCGGATGCCGCCAGCACTTCCGCTTTCATGGTCGCGCGCGGCCAGGCATGGTCCCAATTGTCGATGACATAGGAATGGATACGCGCGCCGGACTTGCATACGTCATAGGAATTGACGATGAAACTTTCGCCGGATTTGCTTTTTGCGCCGCCCTTGCAGCCATCCAGCTCCGCCCAGCGTTTCAGCGCCGTTTCACCACCATATTGCCAATAGGCCTTGCCACCGCCCTGATAGGGGTTGGCCGGGTCCTTGGTTCCCGCAAACGCAATGATCGACATAGGCCGGGCAGGCTTGCAGCTTGCCGCATCTGGCGCCCATTTGCCCTCTGCCTCGACCGGATAACCGGCGCGCAGCGACGCGACAAATCCTGCGGCCGAAAAATCGTTGCTGCCATTGCAAAGGAACTGCGACAGCATGCGTCCGCCACCGGAGTAACCCGAACCGAAGAAACGCTCCTCGTCGACGCAGAACTTGCCCTTCACCATGGCGATCGCATCGTTGATGTAGGAGACTTCATCCAAGCCGCCGGGACGTTTCGTAACACCGGGAACATTCCAGGCATGGGTGCCCGGCAACTCGCCATTCAGGCTGCCCTGCAATGCAACAACGACAACACCGTCACGCTCGGCCAGTTTGTCCCAGCCACTGCGGTCAAGCTGACCATTCGCGTTGCTGTTGGAACCGTGAAAATCGAAAACCACCGGCAGCGGTTTGTTTCCATCATAAGCGGATGGAACAAAATAGACACCCTGGCGTTCTGCGCCATTGGACAGGATGGAAAAGTCATGTCGACCCGGTTTCATACCGGGTCCGGGAACCTGACCGCAGGTCGATGCCGACGCTGCGACACCTGTGCTTGCGCAAATCGCAAGACCGATGGCGAGAGTACGAACGGAGCGGAACAGCCGGGCGGACCGGACAACTGCAAAGTCTAGATTCATTGACACGCCTTTATTGGGCACAGTTCCCCGACGATACGTCGGACGTGCGTGGAATGTAAGGGATCAACTGTCGCAGCGTGCGAATAGACTATCTCTGTGTCTCGCATGCAGCATTTGCGCTGCCAATAACACAGGCTGTTCTTCAATAAAATGCAAAAATTGCGCATGAAAGCTATGCAGAGCTGCATAGTCTTTCAAAATATTAATCGCCCGTTTGTATAGCGTGATCAGCGGGCGATGATTTCAAGGCAACTTTATACTGTCAGGTGACGTCGTGCTTCCGGCGTATCCAGCGTCTCAGCCAACCCTTCATGCACGATCTCGCCGCGGTCCATGATATAGACATAGTCGGCAAGCTCACGACAGAAGTCCAGATATTGCTCGACCAGCAGGATCGCCATACCGGTGCTGTCGCGAAGATATTTGATCGCCCGGCCGATATCCTTGATGATCGACGGCTGAATGCCTTCTGTCGGTTCGTCCAGCACAAGGATCTTCGGACGCGTTACCAGCGCCCGGCCGATGGCGAGCTGCTGTTGCTGGCCCCCGGACAAATCCCCTCCGCGTCTGGACAGCATGGATTGCAGGACAGGAAACAAACTGAAAATATCGTCGGGAATGAAGCGCTCCTTGCGCGGCAACGGCGCATAGCCGCTTTCGAGATTTTCCTGAACGGTCAACAGCGGGAAGATTTCGCGCCCTTGCGGAACATAACCCACACCACGCTTGGCCCGCTGGTAGGGAGCAAGACCGTTCAGTGTTTCACCTCCGAAGCTGATCGATCCGGCGCTGATGGCGTGTTGACCGGTGACGGCCCGCAACAGCGAACTTTTCCCGACCCCGTTACGTCCCAGAACGCAGGTGATCTTGCCCATTTCCGCATTGAGCGAAATGCCGCGCAACGCCTGGGCTGCGCCATAGTGAAGATTGATGTTTTCGACGTTCAGCATATCAGCGCCCCAGGTAGTTCTCGATCACCTTGGGATCGTTCGAGACAAAATCGATCGATCCCTCGGCCAGCACGGAGCCTTCAGCAAGGCATGTGACTTTCACGCCAAGCTCACGAATGAAACCCATGTCGTGTTCAACCACGACCACCGACCGGGTCTTTGCGATCTCCTTCAGAAGCACGGCTGTCTCGGCCGTTTCCGCATCGGTCATGCCTGCGACCGGCTCATCCACCAGAAGCAGTTTTGGCTCCTGCGCCAGCAACATACCGATCTCGAGCCACTGTTTCTGACCGTGCGAAAGATTGGCCGCCAGGTCGTTGCGACGATGTCCAAGACGCACTGTCGCAAGGATTTCCTCGATACGCGCCTTGTCCTCATCCGTCAGCCGATAGAACAGCGTGGCGAACACACCGCGCTTGCGGTTCAGTGCCAGTTCCAGATTGTCCCAGACCGTATGGCTTTCGAACACGGTCGGTTTCTGGAATTTTCGCCCGATACCGAGCTGAGCGATATCCGCCTCGTCTTTCTTCGTCAGGTCAACGCTGTCTTCGAAAAGCACAGTGCCTGTGTCAGGGCGGGTCTTGCCGGTGATGATATCCATCATCGTCGTCTTGCCGGCACCGTTCGGGCCAATGATGGCACGAAGCTCGCCGGGCTCGACCACGAAGGACAGAGAGTTCAGTGCCTTGAAGCCATCAAAGGATACGGAAACGCCATCGAGATAAAGCAGGCTTTTCGAACGGTTTTCGGAAATCGTGTTCATATCAACCTCACTCCGCAGCCTGCTGCGTGACTGCTGCGGCGTCATCGTTGCCCGCGTCGCTTTCGCTCTGCCGCTTTGCGACCAGACGCTTTTCCCGCCGCCCGGCCAAGTAATGCTGGATGGTGCCAACGATGCCCTTGGGAAAGAACAATGTGACTGCGATGAAAAGACCACCGAGCGCAAACAGCCAGAATTCAGGAAATGCACCGGTGAAATAGCTCTTGCCGCCATTGACCAGCACCGCACCGATGATCGGCCCGATCAAGGTCCCGCGACCACCGACGGCAGTCCAAACTACCACTTCGATGGAGTTGGCTGGAGAAAACTCACCGGGATTGATGATGCCGACCTGCGGCACGAACAGTGCACCGGCGATGCCGGCGATCATCGCCGAGACGACGAAGGTGAAGAGCTTGATGTTCTCGACACGAAAGCCGAGGAAACGGACGCGGCTTTCCGCATCGCGCACACCGACCAGCACCTTGCCGAACTTGGAATTGACGATGCCGGCTGCGATCAGCAGCGAAACCGCAAGCATGATCGCCGTCATCGCAAAGAGTACGGCGCGCGTACCATCCGCCTGCACCGAAAAACCGAGGATATCCTTGAAGTCCGTCAGGCCGTTATTGCCGCCGAATCCCATGTCGTTGCGGAAGAAGGCAAGCAACAGCGCGTAGGTCATGGCCTGTGTGATGATCGATAGATAGACACCGTTGACACGGCTGCGGAAGGCAAACCAACCGAACACGAACGCAAGCAACCCAGGCACAACCAGCACCATCAGCGCTGCGAACCAGAACATGTCGAAGCCATGCCAGAACCAGGGCAGTTCCTTCCAGTTCAGAAACACCATGAAGTCGGGCAGAACGGGGTGACCATAAACACCGCGGGTGCCGATCTGGCGCATCAGATACATGCCCATGGCGTAACCGCCGAGCGCGAAAAAGGCGGCGTGACCAAGCGAAAGAATGCCGCAGTAGCCCCACACCAGATCGAGCGCCAGCGCCAGCATCGCATAGGCGAGATATTTGCCGAGCATCGACATGATATAAGTCGGTACATGCAGCGGGTGATCTGCAGGCAAAAGCAGGTTTGATGCCGGAATGAGCAGCGCGACGGCCAGAATGATGCCGATGGCGATGGAGATGCGCCGGTCGAGCGCTTTGATGAGGAAGCCGGTAATCATGCTTCGATTGCCCTTCCCTTGAGTGCGAAGAGACCGCGCGGCCGCTTCTGGATGAACAGGATGATGAGGACGAGCACGAGGATTTTACCGAGTACCGCACCGACAGTCGGCTCCAGGAACTTGTTGAAGACCCCAAGCGACAGCGCACCTACCAGCGTACCCCAAAGATTGCCGACGCCGCCAAACACCACCACCATGAAGCTGTCGATGATGTAGCTCTGGCCAAGGTTTGGCGACACATTGTCGATCTGGGAAAGAGCAACCCCGGCAAGCCCGGCGACACCTGATCCGAGTGCAAAGGTGAAGGCATCGACCCAAGGGGTTTTGATACCCATCGATGATGCCATACGGCGGTTCTGGGTCACGGCACGCATTTCGAGCCCGAAGGACGAACGCTTCAGCAACATGAGCAGCGCGAAAAACACCGACAACGAGAAGGCGACGATCCACACGCGGTTCCAGGTGAAGTTCAGATAACCGATGCTGAAGGAGCCGGACATCCAACTCGGGCTGCCAACTTCACGGTTGGTCGGGCCGAAGATCGAACGGACACCCTGTTGGAGGATAAGCGAAATACCCCAGGTCGCGAGAAGCGTTTCCAGTGGCCGCCCATAGAGGAAGCGGATAACACCGCGTTCCATGACTAGGCCGATGGCACCAGTGACAAGAAACGCAACCGGCAGCGCAATTGCCAGCGACCAATCGAACAGGCCAGGAAAATTGGAGCGGATGACGTCCTGCACCATGAAGGTCGAATAAGCGCCAATCATCACCATTTCGCCATGCGCCATGTTGATGATGCCCATCACACCAAAGGTGATGGCAAGACCGATCGCCGCGAGCAGCAACACGGAACCGAGCGACAGACCGTACCAGACGTTCTGAACATTATCCCAAAAGGCCAGCGAACCTTCGATGCCCGCAATTGCAGCATCGATATCGGGTTTCAGACTTGCATCGACGGAAGATGATGCGGCCATGAGAATGCTGATCGCATCGCGACCGCCAATGTTCTTGATGGTTTCGATTGCGGCCTTTTTCTGGTCGGCGGGACGGTCGGAGGAAAGCAACGAAACCGCTCTCGCCTCTTCCATGCGGGCGCGCACCTCTGCATCCGTTTCCTTGGCGAGGGCGGCATCGAGCAATTCGAGATTTTCTGCGCTTGGCGCCTTCAGGACCGCATCCGCTGCTGAAAGCCGCACGGATTTCTGCGGGCTCAGCAGCGTCAGACCGCCAAGTGCCGCGCGAATGACGCGGCGCAGATTGTTGTTGACCTTGACCTTGGTAACGGCGGCCTTGGGGGCTTCACCCGCACTCTCGCCAGAAAGCGGATCGATCAGCGTGAAATTTGCACCAGCTGTCTTGACCATGAAGACTGCGTTGTCGGCCTTTCGCAGATAGAGATCACCCGCAGCAAAGGCTTCAAGCGGTGCGACGACGCGCGGATCTCCGCTGGCGGCAATCTGGCCGATCAATGTTTCAGCCTGCTTGAAATCCGCCGTCCCGAGCGCATCGATCAGCGCTTTCGGCTCACTCTGCGCCGCCGCCGGCATGGCCAGACACATCAGCATGCCGATAAAGGTCAACACACGAAGAAACATAGTCCCAAGTCCCCCTTGGATGCCCTCCCGTCTGGAAGGCAGCTTTACTTCTCTCCGCCATGCCTGAACTGATCCGGCAAACTCCGTTAGCCGCGCAGATGCACGGCTGCTGGGTTCCGGTCTGAAACCGGAGTGGCGGCCCACGACTCATGCCGCAGGTCATTGGAATGAGAGGCGCTTTGGCGCGCCTCTCTGCATGCATTCGAAATCAGATCAGCTGCCCTTGCCGCCGCACTTGCCGGTCGCAACGTTGAAGTTGCCGCAGGACATCGGCTTGCGCCAATCCGAGATCAGGTCCTTGGAGTCAGGCAGATAGTCCGACCACTCATCGCCGACCACGGCAGGCGTTTCCTGAACGACTTCGAACTGGCCATCAGCCTGAATTTCGCCGATCAGGACCGGTTTGGTGATGTGGTGGTTCGGCATCACGGTCGAGTAACCGCCCGAAAGGTTCGGAACCGAAACGCCGATGATCGAGTCAAGAACAGCGTCCGTATCGGTCGTGCCGGCAGACTCGACAGCCTTCACCCAGGCATTGAAGCCGATATAGGCAGCTTCCATCGGGTCGTTGGTCACGCGCTTGTCGTTTTTGGTGAACGCGTGCCAGGTCTTGATGAACTCGGCGTTGACTGGAGCGTCGACGGACTGGAAGTAGTTCCAGGCAGCCAGATGGCCGACCAGCGGCGATGTGTCGAGACCGGCAAGCTCTTCTTCACCCACGGAGAAGGCAACAACAGGAATGTCTTCGGCCTTGATGCCCTGGTTCGCGAGTTCCTTGTAGAACGGCACGTTGGCGTCACCATTGATGGTGGAAACCACCGCGGTCTTCTTGCCTGCAGAACCGAACTTCTTGATGTCGGACACGATTGTCTGCCAGTCGGAATGACCGAATGGCGTGTAGTTGATCATGATGTCCTCTTCCTTGACGCCCTTGGACATCAGGTAGGCCTTCAGGATCTTGTTGGTCGTCTGTGGGTAGACATAGTCCGTACCGGCCAGAACCCAGCGTTCGACACCTTCGGTGTTGGCGAGATAATCAACGGCAGGGATGGCCTGCTGGTTCGGAGCGGCACCGGTGTAGAAGATGTTGCGCGAGGATTCCTCACCCTCGTACTGTACCGGATAGAAGAGAATGGAGTTCAGCTCTTCAAAAACCGGAAGAACGGACTTGCGCGACGAAGACGTCCAGCAACCGAAGACGGCGGCAACCTTGTCCTGGCTGATGAGCTGGCGAGCCTTTTCAGCAAACAGAGGCCAATCGGACGCGGGGTCGACCACCACAGCTTCGAGCTTCTTGCCCAGAACGCCGCCCTTCTTGTTCTGCTCTTCGATGAGCATCAGCATGGCGTCTTTCAGCGTCGTCTCGGAAATTGCCATGGTGCCGGAAAGAGAATGCAGAACGCCCACCTTGATCGTGTCATCGGCAGCAAATGCGCCGTGGAACGCCGTGGTGGACAGAATGGCGCCGAGCAATGCGCCAGTCAGCGTTTTTCTAAATGTCATCGGAAGAACCCCTCTCCTTGTTTTAGCCTCTATGGGCATCGGCAGCGCTTGAGACCGCCGCTGGAGGAGACTATCGATCTCGCAGACGCGAAACCGTATACGTCAATTGACGTAGGTGGGGTGGCGAAAGGTGCAGCAACAAAAGACGAAGCCGCGCGACCGGAGGCCGCGCGGCTTACAAATGAAATCGGTTTAACTGCGATCAGGCGTGCGGTTTGTCGTTTCGCTCTTCGTCCCGGATCGCCTCGTCGTGATACCACGAGCCGAAATCGATGTGCGGCGCCCTTGCTTCTTCCTCAAGAGCGCTCAAACCGCTCTTTCGAAACTTGGAAACGCCTGCGCGTCCGCCAACGGGGAATTGATAGATTGTTGCAGTCTCACGATGAAAGCCGGTCGCCATTTCGAACTTCTCACTTTCTTTGCATCGAAGCGCTTCGCTGATGAAGCAAACTTCCGAGCCTCGGATTCGCTCCACTTGATTAAAAAAAAATCACGTTGCGAAAAATATAGGCATTAATCGCCACTCCGGCAAGAAAAACCATTCCAGAAGCGCCGGATTTCAAGGCATTTGCCAAACGAACGAACGAACCGCCAATCTGTGCGCCGCAGCAGCCGTTCTGCAGCCGACGCCAGGCCTATGCATAAGAAATCACTCATGAATCATAAGGGGTGTTTTTGCTTGCTGCGGCGCAGCATTACCTCGGCGGCGATGTGGCATCGGCATTTTCCAGATCGGCACCAGAAAGATTTTTCGAAAAAATCGGCAAACAACACCAATCTGGCACGCAACATGCATCTATCCCGGCAGCCCTTGATCGCGAGAGCGGCTTCCGGCGGCGAAAGCACCGGGGGCCTCAAGGCTTCGCATTTTTACCTATGAGAGGTTCGTAATGACTAAGTTCAAACTCGAGTACATCTGGCTCGACGGGTACAAGCCGGTACCAAATCTGCGCGGCAAGACGCAGGTCAAGGAATTCGACGAATTCCCCACGCTCGAGCAGCTCCCGCTTTGGGGCTTCGATGGCTCGTCCACCCAGCAGGCTGAAGGCCATAGCTCGGATTGCGTACTGAAGCCTGTTGCGATCTACCCGGACCCGGCCCGCACGAACGGCGCTCTCGTCATGTGCGAAGTCATGATGCCTGATGGCGTTACCCCGCACTCTTCCAACAGCCGCGCAACCATCCTTGACGATGAAGACGCATGGTTCGGCTTTGAGCAGGAATACTTCTTCTACCAGGACGGCCGCCCGCTCGGCTTCCCTGAGCAGGGTTACCCGGCTCCGCAGGGCCCGTACTACACCGGCGTTGGCTACAAGAACGTTGGTTCGGTTGCTCGCGAGATCGTTGAAGAGCACCTCGACCTCTGCCTCGAAGCAGGCATCAACCACGAAGGCATCAACGCCGAAGTGGCCAAGGGTCAGTGGGAATTCCAGATTTTCGGCAAGGGCTCCAAGCGCGCCGCCGACCAGATCTGGATCGCACGTTACCTGCTTCTCCGTCTGTGCGAACAGTACGGCATCGACGTAGAATTCCACTGCAAGCCGCTCGGCGACACCGACTGGAACGGCTCCGGCATGCACTGCAACTTCTCCACGAAGTTCATGCGTGAAGTTGGCGGCAAGGAATACTTCGAAGCCCTCATGGCTGCGTTTTCCAAGAACTGGAAAGAGCACATCGACGTTTACGGCCCGGACAACCACCTGCGTCTGACCGGCAAGCACGAAACGGCTCCGTGGAACAAGTTCTCCTACGGCGTTGCTGACCGTGGCGCATCGATCCGCGTCCCGCACTCCTTCGTCAACAACGGCTACAAGGGCTACCTTGAAGACCGTCGTCCGAACTCTCAGGGTTGCCCGTACCAGATCGCTTCCATCGTTCTGAAGACGATCGCGGAAGTCCCGACAGCAAAGTCGGCTGCTGCCTGATAAACAAAAAATGGCGTCGTCTTCAAACGAGACGACGCCATTTTTGCGTCATGCGCACACCGCCTACTCCTGGAGCGCCAGCGCTCATCGTTTTTCCTTAAAACAAGAGCACAAAAAGGCATCAGTCCTTTACGGAACAGTTCAATCGAACGGCTGAGCCGCGAGGTGACCTTTCGCCAGTTCACTGCGGCAGCGTATCCTGCGCGCTGGAAAATTCCCGCAATACGGGCCCGCAATACAGGAAGGTGAACGATGAGCATTCTCCGGAAATTCTCCCTTGAAAACCGCACAGCGATCATCACCGGCAGCGGACGCGGCCTCGGCTTCGAAATCGCCAAGGCCTTTGCTGAAGCTGGCGCCCATGTCTGGCTGACTGGTCGCAGTGTCGAGACGCTGGAGACGGCGGTCAATTCCCTTCGTGAAGCAGGCGGCAAGGCCGATTATGCCGCTTTCGACATTGCCGACACGGCGGAAGGCGGCAACCTCGTTCGGCGCGTCGTCGACGAGGCCGGACATCTCGACATTCTCGTCAACAATGTCGGTGCACGCGACCGCCGCCCTCTGGCCGAGTTCAATGACGAGGATATGCTAGATCTTATCCGCACCGACCTTACCTCTTCCATTTCGCTGTCTCGCGATGCTGCCGAAGCGATGAAGGCAAAGGCTTACGGGCGCATCATCACGATCACCTCCATCCTTGGCTACATGGTCAGACCTGGAGACGCGATCTATCCCGTCGCCAAACAGGGCCTCACAGGTTTGATGCGCTCCATCGCTGTAGAGTATGGCGCGCAGGGCATCACCAGCAATGCAATCTCGCCTGGCATGTTCGCCACAGAAACCAACGCCGCACTTGCCGAGAACCCTGAAATGATCGCTTTTGCTAAGCTGCGCGTCCCGCTGGAACGCTGGGGCAAACCTGATGAAATTGCCGGCGCGGCGCTGTTTCTGGCCAGCGACGCATCCTCTTTCGTCAATGGCCACGTATTGACAGTGGACGGCGGCATGTCGGTCCGGCTCTGACGCGGTATTCCCTTGCAAAAACGGCCCTTTCGCTCGAAAGTGCACAATTGAACATCACTTTCGAAAGAGCGCTGGTTTTTAGGCATGGCCGCACGGCAACGCATCATTCCCGTCAGGCGCGAATATAACCGTTGGGTCGCCAACCAGACGCTGGAAGACTACGCCCTGCGCTTCACGGCCAAGAGCGCACGTCAGTTTTCGTCCAACCGCATTTCGCATACAGCCATCGGCGCGATTTCCTTTCTCGCACTGGAGGCTATCGGCGGGGCCATCACTCTTTCCTACGGCACGACGAATGCCTTTTATGCGATTGTCGTCGCAGCCATCGCCATGCTCGCTGTTGGACTGCCGATCAGTCGCTACGCCATCCGCCATGGCGTCGACATCGATCTGCTGACGCGCGGTGCAAGTTTCGGCTACATCGGCTCAACGATTACCTCGCTGATCTACGCCGCCTTCACCTTCATGCTGTTCGCCATCGAAGCGTCGATCATGTCTGGTGCGCTGGAACTGGCGCTCGGTATTCCGCTCTGGATCGGTTACATCATTTCGGCCGTCATGGTCATTCCGCTCGTCACCCACGGCGTGCGCCTCATCAGCCGTTTTCAGATCGTTACCCAACCCTTCTGGATCGTGCTGAACATCCTGCCGTTCATCTTCATCGCCGTCATGGACTGGGAGAAATTCGACCTCTGGCGTGCATTTTCCGGCATCCATCATGCCTCAGGACCGCCCGGAACCGTGGCTCCCTTCAACCTCGTCGAGTTTGGCGCAGCCTCTGCCGTCATTCTGGCGCTGATGTCACAAATCGGCGAGCAGGTGGACTTTTTGCGCTTCCTGCCCGCCGAAGGCCAGAGCCGGTTGCGTCACCGCATCGCTGTGTTCCTGGCCGGCTCCGGCTGGGTGCTCGTGGGCGTTCCGAAACTGCTGGCCGGATCCTTCCTCGTGGTCTTGACCTTCAGCTCCGGCATCTCCGTCGACCGTGCCGCCGATCCTGCGCAAATGTATCTGACTGCCTTCGGCTACATGATCCCCAATCACACGGCGGCAATGCTGCTCATGGTCGCCTTCGTCGTGGTGTCTCAGCTCAAGATCAATGTGATGAACGCCTATGCGGGCTCACTTGCCTGGTCCAACTTCTTTTCCCGCCTCACCCACAGCCATCCGGGCCGCGTCGTGTGGCTGGTGTTCAACGTGGCGATTGCCCTGTTGCTGATGGAACTCGGCATCTACCGTCTGCTGGAAGAAACCCTCGGCATTTTTTCCATCATCGCCATGGCCTGGCTATGCACCATTTCGGCCGATCTTTTCGTCAACAAGCCGCTCGGCCTCGCCCCACCCGGTATCGAGTTCAAGCGCGCTCATCTCTACGATATCAATCCGGTCGGCGTCGGCTCTATGGCGCTTTCGGCGACCATTGCCTTGATGGCGCATTTTGGTGTGTTCGGTAGTGTCGTCGCCTCGCTTGCCCCCTACCTCACTCTGATTGTCGCGTTTATCGCCTCGCCACTGATTGCCTGGGGAACGAACGGAAAATTCTACCTGGCCCGCAAGCCACGGCAGAAGTGGCATGAGGAAAGCTCGATCACCTGTTCGATCTGTGAACATCCATTCGAGCCAGAAGACATGGCATGGTGCCCGGCCTATGCCGCACCCATCTGTTCGTTGTGCTGTTCGCTGGACAGTCGTTGCCACGATATGTGCAAGCCGAAGGCCAAGCTCAATTATCAGGTCGCCACCGTCGCGAAGTCCTTTCTGCCGGATGATCTGGTGGCAAAACTGGCGACGCGGCTCGGGCGATACGCCATGGCGGCCGCCATCGCCGTCACGACAATCGGCGTCATTCTGGCGCTGATCGCCCATCAGGTCGGCACCGCCTCTCCGGCAACGGCTGACGTGGTGAACCGCACCATCCTCATCGTCTTTTTCGTGTTCGCCGTCATTGCCGGGATCGTCTGCTGGTTCCTGGTTCTCGCCCATGACAGCCGGGTGGTGGCGGAAGAGGAATCGTCACGACAGAACACGTTGCTGCTGAAAGAAATCGCCGCACACAAAAAAACCGACGCCGCTCTTCAGGATGCCAAGGAAACGGCCGAAGCCGCAAACCGCGCCAAGAGCCGTTACGTTGTGGGCCTCAGCCACGAATTGCGAACACCTCTCAATGCCGTCCTGGGCTACGCGCAAATCCTTGAGCGCGACGATACAATCCCTCCGCCACGTCAATCCGCAATCAGGGTCATCAGGCGTTCTGCCGATCATCTGTCCGGTCTGATCGATGGTTTGCTCGACATTTCGAAGATCGAAGCAGGCCGTCTGCAGGTCTATTCCAACGAAATCAACATTCAGGATTTTCTCGACCAGATCGTCGATATGTTTCGCCCGCAGGCACAGGCAAAGAGCCTGGAATTCAAGCATGAGCGCGCCCGCAGCTTGCCGCAATATGTCCGAACCGACGAAAAACGCCTGCGCCAGATCCTCGTCAATCTGCTTTCGAATGCCATCAAATTCACCGACGCAGGTGTCGTCACCTTTGATGTCGCTTATCGCAATCAGGTGGCAACCTTCACGGTAACAGATACCGGGCGCGGCATTGCCGAAAAGGATTTGAGCCGCATCTACGAACCTTTCCAGCGTGGTGAGGCCGAAAGCGTTCGTCCCATGCCGGGGCTCGGCCTTGGTCTGACCATCACCCAGCTTCTGACCAATACGCTCGGCGGAGAAATCGCCGTGGCAAGCGAGAAAGACAAGGGGTCGACTTTCCGCGTCCGGCTGATGTTGTCAGCCATCGATCGACCAAGCACTGCACCGGCAGCGGAAAAAACCATCCGCTCCTATTCCGGACCTCGCCGCACCATCGTTGTGGTTGATGACAACGAGGATCATCGCGAGCTGATGCGGGAAGTGCTTGTACCGCTGGATTTCGTGGTCCTGACCGCACAGAGCGGGCCGGAATGCCTCACCCTGATTGAAGGCGTCAAACCCGACCTTTTTCTCATCGATATTTCCATGCCTGGCATGACCGGCTGGCAATTGGTGTCGAAGCTGCGTGATGCCGGGCAGACAGCGCCTCTCATCATGCTCTCGGCCAATATCGGCGATGGGGCGATTGCCGGTGCGGGAGAGGACAACCACAACGACGCCATCGCCAAGCCGGTCGACATCCGCCAGCTTTGCGACAAGCTTGCCGTCCACCTCGGTCTGAAATGGATTTATGAGACGGATCCACCAACCGTGCTGGAAAAACCGATCAGGGCGCCAGTCATCAACCCTGGCGCGATCCATATTCAGGATTTGCAGCGCCTCGGCGAAATCGGCTACATACGCGGCATCGAAGCAAAACTTGCCGACCTTGCCCGCAATGAAGACAACCGGCCCTTTACGGAGGAGCTGGGAGCCTATGTGCAGGCATTCGATCTCGCCGGATATGCGGATTTCCTCAGCGGCTTCGAAGACGGGGACAAAAACAGGAAAGAACGCAAGGCATGAGCGAACCGTCGACGGCGCACCCCAGAGATATCGTGCTTCTGGTCGATGACAGCCCGGAAGCTCTCGGTTTCCTGACCGAAGCCCTGGAGCAGTCCGGCTTCTCGGCACTGATTGCAACATCGGGGCAAGCGGCGCTGAACATTGCCGAGCGTATTACGCCAGACATCATTTTACTCGATGCCGTCATGCCGAACATGGACGGTTTCGAAACCTGCCGCCGCCTGAAGTCCAACGCTGCGGTGGCACAAGTGCCGGTGATTTTCATGACCGGACTGACCGAAACCGAACATGTCGTGCGAGCGCTGGAGTCCGGCGGCGTCGATTATCTGACCAAACCGATCAACATCGATGAGTTGCGTGCCCGTATCCGCGTTCATCTTTCGAACGCCCGCTCGGCACAAAGCGCCCGCGTGGCGCTCGACGCCGCTGGTCGCCATCTGCTTGCGGTACGCGCCAGCGGTGCTATCCATTGGTCTACACCGCAAGCGACACGGCTCGTCAATGCCGCGACCGGTCGCGATGACGGGCTTGAGATCATCGTCAGCCATATCGCCGGCTGGCTTGCCGATCGGGCCACTGTCGACACAGGCCGCGATACGCCTTTGACGATAACGCAAGCCGGACGCCCTGCCCTGCAGCTATCTTTTCTTGGGGCCATGGGACCGGACGAACATCTGTTTCGTCTGACAGCCGCGAACGAGAAATCGGGCGATCATCTTCTGAAAGAACATTTTGCGCTGACGGCCCGCGAATCCGAGGTGCTCTTGTGGATCGCCAAGGGCAAATCCAACCGCGATATCGGCGATATTCTCGGTCTCTCCGCGCGTACCGTGAACAAGCACCTGGAGCAGATCTACGTCAAACTCGGCGTCGAAAACCGTGCGTCAGCGGCGGTAAAGGCAGCTCACATCCTGCATCGGGGATAAGCCTCAAGACTTGGGCGATACCTAAGCCGTCATGCCCTCGGCAATGAAATCCGGATTGGCAAGCGCATCCTCGCCTTCGCCCCTCACCTCATAGGCAAGCGGACGACCTGAACAATCGAGCGTTCTGCCACCGGCGGCACGCAGCACCGCATCGCCTGCAGCCGTATCCCACATCATGGTACGGCTGAAACGCGGATAAATGTCGGCCACACCTTCCGCCAGAAGACAGAACTTAAGCGACGAGCCAACCGAAACACAATCTTTGAGACCATGTTCGGCCACGAAGGCTTCCGTCTTTGCAGTACAATGCGAACGGCTGATCAGCGCCACTGGTGAGGCCGCACGCATGCGGGCGCGAATGGCATGGCGCGCTTCAATCGCACCTTCCGTTGACACCGTCAGCTTCTCCGCAATTTGCTCTTCACCGGTCCACGCTTGTCCCCGGCAAGGCGCGTAAACAACGCCCGCAACAGGAACGCCATTGCGGATCAGCGCGATGTTGACGGTAAAATCGTCCTTGCCGGCGATGAATTCCTTCGTTCCATCCAGCGGGTCGACAAGAAAAAACTGCTCGGCAATCTCTGGAACGGCACCATTGGAAACCGCTTCTTCCGCAATAACTGGAATATCGGGAAAGTTGCGCGCCAGCGCTTCCAGAATGATCGTTTCCGCCCGCTGATCGGCCTCCGTTACCGGCGAACAGTCGTTCTTATAGGAGACATTTGGGCCGGCCTTGTGCACTGCCATAATGGCTTGCCCGGCATCAAGTGCAGCCTGCGTCAATACCTCGATCATCCGTGAGCCCTTGTCAGTTTCGGGGCGCGTCAATACGTGCGGCACCGGCACCCCATTCGCGATGCGGTCGGCAAGGGCAGAAGCCGTTTGCGCTTTGTTTGTGGACCCTGACGCTGCCACTTTCGCTACTCCTTTGCAAACGCCTCGTCAAATAGTGGCATTTGGAATTCTATAAATAAGCATTTACCCGCCATTTTTTCAGCATTTCCTGCCAAAATCATGATCCATTTGATCGGGAAGCAGGCAGTGCGTGTGGAAATTCTAAATATTGTGCAGAAACGCGGGTTTTTGACTTCACATTTCCACCGAACACGATAAGGGTTTGAGAATGGGGGCAGCGCAATAAGTTTTCCCCCATAATTAACATAAACGAGGCGTGGCTCAGTAGAGGCCATACCCGGGGGAAAGACATGGAGTACTTTATCCAGCAGCTCATAAACGGGCTGACTCTGGGATCGATTTACGGTCTCATCGCCATTGGCTATACGATGGTCTACGGCATCATCGGCATGATCAACTTCGCACATGGCGATATCTTCATGCTCGGCGGCTTTGCAGCCTTGATTGTTTTCCTGATCGTCACATCTTTCGTCGCCGGCATCCCGGTGGCACTTCTTCTCATCCTGATGATGGTCGTGGCAATGCTGATGACCGGCCTGTGGAACTGGGCAATCGAGCGGGTGGCCTATCGCCCGTTGCGTGGCTCGTTCCGTCTGGCGCCGCTGATCACCGCGATCGGCATGTCGATCGCGCTTTCCAACTTCATCCAGGTAACGCAGGGTCCGCGTAACAAGCCGATCCCGTCGCTGGTGACGGACAGCTATCATTTCGGTGCGATCACCATTTCGCTCAAGCAGTTGATCATCGTTGTGGTGACGTCTGTTCTCTTGTTCGCGTTCTGGTACATCGTCAACAAGACGCCTCTCGGACGCGCACAGCGCGCCACCGAGCAAGACCGCAAGATGGCGGCACTGCTTGGTGTAGACGTTGACCGCACCATTTCGATCACCTTCATCATGGGCGCTGCACTCGCTGCCGTGGCCGGTACGATGTACCTCATGTACTACGGCGTGGCCTCGTTCAACGACGGCTTCATCCCCGGCGTAAAGGCGTTCACCGCCGCCGTTCTGGGTGGCATCGGTTCGCTTCCGGGTGCGGTTCTCGGTGGTCTCCTGATCGGCCTTATCGAGTCGCTCTGGTCTGCCTATTTCTCCATCGCCTACAAGGACGTAGCCGCATTTACCATTCTGGCTTTCGTGCTGATCTTTAAGCCGACCGGCATTCTGGGTCGTCCGGAAGTGGAGAAGGTGTAAGTCATGGCCAATATTGTTTCAGACAAAGAAGAGCCGAACGACGCCATCCTGGCCACGGCCGTCAAGGAAGGCCTCATCGCAGGCGCCGTGGCGCTCGGGATGTTCATCCTCTACGTCGGCATCATCACCTATCAGGACATCAACAACCAGTTGATCTGGAGCACACGCTGGGGGCTTCTGGCTATCTTCGTTGGCATAGCCGCTCTCGGACGCTTCCTGATGGTTGGTTTTGTCCAGCCGCATCTCGATCGCCGCAAGCTTGCCAAAGCCAAGAAAGGCATTCTTGAAATTTCTGAAGAGAAGGGCTTTTTCCATCGGCACTTCCTCAAGATTGCTCTGGCCGTCCTGCTGCTCTACCCGGTTGTTGCCGTTCAGCTTTTCGGCTTCCAGGGCTCACTGAAATACGTCGACAACTTCGGCATCCAGATCCTCATCTACGTCATGTTGGCCTGGGGTTTGAACATCGTCGTTGGCCTCGCTGGCCTGCTCGATCTCGGTTACGTGGCGTTTTACGCCGTCGGCGCCTATTCCTACGCCCTGCTTTCGAGCTATTTCGGCCTGTCTTTCTGGGTGCTCCTGCCGATGGCCGGTATCCTGGCTGGTTTCTGGGGTATCATCCTCGGCTTCCCCGTTCTCAGACTGCGCGGTGACTACCTTGCCATCGTGACGCTGGCCTTCGGTGAAATCATCCGACTTGTGCTTCTGAACTGGACCGAGGTCACCAAAGGCACCTTTGGTATCTCCGGCATTGCAAAGGCTTCGGTCTTCGGCATCTGGTCTTTCGATGTTGGTGCACCGAACAACTTCGCCAAGGCCTTCGGCCTGTCGATGTCGTCGGCTTACTACAAGATCTTCCTGTTCTACGTCATTCTGCTGCTGTGCATGCTGACGGCCTATGTCACGATCAAGTTGCGCCGCATGCCGATCGGTCGTGCATGGGAAGCACTGCGTGAGGACGAGATTGCCTGCCGCTCGCTCGGCATCAACACCGTCATCACCAAACTGACGGCTTTTGCGACAGGCGCGATGTTCGGCGGTTTCGCCGGTTCGTTCTTCGCAGCCCGCCAGGGTTTCGTATCACCGGAAAGCTTCGTCTTCCTGGAATCCGCCGTCATCCTGGCCATCGTCGTTCTCGGCGGCATGGGATCGCTGACGGGGATCGCGATTGCTGCCCTCGTCATGGTTGGCGGTACCGAGGCACTGCGTGAAATGGAGTTCCTGAAGCATGTCTTCGGGCCTGACTTCACGCCGGAACTCTATCGCATGCTGCTGTTCGGCCTCGCCATGGTCATCGTCATGCTGTTCAAGCCGCGCGGCTTTGTCGGCTCACGCGAACCGACGGCCTTCCTGAAGGAGCGCAAGGCCGTTTCCGGAAGCTTTACCAAGGAAGGTCACGGCTGATGACCTCCGGGACGACGACTATGACATCCAATGCAACTGGCGATACGATCCTCAAGGTCGAACATCTCTCGATGAAGTTCGGCGGCCTGATGGCCATCAACGACTTCTCCTTTGAAGCAAAGCGCGGTGATATCACCGCGCTGATCGGACCAAACGGTGCAGGCAAGACCACGGTCTTCAACTGCGTTACCGGTTTCTACAAACCGACGATGGGCATGATCACGATGCGCCGCGCCAATGGCGAGACGCACCTTCTCGAACGTCTGCCCGACTTCGAGATCACCAAGAAAGCCAAGGTCGCACGTACCTTCCAGAACATCCGCCTGTTTTCCGGCCTGACAGTTCTGGAAAACCTTCTGGTGGCGCAACACAACGCCCTGATGAAAGCCTCCGGTTATACCGTGCTTGGCCTCCTAGGCTTGCCGGCCTACAGGCGGGCAGCCGACGCGGCGATTGAAAAGGCAAAGTACTGGCTGGAAAAAGCCGATCTGGTCGAGCGCGCCGACGATCCCGCTGGTGATCTTCCCTATGGTGCACAGCGCCGTCTGGAAATTGCCCGTGCCATGTGCACCGAACCGGAACTTCTCTGCCTCGATGAGCCCGCCGCCGGCCTCAACCCAAAGGAATCGCTGGCACTCAATGCGCTGCTTCGCGGCATTCGCAATGAGGGAACATCGCTGCTCCTGATCGAGCACGACATGTCCGTGGTCATGGAAATCTCCGACCACGTCGTCGTTCTCGAATACGGTCAGAAGATTTCGGATGGCACACCGGAGCATGTGAAGCACGACCCGAAGGTCATTGCCGCCTATCTCGGGGTCGAGGATGATGAAGTGGAAGACGTGATTGCAGAAGAACTCGACGGGGGAGCGGCCTGATGACCGGTGAATCCCTTCTCAAGGTTCAGGGTGTCGAAACCTATTACGGCAACATTCGTGCACTGGCCGGTGTCGACGTCGAGGTGAACAAGGGTGAGATCGTCAGCCTTATCGGCGCCAACGGCGCCGGCAAGTCGACGCTGATGATGACCATCTGCGGCAGCCCGCAGGCCCGCACCGGGCAAATCACCTTTGACGGTGAGGACATCACCCGTCTGCCAACGCATCTGATCGCCCGCAAACGCATTGCTCAGTCGCCGGAAGGCCGCCGCATTTTTCCGCGCATGACCGTGCTGGAAAACCTGCAAATGGGCGCAAATCTCGACAACCTCAAATACTTCAAGGAGGACGTCGAGAAAATCTTCGTGATGTTCCCTCGCTTGAAGGAGCGTCAGAGCCAGCGTGGCGGCACGCTCTCGGGCGGTGAGCAGCAGATGCTGTCGATCGGTCGTGCACTGATGGCAAGGCCAAAGCTCTTGCTTCTCGACGAGCCATCCCTTGGTCTGGCGCCACTGATCGTCAAGGGCATCTTCGAGGCAATCAAGAAGCTCAACCAGGAAGAAGGCCTGACTGTCTTCCTCGTGGAGCAGAATGCCTTCGCCGCACTCAAGCTTTCCGACCGCGCCTATGTCATGGTCAACGGCAAGGTGACGATGAGCGGTTCTGGTAAAGAACTGCTTGCCAATCCGGAAGTACGCGCTGCCTATCTTGAAGGCGGACGTCACTGAAAGATTTTACTTGCGCCGAAGATTTTGCGGCGCAAAACTACACATGGCGTTCCGCAAATCACCAAAGAGTTGCGGAACGTAAACAACAAAAATGCCTGCCGGAAAAACGGTGGGACGCTCAAAAATGGCAGGGCCGGAACATCGCCTCCGGTACTGATGGGGAAAGAAATGCAGGGCCTTTTTTTCGAGACCGATAACGGTGTCCGTTACATTCTGCGCGCTCTGGTTGTCATCCTTGGCTTCTGGACAGCCTGGCGAACAGGCAAGTCCGTTGCCGATGGCTGGGGCAGCTACACGCGGGTGGTCATCTATACGCTGGCGCTTGGCCTTGCCTTGCGCTTTCTGCACCACGCGCTTTTCAACGGACCGTTCCTGAACGGTTTCTACTACATACTGGACGTGGCTCTCCTGCTGGTATTTTCCAGCGCCGGATTCCGCGTTCGCCGGACAAGCCAGATGGTGAATAATTACTACTGGCTCTACGACAGAAGTTCGGCTTTTTCCTACAAGAAGAAAGATTGACAGTCAGATTTTTCTGACTGCACAATACTCGTTAGAGTGGAACAGTTTCCTGTTCAGTTAAGGTGGGTACTGAACAGGTTCGTGCGATCAACCCATCCAAAGGAACTGGGAGTAAAGTAATGAAGAAGTCTCTTCTTTCCGCCGTTGCGCTGACCGCCATGGTCGCCTTCAGCGGTTCGGCCTGGGCCGATATCCTGATTGGTGTCGGCGGTCCGTTGACCGGCCCGAACGCTGCTTTCGGCGCTCAGCTTCAGAAGGGTGCTGAACAGGCTGCTGCAGACATCAATGCTGCAGGCGGTATCAACGGCGAGCAGATCAAGATCGTGCTCGGCGACGACGTCTCGGACCCAAAACAGGGTATTTCGGTCGCCAACAAGTTCGTCGCTGACGGCGTAAAGTTCGTCGTCGGTCACTTCAACTCCGGCGTTTCCATCCCGGCGTCTGAAGTCTATGCCGAAAACGGCATCCTCGAAATCACCCCTGCCGCTACCAACCCGGTCTTCACCGAGCGCGGCCTGTGGAACACTTTCCGCACCTGCGGTCGTGACGACCAGCAGGGCGGCATTGCCGGCAAGTTTCTAGCCGACAATTTCAAGGACGCGAAGATCGCCATCATTCACGACAAGACCCCGTACGGTCAGGGTCTTGCCGATGAAACCAAGAAGGCTGCAAACGCTGCTGGCGTTACCGAAGCCATCTACGAAGGCGTCAACGTCGGCGACAAGGACTTCTCGGCCCTCATCGCAAAGATGAAGGAAGCCGGCGTCTCGATCATCTACTGGGGTGGCCTCCACACCGAAGCCGGTCTCATCATCCGCCAGGCCGCCGACCAAGGCCTGAAGGCGAAGCTCGTTTCGGGTGACGGTATCGTTTCGAACGAACTGGCATCCATCGCTGGCGACGCTGTTGAAGGCACGCTGAACACCTTCGGTCCTGACCCAACGCTGCGTCCGGAAAACAAGGATCTCGTTGCCAAGTTCAAGGCAGCGGGCTTCAATCCGGAAGCTTACACGCTCTACTCCTACGCTGCAGTTCAGACGATTGCTGAAGCCGCCAAGGCTGCCGCTTCTCTGGAAGCGGAAAAGGTTGCTGAAGCGATGAAGTCTGGCAAGTTCGCAACCGTTCTCGGCGAAATCTCCTTCGACGAAAAGGGCGACCCGAAGCTTCCTGGCTACGTCATGTACGAATGGAAGAAGGGCCCGGACGGCAAGTACAGCTACTTCCAGCAGGGCACGTGATCCCTTCAGGACGCCAATATCGAAGCCCGGTCGAGAGACCGGGCTTTTCTATGTGTAGCAAAACGAACGAAGTCCTCCACGCTACTGCGAAGCGTCGTTCTCGCCCACAGGAATGACCACAGGCTGCGTTCGCCTCACCTACGACGTCAGGCTCCTAAGAACGACCTCCGCGCGCTCCTGAACGTCGATTTTGGGCAAGACGATCGTCTCATAGTCCAGTCGTGCATAATCGCGTAGCAGCCGTTCATATTCATCCATCGCCGTGTCGAGATCATGTTGCCGCTCACTGTCACTGCGGTAGATTTCCGGCCACGGCGGTGTAATGAAAACCAGCCGGTTATATCGGTGCTCACGTTGCAGCGTGTCGATAAAGGTGTCGCCCGCGGCATGATGAAGAGCGGACGCGGCATCGACGAGACCGCGATCGAAAAACACTCGCCCCTCTGCCGGTGCGCTTTGACGATCCTCAAGCGAGAGCGCAACCGCACGACGGGCAAAAGCCGCCATATTGTTCCACGGCAGCGCCAGGCCGCCACTCACCATCTCCTCGGTGACAATGCGCCTCCCCGGTTCCTCCACCGTTGAGAAACCGCGACGGCCAAGCTCCGCAAGCAGCGTGGATTTTCCACCACCCGAGCAGCCGGAAAGAATTACGAACCGATCCACGATCGTCCTCCAGGTTCACAATGTTTGAGAAAGCGTCCTTGGCTTGGAGCAATAACGGTCTTGATCGGACCGACAAGGAGCCATAGTAAATCAGAAAGCCGACATCGCACACAACCAGCCATTGTTGCTAAGGCACAATATCCAGCCCTCGGCCACCCCTCCAGCTCAAGACAATTACCCAGCGTCGTGGAACGATGACATTGCTTCGTGTCCAGGCGTCACACAGAACGACGCGATTGCACAGAAAATGACAGGTGGTGAGAAAAAAATCGCGTAGAGGAAGAAAAATTTAGCCCGCGAAATAAGGCAACACGAACAAATCAGGCGAAATCATTCAAATTCTTAATAAATCGTCACGAACTGCTTAGGCAATTTTTAAAGGTACCGGGCTAGAGTTCCCGTCATATGGTCTTGAGTTTGTATAGAGTGTCCAATGACCGAAATGATACGCCCACGAGTTAAATATGTCATCGGCCCCGATGGCAGCCCCCTGACGATCGCGGATCTTCCGCCTGCCAACACCCGTCGCTGGGTCATCCGCAGAAAGGCAGAGGTTGTTGCCGCCGTGCGCGGAGGACTGCTGAGCCTCGAGGAAGCATGTGAGCGCTACACGCTCACTGTTGAAGAATTCCTATCCTGGCAGTCTTCGATTGCCGATCATGGCCTTGCCGGCCTGCGCACAACGCGCATCCAGCAATATCGCCACTAACCTGTCGTTTTCGCCGCATTCATGCTGGCATGATGTTTTCAAACGCCCCGTCGGACCGATCCAGCGGGGCGTTTGTACGTCGACCACAGGCATTGTCGCACTTTTGTGTCCAGTGCGTTCGCCACCCCAACTGTTTCCATTTTAACCGAGCCGGCTAAAGTGCCTGTGAAGCGAACAACAGGATCGAAGGGAGAAACTTTATGGACATCATCACCGCGGAAACCGGATCGCACGGCGAATATTCGGCAATCCTCGACGGCCACAAGGCCGAAATGACCTATTCCAGAACATCCCCCTCCCTCATCATCATCGATCACACTGGCGTGCCGGATGCTCTGCGCGGCAAGGGCGTCGGTCAGGCTCTTGCCACACATGCCGTCGAGGAAGCCCGTAAGGGCGGCTGGAAAATCATCCCGCTCTGCCCATTTTTCAAGGCGCAGACGCTTCGCCATCCGGAATGGGCCGACGCTATTCAGGGTTGAGGATCAGGCTGTCACGACACGTCTTCACGCCACCATCATTGGCGGGGTTCCCTGATGAATGCTCTTGCGAACTTCGTCACGGAATTCAGGTGTGTCTTCAGCACCATGCACGGCAATCGCATGCTGAACAGCCGCCTCGATCAACTCGTCGGCGGTATCAGCGGAGATGGCAATCGTGCATTTGCTTTCACTCGGAAATTCACGGCAATCGATATATTGACGGGCCATTGTCTTCCTCCCTTTTTGCCGCTGGTGTCAGCTGAAGCAGCGAGAGACTGTTAACGCGGTTTCGCAAAAGCTGCTGCTCGAACAAAATATGTAGAACAGCCGGACCGTGTCCTATTCCCTCTCCGCCCTAAAGGCGCACCTGCGGTCAGTCTCCGGCTCACGGTCGGAACCTTCACAGATTACTCCCATCCCGTAGCGTTAACAAATGCAAAAAAGGCGAGCCTGCAGCCTATAGAAACGAAAACGGCCGCCTGAACGGCGGCCGGTTTCATAAATAAGGTCATGGCATCCCGTCATTGAAAGCCGCCACCTGATCCACCGGCAGCCGTCAATGAGGACGCAAAGTTCGTCCGGTTACCTTACCGGCCGATCAGGCGCGGGCGCGGATTGCTCCGTCGCGGTTTTCCAGTGCTGCGGCCTTTTCGTATTCGGCCTGCACTTCTTCCAGCGAAGCTTCGGCAGCTTCTTGCTGCGTCTTCAGTTCTCGGATGGAAACCTGAAGATTGTCGGCCCGCTGGCGCGCCGCTTTTGCAAAGGTCGGATAGGCGAAATGCGTCGGATCGGTAATTCCCGACTTGCTTTCTTCCAGAGAGATCTGGTGTACCAGCTCCTTGGCCATCCGTTCGAATTCGGACATCATCTGCTGCAACTGCTGCAGCTGCCGCCGTTTTTCGTTGACCTGAAATTCTTTCAGGCGAACTAGGCTGTCACGCGACTTCATACGCAATACTCCATGGATAGCGAGACCCAGGCCAAAAAAGGCATTAACCGCCCGTATTCGTCCCGGCTGTACCGGAATGATTCCTAAAAGTTACCCGGCGTTAATAAAAATCAGCCGCCGTTAACCTTTCGTTTACGGGCATCGTTAATGATAAGCACGATCATTTAAGGGTCGGTAAATGCCAAGTCCAAAAAAATGGACACGACGATGTAAGAGTCGATTGAATCACTTAACGGGTTTTCCTCACGTTAAGCTTCAATTTTGGCGATGGCGGATTCACTTGCAAAAACAGCAGAATGTCAACTTTGCTTAATAAATTCGATACACCTTGCCAAAGGCAATTAGAATTTGTTAACCATTTGGTGGCAGCCTGCAAATCAGGCAACGTCTGGATCCGCATCGCGCGAGGCAATGTTTTACCTCCCTGCGGGCGGCAAAGGGGATAATTATGCGGGTTCTACTTATTGAAGACGACAGCGCAACAGCGCAGAGCATCGAACTGATGCTCAAGTCGGAAAGTTTTAACGTTTACACGACCGACCTCGGTGAGGAAGGCGTGGATCTCGGCAAGCTCTACGATTACGATATCATTCTGCTCGACCTGAACCTGCCTGACATGTCGGGTTATGAAGTTCTGAGAACCCTGCGTCTTTCGAAGGTTAAGACGCCGATCCTCATCCTCTCCGGCATGGCCGGCATCGAGGACAAGGTTCGCGGCCTCGGCTTCGGCGCAGACGATTACATGACCAAGCCGTTCCATAAGGATGAGCTTGTCGCCCGCATTCACGCAATCGTTCGCCGTTCGAAGGGCCACGCCCAGTCGGTCATCGCCACGGGCGAGCTGATCGTTAACCTGGACGCCAAGACGGTGGAAGTTGGTGGACAGCGCGTTCATCTGACCGGCAAGGAATACCAGATGCTCGAGCTGCTTTCGCTGCGCAAGGGCACAACGCTGACCAAGGAAATGTTCCTCAACCACCTCTACGGCGGTATGGACGAGCCGGAACTCAAGATCATCGACGTCTTCATCTGCAAGCTGCGCAAGAAGCTCGCAAATGCTGCAGGTGGTGCAAACTACATCGAAACGGTTTGGGGTCGCGGTTACGTTCTGCGCGAGCCGGATGGCGCTACCGAATATCTCGAAACCGCCTGATCTTTTCGAGACAGACTATTTGCAAAACCCGCCGCGCAAACGGCGGGTTTTTTATTATGCGCCAAAGAAAGAAGTCGCACGTTATTTGCTTGTCACGTTGCGGCCTTAGAGCGCGTCTGAAAGGAAGATGCGGTGTCCTACCCTATCCCGACCCTGAAAACCGAACGGTTGACACTACGCCCGCAAACCATTGCGGATTTTTCCGGCTATCTTGATTTCATGGCGTCTCCGCGCTCGATCGGCGTTGGCGGACCCTATGATCTGCGCGCTGCCTGGGGCATGTTCTGCCACGATCAGGCAAATTGGCATTTCTTCGGACACGGGGCGCTGATGATCGAACGAACCGCAACGCAAGAATGCCTCGGCCAGGTCGGCATCAACCACGGTCCGCTCTTTCCGGAAAAAGAACTCGGCTGGCTGTTCTATCGAGGCTTTGAAGGACAAGGATATGCTGCGGAGGCGGCGCAGGCGCTAAGACAATGGGCGTTTCAGAGTCTCAAACTTTTGACACTGGTCAGCTACGTCGCACCGGAAAATCTCAAGTCGGCGGCTGTAGCCGAACGCCTTGGCGGCAAGCTCGACGCCACAGCGCTGCGCTCCGATCCTGAAGACCTTGTTTACCGGTATCGCGCCGACATCTGATGCGCCGCCATAGCCATTGACCAGGAATCGCCTAGCGCGGCGCCTGCAACAGACCCGATGCCAGCGCGCGGAACGCCTCGACCGCCTTTGGCAGCACCGTTAACGGCTCTTCGCTTGCAGCAACCCAAAGTGCGGCATTCAACGCCGCACCACTGATCAACCGCGCCACCGCTTCCGCATCGAGCGGCTTCACGATGCCGGTGGCGATGAGTTGCTGTACCGCACTTTTCGTGACCTGGAGACAACTGTTCTGGCTTGGCCAGAGTGACGGATCGCCAAGTACAGCAGGACCATCCAGAAGAACGATGCGTTGAACCTCGGGATCGAGCGCCATCTCGATATAGGCCGCCCCTTCGGCAAGAAGCGCTTCCCACGCATCTGCATGTTGCGCGCCTGCCGCCTTGGCCTGCATCGCCATTTCCGTGTCGATCTGGTTCACGACCGCCGCCAGGAGGCCGCGCTTGTCACCAAAATTGTGGTACAGCGCGCCGCGCGTCAACCCGACATCAGCCGTCAGCTCGTCCATGGACGCAGCATTATAACCCTTCTCCGCGAACGCCTTGCGGGCAGCAGCGATCAACTTCAGCCTGTTTTCCTGCATCGTTTCGAGACGTCGCCCGGCCATTTTAAACCCTTAAATTCACATACGAAGCGTATCTGGATTTGACATACGACACGTATGTCACTATTTCATATACGCAACGTATATAGTGCGGCGACTGTCTTTGTGAAGCGCCGAACGATTTGAAGCCTATCAGGAGAACAACATGAGCAAGCGCAACGCCATTTTCCCCGCCGGCCGCCATAAACTTTACGAAGAGCATCGTTATTCGGCCGCCATACAATCTGGAGATCTACTCTTTGTCTCAGGCCAGGTCGGCAGCAGGCCGGATGGCACTCCCGAGCCGGACTTCGAACGTCAGGTTCGGTTGGCATTCGAGAATCTGAAAGCAACACTCGCCGCAGCTGGCGCCACGTTTGACGACATCGTCGATGTCACCACCTTTCACACAGACCCTGAAGCTCAATTCGACACGGTCTTGAAGGTGAAAGACGAAGTTTTCAACGAGCCACCCTATCCGGCCTGGACTGCTTTGGGTGTCAATTGGCTGGCCGGGTTCGATTTCGAAATCAAGGTTATCGTCCGCATCCCGTCGGCAGAGTAAGACGCCGAGAACATCCCAACAAAAAACCGGTGATTCGCATCACCGGTTTCTTTTTTGCAGGAACACACCCAAGCGAGCGCCTGGGCAGTTCGATCTATCATTCGGCCGCGACGGTAACGGCGGTGAAAACAATCCGGTCTTCGTGGACCTTGTATTCCACCTGCATGCCTGCCTCTTCCGCAAGCAACAGCGTGTAATAGGGCTGAACGGAATGCGCATCGACCGCTTCTTCCAGACGGCCCTCGTAGATTTCCACGAACTTGGCGGGAACGCGCATCATCCGGCCCTTGACGGTGATTTCGAACTTGGCGTCACCATCCGGGCTTTCCAGCAACACATCCACATTGCCGCCGCGCGGGATGGAACCGTAAGCCACCAGGAACAGGTTGAGCAACAGCTTGACGCGGTTCTTGGCGACAATGGCGCGCGGCCCATTCCAGCTGACTTCCGCTTTCTTTTCAGCAGCGGCGAAATCCTTGGCAGCCTTCTCCGCTTCCCCCGTATCGATGGACGCCCCGGCAGAACCGGATGCACCGAAAGCAAGGCGGGCGAACTTCAGGCGAACTGATGCGTTGATGGCAGACGTACGGATAAGATCCATCGCATCGGCATCCGCACCACCTTCGTCCAGCAGTTCGAGGCCGTTGTTGATCGCACCGACCGGGGAAATCACGTCATGGCACACGCGGCTGCAAAGGAGCGCCGCCAGATCGGGACCGGACAGCGTGATATTAAGTTTGGTCGTCATAAAATTCTCTCCTGCGCAAGGGCTGCGCGGACGGTGTGAACATCTAAGGCCATAATGACACCATATTTGGTAAACCGATTGTTAATAGGATGGTTTCAAAATGCCAAATGACTTAACACGGCAATCGGAATTCAACAGACGGACGGACTTGACGATGCGCTTCACGAAAACCCGCACCACTGCACGCCTCGGACTGGAAAAGATTCTTGTGCTGCTCGCAAGCCTTTTTCTCTCGGTTGCGCCTGCCGCAGCGCAGAGCAGTGACCAGTACACTTTCCAGGAGATCATCGACGCGGGGCACGGCTTCTTCGGCGAAACAACCGGTGGACTGGCCAAGGTGGTTGAACGCGCCTTTCAGCAGTACGGCCTTCCGAACGGTTACGTTCTCGGCCAGGAAGGTTCCGGCGCATTCGTCGCTGGCCTGACCTATGGCGAAGGCACGCTTTACACCAAGAACGCAGGCCAGCACCCCGTCTTCTGGCAAGGCCCGTCACTCGGTCTGGACTATGGCGGTCAGGGCACGCGCGCCATGATGCTCGTCTACAATCTGCCGGCAGTTGATGCGCTCTACCGTCGCTACGGCGGTGTCAGCGGTTCCGCCTTCATTGTCGCAGGCGTTGGCATGACCTATCTCAAAAGCTCAGACGTTACGATCGCCCCCATCCGTACCGGCATCGGCGCCCGCCTTGGCATCAATGTGGGCTATTTGAAGCTTACCCAGCAGCCAACCTGGAACCCCTTCTGATTCGCAGGCAAGCAAATCAGGGGCAAAAAACCGCATCTGCTTCGGTTATCGGGCCCCTCCCCACGGTTGCAAGAATAGCGTAGCATGTTTTCACGCCGCTCTTTCCGAGTGTAAGCAGCTTGCAACGACTATGCGTGACCCGGAAATGCGTGGAAACACAAAGAGAGAGCATTGAAGGTGGAAGCGTTTTCACCCAGAAAAATGCTCTGTAGTTTCGGAGACTGTCCCGCGTGATAGAATATGCCATTCTCTTTGGACTGGGTTTTCTGACCGCAACCCTGCTTGCCTTGCTGATTGCACCCGCAATCCATCGCCGCATTGTCGCGTATACGGAAAACCGTCTGCGCGCGACGATGCCCATCAGCCCGCAGGAAGTTCGCGCCCAGAAAGATATGGCGCGTGCCCTTTATGCGGCCGAAAACGCCAAGGTTCGTCAGGAGCTCGACACCGAACGCGAGAAGAACACCTCACTCAGACTGGCCAACGAAGCCGCCTCCAGCGATGCGTATCGTCTTGGTGAGCAAAACCGTGGCCTGTCGGTAAAAATCGAGGAACTGACACTCGAAATCGACGAGTTACGATCCGCACTCGATCAGAGCGAGGAAAACACGACCCGCCTGCAAGCCGGACTTTCCGAGCATCAGGAAACGGCCAATAGCCGCGCCACCCAAATGTCGGAACTGACAGCGCGCCTGACCAACCTCACCCGCGAACTGGACGATTCCAAGATACTTGCCGCGACCCGCGACATTGAGGCTGAGCAGGCAAAACAGAGCGCGTCCCGTTTCCGAAAGGAAGGCGAAACGACTGCACGCGAGCTCAAGGATGTGAGCGACCGCAATCGTGAAGCAATGACAGCCGTGGCGCGCGAAAGCCGGAAGGTGACGCGTCTGGAAGAAAAACTGGCGACTGCAGTCGCCAAGAACGCTGATCTCGATACAGCGCTGACGCTCCGCCAGCAGGAAATCGCACGTCTGAAGGAACAGCTTGCGGCAACGGGCGGCAAGACCGACGACATGGTTATCCGTTTGCCGAACCCGGCATCCAGCAAGCAGCAAGCCCTCGCTGAAGCTAAAACCGCCGTGGAAGCGTCACAGCCGCCAGCAGTCACCGAGGAAGAGGCGATCCGGCCAAGCGGCCTCGAACAGCAGATCGAAGATATCCGCAATCAGGGTACGGCACTCACCGAGCGACTCATCAATGTTCGCGGAACAACCAATGACGAGGCAATCCGCCGCGAAATCGCTCGTATCGCTGCGCAGATGATCGCACTTACCGCCGCACGCGAAGGTGAAAAATCGCCGATCCCTGCGCTTCTGTCAAAGGGTGAAACAAGCTCAGGACGTGACAGCCTCGCGAAACGCGCGACAACGCTGATGGAACAATCGTCCCAGTCACCTAGCGCATAAAAATCAGCTTATATGCGCCCGATTGCGCCGGCCATCTGGTAGAGAGCAAGACCGGATGCTGTTCCCGCGTTCAGACTGTCGAGTTGCGCTGACTGCGCAATGCGTGCCGTATGAAACCGCGAAAGCACTGATTGCGGCAATCCGTCGCCCTCAGTACCGATGACCAGCGCCATGCGTTCAGATCTAGGAATTTGCCGTATCTCGGTTTCGCCATTCGGCGACAGGCTCCATATGGCAAAACCGGCAGCCGCCAACCGCTCCAGCATATCGACCGCATCACCACCGCGATGATAGGGAACGGCAAGCACCGACCCGACGGAGACACGCAATGCCTTTCGGTAGAGCGGGTCGCAGGAGGTACCGTCCAACAGGACCGCGTCGGCATGGAAAGCCGCCGCATTCCGGAACATTGCGCCCATGTTGTCGTGATTGGAAATACCGCATCCCACCAAAACCAGCGATGATGCGGGCAGTCGAGAGATAAGATTATCGGACGATGCGTCACCGACGCGACGGCCGAGCGCCAGAATGCCACGATGCAAATGGAAACCTGCAATGGCATCCAGGACAGGAGCCTCGGCGACGCAAACCGGCACATCGACGGGAAATTCAGCGAGAATATCGGCAACACCCGAAAGCCGGTTCTTGAGAATAAGGATGCTTTCTGCCGCAAAGGCACCCTGCGCTTTGTGAGCTGCCGCCAGCATACGAAGCACGACCGTGCCTTCGGCAATAAAGCGCCCTTGCCTGCCGGTCAGATCGCGCTCGCGAATATCGCGAAATGCAGCAATGCGCGGATCGTCAGGATCTTCAATAGGGATCAGCACATGGCCATCCGGCAGGTCTGAGCTTTTACTGGCCATCGACCGTAACATCGGCGATGAAGCGACCGGCAGCGACGTTGTAAACGAGTGCCTTGCGCGTTCCGTTGGCGAGCCGTCCGTAAAACAGCATGTCACCGCCGGAATAGCTGACGTTTTCAATCGTAAAGCCCTGCGGCAAGCTTGCCGTAGCGGCAACGGGACCATCAGAGGGAACTGCCATTGTCTGGCCCTGCGTCTGCGCCACCGGAGCGGGCTTCGACGGCCCCATCGCCTTGTAGACAACCGCGCCGAACACAGCCATAAGGCTGATAAACATCACGGAGCCCGACACGATCTGCAAACGGATCATCTTGCGGCGAACTTTTTCCATGGCCGGGTCTAACGGCTTGTCTTCCTGTTCGTCTTGCTCGACCTGCGTCATCGGGTTCCCTGAAATGCTGTTGGATCGGAAAAATAAGAATGAACGACCCCTTTAAACAAGGCGACGACGCAAGGAAAGTCCTGATTGCCGGGGAAGATGCCGAAGGGCGCCTTGATTCATGGCTGGCGACCGAAGTCGGCGGCGACTTGTCGCGAAGCCGCCTCAAGGCACTGATCGAGCAAGGGGCGGTATCCGTAAACGGCAAACCCATTACCGAACCCAAAAAGAAGGTCCATCCCGGTGACCGGATCGAGATTTCCATGCCGGAGCCGGAAGATCCCGAACCGAAGGGCGAGGATATTCCGCTCAACGTCGAATATGAAGATGACGATCTGATCGTGCTCGTCAAACCCGCAGGGCTGGTGGTGCATCCCGGTGCTGGCAACTGGACGGGAACGCTCGTCAACGCCCTCATCCATCATTGCGGTGACAGTCTCTCCGGCATTGGCGGTGTCAAACGTCCCGGTATCGTGCATCGACTGGACAAGGAAACCTCTGGTGTCATGGTCGTGGCCAAGAATGACGCTGCGCATCGACACCTTGCTGCGCAATTTGCCGACCATGGCCGCACCGGCCCGCTTGAGCGCGCCTACAAGGCCATTGTATGGGGGCGTCCCAAAACCCTGCGCGGCACGATCGATGCCGCTTTGGGACGGTCATCCGACCGCACCAAACGGGCAGTCAAGAACGAGCACGCCGATGACGCCCGCGAGGCAATCACCCACTACGAGGTCATCGAGCGGTTTCATGAGCGGCCGGATGCAACCTGCCTTGCCTCGATGGTGGAATGCCGCCTCGAAACCGGCCGTACGCATCAGATCCGCGTGCACATGGCGCACATTGGTCACCCATTGATCGGTGATCCTGAATACGGGGCAGCCTACCGCACCAAGGCAAACCTGCTGGAAGAACCGGCAAAGAGCATTGTCGGTCGTTTCCCGCGTCAGGCCCTGCATGCTTATCTTCTTGCATTTGAACATCCACGCACCGGTGAGGTGATGGAATTCGAGACTGATATGCCCGATGACATGGATGAACTGTCCAACGCGCTGCGCGGCCACGAACACTCGTAACTGCTTGCTCCTTCCGACGAAACAGCGATAGGCGGGCATGGCAAAGGCTGAAAAATGCCTTGCTCGCCATCTTTGCGAAACCTTGGATAATAAAGACAGTTTTCGCTTTTCCCTATATTTTGCAGGCGGTCTCGTTTCCGGACCGCCCCAATTTTGCTTCAATCATTGCACCTTTTCATAGCTGCACCACATGCGATTGACTGGTTCGGCCAGCAATCATCACACCCGCATGTGTCCGCCGAAACCCGCCTGCAGGGCGCCCGTGAAACGACGGGAGACGGAAATGATTGCACATGAACAGCGATGAACGCCGCTTCATATTTCAGGATCTGCGGACGGTGGAGGGATATATCGATCCTCCCGATGCGCTCGTTTTCAAAGCCTTGCTGCAAGCTCAGACCGCAAGCGCCCTTGGTGGTGGCATGGCAGATATCGGCGTGTTTTACGGTCGCTCCTATTTTCTGCTGCAGCGGTTCGCGGCCGAAGGTGAAAAGGTTCTGGGAATTGACCTCTTCGAACTTGACCCGCCCGCCGATGGCAGCCTTGACCAGTATCGGCGCTTTCTTGACAACGGCCAGCGCCTTGGACAGCCGGTCGATGAAGACCTCATCATTCGCGGCGACAGCACGCGACTGAATGCCAGCGACATCACCGAACGGGTTGGTCCGGTACGCTTCTTCAGCATCGACGGGGGTCATCATCTGCATCATGTCATGGCAGACGCGAGACTTGCGATGGAAGCGATCGCCGACCACGGTATCATTGTTTTTGACGATACCTTCAATCCCGCCTGGCCTGAAGTTACAGTCGGAATGGCCGACTTCCTTCGCACCCACGGGCACAATCTCGTTTGCTTCTGCATGACGAAATACAAGACTTATGTGTGCCGCCGCGAATTTCACGCGCATTACGAACATGTCATCGCCAATGCACCGGATTTGCGTACGCTACATCACGCCGAAACGCAGTTTCTTGGCTCAAAGATTGCGCGCCTCCACAATCCCATGCGGCGGCGGGTCATGTACGAATTGATGGTTCGCTCCGGACTTGGAAATTTTTCGGAACGAATCTATCGGAGCGGGGTTAAGGACAGCACAGAGGATGTCGTAACGATGTAACGCGCGTGTGATCGTGGCTGCCGCTTGAAATGCCGCAGCCGCGTACATATCTGACATCTGGGTTCGTGCGGGGTCGATAATGATCCGCCACGACGGCATGCCTGACGTGGGACGTTAAACGTCGAAAAAGGGTGCCGCCACAGACCAAAGATAAGGGGGTGCTATATGGCCCGCAACAGTTTGCCTTCCATTACAGCCGGTGAAGCCGGTCTTAACAGATATCTCGATGAAATCCGCAAGTTCCCGATGCTGGAGCCGCAGGAAGAATACATGCTCGGCAAGCGTTACGCCGAACATGGCGACCGTGATGCCGCGCACAGGCTGGTTACCAGCCACCTGCGCCTCGTCGCCAAGATTGCCATGGGTTATCGCGGCTACGGCCTGCCGATCGGTGAAGTCGTGTCCGAGGGTAACGTCGGCCTGATGCAGGCGGTCAAGAAGTTTGATCCGGAGCGTGGTTTCCGTTTGGCGACCTATGCAATGTGGTGGATCAAGGCTTCGATTCAGGAGTATATCCTGCGTTCGTGGTCCCTGGTGAAGATGGGTACGACAGCCAACCAGAAGCGCCTGTTCTTCAACCTGCGCCGTCTGAAGGGTCGGATCCAGGCCATCGATGATGGCGATCTGAAGCCGGAGCACGTCAAGGAAATCGCCACGAAGCTCCAGGTTTCGGAAGAAGAAGTCATCTCGATGAACCGCCGTCTGCATGGCGACGCGTCGCTGAATGCCCCGATCAAGGCGTCAGAAGGCGAATCCGGCCAGTGGCAGGATTGGCTCGTGGACGACCACGACAGCCAGGAAGCCGTGTTGATCGAGCAGGACGAACTGGAAACCCGTCGTCGCATGCTGGCCAAGGCCATGGGTGTGTTGAACGAGCGCGAACGACGCATCTTCGAGGCTCGACGCCTTGCCGAAGAGCCGGTGACACTGGAAGAGCTGTCTTCCGAGTTCGACATCAGCCGCGAGCGTGTTCGTCAGATCGAGGTTCGCGCCTTCGAAAAGGTTCAGGAAGCGGTTCAGAAAGAAGCGCTGGAAGCCGCCCGCGCCCTTCGCGTGGTTGATGCCTGATATCACCACAGCGATCGACATGTGAAAAATTGGAGCCCACAGATCTTTCGATCTGTGGGCTTTTCGTTGTATCCTTCACAACATCCGCAAACAAAAAAGGGGCCGCCTCAGGCAGCCCCTTTTTCTTGTCTCTGGTAGCGCCCTTACTGACCCGTCGCAGGCGCGGCTGCAGCCCAGTCGCGAAGGGCGGCATCAAACGCAGCGATGCCTTCCGGTCCCTTTTGCAAGGTCAGCAAAGCACGGCGACCGTTGCGATAGGACACTGGAATGTCGATCCAGTTGCGGCTCTTCAACAGTTCGAGGTTGGTTTTCATCGCGTCAGGGAAGTCATTCAGCGCGATCATGTGGAAATCATCGGTGATTTTGGCCGGAACCGCGATCAGCGCATTACCACGATCCTGCTCCGTGCTCTTCATCGCGATACGCTGAACACTGTCGATCGCGCCGCCTTCAAATCCAGGCGCAACCGAGAAGACGATCTCGATCAGATGGCTGGCCGGTAACGACGGATCGGTGTTGCGCTTGAAGGTGATAAGCGCGCTCAAACCGCGACCGGGAACAGTAATCTGGCCCTGTACAGTCGGAGACGGTCGGCCTTCACTGTCATTTTCCTGCTGCAGTGTCCACGCAACCGAACCCTGGATCGCGGTTGGTACCGTCTGGCCCAGCACTTCCTCATACAGGAACATGCGCTCGCCACCGGCAACAGCACCGGGCTGGGCAGGCGTCGCTGGCGTTCCGGCCGGCGCAGCACCATTGGCCGCAGGTGTCTCGGTTGTCGCTGGCGGTGCGACGTTCTGCTCGTAGACAGACTGGCCTTCCGCCGTCACCGGCTGACCGTTTCCACCAGCAGCCGGGCCCTCGTCACGCTCGGTTCCATCAGCCATAAGGCGCTGGGTGAATTTCGTGCCGGTGACAGAACCGTCGTCGCCGGAAGGTTGAGCCTGATTGTTTGCCGTCTGCTGTCCGGCAGCCGGAGGCTGCTGCGTCGCCGGCGGCGTTGGTGTCGGCGTCTGGGCAGAGTCGGTGGAAGGCGCAGATGTCTCGCCATTGCCGTTGCCTGCTGATTGGACCAGCCCGCCGACCATGTCGTTCAGAGCGTCGCGGTTCATCCAGAGGGCATAACCGCCGCCAGCCAGAAGGCCCGCGCCAACCAGAGCAAGCACGACCGCCGCATAGTTCCGGCGCGGCTTCTTTTTGACCATATAGGCAGGCGTTGCAGCACTGGCGCCGACGCTGGGGGCCTCATCCGAAGCTGCGCGGTTCGACGACGACGCGCCATCATAACCGATCAACTCATCCAGATCATCCCAAGGGGTGCGCTCTTTATTGTCCTTGCCGTCCTTCGGTGCTTCGAAGGGATCATCATTGGCGCGCGGCATTGCCGACGTGCGCTCTGCCGGAAGGTCGATATCCGTGTCCTGGAAGTAGGTAGAGAAATCCTCCACCACGGCAGCTTTTTTCGGCGGCGTTTCAGGCTCATGCCGCGTTTCGGTATAGTCTTGACGTCCACCGAAGACCGGATCGTGATCGACATCGGCACGATGATCGGCGTAGCCGTGCTCGTCGCGCTTCTCGGGCTCGAACGCGACGACCGGTGCTGCAGCATAGGGGTGATGCCCAGCCTGGTTACGATCTTCGTATTCGTCCTCAGGCAAGTCTTCGGCGCCGTGAGGCTGCTGATCATCCTCAGTCGCCTCGTCAAGCTTGCGCCAGTCGTCCTCGTCAACGGGTTGCGCCCAATGTGCCGGAACGGATTCGTCAACAGGCGTGACCGCAGGCTCAGCCTCGACGGGATGATGATGCGCCTCTTCATAACGGTCCTCTTCCGACGCGTAGGCGGGCTCCTCATCGGAACGGGTGAAATAGGTGCCGATGACTTCCTGCTGCGGTTGCTCCTGCTCGGCAACGGCATGAACAGGTTCTGGAGCGTCATAAAGCTCTTCCGGCTCCTCGTAAGGAGCTTCGTTGGAGACCTCGGCGTGAGCGTGCTCTTCCTCAACCGGTGCTTCATCGGCGGCAGCGACCGGCGCGGCCTCAACCGGATGAGGCTCCTCGTAGACTGGCTCGACCCGATCCGCTTCGTATTCTTCAGCGTCAGCGGAATGCGCTACCGGTTCAGCGGCGACTTCTTCTTCCGGCTCTTCATAAGAAGGTTGATGCGCCGGCTCTACAGCCGGCGCAAAGCCTTCGTCTTCCTCTTCCAGCGCAGGCAAAGCTTCGGCGAATTCGCTTTCCACCTCAGCAATGGCGCTGTCGAGTTTGGTGATTTGCCGGCGCAGCAGTTCTTCCGGCGGGCGCGGCTTCATGTTTTCAAGCTGGCGCACGACGGCACCACGCGCCTTTTCGTAAACCTTCGCCCGGTTTTCGGGAGTATTGTTCGCCAAGCCATCCACGGCTTTGCGAATGACCGCTACAAAATCCGCCATAAGCACTTTCTCGTCGCGGCCGGCGACGTACCGGCCCGATATGGTTTATGAAACTTGATCGCTGAGGACATTAATCCTCAAACGGATCAGTCACAAGTATGGTGTCGTCACGCTCGGGGCTTGTGGACAGAAGCGCAACCGGCGCTCCGATCAGTTCCTCCACCTGACGGACATACTTGATTGCCTGAGCAGGCAAATCCGCCCATTTTCGGGCACCGACAGTGGATTCTTTCCAGCCTTCCAGCGTGATGTAGATCGGCTCGACACGGGCCTGAGCGCCCTGGCTTGCCGGGAGATGATCGATTTCCTGGCCGTCTAGCTTGTAGCCAACGCAGATTTTCAGCTCATCCAGACCGTCGAGAACGTCGAGTTTCGTGAGCGCGATACCGGTGATGCCGTTGGTCGCAACCGACTGGCGAACCAGTGCAGCGTCGAACCAGCCGCAACGGCGCTTACGACCGGTCACGGTGCCGAACTCATGACCCTTTTCTCCAAGGAACTGGCCGATTTCATCGTTCAGTTCGGTCGGGAACGGACCTTCGCCAACGCGCGTCGTGTAGGCCTTGGTGATGCCGAGGATGTAACCGAGCGAACCCGGACCCATACCCGAACCGGCAGCGGCCTGACCGGCAACCGTGTTGGACGAAGTAACATACGGATAGGTGCCGTGGTCGATATCGAGCAACGAACCCTGCGCGCCTTCGAACAGGATGCGCGCGCCAGCGCGACGCTTCTTGTCGAGCAGCAACCATACGGTTTCGCTGAACGGCAGAATCTTGTCGGCGATCGACGTCAGTTCTTCCATGATCGTTTCATGGGAAATTTCGGCCGCACCGAAGCCGCGACGCAGCGCATTGTGGTGCGTCAGAATGCGGTCAACCTTGACCGAAAGCGCTTCGAGATCAGCAAGATCCATGACGCGGATCGCACGACGACCAACCTTGTCTTCATAGGCCGGACCGATACCGCGACGGGTGGTGCCGATCTTCGTGCCACTATTGGAGGCCGCGTCTTCGCGCATGCCGTCCAGTTCGCGGTGCAGAGAAAGAATAAGTGTCGCATTGTCGGCGATACGCAGATTGTCGGTCGTGACCTTGACGCCCTGCACTTCCAGACGGCCGATTTCGGCAATCAGCGCATGCGGATCGACAACAACGCCGTTACCGATGACAGCCAATTTTCCAGGACGTACGACGCCAGAAGGCAGCAGCGAGAGCTTGTAGCTCACGCCATCGATGACGAGCGTGTGACCGGCATTGTGACCGCCCTGATAACGCACGACGACATCTGCCCGCTCGGACAACCAGTCTACAATCTTGCCTTTACCTTCGTCGCCCCACTGCGAGCCGACCACCACAACATTCGTCATTTCTTGCTTTCCTGCTGATGACGCTTACGCGCCCGGTAATTCGATGGGAAACCCAAACCCGCGAATGTATACTGTGTTGTCTTGCGGAAAGCGACCCTGTTTCTTGCGGCGAAATTTGCTTTTTCCGTGACAAAATGCGGATTTCGGCTTTATCTCCGCCGGCGGGAATGATCTCGCCGATGCAACCGGCGCGATTCTCACGCGTCGTTTCCGCGCACTCCACCGTCTCCAGCCGAAAGATCAGCGTGTCCTCGAAAGCTTACATCGCCCTCATCATCGCCACGCTCTGCTGGGGCGGCAACACTGTCGCCGGAAAACTGGCAATCGGCCATATCAGCCCTATGGCATTCACCTTCTTGCGCTGGGTATTTGCGGTCGCGATGATTTTCGCGATATCGCTGCCGCAGCTTATTCGCGATTGGCCCATCGTGCGCCAACGCCTGCCGTATTTCTTCGTGCTTGGCAGCGTCGGTTATACCGCGTTCAACGTCTTTCTTTATACAGCGCTCAAACACACCTCCGCCATCAATGCCGCTGTCATTCAGGCCGGTATTCCGATGGTCATCTTCGTCCTGAATTTTATGCTGTTTCGCACACGCGTTTTCGTCGGCCAGATCGCCGGCTTTTGCCTGACCATCGCAGGCGTTGGTCTGCTCGCCTCTCATGGCGACCCAATTTCGCTGCTGCAGCTCGACATGAATGTCGGTGACGCCATCATGCTGCTCGCCGTGCTGGCTTACGCAATCTATACCGTGATCCTGCGCTGGAAACCGGCAGTCGACTGGCGCACGCTGATGGCAATTCCGGCCTTTTTCGCGCTCGTCAGCTCTGTT
This sequence comes from Agrobacterium tumefaciens, assembly GCA_025559845.1. Taxonomy (NCBI): domain Bacteria; kingdom Pseudomonadati; phylum Pseudomonadota; class Alphaproteobacteria; order Hyphomicrobiales; family Rhizobiaceae; genus Agrobacterium; species Agrobacterium tumefaciens. The sequence goes on from CP048469.1 coordinate 2,570,398, forward strand.
CCGTTGATTGGCTGGGAAGTTTCGCAAAATACCGTGCTGTGGCCGGATCAGACCGGATGGGTTCTCGTTTTTTATGCCGCCATTTTCGCATCTCTGGTTGCGCAGATCCTGTTTATCAGGGGTGTGGAGCAGATTGGCGCCAACCGCGCAGGCCTGTTCATCAACCTCGTGCCCGTTTTCGGAACCCTTCTTTCAGTGGCCGTATTGGGCGAAACGCTGCACACTTATCAGCTCATCGCACTCTTCCTGACACTTGCCGGAATTGCTGTCGCCGAACGAAAAAAAACGCCGGCGTCCTGATCCTCTATCGGATCGGGAAAACCGGCGCAGTCAGGCAGGCATGAAACTGGATGGGTTAGAGCGCCGTTTCGCGCTCCCTGGATGTGAAAGCGGCGTTGCCGAGAACGATGTCACCCTTGTCGGTCGACACAATCAGAACCTTTTCAAGCGATCCATCGTCATTGAGAGCAAAAGCGATCCGGAGCGCATTCGACGACCAGCCAGCGCCCACCAGAGCAGAACGCTTGATCGTGGCGCAATCACCGCAATTGTCGGCGCCAACAGGCTGAATGGCTGGAACGTCGCTTCCAAAACCGGAAAAATAATCATCAAGCGCGCCCATCGTGCCGTTGATGTCACGGTTGACATTCAAAAGCTGGTCGCGGCGCTTTTCCGTCAAACGCATGGCAGCGGAGGAAACGCACTGACCCGCAACAAGCGTGCAGCCATCGAAACGATTGGAGGCGGAGATATCGATCTTCGCAAGCGCAGCCTTTTCAGCCGTGGCGAAACCGCGCGCAAAACCGGCGGCACCGGCTGCATCCGCATGGGTGGACATGGAAGCGACGACAATGCCGCAAATGGCGGCAGCAATAATCTTCTTCAGCATTTTCATACCCCGTTTCGGTTTCTGCCAGCTTTGTGCCGGTCTTGATCTGCGTTGCTTTTAATGAGGCGCTCTTTTTTGTTTTGGAGCGCTCCTTCGTCTGTAGTCCCACAATGGCACAGCACTCTTTTCAGCCGCTTTAAGCCGATAGCTACAATTTTATCTGTTTTCGATTTTTTGACATGCCACGCATTTTTCTTGCCCAGGCAATCTGAACGCGCACTGAAAAAGAGATCGGCATGTGCACAAATTGATGCTTTTCGCGCTCTACCGAAACGCCTACTCCGGTAAGGAACCACGACAACGGAGCGACAGACATCATGGCGACGGCTTTCTACTGGAACGAACTGAACACGCTGGATTTTGCAACGCTCGACCCGGAAAATACCGTTGCCATCCTGCCGATCGCCTCGACAGAACAACATGGTCCGCATTTGCCCGTCGCCACCGACGTCGCAATCGCCGAGGGCATGCTCTCGGAGTTTCGTGTCCAGAAACCTGCCGATTTGGCGGCACTGGTTCTGCCCACACAGCAGATCGGCAAGGCAAACGAACATATCTACGGACCCGGCACGCTTTCCTTCGATGCAGACCTTCTGATCCGCATGTGGACCTCAATAGGTCAGAAGGTTTCGGAAGCGGGCGTCAAGAAGATGGTCATCGTCAATTCCCATGGCGGTAATGTCGACATCATGAGCATCGTCGGGCGAGAACTGCGTGTGCGATACGGCATGGCAGTGGTCGGCACCCAATGGGGGCGCTTCGGCCATCCGGAAGGGCTGATTGGTGAGCATGAAATGAAATTCGGCATTCATGGTGGCGAGGTCGAGACATCACTGATGCTGCATTTTCGTCCTGAACTGGTGCGAATGGAAAAGGCGCAGAATTTCACATCGAAGGCCGAGTGGCAGAAAGAGCGCTCACGTTTCATCCAGCCGCTGCCACCACATGCCCTGGCCTGGATCGCCCACGACCTGAACGACAATGGCGTTGTCGGCGATGCATCGAAGGGAACCGCAGCCAAGGGCGAAGCGATCTGCAAACATCAGGTTTCCGGCTTCATCGAACTCTTGCGCGATCTCGCGAGTTACCCACTTTCGGCGCTCTATTCCCGCTAAAACAAGGTCTTCAACCCGCCTGTTCGCGTTGTTTGTCCTGCAAGGGCACATGTCCCTGCTTTTGCAGATCGGCAACCAGCGCCGAAAGCTCGGACAACAGGAATTCCACATAAAGGCTCGCCGCTGTATCGAGCGTCGAGCGTGAGCGGGCAAACAGCTTCATCGGCTGATGGCGCATGTGCGGTGTCGAAAATGGCCGAAACACCAATTCCCCACGCTTGCATTCGAGATAGACATCGAGCGGGTTGAGAAGTGTCAGCCCGGAGCCCGAGCGCACAAGCTGCTTCATCAACTCCACCGAATTGGTTTCCAGCAGCGGCTCAACCTGCATTGGCAACGGAGCCAGCACAAGATTGATGACATTGCGAAGGCTCGTGCCCGGCTGCGACAGAACCATCTTTTCGTGCACGATATCGGTGAGATCGAGGCTCTGGCGTTCGGCCAAAGGGTGATCGGGCGGCAGTACCACACCAACGGGCACATCGAACAAGGCAAGTGTGCGCAGTCCCGGTGCGGCCGGAATGTTGAAACCAAGGCCGATATCCGCCTCCCCCGTCAACACCGGATTAACAGTCGGCGTGCCGCTGTCATTGTGAAGCAGAACCCGTACGCGCGGATGTTTTTCGAGAAAATTGTGCAGGATCGCCGTTAACGGGCCGGCGGCAAGACCGGTAGTCGCCACCATTGTCACTTTTCCCGCCTGCGGCATCTTGAGACCGCGAATGCGGGTCTCAAGCCTTTCATAATCCTTCAGCACCTCGCGGATATGTTCGATGCACAACTCGCCTGCAGCCGTCAGTTTAAGGCCGCGTGGCAACCGTTCGAAAATAGGTGCACCGAACTCCTCTTCGATCGCGAGGATCTGCCGGTTAACGGCCGAGGACGCAACGTTGAGACGTGCTGCCGCCTTGCGGATGGAACCGCAGCGCACGATCTCGTCGATATATTGCAGCTTGCGCGAATGAAGCACGGCGGATCAACTCTGCATAAATTTTGACCGTATCGCATCATTTGTACGCTGACATTCAAACGATGCTTTTAAGGCATCAATGTGCACGAATTTTGATGCTTTTCAATGCGCGATACGCACGATCAAATGAAGACAACAAAACAGGCTCTCACGATGCCGCAAGGTTTAACAGGGGAACAACAAGACATGACCAATGGATTGACGAAAAACGTGTTTCTGGCGGGCATGGCGCTTTGTGGCTCCATTGCCGCAACGGCGCCGGCACTGGCGCTGGACGAAGTTTCCTACGGCACCAACTGGCTGGCACAGGCGGAGCACGGCGGCTTTTACCAGGCCGTTGCCGACGGAACTTACGAGAAACACGGCCTGAAAGTCACCATCGTTCAGGGTGGCCCGAATGCCGCCAACCGTTCACTGCTGATCGCCGGCAAGGTGACCTTCTACATGGGCGGCCAGCTTGGCGATATGGACGCGGTGAAGGAAGGCATCCCGCTGACCAGCGTCGCCTCCATTTTCCAGAAAGATCCGCAGGTGCTTCTCGCCCACCCGGATGCCGGCGTCGAGAAATTCGAAGATCTTGCCAAGCTCGACACCATCTTCATGGGTAAGGAAGGCTATGCCACCTATTTCGAATGGATGAAGAAGAACTACCCCGGCTTCAAGGACGAGCAATACAAGCCCTATACCTTCAATGCCGGCCCCTTCATCACCAACAAGGCATCCGCACAGCAGGGCTATCTGACGTCTGAGCCACACGAAATCGAAAAGCAGGCGGGCTGGGCACCAAAAGTCTTCCTGCTGGCAGATGCGGGCTTCACGCCCTATTCGACGATGATTACCGCGCAGACCAAGACGGTCGAAGAAAACCCCGAGATGGTGCAGCGCTTCGTCGATGCCTCGCTCGAAGGCTGGTACAACTACCTCTACGGCGACAACAAGGCTGCCAACGACCTCATCAAGAAAGACAATCCGGAGATGACGGACGAGCAGATCGCCTTCTCCATCGCCAAGATGAAGGAATACGGCATTCTTGAATCCGGCGACGCGCTTGAAAAGGGCATCGGATGCATTACCGACGACCGGTACAAGGCTTTCTTCGATGCAGTCGTGAAAATCGGCCTGGAGCCTGCCGATCTGGACTACAAAAAAGCCTACACGACGAAATTCGTCTGCAAGGGCGTCGGCATGGCGCTGAAGAAATAAGACTAGCCTGACCCGCCGCGTCCCAACGTGGCGGGTCTGTCCGGCATCACAATTCCAGAGTGAAGATGAGCGTTTCGTCCCCAGCCGCCACAAGCCTTCCGGCAGAATCCCGCAAGCGGCCTCTGGTCGTCATGAAGTCCGTTTCGAAGACCTTTTCCTCGGGTACAGTGGCCCTGTCCCATATGGATCTGACGGTTGAAGGCGGTGAATTCGTCAGCCTGCTCGGCCCATCCGGATGTGGCAAATCGACGGCGCTGCGCATCATCGCCGGTCTTGGTGACGTTACCACCGGTTCGATCGACTGGCCAAGCTCTCGTATCAACTCAAGGGGTTTGCCGGAGGGCGATATCAGCTTCGTGTTTCAGGAACCGACGCTGATGCCCTGGCAGACGGTATTCGGCAACGTGTATCTGCCGCTGAAACTACGTGGCGTGTCCAAGGCCGCCGCCCGAGAAGAAATCATGAAAACGCTGGCGACGGTCGGCCTGCAGGACTTTGCCGACGCCTACCCTCGCGAACTTTCCGGCGGCATGAAAATGCGGGTTTCCATTGCCCGCGCACTGGTGACCAAGCCCAAGCTGCTGCTCATGGACGAGCCCTTTGCGGCACTGGACGAGATCACCCGCCAGAAATTGAATGACGACGTGCTGAGGCTTTGGCGTGAGACCGGCATCACCGTCATCTTCGTTACCCATTCCGTTTATGAGTCTGCCTATCTGTCCAACCGCATCGTGGTGATGAAAGCTCGCCCCGGCCGCGTTCATGCCGATTTTCCGCTGGTGACAGCCATGGAGCGCGACGCCCATTACCGCACCTCGGAAGACTATCGCCTCGCCTGCGAAAAGGTTTCCACCATGCTTCTCGAAGCCATTGGCAACGGAGAACACTGATGTCCGCAACGCAGGAAGCGGCATTGCCGCAAGCAAAAGAAAAAAGCTTCCTTGAACGGCGTGGTGAACTCATTCTGCGAACGCTGGTCCCGATCGGTGTCGTCGCTGTGCTGGTTCTTGTCTGGTATGTGGGCGTCAAGGTCAGCGGCGTACCACCCTATATTCTGCCAGGCCCGGCGGCCGTCGTCGCCTCGCTCTTCAATGACTGGGGAACACTCGCCCCTGCCTTCTGGGTCACAACGAAGATCACCATGGCCTCGCTCGCACTGGCGCTGGCCGGCGGGGTCGGTATCGCCATCTTCCTGGTGCAATCGCGCTGGATCGAGATCGCCTTTTACCCGATTACCGTCATTCTTCAGGTAACCCCCATCGTTGCGATCGCACCGCTGATCCTGATCTATGCACCGAGCACCCAGGTCGCGCTGTTGATCTGTGCTTTCCTGGTCGCGTTTTTCCCGATCCTCTCCAACATGGTGCAGGGCTTGAAAAGCGTCGACCACAATCTTCTGAACCTCTTTGACCTCTACGGCGCATCCCGCTGGCAGACATTGCTTTATCTGAAACTGCCTGCTTCCCTGCCCTACTTCATGACGGGCCTGAGGATCGGCGGTGGACTGGCGTTGATCGCTGCCGTGGTTGCCGAGTTCGCGGCCGGATCGGCTGGTGCAGGTTCAGGGCTGGCCTTCCGCCTGCTGGAATCGCAATATCGCATGAATATTCCGCGCCTCTTCGCGGCACTTCTTCTGCTTTCCTGTCTTGGCGTAGCGATTTTCGCCATCACCTCCTTCATCTCATGGCTTTCATTGCACCGGTGGCATGAAAGCAGCCTGAAACGGGAAAACTGATGACTGCCGCCTTCATGACATTGCCCGATGCATCAGCCTTCGCTCTGACCAACGCCACCTTGCCTGCCGTGACGGTAGAAGGCTTCGAAGCGCGCGAGCGTGAGGGCCTTGTAAGCGCCGACCTGGTCATCGACGGGGGAAAGATCGCGGCAATCCTTCCGCCTGGCATGACGCCCGCCGATCTGCCGAAAGCCGATCTGCGCGACGGCATGGTCTGGCCCTGCCTTGTCGAGATGCACACCCATATCGACAAAGGTCATATCTGGGATCGCCGTCGCAATCCTGATGGCACGTTCATGGGTGCGTTGGACAATGTGCGAGCCGACCGTGAGGCAAACTGGTCTGCCGAAGATGTGCGAACCCGTATGGAGTTTTCGCTGCGTTCGGCTTATGCGCATGGCACAAAGCTGTTGCGCACCCATCTTGACAGTATAGCGCCCCAGCACCGTATTTCCTTCGAGGTTTTCGCTGAAGTGCAGGATGACTGGAAGGACCGGATCGCGCTTCAGGCCGTAGCTCTGTTTCCGACCGACCAGATTTTCGACGAGCGCTACTTCAACGATCTTGTGTCTGTGGTGAAACGTCACGGCGGCCTGCTTGGCGGTGTGCCGCAGATGTCTCCTGATCTCGACGCACGCCTCGATCTCCTCTTCCGCACGGCTGCTGACAACAGCCTCGATATCGACCTGCATGTGGACGAGACAGAAGACAGGCAGGTTCTGGCACTGAAAGCTGTGGCCGAGGCAAAACTTCGCAACGGCTTCGAGGGGGCGGTCACCGTTGGTCATTGCTGCTCGCTGGCGCGACAGGACGACGACGTCGCGAAAGCCGTAATCGACAAGGTCGCTGAGGCTGGCCTGAATGTCGTGTCGCTACCGATGTGCAACATGTATCTGCAGGATCGCCATGAAGGCCGCACACCTCGATGGCGCGGCGTGACCTTGTTCAAGGAGCTGGCTGCGGCCGGTGTCAGAACCGCCGTTTCCTCCGATAACACGCGCGACCCTTTCTATGCCTATGGCGACCTGGACCCGGTGGAGGTGTTCCGTGAAGCGGTGCGCATCCTGCATCTCGACCATCCGCTCGACGATGCCGCGCGTATTGTCACCACCTCGCCTGCCGACAGTCTCGGCCGCGCCGATATCGGTCGTATCCGCGTAGGCAGCCCCGCCGATCTCGTATTGTTCAGCGCGAGGCGTTGGAGCGAATTTCTTTCCCGTCCGCAGGCTGACCGCATCGTGATGCGGAATGGCATGGGCATCGACCGTCGCCTGCCGGATTACCGTGACCTTGACCCTATACTGGACCGATAAGATGGTAGACTACGCCAAGATCAAGCAGGAGCTGGAAGGCATCGCCGTTGAGGACAACCCAGCGCTGGTGAGACAGAAAAGCCGCGATTTCTACTGGTATTCACCGGTGCTGAAAGCCCAGCTCGACAACGTGATCGGCGACCTCATTGTCACCCCGACAAGCGAGGAGGAGGTGATCCGCATCCTGAAAGTGGCCTTCGCACATGGCGCACCGGTCACGCCGCGCGGCACGGGAACGGGCAACTACGGTCAAGCCATGCCGCTCTCCGGCGGTATCGTCCTGAACATGGCGGGCATGAACAAGATCAAGGAAATCAAGCCGGGTCGCGTCATTTGCGAGCCTGGCATCGTGATTGCCGAACTCGACAAGCAGACGAAAGCGCATTCCGGCCAGGAGCTGCGCTTCCACCCATCTACAAAGCAGACAGCCACGATCGGCGGTTTCATTGCTGGCGGATCGGGTGGCGTTGGCTCGATCACCTGGGGTGGGCTGCGCGACCTTGGCAATATCCTGCGCCTGCGGGTCGTGACCATGGAAGCCGAACCACGCGTACTCGATCTCACCGCCTGGGATCTGCAGAAGGTCAGCCACGCCTATGGCACCAACGGCATCATCACCGAAGTCGAGATGCCGCTTGCCACCGCCTATGACTGGGTGGACGTGATTGTCGGTTACGACGACTACATGGACGCGGTAAAATTTGCCGACGCGCTGGCTCATAAGAACGGCATTCTTCTCAAGGAAATCGCGCCGATCGCAGCCCCAATTCCTTTCGACTATTTCAATCGCCACAAGCCTTGGCTGAAGGAGGGGCAGTCGGTGGTGGTGCTCATGGTAGCACCGCATTCCATCGAGCCGTTCGTTGCCTTTACCGAAAGAATGAAGGGCGATATCCGTTTCCGCTCGGACACGGTCGAGAGCATGAAGGGCATTCCGCACGCCTATGAGCTGGCCTGGAACCACACCACGCTACGCGCCCTGAAGATCGATCCGTCCTGGACCTATCTGCAAGTGCAGTATCCTGGTCCGGATCACGTGGAAAAGGTCCGCAAAATGACTGAGATCTTCGGCGACGAAGTGATCGGCCATCTGGAGTTCATCAAGTTCGACGGCCACATCCAGTGCTCCGGCCTGCCATTGGTCCGCTACACCACGGAAGAACGCCTGGAAGAGATCATTCGCATCCATGAACAGAATGGCTGCCCGATCTTCAATCCGCATCGTTACACGCTGGAAGAAGGCGGCATGAAGCAGACGGACAAGGTGCAGCTTGCCTTCAAGAAGGAAACTGATCCCAAGGGCCTTCTGAACCCTGGCAAGATGATCGCCTGGGAAAATCCGAACTTTGATTTCAAGGCTGGAACCAATTACCTTTTCCCGGGACTTTCCGCCTTTGCGGAAGCACAGGAGGCCTGAGAAACAGGTAACGGCAACCACATATATTTCTTCCGAAGGTACTCCCGAACCCTCGCTCAACAGGCGCGGGTTTCGCACCTGACAAATGGTGGGGTGAACGGCGATGCGAAAAGAGCAAGATGCTCGAACAGCGGATCGTCATTTATCAGGAAAACGGCGCGGAAAAGTTTTCAACCTCATGCCGGGACGATGTTCGCCCGGCTGATGACATGGAGCTTTGTCATGCGCGTTCTCGTACTGCATTCACACCCGCTGGAAGAGAGTTATGGGCGGGCGCTTTTTCACCAGACTTGCGAAAGCCTGAAAAAAGCGGGCCACGATGTCGATGCCTGCAATCTCTATGAGGAGCGTTTTGACCCTGTTCTGTCCGCACACGACCGGCGCGTCTATCATGACGTTCCTCAAAACGCCGATCTGGTGCGGTCCTATTGCGAAAGGCTGCTTGCGGCCGAAGGGCTGGTGATCTGCACACCGGTCTGGAATTTCGGTTTCCCGGCAATGCTCAAAGGCTATTTCGATCGCGTATGGCTGCCAGGTGTATCCTTTGCGTTGCAGGATGGCAGGCTGACGCCAACGCTCCGACATATCCGCAAACTCGCAGCTGTCATGACCTATGGCGCCACACCCATGCGCGCCTTTCTGGCCGGCAACCCACCCAAACGCATCGTCAAGCGTGTACTTCGCGGGCAGATAAAGCTCGGCGCCCCGGTCAGATTTCTCGCGCACTACGACATGAACAATTGCACCGCCGAGACCCGCTCTGCCTTCATGGAAAAGGTCAAACGGGAAATGGAGCATTTCTGACGGAGCGGAGGAGACCGCTATCGGGAGCGTGAAAGAAGGCAGATGTAACCTCGCACTCCACGCTTTCGCCCTTTCCCCGACACAAGGATTTTCAGATGGTTAACAGATCCTCGATGCGCGGCATTTGAATTAACCTTGTCTTAAAACCCCACGTTAATCGTTACCAATTTAAAAACGACGGAACGAAAGGGTTCCGTGATGCGTGGCGTATTTGCCGTTGTTCTGCTGATGACTGTTCTGGCTGGCTGCGCGACAGCGCCGTCCCAGATCACCAATGCCTGTGCAATCTTCGAGCAGCGGAACGGCATCTTCAACAACTGGCAACGAGACGCGAAAGCCGCAGAACGTGAGTTCGGTGTACCAGTCCCGGTCATGATGGCGACGATTTATACCGAATCCAGCTTCCGGCCTTATGCTCGCCCGCCACGCACCAAGCTTCTTGGCTTCATTCCGTGGAAACGCCAATCGACAGCCTACGGATACGCACAGGCACTGGATGGTACGTGGGAAGTCTACAAGCGCGAGACGGGACGCTGGTCCGCCAGCCGCACCGATTTTACCGATGCCATTCACTTTGTCGGCTGGTATCACGCCAAGAGCCGCCGTGAGAACGGCATCGCGCTGAACGATCCCTACAACCTCTACCTCGCCTATTATTCCGGTCATGCCGGCTATTCGAAGGGAAGCTGGCGCAATAATTCCGGCGTCCAGAAAGCCGCTCGCCGTTCCGCCAATATGGCGATGCGTTACGAGTCCCAACTGCAGAAATGCGGCTATCGTTGATAGCAGCAGGGCGATCGTGTTGTGATCGCGAGGGCGGCTTGCGCCCTCAACGCTACGGCAAATTGATCAAACGACCTTGGCGGCCGTAACCTCCACTTCGACCAGAAACTCCGGGCGGGTAAATCCCGACACGATGATCAGCGTGGATACCGGCTTGGGGTCGAGCGTATAACGATCACGCACTGCCATATAGGGTGCAAAATCTTCTCGCTTCGTCACAAAACCAGAAATACGGATGACATCCGCAAAGGTCATGTCTGCGTCTTCGAGGATCGCCTTGATCGCTTCGAAACAAAGTTCGGCCTGAGCCGAGACATCAGCGGGAACGGCATCATCCAGACCAATGCCGAGTTGCCCGGAAGTGACCAGCAGCGACGCGCCAGGCGGCACCAGAAGACCATGATTGTAATTGCCGAAGGGCTTGCGCACGGACGGCGGATTGAAAGTCATTTTGCTCATGAAAAACTACCGGAACAGGGGGAGGAACTGTTCCGGCAGTATCGGCAAGGCGGGAGATCGTCGCAAGCCGAATATGAGTGTCAGGCCGAATAAGGCGCCACGAAATCGCGGATTGCGTCGATCTCGTTCGAACGGATCTCATGTCCGCCCGGATGCCAGATCGTTTCAACCGAACCACCCTGCGCTTTCAGATAGGTTTCAAGTGACTTTGTCAGAGGAACCGGGCAGATCGGATCACGCTCGCCGGCTGTCAGTAGTACCCGACGTGATGGTTTGGCGGCAGCCGGTTTTGGCGCGAACGGGATCAGCGGATGCATCAAAACCGCAGCATCGAAGAGATCGGGGTCTTCAATCAGCACATTGGCAAGAATGTTCGCACCATTCGAAAATCCGAGACCGATGACCGGTCCGGCCTGGTAGTGGTCACGGTTCGCTCTTACGAAATCAGCAAGTTTGGTCGTCGCACGCTGCAGGTCAATCATATCGTAGACGCCCTCTCCGGTTCGCCGGAAAAAGCGCGCCGCGCCATGTTCGGAAACATCTCCGAGTGGCGAAACAACCGTGGCCTGTGGCAAAAGCCGACTGCCAAAATCGAAAAACTGGTTTTCATCGCCACCCGTACCGTGCAGCACGATAAAAAGTGGTTGGCCCGCAGCCCCTGCCCGAGCTTTGTGAAAATAAGTGTCCTGGCCCATAAATAATATCCTTCCGTTTCCCGCCCCGATCGCTCAGGCTTGGCCACCCGTCCAGATGGCGCGCAGGCCCTCGGCCTAACCCGAGGGCGACGGTTTTCGTGTTTGTTTCCAACGATCGAAAAGCCGGTCCTTATGCCTCTTTTTCGTCGCCCAGCGGTTCGAGATGCTCTTCCAGAACGGAACGCAGATGCGCGTGCTGGGTCGGCAACTTCAGTGCTTCACCGAGATGGGCCGTGTCTTCGTCACGATCGAAACCCGGCTCGTTCGTTGCCACTTCGAACAACACACCGCCTGGTGTGCGGAAGTAGATGGCCCAGAAGTAATCGCGATCGATAACAGGCGTGACCTGATACCCCGTGTCCATCAGTGCCTTACGGACCTCGAGTTGCTTTTCGCGATTTTCGACAGCGAAGGCGATGTGATGCACCGAGCCCGCGCCGAGTTTGGCGCCGGAAATATTCGGCATGGTCTCGATATCGATGAAATCCGCACCATTGCCGCCGGGCATACCAAGACGCAACACGCCATCCTGACGATCAACTTCCTGATAACCCATGAACTTCAACAGCTCAGCGGTCGCACCTTCATCGCGCAGTCGAAGCGAGGCACCCTGGAAACCGCGGATTGCCTGATCTTCTCCGACGCCGTTGCCTGTCCACTGTGGACGCGCATCGTCGCGAACCTCAACAAGGGCAAAACCATCGCCATCAGGACCAGCAAAATGCAGGCGCCTGTTGCCGAAGGCCTCATCAGCCTTCAAGCCGTCAACACCAGCCTTGGAAAGGCGGTCCTGCCAGTATCCAAGTGAACCCTCGGGAACAGAAAACAGCGTGGTACCAACTTCGCCGGTGCCCGGACGTCCGCGAGCGATATGCGGGAACGGGAAATAGGTCATGACCGAGCCCGGCGTGCCGACTTCGTCACCGTAGTAGAGGTGATAGACATCCGGCGCGTCAAAGTTGACGGTCTTCTTGACCCGGCGAAGGCCAAGCGTATCGGTAAAGAAGCTGTTGTTCTGGCGCGCACTCGCAGCCATTGACGTGACGTGGTGCAAACCTTTGATCTGGTCAATCATAATAAACCCCTTTGGCTCACTGGCTCCCGAAACGGAGCCGTCCGTGTTTCATGAGCCAAAGATGGGGCAAGACGATCGGATCGTATAGAGAGAACAATCCGAACGGATTGTTCACAAAATAGCACCAAGCCGTAGCAGCAGTCTTGAACGCTGCCGTTCAGTGGTCGTCAGACGCACCCATCGTCCAATATCCGACAGACCGCAACGAGGCTTTGGGAATACCGACTTCATCCGTCAGAAATGCTTTGGCAGCACGTGCTTCGCTTTTTTCGCAGGCAACGAAAACATGCTGACCATCGTGGTTCTCTGCGAAGGCATGGCCGCGCAGAGCCTGCTCGATCAGACCCGATGTTCCCGCCGGCTTGCCACGACGATAGAGCCAGGTCCATTCGACGTCGGCAGCGCAGACGACATCCTGACGCTCTGCCTCGTTGTCAATCTCCGCATAGACGCTGAGCTTTTTACCAGCCGGCATCTCCGCCGCCATCCGCAACATCACCGGCAGCGCCGTCTCGTCACCAGCAAACACATAACGGTCGGCCTCCGGGCAAACACCACTGGCACCGATTATGCCGACAACATCGCCTGGTTTCGCCGTCGCACCAAAATGCGCACCCGGCATGTGGTCGCCCTCGTGCATGACGAAATCGATATGAACTTCACCACCCTCGATATCACCTGATCGGATCGTATAGATACGCCGGGTCAACAGATCATCGCCTTCCGGCCAGATGATTGCTCCGGTTTGGGAAAGATAAGGCCAGACCGGCGCACGGCCCTGGTCGGGAACCAGAAGCAATCGGACATGCATGCCGCTGGTGACCAGTTTCTCAATGCCGTTTTCGACAGACACCACCAGACGACGCATGTTGGGTGTCAGGTTATAGGCGCGTGCAATCTTGCCGACGAAGAGATTGGGCAATTCGCGCTGATCCGCGCCATGGCCGACCCAACGGAAATCGAGACCTGTCTCGCCGGAAAACTCAACGATATGCTCCGCCACCATGGCCTTTACGGACATCAGCACGTTTTCAGACACGCAGTTGACCCGCGCCGCAAACCGGCCGCCCTCCGCGCTGAAGCTGCCGTGACCGTATTCCGCCTTGAAACGAACCGTCGCGCCATCGCGGCGCATATCCATATGCTCGGCGAAATGGTCCTCAAAGGCATTTACGATGGCGAGCGGATCGGCGAGTGCAACAGAGGTTTCAGCGGATAGAAGAGACACGGAAAACAAATCCTTCACTTTGTAGTCCGGTTATCTTTAATGCCGACAACCGCAAAGCGCAAAGAGATTTATGAGCCTCTAAAGAAGGTTTTTTTCACCACCTGCCACATCGGGCAACTGCCAATCGATCGGCTCACGCCCATGCGACGCAAGAAACTCATTGGCCTTGGAGAAATGGTGATTACCGAAAAAGCCATTATGCGCAGAAAGTGGCGATGGATGTGGTGAGCGCAGCACCAGATGCTTCGCCTGATCTACGAAGGCAGCTTTTTTCTGGGCGTAGGAGCCCCACAGAAGGAAAACGACGTGATCACACTCGTCGTTGACGGCACGGATCACGGCATCCGTGAACTTTTCCCAGCCCTGGCCTTGATGGGACGCGGCGCGAGCCTCTTCAACCGTCAGAACGCTGTTGAGCAAAAGAACGCCCTGCCTTGCCCAGCTTTCCAGAAAACCGTGACGGACCGGGCGAATACCGAGATCGCTCTGCAGCTCCTTGTAGATATTCACCAGAGACGGCGGGATACGGACACCGGGCTGCACCGAGAAACAGAGCCCGTGCGCCTGTCCCTGACCGTGATAGGGGTCCTGCCCGAGTATGACGACCTTGACCTCGTCAAGCGGCGTGAGATCAAGCGCCCGGAAATATTCCGGGCCTTTGGGAAAGATATGTTTGCCAGCCGTTTTTTCGGCGAGCAGGAAGTCTTTCAGCTTCTGCATATAGGGGCTGGCAAATTCAGGCGAGAGAACGCGTTTCCAGCTTTCTTCCAGTTTGACGCCTGCTTCTGCCATGAAAGCCCCTCTTACTTACTTGAACCGGTTGCCGCGTTGCAGCACTTCAATCTTGTATCCATCCGGATCGCAGATGAAGAAATATTTTGCAAATGGAGCGCCTTTGTAATCGGCCTCGATGATCTTGCCAGCCGACAGGCCAAGCTCGGTAAAGCGTTGATGCTCGGCTTCCACATCTGCAACGCTGACAGCAAGATGACCGTAACCGTCGCCCAGAGCGTAAGGCACTTCTCGTCCCTTGTTGACCGTCAGTTCAAGCTCGAAATCGCCCTCGGCATTGCTGAGATAGATGAGAGTGAAATTCTCGAACTCGGCGCGTTCCGCAACCTCAAGTCCGAAAGCCTGCCTGTAAAACTCCACCGAACGTTTTTCGTCCAGCACCCGGACCATCGAGTGGATTAGCTTGGCCATGGTGTTTTCCTTCTTCTTACCGCGTCGTGGCCGGTTATGCTCCGGACATCGCGGCAACGGGATAAAGACAGAGTGAGGTGCTTTCAACCCTTAAAGACGTCAGGACAGTTGCATCCCCGCAGAACGTGATAACGCAAACGTCGCGAAATTCCACTATCATGAGTAGTGCGCTCATGATATCGGCATGACTTATGCGCCTCCTATATCTCTGTCTTGGCTGGCTTATGGTCGCAACCGGCATCGTCGGCGCGTTTCTTCCCGTTTTGCCGACCACACCCTTTCTGCTGCTTGCCTTGTGGTTCTTTTCGCGCTCCTCGCCGAAGCTCGAAAGATGGCTGCTCACCCATTCGAAATTCGGCCCGCCATTAAGGCAGTGGAAGGAAAAGGGTGCAATTGCCCGAAAAGCGAAAATTGCTGCAATATCAGCTATGTCCGTGAGCTATACCGCTTTCTGGTTTTTGAGCGATCCGCCACCGCTGCGTGCCTTACTGGTTGGCGCCGTGATGCTGGGCTCCGGACTTTTCATCATCACCCGGCCAGACCCGGACGCTTGAGCGTGCCGCCGGGCGGCAGCACTCCCTCAGCGATGCCGCGACTGTGGTAGTACGTAGGGGATATGAGCGGCGGGCAGCCGTCCGACAACACCACCAATGCCGTAAACCCGCGCGATCGTATCGTCGCTGATCGTCTCGAAGGACGGCCCGCTGGCTGTGACCCGCCCGTCGTGCATGACGATAAGTTGATCGGCAAACTCCGCCGCAAGATTGAGGTCATGGAGGATAGCAAGAACCAGGCCGCCTGCCGAAGCAAAATCGCGCGCCGTTTCCAGCACCGCGATCTGATGGCCAATATCGAGGCTGGCGGTCGGCTCGTCCAGAAACAGGGCGCGAACCTCGCCATTTTCGACCGGATTGGGAACCTGCGCCAAAGCGCGGGCAAATTGCACCCGCTGTTGCTCGCCTCCAGAGAGAACATTGTAGGATCGCTGCTCGAAGCCGCGAAGTCCGGCCTTGGCAAGCGCCCGTCGAGCCTGATCTTCCGGCTTCAGCGCGCCTTGCGCCACCGCTCCCATGCGGACGATTTCCAGCGCCGTGAAGGGGAAGGCAAGCTGCGTGTTCTGCGGCAACACAGCCCGGACCCGCGCCAGTTGCGCGGGCTTGTAGACCGAGATGTCGATATCGTTGTAAGCGACGACACCCTGGTCAGCGCGCATCTCACCTGAGAGCACCTTCATCAAGGTGGATTTTCCCGCCCCGTTCGGACCAATGATGACATTGACCTTACCTGGTTTCAGATCAACGCCGACACCATCCAGGAGACGGCGACCAGAGCGGATGAGCGTGATATTTTCAGCCCGGATCATCAAAGGTTCCTCATGAATGTGCCGCCACGACCAAGCAGCAGAAAGAGGAAGACAGGGGCGCCGATAAGCGCTGTCACAACGCCGATCGGCAGTTCGGCAGGTGCAGCAACGGTGCGGGCAAAACTATCCGCCAAAAGCAGAAGCGCGGCTCCGCCAAGCGCCGACGCTGGCAACAGAAAACGGTGGGATGGACCGATCGCCAACCGTAGCAGGTGCGGCACGACGATCCCGACGAAACCGATAGAACCTGCAGCGGCAACACTTGCGCCACAAGCCGCCGCAACCGCCAGAATGACGATGCGTTTCAGCTTCTGCACCGGAATACCCATGTGGAAGGCAGCGGCATCACCGAGGATTAGCGCATCCAGCCCCTTGGCAACGAAGGGGATGATCGCGAGGACGACGACGATAAAAGGTAAGGTTGCCAGCACTTTGGTCGGTGTCGAACCGCTGAGCGACCCGAGCGACCAGAAGGTGATGTCACGCAGCGCCCGATCGTCGGCGACGAAGATCATCAGTCCCGTCAGCGCACCACTGATGGCAGCAACTGCGATACCAGCCAGGATGAGCGTTGTGGTGGAGGTCGCACCATCCTTGGTCGCAATCAAATAAAGCACCCAGGTATTGAGGAGGCCTCCGAAAAACGCCATGAATGGCAGGAAATGCGGGCCGAAGAAAATGGCGACAGAGGCGAGTACGCCTTCACTCAGCGAAATGGCTGCAACGGCAAAAAGTGCGGCACCAGAAGTGACGCCGACGATACCGGGGTCTGCCAGAGGATTGCGGAAAAGTCCTTGCATCATCGCACCCGAGACGGCAAGTCCCGCCCCGATCAGCAGACCCAGTGCCGTGCGGGGCAATCGTACCGCTTCGAGAATGACCTTTTCGCGTGCGTCGAGCCCTGCTGCACCACCCGTCAGATACACCCAGAGTTCCTTGATCCCGACACCGGTCGGCCCGGTCACGAGCGACACGATACAGGAGACCACCAGAAGACAGACGAGCAGAACCAGAACGACGACCGCGCGTCGCGATCTGTCACCCGGTATATGCTCTTCGGCTGAACTCAAGGCGGCGACCGTCACGGCTTGATGACCTCAGGATAAAGCTTGCTCGCCAGTTCGCGACCGGCCGCTGGAGTGCGTGGACCAAAGCCGATCAGATAAAGCCCATCCATGCTGACGAGCGCCTTGTTGGCGGCGGCAGGTGTGGACTGGAATGCCGGCAGGGCAAAAATCTCGTTAGGGTTGGTGGCATGGCCACCACGCGACATGGTCAGCACCACATCGGGTGCTGCTGCGATAATGGCCTCATCGGTTAGTGGCTTGTAGCCGGAAATCTCCTGCGCAGCGTTGACGCCGCCTGCCATTTCGATGATCGCGCCAGCCTCGGTGTCCTTGCCCGCCGCCATTACGCGTCCACCGGCAGCGGAAAGCACGAAGAGAACGCGCTTCTTATCCTTGTCCGGCACAGATGAAATATCCTTGGCCAGCCCCTCGAGGGCAGCCTTTGTCTCGGCGGCCAGAGCCTTTGCCTTGCCCTGAAGACCGACGGCAGCGCCAACGTCTTCGATCTTCTTCGGAATGGCGTCTCCAACAGGAGGCGTATCCACCGTGACGAACGGCACTGCACTTGCCTTGAGAACAGCGATCACATCCGCAGGACCCGAACCATCTTCGGACAGGATAAGATCAGGTTGCTGGGACAGAATGCCCTCCGAGGAAAGCGCACGCATGTAGCCGATATCCGGCTTCGACATGGCGTCGGCTGGGTAGGAACTGGTGCTGTCGCGCGCCACGACACGATCCTGTGCGCCGAGCGCGTAGAGGATTTCCGTCACCGTACCGCCGACCGCAACGATGCGTTTTGCCTCCGGGTTCCCCTTGTCGGACGCCAGTGCGGCTGGCGCGGATGCCGCGATCACAGCGGGCAGAAAGGCAGCGAAAACGAAGGGGCGGAGGCGAGACGTCAGCATGGCAAAATCCTGAAAAAACGATGCGGCGCGACTTTCGTCACGCCTTTTAACTTGAGTTATTTGCACATGTTTATAATCCGCGCAATCTTTTAAGTGGAGTAAATTTGTTTCCTTTGTTGCTAGCCCCTTTTCAAGTGCGCAGGGTCCCGATATCCTGACTGAAACAGGAAGCTTAAAGGGAGAATTCCATGTTCATTGCCATGAACCGGTTTCGCGTCGTGCCGGGTTACGAAGATACGTTCGAAGCCATCTGGCGCGAGCGCAAGTCACATCTCAGCGAGTTGTCGGGCTACATCGAATTTCACATGCTGAAAGGCCCGAAGGCCGAAGACCACACGCTCTACGCGTCGCACACGGTCTGGGCCACCAAGGAAGACTTCCTGAACTGGACGAAATCTGAACAATTCCGCGCCGCCCACGCCAAGGCCGGCGAAAACCGCGGCAAGGTCGAATATCTGTCCGGTCCTCACTTCGAAGGTTTCGACGTCATCATTCACGAAGACAAGAACGGCGAACGCCGCTCGATCGCTGCGTGAGGCTGTAACGATGAGCGCTCTTGCCCAGGCAGCCGACGACCGTCAGGCGCGTGCCGCCGCAGCCCTCGCCGAAAAGCCGGATGGCATTGTCGAAGCGATCGCCGCCAAGGCCGAAGTAACACCGGCGGAAATTCTGGCAATTCTGCCGGAAGGCGCGGCAGTTTCCGCTCCAGCCGAAAAGTTCAACGATATCTGGAACGAAATCCGTAGCTGGGGCGAAGTCCTGATGATCGTGCAGACGCAGGATATCGTGCTCGAAGTTCCCGGCCATCTGCCGGAAGGAACGGAAGGCCACGGCTGGTTCAACATCCACGGCGATAGCCCGATCGGTGGCCACATCAAGAAGGATAGCTGCACGGCGATCACCTTTGTCGATCGCGGTTTCCATGGCCGACGCTCGTGTTCCGTCTGGTTCATGAACGCCGATGGCAAAGCCATGTTCAAGATCTTCGTCCGCCGCGACGAAAACAAGGAACTGCTTGCTGGCCAGCTCTCAAAGTTCGAAGCGTTGCGCGATACCTTCCGCGCTAACTAACGAACTCTTCGCAACCGCCGGGACACCCGGCGGTTTTTTTCTACCGGTTCATCCGTCGTTCAGCACCGTTTTTTATCATCCGCTGAAATGAGGTCGCCACGGCGGCCGATATCAGCACCAACTCGGAGCAAACACCATGAATGACCGCGTTTCCCTGCTTTCCCGCCGCAGTTTCACGGCACTCGCCGCCCTTGCCCCGCTGTTTGCCGCCGGTGGTGTCGCGGCAGCTCCCGCAAGCCTTAGAGGAACGGTTGCCTATCGTGAACGCATCGCCCTGCCGCCGGGCGCCACCGTGACCGTCCGGCTCATCGACGTCTCGCTGGCTGATGCGCCATCCCGTACCATTGCCGAAACAACAATTCGCCCACGCGGACAGGTTCCCGTGCCGTTCGTGCTTCGATACAACGACCGCGATATCCGCCCGCGCCGCTCCTATGCGCTGAGTGCGGAAATCCGCGATCGCGACCGCCTGCTGTTTACCACCACGACCCGCTATTCCGTACTGACGGGTGAACGTGATAACACCGACCTTGTCCTGCAGCGTGTGGCAGGTGGCCCGGACCGCCCCGAAACGGAAGCTGGCATCCAGGGCCGCTGGTTGGTTGAAGACATCAAGGGGGAACGCGTTCGCGGCCAGAAACAGGCGACGCTCGAAATCTCCAGAGAAGGCCGCGTCTCCGGCAATGCCGGTTGCAACGGCATCGGCGGCGAAGCCCGGATCAATCGCGACCGCATCGATTTCGGCCGTATGATTTCCACGCAGATGGCCTGCGCACCCGATATCATGCGGCAGGAACGGCAGTTCATCGACGCGCTTGAAGCGACCCGCTCCTTCCGTCTGGAAGCCCGACGCGGAACGCTGGAACTGCTCGACGGACGTGGTCGCCGCACCATGCGCCTGCGCCGCGCCTGAGAACACCCTTTGCACCGTGCTGGTCGGGACATTGCATGTCGTTTCCGGCACGGTGTGGCTGTCATTCGCACCTTATGAATTTGCTCTACCGCGCCGATGCGAAAGAGCGTTTCCATTTGGCACCAAAACGCTCTATGGAACGCGCCGGCCACTCTTGTCCGTTTGGGCCGCGAAGTTGTTGAGGAAAAAAGCGAATGACGACCTATGTTCTGACCGTAGCCTGCAAATCGACCCGCGGCATCGTCGCCGCGATTTCCGGCTATCTGGCGGAAAAGGGTTGCAACATCGTCGACAGCTCCCAGTTTGACGACTTGCAGACCGGCAAGTTCTTCATGCGCGTTTCCTTCATTTCGGAAGAAGGAGCAAGCCTGGAAGCAATCACCGACGGCTTCGCCCCGGTTGCCGAAAAATTTGGGATGGACGCCCGCATTTACAGCGACGGCCAGCGCGTGAAAACGTTGCTGATGGTGTCGCGCTTCGGCCATTGCCTAAACGACCTGCTCTATCGCTGGAAGATCGGCGCGTTGCCCATCGATATCGTCGGTGTTGTCTCAAACCACTTCGATTATCAGAAAGTCGTCGTCAATCACGACATTCCCTTCCACCACATCAAAGTAACGAAAGACAACAAGCCGAAGGCCGAAGCACAACTGATGGAACTCATCGAAAGCACCGGTACGGAGCTTGTGGTGCTGGCCCGTTACATGCAGGTGCTGTCCGACGAGATGTGCCGCAAGATGTCAGGCCAGATCATCAACATCCACCACTCCTTCCTCCCCTCGTTCAAGGGTGCCAACCCTTACAAGCAGGCGTACGAGCGCGGCGTGAAGCTGATTGGTGCAACCGCGCACTACGTCACCGCCGACCTCGACGAAGGCCCGATCATCGAACAGGAAACGGTACGCATTACCCACGCGCAGTCGGCCGAAGACTACGTTTCGTTGGGCCGCGATGTGGAAAGCCAGGTTCTGGCACGCGCCATTCACGCCCACATCCACCATCGCACCTTTATCAACGGCAACCGCACCGTCGTTTTCCCGCCGAGCCCGGGAAGCTACGCATCGGAGCGTATGGGCTGATAGATTGCGCGGTTAAGAGGGAGTCACTGCCTGGGGGAATATCACCCGCGCTCTCAGCCCTCGGCCGTCCGCGCCATCTTCCAGCTCCAGCCGGCCGCTAAACAGGCCAGCGATTTCCTCGACGATGGCAAGGCCAAGCCCCGCACCGGGGGCGACATTGCCATCGCCACGGGCAAAACGCTGCCGCACAGTGGCGCGGTTTTCGGCCGGAATACCTGGACCGTTATCCTCGACTTCGAGCCAGGCGGCGTCCACCTCCCTGCCGACACGCACGGTGACTTCCGCGTCCCGCCCTGCGTAGTTGAGGGCATTGCCGACCAGGTTGCCGATCAGTTCCCCAAGTAGAAGTGGCTCAGCGGCAATCAATGTAGCGCCCTCCCCTTCAAAACCGAGGTCAATGCCGGCGTCCGCCGCACGCGGCACGAAATCCGCAGTTACCTCCTGCGCCAAAGCGACAAGGTCAACGGCCGAAAATTGCTGTTTCTCACCGGAGCCGGCGGCATCGATATTGGCCATCCGCAGAAGCTGCGCCAGAATATGCTCGGCATGTGCGACCGATGCATCGCCCTTGCGTGCTGCGGCTTGTGCCTCTTCCAGATTTCCTGCACGTGCCGAAAGTGCCAGTTGCGTGCGGATGATGGCAAGTGGTGTGCGAAGCTGATGGCTGGCGTTGCCTGTAAAATGCCGGAGAGCATCGAGTGCCGATTGCAGCCTGACCATGAAGGAATTGACGGTCTCCACAAGGCTTTCCACTTCCACCGGCACGGATTGCTCAATGGGGTGAAGGTCGTTGGGGCTGCGCTCGGCAATCGCCTCCCCGAGACGATAGAGCGGTCTCAATGAAATCGTCACCGCCACCCAGACAATCACGGCAGCACCGACAATCATCAACAACAGGCGAACCGCAGAACGCAGGATGATGGCCTGCGCCAACTGGCTACGGGCGATCGTCGTTTCAGCGACGGTCACTGAAAACGGCACGGAATTGATGCCGGTCGAAGCAAAGCGCTGGATGGCGGCAATCCGAATGCGCTCATCACGGAACACGGCGTCCATGTAGACGGGCGTATCGCCGGTCAGCTTCTCGACCGAAGGCAACGACTGATAACCGGTCAGGAATTGCCCGTTCGGCCCGTCGACACGGTAAAAGACCCGATCCTGCGCTGCCGATGTCAGCATCTCCAGCGCGACATAGGGGATATCGACCTCGAGCGAACCATCCTCGGCTACGACCACACGTTCCGCGATCGCCAGTGCCGACCCGGACAACACGCGGTCGGACACGACATTGGCGGTATTCACCGCCTCGCGCCAGGTATCTGCCAGCGCAATGCAGCCGATGATGGCGGTTGAAATGAGAAGCCAGCCAAGAAGCCGTCGCCGGAGCGAATAGGCGGCCTGCTTCATTCAGCCATCTCCGGCAGCT
Source organism: Agrobacterium tumefaciens (assembly GCA_025559845.1). Classification (NCBI taxonomy): domain Bacteria; kingdom Pseudomonadati; phylum Pseudomonadota; class Alphaproteobacteria; order Hyphomicrobiales; family Rhizobiaceae; genus Agrobacterium; species Agrobacterium tumefaciens. The sequence goes on from CP048469.1 coordinate 2,593,114, forward strand.
TGTCGAGATAATAACCGATGCCCCGCGCCGTCTTCACTGTCAGCCCGTGAGGGCCAAGCCGCTTGCGCAGACGGCTGACATATTGCTCGATGGCATTGCCGGAAAGTTCAGCGTCAAATCCGGTGAGCGACTGAACGATCGCCTCCTTGGCGACCACCTTGCCTGCCCTCAGAAAAAGAACCTCCAGCAAAGCGACCTCTCGCGCCGGAATGTCCAGCGGCCGTCCTTCTGCCGAAAAAGTGCGCGACGTCAGATCAAAGGACACTTTGCCAAAACTGACCGAAGACGAACGCAAACCGGCGTTGCGGCGCAGAAGCACGCGAACGCGGGCCTCGAATTCGGCAATATCGAAGGGCTTGATCATGTAGTCATCAGCGCCGAGATCCAGTCCCTTGACGCGTTCTTCCGGCGTGCCCCTTGCCGTCAGGATCAGTACCGCTGCCTTGTCCTGCCGTGCCCGCATCGCACGCAGAACTTCGATGCCGTCCATTTCCGGAAGGTTGAGGTCGAGAATGACGAGGTCGAAACTCTCCACGGCAATAGCCGCATCGGCCGAGGCACCATCGGACACCACGTCCACCGCATAACCGCTGCCGCGCAGAAGGGCAGACAGCCCCTCCGAAAGCACCTGATTGTCCTCGACCAGCAATATGCGCAAATCTTTACTCCCGCAGCGTCGCCTGAACTTAACCAAGCGCTCGGCGCTTGTGAATGGCAAGCACGTGCGGCATGATCTTTTCCATGCGTATCGTCATTTCCCTCTGTCTCTGTCTTTGCTCCGGCCTGTCGGCAATGGCTGAACCGGTTCTTTTTCCTGCACTTTCAGGCAAAGCAGATGCGGTAACGCTGGTGGTGTATTCCTCGCTGGACGAGCCGCTTGCGACGCCCATGATCAAGGGTTTCCAGAAGGCCAATCCAGATATCACCGTCTCCTACGAGGACATGCTGACCGGAGAGATCTATGACCGGATCGTCAAGGAGACCGACGCGGGTCAAAAGACCGCAGACTTTGCCTTTTCATCGGCAATGGATCTGCAGGTGAAACTCAGCAATGACGGTTATGCGCAGCGCTCCGACCTGCCGATGAGCGCAAGCTGGCCTGCCTGGGCAAACTGGCGCAATACCGCCTACGCCCTCACATTCGAGCCCGCCGTTTTCGTCTACCACAAGCCGAGCTTCACATCAGAAAAGCCGCCTGCGACGCGTGCTGAATTCGTTGATTATCTGGAACGGCATGCCAACGAGGTGCACGGTCGCATCGCCACCTACGATATCGAACGCTCCGGCGTCGGTTTTCTGTTCATGTCGCGCGACCAGGAACAGTTCGGTGACATCTGGAGCGTCATCAAACGCATGGGTGCGGCTGGTGTGAAGGTGTATTCGACGTCATCCGCCATTCTGGAACGGGTGTCGGACGGCCGCTTCGTGCTGGCCTACAATATCCTCGGCTCCTACGCCGCAGACTGGGCGTCGCGCCATCCCGATGTCGGTATCGTTTTGCCGAAGGACTACACCGTTGTCATGTCGCGCATAGGTCTGGTGCCGGAAGCCGCAGCCCACCCCGAACTCGGCCGCCGCTATCTCGAGTTTTTCATGTCGAAAGAGGGCCAGACGATCATGGCCCGGCAGTTGCAGATACCTGCCGTCAGCCCTGAAGTGGCGGGAGAAAATACTGCCAATACCATGCAGGCGATCCACGGCGCGCAATTGCGACCTGTTCCCGTCAGCCCCGGGCTGATGGTCTATCTCGATCAGGTCAAGAGAAGCCGTCTGATCGAACGCTGGAATGAAGCACTCCGTTCGCAATAGATTGACCGAAAATCGTGCGCGACAGGTGGCGCGGTATCGTTTTGTAGACGTGCGGCGGAAATTAATAGAGAGTAAACAACCAGGGAATTGCGTTGCGTCAGTTAGATGACAGCTTTCTGTGGTGCTCTGCAATCCTTCTTCATTCCGTGGAGGCGGAAGAAGATGTGGGAGGAAATCTCAAAGATCGAAAATGCCAGCGCCGCTTAAGCCGCGTCAGGGTATCTGCGACTTTGCACCCCTTCCCGCATAAAAACATAACGACGCCCAAAACGAACAAGGGCATCCTGAGGAGGGTTAAAGTGAAACATTTTCTTATCAGCACATTCCTGGCAGGCGCGATCGCTCTTCCGGCGGCAGCCGCCGACTACATGATCATCGCTCCGGCAAATCCGGGCGGCGGCTGGGACCAGACGGCACGCTCGCTGCAAACCGTTCTCCAGGAAGAAGGCATTTCCAAAAGCGTACAGGTACAGAACGTACCGGGCGCTGGCGGCACCATCGGTCTGGCACAGTTTGCCAGCCAGCAGAAGGGCAACCCGAATGCCCTGATCGTTGGCGGTTACGTCATGGTTGGTGCGATCCTGACAAACAAGTCCCCGGTAACCTTGAACGAAGTGACCCCGGTCGCCCGTCTGACCGGTGAATACGAAGCCATCGTTGTACCCGCATCCTCCGACATCAAGACGATCAAGGATCTGATCGAGAAGCTGAAGAGCGATCCGGGCAGCGTATCTTGGGGCGGCGGTTCGGCTGGCGGCACCGACCACATCACTGCAGGCCTGATTGCCAAGGCGGCTGGCGTCGATCCGACCAAGATCAATTACATCGCCTATTCCGGCGGCGGCGAAGCGCTTGCCTCGATCCTCGGCTCGCAGGTCACGGCCGGTATTTCCAGCTACGGCGAATTCGAAAGCCAGGTTAAGGCCGGCACGCTGCGCCTGCTTGCAGTTTCCAGCGAAGAAAAGCTCGAAGGCATCGATGCTCCGACGCTGAAGGAAAGCGGTCTCGATGTCGTCGTTCAGAACTGGCGTATGGTCGCCGCTCCTCCCGGCCTGACCCCGGATCAGGAAAAGGCTGTTAACGCCGACATCGAAAAGCTCGCCAAGTCCGCCAAGTGGCAGGAAACGCTGAAGACCAAGGGCTGGATGGACACCTATCTCGCCGGTGACGAGTTCAAGGCACAGCTCGCCAAGGACACCACCTCCACAGAAGCGATCCTCAAAGACATCGGACTTGTAAAATGAGCCAGGGTTTTAACCCTTCCCGCGAACAAAAGCGCCGCCCTGACTGGGCGGCGCTGCTGATCGCCATCGCCCTCGTCGCCGTCGCCTGTGTGATCTTCTGGGATAGCGCACGCCTCGCCAGCGTTACCGGATATTCGCCGGTCGGTCCGGCCACCGTGCCCTACGCCATCGGATTCTGTCTGATCGGGCTGGCCATCTGGACAGCCATCGAGGCCTGGCGCAACGATTTCCCGGCCCGTGACAAGCAGGAAGTCGGACCCGTCGTCTGGGTCGTTGCCGGTCTTGCCGCGCAGATGCTGCTGCTGAAAGTCGCAGGTTTTTCGATTGCCACCGGTCTGCTGTTCGCCTTTACGGCCCGCGCATTCGGAAAACGCAAGCTCTGGTATTCTATCCCGCTCGGGATCGTTCTGAGCTTCATCGTGTGGTTCATTTTTGCGCGGCTCCTGCAACTTTCGCTGCCCGCCGGCCCGCTGGAACGGCTGTTCGTCTAACGGCCATTCCGACCAAATTTCGCGATCAAAGGGAACTGAGGCGCGGCATAAGCGCCATCGTTCCGCCCGACAGGGGGAAATCTGTCCATGAGTACGTTTGAATTCCTGCTGCACGGTCTTGAGGTTGCTGCCCAACCCATGAACCTGCTCTATGCGCTGATCGGCGTCACGCTCGGCACGGCCGTTGGCGTGCTGCCGGGCATTGGCCCGGCGTTGACCGTGGCGCTGCTGCTTCCCGTGACATACCGATTGGACCCTGCCGGTTCGCTCATCATGTTCGCGGGTATCTATTACGGCGGTATGTATGGCGGATCGACAACCTCGATCCTGCTCAACACGCCGGGCGAAAGCGCCTCGATCGTGACTGCCCTCGAAGGCAACAAGATGGCGCGAAAAGGCCGCGGTGGTCCGGCATTGGCCACGGCCGCCATCGGCTCCTTCGTTGCGGGCTTGATCGCCACCATCGCCTTGGCTTTCGTTGCGCCATACATCGTCAAGCTGGCGCTGGTATTCGGTCCGCGTGAGTATTTCGCGCTGATGGTACTGGCCTTCGTGACCGTCTCGTCCGCCTTCGGCGATTCTGCACTGCGTGGACTGACATCGCTCTTCATCGGTTTCACGCTTGCCATCATCGGCATCGACCAGTTGACCGGCCAGACCCGCATGAGCTTCGGCGTTCCCGACCTGCTCGACGGCATCGAAGTAACGACGCTTGCCGTCGCTATGTTCGCCATCGGCGAAACGCTGTTCATCGTCGCACAGGGTGCCAGCGGTCCCGACAAGGTGGAGGCCGTCAAGGGTTCGATCTGGATGAGCGCACAGGACTGGGCACGCTCCTGGAAAGCCTGGTTGCGCGGTACACTGATCGGCTTCCCCATCGGCGCAATGCCTGCAGGCGGCGCCGAAATTGGCACCTTCCTCTCCTACGCCACCGAAAAGAAGCTGACCAAATATCCGGAAGAGTTCGGTGAGGGCGCGATTGAAGGCGTGGCTGGTCCGGAAGCTGCCAACAACGCATCTGCAGCCGGCACACTCGTACCACTGCTGACGCTCGGCCTGCCGACCACAGCGACCGCAGCCATCATGCTGGCCGGTTTCCAGCAATATGGCCTGCAGCCCGGCCCGCTGCTGTTTGCGACCAATCCGCAACTCGTCTGGGGTCTGATTGCCAGCCTCTTCATCGCCAACCTGATGCTGCTGGTGCTCAACCTGCCGCTGATCGGCCTGTGGGTGAAGCTGCTGACCATTCCGAAGCCCTGGCTTTATGCAGGCATCCTGCTGTTCGCCACGCTTGGCACCATCGGCGCTAATCCATCGGTGTTCGAACTCGGCATGCTGCTCGCCTTCGGTGTTCTCGGCTACATCATGCGCATCTTTGGTTATCCGATTGCACCAGCCGTTGTCGGTCTGATCCTTGGACCACTTGCCGAACAGCAGCTTCGCCGCGCATTGGCCATCGGTCAGGGCGATCCGACTGTGCTTTTCACCTCACCGATTGCGGTCGGACTGTTCATCGTCGCAGCCGCCGCCTTCATCATCCCGCTCATCATGCGCATTCGTGGACGTGGTGAAGTTCTGACCCAGCTCGCCGCAAGCGAAGACTGATAAAAAACTCCCAGGGTGACTGGCCTCGTATCCGCAAGGATACGGGGCTTTTTTGTTGCGACAGCAAGCGAGTTTTCCAGCGCGCAAACCGCAGAAGAGTTGTAGAGTCCACCGCAATCGAAGGAGAATGATATGCGTCGGATCGCACTAATGATGATGCTCGCGCTTGCAGGCTGCACCACGGCCCCTGTTGAACCGATTCCGGGCAGCATCACCTATGGCGGGCAACCACGTACCAAATTGACGAAATCCCCGATCGGCAGCACCCTGAGCCATGAATTCATCATGGGTGACGGACGCTTGGCAATTGAAACCTACCGCATCCAGCCGGACCGTTCGCTGTCACTGGAAAACCGCGTGATCGTCGGTGATTGGCCTCCGCAATAACGACGTCAACCTCCCTTTTCCACTGAGCGCAATTCAGAATTATTCTAAAAGATAATTTTGATTTCCTGACGCTCTGGCAATAAAGCTGATTTTTGAAATCAGGTTAAGCTCCGGGCAGTCTCTGTTGCCGGTGCGGTATTTGCAAGGGAAACATCCGTGGCCATGAACTTCTCCTTCCCCGTCCGTCTTCTGGCAGCCGCCGCCTTCAGCATCGGCGCATTGACGGCTCAGGCGCACGCCGAAGACGTTACCATCAAGCACGCCCAGGGCGAGACTGTGCTGAAAGCAGCGCCGAAGAAGGTACTTGTCCTGGATATTCCGTCGCTCGATACCCTGAATGCACTGGGCTATGAGCCGGCAGGTGTTCTCGGCTCGAACCTGCCTTCCTACCTGAAGAAATATTCGGACGATAAGTACCTGAAGGTCGGCACGCTGTTCGAACCCGACTATGAGGCCATCAATGCGGCTGAAGCGGATCTGGTGATCGTCGGCGGCCGTTCGCGTGCCAAATACCCTGATGTTTCCAAGATCACGCCTGCCATCGACATGTCGGTAGATTCCAAGGACTTCATCAATAGCGTCAAGAGCAACGTCACAAAGCTTGGCGATATCTTCGGCAAGCAGGAAGAAGCGAAAAAGCTCGACGCCTCGATCGATGAAAAAGCCACCCGTTTGAAAGCCCTCGCGCCTGAAGCCGGAACAGCGATGATCCTCGTCACCAATGCGGGCAAGATTGGCGCTTATGGCCCCAACTCGCGCGTTGGCTGGCTACACCGGGAAATCGGCTTCAAGACAGTTGAAGAAAACATCGACGATCGTTTCCATGGCGGCGATGTCGTTTCCTTTGAATACCTCCTGGAGAAGAATCCGGACTGGCTGTTCGTGATCGACCGCGACGCTGGCGTCGGCTCCAGCAAGGAAGGCAATGCTGCCCAGCAGGTTCTTGATAATGAACTGGTGCACCAGACGAAAGCCTGGAAGAACGGCCATATTGTTTACCTCGATCCACAGGCGGCCTATATCGTTTCCAGCGGCTACACCGCATTGACGACGCTGATCGACCAGGTCTACACGGCGGTTTCCGCCAAGAAGTAACCGAGACGCAATATTCAGACTCCAGGCTCCAGCCGGTTCGACCGTCTGGAGCCTGCCGTGCATCAGAGACCCGCTTTGAAATATCTGGCACTCGCCCTTCTCGCCACATTCGGCCTTGCCGTCACCAGCCTTTTCGTTGGCGTCAGCGACGTGTCGATCACGGCGCTGATGTCGTCGGAGACAGAAGCCCGTGCGATGCTGGTATTGCTGGTCAGCCGCATTCCACGCACGCTTGCGCTTATCCTTGCCGGAAGCTCGATGGCAATCACCGGTCTCATCATGCAGATGCTTGTGCGCAATCGATTTGTCGAACCTTCGACAGCCGGCACGGCGGAATCGGCCAGCCTCGGCCTTCTGGTGGTCACCATGTTGGCGCCGGAAACCCCGATCTTCGGCAAGATGCTTGTCGCGGCAGCCTTCGCTCTGGCCGGTACAGCGCTTTTCCTCCGAATTTTAAGACAGGTGCCGTTGCGCGATGTTTTGCTGGTGCCCTTGATCGGCATCATGCTGGGCGGAGTCATTTCCGCCATCACCACCTTCTTCGCCTATCGTTTTGATCTTTTGCAATCACTCGGCGCATGGATGACCGGGGATTTTTCCGGCGTTTTACGCGGCCGATACGAATTGCTGTGGGTCGGTTTCGTTTTCGCCATCGCGGCCTATCTTGCCGCTGATCGCTTCACGGTGGCGGGCATGGGACGCGACTTTACCACCAACCTCGGCCTTAACTACCGGCGCGTCATGACACTGGGACTGACCATCGTTTCGCTTGTCAGCGCTGTCGTGGTCGTAACAGTCGGCATGATCCCGTTTCTCGGCCTGATCGTTCCCAACGTCGTGAGCATGATGATTGGCGACAACATGCGCCGCTCGGTTCCGTGGGTTGCGACGCTTGGCGCAATCTTCGTTCTCGTCTGCGACATCATTGGCAGAACAATCCGGGCGCCCTATGAAATTCCGATCGGTACGGTGGTCGGTGTGATCGGGAGTGCCATGTTCCTCTATCTGCTATTGCGGAAGCGTCGCCATGTCTGAGAGGAACACCGATACACGAGCGCGCATCGTCCTTCTGATCTTGCTGGCGCTTGCATTGATCTCCGCCGCCGCCTTCATGACACTTGGTGCGAAAGGAAGCTGGAGCTTCGTGCTGGCATTTCGTGGCGTAAAGCTCTGGGCGCTGTTGATGGTCGCTTACGCCATCGCCGTTTCAACGGTACTGTTCCAGACGGTCACAAACAACCGCATCCTGACACCCTCCGTCATGGGGTTCGATTCCCTTTACGTGCTGGTGCAAACGGCGTTGATCTTCGTTTTCACCTCCGCCACGGTGGTGTTGATCGATCCGCAGATCAAGTTTCTGGCTGAAACCGCCCTGCTCGTCACCTTTTCCGCGTTGCTTTATCGCTGGCTGTTCATAGGTGCCGAACGCAGCCTGCACCTTCTCGTGCTGGTTGGCATCGTCTTTGGTGTGTTCTTCCGAAGCCTTTCGGGCTTTATGCAAAGAGTGCTCGATCCGAATGAATTCGCCGTTCTGCAGGATTCGCTGTTTGCCAGCTTCAACTCCATCGATCCGACGCTTCTCGCCATTTCCGCCGTCATCATCGGCGCGGTGACGGTGATCGGCCTGCGCCTGATGCACACATTTGATGTTCTCTCCCTTGGGCGCGCCGCGGCCATCAGCCTCGGGGTTGATTACAAACGCACCGTCACGATCATCCTGGTGCTCGTATCGGTTCTGATTGCGGTTTCTACCGCCCTTGTCGGCCCGGTCATGTTCTTCGGCCTGCTCGTCGCAGCACTTGCACACTATTTGACGGGGAGCGGCAAACACGCCCATGTGCTGCCTGCGGCAATCCTGATCGCCATCATCTGCCTCGTCGGTGGTCAGGTGGTGCTGGAGCGGCTTTTCGCCTTTGACACAGCACTCTCCATCGTCATCGAGTTTCTGGGCGGCATCGTCTTCATTGGACTTATTCTCAAGCGGGGTGCGCGATGATCATCGCAAACGCGGTCAGCAAAGCCTATGGCGGCACCGTTGTCGTCAACGACGTTTCCATTTCCATTCCGGCCGGTGGCGTCACCTCCATTATCGGACCGAACGGGGCAGGAAAATCCACGCTTCTGTCCATCGTCGCGCGGTTGATGTCGATGGACAAGGGAACGGTGACCGTGGACGGGCTCGACGTCACAAAAACGCCCTCGGACACGCTGGCCCGGCGTCTCTCCATCCTGCGCCAGGACAATCACATCTCCTCCAGATTGACTGTTCGCGATCTCGTCGGCTTCGGCCGTTATCCTTATTCCAAGGGCAGACCCACCGTTGAGGACAAGGTACACATCGACAGGGCACTCGATTATCTGCATCTCGAATCCCTCGCTGATCGATTTCTTGACGAACTCTCCGGTGGCCAACGTCAGCGCGCATTCGTGGCCATGGTTCTGTGCCAGGATACGGATTACGTGCTCTTGGACGAGCCGCTGAACAACCTCGACATGAAACATGCCTCAAGCATGATGAAGATCATGCGCAAGGCGGCAGACGAGCTGAAGAAGACTGTCGTTGTGGTGCTGCACGACATCAACTTCGCCTCCTGGTACTCCGACCACATCATCGCGATGCGCGACGGCCATATCAATCGCCACGGCAGCGTTGAAGATATTATCCGGCCAGAGGTTTTGCGGGAAATCTACGACATGGATATCGATGTGAAGGAGATGGACGGCCAGCGCATTTGCCTGTTCTATGCGTGACACATCGCTATCGTAAGGAATTCTGGAATGACCACCGTTTCGGGTGGAACGCGGCGCAAGCCGGAGCGTTAGTTGAAAGAACAGGAAGGGGACACAGAGCGAAGACGCCCTATCTTTGCCTCCCCTTTCCAGAAAACCGAAGATTTCCAAAGCGGCATTCCGTCCGCACCCTTCAGGAGACATCGATGAAGACGCACAAGACGAAGAACGACCTGCCCTCTAATGCAAAGTCGACCGTGATCGGCATTCTCAACGAATCGCTCGCTTCGGTGATCGACCTGGCGCTGGCGACAAAGCAGGCGCACTGGAACCTCAAGGGACCGCAATTCATCGCCGTTCACGAACTTCTCGACGGTTTCCGCACGCAACTCGACGATCATGGCGATACCATCGCTGAAAGGGTCGTGCAGCTTGGCGGCACCGCCCTCGGCAGCCTGCAGTCCGTTTCATCTGCTACAGCGCTCAAAGCCTATCCAACTGACATTTATGCAATCCACGACCATCTGGGCGCACTCATCGATCGTTATGGTGACGTGGCGAACATGATACGCAAGGCAATCGACGATTCCGACGAGGCCGGCGATCCCACCACAGCCGATATCTTCACTGCCGCCTCGCGCGATCTCGACAAGGCGCTGTGGTTCCTCGAGGCACATGTTCAGGAAAAAAACTGAACCACATCCTGAGCAAGACATTATCCAGACACCAAAACGCCCGGACAGAAACCGGGCGTTTTTCATTCGATCACACTGCAGAGATACGCTCGCGTGAACCCGTGATCTGAAATGACCGTCAACACACCACCGCCGAAAATCGAAATCGATTTCCGGAGAGAACAATGGTTGATCTGCAATGTCGGAGCGTCATTCAGCGACCGACAGGACGCATACCGCTAATGCCGCCGCAATATGGCAAGGCCGATATCCCGCAGCATCTCATGGTCGAGAATACCGCGCTGCGCGCTGCGGATGAGTACCGCCGCGCACTCATTGGCGACATGACTGCTACGATCTTCAAGGCACTCAAAACATACGCCATCGAAAATGTTCTGCAGATCGGTAATCTGCTCTGGCGACAACTGCGCGCCAACTCTTTGAAAAGCCGCATACGACAAGGCTCATCCTCCCGATGACATGCCAAGTATCGTTCAACAAGTTTGTTTTTGATTTTTTCGTGGACAGGAAATTTGTACACCCGAACGAATCACTTGTCGAATCAGATTTTAACCAAATGTAAATGGGTGATTTTTCGATTTCCCCACATCAAAACGATAGCGCTCCAATGCGACAATCAGATGAGAATTTCCGATAAATCTGCAAAAGAAAGTGTTGCATTCCAAAATCGATTGAGCGATATAGCACCCGTCGCCGCAACACTGGTGACCCACGGTTCAGCTTACTACCCCGGACCGTTGGCTTATGAGCGGGTGTAGCTCAGGGGTAGAGCACAACCTTGCCAAGGTTGGGGTCGAGGGTTCAAATCCCTTCGCCCGCTCCAAATTCTCCCAGATTAAATATCAAAGAATTCAATGTCGTAGATACGCCTTCGGCATGTATGTTTCCCTGCCGTTCATTATCGGATGGCGGAAGGGGCAGACGCCCCTCCCTCCACATTTGCGAGACTAGGCTGCCTTGTCCCAGGCAGGTGCAAGGCCGTCGGGCGAAACGATGCGGCCTTCAGACGTGGCTAGGCCATGGATGGCAGCCATATCTTCAGTCGAGAGAGCGAAGTCGAAGATCGCGGCATTTTCAGCCACGCGGGCTTCAGTGATCGTCTTGGACAACGCGATCACACCGTCCTGTTGCACAAGCCAGCGCAACACCACCTGCGCCACCGACTTGCCGTGCCGGGAGGCGATATCCCTCAGAACCGGTTCATTGAAAACCTTTCCGTCCGCCATGGCAAAGTAACCAGTAATCGACAGGCCGGCCTGACGTGCCGCTGCAATCACCGCATCCTGATTAAGATACGGATGGTACTCGATCTGATTGGTGACAAGCGGCGCGCTCGACAGAGCAACCGCTTCGGCCATCAATGCTGTGGTGAAATTTGAAACACCGATATGACGGACTTTCCCTGCCTCTTTCACCGCATTCAGAGCGCCGATCTGTTCGGCAAGCGAAACGGCCTCATTCGGCCAATGCAGAAGAAGCAGATCAACATAGTCTGTTTTCAGCTTCGTCAGGCTCTCATCCACCGACGCTATAAAGGCATCGTGTTTGTAGTTTTCGACCCAGACCTTGGTCGTCAGGAAAATATCGCCGCGAACTATGCCGGAGCCGGAAATCGCCTCGCCGACCTCGGCCTCGTTGCCATAAATCTGAGCGGTATCCACGTGACGAAAACCGGCCTTCAGTGCGTGCGGAACGATCCTGAGAACATCGGCGCCCGGAATGCGGAAGGTTCCAAAGCCGAGTGCCGGAATAGCTGCGCCATTTGCGGTGACTGTATGCATGAGCTTGCTCCTAGAGATGGTCGCGGCAGTTTGCGCCGCGACGGTTGTGTTGAGATTGATGATGTTGGGTACGGGTTCAGGCAGCTTTCAGGACCGGAGCCGCGCGACGGTCGAGAGCACTGCTCCAGATTGTCAGCAGCAGGGCGAAAGCAACGAGGATCGCGCCGATCCACGGGGTCGCACCAAGGCCAAGTGGAGATTCGACCACAAGACCGCCGAGCCAGGCACCAATGGCGATACCGAGATTGAAGGCGGCAATGTTGAGTGCCGAAGCCACATCAACCGCACCAGGACGATGTTCCTTGGCAAGCTGCACGACATAGAGCTGCAGGCCGGGAACATTGGCAAAGGACAGGAAACCAAGCGCGGCAAGTGTAACAAGTGTCAGGATCGGCGATACGGCCGTGAAGGAAAACACCAGCAGGACGATAGCCTGCGCCAGAAACAGACCAATCAAAGCTTTGACCGGATTATGGTTGGCAATCTTGCCACCACCGATGTTGCCCGCTGCGATGGCGATACCATAAAGCACGAGGATCAGGCTGACACTCGGCTCAGAGAAACCGGTAATCTGCTGCAGGATCGGCGCCAGGAAGGTGAAGGCAACGAACGTCCCGCCGTAACCAAAAGCCGTCATGGCGAAAACAATCAGCAGACGACCGGAACCGAGAACCCGAACCTGATCGAGAAGGCTCGCAGGCGGCGCTTTTTTCAAAGTGTTCGGCAACAGAGCTGCGATACCGACAAAGGCAATGACGCCAAGGGCCGAAACAGCCCAGAAAGTGGCACGCCAGCCGAAGACCTGGCCGATATAGGTGCCGAGCGGCACGCCGGTAACGATCGCGACAGTCAGGCCCATGAACATCATGGCGATCGCAGAGGCACGCCGATTCTCCGGGACGAGGTCAGCCGCGATGGTAGAACCGACGGAGAAAAAGACACCGTGAGCGAAAGCGGCGAGAACACGGGCAATGAGCAGAAACTCGTAGCTGGATGACAGAGCCGCCAACGTGTTGCCGACGATGAACAGGGCCATCAGTCCAAGCAACAACGGCTTTCTTTCGATCCGGCCCGTCAGCGCGGTCAAAACCGGAGCGCCGAACGTGACACCGAGCGCATAAACGCTGACGATAAGGCCGGCCAGCGGCAAGGTTATGTTGAGATCCGTCGCAACCGTCGGCAACAACCCGACGATCACGAATTCTGTAGTACCGATCGCATAGGCCGCGATCGTCAAAGCAAAAATAGCCAAAGGCATGACGAATTCCCTTCCCTCGACCGATATCGAGAGCGCTGAAGACAGCCGCGCTGTCTGTTGGAACGATTGATGGGCGCAATATGAGGGAAGAGGACTTGCGTGATAATCAGCAAGAATGGATAAATACCTTGGAATTCAATTCATAGGTGAACAGTCATGGACAATCGCGCTGGGGAAATGGAAGTCTTTGCGACAGCCGCAGAGCTGGGAAGCTTCTCCTCAGCCGGACGCAGACTTGGGCTTTCTCCTTCTGCCGTCAGCAAACTCGTCACACGCATCGAAGACCGGCTTGGCACACGCCTGCTTCAGCGCTCGACGCGCCTTGTGACCCTGACACCGGAGGGCGAAATCTATCTCGGCAGAGCAAGGCGCATTCTGGCCGACATAAGAGAGACGGAGCAGATCGTCGCAAACGGTGGCAAGGTGGTGCCTCGTGGCCTTTTGCGGGTGAATGCTACGCTGGGCTTTGGCGAACGCTATCTGTTGCCGCTCGCACCGGAGTTTCTCTCGCTTTATCCTGAGGTGGAACTGGATATTTCGCTGACGGATGGTGTCATCAGCCTGATCGAAGAGCGGACCGATATTGCGATACGCTCAGGTGCGATGGAGGACTCTGCACTCAAGGCCAGAAAACTCCTGGAGGTCCGACGGATGATCGTCGCCTCCCCCGCCTATCTCGAAAAATATGGCGCACCGGCAAAGCCACAGGATCTGGCCCGCCATAACTGCTTCAGCTTCAACTTCAATCGCAACCTTAACGAATGGCCGTTCAGAAACCCCGACACGGATGAGGTTTATCGACTGCCTGTTTCCGGCAACGCATCGGTCAACAGTGGCATGGCTATGCGCCGCCTCTGCCTCTCGGGCTTTGGCCTTGGAAGGGTTGGAGAATTCCACGTGCGACCGGATATCGATGCTGGACTGCTGGTACCTGTTCTCGAAGACTATAATCCGCAGGACCTTGAAGTTATCCATGCGGTCTACGCTGGCCACGAGCACCTAGCTGCGCGCGTACGTGCTTTCATCGATTTTGTTGCGGATAAGGTCGCGGCGTAGTCAGATCAGATGTTGTTGTGAACCAGCTTTGCCAACCAGTCGACAAAAACGCGAACCTTGTTTGTGACATGTCGGGTTTGCGGGTAGACGACGTAGATCGGCATTGCCTCACAACGCCACTCTGGGAAGACCCGCACCAGTTCACCCTTTTCCAAAGCCTCCTTGACCATGAAAAGAGGAAGCTGGATCACGCCCATGCCCGCCAGTGCAGCGTTAAGATAGCTTCTGCTGTCGTTGACCGACACCACGTAACGCGGCGTCAATTCGACGCTACGGACACCGTTATCCAGTGACATCGGCATGATCTGGCCGGTCGTGGCATTCAGGTAACCGACCGAATAATGATCGTTTTCAAGATCCTCCGGCGTCTGCGGCATGCCGAAATTTTCGATGTAGAACGGGGCAGCAAAGGTCTCGAATTTGAGCTCGCCTACTTTTCTGGCAATCAGGGACTGGTCGCGTAGCGTTCCCACCCGAAGCGCGCAGTCGACGTTTTCGGCAAGGTAATCGACGAGGCGATCACCGACGCCAAGATCGATGCGAATATGTGGGTAACGCTGATAAAAATCGCACAGATTCGGAATAACCAGAAGATCTGCGAAGACACCTGCCATTTCTACCCGCAAGCGCCCGGACGGTTGCACCTGCGCACTGGACATGCTTCCATCAAGCTCTTCAATTTCCGACAGAATTTGCGCAGCACGCTCGTAATAAAGCGCCCCATCCGTCGTCAACATGACGCGTCGTGTCGTACGGTTGAGAAGCGTGGTCTGCAGGTGCGCCTCCAGCGCCTGCACCATGTTGGTAACGGTGGTTTTGGGCATGCTCAATGCCGTCGCGGCACGGCTGAAATTGCCGGTTTCCACAACACGCGTGAAAACGCGCATGGCCGAAAGTTGATCCATAATTCTCTCAGACGCTCGATTATTCGTGTTTTTGGAACAGTGAATTCAAGTTGGCATACTTGATCGATCTGAGCCGAACAATAATATGCATTTCAGGTTTTGCAACAGGATCTGGTTTCTGCCGGTCCAGGAATTGGTGTCATGGCGATGCGATGGGAGACATTAGGGTGCGGCCAGGCGGCCAGACAGCCCCTTCTCGCTCGACGTTATGAAAGCGCCAACCTGTGCCGCACGCCACCGGTGGTGCTTTATCTCAGAGGCGGTTCGTTTCTAGAAACGGATGCGGATCGGCCGGAACTTCCAGTCGCACGCGCGCTTGCGGAAAGCGGTGCCATTGTGGTGGAGGCGGACTACAGCAAGCCTTCGGGCAACGAGTTCCCGCTGGTGATTGATTGCGCCTTTGAAGCGCTCGATCAGGTCAGCAGGGACCGCAAGCATTATGGCAGCGCGAAATCGCTGCTGTTCGTCGCCGGCGAAGAAGCCGGTGGCAACGTCGCAGCCGGACTTGCACTGAAAGCGCGGGACCGGATGCCCGGCAAGCTTGCCGGACAGATTCTTTTGTCGCCAATGATCGACCCGATGATGACGACAGAATCTTTTCGCGACGCGGACAAGATCGGCATGCGCCAGCGTTGGGCGGATGGATGGAGCCACTACCTTGCCAAGGCGTGCGGCTTTTTCCACCCCTACGCCGCACCATGCCAGTGCACACGTCTCAACCGTGTCGCACCTGCACTGATATTCACCGCGGAGGATGATCCCCTTCGCGACGAAACAATCGGTTATGCGGAAAGGCTTGTGTCATCGGGCGTCGGCGTCCGGCAGCATGTCTTCCCCGCCGGAACCGGCTGGACAGGGCTCTATCGTGGAGAGGGAGGCAGATGGGTTTCGTCCGTCTGTTCGGAATTCACGAGCTTCGTCCAGGATTTGAAACACTGAAGCGTATTTATTCAAAATTCGATCGGCTCTGAGTTCGAGCCAAGGAGAAACCCATGACGCTGAACACGAAGCGCCGGGCCCTGACGGGCGCCGGTATAGGACTTGCTGTCTCTGTTGCTGCGGCAGCCCTCATATTCGACCTGCCTACAAGCCGCGATGCAACGGCTGCGTCTTCGCCCGAAGCACCGCCTGCGGTGCCGGTGACGGTTGCGACCGTCGAAAGCCGCAACGTCATGCGCTGGGAGGAATTCTCCGGCCGCCTCGAAGCTGTCGACCGGGTACAGATCCGCTCTCGCGTTGCCGGTCAGATCAAGGCCGTTCACTTCCGTGAAGGCGCGCTGGTGAAGGAGGGAGATGCGCTTTTCACCATCGACCAGGCCCCTTTTGAAGCCGCCGTCGCCGGTGCAGAGGCACAGGTTGCCTCGGCAGAAGCCAAGGTTAGCCTCGCAAGAACAGAGTTGGATCGCGGTCGTCGTCTTTCTGACAACCGCACCATCTCGCAAAGTGACCTTGATCAACGGCAAAGCTCGTTCGCTGACGCAGAGGCCCAGCTTCGTGCTGCCCGCGCCGCCCTGACCACAGCCCAACTCGACCTTGGCTACACCGAAATTCGTGCACCGGTCTCCGGTCGCGTCGGCAAGATCGAAATCACCGCAGGCAATCTCGTGGCTGCCGGCTCCACCTCAGCAGCGCTGACGACACTGGTGTCGGTCAACCCGATCTACGCCAGCTTCAACGCCAGCGAAGGGACCGTCGCAAGAGCACTATCCGAACTGCCGAAGACAGATGGCGCCCTGCCCGCTCTCGAGCAGATCCCGGTAGAGATCGGCACGCTGTCGGATGAAGGCACCCCGATCAAGGGCACCCTGCATCTGATCGACAACCAGGTCGATTCCGCAAGCGGCACCATCGGTGTACGGGCCGTCTTCGAAAACCCCGACGGCAGGCTCATTCCCGGCCAGTTCGTTCGGGTGAGAATGGGCGAACCGAAACCAGAAAACCGCATCGTTATCAGCGATCGGGCGATCGGCACCGACCAGGACAAGAAGTTCGTGTTCATCGTCGATGGCGAGAACAAGGTCAGCTACCGCCAGATCAAGCCCGGCGCTTCGGCCGACGGTCAGCGGATCGTCGAAAGCGGCCTCAGTGCCGGCGACACGATCGTCGTCAATGGTCTGCAGCGCATTCGCCCCGGCGCGACGGTCGCACCGCAGTCGGAAGAAAAGGTCGCGGCGACCCAGTAAGTCATAAAGGCGGCTCGCATTCGCGAGCCGCCGCCTCCCAACAGAAAATGCCCTGAAACTGGTAGCACGCGCTACCGGAATAGGGCTTTGCATTCCAGATTTTCACCCCGGAGAGGGCTTTGAAATGAACATCTCCAGATTTTTTGTCGACCGACCGGTGTTTGCCGCCGTTCTGTCGGTGCTGATTGTGGTGGCGGGCCTGCTCGGCATGCGCGCCCTGCCGATTTCCGAGTATCCGGAAGTCGTTCCTCCATCCGTCGTCGTACGCGCGACCTATCCGGGCGCTAACCCGAAGGTCATTGCTGAAACGGTGGCGACACCACTTGAAGAGCAGATCAACGGCGTCGAGGACATGCTCTACATGTCGAGCCAGGCAACCTCGGATGGCGTCTTGACGCTGACTGTTACCTTCAAGCTCGGTACCGACCCGGACAAGGCGCAGCAACTGGTGCAGAACCGCGTTTCGCAGGCAGAACCACGTCTGCCTTCGGAAGTCCGCGCGCTCGGCATCACCACGGTGAAAAGTTCGCCAGACTTCATCATGGTCGTCAACCTCGTCTCCACGACCGACGCCTACGACATCACCTATCTGCGCAACTACGCGACGTTGAACGTCAAGGACCGTCTTGCCCGCATCGAAGGCGTCGGCCAGGTGCAGGTCTTCGGCGCCGGTGACTATTCCATGCGCGTCTGGCTCGATCCGCAAAAGGTTGCCGAACATGATCTCGCCGCCAGCGACGTCTCTGATGCGATCCGTCAGCAGAACGTTCAGGCCGCAGCCGGTATCATTGGCGCTTCGCCAAGCCCTAACGGCGTCGATCTGCAATTGAACGTCAATGCGCAGGGCCGCCTGACCACGCCTGAAGAATTCGGCAACATCATCGTCAAGAGCGGTGCCAACGGTGAAATCACCCGTCTTCGCGACGTCGCGCGCATCGAACTTGGTGCGGCTGATTATACCCTGCGCTCTCTGCTCGATGGCAAGCCTGCCGTGGCCGTGGCCGTCCTTCAGGCACCCGGTTCCAACGCCATTGAAATCGCCGATAATGTCCGTGCAACCATGGACAATCTGCAACTGGCGATGCCGGACGGCGTGAAGTTCGAGATCGTCTACGACACGACAAAATTCGTACGTTCTTCCATCGAGAAGGTTGTCGACACACTCCTCGAGGCCGTTGGCCTCGTGGTACTCGTTGTCATCATCTTCCTGCAGACATGGCGCGCATCGATCATTCCATTGATCGCCGTTCCGGTATCGATCATCGGCACTTTCGGTGTGATGTACGCGTTCGGTTTCTCGATCAACGCGCTGACATTGTTTGGCCTCGTGCTGGCGATCGGTATCGTGGTGGATGATGCCATCGTGGTGGTGGAAAACGTCGAGCGAAACATCGAGAATGGTCTATCTCCGCGCGACGCGACCTATAAGGCGATGCGCGAAGTTTCCGGGCCTATCATCGCCATTGCGCTGGTGCTGGTCGCCGTGTTCGTACCATTGGCCTTCATTTCGGGTCTTTCGGGCCAGTTCTACCGGCAGTTCGCCTTGACCATCGCCATCTCGACGGTGATTTCGGCCATCAACTCGCTGACGCTTTCTCCCGCCCTTGCGGCACTGTTGCTCAAGGAGCACGGCGCACCCAAGGACTGGCTGACGCGCGGCATGGACAAGATCTTCGGCTGGTTCTTCCGTGGCTTCAACCGCGCCTTCGGCGCCGCCTCCAACGGTTACGGCCGGACTGTCGGCGGACTGGTATCGCGCAAGAGCCTAGTCATGCTGGTATACCTCGCCCTGGTTGGCGCGACCTACAGCATGTTCTCGACGGTTCCGAGCGGCTTCGTCCCCGGTCAGGACAAGCAGTATCTGATCGGTTTCGCCCAGCTCCCTGATGGCGCCACACTCGACCGGACGGAAGATGTCATCAAGCGCATGAGCGATATCGCCATGGAAACGCCCGGCGTCAGCAACGCCATCGCCTTCCCCGGCCTGTCGATCAACGGCTTCACCATCGGCTCCAACTCGGGCATCGTCTTTGCGGTTCTCGACGACTTCGAAAAGCGCAAGACACCGGAGCTTTCCGGTAATGCCATCGCCCTGCAACTAAACCAGAAATTCGCTGGTATTCAGGACGCCTTCATCGCCATGTTCCCGCCGCCACCGGTCAACGGTCTCGGCACGACCGGCGGCTTCAAGCTGCAGATCGAGGACCGTGCCGGTTACGGCTACCAGGCGCTTGACGAAGCCACCAAGGCGGTCATCGCCAAGGCCTATCAGACACCGGAACTGGCTGGCATCTTCTCCAGTTACCAGATCAATGTCCCGCAGCTCTATGCCGACCTCGACCGCGCAAAGGCGGAACAGCTTGGCGTCTCGGTGACGGATGTTTTCCAGACGCTGCAGATCTATCTGGGGTCACTCTATGTCAATGACTTCAACGCCTTCGGCCGTACCTACAGCGTGCGGGTGCAGGCAGACGCCCAGTTCCGCGCCCATGCGGAAGACATCGGACGTCTGAAGGTTCGCTCGGCAACGGGTCAGATGATTCCTCTGTCCACGCTGTTGAAAGTTGACGCGACGACAGGTCCGGAACGCACGAACCGCTACAACGGTTTCCTTGCGGCCGACATCAATGGTGGCCCTGCCCCCGGCTTCTCGTCCGGTCAGGCACAGGCCGCAATGGAAAAAATCCTCAACGAAACGCTGCCTCCCGGCATCGACTTCGAGTGGACGGACCTGACCTACCAGCAGATCCTCGCCGGCAATTCGAGCATCATCGTTTTCCCGCTTGCCCTGCTCCTGGTCTATCTTGTGCTGGCAGCGCAATATGAAAGCCTGACATTGCCGATCGCCATCATCATGATCGTGCCAATGGGTGTTCTCGCGGCGCTGACGGGCGTCTGGCTGACAGGTGGAGACAACAACATCTTCACCCAGATAGGCCTCGTTGTCCTTGTCGGACTTTCGGCGAAAAACGCGATCCTGATCGTGGAGTTCGCCCGAGAACTGGAGTTCGAAGGCAGGAAGCCGATTGCCGCCGCCATCGAGGCAAGCCGTCTGCGCCTTCGCCCGATCCTGATGACCTCGCTGGCCTTCATCATGGGTGTCGTTCCCTTGGTGGTCTCGACCGGCGCGGGCGCGGAAATGCGTGCCGCCATGGGTGTCGCCGTGTTCTCCGGCATGATCGGGGTAACGTTCTTCGGCATCTTCATGACGCCGGTGTTCTACGTGCTGATCCGCAAGCTTGCGGGTAACCGGCCGCTGGTTCAGCACAAGCAGGAAGAGGCAGCCAATTCGGACTACAAGCTCGAAAAGGCAGGCTGACACCGACCAAGAGCCACCGCCTGGCGCAGCCATGTTGCTGTGTCTGCGAAATGCCACGCATCTCAGCATGCGTGGCATTTTTTGTATTAAAACAACCCGTTTCTCTAAAATAGAATCTATTTCAACTGCTTAGACGAAAACAACGAACAAAGACCGGGGAGGAAAATCAAGATAACCAGAATAGATCCAGACGACACCATGTAATTCTCGATGTACATCTTTGTTTATACTTGAAATTTATGTTAGCCTCACGTCCATGATTCGAACTGAATGATTTGGTTCAGGAGCTGCATGATGGAGCACGACTACGAAAGCTGGGCGACGTCCGTCGCCTATTCGATCGTAATGCATGAAGGTCTGGATCTCGCCCTTTCCGCACAAAATCTGGACAAGGGAAAAACCAGAAGCAACCGGCACCGGTTGATGGAAGCTATCCGCCAGTCGTTGCTTGAAGCACGCTTGCACGGCCACACTGCGGCAGTGCCGGGCGTGTGACTTGCGATAGATCGCTGATCTCTGGAAAGCAGCGTTCAGCCTGCCAGCAAATCGGTCCTGATCGCGGCTTTTAGCGGCAGGTGGTCTGAGGCAATTCTTGCCAGGGCACTGTCATGCGCCTCTACCTGCTCCACCAGTCCCGCTCGGTTGGCAATGATCCTGTCGAGCGCCAGAACCGGCAGATTGGACGGAAAACTCGGGACCGCCGGCGGCATTCCGCCGAACGCGTCCCGCAACGTGTTCAGCGACGAACCGTTGCCGAGCCGCCATTCGTTAAGGTCGCCCATCAAAACAGTCGGGTATTCATCACGCTCTTCAAGCAACCCCAGAAGAGCTTGTGCCTGCCGGGCACGTGAATGCCGCAACAGGCCGAAATGCGCCGCGATAACCCGCAGGGTACCGCCGTGCTTCAGGTCGAGTTCCACCACCAAGGCTCCCCGTGGCTCCAATCCCGGCAGTTTCAGCGTATGGACGTCACGCACTGCGCCTTCGCGAAACAGCACGACATTGCCGTGCCAACCGTGAGCTTTCACACCCGCCTGAACCGGCACCGGAACAAGGCCACTCTCGCGCTCCAGCCGTGCGAGATCGAGAAGGCCGGTACGCTCGCCAAACCGGCTATCTGCTTCCTGAAGCGCAATGATATCGGCGCCAATTTCCTGAATGACGCGGCTCGTTCTCTCAGGGTCAAACTTTCGATCCCGCCCGACGCATTTGTGAACATTGTAGGATGCGATGACAGGAAAGGCATGATTTTTGGTCACAAGAGATGGCGCCAACCGTTTCTTGCGTTCACGCAGCGATTTGATCACGAAGGCCGGCAAGCCTGTGTTCTTCGCCACCTTCATCTCTGCATCTTCAGGCACATCTTTTCGTTTCATGCTGTCTTTCCGGTCAGAGGTAAGGCGAGGCAAGCCACAGGACGCGCTCCCCCAAACGGACAACGAATGGCCGCGCCATTAGTTCGGCCAATCGCACCGGAACGGCATTATCCCGCACCTTTCTGATGTATTGAGCCGTTTGTCCCGCAAAGTCCCTGTCCATCACTTCAAGATCGATTTCAAAGTTCAGCCGCAACGAGCGTGGATCGAGATTGGACGAACCGACGTAAGCCCAGCACTCGTCGATCACTACGAGCTTGGAATGGTTGAACGCCCCTGTCGCGCGCCAGATGCGGCAATAATTCTTCAGCATCTGGTCGAACTGCGCTGTCATGGCACGGTCCACCAGCACGAGATTATTGCTTTTCGGGACGACGATATCCACCAGAACGCCACGCCTCGCTGCAGTCGTGATCGCCGAAATAAGCTCTCGATCCGGGAGAAAATAGGGCGACATGATGAGAATGGACGATCGCGCGATAGAAAAGGCACCCATCAGCATCTTGTGGTTCGTCTCGATGCTCTTGTCCGGACCTGACGAAGAAACACGTGCGACAAGCTGCGAGCCCGGCGTGCTCAGGGGAATTGCCGGGTCCCACATGGGAATATCCAGCAACTCGCCAGTGGTGAAGCGCCAGTCCTCTGCCGCAATCGAAAAGAAATCGGCAACCACTGGACCGGTGATCTTGAAGTGCCTGTCCTGCGCCTGATGTTCCCCGGCGAACTCGGAGGTAAATCCCTCGCGAATGTTCATTCCACCGCTAAACGCGATGCTGCCATCCACCACGAGGATCTTTCGGTGCGTACGCAGATTGGCATAAGGCAAACGAAGCCCCATGATGACGTTACCGTTGAAGACATTCGCCGCGATGCCCTTGTCCCGTAGCGTTGGCAGAATACTGGGCACCGAATAGCGGGCGCCGACGGCGTCGACGAGAACGCGTACCTCGACCCCACGCGACTTTGCCCTTTCCAGAGCCTCGACAAAGCGAGCACCAATCCTGTCATTGTCGAAAATGTACGTCTCCAGAATGACCGAGCGTCTCGCCTGTTCGATGGCATCGAGCATGTGCGCATAGGCTTCGTCGCCAGTGACGAGCGTTTCTATACTGTTTCCGGTGGTCAAAGCATGACGCGTCACCCTGTCGCCCAACGTCTTCATTGCCTCGAAACGGCGCCCGAAACGTTCGGCAATCATCTGGCCGGTGGCATCAAATTGAGCCACCCGATCCATGATCTCGTCCTGCATAAAGGAACGCTGCTGCGTGAGGCTCGAGCGGCGGATACGGTTGATGCCGGCAATTGCGTAGATCACGGCTCCGACAATCGGCGAGAGCACGATAACGCCCACCCAGCCGAGCGCCGAGCGAACCTCTTCCTTGGTCATGGTGGCATGCACGGCCGCCACGGTCCCCATCAGAACCGAAAGAACAGCGAGAATATGCGGCCAGTAAGCGACAATCAAATCGAGCATGATCGAACTATAGTGCAGTTCGCCGATCCCGCAATGCAAGCGTGCATGACAGGCGAAACTGGCGCTGGACTTTCATTGCCATGCTATTACGGGATAAACCCTTGCGGGATTAGCGGTGGAAACTGGAGAGGCGATATGTCATGAGAGCGCATCTTGATCTTCGGGCAACGCGGCCGAAAGCAGTCGCGCATGCCAGCAGCGTTTGAAAGCAAGGCCGTGATGCAGGAAAATACCCAGGGCGCTGTCATCGTTATTTCCAGCCATGTGATGCGCGGATCGGTCGGCAACCGTGCCGCCGTCTTCGCTCTGGAAACGCTGGGCTTTCCGGTCTGGGCTGTCCCGACCATTGTCATGCCCTGGCATCCCGGCCACGGCCCCTCCACCCGGATGAGATTTCAGGACGATGATTTCGACAAGGCCATGACCGACCTCGAAAACGCGAAGTGGGTTGGCGAGGTCAAGGCCGTCCTGACCGGCTACTTCGGAAGTGCATCACAGGTCCGTTCCGTTGCCCGCATGATCCGCAACCTCAAGGAAAAGAACCCCGCACTGGTCTATGCCTGCGATCCGGTGATGGGCGATAAGGGCGGCCTCTATATTCCCGAGGAGACGGCCGCGGCCATCCGCGACGAACTCATCCCATTGGCAACACTCGCAACCCCCAATCGGTACGAACTCGCCTGGATGAGCGGCGCAGAACTCGAGACCAACAACGCGATCATGGATGCGGCACTGGCACTCGGTCCGTCGAAGATGCTCGTGACCTCGGCTGTGCCGATGATGGCTGGCGGCACCGGCAATCTCTACCTCAGCGGCAAACACGCACTCCTGGCCGAACACCGTGCCATCGAGGATGCGCCCAACGGCCTGGGCGATCTGATATCGGCCCTTTTCCTTGCCCGGCTATTGGAAGGCATGGATGATGAAAAGGCGCTGCAACTGGCCACAGCGAGCGTGTTTGAAGTCCTCGCCAGAACCAAAAAACGCGACATGAACGAATTGACGCTTGAAACCGATTCCGCCAGCCTTTCCACGCCAATGGCCATGGTACAAACGCGTCATCTCTTGCATCCTTCACGCAGCAGGCGCAAATAGCGCCCGGAGGATGGTCTTCAACGCACCGGGCTCGTCTCGCGATCCGGTCCAGCATAACGGTACTGCGATATCATGAAAGATTTTCCAGAAAACCTTCTGAACGGTTACAAGAACTTCATGGCCGGTCGCTACGCCGACGAGCGCGAACGATATCGCGTTCTGGCGGAAACCGGCCAGAAGCCGCAAACCCTGTTCATTGCCTGTTGCGACTCCCGTTCTGCACCGGAAACGATTTTCGATTGCGGACCGGGCGAGCTTTTCGTGGTCAGAAACGTCGCCAACATGGTGCCGCCCTTCGAGCCGGATGGTCAGTATCACGCGACGTCTGCGGCAATCGAATATGCCGTGCAGGTGCTGAAGGTGAAGGACATCGTGGTCATGGGCCATGGCCGCTGCGGTGGCATTCAGGCAGCCCTCGACCCCAATCTGGAACCGTTGTCGCCCGGCGACTTCATCGGCAAATGGATGAATCTGGTCAAATCGGCCGCCGAACAGATCCAGAGCAACGACGTCATGACACCTTCCGAGCGGCAAACGGCACTGGAGCGCGTCTCCATCCGCAATTCCATCGCCAACCTTCGCGCGTTCCCGTTTGTGAAAGCGCAGGAAACAGCCGGCAAGGTCAAGCTGCACGGCGCCTGGTTCGACATTTCGACCGGCGAATTGTGGGTGATGGATAACAAAACGGGCGACTTTCGCCGCCCGGAACTTTGATTGAAAAGAGGTTGACGGCCGGGATTACTGGCCGTCGATCGCCTTGCCGATGAAGGCAATTGCCTGCTGGTAAACACTGGCAGCGTTCCAGCCCTGAATGGCGGCGAAGTTCGTCTGGCCCTGCTGGTAACCCGCACCGCGCTGCCAGCCGTGACCGACCAGGAAGTTTGCCGTCGACGCCAATGCATCGGCGCGCGAGCCAACCAGATCGACGCGGCCGTCGCGGTCGAAATCCACACCGTAGCGTACGACGTTGAGCGGCAGGAACTGCGTCTGGCCGATCTCGCCGTGAGCTGCGCCCTTGGCGTTGACATTCAGGGAGCCGTTCCCCACCAGCTTGAGGGCAGCATAGAGCTGCTCGGTGAAATAGTCAGAACGACGGCAGTCGTAGGAGAGCGTCGCAACGGCAGACAGCGTGTGCTGGTTGCCCATGAAGCCGCCAAAACCGGTTTCCATGCCCCAGATTGCCAGGAGAGGACCTGCAGGAACGCCGTAGGCTTTTTCGATCGATGCGAACAATGCAGCATTGTTCTTCTTCATCGTCTTGCCGCGCGAAATGATCGCCTGGCCACCACGCTTCTGCATGAACTGGTCGAAAGACAGTTTGAAGCTGTGCTGTCCGCGGTCAGCGCGAATGGTCGCCTGATTGTAGGAAACGCCGGCAAAGGCACGGTCGAGCACGGAGGCGCTGACGCCACGGCCCACCGCTTCCTGCTTGAACGCGCCAACCCATGCGCCGAATCCGGCCGAGGTGTTACCACACTGCGCAGCCAGAACCGGCGTCGCGACCAAAACCGAAACCATGGCCGTACCGGCCAGGATTGCCTTCATAACCCGCATCAAAATCTGCCTTCGATATCCTTTTGGGAAACAGTCCCAAGAAAAAAAGTCTCTGTTATCGAGAACTGTGGCATCAAATTGCCTTTCGGCGAATGAGCCTGCAAATAAACTGGCCGTGATGACCCAAATTTGAGAAAACCCGCCCGTCCTCCACACAGAACAAGCGGGTTATACTTAACAAACCTTACAAAATGGTATCAGGCAGCCGCCTTGCGGGGCTTGATGAGACCACGGTTTACCAGCAGCTCGGCGATCTGGATGGCATTGAGAGCTGCACCCTTGCGCAGGTTGTCGGAAACAACCCACAGGTTCAGGCCATTCTCGACCGTCGCGTCTTCGCGGATACGCGAGATGTAGGTCGCATCTTCACCAGCGGATTCGACCGGAGTGATGTAACCACCGTTTTCGCGCTTGTCGATGACAAGGCAACCAGGTGCTTCGCGCAGGATATCACGCGCCTGATCGGCAGTGATCTCGTTTTCGAACTCGATGTTGACCGATTCAGAATGGCCGATGAAGACAGGTACGCGCACGGCCGTGCAGGTTACCTTGATCTTCGGATCGAGCATCTTCTTCGTTTCGGCCAGAACCTTCCACTCTTCCTTCGTGTAGCCGTCTTCCATGAAGACGTCGATGTGCGGAATGACGTTGAAGGCGATACGCTTGGTGAACTTCTTCGCTTCAACCGGATCGGCTACGAAAACCGCACGGGTCTGCTGGAAGAGTTCGTCCATGCCTTCCTTGCCAGCGCCGGAAACCGACTGGTAGGTGGAGACGACAACGCGCTTGATCTTGGCAACGTCGTGCAACGGCTTCAGCGCGACAACGAGCTGGGCTGTGGAGCAATTCGGGTTTGCGATGATGTTCTTCTTCGTGAAGCCTTCAACCGCATCCGGGTTGACTTCCGGAACGATCAACGGAACTTCGGAATCGTAACGCCATGCGGAGGAGTTGTCGATTACGACGCAACCCTGCTGGCCGATCTTCGGCGACCACTTCTTCGAAACGTCGCCGCCAGCCGACATCAGGCAGATATCGGTATCGGAGAAGTCGTAGTTTTCCATGTTGGAAACCTTCAACGTCCGATCGCCATAAGACACTTCCGTACCCTGCGAGCGGGCCGAAGCGAGCGCCACGACCTCATCGGCCGGGAAACCACGTTCTGCGAGGATGTTAAGCATTTCGCGACCGACATTGCCGGTGGCGCCTGCGATTGCAACTTTAAAACCCATGATCAAGCTCTCTTTCTATCTCTCCTCTTTTTGGTGAGGGGGAACCCGCAAAACCCGCGGCTTCCTTGATCCCCAGCCAAACCGGGGAGAGAGCGGTGGCCAGAGACGTCAGACGGTTTTAATCGTCGTTTTGGCCGTAATTCGGATGGAATGAGAAAAGCGCGGTTGATCGCCGGCGGATTGTGCCGGTCCTTCCATGACATTCATGTATGCGACATGTCTGCTCAAGGTCGTGCTCCTTCTTCGGGCACAGCTATTAGAAGGTTTCTTGTTTCTGTCAAGCGCAAAGGCACGTGCCAAGCGTTCGCACGGGACCTCGAATGCGGCTCGCCGCGACATTTCCGCAAAGGAAACATTAGACTAAAGTCATAATCCCAAAGCATCTCTCTATCTTGGGTTAATTTTCTGTCACTCTACCTGTCTGCGTACTGCGCCTTCTAGGGGGGACTCGGAGGAGAGAGACGGGTTCCGGCGGTACGCTCATTTGACATCTGTGGAGGACAGACAATGGCAAACGTTGCAGCCGTCAGCGGCTCCGCCCGTCCCATGACGGGTGAAGAGAAGAAGGTGATCTTCGCCTCTTCTCTTGGAACAGTCTTCGAGTGGTATGATTTCTATCTGTACGGTTCGCTCGCAATCTATATCGGCGCGAACTTCTTCAGCCAGTATCCGGAAACAACCCGTAACATCTTCGCGCTGCTTGCCTTTGCCGCCGGCTTCCTCGTACGCCCGTTCGGCGCACTGGTGTTCGGTCGTCTGGGCGATATCGTCGGCCGCAAATACACGTTCCTCATTACCATTCTCATCATGGGTTTCTCGACCTTTGTGGTCGGGATCCTGCCCGGTGCCTCGCAGATCGGCATTGCAGCCCCCATCATCCTCATCATTCTGCGCATGCTGCAGGGCCTGGCGCTCGGCGGCGAATATGGCGGTGCGGCGACCTACGTGGCCGAACATGCCCCGAACGGCCGCCGCGGCTATTACACCTCGTGGATTCAGACGACGGCAACACTCGGCCTGTTCCTCTCGCTGGTGGTCATTCTCGGCGTGCAGTTCGCACTTGGCCGCGAAGCCTTTGCTGCCTGGGGCTGGCGCATCCCGTTCCTGCTGTCGGTCATTCTGCTTGGCGTCTCGGTCTGGATTCGTCTGAAAATGAACGAATCCCCTGCTTTCAAGAAGATGAAAGAAGAAGGCAAAACCTCCAAGGCGCCGCTTAGCGAAGCTTTCGGCCAGTGGAAAAATGCCAAGATCGCCATCATCGCCCTGCTCGGCGCCGTCGTCGGTCAGGCTGTCGTCTGGTACACAGGCCAGTTCTACGCACTGTTCTTCCTGCAGAGCATCCTGAAGGTGGACGGGCAATCGGCCAACATCATGGTTGCAGCAGCCCTTATCCTCGGCACCAGCTTCTTCGTGATCTTCGGCTGGCTGTCCGACAAGATCGGTCGCAAGCCGATCATCATGGCCGGCCTCATCCTGGCGATGCTGACCTACTTCCCGCTGTTCAAGGCATTGACCTGGGCAGGCAATCCGGCACTGGCGGAAGCGCAGGCAACCGTTCGCGCCACTGTAACGGCTGCACCGGGAGACTGCCGGTTCCAGTTCAACCCGACCGGAACGGCAAAGTTTACCACGTCCTGCGATATCGCCACATCGTTCCTGACACGCAATTCCGTCCCTTATGACGTCGTTGCAGGACCGGCGGGCCAGCCGGCGACCGTCAAGATCGGCGATGCCACCATCACCAGCTTTGACGCAATCGCAGCCGGTGCAGATGCCGCTGCCAAAGACAGGGCCTTCCAGAAGCAGGTGAACATTGCCCTGCATGACGGTGGTTATCCGCTGGTCCGCGGTGCTGCCCAGGTGCCGGAAGCCAAGCTGGACGCCTTCATTGCCGCCAATCCGGAACTCGGCCTCAATGCCGACGCCGTTCGCGCCACCGAAAGGAAAATGGTCGCGACGGACAAGCTGGTAGCCGACAAGCTGCTGACTGCAGCCGAAACTGGTGGTGCGGCCGAAATGGCGGTCTTTACGATTGCCAATGGTGGGACCTTCTCGATGGTTGCCGACCCGGCGAGCGTCAACTGGGTGGTCATTATCGCGGTGCTGACCGTGCTCGTGATCTATGTGACCATGGTCTACGGTCCGATTGCCGCATTGCTGGTAGAATTGTTCCCGACCCGTATCCGTTACTCTGGCATGTCGCTGCCCTACCACATCGGCAACGGCTGGTTCGGTGGCCTTCTTCCAGCAACCGCATTCGCCATGAGCGCGGCCAAGGGCGATATCTACTACGGCCTCTGGTATCCGATCATCTTCGCAGGCATCACGCTGGTCATTGGCCTGCTGTTCCT
This sequence comes from Agrobacterium tumefaciens, assembly GCA_025559845.1. NCBI lineage: Bacteria > Pseudomonadati > Pseudomonadota > Alphaproteobacteria > Hyphomicrobiales > Rhizobiaceae > Agrobacterium > Agrobacterium tumefaciens. The sequence goes on from CP048469.1 coordinate 2,622,754, forward strand.
GCCGGAAACCAAGGATCGCGACATCCACGCGATGGATTGATCGAGCTCGAACAGAAAATCAAAAAACCCGGCAAAACTGCCGGGTTTTTTGTTGCCACCGTACGAACCGTACCGAAAGTGACCTTTCCCGGTCGGTCATTCCGTCGCAGGTAGACGCCCACCAATTTGGAGACAACTGCGCGCGGAATAGGGTATGAGGCGCTATTGATCGGCAGAGGGAGAGCGATTTTGAAAATTGGGACACCCAAGGAAATTTATGAGGGCGAGGCCCGCGTCGGCATGACGCCCGACAGCGCCCTGGCGTTGCAAAAGCTTGGCTACGAATGCGTGATTGAGAGTGGCGCGGGCAAAGCCGCCGGTTTCACCGACGATGCCTATCGCGCCGCAGGCGTGACCGTGGCCGAGAGTGCGGATGCGCTTTATTCACAGTCAGACGTGATCGCAAAAGTGCGGCCGCCGGAAAATGGCGAAGTTGCGCGGCTGTCGGCTGACAAGACGCTGATCTCTTTCTTCTATCCCGCCCAGAACAAGGATCTGCTGGAACAGGCCAAGGCCAGTGGCGCGAATGTCATCGCCATGGACATGGTGCCGCGCATTTCCCGCGCCCAGAAGATGGACGCCCTGTCCTCCATGGCCAATATCGCCGGTTATCGTGCGGTGATCGAGGCCGGTAACAACTTCGGTCGCTTCTTCACCGGTCAGGTGACGGCAGCCGGCAAGGTTCCCCCGGCCAAGGTCCTGGTCATTGGCGCAGGTGTCGCTGGCCTCGCAGCCATCGGTACGGCAACATCGCTTGGCGCAATCACCTATGCTTTCGACGTGCGCCCGGAAGTGGCCGAGCAGATCGAGTCCATGGGCGCCGAGTTCGTCTATCTCGATTTCGCCGAACAGCAGGATGGTGCAACTACTGGCGGTTACGCCGCTCCCTCCTCGCCCGAGTTCCGCGAAAAGCAGCTAGAGAAGTTCCGCGAGCTTGCTCCGCAGATCGACATCGTCATCACCACGGCGCTGATCCCTGGACGGGACGCACCGAAACTGTGGCTGGCCGACATGGTCGCCGCCATGAAGCCGGGTTCGGTCATCATCGATCTCGCCGCCGAACGTGGTGGCAACTGCGATCTGACGGTTGCCGACCAGCGTGTCGTGTCCGAAAACGGCGTCATCGTCATCGGTTATACGGATTTCCCGAGCCGCATGGCGACGCAGGCGTCGACGCTCTACGCTACCAACATCCGTCACATGATGACCGATCTGACGCCTGCCAAGGACGGTCAGGTTGTTCATAATATGGAAGATGATGTCATTCGCGGCGCAACCGTGACCTATCAGGGCGACATCACTTTCCCGCCACCACCACCGAAGATTCAGGCCATTGCCGCGCAGAAACCGAAGGAAAAAGCCAAGGAGCTGACGCCGGCGGAAAAGCATGCCAAGGAACTGGCGGAATTCAAGGCGCAGACGAAGAGCCAGGTTGGCCTCTTGGCTGTCGGCACGGCCATCCTGCTTCTCGTCGGCGTTTACGCCCCTGCAAGCTTCATGAGCCATTTCATCGTTTTTGTGCTCGCCTGCTTTATCGGTTTCCAGGTCATCTGGAACGTCAGCCACTCGTTGCACACGCCGCTGATGGCAGTGACGAACGCCATCTCTGGCATCGTTATTCTTGGCGCACTCTTGCAGATCGGCTCCAGCAACTGGCTGGTGGTCATCCTTGCCGCTCTTTCCGTCCTGATCGCCACGATCAACATCGTCGGCGGTTTCCTCGTGACACGGCGCATGCTCGCCATGTTCCAGAAGTCCTGAGCCGTGCGGGGATCTCATAAATGACCATTGGTATTGTTTCCGCGGCCTATGTTGCCGCAGCCGTTCTGTTCATCCTCTCCCTTGGCGGTCTTTCCGGTCAGGAAAGCGCCAAGCGGGCCGTCTGGTACGGCATCGTCGGCATGGGGCTTGCCGTCATCGCCACGGTTTTCGGACCCGGCGTCGGACACTGGTTCATCGTGCTTCTGATGCTGGCAGGCGGTTCGGTGCTCGGCTACTTTGTCGCAAGCCGCGTGCAGATGACCGAAATGCCGCAGCTCGTAGCGGCACTGCACTCCTTTGTCGGTCTTGCTGCTGTCTTCATCGGCTTCAACGCCCATATCGAGGAAGCCCATGTTGCTGGCCTCGATGAGGCCGCGCGCGCAGCGCTCACCGGCTTCTCCGCCATCCTGGCGCACAAGACCCCCGTTGAACTGGCCATCATGAAGGTCGAGGTTTTCCTTGGTGTCTTCATTGGTGCCGTAACGTTCACCGGCTCCGTCATTGCTTTCGGCAAGCTGGCCGGCAAGGTCGACGGCAAGGCGAAGAAACTGCCAGGCGGCCACTTCCTCAATGCCGGTGCGGCCATTGCTTCGCTGCTGCTGCTGGTCATGTACTGCAATGGCGCCGGCATCTGGACACTGATCCTGATGACGCTTCTTGCCTTCTTCATCGGTTACCACCTGATCATGGGTATCGGCGGCGCCGACATGCCGGTCGTGGTTTCGATGCTGAACAGCTATTCCGGCTGGGCGGCAGCGGCCATCGGCTTTACCCTCGGCAACGATCTCCTGATCGTCACGGGCGCTCTGGTCGGCTCCTCGGGTGCGATCCTGTCTTACATCATGTGCAAGGCCATGAATCGCTCCTTTGTGTCGGTCATCCTCGGCGGCTTCGGCGGCACGACGGGTCCGGCGATGGAAATAGAGGGTGAGCAGGTTGCAATCGACGCCGAAGGTGTTGCCGCGGCGCTGAACGATGCCGACAGCGTCATCATCGTTCCGGGTTACGGCATGGCGGTGGCGCAGGCCCAGCAAGCCGTTTCCGAGCTGACGCGCAAGCTGCGTGCCGACGGCAAGACCGTGCGTTTCGCCATCCATCCGGTCGCAGGTCGTCTGCCCGGCCACATGAACGTGTTGCTCGCCGAGGCGAAGGTGCCATACGACATCGTGCTTGAAATGGACGAGATCAACGAAGACTTTCCGAATACGGACGTCGTCATCGTCATCGGCTCGAACGACATCGTCAACCCGGCCGCTCAGGATGATCCGAACTCGCCCATCGCCGGCATGCCGGTTCTGGAAGTGTGGAAATCCAAGCTGGTGATCGTCTCCAAGCGCGGCCAGGGAACAGGATACTCCGGCATCGAGAACCCGCTGTTCTACAAGGACAACACCCGCATGTTCTACGGGGACGCGAAAAAGTCCATCAACGACCTTCTCCCCCTCATCGAGTAAAACAAAAGGGCGTTTCCAGTTTTCGGAAACGCCCTTTTTCATGAAATCATAGTCTGAAACGCGCGTCAGAGAACGTGATAGCTGCGGTTGAAATACATCAGCGCCTGCTCGCGATCACTGATCACCATATCCACCACTTCGCAAATCAGGATGTCGTGCGTTCCACCGTCATGTGCGGTGCGGATACGGCAATCGAACGAGACGAGTGCGTCCTCGAGGACCGGTGCACCAGTCTGCAGCACATGCCAGCGTCCAGCCGCAAAACGCTGCTCCACCGGCGTCTTTCCACCGAACAGACTGCTCAATTCCTGATGCTGTGCGCCAAGCGTATTGACGCAGACGACGCCATTCGCCTTGACGGTGTTATAAGCGGAGGAACTGCGGTTGATGCAAACGAGCAAGGTCGGAGGATTGTCCGAAACGCTGCAAACGGCTGTTGCGGCAAAACCGGCTCGACCCGCCGCGCCATCCGTTGTCACGACATGCACCGCTGCCGCCAGTCGCGACATGGCGTTTCGATATTCAAGGCCAAGCTCTTGTGCAGTCTTCGCCTCCATGCGCATTTCCTTTTCCAGAGACACCATCTGCATCTAACCTATCCTTCCTTAACAGGCTCTCAAGCCAGGACGCAGGCGTCTTCGAAAGCAAAGCGCGGAAGGCGCCCGAACAGCTTCGACGGATCACCGTGGCCCAGATTGATGAGAAAGTTGGATTTCCATGTCGTGCCAGCGAAGAACGCTTCATCCACCTTGTTTTTATCGAAGCCGGACATGGCACCGGTATCAAGACCGAGCGCACGCGCTGCCATGATGAGATAACCAGCTTGCAAGGTTGCATTACGGAACGCCGTCTCCTCGGCCATGGCCGGGCTGGATGTGAACCAGGAGCGGGCATCGGCGTGGGGGAACAGCAGCGGCAGCTTTTCGTAAAACTCGCTGTCGATTGCGGCAATCACCGTAACCGGAGCGCTCATGGTTTTTTCGAGATTGCCGGATGAAAGCGCCGGTCGCAGCTTTTCCTTGCCTTCGGCAGTACGCACGAACACGAAACGTGCTGGCGAGCAATTGGCCGAAGTTGGGCCCATCTTCGTCAGGTCGTAAAGTTTCGTCAGAAGTTCATCGCTGACAGGCTCGCCATTCCAGCCATTGTGGGTGCGGGCTTCGGTGAAAAGCGCGGCAAGTGCCTGATTGTCCAGTGCAGTCGTCATTGAATTGAAGGTCCCGTCAGTTTGTTTGCGATGCCGGTAGCAGAAACTGCATGAGGCGTCTGTTGAAAAAATCCGGCTCGGTCACGTTTACCGCATGCGCTCCAAAATCCATGAGGCAGAGTTCGGCCTGCGGCAGCCCTTCCGCCAGTCGAACAGACCGGGTGTAGGGAACCAGAAGATCATCCCTGGTAGCGATAACAAGGGTGGGATTGCCGATGTCAGCCAGATGATCGTCGAGATCAAAGCCTCTCAGTGCCGCGATACGCCGCAGTACATTCGTCTTTCCCTGAAAATGCGACACACCATGCACGTCATCCTTTGCCAGACGCTCGGCGTTTTCCGACATCCACACCGCCGGATACAGGAACAGCGGCTGCGCCTTCACAAAGGCTTCGACACCGGACTTTTCAAGAAGTTCGATACGAACGTCAAAGCAACGGCCGGAATGCGGGTCCGCCTTGCTCCATGCATTGATCAGAACGAGCTTGTCGATCAGTTCGGGTTTGCGAAGAGCAAGATCGAGACCGACCAGACCACCAAGTGCATGACCCATGAAATGAAAAGTTTCGAGGTTCAGGGCTTTGGCAATCTCCAGAACATCATCGGCCATGGCCGATATACCGCCCTCCGACGCCTCGCCGCCCGTTCGACCCGTGCCACGATGGTCATAGGTGACGACACGGAAGTGTTCGGCAAGCAGCGCAATCTGCGGCGCCCAGTAAGCGCCCGATCCGCCAAGCCCGGAAGACAGGATAATCGTTTCTGCCCGCGGGAAAGCCCCGCCATGAACCTCGAAATGCATCATGATTGCGGGTGCCCTTATTTGCCGATATGGGCAACGGTGGCGATTTCCACCAGAGCGTCAGGCTTCACCAGACCGCACTGAATGCAGTAACGCGCCGGTTTGTCACCGGGAAAATACTCGGCATAGACCTTGTTGACGGCCTGATAATTCGCCCAGTCGGTGATGAAGATGTGGTTCATCGTCACGTCTTCCATGGTGCCACCAGCCGTTTCGATGACAGACTTGATGGTTTCCAGCACATGCCGGGTCTGCGCACCCGCATCACCCACGTGCACCACGTTGTTGTCCTTGTCGAACGGTAGCGTACCCGAGACGTAAACGACACCGTCCGCCAGTGTCCCCGGCGAGTAAGGGGCGATGGGCTTGGAGGTTCCTTCAGGCACGACGATCTTTTTCGGCATTACATTCTCCTCTTTTAGCGTTCGGGATCAGTCTTGGACGGGAGCGGCCTGGGAAATCACGCCGCAGAAATCATTGACGGTCGCGACCCAGCCGAAGAATTTTTCGACGTTGTAGACCGTGGCCTGCTGGATGTAGTCCGGCCCAAGATGATGGGTCGCATCTTCCAGCATGACACCGAAATATTCGAGATGGAAAGCATCACGAAGCGAACTCTCGACGCAGACATTGGTAGCGATACCAACGAAAACGAGATTGCGAATACCGCGTGCCCGCAGCACACTATCCATATTGGTATTGAAGAAACCGCTGTAACGCGTCTTCGGCACCAGGATGTCGCCCGGCTGCGGCTGCAGTTCATCGACGATGGCGTAATCCCAGGTTCCCTTGGCCAGAAGCTGACCCTGCAATTCGGGGTTGGCCCGCATATGCTTCAGGGCATTGGACTTGTGCCAGTTTGGCGAACCGGGGCCTCCCGCCTCGACATACTCCTTGTCCCAGCCATTCTGGAAGTAAATGACCTGAACGCCTGCGGCACGCGCCGCATCCAGCGTCTTCTTGATGTTGGCGATGGTGCCTTTCGCGCCAGAAATGTCGAACCCGGCGAGATCGACATAACCGCCTTCAGTCGAATAGGCATTTTGCATATCAACCACCACAACAGCGGTTTCGCTCGGATTAAGCGTGATCGGCTCCGGCCGGGCCGGAAGCGTGACGCTCTCCGACCGGCTTTTCGGCGCCCGGTATCCTGCCACGATGGCCTCGCTCATTCTGCTGCCTCCAATGCGGGCTTGATATGCTGACGGCTCTTCATCAGCGGCTGCACATATTTGCCGAATTTCTCGATGCCTTCGACAAAATCATCGAAGGTCAGCATGACGCCACCGGTGCCGGGCACTTCGCTCATTTCATCCAGCATCGCCGCGACTTCCTCATAAGAACCGATGATCGTTCCCATGTTGATGTTGACGGCCGAGACAGGGTTGGACATGTGCCGGACGTTGGTGTCGGAGCCCGACTTGGTATCGGCAGCGCTTTGCAAGCCGAGCCACTTGATCGCCTCCTCATCGGCACCGGCCTTGTAGTGTTCCCACTTCGCCCAGGCGTCTTCAGATTTTTCCTCGGCAAGAACCATGGTGAGGACAAAGGAACGCACGTCGCGACCCGTCTTTTCGTTGGCGGCCAGCAGCCGTTCATTGGTCGGCGCGAAGGCCTTGGGCGTATTGACGCCGACACCGAAACAAAAACTGTAATCGGCAAACTTCGCCGAAAAGGCCATGCCGGCATTGGATGACCCGGCGCAGATGAGCTTTACGTCGCCTTGCGGCACGGGCTTCATCCGGCAGTCTTCCATGGTGAAATACTTGCCCTTCAGGTCCGACTGCCCCGTGGTCAGCAGTTCCTTCAAAACAGTCGTATATTCATCGAGATATTCGTAACGATCGGCGAAATATTCGTCACCCGGCCACAGGCCCATCTGGCTGTACTCCGGTCGCTGCCAGCCAGTAACGAGATTGATGCCAAAACGGCCGCCGGAGATGCTGTCGATCGTGGTCGCCATGCGCGCCACGATGGCAGGGGGCATGACCAGAGTTGCGGCGGTGCCGAACAGCTTGATCTTGGAGGTGACGGCAGCCAGACCCGCCATCAACGTGAAGGACTCCAGATTGTAGTCCCAGAATTCCGTCTTGCCGCCGAAGCCGCGCAGCTTGATCATCGAAAGCGCGAAGTCGAAACCGTATTTTTCGGCCTTTAGCGTGATTTCCTTGTTCAGTTCAAAACTCGGCTTGTATTGCGGCGAGTTCTCCGAGAGCAGCCACCCATTGTTCCCGATCGGAATAAAAACACCAATTTCCATTTGGCTTGTCCTTCCCCTTTTTCACATCAGGCATGTCCTGATTTGACAATTGAGAAGCAGGTTCCGTGCCAAACAAAAAAATCTATACTATTCAATGGCATGGATGCTTGCCCTCAAATAATTTTTACCGAAAGATAAAAAATTTATCATTCGGTAAATAAACCTGCTCAAATCTTTAGCACGAATATCGGGGCCTGAACAGAAAAAGGGCGACCGATGAGGCCGCCCTTTATTTATGCCAATAATAGGTCAATGTTTTAGACGAGACGTTGCTCCGCATAGGCGTGAACCGCACGGAACGCCGCTTCGGCAGCAGCAATCACGCGCGCCTCTTCTTCCTCGCTCAGTTCGATTTCATCGAGTGCCGCCGTAAAGGTCCGCCAATGCAGGCCGCGCCCTTCCGGGGCCCCAGCCAGATGCCGGGCACCGAACTCTTCATTGAGGCCAAGCTTTGCGGCATCCTTGAGAAGGAAAGCGGCGCCAAGGTTGGAGCCTTCAACCACATAGAGCCAACCCATCGCTTCCGGCAGATCGAACGCGGTTTCGCTGGTGAAACGAGGGGTTTTCGTTTCGGGCAGTGTGCGCTCCAGGTCGGCGAGATCCTGCTCGATCATCGACAGACGACGACGGCCCTTGAGGTCCGGCAGCAGGCCGTCCAGCGTGTCGTTGGAGAAGAAGACATCCAGGTCGCGGTGAAACAGATATTGGGTCTCGACGAATTTTCCGTAGCTGTCCCTGCTCTCAAAAGGCTTCGCCGCCATGATGAAAGTGTCCAGCCCGCCATGCGCGCCGCGCGTTGCAGCCTTCAGGCGCTTTGCCCGGCTCTGCTCTGCATCTCCTGCCACCGTCGGCGTCTCCGCAATACTCATCACATTCATCCCTGTTGCCCGCTATTGGAACCGTGCAATAAAAATCTTTACTCTCATAGTCAAATTTTATTTTCGCGCATTCGCAGGCTTCTCCAGTTTAGCCGACCTTATTTTTCCTCACAAATTCAAATGGCTTGCCAGCACTGGTCCACACAGCTGCAGTTAGCGCTTTACAACTAACATGTCACTGCGTTATCAATTTGCAGTCACTTGGGAGGAGCATACAATTGACCCAGAAATTTGGCCTTTCGGCAGCGCTGACTACACCCTTTAAAACCGATGGATCGATCGACATTGACGCCATGATCGCGCACGCGCGCCGCTGCCTTTCAAGCGGCTGCAACAGCGTAACGCTGTTTGGCACCACCGGTGAAGGCAGCTCGATTGGCAGCGTCGAACGCCAAACCATCCTCTCGCGTTTTATCGAAGCGGGAATTGCGCCGTCCTCTCTCGTGACAGGCGTTCTGGTCGACTCCATCGAGGATGCCGCACTACAGTCAGCGGAAGCACTGAAGGCAGGCGCCCGCAATATTCTTCTCGCCCCACCCTCTTATTTCAAGAATGTCAGCGATGATGGGCTGTTCGCCTGGTTCTCTGCCGTTTTCGAAAAGATTGGCAAAGGTGCGCGCGACATCCTCGTGTACAACATCCCGTCCGTCACCATGGTAACGCTCTCTGTTGACCTGGTCGGTCGTCTGAAAACAGCCTTCCCCGGCATCGTGACCGGCGTGAAGGACTCGTCAGGAAACTGGCCTCATACGGAACGGCTGCTCAAGGAACATGGCGATCTGGCGATCCTGATCGGTGACGAACGCGATCTCGCCAAAGGCGTACGTCTCGGCGGTCATGGCGCGATTTCTGGTGTCGCCAACTTCCTGCCGCAGGAAGTCCGGACCATGGCCGTTGACGGCAAGGACGACAAGCGCATCGAAGATCTTGTTGTGGAACTTCTCAAATTTCCGGTAACGCCCGCCGTCAAGGTGCTGCTATCACACACGACAGGGGAAAATGTCTGGCTCGAGGTGCGCGCCCCGCTCGTGGCAGTTTCGCCTGAGGACAGAGGGCAGATTGGAGCGGCGTTCGATACGCTGTTCCGCAAGCAGGCGGCCTGAAAAGGATCTGGCATGGAAGACACCGGCGAACAGACAACCTTGAGGGAAAAGGCGTATGAGAGTTTTACGCATCACCTTCTTGCGCGCGATGTTCGCCCTGGCCAGTTCATCTCGCAACGCCGCCTTGTCGAACTGACGGGCCTGCCACTCGGAGCGATCCGCGAGGCTATCCCGAGGCTCGAGGCCGATGGCCTTATCAAGACAGTTCCCCAGCGCGGGTTGCAGGTCGCTCATATCGATATCAACCTGATCCGTGAGGCATTCCAGTTCCGAATCCTGCTGGAAAAGGAAGCGGTTGCCAACTTCACGCGAACTGCCTCTGACGACGCCATCGCGGCCATGCTGAAAGACCACCGCGATATTGCCAACGCAGCGGAAATGGGCAGTTCACCAGAACTGGACGAACGCGCGCAGGCGGTGGACTGGGGCATGCATGATGCCTTCATCGACTCGCTCGGCAACTCGATCATCTCGAATGCCTACCGGGTCAACTCGATCAAGATGCGCCTCATCAATCAGGAGCGTTTTCGCATCGCCGGTCACGTGAAGTCGGTAATGAAGGAGCACCTCGTCATTCTTGAAGCCGTCGAACGACGATCCGTCGACGAAGCCGTTGATCGGCTGACCGCCCATATCCGCAATGCAAGGGACAGGGCGCTGACCGTATAAAATTGAAAACCGGCCGGGGGTGAGGAGATTTTCGGCCACAAGAGGAGGAAAGACATGTCGCATTCATTGCTCAATCCCACACGTCGTGGGTTCCTGGCCGGCACCGCGGCGATTGGCGGTAGCGCCCTTTTCGGCGTTCGTTCGGCATCGGCTGCCGTCAACTGGAAGAAACACGCCGGCACGACGCTGGAAGTCAATCTGGTTAAAAGCCCGCGCAGCGAAACCCTGATCAAATATCTGAACGAGTTTGAGGAACTGACCGGTATCAAGGTCAACGCCGAAGCAACGCCCGAACAGCAACAGCGCCAGAAAGTTGTGATCGAGCTGTCCTCTGGCAAGCCAAGCTTCGACGTCGTGCATCTGAGCTACCACGTCCAGAAGCGGCAGTTTGAAAAGGGCAAGTGGCTGGCCGACATCAGCGGTTTCCTGAAAGATCCGTCGCTGACAGATCCTTCGCTTGCGGAAAAGGACTTCGCCGAAGCCGGCATGCTGTTCGCCAAGGACAGCGACGGCGTGCTGCGCTCGCTTCCATTCTCGGTGGATTACTGGATCGTCTACTGGAACAAGGACCTGTTTGAAGCAAAGGGCTTGAAGTATCCCGAGACCTTCGAAGAGCTGGTTGACGCTGCCGAAAAGATCACCGACCCATCTACCAACACCTACGGCTTCGTTGCACGCGGCCTGAAGAATGCCAACACGCCGGTCTGGACCTCGCTGATGCTGGGATACGGCGCCAAGCCGATCGTCGATGGCAAGATCAATACCGAATCCAAGGAAGCGGTTGAGGCGGCAAAGCTTTACCAGCGTCTGATGACGAAGGCAGCACCTCCCGGCGTCTCCGGCTTCAACTGGGCTGAAGCACAGTCCGCCTTCCTCCAGGGCAAGATCGGCATGTGGTTCGATGGCGTCGGCTTCGCACCGCCGATCGAAAACCCGGAAAAATCCCGCGTTGTCGGCAAGGTCGGTTACGGCGTCATGCCAAAGGGCCCGGCGGCACAGGCGGCCGGCACGTTCGGCGATGGTCTCGGTGTTGTGGAGGCAAGCAGCAAGAAGGAAGCCGCCTATCTCTTCTGCCAGTGGGCGATCTCGCATGAAATGGGCGCGCGTCTGCTTCAGGCCGGCGCAGGCGTTCCATTCCGCCAGTCCATCCTCGAGGACCAGAAGGTCCGCGAAGGTGTGAAGATGCCTGCCGCCTGGCTCGATGCCGTCGTCGGTTCGGGCAAGGTTTCCCAGCTCGCGCTTCCGGTCATCATTCCCGTAACGGAATTCCGTGACATCTACGGCGTCGGCCTCACGAACATGATCGGCGGAGCCGATCCGGCAGCCGAACTCAAGAAAGCGACCGAACAGTTCGCACCTGTTCTTTCACGTAGCGAGGGATAATGGTGTCCGTCAGCATCGAAAATACAGCAACGCGAACCAGCCAGGACAAGAGGAGCAAGCCCGCGAGGCTTGCTCCCAACTACTGGCCATTCGTCATACCGGCACTTGTCGTCATCGCCGCGGTGATCGTTTTTCCGTGGGTTTTCACCCTCTGGATGAGCGCCCATCGCTGGACGCTGGGACAGGAGCAGAGCTTTATCGGTTTTGAGAACTATATCCGGCTCGCCAGCGATGCCCGGTTCTGGGAATCGCTTTGGCATACGCTCGTCTATACCGTGCTGTCGGTCGTCGCTCCCCTGTTCCTCGGAACATTGGCGGCGCTGGTTTTCGATGCGCAATTTCCGTTGCGCGGATTTCTGCGCGGCGTCTTCGTCATGCCGATGATGGCGACCCCGGTCGCCATCGCACTGGTCTGGACAATGATGTTCCACCCACAACTCGGCGTGCTGAACTACCTGTTGTCATTCATCGGCATCGGTCCGCTGGAGTGGATCTACAATCAGTCGACCGTTATTCCCTCGCTGGTGCTCGTGGAGACCTGGCAGTGGACGCCGCTGGTCATGCTGATCGTGCTCGGCGGACTGGCCGCCGTGCCGCGCGAACCCTATGAAAGTGCCGAAATCGACGGCGCCAATGCCTGGCAGAAGTTCCGCTATCTTACCATGCCAATGATTGCGCCGTTCCTGATGATCGCCGTGATCATCCGCTCCATCGATGCCGTCAAAAGCTTTGACATCATTTATGCGATGACCCAGGGCGGCCCCGGCACGGCGTCGGAAACCATCAACATCTATCTCTACAACACGGCGTTTGCCTATTACGACATCGGATACGGCTCGGCCATGGCTGTCGTCTTCTTTATCGTCATCATCGCGCTGTCCTTCGTATTGCTCATGGTTCGTCAGCGCACCCAGTGGAACGAGATGGAGGACCGTTGATGAAACGCAAGACAATCGACCGTATCGCGCTGTTCTTCGTCGCGCTGGTGATGATCTCTCCGGTCATCCTGTTCTTCCTCTGGATGATTTCCTTGTCGCTGAAATTCGAGATCGACAACGGTGCCTATCCACCGATCCTCATTCCGGAACGCTTCGCATGGTCCAACTATGTGAAGGTCTTCGAGGAGAACAATTTCTTCCTCTACTTCTGGAATTCCGTGCTGGTCACGGGGGCGGCCACCATTCTCGCGCTCGTCATCGGCGTTCCGGCAGGCTATGGCATCGCCCGCCTGAAGGCGGAAAAATCGGCGGTGGTCATCATGATCGCCCGTATGACGCCCGGCCTTTCCTTCCTCATTCCGCTGTTCCTGCTGTTTCAATGGCTGAACCTGCTCGGTACGCTCTGGCCACAGATCATCATCCACCTGGTGGTGACGGTTCCGATCGTCGTCTGGATCATGATCGGTTATTTCGAAACCACGCCGAAGGAACTGGAAGAAGCCGCAAGCATCGATGGCGCGTCCTCATGGCAGGTCTTCCGCCTTGTGGCACTGCCGATCGCCAAACCGGGTATCGTCGTGTCCTTCATCCTCGCGGTGATCTTTTCGTGGAACAACTTCGTGTTTGGCATCGTGCTGGCCAGCCGTGAGACACGCACCCTGCCGGTTGCGGTCTACAACATGTTGTCCTTCGAACAGGTGAGCTGGGGTCCGCTTGCCGCTGCAGCGCTGATCGTGACGCTGCCGGTGCTGTTGCTGACGATGTTCGCACAAAAGCAGATCGTGGCAGGCCTCACCGCCGGCGCCGTCAAGGGCGGCTAAGAACACAGTTAGAGCACAGATGCTCTAACCCTTTGTTTTAACGCAATTCCGAACGCAAACCGCGATACGCTTTTGCTCGAATTGCTAAAGTTACGGGATCAAAACGATGGCACCGGTCAATATCCAGAATGTCCAGAAGCGCTTCGGCTCGGTCAATGTCATCCACGGCATCGACATCGATATCAGAGACGGCGAGTTCGTCGTGCTCGTCGGCCCCTCCGGCTGCGGCAAATCAACCCTGCTGCGCATGATCGCCGGCCTTGAAGAGGTGAGTGATGGCGAAATCCACATCGGCGCGCGCGAGGTCAGCCACCTGCCCGCCCGCGACCGCGATATCGCAATGGTGTTCCAGAACTATGCGCTCTATCCGCACATGACCGTCAAGGACAACATGGGCTTCGCACTCAAGCTCAAGAAGGTCGATCAGAAGGAGACAGAAGCCAAGGTCAACAAGGCCGCCGCGATTCTCGGGCTGGACAAGCTGCTCGACCGTTATCCTCGCCAGCTCTCCGGTGGCCAGCGCCAGCGTGTCGCCATGGGCCGCGCTCTGGTGCGCGATCCGCAGGTCTTCCTGTTCGACGAACCGCTTTCCAACCTCGATGCCAAACTGCGCGTCCAGATGCGCGGTGAGATCAAGGCCATGCATCAGCGGATCGGCACCACCACCATTTACGTTACCCATGACCAGGTTGAAGCCATGACCATGGCCGACAAGATCGTCGTGCTGCACGATGGCGTTATCGAGCAGATCGGTGCGCCGCTGGAACTCTACGATAACCCCGCCAATCTCTTCGTTGCCGGTTTCATCGGTTCACCGGCCATGAATTTCGTTCGTGGCCGCGTCGAAGAAGGTGTGTTCCGGACGGCCAAGGGTCTTACCCTTCCCTTGCCGGCAACCGCCAACCTCGCAGTGCTTGGTGGTCGGGATCTGGTTTATGGCGTGCGCCCCGAACATATCCGTGCTTCGTCCGACGGCAGCATCGAGGGCAAGGTTGAGCTGGTGGAAGGCACCGGCTCGGAGATCTACGCCAAACTGGATTGCAAGGGCGACGATATCGCCTGCCTGTTCCGTGAACGACTGGATGTGAAGTTCGGCGACACAATCCGTATTGCCATCGACCCTTCCACGGTCCATCTGTTTGACAGGGAAAGCGGCAAGCGCATCTGAGCGCTTGCCAGGCATTTTCAGGAAAGGTTTTCCGTGCAGACAATGCGGAAACCAGGCAATCGAGAATGGTGACGGGCATGAGCAGTGAAGACAACAACAGCAAACACGTGTTGTGCGTTGGAGCCGCCGTGCTCGACACGCTGTTTCGTGTCCGTGATATGCCACGCGGTGAAGGAAAGGTGCTTCCCTACGACATGCTGCAGATTGCCGAAGGCATGGCTTCGAGCGCAGCTTACACCGTGCACCGCATGGGTGGCCGTGCCAGCCTTTGGGGGGCCGTTGGCAATGACGAGACAGGAGAACGCATTCTTCGCGATCTCTCCGAAAGCGGCATCGACACCAGTGGAATGACAACTGCCACCGGCGCACGCTCGGCGCTTTCCACCATCATCATCGATGATCGCGGTGATCGGCTGATCGTACCTTTTTACGATCAGAAACTGCATGAGACGAAACGCTCCTGTACCCCTCAGGACATCGCACCATTCGATGCGGTTCTCGTCGATGTGCGCTGGCCTGAACTGGCGCTCGACGTGCTGACCGTGGCACGCGCACTCGGCAAACCGGCCATTCTGGATGGAGACGTTGCGCCCGTGGAAACACTCGAAAGACTGGCACCGGCCGCGACCCACATCATTTTCTCGGAACCGGCAGCCGCAAGCCTGACCGAGACGAACGACGTACCGGCCATGCTGCCGCTTCTGCATGCCCGTTATCCGCAAACCTTTATCGCCGTCACCGCCGGTCCGGCCGGCTGCTGGTGGACAGAACCCAACGATCCGACGGTTCATTTTCAGTCGACCATGGCGATCGATGCGGTCGACACGCTGGCAGCGGGAGATGTCTTTCACGGCACTTTCGCACTTACCATCGCCGAAGGGATCGAAAGCCGCGCGGCGATACAACTCTCCTCCGTGGCTGCCGCACTGAAATGCATGGTTTTTGGAGGGCGAACCGGAACCCCCAGCCGGAGCGAGGCGGAAGCGGCTTTGGAACAGTGGCTGGCAAGCACGGAACAGGCTCACCTGCGCGCCTCCTGATCGGCTCGGCGAACCCGGCAACGGCATACGCCGTGAGCATAAAACTATTCCATTTTTGCGATGCCGTTTCGTGGTGAACTAGGCTAACGTCCGGTCGTACAAAGCTTTTTCGAAAGTGTTGCACGCACCCTTCCTGCCGACATCACGAGCCTCGACATGCCTGAAAGCAACCGCCCCAGACTTCGCGATATCGGTTTCAAGCCGGGCCATTTCGCCACGGGTCCGATGAATGCCATCACGGATGTCGCAGATGTTCGCATCGGACATGTAACAATCATTGAGGGCGAGACGATCCGCACGGGTGCCACTGCGATCCTCCCACATGGCGGAAATCTGTTCCAGGACAAGGTCCCTGCCGCACTTGGCGTTTACAACGGATTCGGCAAGTTCGCAGGCGCAACACAGATCGAGGAACTGGGCGAGCTCGAAACGCCCGTTGTCCTGACCAATACACTCGCAACCGGCAGAGCCATTGAGGCGATCAATCGATATACGCTTGCCCAACCAGGCAACGAGAAGGTCGTTTCGCTCAACGCCGTCGTCGGTGAAACCAACGATTCCCGCCTGAACGACATTCGTGCCGGCCGTCCGACCACTGAGGAAGTGACCAAGGCACTCGAAAACGCCGTCACCGGACCTGTCGTGGAAGGCAGCATCGGTGCGGGCACAGGCACGGTTGCCTTCGGCATGAAGGGCGGAATTGGCACAGCTTCGCGCATCGTGCCGATTGCAGGAAAAAACTACAGCCTGGGTGTGCTGGTTCAATCCAACTATGGCGGCCACCTTATTGTCTGCGGCAAGCCTTATCTGTCTCCCGAACACAAGGACAAGGATGGCTCCATCGTCATTGTCCTGGCAACCGATGCACCCCTCTCGTCGCGTAATCTCAAGCGTTTGGCGGCCAGAAGTTTCGGTGGACTGGCGCGCACCGGCGCAGCGCTCAGCAATGGCTCGGGCGACTACGCGCTGGCATTTTCGACAGCCGAGGCTGTTCGCCGCACGCCAGCCCGCCGCAAGTCTGTGGCCGATTATCCGGACCTTTCCAATGACGTGATTTCGCCGCTCTTCGAAGCCGCCATCGAGGTGACGGAGGAAGCAATCCTCAACTCGATGTGTTCGGCAACCACGACGACAGGGATCAATGCCGCAACCGGAAAGCCATCCACAATCGACGCCATTTCCATCGAAACACTTTCCACCCTTCTTTCAGACTGACTTTTCCAGACGGAGTTTTCATGACATCCCCCACCGGTCGTATCGTTTACTTCAATGGTGCATTTCTGCCTGAGGCAGAAGCGCACCTGTCCATCTTCGACCGCGGCTTTCTGTTCGGCGACGGCATTTACGAGGTTACCTCGGTTCTCGAAGGCAAGCTGATCGACAGCGATCTGCACATGGCTCGACTGGAACGCAGCGCCCGTGAGATCGACGTTGCGCTGCCGGTCACGACGCAGGAAATCGTTGAGGCCGAGAAGCGGCTGGTTGCTGAAAACAACATCACCGAAGGTCTGATCTACCTGCAACTGACGCGCGGTGCGGAAGACCGCAACTTCCTCTTTTCAGCGGATCTCAAGCCGACGCTGGTCATGTTCACACAGGCCAAGAAACTGCTTGGAACCGGCGCTGAGGAAAAGGGAATCGCGGTCAAATCCGTGCCTGACCAGCGTTGGGAACGTCGCGACATCAAGACCGTGTGTCTCCTGCCGCAGGTCATGGCAAAGCGTATCGCCAAGGCGGAAGGCTGCGATGAAGCCTGGATGATCGAAGACGGTTTCGTAACCGAAGGCGCGTCCTCTACCGCTTACATTATCACCGGCGACCGCAAGATCGTTACGCGCGGCAACAGCAACAAAACCCTGCCGGGATGCACACGCCTTGCCGCACTTCGTCTGGCTCAGGAAGAAGGCTATACCCTTGAGGAACGCCCCTTCACGCTGGAAGAAGCGCTCAACGCCGATGAAGCATGCCTGAGCAGCGCCTCGAACTTCGTTGTTTCCGTAACGAAAATCGACGGCAAGGCTGTTGGCACTGGCAAGCCCGGCCCGATGGTTCAGCGCCTGCGTGATCTCTATCTCGAGAACGCCCGCCGTACGGCAATCTGATATACGCAAATCGGACCGAAACGCTCGAGGCTGTTTCGGTCCGATGTTTGATCTCGACAGTAAGCACGCGCTCTAAAATCGAGACACGTCTAATCGGCAACGGCCCAGATGCGTTCGACGATCGGACGGCGATTTTCTCTGGAACGATAAAGCCGGATATCAACGCGAATATCCCAGCTTTCATCGGCAGCACGCACGAGAACGCCACTCTCCAATTCCTGCCGCATCAGGCTTTCCGGAACCCAGGTCACGCCCCAGCCGGCCATTGCCATGGCTTTCAGACCCACCGACATGCTGCCCTCATGCACACGCTCGAATTTCGGCAGGCGCGCGCTCAACAGGTCATGCAACAGCGGCCCGAAAAACGATGCCTTTTCATAGTCCAGATAGGCAAAAGGCTGCGTTTCAGCGGTATCGATACGGTGGAGTGGCAGCCCCTTCGCATCGGGCGCAGATACCGGGATGATGTTTTCATTGCCGAGCACCCGAAACTCAAACATCTGCGCGTCGAGCATGACGGGTACTTCATGATGCGCGTAGGTCAGCAGGAAGTCACTGTGACCATCCACCAGTGAATTGAGGTTTTCTTCCATGCTGCCGGAATCCGGTCGCAATGCGGAGAACAGCGGCCCTACCTGATCGTTCACCCGCTTCAGCCAATCGGGGAAAAACGTAAAGGAAAGTGTGTGCAGCGCAGTCAACCGCACCGTTTTGGCATCGGCACCGTCTTCCTGCAGCAAGGTACGACGAGCATGGTAGAGCTGCTTCAGCGTCTCCTGCGCGACGGGCACAAATTTCACACCCGCTTCAGTCAGTCGTGACGGATAGGAGGCACGATCGACCAGCGTCGCGCCAACCCATGCCTCAAGCTGCTTGATGCGGCGGCTGAAAGCCGATTGCGTTACGTGACGCTCGTCGGCCGCCTTCGAAAAGTTCAACGTTCCGGCAAGCGCCAGGAAATCCTCAAGCCATTTGACTTCCAAC
Organism: Agrobacterium tumefaciens; assembly: GCA_025559845.1. Taxonomy (NCBI): domain Bacteria; kingdom Pseudomonadati; phylum Pseudomonadota; class Alphaproteobacteria; order Hyphomicrobiales; family Rhizobiaceae; genus Agrobacterium; species Agrobacterium tumefaciens. The sequence goes on from CP048469.1 coordinate 2,641,363, forward strand.
GGCCTATTCTCCCAACAAAGATAACTGCCCGGTCTCCATGCGAAGACCGGCATTTATTAGGATCATTCCGGCCGCTTTGAAATCCCTTTTAGGAGATGCGCGAATATTCGATCATTCGCGCCCGGCTCGAAACGAGTTCAATGCGATTGTCATCAAGCCGGTTCAGGCAGATCCGCTTCGTCCACGGACCGTCAACCAGTGTGAAGAGGAAACGGCCATTGCCGAGCGCCATCAACGGCATCGACCGGCGGGTCGGGCCGACACCCATCGTCAAAACCGCACCGGAAATTTCAAACTCCGCGCCTTCACTCGACGACCAGCGACCGGAGAGCGCCTGTGGCACCGGATGGTTTTCGACCGGCACAAACCGCCGTGGGGCGTGGCCAGCCTCACCAACAATGGCATCGCCTTCCTGTCTCAGCCGCATCGGGGACGATGCGGAGCGGGACGAGACCCAGCCATCACCATCGTCATAGAGTGTGTCGTCGCCGTCGATGAAGGTTGAGGTGCTTCCCTTGACTTCAAGCCACCAGGGACCGTTGTCCGTGACATACATACCGTCCGGCAAAGTGCTGGAGGCAACCGGCAAGGGTAGTCCTGTCAACGCCGCCATGCTCTCCAGCGCAATCTTGAAACCGTTGGTATCCTCGCGATTGGAGACAACCACAAAACCTGTCCCATTGTCCGGATCGAGCAGGAAATAAGTTTTGTAGCCAGGATGCGATCCACCGTGACCAACGAAACGTCGTTCACCCAGATGCGACCAGCGCAGGCCGAGACCGTACTCGCTCATGCGGCCATCCGCCAAAGAGCGCTCCGCAGAAAGCTGGCTCAGAACATTGTCAAAGCTACCCTCACCGCGCATCAAACCCTGCAGCCAGCGGGTCAGGGCGTCCGCGCTTCCGGCGAGGCTGCCTGATGCGGAAATATGCAGGCCAGCGGCCGAAAGCTGCCAGCCGGTCTCGCCCTTCCAGTAACCGGGCACAAGACCATTGACGGGGTCGTTCCAGACGTCTGGCGCCTTCAGGAAGGTGTCGAAGGGTGCAGCAATCTGTTCCTGTACGAAATCATCGAAACGGAAACCATTTCGCTCCAGGGCTGCCTCAACGAGGCGATACCCGGTGTTGGAATAGGATACCTCGCTGCCAGCCGCAAAGTTAAGACGTGTGAGGCGCGACAGATATTCCAGAAGCGGACCCGCCTTGGTTTCGGTAAAGACGGACAGGCCGAGAAGCGAGAGGCATTCACGGGTATCCGGCAGACCGCCGCTCATGTCCAGCGCTTGCCCCACCGTCACATCACTGAGCGGGGATTGCAGTTCCGGCAGATGCTTTCCGAGAGGATCGTCAAGGCCGATCAGATCGGAATGCGCCAGCACCATGGCGCAGAAAACGTGCTTGGTAACGGATGCGTAACGCACCACGCTTTGCGGCGTGAAGGGCGCGAAGGTCGAAAGGCTCTCGACACCACCCGAATGGGCAAAGCGGATACCCTGCAGATCAAAGCCGATGACCGCACCGCCGGGCTCGTTGCCTGCCCATTGCGATACAAAACCCTGTGCGATTGTGGACGCGCCGTTCCAGTCGAATTGCTGTGACATGTTTCCGTCTCGTATTTCCGAAAAAAGAAAGCCGGCATCAAGCCGGCTCTTCCAATCTTATGCTGAGGCTGCGCAATTCAGCCGTATGCTCATGTTTCGTCCGGCCTTCACGCAGATCTTCCGCGCTCAACTGCTCCACCATCTCGCCGTTCAGCATCACACCCACCTGCGGGCAAAGATGCGCGATAACCGCGAGATTGTGGCTGACGAGGATATAGGTGAGGTTTCTCGCCGCACGCAGATCCGACAGCAGGTTGAGGATTTCCGCCTGCACCGAAACGTCGAGCGCCGATGTTGGTTCATCGAGCAGCAGAACCTCGGGATCAGCGATCAGCGCGCGGGCAATCGCGACACGCTGACGCTGGCCACCGGAAAGCTGGTGCGGAAAGCGGAAACGTACGGCCTGCGGCAAAGCCACGTCCGACAAGGCTTGCTGGATGCGCTTTTCGATATTGTCCATGCCGTGAACCAGCGGAAGCTCGCTCAGGATACGGTCAATGGTCTGGCGCGGATGCAACGAACCATAGGGGTCCTGGAACACCATCTGCACCTGCCGGAAAAATTCCGGCGTGCGCTTCAACGGTGCATCCTTGCCGCCGAAGGCGATACGACCTTCCCAGCTTTCATTCAGACCCGCCATGGCACGCAGGATCGTGGACTTGCCCGAGCCGCTCTCACCGACGATGCCAAAGCTGCCGCCCTTTTCCACGGAAAAGGAAACGCCCTTCACCACTTCGCGGTCGCCGAACTTGATACGCAGTTTTTCGACATCAATCATTGGCTGGACCACGCTGCATCACGGTTGAGAACGGGAAGACGCTCGCGCGGATGCGTCAGCGAGGGAATGCAGTTCAACAGACCCTTTGTGTAGGGATGTTCGGCCTTCAGAAGTTCCGAAGCCTTCAACTCCTCCATCACGCGGCCGGAATACATCACCGCAACACGGTCGCAAAAATGCGAGACGAGCGGCAGGTCATGGCTGATGAGGATGAGGCCCATGCCGCGTTCCGACACCAGTTCCTCGATCAGACGCAGAATTTCCGCCTGTACCGTGGCGTCGAGTGCACTGGTCGGCTCGTCGGCGATCAGAAGCTCCGGATCGGGCGCCAGCATCATGGCGATCATGACGCGCTGGCCCATGCCACCGGAGACTTCATGCGCGTAGGAACCGGCGACCTGACGCGGATTGCGGATCTTCACCTGATCCAGAAGCCCGATCGCCGCTTCCATCGCCGCACGCTTGCTGCCACCCTTATGGGTCCGCCAGGCTTCAGCAACCTGAGTGCCGATCGTCTTGACCGGATTGAGCGAATATTTCGGGTCCTGCAGAATGAAGCCTGCGCGCTTGCCGCGGATCTGGCGCATCTGCTTTTCGCTGGCCGACAAAACGTCGATACCATCGAAGGAAAGGTTGTCCGCCTTGATATCGGCAATTGGTGGCAAAAGCTTCATCAGCGCCCGTGCCGTCAAGCTTTTGCCGGAACCGGATTCGCCGACGATGCCGAGCTTTTCCGTGCCGAGTTTCATGGACACACCGCGCACCGCCTCGAAGCGACTGGTGCGGGTCTGAAACGCGATTTTCAGGTTTTCAATTTCGACCAGCATGGCTCATTGTCCCTTCGGGTCGAGCACGTCGCGCAAGCCATCGCCAAGGAAGTTGAAGGCAAGCGAAACGAGAAAGATGGCAATACCTGGAATGGTGGCGACCCACCATTGCTCAAAGATAAAGCGCTTGGCGGTAGCAATCATCGCGCCCCACTCCGGAGACGGTGGCTGCGCACCCATGCCGAGGAAGCCAAGGCTGGCGGCCGTGATGATGATCGAGCTCATGTCGAGCGTGATGCGCACGATCAGGCTCGGCACGCAGAGCGGCGCGATATGGCGGGCAATGATGCGCCAGGCCGAGGCACCGGTCAGGCGGTAGGCCGCAACGAAGTCGCTGCCACGAACAGTCATGGTCTCGGCACGCGCCAGGCGCGCATAGGGCGGCCAGGCGGTCAGTGCAATCGCCAGGATAGCGCTTTCGACACCGGGCTTCAGAGCGGCAACGAAAGCCAGCGCCAGGATGAGACGGGGAAACGCCAGGAAGACGTCCGTCACGCGCATCAGCACGGTATCTACGACACCGCCGAAGTAACCGGCGATACAGCCGATCGCCAATCCGATGGGCGCCACGAGAACGACAACGGCGATAACCATGCCGAGCGTAACGCGACCGCCGTAAAGGATGCGCGAGAGAATATCGCGCCCAAGCTCATCCGTACCGAACCAGTGTTCGGCGCTTGGGAACGCAAGGCGATTGCCGAGGCTCTGCGTCGCCGGATCGTAAGGTGCAAGCACCGGCGCAAGCAGCGACAGCACGATGAACAGCAAAATGATCGTCAGTCCGATCACCGCCAATGGATTGGATTTGAGGCTGAGCCAGATGCGATAGCGGTTTCCCCACGCCGCTTGGCGACGGGAATGCGGCGTCTCATCGAGTGCCCAGTTTCTGAAAGTAGCAAGCATCATCGAACGCGCGGGTCCATTACTCGGTAAAGTACGTCTGCGAGCAGGTTGAGGGCGACATAGATGAGGCCGATCAACAGGGTTGCCCCGACGACAGGGTTCATGTCTGCGTTCATAAGCGACACGGTGAGGTATTGGCCAAGCCCAGGCCAGCTGAACACGGTTTCGGTGACCACAGCGCCTTCGAGAAGGCCGGCATAGGTGAGCGCAAGAACCGTGATGAGCTGCACGGCAACCGTCGGGAACGCATGTCCCCAGATGACGGTCATAGCCGAAAGCCCCTTGGCGCGGGCGGTGATGACATATTCACCCTTCAGCGCGTCAATCATGAAGGCGCGCGTCATGCGGGTGATATAGGCCATGCTGAAATAGGCAAGAATGCAGACCGGCTGAACCATATGGGCGATGGCGTCGTAGAACGCATCCCAATCGCCAGCCAGCAACGTATCGACGCTCAGCAGCCCGGTAACCGGATCGATCATCCCGTCGAAAATGATGTCTTGCCGGCCAGGTCCCGGCGCAACGCCAAGCGTTGCGTAGAATACCAGCAGCGAGATCAGGGCCAGCATAAAGACCGGCACGGAGTGACCCGCCAGACAGACGACGCGGATGACCTGATCGGTCAGCTTGCCCTGACGAACGGCGGCCCAGACACCGAGCGGAATGCCGATCAGCGCCGCAATGATAAGCGCAGCCGTGGCAAGCTCGAAGGTGGCGGGGAACACGCGGGTAATATCCACCCAGACCGGGTTGCGGGTCAGAATGGAGTTGCCGAAATCGCCGTGCAGAACCTGCGAAACATAGTGGAAGAATTGGACGACCAGCGGCTGATCGAGGCCCATTTCGGCCCGGACCCGCACAATGACGTCCTCGGGCGCGTTGTCGCCGACCGCCGCAATCACGGGATCGACGGGCATGACGCGCCCGATCATGAAGGTGATGACCATCAAACCGAACAGCGTCAGAATGACGCTGCTCAGTGTCGACGATATGCTTTTAACGCGCTTGTTCAATGTCACGCTTTCTTCGCATCGTGGTAGGAATTGCCCTCGGACAGAACGCCGAGTTCGAAACCGGAAACGCCCTTACGGAAAGCTGCCGTCTTCGTTGTCTGGAACATGAACACGAAGGGGCTGTTTTGCATGTGCTCGCGCTGCAGGGCTTCGTAAAGCTCGACGCGCTTTGCCGGGTCCTTCTCGTCGCGGGCAGCTTCAGCCTTGGCGGCGAAATCGTCGCTCTTGAAGCGCGAACGCCACAGGAACGGCTTCGACTTGGCGTCGTCGGCATTGTTCTTGTTGATGTTGAAAACATCAGCATTGGAATGCGGATCGAAGTAGTCGGTACCCCAGGCAGACAGAGCCATCTGGTGCTCACGCGCACGCATCTTGGTCAGAACCTGACGGTTTTCAGCCGACTGCAGACGCACCTTGATGCCGATATCGGCGAGGTTTGCCTGGATGGCCTGCGCCAGATCCGGGTAAGGCTGCGCGGAATAGTGATCCATGCTGATCTCGAAACCATCGGCAAGACCGGCTTCCGCCATCAGAGCCTTGGCCTTCTCGACATCGCGCTGGTACGGAACGTCGTTGACGGCGCCCGGGAAGCCCTTCGGCTCGAAGCTCTGGTGAACTTCATGGGTCAGCGGCACGATGTTTTCCTGCATGCCCTTGTAGTCCAGCGCCCACTTGATGGCCTGCCAGACCTGCGGCTTCGCAAGGTTTTCATTTCCCTGGTTCAGCGAAATCAGAACCAGCGATGCGATGCTCTTGCGCTCAAGCACGATGTTTTCATCGTTCTGAACGGTGCGAAGCTGCTCGGACGTCAGGTCGCGTGCAATATCGATATCACCCTTCTGCAGCATCAGAAGCTGCGAGGACGGGTCCGTCACATGACGCAGGATGATGCGCTTGAGGTTACCTTTGTAAGGGCCATTTGGATTGAGCGTCAAAGCCACGCTCTCGCTCGGCTTCCAGGACTGCAGCATGAAATCGCCAGAACCGGCGCTGTTCTTCTGCAGCCAGCCATTGCCGAGGTCTTCGCCGTTGGCGTTCTCGAGTACAGCCTTCTTTTCGACGATCGCGCCGATATTGGCCGACAGGCAGTACAGCAGGAAGGAGATTGCCGTCGGCTGGGCAGTCGTCAGCTTCACCGTCTTGTCGTCAGTGGCAACGATGGTGGTTTCGGCGTTGTCAGGCGTGAAACCAAACTGGCTGATGATGAAGGCCGGGCTCTTGTTCATCTTGACGGCGCGCTGCAGCGAGAACGCGACGTCCTCAGCCGTAACCTTTGCACCGCTGGAGAAGGTTGCCTCTTCACCGATCGTGAAGGTGAAGACCTTGCTGTCAGCATCGGCTTCCCACGCGCTTGCGATCACCGGATCGACCTTGGTGGAATCTTCACGGTTGGCGCGCACCAGCTTCTGGTACATGTTGCTGATGATTTCGCCACCAACGGCTTCGAAACCTTCATGCGGATCGAGGCTCGTCATGTTGTCCAGCTGCTGCGCGACAACGAGAATGTCCTTTGGCGTGTCAGCGAAGGACAGGCGGGCATAGGACAGGAATGGTACTGCAGCGCCAGCGATCAGCAGGTTGCGTCTAGAAATCATCAGAAAATCCCCTTTCGGACCTATTATCGAGAAAAAGATCGGAGCTTTGCCCCAATCCAGTCGTTATTTTTCTTTTTTTCGCGATTACCACGACGGATTGAGGCCACACCAATTCCAAATTTGGCAGGCCCTATGCAGGGATTGCATCTGCCCGCACCTTGAAATTTCGCCCGCGAAGGCAGACAACGCTGGCATCTCCACTTCCTTTGCTTCCGAAATTTTCCAAGGTGATGCGAACATGACAAGCGAAACGGCCGTTCCCGTATTCGACGGACATAACGATGTGCTGCTGAGATTGTGGCGCTCAGGCAATCCGTCGCCGGAGACGCTTCTGGTGGACGGTGACACCGTTGGCCATATCGATCTTCCGCGTGCCAAAAAGGGCGGTCTGGCGGGTGGCCTCTGCGCAATCTATGTTCCCTCGCCCAGCATGGAAAAAGATGCAAATGGCGATTTTCTCGCACCTGAGCAGGGCGACGCGCTTGCCGCGACACTCTCCATGGCGAGCCTCCTGTTCCGTGCCGAGAAGAAGTCCAACGGTGCGCTGAAGGTCTGCCGGACTGCCGCAGATATTCGCGACGCCATGGGAACCGGTGCATTCGCATCGGTCTTCCATATCGAGGGCGCCGAAGCGATCGCCGGTGATCTGGATGCGCTCTACGTTCTGCACCAGGCTGGCTTGCGTACCCTTGGCCCGGTCTGGAGCCGCCCGAACATCTTCGCCTACGGCGTTCCGTTCCGCTTCCCTTCCACCCCGGATATTGGCCCTGGTCTGACGGAAACCGGCAAGCGGCTGATCAAGACCTGCAATGAACTGAAGATCATGGTCGACCTGTCGCACATGAACGAGCAGGGCTTCTGGGACATCGCAAAGATCACCGACGCACCACTCGTGGCGTCCCATTCGAACGCCTATGCGCTGTGCAATCACAGCCGTAATCTCACAGACCGCCAACTCGACGCGATCCGCGATACGGGTGGACTTGCCGGCATCAACTTCGGCGTTCTTTTCCTGCGTCAGGACGGTGTGAAAAACCCGGATACCGATCTTGGCGAACTGGTGCGCCATGTCGATTATATCGCCAACCGCATCGGTATCGATCACGTTGCACTTGGTTCGGATTTCGACGGCACGACAATCCCGGCATCAATGAAGGACGCTGGCGATCTGCAACTGCTGGTCAAGGCGTTACGCAACAGTGGTTATGACGATGACGCCCTTGCCAAGATTTGCCACGGCAACTGGGTTCGCGTGCTGGAAAAAACCTGGGGCGCTTAAGACGCCCGAGGTTAATCTCAATTGCTCCGACGCAGATGCGCCGGAGACAAGGGCGGCAAGGCTCAGGCCTTTGCCGCTTTCTTTTTGCCCGTTGCGCGAAACGCGAGAAGGCCGCCAACCAGAGCGAACATCGCCCACTTGAGCGGCAATGCATCCGCCGTCTCGCTGCGGATCGGCAGGACGGTGACAGTGCCGGGGCTCGATTCATATCCGGTCTGCCCCTTGGCCTTTGCATCGGCAATCTGCTGTGGCGAAACAACCCATTCCGCTCCCCGCATCTTGTCGTACGTCATGAAACCACCGCCGGCGACTACGGCAACAACGAGTGAAATCACGATTCTTGTGGGCATGTTCATAAGCATCTCCTTCAACTGAAAGGAGCGTGTAGTCGCATCAAACAACACCACCAAGCAACCAGCACGTTTAATTTTGCACAGTTTGGGACAATGGCAAAAAACGCGCATCTCCTGGTTGCTTTTTATCGCTCAATCTGGCGAAATCCCTTAAAAACCAAGCCCAAAGTACACATCGACAGTTTACGCGTTTCTGCTAATCACATTTCCCGAATGACACCGAAATGGCGACACAATCCTGTGGTTCGCCAGTCATCACATCGGCGCCGGCAAGCAGGGCAACATGGCAGACAAGAGCGAAGTAGCGCAGACCGAAACAGCGGAAGCAGAAGCTGAAGGCTTTTTTGCCAGACATCGCCCCTACATCACGGCAGCGGCAATTACGCTGATCTTCGTGATGATGACCGTCGCGATCTATCAGCTCACATCTGAGGTCCGCTATGACGACGTGATCGCGGCCTTGATGGGGACATCGATCACCTCGATCCTGCTGGCAATCCTCTTTACGGCGCTCAGTTTCCTGGCACTGATCTGGTATGATGCCAATGCCATTGAATATATTGGCAGAAAAGTTCCGTTCCATTCCATGGCAGCAACGGCCTTCGCCGCTTATGCCATTGGCAATACGGCAGGTTTCGGCCCCCTCAGTGGTGGGGCTATCCGCTTCCGCGCCTATTCGCGACTGGGCCTTTCCCCGGGTGAAATCGCCCGTGTCATTGCCTTCGTCACCCTCTCTTTCGGGCTTGGTCTGCTATCCGTCAGTGCCATTTCCACATTCATCGTCGCACCGCGAATTGCCGCCATCATCAATGTCGATGCTGCTGTGTTGCGCGCTGCGGCACTTGCCATCATCGCCATTCTGGTGCTTGGCGCCTATTTCGGCCGCAACGGCAAAGCCATTCGTTTGGGAAGCTGGCGCTTGCGCCTTCCAGACAGCCGCACCTCCTCACGCCAGTTTCTTGTCTCGGCCCTGGATATTGCAGCGTCGGCATCCGTTCTCTACGTGCTTTTGCCGGAAACCCACCTCGGTTGGCCGACATTTTTTGCAATCTACGCGACCGCAGTCGGTCTCGGCGTGCTCAGCCACGTTCCGGCGGGCCTTGGCGTTTTCGAGACCGTGATGGTTGCCGGCCTCGGCAATGCCATCAGCATTGATCAACTGCTGGGCAGTCTCGTCCTCTACCGTGTCATCTACCACGTCCTGCCGCTTGTCGTCGCCATTCTGGTGATGATCGCTTCCGAAATGAAGCAGTTCGCAGCCAGGCCGCTCGTCTCGGATATCGGCCAGCTCGCCGTCAGGCTCGCTCCGCCCTTGCTTTCCGCCTATGCAATGCTCCTCGGCGCGATGCTGATCTTCTCGAGTGTTACGCCCACGCCGGACAGCAACCTTGATTTCCTTGCGAATTTCGTCCCCCTGCCGATCATCGAAGCCGCCCACTTCCTGACAAGCATCATGGGCCTCATCCTGGTCGTTTCATCGCGCGGTCTGGGTCAGCGCCTTGATGGAGCATGGTGGATTGCACTCGTAGCGGCTTCTGCCGCCCTCGTATTTTCACTTCTCAAGGCCATCGCCGTCTTCGAAGCGGCTTTCCTCGGCATTTTCATCGCGGCACTCGTCGCCAACATGCGCAGCTTCAACCGGCACGCATCGCTCATCAAACAGGCGCTGGGGCCAAGCTGGCTCGGCGCCATGACTGTGATCGTCGCCGGCGCAGCCACGATCCTGCTCTTTGTTTATCGCGATACTGACTACAGCCACGCATTGTGGTGGCAGTTCGAGTTCTCAGAGGAAGCACCGCGCGGATTGCGTGCCGTGTTGGGTCTGGTTCTGGCCTCTTCGACCATCGCGATCTTCAGTCTCATGCGCCCGGTCCGCTACAAGCCGGATGCCATCCAGGCGGATGACATCGTCAAGGCGACAAGTATCGTCATGCAGCAGGACGAAGCCGATGCCAATCTGGTGCGCATGGGCGACAAGCACGTGATGTTTTCTGAGACCGGAAACGCTTTCATCATGTACGGCATTCAGGGCCGTTCATGGATTGCCTTTACCGATCCGGTCGGCGATGAAGAGGACTTTCCCGATCTCGTCTGGGAATTTGTCGAAGCTGCACGCTCAGCCGGTGCACGCGCCGCCTTTTATCAGATTTCCCCATCGCTTCTGTCGCACTGCGCAGATGCGGGCCTGCGCGCCTTCAAGCTCGGGGAACTTGCTCTGGTCAACCTGACGGCCTTCGAGTTGAAGGGTGGAAAGCTCGCCAATCTGCGACAGTCGCTCAGCCGCGGCGCGCGCGACGGGCTGAGTTTCGAGGTCATCGATCCGCCGCAGGTCCCGGATATTCTCGACGAACTGAAACAGGTATCCGACGGATGGCTGACGCACCACAATACGCGTGAAAAGCGTTTCTCGCTTGGCGCTTTCGAACCCGACTACATTCTCTCGCAACCTGTCGCCGTGTTGCGAAAAGACGGAAAGATTACGGCCTTTGCCAACGTCATGGTGACGGACACGAAGAAAGAGGCCACCATCGATCTCATGCGTTTTTCGGTCGACGCGCCGCGCGGCTCGATGGATTTCCTGTTCGTCAGTATCATGCAACATCTGCGCGAAGCCGGTTATGAAAGCTTCAACCTCGGCATGGCACCCATGTCAGGCATGTCGAAGCGCGATATCGCACCGGTCTGGGACCGCATCGGCGGAACGCTGTTTGAGCACGGCGAGCGCTTTTACAACTTCAAGGGTCTGCGCGCCTTCAAATCCAAGTTTCACCCGAAGTGGGAACCACGCTATCTTGCTGTGCAAAATGGCGCCGATGCCGCGCTGGCACTGATGGACGTCACCGTTCTCATCAGTGGAGGGGTCAGAGGAGTGATTGGCAAATGAGAAAAACCATCCTGCTGAAATCGGCACTTGCAGCCGTTGCCCTTCTTTTCCCGAGCATGGCTTTTTCGCAGGACAAACCGGCTTATGAGACCGGAATGATCCCGGCCGATCACATCATGGTGCCCGATGGCGACATCCTTGCCAGCATCTTCCTGATCTCGGATGCCAACGGCTGGACCGATGCCGATGAGGCACGTGCCAAGGCGCTGGTCGAAAAAGGCGCGGCCGTGGTCGGTATCGACTTTCGCGACTATATCAAGGCGCTCGAAGCCGACGAAGACGAATGCATCTACATGATCTCGGATATCGAATCCTTGTCTCAGCAGATCCAGCGCACGGCTGGCACAAGCAGCTACAAGCTTCCGATTGTGACGGGGATCGGCGAAGGCGGAACGCTCGCGCTGGCAATGATTGCCCAAAGCCCGCCTTCGACCGTTCGTGAAGCAATCGCCGTCGATCCCAAGGCAGGTCTGCCGCTCCAGAAAATCCTCTGCACACCGGCGAGCAAGGACAAGGTCGGCAATGAGACCGTTTACGGCCTGACCGATGGCGCTCTGCCCGCTCCTGTCAGCGTATCCTTTACGCCAGAGGCGGATCAGAAGGGTCGCGACCATGTCAACGACCTGTTGAAGTCGCATCCTGATATCGACGTCGAGGATGTAACCGACAAGGCCGCCGACGTGTTGGCGCAATCCCTGTCCGATGAGATCGACGCCGCGAGCGATTCCGGTTCACCGCTTGGCCTGCCGATCACCGTGCTGGAAACCAAACCCGTGATGGATACGATGGCGATCATCTATTCCGGCGACGGTGGCTGGCGCGACCTGGACGAGGAAGTGGGCGGCGCATTGCAGAAGGAAGGTGTTCCCGTCATCGGCGTCGATTCACTGCGCTATTTCTGGAAGGAAAAGAAACCGGAAGAGATCGCCAGCGATCTCGGCCGCATCATCGATACCTACCGCAAGGAATGGAAGGTGCGGAATGTGCTGCTGATCGGTTACTCTTTCGGCGCGGATATCCTGCCAGCAACCTTTAATCTGCTACCGGATCGCGACAAGTCGCACGTCGTGCAGCTGACCCTGATGGGCCTTTCCGACGAAGTCGATTTCGAGATTTCGGTCGGGGGATGGCTTGGCATGTCCGGTGAGGGCAAAGGCGGTAAGACCGTCGACGATATCGCCAAGATCAACCCGAAACTTGTTCAATGCATCTACGGAACCGAAGAAGAGGAAGACGACCCCTGCCCTCGCCTGAAAGCGCAGGGCGTTGAAACCCTCGGCATCGAGGGCGGACATCACTTCGACGAGGATTACGAGGCGCTTGCCAGGCGCATCCTCACCGCGCTCAAGACGCGGTTGCCGAAATGACGATGTGACAGTCGGCGGCAAGACTACGCGAACAGGCCGTCTGACACGACGAAACCGCTTTTCTGCAGATCGCTGAGTGTCGTATCAAGGAACTGGATCGAGCCGCCATCCGGCGTTGCGACAAAGAGTTCGTTTGCCGAAACCACCGTCACTGCGGCCAGCAAAGCAGCCTTGGATGCAAAAAGGTCGCTGCTGAACACAAGTGTATCGTCGGCACGCAACTGATCCACGATATCGGCGCCGTGGCCGCTGCTGAACCAGAAGGCATCCGCCCCTGCCCCACCTTTCATACGGTCGTTGCCAGTTCCGCCATAGAGCACGTCGTTGCCTTCATTGCCCTCCATCGTATCGTTGCCAGCACCACCAACAAGCACGTCATCACCCAGCCTGCCCTTGATGACGTCGTTGCCGCCTCGTCCTTCGATGATATCGTTGCCTGCCAGGCCGGAAATCGTTTCGTTTGCGTCAGTGCCCACGATGGTCGGCGTACCATATCCGAGCCCGCTGCTGGCCGGAGCCCCTTTGACTGTCAGGGCCAAAGTTGCCGTCGCCGTCGCACCCTGGCTGTCACGGATCGTGTACTGGAAATTATCTGTCAGACTGGAGCTTTCAGAAAGGCCGGCAACCGAAGGGTTGCTTTCGTCCACATCGTAACTCCAGCTTCCATCCGCTTTGAGAACAAGCGTTCCAAAACTGCCGGTTATCGTAGTGCCTGCTGCCGTGACGTTGACGGCGGCGCCAGTGCCGCTGGCAGACAGAACGGACAATGTATCGCCGGTATCGACGTCACTATCGTTGCCGAGTACCGTTCCAGTCGCATTGGTCGCACCAGCGGTGGCCATGGCCGCATCGTCAGCGGCAACGGGCGCATGGTTGGTTCCCTTGATCGTAAACACCAGATTGGCCGTCGATTGCAGCCCGGTTTCATCACGAATGGTGTAACTGAAGGTTTCGGTCAGGGTGGAGCTACCCGAAAGTCCTGAAACCGCCGGATTGGATGCATTGGGGACGTAGCTATAGCTTCCGTCGGGATCGATGACCAACAGGCCATAGGTACCTGTCAACGGTGTATCGTTCTCGGTGACGATAACACTCGACGAACCATACACCACCCGGGTCACAGCCATGAAATCGCCGGTATCAGGATCTGAATCGTTGGTAACGACGTTGCCACTGGCGCTGGCATTGGCGGCCACCGTGCCGCTGTCATTGATGGCTACTGGCGCATCGTTGCTGCCAGCAATCGTAACCGTCAGGCTCGCCTTGGCCGTACCACCGCGACCATCCGAGATGGTGTATTCGAAGCTCTCGACCAGATTGTCGAAATAGAGTGCGTTGACGACCGGGTTGGTCGCAGATGGCGTAAAGCTATATGCACCGTTCGCCGCAATCGTCAGCGCACCATAATTGGTCTGAATGGTTTGCGCTGAGCCGAGGGAATAGGTGACGCCCTTGACCACGATCGAGGCAACGGACAGGACATCCCCATCACTGTCCTGATCATTGGTCAGGAGATTACCCGACGCCGTGTTGCCCGGACCGTCTTCCGCAACCGTTTTGAGGTCACCGGTCGCAGTTGGCGCGGTATTGGCAGGCCCGGACGGAGCCGAGGGTGTGACAATGAATTGCGCTGCCTTCACGCTCGAAGCCGTAATCGCGCTCAGGGTCGCAACCGTCGCAAAGGCACCGGGACCAGCAGCACCGTCCACATCAACCTCGACAAGCGTGTCGGCACCCGACTGCGTGACGCGAATGTAGCCCGACGCAAAGGCATTTGCGCCGGTCGTGCCCGTAGGCATTGCCAGAATACCGGAAAGATCGAAGAAGTCGTCGGATCGAAAGTCGGAAACGATGTCGCCTATCTCGCTCATGCTATTGATGACGAAGGTATCCGTACCCGCGCCACCTTTCAGCGTATCGACGCCGGCGCCGCCAATCAGCCGATCGTTGCCCTCATTGCCCTCCAGATAGTCATTCCCATCGCCACCGATCAGAATATCGTCTCCGGTGAGCCCCTTGATCGTGTCGTTCCCCCCAAGACCTGCAATGACGTCAGCGCCCGCGGTACCACGTAGCGTATCGGCTCCCGCCGTTCCGCTGATCGTCGGCTCGGGTTCGCCGCCGGTAGACGAGGCGCGAACGGAAACCGTCAACGATGCGGAAGACTGGAGACCAGCAGCATCACGGACGGTATAGGTGAAGACCTCCGACAAAGAAGCGGAGCCGGAAAGTGCCGCAACCGCGGGGTTGCTCTGATTTGGTTGGTAGACCCAGCTTCCATCGCTTTTCAGGATCAGTGATCCATAGCTCCCGACAAGGGTGGTTCCGCTGGCCGTTACACTCTGCGTCGTGCCTCCCGTCGCGCTGGCGGATAGCACCGAAAGTGCATCGCCTGCATCCGGATCAAGATCATTGGTCAGCAGATTTCCGTTGCCCGAAACGGTTTTGACAACCGAGGCCGTGTCGGCAACTGCCGTCGGAGCGTCGTTCAAACCGGTGATCTTCACTGTCACGACAGCGCTTGCTGTGCCGCCGCGTCCATCCGAAATGCGATAGGACAGAGTATCCTCGGCTGTCTGCCCCGCGCCAATCGCATTGGTGGCAGCCAATGTCGGGTCCACCTTGTAATAATAGCTGCCGTTCGGGCTTATGTAAAACGTGCCGTATTTGCTGGCCACGGCAGTTTCCGTCATCTGAATGGCCGTTGCCTTGGACCCGTAAGTCGCCTGCGTTACCCGCAGGGCATCTCCGTCCACATCGCTGTCATTGGCGAGCAGATTGAAGGTACTGCTTATCGTTGTCCGGTTTTCCGTAACGGTAATGTGGCTGTCGGCGACGGCAACCGGCGCTGTATCGCCAGGCTCCATCACCTCATCCGGGTCTGGTGAGGGACGTGGCCCGGAAATGGTACCAGTGAGCCCCTCCGTGTAAGCGATGTAATTTGCGAGTCGACCGCCGACCACTTCGTAGGATTCGTTATCGGTATGGACCTGATCCTTCAGCGGCAGATCCTCGGTAATCGAACCGATATAGATGTCGTCGCGACTGGCCGCGATTTCGCGCTGCGCCTCCCGCACGATATCCTGCCCGCCGTTCCAGCGGGCGTCTGAGCCGGTATAGGCGGTGTCGGCAACTTCCTGTATGAACACGGGTGCCGAAGGATCGGTCTGCGCGCGAATATAGTCCAGCACCTCAACCGTCGCTTCCTTGTAGGTCTCGACGTCGCTCGTACCGTCCATGATGCGCTTGGCATCAGCCTCTCCCTGCGCCCAGACGATTTTCAACTCTACGGTATAACCTTGCGCCTCCAGCGCGGCGATCGAAGCATTGATCCCCTGTATCGCGGCGACAGCGAGCGATCCGGGTGTATTCGTGTCTGGATACCACCAAAGAAGGTCTGCCCCAGGTGCGTCCGAGGCATTACCATCGACGCCACTTGCCCCCTTGGCGAAATCCTGCACGACCACGTTATTGGCAGTCGCAAATTTTGACGACGTTCCCGTGCCCTGGATCACTGTTTTCAGTGTCGATGCCGAAGCCCCACCGGAACCAAGATAGGACGACAGGTCGGCAGCAAGGACCGAAGCACCGGAATCGTTGTCACCATAAAGGTTGAACATGTTGTCGGCATTCGATTGACCCATGAATGCGATAAACTGAATGACTGCCATGGTCCCCTCCGGGCAAACGCCTTTTCGTTAAACTGACTGACTTGTCTGGTACCGGTCGGAACTGATGTCTCCAGTCCCGGCTCAGTCCTCCCTGAAAACATGATTGAGCTGATCCGTCAGCGGCTTGACGAGGTAGGAAATCACCCGCCTTTCCGCCGCTGGCATCAATACCTCTGCCGGCATTCCCGGATAAAGCTTCAGGCCTCCCAGCCCCTCTAAGCTCTTTGTCTCCGGCCTGATCCGAACCGCATAAAACGGCTGCCCCGTTCTCTGATCGGTCAGCACATCCGGCGAAACGGACACGATTTCACCGTTCACCTTCGGTGTGGTCGTGCGGTCAAATGCGGTAAAATGCAGCTCGGCTTTCTGGCCCGGCGCCACCTGGTCGATGTTGCGCGGTGAAATCTTTGCCTCCACCATCAGGCCATCGTCGCGCGGTGCAACGAGCATCAAGGTTTCTCCCGGCTGGACCACACCGCCAACGGTATGCAGCGCCAGCTCAAAGATGCGGCCACTGACCGGCGAACGAATATCCAGCCGCCCGAACTGTTCGATCACCTCGATACGTCGCGCTTCCATCTCAGCGATCTTCGCCTCGGTCTCGGCAAGATCCTTGGCGTTCTCCCCGCGCCGGTTCTCATCGAGCTGGAGAATTTGCAGCTCTACTTCGCTGATGCGACCCTCGGCCTGCGCTCTCGATGCCAGCCTTTCGCCAAGATTCCCCTGCAGTTCGGCACGGCGTTGCTTGAGCGACGTCAGGCGTTGCAATGTGACAAGCTGTTGCCGATACAGCCCTTCGACAGAGGAAAACTCCTCATCGACCGCTGCAATCGACGCCTTCAAGGCATCGATCTGCACGTTTTCACCATTGATCTCGTCGGCAAGCTGTCCTTTGCGTTCGCCGAGTTGCCGCTTCATGCCTTCAAGGCCATCCCGCCTTGTTTCAAGCAGATTGCGCTCCAGCAAGACAAGCTGACCATAGGCGGGTCTGGCCAACCCTTTCTGTGCAAGAAAATCGGGCTCGAAGGTCTCCCCGTCGGCAAGCTCTGCTTTGAGCCTGGCCGCACGCACCAGAAACTGTACCAGCGCATTTTCTATTATCGCCAGGTTCGCCTCGACAGTCGTACGACTGAGGCGCAACAGCACATCTCCAGCAGCAACCTCACTTCCCTCGTGCACCAGCAGTTCCGAAACCGTCCCGCCGCTCAGGTGCTGCACTTTTTTGACGTTGTTCTCGATGACGATAAAACCCTGACCGCTGACGGCTCCCGCCAGCTTCGTCGTTGCCGCCCAGCCACCAACGCCACCGAACAGTGCAAGGCCGAGCCCGATGACAATGGCGATGTGACGGCGGATGGAACGCCGCCAGAAGGCGGCTGAAAGCTCTTCGCTCATCGCTGCATCTCCAGCTTGCCTGTCGCCCCGACAACTTTCAGAACTTTTCCGGCGTGGGCCGCCGGTTCCCGACGAACAACCTGCCCCATGATCGCTTCACGCGGGCCAAAGGCTGCCATCTTGCCCTCGTTCATGACCAGAACCGTGTCCGCTTGTGCGAGAATGCCGGGCCTGTGGGTGATCACCACGGCAATTCCCCCACGCGCCTTGATGCCGTTGATGGCACGAGACAGCGCCTCTTCCCCTTCGGCATCGAGATTGGCATTCGGTTCATCGAGAACGACGAGGAATGGCTCGCCAAATAGCGCGCGCGCCAGAGCAATGCGCTGGCGCTGACCGGCAGAAAGCACCGGAAACAGCGGATCGATCTGCGTGTCGTACCCGTCAGGCAATTGCAGAATGAGATCGTGCACACCCGCCGCGCGTGCCGCTGCAATGACCTCTGCAGACGAAATCTCCTTGCGGAAGCGGGCAATATTCTGAGCTATGGTTCCCCCGAACAGTCCGACCTCCTGCGGGAGATAACCCATGTGGCGACCAAACCGGTCAACGTCCCACTGATCGATCGTTGCTCCGTCAAAACGCAAGGTTCCAGCGCAGATTGGCCAGATACCAAGCAGCAGACGGGCAAGCACGGTTTTGCCGGAACCGCTGTGGCCGATAACCCCCAGAACCATCCCCGCAGTCAACGAAAAACCGATATCGGATATGACAGGTTTTTCGGCACCTGGTGGGGCGCCTGAGACAGCTTCAAGCGCGACGGTGCGTGATGGCAACGGCAACTCCGTGGCGTTCGACTGGTCCGCGACATCCCCAACGACGATTTTGAGGCGAAGCCAACTGTGCCTTGCCGCAGCAAAACTCCGCCAATGAACAATAGCCGATTCAACCGGTGCCAGCGCTCGTGACGTCAGGATCGATGACGCAAGAATAATGCCGCCAGACGCATCGCCCCGGATGACAAGAACAGCCCCGGTCGCCAGGACCCCAGACTGCAAGGCAACACGGAAGATTTTGGTCATTGTCGCGTAGCCATTGGCAACGTCTGCATGGCGTGTCCCAGACCGACGAAACGCCGCATTGTAAATGGCCCACCGCTCCGCAACGTCGGCCGTCATGCCCATGGCCTTGAACACCCCGAAATTCAGACGGACAGAATCGGAAAAGGCCCGACGCATCGTTGTCAGCGCTGCCAGGTCACGCTGCGATTGCTGCAGACCGACATGCGCAAGTGCCGTCAGCACCATCAACACCGCCACACCCGCCAGCGCCACATAACCGATGACCGGATGCAGCAGAAAGCAGATGGCGAGATAGACAGGGAGCCACGGAAGATCAAAGAGCGCCGATGGACCGGGCCCGGAGAGAAAACCACGCACCGTATCAAGATCGTCGCTTGCCGAAACCAGTTCCGGCTTGCCACACACAAGCAGCGATCGGCGGTAAAGAACCTGATCCAGCGTGACTTCAAACAGACCGCCGAGACGCGACAGCATTCGGCTTCTGACGATTTCGAACGCCCCCTGGCAGACGAACAATAGTCCGGCCAGCAGAGACAGCGCAATCAACGACTCGATGCTGCCGCTCGGGATGATGCGGTCATAGACCTGCAACATGAAAAACGGGCTCGTCAGATACAGCAGATTGATGAAACCGCTGACAATGGCAACGACCACAAACCCGCTCCTGCACCGGGCAAACGCCTGATGCAGGAGCGGGGTGCGGGCATGTCCCCCACCCGTCTGACGATAAAACGCGCCGTCTTTGGGCATACTCATTCGCCTGCTCTGTTATTACACGAAATTCTACAGTGGCCGGCGCGTCGCAAGCAGAGCCGCATGAAAGCGTCAGCCCAAAGCCAGGCGCGCTCATACCATTGTCAGCACCACGCCATTCTCAGTTGGCGGGATGGGGCTCATCATCGAGAGTGCTGTCCGGCACCATGTTGAGATCGAAGACTGGCAGGCCCGCTTCGACGGAAATGATGTCGAGGAGCGTGTCTGCGGTAAAGGCTTTCGGCGCGACAGCCAAGTTCCGCTCGCAACTGCGCTGACGGGTGACGACAATCGTGCTTTCTTTTGCAGCACCGTTGTAAAGCGACAGAACCTCTCCTTCGCTCGGCGCAATACTGGCCATCGGCACCAGATGGCGTACGAAACCATTGCGTATGATATCGATTTTGCCCGACGATATCGCCCAGTTCTCCCAATATCCCTCAGGAACGCGCAACGCGATCATGGCGTTGCTGCGCAAGGTGACTGTGAACACCGAGAGATCACCCTGATCACTCAGTAGTCGCACCTTGCCCCAGCCATAAAGCTGTTCGCGTGTGGCACGCGATTCCGGCATCTTGTTCTGCTTCAGCAGATTGACGGCATCCTTGACCTTCTGGGCCTGTGACATCTTGGCGACCAGTACCGCATCGTCATCGTCGATTACGATCAGGTCTTCCAGCCCGATCAGCACAACCTTCCTGCCACCGCGGGCATAGGCAAGCGTGTTGCTGGAGCCAATCGACACCACCGGTCCGGACAAGGCATTGCCGTTTTCGTCCTTGTTGCGATCGATTTCATGCAGGGCCGAAAGAGAACCAATATCGGACCACCCGATACCCTCGCACCGCACAACCGCGCCACGCGCAGTCCTCTCCATGATCGCCGTATCGACCGGAACATCCGCAGGGGCTGCGCGGAACGCCAATTCTTCGAGCATCACGGCCGGTACGTCGGCGAACATATCGACGGTGGCTTTTTCAAACGCCTCCTCAGCCGCCTGCAGGGTTTCGGGCGCATGCCGCGCCAACTCTTCCAGCATGACGCCAGCCCGGAACATGAAGATCCCGGCGTTCCAGCAGAACCCTTCCTCGACGTAACGTTTTGCATTCTCGAGCGAAGGTTTTTCCAGAAAGTCTCCAGCGCTGATGGCGAACCCTCTGACCTCACCGTCAATTTCAAGCGCCTCACCAGGACGTATGTAACCGAAACCCGTCTCGGGGTGCTCCGGTTTGATACCGAAAGTCACGATGCGATCGGCAAAACGTGCGACAGGCAAGGCGGCTGCCACTGTCTTGTTGAACAATGCAGGTTCCGCGATGATGTGGTCGGAAGGTGCCACGAGCAGCACGGCATTGCTTCCTGCCGCATCCATCCGTGAAATGGTGACCGTCAGCGCCGCGATCGCTGCCGCAGTGCCCTGCATCGACGGTTCGACGATAAGCCCATCAACGGCAAATCCACCGCTGGCGACCTGCTCTTCCGCATGAACCAGTGTGTCACGTGCACACATCAGCCACGGCAGACTGTAACCAGGCACCGCGAAACGGCGCAGCGCCTGCTGGAAAAAGCTGTCCTGCCCGTCACCACCCAGCGTGAGAAACTGCTTCGGTTTGTTCGAGCGGGAGAGAGGCCAAAGCCGCGTACCGGAACCGCCGATCATGATGGCAGGAACGATCCGGATATTTTCCTCTGAAACAGCGGTCAAAACCTGACGCATGTCGCTTCCTCATAACTCATAAAATATATTTTATAAAAATGGGAGGCCTGACGGCCTCACCAGCAAAGGCCGTGATAAACGATCTGGCCACTTCTGTTGGGCACTTCGACGCGTGCCAGATCCACGACGACCAGCGGTTTGCCCGCCGCTTCGATCGCGCCCGTCAGACCGGCATATTTGTGACCGACCACGACGATATCTGCATTATCAATGACATCATTGATTGATGGGCGTACACGCGGGGCGATATGGCGAAGATAGTTGCGGCCTTCACTTTCATCTTGAACAACATTTGGATCAAAGATCGAGACGTCTTTGCCGTTGCCAATGAAGTTCTCGACAAGGCTTAGCATCGGGCTCTCCCGCATATCATCGGTATCGGTCTTGAAGGTGATACCGATAAAGCCAATGCGATCCTTGCGCGCGTCATTGATCAGCTGCTTGGCGCGATCAATCTGGACCTGGTTTGCCGCCTTTGCGGCATCGAGCATCGGCGTCGCAACATTCATCCGGCGTCCGAAGGCCGAAAGCGCACGCAAGTCCTTCGGCAGGCATGAGCCGCCATAGGCAAATCCAGGCTTCATGTACGCCTTGGAAATGTTCAGATGCGTATCGGCACAGACAACATCCATGACGACATGACTGTCGATGCCTTTCGCCTTGCAGAGATTACCAACCTCGTTGGCGAAGCTGATTTTCACCGCATGCCAGCAGTTGTTGACGTATTTGACAATTTCGGCACTGCGCATGGGAATGACATGCGGGACAACGCTGATATGCGCGACCATTGCCTTGAGAACATCGATGGAGCGCGTATCGTCGCCGTATTGACCGAAAACAATGGCGCCTGGCTTGTAATAATCCGCGATCGCTGAGCTCTCACGCAGGAATTCAGGATAATAGGCAACGCCGAAGTCCACCCCGGCAATCTTTCCAGATGCTTCCTCAAGCGCCGGAATGACAATTTCCTCCATCGTTCCAGGCAGAATTGTCGAACGCATGACAACAACGTGGAATTCAGTCTTGCGGCGCAAGGCACGGCCGATCTCGACCGAAACCTGACGAACGTAGTCTGTGTTCAGCGTGCCGTCGAGAAGGCTGGGTGTACCGACGCAGCAGAGCGACACGTTTGTGTTTTCGACAGCGTCTTCCGCCGAGGTCGTCGCCGTCAGCATGCCGTTCAGATTGGCTTTTTCCAGAAATTCGGCAAGGTCGGGCTCGATAATCGGCGCCTCGCCACGGGCAAGGCACGAAACCTTGAAGCTATCGGGATCAACCGCCACAACACGGAAACCGTCGTTGCTCAGACATGCGGCTGAAACACAGCCCACATAACCGGCCCCGAAAACACTGACCCTAAGACCCATTGCACTGACGTTAATATCAATTTTGGTCATATGAACCCCCGAAAGCGGCTAAGCAGGACACTCAAAAAACTTGAAAAAAATTCTGCGAATTCAAAAGGCAAACCCCTTCCAGCATGGAAAGAGGTAAAGCTCGAAAGGCATGGCAAGATCGGGCCCGATGAGGCCGCAGCATATGAAATTATATTTTCTGGGACGCCTGTCCGAACTCCAGGGAGAAAACGGCGGCAGGCGCAAGAGCATAACAATGTATCTTAAGCTGCACGAAACACGGCATCTGCCTAAAAACCGGCAATCGCCCAATTCAAAAAAATATACATGCAAAGCAAAAATCACGGACGACAAACGCAAACTCTTGTCGACGCCCAATTAATTACAAATATATTAAACAGGAAGCGATTATTACAGTCAATTAATATTTGAAAAGAAATACAAAAACTTTACGAAACTTAAACAATACTTCAAACAATTTCACAGGCCGTTGCTTTCAGGCATCACCCGGCCTGTAGCATTAACCCGACGTTTCCTTCGATTTGCTTCAATGTTCACCTACCGTTGTCGGGAAGTGAGCCGTGTTGCGTTTTGCGTTGATTGCCTTTTCTGCATCCTTTCTGTTCAGCTTGCCCATGCTGGGCGTTGACCGTGATTCAGCCCGAAGTGTTGCAGTCGACAAAACCTTGAATGACAGCGCGGCACCTCAAAGCCTCCCCACCGTCCAGGTGAAACTGGAAAGATCCGGAGGCACTGCGGTCGCGAGCGGTGCAAAAACCAGGGATATGAGCTGTGGTGTCGCCATTTCTCAAATCGAAACGCCGCCCAGAAAAATTGCAACGATATCGAAATATCGCACGACCGAGATCACCGGGGACGCTGAAGGCGAAAACGTCTCGCACATCGCCGTATTCAAGCCGATCTGGCGCTCCATTCTTGAGCTTGAAACCATCGAAACACGCTTTGGAGCTGACTGCGCGATGCGTGTTCTGTCTCAATGGGCCACGTCGCAAGCGCTGACCGATGCCACAACCGCTGACGCCAATCTGACGCGTGGGCGTGTGCTCGCCGAGATATCCGGATTGATCGCAGCCTGGGAAGTTACCGCTGATCGCGAAAAGCAAGACGTTGTTGTTCAATGGCTGAGCCAGATGGCGGACGACACGATGCTGTTTTTCGACAACGAGGCCGGGCCCAAGAGTGCCCGCAACAATCATCGTTATTGGGCAGCGCTTGCTCTTGCTTCCATCGGCAGCCTGAGTGGGGACCAAGCCAAGATCGAGTGGGCGCGCCAGTCCTATCGCATCGGAGTCTGCCAGGTAACGGAAGACGGGACCCTGCCACTTGAAATGCAACGGGGCGCTCTCGCCCGCAATTACCATCTCTACGCATTTCGTCCATTGGCGGGCACGTATGTTGCCCTGCGAAAAATTGGCCAGCCGCTCGATGACATCTGCTCCGGATCGCTGCAGAGACTGGAAAATGCGACGTTGAATGGTATCGATGATGCCGCGTTGTTTGAGGCTGCGACGACAAAACACCAAACCGAGCCGCCACGCGAGGAGACCTATCCAAGCCATTTGCGGCTGGAAACGCTGACACGCAAACTGCGGGAAGGATGACGCGACCACCATCATCGTCGTTTACCTTGTCATGCTGTCAAGCGAGATGAGAGCGGAGCGGGCCAGCAGATATCCGCCATCCGCCGACTTCGTCAGCCAATATTTGGCCTGCCCGATATCTTTGACGACGCCGGTTGCCTGGGCATACATCAGGCCGAGCAGATATTGTGCTTCGCTGTCTCCTTGTGTGGCAGCCAGTTTTCGATAGGCCGCAGCCTTTTCAAGCGAAGGGCTGGTGCCGCGCCCCACGAAATAAGCCTCGGAAACAGCGCGAATGGCATCCATGTTACCCCTGTCGGCATAGGGCTCGAGGATTTTCAGGATAGCGTCGTGCATGGCAACAGGTACACCTGACCGGTTCAGTGCCTTGGCCAGAAAAGGAACGGCCTTTTCGTCACCGGCCCTGGCGGCTTCCGCGAACATGTCGACACCTTTCTGGATATCCGCCGGCTCGTTGCTGTTCCAAAGCGTACGGGCAATCTTGCCCTCCTCGGACACCGGACTGCTCTGCGGTGCAGTGGCGATAATGGCCTTCGCCTTTTCCCGTGCCGCCAGGCTGAAGCGCGTGTCGGACAGTTTGTTGGCCGCCGAAAGGCTTCTTTTCGGTGCAAGATCGATTGCCGAGAGCAGAAGCTGTTCGCTGCGCGCCGTCGCATCGGGATCTGTGCTTTGCATCAGCAGAGATGCGGTTTCGATATATCGCCCTGCACGACGTTCCGGCTGCAACCTGTCCAACATGGCAATTGCCTCGTTCACGTTCCGCGTCACGCCGCGCCCTTCCAGCAAGGCGAGAGAGGTTTCTTCAATGCCACGCAGATTGCCGACCAATGCAGCCCACCTGTACCACTTGTAGGCAAGTGCATCATTTTTAGGAATATCAGTGCCGAGTTGCTGCATGCGCGCCCACGCCACGACACAGCTGGATGAGCCGCGCATCGCCTCCTTCGCCAAGAGGTTCATGA
Organism: Agrobacterium tumefaciens; assembly: GCA_025559845.1. Taxonomy (NCBI): domain Bacteria; kingdom Pseudomonadati; phylum Pseudomonadota; class Alphaproteobacteria; order Hyphomicrobiales; family Rhizobiaceae; genus Agrobacterium; species Agrobacterium tumefaciens. The sequence continues at coordinate 2,666,459 of CP048469.1, forward strand.
CCTTTCCAGCATTCGGCCCAAATGAATAATCGTTGTTGACAATCCCCTTGGCCAGAAGGCGTACGGCCTCGCGATTTCTGGGTGCCGCAGCCATCAGCAAGGAAAACCCGAGATCAGCATTGCGAAGGTCACGACGAGGATCACTCAGAGCAGCCGTGGCAATTTCCAGTTGCTTGGCAAGCGGGAGTTTTTTCGCAGCTTCAAGCGAAGGCAGCCGCACCGTCTGCGCAGGCTGTGGATTAGCCACCACTGCAGCACGTGCGGTTGGAACAGGCACATTGCTTGCTTTTCCCGCGGCCATGGCCACCGTCGCGACCGGCAAAACCGTAATCAAGGCCAATATGACAGAAGGTTTCATCGAACGATCCTTTCTCCGGCATCGGGTGCGTTCGGAGGTTGTGCTATTGGGTGATGGTGGCGGCCTTGCCCAGCCACCGTTCCGCTTCCTGCGGATCAGGCGGGACGCCATAACCAATCTGCAATGCGATGGCGTAAGGTTCGAAAGCCTTGGGGTAACCTGAGATCGCCGCCCGTGCGAGCCATCCAGTGCTATCCGCCGCCGAGAGCGGAAAACCGCTGGTGCCGGTTGCGAAGGCATCGGCAACCATGACCATGGCGGCACCGTCGCCGGTTTCGGCAGCTTTCATCATCCACACTCTGGCTTTTTCGGAATAAGCACCGTCCTCTTTCGCCATGATCGAAAGAATACGCGCCAGGGCCTGAATCGCATTGCCGGAACCACCCTTTGCGGCATCCTCAAGGGCTGGCAATGCTTCAACGATGATTGGATTGGTGGATGTTTCGGGCGCCTCGTCTCCCACCAATTGCTCTACAAGGGTCTTCAAGGCTCCATCGTCTCCGGCTCGAACCGCAGCGAGCAACCATTGTGTCGCTTTACCAGGGTCGGCATGGGGCGAGAGAAGGAACATCCGGCCGGACTCACGCATGGCCTCCACCTTGCCGGCCTCGGCAGATTTGACCATCGTGGTCAGCGCCAGTTCCGGGTTGAGAACACCGCGTTTGTTGTCGTTCAGAAGGTTGGCGAGCTGATAAAGCGTGCTTGCATCGTCCGTTTCTGAGGCGAGAGCCCGATCGACCAGTTCTCGCGTCTGCCTGGCGTAATTCGCATCGCGTGATATCGCATCGGCCAAAGCAACCTCGTCCTTCGCGCTGCACAGCGGCTGTTTCAAGGCGAGGTCAAACATGGTGCGGCGAGACTTCTGGTCACCCGCACGTTCGGCGGTCTTCAGTATAGCTCGGATGTCACCGTCATCCACGGCCTGCCCTAGCCAGATATCCGCCGTTCTGCCACCGCCTTTTTTGGCATCGACACCGAGATCGGCAAGCTGGATCATGGAAGCAGTATGCCCCAGACGCGCAGCCTCAACGAGAAGTTTGATCCCTTCGTCCGGTTGAGGCGCAAGACCTGCCGCACCCTTCAGATAAAGCTTGGCGAGGTCGTAACGAACCGAGGTGTCGCCACTCGACAGGCCATCCTTCAGAAGATCAACAGCTGCCTTCACATTTGTCTTGTCAGCATTTTCAGAAGAAAGCTGAAGTCTGGCCAAAAGAACGAGCGCCTGACCACGGGCCTGGCCTGCTGCCAATGCTTTTTCGTACCACTGGCCGGCCTCACGCGTATCGATATTGGTACCAACGCCATCGCGGTATGCCAGTGACAAAAGCACCATCGCGCGCCGGTCGCCGAGCGCGGCCGCGCGACGAATATTGCGGAAGTACATCAGTTTTCCGTCATCGCCGGCTTGCTCCGTGAGGGCCTGCTTGGCGACAGCAATCAGGCTGGGACGATTCCCCCCAGCGGCCGCTCTTTCCTGCCAACGGCGTCCAATGTCGGCGTTGCGCTCAACACCAATGCCGCAGCTATAGGCGTCTGACAGCGTTGCCATAGCCTCGCTCAAGCCGTTATTGGCGGCACGCCGCAATATTGCGATCGGATTGACGCTTTTTGAAATGTTGTGCGAGCTGTCGACCATCAACTGGTAGAGCTCAAGAGCGGCGGTATCAGACCCCAAAGCCACGGCACGTGTGAGATAATCCACGGCCTTTTCGGTATTGCGTGCCGTTCCCGTACCACTGGCATAGGCGCTGCCCAATTGCTTCAGGACATCGGTATCGACAACGGGATTGCGCGCAGCCTGTTCGAGGTAGCCAACCATGGCGGCGTAGTTCGGTTTTCCACCAAAATCCCCATGCGAAATCTGCGCGAGAAGCTCGAAGGCTCTGACATTGCCACGCTCGGCTTCCTGTTTCAGCGCCTGTGTCGCCTTTGGCAGTGCATCCTTGAGATCGAGATTCGCCAGCAGCAGACGGGCGAGCGAAATACGGCTACCCGCGTGTCCCCTTGCAGCGGCCGTTTCCAACAATTCCACCGCCTTGTTGCGGTCCACAGGCACACCATCGCCAATCATGTAGCGTTGCGACAGGCGTTCAACCGCGACGAAATTCCCCGCTTTTGCTGCGGCCATCAACCATTTTGCGGAAAGCTGCGGATTGAAGAGACCGAATTCTTCATTGGCATAGATGCCGGAAAACAGGGTGAGAACGTCGCACTCACCGGCACCAAGCGACTGACTAAGCTTGTCGATCGCCTGATTGAAAAGCAGTTGCGGCGCCTCTTCCGAGGGCGCCAATTCCGGATTGTTTCGATAAAGTCTGGCAAGCAGCAAGGCTGCATCCGGGTCACCGTTCTGAGCGCCCATCTTGAGGTATTTTTCACCCTTCAGCTTGTCCTGCGGCACCACTTCACCCGTGGCGTAAAGGCGTCCCAGAAAGGTCGCGCCTTCCATAAAGCCACGCGCTATCGCCTCGTCCTGCAGCGCCAGACCACGGCCGAGATCAGGCGACCCGGATGTCGCATCGAACATCAGACGACCCAAAGTGTGCGAAGCGCGGCCCGCCAGTTCATAATTGGCGTTTTTCAGATATTCGAGCATGCGGCGTGCAAGTACCTTGTCGCGTGGCGCGTTACCGGTCCCACCAATGTAGGCCTGCGCGTCCAGCAACATGTCGTCAAGATTGCTCTTTACCGGCCCACCGTCCCATTTGCTCCAGTCGTAGGAAAGGTTGCGCTGCTGCGCTCTGACCTTGCAGATCGGCGCGTAATCAAAATCGGGGCTTGGCATGAGCCCATCCTGCAACGGCAAGGCCACCTGCGCCTGCGCGGGCTGCGCGGCAAAAACGGCCGCAGCAATCAACAGCCCCGCGCTGAGCACTTTCTTTCGGTGCCGGCTGAACAGGAACGCTTTTCCGATTTTGAATATTGCCATGGACCTGACCCCTCTCATCTTCCGACCTTCGTTCAGGCTTTCGCCGCAACGGATGTGAGAACGATATCGTTCGGCCCGCTGCCCAGAACAAAGATGGACGTAACGGAACGACGTTTCAGCGTTGTCTTTTCGAACGTTTTGGCAATCGCCCCGGCAATCTCGACATTCAAATCGATGGCAACGGCGTTAACCTCCAGCGAGATACCGCTCATCGGTGACACGGCCTTGATAACGGGCGAGCGTTTGGCGAGCGCGGTCAGCGAAACCGGTGCGTCAGTCAGATTGTAAAGCGCAAGTGCGCACTTCGCCGGATCGGCCGTAAAGGCATCGGCAACCACCACCGGCTCTTTTCCAGCAGCACCAGAAAGGATGGTCAGGTATTGCCCTTGCCCGACCGGAAGCGCCATGGATTGTCCTTTGACCAGCAGGGTGTAGTCTCCAGGCGCGCGTGCGACATAGTCGGAGACGCCGCTTGCGGAAACTTTGAAAGGCTTCTCGCCGATGGTTGCCGTGGCGGCGGCCGCGGGATCGGACGCAGCGATACGCACAAAGCTCCAGTCTTTCGGAATATCCGCGTCATAAATGCCGGCATCGTCGCCGGCAGCAAAGGCAGACGGGCTGACTGCGAACGTGCCGGAAACGGCAGCAACCAGATGAATGAAACGGCGGCGATCCGCGTTGAAAACAATCTCATCCGAAAACATCTTCTTCAGCCCTGCTTTTTGACAAATTGGTCGGGAACGCGGCAAAGACGGGCTGTCACCGTGACATCGCCGAAATTCCCGTTGACGGAAACGCCGGTAATGGGTGTCGGAAACTCGTCATTCAGCATCAGGTAAAACGTGCCGTCATCGACAAAGCGGGGAAAACCGCCAAGTGTGAGAGTGTCTTCATCGCCATCGCGATACCGCACCGTCACCGTCATCTGGTTCAAACCGGCCTGCGACGCAGCGAACTCCAGATAGGCGTCTCCGTAGTGGTCTGCCTTCAGGTCTTCCGCACCAAGCAGCACGGTTTCGCCGGCGATCTTCTTCGGCCGCGAACTCTCGATGGTGTCCTTGCCTTCGCAGGAACCGTAAACTGCCGCCAGCAATTGCCGTGATGCCTGAAACATCGTCTGATCCACGGCGTAGTAGGACGGAGCTTCCCACACGATCAACGGCGTGGGCTTTTCATGAAAGCTTTTAGAAAACAGCAACGTCGCGAGAGACGAGATGAACTGCGCGCCGTTTTCAGCGTAGTTGGTGAAATCCAATCCCGTTTCCTGCGCCAGAAACCCCGCGAAATTGAATTCAGGTGTTGCGCTGAAGGAGGAGCCGACAAGCGCCACCGGTTCGGAAGTTTCAGCAGCATTGCCCAGGAGATCGCTGGCATCATCAGCGGATCGGGTCGTCTGCCAGACTGTTTCCTTCTCGGGCTCGACAGCATTGCCACACAGGGCCTGAATCTCATGGCCCATCGGCGCGATATAATCGAGACTGCCGATTGCTTTGGTCTCGAAATTGTATGTCGAGAGCGACGGATATTCCGGCAGCTTTTTTATCGTTTCGGCAGCGGCGATAGCGGCCAGATGCGCACCTGTTGACGTCCAGTGATGGTCGCGCGCAAAAAAGAAATTACCGCGGGCCTGATGATCGTCGATTGCCTTGAGAACATCGACAGTGGTTATGCCGTGTTTTTGCAGTTGCGCGACATAATGCCGAAACTCCTGCTCCGCAACAGGGGCATTATAGCGGGACTGGATCTCATCACTGTCATCAAGTTTGGATTGTTGTACGATACCGCGGGATGGAAGCGGCAGGAAAACGAGTTCCGTTCCCTTGACGCGCAAGGCATCGGAAATGGCGCGCAGAGAGACCATCGTTTCCGACGTTCTGACGAAGAACTCCTCGAAATCCGTATTGGTGCGGAAAAATACGCCATCGCGGCCTTCGGCCAGATTGAACGCGGTTTTCTTGTTACCGATGTCAGGGCAAACCATGCCAGCAAAGGCAGGTGTTGCGGTGACGACAAATAGCGCACTCGCAAAACCCAGGATCGCGAGGCTCATCTCACCCATGTCGTGACGATCATGGAATTTACGGCTCGTCGTTTTCATCGACCACCTCCATTTTTGGAACTTCGAAATGGGGATCGGCTGCCGCCATCTTCACCAGAATTTTATTCGCCTGATTGTGTTTGAGTGCCTGCGCACGCTTCAGCCAGATGAGACCTTCCGCCTGAAGTGCTGGGGAATTGTCGGCACGAAGCGTAAGCGCCGTCTGGAACATCGCAGAAGGGTCGTTGGCGGCTGCCGCCCGCGCCAGCCATTCATTCGCCTTTTCAGCGTCTCGATCCACGCCCTGCCCCGACTTGTACGCCTCGTAGAGCCGATACATGGCAAGCGGCCCTTCCTCGGTACGGGTAGCTGCGGCCTTTTCCAGCCAGGCAATACCCGCCTCGCCGTCGTGCGGCACACCAAAACCGGACAGAAGCGACAGTCCGACGTCAATCATCGCCGCAGCGTCGCCGCGCTTTGCACCCTTGTAGTTAAAGGCGAATGCAGCTTCCGGATCAATCGGCGCCGCAAACCCCGAGCTTTCCAGAGCGGCAAGGTCATGCCAGGCACGATCAAACCCGGCATCGGCCGACGCCTGCAGGTTTGCTCTCGCCAGCTCTCTGTCCTGCGGCACGCCCGCTCCCCAGAGATAGGCAAGGCCGAGTTCTCGTTGAGCCGAACGACTGCCCGCATCGCTTGCCGTTTGCAGATATGCGGCAGCCCGCGTCTTGTCGATCTTGACACCCATACCCTCCGCAAACATGCGGGCGAGCTTCAGATTGATCGACGGATTTTTCGGCTGCAAAGCAAGGACACGATCGTAATAGCCCAAAGCGCGCTGCGGATCGGCAGGCGTATGAACGCCATCCAGCAGCAGATCAGCCATCATGATCGTGGCTTCGATATCGCCATAAGCAATACCTGTTTCCAGCACACGCCGGGCTTCATCGATGTTACGCTCGCTTTTTTCACCATCAAGATATGTCGAGGCCAGCATGGATGCCGCTCCCGGATATCCCGCACCCGCCATCTCCTTCGCAAGATTGACACCACGCAGGTTCAGGAGAGGGTCCGGCGATTTCAACAGGGCCGCAGCCAGCAGGAGACGATCAGCAGGTGGCAGGTCTGGTATGTTTGCGGCGAGTTCCAGGAACTCCTTGGCTTTGGCGCTCTCGCCGTCTTGCACGGAGAGAACATCATGGAGATCGATTGCCGCAGAGAAGTTTCCGGCGCGTGCTGCAGTTTCAAGAAGCGGAATGGCCTCTGCCAAACGGCCATTGGTCTTGAGAAAACGCGCCATCTCAACCGAAGCTTCGACATTGCCTTTGTCGACCGCCCGTTGAAAAATGGCATAGGCTTTTTCAAAGGCATCCGGGCCACCGATGCGCATATGCAGATTTGCAAGCTCTATAAGCCCATCTGTTCTGCCCTTCGTTGCCGCTCTTTCCAACAGTTCCGTCGCCTTGCTGACATCCACAGGAACGATCTGCCCTTCCGCATAAAGCTTGCCGAGCTTTAGCATCGCCGCATCGCTTCCTAGGGCATCGGCCTTTTCCAGCCATCCCAAGGAGAGAGCTTTCTGCTCGGCGTTGGGGGAAAGAAGTGCCGCGTCTGCCAATCGGTTCAGCACACGAACGGAAGGGCGAACAGCAAGCGCCTTTGAGTACCATGCCATGGCATCATCGACATCAACTGCCTGCCCGACACCGTGGAGGCTGAAATCACCCCGCAACACGATTGCGTTGATGCTGCCTGCGGCAGCGGTTGCCGCAAGCCCGTTGCGCGCCGTCGTCAGCCGCTCGTCTGTCCTCAGCTCGGGCTTTTCGAGAAGCAATTGCGCAAACTGGACCGTTCCGTCCTTGGATTGGCGCCCTACCGTCAGTCCGAAAACATCGAGCGCCTTGCGTGCATCGGCAATCACACCGTCTCCGTCACGAAACATGGTGCCGATGCGCATCAGCGTGTCGACATCGCGCGTCTCACCACCCATGACCTGAGAGAACAGATCATCAGAAAGCTTTTGGCGATTTTCCAACGTGTTCTGGAGCTGAACCGAGAAGTAAAGGACAGCCTTGGCATCCTTGATGCCGGCGAGACGCCGCATCCACTTGTCGAATGTGGTCTGGTCAATATTGATATCGCCGCTTTCGGTGAAGTCCTTGACCAGTTCTTGCGCTGCTTCAACATCGCCCGTCTCAGCCGCCTGATCGAGATAACGTGCTGCCTCCGCGGGATTGAACAGGCTGCCCACGGAATCCATCTGCAGACGTGCAATCCAGAAGATCGATCGCTTGTGACCGAGTTCAGCTGCTTTTTGATACCAGTCGAGCGCCGCCCTCAATGCCGCATCGGAACTCGCGGTTTCGCGATAATAGGTCGCAAGGTCATAAGCGGCCCGCGCATCGCCGGAGGCTGCGCGCCGTTCGAGCAGCCCGATACCGAAACGAGCCATGGATTGAGCCTCTGTCTCAGGCGTACCAGCCAGGCCTGCAAGTTCGAATGCAGCGGCGCCATAACCGAGCCGCAGCGCCATTTGCAACCGGGCCTTCGCCTCGGGCGCATTCATCTGGCGCTCCACCATCGTTCGCCCGGCAATGTAGGCTGCCTCTGCCACCCCGGAACGTCCGGATTGTTCCAGGAGCGACAGGGCCCTGTTGATGTCGAACGATCCTCCCTCTCCCGCAAGCAGCATCTTTGCCAAGGTCAGCTTGGCTTCGGACTGGTGCGGACCAGGAATCGTCAAAGCGGCTTCGAGCACCGTCCGGGCTTTACCAAAATCCGAAACGAGCAGGGGGTTCTGCGGATCAACAGGCACACCGGCCCTGAGCAGGCGCGCATAATCCAGCATTCCCTGACCATCGCTGCGCTGCGACAGCGCGGTGGCAATCTCAATGAGTTTTCCCGGCGCTTCCGGTTCCGCAGCCGATGCTGGGACAACAGAGAACAGAGCCGTTCCGGCCAAAAGGGCGAGGCTAAGAAGGTGGCGGTTCTTCATCAGTTCCCCCAGAAACATGTGGCATTGCCGCCAACAAATTCATCGATCAATGGGCGCTCTGGCGCGGCATCCTTCTGCAGGAGAGCAACCGCGCGCTGCATGGAAATGTTTTCAGCCGGTACGGCAGCCAGAGCCTCAAGGAATGCAAGGTAGTGTCGGCCATTGCCGCGATTTTCGAGGAAACCGACATCCTGATGAAGATAATCGCGGCTTGGACCGGGAATGTAATTCTCTGCTGCATAAGCGTTGACGAGAACCGGGTCGTTTATGCCGTTGAGCCAGTAACCGAAGATTGTCCAGATCGACCGTTTGACGGGATTGGCATCACTGGATGTTTTCACATAGAGGTTTTCGCCACGACCACGGGCAACCTCCGCCATCACCACCATGCTCGTCAGAGACTGGCGCATATACCAGAGTGCCCGCGCACCCCGGCGCGTTTCAAGCGGCAGGCCACCATTGCTGCGCGCCTCATCGAGAATGGAAAGAAAGCGAGACTTGCCTTTCTCATAGAGACCTTCGTCCCGAATGATACCACCCCATGTCATCAGTACGCTGTCTGCCAGATACCGATGGTTGTTGATGTCTACATCACCATTGAATGTCTGGTCGACGCGACGAACCAGCGGATCGAGCCACGTCTGAATTTTCGTGCGCTCTAATTCCGGCAGATCATCGCGAATAATCGAAAAAGCGGTAATGGTCGGCAGCAGGGAACGCTTCAGCGCATAATAGGCGTCATGCCCGACTTCCGTTTTTTCAAAGGCACCGCGGTCCGCCCAGCTGTTCAAAATCGTGCGCAACATCTTGGTGGACGCAGCATCGCCACCAAGCGAACGTCCGGACAAAACCATCAGAGCCCAGGCGAACTGGGACCCGGCACGATCGCTGCCATAACCGGCCGTGGGACGAAACCCTTCGACGATTTCCAGATCGAGCCATTTCGGATCTGCCTTGATAGCGAGGCATTGTTTGCGCAACCGCCCCGAACCATCGGCGGCGATTGCTGCCTTGCGGGCCGCAACGTCGAACAGACCGTCATAGGCCGGAGCGGCAGCGGCAGCCGAAGTGACGGTGAGAACAACAGCAAGGGCAGCCCCAGCACCGCTTTTTAGCATCGTCTTTACGCCTGGGAGCCTGAAAAAGTCTCTCATCAGCTTCGCCCTCCCGTCCCGTTGAAGTTTTCGTACTGAACGGAGTTTGAAACATTGGTGCAGGTATCGGTCAGCGCGTCCTCGGCAAAGATTGCCGATTGGCCATCACCATTGAAGAAGCCGGAATCGCGGAACCGGCAATGATAGGCCTCAGGTCGTTTCGGGCGGCACACCGTCGAGGTTATCAACACGCTCTCACGTTCGTTGAAGCGCAGCATGTGTCCTTCCATGGCCCTGCCATCGCCATCGATCAGCCGACCAACCTGGTTGAGGTAATCATTGCCGGAAAGGCTGAAACCGGAGGCACCGTCCACTTTGATACCGCCGCCATTGCCATGAATGCGGTTACCACTGGCTGCAAATGTCGTCAGAGGCAGATAGGGATCGAACTCAAAGTCACGCAAGGCATTTGCCGGTGATGCGCGCAGGTTGCTGATATAACCGTGGATGGCGTCCTGCGCGTTGTTTTCCAGAACGTTTTCATGAACGCCAACTTCCCAGCTATTGCGGATTTTGATGCCAGCGCGTTTGTTATCGAAGAAGCGGTTGCCAACGGCCAGATTGCAACTGCTTTCGAAGAAAGTCAGGCCATCCTGCTTGTTGTCGAAAGCGGCATTGGCGTAGATGAAGTTATCGACGCTGTCGCGGTCGATCATGAAACCCGAGCCGGTGTTGGTATGGGATACATTTCCAACGATCCAGGAATAATTGACCTCACGCGAAACGATGATGCCGTGTTTGGCTTTGGTGTCGTACGTGGTGTTAAGGGCGATCAGAAGCCGGTGCGACCGGTCGTGCGGGTCGATCGCGTAAAGCACGTTATCGCGATATTCATTGCCCACCAGGCTGACTTCGTCCGCCTCATAGGAATAGAATCCGTACTCGAAATTGTGGAAGAAGTTGTCCGCAACGATACCCGTCGGCGCACGCGGTTCGCTGATCTGCTGTGCCACCGTTTTAGGGCCTGCGGAAAAGGCCAGTCCGAAAGACTTGGGCGCAGCATAACCGAGCGAATCGAGTACGGAACCGCCGATCATCAGCCGTGAATTGCTCCAGCCGATGATGTAGGGTCGGAAAACGTGGCGTTTTTCCTTGTCAGAATACCGTGGTGTTCCGGTCGCCTCATCCCATGACGTAACGGTTGTGTCCTGAACATAAAGCGTTCCAGCCACGGAGATGAAACTGCCGGCCGTCGCCGAAAGACGGTACGTGGCTGCTTCCTGACCTGACAGGATCAGCGTAGCGCCCTCTGCCACCAGAACAGGAGCACGCAATGTCACGATGTCATTTTCACGGGTCACCAGCGGAAAGCCGCTACTTTTATCAAGTTCGCTGGCAAGGCTGCCAAGCGTATAGACACCGCTCTGAATGACAATGATGCGTGGATAAGGAATTCCCTGCGCTTCGGCTGCAAAGGACAGCCCCGTATTGCCGGCAGCCAGATCTTCCATGAACTTGTCGCTATAGGGACTGAGATTGGCAAGCGTGACAGCAGCGTGGCCGGGCTGCGGCAAGGGCATGCCCTCACGCACGGTTTTTACGCTGACGGAAATGTCGGGATAGGTGTAACCTTCTGGAAGGCTCATCTTGCCATCTTGTCGAGCAAGGGTCAGTCGTCCGTCGCTGAAGGCAGCAGCCGGTGCGATTGGCGCCGATCCCTCTGGTTTCGGTGCCTGCTGCATGACCCGGTAGTCAACCGGGGACCCTTTGCCCCAGCCGAGATTTCGCACATCCAGGGAGCGGAAATTGGCTTCCGCAATGGACCGCGCCGTACGGACGCGAAGCATATGATCCTTTATCGTCGCTGCCTGGACCGACGCAAACTTCAGCATCGCTGGATTGGCAGCAGCCGCAACCAGAACCTCAGCCTTGAGCGCCTCGTCGCCATTGGCACCTTTGAATGAGGCGAGATAGGTGAGAGCCCTGTCACCGGCCCCCTCCAGCGCTGCACGTTTGCCGATAATTCCGGCGGCCCGTGCCTTGATTTTTTCATCGTCAATGCGGTCGACCAACTGCTTTGCAGCATCGGTTTTTCGCGCGTCGGTCAAAGCCTCGACAATTTTAAGATAACCCTTGTCGCGGTTATCTTTTTTGTCTTCACCGGCAGCGACCTTGACCGCCTCGTCAACCAGTACATCGAAATCGCTTGCTTTGTTGTCATTGGCAACCGAAGCGAGCCGTAACAGTGCCTCTATCCGGAATTCCGTGTCCTGAATGGACAAGGCGACTGACTTGGCGTCGTCCATTTCGCCTTTTTTGGCGAGTGTGCGGGCCAGCTCAGACTGGACGCGCCCCTTGTCACGGCTGTTTACGATGATTTCGATTGCATTCTTGCCAGCTTCGATGTCGCCTTCACGCACCTTTACGCGGGCAATACCCGAAACAGCCTTGTCGCGGTCATTGCCGCCCTGGAGATAGGGAAGCAAATTCTCCGCATCTTTGACCTTGTCGGCATCCGCCAGGCTTTTCGCGAGATTGGCAAGCATATTGCCACCATCGCGCACTGTCCGCAGTTCCGGCACCAGCGCCACGGCATCATCCAGTCGTTCGAGACTGATCGCGCTTTCTGCCGCTGCCACAACCGCAACACCCCGCTCGGCGCCAGACAGGCGCGCAAGAACGGAATTTCCATTGGCGTAAGAAGCATCTGCCATCTTCGTCAGATCGTTTTTGGCGAAAACGGTTGCAAGCGTAAAATCAAGCTCGGCACGCAACGCGCTTTCCGGCAGATATTCCGCCAGTTTCGCCGCATCGAGCCCACGCCCGGCCTCAATGCGCTGCTTGACGATCTTCTCGATCAGATCTTCCTGATCGCTGTTGTCCGCAAGGCTGGTCGTCAGCACCGGCATCCATTCGAGTTTGCCTTCCTTCAACGCCAGATCAGCGACGTTACCGACAGCCTTCTTGCGCGCTTCGGAATCTTCAGGGTTGATTGCAAGCGCCCACAGCAATGCTGTTTCCAGATCGCCTTTCTTCAGCGCGTTGGCGCTCTGAGCCAGAATACTCTCTGCGGCGGCCGCACTGACGGGCTTACCTTCGATCTGCTTGCCTGCAAGGAGACGCAAAGCCAGATCATAGCGGGCATAGCCGCGCATACGCGTCGGCCACATGCGCGAGATAGCCTTGTCGGCGATGGCGGACGACAGATTGGGATCAATGATCGTCGCGGTCTGCGCCAAGGTATTCAACGCCGCATTTTTCGCCGTCTCGTCCTTGATGGACACCACACGGTCGGCCGCTTTTTCCACCAGGCTGATGGCGCTGGATTTGTCGCCCGCCGCAACGACAGCCGCATATCCACTGAGAGCGGCAACCTGCAGTTCGGGCAGGGAAAGAGCATCAATCAGCTCCATCATGCGGACCCGCATCTCGGTTCTCTGTTGCGGATCGGCAATGCGGCCCGCCATCTGCTGCTGCAATGCGGAGATACTGGCGGAAACCAGGCTGTCGGCATCGATGCCATCGGAGGCAAGCGTGTTCAACGCGGTTTTCGCCTCAGCGGCGTCTGCCGCCGCCCAGGATTTCAGCTGGGTCAAGCCAGCACGTGCCGCGTCGAGAAACGACAGGCGCTGCCTGGCATCTGACGCACCATCGGCCTTCAGCACGTTTGCAGAAATGTCAGACAGGACGGCATCGACCTTGCCTGCCGCCGGGGGCTGCGGTGCTGCAGCCTGTTGGGCAAAAGCAACCGACGAAACAGCAGACCAGTTGCCGGTCGGAAACACGAGGCAGACCGACAACGCCAATGCGCGCAATGATCCCTGTACTACCGTCACATTCGGTAGCCACTGGCAGTGGGGACGTGATGAGCGGGTGATGTCGCGTGTCATCATTCTTCCTTCGTCAGGTCAATGTCGTAAAGCGGCTCGATACTTGCGTGCAGAGAATTTGAGGCAGGCAACAGAAGTCCATCAGAGACATCGACCTTGTCCTGCCCATGAATTTCCTGCGATTGGCATGCGATGCGGCGGCCTATGGTGGCCCTGCGGCGGCGGGAAGCGCGCTGCCTCCCGCATCCCGTCATTTCGGCAAGAATTTGCTCTTCAGGTCCGCAAACCGCTGGTTCAGACCGAACCAGGGTCCGTTGTCGAAACGAACGGAAGCGGGTGTGCCGATCGCGGACGAAAGATCATGTCCACCGAGATCGATCCTGACCGCGACCCGATCGCTCGTCGCAGCGGACTGTTCGCTGACCTTCGGCAGTTGAGATACGGTTACGTCATGCAGAACCGTGCCTTGCGGCAAGTCCACACTGACGTGCGGCGCGTTGTAGAGCGCCATCAGATGCGAGCGGTCCACCATTGCCACGACATGCGGCTTGGCATCCGCATTGCGAAGCCCCAACACCTGAGCCCCCACCTTGACCTGTGTGTCGACTGCAGGACCTGTCGACTCGGCAACGCAATCGCATGACGCAACCACTGACGTGCTTTGCCCGCTTTCGGTCAGAACGGTCAAAATCCGTTCGCCGCTTTTAACAGGTCCGGTCACAATATTGGTGATAATGCCGTTGGCTGGCGCCAGAACTGGTGTTGTGTCAACCGTCACCACGGCGCTGTCGGCTTCGAAGACCCAAAGTCGCTGATAAAGACTGCTTGCCAGAAAAGCGGCGAGCGCCAGCGAAAGGGCCAAAGTGGCAACAATACCAACAGCCTGACGAACCTTGCTTGCGCCGGGAGCGGCCTCGGCTGATTTTCGCGGCCGCAGCTTCACGTCTCCCGAGGCACGCTTGGCGAAGTCCAGAAGATCGTTGCCTTCAACGATTTCACCGCTGATGTAGGAATCGTGAATGTAACGCAACATGCGTTGTGCCGCAGCAGACGTATCGACATATTTGAAACCGGTACGCCCGGTTTCGGCGCTGGAATGGCGAACTTCCGCTTTCACAGGCAGAAGCACATCGAAGCCATCAAGCGGGATCTGCAACTGCAGGGGCAGCACTTTTCCTTCTTCGAACGTTGCGCTGCCCGTTGCAACTCCCACGCCACCCAAGGACCAGTCGATTGACGAATATCTGTGCTGATCAATGACGCATTTTAGCGGTAACTTGTAGCGCGCATGCTGACGTTGTTCATCCGCTTCGAAACTCACGACGCTCATATTCATTTTGGGCTCCTTCGCGGGTCAACGCATACCGAAAATCGCGGTCGTCGCCCCAATGCCTGGGACTGACAATTGGCCGACGAGCAACGATATGAGGGTTACAAACAGGGTAATCGATAAAACATGCATGTATGTGGAAGAGGCGTTTTTCAACGCGACGGCCCGGCCCGCACCACTGGAGGACAGCGTTGTTTTCTGCCGCGTCCACTTCTGGCGATCGAGGTGAAAGAAAATATAGGTTTTGATGATCGAGCCAAAGACCTGATTGAAATAGATAAAAAATGGATAGAAGATCGACACCCGTGGACGGGAATTGAATAACATCAATGTCATGATGTAGCGGGTCAGCAGAACCCAGGCGATATAGGCCGGAAAAATGAACGGGTTATCGAACAGCCCGATCAGAATGACCATCACCAGACCGGCAAGCGATGTCCACATCGAGATGCGTTGATCGAAAATCGTCCACCAGGTGAAATAACCGATACGCCACGGACCGAGTGCCAATGCACGGCTGTTGGTGCGTAACATGTTGCCGAACCAGCGCGTCATCAATTGCGCTGCAGCCTGGAAAAATCCGGATGTCGGCGGATCTTCAACCGTTGCGACGCTAACGTCAGGCAGATAAAGCATCTGATAATTGTTGCGCAGCAGCCAGTACCAGCTCGACTTGTCGTCACCGGTGAGAAACTTCAACCTGCCAAGACGCCAATGCTCGATATAGTCCGACTCCACCTGACGGATAAACTCGGGATTGGTGATGACGGACGCGCGGAACATCGACATCCGGCCGGTCAGCGTCAGCACACGCCTGGAAAGGCCGTTGGACGACATCAGAATGTGGCGTTGTGCAAAACGCAGCGAATACCAGATGTGAAATGATGATTTCCCACGGACCCGCGACGTCTCGTCCGTTGTCAACGCACCAACCCGACCATCCGCGAAGAAACCGGCACACCGGTCGACAAGATTTTCAGGCACGATGGAATCGCCATCGATCACGGCAACCACATCGTCGGCACGAGGCTCCAGCTTGGAGACCGCCCGGAAAGCATAGGCCAATGCATCACGTTTGCCGCTGCCATTGATGCGGGTGATGACCAACCGGACACTGGTTTTTTCGCCACAGATAAGTCGGTGCATGGAACGGATCAGGCGCTGATCCGACATTTCTACGATCGACGCGACAACAGTCGCTCCACCGCGAGACGAAAGAGCGGCGCGGAATGCGGCACGGTAGACTTCCGCCGTTGTGTCGCCGTCGATACGAAAACTCGTTACGATGAGATAGGCATGTGGCGCCTGGCCGTTTTCCGCACTCTGCAGAAGATGGCGATCCGCACGGAGACGCATTTTGGGGAAAACGACGCTGCGGTAAATGTTGGACCGTACAAAATGCAAAATACCCCAGAAATATCGCCATACGGCCAGAGCGCCCAGACCAAACAGGAGGCCGGTGTTCGCGCCAAAAAGAACGCCTTCCGGAACGACAACAATCAGACTGGCGAGCGCCAGCACAAACAGCACGTGCGCTGGAAGGCTTTCACTCCAATAAACGATAGCGGATTGCTCTCCCGCCTGAGAAACAGGGACTGTTGATAATCTATCGACAGGCAATACTTCACCAGGGAGACCGAGCACTCTCTTTTCGAGATTGCGTCTCATGGCATAATCCATCAATTAAATATTTTTTTGCACCAGCATGCAATTCTAAGTATAAATCTGAATATATCCAATATATTTCTTTATTATAAGCTAAAATTGGAATTATTCAAACTATAAATTCAAAAATACAAATAATTATTATATTCTATGCAGCATCATCCAAGTAACGAACTGGAATTTCCCACAATACGACCTTCGGCACGGCCTGGGCATCCAAAGTCTTGAGAAACTCCTGCATGGGGGCGAAAGGCCCCTTCCCCTCTCGGGCGTAGTTGAGAACATCGACCTCGCATATCGTTTTCAGCTGGTCCTCAAAAGACCACAGCGGGTTTGCGCTGTAGCTGGTTCCAACAAGCACAACCTGGTCCATCACTTGCGCTTCACCGTCACTACCCGCAAACAGCGCATCGGCATCATCGACCTTGGCCGCAGCCGATATTGGCTGGATAATATCAGCGCTTTCCTGAGAACCGGACAGCATCCAGCCTGCATCGACAAACTTCGCAAGGTCGCCAACGTGGCGCACATTATCTTGCGGCACACTTTCGAAAGCGGTTTTCATCAGCTGGTCCCGACCGGGAATTGCCGAACAGGCCGCCTTGGCGGCAAGGCCACTGCCTTTGACGGTCCAGTGTGTATCCGCCCGCAGGAAAAGTTCTTCCGGCTTTGCAGCTCCGAACGTCGCTGCGACATCCGCAGCCGGAATGCCTCTTTCTTTAAGAAAAGCCAGAAACCTGGGGTAAAGATCGGCGTTGCTATCAGGCAGGACGTTACCCCCCAGTTCGCCGGCAACGACCTGCGCTTTGGGCGGGACTGGCACAATCACCAGAGTGCTGCCTTTTTCGGCCAAAGTGGCACGGATATCCGTGATCGTCTGGAAAGATCTATCCAGGTTGGCCTCCGATGTGCGGCCCCAGGCAAACTCCTCCGCCGTGAAAAGCCAGCCATTGCGACCAACGACAGCACCCTTCCGCGCCTCTCCGAAAATACCGAGAGAAACTGCATTGAAGAGTTCGACAGCAAAACCGCTGAACGGCAGTTCCCGCTCATAACCTTCTTCAAACCGGCTGGTCATCTTGCCGGTCCACACATCGGCAAGCGCGTCCACCCTTATATCCTCCTCCGGAAGATCGACCACATAGTTGGCGGTGATTCCGGCACCGGCCAGCAGAAGGAAAAGAACCGACGCGGTTGAAAGCAAACGTGGTGAGATCATGCGTCGCACTCCCTAAAACTGAAAATAGAGGAAGGGTGAGTCGTTGTCGGCCGTCAGCTTCAGTATCGACACCATACCGAGAAAGCACACGATGCCCGTTGCCGCCAAGGCTACACCCCCAGTCGACGGGGAAAGTTGCATATGGATCAGTCGCTCAGCCGGAAAAGTCCGATTAAACCATGGTTCTATGAACACGACCACAACACCCACAGCCAGGGATGCAAGGGCGAAGTTCTTGATTTGCCAAGCGATATCCGGCTGCATGGCCAAACCGTTAAGTCCGATCATGCCACGATACATGTCGAGCGCACTGTGCACGTCGAGTGACCGAAACATGACCCAGCCAAGCATCACCAGCAACAGGGTGCCACCCAAGGCGACGACAGAGCGTTTATCCGATGGCTTGATACCGAGCAGGCGTTCCAAAGCCAGCAGGCCACCATGCCACACACCCCACAGCACGAAGGTCCAGTTTGCACCATGCCACAGTCCACCAAGAACCATGGTGATGAACAGATTGAAGTAAGTCCTGAATGTCCCGAGCCTGTTGCCACCGAGTGGAATGTATAGGTAGTCGCGCAGCCAGGCCGAGAGGCTGAGATGCCAGCGACGCCAGAATTCCGTAATTGACCGCGATACATAGGGACAATCGAAATTCTCGATAAAACGGAACCCCATCATCATGCCCAATCCCACAGCCATGCTGGAATAGCCGGAGAAGTCGAAATAGAGCTGGATTGAATATGCGATCGTTCCAAGCCAGGCTTCGGCAAGGGTTGGATCGGCCTTGGCAAAGATGGCATCGGCAATAGGTGCCACGGAATCCGCAATCAGCACTTTTTTTGCAAGCCCGGCAAAGAAACGAATGCCGCCTTCGGCAAAAAGCTCCAGGGAATGCTGCCTATACATGAACTGATGGGCGAGATCCTTGTATCGCAACACCGGACCGGCGACCAACTGAGGAAACAAAGCCTTGAATGCAGCGAAGTCAAAGAAATTCTGCGCCGGCGGAGCGTCTTCTCGATAGATATCGATAAGATATGAAATCGCCTGAAATATATAAAAGGATATTCCGATCGGCAGCAGGATACGCGCATGCCACGATGTGAATGGCGCGCCGCCATTGAACAAGTCGGCAAGACTGTCCATGAAGAAATTACAATATTTGAAGTAACCGAGCACAAGCAATGGCCCGGTAATGGCAACAACCAGCAGTCTTTTGCGCGACTGTGCCGTCCGCTCTACATAGATCAGCTTTCCGAAGATGTAACTCCAGAGAGTGACCAGGAAGAGCAGGGCAAGATAGTCCATCCTCCACCACCCATAGAATAGATAGGAGAACAGAAGTATAACAAGGGATTTATACCGAAAAGGAACGGAGAAATACACACCGAACGCAATTGGCAAAAACATAAATATGAATAAAACGGATGAAAAAACCATCTTTATCGACTTTCTTCATGAAGGCCGAATTAAATATGCTGATATAAGAATATGAATTAATACCAGAGTCAACAATACTGTTAATAAAAAATTAAGACGCTTGTAAAAGCGCGCCAAATTGACTTTCGATCCGCGATTATGGAAAATAGTTTTTAGAATTTTTTTGCCATGCAGCATAGGCAATACGCCAACCAGGATTTATCAATATATTTCTCAAACGGCGTCGTAGTATTGCGAAACTGCAATTGAGACGCTGCGAGAAGACTGAAGTTAGAATTATTTTTTGATTTTTTAGCATTAATTGGGAAATACGGTTCATCAACATGAACTGAACGCCGCGACGACAGGGAATAATTTCGCCCTCAGGAACGACGATATCCGGATGATTTTACCATATGCGACATCTGCGAGCACACAGAGGAGACGGTGTGCGGCGCGTTAAAATGACATGTGCATGTCTTTCAGCTTTGGCCGCTAGAGGGAGTAACTCTTTTTGAGACACAACCTTCTGTCGCACCAGCCATATTTTCTATTGCTTGCAGACAACAGATTTTATATGTCCGGAACGGTTCAGGGAGCCGCCGATGTCCGTATTGAAAAGAAAAACGAAAACACCTGTACTCGTCGAGCGCATCGACGAATTCGTGGAAAAAATCGACCGGACGATGGAGAGGAACGAGGAAACTCGCAACAAACAGATTCGCGATCTGTGGGACGAGGAAGTCCGTTTCCATTTCGACAATGGCCGTACGGAAAAGACGCTCGAACTCTATATCATGAAATATCGGTATGCGCTGAAAGCGAAGTTTGGCCCCAAGAGCACGCCGCTTGCCATCTGCAACATGAAAAAGCTGCGAGAGCGGCTGAAAACCTACATTACATCCACGGACTACCAAAGAACCGGCGTGGCAACCTCAATCGTCGAGAAGATCGAACGCGCCGAATTCAATACCGCCGGACGCAAGCCGACGGTGCTGTTGCGCATTTCAGATTTCATTTCGTCCATGAACGGCATGTCCTCGAAGGAAGACATGGTGGCTTTGTGGGAAAATGAACTTCAGAGCATGGACGGCAGAGCCCGTACCACGATCATTTCCTACATCACCAAGTACCGCAATGCGATCAAGGAGGCATTTGGTGACGAACACCCGATGCTCAAGATCGCGACAGGCGATGCGGCGATGTATGACGACCAACGCCGCGCCAAGATGGAAAAGATCGCCACCAAACATGGCGCGCTGATTACGTTCCAGAACTACAAGCAGGTCTTGAAGATTTGTGCCGATTGCCTCCAGTCGAGCGATCCCTTGATGATCGGGATCGGGCTGATTGGCTTGACGGGACGGCGGCCGTACGAGGTTTTCACACAGGCAGAGTTCTCCCCTGCTCCTTATGGCAAGGGCGTTTCCAAGTGGAGCCTTCTGTTCAGTGGTCAGGCCAAGACAAAGCAGGGCGAAGGCACGAAGTTTGGTGTCACCTATGAAATTCCGGTTCTGACGCGCTCCACTGTCATCCTTGCGGCCTATGAACGGCTGCGAAAGAGCAGCCAGGGCATCCTCTGGCACAAGATGTCGATTGACGATTTTGCTGCTGCAACGCGCCTGCCGTTACGAGAGGCCGTTTTCAACATTTTCGAGAACGTCTGGCCGGAGGAAGAACTTCCCAAGCCCTACGGACTGCGTCATCTCTATGCGGAAGTGTCCTATCACTTCTTTGCACCGCCGCACGTGACGAAAAACAGCTATTTCGCTGCCATTCTCGGGCACAATAACAACGACCTCGAAACGTCGCTCTCCTATATGACCTATACGCTGCCGGAAGATCGCGCAGACGCCGAGGCACGGGCGAAACGCATTACCGAGCGAACGTTGCTGCAGATGACAAACATTACGCCAGCGTCTTTCGAGAACGAAACGCGCTGATAACGGTGGCGTTACCTATGTCTTCGTAAACAGAGAAGCGATCGCTCTCAGGCTCAGTCACTTTGATGTTGCTGGCTAATCGCACCAAGACCGCCAATGGCGAAACTATAGAGGTGCTCGACAAGCGCCTCGCGCGGCATCGCAAGAATCTGGTTGGCAAAGATGTTGGGGCCGCGCCCGACCACCAGCAGCATCGCGCAGGGCGCCGCGACACTGACGAGACATCTGACCAATGCGGGATCATCGGAAGGGATCGCCGTGATCTCGCTGAGGATCGGCAGAATGATCCGGAATTTAGGCATGACCTCGGTCTGCTGCATCGACAGGAAATGTGAGGACGGTGCGAGAATCTCCCGTCCGAGAATCCTGACCGGCCAACGCTCTGTTCCTGTCGCACCGTCAACAAGGAACTCTATCAGTTTTTTGAGCTTGGTCGTCGCCGGAACAGTGCTGGCGGCAAGCCGTTCCAGATCTCCGACATTGATCAGACGGCGATGCGCTTCCGTAAGGGCAGCCTGATAAAGACCGTTTCGGCTGCCGAAATGGTAATTGATCGAGGCAAGGTCTACCTCGGCCTCTGCGGCTATCATCTTGCTCGTCGTTTCGGCAAAGCCGACTGAGGCAAAGAGTTCGCCCGCCGCCACCAGGATGCGATTGTAGGTCACCTCCCCATCAGCGCGCTGCGTTCGGACCGTTTTCTTCCTCATCAACTCACCCCAGGTACAGAACCCATCTTCTTCGAAGCCATGTCTGTGGGCGTGTATTCCTCGACCAGACACGCCACCGGATAGCGAAATTGCCCTCAATTTCAAGAGACTCGACAATAACAGTGCAATAGTCTAAATTCAATTTAAATTTAATGTCGCACATGCCCGGTGTTGGCCAGCCTGCTGCTCAAAGGCCCTTCTCATGAAAAAAGCACTGTTTGCTCTCCTGCTCATCGTCGCTGCCGCTGCAGCCTGGTATTGGCAAGACCAGCGGAAAGCTGAGGAAACCGGTATTCTCACTCTGTTTGGTAATGTGGATATTCGGCAGGTCTCACTCGCCTTTGACGGCAGCGGCAGAATTGCAGAGCTCAATGCTGAAGAAGGTGACCGCGTCACTACCGGACAGGTCGTCGGCCTGCTTGATAACAGGACACTCGAGCTTCAGGCAAATGAGCAGGAAGCGAATGTCGACGTGCAGCGACAAACCCTTCTCAAGCTTCGCAACGGCTCAAGACCTGAAGAAATCGCCCAGGCGCGTGCCCAGCTCGCTTCGGCAGAAGCATCGGCAGCACGTGCCGAACAGGATTTCACCCGTGCCAGCCGATTGCGCTCGCCCTCCGGTGGCGCGATCAGCGAGCAAAGCTACGATCAGGCACAGGCAGACGCCCGCGCCGCAACCGCAAAGGTCAATGAACTGCGTGCAGCCCTGCAACTGGCGGAAGCCGGTACGCGAAAGGAAGACATTGCTGCCGCAGAGGCACAACTCAAGGCATCGGAAGCGAGCCTTGCGCTTTTGCGACACCAGATCGACCAGGGCCAACTCCGTGTTCCCATGGACGCCGTCATCCGATCGCGCCTGCATGAACCGGGCGACATGGTTACATCCGCCTCCCCCGTATTCTCTCTTGCCCTGACCGATCCCAAATGGATTCGCGTCTATGTCGACGAAGCTGATATCGGCAAGATCAAGCCGGGGATGCAGGCGCGGATCATGACAGACAGTCACCCGGATAAAGCCATCGAAGGCAAGGTGGGTTACATTTCCTCCGTAGCTGAGTTTACACCGAAATCAGTGCAGACAGAGGAGCTCCGCACCAGCCTCGTCTATGAAGTGCGTGTGATCGTTACGGACACCGAAAACGTGTTGCGTCTTGGCCAACCGGCAACGGTTCGCCTGCAAATCGGGGCGCCATCGTGACCAAAGCCGATACAACCGTCGCGATCGAGAACCTCCGAAAGACCTTCAAGGGTCCAGACGGCGGGCCGGTCGTCGCCGTCGACGGTATATCGATGACAATGCGCCCAGGCGAACTCACAGCACTCGTCGGCCCAGATGGAGCCGGAAAGACGACCCTGATGCGGATGATTGCCGGTCTGCTCCAACCAGATTCAGGGTCACTCGCTGTTTTGGGCATGGATGTCGTCGCCACGCCGCAGGCTGTGCAGGATCGCATCAGCTACATGCCACAGCGGTTCGGCCTCTATGAAGACCTGAGCGTCCAGGAAAATCTTGATCTCTACGCCGACCTGCATGGCGTGCCGCAGCAGGAACGTCGGGACCGCTTTGCCCGCATGCTCGCGATGACGGATATGGCGCGGTTTACCAATCGACCGGCTGGCAAGCTGTCCGGGGGGATGAAACAGAAGTTGGGGCTCGCCTGCACCCTCGTGCGCGCACCGGATCTTCTGCTGCTTGACGAACCGAGTGTCGGCGTCGATCCGTTATCACGCCGCGATCTCTGGGAAATCGTCCAGCAACTTGTCGATGACCAACAACTCAGCGTCATTGTCAGCACGGCTTACATGGACGAGGCAGAGCGCTGCGCTCAGGTGTTTGTCATGAACAATGGGCGGCTTTTGGCCAACGGAACACCTGAGCAACTTAAACAGCGCGCAGAAGGGCTGACCTTCATCGCAACGCCGCCTGCGGGCGAACCAGCTCGCGAGCTTCAGGCACATCTGATCGATGCCAAGGACGTCATCGTCGATGCAGTCCCGAAGGGTGGCAATGTCCGTTTCATTCTTCAGCCACAAGCCGATCAAGCCCTGACCGATCGACTTCTGAAAGACCTGGATGTCGCGCCGTGCCCCGAAGAACTGGAAGATGCCTTCATGATGCTTTTGCAGCAGGAAGCGCATGGCGCAACGCCCGCTACGGAGGCTTCCGACCAGCACGCGGCTCGATCGCCGTTACGGGCAGAAAACGACGAGAAGCCGGTCATCGTTGTTCGTGATCTGGTCCGGAAGTTCGGTGATTTTATGGCTGTGGCCAGCACCTCCTTCGATGTAGCTCGCGGAGAAATATTCGGCCTGTTAGGGCCAAACGGCGCAGGCAAGACGACAACCTTCCGTATGCTGTGCGGTCTGCTCCCCGCCACCAGCGGCCATCTGGAAGTCGCAGGACACAACTTACGAACTGCGCGCGCAGAGGCACGAGGACGCATTGGCTACGTTTCCCAGAAATTTGCGCTTTACGGCAACCTGACGGTTCAGGAAAACCTGGAATTCTTTGGCGGTGCTTACGGTTTGCGAGGCAAAAAACTGCGCGAACGTGTCGATGCGGCTCTGGAACAATTCACGCTCAGCCCTTCCGCGCAAAGCGGTCTTCTTCCCACCGGTTACAAGCAGCGTCTGGCCATGGCGACCAGCCTCCTGCACCAACCGGACATCCTGTTTCTGGATGAACCCACGAGCGACATCGACCCGCTTGCAAGGCGCGCCTTCTGGCGCACCATCACAACGCTGGCGAGACGGGGTGTGACGATCATCGTCACCACCCATTTCATGGAAGAGGCCGAATATTGCGATCGCATCGCCATTCAGGATGCCGGCCATCTCCTTGCGCTCGGAACACCTAAGGCGGTGCGCGAACAGGCCGGTGAGGCCGGCGCTACGGATATGAACAGCGCCTTCATTGCCATCGTCGAGCAAGGACGCGCCGAACGAGACGCAAAAGAGGCTGCCGCATGAGCGCCTCCGGTTTTACGAGACGTCTGATCGCCCTGACCCGCAAGGAAATTCGCCAGATGCTGCGCGATCGGAGCAATCTGATTGTTGGGCTGCTGTTGCCGGCAATCCTGATCCTGCTGTTCGGTTACGGCCTTTCTTTCGACGTAAAAGATGCGCGCGTAGCCATTGTCCTCGAGGATAGTTCTCCAACGGCCCGTCATGCGGTCGCCGGGCTGCAAGGCTCGCCCTATCTCGCCCCCCGTTGGAGCAACTCGATGGCCGAGGCCGAGCGCATGATCCGCGCTGGTGAGACCGACGCAATTTTGCGTGTGCCTGGCGAGTTCTCACGCCGCCTCGCCGCCGGCAACGCTGCGCTCCAGCTTTTGCTCAATGGTGTCGATTCCAACACGGCCTCGGCAATAGAAACCTATGTCACAGCCGCTCTCGCCATTCCGATACAGCAACAAAACGACCGCGCCGGCAACAAACCCGCTGGAACAGCAAGCGTCGTCATCACACAGCGCATGTGGTTCAATGAGGTGGGCGAGAGCACCTGGTATCTGGTGCCGGGATTGATCGTGCTGGTCATGACGTTGATCGGCGCATTTTTGACGTCACTGCTGATCGCAAGGGAATGGGAGCGCGGCACGCTCGAATCCCTGTTCGTCACTCCAGTCCGACCACTTGAACTGGTTCTTTCCAAACTGGCGCCTTATCTCGTCATTGGAGGTATCGACCTCGTCCTGTGCCTTCTGGCGGCCAAATACCTTTTCGAAGTGCCGATGCGCGGCTCTCTCTGGATCATTATCGGCGCATCGATGCTCTATCTGCTGGTATCGCTCAGCCTTGGTCTTCTCATCTCCGGCACAACACGCAACCAGTTCGCCGCCAGCCAGATGGCGCTGCTCACCAGCTTCATGCCGGCCATGATGCTGTCAGGGTTCGTTTTCGACCTGCGCAACGTACCCGTGGTGATCCAGATCATCAGCAAGCTTCTCCCGGCCACCCACTTCATGGGTCTCATCAAAACGCTTTTCATGGCTGGTGACTATTGGCCGGACATCGTGCGAGACTGCACGATCCTCGCTGTCTATGCGGTGGTCTTGATCGCACTGACACATCGCACTCTCAAGAAAACACTGGAGTGAGACGATGGATGCGGTGATCGACTATATCGCGAAAATCGTTTTTCTGTTCCGCAAGGAACTGCTGGCCCTTCTCAAGGACCCATCCAGCCGGGCACTGTTGGCCGCGCCGGCGCTGATGCAGGCATTGCTGTTTGGTTATGGCGCAACCTACGATCTCACCCATGTTCCCTATGCCGTTCTGGACCAGAGCCGAGGCAAGGCTTCAACGGAACTGTTGAGCCGGCTGGACGGGACAGGCGTGTTCGAGCGCGTTGCAACGCTGACATCTTCCAGTGAGATTTCGGATGTCATCAACCGCGGTGACGCTCTGCTGGTAATTGCCATTCCCTCTGATTTCGAGACACGGCTGGCGGCAAACCGACAGGCTCCCCTTCAGGTCATTCTCGACGGTCGAAACTCGTCCACAGCAAGCCTTGCCGCCGGCTACGTCTCGTCAATCGTCGCATCCTACAACCAGTCGCTTGGCCAAACGCCGTCCATCACTATTCTGCGGCGCGCCTGGTTCAACCCCAACCTGGAATCCCGCTGGAACCTGATGCCGGCCCTGATCGCCTCTCTGAGTATGCTGCAAACGCTCATGCTGGCGGCACTGTCCGTCGCTCGCGAAAGGGAACAGGGCACATTTGACCAGTTGCTGGTCACCCCATTGACCCCACTGCAAATCCTGATCGGTAAGGCACTGCCATCTATTCTCGTCGGTCTCATGCAGTCGACGATCATCTTCCTGATCATTCTCTTATGGTTCGAGATACCGATGAACGGATCGGTCTGGCTGCTTTATCTGGGGCTGGTCGGTTTTACGACGGCGTCGGTTGGCATAGGCTTATCCATCTCTGCGGTATCGCTGACCATGCAACAGGCCATGCTCTACACGTTCATGTTGGTCATGCCGCTGACCCTGCTCTCCGGTCTGCTCACACCCATCCGCAACATGCCGATCATCCTGCAGATAGTCACATACGCCAACCCGCTCCGTTTCGGCATCGATCTGGTCCGGCGCGTTTATCTGGAAGGTGCCGGGCTTGGCGATATCGCCTTCAACTTCGTCCCGTTGCTGGCAATCGCCATTGTGACGTTGCCGCTCGCGGCATGGCTGTTCAGAAATCGGCTGGGCTGACAAACACGTCACACCGACATTTCTTCCTTATATTTTTTTTACGTCGAGAGCCTCGATCCGCAATCGAAACTCTATGCCGATCGGCGCTACCCAAGCTGCAAACAACCTGCAGCCGCATTGAATGCACAACGACTTGTTCGACACCGCCACACTTCGCCACCGCCTGCTGAACGGATCGCAGCTCCGTGAGGAGCATGTGTGGTGCCTGGCAAAACAGGCTTTTCCTGCGCTTTGTTCAGACAAAACCGTAGCAGCCGTGCGCTTTCAATCGTTCCTGCGTGCAAACGCGCTTCTCGATGCAATGGTTCTGGCCATCTCGACGCTCTCTCCGCCCATATGTCTCGACCATATGCGACGAACGGGAAGCGACTGGTTTTGTTCGGCATCGACCGATGTCGAAGGCCACGCGGCAAAAGCAACCGGGAAGCACAGGGATATGGCGGCTGCCATGTTCATTGCCCTTCTGGATATTTTCGAACGCCGAAACGGTGGCCAGTCCAAGCGCAAGACAAGACTAATCGCAAACGAAGACAAGGATGAATAGCGTGCGGGAAAGTTCCCATTACAGACGTCGATTAGCTGTTACGATGACCGCGCTGGTAACACCGTTTCGTGGACATAGTGTCGATTACGCCGCCTTTGACCACCTGGTGGAGTGGCAGATTGATCAGGGCATCGAAGGCCTCGTCCTCAATAGCCTGACAGCAGAAGCACCGACTTTGACGGAAACGGAACGCCGCAGTTTGATAAGCCGTTGCGTGCATATCAGCAAAGGCAAGATTCCCATTGTGGTCGCAACCGGGACGAACAGCACAGCCACCACCTGTGACAGAACCCGCGAGGCCGAACATCTCGACGCCGACGCCGTTCTAATAGTCCAGCCATATTATAATCGCCCGGCCCAGAAAGGCATCATTCACCACTTCGAAGAAGTGGCGAAGCGAACCGCGATGCCGATCCTCGTTCAGAACGATCCAGGTCATGCGGCAGTGGACATGAGTTTGGATACCATTCATCGCCTGTCGCAAATACCGAGTGTGATTGGCGTCGTTGACGACACCGCCGACTTTGGCCGCATCATCGCACAGCGCGGCTGCATCGATCCCGAAGTCCTGAGTTTTTGCAGCAACGACGCCGCAACGGTCAGTCTTCTGGCCCAAACCCACGGATCGATATCGAGCGTCGCGAACCTCTGCCCATCGCTGGTTTTGGACCTGCATCGCGCGATCCGCGACGGTGACCTGCAGCAGGCATGCGAGATCGATGAAAAATTGCGTCCCTTGATAAAAGCGGTCTCGCAGGAAAGTACTCCGGCCGGATTGAAACAGGCTCTGTCCCGCTTGCGCGGTATTGATGCCTCAGTCCGACTTCCGCTGACAAACATTTCGGACGAGACGGCGCAGTCGATCTTTCAGGCGCTGAAGACACTGCGAAGCGAATGCCATAACTGCGGAAGATCGGACTTGGTTATCGAGGCAAAAACCGCACGCCAAATGGCCAATGGCAAGTTGTCTTTATGAAAAGATTATCTGGCGCACTTCTCTCCCCAATCGAAAACTTATGCGCCGATCCATATCGTTCATTGGCGCAGGGAAGCCAAATGGCTGCCTGTTTCAAGGAGTGTTCACAGATGCATGGACGTTTTGGATTGTATTATCGGATGCAGAGCGAATTGCGCAGACGGGAGGCCACAGAAACCTTGGCCAAAAAACGCGAGCCAATGAAGAAGCAACCTGCACCATCGGATTTCTTCATGCTGGTCAGGCTCATGGCTGTCGTAGGCGGCCTTTTGTTTGCCGTCTCGGTCGTCATGAACGCCATCCAATAACCTCAGACAACCGAAAATCCTGAAAAACACTAATCACCGGAGTAAAAAGGATGCACGAGAAGCTCGTCGAACCGCCCCCTTCGACCAATGCCAGGTTCACCATCGGCCAAAATGAAAATGGCTGGTGGCTGGTCTGCGACAGGCTAGGCCTCGTCGGAGGACTGTTTATCGATAGAGCATCGGCCGTGCGCTTTGCGAAAGACGAAAGCGACGGCCATCCCGAACAGGTCGGCTGCCTGCCGGAACGGCAGGGCCTGAAGCTGAAAGACGTTTTCCGCAGCAGAAATTCCCAGCGCTTTTCGTTCGGGAGCCTGCCCCGCAGCATCAAACCACATATGCGGCGGGTGTCATAACAGGCTTCCAGACCGCCCTGTCGCTTTTCTTTCACCCGCAAGTCGACAGGGCGGTTTTTCTAGGGACACAAACGAAAATGAACCGCGAACAACGAACCAAAGCCGCACGCGTGGTGCGGATGCGCGCATTCTTTGAACTATCGATGCTGTTCCTCATAACTATCGGAGCCATCTCACTCACCGTCGCGCCATCAATCTATCCGCATCTGCCTTAGGTGCATCCGAGTTAAACGTGAACGTTGCAGCACGACGAAGCTTAGGCGGGAATACGTCGTGCAAGAAAGCTGATTGAGAACGAAATGACCGCTGCAGACCTTTATGCCTATCGGGTCGAGACGATTGAAATTACTTGGGATAACCTGACGTCGTGCGACGACTATCGTAAGAAGCTGGCAATTGCCTATTCTGCAGAGGAAGACCGCCCGACGCGAGAAGAGCGTCTTTCCGCTTTGGTAAAGTTTGAGTCATTTTTCAAATCGGCACTTGAAGCTGCCCGACGCGTCGGTTCGGAAGGAAACTTCCTGGTCGATCCACACATAGGCTTTCTCCCCGGCAACGCCCGCATGTGCGCCTATCTCGTCTGGAGGGACGACGACCACGGCAGCACGTTTATCGTATCGCCAATCGAAATGCGCTGGCTCACCAGCCACTGAGAACATGACGCGTGTCTAACGGCAATCTCTGTGGCGCACTCCGCTCTCATCAGCCACACAGCTTGCTCAATCTCTTCGAGGTGATGAGCGTGTTGCGCCAAACAACTTTTCGACATGGTCGACCACAATCAGCGCGACGGAAAGACCAGATACGGCCACCTCTATCAACAACTCGTGTGGACCTTCAAAGACTCAGGGCGAAACAATGACGTCTGGCCCTCTAATTTTTCCCCCTCGGTCATCCATCTGTGAACCTGCGCGATGCCCTTCCCTCTTTTAGGCGCCACTTGATCTCGGTCCCCAATTGCGACGGTCGCAACATTGGGATCGACAGCAGCGTATTCTCCAGGCTGCAACCATTGCCGTCAGGGAGTTCAGCGAAATCAGCTTAAGCCTGTCGGAGATACCGTACAGGTCGCTGTGATCACCAACTGAGCCCATATTGTCCAAGGCCCCTTGCGGGTGATTTGGGGATGTTTTGTTCGGAGTTATTCCGGGAGGGTATTTTTGTGTGTGGGGGGATTAGATTGGTTGCGGGGGCAGGATTTGAACCTGCGGCCTTCAGGTTATGAGCCTGACGAGCTACCGGGCTGCTCCACCCCGCGTTATCTAGGCGACGCTTGCGTCGTCCGAACCAGCGCAAATCCAGAGGATTTGTCGCGACAGAGCAAACACGATGTGTTTGCGTCCTCCGATTTTTGCCGACGGCAAAATATCGTAATGACTTTGCCTTTGGCGAAGTCTCATTCAGCAGATTTGTCTGCTGAGAAGCTGATATTATAACAAAAAAGGCCGCGATGTGCGGCCTCTGTTATGGGCTTGAGGCCCTCATGTGATGAGAAGATTTGAATGTTGCGTTTTGCAGACCTGGCAGCGACCTACTCTCCCGCGTCTTAAGACGAAGTACCATTGGCGCTGGGGCGTTTCACGGCCGTGTTCGGAAAGGGAACGGGTGCAGCCGCCCCGCGATAACCACCAGGTCGGCAAAACGCAACAAGCGTTGTTTTTCGAGAAGCTGGGAAGCGATTGCTTCGTTTGATTTGAACACGTCAATTCATCGTTGATGAACATGAACAATGAGAACGATCAAGCCGATCGAGCTATTAGTAACGGTAAGCTTCATGCATTGCTGCACTTCCACACCCGTCCTATCAACGTGGTCGTCTTCCACGGCTCTGATAGGGAACACTCGTTTTCAGGTTGGTTTCCCGCTTAGATGCCTTCAGCGGTTATCCATTCCGTATATAGCTACTCTGCTATGCCCTTGGCAGGACAACAGATCCACCAGAGATACGTCCATCCCGGTCCTCTCGTACTAGGGACAGATCCTGTCAATATTCCTACACCCACGGCAGATAGGGACCGAACTGTCTCACGACGTTCTGAACCCAACTCACGTACCGCTTTAAATGGCGAACAGCCATACCCTTGGGACCTGCTCCAGCCCCAGGATGCGATGAGTCGACATCGAGGTGCCAAACAACCCCGTCGATATGGACTCTTGGGGGTCATCAGCCTGTTATCCCCGGCGTACCTTTTATCCGTTGAGCGATGGCCCTTCCACACGGGACCACCGGATCACTATGACCGACTTTCGTCTCTGCTCGACTTGTCAGTCTCGCAGTCAGGCTAGCTTATGCCATTGCACTCGACGACCGATTTCCGACCGGTCTGAGCTAACCATCGCGCGCCTCCGTTACTCTTTCGGAGGCGACCGCCCCAGTCAAACTACCCACCATACACTGTCCCGGATCCGGATAACGGACCGCGGTTAGACATCCACGAAGATAAGGGTGGTATTTCAAGGATGGCTCCACAAGAACTGGCGTCCCTGCTTCAAAGCCTACCACCTATCCTACACATGCCTTGGCGAATGCCAGTGTAAAGCTATAGTAAAGGTGCACGGGGTCTTTCCGTCTGACCGCAGGAACCCCGCATCTTCACGGGGAATTCAATTTCACTGAGTCTATGTTGGAGACAGCGGGGAAGTCGTTACGCCATTCGTGCAGGTCGGAACTTACCCGACAAGGAATTTCGCTACCTTAGGACCGTTATAGTTACGGCCGCCGTTTACTGGGGCTTCAGTTCAGAGCTTGCACCCCTCCCTTTAACCTTCCAGCACCGGGCAGGCGTCAGACCCTATACGTCGTATTGCTACTTCGCAGAGCCCTGTGTTTTTGATAAACAGTCGCTACCCCCTGGTCTGTGCCACCCCATCATACTTGCGTAAAATGGGGTCACGCTTCTTCCGAAGTTACGCGTGCAATTTGCCGAGTTCCTTCAACATAGTTCTCTCAAGCGCCTTGGTATACTCTACCTGACCACCTGTGTCGGTTTCGGGTACGGTCTATACGGTGGAGCTATTTCCTGGAACCTCTTCGCCGCCCAACCAATCCAATAAGGTTGAACAACACACGAGATCCGTCACTACCACCAGGCCCACGAATATTAACGTGGTTCCCATCGACTACGCGTGTCCGCCTCGTCTTAGGGGCCGGCTAACCCTGCTCAGATTAACTTTAAGCAGGAACCCTTGGTCTTTCGGCGAGAGGGTCTCTCACCCTCTTTATCGTTACTCATGTCAACATTCGCACTTCCGATATCTCCAGCAGCCCTCACGGGTCCGCCTTCACAGACTTACGGAACGCTCCGCTACCACTTGCATTGCTGCAAATCCTCAGCTTCGGTGCATGGCTTTAGCCCCGTTACATTTTCGGCGCAAAGACCCTTATTTAGACCAGTGAGCTGTTACGCTTTCTTTAAATGATGGCTGCTTCTAAGCCAACATCCTGGTTGTTTTGGGATCCTCACATCCTTTCCCACTTAGCCATGACTTGGGGACCTTAGCTGGAGGTCAGGGTTGTTGCCCTTTTCACGACGGACGTTAGCACCCGCCGTGTGTCTGCCGACTAGTACTCCTCGGTATTCGGAGTTTGGTTAGGATCAGTAAGACGGTGAGTCCCCATAGCCCATCCAGTGCTCTACCCCCGAGGGTATTCGGTCGACGCTCTACCTAAATAGATTTCGCGGAGAACCAGCTATTTCCGAGTTTGATTGGCCTTTCACCCCTAGCCACAAGTCATCCCGAACTATTGCAACAGTTATGGGTTCGGCCCTCCAGTTGGTGTTACCCAACCTTCAGCCTGCTCATGGCTAGATCACTCGGTTTCGGGTCTAATGCAACTAACTAAATCGCCCTATTCAGACTCGCTTTCGCTGCGCCTACACCTACCGGCTTAAGCTTGCTAGTTACACTAAGTCGTTGACCCATTATACAAAAGGTACGCCGTCAGGCTTGCGCCCTCCGACTGTTTGTAGGCATCCGGTTTCAGGTTCTATTTCACTCCCCTCGTCGGGGTGCTTTTCACCTTTCCCTCACGGTACTTGTTCGCTATCGGTCATGCACGAGTACTTAGGCTTGGAGAGTGGTCTCCCCATGTTCAGACAGGATTTCACGTGTCCCGCCCTACTCAAGGACAATGCCTGTTCTACGTGTAAGGGGCTATCACCCTCTATGGCCGGACTTTCCATTCCGTTCCACTTTATTCAGCATTGCCACTGGCCTGGTCCGCGTTCGCTCGCCACT
Source organism: Agrobacterium tumefaciens (assembly GCA_025559845.1). NCBI lineage: Bacteria > Pseudomonadati > Pseudomonadota > Alphaproteobacteria > Hyphomicrobiales > Rhizobiaceae > Agrobacterium > Agrobacterium tumefaciens. Next base: position 2,699,623 of record CP048469.1, read on the forward strand.
ACTTGCGGAGTCTCGGTTGATGTCCTTTCCTGCAGGTACTTAGATGTTTCAGTTCCCTGCGTTCGCTTCTTACACCCTATGTATTCAGGTGCAGATACCTTATCACAATGCTTGGAAACCCAGGCCGTTCATAAAACAGACTGGATTTTCCAAGCATTTAAGGTGGGTTGCCCCATTCGGAGATCTATGGATCAAAGCTTATTCGCAGCTCCCCACAGCTTATCGCAGCGTATCACGTCCTTCTTCGCCTGTGCATGCCAAGGCATCCACCAAATGCCCTTAGAACACTTGTTCGTTCTCATTGTCTATGCTCACCACATAGTCGCCATAAGCGACAGACCCGGTTACCTTTTACAACCAGGTCATTCATTGATGACA